>OZ245008.1:1205000-4140562 GCA_965223625.1 Nitrospira sp.
AACGCTACTGAACCCAATCAAACTCCGAATGCCGTTACTGGACGCACGGGAGTGAGACTACGAGTGCTAAGATCCGTGGTCAAAAGGGAAATAGCCCAGACCGTCAGCTAAGGTCCCTAAGTGCATGCTAAGTGGGAAAGGTTGTAACGTCGCTCAGACAGCCAGGAGGTTGGCTTAGAAGCAGCCATCCTTTAAAGAGTGCGTAATAGCTCACTGGTCGAGCGATGGTGCGCCGAAAATATAACGGGGCTTAAGTATGTCACCGAAGCTACGGACTTTCCTCGCAAGAGGTGAGTGGTAGGGGAGCATTCTCTGTGCGGTGAAGGTTGACCGACAAGGACAGCTGGAGCGCAGAGAAGAGATTATGCAGGCATAAGTAGCGATAATTGATGTGAGAATCATCAACCCCGTAAACCTAAGGTTTCCTGGCCTATGTTCGTCAGGTCAGGGTGAGTCGGGTCCTAAGCCGAGGCCGAGAGGCGTAGGCGATGGCAAACAGGTCAATATTCCTGTACCACAGTGGTGGCGTTATCAGCGAAGGGGGGGTGCAGAAGGGTAGGCACCGCCGGGTCCCTGGAATACCCGGTCTAAGCGTGTAGGCGGGTCTTGTTGGCAAATCCGCAAGACCGTTAACGCCGAGACGTGATGGGGAGGCCGCAAGGCCACAAACGGGCTAATCCCATGCTGCCGAGAAAAGCCTCGTAGCGAGTCATCATTGTGTCCGTACCGCAAACCGACACAGGTAGGTGGGTGGAATACACTAAGGGGCGTGAGAGAACACTTCCTAAGGAACTATGCAATTTAGCCCCGTAACTTCGGGAGAAGGGGTGCCACGCGTAGGTGAGTCTGTACAAGGTAAGCCGAACGTGGTTGCAATAAAGTGGCTCTAGCGACTGTTTACCAAAAACACAGGACTCTGCGAACACGCAAGTGGACGTATAGGGTCTGACGCCTGCCCGGTGCTGGAAGGTTAACCGGAGGAGTTAGCCGCAAGGCGACGCTCTGAAGGGAAGCCCCAGTAAACGGCGGCCGTAACTATAACGGTCCTAAGGTAGCGAAATTCCTTGTCGGGTAAGTTCCGACCTGCATGAATGGCGTAACGACTGGAGCGCTGTCTCGGGAAGTGACTCAGCGAATTTGTTGTTCCGGTGAAGAAGCCGGGTGCCCGCAACTAGACGGAAAGACCCTGTGCACCTTTACTACAACTTGACATTGGATGTTGGAAGGGGCTGTGTAGGATAGGTGGGAGCCTACGAAGCCTGGCCGCTAGGTCGGGTGGAGGCGTCCTTGAAATACCACCCTGAATCTTCTGATATTCTAACTCGGCCCTGTCATCCAGGGCGAAGACAGTGTCTGGTGGGTAGTTTGACTGGGGCGGTCGCCTCCCAAAAGGTAACGGAGGCGTTCAAAGGTTCCCTCAGGCTGGTCGGTAATCAGCCGTCGAGTGCAAAGGCAGAAGGGAGCTTGACTGCGAGAGCGACAGCTCGAGCAGAGACGAAAGTCGGACTTAGTGATCCGGTGGTTCTGTGTGGAAGGGCCATCGCTCAACGGATAAAAGGTACGCCGGGGATAACAGGCTGATCTCCCCCAAGAGTTCACATCGACGGGGAGGTTTGGCACCTCGATGTCGACTCATCGCATCCTGGGGCTGAAGCTGGTCCCAAGGGTTAGGCTGTTCGCCTATTAAAGCGGTACGAGAGTTGGGTTCAGAACGTCGTGAGACAGTTCGGTCCCTATCTGTTGTGGGCGGAGGAGAGTTGAGAGGGGCTTTCACTAGTACGAGAGGACTGTGAAGGACGGACCTCTAGTGTGCCGGTTGTCGCGCCAGCGGCAGTGCCGGGTAGCTATGTCCGGTGGCGATAATCGCTGAAAGCATCTAAGCGAGAAGCGTGCCTCAAGATAAGCTCTCCCGTAGCGTATGCTACCTAAAGACCACTCGTAGACGACGAGTTTGATAGGCTGGGTGTGGAAGGCGTGTGAGCGCTGTAGCTAACCAGTACTAATCGGTCGTGCGGTTTAACATCCTTTGCTCCTGATAGACATGGTCTCGCCGTAATGCCTGGACGCATTGCGGAGTGCTAAATGAGGAGTTCTGAGTCTTGAGTATTTATCTGAAGGCTTAGTACCAAGCACACAAGACTGGTTCAGTATAGAATGTTCCCGGTGGCCATACCGGAGGGGCCCCACCCGTTCCCATACCGAACACGGAAGTTAAGCCCTCCAAGGCCGATGTTACTGCTGCCGTGAGGCAGTGGGAAAGTAGGACGCTGCCGGGTTACAAACAGAAAGCCTGCTGGTGAAAGCCAGCAGGCTTTCTTATTTTGATTTGGAAGACTCTCTGGCATAGAATCTTCCAATCACATTTCTCTCCCCCATTTCGTCACTGAGTTATGGGAAGCCACGATGGTATTCAGTGAACTTGAACGTAAGCGGATCGAGCAGGCTGTCGGCACGTTCTGTCAAAGGCGGAGCCCGGGACATCTCAAAGACAAGCTACGACTGGAGTATTCCGTCAGAGGGCACGACGTTGTGATTGTTGAGCGGCGCCCTCGATGGGATAACCAAACCGAGTGGACAGAATCGCCTGTGGCCAAGCTCAAGTTCATCCGGTCGGCTGCCAAGTGGCGGCTCTACTGGATGCGGGCTGATATGAAATGGCATGAATATCCGGGGCTCTCATCGAGCACTCGCCTTGAAGACTTGGTGCAAGAGATCGACGCGGACCCACTGGCCTGCTTTTTTGGATGAGCGTCTTAGTCGGATTTGAGTGAATTATTCTACTTTTCATTCTCCCGCGAAACCTCAATCGCGTGAACCGTTCTTTCAAAATTACACTCCAGCCCTGATTTCCTTCTCTGACCTACGATCTGCTCAGCGCATTGAAGCAACTGAGCCTTACCCGGAGATTTATCAGATGCGCGACTCAAAAGGCTGCGGTTCCTACTGTTCAACACGGTCGGAAAGGTCGTTCAACATGCTCGACGCATGCTGTTACGGCTCACAGCAGCAGTCCAGCACGGCCTCTTGCTCTTTGCGCGCCGCCATATCCTGGCGCTCAGTCCTGCTTAGCCAGAGATTAGGGACAAGGTTTGACCTCTCGTTCTATCCTTTTTATTTTGAGATCCTGAGCAGAGTTCTAAAGAAAGTCGGAGGCTCTTATCCGAACCCGACAATTACGATAAGGTATTGAGTAACCACTTGAGCTAGATGGCCTCTCGAAGAGAGTTATGGGTGACCTTCAGGATTTCATCGCCTCTCTAAGGACATCATTCTGGGTAACTGACCCACAATTGACTGGTTCTACTGGTGAATTGCCGGCTTTGACCGACAACGACCTCAACCAAATTCTGAAAGAGGTCCGCGGGAATCTTGAACGTCAGCGGGTCGGCCGTGCAACTAATTGGCTAGTGCTCGGCTTTCGAATTGGTGGCGACGCATTTCTCGCTCAAGTCCGTCGCATTGGCTTGCTTCGACCATCGAAGTACGGTTTCCAGGCAAATACGTTGTATCGCGTAACGCAGACGCTCTACCAATATGCTGAGGCACTTCAATTAAGCCATTCTGCCAGGCGATACCTAAGATCTGCTGCTACGCTATCGAGTCTGGCCGGCCGCGTACTGCAACGCCAACAGTCCATAATAAAATTCCTTCGGACTAACCGCCTTGTAGCTCTTAAAGGGCTTTTAGCAGCTGTTGATTTTATGTTTATGTGGGAAACGACTGCAGATAAAACAGCCAACACAGGGGATGTCGACTTCTATTCTAAGGAAGATCTCGCGGAGGGGCTGTCATTAATCTTCAATCTGTTTGAAGTGAACTGTGGCCTTACTGATCGCGATGTTTCACTTCTTGATGCCGAGAAAGTGTCATCAAATCAGTATGCTCCAATCTTGGTCGATGCCTGCCACATTAGGAAGTTTCAAGAGTGGGAAATATTAGTGGACATATTGGGATATGAGTTTACCTCCGATGAGGAAGGGCACCAGATGGTCCTCTCGTTACCAGACATCCCGCTCGCGAAGTCGCTAAGGCTTGGGTACATACAGAGTAATATGCAGGCGCATGCTCATCACAGCGGGATGGAGAAACATCAGGCCATGCTGCTTAGGGAAGCTGCCGAGGATTTCTATAAGTCCTTCGGAGATCGATTTGTGGAATATGTTGCTGAACCGCTACCACGATACCGGTTTCATATGCCTCTTGTCCCTGATTTTCTAAAAATCATCTCTGACGACACATTTTTCCGCGAGGAAGTGTTTATCGTATCAGCTGCCGCGAAAGAGAATCTTGCCGCCTTCGATGAGATTCTTAAATTCACAGTTTATGTGGATTTGTCGCTCTTTGAACTTCTTAAAGTTCAGCGTCTTTTTAGTTTTCTCCGATTCTATATAGCAGCTCATCTGGCTGAGGTCATACGAAAAGACCGCATATTGGTGTTTCGGTCACTTGTCCCACGCTTTGAACGCCGAGATCTTGTGGCGATGCTTGGGCGTGTCATACCAGAGCATAAGGTTCCCCACGTGATCGATCTTCTGAGCTGGAAGCCGAAGTCTGGCTGTGTATTTGACATTCAGTATCAGCCATTCATATCACTGGGCGACATCGTAACCATTCCCGTTAACATTCTAGCGGCATCAAACATAGTGCGGAACTCGCTTCAACTTCTTCGTGAGCGCATTCATGGGCCTAAGCAAGAGGATCCTGTAACCAACTTTGTCGAGGACGTACTAAAGCGGGCACAGTGGGATACCAAGTCTCAGCTCGAATATGCATTTGGGGGCGTGAATGGGGAGGTAGACCTTCTCTGTTACATGGGTTCGACGCTGTTTGTTTTCGAGAGCAAGAACTCGCTTCATCCTTGCAATATGCATGAGATCAGAACCAGCCTAGATCACATATTGCGGGCGGCAGCTCAGCTCAGGCGTTTCGTCGCGCTTCAGGAGAGAGTTGGCTTCTGGAGGTATATGAGCAGCCGCACGGGTTGGCCGCTTTCTGTACAAACGACTTTGGTCACTTGTATTGTGACCGGGAATCGAATGTTCACAGGTTATAGACTGGAAGGTAGTCCAGTTCGATCAGTGCATGAGCTAGTCGGTTTTCTCAACGATGGCACAGTTCGTATGGGTGATCAAGTCAGGAAATTCTGGAAGGCTGACACTTTGACAGCGGAAGATCTAATCGCCTACCTGCAGGAGGATTTATTGCATCGGCCACAGTTCGAGGCGATGGAGTCAGTAAAAAATCTATACCGTTTTGGTGACCTTGTCGTTTATGAGGAAGCATTCGTTCTAGATATATTAAAGGCTGCTGACCGACTAGGATTCGATGTACTGGCATTGTCCGAGGCGAATGTAGCGCCCGACCTTTAAGGGGAGCACCTTGGACGTGAACCAGGGTCGGGTCTTGGAATACAACATTTCGTAGGGAAGTTGACGTGTTGTATCCAGCCATCGAGAAGGAGGGCGAAACGACAGGTGCATCCTTACCGAGGCGGGCGGCATGATGTGGTTGATTTGCAATGTTGTTGCACTGCACCAAAAGATTGGCAAAGAAGATTCCGCACAACCATTTTAGCAATTCATTCTCCAATGGCTCACAGGCCGAGCGCATACCACTGCAGGTGTGGCATGGGCATCTGCTCCTGCTGGATCGACGACAGTGCGCGCTGTCTTGCCATGCTCGCCGTACTACGTGAGTTCTCTATCCATCCTCCGTGCGACCAGGAAAAATCCGATTGAGCTGACCTGAGTCCGATCTCCCTAGCCCGCGGCAATGCGGAGATACAAAGGGGTCGGGAGCACTCTTGTCCAAAATAAGTTCTGAACATGCCTCCGGCTTGTGAGTAGGATGGGTTGTTCAACCAACAACCGTTCACGGCGTACCCGCGCCGTGCCACCCACAAGCCGGAGGTACTCTTATGGTAGCGGTCGCCAGTTGTTTTGCGCAAATCCTTGCCCTGATTGATCGAAGGGACTTCATGCGGGCCGTGCGGCAACATGCTGCCGAGCGAGCAGCCAAAGGCTTCGGGTGCTGGGACCACTTCGTCGCCATGCTGTTTGGTCAGATGGGCAGCGCCCACTCCCTCCGTGAGATCTGTGGTGGGTTGGCGACTGCCCTTGGGAAGTTGGTCCACCTCGGTGTCCGTCGGACGCCCACCCGCTCAACCCTCGCATATGCGAACGCCCACCGCCCCTGGCAATTGTACGAGACGCTCTTCTACCAGGTGCTCGGCCGCTGTCAGACGGTGGCGGCCCGGAAGCGCCGGCGCTTCCGGTTCAAGCATCCACTCCGGACGCTGGATACGTCGCTCATCCAATTGTGCGCGACGGTGTTCGATTGGGCCCGATTCCAGCGGACGAAGGGCGCCGTGAAACTTCATCTGCAGCTCGATCATCAGGGATGCTTGCCCTGCTGGGCTCTGATCACCGACGGCAATACCAACGATGTCCGCGTGGCATAACAGCTCACGTTCGCACCAGGCACCATCGTGGCCGTCGATCGAGGCTACTTGGACTATGCCCTGTATCATCGCTGGACCAGCAGCAAGGTCGGATTCGTGACACGGCCACGGACCAACATGCTCTATGACGTGCTGGAGCGGCGCCCGGTCCCCACCCGTGGTCCCGTGTTGGTCGATGAGATCATTAGCCTCACCGGCCTGCAGGCGGGTGAGCGATGTCCGGTCCCGCTGCGGCAGGTGATCATCTGGGATGACACGCAGCAACGGCCGCTCACCTTCCTGACCAACCTCATGCACCTCACTGCCAGTACGATTGCGGCTATTTATAAGGAGCGGTGGCAGATTGAGCTCCTCTTTAAAGCCCTGAAGCAGCACCTGAAGATCAAGACGTTTGTGGGCACCAGCGAAAACGCCGTGCGGGTGCAGATCTGGGTCGCCTTGCTCGCCATGCTACTGCTCAAATTCCTGCAGCTGAAGTCCACCTGGCCCTGGAGTCTCTCAAACCTGGCTGCCCTGCTCCGCTTCAATCTGTTGACCTATCGGGACCTGTGGGCCTGGCTCAATGCGCCCTTTGAACGGCTGTTGCTCGCGTCCCGTCCCACGCAAGCCACGCTCTTTGCCACAGGATCTTGGACAGCAGAACAGACAACCTGAACCGGATGGGGGAGCCGAGACCGTCGAATCTGCAGCATTCACGTGGTGAGAACTCGGAGATGCCGACTGTTTTGGACAGCAGTGGGTCGGGAGTCTTTATTCGAACAGATCGCTGTAGTCAACGAGACTTCAGCCACCCGCTTTTAGGAAGTTGGATCGCAAAACTCGGTTTCTATTGGCTGTCACACCACGAGAAGTTGATCAAGTTGGGAGTGTAAGGCGCGGTTCTGATTGGATATTACGAAAGAATCGACGGAGAACCGGATCGGAGGACAGAGGCCATGGCAATCGGTGCATTCGTGAGTTCGGCCCAGGATAGCATGGTGATTTCGTGTCCGAGCCCGAACGATTGGAGCAACAGGAAGAGACCAAAGATGAGAGCAATGATGCTCGGCCAGATCATCGAGAGAGAGCCAAGAGCGAAGAAGAACACCATTGCGGCCATTGTGTCCCGGGTAAGTTGGCTCTTGGCTGTGAACATACCCTCTCCTTTCCTGGCCTGCTCTTGGCAGAAAAACGTGAGCAGTGTTGGTTGTGTTATTCGTAGGATACCTCGTAAGGAGACCTAATTAGCAACTGAGATAAAGACCTAGTAGCAGTTAGGCCTATTGCCAGGGTGGCAACCGACACAGTTCGACGGCAACAACAAAAGCGATTCGTGCCTGCCACAAGGTGGCAACGTGATCCATCACTCAAATTGGTGAGCGATTCAACCGCAAAACAGCTGGTTCTTAAATGGATCAGGGGGGTGAAAGGGGGTGGGATGAGCTGGCTCCGGTGTTATGGACACCCCATGCGGAGTCCCAAAAGCGTTGCTCAAATACAGCCAGACTCGAGTTCCGAGCGTAAGATGATCCGATGTTTCTAACCAGCGGGAACGGGTTGGGATTCTCGGATGGCCAGACTCTTTCGGCGGTTCGTGGCAATGGTGCGGTCAATAATGGCGCCACAATTGATGCATTTCCAGGCATAGAACACGAGATAGAAATCCGAGAACCGCTGTAACATCATCGTCCCCTGACACTTTGGACAGTCCATCGATCCCTCCCATAGTGGTTAGATTCACAGCTTGAGAAGGGAGCGAAGCAAGAGCTGCGCCAAAACCCGCATAGCAGCAATTCAATGAGTTACAGGTTACGTAGTTAGCCTGATCCATTGTTTTTACAAAATATTGACGGAACGAAAGAGAGGAAACCGTCAACGGGTTGTCAGTTTTCTCAAATAAAGCTGTAGTGCGACTAAAAGGGTCAGATCTTGTATTATGCATTGGTGAAAAATAGAAACGGGACCGCTATGGCCTAAAGCCAGGACATCTACCAGGGTGGCAGTAGGTGCGAGTGCGAAACAAGTCTTTTCGTAAAGGCGTAGACACGCCGGGTGAAGGTAGGAAGGGGGTTGCGATAGCCCCGAAAATGGGGAGTATCTCGTGAGAGGTGAGAGAGCTCGCGAGGTCCAGATGGCCATCTTTGCCGACACAAATTCGGACATTCATGAATCTGTGTCGGGCCAGAGAGCATCCGAGGCAGAAAGGGCACCCTCCGAGGTCTATCAGGACGCCTTTACTGGTTTGTGGAGCTGCCCTTTCGCCGCTGCCACGACGTGGTCCGTCGTGAATCCGAATTTCTTTTGCAGCTCTTTCAGGGGCGCCGAGGACCCAAAGGTCTTCATACCGATGATCTCGCCAGTTAGTCCCGCGTACCGTGACCATCCAAATGTTGAGGCCTGTTCCACACAAACCCTTGCCGTAACGCTTGGAGGAATCACGCTGTCGCGATAGGCTTGCGGCTGATGCTCGAAGAGTTCCCAGGATGGCATGCTCACGACGCGGGCTTTGATGCCCTCCACCTTCAACTTCTCGGCGGCCCCGAGGCAAAGCGAGACTTCACTGCCACTGGCGAGGAGCAGCACGTCCAGCTTCCCTTCAGGCACGTCGGCCAACACGTAGGCACCTTTGGCCACGCCGGATGCGGCGGCATAGGTGGAGCGGTCGATAGTCGGGAGGGCCTGTCTGGTGAGAATCAAGGCCACTGGTTCATGTTTCAACTGCATGATGACGCGCCAGGCTTCCGACACCTCGTTGGCATCTGCCGGCCGGAGGACGATGAGATTCGGAATGGCGCGCAACGAGGCCAGTTGCTCGATTGGCTGGTGTGTGGGGCCATCCTCGCCGACGCCGATCGAATCATGCGTGAAAATGTGGATGGCGGGGATTTCCATCAGGGAGCTTAGGCGGATCGCCCCCCGGCTGTAATCGCTAAAAATCAAGAAGCCGGAGCCATAGGGGCGCACTTTGGAGAGGGAAAGCCCGTTCAGCACTGAGCCCATCGCATGTTCCCGGACGCCGAAATGCAGGTTGCGGCCACCGCGGCTTGTGGCAGTGAAGTCGCCGGCGCCCTCGAAGGTCAAGCGGGTCTTCGTTGAGGGGGCCAGATCAGCAGACCCTCCTAACAGCCAGGGAACGTTCTTCGCCAAGGCGTTGAGCACCTTGCTTGAGGCATCGCGGCCCGCCACTCCCTTTGGATCAGTAGGAAATACCGGGAGATCCTTGTCCCACCTCTCGGGCAGTTGGCGCTGTTGCATGTCGGAGAGATGATCGGCGAGCTGGGGGAAATGTCGTTTGTACTCCTCGAACTTTGCCATCCAAGCTGCACGCGCTGTTCGACCACGTTGCCCCATACCTTGCTGGAAATGCTCGCGGACGCCATTTGGCACCAGAAACTTCTCCTGTTCAGGCCAACCGTAGTTCCGCTTGGTCAACTTGATTTCTTCTTCGCCCAACGGTTCACCGTGCGCGGCGTGGGTATCCTGTTTGTTGGGGGAACCATAGGCGATATGGCTATCGACGATGATCAGCGTCGGTCGATCCGCTTCTCGTTTGAACGTCGTAAACGCTCGTTCGAGCATGTCGAGATCGTTGGCGTCGCCGACCCGGGTGACGTTCCATCCATACCCCATGAATCTCGTGGCCACGTCTTCGCTAAAGGCCCAGTCGGTGTGCCCTTCGATCGTGATCTTGTTGTTGTCGTAGATCCAGCAGAGGTTGGAGAGCTTCAAGTGTGCCGCCAAGGACGCTGCTTCTCCTGCAACACCTTCCATCATGCAGCCGTCGCCGCATAGTGCGTATACGTCATAGTCGAACATGCCAAACCCAGGGCGATTAAAGTAGTGGGCTTGCCACTGGGCGGCAATCGCCATCCCGACGCTGGTCGCAATCCCTTGCCCGAGTGGACCGGTCGTGGTCTCCACACCGGAGGTCCAACGGTATTCAGGGTGCCCAGCGCATTTACTGTCGAGCTGACGAAATCGTTTGAGATCGTCCAACTGAACGGAGAGCTCACCCAACCGTTCGTATTGGGGATTCACCGCCTTTACGCCGGTCAGATGCAGTAGCGAGTAGAGGAGCATGGAAGCATGCCCCATCGATAGGACGAACCTATCTCGGTTGGGCCAAATCGGATCGTCAGGATCAAATCGCAGCATTCGCTGCCAGAGGCAATAGGCAACCGGGGCCATGGCCATCGGAGTGCCTGGGTGGCCGGAATTGGCTTGCTGCACCGCGTCCATTGAAAGAGTGCGGATCGTGTTGATGCAAGTCTGATCGAGTTGTGCGTTCGTCACCAGGGCCCCCTTTGTAGCGGTGTATTGCTTGAAGAATTATCGTCAGTGGTCCTCTTCAAGAATGATGTCGGTCGTTTCGCAGACAAGCTTAAGTGATCACCCGGAACAGATGTTGCTGCTAGGAACCTCTGTCTGTAGGCACGTCCTCACTCTGGTCCAGAGTCACATCTCCTGTCGGCGGATTCGCAAAATGGTTTGCGCTTCGCACCATTCCGGCATACCGTCACAGGCATGCCATTGCCATCTTCACCGCTTCAAAGCCCGACTTCATCTGTCTGTCCGAAATGCGGATTCGAACAGGAGGCGGATGTAGAATGCCGACGGTGCGGGATCATCTTTGCGAAGTTCAAGCTTCCATCCAGAACGATTGAGCCGGGGCCAGATCCGATTCTCGAAGATCCGGCACAGCCGAAGACGCCGGGGCTTTTCTCCCGTGTTTTCCGCATTCTGCCCTGGGTCTCGCTGACCTGCACGGTCGGGGTCTTGCTGTTGATTCTGCGTCAAACGCCGCCGCTCTCGATTCAAACCGATCCGCAGACGGCCGACCGGGTCGTGGAGAAAATGGCACAGCTCCAGACTGCCATGGTGGCAGGGCAGTCTCACTCACTGGCCCTCAATGAAGCCGAATTGAACCAGTGGATACACGATAATCTGGCGATCGCGTCCGCCCATCAGGTGCAACAGGCTGGCATCCCGGTGCCAACCGGACACGAAGCGAGCATCCAAGAGGTGCAATCGGCGCTCAAGGATGTCCGCATGAGTCTCTTCGGTAACCGGCTGCGCGCCTATGCGCTCTTTGTGCTCTACGGAAAAGAAGTATCATTGCAACTTGATGGGACAATCGAAACTCGCGACGGGTTCATCCGGCTCAAGCCGACAGCAGGCAAGTTGGGCTCCCTGCCTCTTCCTTCGGCGACACTCGATCGGGTCGTGCAGCAACTATTTGAGTCGCCCCAGAACCGGGACACGTTCCAGCTCCCACCTGAAATCAAATCCATCCACATCGAAAACAGTGCCTTAGTCATTTCGACCCGGCAGAAGAGCTAAACGGACGATCTGCAGGGTATCTCACCGAACAACTAGACAGTCAAGTCCTAATCCGGGCTCGGCGCAGTGGCCTATGGGCACGAGGACATGGTTGTTTCGCATGATTCATCCACCGTGGAGTTTGAGGCCCTGCTCCCAACCGTAGAGAACGGCTCCACGATGCTGACTCCACAGTCCCATGAGCTTTTCATTCCAGTTTTGACGTGCCCGCGGTTCAAGGCTGCTCCAGCCCATCTTCCGATGATCAGGGTCAAGGGTAAGGTCAAACCCGTACTTGTAGGCCGACCGGTAGTGATGAAAATCGTAGCCCGATGTAGCGTAGTGTGATTGATAGTGGGATTTAAACGAGGATTCGAGGTTCGCGAACCTGTCGGACGATTCTTCATTTCCTCCGGTCGTCTCCCGGGCTGATTGGCGTTCTTGCGACCCGATGATTCGGAGATTTCCGTGTTGTGGCTGCTCGGCGGGCAAGAGGCGAATGACTACCCAGACCACAGGAATCACCAGGAGGAGGAATCGAAACGCAGTCGGCTTCATGAAAGCCTCCGGGCGGCAAATAGAATAATATGCCAGGTAGGCCGGAAAGTTCCAGGGCAGGAGGGAACTCCGGTCTTGACAGGGTCTTCTCTTAAACGTAGCCTCCCGTCAGCGAGATACCGTGAGCATGCTTTCCCACATCATAGCCGGGCTCCTACTCGGCTATGTCGTGGCTTCCTTACTCGAATCCAGCCTGCATCGGGCGATCCACCATGCAGGACCTCAAACCCGTCGGTTCTGGGCCCAATACCCGCTGATCGGCAGGCCCTTCAGCCGTGCGTATTTTTCCCATGGGATCATCCATCATCGGTGCACCTTCCGTCGAGATTTTCTGACGCAATTTTCCAGCAAGGAGGAAAGAGAAGAGCTTGATCGAAAGTTACGTGACAGTGATCAGGGTTCGTTGATTCGTCGGGAGCAGTACGGTCTGACGCTGCGTGGAGTGGGAATCCTGTGGTTCAATCTGCCGATTTTGCCGGTTGTGCCGCTCATCGGATTTGTCTGTGGTCCATGGGTGCTGTTGGGAGCGCTTCCCGGCTTAGCGGCCTACTCCGGCATCACAATATTCCTGCATCCGTATCTGCATAGGCCCCATGACGAAGTCGTCAAAGGTTGTCCTCCTTTGCTGCGTTGGATGCTCCAGACAAACTATGTGAAGTTCCTGAGGCGATATCACTATCTCCATCATCGCTATCCAGATTGCAATTTCAATCTCCTTCTAGGTGGTGATTTCTTGCTTGGCCGCGATCGCCATCCGACAGCGCAAGATTGGGACGAGATGCGCCGACTCGGGTTGGTGTTCGATGACGACAAGCAACCGAGACACTCAACCTCTAGTCATGGTGGATAAGCCGATCAGGTCATGTCGGAATTCCTTTTTGGTGGGAGGACTGCATCCACCAGCGCCCGCTGCTTTCGGAGTACGGCTTGGGCCTTGGCAACGGTGGTCAGAGAAAAGGTGATGGTATCGCCTGGAGCTAGTTGACCTGCAAGGGGTAGATCGGCGGTGATGACGCACCCAATCTTGGGATAGCCACCGGTGGTTTGTCGGTCGGCCATCAGGAGGATCGGCTGCCCATCGGCTGGGATTTGCAAGGCTCCCATTGTCGTGCAATCGGAGATGAAATGCCCTGGACCTTTCAGGACGATCCGTGGTCCAGCTAGGCGGTAGCCCATGCGATTGGACTCTGGAGTTACTGTGTAAGAAGAATCAATCAAGGTTGCGAGGGCGGTCGCGGGAAACAGGTTTTCTTGTGGACCTGGAATGATCCGCAGCGTCGCGGATTTCTCATAGCATGGGACCTGTCGATCTGGGAGGCGCTTGCCTCTCAGGACCTCTCTGGATCGCGGTGCTATGCGCAAAACGTCCCCCTGTCGTAACCGTCTTCCTTTGAGCCCACCGGTTTCACTCGCGCAGTGAGTTGAGCGGCTACCGAGAACCAGCGGGACGTCGATGCCACCGGCGACCGCCAAGTACGAGCGAGCTCCAGCGCGCTGCTTGCCGAAGCTCAATGCGCTGCCATTTGAAACCTCGATGCTTTCCCAAAATGGGACGCTCTTGCCATTGATGGTCGGGGAGAGGTCTGCTCCGGTGATGGCAATGACCGTGTCTCCTTCAAATTGAAGTTCGGGTCCATTCAGGGTGAGTTCCAGTACTGCTGCATTGTCTGCGTTGCCTACGAGACGATTGGCGACCATCGCGGAAAAATTGTCCATCGCTCCGGCAACGGGCACTCCATACTGCTGATAGCCGTAGCGCCCGAGGTCTTGTATGGTCGAGAACCAGCCTGGTTTGATGACCTGAATGTGGATGGTTGCTATGTCCATTAGTGTGCCTGAGGTCTCGTGATACCTACGCCTGCCGATTTAATCTCGGCTCGAACGAGGTGAACAAACTGAACGGCATGGAGAGTGTCGGTGTGAATGCACAGACTGTCGGGCTGAAGGGCGACTTGTTGGCCATCGATACTCGTGACAAAGCCGTTCAGGATGGCGTGCAGTTGGCGGAGTACTTGCTGTTCGGTCTGTAGCAACGCGCCAGACTCAGAGCGTGGGACCAGTGTTCCATTAGAGCAGTAGGCACGGTCAGCAAAGGCCTCCTGAACCATCGAGAGGCCGATGGTCCTGCCGCTATCAACAAGCGCTGATCCTGCCAAGGCGAAGAGAAGCAGTTGTCGATCGAAGGAGCTCACAGCCCTCGTGACGGCATCGGCGATCATACGATCTTGTGCTGCTAGGTTATAGAGAGCACCATGAAGTTTCACGTGATTGAGCACCAGATGATCCGATGCCAGTACCTCGCTCAGAGTCTGCAGTTGGGTAGAAACGAGAGATTCAACTTCTTCGGGAGAGGCCTGACGATCCTGACGGCCGAAATCCCCGACATGAGGAAATCCTGGGTGTGCGCCGATTGCAATTCCATGCTGTGCCGCCAGCCTCGCGGTCCTCTGCATGAGGTCTGGATCTCCGGCGTGCATGCCGCACGCGATATTGACCGATGTGATCAACGGCATGAGTTGCGCTTCACGCGCCAGCATTTCCGGAGTGCCGTACTCACCCATGTCGCTGTTTAAATCAATCGTTCGCATGTACGCTCTCACCACGCAGCCGATCGAATTCGTCTCGACTGATGGATTTGAATTGGACCAGGTCGCCAGGCTTAAGGAGAAAGGGGCTTGAATCAGTCTTCCGAAACAGAGGAATGGGTGTCCGGCCGATCAGACGCCAGCCGCCAGGTGTCGAGGATGGATAAATTCCAGTCTGACGGTCTGCAATGCCGACCGAGCCGGCCGGAACTTTCGTGCGAGGTGTGGCGAGGCGAGGCATCGCCAGGCGCTCGGGGACGAGTCCCAAATAGGGGAATCCCGGGCTGAATCCCAGCATGTACACGCGATAGTGGACCGATATATGCAACCGGATAGTTTCAATAGATGTGAGGCCTGCGAAGGTAGCCAGGTCTGTCAGATCCGGCCCCCATTCACCGCCGTATAAGACCGGTATTGTGTGCAATGTCCCGCGAGGTGTGCTGCCCTCCGAACTTGGGTGAGCTAATCTCTTCAGCCTGTTGGCCAACGCGGAACTATTCCAATGCATGGCATCGAAGTAGATGGTGACCGACCGATAGGTCGGGACGATATCAAGGATGCCTTCCCAGCCTTGGTCCGCAACCGTTTGGGCGAACGTGGCGACACGGGCATTGATGTGGGGATTAATCTCGTCACCGAACTCGACCGTGATTGCAGCGTCGCCCAGTGGCGCAAGACGGATCGGCTCTTGTGACGTTCGACGAGTACGTCGTAAGGGATTGGATCTAGGCATGGTTCACACAATGGATGAACGATTGTACCCTAAGCGCTGCAGGAAGCAGAGATGGAAAGCGTGGGAGAAGGAGAGAGCCGTGGTGACCTGTGAGGGATATTACCGGACCTTGGCTGCGGCCAAGATGGACTGTGCTGCGGCGATACCGGAGAGGGCTGCCCCTTCCATAAAGCCCTGCCACTCATAGAACGAATTGGTATGTTCGCCGGCGAAAAAGAGATTGCCAACAGGCACGCCCTCTAATCCTGCCATCGTAGTGAATTGGCCAAGGCGATAGCAGGTGTAGCTGCCCTTGCTCAGTGGGTTGGACGGCCAATGTTCGAGATGGGCGAGGTATTGTCCCTGAATCACAGTGGCCGCTTCCATTGCTCCTGGATACACATGCTCAAGATCCTGTAAGAATCGCTGAGTTTCGATTTGGACGGCAGCCGGGTTCATGTGTGCCCCGCGCTGTCCACCGGAATAGTCGAGCAGGATCCCCCTCGTGTCCGATCCTAGGCTCGAGTTGGGCTCCCAGGTCGTTTGATGATGAGGGAGATTGGAATAGGATGTGCCATTGCTCCTAAGCTTGTGCCAGGGACGGCCTGAGAAACCGATGTTCGTTTTGGCGTTGGTGCCATACCCCAAGGAAAGAATAGTCTGGCGTTGGGCAGATGGCAGGGCGAGGTTGGGATCGAGCTCAACGAGACGCAAGGTTGTAAAGGGAATTGCCAACACAGCCACATCATGACTCACGGTGACTGTGCGGGATCCCTGCTGGAAGGTCAACTCAATTCGTTCGTCACTGAGACGCCGTACTCGGAGAAGCACGCGGTCGTAGGTGATTTGCCCGGGGAGCTCACGGGCGAGTCCTTCGACCACCCGATCGTTGCCGTCGACGAGATGATACCGTTCGTCACTGAAGACACCGAATGGGGTGAAGTTGGAACGGTTGTCCGCATGCATGAAGAGCAAGAAATTGAGACAACTTTGCTCACTCGCTGCGAGTCCATATTCTGCTTCATACGCCGCGATGATGGCGGCCTTGGCAACCGGTCCGGCTGCGATCCCTGCCCCATTCTGTCCGTCCAGGTAAGCCAGCAGGCTGATGTGGTCGAGCGCCGCGTCATCCGGGGTATGGTCATTGGCAGTCACTTCCCGTGACAACCGATGCAGATCACTCCGCATGACGGAGACGAAGTCGCGAAACTCCGCGACCACCGCGGCCTCCGTATATCGTTGTCCGGAGAAATAGTAGAACGTTTCCCCGGGCTCCTTGGTACTGTCTTCAACCGCAAGGCTGAACCGCCTTGCATACCCCAGCATGGTCTTGTGCAGCGTGTCGATCAACTCGCCTCCGCGCTCCGCCACTTGTCCAGGGAACAAGCCACGGAGGGACCAACAGCGTCCACCCGGGCGGGTCGCTGCCTCATAGATCGAGGCTCTGATGCCGAGGGCCTTGAGGGTATCCGCGCAGGCGAGACCAGCCAACCCTGCACCAACGATGCCGACGGACAGGGTGGGGGATGTGGCCTTGGCGGTGGCGGGCTGACGGGGAAACATGGTGCCAAAGGCGAGCGTTGTCCCGATGGCTGCTGTCTTGGCCAAGAAGCGGCGTCGAGAGATCATCCGTGAGGGTGGGGTTGATGAAGATCCCTCCAACGATCCGAGCGCATGGTTCGCCGAAAGATGTCGGCGATCAGTCTGCACCGCGGAGGCCATCATCCGTGCGAACGAGCGAAAGGCGGGGCTGCGGGCCATCGGACAGGATCCCAGTTGATCAACAAAGCAGGTCGTGTGTCGACTGACACGACAGATCGACGAGCGATGCCCTCTCGCCTAGGTCGAGCGCATTTCCCATTGGTTGCCCATGAGACCGACCCGATTGCGCCGTCGCCTTGGATCGTCGTGCTGGAGGCCATCGATGCTCATGCGGATGTCCGCGTTCACGTGGCCCACGAGATAGTAACTGTGTTCGGTTAGGCCCTTGACGATCGGTGTGCAATCGACTTGATGGATCTTGTTGTGTACCAACGCAGGTCTCGCCGGCCCATTCGATCCGAGGCGATCGGGATTGCCTTTGGTGAAATCCGACACGACGAGGGCGACATCACCGCGATTATTGTAGACGCTGACGCTCCGAGCCAATTCATGCAGCTGTTCCAGCGGTTGTCCCCTTTCCAGGACTGTGTCGTCGACATCGGGAGCGCAGAGGAAAATGTGTTCGAAGAGACGTGGCAAAGCGTTCCCAGGCGTGAAGGCATCGCACCGTTCGACGGCATTCTGCAACAAGTAGTTGCCCATCGAATGGCACAGGATGTGAAGATCCTGCTTGCAGAGTTCTTCATCCGCACGTCGCAGGCTTGCGAGAAAGTCTCTGACCTTGAGAATGGCCCGTCCGACGGCGTTTCCCGACCCGGCGGCTTCCGAGCGATCGGACTTATAGGAGACGAAGGGGAGTGCCATTCCATCGGATGGCCACGAAAACAGCACGACCTGCACGCCTTGGTCAGGGTCGCCATCAGGAGAGTGGTTCAGCATTTCTTGAAGCGATAGGGCGGTGCCGACGGCGTCAGTCCAGGAGACATTGAATCCATGGATAAACAGCAGGACGTCCGTGTTCTTCCGCATGATCGCTTGCAGATCGGAAAAGGCTCCTTGCGATCCTAGCTTGACTTTCTTCTGTTGATTTTCGGCGATGGACCGATTGATCTTTTCGCGATAGGCGATGATATCGGCCGATTCTGCACTTTTCGCCAAGTACTTGATCATTCCCTCGCCGTCGCCCTGCCCCATGGATCCCCGGTCCGCTTCGAGGTACTTGGCGATCTTGGCCTCATCCACTTCGACGGTCACCCGACCAAACCGGAGGTTTTCAACTCCATCATCACTGAATTTCTTCCCATAGCCGTCCGGTCGCCAGCGATCCTTGCCGAGGTGGTTGCGGTTGGTTGCATAAAAGAGTCGTCGGGACGTCATGGAGGGCTCCCTTCGTATCAGAACATGGGGTGCGGTAGCCGTGGTCAAGCGATTTAGGGGTTCTGCTTAGCGCCTTCAACAGAGAATGTCAAGGATGGAACCTGATCGCCGTCTGCGTGGCATCGATCCTAGGCCGACTCGGTGGGGGCAGCTCGCGAGGCTTGGCGTATCAGGCAGGCTATGTTCCCTCTACAGAGGGGGCATGACCCTGCTCGCCCAACTCAGTCAGGAGAAAGAGCCTGACTCGTGCACGGGCGTCTCGCGAAGGCTGCCCTGCCTGGCCATCTTTCTTCCACGAGCCTATCAAGGTGCTATGGGCGTTGACCGAT
This sequence comes from Nitrospira sp., assembly GCA_965223625.1. Taxonomy (GTDB): domain Bacteria; phylum Nitrospirota; class Nitrospiria; order Nitrospirales; family Nitrospiraceae; genus Nitrospira_D. The sequence continues at coordinate 1,223,922 of OZ245008.1, forward strand.
TTTCCTTCGAGTTGGTATTCACTCGCGGGGATTTCTCCGTCGCGGAATCGATCGCCAAATTCGCGGCGTAGCGTCTGTTGTTTTGCACGATCCGCCATACAATCGGTTTCGAACCGGAGCCCGTAGATCATCGCCGTGCTCTGTCTTGCAACTTGAAGATCGTCGGTCGACAAACCAAGTGATTGCTTGTCCGAATCCGTGTACCACCAGACGCGCATGGGCAGCGCCGGTTGACCCACCACGACTGCTGATACCCGTGGATGGTCGAGCAGGGCCAAGGGGATCGGACCGGTCATGCAATTGCCGATGATGCCGATTGACTGAACACCGTGCCGATCGCCAATCGTCTGGACCACGCCTCGCAGCCAGCTGACGATGGGAGGGCTGCCATCTGCGGGGATACCCCATTCACCAAGGGGAAAGAATGTGACCAGTCCACGAAACCAATAGGCCCAGAGTCCGCTGGCAGGGGAGAACCTGCCTTTCACGCCGAACAGCAGGGGCACGTAGACGGTGAAGTCCTTGGAGAGTTCTTCGGCATAGGCCAAGGTTCCGGGAGACAGCCCCGTCATCTCGTGGAGCAAGAGCACCGGCGGCTTGGAGGTTCCGTCGTTCAGACAGAAGACAGAATGGGTGACTCCTTGGTGCGAAAAGGGTTGCTCGAAACATTCAATCCAATTCTGGCTCGGCGTGCCTTCCTCTTTGGTGTGTGGGGCACACATCCCAAGCTGGGCGGCTCCACAGCCGACTTGCAAGAGCAGGAGGAAAGGCGCAAGGGATTTGAGCATTGAGCGTGGAAGGGTTGCCATAAGAAGTCATGACCTCAGGGGTAGACCTATGTTGGTTGCGTCTGTCGAGCGGTAGAAGAGAACGAGCTTGCCAGTGTTTGTGCATCGGCGCAAGCCCTCGTCATACCCATGGAGAGAGGCACGTCTGGCGAGATGGTGGTCTGAAACCTAAGGGAGAGCAGGGAGCTTTTGGCTGATGGACTGTGGCGGCGCCGAGCTGTTGCTTACTGGATTGAGGCAAGGGTCTCCCGAGTGGCGGGCGACTTAAGTTTGCGCAGCGCATGGGCCTCGATCTGGCGAACCCGCTCCCGGCTCAGGTCAAGTTGCTCGCCGATTTCCACCAAGGTCATGATCTGGTCTGAACCGATTCCAAAGCGCATGCGGATCACAGCCTGTTCTCGCGACGTGAGGGTGCTTAGGAGACGATCAAGTTGCTGTTCTCGTTCGACTCGATGGACATAGCAGTCTGGTGGCGCCGTCTGATCATCAGGGATGAATGAACCGAGTACTTGCGCATCTCCAATCGGGGTCTCAAGTCCAACAGGTTCTTGAAAGGCTTCCATGGTGTCGCGCACGCGTTCCGGACGAAGTTGCAAGACGTGTGCGATCTCTTCCATCCGTGCCGGACGGCCGAGTCGTAACTCCAATCGTCGTCCTGCACGGGCGATACGGCTCGCAGCTTCCGATTGGTGCACCGGTACGCGAATTACCCGCGATTGATCGGAGAGTGCACGCGTGATGCCTTGACGGATCCACCATGTGGCGTAGGTACTGAACTTGAATCCTTTGCGATATTGATACCGCTCAGCCGCTTTCATCAGGCCGATATTGCCCTCCTGCACCAGATCCAATAGCGTCAGGCCGTGGGAGGTATATCGTTTGGCGACGTCGATGACGAGGCGAAGGTTATGCCGCACGAGTTCATCTTTCGCATGCTCCAACCGAAGGCGGGCTTGCTGAATTTCATGGAGCGATGCGAGGAGCTCTTGATGAGCAGACAAGGGGAGACAGGATCCAACTGATGAGGACGAGTTTCTGCAAGTTGCGAGCAGGGCCTCGATCCGATCCAGTACGATAGCGGAAAGCCCACTGAGTCGTCGGATTGTGGTCAGTTCTTCAATCAGATCCCTCACGGAATCTGCCGGCGCATGTGCAGTTAGGAGTGCCGTCACGTGTTTGAGAGCAACCTTAATGCGACGCGTTCCTTCATCAATCTGTCTTGCGAGCCGGATCTCCTCTTTCCATGTCAGCAGTTTGGTACCGCGAAAGGATTGGAAATAGAGAGATTCGAGTGCAAATCGATTTTGCGAGGTGGAAACCTGGGAAGTGTCCTCACTCGTCATGTCCGGAGACGAGTCGGGTTTATCGGCGCGACCGATATGATTCAAGAGGGCTCCAGATGAGGGGTCATCACCGTACACATCCTCAGTCTCACCCCGTTCAGAAAGATAAGTTCCCTCCTCAGCCTCTCGCAAATGGTTATCCCTCATTGGATTCTCCTTTCGCCCTATCCCTCAGTTTCGAACTCAGCGGACTGTTACTCTCGACACTCACAACACACTGATACCATGATGTCTAATGTATGTCAAATATATCAAAATAAAGATTAGACAAATAGTGGACGATTTGGTATCTTGAGGTCATGTCTTTCTCCCGTCCATATTTAGAGTAGGGGGTTTCATGATACCGTTCTCGTTCCATATAAGAGCCTGTGTGCTGGTTTTCGGTTTCATTCTCTCTGGAATCCTAATCATGAAGGGAGGTCAAGGGGTGCTATTTGCTGAAGAGAACCCGTTGAGTCCTGCCTTAACGGGAATGAAGCCTTTAGCGCCACTCTATAGTTTTCGCCTTCCGGACATCGATGGACATCCTGTCGATCTCAAGACCTTCAAAGGAAAGGTTCTGTTGATCGTGAATACGGCGAGCATGTGCGGCAATACACCGCAATATGCCGGCCTCCAAGAGATGTATGAGCGGTATCGGGAGCGGGGGTTCGAGGTCTTGGCCTTTCCAGCCAATGACTTTGGGCAGCAGGAACCTGGAACGAATGAGGAGATCAAAGGTTTCTGCTACACAAAGTACAGCGTCAGTTTCCCGCTCTTCTCTAAAATCAGCGTCACGGGAAACACGCAGCATCCTCTTTACCAGTATTTGACGGAACAAAGTCCCTTTCCAGGACGGGTGACGTGGAACTTCCAGAAATACCTGGTGGATCGGTCTGGTCATGTGGTCGGGAAGTACGATCCAGGGATGAACCCGTTGTCGAAGACGATCATCGCCGATGTGGAAAAGGCCTTGGCGAAGAGTTGAGGCGGAGGGGACATGGCAGAACAGGTTTTCACGCCAGTTCGCGCCAGATTGGTGTGGTCCTGCTGGGGATCGGTGGCTACGTGGTTCTCGTTGGTACCCGTACGCGTCTTTCCAATTGATCAAACCGAAGCGGGACACGCTCTGGTCTGCTTCTAGACGATCAGTGTGATAGATCCTGGGCCAGCCGATAGGGAGAAAAGCCTTGACGTTGTTGCCCGCTCCGCCGGTACAATGTCGACGATCGGCTTTCTCGTTCGGGTCACTGGAGAGCGGCCATGAAATCATGGGTCCGTTGGGTGCCTGTATTGCTGGGGGCAGGGTATGTCGGATGGGCACTCCACGGCAGGCTATTTCGTTTGTGGGCAGCTGAAAAAAGACGGGAAATCAAGCGCCTGAGGGAGGAACTTGCGTCCTTGCAAAGTCACCAGCAGCCTGTTGGGACTCTTCAGAAGCGGATGGAAGGGCCGGTAGAGAAACCGGCGGAAACAATCGTGTACCGCGACAAGCCGGGCCGTGCGAAAACGGTTGAAACCAAGACACTGAAAGGTGTTGGGAAAGATGCTCGACGCAGTCCAGATGATCTCAAGAAAATATTCGGCGTCGGGCCGGTCCTTGAGCGGTTTCTCAATGACCACGGTATCTTTTGGTTCGAGCAGGTTGCACGATGGAGTCAGGCAGACATCGAGAAGTTTGAGGGGCAGCTGCGCAATTTTTCAGGCCGCATTACGCGGGAAAATTGGGTGCGCAGCGCCGCTGAAGAGCACTACAAGAAATACAAGCAGTGGTTGGGCAAGGGGAACCCGACGATTACCATCTGACACGCTCGCGTGCTTGCCAAGAAGTTGGCCCAGCCTGATCTTGTTCCCAAATTCCTACCTATCGCACCTTGCGGCGGACGACTTTCCTCTACTTTCTTGAGCAGCCTCCTGCTCTGTGAAATAGTGATGGAGAGAGATGTGGCATGCCTCTCTAGGATCAGCCGTCATCTCCTATTTCACGGAGGTTAGAACCATGACATCAGTGCTGAGAGCCAGTCGATATTCGGTTTTGTTGTTTGCCACGCTGGCCTTGGTGACAGGCTGCGCTCAGTCTGTGATGCAGGGGCAGATATCGCAGGAATCTCTCGGGATGGGAATTGTGTCGGGAACCTTAGGCGAACAACAACGTGTGGCGCTATGTGTCGGGGAGCCGTCTTCGCTGTCTGTCGTCGGCCAAGTGCAGGCTCTGGAAGGAGGCGCCTACCTCGTCCAGGATGCCCAGGGGCATGAAATCCGTATCCCCCATGATGAGAATACTCGGATCGATCGACCGGCTCATGTGGGCGACCGCATTCAATCCTGGCTCGATCGCAACGGCCGCGCTGTACTCATCCGCAACCTCGATATAATTAGTCGATAGGGCGGCTAGGTCAGCCTCGTGTCTTCCTCATCGGGTAGTAGACAGAAAAGCACGCGCGCGACGTCGTGGAAGAGAGGGTAATGTCTTCCTTCATGGAACGCGCGAGACGCCTACCGGTCCATCGGATCCGGCAGGATATTCAGCTAAAGGAATCCGACCTTCACCCCACAGAGAAAGAATCGGTTCTACGATTCGCCACGATTCCTCCGTTTCGTCGTCTCGTATAGAGAGGATCGAATCACCCTCCAATACATCGAGTAGTAACCGCGCATACGGTGGCAGGGTCTCCGCGGCAAACGTTCGATCCAACTCAATCCGCTGAAGATCGCATAAGTCCCCAGAGGCATTCAGATTCACAGAGAGCATGATCCGATCCGGTTTCAACTGGATCTTGAACACATTGGACTGGGGCTGAAGGTGCTGCCCGAATACCATGTGGGGAACCGATTTGAAATGGATCGCAATCTCGCGGCGTTCTTGTCCGAGCGCCTTTCCCGTCCTGAGCAGAAACGGCACCCCTGCCCAGCGCCAGTTATCAACGGCCAATTGTACTTGCGCGAAGGTTTCCGTGTGACGCCTAGGATTGACTCCTTCCTCCTCGACGTAGCCCAGGACTGATCGTCCGTCGATGGTGCCGGGTCCGTATCGGCCACGGAATGTGTGTTGGGGGATTTCCTCCGCAGACAGGCGTCGGACTGCGCGAAAGACATCCAATTTGCGGTCTCGCAACGTCTGCTCATCCAGACGTTGCAGCGGTTCCATGGCGATCAGTGCGAGAAGCTGGAGCAAATGATTCTGGATCATGTCGCGCAGCGCGCCGGTCTCATCATAGAAACGTCCTCGCCCGGTCACGGTCAAAGTTTCATCCCATACGATCGTAACTCGTTCGATATGTTGGGCGCTCCACAGGGGTTCAAAGATGCGGTTGCCGAACCGCAGTCCCAAAATATTCTGCACGGTCTGTTTACCTAAAAAATGGTCGAGCCGAAAGACGGCTTGTTCAGGAAACGACTCATGGAGGAGCCGATTGAGCGCTTGTGCGGAGGCAAGACTCGTCCCGAACGGTTTTTCCAACACCAGTTTGCTGTTCTGGGGAAGGGTGACCGCCTTGAGTGTTTCGACTGTTGGATGAAACAGAGCAGGGGGAAGCGCGAGGTAAATGACCAACGGCTCGTTCAGGTCGCGAAAAATTCCAGCAATGCTGTCACGGTTGGTCACATCGGCCGAGAGGTATTCAACATTCTTGAGCAGTGAGCCGCGCAAAGCGGAAGCACCTTCAGGGTTGAGGTTTGTCAGCTTTCCTTCAAGATGACGTCGAAACGCGGCTGTGTCCCACTTGTCTCGAGCAATCCCGATGATACGAAAGTCTTCGGGCAGACGTCCGTCCTGATGAAGGCGGACGATCGCCGGGAGCAGAAAACGGCTGGTCAGATCTCCAGAGGCTCCAAAGATGACAATGGTCTTAATCATCTCCTGATCCGATGGGCTTTGAGCGTCACGTATGGCCGGTGGCCGTACCCTTCGTCCAAGATCTTCTCCAGCTCCAGGCGCATGCCACGGAACTGATCAACGACCTCCTCGGTTCCACGCATGCATTCAAGCATAGAAGAGTTCGTGTCATGGTCGCAACACGAAAGGCTTGGGCAGTACGAGAGGTAGGAGTGCTTCAAGCAAAAGGTAACAGCCGGCAGGGCGTGGGCAGAGGAACCTGGGGAATGGTATAGAGAAATATATGGCAGTCGGGTTCAGAAAGAAGTCACGATCTCTGTAGTGGACTTTAGTGGCACAGGCTGTTCCATACTATGAACGGTGGGGATGATGATTGATTGGATGGTCGCTCCATCCTTAGGGCTTGGTGTGCTCGGAGGTCTGTTTGTATTCGCGGGCGTAGCTTCGGCACGCCGGCGGCGATTCGTCCGCCTCTCGTTGCACAGCGTCCTGGCGCTGGTCTGCCTGGTCTCCGGTGCGCTGTTCCTCACGCTGTATCTCTCACTGCACGGCTATCGGGCGCTCACGCGCGAGGATCTTGCCGCGACCATTCAGGCGGAACCCACCGGGCCTTCTCAATTTCACGTGACGGTCCACATTCCAGGGAGGCAGCCGGAGCGGTTCCAATTGGCCGGTGACGAGATCTACATCGATGCACACATTCTGAAGTGGAAGCCCTGGGCCAACCTCTTCGGCCTCCATACGGCCTATGCGTTGGATCGAATTGCGGGACGCTATCACGCGATCGAGGATGAGAGTGGCAAACCTCACACCGTCTACACCCTGGATGGTACGCGAGCGGTCGATCTGTTTTCGTTGCGCCGTCGCTTTGCCTGGCTGGAGCCGGTGGTGGATGCGGAGTATGGATCAGCCGCGTTTTTCCCTGCTCGCGACCCTGTGAGTCTTGAACTCCGGGTTTCCACGACCGGTCTGCTCTTTCGTCCTCGGACAACGGCGGAGTGATTGGACAGCCGAATTGACAGTAGGTCATGCATTCCCACGTGTGGAGCGCAGAACAAAGGGGACGGAGCCCACGGAAAAAAGGCTTGGCAGGTTGAGTCGATTCTCGCGACGGGCGGCAGGGCTTGGGGAATCTGGTGGTCGGCATGTGGCCGGCACCTTCGAGATGGGCGACCCCTTTATGCGATTCTTGGTCCTGCGCGGCTTCGGTAAGCCTTACCTGGCAGCCTAACCCCAACAAATGCGACGACGGATCGAGGGTTTGACCATGTGCGCAACGGCTACTTAGTCTTTCCGATCGTGTCTTGCAGTAAGGCCTTCCATTCATCGCGGTCGACGGCCGGCATCGTCGTAATTTGAATGTGCCCCAGCGACGCGTTCAGCACCGCCGCTTTCATGGCCGTCTCGTTGTCACGAAATTCCCAGATGGCAACGACGTCGTATTCGCCCAGGCAATAGTAGGCCTGCAGCAGCTTGCCACCGAGCGCCTGCGCGTTCTTCTTGACCATCTCGGCGCGCTCAATGCCTTTGTCCTTCATGGTTTGAAGCCCCTGCTCGGTGAACTTCACAAGACTCACGTAGGTCGGCATAGCAACCCTCCTTGGTGTGGTGACGCAGGAGACACGTCATCTCACGCGCATCATAGGCAGGTTCAGCAGAGCGAAGCAAGAGAGCAGCCGGGCGGCATGCGGAGCATGGCAGCAACCTGTGAGGGTCATTTTAATAAAAAACTCCCGGCACCTGTTGTCTCACCTAACCAGTGGGTCAAGTTTCTCGTTACTGAAGCGGATCATTCCAGCGGAGATTGGGAAAGCGAGCAAAGTCACGATCGGTGGAGCACAAAGTCAGTCCATGCTCGATGGCTAACGCTGCCAAATGAGCGTCAGGCACGAGGTTTGAGCGTCCAAGCGTATCATTCAGTAAGGAGCCAAGGATATCCCGATGCCGTTCTGTGGGCTGAGGAATCCAGACGACCGGGCAGGTCAGCCAGTCTTCTACCTGGGACCATGCGGCAGCGATCGGTTGCGGATGCTCGAAGATGCGCGGATTCGATACGAGGCGCACAAAACTCAGCAGCGTGGGCCACGGTAATCCGACCGGAGTGAGGTCGTTTAACCGTGAATCGAGCCAGGCGCGCGCGGCTTGATGCTGAGATAGGGAGCTCACATGGGCATAGACGAGCAGGTTGGCATCGACCAGGATCATCGGAAGGCTTCGTCTTCCGCCGTGGCCAACACTTCTGCGACATCGTCTAAACTCCCAACAAGGCACCGACCCAGCGAGACCCCTTTGGTTCGAAATGGTTTTTGGGGTCGTGCCGGCGGCTGGAGAAGGTCCTTCAGCCCTTGACGCATCGCATCATTGACGACTGTTTTAAGACTAGCTTTTCGGACCTTCTGCGCGCGCTTTAAGAGTGCCGCAACGTCACTGTCAAGGCTAAGGGTGGTTCGCATACATCAAAACATAGTATGAATGATGTCATGATGTCAATCAGAAGTCTGAAACGATTCCCTATACTCTCCAGGAGAATTCAGCCGCAACTCCCAGCACGCGAGTTAGTTTCTTCACAAGCCGCGTAGGTTCCAGGGGGTATAGAAATCAAATAAAAAAAACAGCTCTACAGGTCACTCCCTCCAGGAATACACGGTGATGAGCAAAGATTCCTGACTAGCTGCTAAATACAAAATACAAGACCTGACCCTACTATCTTTTGACCCTACTATCTTTTTTGCCTAAGTCGTGTCAACAAAAGCTGTCCGTTGCGGTTCTTTCAGTTCTTATGGCTCTGAGTGAAGCTAATTGAAATGCCTCCTACTGCATGCTAGCTCGTTGGTGGCATGTTGAAGCTTGTGTATCCGGGCCTTTACTTTCTCATGGAGGCCATACCGTTCTTCGAACCTTCTGTCCTCATTAGTAGAGATGGCAGCCGAAGCCACATGGAATAGTCTTTGCGCAGTGCGAACATCTTCGTCGCGCTGCGGACATTGTTTCTGAATGGCGTCGAGCAGGAGAATTAGTCCTGAAACATCAGCTCGTTCCCAGAGATACGGAGGATACAATGATTTTGTATTTGTTGGGTGTGTTTCGTACAACTTCCTAGCTTGTGCACGGGCATAGGCGACAGCAGTTTGAGGAGCTAATAATTCTCGAATAGTTAGCTGTACTTTCGCAAACGTCTTGCATGCCGTAAGTCGTGATGGGGGTTTGGTATCTCTTACCAGGAGCCCTTTTTGATAGATATCTCCGCAAGGTGCAGCATTTAACGAAGCATCTGCTTCGAAGGGAGACGTGTCGTCTATATTATGGTCTTCGTTGTCTAGGCATCCGCCATAAGCTTCTAGAAATTTAGTTATCGCTACCGTAACGTCTGTAAGGGATATCTTCTCTAGAGTTTTCTGCACTCTGCAGACTAGAGCGGACACCGCGGGTTCTGAGATTGATTTCGACTGTTCGGCGAATCGCAGCAATGTCGAAAGGTCATTTCCACCATGCCCATCGGGAAAGGTCTGATTCAGCCAAGCGCTAACCGCTTCATTGGGGACAAATTCGCTGCGGCCTTGGAGGGGGGATGAAGAAAGGGCTGTATATCTTGCACTCCGCAGCTCATACCGAGCTTCTGCTCTTGAGAACCAGTATCGAAGGGTACTCCTACTCTCTTCGGGGAGGCTGTTATCACCGCTGTGAGGGAGAAGATCAATTTGCTGTTGGTTGCCCCGTGCTTTCTCTATAGCTGAGGCCAGATGTTTGAGCCCGCCTTGGAAGTCACGATTAAGGTGGATTGCGTAATATCCTAAAAGATACGAGAGTTCTGGATCATAGGGGAACTCCATGGCTCCCATATAGAGATAGTGAAAGCCTTCATCGAATCTTTTTCGAAGCATCAGAAACCTGGAAAGTACCGCATAATATGTCGGGGACTGTATCTGTGTCTCTTGAGCCTCAGCGGGGTTAGCTGGGTGATCAATCATGTGCTTGATTACCGTGTCTGCCCATTCGACGGCCTTGACGTGCGTATGTTCGAAATCTGGTAATAGCTCATCCGGATTCAGCAGATCTGATATGTACTTTTGTATCGCCGCCTGAATCTTCGGCCACTCGTCCCTCTCGATCTCTACGCGCGTCTTTTCTGGCCATAGCTCAGCCTCCGGCTCCCCGTTCTGCTTGATCTCTATTTCGGGGAACTCCTTAAGCCAGGCAGGAGCATTCTTGAGCAGGTCATTTTGTTGTTGTTCTGTCAACCTCAAAAGGCTACAGATAGGAATTTTCTTTATTTCCTCTTCCCCCTTTCTCACCGCTACATAGTCATGATGGCGCTGAATGAGACAAGCTTGGATTATCTTCCACTTTCTTGGGGCTATTGAATCACCTCCATTAGTCTCAGCTCTTTCTAGTGCCACAGGTAATTCCATGAGATCTTCAAGTGCGCGAGATTCATCAAGATACAAGTCTAAGAGGTTGTGCTTAGTCTGAATCAGTTGATCGGATCGATTTTTAGAAACCTTTCTGGAGAAATCCTCACTCGTGCGCGTGAGGACATCGAGTAAAATCCCAACTTTGTTGGCAGCCAAGTGGGGCGTTTCAAAGGATGAGTGCCAGCAATAATGACGGTCAGGATTGATGATGCTCTCGCAACTAGCGGAGTAGTTCTTGTCAACAAGTCTTTCATATTCCCGTTTGATCAAGTCTGATTTTTCCGCAACAACCGCTCGTCCTGCCAGTATTAGCGTGTCGATCTCCTCTTTGCTTGGTAAGAAGCTTATTTGATTCAGGTCGTCGAGTACCTTGCGTTCCATCTCTGTAAAATCGAACGTCTGCGCAATTTTCCGAACTGACTTATCTGTTATTTGAAGTGTTCTCTGCTTGGCAAGAGCAAGTCTGACAATTCGTGACACCACTCGATTACTCTTAACGAGGTCACGCATATTCAACTCAACAACTCCAAAGCCAAAATTCGCTAATAAACGCTGAGCAATGACACGGGACAAATCCGTCCGATCTCTGATCAGCACGTCGAAACTATTATCCAGATGCCCTGCTAACTTGGGCAGTGAGGAGTTGGCTGTCACCCCAGCGTTTACGATGAGCAGAAAGCTTTTCTGGGACTTCGGGTTTTCTCTTTGAACGATTGGGAGAGGTGTTCGGTCTTTGCTCGACAGCAACGGCCTGGTGATCTTGATCTCTTCGCTTTCCGAAATAGCTAGCGTTTGCCCCTGTGGAATATTTGGATCATCTTTCTGAAGACCATTCTTGTTTTTTTGTTGGAATATTACCCTCAGGAGACCTGTGACGCCAAGGTTGTCGCTGACCCCTCCATCCACCAGAACTGGCGACCTAACCTGATTACCTAGAATCAGTGGACAGAAAGTGGGGATGCGTTTCGAGTCGGTTTTTGTAATATAAGACTTTAAGTGTAGAGGCGAAAAGACACCTGGTAGACTGCTCGATGCCGCTACAGCCACGTTCAGCTGGAGTTTCCGAAAGTCGTCCATGCTGCCAAGGCAAGCAAAGGTTTCTTTGTCAAACGTCAAGATTCGGCCGTTCGCAATATCGGTCGCATTGATCAGCAGATTGGCTTGGCCGATGCCTGTTTCCTGCTTATGGTTACCATTTCCGAGTACCGCACCGCTGAGTGTGGGGTCGCTCTTGACAGAACGCTCTAAGTCTTCAAAGGTTGTTTTGCTGAAGAATAGATCTCGATAGACGTGCGCAAGTTGTTCGCTTTCGAATAGCCCGTCATAGAGCGCCATCGTTGCAAATGGGGCCACCTCAATTTCTGGTATTGGTAACAGCGGAAGCTTGAATGTCTGGAACAGTGTGTCGAGCATCGACGCAAGCAACATGAGTGGTGGGCGCCAGACGGGTGTTGATTTTTCTCCCGTGAAAAGTTCCCATCCCAGCCGAGCATCTTTCAGCTTCTGGGTGAATTCTGTGAGTTGATCGGGATGGGTCCTATAATACGCTGCCGTGATGGCGCCGCCAGATACTCCTGATAGGAAGTGTACGTTATCAAGAAATGAGGCTCCTCCACCTTTGCCGCAGGGGCTCTCCTGATCGTCATCCGAATATTCTGTGTCTTCTAGGTAGTGGAATGAGTAGTGCGGAGAGTGGGCCTCGTGACTCTCTTCGTCGTGTGAGACTGAGGATTGTTCTTGCGGTCTGATCAAGCAAAGCTTGCGTAACTCCAGCAGGACGCCGTGGGAAAAGGCTGCCGCACGCAATCCTCCGCCCGATATAGCGACCCCAATCCATGGTGCTACCGTTGGATCATATTCTGAATGCGGATGGTGTGGAAAGGCAGCCGCCGGGAAGAGCAGCATGAGAGTAAGAGCAATGCAGGCAACTGAAACCCGATTTCTCCACATAGGGGTATCCTCTTTCACATCTCCGGATCGGTTGTGGGTTTGCTGTGAAAGTTCGTAATGCCTCGCACCCAGGGCCTAAGGAGACTCCGTGCTCTTACTCCGTGCCTCGCATTCGTCGGGAAATCCCTGCGCCTTCCTAAGCATGCAGCGAGCTTCTTTGAACCTCGTCGATATTCCTGCCTCACCGTCATTTATCTTCTCAATCAGCCGACTTGCTTTCTCTTTCACCGCCTGCATCTGCGGCCGTACCACTTCGCTTCTCGTGGCTTTGTCGGCTTTTTGAAGTGCACTCTGAGCCTTAGTTTTCGCATCAGTCAGACGATTTTGATTCTCAGCAGCCGAGTCGAAACGCATCGCCCTGGATTCTAGTTCCCCTGCCTGTCGAGCTAACAGCTTCAGTTTTCTTTCCAACGCTCCTGTGTCTTTACCCTTAGTTGTAGGATCGGCAAGGTCATTTTCATTCGTTCCAATCTGTCTCTTTAAGTGTTCTGCTTCTTTTTCGAAAGCGGTAGCAGCCTTTTCGAGTCTTGCAACATCATTTTCGGTTGATCGAACCAAGTCCTTGGCTTCCTCAACCTCTGCGAGTGCTTCGGTAGCCTGTCTTTTGTCTTCTTCTTCCTCCGTTATGCCTTGAATGAGATATGTCGCCGCACAGCCGGTTGCGAAATGTTGCTCGATCTTCGCTGGTCCAAACCAGTTTACGGCCAAGTGGAACGCAGCCAATACAGAGAAAGCATCTTGTGCTTTATTGGGTATGCCATCCTCTTGAATCTGCGTTGAGATCGGTATTCGTGCGCATCCCCGTTCAGATGGAGCATTAGATGGCTCTGTTTTACCCCTGGCTCCTGAGGTGTGGCTGCTTTCTGATTGTACCCACGATGATTTCGTAGTTGACGTAGTAGCCTTTGGAGAGTTCTCTCTCTTCCGCAACGCGGCGGAGTCAAAGTCTGTACTGCTAGACTCGGGCAGTTCTTTATCGAGCTTCGTCACTGGGATCAACGCCAGCTCATTTCTCTTGTAGCCAAACGTCACATGTGGTGGTGTTTCATTGGTAGGTGGTGTGGCTTCTAGGCCCACCGTGGTGCCTGTGGAAAAATAGACATTTGGATTCTTGAGGCAGCAAGCCGTTATCAGGAGCGGCATGGAAACTACCAACCATCGATATGGAAGTGTGTGCGTGTGTGCCATGGGTTCTATCCCCTCAGGGGCTCGTGGTTGTTAGAAACATCGCTTCTCCCTACTATTATTACTAGTTCGTTGCAGAACATTGTCTCTAAAGTATTGTCGAGTTTGGACGCTCCCAGCTGCTTTGGTGGCTGCGATACCGGTCGCAAAAAATGAACGGATCTGCAGGCCGTCAGGAATATCATTACCTGTTGATGATAGACCTCTAATGAAGTCCCAAAGTGAAGGATTCGCCATGACGCAGAACTCGGCAAGGACTGAGTAGGTATCAGTTTTTGTCTCAGAGCCGTCGGCAGTTGCATTTCTGTGTTCGGCTGGAATAATAGTTGTCTCCTCTCGTTTATAACCAAGTGCGACCTTGGGCGGCTCGTTGGCTACTTGTGAGACTTCTAGGCCGAACTTTGTAGCGGTTGTAATCACAAGATAATTTTCACAGCCGAGCGTGGAGATTATAACGAGAATAAGCCAAACCTCATGTAGGTGCCGAAGGAATGGCAACGCCATCATTGGATGACCTCCTCTAGGCAGGGTTCAAGGGGTTTATTCTCCTTGGTATCACAAACCAGAAAGCGAGTTTTGAGCGGATAGCGACTGGAAAACTGCAAGAGGTAAATCGCATCGGGTCGTGGCCAGAATAGGCTTGTCCGCGAAGCACCAAGAGTCATGTTCGAACCTTCCTTATCAAAGCCACTTGAAAGTTGAATGCCAATAAGTCGTTTCTGCATAAATTCCGTCTCTTGCAATCGTTTGAAGGACACATGAAATGGGCTCACATTCCAGGACCCAATTGGTACTGTGGCAAGTGCGTTCCAAACGAGAGGTTGGTCTTCATCGACAGTTTCATCTGTCGGTGTGATAGCCATAGGAATGCTAAGAAATTTGTTCAGATAGCCAATTGTGAGGCCCCATCTGGTACCACCCTCGACCAGCAACGGCATCCAGGTTTGTTCTGACAGATAGGCTTGAGTATCAGGTGGAGTGGTCACTCGGAAAAGCATCGGTCCCCATACATGATCAGTAGATTCCCCGTGCCATAGACATCCGGTAACGATAGTTGCTGGAATCAGTAAGAGACAAAGCTTGAGTTGCCGCATAAGCATCATAAATCCATGAGAAGGAATTGTTGGACCTGCTTGTTGTGCCGTGGGAGAGAAAGAATAGCATGCATTGCAATCACGTATCGTTGATTGCTTGATCTATGTTCCGTTCTCATTTTCCTCTTAACTCTCGTCCGCACTGACCTTCTAGGTCTGCAGATAATCATGAGGGGTACCGCAACATTAATACCGTTTGCGACCCTTTCTCTAAAGGCATCTAACGCCAATATCAGTTCGCAAAGAACAGACCATATGTGAGTCTGCAAGAGTTACGTGAATCCTCAAGAATTGCGATGTTCGGTAATGACAGAGGCTCGTTGCGGTGAATCTTTTTCGATTCAGAGAGTATCTGAATAGATTCACAGCTCCTCCTCGGAACTACAGGACGAACCAGTTAATGACCGGATCTCTGACGATCTGTCAGAGCTAAGCGGAACAACGGATATGTAAGCGAGATGGGCAGAGTAGCGCTGGTGAGGAACTAAAGATATGCCTCATCGGTGTAAGGACTTGTGGCTCTGTATGGTAGATCCATGTGGCCCAATGTTCCACGGGAGAGGAAAGAAAGATTCCCGACGATCTTGTACGTGAAGACCGGCATCCCAGGAAAGGGATGCCGGTCTTCACGATCAGCCGCGACTGACACGAATGGTATAGGGGCCGGTTCCAAATTGAGAGAAGTGCCGGACTCGCGCATAATATTCGCCAGGGTCAATCTGGCGTCGAATCAGCGCGTTGAACGAGACGCCGCCATCATCGTTGCGCGCAATTTCTGGAATCTGACTATTGGGGCCATGGAGGGTCAGGAAGGTATCCGTGGTCCCACTGGTTTGGATCGTGTACGTATCTCGGTTGGTAATTCGAAACAGGTACAGATCACTTTCATTCCCAGCCGAAATCGATGCGTTCAGACCTGCCCCATCAACCGTCAGCTCAGGAATGGTCGGGGGTGGCGCAGTGCCTTCAGCACGGACTCCGACAGCATAGACCCCAGTGGTGTTCGGACTAAACAGGCGAATGCGTAAGAAATAGGTCCCAGCCGAGAGGTTACGGGTGATTTGCGAATTCAAGTTTTCTCCGCCATCATCATTGGATGCCACTTGAGCCGTCTGGTCATTGGGACCCAACAGCGTCATGAAGGTATCGGATGGCCCGGTGGTAAACATGGTGTACGAACCAAACGTGGACACGTCAAATTGGAAGAGATCAGCTTCTCCTGGAGCTCCGATATCCGCAGCGGTTGGGTTTGCCCCAACAGCGATGACGGGAACCTGTGGCGGAGGTGGAGCAGTCGCGTCATCATAGACAATTCCCAAGTCCGCACTGTTTAAGACATCGATTGGCCGAGGACCGATTCGTCCAGAAGGCGTGCTGTCCATCGGGTCGTTCAAGTTTTGTCCAAAGGCCCCTCCCGTTTCCGGCAAGTACCCTTGATTCGGAAACCGGACTTGCCAATCGTGCCACACTTTATCCACCATACAGTGATTCATGAAGAAGACCGGATCGTTCGGCGACGTCATCGGCAGCATGGACCCGCCCACCCACACATGGCCGCGGTTATGCAGGTTGGGGCCAATCCAGCCTTCGAGTTGATTGCGAAAACTTGGGTGACTGCCCGTGTTCCAGGGAGCCACATCATAGGGAGTCAAAGCGAGGACCTGATCGACTTCCCCTTGCGTCGGTAAGGTCGGCATTCCACTTTGCCCAAAGGATCGCATCAGCGGACCAGCCGGAACTCCGCTGGAATTGATCACCGTCCATTCACCGGCCCGAAACGGTCCGGTCCGTACCACTCCCCCGGCATCTCCATCTCCCCCCAGTAAGTCATCATTCCACATCGAAGCATTCGCTCCACCTGTCGCCCAGTTCCAATAGGGGATGCCGAGATCGGGATTGCCTGAAACACGCTGCAGTTCCACCTCAAGATCAAAAATAAACCGGCGATGCCAGGGCAAAAAGGCCGGCGCTCGATGAATGGCATCCATCACCGCATTGGCATGACGAAGGACAAATTGGTCGTAGAGGCCTTCCGCTTTCAGCGCTTTGACTGCTGCAACAAATTCGGCTCGCTCAGCGGCATTGAGGGTATTCGCATCTTTTCTGATCGCCATCACAACCTCCCATGTCGGCACATTCCGTGTTGACTATTCGTTCACATGAGAAAACTCGACCGTGTCTCGTACGATGGCTCGTGCCATGTCCAATAACGACGGATATTTCGTATAGGGAAGATATTTCGACGACCATGTCCCGTCGGCACGATCGTGCTCATACTGAATTTCCTTCCCATTAATGGTCAAGTGATCGTCATGTTGTATCTCGATCGTGCAGCCTTCCAACACTTCTTTATGGTTAGCCATCCTGGGGCTCCTTTCTTTTATAGATAATAACCCGCACGTTCACTCAGACACCTCGCATTGAAGTTTCGAGGTAATCACGTCCTCGGCATGGCGTCCACGTCCCCGGATCAGAGCCGAGAAATCAACCAAATATCCGTTGAATGTGTCGTATTGTACGTTGGCAAATCCGAGAGTCCGTGGGAAATCTCCGGCCGTGTCTTTTACACCGGTGGTTCTTGTGCTGAGGAGCTCAAGGCTCATTGTATTCTTGAAATGGGAAGCAAGAAACTTCCCGGAGGTGGTCACATCCTCCATGAAAAAACATCCGTCGTAATGGGCCTTCAGTTCAAAAGTTCCCGCTTTCGATAGAGTCAACAAGCCGGATCGAAGTGTGGGGATTCCCGTACAGCCTTTTGAATCCGGAGTAGTGATACGGCATGTCATATTTTTCAGATCAGAAGGGTTCACCGACATTGCTGGACGGTCTGTCCCGAGCACAATCACCATCGCAATCCAGAGAACAATTCCTACACCTGGTTTCATCTGACCTCTCCTTTGTCGCCGGTTGTGAAGGGAGACGCTCTGTTGCTGTCTGCCCTGGATCGTTCGCACTGCCAGGCAACAACTCTTTCATCTGCCTCCATCTCATGAAGCGGATCGATCGTATTCGCCATCTTGAACAGCATGGGGTTACGTTCCTTGGCGAGGATGGTAATCCCAATGTCGATTGGAATCGAGCTGCCGGTAAAACTCCCACAGCCCCATCTCACAGAGAGATCAATGACATCCCCGCCCAGGAATTTGTGAAGACATCGAGGTTCCAAATCTATAGTCCGCCTCTCACTGCCCAGCTCGGGCCGCCCTCCCCCACACCAATCGATTGACGATGGCTGTGAGCATTCTCTTTCAATTCAGTGCAGCGCGAACTACCACCAGCGAGCAAAGGAAGCAAAGTATAGAATGTTAGTCGGTTATCCTCAATCGTCCATTCCGACCCACAGGACATGAACCACTGTACCATTTCGATACAGTGGCGGAGAAAAAGGCATTTGCCTGATGAAAGCAGGGTGATTTTATTTCCACCTAAGTGTTAGATTGAATTTCTGCGACATCACGACCACGCGATTCATCCATTCACAGAGGAGGAATAGACTATGGGATTGTTTGGCGCAATTATGGAAAAACTTGGATTCGGTCAGGCTGCGGCACAAGCGGCAACATCACCACCGACGGCCGCTCCCACCGCGGCGCCCGCTGCTGCATCCGCTGCTCCGCAGCCGACCGCGATGTCGGCCGTCGATGTCGTAGGCAAGTTGGAAGGACTGGCCGCGAATAATGCACAGAAGTTGAATTGGAAAAGCTCAATCGTGGACTTGATGAAGCTCTTGAATTTGGACAGCAGTCTTACGGCACGGAAAGAACTTGCGACCGAATTGGGATGTCCCGCCGACAAGATGGGCGATTCGGCTCAGATGAACATGTGGCTACACAAGGCCGTGCTGCAGAAGTTGGCCGCGAATGGGGGAAACGTTCCCAAAGAGCTGTTGGATTGAACAGGACCGTCGAGTGAGGGAACGTCAGTTCCCTCGCTCGGTCTCAACCAGAATCGGGCGAGAGATATTCAGTCGCTGAGGTGCCTCGGTGATGACCAGGGGTGTTTGTTCGAGTTCGGCGACCACCGGATGGGAGCCCATGTCGATCGACCCTTTGAAGTATGCCCCTTCTTCCATCAAAAAGGATGGAGCGGACACGTCGCCGAGCAGGATCGCAGACTTGAGGAGTTGAATTTTCCCGGTAGCGGTCACGTTCCCATGGATCTTCCCTCGGTTCACCACGGTCTCGGCGACAATTGAACCACGAATAACGGCATTCTCACCGATCACCAACATGCCCTTGGCATGGATCTCTCCCTCGATCGAACTGTCGAGTTGTACAGTACTATGAAAGTGGACAGTGCCTTTGAAGGAGACATCCTTCCCGAGAACGGTAAAATTTCCACCTTCGCCCTCGTCTTTCTTTTTGTCCCACATAATGACGATCCTCTTCTAAGCTGGAAATGAGTCGGCCCGTATCCGGCCCGCTAGACGGTACGAGACAGGTCACAAGGCCCAACCGAACGGACCCGCACGCAAGGGTTGCAGCACACGGGAAACAACCATACAGCAGTCTGAAAGAAGAATCAAAGGCTGATTTGATGAGAGAGGCCAGTCCGTGCGTGAGGATTATTTCTTGTCAGGCGGTTGCGGCTGATCTTGTTTCTTGTCCGAACTATTCCCACCAATGGACTTGATGGTCTTGCCGACAGCCGCGCCGATTTTAGGAATTTCCTTTTCGATGTTCTGTGCGGCGCTTCGTACTCCGCGAGTGAGGTCTTCGACGGTAATGCCTTGGCCTGGTTTAGTCTGCTGCGACTGGGCCTGCTCAGATTCCGCCGCCTCCACCACAGTTCCCAAAGCCAGAGCAACAGTGAGAAGTCCCAGGGGAACGATCGTCACGGTTTGCCGGAACATGACAGAACTATACCATATGACTATGACGGATGGAGGTTTTATCTCGAGCTGCCGGATGGAGTATTCGGCTGGGATCACGTATGATCGCGCTGACTGGCGACAGGAATATCAGGGGAGCGTACGTAATGGATATCGATACCTCATCACGATGGTTGGTCTTGATCGGTTGTGTCAGTGCCGGATTGGGAGTGGCAGCCGGCGCATTCGGCGCGCATATGCTCAAGGATCTGTTAGAGCCGAAACTGTTGGCCGTCTATGACACGGCGACGCGTTATCAGATGTATCATGCCTTCGGATTAGTTTTGAGTGGCCTCGTAGTCCGTGTTGGGCGCGATGGTGGAGCCGTGAAGGCCGGATGGTTGTTTCTGGCCGGGACGCTGTTGTTCAGTGGAAGTCTGTATGGTGTGTCGCTTCTGGGCATCCGGTGGCTGGGAGCGGTGACACCGGTCGGAGGTCTATTGTTTATTGTAGGGTGGGTGTTGCTGGGATGGCGCGCATGGCGCGGAGCAGGATGTTGAAAACATTTAGGGCTCGCAGGTGGCTGTTCGCTTACCGGTAATTGATCCCCATCCGCCTGTGTTGTTCACGAAGGAGCCTTCGATTTTCGAATCATCTTTCACGAACAGCAGGCTGTCTTCTTGAACGCGCCCATTGTTCTCCCACCTCAAATAGATGGCATCGCCTAGAACAATGGTCTCGGCCGGGGTTGCGGCATGGGCGGACGCGTGTCCCGCCGGAGGGAACATGACAACCGCCTTCTGGTCTCCATGGTTCTGGTGGTTATGGATCGTCCATTGCCAGGTTCCACAGAGCCTCGCCTTGCCTTTTCTCTGTCGAATGCGATCTTTCCATCCCTGGACATCCCACCAGGCCTTAGTTGCCCGCTGACTGGCCTCGAAGGCAGTGCGTTGCGCAACCAGTAACAGTTTGGTGAGGTGTTGATCCGAAGGCACCTCAGAGGTTGCCGGAGCTTGATTTTCTTGAGCCAGACGCAATAAGTCGCCGAGCGATGCACTCTGGGCACGAGTTCGCACCCACTCTTGTCTGACTTCAGAAAACGCGGTGGCCGTGGATGGTTGGCTTGCGTCGCGGTCGACAGTATCAGCGAGTTGCCACAGGGCCAGCGCGCCCATCAACTCAAAGACCGATTCCGCTAACTCCGCCAATTTCAGCTCTTTGACGAGTTTACCCGGGAGCCGTTTGGCGCCTAGTGCTCCTGCGGCATCTTTCAAACCAAGTGCAGGTCCGACGGCAGTGGTGAAGAGCGTCATGGCTTTTTCATCCGAGTCAACCGCCGCGAGTTGATCGGCTTGTTGGGCGACCACATCGCCTAACAGCATTGGGGATGCGGGTTCCGCTGACGACGCAAGTGGAGCGAGGATGATCACGAATCCTGCCAACAGCACGCATCGCGCCGCGGGTAGCGGACGGCTCCGCTGAGTTCGAAGGAGTCGTCGGCCATGAACCTCTGGATGAATCGGGTGGGGGAGTGGGCCGTTGCTTCGCGTCATGTTCCTTGGAAGCAAGACTTCAAAAAACTCGCGGTTCGTTCCCAGGCAAGGGCGGAACTCTCTGCGTCATATGCGCTTGGTTTCATCTCATTACAAAAAGCGTGGGACGCATCCGGGTAGACCTCAATCTCGACTCGCTTGGCATAGTCTGCCGAGATCCGTCGTAGTTGCTCCACGTCGTTCTGGCTGACCAAGGGGTCCTTTCCTGCATGATGATAGAGCACCGGAGCAAAGAGATCTTTCAACAGTTCGTTGGAAGAGAGCATCGTGCCGTAATAGGACACGGCTGCGCGCAGGCGCTTCCGCTGACAGGCGAACCTCAGTGCATAGGATCCGCCCATTCCGTACCCGACGACTCCGTGAATGTTCTTCTTCGTGATGTTGCGAGTATTGAGATATTCGCAGCAGGAATTGATATCGGTGAGCACGTCCGTCTCGTTCTGCCGTTCCAGGAGGGCGGCTGCGACATCGTCGTTGGCGGTCACCATTCCACCCAGTCGGCCGTAGAGATTCGGAAGAATTACCATGTACCCTTCACAGGCGAGTCTCGCCCCCAGGTCCTTCATCTGTCCTGTCAAGCCCCACCGATCGTGCAAGAGCACAAGCCCTGGATAGGTGCCCGGTGCCTGCGGCCAGAATAAGAGGCAATCGACTTGGTGCTCCTTGGGCATTCTAGACTTGAAGTAGGGGTCGACCATCTGATCACTATGGGTGGGGATCGGCACGCCGCTTGGAAAGCGGGCGGTTCCTGTTCCGATCTGGTCCAACGTGAATGGTGCGGGGTGTGTCGTGAGCATGGTCGGAATGCCGTTAGAGAAGCGGCCTTGCACTCATTGTGAAGTTACTATATGAAGCGGCTTACGGGAATGTCAAATATGCGCCGGTGATGTTTCCCTATGTTCAATGACACTCAATTAATGGTGAGGAGACATGGCTTCTGAAGATATCGGAGTCGGGTTGATCGGAGTTGGCCGGCATGGACTGCGATATGCCCGTCACATCGTGCAGGATCTGCCAGCTGCTTCCCTTCGAGCCGTGTGTCGGCAGCATCCTGAGCAGGGGTTCGAATTGTCCGGCGCACCGTCAATCACAGTATACGGGAAGGCGGAGTCGTTGATTGCCGATCCTGCTGTGGATGTGATCATCGTGGTGACTCCACCGATATTCGCCTCGGACATCTGCCGGTTGGCAGTTGAAGCTGGTAAGCCACTGTTGATCGAAAAGCCGCTGGCCACGACGGTTGCCGATGCCCGCGCGATGGTCACCATGGCTCGCGAAGCCGCGGTTCCGTTGATGACCGCGCAAACCCTCAGGTTCGACCACACGATTCAACAGATGACGGCACTGAAGTCGCGTATCGGACGGTCCGAACGCATCCATCTCATCAGTCGAATTGAAAAAAGGAAGACCGCGCTGGGCCATGCCGATGGCTATGGCAAGCGGGGGGCGGTACTCGAAATCGGTGTGCACATGCTCGATCTCGTACGGTTTATGACAGGGGAGGAGGTCGAGGACGTGCGCTGCACGATGGACGTGCACCCAGCTGTTTCACCGGAAACTACCGCTACGATTCGTCTGGTGACCTTCGGGGGAACCATTTGCCAGATAGAAATTGCCCGAGTGTCGACGGGACGAGTTGGTCGAGCGGACTGGTGGGGTTCGCAGGGACGGCTGGAAGTCGACTGGGGAACCTGTCGAGTCAGTTGCCACGATGGCACCGGGACCCACGAATTCGATCCCCCTCCCTCTCAAACCATCCTTGCCGCGGTGACCGCCTTCCTGCAGGCTGTGAGAACCGGCTCCCCGATGTCCATTACGGGAGAGGACGGATGTCGGGCCGTGGAAATCGCCGAAGCTTGTTACAGGTCGGCCCAACTCGGCGGGGCTCCGGTTACCCTTCCCATCTCGACTTAGGGATCAGCGACGATATGTGTATCGGTTTCTTCGACGCCGTCGATCGCATGGATTTTGGTGATGACGACATCGGAGAGCGCCCGTTCGTCATGAACACTGATGAAGACAAAAATATCCGGACGGCCGAAACAGGAGTGGGCTTGTTCGACGCCGGTGATGCGCTTGAGCGCCGTGACGACGGCTTTGGTTTTGCCTGTTTTGACCTTGATAAGAATGTAGGCACGGGTTGCCATGGGTCCCTCCTTGTAGGTTTCGTCGTTCGTGAAGCGTGAAGTGCAAGATGTAGAACATTCCGATCGGTGTCGGTGTTGCGAGATACGAGATGCGCTTCACGAGATACACGCTTCACTGTCCCTCTGCTCCCGGCATCGCCTTTCTGTGATGGGCATACACCTCGTGAAAGCGCTGCCCGCGTGTTTCAAGTGCCGATCGTCCATCACGTACGAGCTGCATCAATCGTCTAAAATCGTCCACGGAGAGGTTGAACTGGACGAGACCGGGCTCTAGTTCCTGTCGCTCGTCAACAGATGCCCGCCTCTCTGCATCCGCGAGTGCCACCAGCATCTCGGCCGTCCACCCACTGGAGCGAAATCGTTCCAAGACCATCGGCGCAAGGTCACCATGTGTCTGAACCAGGGCCTGTCGTGCAAATTCCTGTATGGATGGATCGGTGCTTTTGGTAAACACGGATTGCAGTTGGATGACAGACTGAATGACTCGATCGGCTTCTCGACCTCCTTCAGGTGGAAGGACCTGAGCCTGTTCGAGTGTAGCGAGCACCGCCATGGCTGATCCGACAAATGGAGACGTGCTCTTCGCCCGCTGCGTCAGGATCGAAGAGGTAGTATCTGTTGCGAAGGAAGCAAGACCCACTGCAGGAATGAGAAAAAACCAGAGCGCAACACGCAACATCGAGATCAGGTACGCCTTCACGTCAGATCGTGACTGGCTCGAAAAGATCCATTTCCCAGGCGGATGCCGAGGGCACATGCGCAGATTATACCGAGTGGGGATAAGGGGTGCCAGTGAGGCGGTCGTGGTCAGAGGTTCTATTGAAACCCTTACAGAGACTTCCTATAATACCCGCAAGTTGGCCGCGATCCTGAACAGAAAGGCACTGGTTCCATGCTTGCCAAGGTGAGGAGCGCGGCGCTTGTCGGATTAGATGCGCATCTCGTCGATGTCGAAGTCGATATTTCCGGAGGACTTCCACAGTTTTCGGTCGTCGGATTACCTGACGCCACCGTCAAAGAGAGTCGAGACCGAGTCCGCTCCGCCCTCAAAAACACGGGTTTTCACTTTCCCGCCAAACGAATCACGGTCAATCTGGCTCCGGCCGGAGTCAAGAAAGAAGGGTCGGGGCTCGACCTTGCCATCGCCATCGGCATTCTCGTCGCTGAAGAGGTCATTCCACAGGCCAACCTAGAAAAACGCGTACTCATTGGTGAGCTCTCGTTGGACGGCTGTGTGAAACCGATTACCGGGGCTCTGTCGTTTGCCCTTGCGTGCCGAACTGGATACGACTTGTTGCTCCCGACGGACAATGGCGTTGAAGCCGCATTGGTACAGGGGGTGAATGTTTACCCACTCCATACCCTTCCTGAAGCGGTCGAGTTTCTGAGGGGAAGCCAAGCCATCGCTCCGATCCAGACGATTCCTGACCTACTGGAGTCTGTCAGGACGACAGAGGACGAGGACTTTAGCGATGTCCGTGGTCAAGACCATGCCAAGCGTGCGCTGGAGGTGGCCGCCTCCGGCGGGCACAATGTGCTGATGGTCGGTCCTCCTGGTTCTGGAAAGACCATGCTGGCGCGACGACTCCCCTCGATTCTGCCGCTGTTGGACTTAGAGGAGGCGATTGAAACGACCCGAGTTCATAGCGTGGCCGGGCAACTCGCTCCCGAACGCCCATTGCTGAAGGTGCGGCCGTTTCGAGCCCCGCATCATTCCATTTCGGATGCCGGACTGGTCGGCGGGGGGACGGTCCCCAAACCAGGAGAAGTCTCGCTCGCGCACAACGGGGTGTTGTTCCTGGACGAGTCTCCTGAGTTCAAACGGGGAGTCTTAGAGGGGCTACGGCAGCCCCTGGAAGACGGACATGTCGTGCTGACTCGAGCGAGCGGAACGTTGAAGTATCCGGCCCGCTTCATGCTGATTGCCGCGATGAATCCCTGCCCTTGCGGGTACTATGGCGACAAGACCAGGCCGTGCATGTGCACCGGCACTCAGATTCGCCGGTATCGGGCGAAACTCTCCGGGCCGCTCTTGGATCGGTTGGATATTCATTTGGACGTTCCACCGGTTCCGGTCCGTGAGCTGCGCACTGAATTGCCCGCGTCAGAAGGATCGGCCACAATCCGGGCACGTGTCGTCGAGGCTCGAGAACGCCAGCGACGGCGATACCGACAGGACGGAATCTATGCGAACGCGCAGTTGAAGCCACGGATGATAAAGCGGTATTGTGGACTCGATCAGGCTGCTCAGGAGTTACTTGAGCATGCGATGGCGAGATTGCGATTGTCTGCAAGAGCGCATGGACGAATTTTACGGGTTGCCCGTACGATCGCCGATCTGGCAGATTCTGAACGGATCGACACCATGCATATCGCAGAAGCGATCCAATACCGCTCGTTTGACCGTAATCCCGACGCGTGAGGCTTTGGTGGCATCGGCAAAAGTATTTCTCTGGTGGTTTGTCATCGGAGCGACGATGGCCCTGGCCGTGATCTTGGTGCAAGGCGGTATCAGGGAAGTCATGCAGGCTCAGGGGTCTGTGTGGGAACTGAAACTCGTCGAGCTCCTGACCACAGTCATGGGCGGAGGGTTATTGGGCGGCTGCATCGCGTTGATCTTGGATCGGATCAAGAAGTCCTAGTTCCATCCAGAGTGTGAATCCTGGAGTATCCGTTTGGTTATTACAGGGACATTTTTCTACCCGAACGGCAATTTATGGATATCGAAATTGGCTCAAATGTCTATCGAAACTCTAATGGCACGATCGAAGTCGAAGGTGTGCCGCAGATTCAACTAACTCGACATCCCGCGACCGGCGCGCTTTTGGTGAATTTTGCGTTGTTTGATCCCACCGGCCGAATGTTGGCCAAGGTGGTGGACAGCACGCTGATGTTCAACGAACGGCGTGCCTACGAAGTGACGAAGACGGACACAAGTCTGGCCATGAAAGAAGTCGCTTCCGGGAAAATTCTATTGAAGCTCGAAGCAACGGCGCCCGATGTGGTGTCCTTCTCGCGAGGAGAATTTCACACCATGAAAGGTCGTCTGCTGCAGGTGTCGACCACTCAATGGAAGATCGACAAGCAGCAGAGAAGCGGTATCACGCAGGATGTGCAGGGCGGCGCCGCGTCTATTGGGTAGACGTTCCTTCCCCTGTCACGGTCGGGACCAAGATCAATTGGCCGTTTTTCAGATCGACCGAGGCGGTATCCCCATCCCGTAGCTCTCCCTTCACCAGCAGCCGCGCGATCGGAGTTTCCAGTTCTTGTTGAATGAGGCGCTTGAGCGGTCGTGCTCCATAGACCGGATCATAGCCACGTTCTCCCAAGTGCTGGAGTGCAGCCGGGGTGATCGCGAGTGGGATTCGCCGCTCCTCCAATCGACTGCGTAGACGCTCCAGTTGAATCTCCACGATTTTGATCAGGTGTTCGGTGCCCAGCGGATGGAACACGACCACTTCGTCTACCCGATTCAGGAATTCCGGGCGAAAATGTTCCCGCAGCTCGCCCATCACGACTGTTTGAACCTGCTCATAGGAGGCGCCCTGCTGTTGGGCTTCGAGGATCTGCGGACTGCCGATGTTGGAGGTCATAATCAACACGGTATTCTTAAAGTCCACGGTCCGGCCTTGCGAGTCGGTGAGCCGACCGTCGTCGAGCATTTGCAGCAAGACGTTGAACACATCGTGGTGCGCTTTTTCAATTTCATCGAACAGGATCACGGAGAAAGGTCGTCGCCGAACGGCTTCGGTGAGTTGCCCGCCCTCCTCATAGCCGATGTAGCCGGGAGGCGCACCGATCAAGCGCGCCACCGTGTGTTTTTCCATGTACTCAGACATGTCGACTCTGACCATATTCCCCTCGTCATCGAAGAGAATAGCGGCCAGCGCTCGTGCGAGTTCGGTTTTGCCGACTCCCGTGGGGCCAAGGAACAGAAACGAACCGATGGGCCTGTTCGGGTCTTTGATTCCTGAACGTGCGCGGAGCACGGCATCCGCGACTGCGCGAACTCCTTCGTCTTGTCCCACCACACGTTGGTGGAGCAATTCTTCGAGCTTCAAGAGCTTGTCTGTTTCGCCTTCAAGGAGGCGGGAGACCGGAATGCCGGTCCAACGGCTGACCACGGCGGCGATCTCGTCTTCATCGACTTCCTCTTTCAACAACCTGTTCTCATCCTGTTTCTTGCCTAAGTGTTGTTGTTCCAGTTCCAGTTCGCGTTCAAGTCGAGGGAGTTCCCCGTAGCGGAGTTCGGCGACGCGATTAAGATCGTAGGCTCGCTCGGCCTGTTCAATCTTTTGTTTGATCTCCTCAATGGCTTCCCGTGTCTTGCGTGACCGTGCGACGGACGTTTTCTCCGACTCCCATGTGGTCTTCAGAGCCTGCAAGTCTCGTTGCTTTTCGGTGAGCTCGGCTTCGAGGGCGGTCAACCGGGCAAGGCTTCCCGCGTCTTTTTCTTTTTTCAAGGCTTCTCGCTCGATTTCAAGCTGCAGCACTTTGCGCGAGACCTCGTCCAATTCGGCCGGCAGACTGTCGATCTCGGTTCTGAGGCGAGCCGCGGCTTCGTCGACTAAGTCGATGGCCTTGTCAGGAAGGAACCGATCTGAAATATACCGATGAGAGAGTTTGGCTGCCGCGACCAAGGCACTGTCTTTGATTCGCACGCCGTGATGGACTTCATAGCGTTCTTTGAGGCCGCGCAAGATGGAAATGGTATTCTCCACGGACGGTTGGTCGACGAGCACCGTCTGGAAGCGGCGTTCCAACGCAGCATCTTTTTCGATATGTTTTCGGTATTCGTCGAGTGTCGTGGCTCCGATGAGATGCAACTCTCCTCGCGCCAGCATCGGCTTCAATAAATTAGCCGCATCCATCGCTCCTTCGGCCGCTCCGGCCCCTACCACCGTATGTAATTCGTCGATGAACAGGAGAATCTGCCCGTGAGAAGATTGAATTTCCTTCAGGACGGCCTTGAGTCGCTCCTCGAATTCGCCGCGAAACTTGGCGCCCGCGACCAGCGATCCCATGTCCAACGCAAAGAGCTTTTTGTGTTTGAGACTCTCGGGAACATCGCCATTCACGATTCGAAGAGCCAGACCCTCCACGATCGCAGTTTTGCCCACTCCTGGCTCGCCGATGAGCACAGGGTTATTCTTTGTGCGGCGAGAGAGAATCTGAACTACCCGTCTGATTTCATCGTCCCGCCCGATGACCGGATCCAGTTTGCCTTGCCCCGCCAGCTGGGTCAGCTCACGCCCGTATTTCACCAGCGACTGGTAGGTACTTTCGGGATCTTGACTGGTGACGCGTTGATTGCCGCGCACGTGCTGGAGACTCGCTAACAGGCGGTCTCTCGACAGCCCCAGTTTCTTGAAGACTCCTCCTTCATGGACCATCGCCAGCAACAGATGTTCGACGCTCAGGAAGTCATCCTTTAATGACTTCTGTTCATCTTCCGCACGGTTCAAGAGTTGGGTGAGTCGGTTGGCAACATGAAGTTGACCAGGGGCGGCGCCTGAACCTTGTACTTGTGGGAGTTTTGCCAACGCTTGGTCGACCGCCTGGCGAACGGCTGATAGGGCGAGGCCTGCTCCTTCGATCAACGCCGGTGTCGTCCCCCCCTCCTGTTCAAGAAGCGCCAGCAGTACATGCTCCACATCAATGCCTTGATGGCTTCTCCGTTGCGCATGGGCGGAGGCGGACTGTAAGGCCTCTTGCAGCTTGATAGTCATTCGGTTCATGTCCATGACGATTCACCTACCTTAAAAGGAAAAGTCTTCGTGACGAGATATGTGATAATCATCCGGCCGAGCAAGTCAACTATGAACGATTTCTCTGCCTGCGATGCGACTAGTTCTTGACCTCCGAGGCGAACCCGACTAGGGTACAGCTCGCATGGGCAATCTTGTTTCAGCGACGGTCCATCTCTATCGACAAGTCTTCTCTGCGACATGGCGTTCGCTTATCAAGAGTTGGTTGGCGATGGTGGCGCTCATTGTCTTTGCAGTACTGTTTCTCGGAGCCGCGAGGATTTTTGGCCCGTTTGGGATTGCGGGTGGGCTCCTGCTCGGTATCGTCAACGCCCTTCTGGTCGGCGCAACGCTGCGGTTGATTGAGCAATCGTTGAGCGGAGCCAGGGCTCTGCGACTCACGGATGTGACAGAGAGCTTCGGGCATTACTTCTGGGACGTGATCGGTGTTGGATTTGTCCTGTGGCTTCCGACAATGCTGCTCGACATGGGCATGCAAGCGAATCCGTACGGTCAGTTTATTTCTTCGGCCTTTCTCCTCCTGGTCTTCATTCTCCTGAATCCGGCCCCGGAGGTCATCTACCAGGTTCGACACAATTCACCCCTTGACGTCTTTAAGACCTCCTATGAATTTGTGTTGGAGCATTGGATAGAGTGGTTCCTCCCGTTCGCCATTCTTATCTTGCCCGTGGTACTCTCTCCCAGCGGCCTACAGGAGTTTTTTTCACTTTCCGGTCTTGTTGGTCGGGGAGCAGGCCTCAACTTCTTCCAAATGCTGATGCTGCCGGTTACTGCCATAGAGGGTTGGCTGTCCTATGTGGGGATCGATTCCGAAGGACAGGGGATCATTTTGCTCCTTCTGACCCCTCCGGCGGCGATGACCATCCTACTCTTTCGCGGACATCTTTTTGCAGCGCTTCATGGGTCTTCGAGAAGGCAACGGCTGTTCGCCCGGCAGTTTGATGCCAGACAGTAAGTAGGGGAGACTCAAAATATACCTGTTGCGTCTCGTTGGATTACTTTAGTACAGGTATGGGAGTTCTGAATTCTTCAGGCACCCCTGATTGTTCTCGACTTGTGAATCATGGCTGAAATAGTGTATGGGTTAACCTACACTTGAGTTCAGCCCAGTTGTGATCCCGTCCGGGTGAGGGGCGGACTCATGCGACTTTCGATCTTTTGGCGCTTGGTCCTGACCGCACTGGTCATCATCACCGTGATGGGAGGAGTCAACTTATACGCGCTCTTTCAACTTCGGCAATTGGCGTCGATGAGCTCGGAGATGGCGTCCTATCACTATCCGGCTGTTGAGTCTGCAAAGCGTCTGTTGGCTTCCCTCTTTGCTCAGTTGAATAGTGAGAAGAAATTTGTCGCCACAAAGGATCACACCTTTTTGACAAACTTAAAGGAGGAGCTGGATGAGTTCCAGCGAAGCCTCCAGCTTCTACGGAGCCAGGAACGCTCCCTTCAGGGTCTGAAAGTACTCCGAGAGACAGACGATTTGCTCGCAAAACGGTTGGCACTGTTTCAGGACCAATTTCAGGGGGTGGACGAAGGCTCGCCTCGCATCGGTATGGACTATGAGAGCCGACGAGACGCCATTATGGATCAGATGTCAGCTTCAATTCAGGGTTATATCGATCTGCATGAAGCTCGGATGAGTGTCGAGGTGAGTGAATCTCGAGCCAGCGCGGCTCAAGCTGAGGCGGTCACGGAACAACTTGTCTTGGTGGCTCTGGTCTTTGGGTTGGGGCTTGCCGGTGTAGCCAGCTACACAATTTTGCTTCCGCTCCGACAGTTGCAAGGCCATATCAGGAAGATCGGCCAAGGAAATTTGGGCGCATCGCTTCAGATTAAGGCTCCCGCCGAGTTACGAGAGTTGGTCGATACGGTGAACTGGATGGGCAAAAAGCTGCAGGAACTCGATGATATGAAAACAGAGTTCCTGGCGCACGTCTCTCATGAACTACGGACGCCGATGGCCTCGATTCGGGAAGGTACACACTTACTGCTCGATGAAATCCCCGGTCCGTTGGTGCCGGAGCAACGGACGACCCTTCGAATCATGGCTGAAAGCAGCCGACGGTTGATCTATCTGATTTCCACGATTTTGGATCTCTCGAAAATGGAAGCCGGGATGATGGAGTACCGCATTGTCCCGGTGGATCTCCATCGTATTGGTGAAATCTCCATCGACAAAGTCCGGCTCCTCGCCGATGCCAAGCATGTCCAACTTGTGCTCGAAAACATCGGTGATCCGGTATGGGTCAAGGCGGATGCATCCCGCCTTGAACAAGTGTTGGACAATCTGCTGTCGAATGCCCTGAAGTTCAGTCCCGAGGGAGGCGTGGTCAAGGTCCAGATGAAGCCTGATTCGCAAGCAGGGGTTCTGGAGATAGCTGTTTTCGACACCGGGCCAGGGGTGGATCCGGAGGACCTCCCGTATATATTCGATCGCTTCTATCAAGGTCGTACCAAAGGGAAACACACGGCGGGGAGCGGGCTGGGGTTGGCGTTGGTGAAGAAGGTTGTCGAGGCGCATGGGGGCAGAATCTGGATCGAGAGTGAAAAAGGGAAGGGGGCAACTGTACGGTTTATCCTACGGTTGACCAGGCCGGAAAAGGATAGCCAATCGTGAGAAGAACGGTAGCTTCTAGGACAATCGGTCCGATGCTGGTTTTTGTCGTGCTGGCTGGGTGCGCGGCCTGGACGACACCTGCTCCAGTTTCTCACTCATACTTTATGGTGGATCCACAAGAACTTAAAACTTTTCAATCGCTTGCAAGGAAACAGGAGGATTTGATCTCAAGATGCATCGGACCGAGCCCCTGCGATCATCTCTATTTTACTCGTGCGTTACTCGGTCTTTACGAAAGTCGCGAAATCGCTGAAAAATATTTCAAACTAGTGGTGGCAACAGCACCAAAGGGGAAATTTACGGCCTCGAGTGAGGCCTGGCTTCAATTATTACAACAACCTGTGAATCCAGGACCGAAATCCTGGCCCGAAGCGGTCTCAACCGCGCCCGCTGTAGCGGGCGCCTACACATCGTTAGGCTCGGCAGCTGACCGGCTGGTTCGAGATTTGCTTGATCGAGAGATGGATATTCAACAGCTTCGTTCCACCCAAGGTGACGAATCGGAGACGGTTGAGGCGTTGCATCGCGAGCTTGAGGATCGGGAACAGAAGATTGAGTCACTGCAGACGAAGAAGGACTCGGGAAAGACCACAGTCGGCCCGGCGACGATTCAGAGTCTCCAAAAACAGCTTGCAGAACGTGACAGAAAGATCGAAGACCTCTCAACACAGCTTGATGCGTTGAAACGAATTGATCAGGAGATGCGGGAAAAGGTGCGCCCGATTCGCCCACCCTTGACGACCGTTCCGGTTCCTGGCCCCGATACGACACCCTAGCGAACAGCGAAAGGAATATTGAGTTTATGGAGAAGGAAAACATTCTCGTAGTCGACGACGATGAGGGGTTGCTCCATTTGTTGAAAATGCGGCTGTCCGCCATGGGATTTTCGGTCACGTCCTGCACCTCGGGACAGGAGGCTGTGGGACAGGCCAAGAAAACGATGTTTAACTTGGCCATTACGGACCTCCGCCTTCGTGGGGAAGACGGACTGGATGTCACCGAGGAACTGCTGAGAAGTCATCCGGGGCTGCCGGTGATCATCCTTACCGCGCATGGCAGCATCCCGAATGCGGTGGAGGCGATGCAGCGTGGGGCTTTCGGGTATCTCACTAAGCCGTTCGACGACAAAGAGCTAAAAGAGACGATCGAGAAGGCGCTGTCTCAACAGCGGATGAGTCAGGAAATTCAGCGACTCAAGTCATTGGTCAAGGAACTGTATGGATTGGAAAATGTGGTCGCGCGTAGTCCGGCGATGCAACGGCTCTTCCAGCAGATCGCGCAGGTGGCCGATTCGGATGCCACTATCTTATTGTTTGGAGAAACCGGTACCGGGA
Organism: Nitrospira sp.; assembly: GCA_965223625.1. Taxonomy (GTDB): domain Bacteria; phylum Nitrospirota; class Nitrospiria; order Nitrospirales; family Nitrospiraceae; genus Nitrospira_D. The sequence continues at coordinate 1,256,737 of OZ245008.1, forward strand.
AAGAAGTGATGGCTCGTGTTATCCATACGAACAGCCGACGCAGTAAAGGTCCTTTCGTGGCCCTCAATTGTGCGGCCATCCCTGAGACGCTCTTCGAGAGTGAACTGTTCGGACATGTGAAAGGTGCCTTCACGAGCGCGCATGGTGCGAAACGAGGATTATTTCAGATGGCCAATAGTGGCACGCTATTTCTTGATGAGATCGGCGAAATGCCCTTGTCGATGCAGGTGAAGCTTTTGCGTGCTGTACAGGAACGTGAGGTTCGGGAGGTCGGGTCTGAGACATCGGTCAAGGTAGACGTGCGGATCATCGCGGCGACCAATAAAGACCTTGGAGAGGCGGTCAAGAACGGGACGTTTCGCAATGACCTCTATTATCGTATTTCCGTGGTGCCGCTCTTTATTCCGCCCTTGCGGGATCGACGCGATGACATCCCGCTCCTCGCGCAGCATTTCCTCAAGCTCAGTGCGAAACGGGCGAACAAAGAGGTGAAGGGCTTCACACCATCAGCGCTCCATCGTCTGGTGATCAACCCTTGGCCGGGCAACGTACGGGAACTGGAAAACGTGGTTGAGAAGGCCGTAGTGATGTCCCGACAAGAGATGCTCACGCCTGATCTGATGCCTTCGGTCAGTGTGGCCGCTGAGTCACCTCTCAAGCCGCTCACAGAAGCGAAGGAAGATTTCGAGCGAACCTATTTGAAGAATGTGCTCCAGTTGACCGGTGGAAATATTTCTCGTGCCGCCCAGTTTGCCGGCCGGTATAGGGCCGACTTCTATAAAATGCTCAGGAAGTACGGCCTGCATCCTTCCACGACGAAGGAGAGGTTCGACTCGGACGTGGAAGCGATGGAGCATGAAAGGGACCTCACAGAAGCGGAACGGTAGGCCTGCACTGCATGGACCTATCAACCATGTAGATCCCTATGCCACCGAGCCTCAGGCGGGAGATTGGGTGAAAGGCCTCGGTGCACACCTCATGAGTATCTTGCCGGACACCAAAGCCCTCAGCAAGTCGTCCACTGATTCGAAACACGGCGGTCCCTGGGTCATGTGGGCCGAAACTCCTTTTGCGCATGCGATGATTCCCATCGACCGCTACCCAGCATGGTAACTCGTGGTTGGTAGATAATGACCGACAGTTGCCGATTCCAACCACCTGCTCACCGAAATCTGACAGCGATCTAGAACAATGGCTTTTTTCCGCCGGCTTTGATGATCGCGTGCTGGAAAGCCTTCGAAAGGCTTTCTAAAGATGGCCTGTCGCAGACAGGAATAGAAATCTCTCCCTTCCTTTCCTCTTGGCTGTTCTTGGGAGGCTGATCGCTGTACACAAGTTCATCCAGGTTCGTGACAGCCAATTTCCCCGTTCTTAGGTCGTGTAGGGGTTTGCCAGGTATTGCAAGAGAGGCAACCCATTCAGTCATGCACGCTGCATGCGCACAGCGTAATCCAATCTCGTAGAGATTCGTGTCCTCACCATCACGCTGCCGACTCACGTGAGGAGTGAGTGCGCTCAAGTCGAACTCCTGAATTCTTTCTTCTGGTGCTTGGATTTCAAATATTCCGCTCAACTTCCTGCGTTCATTGAGACGTGTGACAATTCTGAGAGAGGACGGAGGCATGACTACCACGTTCACCTTGGCCGTTCTATCCACCTGCCAAAGAGATCCGTCCTTTGTGATCATGCGTTGCCAGCCACTGTTCATGGTGGCACAAACATCCCATGTGCCTTTGATAAACGCCAGTGTCTCTTCTTGCGATGGTCCGTCAACGACGGAAGTGTCATTCGAGGTCGCTTGTGCGGTCGGCAGAGTCGTTACGAAAATACAGATACACGCGGCCAGCCCTTTCGCATGCCACTTCCTCATTAATTCCATGCTCCTAAAAGATATCCTCATAGTAGACTGGCGCACCTCTTCAAGCAACAGAGGCCTGACACCTTCTTCCCCAACCTCCAACATTCGCACAGTGGACTTCAGCTGGGAATCGATTAATTGGAGCACTGGCGCGCATTCTGAAACACAAGTGTAGACATTCGCGGATGTAAGGATCCGATTGAACGAGGGATATGGTGTGATGCTGTAAACCGCCCCAAGGTGGAAGCGGCAGCGGAAGGTCTGGAGCTGGCGAGAGGAATCGAACCTCCAACCTGCGGTTTACAAAACCGCTGCTCTGCCGATTGAGCTACGCCAGCCCACTAGTGGCGGGATCTTTCCAAGTCGGGTTGCACAGTAGCAATAGGCTCAGGAGCCTGTCAAGAATTCTCCCGGCCTCTGGGTGTTTGCCCAATAGTTGATATGACTTGCTTTGCTTTCCGCAGATTATTATTCTAAGCCCGCGGATAATTTCGTATTCCAAATGGAGTGAGATGGATTGAGTATGAGCCAAGTTCACGTGCTGGTTATCGATGACGATCCCGCTTTGCGTGAGATTCTCCAGGAAACGCTCATCCGTGAGAGTTATAGCGTGTCCACGGCGGAGGACGGGGCAGGGGCGGTTCGAGCTGTCAAAGAGTCCGTGGTCCACATTGTGATCACGGATTTCCAGTTGCCTGATATCGATGGACTCGAGGTCATCGATCGCCTTTCCAAGCTTGACGCGAAGATCATTCCCATCGTGATGACCGGATTCGGCACGATCGAAACGGCTGTCCGTGCCATGAAGTCCGGCGCGTTTGACTTTATTACCAAGCCGTTTGACCTCGGAACCGTCGTGGCGGTCGTGCGGAGGGCCGCCGAATTTCACCGGCTTCGACAAGAAAACCATCTGTTGCGACGGGCAGTACGCGATCAATATCGATTAGAGCAATTGGTGGGGGTCAGCGAACCCATGCAGCAGGTGTTGGAGTTCGTCCAAAAGGTGGCCGACAGCGACAGCACGGTCATGATACAAGGCGAAAGCGGGACGGGCAAGGAGTTGGTCGCGCGGATGCTTCACTTCAACAGTCTGAGGAGAGATCGTCCATTGGTTCCGGTGAACTGCGGTGCCATCCCGGAAAATCTGCTCGAATCGGAACTCTTCGGGCATGAAAAGGGCGCTTTCACCGGTGCCACGCATGCACGCATGGGTCGTTTTGAACTCGCGCATGGAGGCACAATTTTTCTGGATGAAATCGGTGAAATGAGTCTTCCGTTGCAAGTGAAGCTACTTCGTGTCCTGCAAGAACGGGAATTTGAGCGGGTAGGAGGAAACCGGACGATTCATGTCGATGTGAGGATCATTGCCGCAACGAATCAGGACCTGGAAACAATGGTGGAGGAGAAGCGATTTCGACAGGATCTGTTCTATCGGCTCAATGTGATCCCCATTGTCATTCCTCCGCTTCGAGAACGCCGAACCGATATTCCCCTCTTGCTCGACCACTTTCTGAACCGATTTAATCAGAGTAAGCACACCGAGGTCGTCGGTCTTGATGATGAGGCGCTTCGCCTCCTGACCGAATACGACTGGCCGGGAAACATTCGGGAGCTGGAAAATATGATGGAACGGCTGGTCGTCCTCAAAAAGCACGGTCTCCTGTCTTCCGAAGATCTTCCTGAGAAGATCAGTCGGAGATCGATGATCCCTGAGCTGAAAGAACAATTCATACGACTGAGCGAGGATGGCATTCATCTCTCCAGAGAGGTAGAGCAGTACGAGAAACATCTCATCATGGAAGCCTTGAGGAAGGCCAACGGGGTCACCTCCCGAGCGGCCCAGCTTCTCCACCTCAATCGAACGACATTGGTTGAGAAGTTGAAGCGTAAGGGCGTTGATCCACGATCCCAGGTGGAAACCCTTCCGCTTTGGCCGCGATCCTCCAGTCAAAAGATTGACGACCTCACGACTTAAGCGAGGCCGATCCTGACGCAACCCTTCACGCGGCGCGGTTCTTTCAAAAAAGTATCCTGATTTCGTTGAACTTTTTTAGAGCTGTCTAGGGCATGAGCCTTGCTGATGCCTTATCGCCGTGTGTCGATATAAGGTGCGATATGGCCAGTGGATACTTTCGTTCGCCGTCTGGACGGCATTCATCCCAGCGGCGGCCGCGGAGTCTACCTCTCCGTCTTCTTCAAGCCTCACGAGTCCACCACCGGCCGAACGTCTGGCTACGAGACAAGCTCCAGCGTGGATTGAACGGCTAGCCCAAGCCCTGCCTGACGACGGGCCCAGGGCCGAAGGTCAGTCCTCAGGGATTGATGGACTCGCGTGGCAGGAAGGCCAATCCGCCTACAAGAAAGGAGCTTGGGGAGAGGCGCAACGATTTTTTGAAAAGATCGTAAACGATCATCCCGAAAGCTCGCTGGTTCCATCGGCGAAAGCGTTCTTGGTTGAGTTATCACTTCGTGATGAGTCTGTGGGACAAAACCGATCCGAGGCCATTCAGGAGTACAAGAAACTGCTGCGCGACCATCCGCAGTCCTCCAACGCGAGGAGGGCGGAATGGCGGATCGCGGATTTGTATCTTGAACAAGGGTGGTTTCAAGAAGCACAGGCGTTTTACGAACAAGCCATGGCTCACTCTCTCCATCTTCCGTTCGACGGGAATCGAGCGTTACTCGGGCTAGGACATACGTTCATGGCCACGGGGAAATGGCGAGACGCCGAGCACGCCTTTGCCAACCTGCGAAAGCGAAGTGAGAATGATCAATTGCTTCAGGGCGCGACGGTGGGATTGGCCCATGCCCTATTCAGGCAAAAACGCCTGACCGAAGCACAGCCCTTCTATGATCTGAGCTATCGGCGCTGGCCTCATCTCGTCAAGGGCGACTCGGTCACTCTTCAGCGGTATGCCATTACAGAGGCGCAGTTGCATCATGGTGTCTCCGCGCGAGACTTGATGCTGCTCTTCTACAATTTATATCCACGCCATGGGTACGCGCCGAAGGCCTTGCTGTACGTGGCTGAAAACTTGCGAAGTGCCGGGCAGCGACCGCTTGCCGAGTTTGTGTATGCCCTGATCCCGTCGATGTATCCGCAGAGCCAACTGGACTCGAGGGCCAAGTTACGGCTCGCTACGTTACTCTCAGAGAATAACGGATCAGCCGAAGGCAAAATATTGAGCCCCACCGTCGGGGCCATGATCCACAACGTGCCGGTTCCGATTCAGACCGATGCATCCTATCGATCGCTATTGGAGGAAATCGCGATTCGCGAAGGCGATAATCCTATCGGCAGTGAGGCGCTGTTTTACCTCGGGCAAGAGTACGAAAAGACCGGCGATTTTCGTCACGCCCTCCGCACGTACAAGGAAATGACCTTTCGGACCGCGAACGGAGGTGAATCATGGGCCCTGAAAGCCTCGGAGCGATTGTCAGCCATCCTGATACCCTGGATCGAGGCGGCGATCGCGTCGCACGATGATTGGACGGTCGTCAGTTTGTTTCATCGACATGGAGCGCTGGCCGGGCAACGGTACGCTCGTTCTCCGGTGCTACTGGACATTGCTGAATCCCATCGGCGCCTGGGGTTCACGACCGAGGCTGTGCGGCTGTTTCAGCAAGTGCTGAAAGCGCAGAAGGATTCGGCTTTGGTTGAGCCTGCCTTGATGGGCCTTGGAAAGCTCTACCTCGATCAACGGGATTCTGAGGCGGCCAGGAAAGTACTTGAGCGATACCGGTTTCAGTTTCCGCTTGGAAGATACGAAGGCGATGTCCTACATCTTTTGATCGACGCCATGCGGCAACAGCGAGATCTCCAAGGCCTCCTCCACCTCTGCCGATCGTGGCTCTTGCGCCATCCGGTTCATCGCGAGCGTCCCGCCATGTATCTGCAGCTGGCCAAGACGCTGGGTGAACTGGAAAAGCTCGGTGAGTCCGCACTTGCCTATGAAGAGGCGTTCAAAGCCGGCGCGACACAGTCGGTCGCCACGCTGTTGTCCTACGCGGATACGTTGTCTCGCTTGAATCGACATGAGTCGGCGATTGCAGCTTATCAAGCAGTTTTAGAAAAGAAACCGAAGGCCCACCAAGCCGAATGGGCGCACTTGCAAACAGCCAAGCATTGGACGGCACTGAAGCAATTTGATCGAGCCACAATTGCACTGGCAGAGCTCGATGTCGCCGACGATCAGATGGTCAACCGTATGGCCGCATCTCTCAAGATCAGTCTGCAAACGGCTCGGCAATCTCAGAAGGTGAAGGGGCTATGACGAACGACACGACCGGGCAACCGGAAGAACGGGCGTTGCTTCAGGCAGCGTTCAGGAGCTTTGATGAAGCCGCAGAAACCTTGCAACAGTCTTATCACGCATTGACGGCACGTGTGGAGCAGATGGATGTCGAGCTGGCGCACAGCAACGAAGCACTTCGCCGGCAGCTCTGCGAAAACGAGGCCATGGGAGCGCACCTCAATGGCATTCTCGAGTCGTTGTCCACCGGCGTGTTAGTGGTCGATGACCGTGGGATCCTCGCCCGAAGCAATCACGCCGCCGAGGCTATACTCGGCGCCACCGACGCTGAGTTACATGACCGCGTGGCGTCCGAGGTGCTCGCGGCGCTTGGTCTAAGCGTGTGTGATCGGCCTCAACGCTTTGGGCAGGCTGTGCTCTCAATCAGTCAGGTACCGCTGCGCAACGCTTCCGGAGGCGGATCCAGTCACCTGATCCTGATTCAAGACGTCACTCGTATCTATCAACTTGAAGAGCAGTTACAGCGCAAAGATCGACTGGCCGCAATGGGCGAGCTCATCGGCCGGATCGCACACGAAGTCAGAAATCCATTGGGCAGTGTCGAGCTCTTCGCGTCCATGCTTCAACGGGATCTCCCTCAGGATTCTCCCACCAAGCGGTACGCCGAGCAGATATCACAGGCCGTCCAGCTGATGGATCGACTGCTCGCCAATCTCCTCGTCTATACGAGACCGACGCGCATGGCTCGAGGCTGGCATCCCGCCGAATCCTTGATCAACGCTTCTATGAAGTTGGCAGCCCATGCGATCACCAAAGTGCCGGTCAAGGTTCGGATGGACATCGATCAGGACATTCCATTGCTCTGGTGTCACGAAGGACAGTTGAAACAGGTGATCGTAAATCTCGTCGTCAATGCGGTTCAGGCCATGCCCAGCGGGGGTTTTTTGACGATCAGTCTACAAAATGAACCTCCACAGACGCGTGGAGTAACGTCCGTCCGCCTGGCGGTGAGCGATACCGGTCTGGGTATTGACCCGGAGTACCGTTCACGCATGTTCGACCCTTTCTTTACAACGAAGGATGAGGGGACCGGTCTCGGTCTTGCCATTGTCTATTCAATCGTCGAGGCACACCAAGGACGAATCGATGTGGAGAGCACGCTCGGACAAGGCTCTACATTCGCCATCATCCTTCCGCATCCGTCGACGACGCTGGGCTTGGGTGAGTGTCAGACGTTGGAGGAGACCGACGATGAACGCGGTGAGGGCGAATATGTGGACCGTGAATTGGCGTTAACGGAGGACTGGCCCCATGAATGAACGCGAGAAGAACGGCCCTCTTGCCGACGGCGAGGAAAGCGAGCGGATACTGATCGTTGACGACGATCCTTCGATGCGCACGGCGCTGATGGAGACGGTTAAGAGACTCGGGTATTCAGCCCAAGCAGCGATTGATGGGAGCGATGCGATCGAACGTCTCGTTCGGTTTCGTCCCTGGTTGGTGCTGACCGACCTCAGGATGCCTCGGCTCAGTGGTCTCGATTTGATCAGGGAAATCAGGTCGCGAGCGCCACAGGTCACGATCGTCCTCATGACGGCGTATGGGACGATCGAAACCGCCGTGGAGGCCATGAAGCTTGGAGCGAGCGAATACCTCCTGAAGCCATTCTCAATGGACGTCCTGGAGCGCATGATCGTGAGTCTGAAAGCAGGACGAGAAGAAGGGATACTGGCCGGTCCGCCTGCTCAATCGACTGAAAGCCGAGCCATTTTAACCCAAGACCCAGGAATGGTCAGGCTCTTGAGTACCATCGAGGGAGTCGCCGCGAGCCAGGCCACCGTGTTGATTCATGGGGAAAGCGGTACGGGTAAGGAGCTCCTGGCCCGGTTTATCCATACCAGAAGTCCGCGGGCCCATCGGCCGTTTATTGCGGTCAATTGTGCGGCGTTACCCGAGGGCTTGCTGGAAAGTGAACTATTCGGGCACGAACGTGGTGCCTTCACCGGTGCCTTGATCAGGAAAATCGGCAAGTTTGAAATGGCTCATACGGGCACCCTGCTCCTGGATGAAATCAGTGAGATGAATCTGCCCCTCCAAGCGAAGCTGCTGCGGGTGCTCCAAGAACGCGAGGTGGACCGTATTGGAGGGCGCGATCCAGTGCCGGTTAATATCCGAGTCATTGCGACGACGAACCGGGCGCTCTACCGTGAGGTCGAGGGAGGCCGTTTTCGGGAGGATCTCTATTATCGGCTGAACGTATTTCCCATTACCGTTCCGCCGCTACGTGAACGGACGATCGACATTCCGTTACTCGCCAGACATTTTGCAACTCAGTCAGCCTTGAGGAACGGTCTCACGCCACCCACTCTGTCTGAAGGGGCTCTGGCGCATCTTCAACGGTTAGCATGGAAGGGAAACGTACGAGAATTGGAAAATATGGTGGAACGAGCGGTCCTCTTGGCGGGGGACGGACCGATTCTTTCCGAGCATTGCTCTGCGGAGACGTTCGGCAAACCAGCGGGGTCGCTCCCTTCTCTTCAACAACCGGCCAACGGTTCACTGTGGGAAATGGAGCGGGAATTGATTTTTAAGACACTGGCTCGTGTGAATGATAATCGGACGCACGCCGCGAAAGAACTCGGCATCAGCATCCGCACATTGCGGAACAAGCTCCGGGAATATCGAGAAGGCGAGAGGCCCTTGTCTATTCCGTCGCCATGAGCGGGGAAAAAACTGCCGGCGGGTAGATTTGCACTGGGCAGATTCCCCATTCAGGTAGAAAGGGAACAGGGCGGATCGAAGAGAGCTTCGAGAGAGGTCAGACGTGCACCTCAGGCTGAGAGAATTGTTTGACGCGGCATTATGGTTGCAAGGCGTGAGAGCGGGCCCGCCGCTGTGCGGGAGAAGGGATGTGCGGCGATGACAATTTTTGACAAAACCATGGGGCTATTGCAGCGGACGCTCGATCTTCGCAGTGCCCGGCAACGGGTGATTGCCTCGAATTTGGCCAATGAAGAAACACCGGGTTATCGCGCGTCGGAACTGACGTTTATGGATCAATTGCAGTCTGCGCAGAAAGGACGCCTTCCGATCGTGATGGCAGCGACTCAATCTCGGCATTTTGGCGTGCACGGGCCGCAAGGGGTCCAAGCCGTGACAGGAAAACTCAACGAAGTGCCGGCTGGCGATCTCCCGCTCGATGCCAACTCCGTCAATCTTGAACTGGAGATGGCGAAACTATCCGAGAACGCGATGCAGTACAACGCTGCAGCGACGATACTGGCCGCAAGATTTCGAACGTTACTGAGCGCCATACGAGATGCACGATAACGGAACTTGTTCCGGGGTAGGTCCTTTATTGTTAGTTGCTCAGATGATGTAGGCCTAGGAGGTGTCGTATGGAGATGTCTGACAGTCTGGCAGTCTCGGTGTCGGGTTTGGATGCGCAACGGCGACGGCTCAATGTCATTGCCAGCAATCTGGCGAACGCGCAATCGACAAAGACGCCCAATGGTGGGCCATACAAACGTCGGGATGTCGTCTTCCGATCAACAGCGGTTCCGAGCTCTTTTCAGCGGGCCTTCCGTCAAGTGGCGGTCGGGTCCTCATCTCATGCGCTTGAAGGGGTCTCAGTGGCAAGAGTGGTGGAAGATCCTAAGCCGGGACAACTGATTTACGACCCCCATCACCCGGATGCCGATCCCAAAGGGTTTGTCCGACTTCCTAACGTCAACGTCATGGAAGAGATGGTGAACATGATCGGCGCGTCACGAGCCTACGAAGCCAATGTTCAAGCGATCAATGCGACGCGCGCCATGTGGAACAAGGCGCTTGAGATCGGGAGGTAGACATGGATCAGCTGCATGGTGTGACATCGGGATCGGGAATCGCGCCCATCGTCGATGTGGCGCAATCAGGCTCTGCGGGAGGCACTGTCGCCTCAGGAGCGTCGGGATTTGTAGACTCCCTCAAGTCGGCCATCGGGAAAGTCAATGATGCAGAGATAGAAGCTGGTCGAGCCGTCGATGCCCTGATGACCGGCGAAACGCAGGACATTCACCGCACGATGGTTGCGCTGCAGCAGGCCGATGTGTCGTTTCAACTCATGATGCAGATCAGGAACAAGCTGGTTGCGGCGTATGAGGAAATTCAACGGATGCAGGTGTAAGGCACCGCTCGGAATGAGGAAATGAAAGGCCGGTATGCTGTCTAAGTTCACCATCAACCAACGCATGATCATCCTTGTCGCTTTGGCGGGGTCTGTCGCTGGTCTGATTGCTCTGACCTTATGGACCCAGCAACCGGACATGCAGGTGTTGTTCACCAACCTCAGCGGTGAAGATGCGGCCGCCATCATCGATAAGCTCAAAGAAACGAAGGTGCCGTATGAAACGACCGGTGGTGGATCGACCGTCTTGGTGCCGAGAGAACAGGTCCACGATTTGCGGCTTCAGCTTGCGACGCAAGGGCTTCCGCACGGAGGCGGGGTCGGATTTGAGATTTTTGATCGGACCTCGATCGGCATGTCGGAGTTCGTTCAGAAGCTCAACTATCGTCGCGCGTTGCAGGGGGAGTTGGCGAGGACGATTGCACAGATGCCGGAGGTGGAACGAGCTCGGGTTCATTTAGCCATCCCAGAACGGCGGTTGTTTGCGAGCGACCAAGAAAAAGCGCGCGGATCCGTCATCTTGTCGCTGCGCAATGGACAACAGCTGAGTCAAGCACAGGTTCAAGGAGTCATTCACCTCGTCTCAAGCAGCGTGGAAGGTCTCCAGGCTCGGGATGTGACCATCGTCGATGGGCATGGTCGTATGTTGTCGGCGACCATGACGGATGAGACGGCTGGTCTCAGCAACACGCAGCTCGATTACCAACGCAGTATCGAAAAAGATGTGGAGACTAGGATTCAAACGATGTTGGAGCGGATTGTCGGTCCGAATAAGGCCGTCGTTCGTGTGTCCAGTGTCGTGGATTTTCGCAAAGTCGAAACGACGGAAGAGCGGTATGACCCCAACAGCCAGGTGGTGCGGAGTGAACAGCGCGGGCAAGAGAAAGCCAATGGTACGAATGGGGTCGGTGGCGGTGTGCCGGGTGTGCAGTCGAATGTCCCGCCGGCTACGGACCAGGAGCCTGCACAAACCAGTTCAAACAGCAGCCACACGAAAAATGAGACGGTGAATTATGAAATTAGTCGAACCGTGTCGAAAATCGTGGAGCCCGTCGGTGTCATCAAACAATTGTCTGTCGCCGTTCTCGTCGACGGGATCTATGAACCTGTCAAAGCCGGGGAAGGCGAGGCAACGGACGCATCAGCTGCGGCACGGAAATATACACCGCGTTCGGAGGAAGACTTAAAACGGATCGAGGACATCGTCAAGAAGGCGATGGGTTTTTCAGCTGAGCGGCAGGATCAAGTGCAGGTCGTCAATGTGCAATTTGGGACGGGACCAGAGGAACCACAGGGCATGGTGACCGAAGCTGCGGCGGAAGGACGCGCAGCGTGGTTCCCCTATCTTCGTTATGGCGTCGGAATCCTTCTGTTCACGGTGATATTCCTTTTCGTCGTTCGTCCGCTGTTGGCTATGTTGGGGTCGACGACTGAGCAAGAGCAGACCGATGCGTCGGCCTCTGCCCTTCCGAACAGTACGGGAATAGGACAAGCTGCATTGGCACACGGCCAAGACCATGCGCAGATCATCGATATGGCCCGAAAGAACCCCGACACGACCGCTGTTGTCGTAAAACAGTGGCTCAAGAGTCCGACGTGACGTAGACATGACGAAGAATCTGACGGGGGAACAGAAAGCGGCCATTCTTCTTCGTGCCATCGGTGAGGAGGCGGCGGCTCAAGTCATGAAGCAACTTGATCCAAAGGAGATCAAGAAGCTTGGAGGGTTCATGAGCGCGACCGCACAGATCTCTCGAGATGAGGAAGAGGCCGTCATTTCGGACTTTCAAGCGGTGAGTGCGACGGGTGGGGTTCAGTTTCAGGGGAAAGAGTTCATTAAAACGGTGCTGACGAAAGCGCTCGGACCGGAGAAAGCGGCGCGCATCATGGAATCGATGACGCAGAAAAGCTACCCCGGGCTGGAAGCATTGAAATGGGTGGACGTGAAAACCCTCACACAAATGCTGAAGCTCGAACACGCCCAAACCGTTGCGGTGGTGCTTGCGCATTTAGAAAGCGATCAGGCCAGCCAAGTGTTGGCTGCTCTGCCGGAGGACATGCGAGGGGATGTGGCTCTTCGGCTTGCGACAATGGAGGAAGTACAGCCCGATGTCTTGGAGGAACTGAGTGAAACGTTGCAAGAAACTCTGTTGGCCGAACAAGGAATGGGCGCTCATAGCGTCGGAGGAGCCGAGGTCATCGCCAATATCCTGATGAGAATGGACAAGACGAATGAGGGCGGGATCCTGACGAAGATTTCCGAAAAAAGCCAAACTCTCGCCGATAATATCCGGGCGCTCATGTTTGTGTTTGACGACATCGTAAAAGTCGATGACCGCGGGATGCAAGAGTTGATGAAGGAGATCAGTAAAGACGACCTGCCGGTTGCGCTGCGAGGCGCCAATCCCGACGTGAAAGAAAAATTCTTCAAGAATATGTCCAGCCGTGCTGCAGAGATGTTGAAGGATGATATGGAGACGAGAGGTCCGGTCAAGGTTTCAGATGTCGAACGAGCACAACAGAACATCCTCAAGGTCTGCCGAAAACTCGAGGAGGAAGGCCGTATCGTGATCGCCGGCGTGGGAGAGGAGATGTTGTAGTGAATGGTGCGGCGATTTCAGCGGGGGTATTTCGCGAACAGGAACTGAATCGATTACAGGGGACGATCCTCATCATCGATGATGACGAGGGGATTCGCAATCTCTTTCTTGAATTGCTCCGGCCGGAACGGGTGCCGGTGCGGGTCGCCGGTTCTGGAGAAGAAGCGATTGCGATGGTCAAGCAGATGGCCCCAGCTCTCCTGATCGCCGATGTGTTGCTGCCGGATCAGGACGGGATTGCGGTTCTGGAGGAAGCCCAGAAAATCGATAGCCGGATCATCGGCGTGGTGATGACGGGAGCCGCGACGATTGAACTCGCGGTCCGCGCGATGAAAGCCGGCGCGATCGACTTCTTAATCAAGCCGTTTCAGCACGAGATTGTGCTGAGTACTGTGCGGCGTTTATTGGAACTCCATCGGTTACGAGCCGAGAACACGGTGTTGAAACACGCCGCTGTTCAGTCCGGTGCGGTGCGATTGCACAGTCTTCCGTTTCAGACGTTTCGGGAGGATGGCGGAGCGAAGGAGGACGAGGACAGTCCGTCTGAATACGAGCGTGGCTTGTCGGATGGACAACGCCGGATGGAAGACGAGCGTCGGCAAGATCTGGTCGTCTTGATCGATGCGGCGAGGAAATTTGATGTGGCTCGATCCAACCTGCAGAAGTCGGTCGAGGATGAGGTGATTGCCTTGTCCCTTCAGATCGTCTCCAAAATTCTTCATGAGGCGGCCGAATCGAGCCGAGATCAAATTGTCATACAGGTGAAAGACGCGTTAGGTGCTGTGGGAGAGTCGGGTGCCGTGGTGATACAAGCGCATCCGCTCGATGCAGCCGTCATTGAGATGGCTCGGGCGGAGCTGGCAGGGCAACCGGATACCGCCCTGAAGTTGACCATTGAACCGGTGGCCTCGCTCCCGCGGGGAAGTTGTCTGGTGCATACCAGTACACGATTGGTAGATGCATCTCTTGACACGCAGTTGTTCCGCTTGGGTGATACCTTGAGGAATAGGACTTATCGTGAGTCTTAGCGATCTCATTGTAGGTATCAACCCAATTGAGGTCTCGGGGAAAGTTGCGCAAGCAGTGGGAATGGTCGTGGAAGGATATGGGCCGATGACGACCGTCGGCGAACTGTGTCGGATTACTCGAGAGGTGGGAGATGGACCGATCACTGCGGAGGTGGTGGGATTCCGTGGGGATCGCATGTTGTTGATGCCACTCGGAGAGATGCAGGGTCTTGGCCCGGGAAGTCGAATTACCATGACGGGCCACGTGGCCAACCTGGCTGTCGGGCCGGGCCTGTTGGGGCGTGTGCTCGATGGGTGTGGAACTCCCATCGACGGTAAAGGTCTGCCTGCGATGCATGCCAGATATCCGCTTCATGCCGAGGCTCCGAATCCGTTGCAGCGAGCACGCATCCAAGCTCCGCTTGATCTCGGCGTTCGCGCGATCAACGGCTTTCTGACCTGTGGTCGGGGCCAAAAAATGGGGATCTTTTCCGGTTCCGGCGTCGGCAAGAGTGTGATGTTGGGGATGATCAGCCGCTATACACAAGCGGATGTCAACGTGATTGCCCTTATTGGAGAACGTGGTCGCGAGGTGAACGAGTTCCTGGAGCGTGATCTCGGTCCAGAGGCACTCGCGCGCTCCGTCGTGGTCGTGGCGACCTCCGACCAGGCTCCGCTCATCCGCCTCCGGGCTGCATTGGTCGCGACGACCATTGCCGAGTATTTCCGTGATGCAGGGAAGCAAGTCTTGTTGCTGATGGATTCATTAACGCGATTAGCCTACAGTCAAAGAGAAGTTGGTCTGGCGATCGGAGAGCCCCCGACGACGAAAGGCTATACGCCTTCCGTGTTCGCATTCCTGCCGAAGCTCTTGGAACGTGTGGGGACGGGACCTGGTCCGGGCACGATCACCGGATTGTACACGGTGCTTGTCGATGGAGACGATCTGAATGATCCAATCGCCGATACGGTCCGGTCGATCTTAGACGGCCATATCGTCCTGTCTCGTGCACTGGCGGCACGCAATCATTTTCCTGCGATTGATCTGCTCCAAAGCACCAGTCGTGTCATGCGGGATATCGTCGGCCGATCACACTACGATGCGGCCAGGCGGCTTCTGGAATTGGTCGCGCGGTATCGACAATCTGAGGATCTGGTTCTTCTCGGAGCGTACAAACCAGGGATGAATGCGGATCTTGATCGTGCTGTGGATGCACAGGAGGCGATCAACGCGTATTTGCGCCAAGACATCGACCAGGCAGCAAGCTTTGCGTCGTCTGTGGAGCAGCTGGAGACGCTGGCCAAGCAAAAAGCATGAGCCTTGACTCGTTACGGAAGCTACGCGGACAGAGGGTAGAGGCCCTCATGATGGAGTTGAGCCAGATTGTCCAATCTCTCTCACGGAGCGAAGCCTGCTATCGTAGGATTGAAGCAGAGATGCAGGTGGATACCGACCGGTATGGGCAACGCATGCAGCAAGGCCTCACCATAGAAGGCCTGCTGGAGTGGCAGGGACGTATGGACTCGCAGCAGGCGGCCTTGCGCCAGATGCACATCGAAATCGAGCAGGCCACCTTATCGTGGAAACGCACGCACGAACTCCTTGTCGAAGCCAGCCAGGAGTGCAAGGTGCTCGATCGCATCCTCGAACGGCGCGAGGCCATAAGACGTGCCGAGGTAGCCCGTCATGAACAGCAGGTGACGGATGAAGCCGCGAGCCGCCGTTGTTTATTGCGATGAAAGCGTGGTTTATGAACTCACCTCCCTTCCACCTCAGGGTAGAACGGGCTGGTTCTATCGGCATGAGCCAGGATAGCTCGACGTCCAGACGCAATCGGCGTTCCCTTCTATTGAGATTGGTCGGTGGGCTCATCGTATCGACCATTCTCTTCTGGGTCATGGTGCAATTGGGGCAAGCCTCCCCTGAACCAAAATCCAAGTCGGCCCCGATAGCCCCGCCGTCTTCGTCCAAAGATGTGGGGTCCCCCGCGGTACGTGGAGAGCATAACGAAGTAGATGATCAGAGTGATGCCAAGCTATTCGCTCCTCCTGCGAGTCAGGGGCCAGCCATTGATGTTCCGCGCGAAGTGCTGGAGATGCTGGAACAGCGTAAGCAAGATCTGGATCGACGAGAAGAGACGATTCGTCAAAACGAAGAACGGCTCATGATCGTTCGTACACAGATTGAAGAGCTCTTGGAGCAAAATGAAGCGTTGGAAAAGAAGATTCAGAGCGCGCAGGAAAAAAAGGAAGACCGCGTTTCGACTCAGCAGGCCAAGGCCAAGGGAGAGAAAGAACGTCAGGCACAGGAAGAACGGACGCGACTGGCGAAAATGTACGAATCCATGCCGTCGGAAGATGCGGCGGCTCGGCTGGAGCATATGCCGGATCGGAAGGCGGTTGAAATCCTTCGACTGGTGAAATCGAAAACAGCCGGGCTAATTCTTTCCCAGGTCAAAGCAGATCGAGCCGCGAAGCTCACCGAACAGTTGTTGGCGCAAATGCCATAGGAAAGTCCCCCCAGACCTCATTTGAATTTGTCTACCCCCTCGGCTTGTCCTGCGACAAGAAGGTTTCTCCGTCCCGGATATGGAAGGCAGAGAAGTGCCCAAGGGCGTTCTGCGCGCAGGGTGACTTCACCTCACTGTCTTGTATCTTCGATGAGAGGTAAATTATACTACGTAGTCATTTCAGCCGCTGGAGTGGGTTCCTACCTCTGGGAAAGGGGTGTCTCATGCATGAGGGTCGTGTGCAGAATGTCTGTTCAGCGCTCCTATTGCCATGCGTGGCAGCTTTTCAAATCTTGGCCCTCGTCGTCGGGGTGGCGGGCGTTTCCCGACCTGCATTCGCAGGACCGCCTGTTCCGTTTAGTGCGAGTGGCACCATTTTGACGATTGATACGGGCGATGTCCGGCCGGTCGGGCAGAGTGGCCGGTTCATCGTGAGAGATCGACAGATTACCGGCACTCTCACTGGATCTATCGGAGGAACGGCTGGTGTACCCTTCGTGATCACCTACGATTCTAACGTGCCGCTTGCCACGCAGTCTGGGCGCATTCATGCCCGGTTGATTGCCGGCGTCTATGAAGCGAATATGACGATGGCGTCCAGTGCCGGACCGACTCCGGTCGAGTGTGAGACTCCGGATGGTGCGACGTGTATTGCCACTGGAGCTGGAAACTTCATCCCCGGGCTGTTGTTGAACGGGCGGATGAATTTTCTCAGCGGGGCCAAAGGCCAGGGCACGGTCAATGGTTGGCTGATTCCGATCCTAGACGAGCAAGGACATATCGTCAGCATCGCAGCGAGCCTTCTGAGTCTCAGTGGACGGTGGATGCCGTAAGGGTCTTGTGTCTAGACATTGACGAAGTGGAAATGGATCGCTAGAGTCATCCTATTATGATACCTGTCGTGGTCGCTGCATTCTGGCTCGTGAGTTGGGTTGCTCCGGTTCAGGCAACACAAGCCGATACGTTCGACCCTGATCAACCCTTCGAGCAGGCGCTGACTAGCGGTCTGCTCCGTTCCCTGCTCAATCAAGCCCTCGATCGATTGGAAGACCATGTGGAAATTTCCGGCAATCTCAACCAGGATGAAACGAAGGGTGATCGGGGGAAGCATCTGCGGTTCAAATTCTATCCGGAGGGCAAGTCAAAGTCCGACCAGCATTTCGCGGCCGAAGGTTGGTTCCACGCATCTCCCGAATCCGGTCAGCACGAGTGGCATTTCAAGTTCAAACGGCTGGAGGATCGCCAACAGAAATCTCCCTCTCCGCAGTCTGAAACCCCTCTGTAGTCCAGGACAAGACAAGTCGTCCTTCGGTTGCAGGAAACTTTTGCCCACCACCCAGTCAAGTTGTCCTCTCTCCTGAGAACGTCGTTCTCTTCGTCATCATAAATGCCCAGATATCGATGATTTTCCGATTCACCGAAGTGGCATGAGGATTGTATTTCCACCAGCCGGATCATCACGAGGACCGATGCACGTGGCAACCTTTGCTCCAGACATACTGTCCGCTCTCTCCGGGGCTCCCAGGGACAGTGGTGCACGAAATGTCCGGGAAATGTCACTCAACTCGACCGGTAGTCGGAGGGGGTTTTCGTCGGTTCTTCGGTCAGTTCGGGGTGAGGTGCGGCGAGCCACGACTCGCGAACCGGAGGACGCTCGGCCAGTAAACCAGACCGATCATGGCTCTCGTGCTAAGGAGACGAAAGGGATCAACAGTTCCGCTCAATCAGATAGGCCTTCAGTCTCCTCCCAGAAAACGGAGAGAACGAGGACAAATAAGAATGACGATAGGCTTGCGGACGAGACAAGGATGGACCCTGAACCTGCACCGCGTCCAACTAAGGCTGGGGCTGGATCCGAGGACAAAGAGGCTATTCCGGTATCGGGTCTGATGTTTGTTTCGGTCGAGCCTCAGGCCGCTGATCAGGCAGCCGTTCAGACCGAGAATGAACCTCAGGTGCTGAGCGACGAAGTGAATGTGGACGCGAGCTCACAGCACCCGTTGATCTCACCCGAGTCTATCAAATCTTTCACGACCACTCTGGAGGCGTTCAGCGGCCGCTCCTCTTTGAGTCATGTGGGTACTGCAGAGGTCATTCCTGCTGCACCTCTGAGACCTCAGAATCCAGGTATTCCCCAGGTTGTTCAAGCCTCCGTCCAGAAGGCCTCGCTGGAGGGAAACGTTTTAGTCGCGAAGGCAGAGACGGCGAAAGTCGGGGGAGAGCTGGTGGATGATTCCGTTTCCAGTCAGGCCGCCGGGCAAGTGCGCGCTGTCGAGGATCATCATGCCTTCGGTGCGAGTACGGAGCAATCATTTTCTCATGGGCGACAGCTCGGTAGCGAAGGATCTGAGCAGTTTGATGAGCTGTGGTCTGGTCACAATAGGCGACAGATGGAAACTGGTGAGCTGAAGATCTCCCAGCCGTTTGTTGTTGATCACACGATCGCAAATGGATCGGTGGCGGAAGCGACGGCACCGGGATTGTCTCGCCAGGCAAGTTCTCCTTCTGGAACTCCTGCACAGGCGTCGCCTGTCACTCAAGTGTCGTCTGGTTCACGTGCAGAGGATCTGGTTCAGTCGGCTGAGATGCCGGTGATGCGATCAGTTGTCGTCAACGTGACTCGACCGGACCTAGGACATCTGAATATCCGCGTGGCCATGACCAATGATGTGGTCCATACCCATTTCTCTTCCGACAGGCTCGAAGTCGGACAATTTATTGTTAATGGCCAGGATCGACTTCAGGCGGCATTGCAATCGAACGGTTTGGACATGGGGCAGTTCCGTGTCGACATCGATCGCCAAAACGGCGGACGGTCGTTTCATCAGGGTCCGTCTCAGGAGCAGGGTCAGTCTTGGCACCAGGCTTCCCAAGGGACGGGACAAGATCCTCATGATCAGCAAGACCTAACGCGCGGCACTCTGCATGGCCTGTTGAATTTAGTCGCCTAAGCGGAACGGAGGTACTGGAAATGCTCGATGTATCAGAACTCACCTCTGTAGGTGCAACACCCGCTCCGGAACGAACGGGGCCCCGCCCGTTAGGCCAAGATGATTTTCTGAAACTCCTGATCACCCAGCTCAAGAACCAGGATCCTTTGAATCCTACGGACAACACCGAATTTGTCTCGCAGCTTGCACAATTCAGCCAGCTTGAGCAAAGCGCCAAGCAGGCTCAGCTGCTTCAGCAGAGCCTTGATGCCCAAACGGCGTCCCTGCAGTTTACGTTGCTTCCCATGATTGGCCGGACGGTCACGATCGGGCAGCCTGTCGTTCAACTGGAAGATGGACCAGCGGCCTTCGGGTATACACTGGAGAAGAATGCCCATAAAGTGCTCATCAGCATTCAAGACCATCAAGGACAGGTCTTACGGAGCTTGGAGTACCGTGATCAACAAGCTGGAGTCCATGCGGCTGAATGGGATGGTAAGAACCAGGATGGAATCGTGATGCCGAAAGGGCTCTACCGGTATGTCATTTCAGCACTTGATGCGGAAGGGAAGGCTGTGCCCATAGAAGGGCGTGCGTCACTGACCGTTTCCGGAGTCCGTATGGAAGAAGGACAAGCCAAGCTGCTTGTCGGGGATCTGGCCATTGATCCATCTGCGATCGTCGAACTGCGATAAACAAGGGGAGGGTTCTACCGATGGGAATACTGTCGTCGCTATTTACGGGCGTCAGCGGGCTCAACGCGAATGGGAATGCATTATCGGTCATAGGGAACAATATCGCGAACCTGAGTACGATCGGGTTCAAATCCAGCCGTTCCGTGTTCGCCGACCTGATCAGTTCTTCACTCGGAGGAGCGGGCGGGGCGATTCAGACGGGTCTGGGGGTCGCACTCAACGGAGTGCAGGGAAACTTCAGTCAGGGGTCCCTCAGTACGACGAGCAATGCACTCGATTTGGCGATCGACGGTAATGGCTTCTTTGTCCTCCGCGATACGAGCGGGGCGCCGTTCTATTCACGGGCAGGACAATTTCATCTGGATGCTCAGAACCGCATCGTCGACCCAAGCGGATTCTTCCTCCAAGGATATCAGGTCAATGCCAACGGTCTGATCACGGCCAGCATCGGAGGGGTTACTTTACCCACAACGACTGCACCGCCTAATCCCACCACGACCGTCGATATTGGGGCCAATCTCAATTCACAATCGACGACGAGCACCTTCTCACTCGTGGATCCCAATGGGACATCTCAGTTTTCGACGTCATTCACCGTCTTTGACTCTCTTGGCAACGGTCATCTCCTCACCACCTACTTTTCAAAGACTGCGGCGAACACGTGGGACTATAACATCGTCGGCAGTACGAATGAGGTCGTTACGGCCAATTACGATGTGTCCAATATCAATGCCTCACTTGGACTCGTGCGCTTGGCTTCCGGAACCTTGACGTTTGCAACAAGCGGCGCACTCGATACCGAGAGCGTCATCACCAGTTACGACAACGGTACCCCAGCAGGGACTGCAGGAGGCGTAGTAGGACAGGCACAAATCGATTTTGTCGGTGCGACCACCGATCAGCTGATTATTTTTGATTTTGGCACCAGCGTGACAACGGACGGTGGTGCGGGAGTCGACCTCACTACACAGTTCGGCGCGCCATCGGGTTTAGTCCAGCAGACTCAAAACGGTTTCGGTGCCGGAGCGCTCCAGGCATTTTCAGTGGAGACTGATGGGATAATTAACGGAAGGTTCTCCAACGGGCAGGTTCGACCATTGGCGCAGCTGGCGCTAGCACGATTTCCGGACCCGTTGGGTCTCGTACGAACCGGAAAGAACACCTTTGCCGAATCCGGGACGTCTGGACAACCGTTGGTCGGAACGGCGACCTCTGCCGGCCTCGGACGGGTTCTTGCCAACACGCTCGAGCTCTCCAACGTGGATCTTGGAGAAAGTTTTATCGACATGATCGCCGCTCAACGAGGGTTCCAAGCCAACTCAAGAGTGATCACGACCTCGGATGAAGTTCTCCAGGAATTGGTCAATCTAAAGCGGTAGCCGTGAAGGGCTTGGCCTGAGTCACAAGTTCACCTCAGGCCAAGCCCAATCAGCCTCCGTGGTTCCCCTTCCTTCGGCTTTCCTCATCTCGCCGTCACTTTATTGACGCCGTCAACGAATTACTTGACGAGAAGTGGAGGAACTATTCAGTGTTTCTGGTGATTCCTCCATAACTCCGCGTTAGGTGTATCGATTGATGGTCATCACAGTGATGGCGTAGATCAAGATAGTGGCATATGCATTGCAACCTCCCCCAGCTGGCCAACGAGTCACTCGAGGAGGAGTTATGGCAGATGCAGCCGCAGCAGACGAAAAAGCCTCAGTAGCGGCCCCCGCTCCTGCATTTCCAATAAAGTTGCTCATGATTGTCTCAGTCGTGGCGCTCCTCTTCGGTGTGGGGGGGGCGGTAGTGGCCGTGAAATTTCTGGGTGGATCGGACAAAGGGTCAGAAACGTCAGACGAACCTAGGAGCGAGGGCGCAGCGAAGTCCGAATCCCATGGTGGAAGTGGGGGCAAACAAAGCCAGGCAGCCGCGCCAGGGGCCATGTTCGACCTCGATCCCTTTATCGTGAACCTTGCGGATACGCCGGACGTTCGCTACTTGAAGATTACGATCAAACTCGAAGTGGACAATGAAGCGGTCTCCACCGACCTGTCCGCGCGAGTCCCTCAAGTCCGAGATGCCGTGCTTGTTCTGCTCAGTAGCAAGGATGTGAATGCCGTGAGAACGACACAGGGGAAATTTCAGCTCCGTGACGAAATCACGCAACGGATTAACGGTCTCCTTCCTAAGCCAGGAGTTCGTTCCGCCTATTTCACCGACTTCGTCGTTCAGTAAGAGTCGACCTATGGAAAAAATCCTCTCCCAGGACGAGATCGATGCGCTCTTGAAAGGAGTAGTGTCGGGCGAGGTCGATACGGCTCCCAAGGAGAACGAAACGGTCTCGAAAGGCGTCACGCAATACGATCTGTTCAATCAGGAGCGGATCATTCGCGGGCGCATGCCTGGCATGGAGCTGATCAACGATCGGTTCATTCGCCGTCAGTCCGTGGTCTGGACCAACATGTTTCGTGAGGCGATTGACTTCGTCGTTGTCGGGACACAGGCGATCAAGTTCGGTGAGTTTCTCAAAAAGATTCCGATGCCGTCGTCCTTAACCGTGTTTCACTTGCAACCGTTGCGAGGCAGCGCCCTCTTCGTGATGGATGCGTTCCTGGTGTATTTGCTCGTGGACTATTTTTTTGGTGGGAAGGGCCAGACCCATGTGAAACCCGAAGGACGAGACTTCACGCCCGTCCAGCTGAGAGTGATCAAAAAGTTGCTGCTTCAAGCGCTGATCGACCTGGAAAAGGCGTGGCATGCCGTCGTGCCGGTGAAAGTGGAGTACGTGCGTTCTGAAAGCAATCCTCAGTTCGCGATGGTGGTCACCTCCTCCGAAGTTGTCGTGGTCGTGACGCTGCAAGTCGTGCTGGGAGAAACCGCACGGGAACTATACATCCTCTATCCCTACGGCATGCTCGAGCCCATCAAAGAGAAACTCTATTCCGGGTTGGTTTCAGATCAAGTCGATCAGAACGGAGACTGGAGTCAGCGATTCCGCGAACGACTGCAAGAATGCTCTCTCCCGATCGCCGTCCGACTTGGAACTGCCACAGTGACGGTGAAGGATGTCATGAACTTCTCCACAGGTGACGTGATTCTCCTCGATCAACGCCCAGGTGATCCACTCGATTGCTATGTCGAAGGCTATCACAAGTTTCAAGGCAGCCCCGGAATCTATAAAGGCAATCATGCTTGTCGTGTGACCAAAGTGATGAACTAATCCTCAGCGAACGAAGAGAGCGACTATGGCTGAATCAGAATCTGCGATGCGCGCCGATGTTCAAGCGGAAGGAAAGGCTTCTCCTCAGCCCGCCACGTTTCCGACAGTTCAAGGCGGGGAAGCGGCAGTCGCCCCGAAGAATATGGACTTTCTCCTCGATATTCCTATGAGCGTAGCCGTGTACGTCGGATCTACCAAGATGGCGATCCGCGATCTGTTGCAACTGGCCCAAGGCTCGGTCATTGAGTTGGATAAACTGGCCGGGGAACCGATGGAAGTGATGGTCAACAACAAGCTGGTTGCTCGTGGTGAAGTCGTGGTCGTGAACGAAAAATTCGGCATACGACTGACGGATGTCGTCAGCGCAGCGGAGCGCGTGCAGCAGCTTCGCTAGACGGTCAGAGGAGAGATTGTGATCGATCTGTGGGAAAGCCTATTCCGCACCCTCTCCGCCTTGGCCATTGTGTTGCTATTGATAGGGATCGTGACGATCATCTTCCGCCGTCTGATGGGGCAGCGATTGGGGGCCGTCGGAGGGCGACCACTCGTTCAGGTATTGGCGACGGGATATATCGCGCCACGGAAGACCGTCACGCTTGTTTCAGTCGCAGGCGAGTATCTGATCGTCGGGACGACGGCAACCGATCTCGTTCCTCTCGGGCGTATCAACGATTCGACTCAATTGACTGAATTGTTGGCACGAACCATGGAAGATCCGGCCACACAAAGCTCATCGATACCGGGTTCAGTCTTTTCGTCATGGCTTCGGCGTCAACCCTTTATCTCTGCCCATTACGAGAAGGACGTTCATGGACAATAATCGAACGTCGAGGACCACCATTCTGTGGGTGGGGGGCATCTGTGCGACAGCGTTGTTCCTGATACCGCTATCGGATGCGTTGGCCGGTGGTCCGTCTCTCACGCTCGATTTCGGACCAGACGGTCCGAAACAAACCGCCGTCGTCATCCAGATCCTGATCCTCCTCACGGTGCTGTCTCTGGCACCGGCCCTCTTTATCATGGTGACCTCGTTCACGAGAGTCGTCATCGTCCTGTCGTTCCTGCGTCAAGCGCTCGGGACTCAGGCGGTTCCTCCCAATCAAGTGCTCCTATCCTTGGCCCTGTTCTTGACGATGTTCATCATGGCCCCGGTTGGTCAGGCCGTGTACAACAGCGCCTTGCAACCGCTCATGGCCGAGCAAATCTCGTATGAAGAAGCATGGGAAAAAGGGAGTGAGCCGATTCGTGGATTCATGTTGCGGCAGGTCAGGGAAAAGGATTTGGAGCTATTCATCACCTTGAGTCAAATTCCGAAACCGGAACGAGTTGAAGATGTCCCGACTCACGCGATCATCCCTGCGTTCATCCTCAGCGAGCTGAGGATCGCGTTCCAAATTGGGTTTTTGATCTACATCCCGTTTTTGATCGTCGACATGGTCGTCGCGAGCATTCTCATGTCGATGGGAATGATGCTCTTGCCTCCTGTGGTGATTTCTCTTCCGTTCAAGTTGATTCTCTTCGTCTTGGCCGACGGGTGGTATCTGGTCGTGGGGTCGATGGTGAGAAGTTTTCACTGAGTGAGTCCTCTCTTCAATGCGAGGCATCCGAGAGATCTTCCGGGGTGACGGCTGAAGGGAGTGTGGGGAACGTCACGAGCCGACATGGAGGGAGAGACATGACGCCGGAGTTGGTGACTGAATTGGGTAGGCAAGCACTTGAAACCACGCTGTTGGTGGCGTCTCCGATTCTTGGGCTGAGTCTGTTCATCGGGCTGGCGATCAGTGCACTGCAGGCCATGACGCAGTTAAACGAAGCAACGCTCACCTTTGTGCCGAAGATATTGGCGCTCTTCGGAGCGCTGCTCTTATTTCTGCCGTGGATGCTGAGCGTGATGACGACGTATATGTCCAATCTTCTCATGAACATTCCGAACTACGTGCAGTAGCAACGAACGATGGCTTTTACGCAGCCGATCCACATACTGCTTCCTGAATTCCAGGCCTTCCTGGTCCTCATTTCCCGCATTGGTGGGTTACTGGCTGCCATCCCTGTCTTGAGCGGACGGGCGGTTCCACCGAAAGTCAAGATCGCGCTGATTCTGAGTTTGGGATTGCTGCTCGCTCCGATGCTCCATCTCCCGAGCCTACCGTATGACCCGCTTGCCCTTGCGGCCGGGCTGGTGAGCGAAATGACGATCGGCCTGGCGATCGGGTTGGCGGTACGGCTGCTCTTCAGCGCGCTCGAGGTTGCGGGAGAACTGATCGGGATTCAAATGGGGTTCGGCGTTGTCCAACTGTTTGATCCAGCGACCGCGACCCAGACTCCCATCATCAGCAGATTCTTTACCTTGCTGGCATCGCTCGTTTTTCTATCGATAAACGGCCATATGTTTCTTGTTGCGACCATTCTTTCAAGTTATGAAGCGATTCCGGCGTTCGGGGCGTCACTTCCGGGGAGCGTGGGGGATGATGTCCTGCGGTTGTCGCAGAACATGTTTGAGCTTGGTCTGAAATTGGCAGCCCCTGTGCTCGTTGTAATTTTTGTGATCAATATTTTGTTGGCCATGCTGGGACGGGCAGTCAGTCAAATCAACGTGTTTGTCTTAAGCTTTCCTGTGACGATTGCGGGAGGATTGGCCGTATTGGCGCTCTCCATGCCGTTTGCGGTTGGGCTTTTGGTACGTGAACTGGAACGACTTCAACTGACCATTGAAGGGCTTCTGAAGGCGTTGGGACATGGCTGAAGACAAGTCCAATAAGACTGAGCCAGCGACTCCGAAACGAAAGGAAGAAGCGCGTCGAAAGGGGCAGGTCGCCATGAGTCGCGACGTGTCCACGGCGGCGATCCTCTTAGGTGGGATTGGGTTGTTGGCAGCGATGTTGCCAATCGGCCTGCATCGAATGACCGAGATGACAAGGCAAGGGCTGACGCTCTCTTTCCCTGCCGAATTTTATCAAGGGATGTCGATCGAGCAAGTCTACACGGTTGTGATTCAAGCCGGGCTTACGGTCTTTGCGTTGAGTCTACCGATCGTGGTCGGGGTGCTTGTGGTCGGGAGCCTAGCCTCCCTGTTGCAGACAGGTCTGTTATGGAAATCAAACGGATTGCAACTGGAATTCGGACGCATCAATCCGATCAAAGGGTTATCGAGGCTGGCCTCTTTCCGGTCCGTGATGGAATTAATCAAAGGTCTGCTCAAGATTGCGATTGTTACAGGTGTCGGCATCTGGGTCGTCCGGTACGACATTTTACGAATACCTGGACTGATCGAATTTGATATGGGTTCGGTCTTACAGACGACCGGTTGGTTGTCACTGAAAGTTGGTTTGGCCGTTGCCGGGGCGATCACTGTGCTGGCTGTGCTCGACTATTTTTATCAGCGTTATGAGTGGGAACGAGACCTTCGCATGTCGAAGGAAGAAATCAAGGAAGAGCATAAGTCTACAGAAGGCGATCCCTTAATCAAGAGTCGGGTACGGACTGTTCAGCGAGAGCTGACGAAGAAACGCATGATGGCGGCGGTTAAGACGGCGGATGTGGTGATTACCAACCCAACACATTTGGCGGTTGCCCTGAAGTATGACACGACCCGAATGGCGGCTCCGGTCGTGGTCGCGAAAGGAGCAGGGCTGATCGCTGAGAAGATTCGCGAGCTGGCACGGCACCATGGAGTGCCCGTGGTGGAAAACAAGTTCGTGACGAGAACGATCTTTAAACTCGTCGATATCGGGAATGAGATTCCCAATGATCTCTATCGCGCCGTGGCTGAAATCCTGGCGTTCGTGTACCGCGCTAGAGGCGTGGCACCATGAGTATCGGATAGGCCCATACAGGTATGGCAGCCGCAACGGAACCCATAAGCTCGAATCAGCTCCTGAAACACCCGGACGTTCTGATGTCCGTTGGGGTGGTGG
Source organism: Nitrospira sp. (assembly GCA_965223625.1). Taxonomy (GTDB): domain Bacteria; phylum Nitrospirota; class Nitrospiria; order Nitrospirales; family Nitrospiraceae; genus Nitrospira_D. The sequence goes on from OZ245008.1 coordinate 1,283,874, forward strand.
CAATTATTATGGTGATGTTGCTGCCGTTGCCGCGTTTCATGCTGGATCTGCTGTTGAGCTTTGACATTACGCTTTCAGTCATCATTCTTCTCGTTGGGCTGCAGGTACGGAGACCGATCGAATTTTCGGTGTTTCCTTCAATCCTCCTCATGATCACGTTGTTCCGCTTGTCCCTGAATATTGCTTCGACCAGGCTGATTCTGCTGCACGGCAATGAAGGAGCTGGGGCTGCGGGGGAAGTTATTCGGGCATTTGGAAATTTCATCGTGGGGGGGAATTATACGGTCGGCTTGGTCGTGTTCACCATTCTCGTCATCATCAATTTTGTGGTCGTGACGAAGGGAGCGGGACGGGTGGCCGAAGTGGCGGCTCGCTTCACATTGGATGCGATGCCTGGGAAACAGATGAGCATTGATGCGGATCTCAACGCCGGGCTGATCAATGAAACTGAGGCACGCCGCCGTCGGCGAGAGATCACGGAGGAGGCCGACTTTTACGGTGCGATGGATGGTGCCAGCAAGTTTGTCCGAGGGGATGCGATCGCAGCTGTGATCATCATTTTAGTCAATATTATAGGAGGGTTGGCGATCGGCATTCTGCAGCAGGGGATGAGTCCTGGGCTGGCGGCTCAGACCTACACGGTGCTGACTGTCGGTGAGGGATTAGTCGCGCAGATTCCCGCGCTGATTGTTTCAACGGCGGCCGGTATTGTCGTGACGCGTGCCGCGTCGGAAACAGATCTGGGTGGAGAGATGGCTCGGCAGCTGTTGATGTCCCCCAAAGCGGTGGCTGTCGCAGCAGGGATTCTCCTGACGCTCGGACTCGTGCCCGGTCTTCCTCATATGGCGTTTCTGGTATTGGGAGGTGGTGTCGCATGGATCGCCTACTATCTTCACCAGCAAGAACAGGTTCAGGCAGAGCCGACACCAGCTCCCGTCACAGCCAAGGTGGAGGAGGGCGTGACCCGCGTGACGCCGCTCGACCTCATGGAAGTTCAGGTTGGGTATGGACTGATCGGACTCGTTGAAGGCACGCAAGGGACTGCAGTGCTGGACAGGATTAAGGCGCTACGGCGGCAGTTTGCTGAATCGATGGGTTTTGTCGTGCCACCGATTCACATTCGTGACAATCTCCAGCTCCGCCCGAATGAGTATGCCATTATTTTGAAGGGGGTGGAGGTCGCCAAAGCAGACGTCGTGCCTGGTCATCTCTTGGCGATAGACCCCGGAACCGGGCAGCGAGGGTTGGTGAAGGGGATTGAGACTAAAGAACCCGCATTCGGCCTGCCTGCGCTCTGGGTTCCTGAAGATGCTCGCGAACAGGCTCAGATTGCCGGCTATACAGTCGTTGATGCCAGTTCCGCCATCGCGACACATCTGTCCGAATTGATCAAGCGCCATGGACATGAATTGTTGGGAAGGCAAGAAGTGCAAGCGTTGTTGGATGAGGTCGGCAAAGCTCACCCTAAGCTGGTGGAAGAACTGATCCCGACCCTGTTGCCTCTTGGGACGGTCGTGCGTGTGCTCGGCAACCTCCTCAAAGAAGGGATTCCCATTCGAGACCTCCGATCCATTCTGGAAGCCATCTCGGACCAGGCGACGAACACCAAGGATGCGGATATCTTAACGGAGTATGCGAGGCAGTCGCTCGCCAGAACCATCACGAAACAATATCAGGCGCCGGACGGGACACTTCAGGTCATTACGTTGGACCCACGGCTTGATCGATCATTAGCGGATCAGGTTGCAGCACTCCCGCCAGGTGCCGTGTTGAACCTCGATCCGACGTTCTCGCACAAACTTCTGAGCAATTTGAAGCAAGCGGCCGAACGAGTGGCCGCTCGAGGGCAGCAACCGATTGTCCTGTGTTCGCAAGTTGTGCGTCGCCACCTTCGGCGGCTCAGTGATCGTCTCCTGCATTCCGTGCCTGTCATGGGTTTGAACGAAGTCGATTCGTTCGTTCGCCTGCAATCGCTCGATACCGTTCGGATCGATCTAGAATTGGCACAGCCGTCCTAGGATAAGCGATGAAGATCAAGATCTTTCATGCCGTGACGATGCAAGATGCCATGCGGGCCATCAAGGAGGAGCTTGGGCCGGATGCCATCATCCTGTCGTCCAAAGAGGTGCGTGAGGGGGGACGGTTGTTGCGGGTATTCAATCGGCCGGTGTTGGAAATTATGGCGGCTGCTGAACAAGAGGTACAAGAGCCCACCCAGCCGAAGGAGAGCCGTCAAGTCGGCGATCGCCCCACGGCTCCCATCGCTTCTCAACCGCCTTCGCCGGTCGCCTTGCAGACCTTTCAGCAAACACTGCAAACCATCCTGCAGCCGAATCACGAAAAGCGTACTCCATCTGTAGATCAGCCGGTTCCTCCGTCGAGACCAACGCGCGCTCAGGCAAGGCGACAAGGCCTTCATCATTTACGCTTAGCCATAGCCGAACTGACCAGTTTGTTACAGGATCTCTCATCTGACAAGGTTCACACGGATGGTAGTTCCGTATCACCCCTCCTTGTTGCCATGCGTCGTCCGCTCCTTGCGCGTGGGATTCCATCATCAATGGTTGAACTTCTCATCAATGAGGTCCACACGACACTCATGTTTGAAGGAGCGACCGATGATGAGTCAGTACGATACGCTCTCCACCGAGCTATCGCACGGCGAATTCCTACCAGCCGATCCGTGCTTGATGATCAGAGGCACCCCACGATCAGTCTTTTTCTTGGACCAAGTGGGGCCGGGAAAACCTCCGCTGTGGCGAAGCTGGCGGCCTACTATCGCTCGAAGCAACGGAAATCCGTCGCCATGATTACATTTGATACATATCGAGACACGGCGGTGGAGCAGTTGCGGCGATATGCCAGGCTTGTGGGAGTGCCGTTTGCCTGTGCGCTGTCAGCTCGTCAGGTCTCTGAAGGACTACGTCGCCAGACCCGGTGCGATCTCGTGCTGATCGATATGCCCGGAATCGGACCGGACGATCTCACCTTGGCCAAAGAACTGGCCCGGCTGTTACCCGAAGAGACGGTCACGACACATGTCGTTCTTCCGGCTTTTACAGGGGTACATGAAGCTCGTCGTATCACCAGGCGCTTTGGTGATCTCCCACGACCGCGTCTTCTGTTTACGAAACTTGATGAGACGGAATCCCTAGGATTGATCTTTGAAGTGGCGCATCAAGTCGGCATTCCTCTTTCTTATTGGAGTGTTGGGCGACGAGTTCCCGGCGATCTCGAAGTCGCCTCATCGGAACGCCTGGCAACTCTTCTCACGGCACAAGAAGCTGTTGGCTTTCAAACGGGCAGTCGTCAATCGGTTCGAGCATCGGTCGGCACTCCTGCCATGACAGGAGTTGGAACTCACCGCGAATAACTGGCTGGAGGTCACACAATGCAACTCAGAATGCGAAGGCCAACCCTTGTGTCGGAAGATGTGGATGCCGGAGGTGAGTCGCCAACGCGAGTCATCGCCGTCACCAGCGGGAAAGGTGGGGTTGGAAAAACCAACGTCGTGGCGAATCTCGCGGTTTCGCTCTCCAAGGTGGGCAAGAGAGTCCTCATCCTAGATGCCGATCTGAGCCTTGGCAATCTCGATGTACTCCTTGGGCTGGTCCCACGGCATACTCTCGAAGACGTGCTTGTCGGTTCGCATACCTTAGCTGAAATCATGCTGCAAGGTCCGGCAGGGATCCATGTTCTGCCGGCCAGCTCGGGTGTCCCGCACCTCACGTCATTGACGGAAGCGCAACAGTTGATGATTCAAGAGCAACTGGCTGATCTGTCTGCGGAGATGGATGTCCTGTTGATCGATACCGGTGCTGGGATCTCCCCGAACGTCACATTTTTCGCTTCCTCGGCAGACGAGACGATGGTCATCATCTCGCCGGAACCGACCTCACTGACCGATGCGTATGCCTTGATCAAAGTCTTGGCTCGCCGATATCGCGAGCGCCGATTCAAGGTGCTTGTGAATAAGGCCAAGAGTCCTCGTGAAGCATCAGAGGTGTTCGGGAAGCTTGATGTGGCGGTTGATCGGTTTCTGCATGTGGCCATCGAATTGGTCGGAGCCATTCCTGACGACGACTACGTGCATATGGCGGTAATGCAGCAAAAGGCAGTCTCCGACATGTTTCCTGACGCCCCGGCTACCCAAGCATTCAAACGGCTTGCCCAACAGGTGACTCAGTGGCCGAAGCCAGGCATTCCGAAAGGCTCCGTACAACTGGTCTGGCAACGATCAGCAACGCACGCCGGTAATTGAGGGTAGATCCTAACGGAACGCATATGAGAAAGACGGCCGTGTCACATGAGCGTAAATCATTCTTAGCGCAGGGAGCGAGACGCGAAGAACTCATTAAGGAGTTCGCGCACGTGATCCGTGCGATGGCCCATCGGCTGGCCTTTCGACTTCCGGCGTATCTGGATGCGGAAGATTTGATCTCTGTCGGCACCATTGGGTTGATGGATGCCATGGATAAGTATGATCCAACCCGTGAGGCGAAATTCAAGACGTATGCGGAGTTTCGCATTCGCGGAGCCATGCTGGATGAGATCCGCTCAATGGATTGGATTCCGCGTTCTGTGCACGAGCGCATCGGGTTGCTCCAGAAAACGCATGTGACCCTCATGAGCCGACTGGGTCGTCCTCCACACGACGAGGAAGTGGCGGCTGAGCTGAAGATGTCGATGGAGGAGCTTGATGATTTCATCACGCGCGCCAGAGGTGCTGTGATGATCAGTGTCGACGATTTGAGTCTGCATGAGCCGGATGGGCATAAGGTCGTCAAGATGCTGGCCGATACCCATACTCCCGATCCGCTCTCTTCCTTGGTCAACGAACGCGAACGCGAAGTGATCACCTCGGCCATCCGGCGGCTGCCGGAAAAGGAGAGATTGGTGCTCACGCTGTACTACTACGAAGAGCTCACCATGAAGGAAATCGGGGAGCTGATGAAGGTGACGGAGTCACGGGTCTGTCAGATTCATACCAAGGCCATCATCCGCCTCAAGGCGCACCTGCAAGCAGAAAGTTGATGGTGACTTCCCTTGCTTGCTTCGGTTGTTTATCCGAAGGCCGCTTGGCCCTCTTCCACTCGTATGCCTCGTCCCGCCGCCGATCTCGCTAGGAATAATTTTCACCATACCGGGAAGAATCCGACCTAGACTCATAGTGGGGTAGGCACTGTCCGACTCAGTCATCTTCTCTACGCGTCAATTCTCACCTGAATTCAGCAGGTCATGACCTCATAAGAGAAACGTTCCAAATGGATACTTCTGGCACGAGGGTTGCTGTTATTCCCTCGAAGCCATCATGGAGTCGGGTACATGAATCGAGGCATCTATCCAGTCTTGTCCGGAGCGCTGGCCCACGAGCGGCGGATGCAAGTGTTTGCCAACAACATGGCGAATGTGAATACCGCCGGCTTCAAGCAGGATGAGCAGGCGTTCAAAGCGATATTTCCCCGGTACCAGGCGGTGATACCGACGAGTGGTCGGACTGCAGGATTGGCTCAACAGATCATGGCTAGACCCTTTGGACCAACCGAACGTGCATTTGCCGCACCCCACCAGGTCAAGACGACCTTTGAAGCGGGACGGGTTCGATTAACCGGCAATCCCCTGGACATGGCCATTCAGGGTCGAGGGTTTCTAGAAGTGGAAACGCCTCAAGGGCCTCGGTACACCAGGAACGGCATGCTGTCTCTCGATTCTGATCGGCGGCTGGTCACTGGATTGGGCCATCCGGTGATGGGAACAAAGGGCGAAATCAAGATTCCCCCAGGGAAGCTGGACATTTCGGCTCAGGGAGAGATCAGGGTCAACGAGAAGCCCGTGGCGAAGATCAAGGTCATGGAATTTTCGGATGATGACATGCCAAAGAAGTTTTCGGATGGGCTTTTCTTTTCAGAAAACGGCACGGAAAGCAAGAACCCACAGATCCAGGTGGGACACATCGAAGAATCCAACGTCAACTCGATCGGCGAGATGGTCAAGATGATTCAGGGCATGCGCAATTACGAATCAACGCAAAAGCTGATTCAGACGCTTGATCGGATGGCCGAGGTCGCCATCCAAGATGTGGGTCGAGTGTTGTAGCGCCGTGAAATGTATCTCGTGAAGCGTCCAAGGTCCGGATGAGATACGCTTCACAAACGACGAGAGACGAGGAGGATTTCCATGATTCGTGCCATGTGGACAGCCGCAACCGGAATGACGGCGCAACAGCTCAATGTCGATACGATCGCTCATAATCTCGCGAACGTCAACACCAATTCCTTTAAAAGGAGCCGCGCAGAATTCGCCGATCTCCTCTATCAAATTCAGCGGCTCCCCGGCACGAACGCATCCAACGTCGGTGTCTTTCCGGTCGGAATCCAGGTGGGAGCCGGTGTGCGCCCGACGACCGTGGCGAAGGAATGGCTTCAGGGGAACATGCGCCAAACAAACAATGAATTGGATCTCGCGATCGATGGCACGGGCTTCTTTCAGGTATCCCGTCCTGACGGCACCATCATGTACACGCGGAACGGCTCGTTCAAACGAGACAATGTCGGCAATCTTGTCACCGGTGATGGAGATCTTCTTAATCCTGTTATTACTATCCCCTCCGGTGCACTCAAGGTGGATATTGGTCAGGATGGGACTGTCTCAGTTCTGCTTCCTGGAGTCACTCAGGCCTCGCAAGTGGGACAAATTCAGCTCACACGGTTCGACAATCCATCAGGCTTAGTTGCCATGGGGAACAATCTCTTTATTGATAGTTTTGCTTCCGGACCGCCTACACAGGGGACAGGCGGTTTTACTACTGGATTCGGTACGATCCAGCAAGGATTTTTGGAAAGTTCCAACGTCAATCTTGCTGAAGAAATGGTCAGTATGATCATCGCTCAGCGCAGTTATGAGATCAATTCCAAGACGATTCAGGCGTCTGATGAGATGATGGCTATCGCCAATAATCTTAGACGGTAAGGAGAACCTTGTGACTAGGCTCGTAATCGTGATCCTGTTCCCACTCATTGCGACCTTGTTAACCGAAGTGATGGCGATTGCTGGTACCGAGGCAGATGGCCGCTCAACTGCCGCCAAAAAGAAACCAGCGATTCATAAAGAAATCGCAAACGGTGGGGAACGCAAGGTGACAACCGAAGTGACGGTCGATTTACTGACTGCGGCGATCCAGAAGTATCTTGAAAAGGAGTGGAGGCAGAAAGTAGCCACGGTGTCCGTCACGGTGTTGGAACCTGCTGATCCGGTCACAATTCCTGGAGGCTCAGCCAGCCTACACGTGATTCCCAGCCCTACGGAAGAGGGTCCTGGGCGGCGCATGTTTCGCGTGGCAGTCACCAATGGCAAATCTCAAAAGACCATTCAAGTAGTCGCCGATGTGACGGCAATGATCGACGCGGTTGTCCCCAACAGATTCCTAAAGGCTAATGAACTGATCGATCTCGAGGATATTAAGACCGTACGGATGCGAGTTCATCAAGTGAATCATCCCTTCATGACGAACGAAAGCGAAGTCATCGGGATGAGTGCTGCACGGCCTCTTCCACCAGATGTTCCATTGCGCTCCGCGTTCATCAGACCTCCTCTCGCAGTGCAAAAGGGCGACCGGGTCCTCATTGAGGTGCAGCGAGGGGGGCTGTCGGTCAAAACCTATGGCATTACAAAATCGAGCGGACGGGTCGGTCAAACCATTACGGTCGCGAATCTGGATTCCGGCAGAGAACTGACGGCCAAGGTGGTCGGCCCTAGCCTGGTTCGGGTGGAGTTTTAACCGAATGCCGAAGGAGCTCGGGAGGTCAGAACAACTTGTTACGTGGTCGGAGGCGAAGGCCCACAAGAAAGAACTACTCAACCCTGACAACGGAACCTGGTTTTCCGACCAAGCATCGATCAGCTGTCTGTACGCGGCCGTCATCCTTCTGGTACTGGGATGTTCGAGTCCGCCGGATGTCTCGAGCAAAATCGCTGTGGCTCCTCTGCCTCCACCGAAGACTGTGGGATCCCTGTGGCAAGAAGAAAATGGACGGGCGTATCTCTATGAAGATCTTCGTGCCATGCGCATCGGCGACATTCTCACCGTGAAGATCGTGGAAAATCACAAGGGATCAAAATCTGCCGACACAGCGGCGCAACGCGAATCGACGATCCAAAACAGCTTGATCGGGAGCGGCATGGGCTACATCGGAATACCCGGCATCCGATTCAGTGATGAAACGCGTCGTGGCATGGGTATCAATGCCAACGCCAATAGTACATTCGGTGGAAAAGGCTCCACAAGTCGGACTGGGACACTGACCGGAACCATCTCGGCGATTGTGACAGAGGTGTTGCCGAACGGTGATCTTCGCATCGAGGGCCGTCGCGAGGTCACGGTGAATAGTGAAAAACAGCTGATGAGTATCGGCGGCATCGTCCGTCGGGTCGATGTTGATACCAAGAACACGGTTCTGTCATCGGCCATAGCAGATGCCAAGATCGAGTATTCCGGCCTTGGTGTCCTCGACGATGTGCAGCGACCGGGATGGTTTGTTCGCATTCTTGATTGGATCTATCCATTTTGATGAAGGAAATCCAATGTCGGCTCCATTGAGACGGAAAGCGAGGAGGAGGGGCACGACAAGACGGCATCCCCTCAATCTTGATTCCATTATGGTTCTCTAAACGTTCGAAGATACGATAGGTTTGTCATCTATGCGTTCATGCTTGTCACGCGTAATCGGTATGCTGGTGCTCACGGGGACACTCGTTTATCCCTTCACGGCCGAGGCCGTGAGGATCAAGGACATCGGGGTGATCGAGGGGGTGCGCGAGAACCAGCTGATTGGCTATGGGTTGGTGGTCGGACTCGATAGTACCGGAGACCGAGTCATTGGTGGGCAATTCACGATTCAGGCGATGATGTCCATGTTGAACAAGATGGGGGTTAATCTTGTGATTGACCCGATTCAATTACTGACGAGAAACATTGCGTCGGTCATGGTCACCGCCAAGCTTCCTCCGTTCTCGAAGGCCGGTATGACGCTGGACGCGGTCGTGTCGTCCATGGCAAATGCGAAGAGCCTGCAAGGCGGGACGCTCTTGTTGACGCCGCTGAAGGCGGCCAACCAACAAGTGTTCGCGGTCGCTCAGGGGCCGGTGTCCATCGGAGGGTTTCTCGGAGGGACGGGAGGGGCGGGCGGAGCCACAGTGGTCAAGAATCATCAAGCGGCCGGAGTGGTCCCTGGGGGAGCAATCATTGAAAAAGAACTGCCTGTCGACATCGATTCGTGGGAAACGGTGTCTGTGCTCCTCCGGCGACCTGACTTCACGACCGCGATCAGGACGGCTGAAGCAGTCGAAGGGGCGTTCGGGAAAGGGAGCGCGTCCGCAATCAACGCCGGACTAGTCAGGGCGACGATTCCTCAGGCCTTCCAGGGACGTGTCGTCGAGTACATCGCCTCGATCGAAGGACTCGATGTTGCCGTCGACGCCGTAGCCAAGGTTGTCGTGAATGAACGGACTGGAACGGTTGTGTTAGGGGAGCATGTGCGGATTTCGACCTGTGCGATTTCACATGGCAATTTGACGATTTCAGTGAAGAATACGTTGAACGTGTCTCAACCGTCGGCCCCGCTCATTGGTTCTGCAGCCGGGCAAACAACCGTCACCCCGGATGTTCAGACTGAAATAAGGGAGCAGGAATCGCGTCTCATTGTCGTGGATGAAACGGTCACATTAGGCGAAGTCGTACAGGCTCTGAATGCCGTTGGCGTGACCCCTCGTGATCTCGTGGCAATCCTCTCGGCATTACGGGCATCCGGATCTCTTCAGGCGAATCTTGAGATAATTTAGGTCACTGCATGACTCATGATGTCAAACATGCATCAATAGATGGTTCTCAATGGATGTCTTCACCAGTATCAGTATATGGAGGTCATGATTTTGGTATCCGGACCGGTCAGCTTGACAACCGGCTGAACTCCATGAAATCGCAAGGTGCTCTTGAGAGTCCTGAACAATTGGTTCAGGCTGGTCGAGAGTTCGAAGCCTATTTTATCTCGTATTTACTGAAGGTTATGAGAGAAACGGTGCCAGAAGGTGCCCTAGGGAACAAACAGGGAGCCTATTTCTACTCGTTCTATGATGAGGAAATCGGGAGACGGGCAGCCGAGGCTGGGGGTATTGGAATCGCCAGAATGGTGCAGGAATATGCAGATAGACATTTTTCATCATCGCCCGTGAAGGACTCAAGTTCTGGTGGGTAGGAACCGATAGAGTGTACGACCAGGGGTAAAGGTCGTGACGAGGGTAGGCCAGGTAACCTGGTCCTAGGGACAAGAGAAGGAGTGAGGTTATGGAGATTTCAGGTCATGGGAAAGTCGATCATCTTGCAAAGGTGCTGCTTGGAGTTCATGAGGCCGAAAATTCAGGATCCCGGCAAGCAACGGCCCGCACTCCAGCGGGAAAGGACGAAGTTCAGATTTCTGCCCAGGCGAAGGAGCTTCAGCGAATTCGTGAACTGGTCAATCAGCCAGACCCGGAACGGGCTGAACGAGTGGAGAGTATCAGACGCTCTCTCGATGCCGGCACGTACGACGTCAGTGGCCGAGCCGTCAGTGACGCCCTTGTGAGGGAAGTTCTGACCGACGCGATACTCTAAACCGCTTCCGCTTCGTGCTCGTGCGACAGCAACGGACGGACTTCCGTTCTGGCCTATGGATGGGCAGGTTGTCGATCGTGAAAGACTCACGTCCTCTCGAACAGTTAATCCATCTCCTCGGTCGTGAATCCGCGCAATGTGAACTTCTTGCGCAAAACATTCTCCACGAGCGCGATGCCATTAAGCGCATGGCACTTCACGAATTTGTCGAGATCAATCAAGCTAGAATTTCAATCCTTGAGTGCTTGAGTGGGCTGAAGGAAGAGTTTGACGCGTTGGTGCAAGATCTACCTGCTGCTCATGCCCTGCCAGAAACGGGTGGAACATTACCTGACATTCTACAGCAGATAAAGAGTCCACGGGCTCTAGCCATCTTGGAACAGTATGAGCGACTCGCGGATCGAGTTCGAGCAGTACAACGGGATATTGCGGTCAACCAGCTGCTCATCCAAAACATTCAATCGTTTATCGTCCGAGCATTGGAAGCTCATCGTCAGCCTACTTCAGAAAGCGATGTCTATTCGATATCAGGTGGTCGGAGTACCAGTAGCACGCTGGCGACGTTGATCAGGCGTAAGGGGTGATGATCGATGGGAATTAGCGGACTGCTCGACGTGGCAAAGACCGCGCTCTTCACAGCCCAACAAGCTTTGACCGTCACCGGCCATAACATCGGCAATGTGAACACTCCAGGCTTCTCCCGGCAACAGGTCTTACTGACAGAGCAGCGCCCTGCTGATGGGAGTCCAGGGCAAGTCGGTACTGGTGTGAAGATCGCCGAAATTCGACGAGCCGTGGATACGTTTCTGAACCGGGAGTTGATCCAATCTCATGAAGAAGTGGGCCAGTTCACCGTGGCGCGCGATGAACTAAGTCGGCTCGAGAGTCTCTTTGGCGATGCGCGAGGACAGGGCTTGTCGGGGAAATTGAACGAGTTCTTCAAGGCGCTGCAGGATGCGACGACGACACCCTCTCAGGTCGCTCCCCGTTCCGTGGTCCTTTCACGAGCCTCGACCTTGTCGAGCGCATTCCAACAGCTCAATCGGGATTTGGTCGAGACCCGTCGCGCCATTGATGTGCAAATCGGTGTGACGATCGGTGAGATCAATAGTTTGACCGGCAAGATCGCCCAGTTCAATACACAGATTAAATCTGCTGAAGTTAGCGGGCAGAATGCCAATGACCTCCGCGATCAGCGAGACCTGGCCGTTAATGAGCTTGCCACGCGAGTTGATGTGCTCACTCTTGAACGTCCAGACGGCACGGTCTCAGTATTTACCGCTCGTGGACTTGTCTTGGTGGATCAAGAAACAACTCGCAATCTCGTCGGAGTTGGATCACCGGACAATCAAGGTCTGCTGGATATCGGATATGATATTGGAGGGTCTCAACCCTATGTGATCAGCGATCTGATAGGGACTGGGAAGTTGCGCGGACTTCTGGATGTCCGGGATCGGACGATTCCGTCCGTCCAACAAGGTCTCGACGCCCTGGCTGGCTCGCTCCTGAACGAGGTCAACCGCATTCACCGGGCGGGATATGGTCTCGACGGTTCGACAGGGCAGGATCTCTTTTCCGGACTATCGGTCACAACCAACGTGCCCACCACGAATGTGGGATCTGCTTCGATTGCCAATGGAACCGTGACTGCGCCGAGCCTCCTGACCTTCCATGACTATGAGATTCAATTCACGGGACCGAGTGGGTATACGATCATCGATGCCACAACGGGTGCGGGGATCAAGGGGAACTATACCGGAACCGTGCTGACGCCTCCCACGGTAGATGTTCCTGTCAATATTGTGACCGGAGCGAACGACACACTGGTTGTATCGATAGACGGGACGACATCAGGAACGATTACGCTCAACGGCACCGGATCACCGGGGTTGGCCTATACCTCTGGCGATGCCCTGGCCGAGGAGGTCCAAAGTAGAATCAATGCGGACTCCACATTGGCCGCAGCCGGCCGTCAGGTCACGGTATTGTTTGATCGCACGACCAATCGACTGGTCCTGCAGTCGAATTCCATCGGCGGGGTCAGCTCGGTGGACGTGACAGGCGGAACGGCACGGGCGACGCTTGGATTATCGGGCGGGGTCAGTACTGCGGCGTCCGGCACGTATAGTGGGTCTCAGACGTTTCATCTGGACGGGATTGCGGTGACTGTGTCGGGGGCGCCGGCCGCCAATGACGTCTTGCGGGTGAACTCCCGCGAGAACGCATCGAGAGACCTGGCCGTGACGTTCTCTGATCCGGCGAAAGTTGCGCTTTCTTCGACACGGGCGGGGGTTCCGGGAAACAACCAAAACGGTTTGGAACTCGTCGCACTCCAGTCCAAAACCCTCACCGGGCTCGACCAAGCGACGCTATTCGACGCCTATCGTAAGACCGCGACAGATCTGGGCGTATCCTCTCAGGTGGCAGGGCAGCGTCTTGAGACGGAAGAGATCCGGCACGAACAACTCCAGAACTTCAGAGCCCAAGTGTCCGGTGTCTCGCTTGATGAGGAACTCGTCAATCTCCTCAAATATCAACGAGCATTTGAAGCGGCTTCGCGCATGATTGTCGCAGCCGATGAAATGATGTCGACCTTGATTTCGCTCAAGCGGTAACAGAGGAGCACACCATGCGTGTCACAGAGCAGCAGGTGTTTGGATTTCTGGTGAATAGTTATCAGCGGGCTCGATCCAACGCTCTGCGATTACAAGAACATCTCGCAACCGGTAAACAGGTCTTGCAACCTTCAGACGATCCTGGTCGCTTTCACAGGATTGTCGGAGAACAACTGACTCTGACAAGACTGGAGCAACGTCTTCGCAACATTTCCACAGCGACGACGCGAGTCGAACTGGCCGATACATCCCTCCAAGGTACCACTGCTGCCTTGTCTCGCATCAGGCAGCTGGCGGTTCAGTTTGCGTCCGATACCAATGGCGCGGCAGAGCGAACGGCTGGTGCGCATGAAGTGCGTGCGCTCTTGCAGCATCTACTGCAGCTGGGCAACGCCGAATTCGACGAGAATCAACCGGTGTTTGGAGGCACGAGCCGCCATGGATTCGCTGCGGGGCTGGTACTCTCTACACCGATTACCCTGTCGAACACGGTCGCAGACACCTTGACCGTGAGAATTGACGGCGTGACATCCGGTCTGATCGATTTAACGAGCGGCACCGAGACGCTCAGTGGTCTCGAAGTAGCCGCACGAGTCCAGAGCCGGATTAATACTGATTCAACCTTACTTGCAGCGGGGAAAAGCGTGTCGGTGACGTATGAGAACAGTGTCCTTGTGATTGCATCGAACTCCGAGGGACCGAGCGCCAACGCGGAAGTGGTGGGAGGGTCCGCGCGGACGCTGCTCGGATTCAATGGAGGGAGTGCCGGCGACGGCGATTCGACCTTTGTGCCCACGGTCGTTACAGATGCCGCCGCGACCAATGTTGGAGGGGCCACGATCTCTCAGGGGCAGGTGCGTAACGCAAGCGCCACGTCGTTCGATAATCATGTCATTCGATTCACGGGACCGACGAGCTTTGACGTCCTGAATACCTCGGCACCGGTTGCGGTGACTGCGAACTTGGCCAACGCGGGTCGAGTCGGTGCCATTGATGCCGGGGTCATCGATCATCAGCGGATTACCCTCGATTCGTACGAGATCCAATTCACGTCTCCGTCGCAGTATTCAGTCGTCAACACGACGACCGGGTCGACTCTGTCAACAGGAAACTCCTATGTGTCTGGAGGCCCCATCGAGTTTGACGGGTTGCGAGTCGTACTTTCGAACGGACAACCGGGATCGCCGGTTACGGGAGATCGTTTTACCGTGACCCTTGCACCGAAGACGGTGTTGAGCGGACAGACATATGTTTCGAGCGCGGCGATTACATTTGACGGCATTCAACTCGCGATCAGTGACGGAACCGGATCCCCTGCCGGCGGGGATCTCTTTCATGTCGTCAGCCAGAGCAGATATGCGGGGGATTCAGCAGCGCATGAAATTGAAGTGGCGGATGGGGTGGTGATCCCCACAAATATTCCTGGCCATGCAGTCTTTAGCGGCCCGGGTGTCAATGTGTTTGAGGCGGTGCAACACCTCGTCGCCGCATTGCGAGGAAACTTCAAGGCCGGGATCATAGAGAGCTTGGGCGATTTGGACAACGCGCTGAGTCAGGTATCGGCAGCTCAGGCCGAAGTCGGCGCGCTCGCGAATCGCCTAGAAGCCACCTCTTCGGCTTTGGAAGATGCCAGAGTACTGGCAACCAACACGCTGTCCTCATTCGAAGACATTGATTTGGCACGAACGATCTCCGATCTCACGCTGCAAGAATTCGCGATTCAAGCCGCAGGCGAAACGCTCGGTCGGATCTTTGATAACTCCCTCCTGAAGCATCTCCGCTAGGATGTGTCTCAAGTTTGTGCCATGAATGCCGATAATTTCATATGAACGTTGTGTAGCCATGGAAGGCTGGCATGCTGGTTCTCACACGTCGACGCGGAGAGAGTGTCACGATCGGTCCCGATATTCGTGTGGTCGTGCTGGGCATGAAAAGCGGGCAAGTTCGTCTTGGAATCGAAGCGCCACCGGCCGTCGCCGTGCACCGGGAAGAGGTCTATACGAGGATCCAAGAAGAGAACCGATTGGCCGCTAAACCACAGGCTGTGCCGCTGGAGGCATTTCGTCGCCTGATTCCTGCGAAACGCCGTGTGGTCTCGTGAGGCTATGTCCGTGAACTGCACATCGACTCGCTTCGGATCCTTCGAAGTTTCCGACGAACGTATCGTCAGCTTTCCTTCTGGGCTCCTTGGGTTCCCTGAGCAGCAACGGTATGTGATCCTTGATCATGATACCGAGGCTCCCTTCAAGTGGCTTCAATCGGTCGAAGAGCCGGATCTGGCTTTTGTCCTGATGGATCCAGCCACGTTCCATCCCGATTACCATATTGAAGTTCCAGCTGATGCCCTGGTGGAGATCAAAGGAGGGGAGCACGATGATCTCACCTTGGTCGTGATTTTGACCATTCCCTCGGATGATCCAGGCCGAATCACCGCCAATCTTCGAGGTCCACTGCTCATTAGCCACAAGAGCATGCTCGGGAAACAATTGGTTCTTTCTGAGGAGTTCCCTACTAGACATCCGCTGTTCCCAGCATCGCCTCCCTCTAGTGAAGCGCCCAGGGACGTGTAACCTGCCACGGAATGTCCTGCTTGAATCGTCTCAAGAGAGCGGATTCTGAACAAAGGTCAGGTTAGGCGGCCGCCTCAGTGATAGGCTGATAGCCCTGTCGATAGGATTCCAACACACGGACGAGTCGGGTGACTTCAAGCTCGAGCTGTGCATAAACAGGGGGAGCATCGTGAAGTGCGTTGAGCCGGCCGACGGCTTCCAGACGACTGGCAGTAAGTCCTACTTCAGAAGCACAAAGGTTACCAGCGGTTCCCTTAAACGTGTGTGCTGTTCGTTCGACTGCGGATGAGTCGGCATCGGCCAGCGCGGTTCTAATCTCGGCCAGCATGGCCTGGTGACGATCGAGGAACAGGCAGACGAGCTGCGCAAATAGATCGGTATCACTGCCGATATTCTGATACATCTTGGCAGGGTCAAAAATGCCTTGCGTAGGGTTGGTCGTAGTGAGTTTCTGGTTTTCGGAAACTCCATTGGGAGACGGTGGGATAGCCCAACGTGCAAGGACGGTACGAAGCTCGTCCAGTTTAATGGGTTTCGAAAGATAATCGTCCATCCCAGCGGCTAAACAACGTTCTCGATCCCCTTGCATTGCGTTGGCGGTCACCGCAATGATTGGGATATGCGGGAGGGATGGCGTAGCCTGGTCTGATTGGGCATCGCCTCCGATCTGTGCACCATCGCTTGCAGTTGCGGCTTCACGCTCGCGAATGTTCTTGGTCGTCTCAAGGCCGTCCATGATGGGCATCTGACAATCCATCAAAATGGCTGTGTAGGCACCCTTCTTCAAGGCCGTGAGCGCTTCCTGTCCGTTGTCGACGACGTCGGGCTGATACCCCAGTTTCTCGACCATGCGAACGGCGAGCTTCTGATTGACGAGGTTATCTTCCACCACGAGCACGCGCGGGTGCTGGATGTTCTCTGCGACGGTATGCCTGGTGACGAGTTGAGGAACGATCGAGAACGTCTGGGGCTCTTTCGGTTTGTGGCTTTCGGAAAGGCCAAGAACGGTTCGTAAACAGTCTCGTAACTCGTCATGGCGAACGGGTTTCGGTAAGTAGCCCGTAGCGCCGGCCTGACGAGCCTGTTCTGCATGGCCTCGTTGGAGCATTGAGGTCATCACGACAAGGCGAATCCCAGCCCCTTCCGGATGGTATTGGATTTCCCGGGCGAGCTGAAGCCCGTCCTTCCCCGGCATGATGAAATCCAATATGGCGAGATCGTAGGGTGTGCCTCTTTTCTTTGCCTCGGCTATTCGATGCAAGGCCGAATCGGCGTCCTCTGCAAGGTCGTCAACCATCCCCCATCCGGATACTAAATGATGGAGGATGAGACGATTCGATTCATTATCATCGACGATCAAAACGTGTTTTCCCGCAAGGTCTCCCATCGGAAGAATCGCACGGGGGGAGTCGGCTTGTTTGAGGAGTCGCGCCGTACACCAGAAGGTACTGCCTCGTCCCTCCGTGCTGCGTACGCCGATGTTCCCTCCCATCAATTCCACGAGTTGCTTTGAAATCGAAAGGCCAAGTCCGGTCCCTCCGTACTTTCTCGTCGTTGAACTGTCGGCCTGCACAAACGGACGAAAAAGTTTCGCTTGGGTATTCGGACTGATGCCGATACCGCTGTCGGTGACTTCAAACCGGATGACAGCGGAGTCTGGTCGGTCTTCTTCGAGATAGGCCTGCAGGGTCACTTCTCCTTTGTCGGTAAATTTCACGGCATTCGCTACAAAATTGGTAAGGATCTGGCGTAATCGTCCGGGGTCGCCCTTGAGTCCAGTCGGGACCGCTGCGTGGACGAGTCCGGTCAGCTCAAGCCCTTTCGTCTCAGCACGTTCGGAAAATTGTGCGAGCACCTGTTCCACGGTCGTACGCAGGTTGAAATCAAGGCACTCCAGCTCCAGTTTGCCTGCCTCAATCTTGCTGCATTCCAGCACGTCATTGATCAGTTGCAGCAACGCTTCGCCGCATTGGCGTATGGTTTCGGCGTAGGACTGCTGTTCCGGCGTCAACGCAGTCTCCATCAGAAGGCTCGTCATACCGATCACGCCGTTCATCGGGGTTCTCAGTTCATGACTGACCGTGGCAAGGAACGCCGTCTTGACTCGTGCGGACTCCTTCGCTTCATCCAGTGCCTTATCAAGACGTTGATTGCTCTGAAGAAGTTGGTCGGCGGTTAATTGGAGTGCTTGCTGCGATTTGTGGATGCTCGTCATATCCGTGGCATAGCCACGAACCACTCCATGTTGAGGTATGGGACAGAATGTCCAGGAAAACTTCGCTTCTGGAAGGAGCACTTCTTCGTTGTGAAGTGTTCGACCGGTTTTGAGACATTGCTTCACAATATCTTGGAGTCGGTTTGGTGCCACGTTTGGAAATCCATCGAGGCTGTAACCGAATCGAGAGAGGAGCGCGATCATTGCAGGATTCGCATACAACAGACTGGAGTAGCGATCCAGTTCGATGAGAGGCGAGGGGCTCTCCTCTGCGATCGCTGCCAAGCGATCACGGTCCTGCTCCAACTCCACCTCATGGGACAGGTCTCGAATGGTGATGAGCAGAACCTTCGTGCCATTAAGCTCAGTTCGGACGCATGTCCATTCTACGGGGGTGCTCCTCGTGTTGCTGCTCATGAGAAGCTGTTGTGTTGCGGAGATAGGAAGGCTCGTCTTCAGCGTGGTCTTCAACTGAGCCGACAGGCGCACTTTGCTGGAGTGGGTGAGTTTCGCCCAGAGAGCTGGGAAGGACAATCCCTGACTGGAGCTGGATCCAGCCCCGAGTAATCGGATCCCCTCTCGATTAATTCCTTGAACAGTGAGAGCGTGATCGAGAATGAGAGTGGCAAACGGAAGCCCGTCAAGAAGCTCCACTGCAATGGGAACAGCCGATGGAGTGAATACCTTTTGACGACGGTATCGTCTTCGTTTCCGGTCGGGTGTGTTCATCACGCGGCTCGTGGCACACTCGTGTCCAGATGGATACCGACATTGACACGCTCACGGATGGGATCGAGCACACGCAGGACGGTTCGTACGGTATGGTCGGACGACGGTGCCGCGAGATCGATTTCAATCGGGGTAGCATAGGAACCGCCTTGCGGATCGGTCGTGACTTTGACAAGAGGCTTGAGCCGCTGCTGCGGATTGACTCCGACCACAATCGCTTGTTCGCCGGTATTGAGTTTGAGCAAGCTCCCAACCGGGTAGACCCCGATGCTCCGAATCATGGTTTCCACCAAATTTTTTTCGAATTGTCCCCGTTCCCCGGTGAGAAAGAGTTGACGAACGGCATCATGTGGGATCATCGCGGGGCGAGTTCCCCGTCGACTGACCATCGCGTCGTAAAAGTCGACAATGCCGACAATCTGGGCTAGAGGGGAGATGGTGTCGTTGCCGAGACCGGCTGGGAAGCCGGTTCCGTCGGTGCGTTCATGATGTTCCCGTACGATGCGGAGAACATCTTCGTGCATACCAGGGTGTTCGGAAAGGAGGGTCGCGCCCAGCTTGCAATGCTGTTCGAGCAGAGTCTTGTCTTGTCCGGAACATTCATCCCGTTTACGAACCAGATTACGCGGGAGACGGACATAGCCGGCATCGTGGAGCAGAGCGCCCATTCCGACCAATTCCTGCTGTGGTTGGTCCAGTCCGGTTTCAATGGCAACGATGAGGGAGAGGATGCAGGTATCCAATGCATGGGCTGTCAGAGATCGATCGAATTGTTTGATTTTCTGGACGGCAACCTGAGTGGCGATGGCCACTCGATCATTGAGGACGTGGTCTAAAACGTTCGACACGATGGCTTTTGTTGCTTCAGGAGACGGAGGTACCCCACGCTCAAGGTCATCAAAGATACGCTCCACCGCTTCTTGGGCTTGCGCATAAATCACCACAGCTGGCTGACCACCCAGTACAGGCACAGTTGTCTGCTCCGCCTGTGATTCTTGCAGAGGAAGGGCATTGGGAACCGTCGGTTGATCGCTCATAGACGACTGAGTTGTCGCTGAAGGAAGATCAGCTCCTTTGCTGGTATCGATCGTCACCATCCGAATCCCATGTTGTTTCATGAGCGCAATGGTCTGTACGTCGTTGACCATTCGCTTATGGAAGAGGAACGGTGTCCGATACCACGGAACATCCATGTCAACGACATACATGCCGGGCACCAGCTGCTCGATCGTAATGCGCTTGGTCGCCATAAACCTATGCTCCAGGTCAGAAGAATTGTAGGTCGGACGTGCCGACGGAAGAACGATCCGTGGGTAGTATCGGCGAACTCCGCGTCGAACTTGATGATTGCAGTCGAGACCTGCCGCGTTCAGTGTTCGGAAGGCCGATGTGCCTGATATTGTTCGTTCGTCCTCAAGACGAGGCGATGAGTTGCCGATAAGGTTCATCAGCGATGGTTCGTATCAACTGACAGACCTCAGGAGTCGTAGGTATGAATGAAATGGTCGTGTCCGTTCCTCCCGCAGTGTCGTTTCTGTCGGTCGGGCTGCCTCTGAAACTATCCCTAACCCAGGATGGGCCGAAGGTCATGTATGGATCGACACTCTTGGGCTGGAAGGATCACGCTTGGCTCATCTGTGAATGGCCGCAACAGCTCGGTCACGACCAACAGATTGGTAGTGGCACGCCATGCACCGTCAGCTACCTCCATGAAGGGAAACTGGTCGGATATCGCAGTGAGATACGTGACGTTCTGAACGCACCGGTGCCGTTGCTCTTTCTCGCCTATCCGAAAACCGTCGAAGAGATGCACATGCGCAAGCATGTGCGGGTACCATCGAATGAGCCGATCTTACTGATGCGAACCGACCAAGGCCATTCATCTGAATCCACGCTCCCAACCAGTGACTATTTTGGCGGGTTACTGAAAGATCTCAGCGAGGGAGGATGCAGCGTCGCGTTGGTCACACGACCTGCCTGGCTGAGTCCTGGCAGTACGGTCTGTTTGGAGTTCGAGCTGCCTGGATTGGGACACATTACGAACCTCACCGGAATCGTGAAGAATTCCGACGTGCGCCACGGCAGCGAGATGATCGGCATCGAGTTCCGCTTCAACGAGCTGGAGTACATCGAATATCGAGGGTGGGGCGGCTCCGTCCGAAACGCCATCGAACAGTGTGTCTTTCAGAGAGCCAGTACCTCGTTTCTTGTTCCCTAGACGCAGGTGTCGTTATACAAAGTGGTGCAAAAGCCCATGCCTTCCTCGCAGCCTCGATAGAGCAGAGACGTCAGTTCCTTCCCCATTGCCCGGTAATTTCTGCCGGATCGCTTGTGTGCGAATTCACGGAATCCCACTCTCCCCGCCATAATCGAGGGTTGGCGATGGCATATATTTTGAACTACTGCCTTGCAAATTTGGTGAGTGGTTCCAGGTTGAAGAGGACATGGATCTCATGGAAGGACTCAGCACACCACAGCAGGGACTGAATCCACGATGGTCCCTCGCCTACGATACGATTGACCGGCAAGATATCGACCGGCTCATTGAATGGCTTCAGACGTATCCTCGCCTGACCAAGGGCCTAGTTACGGTCGAGTTTGAAGCCAAGTGGTCGCAGTGGTTGGGGTGTCGGCACTCGGTTCACTGCAATTCCGGATCCTCTGCCAACCTCCTCATGTATTACGCCCTTCTCGTTTCAGGTCGCCTGCGAAACAAGAAAGTCATTGTGCCCAGTGTCGGATGGGTGACTTCGATCGCGCCGGCCATTCAATTTGGTTTTGAGCCAGTTATGTGCGAGGCCGATCCTGAGACCTTCGGCTTAGATTTGAACCATCTTGAAACCCTCTTGCAACGACACGAAGCGCAGACGGTGATGCTCGTCCAAGTGCTCGGCGTTCCTCACAAGATGCGGGAACTGATGGCCTTGAAGTCTCGTTATGATTTCGTGCTGCTGGAAGATGCGTGCGCCGCGATCGGCGCGAGCTACGAGGGCCGGAAGGTCGGTTCGCTCGGCGACATGAGCAGCTTTTCGTTTTACTTCGGCCATCAAATGTCGACGATCGAAGGCGGAATGGTGTCCACAAACGACAAAGGATTGAACAACCTGCTGCTGATGCTTCGGAGCCACGGATGGAGCAAAGATTTGGACCGAGCGACGCATGGCGAGCTGGTGGTGCAGTACGGCATCGACGATTTTCATTCACCGTTTGTCTTTTACGAACCCGGATTCAATCTTCGCTCCACAGACTTGAGCGCTTTTCTCGGTATCGGCCAGCTGGAGAAGCTGGAGTGGATGACGGAGCAGCGCCAGGCCAACCATGCTCGGTACCTTGAAAGGCTGGCGAAGAACTTTTATGTCCAGCGTCCGCCGAGCGGCAGCCAAGTGGCCAGCATTTCAGTGGGCCTCCTGGCCGATTCCCCACAACAGCGCAGACAGATCGTTAAGGCGTTGACAGGTCGCGGCATTGAAACCCGCATTTTTTCGGCCGGCAACTTGGGTCTGCATCCGTTTTGGGTAAACCGGTACGGTGTGACAAATTTCCCCGTGGCGGACCGCATCCATCACTGCGGGTTCTTCCTACCAAATCACGCGGGCTTGACCGTGGAGGACATCGACATCATATCCCGCGTCGTACTGGAGGCGGCATAATGGGGCCGCTCCTCGTGACGGGTGGAACCGGCTTGCTCGGATCAGCCATTCGCCGGATCCGTCCCGACGCCGTGTTTCTCTCCCGGATCGACGGAGACTTGCGTGAACGGTCCGTCGCCTACCGCTTGTTTGAGCAGATACGCCCTGCGCAAGTTCTGCATCTGGCCGGCCTTGTCGGCGGCGTCAAGGTCAATGCAACCCACAACTGTCAATTCTTGGAAGACAATGTGTTGCTCAATACCGCGGTGCTTGCAGCGGCTCGTTCGATGCGCGTGTCAAAGCTTGTCGCAATGCTGTCGAGCTGCGCCTTTCCGTTATTCCCTAATCGCACGACGACCGAGAAAGACCTTCAGTCTGAGCTTCCCTATGACGGCAATGCCGGCTACGGCTCCGCCAAGCGTCTCTTGGATCTTCATGTGCGCCTGGCGGCAAAGGAGGAAGGATTACGCTGGACTACCCTGACGCCGGTCACCATGTACGGGCCTCACGATTCCTTCGATCCTGAGCGCAGCCATGTTGTGGGTTCCCTTATCCGC
Source organism: Nitrospira sp. (assembly GCA_965223625.1). Lineage (GTDB taxonomy): Bacteria > Nitrospirota > Nitrospiria > Nitrospirales > Nitrospiraceae > Nitrospira_D. The sequence continues at coordinate 1,306,834 of OZ245008.1, forward strand.
CGTTGCTGGGAGGCGTACACCAAGGGCACGCCGTATGCCGTGTGGGGCAGTGGGTCGGCAGTACGGCAGTTTGTGTTCGTCGACGACGTGGCGCGGCTTGCACTTGATGCGATCGCCACCGATCTCTCATCGGAGACGGCCATCGTGGCGCCGGATGCCGGCATCACGATTCGCACATTGGCGCACACCATAGCACAAGGCATGGGCTATGAAGGACCCATCCTCTTTGACCGTAACCAGCCGGAGGGAGTGTTGGTGAAACGGCTGCAAAGCGAGACATTTCTTCGTAAATTCCCCGGATACTCGTTTACTCCGTTGCAGGCGGGCATTGACGCGACCATCCGTTGGTTCCGCGAGCAACGGCTGGCGGAACCACCGATGTCACACAGCGGAGCATCGTTGTCTTCCCATTCGTAAGGAGCCTGAACGACCATGCCCATGACCAGGGCGACTGCTCATGTGCTTGTGACGGGAGGAGCCGGTTACATCGGTTCGGTCCTCTGCCGGCAGCTGCTTGACCGCGGGTATCGAGTGACCGTGCTCGACAATTTTATGTATCGGCAGAACAGCCTCTTGGATTGCTGCCCAGAAGCTCTGTTTCATGTCGTGCGGGGTGATTGCCGGGATGAGCGAATCCTGACGGATCTTCTGCGGGATGCCGATATCGTGATCCCACTTGCCGCGCTGGTGGGGGCGCCTCTCTGCAATCGGGACCAGATCGGAGCCTATACGACCAACTTCGAGGCCGTTCAATTGCTGACGAAGCTCTCGTCAAAGGATCAGTGGATCATTTTCCCGGTGACGAACAGCGGGTACGGGATCGGTCAATCAGGAATCTTCTGCACAGAGGATTCCCCTTTGCGTCCGATCAGTCTGTATGGAGAAACCAAGGTCAAAGCAGAGCGGGTCGTGCTGGATCGGGGTAATGCGATCACGCTCCGGCTTGCCACGGTATTCGGTGCATCACCGAGAATGCGTATGGACCTGCTGGTCAACGATTTCGTGTGGCGAGCCGTTCATGATCGCGCAGTGACCGTCTTCGAAGGCCAGTGTAAGCGGAACTATATTCATATTCGGGATGTGGCCAAGAGTTTCCTCCACGCGATCGATCATTTCGAGACCATGAAGAACCACCCGTACAACGTCGGACTGGACGACGCGAATATGTCCAAAGTGGAGTTGTGTCGGAATATTCAACGCATCCTACCCCAGTTCGTGTTCTTTGAAGCTCCTATCGGAGAAGACCCCGATAAGCGCGACTACATCGTGTCCAACGAACGAATTCTTTCCACGGGCTTTTATCCGGACTGGTCGCTGGAGCGTGGCGTCCGCGAATTGATCAAGTGTTACACGATCGTGCAGGGATCAACCTATGGCAATGTCTAATGGTATGAGAGCGTCCGGATGATTATTAGTCGCACGCCCTTCCGTATCTCATTTTTTGGTGGTGGCACGGACTACCCAGTTTGGTTCCGGGAACATGGGGGAGCCGTGTTGGCCACGACGATCGATAAGTACTGCTACATCAGTTGTCGATACCTTCCGCCGTTTTTTGAACACAAGACTCGTATTGCCTATTCACGTATCGAACAGACAACATCCAACAGCGACATAGAGCATCCGTCTGTGCGGGGAGTTCTTCGATATTTGAACGTTGAGGATGGATTGGAAATTCACCACGATGGGGATCTCCCGGCCCGTACCGGTCTGGGCTCAAGTTCATCGTTCACGGTCGGACTCCTCCATTCGTTGTATGCCCTTCGCCACCGTATGCCTAGCAAGGCAGAGTTGGCCCGCATCGCCATTCACATCGAACAGGAAATCGTCCAAGAGACGGTTGGATGTCAGGATCAAGTGATGGCGGCACACGGAGGCCTCTGTCGGGTCAACTTCTTTCAGAACGGAGAAATCGGTTACACGCCTATTGTCATGAATCCTGAGCGGCTCGCACAGTTTCAGGATCATCTTCTGTTGTACTTCACCGGGTTCTCTCGCACGGCGTCGGAAATCGCCAAGGAGCAGATTCAACAGACGAAGCAACGGAGGGTGGAGTTGTTTGCCATGTTGCAATTGGTCCAGGAGGGCGTCTCCGTTCTTGTTGGAGATCGAGACCTGTCTGGGTTCGGAGAATTGCTGCACGAAGCGTGGATGGTCAAGCGCAGTCTGACATCGAAGATCACCACTCCGTTGATCGATGACATGTATGGAGCGGCCCAACGCGCTGGAGCGTTGGGAGGGAAATTGCTGGGGGCCGGAGGGGGTGGCTTCATGTTGCTGTTTGCGAAACCGGAGATTCATGGACAAATCAGAGCGGCGTTGCCTGGCTTGCTCGAGGTTCCATTTCGTTTCGAAGGACTCGGCAGTCAGATCGTGTTTTATCAACAAGAGATCCCCTGGCATCGGGAGGCCTCGTGGCGGGATGAACGGGACACCCTTCATTCACTCCGATCGACTCCCTTGGGCAAGGCAGCATGAAGATGGAGCTGACGAACCCTCCTGACCTTCTTATTCTCTGCGGTGGGCAGGGAACCCGGTTACGCTCCGTCGTGAGTGATCGGCCAAAGCCATTGGCGATGATCGGAGATCGTCCATTCATTGAATTCGTGATCGCCTTGTTTGTCCGTCAAGGAGTTCGTCGCGTCATTCTCTGCACCGGTCATCTGGGGCATCAGTTTGAGGACTGGTATGCGGACCGATCCCGCTCCTACCAACTGATGTTGTCTCAAGAAACCATGCCGTTGGGAACGGCAGGAGCTATTCGACATGCCTCTCGGTGGATTACGAGTCGCACGGTGATCGTGGCGAACGGAGATTCTCTTTGTGAAATCGATGTACGAAGATTGCTGGCGTGCCATGCCGAGAAACATGCGCAAGCCACTCTCGTACTGACTGAAGATGATGATCGTCGGGATGTCGGTATCGTGACTATGAATAGGCAGCAACGCATTACGGCGTTCCAGGAAAAGGGAACAGACCGAGCGGATGGGTATCACAACGCAGGTGTCTATATGTTCGAACGTTCAATGATCGACCGCATTCCCTTAGGCCAACCCTATTCACTCGAATATGACTGGTTGCCCACCCTTATTTCATTGGGGATCTATGGGTGTGTCACGCAGGGGCCTCTGTATGATATTGGAACGCCGGAGCGACTGGCTGAATTCCAGACGGTAATGAACTGTAGAGATTCTCATTCAGATGTCCGCTCATCTCTTCGATCTGTAGCGTGCCCATGAGGACATCATGACGACAGCCGAACTGATGACCGCGCTTCCCTTCTCAGCTCGTGCCGAACGCCTGATCGGGCAAGAGATGTTCAAAGTCATGGATCGAGCGCAAGCGCTCGAACGGCAGGGACATACGATCTATCACCTCGAACTGGGAAATCCGCGAGTCTCTCCACCTCAGGAAATCATCGATGCCACCATCGAGTCGATTTGTGCCAAGCAGCTTGGTTATGCACCCATGGCCGGTATCCCGGAATTACGACACGCGATCGCAGAGCGCGCCTCACGACAGATAGGTTGCCCGATCGGCGGCGAGTCCGTCGCGATCAGTCCTGCAAATCTGCTGATCAGTCAATTTCTCGACCTTACGTGCAACGTAGGCGATCGGGTCGTGTTGTTCACCCCTGCATTTCCGTCCTACTGGGCAGCGGCTGCGCACATCGGATTGACTGTCATGCCGGTGCCGTTGTCGAGTAAGAACGGGTTTCATTTGGCAGAAGCACAAATCGACGCCGCGTTTGCGGCAAAGCCGAAGGCAATCATCGTGAACTCTGCGAACAACCCTACCGGTGCCGTGTATTCCCAACCCATGCTGTCGTTACTGGCACAACGGTGCGAGGAAGAGGGTATTTGGCTGCTGAGCGATGAGACCTACGCTGAGCTCACATTTGGGCGGCCGTTCTACAGTCTTGCCGCCTATGGGTCGTCACAACTCGTCGTGATGTCTACATTCTCAAAAGTATTCTCCATACCAGGCTACCGCGTCGGCTATGCGCTGGCGTATCCAGCCGTGGTGGAAAAACTAGCCCTTTCCACATCCACCCTCATCTCCTGTCTTCCTATTTTTGCACAGGTCGGTTGTCTAGCTGGTGTGTCGGTTCTGGATCGATATGCAACAGGCGTGAGAGCGCAATGCCGCCGAGTCGCAAGCGCCTGTGCGGAACTGGTCAATCGTTCGGGCATTGTGCGTTGTGCCATGCCGGAATCCGGGTTCTATCTATTTGTGGACATCAGTCGGACCGGCCTTGAGGACGTGTCTTTTTGCAAACGTCTTCTCGAAGAACGGCACACCGCGGTGACCCCTGGTCGAAGCTTCGGCATCGGCTGTGAATCGTTTGTTCGGATCGCGACTTGTGGACGGGAAGAAGATGTGATGGAAGGGGTGCGGCGGGTGGTTGCGCTCGCGAGTGAACTGGGAGGCATCCGTGTCAAGGCCGCTTGATGTGTTGTTCGTGGCACCTCCGAGCCGATTACAGGTCTACCAAGACCTGAGCAAAGATCTCGCGGCGATTGAGCCACCGGTCTGGGCCGGTCTTCTGGCCAAGTTTGTCCATAAGCAAGGGTATGAGGCGGCCATTCTTGATGCGGAGGCGTCCGGGTTCAATCACCAGCAGACGGCGGAGGCCATTGCAGCGACGAATCCCACCTTGACAGTGTTTATAATTTATGGACAACAACCGTCTGCTTCTACGCAGTGTATGCCGGCTGGACGGGCGGTTTGTGAACGCCTCAATGTGCTCACCGACACTCCGACCTTGGTCCTCGGCACTCATCCTTCGGCGCTCCCCAAGCGAACGCTGGAGGAGGAGCCCTACACCTATGTTTGCCAGGGGGAAGGACCGTATACGGTCATCGGGTTGCTCGAGGTGTTGCTCAGGAAAGGGCGCCGGCTGAGTGAGGTGCCGGGGCTCTGGTATCGCGATGAAGGCAGGTCGATTTCTAATCCTGTTGCCCCCCTCATCATGGACCTCGATGGCACGCTTCCGGGCCAAGCCTGGGAAATCCTGGACATGTCTAAGTATCGCGCTCACAATTGGCACTGCTTCCATCATCTGGAATCACGCAGCCCGTATGCCTCAGTGCAGACCAGCCTCGGGTGTCCGTTCAAGTGCTCATTCTGCTGCATCAATGCGCCCTTTGAGACGCCGATGTTACGGACCTGGTCATCGAACCACGTGATCGAACAGATCGATCGTTTGGTGAATGAGTTCGGTGTCACGAACATCAAGATTCCTGACGAGATGTTCGTCTTGAACCGCCGGCATGTGCTCGGCATCTGTGACCGGATAATTGAGCGAGGGTATCGCCTCAATCTATGGGCCTATGCACGAGTGGATACTGTCCAAGACCAAGTCCTTGAACGACTCAAAGCGGCGGGCTTCCACTGGCTAGGATTGGGCATCGAGTCCGGCAGTCAACACGTGCGGGACGGTGTTGAGAAGGGACGGTTCGGCGAACAAGAAATCTGTTCAACCGTCCGAAAGATTCGCTCGCATGGAATCCATGTGGCCGCCAATTACATTTTCGGACTTCCGGATGACGATCTCAACAGCATGCGTACCACACTGGACTTGGCCCTCGAGCTGAACACGGAGTGGGCCAACTTCTATTGCGCGATGGCGTATCCAGGATCCCCGCTCTATCACGTGGCTAAAGAGAAAGGTTGGCCGTTACCGGACGACATCGACGGACCGGGATGGATCGGCTATTCCCAGCATGCATATGACTGTCTACCGTTGCCGACGGAGTCTCTCCAGGCCACCGAGGTGTTGGATTTCCGCGATCGAGCGTTTCAAGAGTATTTCATGAACGCTGGGTATCTGGCCATGATGGAACGGACATTTGGCTCCATGGCGGTCACGCATGTGCGAGACATGTGCGCCCGCAACGTTCGGCGTCGTCACCATGACTCGGTCACGCCCGTAGCGGCCGGATGAATCAAGGAGGAAGGCAGCATGATCAAAGTCGCGGATTTCATCATTCACAGTCTGGCCGAACGGGGTATCGACAAGATGTTTGTCGTGTACGGCGCGGCCAATGGCGATCTCATCGATGCGTTTACCCGGACGGCTTCGACCGAATACGTCGCGGTCATGCATGAGCAAGCCGGCGGGTTCGCTGCGGAAGGGTACGCCAAGGTGAAGGGTATTCCCGGGGTCGCGATCGCGACCAGCGGTCCAGGCGGGATGAATCTCCTGACCTCGATGGGGAACTGTTTCTATGATTCCATCCCGTGTGTCTTTCTCACTGGACAGATCAATTCACGATTTCTTCGCCCCGATCCGTCAATTCGACAAATCGGGTTTCAAGAGACGGACATTGTGGCGATGGCGGCTCCAGTGACTAAGTACGCCAAGATGATCGTACGGCCGGAGGACGTCCGGTACGAGCTCGAAAAGGCCTTGTGGTTGTCTCAGAGTGGGAGGCCCGGACCTGTCCTGCTCGACATCCCGCTCGATGTTCAAAAAGCGGAAGTGGATGCCAAGCAGCTCGTGGGATTCGATATTCCTGCGACGACCGCGTTTGATCTGAACGTGGTGGACTCGCAGATCGAGCGGTTGCTCAATGACCTCCGGTGGGCTGAGCGTCCGGTGATTCTTGTGGGTGGAGGTGTGCGTCTCGCCGATGCGCAGGACGAGGTTCGTGAACTGGGACAACGGCTGAAGATCCCTTGCTTCCCAACATGGAATGCATTGGACGTCATCTCGTCCGACTATGAGTGGTACGGAGGCCGTGTCGGAACATATGGAGGGGCGGGGCGCAACTTCGGCATTCAGAACAGCGATCTGCTCCTGTCGATAGGAAGCCGAATCTCAGGTCGTATTACCGGAGGAAACGTTCAAAGTTTCGCACGGGGAGCCAAAAAGTATCTTGTCGAAATTGATCCGGCCATGGTGCAGAGAAAATTCCAGCAAGTTCCGTTTGATGTCAACATTCTCTGCGACGCCAAAGTCTTCACGCGTCGGTTGCTGCTCGCGTTGGAACGGTCCCCCAGGTCGGTCCCCGATCGTATGGGCTGGACGGCGCAGGTGATGGAATGGAAACGCGAGTACGATCCTGTCCGACCGGAGTTCTTTACGCAACGGGAACGGGTACACCCCTATACCTTCATGCGGCGGCTGTCTGAAAAAATGGGGGCACGTGACATCCTGGTCGGCGATTGCGGCGGCAACATCGTGGTCAGCAACCATGCATTCGAGACCAAGTATGGCCAGCGGAACCTGACGAACAACGGAAACTCCCCGATGGGGTTTTCGTTCGCCGGCGCTATGGGAGCCTGGTTTGCCGATCCATCCAGGCAGGTGGTGTGCACGATTGGGGACGGCGGGTTCAACATGAATCTGCAAGAGATGCAGACCTTCGTCAATTATCGAGTCAAGGTCAAGACGTTCATCCTGAATAATCACATCTATGGAATCACTAAGGCCTACCAGGAAACCAACTTCCAGGGACGGGCAGAGGCTTGTGGGCCGAAGGGGTATCGGCCTCCGGATTTCATTAAGCTAGCCCAGGCCTATGGAATCAAGACGGTAACGATCGCCAATCATGCGGAGATGGACAGCAAGATCGATGAAGTGCTGCATTATGATGAGCCCGTCGTGTGCGACGTCGACATGGATGAGCATCACACCTACGAACCACGAATCTTCGGTTGGAAGACTCCAATCGAAGACATGTATCCCTATCTCCCTCGTGAGGAGTTTAAGGAGAACATGCTGATTGATCCAGCAGACGGGTGGATGAGTCCAGAATACCCCGACATCATTCAGCCAAATTCCGCCACCCATCCGTGAAAGGACGGAGATGACTGATATGGAGCGAGCGGTAGAAAAGATCGAGAACGCCTATTACGAATTTTGCCGTGCACGGCGACGGCCCTACTTTGGCCGGTATATGTGGGCCTCACAAGGTCTTCCGCTTCGCCACGTCGTCATGCAGGAATTGGTCCGATTAGAGGCTCGAAGGCAACCGGGTCGCCTCATCCGCATCCTTGAGGTTGGTTCCTGGGCCGGTGGTTCCGCCATCACGTGGGCGGAGGCATTGAAACGATATGCTGGAGGTGGTCAGGTTCTCTGCGTCGATCCTTGGAAGCCTTATTTTAAGAGAGCCGATCGTCCGGACGCTCCAGTGTACCGTCGTATGGCCGAAGCGCTTGAACGCGACACAATTTACGGATTGTTTCTACACAACGTGGAGGCCGCGGGTCATGCAGATGTTGTGACGCCGTTGCGAGGACGAAGTACAGACCTGCTCCCAACATTACCACGTGGAGAGTTTGATATTGTCTTTGTGGATGGTGACCACTCCTATAGAGCGGTGCTCGATGATTTAACGTTGGCGAAGGAGCTGGTTAGGGAGGGAGGGATCCTCTGCGGAGACGATTTGGAATTGCAGCTATCCGAGATCGATGCTGCCCACGCACGGACAGAGATGGAGGCAGATTACATCCATGATCCACGTTCTGGAAAGGAATTTCATCCCGGGGTTACTCTTGCCGTTGGCGAGTTGCTAGGTCGTGTTTCCTGTGTCGTGGGTTGTTGGGCGGCGCGAAGAATAGGTGGACAATGGGAAGCGGTCTCCATGTCGGAGATCATGCCGACAGCTGAACAGATTCCTCGACACCTACAACCACGTGATGCTTCGGCAGATCAGGAATTCCTTCAGTGGTTCTCCGAAGGACGATCTGTCGATGTTGCGGCGAGACAGGGACAGTCCCGTGTCGACGCAACATCAATGATAGCCGGGAATGGGTGTGGCGAAAGAAAAACGAAGGCCTTGTTGATTCAACTGGATTTTCAATGCTGGACGACAGCACGTCCCTGGTCCTACTGCGCTGCCTACGGAGTTCAAGAGGGTCTGGTCGCCAACGGAATCGAGTGTCTGACCATTCCCGCGATTGCGGAGCACTCTTGCTCGAGTGAGGCTTCTTGGCTTTACCATGCAAAAAGTCTGTTAGAAGGACAGCGGTTCGACCAAGTATGGATCTGGTTGGTCCACACTTCGCTTGATGAGGCCACGATGGAGTGGCTGTCGAGGCTCGCTCCCGTTCGTATCGGGGTGCTGATGGAATCACTACGATACGATCCTGCGGACTACGCTTGGGCTCCACAGCTCAAGAATCGCCGCATGGTGTTGAACGATCAGATACCGTATCTGACTCATGTGCTGGCTCCCGATGAACACGATGTAACGGAAATCAATGAGAGTGGGAAGGTGAAGGCGCTGTGGTGGCCCACTTTTGTACCGGAGCGATTCGTCGTGCCTCCGAGCGATCTACCATCAGAGCATGACGCGGTCTTTCACGGGACTCCGTACGGTCGTCGAAAAAGCTGGATGGATCATCCACTTTTGCAACAGCGTCTGCGTTGCGTCAAGGCAGACCAGCGGATGACGAAATATCAACGAAGCTTTGATCAGCTGCAGCAATCAGTTGCCCAATCGCTCCAGTCTGGTCGGTCGGTGACGTTTCCGATGTTGCAGGAGCATTCGAGCTCTCTCCAAAAGATTCGCGCCGCGGAATTTGGGGAGTGGATGGAGCAGCTACAGAAATGGCCCGCGATCGTCAACCTGCCGAGTCTTGCCAAATTCTATGGCGGTCGAGTGATGGAAGGGATGGCCGTTGGCCGGCCAGTAATTTCGTGGGAGGTGCCTGCCCACCCACAGAATTTGGCGCTGTTCGAGCCGGGGAAAGAGATTCTATTGTTTGATCCGGATGACCCTGCTGCTTTGGCAGCGCAGATTGATCGCCTGGAACGCGACCCGCAGTATGCTGCTGCTCTGGCACGCAACGGCCAAGCTCGGGTCCGTCGCTACCATACAGCTGAGCATCGTCTGAAGGAAACTTTGTGCTGGCTTCAAGATGGAGTCGAGCCTCAGTACGGAATCGAGGCCAGCCGATATCCTTCGTCTAACGTTAGAGGTGGCTCGAAGACAACGGGCGTAACTTCTGTGACGCAGGACGAGTTCTACGTCGATCTCTTTGTCAATAAGCCGCACTGGTCCACATCCGAGCCGAATGCTGATGAGGCGGCCCGTTGGAGTAAGATCGCATCCTTTCTGGAGCACATCTTAAGGAAGGCTCGGGCGCGCGATCAGCAGACCACTCTCCGGATCTTGGATGTCGGGTGCGGCCGCGGTTGGTTGACGAACCTTGCTACAGCCTATGGGAGTGCAGAAGGAGTGGAGCCGGTGTCCGGGGTGATAGCGCATGCCAAAACACTGTTTCCTCACATCCGGTTCACCGTCGGGACTCCCGAAACGATCCTTGCAAGGAAAGATTTTCAGCCGTTCGACGTTGTGCTCTGTTCTGAGGTAATCGAACATGTGCCGAATCCCGGTAAGCCCATCTTTGTCCGTCAATTGTCGCAACTCTTGGCGTCAGATGGGTATCTGATTCTGACCACACCGCGGGGGGAAGAGTGGGAACAGTGGCGCCGGATTGCGCCTCCCAATCAGCCGGTAGAGGACTGGGTGGCGGAATCCCAACTGGAGGAGCTGTTTAAGTCAAATGGGTTTCATCCGCTCGCAGTTGAGAGAGTCCACGTAGAGGTCCCGACCTTTCGGTATTTTCCTGCGGCAACGAGGCATGAACTGCAAAGTATGTCACTGATACCGATCTATCAGGTATGGGCCTGTCAGCGGAACGCTGCTCCGCTTGGCGGGCAGACACACACCTTTGCGCGGAAGCCGATGGTATCCATCATCGTACCGACTTTCAATCGACCAGAGCGACTGCGTATTGCATTACAAAGCATCATGCAACAGTCGTTGCAAGATTTCGAAGTCGTCGTAGTCAACGATGCTGGTGTGCCGGTTGTGGATGTGGTGGAAGTTTTTAATGGAGACGGCCGGATCACGATCGTCAATCATGATCGCAATCGGGGCTTAGCGGCGTCACGGAACACGGGACTGCGACACGCGCAGGGTAAGTATATCTGCTATTTGGATGACGATGACCGATATCTGCCGAATCACTTGGAAACGCTCGTTTCACATTTAGTGGGGAGCGGGTTTAAAGTTGGCTATACCGATGCCTGGCGCGTGCATGAGTCTCTGGATAAGGAGGGATATGTCGAAACCGGGAGAGACCTTCCTTACTCACATGAATTCAATCCGGTTTCTCTCTTAGTGTCAAACTATTTTCCCGTGCTCTGCATCATGCACGAGCGGAGCTGTCTTGATGATGTCGGTCTGTTCGATGAGAGTCTATTTGCGCACGAAGATTGGGATCTCTGGATCCGCATGGCGACCAAGTATCCGTTCAAACACATCAAGCGGATAACCTCGGAATTTACCTGGCGCGAAGACGGATCCTCAATGACAAGCGGGACAAGGCTCACATACGCTCGTACGATGGAGATCATCTATAGGAAGTATCAAGCCTATGCCGAACGGATCCCGGGTGTGCTGGACATGCAACGGGACCAGCTGGCGAGATTCAGAGCGTTGCTGCCGAAATCCTTCCAATGTTCCATCGTCATTCCTGTGTGGAACAAGGTGGACCTGACCAAACAATGTCTCGGGGCCCTCGCGGAAGTGACGACCGATGTCTCATTTGAGGTGATCGTTGTCGACAATGGCTCCACGGATGGAACCGAAGAGTTTCTCAAGGACTTGACGGGTGATATTCACATCATCCGCAATCACGAAAACCTAGGATTTGCCAAAGCCTGCAACCAAGGGGCACAGGCGGCTCGAGGCAAGTATCTTGTATTCCTGAATAATGACACAATTCCACAGATGAATTGGCTTGCAGTGCTGGTGAGGGAAGTAGAAGAGCATCCAGAGGTGGGCATAGTGGGAAGCAAGCTTCTCTTTGCAGATGGATCCGTCCAGCATGCCGGTGTGGTGTTTATGCGATCGCACTTGAGCGCGTATCACATTTATCGGACCGCTTCTAACGCCATTCCTGCTGTGAATCAGCGGCGCGAATTCCAGGCGGTAACAGCAGCTTGTATGCTGATTCGTCGAGAAGTGTTCGAGACGGTCCATGGTTTTGACGAAAGTTTCATCAACGGGTTTGAAGATGTGGACCTTTGCCTCAAGGTTCGTGAGCAGGGGCACCAGGTTATCTATCAGCCTCGCAGTGTCTTGTATCACTTAGAAAGTCAGACGTCTGGTCGCAATGACCACGATGACCACAATTGCCGTTTGCTTCAGGGAAAGTGGGGCGATCACTGGTGGTTGGGTGATGAAGACTTTCACTATCATACAGACGGATTCAAGTTGCTTGGGGGACAGGATAACCAGCGCTTCGCAACACAATTGAGACCGATGAGCAATGTCACAGAACAGGCAGCGTGGGCGCATGTGGCGGCGACTCAAGCGGCGGCCCTGAAAAAGGATTGGGCAGCTGTTAAATGGGAGCTCCAAATGGTCGATGATTGGCCCAATGACCGATTTGTGCTGTCTTGGGGGGCGAAGGTGTGTGCGCACCTTCACGAATCGACTTTGCAGGTGAAATTTCTTGCTCGCTATCTTGAGTTGGAAAATGACCAGTCAGTGCGCCTGCAAGTCATCCGTGAGCTTCTGGAACAGCAGGATCTCGGGGCGGCTGACCAGCATCTACAGAAATTGCTGACCGATTGCCCCACTCATGCCGAAGGCCTCTTGCTCCGCGGCATTCTGTGCATGCAGCGCGAACAGTATGAGCAATCAGAAACTAGTTTCGATTTGGCAATGCGTGAGGGTGCAGACCGTAAGAAATGTCTGATGGGAATGGGGATGGCTGCAATGGGAAGGGCCTACACCCAAGGGGCGTGGCAGCGGTTTCTTCAAGTGCTGGCCGACCATCCCGATGATGCCGACGCGATTCATTGGTTGCTCCGTGCCGGCACGGCGCAAAACCGCTGGCATGAGTTGGGTGAAAAGTTACAAGCGTATGTTGCGAGGAATCAAGGTGACTTGGCTATTCGATTTGCATTCGCCAGCGTCTTGTTGCGGGGAGAGCAGATTGAGGCAGCCCGCCGTGAGTATGATACGCTTCGACAAGTCGCGCCTAGTTATGACGGGCTTACGCAGCTTGGCCAGGCCATAACAGGGAGAGAAGCGGCGCTCGCTCTCGACGCCGCTTCTTCCTAGCTGGATGACTCAGCGGACACTTGTTATTCAACTGGCCAGACTGGGCGACCTTGTGCAAACAATTCCTGCGATCACCGCGCTGAAGGAATCTTATGCAGATTGGGACATTGATCTCTTGTGTCCGGCGCAGGTGTCTGGACTTGGCCGACTCTTGCCTGGAATTGCGGGTGTCGTGACCTGGGATGGCGCCGCATGGCATCTGCGAGCAGCTAGTGCCGAGGCGGATGTACGTCCCGAACATATTGCAGAAGCCGGTGCCGAGATTCGTGCCATCACCGAAGACATCATCTATGATCGCGCGTTTGTGCTGAACCAACATCCTCGAGCGGTGATGGCTGGTGCACTACTCGCGCAGGAGTCCTTTGGAGCTGTGAGCGGGAAGCCGCTGAGCCACAGCCTGTCTCCGTGGGCGCAGTACATCAGACATATGGCCAAATCCAAGCAGCGCCATCGCGTTCACTTGGCTGACGCGTTTTGTGGAATGTGCGGCCTCTTACCACCGAATTCCATCATGCCCTTACAGGTTCCAGCAACGATCCTTCCCTCCGATCTTGAGCCCATCGGACGGTCGAAAGGGGATTGGATTGGCCTGCTGGTCGGGGCAGGAGATCAAGAACGATCAGTTCCGATTGGAGTCTGGGAGCGCATGATTACCGAGTGTCTGGAGGTTCTTCCTGCCAGTCGCATCGTGTTGATCGGAGATCAGCACGAACAGGAGCGGGCACAACTTATTCAGAGAGCGCTCTCCCCATTGCTTCTGGGTCGTGTGTGGGACACCACGGGAAGGCTCTCCCTGGTCCAACTGGCGAGCCTTCTTACGCGATGTCAGTTCGTGATCGGAGCCGATACCGGTCCGCTTCATCTCGCAACGGCCGTCGGGACCAAGGTGATCGGGTGGTATTTTGGCAGAGCTCGTGTTCATCAAACGGGACCGTACGGCCTGAATCATTGGGTATGGCAGGCGGAGGCGAGAGAGATGGATAGGATGGCCTCGGTGAAGCCGAGCCGATGGCCGATCAGTGAGACGATCGCACTGCTCGATGATGGCTCTATCGCTTCAGTCGGCGACTGGTCGCTGTGGAGAAGCTATCGAGATGATCTGGGCGCCTATTATGTTGAGTCGGGGCACGAGCCAATTGAGCCGTGTGAACGTGAGCAGATCTGGCGGCAGCTGCAACCGTCTTCGGTATTCTAAGAGGATCCGGTGGGCTACTTCCATCAGAATGTAGAGAGGCTTCGCCAGAAGTGGCCGGCTCTCGTTACGGCCGTACGTGAAAGCGTTGGAGGTGTCCTCGCTGTGGTGGCCTCGCGTGAAGGTTTTCCTTCTGCCACGCACCAGGGTCAATGGGTCCACAGTGCCTACGATCCTCGTAAAGAGGCTCAATCATGGGCCGAACAACAAGTTGGTGAATGGAAGACTGGAGAGCTAGGTGTCGTACTCGGGGTAGGATTGCTCTATCACATCGAAGCCTTGGCTCAGGTGAATCCTGACAATTCCCGTCTCGCCGTCGTGGTGCCTGACCCATCGGTCCTCAAAGATGCGATGGAAGCCAGGGCACTTGGTCCTTGGCTAGACAGGATTCAGTGGATCACAGGTACCGCACAGGAGATGGCCGGGCAGCTGGCATCACATTCCATACCTTTGCGATTCTTTACTTATGGGCCTGCGGCGCGGTTACATGCGGAGGCCCATCAGCGGCTCGAGACAAGCTTGCGCCGAATCGTTGCCGCCCAGGCAGGAGGCCGACTGCATGTCGCGGTGGTCGGTCCCATTTACGGTGGCTCACTCCCGATCGCCCGCTATGTCGTGCGAGCATTGGGTGAGTTGGGCCATCGGGTCACCTGGATCGATCACAGCGTGCATCATGCCAGCTATCAGGCCTTTGACTCGTACCGAGATGAACGATCTCGATTGACCGTGCAGAGCCGCTTTGCCGATGTTCTGAGTCTCAGTACCATGGCAACCATCGCCGAGGATCCTCCGGATCTCGTACTGTCCGTTGCACAAGCCCCGTTGTCGCTGGCCGTTCTCAAACATTTACAGAAGAAGAAGTTCCTGACGGCCATGTGGTTCGTGGAAAACTTCCGGCATCTCACGTACTGGCAACAACTGGCTGCCGGGTACGATTACTGGTTCGTCATTCAACGAACGGAATGCATTGAGGCACTGAAGCGGGCAGGCGCAAGTCAGGTTCACTATCTCCCCATGGCGGCGCATCCGGTCGTCCATCATCCCGTGATGCTGACGGCCGATGAGCAACAGGAATATGGAGCCGACGTCTCGTTTGTCGGAGCAGGGTATGCCAATCGGCGCCGTCTCTTGCCGGAGTGGCTCTCCAAGGAATGGACCTTTAAGCTCTGGGGGAACGAATGGGACGGGGCAGCGGATCTTTCCTGCGTTCTCCAACGAAACGGCGCCCGTATCGACACTGACACTTGCGTGAAGGTGTTCAATGCGACGGCCATCAATCTCAATCTCCATTCCTCGTCCGGCATAGGGTTGGATACTCATCCAGATTTCGTCAATCCTCGCGCGTTTGAAATTGCTGCATGCGGAGCCTTCCAACTCGTGGATGAACGAACCTTGCTGTCAGAGCTTTTTACGTCTGAGGAGATAGTGTGCTTTCGAAGTCCAAACGACGTTCCATCATTGATTCGGACATGGCTCAAGGATTCGGCCGGTCGACGGGCCTATGCTGAGGCGGCGCAGCGGCGAGTGCTGCACGAACATACCTATCGGCACCGGATGCAGGATCTCCTTGCTGCGGTGGGCCTCCATCAGCCCGATAGAATTGGTTCGATCTTGCGTGGCGAGCGATCCGCGACCGAACTCCAGCGCCGGACGGATTCAACTACCGAACTGTCACCGTTGCTGAGCCGATTTCCCCCTGGCCAACGGGTCGAGCTGAAGGATCTTGCCGCCGACATCAGGGCACGGGCGCCCGGGCGCGAACTGAACCGAGAGGAGTTGCTGGTTCTCATGTTGGACAGTTATCGAGCTGAAACGAGAGATCTGTTGTGACCAGGCAGGTATTGATCATCAACATTACCCGCATGGGTGACCTCGTCCAGATGGGCGCACTGTTGGACCGACTTCAGGAAGAATGGCCGAGAGTCTCGGTAGACCTCGTCGTGGATCGGCGGTTTGCCTCGGTGGCAGCCTTGATGACGGGTGTGCGCGAGGTGATTCCGTTCGATTTCCACACGCTGATCGACGAAAGCCGTGCAGCGGTCAAAGACGTGATTTCGCTCTACCAGGAGGTGAATGCCTGGGTACGACCCCTTGCCGAACGTCGCTACGACCGTATCATCAACCTCACGTTCAATCGTCCCAGTGCCCACTTGGCCGGCGCGATCGGAGCGCCGGACATTCGTGGCGCACGCAGCGCATGGGACGGCGGGATGGTGGTCGACAATCCATGGATGGCGTATTTCTGTGATTTCCACCAATTCCGCCGGTTCAATCGATTTAATCTCGTGGATGTGTACGCATTGGGTGGGAGCGGTCCCGGGTCCTTTGCACCACTACGGGTCAGAATTCCATCAGAGGATCGCCTCTGGGCCAGACATGTTCTGGCGGGATCGTCTCAGTGGATGGCCGTGCAAGCCGGGGCCAGTGACGGCATGAAAGCCTGGCGGCCTCATTTGTTCGGGTTGTCGCTGGCGCAACTCAGTAAACAATGGGATGGAGGTCTTGCCTTTATTGGCAGTTCCGAAGAGGAAGGGACCATCGCTCAGGTCATGCAGGTCTATCGAGCGGCGGCGGGGCGGAATCCGATCAAGAACCTCGCAGGTCGTACGACTTTGAGCCAGCTTGCTGCGCTATTGGCAGAATGCCGAACGCTGCTGACGAATGATACGGGCCCCATGCATATCGGGGTTGCAGCAGGAACCTCGGTGATCGATCTCTCGGTGGGTCATGTGGATTTCCAGGAAACCGGACCCTACGGGACGGGCCACTGGGTCATTCAGCCGGAACTCGACTGTGCTCCCTGTGGGTTCGAGCAGGTCTGTGCCCACCATGCCTGCAAGGATCGGATTTCGCCGGACCTTGTAGCGGATCTACTGCTCCATGTGCTAAATGGCGGACCGGCTCCATTGCGAGCTACGGGTGTGCGATTGTATAGGTCGGATGTCGACGAAGACGGATTGGGTACGTTCCGGTTGAAGGCGGGAACGGAATCCATGGTGACTGCTTGGTATGCCAGCTTCTGGCGCAGGTATTGGTATGAAACCTACACCGGAATCGGGAGCGAGGCTCGGGCCCTGGAAGGGCCACCACCCGACGAGCAACAGGCAAGGAAATCCATTCAACGCTTGATTCCGCTTCTGGAGGCCGCTCGGCGAAAGGCCGATGAGATCGCTCGTCTGGCCGGTCAGAAAACCGTCAACATTTCACAAGTGAAACAGCTTCAACAGGAGCTAGGGAAAGAAAAGGAACGGCTTGTTTTTATTGGCATGGGCAGTTCGGCCACGGCGCCGGTTACGGCTGCGTTCCTGCGCCAACTCCAAAATGACAACGTCAAGGGATTAGACCGGTTAGCCCATCACCATGCAGGGGCCTATCGAACGTTGCAGACAAGGGCGTTGGACCTTGAACGACGGCTTTTCGGTGCACAGGCAATTGATGCCCGTCACTTACCGGAGCGCATACCATCGCTGCGTCAGACGGGTTCAACGCAACAGGTCGCGTGAATATTTGTTGGAAGAAGGAGACATCTCATGCACATCCGATTAGATGATGATCAATGGGTTGCGCCGACCGACGCGTCACTGGAGGAGGTCTTTGCCGAGTTGAGCGAGCGTGCACATGCGAAAGCTCGTATTGTGACCACCATGATGCTGGATCGGCGTCGGCTGACCGACCGCGATCTAGAACCAGGATTACTGCAAGAATCTTCCGCCAAGTTCGGCAACCTCGTCGCGACGTCACGTACGCAGGAGGAGATCATTCAAGACGCCCGTGTTGCCATCGGCCGATACCACGAGCTGGTCGTTCAGGAAGGAAGCTCGCTGGTACGGGAGCTTCGACTGGGTAAGCAGGAACTCTCCTCACTGGACCGGTGGTTGGGTAAGGTCGCCGATCTCCTGGAATTGATCGGAAACCAGGCGTCGAATCCTGGGGCTGATTCGAGGGTCAGCGACAAGGCAAAATGGATCGAGGAACTTCTTGTTGCACGACAGCTCAGCGATACAGTCCGTATGGCCGATCTGCTCGAATATGAAATCCTACCGCGGCTTTCCTCCGAAAACGCCGGTATCCGTTAGATTCCATTGCAGGGCAGTTCCTCCGCTCTCTGGTGGTTAGCTGGGAGGCTCAAGTCCCACTGGGATTGGCCGATAAGACAGGCACGCCACCTAGAGGCGTAATGGAATACGGCTTCTGCACGGATGTCGGAAGCACAGCAGCGGACAGTGTTCTAGTTTCAAGGAGGAAGGGCAATGGCTCTTATCATTAACAACAACCCCGCGTCGATCGCGGCTCAGCGGAACCTCTCGATTAACACCCTGAGCTTGAACCGTTCGGTAGAACGGTTGTCATCCGGTCTTCGGGTGACGCGCGCTGCGGATGATGCGGCTGGTCTCGGTTTGTCCGAGTCCTTGCGGGCACAGATTCGCAGTATCAATCAGGCAACTCGAAATGCATCGGATGGCATCAGTTTGACGCAGATCGCCGACGGTGCGGCCGCCACGATCGGCTCATTGCTGGCTCGGCTCCGCGAGCTGTCTTCTCAGTCGGCGAGCGGAACGGTTGGCAATACAGAACGCTCCTACATCGATCAAGAGTTCGTCGCCCTGCGGTCTGAAATCGACCGGATCGCCCAGGTGACGGAATTTAATGGTCAAGCGCTCACGAGCGGTTCAACCATCAGTTTCTCCGTCGCGATCGGGTTCCGCAGCGGCACGGGGAATACGCTGGACCTGGCTCTCAACGATATCACGACATCGTCATTGGGGTTGTCGAGTGTAAACGTGTCAACCTCTGCTAATGCAACGAGTGCGTTGGCGAATATCGACAATGCCATCAGCGCGATTGCGAGTGCCCGAGCGGAATACGGGTCGATTCAGAACCGGTTCGAGGCGACGATCGCGAATCTGCAAGTCACAAGTGAAAACCTCACGGCTGCAGAATCGCGGATCCGTGATGCTGATATCGCGCTTGAGACATCCATCTTCACGAAGAACCAGATCTTGGTGCAGGCGGGTATCGCGACGTTGGCACAAGCCAATACCTTGCCGCAACAGGCGCTGGCATTACTCAGAGGATAACGGCAGCACGTCGTCCACCGCCCCTCTCCTAACGAGGAGAGGGGTTCGGTGAACGGGGTGACAAAGGGGGTATCATGATCACCGATGTAACATCCAAGGTGGATCTCCCGACCACTGCCAACCGAAGGAGTCAAAACGAGGTTCCTTCCACGAGCACACGTGTGGCTGAGCATAGACGGGGTTCAGAGTTCACGCTCGCGTCTCCGACGCAGCGAGCTGCGCTCGAACAAGCCGTAGGCAAGGTGAGGGAAGCTTTGCAGCAATCGAGTTCACATCTGCAGATCGAAGTGGATCAAGAACTTCACCGAGTCATCGTCAAGATCTTGAAGGGAGACTCAGGGGAAGTGATTCGGCAGATCCCCCCTCAGGAGGTGATTGACCTCGCCAAGAATTTGGCCAATCACAAGGGTCTGCTCTTTGAAGAACATGTCTGATCCGATGCACAAGGATGTGAGATGCCGACGATAAGTTTCGGAGGCCTAGGGAACGGGCTGGATTTTGGACAGGTCGTCGATCAACTGGTGAAGGTGGCACAATTACCAGTTGATCGACTGACCAAGAAACAATCCGATTTAAATACCAAGCTTACGGATCTGACCACCGTGAGTACCAAAGTGGCGGCATTGCAGAGCGCTGCCGAGGCGCTCAGGCTTTCGACTTCCTTTGATAGGACCACGGTTTCTGTGAGCGACTCGACGGTGTTGTCCGCCTCAGCTTCCTCCTCCGGGGCGGCTGGAACCTACAGCGTTCGCGTCGTTCAGCTCGCACAGTCTCATCAGATCGTGAGCAAAGCGGCCAAGGCGGTGGCATCAGAGACCGCCGACATCGTCAGTGGCGGATCTGCCACATTCACCTTCACAGTAGGGTCCGGATCAAACCAAACCGTGAATTTGGGATCGACCGCCACGCTGGCGGATTTGCGGGACCAGATCAATGACCTCGGAGCGGGACTGACGGCCTCGCTGATCAATACCGGAACGGAGACTGCTCCATCCTATCGGTTGGCGCTATCGTCCAATAGCACGGGCAACGATAACGCGATTACCATCGTTACCGACGGTACAGATTTAGACCTCCTGAATGGCAGCGGTACCGGTGGGATTGATACGTTGTCGGCCGCCCAGAATGCAGAGATCCAAATTGGAGATCAGTCGCTCAACCCACTGACGATTGAGCGCAGTTCGAACACGATTTCCGACGCCATTCCGGGACTATCTCTGACGCTCACCAAGACGACGGGAGCGGAGACGGTCCAGGTGAGCCTGTCCCAGGACGTGAATGCCGTTAAGACGAACATCAAGGCCTTGGCCACGGCATACAATGAGGTCGTGAAATTCATCAACGAACGAACGACCTACGACGTCACGACCAAGCAAGGTGGGGTGTTTTTCAACGAGTCGTCCGCGAGAACCGTGATTGCACAACTCCGAACCGCTCTCTCATCTTCCGTAAGCGGCGCCACCACCTACACAAGTGTTGGACAAATCGGGTTTAAAACGGAACGTGACGGAACCCTCACGGTCGACGATGGGCAGCTGACCACCGCTCTGAACACGAATTATGGTGCGGTGAAAGCATTGTTTGTCAATCAGGGCGCGGTAGCCGGCTTGGCCCAATCGCTCGTATCGGCTGTGGATGCACTGAACGACGTTGTAGGAGGGGCGCTCACGCTTCGCAAGAATGGCTTAACGAGCGAGATAACTCGAGTTGGCGACGACATCGCCAGGCAAGAAGATGCTCTAAGTCGCTATGAAGAACGACTCAGGCGTCAGTTTGCGGCGCTGGATGGACTCTTGCGACAGCTTCAGGGGCAAAGTAGCTTCCTTCAATCCCAGTCTTCATCCAATCAATCACAAAACTAGGATAATCGGCTATGCTCACCCAGTATGCTCGTCAGTATGAACAGACCCAGGTCGTCACATCCTCCGGCGTCCAGTTGGTCGTGTTGCTCTACGACGGTGCGATTCAGTCGATTGAGTTGGCCAGGCGTGAGATTCAGGCGAACAATGTTCGAGAGAAAGCGCGACATCTGGGGCGGGCCATTGCCATCATTGGAGAGCTGAACAGCGTACTGGACTATGAGCAAGGGGGGGACATCGCAAGATTGCTTCGGAGATTGTACGACTACATGATGGCAGAGCTTGTGGAAGCGAACGCTCGGAACAATGAACGGAAGCTTGATGGTCCACTCCGTTGCCTCGGCACATTGCGTGAAGCGTGGCGGGAGATCGCTGCAGCACAGCAGCCGCGCATGGCGGGAGTGCGATGAGCACCACAGGAGCCGACCATAACGCTGAGATCGTGCAACTCACCAAGACCGCGATTGAGGCCGCGCGGTCCGGTCAATGGGATGCTGTCATCCAATGCTATCGAGACCGAGGGGTTCTGTTGGAAACCACGAAGGGGACGCTCGATCAAAGGGAAGACCTGCTCAAGTTGGATTGTCAGGTCCGCGACCACGTGCAGACCACACAAGCCCTGCTGGCGTCGCTGTTAGAAGACGCCGCGGCGACAAAACGCCGGTTGCAAGGCCTACGTCAACGACTAGGGATACCTGCGTTGGCATCCGAGGCGATGTCCGTAGAAGCCTAATCGAACTAGGGACGGACAATGGCAAGCGAAGAGCTGCCTCCAGTCAATCTACAACGAACACCTGATCACGACTCGCTGCTATCGACCAGTCAGCCACTTGAATTGCTCCATCAGCTGCTTGCCGCGGTGGTTGCG
The DNA here is from genome assembly GCA_965223625.1 of Nitrospira sp. Classification (GTDB taxonomy): domain Bacteria; phylum Nitrospirota; class Nitrospiria; order Nitrospirales; family Nitrospiraceae; genus Nitrospira_D. Next base: position 1,328,919 of record OZ245008.1, read on the forward strand.
TGCCAAGACGAAAATGACATCGTCAAGACCCTTACGAGACGATTGCACACGGTGATTCCCACTGATGTCATCGGGATCGCCCGGTCAGGCCGTGAAAACGTCTGTCTCTGGTCGAGTGAACAGAGTCGAGAAGCAGAGGCGCGCATCCGTCGCTACCTCCTTCGACGCCTCGGCCATCTGTCTCTGGATATGCTCCAACCCACAAGGTCCCGCCAGCTGGCTCGTTCACGACATCTCTCACTTGTGCCGAGTTCGGCGTGCGGCTTCCTAGAGCTCGATGAGAGGCCGACGAACGCCCACGAAGTTCCCTTGGCCTTAGGGCAGGCCGAGGCGGGTCTATTACTTGTTCAGAGAAACAACGGTGAGAAGTTCACCGAGTGGGAAGGACAGGCCCTTCACATCATTGGCACGGTCCTAGCGATGTCCTTCCGGAATGCGGAGTCCCGTCGAGTCCGGCAAGACATCGACCGTTGTGATCCGTTGACCAACATACTCAATAATCATGCATTCGATGGTGCCTTGACTCGTGAATTAAAGGTCGGGCTTCGCTACGGAGTCACGGCCTGTTTGTTGGTGATTGGACTTGATTATTTTAGAACGGTCAATGACCGCCTTGGTTACGAAGCAGGAGATCGTGTGCTCCGAGCGGCAGCCGATGTGATACGCGGGATGGTGCGTGACACTGATATCGTGGGGCGATGCGGAGGCGACACATTCGGGGTGGTGCTCCCGCATACTGAGAGGCGGCAGGCTTGTCAGCTTGCGGAGCGATTGCGGGAGCGTATTGAGCGACACCAGTTTGTCAGTCAATCAGGACAGGTTCGTACGACGGCGAGCATCGGCTTAGCTACCGTTCCCGACATGGGGGTCACTTCGTCCTCAGATTGGAAGACCATGGCTGGTTCGGCGTTGAAGGAAGCGAAGGCTCAAGGGCGGAACCGTATGGCGGTCCATGTTCCACCACGACCGGCGGTAGCCTGTGCCCTGGCGTTGAGTCTGGCTGCATAATGTCGAGCTCAAAATGACTATGACCTCATCCAGTACAACACCAGTGAGTACGTCAGCCCAGACATCACAGGATGAACGGCGCGAATGGATCAGAATCGATGATCGCCTATTGATGGAGTATCGCGCGTTGACTGAGTCCGGGAGCGCTCACCCCATAGCGGTGGACCATCCAACTGCGGAGTCAATTTCTGAAGCAGTGATGAAACCGACGGCAGAACTGCTTGCTCGCTCAGGCGAATCATTGATGGGTTCGCCGGTGTTACCCTGGATCATGAAGGTGGATTATCTCCTCGAAATCATTTTGAATGCCTTGGCAGCTAGCCAGCCGTCTAGTGTCGCGATGGCCAGACCGATGGATGTCAACCTGAGCGGGGGAGGCGTGGGATTCGCCACCAATCGTGAATTTGCCGCTGGTGATCAGCTGGTGCTGAAGCTGATTCTCCCTCCCTTTATTCCGATCCAGACCGTTGTCAGGGTCATTCGATCGGTGCCCCAGACAGACGGCCAGGGGTTTACCATCGCGACAGAGTTTGTCGACCTCAAGCCCGATGACCAAGAGCAGTTGATCCGCCACATTCTTTACACGCAAGCTGAACGGTTGAGAGCTCGTCACAAATCATCTGCCCCTGCGCCCGGTTCGTAGGTGGTTCACTAAGCCGCTTGAGAGGAAGAGGCGGTAAGGAGCTGTAGGAGGGCGTCCGCTGTTTTTGTCAGCGCCAGAGCGCCTGAAGATGCAGGAGCGTGTTGAATGACTGGGACATAGGCGCGGACCGCCTGTTCCATCGCAGGATCTTCTGGAATCTCGCCCAACAGAGTTAAATCACCACCGACGTACTCTTTGAGCAACTTCTTCAACTGCGGTACGTTGACGCGGGCACGTCCGGATACGCGATTGAGGACGAGGGTCGGTTGAAAGGCACGCAGGGTCGATGCAGCGATGGTCCGTCCCGATTCGTCGGTCTTCCCGGCAACTTCTAAGACCTCCTCCACGCTGCAGTAATCCCGATTGGCAAGCCCCTCCGCCATAACTTCACGCATTAAAAACATCGATAGGACTCGCCGGATGGCGGCCAGCTTGATAAAGCGATACAGATCCAGGACCGAGGTTGGATCTGGAGTCGCTACAACAACATGATGGTCGGCCATCAGAAAAAAATCGAGTGCATGGTAACTTGTGCCTGCTCCGATATCGACGATAATCACATCCGCGTGGATTTCTTGGAAATTCCGGATAAGCCGCTTTTTCTGCGAATAGGACATATTGGCCGTCGCTAGGGTATCTCCGGTTCCTGGAATAATCCGCAAGGAGTGATGAATCGGAAGGGGTTGCGCCACGTCATCCAACCGTTCGACTCGATGGGTGAGAAAATCGGTCAGCGTGTGTGTCGGGTGGATATGGCCGAAGAGCACATGAGCGTCTGCTCCTCCGATATCGAGATCCGCGAGTACGACTTGCTTGCCTTTCCTCGCCAGACCTAGCGCGAGGTTGGCCGCGACGACGCTCTTCCCAACCCCGCCTTTTCCCGATGCGATAGAGATGGTGTGAGCCATTGCGATCAGTTCCTACCGGTTATAGCAGGGGTACCACATCTTCTTCGGCCGGCAAATGGGAAACCTAAAGAGACAGAGACATAGTCCGTCCAAACACAGTGGGAACGAATGAGTCTCCAAATCCGATACCTGAGTATAGCACCGGCTCAAGTTTTCAAACCGCTCCGCCGATACCTCAGGTGTCATGAATAGCGACCTAGTTGCATCAACAGCCACTCAGTTGGAAGCCAGCACTATGCGGGACGGAGAAATCCTGACCGTGATGGAGGTCGCCAAGTTTCTCCGGGTGCCGAAATCCACCGTGTATAAACTCGCGCGGGTGGGAGAACTGCCGGCGTCGAAGATCGGAAAGCATTGGCGGTTTCTCCGCCGTGACATTCATGAATGGATGCACAGTCGATCGGGCAAGTCTCGGGAACTATGAGCAGCGTTCCCAGTGATCGACAGAGTGATCAGGCGATCCGTTCCTCGATCCGTCAGGTATTCAGAACATGAGCAGTGGGCATGCTCCTGCCGACACCAACATTCCCCAAACGGCCCTCCCTCCGCACGAGTTGATCGATTCGTTTTCATACCGAAACACCAAACAATCCGTTGCTCCATCCGACTCAGGTCATGTGGCGTATCTGCCGATATGTAGCGAGGTGGTGCAGTATCGCAGAGACACCGACCTCCCAGGGTGTCGCTAGTCCGTCAGTGCGGGTCTCCGCGGTAGCCCGATGAGTAAAAGGAGGCATCATGCCAGCCGATCCCAACATGAAAATTCTTGTCGTTGATGACATGGTTACGATGAGAAAAATCGTGAAAAACATTCTGAAGCAGCTTGGATTTGCTCATATCGATGAAGCTGAAAATGGACAGGAAGCACTCCAAAAATTGCGTAGTGATACATTTGGGTTTGTCGTCTCCGACTGGAATATGCCGGTGATGACGGGCATCGACTTGCTCCGTGCGATCAGGGCTGACGAGAAACTTAAAGCCACTCCTGTGTTGATGGTGACGGCTGAAGCTCAACAAAGCAACTTAATTGAGGCCGTGCAGGCCGGGGTGAGCAACTACATCGTCAAGCCCTTTACGGCGGAGACCATGCAGGAGAAACTCGGAAAACTTTTCAAATAAGTATTAGCTCGGCACTCGATCATCTGCATCAGGACCGCTGGAGGGAGTGTGCAGCAAACAGAACAAAAACTATACGAGGAATTGGGCGAGCTGGCTCGTTATGTCGAGAGAGCAATGAAGGCGATCTCACAGGCGAGTCCCGGAATCCTTTCCAACAGCACACAATTACCGATGGCTTCCGGTCATCTCAGCGATTTAAACAAAATGACTGAAGAGGGGACCCTTGAAGTCATGCGGTTGACGGAAATGATTCAGGACAGTCGGGATCGAATCGTAAAAGATCTATCCGGGATCGTGGGAACGCCGCAAGCCGTTGAACATGCAAAACTTGCGGAGTGTCTTGAGAACGTCAAAGCTGTAATGGTGGAAGATGGAAAGCATCTGACCGAGATTATGACCGCGTTGTCGTTTCAAGATTTGGTCGCTCAACGCGTCAAGAAGTTGGTGACCATACTCGACGAAGTGCAGAGCAAGTTGGTCGAACTCGTCGTGATCTTCGGCATTCAACAGAACGGAGCGGAATCCAGTACCGGAGGAACAGCAGATGCTCTGCTGAAACAGCTCGAGGGATCGAAAAGGACGGCCATGAAGCAACAAGTGGCCGACGACATCCTGGCCCAGTTTGGGTTCAAATGAGGCATCGGCACAATGGATATTGCAACCATTCTAGGCGTAGTCATCGCACTGGGGTCGATCGCCGGAGGGCAGGCGCTGGAGGGTGGGCATCTGGGTTCGATCATGCAGCTGACGGCCTTCATCATCGTGATTGGAGGGACCCTCGGTGCCATTTGCATTCAGAATCCATTGTCCGTCGTGATCAAGGCCTTCGGTGCATTGTCGCTAACCATCTCCGGATCGCACATCGATAATAAAGGCACGATCAAACTGATCCTGGACCTCGCGAACATCTCACGGAAACAAGGTCTGCTCGCACTAGAGGGCAAGCTCAAAGACATTAAAGATCCCTTTATGAAGAAGGGGATTCAGCTGATCGTCGATGGAACAGATCCAAAGGCCGTACATGAAATCCTGGAAATTGAAGTGGAACATCACGAAGAACAGGGCGTGATCGCAGCCAAAGTGTGGGAAGCGGCCGGCGGGTATGCACCGACGGTCGGGATTCTTGGAGCGGTGCTTGGGCTAATCCATGTGATGGAGAATCTTGCCGATCCTTCGAAGCTGGGAAGCGGTATTGCAGTGGCGTTCGTCGCGACTGTGTATGGGGTTGGAGCAGCCAACCTCTTCTTCTTACCCATGGCCAACAAAATTAAGTTGAAGCTCAAGGAAGAAGCGGGATCTCGTAATCTCATGATCATGGGCCTCGTGGGGCTTGCACAGGGTGAAAATCCTCGGCTCCTTCAAGAAAAATTGGAAGGAGTTCTTCCACATAACGAACGAACGAAGGAGTCGAAAAAGTGAAGCGTCGTTCATGAAACGGATCTCGCTCCGAAATCGGACGCTTCGTGTTTCACGCCTCACGGTCGAAAATGGCAAAGCATAAACACGAGGAACATGAAAATCACGAGCGCTGGCTGGTCTCTTACGCAGACTTCATCACGCTTTTGTTTGCCTTCTTCGTCGTCATGTACTCAATCTCCTCAGTCAATGTCGGAAAGTACCGCACTGTCAGCGAGTCGCTCAAGGCGGCGCTCAATCCGGTCGTGAGTCCCCCTTCTTCCCCAGCCGCTTTTACCTTGAGCACCAACAAATCGGCACTCACGGCGCCTGACGCACCAGGGAGTAAGGAAGTGGTCGTCAGAAAACTGAGAAATTTGGTGAAGAGCATCAAGGCCGTGCCTCAAATGTCGGCGGTGCGGATCACCGAAAAGATCAATGGCGATATCGTGATCACGATCCCGGATCAGCTACTGTTCAACAGTGGAGAGGCGGCGGTACGAACCGAAGCGCTGCCCTTTCTTGAGGGTCTTGGCGGGGCCATTGTCGAGCTGAATCGGCATACGAAAGTCGAGGGACATACGGATAATGTGCCTATCCGTACCGCACAATTTCCTTCGAACTGGGAATTATCAGCGACTCGAGCGGTGATGGTGGTCAGAGTGTTGTCAGAACTTTACGGCGTGCCGGGTGATCACCTTGCTGCAGTGGGGCATGCCGATACGAGACCGATAACCGCCAACCTCGACCCGGAACAGAGGGCAAAAAATCGTCGGGTCGAAGTAGTCATTTTTGAGCAGGCTCCGCCGGCTCCGATTCTCCAATCGGAGAATGAGACGGATCAGTCTGAGCAGTCGATGGAAGCGGTATCGCACGATCCATCCCAGCTCGTTCCAGAGTTGTCGGGCGAAGGGCTATTTCCGACTCCATAGTCCGGTGGGGGTTGTGTACAGTCCGTGTTCAAGTCTCGATCGAAGGCAATCGACAGTTAAATTCAGTGATTTCACTGAATGGGGGGTGACCGATGACTGACGTACCATCTTCGGCTCAGGAACCGCATGTGGAAGGTCAGAACCGCAGACATCTGGCTCCGACGGGCGACCTCACGATTTTCGAGGCCGGTGAATTCAAGGAATCTCTGGTGAAACTCTTTACCAACGATGGGTTGGTGTCGTTGGACCTCGCCGGCGTCGCCCGAGTGGACACGTCGGCGATTCAGTTGATGTTGGCCGCGCGAAAGCAAGAACGCATGTTTGTGTCAGGTCTGTCCGATGACCTTCAGACGAAATTGAAACAGCTTGGATTCTGTGGGTCACTCAGTGAGTAATGATGTGGGCCAGGCAGGATGGCGGTCGATCGTCATCCGGAAGGCGAGCATGGACTTGGCACAGGTTGAGGTATGTCGGCGAGTGTGTGGCCGTTAACCATTCAAGACTGCGACTTGAAGGCAAGAAAGCGGAGTGTCAAGCCTGTGAGGATACAAGACGGACGGAGAGCTCATTCTCTCGACGTTAACGAAGACCTGAAAAGGCTTCACGCGCAGCAACAGGCTTGGGAAGCCTTCGCGACTGGTGCGTTACAGATGATTCCTGTCCTCAAGGCGCAAATGTCCGGGGTGACCCAGGAGACGGAACGGGCCGCCTTGGAGTTGTCGATGCATCTTCGAGTCCTGGGCTTAACTAAAACCGGGGTTACCTCAGTCGATCGATCGGCAAGTTTGGCCCAGGTCGTGATGGCGATGCAGTTCCAGGATATCACGCGCCAGAAGCTCGAGCATGTCAATCAGGCCTTAGAGCAACTGCGGCATCACCTGGAAATGCTCCTCAAGGGACCGCAAGGCGAAGGGGGCGAGAAGAAGATCGCTACGCTGGAACAAATCGGGAAGAATTACACGATGGAGGAAGAGCGACGTTTGCATCAGACCGTGGTGGCTCCGGACTATGGAGAGCCGGTGCCAACGGGGTTGTCGGACGACGACCCTGATTCAGTGACCCTGTTCTAGCGAGAATCTAGGCTGGTTCCAGCGAACGAATATGATGCCGGAGGGGTACTATGGGGAAAACAGCATTGATCGTCGATGATTCGCCAACCATGCGGCAGATGGTGGCCTTCACCCTGACGAACGCCGGCTTCACGGTGGTCGAAGCCGAGCATGGGAAGGATGCGGTGAGCAAAGTTGCCAAAGGTCCGAAGATGGACATTGTCGTCACCGACCTGAATATGCCGGAGATGGACGGCATCACCCTCATCAAAGAGTTGCGCAGGTTGAACGCGTTCAAGTTTACCCCGATCCTCATGCTTACGACCGAATCAGCGTTGGAGAAGAAACAGGCAGGGAAAGAGGCTGGAGCGACAGGGTGGATTGTAAAACCGTTCAACCCGGAAGTGCTCCTCAAGATGATTGCGAAGGTATTGCCGGCATAGGAGCGTGAAACGTATCTCGTTTCCGGATTCGGCCGCTTCACACTTCAGGTAATGCGCTTCACGAACAGCGAGGGAGAAGATGGGTAATGATTTCGCCCAATTTCAAGACGCCTTCTTAGATGAAGTGGCGGAGCATCTTGCAGTTGTTGAAGAAGGACTGTTGGAGTTGGAACAGCATCCGGCGGATCGCGATCTCCTGAATAAGATCTTTCGCTCGGCCCATTCCATCAAAGGCGGAGCCGGGATGTTCGGGTTCAACGCGGTGGCGCAATTTACGCACAAGATGGAGACGCTCCTTGATCTGCTGAGAAATGGGCAGAAGGCCGTGACGCCAGCGATCGCAGATCTGTTCTTGAAATCGACGGATTGCTTGAAAACGTTGATTGAGTCGGTCAAGACCGGTGCGGCAGTCGATGATGAGATGGTGCAGCGACTCACGGCAGAATTGGCCGCGGAGAGTGCAGCCGGCCATCAATCGTCCGGCGGGCACTCAGTGGATGCGAAACCGATACAGCCGCAGGCTTCCGTCAGTCATGGGCAGCAGACCTATCTCATCACGTGGACCCCTCCGGAGTGGTTGTTTCAGCGTGGTCTCGATCCGCTTCAGATCATAAGGGAATTGAGCAACATCGGGAATTTGACCGAGGTCGTTCTCGATCTGTCGGAATTGCCGGATCTCGCCGATATCGATCCGGAGAAATGTTATTTATCGTGGCGGATGGTGTTGACGACGGCCAAAGATGCGAAGTTGATTGAGGAGGTATTTGAGTTTGTTCGTGTGGACAGTAAGCTCGTTATTGAAGAGCGTGAAGTGTCGTCCGTGGGACCTATCTCGTCTTCGGATTCGAACGGAGCACGAGATACCAACGACGAACGACGAGACGGCGAGTCTAAGCTCCTCGGACAGATTTTGGTGGAAAGCGGCATGGTGTCTGCAGCTGTGCTGGAGGATGTCTTATCTCAACAAAAACGAGTGGGGGAGATTCTTGTCGAACAGAAAGCCGTCACGCCGCAACAACTGGAACAGGCGCTGCAAAAGCAGCGACAGCAGGAGACGGGCGCGCAAACGAGGAAGGCCGATACGGCATCCATTCGAGTCGATACGGCAAAAATCGACAAACTGATCAATCTCGTCGGCGAATTGGTTATCACACAATCCATGCTTAGTGATTTGGGGTCGCGCTTCGAGATCAAACAGTTGCCGGTTCTCTTGGAACGAGTGGCTCAACTGGAGCGGAACACCCGAGAGATTCAGGAACGTGTCATGGGGATCCGCATGCTGCCGATCGGGACGGCGTTCAGTCGTTTCCCCAGGCTCGTAAGGGACCTCTCGGCGAAAGCCGGTAAGAAGATCCAACTCGTACTCTCCGGGGAAGAGACCGAGTTGGACAAGACGGTCATCGAATCTATCGGCGACCCGCTGACTCATCTCGTGAGGAATTCTGCCGATCATGGGTTGGAGCCACCGGAAGAACGGCTCGACCACAACAAACCGGAAGTCGGAACGATCAGGCTCAATGCGTTTCACGAAGGCGGGAATATTTGTATCACGGTCGAAGACGACGGGCGAGGGTTGAACCGCGACAAGATTCTAGCCAAGGCGGTCAAGCAGGGAATGATCGGAGAGAACGAAAAACTGACCGACGATCAGATCTGGCTGCTCATCTTCCGACCAGGGTTCTCGACCGCCGAAAAGATTACCGACGTGTCCGGGCGCGGGGTCGGGATGGATGTGGTGAAACGGAACATTGAAACGTTGGGAGGCACGGTCAGTATCAAGACGGTAAGAGGCAAAGGCACGACGTTCGTCCTCAAGCTGCCGCTCACCCTCGCGATTATCGAAGGCATGACGGTTCGGATCGGACAAGAGACGTACATTGTGCCGCTGCTCTCCATTCTAGAATCGATTCAGCCCAAAGAGGGGTCCGTCAAGACGGTGGTCGGGAAGGGCGAGCTGATCAATGTGCGGGGCACCTATCTGCCGATGATTCGGTTGTACGAAGTCTTTGGGTTGCAGTCCGAACACACTGTGCCGACGAAGGCCATTTTGCTGATCCTCGAAACCGAAGAGGAGCGCGTGGCCGTCATGGTGGACGAGATTCTTGGGCAGCAACAAGTCGTCATCAAGAGTATGGAGCAGAACTTCAGAAAGGTCGAAGGGATCGCCGGAGCGACCATCCTGGGAGATGGGACGATCGGGTTCATTCTTGACGTGCGGGGCCTCTTGGAGATCGCTCAGCAGGGAGCAGCTGTCGCGGCGTAGGGAGACTCGAGAAAATTCAGGCGAACGTCCGTGGCAGGCATCGTTAGCTCCGAGGGACGCAGATGGCGTGTCACGGAGTGGGAGGTTAGCCGAAGGGCGCATAGTTGGTATCTGAACGAAGTGCATGCACGTGTCACGTGTAAAGCTATTGACCAAGGAGGATCTATGGCGGCAGCAGCGGAACTAGCGACCAAAGAACTGAATCAGCAGATAGGACTCACAGCTGATGGCAGTCAGTTCTTGACGTTCAATCTGGGTGAGGAGCTCTACGGGGTGGATATTCTGCGTGTACAGGAAATCAAAGGGTACACGACGGTGACGAAGATTCCCAATACCCCGCCACACATCAAGGGGGTGCTGAATCTCCGAGGGACGATCGTGCCGATCGTCGAGCTACGGACGAAATTCGGGATGCCGACGATCGACTACACGGCCTTTACTGTGATCATCGTCGTCGTCGTTCGTGACAAGGTGATGGGGTTGGTGGTGGACTCCGTGTCGGACGTGCTGAACATCGACAAGAAGGACATCCAGCCGGCACCGCAGTTTGGGGCCAAGGTTGATGTGAGCTTTTTGGATGGGGTAGGAAAGTCCGGAGACAAGTTGGTGGCCATTCTGGATATGGATCGTCTTCTGTCAGAGGAAGAGGTATCGGGTGCGGCTGTAGCCGCGGCGGCCACGTAGCCCGCACGCGATCTTCATCAATGAACCCCTGCCAATAATTGTTCGCAGGAGAATCACAATGGCAGCAACAAAAAAGCAATGGTGGGCAAAGCAAGAAACTCTAGAGTAAATGAAGCGGCCATGATGATGAAGGCTCTCCGTCAAACCCAGGCCCTCATCGAGTTCAACATGGAGGAGGTTGATCAATGAGTCGATCCAACGGGTGGACGACGATAGGAGTTGGTCAATCAATCCGGCAAGACGCTGGAAGAGATCGTCAATTCGGTCAAACGGGTCACAGATATCATCGCGGAGATCAGTGCAGCGTCGCAAGAGCAGGCGAATAGTATCGATCAGGTGAATTAAGCCACCATGTCGATGGAAGAGACTACTCAACAGAATGCGGCTTTCGTGGAAGAGACCACATATTCGGCCCAATCCATGAAAGATCAGACTAAGGATCTCTTGCAGCAAGTGGAGGCTCTCAAGTTCGAACAAGTGAAGAGGCTTTATGGCGGCCTTACCCAGCCGGTTAGAGGTACTGAGAAATCTCCGGCGAGGCCCGTCGTCCATGGCAACGGCAACAAGACGGCGGTCAGGAAGCCAGGTGCCGGGAAAGCCATGGAATACAAAGAGCCGGTTGGTGTCGCGGCAGGGAATAGCAAAGACCGCTGCAGTTCAGGTGATGAGTTCAAAGAATTCTAGAGTCCGGGTCAGCTGACCCCGTCCCCAGGTTGTCATACCAATCCAACTCGCGGTGGCAGACGAACCTGCCACCGTACTGCTTTCTTCTTCTGACCGTCGATCACGTTTCACATCCTTGAGCGACACGAACTCAGCTACCTGTTGTCCACCCTTGTCCCTTGGAGCACTAGTTAGGGAACATCGGCCTTGGTAAAAGTATCAGTAGACAGGGTGATTTCAATGATGTAGTTTATGTGGAATACTAAATTGTTAATAAATAGGTTGATCTATCAAGACAAGATCTCCTAATCGTGTAGAGGCCAAGCGACCCATCGTTCGTGTCTTCTTCTTGACGGCCAATTTCGTGTTTTTTGAGTGTCTCCATCATCTCGTGATCCCACTTGTCGCGGTCGTGCGACGTCTCCGTGGTATCTCAGCCGATCCAAGCGCTCGCACCGTCGTGACATTTTTGAGTGTTCTCTAATGGCCGGCACCAACTCGAAGCGCCAACGAGCTGCGAAAAACTCCAGCCGTGATACCGCACGAACGGGCTCCAAGCGAACTCGCGGGGGCGCTGGAACCAATCCTGTGCTGCAACAGGAGCTTGTGGGGCATCGGCTGGCCGAGGAGAAGGTTCGAGCCTCCGAACGATTGCTGCGCGCAATCAACCGCATCCAGTCCCTTTTCATCGACGAGGCGAAGTCGGACGCGTTGTTTGAAGTCTTGCTGCAAGAGGTCCTCGCACTCTCCGACAGTGGATATGGGTTCATCGGGGGCATAAATGGGACCGCCGAGCAGGTGCCGCACGTGACAATCCATGCCATCACGAATCTCGTATCAAGTGAGGAGAGGAAGACTCTGATAGCGCAACGGACTCCGACCGTCGAACTCAAAGATGTCAAGACGCTGTTCAGCGAGGTGATGAGGACCGGCCGACCGGTGATCGTTGATGATCCCGCGAACGACCCATACGCAGTTGTGCTGCCACCTGGTCATCCACCCATACATACGTTCTTGGGTTTGCCGATTCGTCGTGGGGAGCTGCTGATCGGCATGCTGGGAGTTGCCAATAGACCGGGTGGGTATGACGAAGCCGTGATCGCCTATTTAGATCCCTTCCTCTCGACCTGTGGGCAAATGTTGGAAGGGTACCGGAACCGGAGTCTTCGAGAGGAAGCCGAGGCAGCGCTGCGCGAAGCGAATACCGCCGTGGAATGGGCGATGGAGGGGATTGCCAGACTCGATGACAGCGGGCGGTATGTCTTTGTCAATCAGCAATATGCCGCCCTGCTGGGCTACCGCCCAGAGGAACTGATCGGATGGTCCTGGGATATCACGGTACATCCGGATGACTGGGCATCCGCCCGCAGCAGTTTCGCGGAGATGTTCAAGACGGGCAAAGCCGAGGTGGACCTCCGTGGCGTGAAGAAAAACGGCAGCCTGATCTGGAAACACGCGGTGATCACCAAGCCCGATGGACCAGCGGGAAGAGCATCGGGCCACTTTTGCTTTGTACGGGATATCACGGAGCGTAAACGGGAGGAGGCATTCCAAGCAGCGGAAACGCAAGCGTTGGAACTGGTCGCAAAGGGGATCCCGCTCAACAAGGTGTTGACGTTCATTTGTCTCACGATCGAGAGCCATACTGCTCCGATGCTCTGTTCGGTGATGTTAGTCAAGGAAGACGGAGCGCATCTTTCGTCGGCGGCGGGGCCCAGTCTGCCGGAAGAATACAAACGGATGGTTGATGGCATGCCCATTGACCTGAACGTCGGGTCCTGTGGCCGTGCTGCCTTTCTCCGAGAACCCGCGATCGTTGCCGATATTGCGACTGATCCCTTGTGGAGGGACCATGCCACGGAGGCGTTGCGGTATGGCTTGAAGGCCTGTTGGTCGTACCCAATCTGTAATTCCGTCGGCAGCCTGCTCGGCACCTTTGCTGCCTACTATCGCGAATCACGGATTCCACAATCGCCCGATCTGAAGATCGTCGAACGGGCCAGCTCCATTGCGGCGCTTGCCATCGAACATGCAAGGATGACTGATGCGCTGAAAGAAAGCGAAGCGCGATTCCGGACCATTGCAGACACAGCTCCTGCCCTGATCTGGATGGCCGGACCCGACAGGCAGTGCACACACTTCAACCGCCGTTGGTTGGATTATACCGGCCGGACCATGGAACAGGAACTGGGGGATGGTTGGACGGAGGGCGTCCATCCGGACGATGTTGATCGATGCTTGCAGATCTACTTGGAAGCATTCGGCCGTCGCGAGGCCTTTGACATGGAGTATCGATTACGGAAGGCGGATGGACAATACGGCTGGATTCAGGACAAAGGGGTCCCGCGTTTCCTTCCTGACGGGACATTTCTCGGATATGTGGGTGCCTGCATCGACGTTACATCGCGCAGGCAGGCGGAAGAGACTCTTCAGCGTACGCAGTTCGCCATGGATCAAGCAGTGGATGCGGTATATTGGGTCGATCCGCAAGCCAATATTTTGTATACCAACGAAGCGGCCAGCACAATGCTGGGCTATACAGCGGAAGAATTCTTGCGCATGACAGTCCATGATCTGAATCCGGACTTTCCGCCGGCGGTGTGGCCTGGGTGGTGGAAGGAGACCAGGGAGAAGAAGGTGGTCTCACGGGAGACGGTCCATTGCGCGAAAGATGGCCGTCGGATTCCCATCGATATTCGGGTCGCGTTCTTAGCCTATGGCGGGCAAGAGTTTCACTGCGCGTTTGTCCGTGACATCAGCGAGCGGAAGCAACGTGATCAGGCGCTACGTGAAAGCCGAGAACGATTCGAATTGGCTGTGCGGGCCACGAACGAAGGCATCTGGGATTGGAATATTCTGACGGGAGAACAGTCTTGGTCTGACCGCCACTTTGCACTGTTTGGGTTGGAGCCGAACGCGTTCACTCCTACTTATGAAACGTGGATTTCGCTGGTGCATCCAGATGACGCTGATCGAGTTCACCAAGTGACGCAACATCACCTTGACATCGGTAGCCCATACGATATCGAAGCGCGGGTGAGGATGAGGGACGGGAGTTTTCGTTGGTTCCACGACCGAGGCCAGGCGGTATGGGATAGCACCGGGCGACCTGTACGGATGGTTGGGTCTATTTCCGATGTGACGGAACGGAGAACGGCCGAAGAGGCGCTGCGGGCCGCCCATGGCGAACTTGAGCAGCGAGTTGCTGAGCGGACGACGCAGCTCGCGATGGCCAATCTGTCTCTTCAGGAAGAGATTGTCGAACGGAAGCGGGCAGAGAAAGCGCTGCAGCTTACACAGTTTACGGTTGATCGAGCCGCCCAAGGGATTTTTTGGGTCGGCCCGAATGCCGAAATTCTCTACGTCAACGATGCGGCCTGTGAAGTCCTTGGTTACCCTCGCGAGGAACTGCGCGGAATGACCGTGCATGATATCGATCCGAATTTTCCACCCGAGGCCTGGCCGGCTCATTGGGAGGAGCTCAAACGGCGTGGGTCATTCACGTTCGAGTCGTCACAGCGCACGAAGAGTGGTGGAGTGCGATACACGGAAGTGACGGTCAACCATCTCATCTACGACGGGCAAGAATACAATTGTGCGATTGTGCGGGATATCACCGAGCGCAGGACGATCGAAGCTCGGCTCCAGACCACCCAGTATGCCGTCGATCACGCCTCTGACCAAATTTTTCTCGTCGCTCCGGACGGGCATTTCCTCGACGTAAACGAAGCGGCCTGCCGCCGGTTGGGGTATACGAAGCAGGAGCTGCTGACGATGTCTGTGATGGATATCGATCAGGACTATCCACGAGATTCCTGGAGTAAACATTGGGAAGAGTTTGTTCAGGCCGGCCGACTTCGACTAGAAACCAGACACCGAAGCAAATCGGGTGAAACCTATCCAGTCGAGGTCACCGCCAACTATCATGTGCTCAATGGACAGGAAATCGATTGCGCGATCGTCCGCGACATCACCGAGCGCAGACAGGCCGAAGCGGATCTACGTGCCAGCGAACTGCGGTACAAATTGCTGACAGAGGCCACGTTCGACGGCATCGCGATCCACGACCAAGGTGCCTTGCTCGAAGTCAATGCCGGTTTGGAGCGGATGTTCGGATACGAACCGGGCGAGCTCATCGGCCGATCAATCTTAGATTTGGTCGCCGACGAGTCCCGCGATCAGGTTGTCGCCAATATGCAAAGCGGCGTCAAAGGACCGTATGAAGCCATCGGGCGCCGCAAAGACGGCACGACCTTTCCCGGGGAGGTCGTGGTCCGGCCTTATCAATATCGTGGGAAGGAAGTCCGACTGGTGGCGGGCCGTGATATTACCGAGCGGAAGCACCTGGAGGCCGAACGTCTGCACTATATGGAAGAGCTGGAGCGCCAAGTTGCCCAGCGGTCCGCTGAGGTTGCCAACCTGGAAGCCCAGCGGGCGCAGACCGAACAACTGGCGGCGATGGGCCGCTTGGCGGCCGGCGTCGCACACGAAATCAACAACCCCATTGCCGGGATCAAAAACGCGTTTAGGCTCGTGAAACAGGCGATAGATCCCGCTCATCCGCACTACGAATTTGCCGGCATGATCGATCGTGAGATTGCCCGCGTGTCGTCCATCGTACAGAACATGTACCAACTCTATCGCCCAGAATCGGGCAAGGCGGAGCCGGTGGATCTCCAGACCATGATGAAGGACATGGAAGCCCTGTTTGCCAAACGGCTGCAACAGCGACGGCTTCGATTGGTGATCGATGTAGATCCTTGTGTCCAGCGGCTCCGCGTGCCGCGAGGGGATTTACTGCAAGTCTTGCTCAATCTGCTGAATAATGCGATTGATTGTTCCAGCGAAGGAAGCAGGATCAGGGTGATCCTCCGTGCGGAGCCGGAAATGATACGGATTGACGTGTGCGACGAAGGGTCGGGTATTCCTCCAGACGTTCTCCCGCATATCTTCGATCCGTTCTATACGACGAAGACGGGGACCGATCAGAAAGGCCTGGGCCTAGGCCTTTCCGTCTCACGGAGCCTGGTGATGGCAATGGGTGGCAGGATTGAAGTTGAGACCCAGTCGAACCGTGGCTCGACCTTTTCGATTCTAATACCACGGAACAAGGCAGTGATGAGCATGCATGAGCCTGGGAAAATCCAGAAGGAGGTTGTGTTCCATGAGAACTGAGGCACCGCGTATTTTACTCGCCGATGACGAAGAGACTTTCCGCAGTGCAACCGCGAAGCTCTTGGAACAGGAAGGCTATCGTTGTGATTGCGCGCGTGACTCAGAGGAAGCCAGCCGTTTGTTGACGGATCAGCATGATGCACTCCTGTCCGATATCCGCATGCCCGGTAACATGCAGTTCGAATTCTTCCGGGACGTTCGCGCCCGGTTCCCGACGCTTCCGATCGTGCTCGTGACCGGCTATCCCTCCGTGCAAACGGCGGTCGAGGCGCTCCGGTTTGCGTTCTCGGACTATCTCCTCAAACCCGTTGATTGGCTGGAGCTGCTTCGATCGGTGAATCAAGCGGTTGAGAAGGCCCGCTACTTGCGCATGACCGATGTGGCTCGAGAGGACATCGATCGGCAGGGTACGGCAGTCGATCATGCGCGGGAGATCGTGAATCGCGCCGGAACGATGGCGAACCAGACGAGTCTGGCATGGTCACTTGATGCGTTTCTCTCTCAGAGTGTCGGGAACATCGGGCTCCTCTCTGCAGGGATTCGGTCGGTCGTGGAGAGCCAGGCACGGGGCGAGGCCGAACAGCCGACGGATGTGTGTCGTCTGATGCAATGTCCACGGCACACCGCGTATCGAGAGGCACTGGAGAGTACGGTCGACGTGCTGGAGAAGACCAAATCTTCGTTTCAGTCAAAAGATCTCGGGCTTCTCCGGCACAAGATTGAGCAGTTGCTTCGATCGGACCAGTGATTGTTCACTCAGCGCGTCAGGCCTCCCTCGTCGATCCTGTTCTGGTCTTCCAGGCACCGTGTCTTGTTGTCCTCGCCGAACCGATCGATCAGACGGTAGTCGGACTTGCCACATCCTCCTTCTTTCCTACCGGCAAGAGAGCGAGTGCAGCTCAAGATTTTCCCTCCACAACCGATAGGTATACGGCAAGTTCATGGGTATCAGGGTCGGGCGCGAGGGCTCGATCGCCTGAACGGGCAGGAGTGAGGCCTGTCAGTTGATGGCGCACTCGGGAGTGCTCACATCCGAGACTCCTGGTTGCGCTTTTTTATTGGTGCACCCGCTTTTCCGGACAGGCACGTCACCCCACAAAAAATGGAACGAGGCAAAGCCTTTATGCAGCGGGTGGACATACTCAACTCCTCCCATACGCAGATTCTGAGGCGCCTTCTCGATCTTCAAGACCATCCTGTCTGTCCTCACCCTAGTCCGGAACATCGGGCGGAGCGTAGACGAAATAATAGTTCTGCCTGTTTGTAGATAGGGAGGGAACTGTGTTGAAGAAGCTTGAAGATTTGACCATGGTCCTGAAACTGGCGGTTATCGCCGGTATGTTCATACTCATCTTGATCGTCTGTGGAGCGCTGTCGATTTGGGGATTGCACGAAAGCGGTCAGCGCGCTGAAACAATCTATAAGGTCAATCTTCTCCCGGTTAGGGATCTCGGAGATCTGCGAGGTTTGATCTACAAAATGGTCGGTATGATCGGACTGCACATCCAGGCTTACGATTCAACGGCGAGGGAAAATGCAGAGGAACAGATTCAGAATACGGATCAAGAGATGGACCTGCTCATGGACCGGTATGCACTCACCATTACGGTAGAGGAAGACCGCAAGATCCTTCAGCGGGTCCGAGAGAACTGGGCACAGTTTAAACAAAACCGTGAGAAGGTTCTGGAGCTGAGTCGCTTGTTCAGTAAAGACGCGGCGGGTGAGCTTCGGAACACCGGTTTGATCCCGCTTCGCGAGGAGATCCTCGCCAGTTTCAACGTCCTCATCGATAAGCATGAAAAAGAAGCCCAAAAAAGTTATCAAGCAAGCCACGCCCTCTCCACGCAACTCACGTTGGCCATGATCGGCGTGTTCTTGACCTTATCCTTGATGGGGTTAGCCGTGGTTTGGCACATGGCTAAGATCATTACCAAGAACCTCTCGAATGTGCTCAAGACAGCTGAGGCGATCAGCGCCGGGAACTTGGCCACGAGGGCGGCGGTGACGTCCCGCGACGAGGTGGGGCAGCTGGCGGTGGCCTTCAACCAGATGGCGAGTACGCTCGAATCGGCGGCGACCAAGCAAGCGGACGCGTTGGAAGCGCAGGCGGCAGAGATCTCCGGGGTCACCACGGCGATCGGCCGATCGCAAGCCGTCATCGAGTTCAATTCGGACGGCACGGTCATTACCGCGAACGACAATTTCGAGCGGTGTTTTGGCTATCGGCTTGATGAGATTAAGGGACGCCACCATCGAATGTTCTGCGATTCTACGTCTGTGAACCGTAGTGAATATCTCGAGTTATGGCAGAAGTTAAATCGCGGTGAGTTCGAGACCGGCGTCTACTCTCGACGCCGTAAGGATGGCCGAGAAATATGGGTTCAGGCTTCCTATAACCCCATCGTTGATGGAGAAGGAAAGGTCCGCAAGGTGGTGGAGTATGCGACAGACATCACCGCGCAAAAAATGGCGTCGCTCGAGGCAGAAGGTCTCAAGAAAGCCGTCGAGCGGGGCCAGGCAGTGGCCGAATTCAGTTTGGACGGCATGCTGAGGAGCGCCAACGACATCTTCTTAGATCTCATGGGGTATCGGCTGGATGAAGTCAAAGGCCAACACCATCGGATCTTTTGTGATACCGCGCACACTCGTTCCGATGAATCCACGGCTTACTGGCAAAAACTACGGCAAGGAGAGTTTGAGGTCGGAGTCTTTCGTCGGCTTGCCAAAGGGGGCAGAGAGGTCTGGGTGCAAGCGACCTACAATCCCATCCTCGATGTGAACGGACAACCGTACAAGATCGTCACAATCGCGACTGATATCACGGCACAAAAGCAGGCGTCGGCTGAGATGGAGCGGCTTGTCACCGAGGCGGAAGCCGTGCTTGGCAGTATTGCGGAGAACAACCTAACCTGTGTGATGAACGGGAGCTATGCGGGTGGGCTCGAGAAAATTAAAGGAAGTATTAATGCCGTGGTGTGGAACCTCATCCAGACCATCGCGACGGTCCGGGAAGTGGTGGAGTCGGTGACCTGTGGATCCGAGGAGATCAATCGAGGGAATGAAGATTTGTCGCAACGAACAAGCGAACAAGCAAGTTCACTTGAAGAAACCTGTGCCTCGATGGAGGAGATCACCGCCACCGTCAAACAAAATGCCGATAATGCCATGCAAGCCAAAGGGCTGGCCACGGTGGCTCATGAGACAGCGGACCGAGGTGGGACGGTGACCAGGAAGGCCGTCGACGCAATGAGTGAGATTAATAGGAGCAGCAAGAAGATTGCCGACATCATCACAGTTATCGATGAGATTGCCTTCCAAACCAATCTCCTGGCCTTGAATGCAGCAGTGGAAGCGGCGCGGGCCGGAGAGCATGGACGAGGCTTTGCCGTGGTGGCCACGGAAGTCAGAAATCTAGCGCAGCGCTCGGCCATGGCGGCCAGAGAAATCAAAGAATTGATCAACGAGTCCATCCAACGCGTCACCGACGGCACTGAACTGGTCAATCAATCCGGCAAGACACTAGAGGAGATTGTGAGCTCTGTGAAGCGAGTCAGCGACATCATCGCAGAAATTTCGGCTGCCTCGCAGGAACAGGCCAGCGGTATCGATCAGATGAACAAAGCCATCGTGTCGGTCGATCAGACGACACAACAGAATGCGGCCTTGGTTGAAGAAATTACGAGCGCCAGCAAGTCCATGAAAAACCAATCGGAGGAATTGTTGCGCCGGATGGCCTTGTTCAAGATCGAACTCTCTGAGGAGGAAAAGGCTGGCACTCCCTCGATCGCCAGCGTACGGGAACACACGGCTCGATCGATTGGGAGAGCCTTCGGCGGATCAAGTCGCCAGGCAGTTGAACCACGGCAGCTTGCGCCTCCGCCGACCGCACCAAAGAGGCCCACAGTTGCGGTCGGCGGAGAAGACTCTCGGAAGGTCAGGGAGGATTTCCATGAGTCTTAACGAAGGTCTGAGCTCCGAACTAAGAGTGTCGGTGGGCCTGCAAAGTTCAGATGGAGTCTCCCTTCTATGATGCAGCAGGAGGTGACTGATCGACAGGATGAGGCCGGGCACTCTGGGGACAATTGTCCGAATGTTGCTGCGGGAGTGTGACGTCGTTATGTGTGGACCATGGAGGGCTTATGGTGAAGAAGCTCGGTGAGCTTTCGACAAGGTCGAAACTCCTGCTCAGCAGTGGCATGATTCTCGTGCTTCTGGCCATCGGTGGGCTCATGTCGATCGGTGGCCTGATGAAGATGAGCAACCAGATCGAATCCATCTTCAGGATCAACGTGATCCCCCTGACACAACTCGGTGAGCTGCGAGGACATTCTCAACGGATGAGCGCGCTGGTCGCCTGGCATATTCTGGCTCGAGATTCGGCTTCTATGAAAAAGTGGACGGAAGAGATCAAAAAGCTCGATGCTGAAATCGAGAAGTTTGAGGCAGTCTATGCCCCGATTATCATTACCGAATCAGAACAGAAAACCTTTCAACGGTTCTTAACAACCTGGCCTCAATACAAGGAAGTTCGGGCGAAGGTGCTGGATCTTAGCGAAAATTTCAGCAAGGACGCCGCAGTAGAGCTACAAGATACGGAGTTGGCACGGAAACTATCAGTCATACTTGATGCGGTGACCGACTTGGTCAAGGAAAATGAGGTACAGGCACAGGAAAGTCAGCAGGCAAGCGAGGGCTTGGCGTTGACGCTGGCGATGCTCTCGGTTGCCGGCATTGTGATATCAATTTTGCTTGGGTTATTCAGCAGCTGGAGGGTGACCAGGTTTATCGTCCAGGGGTTGGAGAATGTGTTGGAGGCGACGAAACAACTACGCGGCGGAAACTTGAGATTTCGGGCTACGGTGACGACAAAGGAGGAAATCGGCCAATTGGCCCAAGCTTTTAATCAGATGGCAGACGAACTCGCCGAATCAATGGAAGAGATGAACGCTCGTGTCGACATTATGAATACGACAAGTATTGTCTCGGAGGCCAACCTCAAGGGAGAAATCATCACGGCCAATGACAAGTATGTTGAAATTTCCAAATACTCGAGAGAGGAGATGCTCGGCAAACCTCATAACATCACCCGTCATCCCGACATGCCAAAAGAAGTCTTTCGGTCTATGTGGCAGACCATCGCACAAGGCAAACTGTTTCGCGGCGTGATCAAGAATCGAGCGAAGGACGGGACGCCATACTATGTCGACGCGGTGATCAAGCCGATCATGGGAGCAGATGGAAAACCCAGAAAGTACTTGGGCGTCCGGTACGAGATCACGGAATATGAGATGGCACGTCATAACATGAAGGGCATCTTAGATGCGATCGATAAGTCTTATATGACCGTCGAGTTCGATCTGAAGGGGAATATTCAAAACGCCAATGGTATTTTCCTGAACACGATCGGATATCAGGCGGATGAAATCACAGGCAGGCACCATCGCATGCTGCTCGATCCTACGAGCAGCACCACCAATGAGTATCAGGCCTTCTGGGAGAAACTGGGTCGTGGCGAGTATGAGGTCGGCCAATACAAATGGATCGCCAAAGGTGGGCGGGAGGTCTGGTTACAAGCCAGCTTCAACCCGGTGATGGACGAGGTGGGACGGCCGTTCAAAGTAATCGGGTTGGCCACAGACATCACTCAGCAACGACAGGCATTGGCGGAAGTCGAGACCTTGATCAAGGGGGCCGCGGTCGGCCAACTCTCAAAACGAATCAAGTCCGAGATGTTTACCGGGGGATTGCGAGACCTCACGGACTCTGTGAACCGGTTGGTCGATGCCGTCACGGAACCTCTGCACGAGGCCAAAGAGGTACTAAGCGCCTTAGCGGCCAACGATCTGACCAGAGGGATGACAGGGGCCTATCATGGCGAATTCGAGGAGATGAAGAACGCATTGAACCTCGCCCTCGGCAATCTGACGACCACAGTCATAAGTGTGCGTGCGGTCGTGAAAAACGTCTTGTCGGAATCGGAGGGAATCACCAATGGCCAGGAAGACCTGTCTCGGCGCACCAGCCAGCAGGCGGCGGCACTGGAAGAGACCTCCGCGTCGATGGAGGAGATGACGGCAACGGTCAAGCAGAATGCCGACAATGCCAAACGAGCCGACCAGTTGGCTATTGCGGCTCGTGAGACGGCGGACAAAGGCGGCCTCGTCACCAAGAGAGCCGTCGAGGCGATGGGGGAGATCAATAAGAGCAGCAAGAGGATCGCCGACATCACGACGGTGATCGATGAGATCGCCTTCCAAACGAATCTCTTGGCCTTGAACGCGGCGGTCGAAGCGGCGCGGGCTGGGGAGCATGGGCGGGGATTCGCCGTGGTGGCCACTGAAGTTCGCAACTTGGCGCAACGTTCGGCGATGGCGGCCAAGGAGATCACCGGTTTGATTCATGAATCCATTCAGAGCGTGACGGATGGGACCGCATTGGTCAATGAGTCAGGAAAAACATTGGAGGAGGTCGTCAATTCGGTGAAGCGGGTGACGGACATCATCGCAGAGATCAGTGCAGCGTCGCAGGAACAAGCGATCGGGATCGACCAAGTGAATAAGGCCATCAGCTCGATGGATCAGGCGACGCAGCAGAACGTCGGCTTGGTCGATCAGACGACAGCTGCTGCGCAGGGCATGAAAGGGCAGGCTAATGATCTTTTACGGAAAGTCGAGATCTTCAACGTCGGCTCGACTGAGAACCATCAAGCAACGCACGTTCCGGCAACCCTAGAATCTTCGCGTACCGTCGGAGGGTCATCGGCGAAGGTCGTCATTCGTGACAACAATCGCGATGTGGGGCGCACCAGACTGAGGGCCGGAAGGCTGGTAGTGCCCAATGATCCGGTTGGTGTTGCCGCCGGGAAGGATAAAGACGGTCCCACGTATGGAGACGGGTTTGAAGAATTTTAGGGCACTGTGTGATCTAGACGATGGCAAAATGCACATTCCGAGCTTGATTCACAGATGACCATGTGGCTCCACGGGAGGTTATAGGCTTCGAAAATCTCCTTATACCCCAAGGAGTTGGTGGCCCATGGTGTGTGCCGTGCCTCGCCCCTCGTTGATCTCGTTCTTCCAATTTCCGCGAGTCACTCGACAACTGCGTTAAGGACCAACATGAACCGACCGATAGAGAATTCGCTGGCTCTCCGCAGTGCCGGACAGTGTTGCGTCTTGCGGGAGAACGATCATTATGGACTTTGCGATCTCCACGGAAGAGTTTGAACGTTTTCGGACGTTGATCTACGACGAGAGTGGGATCGCGCTCAATGACCAGAAGCAGGGGTTGGTGGCTTCCCGGCTTTCAAAACGACTGCGTCAGCTTGGGCTGTCATCATTTTCCGAGTATTACGACCAATTGATGCGCGATCCGCAACGGGAAGAATTTACCCGTATGTTGGATCTCATCTCGACCAACAAAACCGACTTTTTCCGGGAACCGAGACACTTCGATTTCCTCCGTGAAGAAATCCTTCCCGAACTCACTCAAGAGAAAAGCGTTCGCATCTGGTCTTCGGCCTGTTCGACCGGGGAAGAGCCCTATACCATTGCGATGACCTTGTATGACGGCGTGTCAGACCCGAGCCAATGGGACTGTAAGATTTTGGCTACCGATCTCTCGACCCGCGTGTTGGCCAAGGCTGCGGCAGGAATTTACGACGAAGAGCGGGTCCGCGACGTCTCGTCTGAAATCGTCAGACGCCATTTTCTGCGTGGGCGTGGCAATAGCGAAGGTCAGCTCAAGGTCAAGCCTCATCTGGTGTCGATGATTCGATTTCGACGTCTCAATTTGATGGACGAGCAGTACCCCATCAAAAGCCCGCTGGATCTTATTTTTTGTCGAAACGTGATGATCTATTTCGACCGTCCGACGCAGGAGCGATTGGTGAACAAGTTCTACGGATACCTCAAGCCGGGAGGCCATCTCTTTATCGGACATTCTGAAAGTTTGCAGTGGGTGAATCACCCATTCAAGACGGTGGCACCTACGATCTACTGGAAGGAACGGTAACCGGATGTCGCGTGGAGGGGGAGATGCCTTTGGTCACATTCGTCGTATGCGTGATGCTCGGTTCCCACATGAGATCGCCGCGATCTTGCCAGGAGAGTTTTTCGTCAGCGCGAGTCCCATGATCGTGTACACGGTGCTCGGCTCCTGTATTTCGGCATGTATTCGCGATCCGGTCGTCGGCGTGGGTGGAATGAATCATTTCATGTTGCCGAAGCCGAAAGAGGGTGGAAACGACTCATGGGGGGAATCGGCCAGATATGGATCCTATGCGATGGAGTCGTTGATCAATGAAATCCTGAAGCAGGGTGGCATCAAGAGTCGATTAGAGGTGAAGTTATTCGGAGCTGGAAAGATCTATGAGGGGAAGATCGATGTAGGTGCTCGAAATGCCGAGTGGGTTCTGGGGTTTCTCAAAACGGAAGGACTGACGCCCATCAAATCAGATTTGGGAGATATCTGCCCACGGAAGGTGTACTACTTTACAGAATCAGGCCGGGTGCTCATGAAGAAGATTGAGCGGCTGAAAAACAAGACGATTCAAGACCGTGAGCAGGAATACGCCACCAAGATTCAGACGGTGGAACAACCGGCAGAGGAGGATGTGACACTGTTTTGAGCAGCGCGAAGCGCATTTCGCCTGGATTCCGATGCTCACACTTCACGAACGACGAGATACTGGGTGAATAATGAAGAAGATTCGGGTGCTTACAGTAGACGACTCAGCGCTCATGCGGCAAGTACTCGCTGCGCTGCTCGCGAAGGATCCGGAAATTGAAGTGGTGGGTGCCGCCCCGGATCCCTTCATCGCGCGCGAGAAGATCAAGACATTGAATCCCGACGTGCTGACGCTCGACGTCGAAATGCCCAAGATGGACGGCATCACCTTTCTTGAAAAATTAATGCGTGGGCATCCGATACCGGTGGTGATGGTGAGTTCGCTGACGGAAGCTGGTTGTCAGACCACCCTGCGGGCGCTGGAATTGGGGGCAGTGGACTTCATCACAAAACCGAAGATCGATCTTCGGGAAGGCATGGAGGAGGTCGCGCAGGATCTCATTATCAAGGTGAAGGCTGCCGCACAAGCTCGTGTGAAGGCCTCAGCGATGAGGCGTGATGTGACGGCTTCCGAGGCGAACAGGGGTTCGCAGGGTTCAGTTTCTGTTTCTTCCTCTGCGATGATCAAAACGACGGATACCATTATCGCCATCGGGTCCTCCACCGGAGGCACCGAGGCCGTGAAGGAGGTGTTGGAGGTTCTTCCGCCCAATACGCCGCCGATCTTGATCACGCAACACATGCCGGAGCGGTTTACGAAGACATGGGCGGACCGGTTGGACAATCTGAGCCGGATCTCGGTCAAGGAAGCGGAAGACGGCGACAGTGTGCTTCCGGGGCATGCCCTTATCGCACCAGGGAATTACCACATGACACTTGTCCGCAGCGGAGCGCGCTATACCGTTCGGATCAATCAGGATGCTCCGGTGAATCGCCATCGCCCATCGGTCGATGTGATGTTCGCGTCGGTCGCGCAGTATGCCGGTGCCAACGCGATCGGCGTCATTCTCACCGGGATGGGCGGAGACGGTGCGAAGGAAATGTTGACGATGAAGCAAGCTGGGGCCTTCACGATTGCACAGGACGAGGCGAGCTGCATTGTATTTGGCATGCCGAAGGAAGCCATCAAGGCCGGGGGCGTGGACAAGGTTCTTCCCCTCAATGAGATCGCCGGTTCGATTCTTGCTCACGTCAGCCATTGATCACGTAGAGGGCTGTATGTCGATCACTCAACGAACCTCACAGACCATCACCGTGATTCACATTAATGATGTCTTTACGCATCGCAACCGCAAAGACTTCTCATCAGCCGTGAAGACTTTTAAGGAGTCATCGAGGAAACACCTCATTGTCGACTTACATGATGCCACCTATGTTGACAGCGCCGCGGTCGGCCTGCTGGCGTTGACCTCCCAACAATTGATCGCGGACGAGCGCATGCTCAGTTTGGTAGGGCCGCAAGGCACGGTCAAGACCATTCTCGAGCTGGCAAATCTTGACAGGATGATTCCGGTGTTTCCAACGGAAGAGGCGGCGGCTGAAGCACGAGCCGCATGAGGGCAGCATACGAACCGATCCCGACTGAATTGATAGAAGGAGGTAGTCATGGCCATGCAAACGAAAGAACGTCCCGTTCCGAACGGTGTGGTGCTTGAGCTCAGTGGAGATCTGACCTATGCCAACCGAGAACAATTCAAGACGGCTGTGGAAGCGATTCGACAGAAAGGCTGTCGACATCTGATCTTGAACATGGCGGATGTCCGATTTGTGGACAGTTCCGGGCTTGGTTTGCTGGCGCTTGTCTCTCAGAACTTCAAGTTGAGCCATGGAAAAGTGAGCATGTTGAAGCCTCAGAGTTACGTGCGGGAAATCATGAGTCTGGCAAATATTCAAAAACTTATTCCCGTCTACGACAACGAGCAAGACGCTTTGGGCGGACACCAACGAGCAGCATAACACGGCCCTTGTACTACCAAGGGATACAGCATGATCAATCTTGAATTATCGTGTTTTTTTCACCCAGCCTAACACGATGCCGACATCATCACATCTGACGGCGCCTTCCCATAGGAACGAGGAGGTGCTGAAAACCGTTCTCGTCGTCGATGACGAGCCGACCGCGCGCATTGCGATGGCGGCTCGGCTCAAGCGGCTCGGGTATCGCGTGATCGAAGCGGTCGACGGTAAATCCGGACTGGATATGCTTCGTCGAGAACGACCGGATCTGACCATTCTTGATTGGATGATGCCCGACATTGACGGTCCTGCTTTTTGTGAACGGGTCCGCCAAGACCCTGAACTCCTCACGAGTCAAATTCTCATGATGACGAGTCACGATCAACCGGAACAGGTCGCCGAAGGGTTAGCCCGCGGGGCCGATGACTTTCTCAGCAAAGCCGCCAGCAAGTATGAAATCATGGCCCGTGTCCAATCCGGGTTGCGAACTGCGGGCTTGATCCGACGATTAGAGGATGTGACGGAGGAGATTCGCCGGAAGCAGGAGGCACTCGAACGTGAACTCCAGTCCGCCGCACGCTACGTCGAATCACTCCTTCCGGTATCGGGGACTGTCGTTACAGGTTTGCAGATGGTCTGTCTCTATCGGCCTTCGCTCGCCTTAGGTGGAGATCTCTTTAACGTCGTTCCTTGGAGCGGCGACCTTGTGGGTCTCTATCTGCTTGATGCCTCAGGCCACGGTGTGTCGCCGGCGTTACGATCGGCATCATTTTCCACCTTTCTGCGCAGAGAGAGCTTGCTGCGTCATATCGGGTCGAGTGATCCTGGCGCTATCCTGACGGAAGCGAATAAGCACTTCCCCCTCACGGAGAATGGACATTACTTCACGATCGTTTTTGCGACGCTCGATGTCCGCTGTGGCACGCTGTCGTACGCGACGGCCGGGCATAACGGGGCGCTTCTTCATCGCCGGTCCGGCGAGGCCTGTTGGATGGCCAGGCCCAATTTGCCGCTCGGTTTCGATCCATCGACGATCTATCTCACAGAGGATCTCCCGGTCGAGCCGGGCGACAGGCTGTATCTGCTCAGCGACGGCCTCTATGAAGTTCCGGATTCGAACGGCGAATTGTGGGGGCAAGGTCAGCTGGAGCAGACGATCCGTCGGTTCGGAACCCGTCCCTTGACGGAAGTGGTGCCAGGGGTCGTTGCCGAGGCGAGCAGGTGGCAGGGACATGAACAATTTCCTGATGATGTCGCCCTGATGGGTGTCGAAGTGACGGGCGCAGATGTGTAGCGAGCGAATCCCATGACTCATGGTTCTGTCTTCAATCTGAACGAGGCGCTGGCCCGAGTCGATCAGGATCGGGAGACGTTCGACATGATGGTAGAACTATTCGTCGAGCACGGTCCGAAGGACTTAGCCGAGGCAAAGGCGGCACTGGCTGTCCAGAATGCCGTCGGTGTGGCGCGATCCAGCCATCGACTAAAGGGAGCCGTGCTCCAGTTCTGCGCTCCGACGGTCCTCCAAGCCTGCAAGGCGTTGGAAGACACCGCGAAGGCCGGCGACCTTTCACAGGCCGAACAACTCTATTCTACCTTGGAACAGGAACTTCATCGTCTTCTGGACGCCCTCCGCCTTGAACGAGATAAAGGACTTGCCGCATGAACGGGTCGGACCATTCGGACCATCTGTTGGTCATCGATCCATCCCCCGAGACCCAGGCCAGCATTGCTCATCTCTTGCAGGGCCGAGGCTATTCCGTCGTCGCAGTGCATGACCCGGTGGCAGCATTGGCCACCATCGACGCGGCGGCACCGGACATTGTGCTCACCGACCTGTTTCTTCCTGATGCAGCGGGACTCACGTTGGTGAAAGAGCTTAAAGCCCGACATGATCCCTGTCCCGTGATCGTGATGGCACACGACGCGCCGGAGCCTCTGATCCTTGAAGCGCTTCGTGTCGGAGCAGCCGATTATCTCCCCAAACCGATTACCGAGGAAGAATTGGCCCAGGCGGTCCAGCGCGCCCGCGGGCTTCTCCCTGGAGACTTGTGCGATCTTTCCGGACTCTGCCGATCGGAATATCACCTCACGGTGGATTCGGATCCGGCCCATATCTCTGGAATTATTTCTTGGCTCATCAAAACAACCGCATCGATGTTACCACCGGTCCGGCGACTGCATCTTCAGGGAGCGCTGCAAGAATTACTCTTCAATGCCATGGAACATGGAAATCTGGAGATCTTTTATCAGGAGAAGCAGGAGGCGTTGGCGGTCGGTCAGTATGAGCAACTTCTGGCCCAGCGATTGAATCAAGCGCGGCTGAAAGATCGGCGGGTGACCATCCACACGCTCTACGACAAGGGCGGGAATAATCTGACGTACCGCATCACTGATGAAGGCAAGGGTTTCAAATGGCGGACACTGCTCACGCGCTCGCAAGACATGTGTGGATCGGAAGATGTCAACGGGAGAGGGGTATTTTTGACCCGCTCGTTCTTTCCTTCTTTGACGTACAATGAGTGCGGCAATGAGGTGACGATCACGGTGTCACTCTGCTGACCGGTCTAGAGTATCCGCATGTATTCCACCGTGCTCTCACCTTTGCTGGCGTTGCGTTTCAACACCACAAACGAGGTTTTCGTGGTTTCGTTAATCGTGATGGCCAGGCGTGCCGAAAAATAGTCGGACTTGATATCGTAGTCGTTGCGCAACGTCCGGCCGATTTCTTGAAAACTGCTGACTCGATCCAGCTCGACCTTCGTTTTGTATGGGCGTCCTTGGACGATCTCCATCGCGATCGTTTGGGTAATGCTGGGGTCGAGCGTCTGAATGACGATCGGATCTGCCGTATTCAGGTTGACCGGTCCCCCACCTTCCAAGGGAAAGACCGTCACATAGGGCTCGATTCGTTCGATAATTTCCGGCGTAAATCCCTTGATGAGCCGAAGATCGCCGAGTCCAGGCAACGGTGAATTCGCGGTCCGGTAGGGCGGTCGCAAGGATTGATAGTACTGGCTCTCCGCGCCGGCCGGTTGCGGGGCGTCATCTTGATCGATCCAGTCGATCAGGGCATCCACCAGGTTCGGACTTACTTTAAGGAGTTCGAACAGCCGCCTGACTCGGAACACCTTTTTTTTCTGCTCCTGTTCGCCGCCCGACGTTGACGCGAGATCGTTCAGGTTCACTTTTCCCGTCTCATCTTTGATCTGCGCCGTGAGGAACCCGTCGCCGATGGCGTAATTCTTGATCGGCATGGCCCAGATGTCGGTCGGAGCGTCGTATTTTTGACCGGTCATCTTTTCGCGCAAGAGATCCTGCGCCAAGACGGCGCGTGTCGCCTGCACGGCCGCCCGTGTCAGCATACTGGCCTTATAGTCGTCTCGAAACGTCGCCGCTGCTCGGTATTCGCGGCGTGCCTCGGCATCAAATTCAAGAATCAGGGCCGTAAGGAGGGTCAACACGAGGAGCGCCAAAAGGAGCGCGATGCCTCGTTCGTCAGCTCTTGGCATAGCTCAAGACCCGAATGGTTGCGTCCATGTTCACCGGATTATCGAACTTCGGGCGCATTTGTAGATGGCGGACATGAAGATCATAGGGAGCTTGGTCGATGGCGACGAGTAACGCAAGAACGTCCGGTAGGTGCACACCTTCCAAGCGCAGATCGACGGCGGTTTCTTCATAGCCTTGTGCCAGCGTTTGTACCTGTGGCTGCATGCTCGTGATGCGTTCGCGCACGTGCGCAGTCGTGGCCGCTTCCTCAATGAAGGTGAGCAGGGAAAAGTGGCTGTCCCTTGCGGGCATACGACTTTCGACTTTGGCCAAACGGTCCCGCTTGGTGAGATAGTCTTGACTCAACAGCGCCAACTCGGTGAGGTCTTTCTGTTTCCGTACCGCCTGTCGCTCAAGACGATCCAGCTTGTCGAGCAAGGGATCCACGATGAGCACGAAGAGGAGGCTGAGCCCGAGCACGATCCCTCCCACCAGCACGAGCTTCCGCTCCCGTTTGGACATGTGGTGCCATCGTTCTCGAAAGTTTTGCATCATGACGGCTTCACCGTGACGGTCATCCGAAACACCACTTGATTGGGTGCCGCGCCCACGCGAGTTTCCGTGACCGCGACGTCCGCCAGCTGAGCACTCCCGGCGAGGGTTTGTTTCACCCGTTCGACTGCGTCGAACGATGTGGTCTCACCCTCCATGAGAATCACCGCTCCATCGACGGTCAGCTCTCGAACCTTGACCGTTGTTCCGGGCGGAAGCTGCTTCACGAAGACAGAAAGTGTGCGTAAGACTTTATTGTCTGCGGTGTCGACCAGACCAAGAGATTTATCAAGCTGGCCGATGCGGTATTGGGCTAGATCTAGTTCTTCTCCCGGTGCGGCGCCGGCCCCAAAAAATTGCTCATACCGGCTCTGCAAGGCCATTTTCAGCCTCGTCACGCGCTGATCTTGCAACATGAAGTGCACAGAGAAATCCGCGAGTGCTAAGACGGCGATGACCAGAACGGCAACGATGACGAACCGCCGGTCCTGTTTGCTTGTGGTCGCATCCGGGGACGTTGCTTCCGTCACACCCTTCAGATCAAGGGCCAATCCGTGCGGAGACGATTTAAATCGCCAGCGTGGCCTGATGATTTTCGGGTGAATTGCGAGACCGAAGGCGATGGAAAAGGCTCGTGGCGCATCAGCTCCGAATCCCTGGCGTGGTCCCACCGAATAGAGTCCCAATTGTCGCGCCACGTAGTCTCCGATTTCCTGTAGCTTGGAGCCGCCTCCGCATACCCAGCAATGGGTTAACCGACCACGTTCGCTGCCTTCATACGCCTGCAGCGTGATGCGAAGTTCCCGCAAAATGGGCTCCAGCAACCCGTGCACTTGATCAACGGCCAGCGTGCGTTTATGACGCTCCGCGTCGGCAAAGCTGCAGGCGTGACGGACAGCCAAGGCATGGGTGAGGTGGTTGCCGCCCCATAGGATTGTCCGAAGCACGACGGGACGCCCCCCCTGGACAAGACAGAGCGTGGTTTTCGACGCTCCGACGTCGATGATGGCCAGATCGGGCGGCACGCCGGCCCCTTCCTCTTGTAAATATTGCGTGACGGAAAAGAGCGCCATGGCATCCACGTTGATCGCAGATGGTTCCACATCGGCTTGGGCGAGAAAACGAAGATGCTCGGTCACCTTGTCTCTGGGTGCGGCGGTGATGAGCACCTCGGAGCCCTTGACGTCACGTGCTACTCCTTCAATCAGCTGCTCCGGTGGGAGTACCAGGCTCCCGACCGCCAGGTCTTCAAGCGGCATGGGGACAAGATTCTCGACTTCAAACGGTACGACTTGCGCTAGTTTGGCCGAATCTTTGAAGGGAAACGACAACGTCCTCACAAAGAGGTCCTGGCACGGGATGGCAGTCACCAAGCGGTCGGTGGCGTAGAGGCCATGTTGCCAAATGAAGCTTCGCAAGGACTGAACACGTCGAGCCGGTTCGAGGTCTTCCGGACGGGAAAACGGCATCGGGTGCTGGAAATAATCAACCGTTTCCCGTCCGCTCAGGCGGCGACGAAAACGGACGGCTTTCAAGCCGGTTTGCCCGACATCCAGTCCGACACATTCATCCACAATGGCCATACTCGTCTCTGCGCTCCTACAACGGGTTTACTTTACAATGCGATCCTCGCCTGTGCCAAGGTTCCCACGATCTTTACCGTCATGGGTGTTCCAGGAGGCGGAGAGGGGAGGCCCAACGGCCCGGCTTTGGAGGCAAAGCCAGGACCGGGAACGACCGTGACTGTGAGCGCAAGTTGGCTATTGGGCATCGGCTGCTGGAGAGTGATCCGTCCTTCTCCCGTGAAGGTGCCGTCGATCCCTTCACCGTTCATGTGTGTAACGTCGCAGAGGAGGTCTCGGCACGAGAGTCCTGCCGAGACCGAGCTGAATGTCAGCGATAGGGTACGACCGTTGCCGAGTGGAATCTGGTCGATCACGAGATCCGTTGCGTCGGCCGTCCACGTTCCTTCACCCTCCATAAAGGTTGTCGCGGACGGTCCGGACGCGACACGATGAGAAAAATCTCCATTGAGAGTCCCTCTGGTGACATACCGGCGGATGATTTTTGAGAGATCCACCTGCCGAAGCTGTCCCTTAATTGCCATGGGGCCCGACAAGGAGAATGAAGAGGCCGTCACGGTGCCCTTGGCGAGGCTTGTCCGTGATGAGTTTCCATCCAACTGCACGACGACATCGAGACCAAGTGTTCCCCCCAGGGCTTTCAAAACCCTGAGTTTGGCCTGCAACACCGCCATTTCAATCGGGGCGACGTTCGGCTTTGAAAGGGTCATGTTTCGCCATTCCAGGCTCAGCGGAAGCCCCATGGACCAATCGGCGACTCGTACGTCCAGCCCGGTGGCTCGCGTGAGTTCCGCCACTAACCGTGCCTGGAGCATCCCATAGGGAAAGGTGAGGAGAATGCAGATCAACAAGATACAGATTCCGGTGGCGCCCCACGCTAGGATCGTGCCCCATGCTTCAGGCCATTTGATGGTCATGATGTACCGATGCTGACCCATTCCCGCACTGTCCATGGTGCGGCATCGGGATCGTGAAACGTGACTTCAATTAACACGGCTCTCGGCATCTTGCTGGCCGTCGGCCATTCGTCGAGCCAGATCCGGTTCTGGTCGTCATAATACCGAACATTGAAGGCTTGGACGTGATCGGCTAGTTCCATCTGGTTCAGCGTCTCGTCCGTGTCGGTCAGGGTATAGAGATTTCTGCGGACGAACCGAATCAAACGATCGCGCTCGCGCGTGTACACGACGCGAATCGTTTCACTCTCCTTCATCTTCGAGGTACTCAATTCTTGGCTCATCGCAAGAAATGCGAGCGTATCGGCAGGTTGTCCTTCCTGTGTTCCGTTCATCCCAACCCACGGATAGGCGAGACTCCGCTTGCTGAGGGCAAGCTCTTCCGCCATAAGGCGCAAAATCTTTCTCACGGTCTGTTCCCTTGCGACATGTTCGCGTCCGCCCTCGACGGCCTGCGTGGTCGTTACGAGGGAAGCGAATACCATAGTGGCGATGGTGCCCAGCAATGCTACGGCCACCAATACTTCGACCAGTGTAAAACCTGCTTGGCTCCTAAAAGGTGAGCCGTCCCGCGAAGACATAGGTACTCACCTCCAAGCTCTCCTCACGTCCGGCGCGAGGCCAGGTGACCTTGATGCGAATTTCTCGAATCAACTCCAATGGAGTCGGTGCAATGGTCTGTTTCCATCGATATCCGACGGCCCTGGGGGCAGTCTGGGTTACGGGTTTGGCGCCGAGGGGAACATGCCGAAACTCACCGACAGTTTCGCCGATGGCATATTGCCCCAACAGTTCGACTTCCAACAGCTTCTCCTGGGCCAACAATGTGGCGATCGTCAATTCCGAGGCCCTATCTTGGAGATCCAGATCAAAATTTCTCAGGCCAAGGAGAATCGGCAACGCAATCGCGAGCAAGGCGATTGCAAGCAGCACCTCAAGGAGTGTGAATCCTGTGTCATTGGCTTTGGTTTGGTGTCTGCTTTGGAGCATCTTGGCCTATGGATAGATTGGGAAGTCCGTCTCTCGCCGCCCCTGTGGCACCTGTTTCCGACTTCGGCTTCAGCAGAGTTCTGACGCGGTCAGGGATAAAGCGGATTCGCGGAATGTCGAATCGTTCGTCACTCACCCGAATCCCGCCCGTCAATGAGTCCACCGCCAATCCTAACAAGTTATTCTTGGAATCCATGAGGTAGATCGTGACCGGCTCGATACGCCCATTGGTGAAGAACGACACATCGGCGCGTCCCGACACATGCTTCTCTTGCCCGATGGAGACCTCAGTCAGCCGGATGGATTCGGGTAATGAGCGAGGAGTTTTCCATGCCGGATCAAGAGGGAGGCGCTCTTCTTTGTCTTCCACGAGCATCATCCAGTACAGCCCTTGGTTCAGATCAAGATACAACTTGAGCGGAGTCTGTTTTGCAGCTGCCTCTCCTTGGAGGGTCCGAAGCACACCGATAAGTGTTCTCCCGGTGGAACGGAGATCCTCCTCGAAACTGATTCGAGGAATCAGGATGGCCAGAATTCCACCCAGAAGGAACAGGGCGACCAGCATTTCCAGAAGCGTGAAGCCATTTGGAGACCGCCATCCGGCCCATCCATGAGCATCGGTTGCTGAAATCCTGTGTGTGCCGAATATTGAGCCTCGATCGTATGCTGTGCAGGTTGATGAACGACACACGTTCAAGGATCTCTTACTCTTTGTCCAAATTCCAATTGGTGATGTCGGCGTTCACGCCTTCGCCGCCGACTTCTCCATCCGTTCCAAGTGAGGTGATTTCGTAGTCGATTTTCTGATCTCCCCTTTGGACAGGGCTGAGGTATTTATAGGGGTTACCCCAGGGATCCTCCGGAAGCTTCGGCAAATACCCGCCGATCTTCCATTTCTTCGGCACGACACCGACGGATGGCTTTTCAATGAGCGCTTTGAGGCCCTGCTCCGTGGTGGGATACACTCCGTTATCCAACTTGTAAAGTTGCAACGCACCCTCGATATTTCTGATCTGCACCTTCGCGGCGGTCCGTTTGGCGTCATCGGTTCTCCCCATTATACGGGGCACCACCAGCGCCGCGAGAATGGCCAGGATGGCCACGACCACCATGATCTCGATGAACGTAAAGCCGGCGGAAGATCCGCGGCCTCGCTGCATAAGGCGGGTGATCACAACAAGAAACGGGTGCATTGGGTGTGTCGGTGTCGCCCGCTCGGTCTGCTGTTCCGAATCAATCATCGTCACTCCCCCTTCT
This sequence comes from Nitrospira sp., assembly GCA_965223625.1. Taxonomy (GTDB): domain Bacteria; phylum Nitrospirota; class Nitrospiria; order Nitrospirales; family Nitrospiraceae; genus Nitrospira_D. The sequence goes on from OZ245008.1 coordinate 1,364,555, forward strand.
TTTCAGTCAACCTCGTCATACCGGTTGGTTGGTCCTGCGCTCTCATCGTATCATTTGGCCCATCTCGAAGATGGGCAAGAGGATCGCGACGACGATAAAGAGCACAATGGCACCCATCACGAGAATCATGATCGGCTCCATCAACGAGGTCAAGCGGGCAATCACCCGCTCAACTTCGCTGTCGTAAATTTGACTCACGCGCCGCAGCATCTCTTCCATTTCCCCGCTTTTCTCACCAACGGCGATCATGTGGGTGACCAATGCGGGAAATTCGCCGCTCCGTTTCAAGGGATCGGCGATCGTCTCACCTTCGCGGATGTTTTGCCGCGCGACTTCCACCGTTTCTTCGAGCACACGATTATTCATGACCCGCTTGGAGACGTCCAGCGCGTCGAGTAGTTGCACACCGCTCGCCAACATCGTGGCCAGGGTGCTCGTCAGCCTGGAAATCGACACCATTCTGGCGACTTCGCCGATCAGCGGAAGTTTGAGGGTCAAGCGGTCGGCGATCATTCGGCCTCGTCCAGTACGGGTAAATCGCTGTAGCAGGTAGAGTCCACCGATGACCAGCCCGGCCAGCACCATCCAATAATCAGCCATGAATTCGCTGACCGACATCAACGCGACGGTCGGCCAGGGCAAGGCCTGTTTTTGCTGTGCAAACACTTGGGTGATCTTGGGCACGACAAACGTGATGAGGAAAAACAGGATAATCGTCCCAATCACCAGCATGATGACGGGATAGAGCATCGCATTCGTGACCTTGTTCCTCAAGGCCTGTTGCTTCTCAAGAAACTCCGCGAGTCTGAATAAGATCTGATCAAGTGCTCCACTGGCTTCGCCGGCTCGTACCATATGGACGTAGATGGGAGAAAAGTCCTTCTCGTACGTTTCCAAGACGCCACTTAACGCCTTCCCACCACGAATCTGTTCTCGAATGTCGGCAAGGAGAGCCTTGATTGGTTTCTTCTGGGCTTGATCCACAAGGACGCCAAGCGCGTCCACCAGGGGGAGGCCGGCGACCATGAGCGTTGCAAATTGCCTGGTCAGCAATGAGAGGTCGGTTGCCGATAGAACGGAAGATTTTCTCGTCGGACGCCCGGTATCGGAGCGCTGTTTCCCCTGAGCGCGAGCGGATGTTTGCCCCTGCTCGACGACATCGGTCGGATAGACGCCCTCTTTTCTAAGCTTCAGCCGCGCAACCTTGACGTTCTCTGCGTCGATGATTCCTGTCGCGGCTCCGCCGTCACCGCGGTATCCCTGATATTGATAGACCGGCATGATCAGCGGACTCCGATGGGTACGTGTGCGGTCCACGGTTGCCCGATGGTTCGAAGGCAATGAGGTTGGCGAGAGGGATGAGATCGGCGACGCATCATCTAGTCGACATCTACCTCTTGTTGAGTGATGCGCATGACTTCTTCGAGGGTAGTGTGGCCCTGGATCACTCGTTCGGCGCCTTCCCGCTTCAACGTCACCATGCCTTTGGCGATTGCCGCTTGTTTGATGGCGGTCGAGTCTGATTTGCTCCCGATCAGGCGTCTGATTTCGTCGTCAAGTACCATCAGCTCGAAAATGCCGGTTCTCCCACGGTACCCGGTCTGCGAACAGGCGGTGCAGCCGGCACCTCTATAGAGTGTGACATTCGAGCCCGGTGGTAAATCGAGGCGATCGAGTTCCTCCGCGTTCGCCGTATAGGAACGCTTGCAGTCCGGGCAAATCCGTCGAAGCAAACGTTGGGCGAGAACGGCGACCACCGATGACGCCACGAGAAACGGCTCAATGCCCATATCGATTAAGCGCGTGGCAGCGCTTGCAGCATCGTTCGTGTGCAGAGTGGAGAACACCAGGTGTCCGGTAAGAGAAGCGTGAATGGCGATCTCCGCTGTTTCACGGTCGCGGATCTCACCGATCATGATGACGTCGGGGTCTTGTCGAAGGATCGACCGAAGGCCGGCTGCAAACGATAGATTGATCTTTGGGTTCACCTGCATCTGCCCGATGCCGACGAGTTGGTACTCGACCGGGTCCTCAACCGTGATGATGTTCTTGTCCGGTGCATTGATGTGGCTCAAGGCGGCATAGAGGGTCGTGGTCTTTCCGCTTCCAGTCGGACCGGTGACGAGAATAATCCCATGGGCAAGTTGGATGAGTTGATGGATCACCGCGAGTCGCTCTTTCGAAAATCCCATTTCAGATAGATTCAGCAGGCGGTTTTCCTTCTCCAACAAACGCAGCACGACTCGTTCGCCGTGGGAGGTGGGTAACACCGAGACTCGAAGGTCGACATCCTTTCCGGAAGTCCGAATGGCGAAGCGGCCATCTTGGGGTAAGCGCTTCTCGGCAATGTTGAGGCCGGCCATGATCTTCAGCCGGGCGATGATGCTGGCCTGCAAATGTTTCGGTGGTGTGAGGACCGGATAGAGTACACCATCGATGCGATAACGGACTACCAAGCCACGCTCGAACGATTCGAAGTGGATGTCGCTGGCCCGCTGTCGAACCGCCTGAAACAGGACCGAGTTGACCAACCGAATGATCGGAGCCTCATCAGTCGCATCGAGCAAGTCTTGCGGCTCGTCCAGTTCGTGCGCCAGCTGGTCGAGGCTCTGGTTCGCTGCGATATCCTCCATCACTTGCTCGGCGCCGGCCGGATTGGCAATTTCGTCGTACGCGCGATTCAGGCAGCTAAGGAGGGTGACGCTGCTTGTCAGAATAGGCTTGATTGCCTTACCTAAAAGTAATCGAAGGTCATCCAGGGCGACGGTTTCGAGGGGGTCGGTCGAGGCGGTCAGGATGAAACCCTCTTCATACCGGAGCGGCAAGACGCGGTATCGTCGACAGAAGGCGATAGGGACCTTCTTGATGAGCTCATGGTCCACATTGCTGGTATCGAGCTGTGGCATCCACGTCATCTCGAATTGTTGCGCGAGAGCTTCCAGTAGCTGTTCTTCACGCAGTGAGCGAAGGTGGAGCAAGACCTCTCCTAATCGGCCGCCTTTCTCCTGTTGATAGGATAAGGCCTCCTCGAGTTTGGATTCTAGAAGATGAAATTTTTCCTCAAGAATGCGGCCCAACAGGGGACGATTCAGGCCGGATTTGGGGGGATCGGTCTCAGGCATGAAGCCAATTTCCTTGCTATCTCGTCATAGAGTGACAAGCACGACGAACTACCCTTTCGCAGATACCCTCCCTGACCGACGTAAAGATACTCTTCCTTCTCACAGCCTGGCAAGGACATGTCGAGTTCTTTATGCAAAATTGAGGTCTTGCACGTCCTGAGCTCTTTTGAACTGCTCTCACACTGCACACGTAGAAAAAGCGGTGAGGGGATGGAGTTCAGGGAAGTGAGAGGATCGCCGACCGTGGTCAGCGTAATTCATAGGTGATCGTCGAACGTTGGTTGTTCCGGACTACATCAAGCTTGACGATCTGCTCATTCTTGAGCTGCTGGAGCAGGCTCAACATGGTACTAGGGTCACGGATGTCGACTCCATTGACGCGCTGCAACACGTCTCCGGTCTGAACCCCGATCTTTTCATAAAAACTTGCCGGGGCGATGTAGTCCAATCGGTACCCATTCACCATTCCGTTTGCCATATTGGGCACGGCTCTCGCCTGTGACAGGAGTTTTGGGAGATCACTCATGGCCTGTTCTACCTCTCGTCGATCCACGACCTTTCGCAGGGGAGCTCCGGAGGTTGATGGTTTCTTAGGATGCAGGGGGGTGCCAGCGGGATCGACCGCAGCAGAGGGGCCTTCCGCATGCGCCAATTCCAGCAACTCTTCCACATTACCTTGGCGAATCATGACCCCGTTGCGACGGATCTCGCTGACCTCCCCGAGGTCAAGCACTGACTCGTGAAGATGGTACAACGATTGCTGTTTTGACGAGATGTCCTCGATGATGGCAAAGACTCCGCGCTGATCGCCCATCACGACACCGATTAACCGGAGTTTGCCTGCCAAGCCGAGGGAAGCACGCACGACGGTGCCGGAGCCGCCTCGACGATTGGGGCCTGTGGCACTTGTTCCTCCCTCCTCCGTCGTTGTCTGTGGAAGCAGGAAGAGGCCGCTCGATCGAATCTGCTCGACTGCTTGCCTGGGCGAATAGGACGTCAGAGATGGAGTGCGCGTCGAACCAACAGCGTCGGCTCCTGGAGGAGGATCGGGTATAAGGTAGAGCGCGTCTGCAATGAACGCGTTGATTGCGTGTGCGATGAGCAGTCCGCCTACGATCAGACAGAGGAGCAGACCGACTCGACGCATCTGTGGAGCTGGAACTGTTGCCAATGTCTTGTTTCTCCTACCCGTTTAGCGCATGGTACCTGGAGTGCATAAGTGGTCGCAAGAATCTTTTATTAACGATCTTTTTATAGGATGCGAGTAGACTAGGGTAACAAGGCAGGCAATAATACCGCCTTCATTTACGGAGCATCTGTGAAAAAAGCGCTCATTACCGGAATTACAGGCCAAGATGGGTCATACTTATCGGAGCTTCTCCTTGCCAAGGGTTACGAAGTCTATGGCATTATTCGCCGCTCCAGCTCGTTTAATACAGGTCGTATCGATCCGATTTATGAGGATCCGCATGTGCCCCATCGCCGACTTCACTTAGTCTATGGCGATCTGAACGACGCCAGTTCCCTGAATCGGATCTTACGTACCGTTCAACCTGATGAAATCTACAACCTGGGTGCGCAGAGCCATGTGCGGGTGAGTTTTGACATTCCTGAATACACGGGAGAGATCACCGGGCTTGGAACCATCCGGCTCCTGGAAGCGATCAGGGAGTCGGGACTTAAGCCGAAATTTTATCAAGCGTCATCGAGCGAAATGTACGGCAAAGTCTTGGAAGTGCCTCAGAAGGAGACGACGCCGTTTTACCCGCGGAGCCCCTATGGGGCGGCTAAAGTCTACTCCTATTGGATTACCGTCAATTATCGAGAAGCGTACAACCTCTTTGCCTGTAACGGGATCCTGTTCAACCATGAATCGCCTCGACGAGGGGAAACTTTTGTGACGCGAAAGATTACCAAGGCGGCCGCCCGCATCAAGCTTGGCACCCAACAAGATTTGTTTTTGGGCAATCTCGAGGCGAAGCGAGACTGGGGGTATGCCGGCGACTATGTCGAAGCGATGTGGATGATGTTGCAGGCTCCCACGCCCGATGACTATGTGATTGCCACCGGGGAGACCCACACCGTCAAGGAGATGTTGGAGCTGGCGTTTGACCAGCTTCAACTAGATTGGAAAAAACACGTCAAGATCGACGAAAAATACTACCGCCCCACGGAGGTTGATCTGCTGATCGGAGACGCAGGCAAGGCCAAACAACAGCTCGGATGGCAACCCAAAGTGAAATTCGAAGAGTTGATCGCCATGATGGTCGATGCGGATTTAGCGGCGGAGCGAGAGCGACTCGAAGGGGCAGGGAAGAGACGTCGACGGCCGGAGGTTAAAGGTTGGAGGGAAGGCGGTAAACGATAATGCCTTTTTGGGAGGATCAAACCGTTGTCGTGACGGGTGGTGCTGGCTTTCTTGGATCATTTGTCGTGGAGCAACTACGCGTGAAGGGCTGTCACCAGGTTGTTGTTCCTCGCAGCACGGACTACGATCTGGTGCAGATGGATGCGGTGAAACAGTTGTATGGCGACACCAAACCGGATGTCGTTATTCATTTGGCGGCGCGTGTCGGCGGCATCGGAGCGAACCAGGCTAATCCTGGACGGTTCTTCTACGACAACCTCATGATGGGAGCTCAGCTGATCGAGGTAGGGCGCCAGCAGGGACTGAAGAAATTCATCGCAACAGGGACCATCTGTGCCTATCCCAAGTTCGCACCGATTCCGTTCAAGGAAGACGACATCTGGAACGGGTATCCTGAGGAAACCAATGCCCCGTACGGATTGGCCAAGAAGATGATGCTGGCCCAATCGCAAGCCTATCGTCAGCAGTACGGATTCAACTCCATCGTATTGTTCCCCGTGAATCTGTACGGGCCACGTGACAATTTTGATCTGGAAACCTCACACGTGATTCCGGCACTCATACGGAAATGTGCATCCGCCAAAGAAGATGGGCTTGCGTCGATTACGTTGTGGGGTGATGGATCGCCGACCCGGGAATTCTTGTATGTCGAGGATGCTGCCGAAGGGATTTTACTCGCAGCTGAACGCTATGATGGGAGCCTGCCGGTCAACTTGGGAACCGGCGAAGAAATATCCATTCGGGATCTTGCTGAATTGATCGCAAATGAAGTGGGATTCGATGGCCACATGCAGTGGGATGCCACAAAGCCAAACGGCCAGCCTCGCCGCTGTCTTGATGTGAACCGAGCGAAACAACTCTTCGGCTTTCAGGCCCGCCATCGCTTGTGTGACGGATTGAAGAAAACCGTCCAGTGGTTTCAGGCCAACCGCAGCACCGTACGCGAAGTGCACTTCTAGATATCTTCTGTCGGGTTATCGGCTCCAGCTGGAACATGAACCTATCTCAAAATAGTTGACGGCCTGAACATTCATCCCTATAAGTCCCGTCATGCTTCGCCTACGCGACGATCAATGGGAGCGAATTCGGGAGCACTTCCCCGAAGAGCACATTCCGGACTCCCGTCCGGGGCGGAAACCCGTCCCGACCCGAGCGGTCCTGGAAGCCGTGCTCTGGATTTTGAACACCGGGGCGCAATGGCACTTCCTGCCTCAGTGCTATCCGAATTACAAAACGGTGCATCGCCGGTTTCAACAGTGGTGTCACCAAGAGGTCTTGCGGGAGGTGCTGACGCAATTGGCCAACACGCTGCGTGACGAAGGGGCGATTGATGAACGGGAGAGTTTCATCGATGCAACCTTTGCTGCCGCGAAGGGCGGCGGGGACGACGTGGGCCTCACGAAACGCGGCAAAGGCGTGAAAATCCTCGCGATTGTGGATCGGCATGGGCTCCCCCTCTCGGTCAGCACGCATGCGGCGAATCATCATGAAGTCACCTTGGTCCAACTGAGTTTCGACTTCTACATGCTGGAGGCCAAGCCGGAACATCTCATTGGGGATCGGGCGTATGACAGCGATGGGCTCGATGCCGACCTCAAGCAGGACGGGGTGAATCTGATTGCGCCCCATCGCTCCACGCGCAAACTCAAGACCCAAGATGGCCGTCATTTACGCCGCTATGAACGCCGCTGGCTCGTCGAACGCTTCTTTGCCTGGCTCCAATGGAAACGACGCCTCCTAGTTCGTTGGGAGTACTACGCCACCAATTTCCTTGGCTTTGTGCAGCTCGCCTGTATCACGATGCTCCTGAAGCAATTTTGAGATAGGTTCATGTCTGTGTAGACATCGATCTTCTGGCGAACCAATCCGTGAATCCAACTTAGTAAATCATTGAACGAAACGCCAAGTCGGTTACAATGGCGACCTGAGAACTGGTCGTGGCTTGTCATAGAAGGTGTCTGAATGAAACGCATCGATATCATTGCCGGCGCACGGCCAAATTTCATGAAGATCGCGCCGATCATTGAGGCGCTGAAAGCGGCTGAGTGCCGTGGCAGTCAGCTACGGTATCGACTCATCCATACCGGCCAACACTATGACCGTGCGATGTCCGGGAGCTTCTTTGAAGAGCTCGGAATCCCGGACCCGGATATCAATCTTGAAGTGGGGTCGGGGACCCAGGCCGAACAAACGGCCGGCATTATGGTTGGGTATGAAAAGGTGCTTCTGAAAGAAAGGAGCGATCTCTGTTTGGTCGTTGGCGATGTGACGAGTACGATGGCCTGTTCGATCGCTGCGCGAAAGCTGGGGGTTCCTGTTGGTCATGTAGAAGGTGGAATACGATCCGGCGATTGGACGATGCCGGAGGAGATCAATCGAGTCGTGACCGATTCCATCACGAACTGGTTTTTTACGACCAGCGAAACGGCCAATGACAACTTGCGTCGTGCTGGGGCGACCGATGACCAAATCTTTTTTGTCGGCAACACGATGATCGACACCTTGCTCAAGAATATGCCGCGCTTGCGATCTCCGGCTTGTTGGGAGTCGCTTAAGCTCAAACCTGGTCAGTATTTTGTCGTGACGCTCCATCGACCAGCAAACGTTGATGGCGAACGCAAACTCTTGGACCTGCTTCGCGCCATTGGTGATGGAACGAAGGGATTGCCTGTCGTCTTTCCTGTTCACCCGCGGACCGCAAAAAATCTTCGCGAACTCGACAGTAAGACGCCGCAACTTCATTATGTCGATCCACTGGGTTACCTGGAGTTCAATTATCTTGTGAAGCACGCCAAGGGTGTCATTACGGATAGCGGCGGGATCACGGAAGAGACAACAGTGCTTGGAGTGCCCTGCCTAACGCTGCGTGATAACACCGAACGACCTGAAACCATCACAATTGGAACAAACGAACTTATCGGAACCGACCCAAGTAAACTTGCACCAGCACTCTCGAGCTTAATGGACGGAAAGTGGAAGAAAGGTCAGATTCCTCCGCTGTGGGATGGTAGGGCGGCGGAGCGGATCGTGGGACAGTTGGAAAGACTGCTGTTGAGATCGTGAATTTATTCTGAGATAGATACCTTGTGATGCACTAGGCATTGCGCTAAAGTAATGATCAATATGTAATGTAAGGAGGCGTAATGTCTACGTCAACGTTGACCAGCAAGGGACAAACCACCATACCAAAGGATGTTCGCAAACGACTCAACCTTCATCCGGGGGATCGTTTAGAGTTTGTCATCGATGAAGACGGTCGAGTCCTCCTGCTGCCGGCGAGCGTCGATGCATCAGAGCTTGCCGGTATGCTCAAACGGCCGCCAAAGGCGGTCACTATTGCGGCGATGAATCAAGCCATTCGCAAGCGAGGGGGACGGCGATGATTGGGATCGATACAAATGTGCTCGTGCGGCATTTGGTGCAGGATGATCCTCTCCAGTCTCGCGTGGCGACAAAGGTTATCACGACGCAATGTACGCGGGAGGATCCTGGTTTTATTAACCGCATTGTGCTCTGCGAACTTGTGTGGGTTCTGGAGAGTGCCTATGGCTATTCGAAGGAGACGATTGTCAACGTGCTCGACAAACTTCTGCGAACAAGTCAGCTCAAGATTGAAGATACACAGTCTGCATGGACCTCCTTCAGAATGTATCAGCAGGGAAAGGCAGATTTTGCAGATTGTTTATTGGGAGCAACCAATCGTGTGAATGGCTGTGAGTGGACCGGTACATTCGATCAAGCCGCTAGCAAGCTCGATGGGTTCCAATTATTGTCCTAGTCCGAGGTGGCTTTACGCGACAAGTTCGAACGGCCGGAAACGATCACGATCGGCACAAATGAGCTGATCGGAACGGATCCGACCAAACTTCCTCTTGCCCTCGCGCGATTGATGGCCGGGCAATGGAAGAAAGGAGCGATCCCGCCGTTATGGGATGGTAAGGCCGCAGAGCGGATCGTGAAGTGTGTGGAACGGGTGCTGATATGATGCACCGGGAGAGCTGGCGCCGGACTTGTACGCAGAAAGATTTCCGCCCCTCGCCACTGTGTCAGGCCGCGTCAACCAGACTATCCAGGACCTCAGACTCGTCACTCTCAGGGCTCCCAATATAGACGCAATGGCGCCTTCAATGGATTTCAAATACACGACAGGTAATGATTTTGATCGTGCTTGTCGCGGTTCTACTTTGCTTGCTTCGTTCTGAATCCTCTGGTTCCAAGCTCGCGCTGGCTCAAAAACGATTTTCAGTTGTCACAATTCCTAGCAGACAATAGCATCATGGAAGTTTCCTCAATTTACATTGGTGTGAGTTCTGAGTTCTAGGTGGTGCTTGAATATGAATAGCTATCGTTATGAGCTGGTAGGAGAATCATTACCTGGGTCGTCTCAAGCATTCCTGTAGTTAAGATCGGGCAGGTAAACAATTTCTCTATCTGGTCAATGTAGGCTGGTCTCGCATGAAAATGGCCGAGCGAGTGGGAAGGGTGAAGATGGAAGCTATCTATACGAGTGGAAAGTATTTAACAGAAACTCAGACATGGCACTCAGAGGACTCTCCTTGGAAAGCCGATCAAATATTGAGAATCCTGACAAAGAATCATATTCAACCTCAAAGAGTTGCGGAGATTGGGTGTGGCGCAGGGGGTATTCTCAAAGAACTATCCAAGATAAAAAGTCTCTCCAATATAGAATTTCGAGGGTATGATATTTCTCCCCAGGCCATCGAGCTAGCACGACAAACGGAAAACACCAACACTCGATTTAGTTGTGAAGATTTACTCTCGGTGATGAATACAGACTATTTCGATGTTCTTCTTGCAGTCGATGTCTATGAGCATGTGCCAGACTACATGGGATTTCTAAGTAAGTGTAAGGCAAAAGCTGCCTATAAAATTTATCATATCCCGCTCGATATCCATGTTTCTTCAGTGTTGAGAAATACGTTTATGGGAAATCGATATGGAATAGGCCATCTCCACTACTTTACTGCCGATTCAGCAATGGCCACATTGAAGGATACTGGACACGAACTCGTCGATTGGTTTTATACGAATCCGGCCATTGAGCTTTTTAAGGAACATCCGTCTGTCAGAAAAGCTATAGCCAATGTACCTCGATACCTATGTTCCAAGCTGAGTGTCTCATTGACGGCTCGTGTCTTCGGCGGGTATTCGCTGCTGGTTCTGGCAAAGTGAAACTAGATTGAGAGAGGAACGATGAAAAAAACCATGCAGCTAGTTGTGCTGGTAGCGATGGTTCTGTGTGCTTACCCCGCACAATCAGATTTCCGGGCCATGCGAAATGATACTCTTGATATTGCTTCGTATTCCGGTGCTGTCGGTGATGGCGTTTCAGACGATACGAAAAAAGTTCAAAAAGCGTTAACGTTTTGCTCAAACCAAGGTGTGACCTGTGTAATTCCTGCCAATAAGACCTTTCTGATAACGAAAGAACTCTATCTGTGGGGTGCAGGTAGCCTAGTTGGCGTCGATTCTACAAGTAGTATCCATCTGAACACTGGCGCCGTGCCGTATATTCTGAATTTAGGGATAGGTGGGGTGCAGGTGCTAAAGCCAAAATGGTCCGGCAGGATTCAGAACGTAACGTTTAAGGGTGTAGGACCAGGCACCGGACGAATCATTTTCTTGTGGCGTTCAGAAGGAGGTACGATATCCAACAATGTGTTCATGATCGGTGCGTACGGATATGGCCCGACGTCATCAGGAAATAACAACAACATTATTAGAAATGGCGACGCAAATTGTATCCGTAAGAATCTGAAGATCACCAATAATCTTGTGGTTGCTGAGGGTACAGATCTAATTGGAAACGAGGGATTCGGTCTCAATCAATGGGATGGGGCAGAAATTGCTCATAACAAGGTGAGTGGTGTCGGCGATGACATGATCGGCATTCACTTCTCGCGCAATATCAATATTCATGACAATGAGCTCTCTGGAGTAGACGGGCGGCTTTTTGTAGCCAATTCACGATATATCAGCATCGTAAATAATAAAGTTTCCCGTGAGGCTTCCAAGCTAACAGGTTTGTGGTATCCGGGAATCGCACTTTTATATATCGGACATGAAGCTGACATGACGAATAACGAAAGTGCTCCAAGCCACATTACCGCCCATGGGAACACACTTACCTATGAAGCTGGTGCAATTGATCATGGCGCAGCGATTTATGTTTATGGACCACGTAATGTCACTATCACCAATAACAAGGTAATTAACAACTCTTCTACTAATAATGCTGTTGGGCTCCATCTCTTACCATTCTCGTTTTCAAGGGGCGCTGTTTGGAGGGATCCTGATAGGCTCGATCCATCAGAGGTAAGCCGAGTTCATGATGTGACCATTTCTAATAACAATTTGAACGGTGGAAGATATCCGCTAGCCTTGGTAGAGACGGGGCATCACTGTTCTCACTATGTTGGGTCAGTACAAATTACAGATAACGTAGCAAAAGAGTATTCGTTTATCTGTAAGCCGGTGTCGAGTGGCAACCTATTAAACTAAGCCGCATCTTCCAGCTGGACCTATTTTAGATTTAGGGAATCGTTTTTAGTGCTGTGTCTACTGGCCAGGTAGGATGGAAAAAAATGCCAAAACTCTAATCCAAATTATGCATTTCAGATTGAGGCATCTCCGTGCTGGTTACGTTTAAGGAGCTTAATAGCAAGTCGCATATTAGGGCTGTGGTCATGAATAGTCATTTGAACAACTATGATTTGAGCGTCCTACGGTCAATCAGTAATTAGGAAGTAATTTGTCCTTCGACTCCCGTAGTCAGTGTTGAAATGAACGACGAGCAATTGCGTATCAGTAAGAAAGTTAGTATTGCCCAAGCGTTTAATGCCATAGCGCTAGTTATCGCGTTGGTGGGCATTATGACTTCAAAAGGATCCTCTGAAGATCAAACGATTCTTTCAATTGTAGTAACTACATATGCTTCAGTAATACTAATCGGACAATTTCTTCTTCGACGGAATGATGTCGCGTCAATGATTTTTACGGTACTGAGTATCTATGTTTGGATTGCCTATCCACTCAAAGTCGTTCTACTTCTTCACGATCCAATGTCGTCGTGGGTTTCACACCAGCTGTTCGACGCAAATGTTGTGCAGAGGGAAGTCTCTGATGCTTTTTATACTGTAATTCCAGGGATCATTGCTCTTTTCCTTGGTTTCTTGATTGGAGGCAAGAGCCGCTCCCTTGACAGGGGAGGAAAGGTCGTTCTCCGGCACAGCTATTTTATTGCGATAATCTTGGGTTTGATGCTTCTGAAGATCTTAGTTCAAACGTATCTAAACATAGGGTTGCCAGGTGTAAAGCCTCAAATGGTTGGCGTTCCCTTTCTTTCTGGTTTGTTGGACATGCTTACCAGGCCAGTATTGTTTGCGTTAGTAAACCTATACTTTTATTGCGTGCTGCGATTGAACGAACGCAGAGGTTTGATCATCGGACTGCTGCTACTTCTTCTCAATATTTTGTTGGCTGTACGAGTAGGATGGAAGGGTGAGCTAGTTATTCAGGGTGTAATCATTGCATTCTATTTAGCTGATGTATACAGCTATCTTGAGCCGAAACGGCGTCGTTTCGTCGCGATAGCGGCTCTTGTCGTAATAGTCGCGACAATTAATTTGTATACATTAATAGGTGAGTATCGCAATTATATCTTAAGCGGCCGTACGATGACGGAAGCTATTAATAAGGCAGAAGACAAGGAAAAAAAGCAGAACATGTCTTCTGTGTCTCTTTACCCGATATACAACCGAGTAAACGGAATTGATGCATATTATGCTGCCATCAAACTTGGGAGAGGGAGGGATTTCCCGGTATATAGCCTAATTAGCGATAACGTGATGGACTTGATAAAGGAGAAGTTATACGGATACGACAAAGATAGAGCGGTGACGGCTTTTGGGACGACACAGTTTTCTGTTTTGTATTTAGTCGGTGGAAGCCCATTGTTGGTAATAGGTTGCTTCGTGCTTGGATGGATGTTTAGATGGCTGACGATGTGGATAAAAAATAGGATTCTTGCCTCAGACACTACTTTTAATGCGTACCTGCCGTTCTTGTGTATCCTCTGGGTTAAGGTGCTATGCGCTGGAGGAATGCTGCTTTTGTATTCTAAGGAGCTTATGCTGATCGTTGGTTGTCTCTACTGTGTAGAGCGTCTTTGTTACCAAAGACAGGCAACCTGGGAGAGTGAAGGTCCCAATACTGCCAATGCTATGCTGATTGCGAGATAGCGAGTTGGGTTTGTGATGAGGGTGGGCAAGTGACCCTCTTGCATCTATGAGAATAAAAAACTTCAGTCGAGTTTTTGAGTTTGGATGATACGTGAAGAGCCATGAAGATCCTATTTGTCGCCAACGAGGTACCATTTCCACCAGATAATGGAGTTAGGATACCGATTTTTCACGCCATGCGACTCATGAGTCAAGCTGGGCATGAAATTGCTTTGGCTGTCCTCACTGCTGAAACATGGGAAGTGAGCGATCGGTTCAGTTGTATTGCAGCAAAGTTCTGTAGTGGCGAAAATCTGCTGGAAAGGATTCCATGGCGACATCCCCTTCGGGTGCAATTAGCTGCCGTGCTTGGTCAAAGATTACTGTTTGTTGAGAAGTATCGATCTGCGGTGTTTAGGAAAAAGCTAGTTGAACTGATCGGCAAGTTTCGGCCTGACGTGATTCATTTTGACCTCATTCCAATGGTGCAATACTTGAGTGCCACTCCTGTGGGGGTCGGCACAGTCGCGTCAATAAACGATAGCTATGCGCTCACACTGGAGAATGCGCTGCGTGCTGGATACTTCAGGGGCTTGGAATATATTTACAAGAAGTGGCAGTACTACAGCACTCAGGGCTATGAAGCATCTGCCTATCAACAGTTTGATCAGATTCAAGTGATGAGCGAAACGGATAAAAACTATCTGCTTAAGCTCAATCCGCATCTGAAGGTGTCCGTCATTCCGAATGGCGCTGAGGATGCGTTGTTTCATTTGACAGCTTCCACCTCTTCCAAGTCAGACATCATCTTTGTTGCAACCTTGACAGGCACTCATCTAAAAGGGCTGCAAAGATTTTTGAGCCAGTCTTGGCCTATTGTGAGGAAGCACTATCCATCTGTCAGACTTCATGTGGTGGGGAGAATTGGGCCGGATGCGGGTAAGCTGATGGAAGAGTATAGTAGATTCCCAGAGGTGAATTTTACGGGATATATTCCTGATTTGTCAGATGTCTATCGTATGGGAGGAATTGCCATAGCTCCGATTGATCAGAACTGTGGAATAGTAAATAAGGTTATCGAGGCTATGGCTGCAGGTTTGGCAGTGGTTGGTTTCGAAGAAACATTTTCGGGTATTCCGCTTGGTAAACCTGGAACAGATTTTGTGCAGGCAAAGGACTATGAAAGTATGGGAATGGAAATAGTAAGTCTATTGAGGGATACTATTCGTAGCACTGCTGTAAAGATGGCTGGACACCAATTAGCACGCAAATATTATTCATGGTCTAGCCGACAAGATGCCTATGTCCAAATGTATGAGGAAGCCGCTCAAGGGGCTAGAAACAGGGGCAATGTCAAGAAGCTAGGACTTCCTGTAGAGCGATCGCATTGACTGGGAAGCTTGCTGGCTCAGAAGCCAAGGGTAGAGGAGACCCAGGACGACTCCTTAGGAAATCGGTCGAATCGCGTACTAAGCTTTTCCAGTATGGCCATTTCTTTCCCTGAGTAGATCGAGTTGTGAGTGAAACAAAAAGCAAACTTTAAAAGTAGAAACAGGTTTTCGCACGCCACCCAATCCACTGATGTGATTTGCTGCAGTTGAACAATGCGGCGGCAGTCCTCGACCGCTGCTTTGTTATGTGGCGGTGATTTGGTATCCATCAACTCAGGAAGAGTCAGGCGTCCCGAATAAAGAATGACGCTAAGTATATAGTACACTGCGTCATAATGCTTTGGGCAGCGTAAAAGACTGTCGAAGTCAATGACGACAGGCTCAGGAGTGAATAGGATGTTTTCCGGCCAAAAATCACCGTGCTGAAGGAAGTGGCAAGGTATTTTTTCCTGCTCAAGCATAGAGACGTACTGCTCGCAAACTTGAAATGTTTTTTTCCTCAGCTCGTGGTTGATGTTGCCCTCAACGCTGTCCCACCACCATGAAATCTGGTTATAAATTGTAAGAGCCGCTGAAAGATCGGGGTCAACTTTCTGAAGGGTATCTGAAGTTTCTGATATTGCGATATCAAGTAGTGCCAAGGATTCTGCCTTTCCCACATGAACCGGTCGATATCGTGGAAAGCTAGCTAGCAACAGGCCATTGGTCTCAACGACAGTGATGGGAGGGATCATCCTGGTATGTTTGGAGGCAGCGGCTTGTATGCAGAGGCTTATCTTGCTTTTTGGAATGGCTCGGAAATAAATCTTCTGGATTGTTTCAGTTTCGACGACCACCATACTTCCATTTGCTCGGCTAAAGTAAATGGCTTCGATGGATGAGATTGATTCGGTCTTTTGTGGCCTGATGAAGATCGGAACGTCAAACACCGATGAAGAGCATGATTGCATCAATAGGAGAGATTTCAATAAGCGCCAACTATTGACCGATACAGTTTGGGTGATGGCAAAAAGTAAGGGCAAAGGAGATGCGTGTTTACTTAGACGTGCCCCATACTTGTTTCCTGTTCCAATTAGACATTCAAATGTATCGCTAATGCCGGTACGAAGTACTCCACTTGTTTTAAGGAGAGTCGTGAGACTTTCGCCCATTATGCTGTCAATCAATGACGTGCTGTTGTGGACAGACTCGTGTGTCAAAAGCTCTGCCTGCGTGCGATTCTCTTGAAGGTTTGTGAAGGCATACGTATGGATTTATGAACGAAAAGCAGTACTTGTCAGGTGATTAATACGCTACATGCTTTTGCAAAAGTAAAGCTGTCTCTGTTTATTCAGTGGGTCGTCTTCGGATCGGTCAGCCACGAGTGTTACATGTGTAAAGGTTGTTCCGAGTTCGAAAATTTGCTCTTCCTGTTGCCGCTTAGTTCCATTGGTCTCAAAGAGCAACGACTTTCCAATCTTTGATCCGAACGCCAACACCTCTTTCCATGTATCAATCCACATGCTTATGGATAGCATGAAGACAATGTCAAATGATTCCACGGGTGATAAATCGTGTATTAGATCCAATGGTTCTTTCTCTAAGTTAAATACATAAAACTGAATATGTTTGGAATTGTTGTAATTGGAAACCCTGTTTCCAATGTTTATCATTTTAGGGTCGTAGTCTAATCCAACGCCATACCGTATCTGGTCAGCTAGGGCATGCAGCATGCCGCCTTGATTGCATCCCAGATCCAGGACGGCCTTATTAGTAAAATCATAATCCAGGTTCGCCAATCGTTTTTTGGCGTCTCGCTGGCCCTGTAAGGTTTGTCCCTCCAGATGAAGTGTGTGGTATCCCCCGTCGTAGGATTCTGCGTTGTACGCCGCTTCGTTTTGCTTAGTATAGTTAATGAGATTTATGATCTTAATCGCTTCAAGGGAAAAGCCCTTATACTGTGCTGAGTTAATTCCTGCACGAAGAAAGGGTTTGTTTTTCTCACCGGTCAGAAGGGCTGATTTGATTCTATTTGTTATTCCCATTTCAATTCACCTCAACGCGTTAGTGGAAGAAAATAGAATTAGCAATTACCACCATGGGCACAATTAAGAGCCAACATGATGGAAGGAGTTAGTAGAACCTATCGACTTCTTAAGACATGTTGTTTCTATAGAATACTGTATACTGGTTATCCGCTATTACTTCACGCCAATTTGCATTTTTTGAAACTCAATCGCTTCAGCTGGATTATTTCTCACGATTGCAGCAGGTCGTACACCTTTAATAACAACGGTTCCAGCGCCAGTAAGTGATACTTCACCGAGGGTTATCCCAAAATCATTAGGATCTCCACTGTGAATCATTCCGACCATCCCCATGACTTCTTCCTTTTTATGCTGTGGAGCAGTCCAATAGCATTAACCAGCATCATGCTGGTGTGAATGGTTACAAGTATAAGCGCTACAGCCAATGCTCCATAATCGGGAATAAACAACCAACCTAGGAGAAGTGCGAACGCTCCACCGGTCAGCGAGGTAAATAGGAGTAAACGTTCTTGTTCGAGGGCAAGACTGTGCTGGGAAATTGAAAAGCCAATTCCTGTCAAACAAACCCAGGTGCAGAGAGGTATTGCAAAGGTGGACATTGCGAGGAATCGAGAATCTGCAAGAATGAGTGGCAGGACTTGGATGGCTACCCATACTCCAAACGCAAGTATGGTAGAGCCAGTAAAAAGAATTCCAGCATTGTGCGAGATAGATCGCAGGAATGCTTTCTGCGAAGAACATGCTTCCATGATAGATCTGTTTGATAGGCGGATGGCTTGTCCTTGAAATAAGAAGACTATCATCATCATTTGAAAAGCCAAACTGTATGAAGATAACTCTACGGGAGTATTATTGCGTGCCAGGAGAAGCTGATTGCCGTATGTTAACAAAGCATTTGCCACGGTGGCGATTGTTATGTGCAAATTTATTCCGTTTGGATTCTTACGTATTGGTGTAAAGCGTAGTAAAAATGGCATGGAGGCGTGGTGAATCCACCAGGATCTAATCTGTAGCAGTATGGAAGCTGCTCGTGTGATCAAGAGACCTATGCCAATTGCTAAAAGATCTGGCGACTTGTCTGCAAAGTGATAAAGGACGTAAATCAATAATAAGCTTACACTCCGCTCGGCGAGCACAATTAGATTTTGACGTCTCACATCGTGCGAATAGTCGAACCAGGAGGCAGGATACAGCCCAATCAGACCTGCCCATAGAGAAAACCCCATCAAGGAAACAGTGTCCTGGATGGTATTGGTAAAAACTAGAGTAATGCCATACAGCCCAATCAGGATTGGGATTAGCATGAAGATCCGTTGATTGAGATTGGACAGGACCATCCCGTCTATAGATTCAATCTGCTTTTGTGCGATTGCATCTCGAACAAAGGTGCGGTCACTTCCTAGGTTAAGGAGAGGGACTAGGAACCCTCCAATGGCAAGGCCCAACGCTACCCAAGAAAATCGCTCGGCACCTAGCACTCGTGCCAAGAGTAGAACGAGCAGGAACCCGATCAGGGTTGATGAATAGGTGAGGACGAGATTAATCGGCAGTTTCTTCATTGGTGAGGATAGTTCTTCCCTACGCTTGGAGATGAATGCCGTGGTAGGCAATCGATGGCATCGCTCATCTTAGTACAGCCAGAAACAAATTCATTTAGAATTGATATTTTGTGTAACTTCGTTATTGTAAAAATTCTTTCAACATGGGCTAGCGTGTAATCAGCGGATCTTGGATGTGGATGCTCCGAACGTGTTGAGCAATATTGGCTGCGGATGAGCTGGATATAGTATGAAAGCATTGTCGTGATTCTTGGGATTGACGCATTTAATATTAGTACTGGTGGCGGTGTAACTCATCTTGCTGAGCTGCTGGGCGCTGCAGACCCTTCCTTGCATGGGTTCACTCGGGTGATTATTTGGAGCTCGACCAGGACGCTTGAGAAAATTGGTGATCGCGAGTGGCTGACAAAAGTTAGCGACCCCCTCTTGAATCAAGGTCTACTGTATCGTGTGTACTGGAATCGGTTTAGGCAACGAAAGTTGGCCAATGAAACTAACTGTGAAGTGGTGTTCTTGCCTGGTGGTTCAGATGGAAGTGGATTCACACCAACTGTCACGATGAGCCAAAACCTGCTTCCCTTTGAATGGGGTGAGCTGAGACGATACGGCTGTGATCCATACACAATTAAGCTGTTGTTTTTACGATGGACACAGTGCCGGACATTTCAGAAATCTAAAGGCGTCATATTTCTTACCAACTACGCTCGTAAGGTGGTCACTCAAGTAACGGGGGAGTTGAGAGGAGAGTGCCCGATCATTCCTCACGGTATTAATCCCCGGTTTATGAAGCCTCCACGGTTGCAGCGACCGCTTAGCGACTTCACTGAAAGCCGACCGTGTCGCGTGCTCTATGTTTCCATTGTTGATGTGTATAAACATCAGTGGCAAGTGGCTGAGGCTGTTGCGATGCTCAGAGAGCAGAATATTCCCATAGTCCTAGAACTGGTTGGTCCGCCTGCTAAGGGCATGCAACAGTTACGACGAGCGATGGAACGATTGGACCCAGCCGGGACCTTTCTCATACATCGTGGAGCTGTCCCATATGAGAATCTTGATAGCATTTATGCTACGGCGGACATTTGTGTTTTTGCGTCAAGCTGCGAAAATATGCCTAACATCTTGCTAGAAGGTATGGCAGCTGGCCTTCCGATGGCGTGCTCGCGAAAGGGCCCAATGCCTGAGGTATTGGGTGATGCTGGGGTTTACTTTGAGCCAGAGGACCCACGTAGTATTGTCCAAGCGCTTCGTGAACTAATCAATTCGCATGATCTGAGAGCGCGTCTGGCACAGGTTGCCTTTGTTCGAGCAAAATCTTACTCGTGGAAGCGATGCGCAGATGATACGTTCGGGTTCTTTGCAAGAATAGCTCGTGGCGCGTAGTCCGAGTGTCTGAGTTCAAAAACTTCATTCGTTGTGATTACGCAAATTGCTTTGCCGTTATGCGAATTCAGGTTAATTGTGAAGTTAATTTTGATTGTCCGAAGAATCGAATGAGAGATAGGAGAGACCGGTCGTCGTAATAGATCAATATGTTGGCACTTTACGTAGGCGATCAAAGGCAGTGAATGGAGGAGTGTTGCCTTCATGGACCAATGGAATCCTGTTAATTGAGCACGTTTCTGAGGCAATACTGATAAATAGCCAGCAGGTTTTGTGAGTACCGCCAGCTTGTTTTCATTGCAAGCAACGTCCCTAGCTACCGAATAAAGCGATGAAGGTATTTACGAATGGGAAATGGTGTGATGGGTTTCTTGACTATCATCGAGGTCCCGAGGATTATCGGATCAAGGTGTTAGCCTGCCTAAGCTTGGCAACCGTTGAGGAATTGTACTTTGTTCGATCACGGAGTGCTCGATTAATATTGAACTATCTACGGGAAATTGGCCTTCGAGATGTATGGAGAAAAATCGTTTCGCGTCGTGACGAACGGCTTCGTAACGAAAAGTTCTTGTCAGTTGGACTTGGTTTAGTTCAGGAATCCGGAACTTCCTCCAGGCTGTGCGAAGGAGATCGTGTGGTGTTTATTGCTCCTGTACACCCAAGGTGTGTAGAGCGGCTTGTATTGCCTGCAGACTTGGTGAGGCCCACTGACTTAGTTCTTTCGGTTGAAGTTCAGAATGACGCAATTGTCTACTCCGAGTACATCAGAGCGCTTCCTGGTTGTCTGGAGAAACTGAAGGGGTGGAGCGCCTTTTCTGGAAACCCGTTGGGGGATCTTTCTGCAGCGTTTGAAGTTGCTCAGACCATACTCACGAACCCTTCAGTTTGGGAAGGTGCCAAGCGATTGTCTGTTGACCCGAAAAGCATGCCTGTGGAACATCGAGATAGGAGAAAAACGAGTGGAAGCAACCGCAAGCAAGGAGTTCTCTTTGGATATGGTAACTACGCCAAGGTGATTGTATTACCAAATATTTCGCCGTATATCGAAATGGCGTGCATTCATGAAATCGATCCGTTGCAAATTCCTCTTGGAAAGAACGCAAGTGGCAAGTGGGATACTGCAGATAGCCTAAGGGAAGAGGAACAGTATGATGCATTTTTCCTAGCTGGCTTCCATCATTCGCACGCTCCTTTGGCTATAAAAGCTCTCAACTCCGGTGCATCTGCTGTAGTGGAGAAACCGTTGGCAGTGGATTATGTACAGCTTTCTGAGTTGCTTAATGTCATGGCACACAGTAGTGGAACCTTCCATGCATGCTTTCACAAAAGGTATCAGGTCTTTAATGAGTATGCATATTCTGATCTTAAACTTGGGACTGGTGATCCTGTGTCGTATCATTGCCTCGTATATGAAGTGCCGTTACCTTCCCGTCATTGGTACCGTTGGGCTAATTCCAAGAGCCGGCTCGTATCGAATGGCTGCCACTGGATTGACCACTTCCTCTATCTCAATGACTATTGCGATGTCTCGAGAAATGATGTGTTTATTGCACGGGATGGCACGATTAATAGTTCTATAGAGTTGAAAAATGGAGCGCTGTTTACGATGGTGCTTACCGAGCATGGCAGCGAGCGGATTGGAGTACAAGACTATATTGAGCTCAGAGCAAATGGTGTCACGGCTCGTATGCAAAATGGCGCGGAGTACGAGTCTGAATCAAAAGACCGTGTCTTACGGAAGTCAACGATGAACAAGATGGAAAGTTATCGTCAGATGTATAGATCCATTGGCAAGAAAATAGCACAAGGCTTTCCCGGAGATACGGTGGAATCTGTGAGAGTCTCGACGGAAGCCGTTCTTCGACTTGAAGATCAGCTGAATGCCATTCTGGGAAAAGGAGATGCAGTTTGGGTCTAGTGGTAGAAAGTCTGTAGTAAAGAGTTCGGTACGTCGAGAGCGAGGACAATATGAGGCAGATTCTTCAGAACCTGAAAACTGGATCTACAGAGTTGAAGGAAATTCCTACTCCACGCTGCCATCCGGGATCTCTATTGATCCGTTCTATCTCAACGTTGGTCTCAGTAGGAACCGAGCGCATGCTGGTCGAATTCGGCAAGGCCAATCTACTCGACAAAGCACGTCAGCAGCCGGAAAAGGTTCGGATGGTATTGGACAAGGTCAAGACGGATGGGGTGGTGCCGACGCTGGAGGCTGTCCGCAACAAGCTGGATCAGCCCCTGCAGATGGGCTATTGCAACGTCGGGACGGTGCTTGAGGTCGGCCAAGGGGTTACTGGATTTTCTATCGGGGATCGAGTGGCCTCGAACGGAAAACACGCGGAGATCGTGTGTGTGCCCAAGAACCTCTGTGCGAAGGTCCCGGATTGCGTCAGTGATGAGGCAGCAGCATTTACGGTTATCGGCGCAATAGGGTTACAGGGCATCCGGCTGATTCAACCGACCCTGGGTGAAGCTGTAGTGGTTTCTGGCTTGGGGTTGATCGGATTGATGACCGTTCAGTTGTTGAAGGCTCATGGGTGTCGAGTTCTGGGGCTAGATTACGATGCAAGCAAGTTGGCGCTCGCCCAAAAGCTTGGTGCCGAAACAGTAGATCTCAACCAGAATGCAGATCCTCTTGGGGCGGCGATGGTGTTTTCACGAGGCCGCGGTGTCGATGCGGTGATTATCACAGCCTCCACAAAGAGCAACGATCCAGTTCATCATGCGGCACAGATGTGTCGCAAGCGAGGTCGTATTGTGCTGGTGGGTGTCACGGGGCTGGAACTGTCTCGAGCTGACTTCTATGAAAAGGAACTGAGTTTTCAAGTGTCCTGCTCCTATGGACCTGGGCGCTACGACAGTGCTTATGAGGACAATGGCCATGACTACCCTCTTGGCTACGTCCGCTGGACCGAGCAGCGTAACTTCGAGGCAGTGCTCGACATGCTGGCCGATCACCGTCTTCAGACGGACATACTTATCTCTCATCATATTCCTTTTGATCAGGCCACGACCGCGTATGACATCATTTCAAGCCGCGTTCCCTCACTCGGGATCATCCTGGAATACCCTGAGCCAGATGCCTTTTCTCACAGCCGATTGCTGAGGCGAACGATTGTCCGATCAGAAGAATCTTTTGATGGAGATCGTTCCGCTGCGACTCCGGTCATTGGGTGTATCGGTGCGGGAAACTATGCCACACAAGTTCTCTTGCCGGCGTTTCAGAAGACGGGAGTTCCATTTCAAGCGGTCGCAAGCAGCACAGGTGTCAGCGCCGCTCATGCGGGGAGTAAGTTTGGATTTTCTGAAATCACCAGCGACGGGAGAAGTGTTATTGAGTCCCCTCACATCAATACCATTATCATTGCGACGCGGCATGATAGCCATGCGGCCCTCGCCGGCGAAGCCCTGAAGGTGGGGAAACATGTCTTCGTCGAGAAACCTTTGGCTATTACAAGAGAAGCATTGGCCCAACTCCAGGATGTGTACGAAGACTGCTTAAGTCGACAAACCTACTCGCCGCTAGTAATGGTAGGGTTCAATCGCCGGTTTGCCCCACACATTCAGCGCATGAAACAGTTGCTTGAGGGAGTCAGGGAGCCAAAAACCTTTGTCATGACGGTCAACGCTGGTCATATTCCCCATGAACATTGGACCCAGGACCGCCTGATCGGGGGAGGGCGTATCATTGGCGAAGGCTGCCATTTCGTTGATCTCCTTCGCTTCTTAGCCGGATCGCCGATTGTTACTGTTCAAGCTATGACGACGGGTAAAACACCTGGTTCCATAGTGGTAGAGGATAAAGTAACCGTCACCTTACGATTTGAGGATGGATCAATAGGAACCGTCCATTATTTTTCCAACGGGCATAAGGCATTTCCCAAAGAACAGCTCGAAGTGTTTTGTGGTGGCAAGGTGTTGAAGTTGGATAACTTCAGAAAGCTTCGTGGTTACGGATGGTCTGGATTTCAAAAAATGGATCTCTGGAACCAGGATAAAGGCCAGGTCGCATGTGTTGCCGCTTTTATAGATGCAATTCGTCAGGGGAACGGCTCTCCAATATCATGGAATGAACTTGTCGAGGTGACACAAGTGACCTTCGACATCATGGATTCACTCACATAGGCACCTTTCCTTCATGAAGCAGTTGGGTCTCTATCTCAGGACACTTGCGCATCTTCGTCCTTCACAAATCGCCTACTTCCTTCGACGACGAATTCTTCATCAATCTGGATCGATAGTTCAAACATCTGCTGCCAAGATCCGTTTCGGCATTTCCATGCAATCTGGGGTCTGTGTATCAAGCTCCACCGGAGACGATCGATCGTTCTGTTTCCTGAGACAGTCGAAGACTCACCGGCCTGGACATGTCGATTGGGTCAGCAAGGATATGCCGAAGTTGTGGCGGTATAACCTCCACTATTTTGATTTTCTGCATGACCCGCATCGATCGTATGACAGCAACAGTCTTCTGATTACCGATTGGATACAGCACAACCCTGAGGGGGCTGAGGATGCGTGGGAGCCCTATACGGTCTCACTCAGGATCGTCAATTGGATCAAATTCTTCCTCGCCATAGGACACAGTTCTTTCAAAGAAAAAACCGAGGAGCTACTTAAGGACGAGTGGGTTGAAAGTCTCTATCACCAAGCTCTGTGGCTTGAGCAAAATATTGAATATCACTTCTTGGCGAATCATTATCTGAAAAATGGGGTGGCTCTATTCTTTGCCGGAGTCTATTTCGAGGGAATTGATGCAGACCGATGGTTTCAAAAAGGACTAAAGATTCTGCGAGAAGAGCTCGACGAACAATTCTTGGCTGATGGGGGGCACTTCGAGCGGAGCCCGATGTATCACTCGATCTGCTTGGTAGATTATCTCGATGTCTTGAATCTCGCCCAGAATTCATCTGCTGCCATTCCATGCGATATGGTCAACGAGTTTGCCGACAAGGTCACGAAGGCCGTTGATTTCCTGAACGGCATCTGCCTTCCTGACGGTGCGATTCCGCTTTTCAACGATTCAGCATTGGGTATTGCACCAACTCCCCATCAGATCTCTGCCTACGCTGAGCGAGTCATTAAGTACAACGCTCCTACTCAATCAAATGGACTGATGGTCCGTGCCTATCCGTCCAGCGGGTACTATGTCTGGCGTCAGGATGATGACATGATCATTGTTGATTGTGGACCGATTGGTGCTGAGTATAATCCCGCTCATGCCCACTGCGATGTGCTCAGCTATGAGCTCGCCATCGATGGGCGGCGAGTCATCGTTGACAGTGGCGTATATGATTATGAGCCTAGTGAAGAGCGTGCATATGCGCGAAGTACAAAGGCCCATAACACCGTGATGATTGACGGAGAAGAACAGTCGGAAGTCTGGGGAGTGTTTCGAGTCGCACGCCGAGCCAAACCTCTTTCCGCCCACATGGAACAGACTGCACACGAAGCGATTCAGTTCGAAGGCGCTCACGACGGATACATGAGATTGAGTGGGAGGCCAATCCATACACGACGAATCTCCTGCCACTATGAGGAGGCAAGTTGGATCATCACCGATGTAGTAGAAGGAAACGGAACACATCGGATGGAGAGCTTGGTTCACATTCATCCCGATTTTACGATTGCACAATTGAGCCCACGCAGTATCAGGATTGAATATGATGGCAATGCTGTTGCCATCATCGAGGCCTCGAATACCTGTCAAATGAAGATTGAACGGGGCTGCTACTTTGCAGAGTTTGGTTTGAGCCAGAAGAACCGTGTGCTAGTCTTTTCTTGTTCGGGAGAGCTTCCTCTTCAACTGAGCTATCGAATCCAAAAGACGACGGACCGTTACACCAAGGCCATCAGGCATGCGAATTCTCTTCCTGTCACATTATTTCCCTCCAGAGGTGAACGCTCCCGCGACTAGAACGTACGAACATTGTCGGCAGTGGGTGAAAGACGGTCATCAGGTGACAGTAGTGACCTGTGCACCGAATCATCCACAAGGAAAAGTCTATGAAGGTTATCGCAATCGGTTGTATCAGCACGACACAAAAGATGGCATCACCGTTGTCAGGGTGTGGACGTTCATTACGGCGAACGAAGGGTTCTTCAAACGAACCCTAAACTACATCTCCTACATGTGCTCCGCCTCCTTTGTGTCTCTCTTTCTGCCGAAAGCGGACGTCGTTCTTTCAACCTCTCCACAATTCTTTAATGGCCTTGCAGGGTACGTGGTCAGCAGGGTTCGGAGAATCCCCTGGGTGCTGGAGATCCGTGATCTATGGCCGGAATCCATTGTGGCTGTGGGCGCCATCAAAAGTTCTGCACTCATCCAGATGCTCGAATGGATCGAGCGATTCGCCTATCGCAAAGCGGATCGTATCGTACCGGTTACCGATGCATTTCGAGCCTATATACTGAACAAGGGCATCGAAGACAACAAGATTGTGGTCATCAAGAACGGTGTTGATCTCGCCCGATATGCTCCATGCCCCCGAGGCAGTTCTTTGGCAGAAGAACTCGGAATCAAGGGAAAGTTTGTCGCGGCCTATTTCGGGACTCATGGCATGGCGCATCATCTTAAGACGGTTTTGCAGGCAGCCCGTCGATTGAGGCATTCAAGGCATGTTGTCTTCCTGATGGTCGGGGACGGAGCTGAACGTCAAGCGCTCGTACGCATGCGAGACGAGATGGGGCTCGATAATGTCGTGATGCTCGATCAACAACCGAAGAGCCGCATGCGCGAGCTTTGGGCGCTGTCGGATGTCAGCCTCGTACTCCTCAAGAAGTCGAAGCTCTTTAAGACGGTCATCCCGTCAAAGATCTTCGAGAGCCTGGCAATGGAGAAACCGATACTCTTAGGCGTGGAAGGAGAAAGTGCTGAACTGATCCAAGCGGCACAAGCAGGTGTTTGCATCGAGCCCGAACAGGCCGATGAATTGGCAGCCAGAGTGTCGGAGTTGTCTCAAAAGCCTGAGTTGTGTCAGCAGCTGGGCAGGAATGGAAGAACCTATGTCATCAAACATTTTGATCGGACCGTACTTGCTAGAAAACTTTGCGATCTGATCGGAACAGTTGCCCACAAGTCGTCCTTTCAGGCAGGCGAGGCGCCCATCTCTGTGCGATGAACCATGGGAACGGTCGAGGGAAAAGAGTCTGTGTGCCGGGAAGTTTTTACCGCCTACTCAAGGACTCATACAAATTTGAACACCGTTGAAGGAATGTGGACACAGGTGCTGCCATTGGTTGCCAATGCGATCCCTTGGTTTTGTATGGAGATAAGTAAGAACGGGCGATGGCCCGGGATTTGCTGAGTGACTCCTGTTCATGCGTGTTCCTAATGACCAACCTCTAACCAACCTCTAGAAGGAGCGGTGATATGCGGATGATTCAATCATTGTTTAAGAGAGGGGGCACACTGACGGTTGCCGCAGCCTGTGCGCTGTTGGTTCCGTTCACTGCAGCCCAAGCTGCCTTGGTGAACTATTCATTTACTGGGAGCATCGATGGGATCTCGTCGACCATGTTCCCGGTTTCCGGCTCATTTAAATTTGACAATACGACGAGTGGGAGCGGAGGTGCCTATAATGGCGCGGTAAAAGGCTTCACCTTGAATATTGGTGGGCTTGGGTACACGTCGTCATTCGCCGCAGGTGCCAATGCTGTGACGATTTCGCAAAACGTTCCTCTGGGCGGTGGCATCGTGGATCGTTGGTCATTGGTATCCGCGGTTTCTGGTCCTGAGCTGGCTGGTTTTACGCCATTCAGTTTTGATCTTCGCCTCGATAAACAGGGAGGAGGATTGTTCGCCGACACGGCCCTACAGGATCCTCCGAGTTTAGGTGATGTGAGTGCGGCAAGGTGGCGGCTCTTCTTCGAGGATGTGGATGGTAACCCAGCTGTTTTTCTTGGCTCGATAACGAGCTTGACAGCTGTCCCATTGCCGGCGGCCGTGCTCTTGTTCGGTGCCGGTCTCATTTCCTTGGTCGGTCTGGGCGCAGGTGGCTTGAGGAATCTCCACGGATCTAAGGTCTAGTCGAAAACCTCGTTTTTGATGACTGGGGCTTGATACTCCTCTCGGAGTATCAAGCCCGGTTCTTTCTTCGAAATCAATCGACAGGGAAAAGGTTCCGAGACACAATCAGGTATCGACCTGCTCTTCCGGATCGACACATTGTTCGAATAAGTCCTGATCAAGTTTCGAGCGACCTCGTCTTATGACTAGCACGCGCTCCCTTGTTATCGCTTCAACCCTGATCGCTGCGCTCCTGGGCTGCATGTATGCCGACAGTCTCGTTTTTCTGTTCAGCCGTTGGTTTGGCACTGAAGATTATAGCCATGGAATATTTGTACCCTTTATTAGCGGATATCTAATTTGGCAATCACGGCATCGTCTGAACCAGATTGTGAAAGAGAGTTCGTGGTGGGGCATTCCCGTCATTGCGTTAGGGCTCATCCTCTATGTGGTAGGCGAATTGTCCACACTGTTCGTGCTCCTTCATATCTCATTATGGGTCGTATTTCTCGGGTTGGCAATTACGTTGCTCGGCATCCGAGGGGCTAAGGCCATCGCTTTCCCGCTTGGATATCTCCTGACCGCGATTCCGTTACCGACATTCTTCTATGCGAATCTGTCGAGTCAGCTCCAATTGTGGTCCTCGTCTCTCGGCGTGGGATGTTTGCAGTTTGTCGGAGTTATGGCTTTTCGGGACGGAAACGTTATTGATCTTGGCCAGGTTCAGCTCCAAGTCGTGGAAGCCTGTAGCGGAATTCGCTATCTCCTTCCCTTAACGTCTCTTGCGTTGCTCTGCGCCTATCTCTTCAAGGACAAGATGTGGAAGCGAGTGGTGCTCGTGCTCTCGGCGATTCCTATCTCTATTCTCATTAATGGTTTCCGAATCGGCATGATCGGAGTGTTGGTCGAACTCTATGGAAAGGGTGCCGCGGAAGGCTTTTATCATCTCTTCGAGGGCTGGGTGATCTTCATGGTCAGTTTGGCATTGCTGATCGTGGAAATGGGGTTGTTGGGAAGGATTGGGGCTGTCGCGCCGCATAAACCATTTCTGGGGCAGGTATCCTGGCGAGATCAATCTGGAGACTTTGGTTCGGAGGGCGCTCCGATAAGGCTGAAGAGGATCATGCCCACTCCTGGTCCGGCCTATCTCTGCAGCGTGGCGCTTTTAGCCCCATTTACTCTGTTCTCGAGCACGTTGATGGACCGCGAGGAAACACCTCCTGCGCGAACAACATTTGTCGACTTTCCGATGCAAATCGGCCAATGGCGAGGTGAGCGCTTTCCTCTTGAAAAACAGTATATCGACGCACTCCGATTCGACGATTATGTCTTGGCCGATTTTCGTTCAGGCCTCGGGCACCAGGTCAACTTCTACACGGCCTATTATCGATCACAACGGAAAGGGCAGTCGGCGCATTCCCCCAAGAGTTGTTTGCCTGGTGGAGGTTGGGAAATAGTGTCTCTCACTCATCGGGAGCTCCCATCATCACCCCAGATGAAGCAGCCGGTCATGGCTAATCGTGCTGTCATTCAGAAAGGTGATCAAAAGCAGATCGTTCTGTACTGGTTCAAGCAACGGGATCGATATCTCGCGGACGAGTATCTGGTGAAGATGTATTTGCTATGGGATGCCATCTCGCGACAACGCACCGACGGTGCACTGGTGAGGTTAGCCTCGCTCGTGGGGCCGGGCGAATCAGAAGCGATGGTCGATCGACGTCTTCAGGAGTTTGCGGCTGAGATCGGGCAGGAACTGAGTATCTTTGTGCCGGACTAATCGATGAGTGACAGGGTGAGAGTCTTCGAATGATCAACGAACTATTTTTCAGCTCCATGACTGCGTTGCTCCTGTGTATGGGATTGATTCCGCCTCTACGGCTGGCGGCCGAACGATTTCAGGTCATGGATCTACCTGGAGAGCGCAAAGTCCACACGAACCCTGTTCCGCGAATAGGAGGACTAGCTTTTGCCATTGGAGCCTGCGCTTCGATCGCGTGGTGGGGAGCAAAAGATGCGACCACGCTCTTCGTGCTGCTTGGATGCGTGATCATCGTTGGATTCGGAGTATGGGATGATCGTGTTGATCTCAGCTATCGGACGAAATTAATCGGCCAACTGCTTGGTGCCCTTGTGGTTGTCCTAGGAGGAGATATTTGGTTTACCACACTTCCATTTCTTCCCGACGCAGAAGCGCCTGCTTGGGCTGGAATGCTGCTTACCATCGTGTTTCTCATTGGTGTGTCAAACGCAGTGAACCTCACGGATGGGTTGGACGGTCTGGCCGGTGGAATGTCTTTCTTAACGCTCAGCGGAATCGCGTATTTTGCGTACCTTTCTAGTGACGTAACCGTCCTGTTGCTCACCGTCCCTTTCTTGGGTGCACTCTTGGGGTTCTTACGCTACAACACATACCCAGCGCGAATTTTTATGGGAGATGGCGGCAGTCAGCTCTTAGGATTCATGATGGGCGTGCTGGTCATCCTGCTGACGGATTCTTCACGCGGTCCATTCAGTCCTAGCCTTGCTCTCTTCATATTAGGGCTGCCGTTTTTGGACACACTTGGTGTCACAGGGCAGCGTTTGGCCGAAGGACGCTCCCCATTCGTCGGTGACCGCGCTCATATACACCACAAGCTTCTGCGTGTCGGTTTGATTCATTATGAAGCAGTGACTGTGATCTATCTCATCCAGGCAAGCATGTTAGGGGTAGCCTACTTGCTGCGATGGGAGTCGGATACGCTTATCCTGCCGCTCTATCTGCTGCTCGCAATCACGGTATTGATGCTCTTTATCGCAGCCGGGCGAGGGCTTCTTTCGACTCCTGCGTCCCGGGATGGACTTGGTCTGTCAAACCGAACTCTCACACGGATCATGAAGGACCGACGGCTCACGGACTTGCCGATTCAGTTTTTGGCTGTGGCTGTGCCATTGTTCCTGATTGCGCTGGTCTTTCTTCCATCAAATGTACCCAACGACGTCGGGTACCTCTCGATCGCGCTCTTCGGTATCGTGCTGCTCGGTCTTTCCTTCTCCTCCAGAGTCGCTCCATACTTTGTACGGGGGGGACTCTATGTGGGTACGACCTTCCTTCTGTACGTCTCCGAGGGGTCGCGAATGTCCGCTGTCTCTGCGATCACGATGGCCCATAACGCATTTTTCTTGTTGGTGGCCATCATGGTGGTTTTAAGTCTTCGATTCAATGAGGGCAATCGCTTTCAGACGACTCCTCTTGATTATTTGATGGTGTTTTTGGCTGTTACATTTCCGCTCCTTCCGGAAGTCAGTGCCGGTATCTCACACTTGGGTATCTTCGCAGCGAAGTTGATCGTGCTCTTCTTCTCCTTCGAATTGCTGCTCCACGCATTTTCAAATCGTGTCAGACAGCTGGGACTCGTGTCGCTCTGGATTCTATTCGGGCTCGGAATTCGGATTTTGTTGTAGCAAATCGAGTTACGTAATAACCTACAGTCATGGCAACGTATTCCCACGTAACACGTATAGGTGGACATTCATCATGAGGATCGGAGTCAGTGTTCTGCTGTTGTCGGCGCTTGCATTGCCCGCCTGTGGTGGTCCTGAGGAGAGAAAAGCGAAGTATTTCGCGCGAGCGCATGAGTATATGGAGGTCTCGAATTATCCGAAAGCGCGGGTCGCACTCCGGAACGTTCTAAAAATCGATCCCAAAGACGGAGAAGCCTATTACTTGTTCGCTCAGGTCGAAGAAAAAGAGAAGAACTGGCGCAACGCTGTGCAGCTGTACCAGGAAACTGTCAGATTAGTGCCAGATCACACGGCCGCCTTGATCACGCTTGGGAAATACTATCTCGAAGCTCGTCTAACGGATCATGTGTTGGATGTTTCGGATACCGTGTTGCGGAAAGAACCGCATCATCCTCAAGCTGCGGCTCTGAAGATTGCCGCACAGGCTGTGACGGAAGAGGGCATTTCCGCAGTGATTCCCAAAGCTGAGGCTCTTGCCAGTCAGTTCCCGACCGAACCTGATGTCGCCATCCTCCTTGCCACGTTGTATGGACATCAACAACGATACCAGAAGGCAGAGAGGGCCTTAAAGCGCGCGTTGCAGGATCACCCGAAAGACCTAGACCTGCTGAATAATTTGAACACGATCCTCACGAATGCAAAAAATTGGACAGGCGCAGAGGCTATCGCTCATCGCATGATTGAGATCGAGCCCCAATCTATGGACCATCGAATTAGATTGGTCCGGTTTTATATGAGCCGGGATGACCACAACAAGGCGGAAGCAGTCCTGCGCGAAGCGATCGCGTTGGATCCTGAGAGTGAGCAACGTCGTCTGGCGTTGTCCGACTTTCTTGTGAACAGGAAAGATGAGGCAGCTGCGGAGCGCGTCCTTCTTGATGCTGCCGTGCATTTGCCGCATTCAAGCCAAATACAATTCGGATTGGCCGCGCTCTACCGAAAAAGTGGGCAGGACGAAAAGGCTAGAGATCGGTATGTCGCATTGGTGCAGGAATTTAAGGATAAGCCAGTCGGATTGGAAGCAAAAGTAAAGTTGGCGGAAATGGATCTCTTGGCAGGAAAACGGGTTGAGGCGGAGCGTCAAGTACAAGAGGTGTTGAAAGAAAACCCACGATCGTCCGATGGGTTGATGCTCTCGGGACGTATGGCGTTGGCAAGACGGAATGGAAAGGACGCGGTACAGGCATTTCGTACGGTCTTGCACGATCAACCAGAATTGGCGATTGGTCACTATCTGCTGGGGCAAGCCTATCAGCTGACCGGGGAAACCAATCTGGCGAAGGAAAGTTTTGAGCGAGCCGTTGCCCTGTATCCTGACCAGGTCGATGCCAAACGATCCCTTGCAGTCTTGGAAAGCAAGAGTGGCCGCTACCAGCAGGCGCGTGCGCGACTTGATGATCTTCTGAAACAACGTCCCGACGATGTTGCAGCTCTCGATATGTTGATGACGCTCGATTTGATGACAAAGAACTGGCAAGGGGCTGAGCAAACCTTGGTACGTCTTCGTCGGCTGGCTACTGATAACCATGTTGCGTTATTGGCTGAAGGCCGTTTCTATGAGGCGCAGCGTCGTTTGAACGAGGCGAGGCATGCCTACGAGCGCGCGATAGCCTCGGCTCCAAACGAGCCGGAGCCGTTGCTCTCTCTGCTCAAGGTGGAAGTAGCGCAGGGGCAGACAGCTCGTGCAAGAACACGATTGGAGTCCATGCTTGCCGCTCGTGGCGACCATCCATTCGCGCATGGATTACTAGGGGAGGTATTGTCGCTTACAGGACAGCGCGAAGCAGCCGTGCATGAATACCGTGAAGCAGTGCGGCTGAATCCAAGATGGATGACACCCTGGTTGAATTGGGTGACGTTGTTGTTATCCGAGAAGAAATCGGATCTGGCTGTACAGGTCCTGGAGGATGGTCTCAAGGTCAATCCAGAAAGTGAAGAACTATATATGCTCTTGGCCTCGGCTCATTCCGAGCAGGGGCAGATCGATTCGGCCATGGCCGCGTTTGAGACAGTGCTGCACCTCAATCCTCGCAACGTCCTGGCGGCGAATAACCTTGCTGTCTTACTTGTAGATCGAAAGGGCGACCCGTCAAGCCTACAAAAAGCGTTTGCCCTCAGCAGAGATTTTGAAAAAGAGGCTCCGCACCCCCTGTTCCTCGATACGCTCGGTTGGGTGCGATTCAAAATGGGGCAGCAGGAAGAAGCGATTCGTCTCATGAAGTCTGCCGTCGCCAAATCACCGGACATTTCCGTCCTGAATTATCATCTTGGGGTAGCATTCTTTCAGTCCGGAAAACGTGCCGAAGCCAGGACGTATCTTTCCAAGGCGCTCAAGAGCGCCGAAGCGTTTGAAGGACGACAAGAGGCAGAAAAGGTTCTTGCTCAACTCAGAGGATAAGGAGAATCCATGTCTTGTTCCATGCGAAGGCTGATGAGTCGATTGCTACTGGTGATAGGAATAGTCGGTGGCCTTCCTGGATTTGGAGGAGACATCACGACAACGGTTCTGGCTTCCGAGGTTGATCCGGAATATCAGCTAGGGGCTGAGGATGTCCTACTGATCTCTGTCTGGAAAGATGAACAGCTCACACGAGAGGTCGTGGTCCGCCCAGATGGGATGTTCTCTTTTCCTCTCATCGGTGACATCCAGGCAGAGGATAGAACGGTGGATCAAATCCGTACCGACCTCGTTCAGCGCTTAACGAAGTATATCCCAAACCCAAACGTCTCCGTGGCAGTGAACAAAGTGGCAAGTTACAAGGTCTATGTCGTTGGACGAGTGAACAAACCAGGTGAATATGTGATTGGGCATTACGCAGATGTACTTCAAGCCTTGAGCCTCGCTGGAGGATTAACACCATTTGCCAAAGAAAATGACATCAAAGTCATGCGCCGAGTACGAGGAGAACAGCATGCCATTCCTTTTCGGTATGGGGATATGAGGAAGGGGAGGGCGCTGGAGCAAAATATCGTTCTCCAGCGTGGTGACGTTGTGATGGTGCCGTGACGGTTCCTGCGCGGCTGCAGTTGAACGATTCGAATCAAGGTCGAGCGTGGGGTAGCAGGTGGGTTCCCGCCGTTCTATGTAGTGTGATTGTCATCGTACTCAGCATGGTGCCGAAGCTCCAGGCTGCAGAATGGTCGGTGTCTCCGTCTCTAGGAGTCAAGGGAGTCTACAACAGCAATTTGCTGCTCACTCCGCTCCCTCACGATGACACGTATGGATATTGGGTTACACCGGCAATGGAAGTATCGGGCAATAGTGAACGGCTGGATGTGAGTAGCCGCATCGCGGCGGATTTTGTCGGGTATTTTGGGGGAGAAGATAGGCAATTTACGAACGTATTTGTGCCATTGTCTATCCGCTATAAGACGGAGAAAGATGTGATCGGGTTCTCTGGAGGCCTCACCCGCGACAATACGTTGCTCCGCGAATTACAAGCCACAGGGGTTGTTCTCCAGTTTGCCCAACGGAATCAGTGGAGCTTTAACCCGACCTGGACGAGAATGCTGAGCGAAAAATTGTCGTTTCAATCAGGAGTGCAGTTTTCGGACACGACCTATGAAAGCGGGCGGTTGGTCGACTACCGGCTGTTTGGTGGGTCTGGCGGGTTCAGCTATGCGCTGACCGAGCGGGATCAAGTCCAGATCATGGGATCCTACCTCAACTTTAGAACGACCGATTCACCATCCGTCTTCCGATCCAACTTTCCGGGGATCGACATGAGCCTGACCCACGCATTCAGTGAATCTCTGACGGGCACGGTGCATGGTGGTCCACGGTTTCTCCAATCCACCTCGGAAATCTTCGGAGTGGATCTTACGACTCACGATACGGTCTGGTTAGTTGGGGCGAGTCTGCAACAAAAATTTGAACGAGCCGTGGTCAGTGCATCCTTTGAACGAGATTTGGTCCCGAGCGGCTTTGGATTGCTCATCCAGACCAATCGAGCACAAGCGTCAGCTTCGTACGACATCTCAGAAACGCTTACCGGCTCCATGAGCGTAGTTGGAGTGCTGGCCTCCGGAAAGTCACAAGTGGCGGTCGGCGGCGTGTTTCCAAACAGCCGCTATGTCAGCATTACACCGAAACTGTCTTGGAAGTTTCTAGAATGGTGGCAAGCGGAAGTGTCCTACATGTATCGCTGGCGTGACATCGATACGCAGCTTGGTTCAGCAAATTCTCACGCGACCACATTCATGGTGACCTATTATCCACCTAAACGGACGTTCTTCCACTAAGATTATGACGCACACACAACCTTCACAACGGATATCCGAACAGGGGAAGAGTTTCACTGAGTATCTCGCTGCCTTTCGACGGCACCGAAAGCTGATTTTATTCACGAGCTTCAGTCTACTGACTGTTTCGTTGGCCTTGGCCTTTCTCTGGCCACCAACCTATAAGTCGACGGCGACGATCTTGATCGAAGAGCAGGAAATCCCATCCGATCTCGTTCGATCAACCATCACCAGTTATGCCGATCAACGGATTGAAACTATCAAACAGCAAGTGATGAGCCGCACCACGCTTTGGAAGGTGGTGGAGCAGTTCAATCTCTATCAGGAGGAGCGTAAAAGTAGTCCGACAGAAGAAATTGTAAAGCGCTTTATCAAGGACATCGAAGTCGAGGTCATCAGTGCGGATGTCGTCGACAAACGCACGCAACATGCGACGAAGGCGACCATTGCCTTTACGGTCACCTACCAAAATCGATCCCCGGAATTAGCCCAGCAGGTGGCCAACGAGCTGACGAGTTTGTTCCTGGGTGAAAACTTAAAGAGCCGTGAGCGGCAAGCGCAGGAGGCCACGTCTTTTCTGCAGCAGGAATCAGAAAATCTGGCTCAACATATCAACGAGATCGATGAAAAAATCGCAAAGTTTAAGCGGCGAGCGAATGGAGCGCTACCGGAGTTGGCCGCACTGAATCAGCAGTTGATGAATCAAGCCGAGCGGGAGTTGATGGATGTCGATCAGCAGATCCGTAGCCTGGAAGAGCGAAAGACCTACCTTGAAGGAGAGCTGGCGACCATTAAACCGAATACTCCGATTCTCTCGGTGACCGGAGAACGGATTTTGGATTCGACTGAACGACTCCGGGCGCTCCGCGCTGAGTACGCAGCTGCTTCCGCGAATCTCTCGGCGGATCATCCGGACATCGTGAAGATGAAACAGGAGATTGAGGCCTTAGAGAAGGAAACCGGCCAACTTCCCGACGGGAAAGAAGCTTCAAAGCGTCTCATCGATGCCCGTGCCGCCTTGGCAGCCGACCTCGAAAGACTTGGAGCCGCCCATCCGGATATCATTCGTGCACAGCGGAAAATTGCGGCGCTCGAGCAGGAGGTGTTTAGGTTCCGCTCCATGCCAAGTCCGTCTACGGGGCAACGGCCTGAAAACCCGGCCTATATCAATCTTCAGGCGCAGCTGAATTCGGCCCTCTCTTCGCTGGAAGCGCTCCGCAAGACCCGCCTGGAAGTGAAGCGCCGGTTAAATGAATATGCGACACGCCTGGAACGGTCTCCCGGGATCGAACCAGAGTATCTGGTGCTTATAAGGGATCGAGACACGTCGGCGCAGAAATATCAAGAAATTAGGTCGCGATTGTTGGAAGCGAAGGTGGCGGAAGGACTGGAGGTGCAGCGAAAAGGTGAACGGTTTTCTTTGATTGACCCGCCAAGTCTTCCTGAAAAGCCCTTTAAGCCAAATCGCCTCGCGATTGTTTTGCTCGGCACGGTTCTGGCTCTCGGCGCCGGCATCGGTGCGGGAGCAGCCATAGAATCGATGGATAACTCGATCCGCTCCCCTGAGCAGCTCCTACAGCTCACACACCATTTCCCCTTGGCCGTGGTCCCGTTTATGCCCAATGAAGAGGATGTATCACGAATACGGGTGAGACGACGACTTGCCCAAACGGCTGGAGTCGGGGTCATCGGAACGGCGCTCGTGCTTATGCATGTGTTCGTCATTCCATTGGATGTGTTGTGGTTTACCGCCTTGAGACGGATTGGCATGGAATAAGGAACAAGAAGGCTATGGATCGAATTCGAACAGCGCTGGACCTTTATCGAGAAGTGAAAGGCACATCTGCTACCGAGGCCCCACCGAAGCGGTCTTCGGAGCAGGGTGTCCCGCCTCCCATCACCTATACACGAACGAAGTCACTGACCGTCCCTCGGGCTGTTCTACAGGGACATCGAGTGATGGCAGCCTACAACAAGGGGGCGTTTGTCGATGCGTACAAGATCCTACGAACGCAGGTCATGCAGCGTCTCCGAGAAAACGGCTGGAATGTCGTCGGAGTCACCAGCCCCGGGTACGGAGAGGGGAAAACGTTAACTGCGATCAATCTCGCCGTGAGTCTTGCGATGGAGACGACGCAGACGGTCCTCCTCGTCGACTCAGACCTCCAGGACCCCACCGTGCATAAAGTCTTTGGTGTACAGGACTGTCTGGGTTTGGCGGACTACTTGTTAGACGATCTGCCTGTCGAAGATCTGCTCGTGCATCCTGGTATCGGGCGATTCGTCCTGTTGCCGGGGGGAAGAGCCATTTCAAACTCGACCGAAATACTGACGTCTCCCAAAATGGTCGCCCTCGTCGAGGAGTTAAGACATCGATATCCTTCGCGGTTTGTCGTATTTGATCTCCCCCCGTTGCTCCATACGGCCGATGTCTTGGCGTTTTCTCCCTATACGGATGCGCTGCTCATGGTCGTCGAAGAAGGCAAAACGACGGGCGAGGAGCTTCAGCGTGCTCTCGGGCTGGTCAGAGACTCACGTCCCGTTCTGGGAACAGTATTGAACAAAGCCGGTCGGTCATCGTTGAGTCTTGCCGATATGAAGGCCATGTTGTCTTCCTAGGCGAGTACGGCAAAGGCCGAGAACTATCACCATGTACGAATCATTTTATCGTTTAAAAACCAAGCCGTTCGCACTCTTGCCGGATAGCACATTTCTGTATGCTGGATCCGAGCATCAGGCCGCATACAACCTTTTGGAGTATGGCCTTGTGAGTCAGGCCCCGTTCATGGTGCTGACCGGAGATCCGGGGATGGGAAAAACCTCCCTTCTCCAGAAGCTCATCGCGGAGCAGGGCAGCAAACACAAGATTGGACTTGTGACCAATGCCCGATATGATATCGAGCATCTCTTGCCATGGATTTTGTTGGCGCTTGGGCTCAGCACCAAGCGCTTGGATCCGATCGAGGCCTATCACCTGTTCTCGGAGTTTCTGACGCAAGAGTCGAAGTGCCTTCGACGTGTCATTCTCATCGTGGACGAAGCCCAAAGTCTGGGGGCCGACTTGCTGGAAGAATTGCGGCTGTTGTCCAACATGAATGACGGCAGGACATTAAAGTTACAGATTATTCTATCCGGGCAGCCGGATCTCTATACTTTGTTGAAACGAATCGATATGACGCAGTTTGCACAGCGGATCGTCGTCGACTACCATCTTAAGCCGCTGTCAGAGGTGGAAACCGCCAACTTTATTCGCCATCGAATACAGGTTGCGGGCCGACACCAAGACGTCTTTACGGATAAGGCCTGTGCACTCATCCATCGATTAAGCCAGGGGAACCCACGATTAATCAATCAGGTGTCCGATATCACGTTGACCTATGGGTATGCAGAGCAAGCGCCCATTATTACATCGAAGTTGGTGGCGCAAGCGGCGCTTGACCGAATCAAAGGGGGGATCCTTCCGCTCGCCGGCAAGGAAGAGTTGGAAGAACTCGCAGCCGCACCGGAAGATCCGACAGAACTCAAACCATCCGATCCACGCCCTAGACCAACCGATGTTGTCAATGAGTTACCTGATTCGGATCCGGTCAATTCATCGGAAGAAGACTACGAGCGAGGAATGGCGCTGAAAGATGAGGGGCGTTTGAAAGAAGCGATTGACATGTTCCATTCCGCAGCCAAGGAGAAGGCGCTGTGGCTCAAAGCTCACGCACAAATCGGATTCTGCTACGTCAAGATGCGGGATCCACAGGCCGCGATCCAGGCCTTTCGCACCGCACTGAACGATACGACGGCGCTTCCTCACGATACGACGGATGTCCTCTATTTCTTGGGGCGCAGTCTCGAGGCCGTGGGAAAAACCGATCAAGCCCTAGAAGTCTATCATCGCATTGATCATGTGACTCCATCCTTTCGGGATGTCCCAAGTCGAGAGCGAGAGTTGGAGGAGGCCTTACGGAAGCCTTCGTGGCTCGGCGGGGTAGTCGATAATTTTCAGCGATTTCTGATTGGGAGTCAAAAGTAGACTGTCTCATCTGTTCCTGGAGTCCACACGGGTATCTGTGCTGCGTTCGGTAGAGGACATGACGAAATTTACTCTGTTTGTGTCGGCGCATAGGTGTCCAGGGTAGTTGTGAGGGCCGTTGAAGCATCATGTCGGATCCTGTCGGTCGTACATCCACTCACACTATAAGCCCGGCTGAACGGTATGAGCGCGGGATTGCGTTGAAGAAGGCCGGATTATACAAGGCCGCGATCGAGCAGTTTGAGCAAGCCGCCAGAGATAGGGCATTGGCCGTGAAGGCCTATGCCCAGATCGGGCTGTGCTACAAACTATCCGGTCGCTATGAAGATGCTGTACCGGCATTTCAGCAAGCACTCAAATCTTTCCCAACATCGTCAAAGGAAACCGTACAGATCCTTTATGTGCTCGGTCGTACGCTTGAATCATTAGGCAGAATCGCAGAAACATTGGAAGCGTACCGATGGATTAGGCGCGAGGATCCGGCTTATCGTGATGTGGGAGAACGAATTGAACGGTTGAGTATGCGACGACAGGGTTCATCCAAAGAACGTTAACGTGGCCTACCGTTGGTTGGCACATCCAGACGCACGTCGTACCTTCCAAAGGCAGACTACCGAGCCACAGTTCTCGAATTGCCATCACGAGATCAGAGGTGTGTGAAGGCCAACGTATTTCTCGCAAACGGTCTTAGGAACCACCAGCTCTAATGCAGATCGTCGAGCTGCGGTTTTGCAAGACGGGGAGGATATAGCCTTTGAGCTCATCCTGGATTTCTTCCGGAGACTTTCTCGCGTCGACGATATTGAAGTGGAACTCCGTGGCCATTTTGTCGAATTCTTCGATGAGCAGCGATTGGTATTTCTTGAAGCTGTCGTAGAGATCCGCTCCCAGCCGAAGATCCATCCCGGATTCCCAATAGTTCATCCCTGTCGTCTCGATGACTCGGAGGGCGAGGGTTTCGACATCGATCCGCAAATAGCACACCAGGTCCGGAATCGGAGCGAACCCGAAGACATCACGAATCCATGTGCGATCGGCGCTTCGTACGAAATCGCGTGCGAATGCGGTGTAGATGTAGCGATCTGCCAAGACGACGAATC
The DNA here is from genome assembly GCA_965223625.1 of Nitrospira sp. GTDB lineage: Bacteria > Nitrospirota > Nitrospiria > Nitrospirales > Nitrospiraceae > Nitrospira_D. The sequence goes on from OZ245008.1 coordinate 1,405,517, forward strand.
CGGAGCGGAGAGCGGGAATGATCTGGTGTTCAAGTCTGTCGGCAAAATCGGTCGCATAGAGCAAGCTGAGCGACCATCGATCGACGATGTTGCCCGCTTTGGCCATTTCGATGGATTTCGACATGAGATTGGATCGAGTCCAGCCGGTCGTGATCACCCCGTATCCTTGGATTTCCAACCATTCTTGTAACAGCTCGATGTGAGTCGAGCGGCCGACTCCATCGGTTCCTTCAATGGCGATCAGCTTGCCTTTGAGCTCATTCGGATCGATGTACGTCAAACCGTCGCCAAAAAAGCGTGCGTCGGCCATAGGTGCCTCGTTTGGGTTTGTAATCATGCAGAGTCTCTGACACCAACGTCCGCATGAGTTCCTGTTGCGTTGCGATGTCTTGGGTGGCATCCATCGTCAATAACCCGAATTCGTCGACGATCTTGTCGTATTCCGTCAGAATGCGTGACTGAAAGATTCGAAAGCTCTGTGTCGGATCAGAGCTCAAGTTCATGTCCATGCCCGCTTCATAGTACTTAAACTGACCACGAGTTCCACGCAACAAGCGGGAGATGGCCACGTCAATCGGGACCTTGAAATAAAACGCCATGTCGGGCTTGATGGCAAATGCATAGAGTTTGCGAACCCATTGGGGGGATACTCCGCGCACGACATCACGGGCAAACGCGGTATACATATAGCGGTCAGCGAGAACAATCATCCCGGCCTTGAGAGGAGGCAGGATGTGATGATAGAGCCGGCTGGCAAAGTCCGTCGCATGGAGCAAACTGAATGTCGTCGGGGTCAGACTCTTGGATTTTTTCCCTCGTTTCGTCGTCTCCTTCACCAACGCCGAAGAGTTCCATTCCGTAAAGAAGATCTTGTGGCCTTTCGACTCAAGCCATTTATGCAACAGTTGCAGTTGGGTACTTTTCCCTGATCCATCGATCCCTTCGACGATGATCAGCTTGCCTGGGTACGGGTGGGGCACGGTCTTGGTCGGATGAGATACGCTCATGATTGGTCGGTTGCCATCGGCACTCGTGCGAATCGGACCTGTCGATGGAACACCTGTTCGAATAGATCAGCCCGATTTTTCGCCGCCCACAACTCCATCTCCGCATCGCCTGTGAGCTGTACCTCGATCGTGATCTGTTTGCCGAATTGGACACGGACATCCCGAACGAGGGAGAAATGCGTGCGATCGAGCCCATCGGCGATGCGTAACAACGAGGCGAGTACTTTGACGACGCGTTGGAGTCTTGGAGTCAAACGGTCAAATTCCTCATGCTTCAGAGACGGGAGGGCCCGACGATGGTAACGGGCGACGGTGGCAATGACGGTGATTTCTTCGGCGGCCAGTCCGGTCACGTCGCTATGGGTAATGAGATAGTAGGCGTGTTTGTGATGCTGCCGTGGATTAATAAGGTAGCCGACATCGTGCAGAATCGCCGCGTATTCAAGCCAGGTCCGTTCCCGTGGCCCGAGCCGGTGCACGCGTTGCGTCTGATCGAAAAGGCGCAGGGCCAGCATGGCCACATGCAGTGAATGCGCTTCCGGCGCGTGACAACGGCGCGCGAGGCGAATCACATTGCGACGACGGACATCTGGGATTTCACGCTCAGCCTTCAATCCCTCTCGATGCCGTACGATGAAATCGTAGATCACCCCCTCACGGATTGCCTTGTCGCATAACGTCAACTCGTTGAGGCCGGAAAGCTCCAATAGGCAGCGGAGGAGCACAGTTGCCGGAAGAAGGGTGTCAACGCGTTTGGGGTCCAAGCCAGGAATGGTCAAGCGCGCCTTCACTGAGCTCTCGGCCAGCTCTGCTTGTAGGGCACGGAGATCTTTGAGCGAGACCGTCGCAAGATTATGCTGTGGCAGCGGCCGTCCGGTGCGTTGTAGATGGATCACTTCACCGATATTGCCGGCCATCCCTGAGGTGGCGATCAGCGAGAGGAACTTTTTTATTTTGAACGAGGTGACGACTTCCCGCAGGTGGGAGCGTACTGCTTGTTCCAGGCTCTGCATCATCGATTCAGATGGTGGCGTTTTCGTGAGATAGTGCTCGGCTAACCGGATGGCACCGAGTTTCAAGCTCACGCCATGGAGCATTCCTTCGCGATTGCCCACGATCAGCTCCACGGAACCGCCGCCGATGTCGACGATCAACGTCGGCCCGTCCGGGAGCGCGATGCTGTTTTTAACTCCGAGGAAGGTCAGTCGGGCTTCTTCCACTCCGCTGATCACACGCACCTTCAAACCGAGCTCTTCCAGGATCATTGCGACGAAATCACCGCCGTTTTCAGCCTCGCGTACTGCGCTGGTGGCGACTGCGATCACACGGTCAAACCCCTTATTGCGGGCGAGTGTCACCAGCGTCTTCAGAACTTCCAGGCCTCTGGCCATGACTTCGTCGGCCAGTCGCTTGTTCGCAAACGCGCCATTCCCTAACCGGGTCATGTCCTTAAAGCGATCGAGAATTTTGAAACTGGCATCCGGCAGTATTTCAGCCAAGACCAGATGGATGGAGTTGGTTCCGATATCGATGACGGCAAGTTTGGGCACGAGGAAGATCCTAGATAAAAGAATCACTGGACCTTAATGAACGGGGACAAGGGCTGTCAAGAAGCGGTGCGTTAATTGTTGTTGGGGGCGTCCGCTTGGCACGGGTGAGGTTTGCACATTATCTTGGTGGATGAAAGCGGGCTGCTGAAATGTACAGCGGCAAACAGGTGTGAGAGAGTTCTTGTCGATCTTGCAGAGGGAATAATTAGGCGAGCGTTCCTACAGGGTGAGCTTTCCCATGCCCTCATAAATGGGTCGAGTGTCTTTGAGCGGTTCCCACTTCAACATTGAGAGGCTATCCTCCACATACCGCGTCGTTCGCATGCCGTTTAGGACGCAGGTCACTCCTGGCGTGCTGGCCAGGACCCAAAGTGCTTTCTGCGACAGTGAGGAGGCGAGGCACGATACCGGTAGAAACGGATCAATGGTCTTCGTGACACGGTCGGCCTGTGCACGACTCCTCGCCGTCGCTTCGTGCCGGAGTCCACGCAGCAGCGTTAGGAACACAGGAACATAGCGTTGGCGCCAGGCAGTCCAACGCTCGGCGACGTCTCCTGAAAGTCCACGCTCGAGGAGCTGGAAGACCTGGTTGACTTGAGGTGCGATCATGCGGTGTTCGATCTGTTCCCAATGTTCCAGCCCTTGGATTTGAGGACGAACACGTTGCAGTTCGATCGACCACTTGAAGAAGTCTGTTGGTGTCACGTCCGTTCCGATGCCTTCAATATGCGGCGCGAGGGAGCTTCGGTATTCCTGCTCAAGCGCGCCCAGTTCCCCGAGATGGCGATTGAAATCGATTGGCTCTTCGTCGAGCGGCAGATCGGCCAGTCGGAGCATCCGGTTCTGTCCCACCATGGCATTGAGCGGCCGATTCACCAGCACCGCAATATGGTTGTGAGCGGCGTACTCAAGGACGGTTTGTGAGTGGGATGGGCCCGTATTGGCGGTCAGCGCTGGGCCGGACTCAAAGAGATTCATGGGGCACTGAAGGACCTGAAAATGATGACGTGCTGATCCTGCCGATTCAGCTGCGGACTGGGCGGCTTGGACCATGCCCGCGAGCGATGTCGCTTCAGGATCGTCGCTCGAGGATGCGACGGTATTCGACGACACACCATAGTACTGGAGCCGACCCTTCGATACTTGGGTTTCAAAATAGGCAAAGGCGCGTTCCAAACGAGCATAAAATTCTTCGCGAAGTTTCGCCAGGTCTGATTCCCCGCGCTGCTTGGCTTCCGAGAAATAATACTCCGGATTGTGCAATAGGCAGATGTCCAACGTAGCCAGGCCAAGCCGATCGAGGGACAATGCCAGTTGGTCGGCTAGGAACTCTGGATGGATGCAGTGCCAGATTCCATCTGCGTACTTCACGAGGTCGGGGTAAGGATGTCCCGCCTTCTCTTTAGCCTCGGCAGTCTTCAGATTCTGTCCCTGCACATACCCAATTTTTGAGACGACAATCACTTCGTCCCGTTGAATCTCTCCTGATGTTACGAGTTCGCTCAAGACAGATCCCACCAGTCGCTCGCTGTCACCATCCATGTAATTGGTCGAGGTATCGATCAGGTTGCACGAACTTCGTAAGGCTTGCCTTAGCGCGTCGCGGTATTCGGCATTGTGTGTATCGACTCGGTAGGTACCAAATCCGACTCGCGCGGTCGTCAAACCGGTCGTGCCTAGGCTAGTGAAGGCGTGGGTGAGTCCGGATGAGCCGTCGCACGCCATCATGCGGGACGCATAGGCGGCGGTACCTTGGCTCGTGGAAAATCCTGAAAGGGTAGTGCCTTGCAGGAGTTTGGGCCCCCGATCATGGCCCAGCGTGGTTGTGCGCTCGTTCGCCAGCGCCTCTTCTACTAGGCGGGGATCGGTGATCGGTTGGCGGCAACTGTAATTCCGGCAGATGTACAATGTGGCGGCGCCGGAAACGGCTGTTCTGTCCTTCAGGAGTGGTAAGGCCGAGGAATGGCCGGGCAAGCTGGTTGCCACGACGCGGTTCGGAATATAGCACTGCGTCACTGCTGCACGGAGAGCGTGAAGCTCATCGATCGACTTGCCAGGGACGATGGCGAGTTCCACCGGTCCTTCGGTGAGAAAATCCAGCACCGCCAGACTCTTGGCGAAGGCGCGCGGATACCGTGTGATTTGCCGGCCATAGGTACGGATAGCGGAAATCGAGGCGCGACGCCACTCGTCGCGATCGAAGTGGAAGGAGAGGCGTGCGAGGGCGGAAGCAGCCACTGCGTTCGGGCTGGGTATCGCGCCATCCGTCCCTTCGCGGTGTCGGAGAATGAGTGACTCGTGGTGCGCCGCCGTCGTGAAAAACCCGCCCTGCTCCTGATCCATAAAGTCCGTGATCAAAAGTTCCCCGAGCCGCGCCGCAGCATGGAGATACGATTCGTCGGCTCCGGCTTCATAGAGATCGATCAGCCCTTCAGCCAAGTAGGCGTAATCTTCAAGATAGGCATCGAGGTGTGCACGGTCGCCCCGCGAGGTGCGGAGCAGACGGCCGTCGGGCTTGGCATGTGTACGCAACAAGAAATCGGCTGTTCGTTTGGCACTTGTGAGATAGCGTTCATCCCCGAAGACTCGTGCCGCTTCAGCCATTGCGGACAACAGCATGCCGTTCCACGCGGTGATGACTTTGTCATCCAGTCCTGGGGGAACGCGCCGCCGGCGGGCCTCATAGAGCAGCGGTTTGACGCGGGAGGCGGTCTCCATCAACTCATCTGCGGTGAGATTGAGTTCTCGTGCCACCTCTTCAATCGGTCGTAAACGATTCGGAATGCTCTTATGCTCCCAATTGCCTGATGCAGTAATGTCGTAGAGCGCACAGAAACGCCGGGTGTCTTCATCGTTCTTGAGCACGTCCTGGACCTCATCAGGTGTCCAGACGAAGAATTTTCCTTCGACCCCCTCGGAATCAGCGTCTGTGGAGGAATAGATCCCGCCTTCCGGACCGGTCATCTCCCGTCCGATGTAGTCAAGGATTTCGGTGGCCACCTGTTGATAGAGCGGTTTCCTGGTGACTTGATAGGCCTCGACATAGACCCGAGCCAGCAGGGCATTGTCGTAGAGCATTTTTTCAAAGTGAGGAACTAGCCACCGTGCGTCGGTCGAGTAGCGCGCGAATCCACCGCCAATGTGGTCATAGATTCCACCTGCTGCCATCATGTCGAGGGTCTTAGTCACCATTGTGAGCGTGCGGGAATCACCTGAGCGTCGGTGACTCCTGAGTAGGAACGACAGCCCCGTAGCCGGAGGAAACTTCGGCGCGGTGCCGAACCCGCCGTGGGTCTCGTCAAACTCTTCCTGAAACTGGTCCACGGCTTCGAGAAGCACCGATTCGCTGATGGAAATCGGGGATAAGGTCTGTCTGGTTGCCTGGAGTTGATGGGTGATCTCTTTAGCCTGGGCTTGGACATCAGAGGCGCGCGTGTCCCAATAGTCAACTATCTTCTTGAGCAGCGAGCCGAAGCCTGGTCGTCCCCACCGATCTTCCGGCGGGAAATAGGTCCCCGCGAAAAAGGGTTCTTGATCCGGCGTCAGAAACACTGTCATCGGCCAGCCTCCCTGCCCATGATTCATGGAGACGGTGGCAGCCATGTAGATGTCGTCGAGATCAGGCCTTTCCTCACGATCGACCTTCACGCAGATGAAATGCTTATTCATGAGCGCGGCGATCGCCTCGTTCTCGAACGATTCCCGTTCCATGACATGGCACCAGTGGCAGGCGGAGTAGCCGATCGAGAGGAGGATGGGGCGGTTCTGTTCCTTGGCGAGCGTAAGGGCTTCCGGTCCCCAGGGGTACCAGTCTACCGGGTTGTAAGCATGTTGGAGGAGATACGGGCTCGTTTCGTGGATGAGCCGATTAGGGTTTCTTTTTTCAGAAGAGGTCTCTGACGACATCTGTCCACCCTAGCATCGTGGTGAGAACAGCGTCAACGGATGGAGAAGATCCCATGGTATTCCCAGTGTGGCAGGCAGCTCAATTGCTTGCCCTCAATGTCGGTTATGATAGGCTACCACTCGGAGAAACTCATGACAGAGATCGGCCCATATTCGAATTACCGATTGACGGTTCGTTTGGAACTGGCGAACACGCCGGGAATCTTTGCCAAAGTGGCGGCGCTGCTGGCGGAGGAACAGGCCAATCTTGGAGCCGTCGATCTTGTTTCCGCCACGAAAACCCGCATGGTTCGCGACATCACGTTTGATGCGCAGAGTGAAGAGCATGGGGAAAAGGTTGTGGCTCGTCTTGGCGAATTACCCGATGTCACGGTGGTTTCCGCTTCGGATCGCATTTTTCTGCTACATCTTGGGGGAAAGATACGAGTCGGCAGCAAGTTCCCAATCAGCACCAGAAATGTCCTATCGATGGTCTATACCCCGGGCGTCGGTCGTGTCTCACAAGCGATCGCCAAAGACAAATCCAAGGCGTATTCCTTTACAAGTAAGAGCAACAGCGTGGCGGTCGTATCCGATGGGTCCGCGGTGCTGGGGTTGGGTAATCTCGGCCCTGAAGCGGCGCTTCCGGTCTTGGAGGGCAAGGTCATGCTCTTCAAGGAATTGGCTGGAATCGACGCCTGGCCCATCTGCGTGAACAGCCAGGACCCCGATGAGATCGTGCGGATTGTTCAAGGCGTTTCGACAGGGTTTGGTGGAATCAATCTCGAAGACATCAGTGCCCCTCGGTGCTTTGAGATCGAACAGAAACTGAAACAAACACTGGATATTCCTGTGATGCATGACGATCAGCACGGCACGGCTGTCGTGCTCCTTGCCGCGTTGACCAATGCGCTGAGAATCACGGGGAAACAACTGGACCAGGTGCGAATCGTCGTGAATGGGCTCGGCGCCGCAGGCACGGCCTGTTGTCGCATTTTATTGGCGGCCGGGGCCTCCCATTTGCTGGGATGCGATCGGGAAGGGATCATCCTCTATGGAGAGGCTGAAGAACTCCGTGCTTGTCGAACTGATCTGCGCGCCTGTTTGACCCGCGAGCGGCCAAGGGGAACGTTGCGTGATGCGCTGAAAGGCGCCGATGTCTTTATCGGGCTTTCAGTCGGCAATGTACTCACGGCCGATGATCTGGACTTGATGGCGCCCGATCGGATCGTGTTTGCCTTGGCCAATCCGGATCCTGAAGTTGCTTCAGATCTAGGACTCTCCCACGCCGCGATCTTTGCAACTGGACGATCGGATTATCCCAACCAGATCAACAATGCCCTGGCGTTTCCCGGAATATTCCGCGGCGCGCTCGATGTCCAAGCCAGCGAGATCAACGAGGCCATGAAGTTGGCCGCAGCCCAGGCCATCGCCCATGTGATTCCGGAGGGGACATTGAGCGAAGACTACATCATTCCCAGTATCTTCGACAAAGAGGTTGTCCCTCGTGTGGCGCGGGCAGTCGCGACAGCGGCGCGCGCGGCTGGCGTCGCCAGGAGACGGGCCAAGCCGGACGATCCTGCAGAATTTATCTAACTCTTCCGTCGTGAACCCATCCGTTTATCAGCGCTCTTTGTAGCCTTCAGACATGTAAGGCGGCTGTGGTAGAATGCGACCTTTCAGGAGTCAGAGTGCACCGATGCCGTTTTCGACTGCAAAGTTTCTGAAATTTCGGAGCGGGATGCAAAAAAGGATCGGTTCTCTCCGCACAAAAACCGAAGACAGTCTGGAATGTGCCGTGGAAACGATGATGGAAGAACGGGTAGATGGATTTTTCCAGGTCGAACATGGGCTGGAAGAAATCATCAAGTCGCTGATCGAAATTGAGGAAGAATTGGAGGTAGTCCGGGACCTCAGCGGCGCGATGCGGCTCGAATCCAGGTTGGAGTTCGTGGAAGACCGTTGGGACGAATTTGATAGCGAAATTCGTGAGCGTCCACGCCGCCGTCGTAAGCGGGTCAGTCTCGCGGATATGCTCAAGGCCGCCAGCGGAAGCGGGGCCCTTTCTGAAAATCCGAGCACGGTGAATAATGCACTGGATGCCTATGCCATCATGGGCGTGGAGTTCGGCAGTTCTCTCTCTGATGTCACCGCAGCGTTCCGGACCAAGGCCAAGCAACTCCATCCCGATGCCAACAACGGCGATCGGAGTTCGGAGCCTGAACTCCGCCGCATGCTGGAGGCCTATCAATTTCTCAAAGAATATTTGAGTCTGAGCAACACCGAGCCGATGCGACCTCCGGATCGGCCCTACACCCCTTCTGAGTGACTGGCCTGTGACCACACACACTCCGTCGCGCTACATTACGAGCACCATCGAACTCAGAGAGTTGTGTGAACAACTTCGAGATTGTCAGCGTCTAGCCTTGGATACGGAATTTGTGGGTGAAGACAGTTTCGTGCCGAGGCTGGAACTCATTCAAGTCGCGACGGAACAGACTGCAGCCGTCATCGATTTTCCCGCGTTCCAGTCGAACGGTGTGTTGGAGACATTCTGGGAGATCGTGTGTGATCCGGCCGTTGAAAAGGTGGTGCACGCGGGACGGCAAGACCTTGATCTCTTTGCGGTCCATGCCGGACAAATCCCCAAGCCCTTCTTCGATACTCAGATCGCCGCGGCGATGGTCGGATTCGGCCCTCAGGTCGCCTATGCCAATCTTGTTCAGCGGGTCCATGGGAAGAGGTTGGACAAGGCGCATACCTTTACCAATTGGAGCGCACGCCCTCTGTCGCGTGAACAACTGGCCTATGCGTTGGAGGATGTGACCTTTCTCTTGGCGATTCATGATCACTTACACGGTCGGTTGTCGAAGCTCGGCAGGCTGCAATGGGCGCACGAAGAGTTCGTGCGCCTCGAGAACGCGATCGGCGAGACTCGGCGCGAGCCACAAGAGCGCTATCAACGGATACGTGGATGGGATCAGCTCAAGCCAAAATCGGCCGCGGTCCTTCGTGAACTCGCGGCTTGGCGAGAAGGAGAAGCGAAACGTCGAAACGTGCCTCGCAATCGGGTCATCCGGGATGAAGTCCTACTCCAGCTGGCACGGCATCCTCCACGACATGTGGATGAGTTGCGCAATGTGCGAGGGCTCCATAGCTCGGAAGTCGATCGCAACGGAGACGTTCTAATAGCGACCATTCAAACGGCGCTGGCGCTTCCATCTTCATCCTGGCCTGTCCTCTCGAAAGAGCGCAAACCTGAACCTGAGTCGACCGGGCTTGTCGAACTGCTGCAAGCGATCGTGAAGGCCTGTGCAAATAAGGCGGAGATAGCGCCGACCCTGTTGGCGACCACCGCGGACCTGCAGGCATTGGTCGAGACTAAGACGGATCGCGCTGCCCTCGACCTTCCACTCTTACGAGGATGGCGACGGGTATTGGTCGGCGAGGTCCTGCTCGACGCACTGGAAGGAAAACTCATCGTCACCGTCGACCCGGACAAGCGGGCAATCCGGTGGTCGTCCTCAACACACACACCCAGCTCCTAAGCCAGACGAGAATGATGCTGTCAGACCTTTTCAGCTCCTGCTAGAGGAGTGTCTTGATCGAATCCGCAGGCCTCGCCAGGATCGCTTGGTCCCCCTTCTCGACGATCGGTCGTTGAATAAGGTCCGGATGTTTCACCATCAGGTCGAGGAGTTCATCGTCAGAGAGCTGTTTTTTGCCCAAGCCAAGTTCTTGGTAAATCTCTTCCTTGGTTCGGAGCGCGTCCCTGGGAGCTAGGCCGGCCTTCTTGAGGAGGGTCTTTAACTGAGTTTTAGTGAAAGGACGTTCGTAGTAGTTGATCGCTGTATACGGTTTCCCACGGTCTTTGAGGGCCTGCACAGCCTGTCGGCACGTGGTGCAGGTCGGTTTCTGATAGATGGTAATGTCGGCCATGATGACTCCTTGTGTGAAAGAACGTGTCTTGACGATTTTTTTCAGTCTATGGTTAGATTCCGAACAGTAACCGTTACGCTATGGGATTGTCCATGCCCTGGGTCGGAACCAGCTCAGCCGGTCAGTTTGCCTGCACGACCAGTTCTCAACACACGCTCAAGGATCTCCGTATCAAACGGAAGGGGCAGCCGGTCTTTGTGCTCGGTCATGTGCTGGCTCGTAAAGGGCAGGAAGGCGTCTTTGAAACCTTTAATGATCGTCTGGCAGTCGTGAAGTTCGAAGACGGAGGGCTGGTGGGATACGATCCTCGCGAACTTCTGCTCCCTACCGAAATCGATGAGGAAGGTGTTCCTTACTTCGAAATTCGCCCCTGCCGATCCTGTGAGGTACTGTTCCCATTGACGATGGAGGAAAGCGATTCAGATCAGGAACCTGATCGATGCCCGGACTGTTCGGTCTGATCGATATGACCGACGATTCTAATCGACAAAGGGAGCCACCTCCAGGGCCTTTCGCAACAGACAATCTCCCGCAAATCCCTGCAACACCATCGGCAGCATAGCCGCGTCGATGGCCCGAACCGACAATACATGAAAGCCGTCCAAAGACTTCCGTCCTTCCAGCTTGAGCGCATGACAGATTTCCAATTTCTTCCAAATAAGGTTGGAGAGGATCTGCTCGGAGGCGAGCAGTTTCATGTCTGTGACGGAACCATCAATAGCCATTCTGGCGGAGATTCGTGTCCGGTCTCTAGGATCTTCGCTGACGACCGCAAAGGCCACAACCTCGTCTGCCGGGGCGGCAGGAGATCCGATGGTGCCCGCCTCCAGAACCAGCAGGCAACTGATGATTATGGCCGCTCTTTGTCGCATCCACGTCTCTCGTGCCTCATTCGATATCGCTTGGGGGCTCTCGCATGCAGGCTGTGGTCAGTATGCCAACCGCGATTTTCCATTGCAAGAATGGCGCGTGGCTATGATAGGGTAATCGAATATACCAGCAGTGTGTCATCTCTATGGATCGTGAGTTATGCCGCATGATTTCATGCCGGGTTTAGCCGGTGTTCCAGCTGCTACGTCCTCGATCAGCGATGTCGACGGTCAACGTGGGATTCTTGAGTATCGCGGGATTCGTGTCGAGACCCTATGCGCAGACTCCTCTTACCTAGAAACTGCGTACTTGCTTCTCTTCGGGCACCTCCCCTCGGCGGCCGAGTTTCAGGAATGGAACAGGGATGTCACCCACCATCGACGCATCAAGTTCAGTATCGTCGACTTGCTGAAATGCTTACCCGAGCAGGGTCACCCGATGGATGCCCTCCAAGCGGCGGTGGCAGCGCTCGGAATGTTTTATCCAGGCCGCAATGTGAAAGACGTCGAGAATAACTATTGGAGCGCGGTGCGGCTTGTCGCCAAGTTGCCGACGATCGTGGCAGCCTGGGCCAGGCTGCGGCACGGTGATGACCCGATCCCTCCGCGCGATGACCTCGGCTTCAGCGAGAACTTTTTATATATGCTCACGGAATCCGTGGCTCCGGTATTATGGGCGGATATCTTTGACGACTGCCTGATCCTTCATGCAGAACATACGATGAATGCCTCCACCTTTACCGGATTGGTGACGGCATCGACGTTGGCCGATCCCTATACCGTCGTTGCGTCTTCGATCGGGGCGTTGAAAGGGCCGCTGCACGGAGGGGCGAACGAAGAAGTGGTAGTGATGCTGAAAGAGATCGGCACCGCGGAGAAGGCGAAGTCATATGTGGCACGTGCCATGGAGAACAAGAAAAAGCTGATGGGTTTCGGGCATCGTGTCTATAAAGTGAAAGACCCTCGCGCAACGGTTCTTCAGCAACTCTGTCGACGGCTGTTTAGCGAATTCGGGAGTTCACCATTGTATGAAGTGGCATTGGAGGTGGAAGCCTCGGCCGGAGAAGCCCTGAACAGCAAGGGGATTTACCCCAACGTGGATTTTTATTCGGGTATCATCTACGACAAGATGGGTATTGATATCGACCTCTTTACACCGCTCTTTGCCATGTCGAGAGTGTCGGGCTGGCTGGCTCATTGGTTGGAGCAGTTACGAGAAAATAAGCTATTTCGGCCGGATCAAATCTATTCAGGCGAGCACAATCGCCCGTACGTGCCTATCGACCAGCGCTAACACCTGTATTTACAGCCTATTCCAGGCTCTTGACTTCCTCCCGGCACGATTTATCTGTCTTTCAGCAGGTGGATCGGCGCAGCGCCAGCAGAGATAACCTGATAGCTCAATAGGCAAAGCCAAAAGGAGGTTACGATGGCACTCGTACGATGGGATCCGTTCCGGGAATTGGAAGAAGTTTCAGATCGGTTGAATCGTATGTTTGCACGTCCGGCTACAAGGGCGGCAAACGGCAAAGAGACGATGATTGTAGCTGATTGGACACCTTCGGTTGATATCAGTGAGAGCGAAGGGGAGTATCAGATTAAGGCTGAGATTCCCGATGTGAAGAAGGAGGACGTGAAAGTCACTCTCGAAGATGGGGTCCTCACGATTCAGGGTGAGCGGAAACATGAGAAGGAAGAGAAGGGAAAGAAGTATCATCGGATCGAACGGTCCTACGGCAGTTTTGTCCGGACTTTTTCCTTGCCCGATGTGATCGACGAGGACAAGGTGAAGGCCGAGTTTAAGGAGGGGGTGCTCAACCTCTCTCTCCCAAAGTCGGAGAAGGCGAAACCGAAAGCCATCGACGTGAAGGTGGCATAAGTCGATTCGAAACGTGTCGGTAGGACAAAGGCCCGCCTCCCAGGCGGGCCTTTGGACAGGTTGTTTTTATTTCACAAAGATTATTCGTACGTCCCCCGGATCGGGTAATTATTCGCTCGGATCCATTCTACGGTTTCAACCAACTCTTGAAGATCGGCTCGGTTGAAGGGCGTGTTGGATATATCGATCAATTGAACCTTTCCGTCTGTATTCACAGCGAACATGCCTGGTTCAGCAAACGGCTGATCGGTTTCCTGTGGAGTCCGAGGATGCGAAATATACAGCCCCAAGTCTTGCATCTGCGCTATAGACAGCCCATACGCAACCGGGAAAGTCAGACCAACGGATTCAACCATTGATACAGCTTTGTGCTCGGGGTCTCCAGATACCGCAATGACCTCGGCCCCTGTCGTGAGAAAGTTTTCTTTCAAGCTTTCAAGACGCGTGAGGTATTGTTTACATACAGGGCAATGCCAACCCCGGTAGATAAACACGAGCTTCCAGTTTCCTTCTTTCTGAGGTCTTCCTAACGTCGCCTTTCCCCCTCCAACTATCGGTAGAGTGATTTCGGGCAGCGAACTCCCCGAGGAAAGTTTGATCGTGGGCATAAGTTCTTCTCCTGATAGTTCCTGTTAACGTCTTGGTGAATCTACCTGGTCGGTCCTTGGTATTCGTAAAGCCAGTGACCTAAGTGGTAATGGATTCAATGTAAGATGAGGCAGCCTTGGCAAAAGCCGCAACATCACGCTGAGCCCGGGCCAGGACCTGGAGACCTTGGAGCATGGCGAGAAAAGCCGTAGCTGCCTGCTTAGGGGATCCCTCGAAAGTCAATGTGCCCTCTCGCCGTCCCTGCTCAAAGACCTTCTTGTAACGGTCGATCGTGATATCAGCCGTTAATTGCAGTTCTGCCTTTAACTCTGTAGAGAGCATCCCGCTGCCATTTCCAAGAGCACCAAGCAAGCATAATTCGTTGCTCTTTAAGCCTGCTTCAAATAGCTGTGCGATCTCCCAAAGTTTCTTTGGCGCTGGAAGATCCTTAGCAAGGACTTCCGCATATTGGGCACCGAAGGTCGTTTGACATCGTTTCAACAAACCCATCGCAAGAGCGTCTTTGCTCTTGAAATGGTGAAAGACGCTTGCTTTGCTGAGTCCCACCGCATCTGCCAAGTCCTGAAAACTTACGGCATTTAACCCTCTGTCCTGGACCATGGCCTGGCCCGCATCCAAAATTTTTTCTTTCATGTTTGCATTCTACCAACCGATCGGTTGACAAGCAAGATAGAAGTGTTGCACTATACCGACCGATCGGTTGGTTACGAATTTCATCAATTGCTCATCTTCAACCTTTTACTTGAGGAGGTAACAATCATGGCCACTGCACTCGCAACAGGCAAAAGAGTCGAGAGAAAACCCCTAAAATCCGTTAATCCCTTCAACGGTAAGACCTTAAAGGAAATACCGGAAATGACTCTCGATGAAGTCGATGCCGCGATCGCACAGGCCCATACGGCGTATCGAACTTGGCGCGAAACTAGCTTTGAGCATCGCGCCGGTATTCTCCGCCGTGTCGCGGAGTTCATTCGAGGGCGGCGAGAAGAGCTGGCGACCCTCATGACGTTAGAAATGGGCAAGAAGATTGAAGACGCACGCCCGGAGATCGATCTCTGTGCCATGATTTTCGACTACTATGCCGTAGAGGGAGCTAAGATCCTGGCTCCTAAGGAGTACAACACCAAAGAAGGCAAAGGCACCCTCATCCACCAACCAGTCGGCGTGATCTATGCCATCCAGCCGTGGAATTTCCCCTTCTACCAGCCATCGCGCGTGGCGGCCCCTCAGATTATGGCCGGCAACGTCGTGCTTACTAAGCACGCCTCGAATGTCCCACAATGCGCTGAGGCTTTCGATAAGGTGCTGAAGGAAGCCGGTGTACCCGAGGGGGTGCACACCAACCTGCAGCTCTCTGCACGCAACGCGGGAACGATCATCGACGATGATCGCGTCCAAGGTGTTGCCTTCACTGGGAGCAACAAGGGGGGGCGGCGGTTGCCGAGCAGGCCGGCCGTAATGTCAAGAAAACCGTCATGGAGCTTGGCGGAGTGGACCCCTTCATCGTGCTCGAAGACGCGGACATGGATGCGACTATGCAGCGATTCAAGTTCGGCAAGCTGCACGCCACCGGCCAGATTTGCATCGCCGCCAAGCGGATCATCCTTGTCGAGTCGATCGCTCAAGAGTTTCTTGACCGTGCGACCAAGTTGTTCGCCGAATTGAAGCCCGGCGACCCGTTGGACGAGGCGACTGGTTACGGCCCGGTCTGTACGGAGAAGGCCGCGATTGAGCTTGAAAACCAGGTCAACAAATCGGTCGAAGCAGGCGCCAAGATTCTCGTTGGCGGCAAGCGTGACGGCGCGTTTATCGAGCCAACCATCATGACTGATATCCCAAAAGGATCGCCTGCCGGGTGCCAAGAACTGTTTGGTCCAGTGGCTCTGATCCACATTGCCAAGGACGAAGAAGAAGCGATCCGCATCGCGAACGACAGCAACTTTGGTTTGGACGGCTCGGTCCACACTAACAACCTAGATCGTGGTCGCCGCGTAGCGGAGCGGATTGAGTCGGGTACCTGTTTCGTCAACCAGATCTCCTGGACCTACGCCAGCATGCCCATGGGAGGTGTGAAGAAGTCGGGCTATGGCCGCGAACTCGCAGACCTGGGCATCGTGGAGTTCGTGAACCAGAAGCTGATCTGCGTGTTCGATAAGGACCACGTCATCTAAAACGATTACAGCCAACAAGAGCGAGAGAATGGACAAGAAACTCTACGTAATTGCCGTCTTAAAGGTAAGGACCGGGCCACTGAGAAGGAGCCAACCAGCTGCTTCGGCACTCGTCTCGCCCACACAAGACGTGCCTGGCTGTATTGAGTATCGACTCGTACATGATGCGAACGACCGATCCGTGTTTCTGTCGACAGAAACACGGATCGACCAGAAACCCTTGCTGCAACATATAACGTCACCTCCCTTCGAGTCGACCTTCAGGCAACTTCACCTGTTGTTTGAATCCAAGCCTGTTCTCTACATCTGTAAGACGTTCGTATCACCTCACCATATAACCAAAAGGAGCTATTGCTATGAAAGTTAAAGCCTACGCCGCAAAAGCAGCCAAGGGAGAATTTGAGCCTCTTGAGTTCCAGCTTGGGGACCTTGGCCTAGATGAGGTTGACATCGCGGTCGAATCCTGCGGCATTTGCCACAGCGACCTGAGCATGCTCGATGACGAGTGGGGCATGACGCAATTTCCGCTGGTGCCCGGTCACGAAGTCATCGGAACGATCTCGTCGATCGGGGATCACGTGACGCATCTCTCCGTGGGAGATCAGGTGGGGCTCGGCTGGCATGCCGGCTACTGCATGACGTGTGACCAGTGCATGGGGGGACACCACAATTTGTGTTCACAAGCTAAGCCCACGATTGTGGGTCGTCATGGTGGGTTTGCCGATACCGTCCGCGCACACAACGCGAGCGTGGCCAAACTGCCTCACGACCTGAATCCGAAGACCGCCGGCCCCCTACTGTGCGGCGGGATGGCCGTATTCAACCCCTTAGTACAGTTTGATATGTCGCCAACCGGCAGCGTCGGAGTCATCGGGATTGGTGGGTTGGGCCACCTGGCGCTGAAGTTCGCACGAGCCTGGGGTTGTCATGTGACCGCGTTTACCTCGGAATCCAAGCATCAGGAAGCCCTAGATTTGGGAGCGCACGACACGATCAATTCGCGGGACCCCGACGCGATCAAGGCAGCCGCGCGCCGGTTCGATCTCGTTCTTTCGACCGTCAACGCGCCTCTCGATTGGAACGCCGTTCTCACGACGTTAAAGCCTCGCGGTCGCCTTCACATGCTCGGTGCCGTCACCGAGCCGCTAGGCATCAACCTGCTTCCGGACATGATGTTTAACCAGCTGTCGCTCGGATCATCGCCTGTCGGTTCTCCGGTAACGATCCGCAAGATGCTGGCGTTTGCCGCGCGTCATGACGTAAGTCCCGTGATCGAGCACTATTCGATGGAGAAGGTCAACGATGCGATGGAACATCTCCGGGCAGGCAAGGCCCGCTACCGCATCGTGCTTGATCGTGCTTAATGAGGAGGTGCTCTCACTGTCGTTATAAGTATCAGCTGAAGAGTTTCAAACTTAGTGAACCCTTCCTTTCGAGTGGTGTGGGAGGGAGAGCTAGCCCAAGTTCCTCTTTATGGGATCAAAACCCTATTCTTTCTTTTATCAAAAGCAAAAATAGAATTCGGCGAACAAGAGGAAGGTAAACATATTAATACATATTGCACATGTTCAATATTTTTCTGTCCGCTTCTGGCCGGCCACCGACCCAAAGCGGTCAGCCAATAGTGATAAATTCTGAACGGTAGGAAAGATATGTCGCGTGAAAATATTGAAATCATAGATCACAGTGACTGGGTGGAAGAACTATTTTCACCATACAGAGATGTAATTGGCAAGGACTACAACGCCTATCGTGGGCACGTGTTTCGCAGCATTACCTTCGCAATGCATTTTTTAGCTGGCGATGCCAGTCATCGCAAGATGGTAGAAACAGCATTTGTCTATCATGACATCGGGCTTTGGTCTGAAAACAATCTGGCGTATCTTGAACCATCAGAAGCCTTGGCATTACAGGACAACGAAACAAAGGGTTTCGGCCTTGACTTGGAAACGTTGCAAGCGGCAATCCACTGGCACCACAAGGTCACACCTTACTCGGGCCATAATGCCACAGTCGTCAACGCGGTGCGGAAAGCTGACTGGATTGATGCTTCGCAGGGTATGCTCCGCAAGGGACTGACGAAAATGCAAGTCAAAGCCGTTCAAGAAGCCATACCAGACTACGGTTTCCCAGATGTATTACAGCGTCTAGCGCATGACCTCGGAGGTTCAGCAATCAAAGGGAATTTGAGAGTTCTCCGACACGTCTTTAAACTTTAGGGAGGTCTGGTACGAAAAGCTAATGTCCGCTTTGGGTCGGAAGTGGTCATTAGTATTTTCCACAATGATGATTATCACGTAGCCATTGGACTTAACCGTATTGCCCATGATGTTCGGTCAGTGATCATTCAGCTCATCGTCCGTTGGGAGCCCAGCGACGATCCGCAAGATGCTGGCGTTTGCCGCGCGTCATGACGTAAGTCCCGTGATCGAGCACTATTCGTTGGAGAAGGTCAACGATGCGATGGAACATCTCCGGGCAGGCAAGGCCCGCTACCGCATCGTGCTTTCAGCAAGACAAGAGCTGAGCAACTGTTTCATAGGGTATTACCAGTTGTGCGGAGAGATACTTTCCGAGAAGTGCGTACTTCCCGAAGTAATTGTGTGCATGCTACAACGAAGTTATTCATGGTTCAACGGTGACAAATTGTTAAGAGGTTCGGTCAAAGAAGTGGACGATGCGTCCCCGCTGGCATCACTAGCGGCATTGAGATGGACCTGATTGTCCAGAAAGGAGAATCTCGTGGCTACACAACAAGAATCTCGATCTCACGTTGATATGCGCCGGAGCCAGCAGCGGTTTCATACACAGATTAGTTGGCTCGATTCTCATCATTGCTTCAGCTTTTCGAGTCACTATGATCCTCGCAATACTCATCATGGGCTTCTCCTGGTGAGCAATGACGACATTGTCAAGCCCAAGACGGGGTTCCGCACCCATCCCCATCAGGACATGGAAATTGTGACCTGGGTGCTTGACGGTGAGCTGGAGCATAAAGACTCGGAAGGGAATGTTGGGATCATATATCCGGGGCTGGCTCAGCGGATGAGTGCTGGCACGGGAATCTTGCACTCAGAGATGAACCCGCAACACGACAAAGACGTACACTTTATCCAGATGTGGGTCCCGCCAGATACGGAGCGCATTGCCCCAAGCTATCAACAACTCGATATTAACAATGAACTGGTGAAGGGTGGACTCGTGCCGATTGCATCGGGGCGTGGTCACAGTGCGGCGGTCACAATCAAGCAGAAGGACGCGGTCCTTTGGGGTGCGCGACTCAAGCCAGGGGCATCAGTGCAAGTTCCTGATGCCCTTTTTGTTCATCTGTTCATCGCGAAGGGAAGTGCGGATCTTGAAGGTGCCGGTGTACTTCAGGGCGGCGACGCGGCCCGTCTCACAGCAGCTGGCACACGCCGATTGACCGCTGATGCACAGTCAGGGGCCGAAGTGCTTATTTGGGAGACAAATCGGGACTTCCCATCATAAGAAAAGGGGCATGGCCATCAACGTTCACAGCGACCTTGTCAAACAACGGTTCAAACAATGGAGGGATGATCATGGCGACACAAGTCACGATTCAAGATGCGGCGGAGGCGAAGGTCTATTTCGAGGCGAAAATGGCGTTTACCACCGGGCCCGTCGAACTCGAACGGATGATGAAGAACAACGAGGTCAACGTGGTCGATGTGCGGGCTGCGGAAGACTATACCGACGGGCACATCCCTGGGGCGATCAACCTACCTAAGGATCAATGGCAGACGTTGAAAGGCCTGCGAAAAGACAAGACGAATGTCTTGTACTGTTATTCACATGTCTGCCACCTCGCCGCGACAGCGGCCGTCGAGTTTTCCGGCAAGGGCTATCCCGTCATGGAATTGGACGGTGGATGGCGTTGGTGGCGAGACGATGATTTTGAGGTCGAAAAGTGACCGGATGCAACGTTCCATGAGAGCGTAGCAGTCAATACGCCAAGAATGGGGGAAGAGGATTATGTCGCATCTCTTCGAGCCGATCACGTTGCGTGGAATCGCGCTGCCCAATCGCATCGCCGTCTCGCCCATGTGTCAATATTCCAGCGAGAAAGGCTTTACGAACGATTGGCACGTCGTGCATCTCGGGAGTCGCGCCGTGGGCGGCGCCGGTTTGGTGATGACGGAAGCGACGGCGATCCTGCCAGACGGACGGATTAGTCCTCAAGACCTCGGTGTCTGGAGCGACGACCACATCGAGCCCTTAGCGCGCATCGTGTGGCTCATCCACGCACAGGGTAGCGTCGCCGGAATGCAGTTGGCTCATGCCGGACGGAAGGGGAGCACGTATCGACCCTGGGATGGTCGTGGGGCAGTCCCCGAGGCGGAAGGCGGCTGGCCGGTGGCGGCGCCGAGCCCTCTGGCTTTCGCGGACAACTATCCCGTTCCATCCGCGCTTACCGAGGACGGCATCCGAGGCGTCGTGACGGCCTTTGCCCAGGCTGCACGTCGCGCCTGCGAGGCCGAGTTTCGCGTCGTGGAAGTTCATGCCGCGCATGGATATCTCTTGCATCAGTTCCTCTCACCGCTCAGCAATCAGCGGCAGGATCGGTATGGTGGATCGTTCGATAACCGGACACGCCTCCTGCGCGAGGTCATCGAGGCGGTACGAACCGTCTGGCCCGAGCGCTGCCCGCTGCTCGTCCGAATTTCTGCGACTGACTGGGCGGACGGCGGATGGGACCTCGACCAGTCGGTTGAGCTGGTACGCCAACTGAAGCCGCTCGGTGTCGATCTGATCGATTGCTCTTCGGGCGGTAACATTCCGTCTGCGAAGATTCCGGTTGGACCAGGCTATCAGACCTCGTTCGCCGAACGAATCCGGCGCGAGGCCGGGATACCGACCGGAGCCATCGGCCTGATTACCGCGCCGGTTCAGGCCGATCACGCGATCCGTACCGGGCAGGCCGATCTCGTTCTTCTGGCGCGGGAAATGTTGCGCGATCCCTATTGGCCCCTGCGGGCCGCTCGGGAGTTGGGTCATGCCGTCCCTTGGCCGGTGCAGTATCTGGGGGCTGCTCCTCCAGGCATGCAGGCCCGATCGACCGTGGATCGTCCACGGCTCGAGCGCTGTCTTGGGGAGCACCATGCCCTGTCGAAACGGCCCGATCAACAGATTGGGCGCTGAGACCACCGTATCGAAACGGAGGTGATGGAACGGATGGCCGACTCGATCGGATTCATCGGGCTTGGCAGGATGGGCAGTGCGATCGCCGGCAACCTGCTCAAGGCCGACTTCACACTTCAGGTCTACAACCGCACGCCTGAGAAAGCCGCGGCCTTGGTTGCACAAGGAGCGAAGCTGGCCCATCACCCCAGCGACACCACCCAGCCAGGCGGAATCGTGATCACGATGCTGGCGAATGATCAGGCGCTGGAAGCCGTTGTCGACGCTGATCGAGGGTTGGTGGAAGGCCTCGGTCCTGACGGCATTCATCTTTCGATGAGCACCGTCTCCCCCCGTCTGGCTCGTCGCTTAGCGGAACAGCACAGACGTTACGGAGTCGAGTATGTCGCCGCTCCGGTGTTCGGGCGCCCGGAGGCGGCGGATGCGCGGAAGTTGTGGATCTGCCTGTCCGGCTCTGCCATGGCGAAGCAGCGGATACGGCCCATCCTCGATTCCATCGGGCAAGGGACTTTTGACTTTGGCGAGGAACCGGCTGCGGCGCATGTCGTCAAGCTGGCGGGGAACTTCCTGCTGGCCTCTGCCATTGAGTCGCTTGCCGAGGTGTTGGTGTTGGGAGAAAAAAACGGCATCGATCCAAGCAGATTGGCGGACATGTTGGGCAGTACCCTGTTTGCCTGCCCTGCCTACCAGACCTACGCCCGCGCGATCGCGCACCAGCGTTTTCGACCTGCGGGCTTCACTGTGGAGTTGGGATTGAAGGATATCGATCTCGTGCTCCAGACCGCAGCCGACAGCACGACCCCGCTTCCATTGGCCGGCTTGCTCCACGATCGATTCCTCGCCGCCGTCGCAAAGGGGCGAGGCGAGCTTGATTGGGCTTCCGTCGCGTTGGAGTCTGCGGAGAATGCGGGGTTATCGGTCGAGATGCACGAGGAGTGAGTCGTCCTGCGATCAGTATCGGCTATCATTACAACGTGAAGTTGGTGCGCTTAGATACCTTGGAATAGGAACATCGGAGGTTTCAAGAAGAGCAAATTGAAGTGGTGAGAGGGGTAAGGCAGATTTCCAAGTGGGGCTACTACATGGGCCTTCTTCTGGATCGCGTACTTGCAGTTGATCTCGATGTTCCTGATGCCGAGTTACAAAGGTCAGCCACAGTTGTTCAGGCAAACAATGTTGGCCAGTATCTCTATTGGTACCAACCGTATAGATCCCGACAACCTGAGTCAGGACTTTCCCCGTTGTGACCCTCCTTGGCCGAATTTCTTCGTGGAATTCGCCATGCCTTCGACTATTTGCGAGGTAATGGATGGGCCTTAGGCAGCGGTTGGGCTGTGCGCATTCTGCGAGTTATGTGATGAGTGGCTCATCGTTCGGAGTTCGGCACATGTCAATTCAGAAGGAGGTAGAAGAGAATTTGGATCGATACGGCTCGCAGGCCAAATGCTTATTAGCATCACGTCGCCCCAGCCAGAACCTCAGGTGCCTCCACAGGTTCTAGGGCTTGCTCTTGTTGCCGTTGCATCCATTTTTTAATTGTGTCATCACTAACCTGGTGTTCCCGCAAAACGACCGCGGCCAAATCGAGTCCTTTCGGGATACTCCGGGTCACGATGGCCTTTATACCCAGTGCCTCGAATCTCAGCCGTTCATCGTCGTTTTCGACTGATACAAAGCGTGTCAGATTGGGATAGCGCTCTCGAACTATCGGTGTCAGTGCCTGGGAAATCTCATACCGGGCAATCGTAATCACGATCATCGGCCTCTGAGCCATTCCAACCGTTTCCATGAGACGCAAATCAGCAACATCACCAAACGCCACCGGATAGCCATCTGCATGTGCCTTGATAAACCGATCGTGGTCCATCTCAAAGGCGATGTATGAAATCCCTTGTGCTTCCAACCCATCTGCGACCCGCTGGCCCACCTCGCCCATGCCGAAAATGACCACCGGGGCAATGTTGTGACTGGCCGTGGGATCTTCGGTAGACTTCACCTCCGACTCTTTCTTCGCGAGGTGCGTCGCAACCCGATGACCGAGCGTGGCAAGGAGTGGAGTCAATGCCATGCTGGCGGCAATGCTGGTGATCAGTATTGCCGAGAGCTCCGGGCCAAGGGCACTCTTTAGGATTGGCATCCCCACTATGACAAAAGCAAACTCACTGCCTTGTGACAACAGGAAACTGAGCTGGATGGCACTGCGCATCGGCCAACGCAGCCCCATGGCGGCAAGATAGATCATCGCGGTTTTGAGGCCGACGAGGAGCAAGACAGTGAGGAAGACTTGCCACCATTCTCGATACAGAATTTCGATATCGAGTGACATCCCGACCGTTACAAAGAAAAACCCCAGGAGCAACGCACGAAAAGGTTTGACTTCCGTCTGAATGACCTGGCGA
Source organism: Nitrospira sp. (assembly GCA_965223625.1). Lineage (GTDB taxonomy): Bacteria > Nitrospirota > Nitrospiria > Nitrospirales > Nitrospiraceae > Nitrospira_D. The sequence goes on from OZ245008.1 coordinate 1,428,985, forward strand.
TAGGGTGTTTCGGAGATGATCATGCCGCCAAGAAACGCTCCCAGTGTCAGCGACAATTCAAGCGCACCCGTGGCAGCCGATGTCGCAAGCACTACGAGCAAGGCGGTTGCCGTAAAGATTTCCTCTCGTCTCGTCTTCGAGAGCAACAGGAAAAGCGGACCAACGACGAATCGGCCCACACCAATCGCCGCTACGAAGGCCAATAGGGCCTTCACCGCAGCCCATGCAATTGCGCTTCCCACTGAGGTCCCACTCTCGCCCAAAGAGCTGGCAAGAATGAGGAGGAATATTGCGCAGATATCCTGGAAGACCAGTACGGCTACGGCTGACTGTCCGATCGGGCAGCGTTGCTGACCGTATTCACTTAAGGTCTGTGCCGCCACTGCGGTTGAGGACAATGCCAGCGCGGTACCAAGGACGAGACAAAATTCTGTTGGCAAATCGGTTGTCACGACAAACGCGGTGGCCAACGCGGCCGTGCACGCGACCATTTGCAACGGCCCGAGTCCGAGGATATCGCGCCGTGCATCCCAGATGTGCGAGAGTGAAAAGTGCAGTCCGATATCGAAGAGGAGAAGCACAACGCCGAGTTCTGCCAGTAGGTTGGTGGTTTCGCTCTCCTGGATTATCTGCAGTCCGTGCGGACCGACGAGCATGCCCGCCAGCAAATACCCAACAATCGGGCTCATGCGCAGCGAGCGCATCATGACGATTGCCACGATACCGATGAACAGCAACAGAATCGCTGGCTGGAGTGCGTGAACGTGTTCCATTGTCGGGTATTAGATCAAGCTTGGTAATGACAAGCAAGACGGTACCCGCGAACGTCAGGAATGGATCGATGGACCGCGATGAAATGTCACTCCCACGACTGCTCGCTAGGTTCTTCCCTGACATGCGAAGCAACCCGATTGGATCTACTGGCCAGGGCTATCCGGCTGGATTGTGTATTTGACGAAAGCGAGTACGGTTCAACCGGGTAGATATGAGTGACGGCACCAACCGTTGAAAGAGTCGCCTCTTCCCATGATGCGCGAACAATTTTTCGCTGACGTGATGGACTGGGGCAATGGTACCGTCGCAATCGTTTACGTGGATAGAGACCAAAATTCAGTGAGGCCCGGTTTGAGAGGGAACAAGCAGAGCGTGGTTGATTGATGAGTAGAATGCTTCTCACGCCTATGGTGAAAGGAAAGCAAGGTCTGCCTATGTGCCAAGTTGTCCCATAACCCAATATTGCTCGAGTGAGGCGAAGATGATAATTCTAAGCCGTTCGCTTTTGACAGTCGGATTTGTGTTGGTTGTTGTAGGGATAGTGGCCGTTTTCAAATTCGACCAGCCTTCGGAACTATTTTCGCTGATCTGGTGGATGATAGTCGGTGGGTGGTGCCTCGCAGTGATCGGTATGGGCATAGACATCATTCATGTGTTCATGTTGACAAAATACAAAGTATCATACGGGGTTCGATCGCCCGGAAATACTGCACGAAGCGTTCAAAGAGAACCGACTTGAATTTGATGAAATTGATACGGAGCTCACACCTCGGACCTCCATCCGTCGTAAGCCCGCTGTAAGAGAAGGGATCATGTGTTTCGTCGGCGACTCTGACGGCCGGCTTCCTCAGGTGGGCAAGTTATGTATCAAGCTCTCGTTCCTGCATCACCAATTCCCAGACTTCCTCGTCAAGGTGATATCGTAGTACGTATCGCTGCCCATCGTGAGCTCGAACACGAAAGCAACTATGAGTCTCGGTGTACCAGCGATCGAGGATCTCCACCACGGATCGTCGGACTCCATCGATCGTGAACGCTCGGGGCGTTTCTTCACCTTTATAGCCTGAGTAGGCATCGACGTGTAGATGAGGCAGAGTCATGTCGAGAACTCTTGTGAAAATGAGCGAGCTGAGTTTATCATGGCGCGCGCAAGGAGTTGGACCCTCTCATACATGGAGCACCAGGCATGAAAGTGAATCAGAGTAAGTCGTCGCTACCGACACGAATGGAACGAGACACCATGGGGGAATTGGCTGTTCCTGTCGAAGCCTATTATGGAGTGCAAACGGCTCGTGCGATTGAAAACTTTCCGATAAGCCCATTGCGCATGCCCCGATCGGTCATTCGAGCCATGGGCTTGATTAAGCGAGCAGCGGCGGCGGTGAATCAGTCCCTGGGTTTGTTGGACAAGAAGTCAGCAGGGGTCATCAAACGGGCAGCGACTGAAGTTGTCGACGGAAAACTGGATGACGAGTTTCCGGTAGATATTTTTCAGACCGGCTCCGGCACATCCACCAATATGAACACGAACGAGGTCATCTCCAATCGCGCAACCGAGCTACTTGGCGGCGCGCGCGGCAGCAAGCTGGTGCATCCCAACGACCATGTGAACCTCGGCCAATCGAGCAACGATGTCATTCCAACGGCCATCCATATCGCCGCATCGGAAGCGATGCAGCAGCAGCTCTTGCCGGCGCTAACCCGCTTGCACAAGGCCCTAAAGGGGAAAGCAAAAGAATTTGATCGGATCGTGAAAATCGGTCGGACTCATTTGCAAGATGCCACACCGGTGAGGCTCGGGCAAGAGTTTGGTGGGTATGCCAGGCAGATCGAGCTGGGTATTCAGAGGGTGAAGCAAGCCCAGGGGGCCTTGAATGAGGTGGCGTTGGGTGGAACGGCTGTGGGCACGGGGCTGAATTGCCACCCAAAGTTTTCAGCAAAGGTCATGGCCATTATTTCCAAGGAGACCGGATGCTCGTTCAAGGAGGCGAAGAATCACTTCGAAGCCCAGTCGGCACAGGATTCACTCGTCGAAGCGAGTGGCCACTTACGGACTCTGGCCGTGAGCCTGATGAAGATCGCCAACGATATTCGTTGGCTCGGGTCCGGGCCACGGTGCGGGCTCGGGGAGATCAATTTGCCCGAGACGCAACCAGGGTCCTCGATCATGCCAGGGAAGGTCAATCCCGTGATTGCGGAGTCCGTGACCATGGTCTGTGCCCAGGTGATCGGGAACGATGTGACCATCACCGTGGGTGGCCAGGCAGCGAATTTTGAACTGATTGTGATGATGCCGGTGATGGCCTATAACCTGCTACAGTCCATCGAGTTGCTCGCGACCGCTTCGAACAACTTCGCCGCGAAGTGTATCGAAGGTATCAAGGCAAACGAGGAACGCTGTAAGAGCCTCATCGAAGAAAGTTTGGCCATGTGTACGGCCTTGGCGCCTGAGATCGGGTACGAAGCAGCGGCGAAGCTGGCCAAGGAGGCTTACAAGTCCGGCAAAACGGTCCGTCAGATTGCTCAAGATCAGAAGGTATTATCGGAAAAGCGCCTTACTGCGCTGCTCGATCCATGGCGCATGACTGAGCCAGGCGGACCGGTGGGGAGTGCAGGCGGGTAGTTGTTTGGGGATTCTCTGTTGCATCAGCACCGTTGAATTGTATACTGGTGGATGATGAGCTCAGACGACCATAAGTACGCCCTCGCGATTGGTGTTGTGGCCTTCCTGGTATTTGGTGTGCTCTATGGGTGTGCCACGACCAGCCGCCAGTCGGCCCATGGCGGGCCGAACGTGATTCCTACCATGGGTACACGAGGCGCACAATGTTGCGCGATGGCCAAGGCGGTTCCGCGGCAAAAGGCTTTGGCCAAGACCGCCGTGAGATTTGTCGGCAAGTCTAGAGTGGTCATTGATGGTCGATACTATAATCCCGACTGTTCCGGTTTTGTCCGTGGAGTCTATGCCTCACAGCGTGTGGATCTCTTTGGTGGACTTGGGGAATTGAATGAGGGCAATGGTGTCGGGCGTATCTACACCCATGTTGTCGAACATGGGAGGATTCATTATGGTCCGACCGTCCATCCTGGAGACTTGGTGTTTTTTCACAATACCTGGGATTTCAACCGAGACGGCCTGCCGAATGATCCGCTGACACACGTCGGTGTCGTGGAAAAGGTTGAGCCTGATGGAACCGTGCTGTTTGTCAGTTCACTTTCAAGCGGAATCAAGCGCTATCGAATGAATCTCCAGCATCCTGAAATCTATAAGGCTGCCGATGGACGAGTTCTGAACAATTTCCTGCGACGTAAGCAGTCGGGCGATGTTCCAGGCACCCACTATCTGGCGGGGCAATTGTTCGCGGCATTTGGCACGCTGACTCGGTAACGTTTCGCTACGTTTGTGCTATGACGTCCTGAATATCGTCAGCCCCTCTATCAGCAACGATAACCCTTCATGACATGCTCAGAGAACGTGGACGACTGACGCGTTCGGAAAGATCGGGTTTAGAATCCATGACGACTGCAACGACTCAGGCCACATCACAAGTGGTGGACCCCAAGATCCCACTCACGATTGCCAAGGAGCTGGGTGTCGGTGTTCACCAGGTTTCAGCCGCGGTTGCACTCCTCGATGAAGGAGCGACGGTTCCATTTATCTCGCGCTATCGGAAAGAAGCGACCGGAAATCTGGACGATACCCAACTACGTTCATTGGAAGAGCGTCTCTCCTATCTGCGTGAGCTGGATGAACGGCGTGCCGCTGTCCTGGCCTCAATCGAAGAACAGGGGAAGCTCACGGATGCCTTGCGCACGAGCATCGAAGGGGCGACCACGAAGCAAGCTGTGGAAGATCTTTATTTGCCGTTCAAGCCCAAACGCCGTACCCGCGCGACGGTCGCGCGCGAAGCAGGGTTGGAGCCGTTGGCTGATAGCCTCTTGGCCGATCCACTGCTGCATCCCGAGCAAGAAGCCATCAAGTATATTCGGGTAGTGCCGGCTGCGGAGGGAGTGGAGGCGATCAATGTCCCCGATGCTAAAACTGCTCTCGAAGGGGCACGGGATATTCTCACCGAGCGGTTTTCAGAAACAGCCGATCTGTTGGCCACGTTGCGGACCAGACTCTGGGATCAAGGGGTCTTAACTTCAACGGTGATGAAGGATAAGGAAAGGGCGGAGGGCGAGAAGTTCCGCGACTACTATGCGTATGCGGAACCGATCAAGACTATCCCATCACATCGGGCGCTCGCGCTATTTCGTGGTCGTGCCCTTGGGGTGTTGAAGCTGGAGTTGGGTTTGGGGGAGGTGCTCGATACGATCGTTCCTCATCCATGCGTGTCCATGGTTGCGGCTCATGCGGGAATTGAGGATCGTGGACGACCCGCCGACAGATGGCTCGTCGGCGTCTGCGACTGGGCGTGGCGTGTCAAAATGCACCTCCAGCTCAGCACGGAATTGCTGATGCAGTTGCGTCAAGGAGCCGAAGCCGTGGCGATTCGGATCTTCGCGCGTAACCTGCATGAGTTGTTGTTGACGGCGCCGGCAGGGCCGAAGGCTATTCTCGGCCTGGACCCTGGTATTCGGACCGGCTGTAAGGTCGCGGTGGTGGATGCGACCGGGAAGTTACTGGAGACAGCGACGATCTATCCGCATCAACCTCAGAACGACTGGCTGGGTTCGTTGGAGACGCTCGTGCGACTTGTCACCCAACATGGCGTGCAATTAATTTCGATCGGAAACGGGACGGCGAGCCGCGAGACCGACAAACTGGCAGGCGAGGTCATCAAATTGGTTGCAGCGAAAGCGCCTGATCATCCGGTATCGAAAATTGTGGTCAGTGAAGCAGGGGCGTCAGTATATTCGGCTTCGGCCTTTGCGGCCAAGGAGTTTCCTGAGTTGGATGTCAGTGTACGCGGTGCCGTGTCCATCGCCCGCCGCCTACAGGATCCACTGGCTGAGCTGGTCAAGATTGAACCGAAAGCGATCGGCGTGGGCCAATATCAGCATGACGTCGATCAGCGGGCGTTGACGCGGTCGCTCGACGCCACGCTTGAAGATTGTGTGAATGCCGTCGGAGTGAATGTGAATACGGCCTCGGCGCCGCTGTTAGAGCGAGTGTCTGGTCTGAACAAAGCCCTAGCGAAAAATATCGTGGACTATCGGGATACCAACGGCCCGTTCCTCAATCGAGGTGCGATCCGGAAGGTTCCGAGGCTGGGGGAGAAAACGTTCGAACAGGCGGCCGGTTTTCTGAGAATTCCCGATGGCGATAATCCTTTAGATCGTTCCGCGGTGCATCCTGAGGCCTATCCAGTCGTCGAACGGATTCTGACACGCTTAGGAACAGGGATTACCGAAGTGATGCGCCAACCGGCTGTTCTGAAAGGGTTGTCTCCAGAGGATTTTATCGATGCGCAATTCGGATTGCCGACGGTGCGTGATATTTTTGCCGAGTTGGAAAAACCAGGGCGAGACCCGCGTCCTGAATTCAAGACAGCAACATTTCGAGAAGGGGTCGAGGCTCTGAGCGATTTACAGCCCGGCATGGTCTTGGAAGGAGTGGTGACGAATGTAGCGGCCTTCGGCGCGTTCGTCGATATCGGAGTGCATCAGGACGGACTGGTACATGTATCAGCATTGACCAATAAATTCGTCAAAGATCCGCATGAGGTAGTGAAGCCAGGACAGGTGGTGAAGGTGAAGGTCATCGACGTTGATCTGAAGCGCCAGCGGATTGCCTTAACGATGAGGCTTGAAGATGTCGCAGGCCGTCCATCCAGCTCGGCGCAGTCTCAGAACAAGGAAAAGCAGGCTTCGCGTGGGCGTGGGGCAACAGTCACAGGACAGGCCGCGCAAGCCCATCAGCCGGTCGGCGCCATGGCGCTGGCGTTGGCCAAGGCGAGACAGAAGTCATCGTGAGAATTTGGAACTGGTATCCCTCATTATCTCCTGATAAACGGCGCAGATCGATAGTCCTCACACGCTACATAAGCGACGCCGAACCATCAGCTCGCTGACTAAGTTTCTCACACGAACTCAATCTAGGACCGAATGGCCCTTGTGACGGAGGGCCATGTATCTGAAGCCATCTTGCCGGATTGTGATCTGCGCGGAGGTGTGTATAGTGTTTTCACGGGTGACGGAACGTGTGGGGAGTTGATTTTGTCCGATTCGTCTGATGGTCCTTCATGAGATGTACTGGAGCTTTATGAGGCGTATCATCATCACATTGCTGCCATTTGAGTTGGTGCTCGGCATCGTCTACATCTCCTAGGCATCCGGTCTACGAGATCGCCGAGATCTAACGCTCTACGGTGGGACCCACGCTTAATTAGGCGGTGGATTCAGACCGGCCACTGCTCCTCATTCCATGCCATCTCCCAGAACATCCATTCGTACCGCGAGCTGATGATGAACGATTCTTCCATCCGCCGCAGTTCCTCCTTGCCGGCGGTCTTGGCCCACTGATCCACTTTCTTCCTCATCCAAACTTGTACCTCTGCAAACTCGGGCGAAGCATACAGCATGAGCCAATCTCGATAGGGATGGTTCTTGGCGGGCGAGCCTTTCCGTAGCAGGTGACGTCCGACCACGCAGTAGACCCATGCACAGGGAAGGGCCACCACCGTCACCTCTGCGGCGGTTCCCGAAGCGGCGACCGTCAGCATGTGCCTCGTATAGGCATAATTGGTCGGTGCCATCGGGACCGCGGTCATCTGCTTGGGGGTCAGATTCCATCGTTTGCCGTAGTTCTCGTGCAGACTGCGCTCGACCGTCATGGTTTCCTCGGCGAGCTTGGCGAAACGCAGCGCACTGTCCGAGTCTGGTGCTCTGAGTGCCCCGGTGGCGAAAACACGAGCGAGGTCGCTGAGGAACCTGGCGTCTTGCAGGATATAGTACTTGAACTTCTGCTCGGGCAGCGTGCCGTCGCCGAGTGCAACGACGAAGGGATGGCTGAGTTGAGCCTCCCAGATTGAAACCGTCAGCTTTCTCAGATGGTTTGAAAACGACATGGGGTCCCTCCAAAGGCTCGAGTGCCTCTCCCGTTCGGCCACGTGTTCAGAAATCCAGCGGTGGCTCTATTTGTATGGTGTCAACCTGGGAACAGTTGCCGAGAACCGTTGCAATCTCACAGGTACGGAACCCAAGGTCTCGGCAACCGATTCACGCCGTCCAGCGCCGCAACCTTGTAACACTCAGCCAGAGTCGGATAGTTGAAGACGGTATCGATGAAATAATCGATCTTTCCGTGAAACGCCATGACCGCTTGGCCGATGTGGATCAATTCCGTCGCGCCCTCCCCGATCGCATGGACTCCAAGGAGATGTTTGGTGTACCGATGAAACAGGATTTTGAGCATGCCGCTTTCGTCGCCGATCAGTTGTCCTCTGGCGATTTCCTTGTAGCGCGCAATACCGACGGCATAGGGAACTTGAGTGTGTTGCAGATCTTCCTCGTTTCGCCCCACCATGGAGATTTCAGGGATCGCATAGATGCCGTAGGGGAGCAGCAAGGTTTCGGTGCGATCTGAATGGCCGAATGCATGGCTGGCTGCATGACGTCCCTGCTGCATCGAGGTTGAAGCCAACGCGGGAAAGCCGATGATATCCCCGGCTGCATAGATATGCGGAATCGCAGTTTGGAGATGTTCATTGACGGCCAAACGTCCGCGTGCATCGGGTTGCAGTCCAATGCCTTCCAGATTCAGTGCGCGGCTGGCTCCGACACGCCCGACGGCATACATGAGTGTCGATGCTCGAAGCGGCCGGTTGTTCCGCAATGAGACCTGGATAGATTTGTCCCAGTTGTGCTTGATCGCAAGAACCTCTTCATCGTGATATAGGGTGACGCCGAGCTCTTTCATCTGTCGCTGAAGTGCATCGATGATTTCCGCATCGACAAACTCCAGAAGCCGCGGTCTCTTGTCGATGAGGGTGACCGGAATTCCCAATGCGGCGAGCATGGACGCATACTCGGTTCCGATGACCCCACCTCCGACGATGACGATAGACTTGGGAATGCGTTTCAGGGTCAACAGTCCATCGGTATCGATGATGGTCTGGTTGTCGAAGGGAACGTGGGACGGTCGAGCCGGTTCCGTGCCGACAGCGATCACGATGAAGTCAGCCGTCAGTTCAAGTGACCCACGGGTCGTTTGAATGCGGAGGCGGTGGGGATCGAGAAAACTGGCTGTCCCAAAGAACATGTCGATCCGATTACGAGCCATTTGATCCTGGACGATCTGAATCTCATTCTTGATGACGTGGTTGGCTCGGAAGGCCAGGTCTTCGATGGTAATCGTCTTTTTCAGTCGGTATGTGCCGCCATAGATGCTGCGTTGGCGAAACCCAGAGAGATAGAGCACTGCTTCACGGAGGGATTTGCTGGGAATGGTGCCGGTGTTGATGCAGACACCACCAAGGACCATCTTGCGTTCAATGATCCCGACCTTCTTGCCGAGTTTTGCCGCCTGAACGGCGGCCTTTTGGCCGGCCGGTCCTGTTCCAATGACGAGTAGATCGTAACGAGCCATCAGCGGTTCTGGATTGCTGAGGAGACGGGTGAACCTAGTGCGCCATGGTCCGTGTTCCCGTCACCTCAGCTCCTAAGGATCGTGTCAGCCTAGCTCTCCGTGACCAGACGCCGGGCGATCTGAAAGGCCTCTTCCATGTCCGGCAGTTGGGTGAGCTCGGGCGTGATTTGAAGATGACGGATGGTATTCATTTTATCGACCACCATCACGGCTCTCGTCAAAATGTGCGGACCCTCCAAGAAGAGACCATGGCTCTTCCCAAAGTCGCCGCCACGATAATCCGACAAGAACGTCACGTTGGCGATCTTGGCTTCCTGCGCAAAACGTTTCTGCGCAAACGGGGTATCGACACTGACCGTTATGAGTTCCACCATCTTATCAAGGCCCTTATTCTTCTCACTGAGATGATGGGTCTGCTGTTCACAAACCGGCGTATCCAGAGAAGGGACGATGTTGATGATACGTACTTTTCCCGCCCCTTTGGTTTCCACAATATTGACGAGCGTCAAGTCGCTCTGCGCAACGTTGACGTCCCGCAGTATGTCCCCGATCTTTACCCCGTTGCCGCTCAACGGTAGCGGGTCGCCCTTGAACAGGACGTTGTTCCCCTCTCCGGCGGTGACGGTTCCGTCAGCTACCGGCATGGTCTTGTACGAGAAAGTCTGTCCTGAGGATCCTGCCATCGTCTGACATCCCGCGAGGCCAAGCGACAGGCACAGTGCTGTACCCATGAACCAGTATCTCGTCCGCATCGTCTGCTCCTTTCAAAAAAGATGATGAGCGGAGGTTCCCGCTCTACCTATCCATTCAGGGTGATGTGTGAATATACGTGATCAACGATCGGTTGACCAGCGCCGGCTGCTCCCATTGTGGCATATGGCCTGCCTTGGGAATTTTGACGAACGTGGATCCACGGATGCGGTAGTGCAGTTCTTCGCCCACTGCGATGGGAAACACCCGATCGGATTCACCCCAGATGATCATGGTTGGGTGTGTGATGTTTGTAAGGTGTGGAGCGAAATCGGTTTCCCATGAGGGGAGGGCGTTTCTCATTGCCATGATCGGTTTGATGAGGCCTGGGCGTCGGCGGTTCTGGTTTGAGCGTTCGATCACGGCCGGTGTGAGGAGCCTGTGGTCGTTGACGATTTCCTTCAGGACGGAATCGGTGACCATCCCGCCGAACAGCCAATTGCCGAAAGAGATCAACCACCAGGGTGCGCGTGTTTCCAGCGCTTGTCGGAATGAACGGCTAGTGAGTTTGGCCATGACCTGAGACGGGAGTCCTCCGATGAGCACGAGTTTGTCGACCCGAGTTGGCTGGGTCATGGCCATTCCGATGGCCAGCCCAGCCCCCATGGAATTGCCGACCAGTGTGGCCTGAGGAATCTGCAGGGCATCCATGAATCCGAGACAGAAGTCCAACATCTGATTTGGCAGGTAGTCGATGTCCGGTTTGTCGGACAACCCGGAACCGGGTAGGTCGAGCGTCAGGGTACGGAAATGTTGAGACAGAGCCTGTTGCTGATGTTCCCACTGCCACATGGATCCGCCGAAGCCGTGAATCAAGATGACTGTCTGGCCTGTTCCGACATCGAGATATGCGATCTGTTGACCATGGACGAGCACGGTGTTGATCGGGATGCGTTCCGTCGGGGAGGGTGCTAACGTTTCAAAATAGGGTGGAATCAGTGGAGGCGAGGCGCATGCAGTCATAAGAGATGATAAGAGCCAAAAGAGGAGCGGCACAAGATGCCAGCGTTGGGAGAGGTAGGCGGTAGGCTCGCCGTCTGAACTACTCAAGTTGGATGACCGTTTCATCCGTCTTCACATTGTCTCCTTCGCTTGCGAGAATTGCTGAGACTTTCCCATCGATGGGCGCCGGGACCTGACTTTCCATCTTCATCGCTTCGATGATCAACAGGGGGTCGCCGGCCTTTACTTGATCACCGACAACAACCAGGATCTTCACGACGCGGCCCGGCATAGGCGGGGCGATGTCTCCCGGTTTTGAAGGCCTGGGTCGTTTGGGAGTTGCGCCTGTTCCTGCCTGAGGGGCTTCAGGAACACCGGCCAAGATTTCTCGAATGGGTTCGAGGGAAACCTCCTGCAACTTGTCGTTGACCCTAATGTAGTAGGGTTTCCGCCCATCGGTTTGGCGCCCCGATCCTGAGACTTTGACGTGATAGGTTTCGCCGTGGACGGTAATGTTGAACTCGACGGGAGCCAGATGAAGCTCACCGGCTACCGCAGGTCCCTTGGCCAAGGTGGCTTCAAGTGGTTCCGGGACCAGATCGCCTTTTTCTCGCGCTTCAAAAAAGTCTCGAGCAATTGCCGGGAACAAAATGAATGACAGTCGATCTTCAATGCTGGTTGCCGAGGAGGGCAAGTCTTTTGCGACCGCATCAAGTTCCGATTCCAACTGATCTGCAGGCCGAGTCTTGATCGGGTCCTCGTCACCGATGGCACGTGCCATGATGCTTCGATCGACCAGCCCCGGAGCTCTGCCATACAGGCCGAGGAAGTAATTTTTGGTCTCGTTGGTAATGACCTTGTACCGTTCCCCCGTCAGCACGTTCAGCGTTGCCTGGGTGCCGACGATTTGGCTGGTCGGAGTGACCAGAGGCGGGTACCCCATGTCCTCTCTGACGCGAGGGACTTCTTCGAGGACTTCTCTCATTCGGTCCAACGCGTTCTGTTCCGTTAACTGGGCAGCCAGGTTCGAGAGCATGCCACCGGGGATCTGCGAGGTGAGGATTTCCGCATCGACACCGGTGAAGTCGCTCTCAAATTGGCGATATTTTCGTCGGACCTCCCGGAAATGTTCCGTGATCGGCAGGAAGGATGCGAGATCCAGTTCTGTATCGTAGGGAGTGTTCTGTAGTGACGCCACCATCGTTTCCGTGGCCGGATGAGAGGTCCCTCCGGCCAGCGGAGAAATGGATGTATCGAGCATGTCGAGTCCTCCAAGGATGGCCATCAGCGAGGACATGGAGGCCATGCCGGAGGTGTAGTGGGAATGCAGATGGATTGGAACATCCACCGCGGCCTTCAAACGCTTGACAAGGTGATATGCGTCGAGTGGTGCCAAGAGACCGGCCATATCCTTGATGCACAAGGTATCGGTGCCGAGGTCTTCGAGCTTTCTGGCTAGGTCGACGTAACGATCGATGCTGTGAACGGGACTGACGGTGTAACTGATCGCAGCCTCGGCATGCTTGCCGCAACCTTTAACTTCCCGAATGGCCCGGTCGAGATTGCGGACGTCGTTGAGCGCGTCGAAAATCCTGAAGACATCGATGCCGTTGGCGGCTGAGCGTTCGATAAATCGCTCAAGCACATCGTCGGCGTAGTGCCGATACCCCACGAGATTTTGACCTCTCAAGAGCATCTGCAGTTTGGTGTTGGGCATGGCCGCCCGTAGTGCCCGGAGTCGTTCCCAGGGATCTTCTTTCAGGAAGCGGAGGCAGGTATCAAATGTGGCGCCGCCCCAGACCTCCAGTGACCAGTAGCCGACGGCATCCAGCTTTTGCGCGATGGGCAGCATATCTTCCGTCCGCATTCGAGTCGCCAACAGTGACTGATGACCGTCTCGTAGCGCGACGTCGGTAATGAGGATGGGTTTGCCGGCCGCCGGTTCTATGGCCAATTCGCTGAACGGTGGCCTGGGGCGCTTCGACGTCTTGATCGCAGGTGCTGGACGCCGGGTTTTTCTCGTCGGTCTTTTTATAGTTGGTCGTCTTTTTGCCATGAAAGCTCGTGCATCCTTGTGGAGGTCGAAACGCGGTCAGCCTGATTAGAGCCCTTCATAGGCGGCGATGGCAGCCGATAGGGCCAGGACCAGGTCCTCCGGTTGATCGACTTCGTCGTAGTTAAAGAGTTCGGGATGTGTCTCGATATAGGAGGTGTCGAATCGCCCTGCCATAAAGTCCGGTTCCTGCATGATGGCTTCCATAAAGGGGATCGTGGTTTTCACTCCACGGAGTACGTACTCCTCGAGCGAACGTCTCATGCGGCTGACGGTTTCTTCCCAGGTGCGGCCTCGGACCGTCAATTTGGCCAGGAGGGCATCATAATAGGGCGGTACGGTGTAATCCCTATAGACGGCGCCGTCAATACGGACCCCGATTCCGCCAGGAGAGAGGTAGGCCGTCACCCTACCGGTACAGGGCAGAAAATTGTTCCTCGGATCCTCCGCATTGATCCGGCATTGAATTGCATGACCTTGCAGGATGACGTCCTTTTGCTGGATGCTCAGCGGCAGGCCTGCCGCGCTCTTAATTTGATTCCGCACGATATCAATGGCCGTGATCTGCTCCGTGACCGTATGCTCGACTTGGAGCCGCGGATTCATCTCGATAAAGTAGAACTTGCCGTCTTGATCGAGCAAGAACTCCACAGTCCCCGCGTTGTCATAATTCACCGCGCGTGCGATGGCAATCGCGGCGTTGCCCATGTCTTCTCGGAGCTCCTGCGTCAACACCAACGAGGGAGCGATCTCGATAAGCTTCTGATGCCGCCGCTGGATTGAACAGTCTCGTTCTCCCAGATGGATGATCGTGCCGTGCCGATCTCCCAGTATCTGGAACTCGATGTGATGCGGTCGCTCGACATATTTCTCGATGAAGACGCTGCCGTCGCCGAAGGCGGATTCGGCTTCCCGCGCGGCGACTTCCATGTTCTCCCGCAGCTCCTCGTCGGTGCGAACCACGCGAAGTCCGCGTCCTCCTCCTCCTGCACTGGCTTTGATGATGACGGGGTACCCGGCTTCCTTGGAGAAGGCCAACGCTTGCTTGTACGTGCTCACTCCACCCTTGGTGCCCGGCACGATGGGCACGCCGATGCGTTCGGCCAATTCCCGCGCTCTTACCTTGCTGCCCATCAGCGTGATTGCCTGAGGCGAGGGGCCGATAAAGGTGATACCGGACAATTGGCAAAGTTCGGCGAACTCCGCATTTTCAGAGAGGAATCCGTAGCCGGGATGGATGGCATCGGCTCCGATCTGGAGCGCAAGATTGACGATCTGTTGTCCGTCGAGGAAGCCTTTGACGGGCCCGGGACCGACGACATGTGCCTCGTCGGCTTTCTTGACATAGATGCCGGTTGAGTCCGCCTCCGAGTGGATCGCAGCAGTGGCGATGTTCAATTCACGACAGGCGCGGATGATCCGCATGGCAATTTCACCACGATTGGCCACTAAGATCTTGTTGAACATGCGCCGAACCCTTGGGTTCCTGTGTGGATAGAGAGAGCGAACACAGAAGAATGACCGCGTAAGCTAGCATAGGATCAGGAGGTCTGTCGAGGGAGTAGCTCCGGGGAACCACCAATTCATAGGGCGTCGAGTTGGAGCGATTGTGCAGCTCACCTTCGAAACAATTTGGGGGTCGTTCTCATTGTCTTTGTTATGTACAATGCCTCGGGTCTTCCGTCGTGGCAACGTCTTCTTATGCGAGGTTTGGTTGATGATCCGAATAATTCCCGTCTCAGCTGCGAAGCGGTTTGGATGTATCGAAGGTCATGTCCGTGCCAGGGCGGTTGATGGTAAGAGAGGGTTAGTGGCCCATAGATGGATCCCCCTCCTCGGAATCTTTCTGGTTCTTGGGCTTGCATCCACGCCGGTATGGAGCGAAACGCCTGCTCCATCGGTCCATTGGGGTGCTATGGCGTTTCCCGATCAGTACTCCACGTTTACAGGAGGGTTGACCCTTAATCGATTCACACCGACGGATGGCTTAGGTAATAGGTTTGATTCTACGGTGGAGAATACCCTTGGCTTCAACTTGATCACGATGAGCTGGACTCAGCATTGGGGGGGGATTCTGAAGGGCTGGAGCACCAACCTCACGGCTGGGATCAGTCCCACAGGGGACGAACCTACACAATACCTTCAGAACAACGTCGTCCATCAACTTCGCCAATTGCCGACGGTGCCGACAGTGGATCCTCGAAAAGAGACCGATGCGATGATCGATGGGTCCATCACGCGGTGGTTCCCCTTGTTCCGTCCGAAAGTCATCTTTATGGGAGCCGGATTTTCCGTCGGCACGATCTATCAACAAGGGTTTCTTCGAGCCGGTATCAGGCGGATGCCGATCACACCAACACTTTACTCAGGAAGCTGGGGAGACGTGAGCGCACGGGCTTCCGTCCTCGGACGGATCAGCTATCAAGATAACGGAGCTGTGCTCCATGCTGTGAGGCAAACTGCGGGACTTGTACAGCCGGCGATCGCCTTTGGCCAGTATGTGACGACTGAGACAGGCGAAACGATTCCGACGTGGGAAATTGAAGTTGCCCTCATGTGGGACTCGGGGATCTTCGTTAATACGACGGGGCAGAGCCAGGAGCATTTTGCTTGGTCGATTGCAGGTTCCTTTGGGCCGGTGCGATTGGAAACTTGGAACGATAGTTTGGGGAATATCGCAGAGCGTGATTTCGGCCCGACCTATGGCGCGATGCTGACGCTTGATGTTCTGCGGGTATGGAACATCATCCAGGACTTCCGAACGACGCCTTCCACTCAAGCCCCAGCATCATCATAGCATTCGGCACGGCGAATGGTGTGAAGGCCATTCACGCGCTCATCTCCCTTGCATACGCGTACAGAATTCGTAAGAGAAAAACGTACGCCTCCTATGAGTAGTGCTTAGAAAACCACCAGGCCATCCTTTCAAGAAATGCGCACCTGCAGCAGATTCTCCGCGGCATTGTCCTTGCGGTCGAACACTCAGTATTTAAAGCGATACCGTCTAGTAGTATTCCTAGTTGTTTGCGATGCATCAGTATGTGAACATGACACAATATTATCACTCAGTTGTACAGAGGCGTGCAGGGAGCGCAGACGGAGAGCCCACGAAGGAGGACCTCATGACCACAAAGAGGAGCCAGTTTGTCCAGCATGCGTTAACGGCGATCACGCTCGTCCTCGTTCTCGGTGTGCTCTCGATGATCTGGCCCAGCATCATTGCCGTATTTCTTGGTGTCCTCCTACTGCTCCAATCGTTCAGCGTCAGTCATGAATTTGCATTGCTGTCGTGGGCCGAGGTCGGTCATGTGCCAATTGGCCTCTCCTCTCTCCGACGACCTGGTCTTTCGACGGATCTCTCGTGAGGATTTGAGGCGACGTGTTCACCACTGAACCTCTCATTGTGCGGCGGCACCTGGTTTCATAGGAAGCACTCCTGCTCCACATACAGGCAGCTTCAAGTAAATGACGTTGCCTGCGACTCTAGAGCCTACGCACTAGGGCGAATGCTCAGACCCGGTTTGACTCAGTCGGATGTGGGTACCTGCGTCCTGGAATCAGTCGACGGTGAGCATACATCGATGGCCTGCCCTCGCCGATCATTGACGTAGACACTGCCTTTCAAGGCCTTGGCTCGTTTCTTGAGGTCCGAGGCAATTTTGCTCACGTCGCCTGGATGGGTGACGGGAGATCGCTCATTGGTTACGACGGCAATGGAAAGACTCATGATCGGGAACTGCTCGGTATTCCCTCGGCGGTCCACGGAGTCGATGTGTCCTTTGAGGCGATCCTCACGGTCGTAGAAATCCGGAATGACCAGATCAAATCGTTTGATGACGGTCTGGCAGATTGAGTCGATGGTGTGCGGTCGGCTCATGAAGACAAAGTCGTCTCCTCCAACATGGCCGACAAACCCTTCCGGGCCAGCCAATTCGCCAACCACCGTCGTGAGGATGCGGCAAGCCACAACGAGAACTTCATCTCCACGTCCATAGCCGTAGCGATCGTTGAACGACTTAAAATTGTCGATATCGAGGTAAGCGAGCGCGAAGGGCTGTTTGCTGTGAATCCTGGAGGTGGTTTCAACGAGAATTGTGGTGTTGCCCGGAAGGCGAGTGAGGGGATTCGCATCGAGCGAACGGGTCAGACGGCTGAGGCAGAGACGTATGCGATGGATGACATCTTCCGAACGATAGGGAATCGTGATGAAGTCGTCCACTTCCAATGAGCCCCAGTCAATATCGTTGAGCCGACTGTTCCGGACGAAGACAATAAGCGGCAGACGCCCCAGGAACGCATCCAGCTTGAGATTTCGTGTGAGTGTTTCCACAGAATGCCCCCCGGCTCCTTCAGCAGCCAGGATGAGACAAGGTGGATTGTGGACGAGTTCATGCAGCGCGAGATCGGGCAGATTGCCTTCCACAACTTCAAAACCGGCTTTCTCCAGTGCCGAGGTCATCGTCAGGACAGAAGCCGGCTCGTTGTGGAGGAGAAGAACTCTTCGGCCTGTTGAGGAGGTGTTCATAGGTAATCGTCGATGGTCATGAACTCACTCGATGCCTTGTCGATGCATTCTGCTAGTCCGCGCTCATCAAGCCCAACCATGTCCCAGGCTATCTTCGACAGCGGGGGAATCATGTCATCTCCCGGGTTTCCACAGGCGAGTCCTTTGACCAGAATATCGGCCACATGGACGATGGCCGTTTGCAGCACGGCTTCTTTGGCGAGAGAGGGATCATGGTGGTAGAGGACCGGCTCGCGAAGCGTGATAGGCAAATGCCATGCGTCAGCCAAGGAGCCACCGATATCCGCATGAGAGAGGCCCGTCAGTTCCTGTTCCACCGCCAAGAGTGGGCGATCATCTTGAGTTGTGTGCGCATCTTTGATGCAGTTCCCCACATCAGGCCATTTGACGTAGAGCACGACTTTCCCGATGTCATGGAGCAGGCCAGAGACAAACAATTCTTCGTGGTTCTTCATCTCCATCCTGGCTGCCAAGAGATTGGCCATAATTGCGACGCCGAGAGAATGCCGCCACAACTGGTCCATGCCGGCGTCTTTCATGATGCTGAGGGCAGAGGCGCAGAGCGTCAGCCCCTTGACGACATTAAAGCCCAGCACGATGACGGCGTGGGAGACGGAGCCGATTCTGGAGGGGAACCCGTAAAATGGTGAGTTGGCGAGTCTTAGGACCTTGGCCGCGAGTACCTGATCCTTCTCAATGATGGAGCCGATCTCCTCGGTCGAGACGTTAGGACGACCGATCATGGCGGCAATCCGCTGCACCACGTGGGGAAGCGTGGGAAGGTCTCCGAGCTTCTCGATCCTATTGCGTAGGTCTGTGGGCTCGAACCTGGTCATGTGGTCTGAGTTCCCTCGGTCGTCGGTGCCACACCATGGGTGGTCCGTAAGTGTGTACGGAGGGCTCGAAGGATCAGTTGCTGGATGGGGTCGTGCGCGACATGTCGGAACCGATGATCGAGTTCCGCTTCCAGCTCCGCCAGGGTTTTTCCGCTAGAGTCCAGGGGATCACCTCCCACATACACTGAGGGCAGGTCCATCTGTCGGAGCCGTTCGATCATGGCTGCATCTATGATTGTTCCAGCCGCCACAATGGGGAGTCCATTGGCGTTCGTGACGGGTTTTGCCAGGACCATGTCTGGCACGAGTTCCTGGGGTACCACTCGTCTCATCGATCTCGGTTTCCTGACAATCCGTTCATGTTTCAACCGGTTGCGAAGAGTCTACACAGAACGATTGGGGTAAAAGAGCCTGCCGGTTCTCAGCCTCTTATCGGACTCCGTGCACCATTTCTGAAGGCATGGGCATCGGCTTGACATCGTCATCTGTGTTTCCTGCAACTCGTTGATGAGCAGGCGTGCTGTTAATCGAGGAATCAGGGAGGAGCCTTATCCAAGGCAAGGTAGAGAGAACTGTGGGCTTGAGAAATCCTGACAAGATCGTATAGGTTCTCACACTATGAATGTGAGTCTATCAAGCATGAACAGATGGAATGCTCTGAGCGGTGCAGTAACGGTAATAATCGCTCTCCAGGGATGCACCTCGCCTCCCTCTACTACTGTAGAGAAGAAGCCCGTACCCGTTGTTGAGTCATCGACAAAAGTGCGGGAGCTCCGAAAGCAAATTCGCGAGCGCGATCAACGCATTGAGGAGTTGGAGTCTCAGTTGGAAGCGTTGAAGTTGATCGATCAAGATTCAATCAATCAAAAGACTCTGCTCAAACCTCCGACAACCTTACACTCTCTTGAGTGATCGGAACCCACTCTTCGGGTAATTGGAGCGAGCACGGCGGTTCCCGAGGGCTTCCTGATTGGCTCGGGGGTAGCGGGATCCCAAACTACAGGTATCTTCAGTTCAATTTCTGCGTATGGCTACCAGGATTATGTCCCCATGGTAGGTGTGAGGTTGGGTGTAACGTATGAGGCCCAACCGATCCTGGATTGTTACTCATGCTGGTGGGGGATCGCGGAGGCCGTCGGCATGGGGGCCGAAATGCATCCCTCGATGAACTCGACCTTGCATTGCCATGAGGATGCTGCATCGTTCACGCGGTTGATCACATCTGCCGACTTCACGATGCTGGGGCTAACATCCACGAGTACATGGCCTGGGACGAGATTAAAATTGACGCCGGTCACGCCAGGAATGGCTTGCAGGACCTTATGCATCTCCGCTTCTTTGCTCCTACAGCCTGATCCGCTCAGCGTCAAGGGAAGCCGTTCCTTGATCGGCGGAGTTGCCGAAACCGCCGGGACGAGAGTCAAGTTTACGAAAAACAACGCGGTCAAAAAGGCTCGATGGCGCCAATTGTGTTGCATGGAATGAACTCCGTATGTGTAAGGCACTCTTTCGCACACTCCTCAGGGGGTGGATAAGCTACACGAAGTCTATCTCGTTGTCGAGTTGCTGAGGGAAGAGACAAATCTTGCCCTTAATCGAGGGGCGCTTGTGGTACCTTCATGAATGAGTGTCGTGTTGATTTTTGAAGTAGTGTCGTCTGATTCGAAGTTGCTGTCTCCGACACCAGGCAGGGTGAGAGGCGATGGACTCGATGGCCGAATCTAGTGATATTGTGTACCCATGATCGATCAACCTCGTCGAACCTGGCCGGAAGTCGTGGGACTTATTCCCGCTGCAGGCCAAGCGAAGCGCCTGCAGCCGTTTCCCTGTAGTAAAGAGTTGTTTCCTGTAGGGTTCACGAACGACCCGCAAACCGGGATGCCCCGACCGAAAGTGGCAGCACACTTTCTCCTGGAAAAATTCAAAGCCGCCGGCATTTCGAAGACCTTCATCGTCATCCGCGAGGGGAAATGGGATATTCCTAACTATTTTCAAGAGGGACAAGGGATAGGACTCTCGCTTGCGTACCTCGTTATTCCGGGGTCCGCCGGTCCCCCAGACACGCTCGATCGGGCATATCCATTCATCACTCAGAACCGGATCGCGTTCGGCTTTCCGGACATCCTCTTCAGTCCATCCGATGCCTATGGACGATTAATCGAGCAACAGGAGAGAACTGAGGCCGACGTGGTGCTCGGTCTGCATCGCATTGAGGATACACGCATCTGGGATATGGTGGACAGCGACAAGGACGGGTGGGTCCGTGAAATCGTGATGAAACCAGCTTCGACCACACTGACGTTTGGCTGGTGTTTTGCCGTCTGGACACCGGCGTTCTCCGAGTTCTTGCATCAGTTCCTTCGTGCCGATGAGACGAAGCGAAATATGTCTGTCCTGGCAAGCACGGCGAACGATCCTGGAGGGGATTTAGCAGTGGGGGTTGTATTCCAGGCAGCACTCAAAGCCGGTCTGAGGATTCAGTCGGTGAAGTTTCCACAGGATGGGTATCTCGATATCGGCACGCCAGAAAACCTTGCTCGAGCAGTGCGGCAACAAGTCGCAGGGTAACGCCAAAACGAGCATCGCGTCTTATTGCCTACTGGCGACTTACTTCGATTGGACCAGAAACGCCTTGGAACGAGCATTGCCACCGCTGGCGACGACATCGATGAACGACATACCGGGCTGAACATCGGGAACGGTTACCTCAATCGTTGTCTCGTTGACATATCGATGGTCGATCTTGGCGGAACCGGCTGCACTAAACGCGACACCACGAAAACAGTCCTTGGTTCCAAACTGCTCCCCTCGAATCGTGATGGTCTGACCAGGTCTGGCTTCGTCCGGTTCCACTGTGATGATTTTGGGTTTCTTACTGCTGTCGCAGACCGGGTCTTTTTCGATGGTTCGCTCGTCGTGGCCTTTGATCGATTGCGTGTCGTGTAACGTATAGCCGGCGCCGTCGACGATCACTCCTTCTTGCGCGAGCGAACGCTGAGAGAACGGGAGCATCGTCAGTAACGACAGCAGGACGAGAAACGATAGGAATTGGGGAGACATTCGGACCTCCTTCTTTTTGAGATTACTTGCTCGACATCGGGATATCGGTTTCTCCGATGATAGCTTGACCGAGTGGCGATAAGGCAAAGTCGGCAAAAGCATCAACCAGGGAATTCGGATCCTGTTTTGAGAGGAGCAGCAGAGGTCGTCGGAGGCTATATTGCCCGTCCTTTACCGTCGGCGGTTCCGGCTCGACATGATCGACCCGCAAAAGACGCACGGCTACGCCCTGTGACACGGCGGAGTGTCCTGTGCTTAACGAGATAATGAGGTTTCCTGCCAGCTGGCTCCAGGCCGCGGTAGGCGACAGGAAAAAGATCAAGCTGAGGAGCAAGAAAGGAAGCAATCCGCTCGTCGTCATAGTATGGCAAGACTGACTGCGGACTCTACCGCGAAGTCCGATGGGTCTGTGACGGTTATGATCCAGAACTCGACTCTCCTGTTGATGGCGAGTCTGAATCGGACGACATGTTCGGCGGCGGCATGTTGCGCTTCGCATTCAACGGCGGCAGTTTGGCGAACCGCTGCATCCGCTCTTGACCCATCACCTTGGCTTTGATCTCGGTGAATCCTGGTTTGCGGTCACCGCTGACCGAGGACGAAAACGAGGACATGAGGCGGGTTGCCTCCCTCGCATGACAATGGGGGCATTCCGTATCCTCGACTCTTGCGTAGACGGACTGAGTGGCCTCGAAGTGTTCCCGACACTGTCCGCAACGATACTCATAGAGTGGCACAGGGTGAGTCCTTTCTTTCCTGTATCTGAACGACGGGAAGCTCTTATCCCAGTGGATGGCTCAGGCCTTGACAAGCCGGCCTTCTCTAGGCGATCTTGACCGGCCCACACAATCGGTTTATTGTAACAAGTTGCGCTGCTTAACTGCCAGCTTCATAGGAGGGTTTCGATGCCAGTGCTGATTCGACGATACAAGGGTACCAACGGGATGATGCAGGAAGAGCGAATCGATGAAGAGGATCGAATCGAGCGCTACATGAGGCTCTTCGAGAAAGATGACCTCAAAAAGCTACAGACGGGCGTGAAGTGCTTCATCGAGAAAGATGAATGGCAGCTCCTTCCTTGAGCCGGTAAGGGGGTGAGGGGGCCTGAAGTCTGACGGACGGTTTTCCTTCTCACCACTGACACCTCACTTGCCGCACATGATCTACTGGGTACACATTGCCCGCGCAATTGACCGCGTAACACTCCATCGGGATCGGTGTTCCGAGGTTCCGTCCACCACGACCTCGAGCGATTTCTGGGAAGGTGGGTGGTTCGACTATCCTGATAAGGAGCGTGCCTTCCGAGCCATGGAGCAGGCCGGAGTGAATCGACAGCGAATGTGCCCGTTGTGCAAACCCTAAAACGAAGGGCTCGGTGCTGAGGTCTGTGGTTCTGTCGTTCACTCACAACGCTATCTTCAGCACTCAACACGACGGAGTCCATGCCCAGATTGGCCCTTCTCCTCACGACCGTTATCTGGGGCGCGACCTTTCCCGCGACTAAAGCGGCGCTCGAACAAATTTCTCCACTATCGTTCCTCTTGCTCCGGTTTTTTATCGGTACGGTGCTGGTACTGCTGTGGTTGGTCGGGACTCGGCGTCGTTTGCATTGTGATCACGCCGTATTAAGGGCCAGCGCAGTTACCACAGGCTTCCTGTTTCTCGGGTATCTGTTGCAGACGGTCGGGCTCCAGCACACGACCGCATCGAATTCTGCCTTCTTGACGGCGTTGTACGTGATCTTTGTTCCGTTGATCTTGATGCGGATCGACCGGCGGGTGGTGTCGGCAACGGCTATCGCGGTCGTCGGGCTCTGGTTGCTGATCAAGCCTGATGCCGTCATGAATGTGGGAGATCTTATGACACTTGGGTGTGCGGTCGCATTGGCTGGGCATATCATTTGCCTCGAACGATACATCAGACGGGTCGATGCACCCTCGCTACTGGTTTGGCAGATGATCGCGATGACCCTGTTGTTTCTTCCAGCGCCGTGGTGGGAGAGCATTCCGGCCAGTGCGTTCTCACCTACTGCAGTCCTTCTGATCGGTCTCGGGGTTACTGGTGTGCTGGCGACACTGGCGTTCGCCGTGCAGATGTGGGCCCAGCAACACGTTCCTGCGCAGCAGGTGGCATTGCTGTTTGCCTCCGAGCCGGCGCACGCAGCGTGGCTGTCCTGGTATTTTCTCGGAGAGGTGTTGGATATGGATGGATGGATCGGGAGCGCCCTTATTTTACTGGCCATCGTGATTGGCGCATTTGGCGGCTGATCGTCCTGAAAGGAGGAGTGATATGGCTCAGAAGTTTGGTAATGGGCGATGGGTTCACGAAGGGTTCTTGGACAATCGAGTCGAGGGAACCGTCGTCGGACAAGTGGTGTTTGCGGTGATCGGGCCGATCGATTTGTATTTGCGCGGCAATTTTAAGCCGGATATCGCCGGCGAGGTGATTGGATTCCGCAATGGCCGGTTCGAAGACGACGATATGGCGGGACAGGTCATCGGCGATATGGCGAATCCACAGATCGGAACGGTGAATTTGATTTCGCTTGATCCGCATCCCAATTTAGAGCCGCATCCCTATGTCGAGTGGTTCACGCTCAGAAAGGACCATTATCGTTTCGAACTGAACCCTGGTGATGCGTGGGTGTTGTCGGATGAAGAACGAAAAGCGATTGACGGAGAGAGTCGCCGAATTCGAGCAGCCCTGGCCGATCAAAAATCTGACCAGCCAGGGTCTGATGATGGTGCGGATTGGATTTAACGGGCGGTTAGCTCAAGCTCTGGCTGAGGAGTAGGCAATTCCGCGGCCTTCGCGGCTGCGTCGATCTTCTTTTTCAGTGCGCTGCGGTCGGAGTCCTGTTTGGTTTTTCCTTCTCGCACATAATCCGGAACACCACGAACATCCCAGACGAGCCCAAGCCACTCAAGGCCCTTCAGGCAGTAATAGGTCATGTCGACCTCCCACCAGTAGAAGCCTTGTCTGGTCGAGGCGGGGTAGTAGTGGTGATTGTTGTGCCACCCTTCACCCATCGTGATCAGGGCGAGGAAAAAGTTGTTCCGACTGTCGTCGCCGGTCTCATACCGTTGTGAGCCGTAGACATGGGACAGGGAGTTGATCGTACAGGTTCCATGAAACAATGCCACGGTCGAGATGAAATAGCCCCAGATCAGCATTTGGGGGCCGTTGGTGCCGAGCCCGGGTGAAGTGGCTTCCAGCAGCTTCCCGAGTCCAAACATTCCGAATCCAGTAAGGACAGGAACGAGGACATCAAACCGGTCTAGGAACCGCAGTTCAGGAAACTTCGCAAAGTCGGCAATGCCCTTGAGGCGCGGCGCATAAAACGTCTGCGACATGATCCAGCCCATATGCGACCAGAGAAATCCCCCTTGTCGCGGGGAGTGCACATCTTCCGGTGTGTCGGACGCGATATGGTGATGACGATGATGGCCGGCCCACCACAAGGGACCACGCTGCGTACAGGTACCACCTAACAGCGCAAACAAGAACTGAACTATACGAGTGGTCTTAAACGTGCGATGTGAAAAGTAGCGGTGGTACCAGCCGGTAATCGCAAACATGCGAATGTAGTAAAAGGCGACGGCGACAGCGACGGCGGTCCAGCTCCATCCAACCCAAATGACACCCAAACACATCAGATGCAACACGATGAAGGGGACACTGCGCACCCAGTCTACCTTGGGAGGGCCTTCTGCTTTGGTGTGCTCAAGGCCGGCCCAGGAATCAAACCAGCGCATGAAGGAATACCACAATTCCTGGGATTTGGTCGGTCGAATCGTTTGCACATCGGACATACAATTCTCCTCATGGTCGGGGGATCGGCAACATCACTGTGGTGGGAGACAGGGAGCCGGGGTCCCGATTAACCTGACTGATCGTCCCGATATAGGTTGGAAGGTCATTATACACAGAACTTCAGAAAAGTGAAACCAGACTTTTCCGACGACCTTGGGAATCTTAAGTGTACCGGAATGGTGGCGTTTGTCTACTAGCAGTGGGCAGTTTCCGGAAAGAATTGGAGCTTTCTATATCATCTCGGTTTGACAGCCTTACCTGTGCCTCTCTAGAATGCCGCCTACCATGAATGACCGATTTCTGAAAGCGTGCCGCCGTGAACCGATTGACTGTACGCCTGTGTGGTTTATGCGCCAAGCCGGGCGCTATATGGCGGAATATCGGACTCTCCGTGCGAAACATTCGATCCTCGAGATGTGCAAGACCCCGGAGCTGGCGGCGCAAGTGACCCTCCAGCCGATCGATCGATTCCCATTAGATGCCGCCATTATTTTTGCCGATATTCTGTTGCCGTTGGAGCCGATGGGGCTCAATCTTGAGTTTGCCGCAGGGGAAGGACCAGTGATCCACAATCCGGTTCGTGATCGGGCTGCGGTGGACCAACTCAAAGTCATCGACGGTGACGAGCTGGGTTACGTGGCTGAGGCTATCAGACAAACGCGACGGGCTCTCGATGGGCGTGTGCCTTTGATCGGATTTGCCGGTGCGCCGTTCACGCTCGCGAGTTATGCGATCGAAGGCGGTGGGTCTCGGAACTATCTCCATACCAAGCAGATGATGTACGGGGATCCGACGGCCTGGCATCGGCTGATGGATAAGTTTGCGCGCGTGATCACCGGCTATCTCCGGCGACAGATTAAGGCAGGCGCTCAGGCGATTCAGCTCTTCGATAGTTGGGTCGGGTGCCTCTCGGCCGGCGACTATGCTGAATATGTGATGCCGCATGTGCAACTGATATTTGATGGCCTCAAGCGGGAGGGGGTGCCGATGATTCATTTCGGCACCGGCACGACGGCCATTCTCAGGCAGATGCGCGAGGCGGGTGGCGATGTCATCGGGATCGATTGGCGGGTTCACCTGGACGAGGGCTGGGCGATGGTCGGACATGATCGCGCTGTGCAAGGCAATTTAGACCCACTTGTTTTATTCGCGCCTCTCCACGAAATTGAGCGTCGCGTGGAGGATATCCTTCGTCGAGCCGGAGGGCGTCCAGGCCACATCTTCAACCTTGGGCACGGCATCCTTCCCACGACACCGGTCGATCATGTGGCTGCGACGGTCGACATGGTGCACAAGCTCAGTCAGCGGTAACTGAATCAACGGTCAATGTCTATGTCACCACGTCATACGGCTGTTCTGCTCATGGCGATGGGTGGGCCCGATTGCCTGGAGAATGTCGAGCCGTTTCTACGCGATGTGCGAGGAGGGCGACCGACGTCTCCTGAGCTGGTGGAAGAAATACGTGAACGGTATCGTGCCACCGGAGGGAAATCGCCTGCCGTCGGGATTACCCAGGAGGTCGCTAAGAAACTGGAACAGCGACTCAATGAGTCTGGTGAGGCGCGGTACCGGGTCTATGTTGGGTTGCGCCATTGGCATCCGTTTATCAAAGAAACGTATGGGGAGCTGTTGAAGGAGTCACCGCAACAGATCATCGGGCTGTGCATGGCACCGCAACAGTCCTCGCTGAGTACCGGAGCCTATCGGAAGAAAGTGGAAGAGGCGCGTACGGAACTGGAAGACCGTACGGAGGTCAACTATGTGGGCAGTTGGAATTCTCATCCCAAGCTCATCGCGGCCATCGTTGAACGTATTCAGCACGGGCTCCAGAAGTTTCCTTCCGAGGTGCGCGCGAGGGTTCCCGTGCTGTTTACTGCCCATAGTTTGCCTGAACGGGTTGTGGCGATGAAGGATCCTTATCCTGATGAGGTCAAGGGCACCGTGGAGGCGGTAACGCAGCTGTTAGGAAATCAACCAACCTATTTTGCCTATCAGAGTCAGGGGCGATCGAGCGAGCCTTGGTTGGGACCCACGGTAGAAGATATGCTGGATACGATGTTCCGGGGGGAACATCGACATGTCCTGGTCGCTCCTATCGGGTTTATCTGTGACCACGTGGAGACGCTCTTCGATGTGGATATCGAACTGAAGCAGCTGGCGGCGAACAAAGGGATGCACCTTGAGCGTATCGCCATGCTGAACGATGCCCCCGCCTTGATCGATACGTTACATGACGTGCTGATGGCACACGAATCTTCCGCTTGCAGTCAGTCGTGACTCGACCACACACAGTCGTCATCGTGGGCGGCGGGATTTCTGGGCTCGCTACCGCGTATTCACTGCTAGAGCTGGCTGCGAAGTCCGGCCTTTCCCTTCGCTGTACCATTCTCGACGCCGGGTCATCATGGGGTGGAAAGATCGTCACCCATCGGGTCGGCGACATCGTCACGGAAGCGGGGCCGGATTCCTTCCTCTCTCAAAAACCGGCCGCTCTTGACCTCTGCACCAAGCTCGGTCTGGCCGATCAGCTCATCAATACCAACGAAACCATCAAGAAGGCCTGTGTCCTCTCCAAGGGACGGATGTGCGATTTGCCGGAGGGGCTGCTTTCGTTTACGCCAAAGCAGCTCAAGCCGTTTCTTTCAAGCGGGCTCCTCACGTGGACAGGGCTCGCCCGTATGGGATTGGAAATCGCCGTTCCCCCTGGTCCTTCCAGGGAGGATGAGTCGCTCGCTGCTTTTCTTCGTCGTCGGTTCGGCAGCCAGGCCTATGAGCGGGTCTTGGAGCCACTTATGGCAG
Organism: Nitrospira sp.; assembly: GCA_965223625.1. Lineage (GTDB taxonomy): Bacteria > Nitrospirota > Nitrospiria > Nitrospirales > Nitrospiraceae > Nitrospira_D. Next base: position 1,457,070 of record OZ245008.1, read on the forward strand.
GAATTTATGCCGGAGATGCGGAACAGATGAGCCTGCGAGCGACGTTCCCGCGTTTCTTTGAACTGGAACAACAGCATGGCAGCGTGGTTCGCGGCATGGTGGAGGCCAAGAAAGCAGCTTCGACGGTCGCGTCGGGACAGCCGAGGCGAACGATGTTTGTGAGTTTGAAGAATGGACTCGGCGATCTCGTGACGGCATTGACGCAGCGGTTGACGGAGCAGAGTGTGGAGCTGAAGCTCGGAACCGGAGTTGAGGCCCTCCGTGTGAGATCGCACGAACTTGGTCGGTGGATGTACGACCTGATTCTTCAAGATGGATCAGCGCTTTCCGCTGAAAGTTTGGTATTGGCGACACCCGCGTATGTCTCAGCGGATTTATTGCGTCCGCTGAGCCCGATTGCCGGAGGCGTGCTGGATCTTATTCCCTATGCGTCGACCGCGACGATTGCCTTGGCGTTTCCCCGAGCGATGATGCGCGGGATCGAAGGATTCGGGTTTATCGTGCCCCGGGCAGAGCAACGTGAGTTAATCGCGGCGACGTGGACATCGCTCAAGTGGCCGCATCGTGCCCCGGCGGATCAGTTGTTGGTACGGTGCTATGTCGGTGGAGTAGGGCGGGAGGAGATCTTACAACTCGATGATGCGGCCTTGACGGCGAGGGTCAAAGCCGAACTCGCCACATTATGCGGAATCAAGGTGGAGCCGACCTACACGGAGGTGAATCGGTGGTGGAGAGCGATGCCGCAGTACACCCTCGGCCATCTTGACCGATTGGCGCAGCTGGATGCGGCCGCGAGTCGGTACCCTGGACTCGTCGTTACAGGGGCAGGGTATCGCGGCGTCGGTATTCCCGACTGTATCCGCGAAGGGGCGAGCGCCGCAGAGCGTATCGTTCAGCACCTTGCTGGTGAAACCAGCTTGGGACGGAGGCCTATTGTATAGGCGCAGATCCCACCTATCCTCCGACTACCTTTCGAACATCGTTTATTGGTACATCCAGTCCCGGGTCAATGGGAGCTCAGTGAAACCGCCAGCTTCCTGGCGGCTCGCCAGTACCTGATAGACGTTGAGCCAGCCTTGCGAAAACGCCAGCGAGGAGCCTGCCAAATAGGTGCGCCAGATACGCAGTGTTCGCTCGTTGACCATCTGTTGGGCGGCACTCAACTTTTCTTCTAATCTACGCGACCAATGGGCAAGGGTCCGGGCATAATGCGGTCGCAAACTTTCGACATCATAGATTTCGAAGTTCTGTGCCGCCATCTCTCGAAGGATAGTATGAAGGTGCGGCAGTTCAGTGTGAGGGAAGACAAACTTCTCCATAAACTCGCTGACGCCGGATCCGACAGTGCGACCATCCACATCGGATGAGGTAATGCCGTGGTTCAGAAACAGCCCACGATCGCGCAGCAGGTGCCGGACGACACCGAAGTAGACAGGGAAATTCTCTTGGCCTACATGCTCAACCATTCCGATACTTGAAATCTTATCGAACCTGCCTGCCCCGAATTGCTCTAAGGCGTCACGGTAGTCGAGCCGGAGTACGTCGACGCGTTGTTGAAGGCCGGCGGCCCTCACCCGCTCCTTGGTGAAACACAACTGGTTATCTGAGAGTGTGATGCCGACGGCGTGGACACCATAGTGTTGCGCAGCGTACAAGATGAGTCCACCCCAGCCACATCCGATATCGAGCAGTCGTTCTCCTGGCCGGAGCCGAAGTTTTCGGCAGATATGGTGGAGCTTGGCCTCTTGAGCGGCATCGATGGATTCTTCCCCTGTCTGAAAGTAGGCGCAGGAGTAGACCATGTGCGCGTCGAGCCAGAGTCTGTAAAAGTTATTCCCAACGTCATAGTGATAGGCGATATCCTGTTGATCCTGTTTCGGCGTGTGCTGCGTCGTTAGTCCGGCAATACGGTTTGTCGCAGGCGATCCATTGGCTGCCACGAGGCGCTCGGCGCTCGTAATGACGGATATGATATCGCCGTCAATGTCGAGGCGCCCGTCGACAAAGGCTTCACCGAGTGTCCCCAGTGTCGGATGGGTGAGGGTTGGAAGCAAGGCTGGATCGCGGATCGCCATCACGACGCGTGGCTCCTGACCGAAGTTCAAGCGTGACCCGTCCGGGAGGATCAGGTCAAGTGGCTGACCTCCCTGTGCTTTGACCTTTTCTGCCAGGCGCTGGATGCGCTGACCTACTGCTTGTCCGATGATTCTATTGGTTGCGTGGGATAACAGGTAGCGATGAGACATGATGACCTCCTTGGAGAGATAAGCGGAAACTCAACTGACTGTGTGTGCCGATGGGTGGAACACGTCAGGACATCGAGATCATTTTTCCGTGCGAGGCTCTATCGAGTGCTCACCATCTCTCTTCACCAAGCGAACGTCGTACCTGCCAGATCTCATGGATATTCCAGTTGTTAGAAGCACGTGCGAATGGACGATGTTTGGAACTGAGGTGAAAATCTACAGGTGAACAGACACAGTGAGGCGTCTCGCAACAGTCTGACTAATGAGAGGGCTGGTTCTTATGGAAGAATGATGGCCGGTTCCGGATAGCCGAGCTCTTTGAGCGTGATCTCCAGGGAATCAACCATCGGAGGCGGGCCGCAGAGGAAAATACAGGTGTCAGGGGACGGAGCAGGAAGGTGTTGTTGTAATACTTCCGAGGTGATGTGGCCTGTACTGCCAGTCCATCCGGGAGGTGGCTGCTCCAAGACGTGGTGACAATGAAAGTTTGGATGTTCTCGCACATGACGTTCCCACTCTTTTCGGAAGATAATGTCGGATTCCGTTTTATTGGCAAAGATCAAAAATAGTTCCGCATCGATATTCTTGGCCAGAATCCAGCGGATGATGGAGATCATCGGGGTAATGCCGGTGCCTCCTGCCACAAATCCCACACGCTTTGCCATGCCATCGACCCAATGCCCACCAGTGTTTGGCCCACTCATGAGCACCGTATCTCCAATGCGTTGATCGTGCAGGTACTTCGAAACAACGCCTGCGTCATACCGCTTTACCGTGAGATCGAAGAAGCTCGTGGTCCCTGGTAGCGAGGACGGGGTGTAGGCCCGTTTGATCTGTCTTCCGTTCAACGTCGCATGGACGTAGAGAAAGTCACCGGGCAGCATATCCAGTGTAGCATCGGCAGCCAGTTCGAAACGTAACGTCTTCGTGTCGTGAGTGTCGGTCCCGATGTGGATCAGCTTGTACGGGCTTGGCGTCTTAGTCTTGATTCGGGTGATGGAAGACATCATGGTTTACCTCTGTGGGGCGAGCGTTATCGTGGAGAGGGCAGGGACGGCCCTCTGTTCTTAGCCTTTTGATCAATTGCCTCTCTGGCTTCTAGGCCGTCCAGCACCGGCCGAGCAGCGGTCACGTTGTGGCGAACGGCTTGAGATAGCCAGTGCCGTGCTTCTTGGGTATTCCGTGTCACACCGCGACCATAGGCGTACATGACCCCGAGGACATACATCGCTTGTCCGTTTCCACCTTCTGCCAAGCGACGCAATCCGGTCGAGGCTTTCTTGTACCAACTGATGGATTCCGGCGCTTGTCGGCCCTTTTGTTTTGCATAGTATTTGCCAAGCCGATATTGAGCGAACGCGTCTCCTTGCTCCGCCAATTGAGCGTCGGGATTCAGATTCGACGGTGACTTTTTCGCGGGTGCACGCACAGGGGTCTTCTCATTGTTCGAACCTATTTCTGTGCGATCCGCAGGATGAGATTCTGTAGTAGATGGTTTTGGCGTCTGGTCCTCATGGCTCGTGGGCTCGGGTGAAAGCGGATGGTTTTCAGGAGGAGGGGAGGGTATTGATTGCCGGGACTCGGCTAAATGTTCAGGTTGGGATACAGGGGTCGGGCTGAAGTTTTCCTCGCGACTCTCGATCGTGGCCGCCTCTGGGTGGGATTGGCCACATTCCTCGGTTATATTCCCAGGGGTGTCCTTGCTGGTCGCGTCTTGGCAGGCTGAATCATCTTGTGAGGCGGGGGGCGATCCTATGACCGTCCAGGCGATCCAGAGGGCTGGGATGAGGAACAGACTCCATCGGAGTAGTCGACGTCGCAAGATGGTCCGATCGCTGGGCGGGACGATGACGAGTCCGGGGTAGTCCTTCTTGGCCATGCCTTAGGTACGGAGAAGTCTTTGGTAGTGTCTATCCAGCTGATTGAAAGGTAGCTGAACACTGTTTAATCGGTACAGTGTGACAGCCGGTGGCCTACCGCGTTTGCATGGAGCGGTCAACGATATACTCCGCATACTGTCCTGTGAGTTGCAGTACGGAGCCTCTTGTCCTGCAGACGCACAAGATCCTATAGTAAGGCGACGCAACTGGTTAACAAGAAAAACCCGGGAAATCGATCGAATCATGCCATCAATCGAGAGTGTCCTTACTATTTTGGAAGTTAACGGTCCCTTTCGAGAACCGAGAGAGCAGGTCTTTTCCTATGACTATTCTATACAACGATCAAGCTGGGTGACCCCGCATGGGGTCCGCGTGAAGGTTTCTATACCGGATGAGCTCGAGACGTTCAAGAGGCGTCTACTGGGGGCAGTGGCTGGCTCACCAGGTCAGCAGCTGCTGATGAGTAACATTCTCTCTAGGGCGATTGCCGATTGGAAGATCAGGGTTGCGGATCAGGAAGGCTTATTGTCTGAGCGACGTGACGTGATGCTAGCCCCATTTGTCGGACCGCTGAGCCATCTGTTCGTGAAGCTGGAAACTCTGTTTGAAACGGATCAGGCACCTGTCCGTGAGGAGGTGAGGCGAAGGGTGGGAATGTAACCTGTCTCATCCACGCGATGTGTTCTGCGCATGCTCTAAAAGATTCTTCGGTGATGTTTGGAGTGTACGCCGGATTCATCGGCAAATCCAAGGGAGCCGGTGTCCGGGCTTCCGGTGTCATTGAGATCAATCCGGTAGTAACCACGGACGTGTTCCATCGCTACTTCGAAGGGAACGGCATTCGGATAGAGCGTTCCTGGAGCATGAGCCCCTCGTGCCAGCGTGCGAATTGTATCCGGATCGGCGAATTGCTTATCCGAAAAAATCAAAATGTCCGCGATGGCGTGATCGCCGAGTTTGTGACCCGGTGTGGTGGCGGGAAGGTGTTCACTCAAGGTTCCATCCAATCGTGCATCCCGCAGGCGTTTTAAGAGGGCGACGATTTGACTATCCGTGGCTTGCGAGGGTACGACCAGCCCCAGGACATTCATGTCCGGGATAGTCGTGTCGACCTTGAACATGACAGGGATCGTTTCCGGGTCTTCGATGACTGAAACCGTGGGGCCTTCGGTACCAGTGGCTTGTTTGTTCCGTGAGCTGGGGACGATCAAGGCGACGAACAGCCACAATCCGATGAGAGTGCCGAAGACCACCAACAACGGATGAGCTCCGGCACGCTTTCCTTCCTGGTACGGGTCCTCGTTCTTGCTCATATCGTTCGATCATCCATGTGTGGAGGTGTGTGAGGCTCCAACCGGCGCTTGGCTTCCTTCCAGAACGCATCCATCTCAGCCAGTGTCATGTCCGTCAACGACCGACCGTGTTCTGTAGCCTGCGCTTCCACCAGGTGAAACCGATCGGTGAAACGATTGGTCGCACGGCGTAGTGCCTCTTCCGGGTTGACCTTTACGAAACGGGCGAGATTGACGAGGGAAAATAAGATATCTCCCAACTCTGTCTCGATGTCCGCCTGATCGTCAGGCCGGTTTGAGGATGTCTCGGCGCCGGCCTGAGCCAGTGCGCCCTTCAACTCGTCCACTTCTTCCGCGACCTTTCCAAAGATCTGCTCAAGCCCTGCGGCGTTGTGCGGCCAATCGAATCCGACCCGCGCGGCCCTGGCTTGTGTTTGATAGGCTCGGAGCAACGCTGGCAAGGTTTTCGGCACGCCGTCCAGGACGGAGCCTGCGCCTCCAGCGGCTTCGCGCTCGGCACGTTTAATGTGTTCCCATTGATTCATGACCTGTTCACCATTACTGAGGGAGCCGGCTTGGCCTTCGGAGCCGAAGACGTGGGGATGCCGGCGGATGAGTTTTTCGGCCAGCGTCTCCAGCACGCTCTCTATGGTAAAGGTTCCCCGTTCGGTGGCGATTTGGCTGTGGAAAATAACTTGTAGGAGCACGTCGCCCAACTCTTCTTTCAGCTTCCGGGTGTCATGCTGATCGATTGTTTCGAAGACCTCGTAGGCTTCCTCAAGAAGGTAGGGCTTCAAGGTCTCATGGGTCTGTTTCCGATCCCACGGACATCCATTTTCCGCACGTAGGGCAGCCATTAACTCAACGACTCTTGTGAATTGATGCGACATCGAAGATCAACCTTTCTTGTCCATTCCCTGTAAGCGCCTCAGTGATGCCACTCTATACCGACGATGACGTTCTCTTCAATCTCTGTGATGGCTTGCGGGCAACTAGGCCCTATGGTAGGGTACCGACATTGCCTAGAGACCTGAGAAGAGGTTGAGGAATGGCTGACGAGGAGCAGGGGTTCGTCATTCGTGACAAACGAGGAAGCGCAGGGGGAGAAAGCCCTCCAGGTACGACTGCAACCAAGAAAGAATCACCATCCTCTGCTACTGCATTCACCGATGAGCCGGCTCGCGCAGCTTCAGCACCTCCGGTGACCTTCTCGTCTTTTGTGATTTCATTGGGTTCGTCTTCGCTCATGCTGATGGGCGAGCAACTGGACCCCCAACAAACCCCCCTTCCTGTGAACCTCCCACAAGCAAAAGAGATTATCGATCTGTTGTCTGTCTTGGAAGACAAGACGAAGGGTAATCTGACCTCTGACGAGCAGACTGTTCTCCGTGACATGCTGTACGCGCTTCGTATGAAGTATGTCACTCTGGCCTCGCCGAAATAAGATCCCGTTGCTCTGCTCGTTGTTCAAATCACCGACATCTTATGCTCTGCGTGTGGGCTTTGAGACGGTTTCACAAGTCGGCTATAGTGCTAAGGACTGCTCATCTCTAACGGTGCCTCCGTCTGTCTGTAGGCGTGTGAATGTTTGAGCCAAACTATTCCATGCGTGGGAAAGAATCTACGCCAGGCGAGGAAGGCCTGAAGCCAGGCGTGATGGGTGCTCGGTTCAACCGTCGTGCTGGTGATCGAGCCAAGAAGCCTGAGCGCAAGGGACCGCATCTTCGTCCGGTCTGGATCGTCCTGATTCTCCTTGTCCCTTGCATGGCACTCACGTTGTATTACTCGCAGATCGCTGCGCCGGACGTACAAGAGACCGGCTCCCTCCTACCCACGACCAGTTACGCCCTCGTTCTTCTCTTGGTCAATTTGGACCTGATCGGGTTCGTCGTGCTGGTGCTCTTACTATCACGAAATCTGATTAAGGCCTATTTTGAACGTCGCCATCGGCTTGTCGGATCGGGATTCCGCACGAAACTCATCGCCGCGTTTATCGGGTTCTCATTGATTCCCACAGTGTTGCTGGCGGTCCTCGCGAGCGGGTTGGTCAATAAGGTGGTTGATGTCTGGTTCAGCGAACACATCGAAAAAGTCATCAACGACTCATACGAAGTCGCTCGTATGCAACATGCGGGACATGTGTCGCTTGCGGTGAATAGTGCTCGGGCGATCTCGCAGGAGCTGTTTCGTGAGGATCTGCTCATTCCGGAACAGCGGGATCTCCTCATCGCCGCCATGGCTCGGAAACGCATGGAATATGGGGTGGCCGGGATCGAAGTCTTCTCGAACAAGATGGAGACGCTGACGAAAGCGCTCGATGCAGATATTCCGATTGGTGTGCTGGAATTGCCGATCAGTCAATTGGTGCTTCAAGTGATCAACGGCAAACAGGAGTTCACCTCTGTGCAGGAGGCTCAAACCGGCCGATTGGTACGGGCGGCTGTTCCAGTGGCCTCAGGAAGCCGGCGAGGTGACTTGGAGGGGGTCGTCGTTGTCGAAACCTATGTTCCTGAGTCGTTGTTGACTAAAATGGAGAGGATCGGCCGTCAATATTCGGAGTATAAGCAGATCAAGGCGATGAAGAATCCCATCAAAGCCGGGGCATATTTGTTTGTTGCCGTGGTGACAGTGCTGATCTTATTCAGCGCGACGTGGTTCGGATTTTACGTGGCGCGCGGTATTACCGTTCCTATCCAACGGTTGGCCGAGGCGACGGAAGCGGTTGCCCAAGGGGATCTCTCTGTGCAAATCGATGCTCGGGCGACTGATGAGATCGGAACCTTGGTCGAGTCGTTCAATCGAATGACGCAGGATCTCCAAGGGAGTAAATCAAAACTTGAAGAGGCGAATCTCACGCTCCGGAATACGAACGTTGAGTTGGATCGTCGCCGAGCCTATATCGAAACGGTTGTGGATACGATCGCCGCCGGCCTCTTGTCCATCGACCGAAACGGGCTTGTGACCACATTTAACCCATCGGCTGAGCGCATACTTGGCTTAGCGGCCGACCGCTTCAGAGGGCGGATCGCCAATGAGGTCTTCAAGGAGTTCAGCCTGGACTTGTTTCAAACAGCCTATGATCGCATGTTGGCCGACGAACGAGATGATCTGGATCTTGAGGGACAGGTGGATATTCAAGGGAAACTGATTACGATCGGCTTAAAGGGCTCTCGTATGCGAGACGAAGCCAACAAGGATTTGGGATTCGTATTGGTGTTTGAAGATTTGACGGAGTTGATCAAAGCCCAGAAAGTCGCCGCCTGGCAGGAAGTTGCAAGGCGCGTGGCCCACGAAATCAAGAACCCACTCACCCCTATTCAGCTCTCTGCACAGCGGCTGCGCAAGAAGTTTTTCGAGAAGTCTCCTGATCTGGAACGGGTATTCGATGATGCCACCAATGTGATCATCAACGAAGTCGGTAGCCTCAAAGAGATGCTCGATGAGTTCTCAAAGTTCGCCCGCTTGCCTGCTCCACAAATGACACGGCAATCGTTGCATGAGGTGGTTCGAGAAGTGGCGACTCTCTATCGAGAAGCGCAGAAGGATCTAGAGCTGATTCTTGAACTTGATGATGATCTTCCGCCCCTCAACTTCGATCAGGAACAGCTTCGGCGCGTGTTCGTCAATCTGTTTGATAATGCGGTTCAAGCGATGAATCAGAAGGGTCGGCTGTGGGTAGAAACAAAATACGATACGAAGCGACGGAGGGCCGTGGTGACCGTTGCGGACGAAGGGCCTGGTATTGCGCCTGAGGATCAGGACCGCCTGTTTGTGCCATATTTTACTCGAAAAAAAACGGGAACCGGACTAGGACTGGCGATTGTTCGTCGAATCATTACGGATCACGAAGGGCAGATCCAAGCTGGAAACAATCAACCGAGTGGAGCTGTATTTACATTTGACTTGCCGGTGTAGGCAAAAGTGATTGTCAGCAGGCATAGGTGAACGGTAGTGAGTCAGGCGGTAGGGAGGAAAGATGTCGGCATCGATTCTCATAGTGGATGACGAAGACGCGATTCGAACATCCCTGCGAAGCATTCTCGAAGATGAAGGCTATGACGTGGCGGTTGCTGCGACTGGAGCCGAGGCACTGAAGATTTATGGAACAGACCCGCCGGACCTCATGATTCTTGATATTTGGATGCCTGAAATGGACGGGCTCGAAACTCTGAGGCGCGTGAAAGAATTCGTGCCCAACACGCAAGTCATGATGATTTCGGGGCATGGGTCCATTGAAACGGCGGTCAAAGCCATCAAACTCGGAGCGTACGATTATATTGAAAAGCCGCTGTCGTTGGAAAATGTCACGCTCCGTGTCAAGCATGCCCTGGAACAATACCGATTGGCTCAGGAGAACCGATCGTTGCGGACCAAAGTCCAGCAGAAATTCGAGTTGGTTGGACATTCGCCTGCGATGCAACGATTACGGGAGCTCATCCAGACTGCTGGCCCCACGAACAGTCGTGTGCTGATCGGGGGGGAGAATGGAACGGGGAAAGAGCTGGTTGCTCGAGCGATCCATATGCATAGCACCCGCTCGGATCATCCCTTTGTTGCTGTCAACTGCGCGGCCATTCCTGAGACCTTGATCGAGAGCGAACTGTTCGGGCATGAGAAAGGCTCGTTCACAGGAGCCACGTCCATGAAACGTGGACAGTTCGAACAGGCTGATGGAGGCACGTTGTTTCTCGACGAGATCGGGGACATGAGTCTCAGTACCCAGGCGAAGGTCTTGCGGGCGCTCCAAGAGCAGCAGTTTACGCGAGTCGGTGGAACCAAATTGATGAAGGTTGATGTACGTGTGCTCGCGGCGTCCAACAAGGATTTGGAGAAGGAGATCGGTAAAGGCCAATTTCGCGAGGATTTATTTTACCGCCTCAATGTCGTTCCAATCGTGGTGCCTCCCTTGCGGGAGCGGCGCGAGGATATCCCCGCCCTGGTACAACATTTCATGAAAGCCCATGCCGAGGAGCAGGGGCTGCGGATGAAGGAAGTGTCCCCCGAGGCGATGGCGGTACTCCAGCAGTACGATTGGCCGGGTAACATTAGAGAGTTGAGGAATCTGATCGAACGACTCATGATCATGGTCTCAGGATATGTGATCGAAGGTTCCCAAGCCGTCATGTCATTACAGGGGAGAACGACGGGACCAGTCTCCGTCACCGTGCAGGCGGCCAATCCCCTTCTGGCAAAATCCTACGACTCATTGCGGGATGCTCGAAATGCATTCGAAAAAGAATACATCGGTCGTAAACTTCGGGAACATCATTGGAATATTTCCCGGACGGCCGAAGACCTCAAAATCGAACGAAGCCATCTCCACAGAAAAATCAAGTTGCTCGATGTAGAGATGCGGCCTGAAAGTTAGAAGCCGTACGGAAGGACGATTACGGTGTGCATGCGGAACACGGGAGACTCTGAAATTTCGTTTCAGGATGGCTCTGCACGTATTGGTTGAGCGCGACCTCAGAGATGAGTGCAGGATGAGACTTTTTGCAGGCCGGACAGACAGGGATCAATTGCTGTAAGGCCTGCATCTCGCTCAAGGTTCGGTCGAGTTCGCTGATGGTTTTGGTGACCTCCTCCTCCCAGTTCCTACGGGCATCGACTTCCTGTTTAAATCTGAAGGCCGATTTCACTCTAGCCAGGAGCTCGACCGATTCGACAGGTTTTCTGATGTAATCTCCTGCTCCGGCGTCAAACGCGGCCTGTAGAAAGTCTTTTTGGTCGCGGGCTGTCACCATGATGAGGGGGGTGTGCGCGTAGGCCGGGACGGCTTTGATGCGCCGGCAGGCCTCGACACCATCCATGTCCGGCATCTTGATATCCATTAATATCAGATCCACGCTTAGGCCGCTGGCACCGGCGTGATCCAGGTCGAGCTGGAGGAAGGCATCTCTGGCGGATGAGACGGTGACGAGATGGCGATAGCCTGCGTTCTTGAGGATATGGTGAAGGAGTAGGCGTTCATCCGGTGAGTCATCAACGATTAGGATACCCATTCTCTGTCATTCGTTTTTGTTCTTGGCACCGACCTCAAAGGGATTCTCTTCTGCGGTCAGTATAAGCAATATTTCTAGGGTATCAAGGAAAAAGCAGAATGCTTGGCGCTGACGACTCTTTCGATACCTTCTTCAGTGGGTGCGTTGACCTCTGTGGTACCCTTCGCTAAGATGCGCCTCCGAGACTATCCGATCGTAGATCCATGCCGACTCTTTACCGTATCACGTAGGACCTTCGAACATGACGACGTATCGGGATGCCGGTGTCGATATTGATGCGGGTGACGAATTTGTCGATCGTATCAAGCCACTGGTACGATCCACGTTCCGACCCGAAGTGCTGACGGACCTGGGAGGATTTGGCGGACTCTTTGGCTTTCAAGCCGCCAAGTACAAGGATCCTGTCCTCGTCTCTGGAACCGACGGTGTCGGGACTAAGCTCAAGATCGCCTTCATGATGGACAAACACGACACGGTGGGGATTGATCTCGTGGCTATGTGTGTCAACGACATCGTCGTTAGTGGAGCGGAGCCGCTGTTTTTTTTGGATTATTTTGCGACCGGAAAATTGTCCGTGTCTAAGGCCCAGGCGGTCGTCTCAGGAATAGCTGAAGGCTGTCGCCAGGCCGGGTGTGCACTTATCGGCGGGGAAACGGCTGAAATGCCTTCCTTTTACCCGGATGGGGAGTACGACCTGGCCGGTTTTGCCGTCGGGGCCGTGGATCGTTCGAAAATGATCGATGGTCGGCACATCGTGCCCGGCGATGTGATTGTGGGCGTAGCCTCATCAGGACTCCACAGCAATGGGTATTCGTTAGCGCGGGGGGTCTTGTTTGAGCAAGCCAAGTTGACGGTGTCCAGTCGTCTCTCTGAGCTCGATGAGTCGGTCGGCGAGGTTCTTCTCACACCGACGAGAATTTATGCGAAGCAGATTTTGATCCTGGTTGAGCGATTTCCGATCAGAGGCATCGCGCACATTACCGGCGGAGGGATCACTGAAAACTTGCCGCGTGTCTTTCCAAGCGGTGTGCGGGCGAGGATCATGCGCACAGCCTGGTCGGTTCCTCCGATCTTTCACGTGATGAGTGGCTTAGGACGGGTCGATCGTGACGAGATGTACCGAGTGTTCAATATGGGGATCGGGCTGGTCTTGGTGGTCCCGTCGGATTCGGCGAACAGCGTGCTGGCCCATGTGAAGACATTGGGTGAGCGAGCTTGGCACATCGGAGAGATCGTCTCGTCACATGGCGACGAGCCTGGAGTGGAGTATGTCGATTAGTCGTTCGGTTCGCTTACGGGTGGCGGTGCTGGCTTCCGGTCGTGGCTCGAATTTACAGGCCGTGATCGATACGATCGAGTCGGGTCAGGTGCCGGCTGAAGTAGTTTGTGTGATCAGCAATAAGAAGGACGCCGTCGCGCTTGAACGGGCTCGAAAGCACGGGCTCAAGGATCTGTTCGTCGATCCCAAACCCTTTGCTGGTCGACCGGATAGTCGTGAAGCCTATGACCAGGCGTTACTGGCAATCCTCCAACAGCATGAGGTCGAACTTGTTTTACTCGCAGGATACATGAAAATTGTGACAGCGGTGTTGGTCAACGCCTACGCTAATCGGATGATGAATATTCATCCCTCATTGCTTCCGTCATTTCCTGGGTTGGATGTGCAGAAGAAGGCCATTGAGTGGGGTTGTAAGTTGGCTGGCTGTACGGTTCATTTTGTCACGGAAGGCGTCGATGAAGGACCCATTATCATGCAAGCAGCCGTGCCGATCCTTGACGACGACACTCCCGAAACACTTGCCGCTAGAATTCTCGTCCAGGAACACAAGATCTATCCCCGCGCCGTGCAACTCTTCGCCGAAGGCCGGTTACGAGTCGACGGCCGCCGAGTCTTCGTTGACGGCGCCAAGCCGGACGGGGAAGCGATCATCAGTGTGGCATAGCCCAATTTGAATTCTATTACGCTTCGTGCAGCAGGTGACTTAGCAGTGCCTGTACCGTCAGCGGTGCATTCCCCTCCGATCGGTTGTTTACCAATACATAGGCGTGCTGATTTTCTACGATAGCCTGACTGGTGAGGGCCACGGTGTCTTTCCGCATTTGGGGTAACTCTTCCACAATTTTGTTATAGGGCGTCGCTCGTTTCTTGGCCACTTCATAGCTCATGTGAAGCGGTGTCAGCAGTCGAATCACCGTGAATGGTGCCGTGAAACGCTGCTCCATCCGTTGATGCTGCTCGAGTATGGGAGGCATGTAGGACCAATGGTTGTAGACATGGGCCACACTATGTGTCTCTAAGATCTTACGATAGTCCGGTCCAAGCAAGCCTGCATTGCGGATCTCCACCGCATAGTGAAAGTCCTGTGGAATCCGACCAAAGAAACGATCAAGCCCGGCGCAAAACTCCTGGCGGGTCAGGCTGTTCCTCTGGAACTCGAAGATGAACGGTCCCATATGTGGCTCGAACTTTGCCTCTCAGTAGGGAGTCAATACGAGGTCATTGAATAGCTGGGGGTCAAGGACGCGGGGATTCGGTTGTCCTGCTTTGAGGCCGTAGCGGGCGTGCCGCGCGAACTGTGGGATGGTGATGTCCTCCCAGACCTTGAAACACATCTCGAAATCCTCGGGAATCTGTTTCAGGTAATGTCGAAGTTGGTCCTGTGTAGGAGGACGGTAGAAGGTGGAATCGTTCCCGACGGCGCGAAAAAGCGGCTCACCGTTGTGGAGGTACTGGCAGTACTCTCCTAAACATTCCCTCACAAAAGTGGTCTTCGCGTAAGATCGCTGATAGACCTGGCTCTGCCATCCCCTGTAAGCCCAGGTTGATGTGCCGAAACGAATCAAAGGGGAGAGAGGCATGAGGAGCAAGATAGTCCTGATACAGAAACGGGCAGGGTTATCGTTCCCTGCCCGTTGCAGATCTCCCCACGTTCGCCGTCGTGGGATGATGACCTAATTGGCTTTAATCAGAATTTGACTTCATTCAAATGCGTCAGAGCAGTCTCGGCATGTTTCGTGGCGACGTCACCATGACCCGCTTTCCCATGTTCGACTGCTTCGTTCAGATGAGTAATCGCTTCGCCCAGGTGTGGACTCGTGCCTCCCCTCTCAGCATAGTTCCTCGCCTTTTCCGCATGGGTCACGAGCTCCTCGGCATGACCCTGTTTACCATGGTCCACCGCTTTTTTCGCGTGCATCACGGCGTCTCTGACGTTGCCGGCGGGAGACGGCTGAGCGTTTACGGTGGGCACACTGATGAACGCTCCAAGGGCAACAACCATGAGGGTGCCACGGCACAATTTGCTGATCATTTTTTGCCTCCGTTTGTTTGGATTAGAAATAACAGGTAAATAGGCCTCTATGTAATTCAAATCATTCTACACTAGGAAGCCCCTCGTTCTCTGCTCTCCCTCTCAAGGGGGATGCCTTCTTCGTTGCCTGCTGCTGGCTCATCGTACTGTGGTCGAGAGGGCCGAGAAAAAATGTCTGGTGGAGGGCACGGGAGTTGAACCCGCGACCCCTACGTTGCGAACGTAGTGCTCTCCCAACTGAGCTAGCCCCCCACCTGAAAAAAACGGACAAGGCGAACTGTGTATCCCGCAGTGTTGGCTGCACACCAGCGTACAGTCTTATTGCTGCGGTAGAAGAACGGGGAGGAACGTTGGTTCGCTTGGCCCGTGGGTTGCATTATACACAATCCGTCCAGAAGACTCTACCCATACCATGCCCGGTGTGCAGATACCCCATCATCTGACTGACCTTTCTCCGGTTTGGTGGACACGTTGGTTACGCGACAGCCACCCGTGCTTCCTACTCGGCGGAGGACTGATAGCCGAGGATTGAGAGGAGGCGCGCCCATGCCGCAAGAGACATTTGCTGAAGCCACGTTTAAACACCATCGCAAACCTACCCGCCGGGAACGGTTTCTCGACGAGATGAACCGCGTCGTGCCGTGGGCCGACCTGGAGGCCGCGATCGAGCCCGTCTATCCGAAGGCCGAGGGACTGGGACGCTCACCGGTGGGCGTCGAGCGTATGCTACGCATTCACTGTTTGCAACGGTGGTTCAATCTGTCGGACCCGACCGTGGAGGAGGCTTTGTACGACTCCCGCGCCATTCGGCAATTTGTGGATATTGATCTGGGCCGGGAGCCCGTGCCTGATGAGACGACGATCTGAAAGTTTCGGCATCTCTTGGAGGCCCACCAACTGGGCGCACAGCTCTTTGCTCGCATCCAGGAGCATTTGGTTCAGCAGGGCTTACAGGTGAGCCGATGAACTATCGTGGTTGCCACCATTTATTGCAGCCACCAGTTCCAGGAAGAATCGCACCATGGAGCGGGATCTGGCGATGCTCAGACGAGGAAGGGGAACCAGTGGTATTCCAGCATGAAGGCGCATATTGGCATGGATAGCCGAACCAAGCGGATCCATTCAGTGGCTGCTACCGAGGTAAACGTGTATAACAGCTGAGTCTTGCCGGAGCTGCTCCATGGGAATGAAACGCAGGTGTGAGGCGATGCAGCCCATAGCGGACAACGCGAGGTGATTCAGCATCTTGCTCCCCGTGCAAGAGCTTCATGCGTGCAAAAAACCATCGCCATCGGACCCTGAGTGAGACGGAGCGCGCCCGGAATCGCACGAAGTCGAGGGTCCGGGCCAAAGTCGAGCATGTGTTCTTGGTGATCAAGCGGATCTTCTGGGAGGCCAAGGTCCGGTATCGGGGCTCGTGAAGAATACCCACTGGTTGTCTATCAGCTGCGGCTTGGCGAATCTCTATGTGGCGCGACGGCACTTGCTAGCGATGGCCTAGCGGACGTAGGTGGGAACGGAGCAACGGGCGGTCTGACGGTGGATGCCTCCCGAGCAAGAGGCTCTCGGACCAGAGGATTCCCACCTGATTGCCGTAGGCATTTCGTCAGGAAAAGAGTTCTTCGTGCAAACGTGAATTAGTCAGACGTTCCTTAATCCTTGGTCAAGACAACCATCGGTATGTTAGCCTACGACAAAGCGCTGTGCCTGGTGAGGTCAAACAGAAGCCAGGGAGAGAGTTTTTAGACCTGCGACTCAAACGGATCCACTCGACAGTACTGACTGCTGGAAACCATCCAGCTGGTATTCAGATTGAAGCAAGCCGTTCAGTTAGCGCTTGAGCGTGTAGGTTCGAGTCTGTAGCGTAAGCGGGAACCAGGTATGCCAGACCTCAAAAGTAATATGGAATCTCTCCATGTAATGATGGTGTCTAACTATGCTGAGGCAAAGAAGCACTCGCCTGGGATGGGTATCTTTGTGGATCGTCAGATTGCATCTTTGAAACGAGCAGGGGTGCGAATAAGTATGTTTGATATCGGCACCAGTCACTCACCTGCTCATATTCTTTTCAAGTGGCTAGAGCTACGTCGAGAGGTCCGCAGAGTAGCGCCTGATCTCGTTCATGGCCAATATGGATCGGTTGTCGGTATTGTAGCTGCGTTGGCAGGAAAGCCAACCGTCATTTCTTATTGTGGAAGCGACCTGCTGAGAGGATCGTCGGTTTCGTTATTACGCAAGTTGTTTAGTATTTTACTCTCAAACATCGCCGCGCTTTGCGCGGATGGTTTGATCTGTAAGAGTGAACAGCTCCGTCAGGCCCTATGGTGGAGAAAAAGCCGAGCAGTTGTCATTCCGAATGGACTTGACTTCAACCTGTTTGTACCTGGCCCACAGGGTGAAGCCCGAGAAAGGCTTGGGTGGAATCCTGAGAGTCCTATTGCCATCATCAATGCCGGAGATGATGCGAAACGCAAAGGTATTGAATTGGCTCAGGCAGCGATGAAGGTTGTTCGTTCCTGCCTTCCGAATGCTGAACTCGTTGTGCTCTCAAATGTGGACCCAGCACGAATGCCCCTTTTCTATCAGGCAGCTGATATTGCCTTGTGTTGTAGCGTCGCAGAAGGTTCGCCAAATATGGTGAAGGAAGCTCTTGCTTGCAACCTTCCTGTGGTCTCTACGCCTGTCGGTGACGTTCCAGAACGGCTTGCTGGGGTATCCCCGTCGTGCATAGTCTCGCGAGATCCAAAGGAGTTTGGAGATGCCATAGTGAATATCTTGCGAACTCGGCAGAGAAGTAATGGGCGAGAGCGGGTTATTCATCTTAGTCTTGAGCAAGTGGCGAGTCAGATTCTAACCATCTATAGGTCGGTTCTAAGGGGGGCTCCGGAAATTTCGACAGTGTGATAAGCGGGTGCCTGACTTCGCGAAGTCACCGAGGGGTGGCAACACAAAGGAGCGAGGGTAGTGAAGCGAACGAGACTGAACCACGGAGCGACCCCTAAGGTCTATTTGATGCCAGCCAAAGCCATAGAGAGGAACACCGCGATTTCTATCGGATACTTCAACGAATCAACGCCATCCTACGCGTAGAAGTTTTCCCCCTACTGCGCTGCGAGATCCGCGACATCCGTCCCAATCACATACTTTAACTTAGCTAGGTAGGAGGGCGCAGCATGGGAGCGCAGCTGACGTCTCTTCCAAAAAAATCGACGACCGTCCTGTCAGCGGTCATGCAATACTCCCCAGATGTGGTCATTGAATTCTCCCCACCCTTTCACCGAAGGAGGGAGACGATGGAGTTTGACGGAGCGAGAGAGACGACCATCATGCCACTGAATCCGGTCGTCATATAGTGGACGCCATGAATTGCAGCCTCATGCCGCCGGCTGTTCACGGACCCATTGCTGGGCAAAGGCGGCGGGTGAGCGATTCCCGAGTTGGGAATGCCGCCGCTGACGGTTATAGAAGATCGCGATGTACTCCGTGATCTCGTGCTGCGCCTGCTCACGGGTCTCGTCGCGACGATGATGCACGAGCTCATCCTTCAGCGTCCCCCAGAAACTCTCCATCGGCGCGTTGTCATAGCAATTGCCCTTCCGACTCATGGAGGGGATCATGCCGAACTGCCTCAGGGTGGCTTGATACGCCTGAGCACAATATTGAGATCCGCGATCAGAATGATGAATGAGCCCTGGGGCTGGACGCTTGCTGTCGATGGCCTTCCGCAGTGCACGCTGCACCAAGTCCGTCGTCATCCGGGCGTCCATCGCATGGCCGACCACCTCACAGGTGTAGAGATCCTTCACGCCAGCCAGATACAGCCACCCTTCCACGGTCGGCACATACGTAATATCGGTGGCCCACGCCTCATTCGGCGGCCTGGTGGCAAAGGTCTGCGCCAACACGTTGTCCGCGACCGGCAGCGCGTGCGTCGAATCCGTAGTCGTCGTGAACCGGCGCACCGGTGCACAGCGGAGCCCCAGCTTCTTGGGCAGCCGCTTGATGCGGCCGATCCCAGATGGAAAGCCGTCCTCACGCAGTTCGGCTTGCAGCCGTTCTGGACCATACGTCTGCCGGGTACGCACATGGGCGACCCGGATTGCCACTTCCAACCGCGCATTCTCCTGGGCGCGCGCCGAGGGGCGGCGCGTTCGCCAGGCATAGTACCCGCTTCGGGACACCTCCAGCACCCGACACAACACACGCAGAGGATACTGGAGACGCAGCGTCCTCATCAGCGCGTACCGGGCAGCTGCGCCTTCGCAACGTACGCGGTGGTTTTTTTAGGATGTCGCGCTCCATCCGGGCCTCAGCGAGATCTCCGTTTGAGCCGGGACAGCTCCGCCTCCAGCTCCGTCACGGGCCGTCGGCTCGCCCTCAGCGGTGTGAGCTGGCCCTGCCGAGCTCGACACACCCAGCGCTCGAGCGTCCTGCCCGACATGGCGAGGCGTCGGGCTGCCCCCGGAATCGTCACCTGCTGTTCCAGGACCAACCGCACAGCCTGCTCCCGGAACTCCTTCGTATACTGTTGTCGTGGTACTCGTTCCATCCCCACCTCCAGACCTCTCATTGTAGGTTGAAGGCGTCCACTTTTTCGGGCCTAGCTCAGTAGTGGCATGTACAAAGTTATGGATTTCTAGGCCATCAATAGTGCTTCTTTTGATAGCCCCCAAAAAAGAGTGATGTAGGGAAAACGATACAAGTTTTGCGATCCCCTACTCATGGGGGAGAAGTCTCCCGTGATGTGAACCATCCCCTAGCGTAATATAATACCTAATGTTTTTGTGTTCTTATGCTATGTAACCGATATGTGGTGTTGCAGGACTAGCAAATGGCATGGGTCATGCGTGCATCACGGTCACTTGTATTCCGTGGCATTGGTCTAGTAGGCTATCGCGGTTCAGAGTTAGAAAATATGGAACCAGAATGGTTGGCAAAGGTATGGAAATAGAGAGTTTGTGATGTCAGAAACCCTTCCGCCTTACTATCGATTGAGAGTGCTCGTGCACAGGTCGCGGAACTTGCTCCGAGTATTGCAGATCCTCCGCGGGTGGGTGATTCTAGGACCAGCTAGAGAGTATGCGATCTTGTTCTATCAAAAACGTAAGCACCCATCTTCATTGCAAGTCAACCGATATGATCTGTTTCCAAAGGAAGAAGTACAGCCGGTGGTTGATTCTCTCAAGGAGAAGGGCTATTCGACTGGGTGGAAGATTCCAGAAAGCTTTGTGAACCGTATTGTTGAGTATGCTAAAGAGACGAAACATCTAAAATACTGGAATCCGCACCGTGAATGTGACGCTATTGATCAGATCGCTAGAAACGAGAAGGTGGTCGAGATCGCGAGGCAATACCTTGGGGCTGAGCCGATTTTGTGGTTGACACAGTTAAAGTGGTCCTTTGGGCCTGATTCGAGCGGAGAGCGGCAAGGATTACGGTCCGCTCCTGACGAGCCGACGCAGTATGATGGGGATGCCTTTCACTACGATACGTTGGATTTTAGGTCTCTAACCATCTTTATCTATCTTACTGATGTCGATCCGTCCTGCGGCCCGCACGTTCTCATTGAAAACACACATCGAATCAAGAGCTTTGGTGAAACTTGCCAGATTATTTTGAGCGATGAGGCTGCTCGGAGGAAATTCGGTGAAGGTCGCATTAAAATGATTTTAGGTCCGAAGGGAACCGTGCTATTCGAGGAAACGAGCTCCTTTCATAAAGCAAGTCGATGTCTAACCAAGCGCTTGATGCTATCGATTGACTATGTGTTGCAGCGATCTCCTCCTCCCGAGCGGCCTGTGTTGGCATGAGATGACTGATGCGAAGAATGCTAGAACCTCTACCTTCATGGGCGCAAATTTTGTATAGGAGTGATGATGTGTCATCTTGCGTGATTGGGTATCGGTCGCTCATCAGTTCCAGTACACTTGAGCTTCTTGGTTTGGCGAATCAAATCAAAAACTTCCATAGCTTTTCTGGTATCTCAGGGCTTGCTACCAGTCAGGAGAGAGATTGTTATGCTCTCGGTGGTCATTCCTTGCAGAAATGAACGTCAACACATTGAGATCTGCGTGCGATCGGTCCTTCGCCAAGAACGCCCTTCGGGTGGGATGGAGGTCATTATTGCTGATGGGCTTTCAGACGACGGTACCCGTGAAGTGTTAGATTGTCTTGCTAAAGAGCATCCTGAGTTGCACGTTGTTGATAACCCTCATCGCGTGACGCCCTGTGCAATGAATACAGGTATTGCTCAGGCTCGTGGGAATTATATTGCGATATTAGGGGCGCACTGCAACTATGCTTCCAATTATTTGCGGACGTGTGTCGAACTACTTGATGAACATCCGGAGGCGTCCTGTGCTGGGGGGCCAATTGTCAGTGTTGGCAAGAGCCTCTTTGGTCAGGCTGTTGCTGCCGCGATGTCTCACCCTATTGGGATTGGCAATGCCAAGCACCGATATCCTGACTTCGAAGGCTATGCTGAAGGAGCCGGTTTCCCCGTGTTTCGGAGAGAAGTTTTTGAAACAATCGGGCTTTACGATGAAACACTGGTGCGCAATCAGGATGATGAACTTAATTATCGACTTATCAAACAGGGAGGGAAGGTATTTCTTTCCCCGCGAGCGAGGTCGACATATTTCGTGAGGGAAAGTCTCGGATCGCTTTTTCGACAATATTTTGAATATGGATATTGGAAAGTGGCTGTGATCAAGAAGCATAGGATGCCGGCGTCCTTTCGGCATCTAATTCCGCCGGTGTTCGTTGGCGGACTATTGGGCTTAGGCATGACCACTTTCTTTGTGCCGGAAAACTGGCGTCTTGTTTTACTGACAGTTCCCTGTCTGTACATACTTATCTTATATGGTGTCGGGCTGTATCAGATGTCCCACACAGGTTGGAAAGTAAGCATGCTCTTTCCAATTGCCGCAGGGGCGATGCACTTTGCCTACGCCCTCGGATTTATATGGGGTGTTCTACGCGGTCCGAAGGCCTCCGCACAGGCGCAAGCGTGTATCGAAGAAAGAACGCTGGCAAAGCCTGTAGAAACTGGTTCGGTACATCTCAAAGTCACCAACCTCAGATAATGCCACCCAAAACTCCTTCTGTCAGAAACCGAGAAATCAACGTGGATCAAGCATTGGGTCGTCAAAGGCAGACTGACATCAAGGTGGCGGTTGTCGGGACGGGGTATTGGGGAAAAAAGCTGGTTCGAACATTCGCGAACCTAGGTTCTCTCGCCGCTGTGTGTGAGCGCGATGCCGGACGGTTGAGCGCTTTCACGGAACAATATACTGGTATAAAGTCATTTCATGACTTTTCCAGCATGTTGAACGATCGGACGATTGGAGCGGTAGCCATCGCGACGCCTGCCGAGTCACATGCTGACGTGGTGCGGGAGGCGTTGGTGGCAGGCAAAGACGTCTTCGTGGAAAAGCCGCTTTGTCTCTCCATCAGGGAGGGGGCGGAATTGGTGGCTTTGGCTCAAGAGCACGACCGCATTCTCATGGTGGGACATCTTCTCTGGTATCACCAAGCGGTGTTGAAGCTTAAGGAATTGATTCGGACTGGCGAATTGGGACGGATCCAATACATCTACTCGAATCGCTTGAATCTGGGGAAAATCCGCCGGGAAGAAAATATCCTCTGGTCGTTTGCGCCTCACGATATTTCAGTCATCTTAGGGTTGTTGGGGGAAATGCCCGAGTCCGTCATCGCGCAAGGGGGGAACTATCTCCACCAACAGATCGCAGATGTTACGATCAGTTTCCTGTCATTTCCAAGCGGCGTGAAGGCGCATATCTTTGTATCTTGGCTGCATCCCTTCAAAGAACAAAAGTTGGTTGTGGTGGGCGATCGTAAAATGGCCGTGTTTGATGATATGGAGGAGAAGGACAAACTAGTACTTTACCCTCATTCTATCAACTGGAAAAACAATCTACCCGTCCTGCACAAGGCCGATGCGCAAGCGGTTGAGCTGGTTCAGGAAGAGCCACTTCTGGCTGAATGTCAGCACTTCCTGGACTGTCTGGTAACACGAGCGAGGCCCAGGACCGACGGTGAAGAGGGGCTCCGCGTGCTTTCGGTACTTCAGCGGTGTCAGGAGGGGCTGGAACAGAAAGAATCGACTCCACGACGGGCTCTACCCGTTTCAAAGCCGCAGAAGGCCTACTTTGCCCACGAATCGGCATTTGTAGATGCTGGAGTGGAAATTGGGCCAGGGACAAGCATTTGGCATATGTCGCACATTCTCAATGGGTCACGAATCGGGAAGGATTGTAAAATTGGCCAGAATGTCGTCGTAGGTCCACATGTGACGATCGGCAACGGCGTTAAAATACAGAATAACGTGTCTGTATACGAAGGAGTCACCCTTGAAGACAATGTCTTTTGTGGACCGTCCATGGTCTTTACGAATGTTTTCAATCCGCGCAGCGAAATTTCTCGGATGCGAGAGCTGAAACCGACATTGGTCAAGAATGGTGCAACGCTTGGAGCCAATTGCACGATTGTTTGTGGCCTTAGCATTGGGCGGTATGCGTTTGTTGGGGCAGGGGCGGTTGTTACCAAAAATGTGCCTGACTACGCGGTGGTGGTGGGAACACCTGCAAGAGTAACTGGCTGGATGTGTGAATGTGGATTGAAGTTAAGGTGGGTGCGCAGTCGCGCAAGGTGTACCTGCGGCAAGCGGTTTAGTAGGAGGCAAACTGGTGTGTTAAAGCTTGATCGGTAACTCGCAAGGGTCGATGCGATTGTGCCAGGTTTCTGAGCGGGTCTTGCGAGGGGAGTAGTGTACCTAAATCTGAAGTGGTGGTGAATCGATCTGAGCGGTGTCTCAATAGAGTTCGGGGATACTTGCTGCAGACTACTCTCGATAAATAATGACGACCCGTCTGAGGAAATCTTCAAGTTGCAGGATTTGTTGCTCAGTCAGTGAGTGGTCTTTTTGTTTAGCCACCCGCTCCATCGTAGCTCCAATCTCGGTAATCCTATCGAATCCGTAGCCGCCACCATCACCTTTCATGCGATGGCCGAGAGTCTGAATGGTTCCAAAGTCGTGCCGAGTGAGCGCCTCTCGGAGGGTTTTGAGATCCTTCGCTCGATTCCCTAAGAAGATCGGTACAATCTCTTCAAGGTCACGGCTAATCTCTACAGTCACACGGTCGTTCACTTTGGGACGTGAGGGGTGCGTCACGAGAGGATACGCTCCTTGTGTGCCCGAAGAATCTCCAATAAGGTGGATTTCTTCACGGGTTTCGTCAAATGGGTGTTGCAACCAGCTTCGAAGATGCGAGCGCTCTCTTCCTTGAGTGCTAACGCGGTGAGGGCGATAATCGGGGTAGCCGGTAAATCATGCTCATGTTCCCACGATCGTATCGCCTTTGTCGCAGAATAGCCGTCCATGACCGGCATGTGCATGTCCATGAGGATGACGTCGTAATAGGTGGCTTTCACCTTCTCCACTGCAATAGCTCCATGTTCTGCAACCTCGAGGCTATGGTCCGTTTGCTTCAGGTAAGCGCGGATCAGTAGTTGGTTATCGAGAGAGTCCTCAACTAAAAGGACCCGTAAAGCCCGTGCTGGGGTTGTTGGTAATGGTTCGGTTGATTTTCCAGGTATTGCTGGACCTCCTTTTGTCCGACCCAGCGCAATCGCAATTGATTGTAGGAGATCTCCACGTCGAATGGGTTTGATCAAGTAGCCACCCAGCCCGAGATCATAGGTCCGTGCGATATCGTCAGCCCAATGATCGGACGTCAGCATGATGATCGTCGGGCGTTTCCCATAGGATGACGTGTGTACCTGTTCAGCAACTTGAAAGCCGCTCATGTTCGGCATCCGACAGTCGAGGAGGAGCAGTTCATAGTGTTTATCCTGTTCGGCGGCGCATCGGAGTTCCTCTAATGCGGCCTTTCCGTCACTCGCTTCCATGACCTCAGCTCCCCATGGAGTTAGTGTTTCGCGAAGTATGAGGCGGTTGGTGGAGTGATCGTCCACGGCCAGGACTCGGACTCCTGCAAGATCGATCGGGGGTGTGATTCTGTGTTGGGTGGATGTTGTCTGAGTCTGAAAGAGGAGGGAACAATGAAACGTGCTGCCGCTTCCCACTGTGCTCTCTACCCAGATCTGGCCGTTCATGCGTTCAACAAGTCGTTTGGTAATTGCGAGGCCGAGCCCGGTCCCTCCATATTGTCTCGTCGTTGATATATGCGCCTGCGTGAAACTATCGAAAATGGAATCCAGTTTGTCCGGAGGGATCCCAATGCCTGTATCGCTAACCGAAATCTGGATTGCCCCACCAGTAGGCCGATCGGGATCGGGGGCGACACGAACCTCCACGGCGCCGTTCTCGGTAAATTTGAGTGCATTGCCAATCAGATTGATCAAGATTTGCGTCAACCGCGTGGGATCGCCGATCAAGTGACACGGGACGTCTGGACTGAGGTGGGAGGTGAGTTCAAGGGTCTTCTCATTGGCTCTCATCGCCAAGATGTCGATGGCTTTATCGAGGACCTCACTCAGGTCAAATTCGATGGCTTCTAATTCCAGATGGCCTGTCTCAACCTTGGAAAGATCTAGGATATCGTTGAGAAGATTCAGGAGTGTGCCGCCAGCTCGACGAAAAATCCGAAGATACTTGCGCTGATCAGGCGTCAGGGGAGTTTCCCAGAGAAGGTCCGCCATCCCGATAATGGCATTCATCGGGGTGCGAATCTCATGGCTCATGCCGGCCAGGAATTCACTCTTAGCTCGACTGGCGACTTCAGCCGCCTCTTTGGCCACACGCAGTGCCTGTTCTACATCCCGTCGATCGGATGCTTCAAGTGCCAGGGTTACCATGGTTGCTAATAGCCCAGCCAAATGCTCTTCCTGTCTGGTCCACCGACGAGGTGTTCCGATGGACTCAGCGCAGAGCACACCTACAAGCTTTCCCTTTTGCCTAATAGGGGCGCTGAGGATCGACTGGATATCATACTGGGAGAGGTATGTGGCTGCGAGGTCACGTGTCCGCGAATCATGAAACGGACGAGAAGCAGCGATGGCACGGGGTTCTCGATTGAGTGCTCGAAGATAGTGCCGACAGTGTGTGGATGGAAACACGGTATCGGATCTGGACCGCCTTCGACAGGTTTCATAGTGATCAACCAGAGCGAGGGAGTCGCGCTCCTTAGTCAAGAGCCAAGCGGTAACTCGTTCAACCTTTAACAAAGTGCACGAGGCTTTTGAGATAGCTCGCAATGCACGTGAAAGATCCCCACTAGTGAGTGGCTCACTTTGCGCCAGTTTTCGGAGGGTGTCCTGGTATTGATTGAGGAAGGTGGTTGTCGTTGGCGCGAGCGAGTGTGGAACAGGCTGCGCGCGCTGTCGCCTGTGTGAGGTGGTCTTCGCTGCAACTCGTCCTTGAGATTCTCCACGAGGGTGACGTGTCATGGGCGTGCAAGCAGCCGGTGAATGGTAGAGTCGTGCCTAGTCGGTGTGTGCGTCCTGGACCAGCGAGAGAATGCTCGCCGATTTGGTTCGATTGCGCCCCTCTTGTTTGGCTTGATACAAAGCCTGATCAGCCGCCTTTATGAGATCAGTGGGAGAAGAATGCCTGTTGGGAACAACGCAAGCATATCCGACGCTAATGGTCACGATCTCTCCATCCGAGTTTTTGATACCCAGGGATTCGACTCGCCGACGTAGACTCTCTGCCACCTGTGCGGCACCATCGATTCCGGTACCAGGGAGAACCGTCACAAACTCATCTCCGCCGTAACGGGCGACTAGATCGCCAGGGCGATTTACGGAACTGGAAATAGCGGCGGACACCTGTTTCAGGCACTCGTCCCCGGCCGTATGACCCTTCGTGTCGTTATAGGTCTTGAATCTATCAATGTCGAATATGATTAGGGACAGGGGCGTCGTCTCTCGAATAGCTCGACGCCATTCTTGATCGAGAAAATCATCAAATTGACGTCTGTTGGTGATGCCGGTCAACCCGTCCAAACAGGAGAGGCGAAGCAGCATCTGGTTGGCTTCTTGGAGTTGCCGCATGACCTCGAGGAGCTCTTGCTCACGTGCGCGGCGACGGTCGACCTCGTGAACAAGCCGGAGCACCGAACGCACGCGGGTGAGCAACTCGATCTTGTTAACCGGTTTTGCCACATAGTCCATGGCACCTGCAGCAAACGCCAGCTGAAGATCGACTGGGTCCGTCTTGACGGTCACCATGATGATCGGAGTGTCTCTGAAGCGATCGACCGCCTTGATTTGGCGGCAGGCTTCAATGCCACTCATCTGAGGCATCAGAATATCCATGAGAATGAGATCGACTCGCGCCACACCATGCTTGCCTCCATCGAGTCCCAAATACTTGAATGCAGCGGCAGCAGAATCAGTCGAGTGAATATCTTCGTAGCCGGCGGCGGTCAGAATGGCCTGCAGCAGGAGTCGATCATCGACAGAATCGTCAACAATGAGAATGCTCATACGCTCACGCGGGTTGCATGGGGTTAAACAGGCGGCTACTGGCGGAATCGTATCAGCTAGTCCTGATAAACGCCA
This sequence comes from Nitrospira sp., assembly GCA_965223625.1. Classification (GTDB taxonomy): domain Bacteria; phylum Nitrospirota; class Nitrospiria; order Nitrospirales; family Nitrospiraceae; genus Nitrospira_D. The sequence continues at coordinate 1,484,347 of OZ245008.1, forward strand.
GGATAAAGCTTTTTGAGGCAGGGTTGGCAGAGCCCATGGCTGAACTCTGCTTCTGAATGTTCGCCGATATACTCTTCGAGTTGTTGCCAAAACCCGCCATCGTTACGGATTTTCTTGCATGAGGCGCAAATTGGAATGAGGCCACGCAACACTTTGACTTCTCGAAGCGCACGCTGTAGTTCTGCGTTGCTGCGACACAACTCGGCTTCCCGTTCCTTGCGACGATCCATTTCGCTTTTTAGGATCAAGGCAGAGCTTACCCGCGCGAGCAATTCCACGCTCTTTACCGGTTTGTTGATATAGTCCATTGCCCCCGCTGAAAAGGCTTCCTTCAAATTATCGAGATCGTTCTTGGCGGTAACCATGATGATTGGGATGTCCTGAAGGTGCAGCTGTTGTTTGATTTGTTTACAGGCCGCAACGCCATCAAGATCGGGCATCAGAACATCCATCAAGATCAAGTCGACATCGACGGCAGGGAGTCCTCCATCAAGGTTCAATAACTCAAAAGCAGCTTTTGCAGAGTCCGCTGCCACAACCTGGTGATGACCGGCCTTGGTCAGGATCGATCGAAGGAGGAGATGTTGGTCAGGGGAGTCGTCGACAATAAGGATGGCCATAGTTATTCTTTACGGTTCGACGCGAAGAAAACTAAAGGTTCAACCCGGTAGGACCCAGTATACCAAACAGGTATGAGGATGATTCAGGAGAGCTTGCTCTTGACCAGATCGCTGACTTGCTTGCCGTCGATAGGTTGTCCGGCAACCCGAGCCATGACAGCCTTCATGATCGGTCCCATATCCTTCATAGATGACGATCCGGTTTCGCTGATGACTGATACGACGAGGGCTTCAAGCTCTTGATGGGTCAGCGGTTGCGGGAGGTAGGTCTCAATGATTTCGATTTCTCTGCGTTCTTTTTCCGCGAGTTCCGTCCGTTTGGCTTTTTCAAACTGCTCGACGGACTCCCGACGTTGTTTCACGAGCGTCGTCATGACTCGACTCATTTCAGCATCGTCGAGGTCCCGTTTCAGTTCCACTTCCTTGTTCAAGACCGCAGCTTTGATCATGCGAATCACGTCCATGCGAAGTTGATCACGTGATTTCATGGCAAGCTTCAGGTCTTCCGTCAAGCGATCGTGTAATGACATAGGGGGCCTCACAAGTCACAACTTCATTGGAGGGCGAGCATACCGCTGTGGTTTCTTGGAGTCAATGATAGGAATTTAGGGATGGTATTTTGGTAAACGGGTGGTATGATTTGAACCAATCTGAGTCAGGAGGATCGGATGCGAAAAACAGAGACGAAGACGATCGAGAACCATAAGAGAGGTGTTGCGGTTGGCATGTCAATCATGCTGTTTGGTCTCGCTGGGTGCGGCACCGATACACCGAAGGTGGCTTCTCCGCTGAGTCAAGATCAAGTTCGCGAACATTCTGAACAGGCATTCGATAAACTCAAACAAGAAGAAAAAAATCGCGCACTGGATTCGGCAGGTGATCCTCAGTAGTTACTGAGCAGGTCGTCAAATAGTGCATGTTCTATCCGCTAATTCATCATGAAATAGGGCATTCGTGAGCTTCTGCTCGAAATGGGTACGCACTATTTAGTGGTCGGCTCAGTAATATGATGCGATGGGCGAGAGACTTGTTGGATTCCGAATAGCTCTTCAGCAAGATTCATCAGGAGATCCGCTGCCCGTTGCATTGATCGGACTTGCCGAATGCATAGTTGCTGAGTTCAAGTCCCAGCACCCTGCCCCGCTCTCATAATCGTGGCGATAAGAAACGGCCATACTCTGTCGAAGTGCATCAACACGTCTGCCGGTAAGCATTGACCCCCTATGATGGACCTCAGTACGATAAAATCTATGGAGAAAGCAGTTCACAGAAGTAAGCACTCAAGGTCTTGGTTTGCCGCTTGTGTTGTCAGTGTCATCCTTTTCCAGGAACAGAGAGGAATGGCGAAAGACCTTTTGACCCCCAAAGAGCAAGAGATTACAGAGGTTGGATCGACGCCAAGCCCGTCATTTGATGATCAGGTAAAAGGCGTTCCGCAATCACTCTTTACCTGGATTAAGATGGCCCGGGGATTCGAAGTGGAATGGGATACGTTTGGGAGAAAAGGGTGGTATACCCAGGACCCACGTCTCAAACCAATCGAGCCGGGTTCGATATTCACGCCGGAGATTCCGGCGATCTATATCGTCTTTGAGGTGGCTCCTCTGGAGGACCCGGCCCAATTCGCGGTGCAATGGTACCTGGAACGGCCTCAAGGCCAACTGAACGAAAAGCCATTGGGCAAGGACGTGCTCGAAGTGCCCGGGCATGAACGGTATGGGTATCTGGAACTAAAAAGGTTCGGTGCGAGATGGGAAGTGGGCAACTATCTGGCAAAGATTTATATCACGCCCTTAGGGCAACAGCCGTTTCATGCTGTGAATCAAGTCGGTACCATGCGGTTTACCGTCACGGAGAGTCTGCCTGCGTTGCCATCTGACCAGAAATCAGTCAAGTAGGTCGTGAGGGGGGTATGGGGGAAGGTATCAAGGTCACAGACCCAGAAAAACTGACGTTGCTCTATGAGCGATTTCGAGATGTCTGTTGGGTCGAAAAAGAAGTCTGGAAAGAAATCTTCATGCCGCGAGAGGTGACCGCTGGTCCGGTAAGAACGAACGTTCAGGACCGATATGAAGTCACGATCAACAATCCCGAGATCGAAGAGGTGATTGAAACGAATATCCCTTATGGAATTGCGGCCTTGGGCGCGGTGATTCACGAGCACCGCGCCCATATTGTCTTTTTCAAGAAACCGTCTTAAAGACGCTCCAGCGCGGCGATTCGTACCTCAATCGGCGGGTGCGTCGAAAACAAGCTCATGAATCCACCGGTTTTCCCGGAGATCTTCATGGTTGCCAATGCGTCTTGGCTTGAGTATTGGAATTGAGCCCGATTCACCCATCGATCAATCGCCCGTAGCGCACCGATCATGGAGTCTTTCCCGTATACCTTAGCGGCAAAGGCATCGGCTCCGAATTCTCGACGACGTGAAAACCAACTGATCACGACCGAAGCCAGAATACTCACGACAATCTGCAGCACGATTGACAGACCGAAACCCAATGCCGCCTGGTCCCGCTCCGCAAAGAATCGACGCACCCACATCGCGATGTAAAAGACAAAGGTATTCATCAGTCCGGCCAGCACGGTTGTGGCGAACATATCGCCGTTGTACACATGGCCCATTTCGTGAGCCAGGACGGCTTTGACCTCGTCTTCCTTGAGATTTTCAAGGAGACCCGTGGAAACCGCCACCATTGAATTATTCTTGCTGGGGCCGGTTGCGAAGGCATTCGGATCCGGCGAGTCGTAGACCCATACTTCCGGCATCGTAATGTGAAGGCGTTGTGCGATTTCCTGCACCGAGCCATAAATGATCTGTTCAGCCCGGGAACGAGGTTGAGTGATCTGCTGGCAATTGAGCATCGCCCTCGCCATTTGTTTAGAGAATGCCAAGCTGATGAACGCACCCCCAAACCCAAACATGGCTGCCCACACCAAAGTAGAAAGATCGACCGACCCTCGAACGTCGATCCCGAACATGGGCAGAATCACGTTGATCACGATCGGTGCGGTGATCGAAATCGTCACCATGATGAGGATATTTGCGATCAGCAGTAGGCCTATGCCTTTAAACCACTTCATCGTGAGCCTCCTTGAAGACACTCACCTAAGTCGAGGTGAGTTGCTGAATTGACACAATTATACACAAATCTGCTGTTTGAGATACACCATCGTCTATAATGAATAAGACCTCATCATGTAAAGTCAAGATGTTTAAAGACTTTGCAAGTACTGAGGGAATATTGACCGTCTCCCGGCGTTCCTGTTAGAAAGCCATTTTATGAGAGGTTGGTATAGATTCTTCCCAGAGGTGTTGCGAGTTACGATGGATCAGACTTGCTTTTCCGCTTTTCCATTTTCCTCTGCAAAGTAAGTGCTGGTGGCTTCCGCACAGTCGTCGAACGAAGAGGTGGATGACAGAATTGGAAGCCAAATAATGGATTCTTCTACGAAGATCATTTCCTCCAAGCGCGAGCTATTGCAGGACCTGCTGAAGAAGGTCTCACGTCTGTTTTATACGACCTTGGCGGTTGTTCCGGCCGATGTGCGTGATCAGGTAGGACTTGCCTATCTGTTCGCTCGAGCCGCCGACACGATTGCCGATACAGAACTGATCGATCGACCGCGCCGTTTAGGTTTTCTCAACCGGCTCAGGGAGCAGGTTCTCTGTGGGCAGGTCGACTGGGCTCAGATCCGTGCGATTCAGCAGGCGGTGGCACCGATCCAACAAGTTTCAGCTGAGCGAATCCTGCTTGAGCGGTTGGATGACTGTTTTCGACTTCTTTTCACCTGTTCGCCGGAGGATAGATACCGGATTCAGAAAGTCATAGCGACACTGACCCAGGGAATGGAAATGGATTTGACTACATTCCCTGGAACTTCTGCGGAGGATCTTACCGCGCTCAAGACTCTCGACGACCTGGATCGATACACGTATCAGGTGGCTGGATGTGTCGGTGAATTTTGGACCGATCTCATGTGTGCGCATCGCAAGGCGCTAGCAGGGTGGGATGTTCAACGGATGTCGGAGGTGGGAGTCCGATTTGGAAAGGGGCTTCAACTGACCAACATCGTTAAGGACTTGGCTCATGATCTGCAGAGGGGGCGCTGTTACATCCCAGAAATGATGCTGACGGAAGCGGGACTGAAACCACATGATCTACTGGATCAAGGCAACCTTCCTCGATTGAGACCCGTGCTCAGGGAAATTGTTCGTCTTGCTGTAGACCACCTTGATCGAGGGTGGCTGTATACGATGTCGATTCCGCGCCATGAAACCCGGTTGCGGTTGGCCTGTATGTGGCCGATCCTCTCAGCCGGGGAATCGCTTAAGCTTGTGGTGAGTTCTTCTGACCTGCTGAATCCAGCCGTAAAAGTTAAAATCACTCGCGGTAAGGTGTATCAAATTATGGGGGTTACGACCGGCACGGTTGCATGCGGATACGCTGGGACTGCCTACTGGGGACACGTGCGGAAACAGATCGTGTGAATGTCGAGAGCCTGAACACCGGATCCCGCCGGTCTAGCCGTTTTTCTTCTGCGGCTCCAATAGTTTGTCACCCTTCTTAAAGACTCCGTAGATTGCTTGAGATGGACAGGCATCCAGGCAGAGCCGACAGCTTTCCAGGCAGCGCGAGGGATCGAACTTGTAGGGAGGTGTCGACAGCCACGCGCTGGTCGGACAGATCGGCACGCACACAGCTTGGTGAGTGCAACGGTCGGGATGGCGGACAAGATGATCACGAACGATCAGCATAGGCTTCACTCCTTCAAAGAGACCTTGAGAAAAGATCTCAAACATATTTTTCTCAGGGAGGGTACTCACTTCCACTCCTTCACGAGCGCTTTGAGTCGGTCTTTGAGCTCGGGAATCTGTTCCAGATTATTGTGAATAGCACCTACAATCTTTTCCAGGCGGGCGGTTTTCAACGCTTCTTTGTCTTTCTTCACCAATCGATCGTACTCCTCGTAGGCTGCTTGATGTGCAGGTTCCAGCTGTGCTCGAGCGTCCACGAGCGCTTGTCCGATGGCCCAAGGTTCTGGAGCAAGCGGAGGAACGATCGTGAAGGATGCGTCGGTAAATACGACCACCATCGCACCAGGCTTACCCGTCAATGGAAGGACGGCACGGACCGTCTTACCTTCACACGCGTGCCAGCTGAGCATCAAGCCGGGAAATTGTTGCGCGAAGGCCACTTTTTCCATGTTGGCCTTCCATTTGTCTTCAGTCGGCATGGAGATATATTGAAAAACTCTACGGGTTCTTGAGCGGCGTCAAGTGTTCCGGAACTGGATGTTCGGGCATGAGCAACCGGGTGACGATTTCACCCTTCACCACATGCCGTTCCATGATCTCAGTCACATCGGACTCCGTGCCGACCCAATACCAAACTCCTTCGGGATAGACCACCACGCTGGGACCGAGGTCACAATGGTCCAGGCAACCGGCCTTATTGGCGCGGACAATGCCCTTGAGATTGAGTCGTTTGGTTTCGCTTTTGAAATGAGCATGAAGTTTTTCCGCACCTAAGTTCGCACAACAACCCCGTGGATCATCCTTTGGCCGCTGGTTGGTACAGATAAAAATGTGTCGTTGAAAGGCTGGCATCAGGTAGTCTTATTAGACGGGCATCGTGAGTGTATTGAGTCGTTCCATCAGTAGTCGGACTTCGGAGTCGGTGAGGAATGGGGATTGCTGGTTGGGCGCAGTCAGTATAATCAGGATTTCCTGCAGCCGTAATGATGCGCGTCGAAATTCATCCCCTTTTGAAAGTTCGGAATTCTGACCTGCAAGGAGTATGTTGAGTTCTGCATGGATATCGCGAACATCTCTTTGCAAGTTTTTGTGCATGGAGCAGAAGTCACAATACCATTGGGGATTGCTATCCGACTGCGGTGACAGACGATCGTACGGGCGGCCGAAGAAATCCTTACCCAATGACAACCTTAGGAGTGGCGCACTCGAGGCCCCACATGCGTGACACGTTTCATTCCACGAGTCCACCACTATTCCTCTCCAAATGCTCGAACATTGATTTTACAACAGGAATTTACTGACTGTCCACGGGTGGGACGGATGCTGGAAGGTCTATCACTTAGTTTTGAGGTGTGGGTATAATCGTCTCCTAGGTGACGAGACGAGCAAACGGGAGGGAGGCGTGTCTCAATGATTATCGGCATACCCAAAGAGATTAAAGATCACGAATATCGCGTCGGTCTCACGCCCGAGGCTACGGCGATGCTGTGTCAAGCTGGACATGAGGTCTTGGTTGAATCCTCTGCGGGCGGCGGCAGTGGTTTTAGCGATGACGAATACCGGAAGGCGGGCGCAAGTCTCACTCGTTCAAAAAGCGAGATCTTCCAAAAAGCAGACATGATCGTGAAGGTCAAGGAGCCGTTGCTCTCCGAATGTCCACTCTTCCGTCACGGACAAGTCCTGTTCACCTACCTTCATCTCGCAGCATTACCCGATGTGACGAAGGCACTTCTGAGCAGCGGTGTTACGGCAATTGCCTACGAGACGACAGAGGCGAAGGACGGAAGTCTTCCGATGCTTAAGCCGATGAGCGAAATTGCGGGACGAATGTCCGTTCAAATCGGTGCCCAGTATCTAGAAAAAATGTATGGCGGACGCGGTGTGTTGCTGGGAGGGGTTCCTGGGGTCGAGCCCGGCCATGTCGTGGTTCTTGGCGCCGGGGTGGTGGGCTCGTCCGCCATTCGGATGGCTGTGGGTTTGGGGGCGAGGGTAACCGTCGTCAATCTGGACATTGAGCGACTGCGGGTTCTCGATGATCAATACCAAGGCCGGATTATCACGCGTGCAGCGAGTCCTGCTGCCATCGAAGAGACTGTACTAACCGCTGATTTGGTCATTGGTGCGGTGCTTGTTCCAGGAATGAAGGCGCCCAAGCTTGTCTCGCGGTCGCTGGTCTCACGAATGAAACCTGGTTCGGTGATCGTGGATGTTTCCGTGGATCAGGGTGGCTGCATTGAGACGACACGCCCAACCACCCACTCCGAGCCCGTGTACGTCGTTGATGGCGTGATCCACTATGGTGTGGCCAACATGCCTGGAATCGTTCCTCGCACCTCTACCTATGCTCTCACCAATGCGACCTTGCCGTATCTGCTCCGACTCGCATCGGATGGTGTCGACCGAGCGGTGCACTCTGACCCTGGGTTGGCCAAAGGAGTCAATCTGAAAGATGGACAAGTGACATGCCGCGGGGTAGCGGACGCACATGGGTTGCCTTTTACCCTGCTCTTGTAAGACAATCATACGTTACCTTTCCCGCTCGGTCTTGTCGGGGCGTAGCGCAGCCCGGTAGCGCACTGCGTTCGGGACGCAGGGGTCGGAGGTTCAAATCCTCTCGCCCCGACCACACCAAGCTTGCTCGTGCCGCCGGATAAAACCCACCAGTGGTCTTTATCTTCACTCACACCTCGTCTGCTTGTTCCATTGGCTGATCGTGTGGTCGTTGTCAATTCAACCATCATCTCCAGATCTTTCATCACGCCAAATTTTGTCCTATCACAGCATAGGAGTAGGAGGCCGTCAGCATCCTATTCGTATACCTTGGGTACAGGGGCAATGCCTAATGTGATGATGGGAAGGTCAACGCGCAGAAAGTGCAAAACACGTGACGCATCCGAGGAGGTATGAGAATATCGCTGAACGGAACGGTAGACGACCGTCGAGGCTTCATGAACATGGTAGGCCGACATGACCAAATCGGCCGATGAGCAGGCGGTTCGGGCGCATGTCGTCGTGTCCGGTCATGTGCAGGGCGTAGGTTTTCGTGCGTTTTCGGCACGGATCGCGTCCAACCTCGATCTTGCAGGAGGCGTTCGCAATCTTGATGATGGTCGAGTCGAATTGGAAGTTGAAGGCAGCAAAACGGTCATCGAAACCTTCCTGCAGAAACTGAAAATCGGTCCTCCCGCCGGGAGAGTCACGCAGATTGATATAGAGTGGGGTCAGGCGGACGGGCGATATTCAACTTTTGATATTTGGTATTAGGGAACAGGAGACTATGAGTCGGCAGCATGACGAAGAGTCCGAAATGAGCGAGGCTCGGAGGCATACCGTCGACGACCTGGGAGGTTCAGAGCCCTCCGATGCTTCGGACCAGGGAGAGCGCGAAACGAATCGATCAGAAGGGCTGGATACGCTTAAGAGCTACCTTCGCGAGGTTCGTCGATCGACTCTTCTGACGTTCAAGCAAGAGCAGCAGCTTGGGAAACGGGTGATGGCTGGGGACGAGCAAGCCCGTCAGCAGATGATCGAATCCAACCTGCGGCTGGTAATCAGCATCGGGAAGCGTTACATGCATCGCGGGTTTCCGTTTTCCGACATCGTAGAAGAAGGCAACCTGGGCTTGATCAAGGCGGTCGAAAAGTTTAATTACAAACGGGGCTTCCGTTTCAGTACGTATGCGTCCTGGTGGATTCGACAGTACATCGAACGGGCCATTATCAATCAGGGGAAGCTCGTGCGTCTGCCGGTGCATGTGGTGGAGCGTCTCAATCGGTACCTCAATCGGGTTGAGCAATTGGTGCAGGAGCTTGGACGGGAACCGAGGGCCGCTGAAGTGGCTGTTAAGATGAAGACCTCTGAGGAAGAAGTCTTAGACCTGAAACAGTTGGTGCGCACCACCTGTTCGCTTGATAGTCCGCTCAGCGACCATACTGATACGTTTCTGCGCGATGTGATCGAAGATCCATCTGGGCTCTCGCCGGACCAGACGGCAGATGGCGTGCGAAGGCGGGCGAAACTCATGAAGTGGGTGAGGGAGTTGCCTGAGAAAGAGCAAACTGTTATTGTATCGCGGTTCGGACTCGATGGAGACGAAGCCAAGACGTTGGAAGAGATCGGCCGTACGATGGGATTAACGCGTGAGCGTGTTCGGCAGATCGAGATGGCGGCGTTGGTTCGGCTTCGGAACACCATCGAGCGAAAAACGATGACACAGGCGGATCTGCTCTAATTCTCGTGACCACCGTCAACTACCAAGCCCTTATTCGCGAAGTGCCGGACTTTCCAAAGCCCGGCATTCTGTTTTACGACATCACCACGCTGTTGAAAAATCCCACAGCCGTTCAAAGCCTTGCCGATCAACTGACGATTCGTTATCGCGATCGAGGAATCACAAAGGTCGTAGGGATTGAGTCCAGGGGATTTATTTTCGGAGGCATTCTTGCGGCGAGGTTAGGCGCCGGTTTCGTTCCGGTTCGTAAACCTGGCAAACTGCCTGCTGATTGCTATGAAGTGAAATATAGCCTCGAATACGGGAACAACAGCCTTGCTGTGCATCGTGACGCGATCGAAATTGGAGAGCACGTGTTGATCGTCGACGATTTGCTCGCCACCGGAGGAACAGCTGAAGCGACCGTCAACCTTGTTCGTCAACTGGGAGGCACGATCGTGGGGCTTGATTTTCTTGTTGAACTAAAAAGTTTGAATGGACGTGGGAAACTTGTCGGGTATGACGTACATTCAATGATCACGTATCCCTAAGTGTTTCGGCCGGTTTCCCCTTCGGCCCTTGTTCTTGGTGGAGGGGCCGTGATATAGAAGCCGGTCTTTTTAACCTTCCTCAACAATTTACCGTCGGAGTGCACATTACTATGGCAACGAAAACGCAGGGCAAGAAAAAGGCTGTGGCTAAATCGAAGTCGGCGGCGCCTGCCATCAAGAAGACGGAACCGACCACTGCAGGTGCAGCAACAGCCATGAAGCCCGCCTCAGAGTTGGACGTGGAAACACCCGTGCGACCCAAGGAAACTCCAAAAGAACGAGAAGCACGGGAGCGAAGGCAGGAAGTGCTCCATAAGATGCTGCTTGGGAAACGTCAGGAGATCATCAAAGAGATTGAAGAGAGTCTCGGACAGTCCCTCACCGAAGATCAACAGCGCCGTCTTGAATCGGCACGCGATGTGGGCGATCAGGCGCTGATGGATCTGGAGCGTGAGCTCGGCATTTCCTTGATGGAAATGCGCAACCGTCGGCGCCAGTCGATCGATGAAGCCCTCACGCGGCTACACGAAGGCACTTATGGCATTTGTGCCGAGTGCGGAGTCGAAATCAGTGAAAGGCGACTCCAAGCGGTTCCCTTCGCCAAGCTCTGCGTGGAATGTCAATCTCGTGCTGAGTTGTTGGAAAAGATCGAACGAGAAGAAGATCGCGACTAGTATCAAGGATTTTTACCCCACAGGATTCTGCAGTATCTCCTCTCCCGCATGGATGGGCAAACCCCTGAACGAGCGGTTGTACTTGCCAGTGGAGGCTTGGATTCGACGGTTGCGGCGGCAGTTGCACGGCGGGATAGGTATAGACTCTCTCTTCTGACCATCGATTACCATCAGCGGCATGCGGTAGAGGTGCAATGCGCCAAGCAAGTCGCGGAAGCGCTGGGCGCTGAGCGGCATATCGTGGTGAATGTGGATTTGCAGGCCATCGGTGGGTCGGCTCTCACCGACGCACTGCCGGTGCCGAAAGATCGAAGTGAATCCGAACGGAGCCAGGAGGTTCCGAAGACCTATGTGCCTGGCCGAAACCTGATTTTTTTGTCGCTGGCAGCGGCTCACGCCGAAGTAGTGGGTGCCTCGGTCATTTATTTCGGCGCGAACGTGGTCGACTATTCCGGGTACCCTGACTGTCGCCCAGAGTTCATCAAGGCCGTGGAGGCTGTGCTTCGAGTCGGAACGAAAGCAGGGATGACAGGCAAACATATCGAGATACGGGCACCGCTGCTTCAATTGTCCAAGGCGGATATCATTCGCCTGGGCCTGGCTCTGAATGCTCCCTTCCATCTCACGCATAGCTGTTATGATCCGATTGGGCTGGTGGCCTGTGGCCACTGTGACAGCTGTCTGATTCGAAGACGAGGATTTGCGGAAGCGGGAGTTGTAGATCCGATCCGGTATGCGGTATCTTAATCGAACGAGCGAATTGAAGGTGTGGTTACGCGCTATGGAGTCGTCGCAAATACTGTGGGTGAGTTCCCTTGTGCTGGTGCTTGGTGCGACACAAGCCTGTAGCCAGAACGGGGTAGAACCTGCGGCGACTGCAATGGTGGCCTCGGCTCCAGCCGAGCTGCGTGACGGCGAACAGAAATTCAACGCCAACTGTTCAACATGCCACGGTATTGGGGGAGTTGGAACCACTCAAGGCCCACCGTTTGTTCACAAGGTCTATGAGCCGAATCATCATGGGGATGCGGCGTTTCATCAAGCTGCCGCCAAGGGGGTGAAGGCCCACCACTGGCAGTTTGGTGACATGCCGAAGATCGATGCTGTCAAACCTGAAGATGTTGATCAGATCGTGAAGTACGTGCGCTGGCTACAGAAACAAGCGAGTATCTTCTGACTCTAGCGGGTGAGGCTCCAGCGACCGGGGTGTCCTTGGAGATTATCGCTGCTTGGGATTCCATTTCTTGGCTCGTTCTTCCGCTTCGGCGATCTGCGCGCTTGTCATACGGGTTGCAACCGCATGACGAGATTCGGCGGCTCGTTTCTCTCCGTAAGCCGCTGAGAGGTTGTACCACATGTGCGCATCAACCAGACTCAGCGGCACCCCGCGACCACGCTCATACATCATCCCGAGTTTCGCAAAAGCTAAGGCATTTCGTTGGTCGGCGGCCTTTTGAAACCAAAACAAGGCCATCTGGTCGCTGAAGGTCGCTCCCTGACCCAGTGAATACAACGTACCGAGGTTGACTTGGGCATCCGCGTGGCCCTGGTGGGCCGCTTTTTTAAACCAATCCTTTGCTTCAAGGTAGTTTTGAGGAACACCCCGTCCCTCGCTATAGAATACGCCCAACTGGTTTTGAGCATCGGGGTTACCGTCTTCGGCGCGTTTGAGAATCTCGCTCACCTCTTGTCCACCAATGAGTGGTTGGGGAGGGGGTGTAGGGGGAGGAGTTGTGCAGCCCACGGAGAGCGACAACACCACAGCGAGTCCTACGAGAACAACAGATATGTAGGGCAGCTGCCACTGAACCATTGTTTTCGATGAGTAATGAGGTTGAGTCCCGCTGGCCGGTTATCCTACTCAGCAGTGAGGAGTGAGTTCAAGCACTAAGTCACGGCATGGGCCGACAAGGCTGCAATAAGCCGTAACGCACAAATCTGGACGGTGAACGATGGACGAACCACACGCGCATGTGACGAGCTCCAAGATGAGTTGAGGCAGGCGGCCTGGGAAGAATCATGAGGGATCTTCTTCCAGTAGTGACTCTTCGACTGTCGGTTTCCAGTTCCGTGTGAGAAATTGGGCCTTGGCAATCTGGGTTGGCGTCATATCTCGGGCGAGGCGATCGCGCCACTTGGCTCCATCTTCATGCCCATTCGCCGCGGCCAGGTTGTACCACTGGTAGGCCTGAACCACGTCCTTGGGGACGCCTCGAGCTTTTGCATAGTATGTTGCGATGAGAAACATGGCCGCGCCATGCCGCTGGTCGGCAGCCAGGCGACACCACCGGAGTGCCTCTTGATAGTCCTGAGGCACGCCACGACCGAGATCCGACAACACACAGAGTCTGTAGAACGCTTCGGCGTGGCGTTGCATCGCAGCCAGGCGATACCACCGGACGGCTTCTCGATGGTCCTGTGGCAAGGCCTTTTCGTACTGCAGACCAAGGTTGTATTGCTCCTCGGCACTCCCTTGCTCTGCCGCCGACCGCAACTCATCGATCCTCGTCACGGTGTCTCGTACGTCCTCGTACGGGGAGACCGGTGGATCGATGCACCCCGGTAGGGTACACAGAATTGTTATTGAAAACCAGACAAGCCCACGCCAATAGGCCTTTATCATGACGTCTCCTTTCCAACTAAACCAGCCGACAGGGCTGTCATGGCATGTTGCCTACGACCAACAAGCACGGAAAACACTCTAGCATAGATCATGTGTAAGATGGTCAACCTGATTGGTGATGGCCGCGATCTCTACGATAGATATAGGCCTATTGCTTTTACAAGAGCGACGAGATATCTGTGGTTATCTAACCGAGGTGAAATCTGCCTCTTGTGGCTATGAAGAGATGGTTAGGCAAGGTCTTCCTGGTAGGGCTCTGGGTTCTACTCTTTGCCAGGCCGGCTCTGGCTCAGCATGAGTTTTCACCATCATCACTTGAAACGGGCGTACTTCTGGTTGCGAGCCCCTCATTGGATGATCCCAACTTCCATCACAGTGTCTTGCTCATCATTGAGCATGGGAGAGGAGGTACGGTCGGGCTCATTTTGAATCGACCCACGGATGTGCTGCTCTCCGACGTGCTCCAGGATTTCCCCATACTGAAGGGGACAACCCATCGCCTGTTCGCTGGAGGGCCGGTCGGGCAAACGCAAATGGTTTTACTGTTTCGCCTTGAGGGGCCCTATCCTGACGCGCGGTTGATCTTCAGCCGGATTTATGTGGGCACTCCCAGAGTTCTGGAGCGCATCATCACTCAACCCAAGCCGACCGAAACTTTCCGCGCTTTTGCCGGCTTTGCAGGATGGGCTCCTGGGCAACTGGAACATGAAATGCTCGAAGGGGCATGGGGAGTCCTACCGAAGCACTCGTTTGATATTTTCGACAAAGATCCAGCCACGCTGTGGCCGGACAGCATTACCCGTCTCCAGGCGCCCAGGACCATTTCCTATCCGTGACAGGTGATCGGGTCGGTTCACAAGGGCTGATCATCCGGACACGCTCGATTCGTACGTGAGGTGGTCTGCGGAATCAGGGAGCGTGCGATCAATCGCGATCCGGTCTGAACCGCTCCGGCATTGCGTTCTATTGCGAGTTGCGTGACAAATGCGGGCTACGCGTGTGGTGCGTATGAGCGCCTTCGCATCTTGAAACCCCAATAAATAGCGCTCCAACACCTTCGGGGAATGAGATCGGTATTTGTGGACGTGATCTCGGTGGAGCACGGCATCTCGGAGACCCTCCTCTTCAGCGCGCCAGGCTTCCAGCTCCATTTGGGTGGATGCGTTTGCCCTTTGCCGACGACACCAGACAATTCGAAATGTCACAGCGTAAGCTGCGGCGTCCATAACGCCCTCCTTGACTGACCTCGTGGGTGTCAAACTAACGTTCAGCAAGGTGAGTGCCAGAACTAAGTCCTATCAACTTCAACCTAGTTTGTAATTCTAAGTAACTGTATTTGCGGGTAGTTCCAGGTGAAGTTGGAGTCGGTTACCATATTGTCCTACCCATCGGCTCGTCCTTGTTTCGAACATATCTGGTGATGTCTGTAGGGTTCAGGATGCAGTGGGAACTGTGCTGACCCTCACGGAATCGTCAGAGTCTATGGGCCTATGGTAGGTGTTGAACGGGCACGTTGGCCGCGGCGAACTTGCCATGAAAAACTAGACGGGTGAGTTCTTTGTAGGACGGTGAATCTTCTTCGACAGCAGGCCATCGTGTGAGCTAGCTCAGGTTTTTCTTTTGGCCACCCTACGTTGACAGTGGCAGCGGTGAACAGTAGCCTCTCTGTATGAACAATTCAGAGAGAAAGAGTTTTTTCACTGTGCTTGACCGAAAGGGGCTGGTTCCGAACGTTGCCCCCTGGATTAGAAATGGTCTGTTGACCTTGCCGCTTGTGGTTGTCCCTGCTGGTTTCGCTGTTGATGTTCATGCGGCGGAAGTGGACCATAGCGGAGAGCCCGCACGAGAGTTTCGTCAGCCCTTAGAATCTGGCCATCAGATTTCAGGTCTTTCATTCCGAGTGTATGTCGATCGAGGAACGGAAGCCTCAGTTGGCGAGGCTCATAATAAGGCTGAGGCGGACGCGGCACTTCGGACAGTACGCGATACCTTTTCCTACTTGAATCAACGACGCCGGAACTATCCGCGGTTCGATGAAGCGGTACGCAAGGGAATGCTCGATCGCGTCATTGTTCAACCAAGCGTGCGCAACCATGAAGGAAAGTCGTTTCTTTTCCTTGTCGTGCGGACGGTAGACCCTGGTCGAGTCAGGTTACTGATCAGCGTGTCATCGATGAAAGAGAAAGGGTATCTTGGAAAGGCTGAGCGGTTCGCGCCGGTGCTGGCGCGAGAGTTCCAATGGGTGGTCAGCAAGGCAGAGACCAGTCACAAGCCCAAGACAGTCTCTGTCGATCGAGATCTTCTCCATGCCCGGATTCAGGCCGATAAGGACATCCGATCTCTCTCCAGCGAGGAACGTGTACGGATGCTCCAACAGCTCTTCGAGACCTATTTACGGACGGTCGACGATTTTCAAAGTTTGGAGGAACAGTCCTACTACGAGGTCGGCAGCACCAATTTAGTTGCGCCAAGCCAGCCGGATTCATCGACAAAGTATTACGATATTCGGGTTCGAGAAGCCTTGCAGAGAATCGTGAGAGAGCTGGTCTTTCTCGAACGCACCCCGCGTGCCGTGACAAGCCTCCTGAACGGAGCCATCTGGAATGTGACGTTCGTGAATATCGAGCAGCGCGACTGGGCGACAAGGACCAGAGTGTTGCCGGCAGATAAGGCGGTGATGGTGGGGCAGCCAGGAAAGCTCATCCAACCAGCGGCGATTCTGATCAACCTCCATCGTACCGCGGCTCCGGATGACCCATTTTATGCCGATACGAAGCAGCTGCCGATGGGCGCGTTGTCCACCGACCAACTGGCGCACGTCATTGCCAAGGAGATTCATCACAATATCGTGGAAAAATCACAGACCGGCCACGTCGCACAAGATGCGCTGACGGCACCTGAGTAGAATCTATCTCAAAATAGTTGACGACATGAATTCCCACCCGTATAAGTCCGGGCATGCTGCGGCTGCGGGACGATCAATGGGAGCGGATTCGCGAACACTTTCCTACGGTCCACCATCGGTTCCAACAGTGGTGTCAGCAGGAAGTGCTGCGCGAGGTCCTCACGCAGTTGGCCAATGCGCTGCGGGACGAAGGCGCGATTGATGAACGGGAGAGTTTTATCGATGCCACATTTGCGGCGGCCAAAGGTGGCGGCGAGGCCGTCGGGCTCACCAAACGCGGCAAAGGCGTGAAGATTCTGGCGATTGTGGATCGCCACGGCCTCCCGCTCTCGGTCAGTACGCATGGGGCGACTCATCATGAAGTCACCTTAGTGCAACTCAGTTTCGACTTCTACATGCTGGAGGCCAAGCCCGAGCATCTGATCGGGGATCGCGCCTATGACAGCGATGGGCTCGATGACGACCTCAAACAAGACGGCGTGAACCTGATTGCGCCCCATCGTTCGACCCGGAAACTCAAAACCCAAGATGGGCGCCACCTCCGGCGGTATGAACGCCGCTGGTTGGTCGAACGGTTCTTTGCCTGGCTCCAGTGGAAGCGGCGCTTACTCATTCGCTGGGAGTACTACGCCACCAACTTCCTTGGGTTTGTCCAGCTCGCTTGCATCACGATGCTCCGCAAGCAATTTTGAGATAGGTTCTAGTCTATCTGTAACCTCTTCAGACACAACCAAACATCAAGTTCCTGGTTCGCCAGGTGTTTAAGTATTCATGCCACTCATGATTTCATCGTGATTGATTCACTGTATGGATATTCTCATCTGCTCTAGCCTTTGCTCAGACCCCTGTTTCCAGAGAGCAAATCCTCTCAGGCGGTCTTTAAATAGGTTATGTGGCTCCTGAAACATATTCATGATGTCTCTCTCATTCTTATTGCCAATCTTTGCCCATCGATGATCAATCCAGTAGAAATATTCCTGGACAGCATTGATTAAGGCATTCGGACCTTCATTGTCTGGGTTGTCTCCGAAGATGAAATTGGTCTGCTCGGAAAAATACCTCCACTCGTTTCTTAGCTTTGGGAACGTTTGTGCTAACTGTTTTGCTGGTGCGACCAAGTTTTGGAGGGCTTCCTTCCGTTCTAACAGAATGTCTTCGTCTGCAATCGATCCTTTTCGCCATGCCTTGTTTATCTTTGTACCTTCGCGCAAGATTTCACCATACAGACTATTCCCATCATCCAAGAACTGCAAAAATGCGTGCAAGGCGTTTGAAAATTTCTCTTTGTCCTTTTGTGACATTCGCTCATTTGCCATGCGCAACCTATCAAGATGAGATAGCTGAATAGCGTCTCTCTCTCGAAGCAATGTTTCCTTATGGGCTAATTGTCCTTGAATTGATTTGATGGTGTTCTGAAGCAAGGTCACTTGGGTTTGGGCGGCGTCGTGCTCCATTTTAAGAGTGTTGAAACTGGAACTGGCGTTTTGTAGTTCCTGAATTTTGGCTTGTTGTTGATCGTTCCTCTTAGAGGCAATGTCTAGAAAGTTCCAGGCAAAAACGCCAAATACAACAAGCATCCATACGCTGGTAATTATAACTGCATTTTTAACCTCATCTCGCCATCCAGCAGGAAGCGAGGTCAAAACCTGCTTCCACGTGCCAACCTCTTTCTTGCGATGCAGTAGATACTTGATGAAGCTAATGACGAGAGGCGGGATTATCGCTAAGGATAGAGATACCCATGTCGCAGAGAAAACAGCGGGTAGAGAGTCCAGACTCTCCCTAGCCACCGATGACAGGTAATCCCACATCGTGCACCCCCGCTTTTTGGTTGGGCGATGATAGCCTGGCACCCTGTATTCAGTAAACAATCATCAAGTCACTCACCTCACTCACCTCACTCACCTCACCGGCTTCACATGCTTACAAAGTCTGGCGCATATAAATACAAGTTAATGAGGCCAGATCTTGAATCGTGCATGACTCAGGAATGGAGGAAACAAAGGGGAGCGGATCCCTTTGTTGAGGCTGCTGCGCCAGGTCGTGGTCGTATTGACGGAGCTCGCCGAAGTTGTCGCGCCGCGGAGGCGATTGGAAGTTCTTTCCGATGAGCCTGATAATCGTATCCTTGAATGTGCAGAGGCCGGTGAGGCAGATTGCATCGTGACCGGAAGATAAGACCATGCTGAAGTTGGGCGCATACGAGAACGTCAGTATCATCTCTCTCCGGCAGTATCTGGGCCACTAGGAATAATAGACTCAGCCATTCAGATCAGGATGTAGCATGATCCGCTAGCGCACAACCTGCCATAACCACACTGCTGCTTTTGAATCCGAACAGAAGGAGGTAGATACGCATGGACCTTTCGCGTAGACTGAGTGGCCGGGGAATGGCTGGCGTGCGACGCCGTGCCTTGGGTAGGACAGTCAGTCGTTGAGAGATTTCATACGGAGATGGTCGTGGTGACCGGAGGAACATGATGAACGATCAAGACACGCAACGCGCAGTAGAGATTCTTAATAGGATTATGGAACATGAGTTGGCGGGAGTCGTCCGCTATACACATTACTCCCTGATGATTTATGGCTATAACCGCATTCCCATTGTGTCTTGGCTAAAGAACAACGCGAACGAGAGCCTGGCGCATGCGCACAAAGCCGGCGAACTAGTGACCTTACTGGGCGGCCATCCATCACTCAAGATCGGGACGCTCTTGGAAACTGAGAAGCACGATGTGGGGGATATCCTGAGGGAAAGCCTGGATCATGAGAAGGCCGCTGTCGCTTCCTATTACGAACTCCTGAAACTCGCAGAGGGTAAGTCAGTGTTACTGGAAGAGTTTGCCCGTGAGATGATTGTCGGAGAAGAGTTGCACCTTGATGAAGTGAACAAGATGCTGCGCAAATCGGGCGATGTTCAACCATTTCGGCCCTAAGTCTTTAGGTTTCGTGATGGATGAGGAGCTGATGAAGGTGTGTGTTCATTCTCCGGCGATCTCACTACATGATTCGAAAAACTTCGTGATGTCGTCAGCGACCGGCAGATGTCGTGGGTTGAGCCATGACAACGCTCCGATGAGATCCTTGTGATTGGCGCCATTGTAGAGATTTGAACGCACGCAGCCTCCTCGTTCCATGATCCGTTGCTGAAGCTTCTCCACATTGGTGTACTTCACAGCGCGATCCTTATCGCCGTGCAAGAGCAGCATCGGCGGTTGTGTGCCATCGATGAACGTCGTGACCTGCATATTGGGATAATTCTCAGGCGGGCCGAACATCTCCTCCAGATCCGGCTCGTCAGGGGTGAAGGCATAGGGACCCGCGAGGCCCGCGAAGTCACGAATAACCAGTGATCGATCTTTCCCTTGGTCGGCAAGGTAATGAGGATCGGCTGCGAGTAACGCTCCGATGTGGGCTCCAGCGGAATGCCCTACGACATGTATCCGCCTCGGATTACCATGTGCCTCTTCGATATGCTGGTGAACCCAATTGAGGGCTTTGGCTGCATCTTCTACGAATGCCGGGAAACGGACTTGGGGATACTTTCTGTAGTCGGGGATCACGACAAGAAAACCTTTCTCGGCGAACGTCATGCCGACAAACCGATAGTCTTCCTTTGCTCCATACGTCCAGCGTCCGCCATAAAAAAACAAGATGACGTCGAGCGGGTTCTCTCTGGGATTGGCCGGAGCATAGATGTCAAGTTTCTGAGCGGGGCCTGGCCCATATGCGCGATCATGTACGATAAGGGTCTCATCGAAGTATGTGGGAAGATTGGCGACGAGAAAGGCCGTTTGCGTGCAGGCCGAAGTCGTCAGAAGTGTAGTGAGGAGCGTGACCTCATAGCGCCAGGCCGTTAAGTCTTTCATAGAAATTGCCCCCTTGTGGTGCGTTCCAAGAACCACGTAGGTCGCCTTTAGCACAGGGCTTGCGGCAAAGGCACGCGAGAGCTTATGGGTTCGTAGTAGAGGAGCACCTTGTCATGAGAGATACACACCTGTCGCTCGCTGTGCTTGACAGAGATAGGCTGCCTCAGTAGGATAACGAAACCTTTAATGCTCATCCAGTGAGGTGAGCAAGGAGCAAATCATGAATCACTGTCCGGCCTCTGCCGGTGTCTCAAGTTCGACCTTCTTACCCCAATGCGGTGAGGAGGTTTTTTTATGTCCGGAGTCTGAAGAGAACACAGTATTGCCGGCGTTTTCGATATGACGTCTCCTACGAATATGTCGCCTGAACGGAAAGATGAAAAGGTGATCATGGATGCGGGAGATATCTCTCGCGCCATGGTGCGTATCGCGCACGAGATATTGGAGCGAAATAAAGGTGTGAACGATCTGACTCTGGTGGGTATACGAACCGGCGGCGTGCATCTGGCACATCGGCTTGTGAAGCGGATCCAAAGTATCGAAGGTGTGCAAGTGCCGATCGGTGAACTGGATATCACCCTGTACCGAGACGACCTGGCATTGCGAAAAGACCAGCCCATTCTACGGAAAACATCCGTGCCGTTCGACATGACGAATAAGGTGGTCGTGCTTGTAGATGATGTGTTGTTCACTGGCAGAACGACTCGCGCCGCCATGGACAGTCTCATGGACCTGGGGCGACCTGAAGAAATCCAGTTGGCGGTGCTGGTCGATCGTGGTCATCGTCAGCTGCCGATCAAGGCCAACTACATCGGGAAAAATCTCCCGACTTCCCGGGACGAGCAAGTTCAGGTGTTGTTGGAAGAGAGTGGGGAGGATGATCGAGTGGTCATCTTAAAGGCTTGATGCGGAGGATCGTATGAGCCTCAAGCGCAAAGATCTGTTGAGTCTTGCCCCATTGTCGGCGGATGAAATCACGCTCATCCTGGAAACAGCTGATTCATTCAAGGAAGTGACAGGGCGAGAAATCAAGAAGGTGCCTGCACTCAGGGGGAAAACAGTCGTGAATCTGTTCTTCGAGCCGAGCACGAGAACCCGGACCTCTTTTGAATTGGCCGCCAAGCGACTGAGTGCCGACGTGATCAACTTTGCGCCGTCTTCCAGTAGTGTGGTGAAGGGAGAGACGTTGCTCGACACGGCCCGGAACATCGAAGCCATGCAGGCCGATATTATCGTGCTTCGCCACTCCTCCGCTGGCGCCGCGGAAACACTGGCAAGCGGGGTCAAGTCCTCCGTCATCAATGCCGGAGATGGATGGCACGAGCACCCGACACAGGCGTTACTCGATCTATATACCATTCGACAGCGAGGGATGAAGTTCCAGGGCTTGCGGGTGGCCATCGTCGGTGATGTGTCGCATAGCCGTGTGGCACGTTCGAACATCTACGCGCTCGTCAAACTTGGCGCTGAAGTGCGCCTGGTCGGTCCAGCGACGATGATGCCGTGGGGGGTAGAGAAACTCGGGACGAAAGTGTATCACGATATGAACGAAGGCCTCCGCGACGTGAACGTCATTATGATGCTTCGGTTGCAATTGGAGCGTCAGGGGCGTGCCCTATTTCCGACCATCAGGGAATATTCGCGGCTCTATGGCTTGACGGCCGAACGGGTGCGGCTCGCGGACACCGGTGTGATCGTGATGCATCCTGGGCCGATCAATCGTGGCGTCGAAATTGCGCCGGATGTGGCCGATAGTTTGTCGTCGGTCATTCTCGATCAAGTGGCGAATGGGGTTGCCGTGCGGATGGGCGTACTGTATCTCATGTCGGGGGCGAATTCGTGAATTTGATGACCAGACGATCTGTTGAGTGAATGAACTACCGATCGAGCTCGAATTAGGACGGTTCACCCAACAGATCATCAGATCAACAGGTTCTGCCAATTTTTAGAGGTGCGTACTGTGTCGATGCTCATTAAAGGTGGATATGTCATTGACCCAGGCCGCTTCGTCGGAGCGGCTGATGTGCTGATTGAGAACGGGAAGATCGCCGCACTGGGCCCAAATCTTTCCGCACCGGTCGGGAGTCGAACCATCGACGCAGGTGGGAAGCTCGTGATGCCGGGGTTGGTGGATGTGCATGTCCACTTTCGTGAGCCAGGATTCGAGTACAAAGAGACGATTCAGAGCGGCAGTGCCGCGGCGGTCGCCGGCGGATTTACGACCGTCTGTTGCATGCCGAACACGAATCCGATCAATGACAATCAGGCGGTCACCGAGTTCATCCTGGAACGTTCTCGATTGGCTGGCCTGGCGAACGTGTTACCGATCGGGGCCATCACGAAGGGATCGGAAGGGAAGGAGCTGGCGGAGATCGGTGACTTGCGGCGGTCCGGCTGTGTGGCGATCTCGGATGATGGGAAACCGGTCATGAACAGTTTGGTGATGAGGCGGGCCATGGAGTACGCGGTGGCCTTTGGCCTCACGGTCGTTGATCATTGCGAAGATCTGCATCTGGCCGAAGGCGGCTGCATGAACGAAGGGTTGATCTCGACCGAACTTGGACTGCCCGGTATTCCGGCGGCTGCCGAGGACGTCATGGTGGCGCGCAATCTGTCGCTTTCCGAACTGACCGGAGCCCGGCTCCATCTGGCCCATATCAGTACGGCGGGGTCGGTTCGGATGGTCCGTGAAGCGAAAACCCGTGGGATTCCTGTCACGGCTGAGGCGTGCCCACACCACTTCATCCTCACGGAAGAGCTGGTGCGTGGGTACAATACGCACGCCAAGATGAATCCTCCGTTACGGACGTGGACCGATGTCCAAGCGATCAAGGAAGGATTGCGAGACGGCACCATCGATGTGATCGCGACGGACCATGCCCCACATGCCACACAGGAGAAGCAGCAAGACTTTACCGAAGCTCCTTTCGGGATTGTGGGGCTTGAGACGGCACTTCCGTTGACGCTGGGGTTGATGGAAGAAGGCGTGTTGTCATTGGAACAAGCGGTGCAGAAGTTGACGTCGGCACCGGCAGTGGCATTCGGACTCGACAAAGGCACATTGGCGGTTGGGGCGGATGCTGATGTGGTCATTGTCGATCAGCAGGAACAATGGGAAGTCGATCCGTCGAAGTTTCGGTCCAAGAGTCGCAACACGCCGTTTGCCGGGTGGAAGGTCAAAGGACGGGTCAACGTCACCATCGTGGGCGGTCGAGTCGTCTTCGAGGCTGCGGCGGCGGAGTCCTAGTGCCGTGCGACGCGTACCCCTTTGGGGCAAAGTCGGTTGTCTGACGCTGGAATGGGTAGCTCTTGCGGTATGGGTGGGAGGAATGATCGTGCTGAGCGGGGCGGTCATTCCGGCCGTGTTCAACACATTCGGAGGGCAAGATTCCGGAGGAATGTTTTTGACGAGGGCCTTCGAGGGGTATCAACGTTTCGTGATTGGTGCGAGCGCGATTCTCTGTGCTGCAGCGGGGTTTCGCTGGTGGAGTGGGGATTCAGGGGTAGCGGTCGGACGAGCCGAGATGATGGTGCTTGCTGTCATGGTGGGGATCGCGGGGCTCATTATCACGGTTTTGCATCCACATGCTGCGGAGCTTCAGGCGCAGGCGTTCGCAACGAAGGATGAGACGGCGAAAAAGGCGGCCTTGGAAAGTTTCTTTCGCGTGTTGATGCCGATTCGATCGTTGTATATGGTCAATCTCCTTTTGGGGCTGATGCTTATCGGGATCAAGGCGAAACGGTCGTTCGATCAGGGTGGACGAGGGTCATGAAAAAGGCGTTGTTGGCACTGGCAGACGGGACGGTCTTTGAAGGCCGCACCCTTGGCTACGAAGGGGAAACGGTCGGTGAGGTCGTCTTTAATACGGCGATGACCGGCTATCAAGAGGTCCTGACTGATCCGTCATACAAGGGGCAAATCATTACGATGACGTGCCCCCATATCGGCAATTACGGTGTGACGCCGGACGACATGGAATCACGCAGGTCGTGGGCTGAAGGGTTCGTCGTGTTGGAGGCCAGTCGCCTTGTCAGCAATTGGCGAAGCAAGCAAACGATTCAGGAGATGCTGATGGAGGCCAAGGTCGTGGCGATCGAAGGAATCGACACGAGAGCCCTGACGAGACATTTGCGCGAGCATGGGTCACAACAGGGCATCATTACGCATCTCGATTTGGATCGAGCGCGAGCCGTTGGTCGTGCTAAGCAAGCCCCCAGCATTATTGGTCGAGACTTGACGAGGGAGGTCACCTGCGCTCGCTCCTATGAATGGACGACAGGATCGGGCGATTGGATTCCGGCGTCATCCACGAGCCGTCAACCTGATGGGAGATCTACCCGGTGGCGAGTGGTGGCCTATGACTTTGGCATCAAGCAGAATATTTTGAGACGTTTGGTGGATGTCGGTTGTCACGTGACGGTTGTGCCTGCTGCAACATCTGCCGCAGAGGTCGCGGCGCTACAGCCGGACGGGGTGTTTCTTTCCAACGGTCCTGGTGATCCAGAAGGTGTGCCCTATGCGGTCAAGGCGGTGGAGGAGCTGATCGGGCGTTTTCCCATATTCGGCATTTGTTTAGGTCATCAGGTTCTCTGCTTAGCCTTCGGTCTCAAGACCTACAAGCTGAAATTCGGCCATCACGGGGCCAATCATCCCGTGATGGATCTCCGAACGAGAAAGGTTGAAATCACGTCGCAGAATCATAACTTCGCCGTGCAGGGGTCCGGGCCTATTCGCGACGTGCCGAAGACTCCGCCGGTGGTTGAGACCCGTTACGGATCACTCTCGCTCACGCATCTCAGCTTGAATGATTACTCGATCGAGGGCATGGTGTGTCTGGATCATCCGGTCTTCTCGGTGCAGTACCATCCGGAGGCGGCACCGGGACCTCACGACGCCTCCTATTTGTTTGAAGAATTCGCGCGACTCATGGAGAAACAACATGCGTAATTGTCTCGTCATGGCTGTGATCGGACTGGTGGTGTCGGGTTGCACCTTTAACTTTCCTCTATTCCCTGGACCTGGGCCTCTGCAAGAAGCACAGGTCGACGGGACTGGAAAGGCCAAGGTGTTGCTGATCGAAGTTTCCGGAGTCATCAGCTCTCAGGAGAAAGAGGGATTCCGCCCGGCACCGAGCATGATTGCCAGCATAAAGGAGCAGCTGACTCGGGCATCAAAGGACGAGCAAATTAAAGCGGTTGTCCTTCGCATCAATACGCCAGGTGGAACCGTCACGGCATCGGACATTATTTATCATGAGCTGAAAACGTTCAAAGCGATGCGAAAAATTCCCATCATCGCCTCCATCATGGATATCGGGACATCGGGGGGATACTACATTGCCGCCGCTGCCGATAGCGTCCTTGCCCACCCGTCTTCTGTCACCGGCAGCATCGGTGTCATCATGCTCACGGTCAACGCCAAGGGGCTGTTGGAAAAGATTGGGGTGGAGGCGACCGCCGTCACCTCCGGGCCCCGTAAGGACATGGGCTCCCCATTGCGAACGATGACCACAGAAGAACGGGCCATCTTCCAAGGATTGATCGATTCGTTCTATCAACGATTCTTGACCATTGTGCAGGAGGGCCGTTCCAACTTGCAGATGGAGCAGATCAAACGACTGGCAGACGGGAGAATCTACACAGGAGAACAGGCCAAAGCAGCGGGTTTAGTCGATGAGATCGGTTATCTTGAAGACGCCGTCGAGTTGGCTAAACAAAAAGCGGGGCTCACCGAAGCCCGCGTCGTGACCTACCAACGTCCCGGAGAATATTCCAACAACGTCTACTCCCGTCTTTTGGCACCCGGTGTTCTGGCAGGCCTTGCGGACCTTGATCTGGCCTCATTCGTCAGAGGAGGGACGCCACAATTCATGTATCTATGGATGCCCTAGTCGAGGAAAGGCGCCGATCCTCATGAATGGTAATATAATGATGTTGATCGGCTATGATCGAGAGCATCAAGATGGTGCAGGGGACAGACCAAGAGGTCGACACATTGTTTTCAACTCCGATCGGCCGTCGAGCCCTGTTGCAACGTGCGGCTCGTGGGGTGGTGGGGGTGTGTTGTCTTGGCGGTATGGCGACCATCAGTGGACTGCTCTCAACCCTCACGGGGTGCGTACGAGCGCCGGGTACGGCACGGGATCAATTCATTTACATCTCCGAGGAGAAAGAAATTGCAATGGGCATCGGAGCCTACCGCGAGATACTGCGCAAAGCGCCTGTCAGCGAGGACATTGTGTTGAATGAGAT
This sequence comes from Nitrospira sp., assembly GCA_965223625.1. Lineage (GTDB taxonomy): Bacteria > Nitrospirota > Nitrospiria > Nitrospirales > Nitrospiraceae > Nitrospira_D. The sequence continues at coordinate 1,510,810 of OZ245008.1, forward strand.
GGTCAATCGTGTCGGGAGACGTATCGCAGCGGTCGCGAACAAGCCTGAATATCAATGGGAGTTTGCCATCATCAGGGATGATCGCACCATCAACGCCTTTGCGTTACCGGGTGGGAAGGTGGCGATCTTTACGGGGATCTTGAAGATGACGAAGAACGAAGACGGCTTGGCGACCGTCATCGGACATGAGGTGGCGCATGCGCTTCAACGCCATGGAGCCGAGCGGTACAGCCGGAGTATCCTCGAAATGATCGGGCAAGTCGGTGCACTTGCAGCCGGTGCCGCGGTTGGGCGGCCGGACGCCGCGATGGCCGCGATGAGCGCCTATGGAGTGGGAGTATCTTTGCCGTTCGGCCGAAAACAAGAGTCCGAAGCGGACTACATCGGGCTCAAGCTGATGGCACAGGCCGGCTATGATCCGCGAGAGGCGGTCCCATTTTGGGAGCGCATGAGTGGATGCCCTAGACAAATGATCGACAAGGTCTGTTTCCGGTCGAAGCATAATATCCCAGAGTTTCTATCCACCCACCCCTCCGATATTGCGCGCATCAATCAAATTGAGGCCTGGATTCCTGAAGCGTTGAAGCATTACCATGCCGCGCAGGGCGGAGAGGGGCCTGCGCCAGTCCCCTATCAGCCGCTGATTGGGCCTATGCTTCCATCCAGTTGAGCCGACGATCACGACACGATGCCAAAACGGACGGATATTCAGTCAATCCTCATGATCGGGTCTGGGCCGATCGTGATCGGCCAGGCCTGTGAGTTCGATTACTCCGGGACTCAAGCGTGCAAAGCGCTCAAGGCGGAAGGGTACCGAGTCATCCTCATCAACAGCAACCCGGCTACGATCATGACGGATCCGGAGATGGCTGATCGGACCTATGTTGAGCCGATCACCGTCGAAGTGGTTGAAAGCTTGATTGCCCGTGAACGGCCTGATGCCTTGCTTCCAACCATGGGCGGCCAAACGGCTTTGAACACCACGATGGGGTTGGTGAAGCAAGGAGTCCTCGAGAAATACGGTGTGAAGCTGATCGGCGCCTCGGCAGCGGCCATTCACAAGGCGGAGGATCGGGAAGCGTTCAAACAGGCGATGCAGCGAATCGGTCTCCGTGTGCCGAAGAGCGGCACGGCGCACAGCCGGCAGGAAGCCGTGGCCGTTCTGGAGACGGTCGGATTTCCTGCGATCATTCGACCCTCGTTTACGATGGGAGGGACCGGTGGGAACATCGCCTATAACCGAGAAGAATTCGAGAAATTGATTGAGTGGGCGTTGGCGATGAGTCCGGTCAGCCAAGTGTTGATCGAGGAGTCCGTCATTGGATGGAAAGAGTATGAACTTGAGGTCATGCGGGATCTGAAAGATAACGTCGTGATCGTCTGTCCGATTGAAAATTTCGATCCGATGGGCGTGCATACTGGAGACAGTATCACCGTGGCGCCGGCGATGACGTTGACCGACAAAGAATATCAGCGAATGCGAGACGCGGCTCTCCGCGTCATTCGAGAGATCGGCGTGGATACGGGCGGATCGAACATTCAATTCGGCGTCAACCCGACGAACGGTGAGATGGTCGTCATTGAGATGAACCCTCGGGTGTCTCGAAGTTCGGCGCTTGCCTCAAAGGCGACTGGATTCCCGATCGCCAAAATTGCCGCCAAGCTGGCCGTCGGATACACCTTGGACGAGATCACCAATGACATTACCGGTGTCACCAAGGCTTCGTTCGAACCGACGATCGACTATGTGGTGGTGAAAATTCCTCGGTTCGCGTTCCAGAAATTCAAGGGAGCCGATCCGACGTTGACCACACAAATGAAGTCGGTCGGCGAAGTGATGGCGATCGGACGGACGTTCAAAGAATCTCTACAGAAGGCCATTCGCTCGCTGGAATTGGAGCTGAATGGTTTAGTCTCTCGGTTTGGGCTTGATCGGGGTGTGCCGGACGAATTTGATCGGCAGGCGGCCACCGACAAACTGGATCGTGTGCTTCGCAACCCGCTTCCGGAACGGTTGTGGTACTTGGCCGATGCCATGCGACTGGGATGGACAGACATCGAGCTGTTCGCCACGACCAAGGTCGATCCGTGGTTCTTGGCGCAGGTGAGGCAGTTGATCGACTTTGAGCGTGTCCTGGTCGATCATGCCGCCGATCCCGGCTCAGTGTTGAACGGTGAGTTGCTCTGGGACGCGAAAGAACGTGGATTTTCCGATGATCGGATCGCACAGTTGCTCGAGTGTGAAGCGGCGGTCGTTGCGAAGGCGCGCATGCAACATCCGACCCAAGGGGTGACTTATAAGCGAGTGGATACCTGTGCCGCGGAGTTTGAGGCTCAGACTCCGTACCTCTATTCGACGTACGGTCGAGAGTGCGAGGCCAGCCCGTCAGAGCGGAATAAAGTGGTGATTCTCGGTGGCGGTCCGAATCGCATCGGTCAAGGTATCGAGTTTGACTATTGCTGTGTCCATGCTGCGATGGCGCTTCGCGAAGAGGGGATCGATACGATCATGGTCAATTGTAACCCCGAGACCGTGAGCACCGATTACGACACGTCGGATCGACTCTATTTTGAGCCCCTCACGCAAGAAGATGTGCTCAACCTGATCCATCGAGAGCAGCCGATCGGAGTGGTCCTACAATTTGGTGGCCAGACGCCTCTGAAACTCGCGCTTCCATTGTCGAACGCCGGCGTCAAGATCCTTGGGACAAGTCCGGACGCGATCGATCTCGCTGAAGATCGGGAACGGTTCCGTGAGCTGCTGACGAAGTTGGGATTGCAACAGGCGGAAAGCGGAATGGCTCGATCGATTGAAGAATCCGTACAGATCGCCGGGAAGATCAGCTATCCGGTCATGGTCCGACCGTCGTACGTGTTGGGCGGACGTTCGATGCAGATTGTCTATGACGAATCCGGACTGTTGGAGTATATGCAATCAGCCGTGAAAGCGTCGCCCAAACATCCGGTGTTGATCGACAAGTACCTGGCTGATGCGATCGAAGTGGATGCCGATGCGATTTCAGACGGTAAAACCGTGGTCGTGGCCGGGATCATGGAGCATATCGAGGAGGCGGGTGTCCATTCCGGCGACTCCGCTTGCTCGCTTCCTCCCTATACCCTGGACAAGGCGGTCGTCAGTGAAATCGAGCGCCAAATGCGCATGCTGGCCTTGGAACTTGGCGTCGTCGGTCTGATGAATGCGCAGTTTGCCGTGAAAGGCCGGATGATCTACGTGCTTGAGGTGAATCCTCGGGGATCCCGCACCGTGCCGTTCGTCAGCAAGGCAATCGGAGTGCCGCTGGCGAAGCTTGCCATGAAAGTCATGATGGGAAAGACACTCAAGGAACTCGGTTTCGCCGAAGCGCCTCTGCCGGAACACTTCTCTGTAAAGGAAGCCGTCTTCCCGTTCAATAAATTCCCCGGCGTCGATGTACTCTTGGGACCGGAGATGAAATCGACCGGCGAAGTGATGGGGATCGACGATGATTTTGGATGGGCGTTCGCCAAATCGCAAGCGGGGGCGGGCGCAGGTCTTCCTACGATGGGGACGGCCTTCATCAGCGTGAAAGAATCCGATCGACCGGCGGCGCTTGAAGTCGGGAAAGTGTTGAGTAGGCTAGGGATGCACATTTATGGGACGAGCGGAACAGCAGGATACTTGCGCGAGCATGGGCTGTCCGTGGAGGTGGTCAATAAGGTGGCCGAAGGGAGGCCTCACATCGTGGATCACATCAAAAACGGCTCGGTGGCACTCGTGGTCAATACAGTGCGAACCGCTTCGGCTCATGCTGATTCGTTGTCGATCCGGAGAGAGGCCTTGCATCGGGGCGTTCCCTATTTCACGACCATGCGCGGAGCCCATGCGGCGGCGATGGGCATTGAAGCCATCGTGAAAAAAACCCTATCGATTCGTTCTTTGCAGGAGTATCATCGGGCCTAAAACCTTCAGGAGTCTGGAGCATGCCCACACCGATTACGAAGAAAGGCTATGACGCACTCAAGGCGGAGTTGGATCGCCTGCGGAAGATCGAGCGCGCGAAAGTCATTGAAGCGATCGCGGAGGCGAGGGCGCATGGAGATCTCAGCGAGAATGCCGAGTATGACGCCGCCAAAGAGCGCCAAGGGTTTATCGAATCACGGATCTTGGAGCTTGAGACGAAACTCGCGGATGCTCGCGTGGTGGAACTCGCGGGGCGCACGAGCGAGACCGTCATCTTTGGTGCGACGGTGTCGGTGGTGGAGCAAGAGTCGCAGGCCCAAAAGCAGTACACCCTGGTCGGTCAAGACGAAGCCGACATGAAGTTCAACAAGATTTCGGTGCAATCCCCGGTCGGACGCGCACTCATTGGGAAGCGGGTCGGGGACTTTGTCGAAGTCAAGACTCCCGTGAAAATGGTCGAGTACGAGGTCGTGGAGATCAAATTCGAGGAAGGCTGACGTGCCGGCGTCGCGCCCTCTCATTGCCCTTCTGACAGATTTTGGCGAGCGCGACTGGTTCGTCGCGAGCATGAAGGGTGTGATCCTCACCCTCAACCCTGGTGCCAGAGTCATCGATATCTCCCACCAAATTCCTTCGCATCAAATTGATGAAGCCAGCTATGTGCTCGGCGCCTGTTACCGCCATTTTCCGGAAGGGACGATCTACGTCTGTGTGGTAGATCCCGGCGTTGGGAGCGCCCGCCGCGCGATTCTTGCCACCACGTCGCGCTATTGTTTTTTGGCGCCGGACAACGGCCTGCTCAGCCATGTTCTCGAACACGAGCAGGATGTCAAGATTCGGCAGATCGAGGAGGAGCGATATCGATTACCTTCAGAGGGAGGTACGTTTGACGGGCGGGATCTATTCGCTCCGGTTGCCGCAATGCTTGCCAGTGGGGAGCCTCCTTCATTCTTTGGTCCGGTGATCAACGATCCGATGAAGAGCCTCGTATGGGCGCCTCAACAACAAGATCAAATCTTGATCGGAAGGATCGAATACATCGATCGATTCGGTAATCTGATCTCGAATGTCACGGCGAAGCAGGTCCGGGAATTTCAGGCCATCATCGGTCTTGCGAAGATCGAGATCCATATTGGTGCCCATATCGTGACCAAGTTGGTGGGGAGCTACAGTCAAGGTGACGGCCATACCCCCGCCGCCCTGATCAACAGTGGGGGATTTTTGGAAATCTTCCTGCAAGAGGAGAACGCGGCTCGGTGCCTGCAAGTCGACGTGGGAGCGGAGTTGCGACTCTGTTGAAGGCTGTTACCCGACGGCCTTGTCGATGTGATCGCAGGCGTGACTGGCAAATGGAAGTGAACAGGTAAAGGCCGGCGACACGGCGTTCAAGACGTGCATGGACCGGTTGTCTCCCTCCAAGACGAAATCCATCTCAAGCTTCTTCTTCATGATGTCGAGGAGTTGCGCTCTGATCCCGGGGCGCCCCCATGTTTGGTAGTTCCGCTCCTCCACTCCTTCGGCCAGCCGTGAAGTCAGCGTTACCAGTGCTAATAGCTGGTCCTGGATCCAATGCGTCGCTCGTATTGATGAGTGGCGGGATACAGGACGAGGCCGACGGACAGATGCCTAGCGCCACGTGTCGGTAGGTCATTCCCAAAACAGCTGCGAACCAGCATGCTACTTGTTGCAAGTGTCGCTCCCGGAGTCGCCTAACTTGCTGCTAGTGCTGGGGACAAAGGTCCAATCATAGCCTCCCTTGTATAGGCTGAACTTGATGACGCCCGTGACATTTGTCAATCGAACTTCGCTACCAGGCTTGGGCGACCCGAATCCGTAGGCTCCGGCGCCACCAGTGCCGACGACGAACTGCCGGATTCCATTGGGATCAGCCGATCCGCTCGGACTCAACTTGGCGAACCGCTCATAGTGGTGCTCATGGCCGACTACGACCACATCAGCCTTCACTGCGGAAAGCGCGTCCCAGAAGGGTTGTATGTTGGAGTTGCTACCGTGGGTACTGCCCGAACTGAAGCGTGGTTTGTGCCAATAGGCCAGGATGCAGGATTCCGAATGAGTGGCGAGATCATTTTGTAGCCAGGCGAGCTGGGAGGAATTGATCAGTTCGCTGTTGAGAGAGATGAGGTGCCAGTTGCCGAGATCGTAGCTATAGTAGAGTTGCTTGGTGCCACCCGGGAAGCTGCACTGGGCGCTGTCCGGACAGAAATAGGTGAGATACCCTGAGGCTCCAGGCGTGTGATACTCGTGGTTACCCGGGCTTGGGCGAGTTCTCATCTTATGTCGGCCCCATGTCGGATTATAGTATGTCGAATAATCCGACGCGCTTCCGTTTGGATAAGCGTTGTCGCCGGTGGTGAAGACGATCGTATTGGAATCTGCTGCCACTGCAGTATCGAGCAATTTTGCCGTTGACTCCGCGGTGGTGGTGCTTGTTGCAATGTCGCCAGCGCCGATGAGGGTATAGTTTTGTGCGACTGGGCCAGCCAGTGTGGTCGCGAATGCACTTGGCGATTCTCCACCCTCGTTATTTGCAGCGTCCGAGGCGGTAACTACATATGTATAGGTGGTGTTTGCAGTCAACCCACTATTGCTGAATGAGGTGGTCGGAGCAGAGACGTCCCCAATCTTTGTAGTCGGGGCGCAGCCTACGCCGATGCAGCGATAGACTGTGTACTTGATCACCCCGATATTGTCGCTCGAAGCTGTCCAGGAAAGAGAAATCATACTGCTGGACTCTGCCGTCGCGCTCAATTCAGAAGGGACTGTGGGGGCCGAGGTATCTGGTGCGGCCGAGGTCGTTGCAGAAATTGACATAGAAGGGGGGCTGATGTTTCCGGCCTGGTCCCTTGCCGTTACCAAATAGGTATATGTTGTGCTTGGGGTCAGGCCGGTGTTCTGATACGCCGAAGTTCCGGATGGCACTGTGTCGATTTGAACAGGATGGCTACACCCAACTCCCTCGCACTGGTGGACGATGTAATCTTGGACCTTGATGTTGTCCGTCGAGGCTTGCCATGACAGATTGATTTGTGTGGCAGAGATCGGAGTCGCATTCAGTCCGGTCGGGGCTGTCGGCGGGGTCGTGTCGGGTGGGTCGTGCGTGGTCGCGCTAATGGTTGAAGACAGGAGGCTTTCGTTCCCCGCCGCATCGAAAGCTGTCACTGCATAGGTATAGGTCGTGGAAGGAGTTGCCGTCTTGTCGTTATACGTCGTGGTTTTGACACCGGTGGCCACCGCGTTGCTTGGGCTGCAGGTTCCTTGACAGCGGTAAACGGAATAGGAAGCGATCACCCCGCTGTCGTCCATCGCGGCAGTCCAGCCTAGGTCAATCTGTGTGGAAGACACTGTAGCCGCAGCCACATTGGATGGAGGTGTTGGCCTCTTCGTATCCCGCAGGGGCGGTGTGGTGAGCTCATAGATCGCCGATAGGGGGCTTTGGTTGCCAGCCGCGTCAAGTGCCGAAACAGCGTATCGATACAGGGTATCGGGTGCCAACCCGGTCTCGCTAAACGTCGTCTCGGTGATCCCGGACTGATACCTGGTCGGCGAACAGTTCGTTCCGCTGCAGCGGTAGATCCAATACTCTGTTATGCCCACATTGTCCGTTGAGGCGTCCCAGTTCAGGTCCACCATGGTGGAGGGAGCCACTGCATTTGTAAGATTGGCTGGTACCGAGGGCGGCGTCAGGTCGTTCGCAGTACCGAGCGTGTTGTCATCTCCACATGAGCTGATCATCAAGCAGAGTGTAAGAAGACAGAGGAGACGTTTTTTCACAGGGCTCACCGTGAGGAGAAGGGTGTCTCTTTGCTATATTTTCTTCCAGTGGCGGACTCAGCCACCATCGTTGTCGTTAATACCGAGCATCTTACAACCCTTATGCCTCAAATTACTTTTACCACGTAAGCATAAGAAGATGAAAGTGATACTTAAGGGTTATATGAGAGTGAACGGCGGAAGCGATTTGTGCAAGCAGAACGAGTCGAGGGAATGATTATGACGTATGTTCCGTACGCTAAGGTTGCTTGAATTGTATGGCGGGACGACAAGGATTTGGTTCGTCGTCCTGGGACGTCGGTCAATGAAGGAGCTTAATCGGCCAACGCGATTGTTTGCGACAACCCACGGAAGGTTTGTTTCTTGTGACGTAGATAGACTGGTCTGGAAGAGGCTCACCCGCCGATCAAGAATTGGACTTCGTTCTGTCGGGGGAGGCTATAGGGCTCATTTCAATACGCTATCGATGTGATCGCAGACGTGACTGGCAAATGGAAGTGAACAGGTAAAGGCCGGCGACACGGCGTTCAAGACGTGCATGGACCGGTTGTCTCCCTCCAAGACGAAATCCATCTCAAGCTTCTTCTTCATGATGTCGAGGAGTTGCGCTCTGATCCCGGGGCGCCCCCATGTTTGGTAGTTCCGCTCCTCCACCCCCTCGGCGAGTACCGATGCCAGCGAGACCATCCTGCTCCGTGAGTATTTTGCGATCTCCTCCATCGCCAACCGTCTAAAGTCGAATCCTGCTCCCGTGAGGAGGCCGAGTCCACGACTGGCGACTTCGACCAGCTCGCCGAAATTGAAGTTTTCCATTCCGTCATAGTTTTCCCGCCAGAGGGCCGGGATGGCCGTCGGCCCGATCTTGGCTTTGCCGTCGGCTGTGATCGTGAAGTGGACACCGAGGAACGGATTCCTGAGATCAGGAACGGGATAAATGTTGGTGCGAATCGCGCCGGGTGGCTCATCGGAGTAGAGGTACAGGCCCTTGAACGGCAGAATCCTATATTTCTCGGAGAATCCAAAGTCCATGGCGATCTTATCGGCGTACAGACCCGCGGCGTTCACGACATAGCCAGCATCAATGGTGTCGTGATTAGTGCGGATTGCTCCGGGCTGCCGTCCTCGATAGGCCGTGCCACAGTGAATGTCCACACCTTCTCGGATCGCGTCCTGTTGCATGGCCTCGATGACAAGAAGCGGTTTCACGGTTGAGGTGCGTGGGGAGAACAACGCTCGTTGGTAGGTCTTGACTCGAGGTTCAACGGACTTGGCCTCTTCCTCTGTCATTGTCTGCAGTTCTATGCCATTGATCTGTCCTCGTCGCAGTAATTCATCGAGCGAGGGCAAGTCGTTGGCATCCTTTGCGACGACGAGTTTGCCGCACTTGTTGAGCGGGATGCGTTTCTCCTCGCAATAGGTGGTCAGCTGTTCATTTCCAAGGCGCGTAAACTTCGCCTTCAGACTATCTGGTGAATAATAGAAACCTGCATGGAGGACTCCGCTGTTTCGTCCACTGGCATGGGCGCCGCACGAGGGCTCCTTTTCGATCACCAACACGCGCGCGTCTGGGCGGCGTCGGCGGAGTTCCCGAGCGATGCTCAGGCCGATGACTCCACCACCAATCACGAGAAAATCACAGGTCTGCATAGAGTTTGTATTTCTGTATAGCAATAGAGTGAGAGTCAGTCGATCTGCAGAGTCTCTATAGATTCCGTGAGGATTTCCACCATTTTCTTCAATTCTTCGGTGGTGGTCGAGAGCGGTGGCATAAGTACGAGTACATTCCCGATCGGTCTGAGAATCAGCCCCTTGGACCGGGCGATAGCGGCCACGCGATGACCGGCTCTGGCGCTCAGCGGATAGGGCTCTTTCGTCACCCGATCTCGAACCAACTCGATCCCCGCCATGAACCCGCTCTGACGGAGATCTCCCACCTGAGGCAGCCGCTGGAGAGGCTGAAGGAGTCGTGCCAGCAACTTGATCTTGGGTTGAAGTTTCACCAAGGTTTTCTCATTCCTGAATATATTGAGATTGGCGAGCGCAAGGGCACAGCCGAGTGGATTGCCGGTGAAACTATGGCCGTGGAAGAAGGTCTTGAATTCGTCGTAGCTCCCCAAGAATCCCTGGTAGATATCCTCGGTCGTCAAGGTGGCTGCGAGCGGCATGTACCCGCCTGTCAGTCCCTTGCTGATGGCCATGAGGTCCGGCGTGACCTCTTCGTGCTCGCAGGCGAACATTCTCCCGGTACGACCAAAACCAGTGGCGACTTCGTCGGCAATCAAGAGCACATCATACTTGGTGCAGAGCTCTCGGATTCGTTTCAGGTAGCCGGCCGGTTGAGCAATCATACCGGCAGCTGCCTGCATGAGCGGCTCAATGATGAATCCGGCCAATTCGCGATGTCGGTTCTTTAGAAGCTCTTCGATCGGGTCGATGCAGGCCATCCGGCAGGAGGGGTAGGTGAGGTGGAGTGGACAGCGATAACAATGGGGCGGTTCCGCCTCAAGGGTTGGAAAGAGCAGCGGCTTGAAGCGTGAATGAAACAGCTCGATGTTGCCGACGCTGACGGCGCCGATCGTATCTCCGTGATACGCGAGTTTCAGGTGGAGAAACGTGTTCTTCGGCCCTGCCTCGGGATGTTGCTGTTGCCAATATTGGACGGCCATCTTGAGAGCGATTTCGACAGCTGTCGAGCCATTGTCGGAATAGAAAACGCGAGAGAGCCCCTTTGGGGCGATTCGAATCAATTCGCGTGCCAGCTCGATGGCCGGTGGATTGGAAAGACCCAGGAATGTCGAGTGGGCGATTTTATCGAGTTGCTTCTTGAGCGCACGGTCGAGAAGCGGATGCCGATGCCCATGCAGATTCACCCAGATGGACGATGTGCCGTCGAGATATCTGTTCCCCTCTGTATCGATGAGGTACGAACCCTTTCCACGCTCGATGATGACGGGATCTTCTTGTTCCCACTCCTGCATCTGGGTAAACGGATGCCAGAGATAACGACGGTCCCAGTCCTTTAGCTGTCGGCTTGAGGGTAGTCGAGCCATGGCGCTCAAATCCGTTTCATGCAGCACAATCCGTTCATCTTCCGTTCATCCATTGAGAAGCCAGACAGCGGTCCTACACGATGGTTGAGAAAATACTGTGTGATATGAACGAAGCGGTCGCACGCGGCGCGTGATTATAAAGGCGGCCGATGTCTTTGACAACCTCTGAGGCAGTTACTATAATGAACTGATTTTCACGAATGAGCTAGGATTTGCAAAGCCTTATACGCAATTTTTCCATAATCGCTCATATCGATCACGGCAAATCAACCCTCGCTGACCGGTTCCTAGAAGCTACTGGCGCAGTCACTGCTCGAGAGGCGAAAGATCAGATCCTCGACGCCATGGACCTCGAGCGGGAACGTGGGATCACGATTAAAGCCCACGCCGTGGCCATCAAGTACCGGGCGCAGGATGGGAAGACGTATGCCCTGCATTTGATCGATACGCCGGGGCATGTCGATTTTACCTATGAAGTCTCACGGAGCTTAGCGGCTTGCGAGGGGGCGCTGTTGCTTGTTGATGCGACGCAAGGGGTGCAGGCGCAGACCATCGCCAATGTGAATTTGGCGATGGCCAATAACCTGACGATTATTCCCGTCATTAACAAGATTGATCTGGCCAGCGCGGATGTCGAGGGCACGAAACATTCGATCTCCGAGGTGCTCCAGCTCGAAGCCGACGAGGCGCTGCCCATCAGCGCGAAGGAAGGCAAAGGGGTGCCGGAAGTGTTGGAAGCCATCATCGCCCGGGTTCCTCCTCCCTCCGGCGATCCGCAGGCTCCCCTGAAAGCGCTTATTTTCGACTCCTGGTTCGACAATTATCAGGGTGTGATCGTGCTCGCACGGCTGGTCGATGGATGCATCCGACCCGGCATGAAGATTAAGGTCATGTCGAACAACCGGACGTTTGAGGTCATGGAGGTGGGCCAGTTCACGCCTAAACGAACCAAGAAGGCCGAGCTGCTGACCGGTGAAGTCGGTTACTTGTGCGCGAACATGCGAGAAGTCGCCGATGTCAAAATCGGCGATACGCTGACGGATGCCCTGACGCCGACCGCTGCGCCGTTTCCTGGGTACAAGGAAGTCAAACCGTTGGTCTTTTGCGGTCTGTATTCCACGGACACGGCGAGGTATGAGGATCTTCGGGATGCCCTGGTCAAACTTCGGTTGAACGATTCGTCGTTCGCGTACGAGCCTGAAACCTCCCTTGCCCTTGGCTTTGGGTTCCGCTGTGGATTCCTGGGCCTGTTGCATATGGAGATCATCCAGGAGCGGCTGGAACGCGAGTATGGACTGACCCTGATTACCACGGCCCCGACCGTGGTGTATCACGTCACGACGACCAAGGGGGAAATGCTGCAGATTAATAATCCATCAGAATTGCCTCCTCCTAACAACATCACCAGGTTCGAGGAGCCGTTCATTTTAGTGACAATTATCACGCCTGAGCGGTATATGGGGGCCATCCTCCAACTGTGCCAGGAACGAAGAGGAATTCAGCGAAGTCTTCAGTTTCTCGATCCGACTCGCGTCATGATCAGCTATGAACTGCCGTTGAACGAAGTGATTCTAGATTTTTACGACAAGCTGAAATCCAGAACACAGGGCTATGCCTCGCTCGATTACGAACTGCTCGGATACCGTGAGTCCGATTTGGCGAAGATCGATATCTTGCTCAACGGCGAGACGGTGGATGCGTTGTCGTTCATCTCGCATCGCGAGCGCGCGTACCATCGCGGTCGTCAAATGGCCGAAAAGATGAAAGAGTTGATTCCTCGCCAAATGTTCGAAATTGCGATTCAGGCGGCTATCGGGAACAAGATCATCGCGCGCGAGACCATCGGAGCGATGAAGAAGAACGTCACGGCGAAATGCTACGGTGGCGACATTACGCGGAAACGGAAGTTGCTGGAAAAGCAAAAAGAAGGGAAGAAACGGATGAAAGCGGTCGGCAGCGTGGAAGTCCCCCAAGAAGCCTTCTTGGCGATATTGCGAGTAGGAGACGAATGAGCCTCGATCAAAATCCAAGAAATGTGGATAAATTGTCCGGTTCCCCACGGGCCGGAGATCCGGCATCGCTCTCCGGAACCAAGCTGACGGAGAACTCGGCTCAACCGGGACGGAAGTCCATCGTTCGGGAGTATGCGGAAGCGATTATCGTCGCCATGCTGCTCGCCTTCGCCATCCGAGTGTTCGTCGTGCAGGCGTTTAAAATTCCATCGGGATCCATGATTCCGACCTTGCTGATCGGGGATCACATTTTAGTCAGTAAGCTGTCCTACGGCCTGCAGTGGCCCACGGATTGCAAAATGCTCATGAGTTTCCCGCCGGTCAATTGTTACACCTCGACCACTGTGGTCACGTTCGGGAAACCGCAACGTGGCGACATCGTCGTGTTTCGTTTCCCGGAAGATGAAGAAAAAGACTTTATCAAGCGGATCGTGGGATTGCCTGGAGATACGATCCAGCTCCGGAACAAGGTTGTGCTCGTGAACGGCCAACCGCTCGACGATAAAGCCTTTACCCAACGAATCGACCCGGGGGTGATCGATAGCACCATCAACCCACGTGATAATTTTGGACCGGTGACGGTCCCTGAAGGATCTTATTTTGTCATGGGTGACAATCGCGACCAGAGTCTGGACAGCCGGTTCTGGGGCTATGTGCGAGAAGAAAAGATCCGCGGCAAGGCATTTCGGATCTATTGGTCCTGGAATGGTCAGGGGAATTGGACGGAGTGGGTTCGATGGGAACGGTTCGGCAAGGCAATCCAGTAAGAAAGATCGGCGGCGCCTCGCGTCCGAACGGAGCAGAATCGGATGGGAGGGGTGAGACCCCCTCGCCCAAGACGCTTCGCCAGCATCTGCAACGGTTTCCCCAGGCGTCTGTCCTGGTGATTGGGGATCTGATTCTCGATCACTACGTGATGGGGAGGGTGAGCCGGATTTCTCCGGAAGCGCCGGTCCCTGTCGTCCATGTCGAATCCGAATCGCTTCGTCCTGGCGGAGCCGCCAACGTCTACAGCAATATCCTGGCGTTAGGGGGGAAGGCCCATCTTTGTGGTGTGATCGGGGCCGACCAAAGTGGAAAGCAATTGATCGCGGAATTGGGGTACACCCGGGGATTGCTTGGTGGGATTGTGGTCGATCGGGAGCGCCCGACAACGAGAAAGAGTCGGGTGATCGCGCACAATCAGCAGATCGTACGGTATGACATCGAAGGGCGAGGCGAGTTGAAAGCGGTGCTCAGACAGAAAATTCTTCGGTATGTGGAATCGAAGCTGCGTGAATTGTCCTGCATCGTCATATCCGACTATGCCAAAGGTGTCGTCTCCTCGGTCCTGATGTCGGAAATCATCAGACTCGCTGCATTACGAAGGGTTTCGGTGATCGTGGATCCGAAAGTCGAGCATTTCAACTACTATAAAGGTGTGACCGTCATCACCCCGAACCATCTCGAAGCGACGCAAGCGTCAGGCATGCACGGGGATGACAACCAAACGATCAACGAAGCGGGAGCCATGATCCGTCAGCGATTGGGGTGTCAGTCCGTCCTCATCACGCGCGGGGAAAAGGGGATGAGTTTGTACGAGAGTGATGGCGCCTCATGGCATCTCTCGACGAAGGCCCGGCAGGTCTACGATGTCACCGGCGCCGGAGATACCGTCATCGGGACCCTCGCGTTGGCCCTGGCGGCTGGTGCCGACATCAGAACCGGGGCGATCATGGCCAACTATGCAGCCGGCATTGTGGTGGGCATGGTCGGCACAGCAACAGTATCACCGAAACAATTGTCCGAGGCGTTTGGAGATGAATAAAACTTCACGATCGGTCACGGTGGTGATTCCTGCGAGGTATGGGTCCTCGCGATTCCCGGGGAAGCCGCTTGTCGAGCTGAACGGCAAGCCGATGATTCAGCACGTGTATGAACGAGCCGCCGCATGTCGTACGGTCTCTGCTGTGATGGTCGCCACCGATGATGAGCGTATCAAACAGGCGGTCGAGCGGTTTGGCGGTCGAGTCGTACTCGTGACGGGTGAGTACCGGACCGGCACAGACCGCGTCGCGGCCGTGGCCCGTATGTTCAATGCAGACTGTTTTTTAGATTTGCAGGGCGACGAAATCCCGCTGGATCCAGAATTGTTGACCGACCTCATCGAGCCGTTTCTGGGGAGTGGGGCGAGTATGGGGACGCTCAAGCGGGTGATGGACACGAGTGAAGACCTTCTCAATCCCGCAGTGGTGAAGGTTGCGACCGATGCCAAAGGGGATGCTCTTTATTTTTCACGCGCTCCAATCCCGTTCGTGCGTGACGATCCGGAGAGGCAAGTCGTGGGAGGGCTGCACTATATCCATCTGGGGTTGTACATCTACACGAAAGAGACCTTGCTTCGATTGGCGGCCTTACCGACGAGTCGGTTGGAGGCTGCCGAAAAGCTTGAACAGCTTCGTGCGTTGGAGCATGGGATTCGCATCCGCGTCTGGGAAACCAAACATGCCTCGCTACGGGTTGATCGACCCGAGGATGTGCCCGGCGTCGCGGAACGACTGCAGGATTTCGAGGCAGTCAAACGTGAATTGCAGAACAGCAGAATATTTTCCAAGTCATGAGCGTCATATCCGGTTCAGATCAACCTGATGTCCATGAATGAGGGCAGCCATGGGTAAATTCATTTTTGTGACCGGGGGAGTGGTCTCGTCACTGGGGAAAGGTCTCGCCTCGGCCTCCATTGGAAATCTTCTGGAAAGTCGTGGCCTGAAAATCACCTTTCTCAAACTGGATCCCTACATCAACATCGATCCCGGGACGATGAATCCCTATCAACACGGGGAAGTCTATGTCACGGACGATGGAGCCGAAACGGATCTGGACCTCGGGCATTACGAACGGTTCACGAGCTTGTCGTTGACTAAGGAGAGCAATTACACGACCGGTCGGATTTATCACTCCGTGATCACAAAGGAGCGACGCGGCGATTATCTCGGGGGAACGGTTCAAGTCGTGCCTCATGTGACGGATGAGATTAAACAGGCGATCATGCGCATCTCCAAGGGTGTCGACGTCACGATCGTCGAAATCGGCGGCACGGTTGGTGACATTGAAAGCCTGCCGTTTCTCGAAGCCATCCGGCAGATGCCGTACGACGTGGGCCGCGACAACGTGTTGTATGTCCACCTGACCCTCGTGCCCTACATCGGCACGGCCGGTGAACTGAAAACCAAGCCGACCCAACATTCGGTCAATAAGCTTCGTGAGATCGGTATCCAGCCGAATATTCTCTTGTGCCGAACGGACCGCTATATTTCCCCTGAGATCAAGGGCAAAATTGCCATGTTCTGTAACGTGGACAAAGATGCGGTCATCACCGCGAAAGATGTCGAGACCATCTACGAGGTACCGATCGTATTTCGAAAGGAGGGATTGGATGAATTGATCGTCCGTCAGCTCCATGTGGAGACCGGCCAGCCCAATCTTCGCGAGTGGGATGCGATGGTTCAGAAGATCAAGCGGCCCAAGCATGAAATCTCTGTGGCGTTGGTTGGAAAGTACGTCGGTCTAAAGGAGTGCTACAAGAGCTTGGGTGAAGCGTTGGTCCACGGCGGCATCGATCACGAGACCAAGGTTAATATCAATTGGATCGAATCTGAAGACATCGAGCGGCAGGGAACAGAACGCATCTTGCGGGAAGCCGACGGCATCATGATCCCCGGTGGGTTCGGGAACAGAGGGATCGAGGGGAAAGTCACCACCATCAAGTATGCGCGAGAGCGTCACGTGCCGTTCTTCGGGCTGTGTCTGGGGATGCAATGTGCTGCGATTGAGTTTGCCCGGAACGTCGCCGGGCTAGCCGATGCCAACAGTGCCGAGTTCGAGGAACGATCGCCTCATCCTGTCATTCATCTCATGTCCGATCAACATGCCGTGAGTGACAAGGGCGGGACGATGCGCCTCGGATCGTATCTCTGCAAACTGGGGGAGGGCACGCTTGCACAGAAGATGTACGGGGTGACCGAGGTCCGCGAGCGTCATCGCCATCGGTATGAATTCAACAACGCGTATCGTAAGCAGCTGACCGCGAAGGGGCTTGTCATGAGCGGGCTGTCTCCCGATGGCCGCCTCGTCGAGATCATCGAGTTGAAGGATCATCCCTGGTTTTTGGGCACCCAGTTCCATCCGGAGTATAGTTCTCGTCCGCACCACCCCCATCCCCTCTTCAGCGGCTTTGTGGGGGCGGCGTTGCGCAGGAAGCTCGGGCAATAAGGCGAGATGCTGAAACCGACCTTCAACTGCGTTCTCGGCTTATCAAAATCCTCAACGTACCCCAGAGGGTACGCCTCCGGTTTTGATTCGCCTGGCGGCCTTCAGCGGAAAAGAGGGCGTCTCGGCGCCCTCAGGGTTGGGCGGGTGAGAATAGAATGTCGGTTTGATCATCCCGCGTAACGCACAGCGAAAGCTATGGCACACGAAGTTCAAATCGGTTCGTTTCGAGTCGGTCAAGGGCAACCGCCGTTTCTCATTGCCGGTCCCTGTGTGATCGAGAGCGAGCAGATCGTCATGGAGACGGCCGGCCGGATCGCCGAGATTGCACAATCGCTAGGCATCCCGTACATCTTCAAGTCGTCATTCGATAAGGCCAATCGAACGTCCATCACGTCCTTTCGTGGCCCCGGCCTTGAGAAGGGACTTGCAGTCCTCAAGCAGGTGAAAGACCGGCTTGGGCTCCCTGTCCTGACCGATGTCCATACGGAAGAGCAGGCGACGGAAGCGGGAAAGGTGGCGGATGTGTTACAAATCCCGGCATTCCTTTGTCGGCAGACGGATCTGCTGATGGCGGCCGCCAAGACCGGAGCCGTGGTGAACGTGAAGAAAGGCCAGTTTCTCTCGCCCGGCGAAATGGGCAATGCCGTGAAGAAGATCGAGGAATGCGGGAGTCATCGCATTCTCCTGACCGAGCGCGGCTCGTCATTCGGCTACAACAATCTGGTCGTGGATATGCGGTCCTTTCCTATTATGCGGAGATTCGGCTATCCTGTTGTCTTCGATGCGACGCACAGCGTGCAGTTGCCGGGTGGCGGTGGGACCAAATCCAGTGGCCAGCGTGAATTCGTCGAACCGTTGGCCTGTGCCGCAGCTGGAGCCGGAGTCGATGGATTCTTCATGGAAGTTCATCCCAATCCGGATGGGGCCTTGTCCGACGGGCCGAACATGGTTCCGCTGCATCAATTGAAGTCGTTATTGGAGCGAGTTCTACGGGTATGGAACGCGACAAGCCCACGAAGCTGACACAGTCTGTTCGAACTTCAAAGGCAGAGAAGGGCCAAGGCAGTCTAGCCGAGGGACGACGCGTGCTGGAAATCGAAGCACGGGCGGTCGAAGCCTTAATCGAACGACTGGATGAACGGTTCGTCAAGGCGGTGGATGTGCTGGTTCGCTGTAAGGGGAAGGTGGTCGTGTCAGGGATGGGCAAGTCCGGTCTGATCGGGCAAAAGATCGCCGCGACGCTGGCGAGCACCGGGACCTCCTCATTCTTTCTGCATCCGGCCGAGGGCGTGCATGGGGATCTCGGCATGTTGGCGCGTCGAGATGTGTTGGTGACGATCTCGAACAGCGGCGAGACCCAGGAGTTGTTGCAGCTGCTTCCGTTCGTGAAGCGGTTGGGAATTCCCGTGATCTCGTTTACGGGACGGACGAATTCGACCCTGGCCAAGAACTCCGATGTCGTCCTTGATGTCTCGATTGCGGAAGAAGCCTGTCCCATGGGATTGGCGCCGACTGCCAGCACGACCGCCACGCTGGCGTTGGGCGATGCCCTCGCTGTCGCGTTATTACAGAAGCGGGAATTCAAGGAAGAAGATTTTGCTCGATTCCATCCCGGCGGGACGTTAGGGCGCCGGTTGCTCGTCAAAGTGAAAGATCTCATGCATGCCGAACCGGACATCCCCAAGGTCCAGGCCTCCGTCGGCGGGATGGCGGCCATGTTGGAGATGACGGCGAAGAAGCTTGGGATGACGACCGTCGTGGATCATGAAGGATTGTTGGCCGGAGTCATTACCGATGGAGACTTGCGGCGATTCCTCCAACGTGGGACGGATTTGGTCAATACGACGGCCGGAGAGCTGGCCACGGCTGACCCCAAAAGCATCGGGCCTGATGAACTGGCGGCGAAAGCGGTCGAAATGATGGAACGGTTTTCGATCACGACGTTGGTGGTGACGGAGAACGAGCGGACCATCCGTGGCGTGATTCATCTGCATGATCTGCTCAAGAATGGAATTGTGTAGGAGACATCTCCAGTCATGAATCGGGTATCGGAAGCGTGGCGAGATATCGGGGCGGAATCGCTCAATGTCCCTAATGTCTTGACGCTCCTCCGCATTTTGTTGATCCCGGTCTTCATCATTCTTTTTGTCAATCCCACACCCGATCAATCACTGGCGGCCGCGATCGTGTTCGCGGTGGCGGCGGTGACAGATATGTTGGACGGGTATATCGCCCGGCGAACTGGTCAGGTAACGAAGCTCGGGAAGTTGCTTGATCCTCTCGCAGATAAACTTCTGGTCCTGTCCGCATTGATCCTCCTCATGAACGTGGAGCGAGTCAGCGCGCTGGTAGTGCTGCTGATCGTCGGGCGAGAGTTGGCGGTCACGGGCATCCGCGCCATTGCGGCAGGGGAAGGCATGATCATTCCGGCGGAGACGACCGGCAAGTACAAGATGGCGCTCCAAGTGGTGGCGATTATCCTGCTGATCTTGGAAGGGACAGGGCTCGCGGCCCTCGGAAACCTGCACTTGGCGGGTATCTTCACCCTGTACCTCTCACTGGTGTTTGGCTATATCTCCGGTGGGCAATATGTGTGGAGCTTTTGGAAGCAGGTCGTAGCCAAAGGGCTCTGACGGCACATTTACCGCAGGTTATCCCTGAGTCAACCCTAACATCTGTTGGTCAATCTGAACGTGATCGCGCATGAGTGCCGTATTATTTCTACCTGTCTTTTGGTTCTTCTCCAACTCACCATCGCCGCCTGCACAGAGAACACAACTCCTCCACCGCTCGAAGCATTTGAATACCCCAGTGGGATCCGCCAGTGTCCGGTAGGATCCCGAGCTGGAACAGCCGGTGCAACCGATGGGGAAGTGTCCGCTGACGGCATTCGGTATATGGTTCGGACACCGTCCAACTATGATGCGATGTTTGCCCATCCCTTGTTGATGGTCTATGCCCCGGGCGGACACAGTCGATGGGAGTCCGAGCGTTTCGCCGGGCTCACAACCGCAGCGACTGGTAAGGGGTTTGTTGTCGTCTACCCCGACCACAAGCAGTTGAATATTTCGAGCATCGAACAGCTAGGAACAATTCCTGGCCTGGTGGCGAAGGAGTGGTGCATCGACGAGCAACGAGTGATTGTGACCGGTCACTCAGACGGTGGCACGGTCTCGATGGCGCTGGCCGTCCTTGAAAAGACCAGCAACATCCCCGCGGCCATCGCACCGAGCGCGGCAGGATGGACTGCCAAGGACCTCGAGATATTTCAATGCCGAGATCCCCTTCCGGTCATGATCATGCATAGCAAGAACGACAAGCTCTTTCCTGGTTGGGGTGCTGAAACGGCCCCCTGGTGGGCAGGCTGTAATCGGTGCGATGTCACGAAGACGAAAACCGTGGAGGGAGGCTGTCGCGCCTATCAAGGCTGTGCCTCAGGCGGGGCGACGCTCTACTGCGAGGGCACCGGCAGTCATCGTGACTGGCCCAATCTGAATCGAGTCATACTGGACTTTTTCGCGCATCCAGAAACATATCAATGACGGTTGTGTCTCTCAACTTCCTATGATATTTCGTTCACCCTGAGCTAGTCGAAGGGCGTCCCACTTCATTCAGTTCCGTTCATGGTTCGACAGGCTCACCACGAACGTCTTTCTTGGCCCCTCTTCTAAGATGGATCAACAAGCACTCATCGCCGGACTCACGATCGTCGGATATCTTCTGGGCGCCGTGCCGTTTGGCGTTGTCATCTCCAAGGCGATGGGCCTGCCCGATCCTCGCACGGTCGGGAGCAAGAACGTTGGCTTTACCAACGTCCTGCGGGTGTCGGGCAAGAAACCGGGGATCCTGACGTTGATCGGGGATATGGGCAAAGGGTGGGTGATGGGTTTTGCGGCGACGGAGCTGCTGCAAGACGAATGGGCCATCATGGCTGTCGCGCTCGCTCCATTTCTCGGCCATCTCTTCTCGCCCTTTCTGAGATTCAAGGGAGGAAAGGGGGTTGCGACGGCGCTTGGTTCTGTTCTTGGCGTCACACCTCTAATCGGCTTGCTGCTTCTGTTGGCCTGGCTCGGGGCCCTAGCTCTCTGGCGTTATTCTTCCGGCGGCGCACTCACGGCGTTCGGTCTCTTTCCCGTGATTGCTGCGCTGCTTCGACCGAGTGGTGCCTTCGTCTCGTTTGCTCTGGTGGTGACTGGGCTTATTGTCGTGAAGCACAAGGGGAATATTGAGCGGCTGTGGAATGGGACGGAAAGTAAGATGGGGGGGAGTAAGAATTAGGGGAGCAGCCAGGCTGTCCTTCTTGCTCGCCGAACGCGCGCCCTCAGAAGGGCCTCGTTCGATGCGCGCAGTGAACGAGAACCTGGCTACTCCCCATTCTTTGTTAGGAGAAGGGAGAAAGGCAACAAATGTATGCGCGCATTTTTGGATCCAACCAGACCGCCCTTGGGAGAGGGGAGAGAAAAATAGAGGTGGCGCACTACTTAGAAAAAGAATAGAGCGACCGTGAAAATAATAACGCTCTGCCTCTCATTTTCCGAACCATAAAGTTCTAAGTACTCGATATGTTTATTTTTTGTCAAGCGCGTGGTCGGCAGTCACTACCAGTTGTTCCGCGATTTGATCGATAATTTTCCCAAGGCGCATATCAACTTCCTTCGCGACGTTCTCGCTATTAACAACGAGCTGTTTATTATGCCACTCGTTAAGGCCTTCGACGGTTTTGATGTCTCCTGGGCTAGGTATTGGTGGGACGACTCCAATTTGATTCAGGTTGACGTAAGTCTTCATCGGAAATTCCGGAAATGAAACAGCGATGGACGCAATGATTTCATGCATACGTTTTCTTTCCCTCGCTAATTCAGTGCCCAAGGCCTCATTGACTTGCAAATAATGGCGAGTTTGCTCCAGGCCAAACTTATCCTTCGTGAGCGCATATACTTGGAGGTTGTATGCACCATGTATCTTGCTGTCCTGAAAATCTCTAACAACCTGCGTTAGTGTTGCACGCACCCCCATCAATTCACCAAAAGTCTGGCGACGCCTCTCCTGCAGATGTCTGTCATCCTGCCATTGTTGTGCGCAATAGGTCCCGGACAAGGTGGCAGCCAAAGTACAAATCGCAGTAATAGTGGAAGTGATAACCGAAGTGCGAAGTACAACTTTAAAATCTGTAGGTGGTTTATCTTTCATCGTTTAAACCGGAGAGTTCGGCCACCGCGCGGCGGCACTATAACCCAGCCCAAAGAAATGAGGCAATAAAGGAAATCAGGGGCAATCTTGTGAGAACCCCTTAGGTCATTAGGGGTGTTTGCAAAAACGAAGTTACTCTGTCACGCGTTTCTCCAGCGTGCTCCTGAGAGGAAAGAAGAACAGAGCATCCAGTTGTGGCCCATTCCAATGAAACTAGTCACACGACAGCTCATGGGCTCTGAGATGGAGCCTGTTCGGTTGAGTTCCCTGCGGACTGGGTTGCATACTCATAGTCACTATTCTCACCCATAGCCATCTGTTCATTAGCCCAGTCTTGGCGCAGCTTTTCTGCCGCCCTCTTGATTCTGTTCACTAAGGGCTCAACGCGGTTGGACTCGCGGAGTTCGTCCTGTTTCATTGGCTCGATGCCAAGCTGATTCAATTTCGAAAAGACCGGTGTCATCGCAGTTTCAGGCGCGCGGAAGAAGGCGCTGCCGCGGATACGGATGAAGACCCAGCCAAGCCGTTCCAGAATCGCCTGCCGTTCTAGGTCACGCTGAAGCTGCTCCGGTGTGTGCCACTTCTCGCCGTCGCATTCCACCGCAAGGCGTCGGTTTTTCCCCTCCACCACGAGATCAATTCGGTAGGCACCGACCGGCCATTGCGGCTGCACGCGATACCCCGCATCGAGGAGTCGCTGGTGCACCTGGTTTTCAAGCACCGAGTCGGTCTGTTTGCCGTAGTTCTCCTTGGCTTGTAGAATCGCCTGAGGATCACGGGCATGTTGGATGAGTCGGCGGCGGAGATCGCCGTCTTTGAGATGAGCGTCCGGGTCCAGTGAATGGACCATCCAGAGTTGATTGCGTGCGCGGCTCACCGCGACGTTGTAGCGTTTCTTGTACAAATCTTTTGGCCCCGCATCACGGCAAGGAAGTTGGCCGTCAGCCGGTGGCCCATCGACCATCGAGAGAAAGACGACATCTCGTTCGTCGCCCTGAAACTGCGCGGCATTCCCGCAGAGGAGGCGGTGCTTTTCAAACACATCCGGTGACAACCGCTTCCGAAGGAGGCTCTCAATGAGCAGCGCTTGCTCATCCCCGAGCAACGAAATGATGCCGAAGCTGGTCGGACGCTTCGATTCGTTCCGAGCGTAGGCTGGATCATTCAGGCATGCGCAGACCAACGATGCGATTTCCTCTGCTTCGACGTAGTTGATCTTCCCTTGGCCGTCACGGAAGCCTTGCACGTGATGCGCGACCAACGCGGGGCGGATGCTTGCCGAAAGCGGTTCACGCAGGGGACGAATCGCGTGACTGTAGGAAAGCTGATTGCAGAACTCGATGATCTCAGGCACGCAGCGGAAATGCTCGCGCAAGGCGATCACACTGCCGAAGGCGGTTTCCGCGAGGTCATAAATGGACGTCTGGCCGTCGTACAGGTGACTATTCGGAACACCTCGGAGGTCTGTGGCGATGAGCCGCTGGACCTCATCCAGACGCTGGCCCACGGCATCGGGCGTCACCTGCTCCTTGTCGCCGACCACGACGTGCTCGTGCCCGAGGTAGAGTGCTGCGAGCGCGGTCACGTCGCTCTGGCTGGCTTCATCGATGATCACCACATCGAACTTGGTGTTCCGTGGATCGAAGCTCTCATACACGCGGCTCAAGGGCATGATCCAGACCGGGACCGCGCGGCGTGCGGAGACGAGAAGTTCTCGTACCCGTCGCAATAATTCCGGCACGCGTTTTCCGGTTCCCTTGCCGACCTTATGGATAGTCTGCACAAAGCCCATCAGGGCCTGCTGTGTCTGTAAGGCTGTGCGATCACGCTGTGCCGCCCATGTTTCGTACTCGATAATTTTTGCGGCGACCTGCCGTAATTCTTCTTCCGTCCGGTCGAGCCGTCCTTGGAGATCCGTCATCGACACGGCTGCACGCCGCTCCAACTCTTGAAGCCACTGCCGCCATCGCCAGGCTGTCTCCGCATTGCCCGGCGATTGCGAACGGTCATGTGGCTTGTGCCGTTTGGCGATGGCCTGTGCCCACGCAGGCGCGGTTGGTTCAAGTTTTGCGAGGAGCGTGACACGGTTGTCGTAGACGTTGCGGAGACCTTCAAGCTGGGCGATCTCCCTGCAGAGGCCCTCATAGATGTCGACATCCCAGGCGTCCTGGGCTTGGAGTAATCGTGAAGCAACAGCACTCTGCGGGAAACCTGTGAGATAGGTCCGTTGCGCCTGCAAGGCTGCCGACAACTCGGCTTGGCGGAGCAGCGCGGCCTGCGCCTCGACAATCTCTGCCAACCCATGGGACCCGGCACGTTGTACACGCGCCAACTCACCATGGTCGCCGGGTACAGGTGGATGGGCAGCCAGCCACGTGTCCCAACGAAAACCCGCAGTACGCAGTTCTTCGATCAGCGGCTCCCAGACCGTTCCACGCCATTCAAGACGACGGCGCATTTCTGCTGCGTATCCCTGAGCCGCGCGTTCCGGTGAACGTCCGAGGCTTTCCACCGACGGCCCTTCAAGGCTTTCCACGGCACGCCGCCAGCGGGCGGCAAAACGGTTCCGGCTCTTCTCCAACTGTGCCCTCGCATGCAACGCACGAAACTCATCCAGGGTGCGTGGCTCACGAGCTTCAACGCGGCAGGATTCGATGAATAGATGCCAGGCCCGCCGTGTAAGTTTCGTCTTCAAACCGAATGACCCGCCTCCTTCAAGGAAGGCCACGATGTCGCCGAGCATCGATGCCGCGTCATCCAGCGAGCGATCGGGTGGGAGCTCGGGCCCATGCGCCATCATGAGGCGGTGAGCCGTTCCAGATTCATGTGCCAACGTCTCCACAACCGCCAGGAGGTCTTGCCAAGCTTCCTGCAACTCCCCACCAGTCCAGCCGGCGAACAGGACTTCGCGTAGCCATGTCTGTTCTTCGGCCAGAATCGCCGCTGCCTGCCGGACGCGCTGATGAAGGTCTTGGAGTTGTGTCGTGGTGTAATCGCCTACCGCGTGACCGTCCCACAGGTCTGGCCGGTGCGCTTGCGCGCGGACATCTGCACCTGCTCGCTCCGTCGCGAGAAGGCGGAAGTCTGCTGGTGTCACGAGCTCCGCCAGCGCCGGTTGAGGCACGGCAAGTTGTGCCTCAACCGGCGCAAGGGTGTCTTGTGAAGCGTACAGCTGCCGAACCTCGGCGTCCGTGAGCGGACACACCATACCAGGTTGGAGCGGTCCTGGGATCCACCCATCTCGTTCGATATCTGTCTTCACCCGCCGCGCGACGTCGATCGGGCTGAACCCTTCGCTACCGTGCACAATCGCTTCGATTTCACTGAACCGGGCATCCCGGAGTTGTCGACGCAACGCGTCTTTTTCGTGGAGCAACGTTCGCCGTTTGTCGCGGAGCAACCTGGCTTCCCGACGCAAGCTTGCCGCATCGGAACGTGAGAGCCGGTCGGCAATATCCTGGGCCGCCGTCGAAAGCTGTGCCTGACTTTCCGCATCGCTTTCGAGGACACTGAGGGCCAACGGTTGGAGCGCCTCGTCGACCTGCCGACGCAGCACCCGCAACGCCTTCGTCGTGTGGGCGGTCACCAACACCGATTTTCCCTGCGAGAGTAGGTAGCCCAGCAGATTCGCAATTGTGTGCGTTTTACCCGTGCCTGGTGGGCCTTGCACGAGTACAGACTTCGCCGTCGTCAATCTCGCTGCGATGTCGTACTGTTCTGCGTTTGCCGGTTTGCTAAACAGAATGTCCGGCTCCGGTTCAGCCGGGACCTCTGGCCCCTCGTCATCACCGTCTATGGGAACTTCGGATGTAGCCGTGGTCTCCACGCCCACGATACGCGAGAGTCCCTCGGGAGGCTTCGTGTCCTTGTTGTCCAAATCCTCCAGGATGTAGTCGAGGGTGGTGCTCAGCCCCGCCGTCCGTGGACGCAGGTACAAGAGCGGTTCACGCCACATGCTCGGCTGTGTGGGGACCGCGCCACGCATCTTGCTGTCGAGAAACTCACCGTCATGGAACAGCCCCTGCACTAGCCGACGGTAAAAGCCATCTGTGCTCTCGCCGCTGAGCGGCTCCACCGGCTGTTCCTCTAACTCTTTGTCGAAATGAGCAATCATTCGTCCTTCGATGCTCGGCACGAGTCGAAGCAGAGCGCGGTGCAATTCCACCTTTTCCGTTCCAGTGTTGAAGCGAAATTCGGGTAACAGCGGGTCGAATTCCAGATGGATCCGTTGCATGAGCACCAGATGATGGATGCCGTGTTCCGGAACGCTCAGCATCCCATCCGCAAGGACAAGGTCTACCTGATCGCCTTCGCGCTGTATCATGGTCCACAGTGCATGCATGCGGTCGAACAGATGACGTGCCGCAATCGCTGGCCGCTCTGCCTCAGCCCACTTCGTCCGTACGAGACGCCACTCGTTCAAAGCTTCGAGGCGTTCCGGGGCATCGGTAAGGGCAACGGTGCTAGTCTGCTTGTCATTGCCTCGAAAATGACGGAACTCCACGACCTGGACCTCTCCATCCACTGACTGCCACCCCGGCTTCAACCAGCCGTCTAAAATTAGAGGTGGCCCTGGGCAGGGCATCAATCGAGCTCGCTGGATCCGAATGAGTGGTTCCGGTTCCACGTCCGCGGTGTCATGGTCCTCATCTTCTGTGCGGTCGCCACGCCGGACAGTCACACAGGGATGCAGAGGCCAGCTATCGATCCGCATCACATCCGCCCCGGACAAATCGCGGACCACCGGGTTGCGAAGTTCGTTCAGGCCCTTCAGGAACTTGAACGTCTGAATCAATCGTTCTTTGGCGGTCTTTGCAGCAGTCATCTACGTCGTCTCGATTTCAAGATCTGGGTGCTGCGTGTTGCCACGGAGTACTCTGATTCGTAGAGTCCTCGTCCATGGCTGGTTAGTGATTCTTACGTGTGCGCCAGCACTTGTCAACGCTCTCGATAGCGCCGGGTCGGCTTGTTACACCGACGGTGACCTTCCCCCGATTTCACAGACACCTCCATAAGTGGGAGAATGCTGAAATGGGAGGACAGGATGAGCACGAAGACACGACGATCGTATACGGAGACGTTCAAGGAAGAAGCGGTGCGCTTAGTCCGGGAGTCCGGGCATCCCGTGGCCCAGGTGGCGCGGGATCTGGGGATTGCCGATCATCTCCTCTACCGGTGGCGCGCGGAGCAGCAGCAGGCCGAGGGGCGTGGACAGACCCGGCAATCTCTCCGGGCCGAGCAGGCGGAACTGGCCCAGCTCCGGCGTGAAAATGCGGTCTTGAAGCAGGAGCGGAATTTTTTAAAGCGTGCGGCGGCGTTCTTCGCGAAGGAATCGCGATGAGATACCGAGTGATCCGGGAATACGACCGTCGCTATCCGATCCGCCTGATGTGCCGCGCCCTCGCGGTCTCGGCGGCAGGTTACTACGCGTGGCGATCACGGCCGGAGAGTCTCCGTTCAAGACAAGCGCGCACCCTGCTCTCGGCGATTCGCGTGCTCCACCACGAGTCGCGAGAAACCTACGGCAGTCCCCGCATCTGGGCTGCTCTGGTCAAGCAGGGACATTGCATTGGCGAGCATCGTGTCGCTCGGCTCATGCGTGGGGCAGGGATTCGGGCCAAGACCGTGACGAAGTGGCGTGCCACCACCCAGTCCCAGCATCGGTTTCCTGCGGCCGCGAACACCCTGGATCGGGCCTTCACCGTCGCGGCGCCCAACCAGGTGTGGGCCGGAGACTTGACCTACGTCTGGACGCTGGAGGGCTGGCTCTATCTGGCCGTCCTGCTGGATCTGTACTCACGCCGAGTGGTCGGCTGGGCTATGGGGCAGCGGTTAACCGTCGATCTGGCCGAGCAGGCCCTCGCGATGGCGCTGACGAACCGGGCTCCCATGGCGGGGCTCCTGCACCACTCGGACCGCGGCAGTCAATATGCCGCCACGAGCTATCAGCGTCTGCTCGATGAGTACGGCCTCATCCCCAGCATGAGCCGCACAGGGAACTGCTGGGATAACGCCTGCGTTGAAAGTTTCTTTGGGACACTCAAGCGTGAGCTAGTCTATCATCGGCACTACACCACGCGGGACGAAGCGATACAGGACATCTTCGAATACATTGAGGTGTTCTATAATCGGCAGCGGCGCCACTCGACCCTCGGCTATCACTCCCCGGCTGAGTACGAAGCGAGAGCGGCTGTCGCGTAACCCGGTGTCCACCAAATCGGGGGAAGATCACGGGTATAACTGTGCGGAGTAGCTGAGGAGCTTTTTGCAGTCTTTTAAGGTGTGGTTCTGGCCAGCTCAGTAGGCGACATCGATCCTGGCACGACCTGGTGAAGAATTGCAGATCCGCTGGCTAACGCTCTCTTGCTCATAGAACGATCGTCGCCTCAACGTGATGCGAGATTAAAAGTGCACATTCAGACCAAAGGTCACCATATGCCCATTGTCCTCAAATCGTTTATCGCGCAGGGATGCATCCTTCGACTCGATTTTTTCAAGCCAAATATGCCGATAGGTCCCATCGAGCGAGACATATTCGGTGAGAAAGAGCTGGAGTCCTCCTCCTGCGTGTGCGCCAAAACGATGTTGCGTCTGGTCGAAATCGCCGGGGCCCTCGACGTTCGTGAAGTACCACCCGGCCCCTCCGAGAATAAAAGGAGAGAGTCGTTTCATGCCAAAAGGATAGAGCAACAGGGAGCCTTGTACCGGAAAGGTTCGGACGGTGGTAGAATTGATTTCTGTCCTGCGATAGTCGACGGAGCCTTCAACGGCAAGAAGGTGGAACGGATGGATTCGGACCTGACCGCCACCAAACCAGTTCGAATCTCCCTATTAGGGATCGAAATAGGTTGCACGACCTCCGATAGAAAACAGCTAGAAAACAGCCCAACATTCACGTCATCGAAGAGTGTTTCCGCCATAGCCTGTCTGGCACTTCCTTCATAGACCATTCCGCCTAGAGCGAAAGCTATGGTCGCCATTACTACCGATTGTTTCAGACCGCGCACCATCACCTCTCACCTCCACGAAAGATTGCTGAATCGTCTACAGCTCTAGTCCTTAGACGTGGGTGGCTGGTCTGTGTAAACACTGAGTGGAAAAATATTTCGGAAGATGGAGAGGCTGGTTAGGCTGGTGTTTCAGGTGATCAGGAAGAACATTACCGGGCGACGATGCTGACGTGTGCTGAGTAACCGAGTTGCGCGAGGAGTTGCTCACAATCTTCCCAGGTGAGGCCGAATGCACGCACATCGGCGACGCCGATTCTAGCCACAGCGTCGCGAATGGTCGGAAGATGAGCCGGATCGAATTCCCCGTCCATCAAAGCCGATTCTGCCCAGGCTACCAGGCTGTCCAGAGACAACTCATGTCGCAGGTGGGCAGCAAGCTTTTCAGCAACAATCTTTCGTGTGATAGGTTCCATGCCCGCTAGATCTTTCGATGGCCTAAGTCTACTGGATACTTGTCGTGGACCTCAACTAATTGGTCGTTTTCGTCGTAGATTTCCTGGTAGAAACGGACTGTACCCTCTCTTGCATCCACTTCTTTGACATACCGAGCTCTCCAACCTGAATGGCCGAGAATATCAAGCCAATAGCGTCTCCCGCCTCCAGTCAAATCCTGCCAATTTGGAAACTTCCTTTCGTTTTGCTCCTTTGTACTCACAGTGTGCGCATACTCCTGAATTTCTCAAGGACTGTCAAGGAATCCTGAGAGCTGTCAGCACTTAATTGACTCTCTTCCACCCCCTTCATATAATGCGACCCGTTCGTCGTTCGCCTTATCCGACCTGCACTTATGCGATCGATCTTCAAGGGGAACTCAATAGCAAAACTGGCTCAATTGCGGGCAGGCTTGCGGCATGCGTTTGCCGTTCAGCCGGAGTCTCAGCCGCTCACCATCGAAGAGGTCCAACTGCTCGAGCGGATTTCTGAGACGATTGTGAAGCGTGGGATGGCAGCACCGGCGACGATGTTTCTGGAATCCATGGGGCCCATGAATTTTCTCGGCAGTCAGGCTCTCCATTTCCTCACACCGATCATCGATTGCGCGTTCAACGTCAAGGAAGTCGAACAGGTCGCGCGGTTACTTGAGCGTCGCGACACGATCGCTCGGCTGATTACCCTCATTGAAGCCAAGTCTGCTCCACAGGGAGCAACGGCTCGATGACCGCATCTGTTTCCACTCCTCCCAAGATCAATCGTCCCATCAATGTGATCGTGGCCACCGACTGCGGTAGCACGACCACCAAAGCCATTCTCATTGAAAAAATCGGAGACACCTACAGGCAGACGTACCGAGGCGAGGCGCCGACGACGGTTGAGGCGCCATTCGAAGACGTGACACGTGGCGTGTTGAACGCCATCGCTGAAATCGAAGAGCTCTCCGGCCGGAAGATTTTAGACGGCGACCAGATCATCACTCCCTGTCGGGATGACAAGACGGGCGTGGACATCTACATCTCCACCAGCAGTGCTGGTGGCGGGTTGCAGATGATGGTGACCGGTGTCGTGCAGAACATGACGGGCGAAAGTGCGCAACGTGCCGCGCTGGGGGCAGGAGCGATCGTCATCGATGTGATGGCAGCCAACGATGGGCGTTTGCCGCATGAAAAGATCGAGCGTATCCGTTCCATGAGACCGGACATGATCTTGATGTCGGGTGGAACCGATGGAGGGGCGGTCACGCATGTGGTGGAAATGGCCGAATATGTGGCGGCGGCTGAGCCGCGGCCACGGTTCGGCGTGACGTACAAATTGCCCTTGATCTATGCAGGGAATAAGGAAGCCCAGCCGCAAGTGAGAAAGATTCTGGAAGACAAGTCGGCGCTGGTCGTGACGGAGAATATCCGGCCGGTCTTGGAACGAGAGAACCTGGCTCCGGCACGCAACAAGATTCATGACCTGTTTCTTGAACATGTGATGCAACAGGCCCCTGGCTACAAGAAGCTCATCGACATGGCCGGCGCGCCGATCATGCCAACGCCTGCCGCGGTCGGGTTGATCATGGAGGCGATCGCCAAACGAGAGCATTTGAATCTGATCGGTGTCGATATTGGCGGGGCAACGACAGATGTGTTTTCCGTCTTCGATGGCGTGTTCAACCGGACTGTCAGCGCCAATCTCGGCATGTCCTACAGTGTGTCGAATGTGCTGGCTGAGGCGGGACTCGCCAATATCATGCGTTGGGTACCCTTTACGATCGATGAGCAGACGTTGCGCAACCGCATCAAGAATAAGATGATTCGTCCGACGACGATTCCGCAAACGCTCGATGAATTGCAGATCGAACAGGCAATCGCACGGGAAGCCTTGCGGCTGGCCCTTATTCACCATAAGTCGCTTGCGACAGGGCTGAAAGGTGTGCAGCAGGAGCGAACGATTTCAGATGTCTTCGAACAACAGACTTCCGGCAAGTCGCTGATCGATATGTTGAAACTGGATTTGATCGTGGGGAGCGGTGGCATCCTTTCTCATGCTCCACGCCGTATCCAATCGATGCTGATGATGGTCGATGCCTATGAACCGATGGGCTGCACCAGATTGTCCGTGGACAGTATCTTCATGATGCCGCATCTTGGCGTGTTGTCCACCATCAACGAGAAGGCGGCGACCGACGTGTTCGTCCGAGATTGCATGGTCTATCTTGGGACCTGTGTTGCGCCGATCGGGCAAGGAAAGGACGGAGCGGTTTGTGCCGACTACGAAATAGCCTGGCCCGACGGGAATACGACCAAAGAGCAACTGAAGTTCGGAGAGCTCCGGCTTTATCCATTGGATTCTGACCAACGGGCCACGATCAAGGCTCAGCCTGCCAAGGGGGTCAACATGGGAGCTGGAGCCGGTGTGGCCGTGACGAAAGAAGTCCAGGGGGGAGTCGTCGGGCTTTTGCTCGATGGCCGTGGTCGACCGCTCAAACTTCCAGCTGAGCAACAAGCTCGTGTGGAGGCTCTTACGAAATGGTTCAAGGTAGTCGGATTGTACCCGACAGCTGAGTCGTGACGACCGAGGTGCAAGGGGAAGACGCATTCGTGAAAGCCACAGTCCTTGTTAGGCAGTCCTGATAACTACGATGGCCCACTCATACACTCCAGGGTTGACCGTCACCGACCATACAGTCATCCATCGTCGCCGCATGTTGCCTCTACCGGGGAACGTACTGGTGAAGGTGGGTGATGCGGTCCGTTCTGACCAGGTTGTGGCGAGGGCTGAGTTGCCGGGAAAAGTTTTTCCGATGAATCTTGCGAATCAGCTCAGCGTCGCACCGGGAGAAATCAGGGAATACCTGACGAAGAAAGAAGGCGAGCGGGTCGATAAAGACGAGATCCTCGCCGAGAACAAACCGCTGATCAAATGGTTCAAGACGGAGATTCCTTCGCCGGTTGCTGGGACGATCGAATCGATCTCGACCGTGACGGGACAAGTCTTACTACGCGAGCCTCCTCGCGTGCTTGATCTGCTGGCCTATGTGGATGGTGCCATCGTGGACACGATTCCGCAGCAAGGGGTGGTGGTCGAGACGACCTGCAGTCTGGTGCAGGGCATCTTCGGCATCGGTGGAGAAACGTCGGGTGAGATAGTGATGGCGGTCAAGGCGCCTGATGAACCGTTGACACCGAATCATCTCACTGCTGCCATGAAGGGCAAGGTCGTGGTCGGCGGTTCGTTTCTTTCCGCCGATGCGATGAAGCAGGCCAAACTGGTGGGAGTAGCCGGCTTGGTGGTCGGCGGGATTCACGACGAAGATCTGCGCGCGTTGCTGGGCTATGACCTTGGTGTAGCCATCACGGGGACAGAGCAGGTGGGGTTCACGTTGATCTTGACCGAAGGGTTCGGGACGATTCCGATGGCGGCCAAGACCTTCAAGCTGCTTTCGGCCCATGCCGGTCGGCATGCCTCGATCTCCGGCGCGACGCAGATCAGGGCCGGCGTGATTCGTCCCGAAATCATCGTTCCACAGACAGATGCGCCGGCTAAGGGGACGGTTCGCACACAACGTGAGGGGATCAGGCTTGGCGATCCGGTTCGGATCATCCGCGATCCGATGTTTGGGGGTATCGGCGAAGTGTCGGCCCTTCCACCGGAGCTGACCAAGATTCCCACTGAGAGTGAGGTGCGGGTATTGGCAGTGCAGCTCCCTGATGGAAAGAAGGTCGTCATTCCGCGGACGAATATCGAAGTGATCGAAGGGACGTAACGCGTGAAGCGTGAAGCGTATCTCGTGGATGGTCACAGTGGCCGATTCCTATGGCCTTTGTTCGTCGCGATTTTCTGTGCGTCCGACACGCTACCGTCTTACGCTTCGGCTGAGACGGCAATCAGCGCTCCTCAAAATGTGCGGGTCTCCGATACACCGAATGATGGAGGGGGAAGCCTCACGGTGCAATGGGCACCCGAGTCATGGGATGGTCCGGATGTGCGGTATCAGGTCCTGGTTGGTGAGGCGTCTGCGACTGATCCGGCGATCTTCACGATCATGGCGGAGTTTCCAGCAAACACTCGATATGTCAAAGACGCTGAAACTGCCTGGTGGACAAGAGACGTCGACAAGACCTGGCATCATGTTGTCGTCAGAACGGCAAAGGACATCGAGATCAAGGATGGGATGTCCTATGCCGTGGCTGTCGCAACGGTGCACCACGATCGGCAAATCTTCAGCCCGGTGTTGGTCGCCGCCCCATCGCCGAACTGGTTCAACTGGAACCAACTCAATAACCTGATCATTGCGGTCTCATTCGGTGGGCTGATCTTCTACACGATCAGTCATGCGAAGCGAAACAACATTTTTCTACGACGTATTCCTGGTCTGGATGCAGTCGACGAAGCGATTGGGCGCGCCACCGAGCTGGGCAAGCCGGTCCTCTACTTAACCGGGGCTCATGACCTCCATGATCCCGCGACGATCGCCGCCGCAGTCATTTTGGGAAAAGTCGCGAAACGGGCTGCGCTCTATGAAACGGAGTTGATGGTGCCGCATCGTGAGCCGATCACGATGGCGGTCTGTCAGGAGATTACCAAGCAAGCCTATTTAGAAGCGGGGAAGCCGGATCTCTTTAAGGAAGACGCGAACTTTTTTATCACGTCGGACCAGTTCAGTTACGCCGCGGCGGTGGATGGCATCATGCTGCGGAAGAAACCGGCAGCGAACTTCTTCATGGGCCATTACTTTGCCGAGTCGCTCTTGCTTACTGAAACCGGCGCGAGCACCGGGGCCATTCAAATCGCGGGAACGGACGCTGATCACCAGTTGCCGTTCTTCGTGACCACCTGTGATTACACGTTGATCGGTGAAGAGCTCTATGCTGCCAGCGCCTATCTCTCGAAAGAGCCGGTTCAAGTCGGCACGCTGCGCGGGCAGGATATCGGGAAGGCCGTCGTGCTGAGCGCGATCGCCGTGGGAACGGTGTTGGCGACGTTCAGCGCCGTTACGGGTGCTGAGTGGCCGCAGATTGTTCTGGATTTCTTCAGTGACCTGAAATGATCTTTCTACGACGACAGCTTCCCTTGTTGATTACCCTGGTCGCCGGGCTCCTTTTTGCGGCCCAGTACTATGTCCCGCATCCTGCCTCTGAGCAGATGCTGACCTCGGCGACGAAGTGGCTCCAGATCATCGGCGGGTTTGCGCTGGTCTTGGGCGTGACCAGCCTGTTCCATCAACATGCCGTCAAGATCCGGCGCAAGGAAGCTGGGTGGGGCTATAGCCTCGTGCTCTATGCCGGAATGCTCGGCACCATTGCAGTCGGACTGTGGGCTGATGGCAAGGAGAGCATTGAAGGGGCCATGACAGCGTTCGGCTGGGTCTACAACTACATGATGGTCCCTTTGCAAGGGACGATGTTTGCCATCTTGGCGTTTTTCATCGCGTCCGCTGCCTATCGGTCATTCAGGGCCAGAAGTCGTGAAGCGGCAGTCCTCTTGATAGCGGCTGTGATCGTCATGATGGGGCGAGTGCCACTTGGTGAGTATCTGATCCCTCTCAGCGGCGATGTGTCCTCCTGGATTTTGAACGTGCTCAACGCTTCGGTGCGCCGGGCGATTTTGATCGGCGTCAGCCTCGGCGCCATCGCCTTGTCGTTCAAGATCATCTTCGGTGTGGAACGGTCGTATCTTGGAGGAGGGAAGGAGTAGGAATTGCGGGACCCTTTCGCTGCGCGCGATTGGGCGCCTGCTCAGCGCCACCCGCAGTTTATGAGTGAGGGAGAACAGAAGAAGGCATGACTTTCTCAGAGCGCATGCTCAAGATCGACCGACGGATCATTTTTCTCGTGATCGGGCTCTGCACGCTCTTGCCGTTGCTCTATCCGGTCGGCTTGCCGATCAAGATTTCGTCGGAAGTACGCGGTGTGTACGATCATATCGAGTCCTTGCCGGAGCGGTCGGTCTTTCTCTTGTCGATCGATTTTGATCCGGCATCCAAGCCGGAACTCTATCCGCAAGCAATCGCGCTCCTCCGCCATGCCTTCAGGAAAAATCTTCGCGTCGTGACGATGACGCTGTGGGTGTCGGGAACCGGTATGGCCGACCAGTTAGTCTCACAAGTGGCCAAAGAGATGGGGAAAGAAAACGGCAAAGACTACGTGTTTCTTGGATGGAGTCCCGGCGGGCAAGCGGTGATCATCAATATGGGTCAAGACCTCTCCACGACGTTTCCCAGCGATTATGGTGGAAGGCCCACCAGGGAGTTGCCGGTTCTGAATGGAGTCCACAACCTGAAAGATGTCAGCTACATGGTCAGTTTGGGCGCCGGTCGCCCAGGTGTTGAAGAATGGTACGTCTTCGGGAAGGACAAGTATAAGTTCGAACTGGGCGGCGGCTGTACGGGCGTCATGGCGCCGGGATTGTATCCTCTGTTGCGGAGCGGACAGATCAACGGACTCATCGGCGGACTTCGGGGCGCGGCAGAATACGAGAGCCTGATCGGTCAGAAAGGTCAGGCGGTGGCCGGCATGGATGCCCAATCTGCGACGCATATCGCCATCATTGTGCTGGTGATTATCTGCAATGTGTTTTATCTGTCACTCCGGCGGGCCGCTCGGGCGCAGGGCCAAATTGGATAGGGTGTAGGGAAACGGGATGGACGCAACGGTATTCGGGGCTTGGGTGGCGACAGGGCTGACCCTGCTGATCTTCTCATTCCTGTATAAAGACAATCCACTCTTCAAGCTGGCGGAACACCTCTATGTGGGCGTTTCGGTCGGATACACAATCGTCAAAGCCTACGATACGGTCCTCGTCCATTTGGTCGTCAAACCGATCGTTGAACAGGGCGAAATCAGCCTTCTGATTCCCGTCGCCATTGGGATGCTCATGCTGACGAGGTACGTGCCGAAGGCGGCCTGGATGTCTCGATACGCATTCGCCTTCATTGTCGGCATGGGGGCGGGGTTGGCGATTCCTCGAACCATTTCCTCATTCATCCTGAAGCAGGTGGAAGATACCATTCGACCGCTTCTGTCGCTCGCAGGATCGGATGGCGTCACCTTTTCTATGAATCTCCTCAATCCCGCCAGCAATCTAAACGCGATCATCATCCTGCTTGGAGTGAGCTCCGTCCTCTTCTACTTTTTCTTCTCGATCGAGCATGCCGGGGTGGGAAAGGCGGTTGCGCGGACCGGCATCATGTTCTTGATGATTTCGTTTGGAGCGGCCTTTGGCTATACGGTCATGGCGCGCATGTCGCTCTTGATCGGGCGGTTGACCGACTTGATCGAATACTCGGATGCTTCCTACGGCCGTCCGACGATCTGGTTGCTGATGTTTATCGTTGGCGCGTTGTTCCTGCTGTCGCGAAAACGCCAAGAACATCCGCCTGATAGTCATTAGCCGGTTGCAGCTTCCGGCGTCCGTCTCATACAATACCCTCTGCCATGACGTCCGAAGTCGTGAAAGATCCCACTCACTATCCGGTGCTGCGGAATCTGCAATTTTCTCCCATTAAGCAGGGCGAAGATCAATTGGTCGTGCTCTGGGACCCCAGCGGTTTGAGCAAAGAGAAGCTGGTCCTCCCGCTCAATTTTTTCTTCATCGTGCAACATTTCGATGGAGAACATTCCATCCAGGACATTGGCGCGCTCTACTTGAAGCGGTTCGGTGAGTTTCTGCTGCCGAGCAAAGTGGAACAACTGGTAGCGGATCTTGAACAGAAGCTGTTCTTGGAAGGCCCTCGAACCGAGATGGCGCTGCAACAGGTTCGGCTCGAGTATCGACAACAGTCAACGCGACCCGCTGCGTTTGCCGGACGGAGTTACGAGGCGGATGGCGCCAAGTTGAGGAAACAAATCGATGGATTCTTTTCATCGGGTGAAGGGCCGGATTTCAAACCGTCTGAGAATCGGGGTAAGTTGATGAAGGGACTCGTCGTGCCCACCTATGAGCTCAAGCAAGCAGGACCAGTCTACGCGTGGGGTTATAAGGAACTACAAGAATGTGAACAGCCAGATGTCTATGTGATTGTCGGGACTGCCCATGCGGGGCTGGAGAATTTCTTTGCGATCACTGACAAAGATTTTGAGACACCGTTGGGAGTTGTGAAGGTAGATCGGGCGATCTTAGATCAGTTGAAGGGACTTGTGCCGGAATATTTCGAGGAAGATATTGCCCATCAATCGGAACATGCCGTCGAGTTTCAGCTACCGTTCATCCAGACGATCGTCGGCAAACCATTCACGATAGTCCCGGTCCTCTCGTCATTCTCTGCGATGAGCCTGAACGAGTCGACCGTTCGAACCTCCGTGGATCGATTTCTGACTGCTCTACGTGACGCAATTGGTGCTTCCACGCAAAGTGTGTGCATGATCGCGGCAGGTGAGTTGGCCCACCTCGGCATGCGCTATGGTGATAGTGCGCCGCCCACCGATTTTTCGTTTCATCGGTCTATGCAGCGGGATCTAGAAATGTTAAAGCATGTGGAAGAACTTCAGCCGGAAGCATTTGCGCAATTCATCCAAAAAGAAAGTGATCAGCGCCGTATTTCCGGCTTTTCACCCATCTATAGCCTGCTGCGGTTGATCCGAGCGGAAAAAGGACAGGTTCTTCGCTATGACCGCGGCATCACCGACCAATACAACTCCACCGTCACCTACGCCAGCATGGCGTTCATCTGACGGCTTCAGAAACCAGCCCGTAACTGCGTTATCACTCGCTGATAGTCTGAGCGGTCGTTTGCTGGATGGCTACGATTTCCGACTCACAAGGGGACGTCGTCGTGGTCGTGCTTTGTGCGTGCGTCGAGGAGTCGGCAAGAACACGGCGGGGGAGACGCCGAATCTCCCGGCAAGCCGGGTGATTTGAGGGACGTTCAAGTTGCGCTTACCGGAGAGGATTTCTGAAACGACACCTTGACTACCGATCTCGGGAAGTTCCGATTGAGACAGTCCATGCTCATCCATGAGCGTGCGGAGGATTGTGGAACCGGTCGCGTCAGGAACCGGCACATGGATTTCCTCGTACGCTGCAATGGCAAGGGCCAGCGTTTCAGCCAGATCGGAAAGGGGGTGGGTCTCCTCTTCGCCGATTTCATCCACGATCTCATCGAGAATGGCGACGGCTCGACGGTATTCAGCCGGAGACCGCAAGGGGCCAAACGGAACTCGCCGTCGAATGCGATGGTAGTCGGCGTTCGCTTCACGGATATATTTAGAGAGCATGAGTCAGAGCCTCCAGCTGCCTCGATCGTACTCAGCATGAGTGAGTACGTGCCGGATGTAGACCTTCTTCCGGTTGTAGTGAATGGCTGCGATCAAGCGGAACTTGTTGCCTCCGATGTTAAAGACGGTGAACCGATCCACTTGGTCTGCCGACGGAAACGTGATCCGCAGAGCGACGAAAGAGGCGTAGTCGGTTTTCCGCATCACAGCGAACCAATGTTGCAGCGGGGTGCGCGCCGCCGGGTGGATCCTCCAGAAATCCACCAGCCGCCTTCGCGTGATGATGTGCACCGAGGCATGCTATCTCAGTTTGAGATATGCGTCAAGCCCGTTGCTCATGGTAGAGGGATAAGAAGTCGGTTGTATCGCGGCGGTCTTTAGGCCACGCAATCTGAGTGAACGGTTCTCCTGCTATCCGTGCCAACCACTACAACGCGAAACCAACTGTATCCAAAACGGTTCAGATACCGAATCCGTTCAGATACAGGTCACACTGTAACCGACTACGGATGTATCGTCTTGATACAGTAGGGCAGAATATGAAAACCAACCTGCGTTCGAGCGACAGGAATAAATTTCAACGAAGTAGTGGGCTTAGAACGATAACCAGAAAATGTTTTGATCGCTGAAGAATCGTTAGAATCAATGTGACGCGCATTCCACCCTAATGGAATGCTTCTTGCTGAACCGGTGAATATTGATGGAGCCGACCTACAAGGGTAGGTTAGCAATCCATTAGGAACACGTGAGAGAAGAATCCCGATAGTGTCTCCGGTGGATAATCACGGGTCGTCATGCAGGACCAGATAATCCGCATCGCAATCCTCCATAGCAATCAACTGCTTCGAGAAAGTTTGCATGGCTGTCTGGAGCACGTGCCATCATTCGCGATTATGCAGACGGCGTCCAGGCTGGAGGAGCTTGAAGCAGTCCTCGGTTCGGACCGATCGGACCTGCTGGTCGTGGAGTTTGGTCTATTGCGTCAAAGGGAAAGATATCGTGAGCGGATTTGCGCTCTGTCCCCAGAAGTGAAGACATTAGTTATTGACGTACCGGACAATGAGGACGAGATCCTCTATTGTATTGAGACGGGCGGGGCTTCTGGGTATCTGCTGTGCAATGCATTAGTCGGAGAGTTGGTACGCAATATCAAGACAATTATGCGCGGAGAAACGCTGTGCTCGCCAAGAATCGCGCACCTCTCCTTTCATCGTCTGTCACGGTTCGCGCGTCGGAGCGAAGAGGCTCGGCGGGTCAATGGAACGCACCTCACCCGACGTGAAGCGGAGATCGTACGGTTGATTGAAGCTGGTTTGAGTAATAAGGAAATTGCCACTCGGCTCACGATTGAACTCTCGACGGTCAAGAACCACGTGCATAACATCCTCGACAAACTGCAGCTGCATAATCGACATTCAGCGGTGAACTACATGAAAGGACAAGGCTTCGCAGCGAATCGGTTCTGATCCTCCCATCAAGCACTCGGCTGCACCAGCTAGCTACCTGCACAAGATTAGTCGCCTCAGTTCATGCACCAAGCCCTTCAGCCAGGTCCGAAGAGATCTAGTCTCACATAGATCCACTTTGTTGATGTCTCTAGATCCAAATAGATCTACAGATCTATGGGCTGTTCACCGTGGTTCGTCTAGGATGTACCCAGTGCTTAGGTCACAACGGTGCTGAGAGGCACGCCGGTGAACACGATTCGAGTGCTGGTTGAGGAGTCTGGCCTGTGCAGTCAGTTGGGAGCAAGCCTATTCAGCAGTCATCAACTGCGATCGAGGAAATTCCTGGGCTTCAAGAGCTCTGGGGGGAAACGATAGGTGATTCCAGAATTTGCATTGCGATTCTTGATGGCCCAGTTGACCAGTCGCACACGAGCCTCGCTCGCGCTGAGCTGATTCGAATTGAGACGCTTGTTTCGGGAGAAGCAGATCATGGTCCTGCCTCACAGCACGGCACGCATATCGCCAGTGTCATCTTTGGACATCATGATGGACCCGTTAAAGGTCTTGCGCCTCGTTGTAGAGGCGTGGTTATCCCGGTCTTCAAGGATGGGGATGCGGGCGCTATCGCTCCTTGTTCACAGGTCGACCTTGCACGGGCCATCAATCAGGCAGTTGAGGCGGGGGCTCATATTATCAACATCAGTGGTGGCGAACTGACGTCATCAGGTACCGCTCACCAGCTACTCGTTGATGCGGTCAAAGATTGCGCAAACCGTGGCGTTCTGATCGTTGCCGCGGCGGGCAACGAAGGGTGCGAGTGTCTGCATATCCCCGGTGCGTTGCCATCGGTATTAACTGTGGGGGCGATGAATGCGCAAGGCGAACCAATGGGCTTTAGCAATTGGGGGAAGCCGTATCAGACACAAGGCGTCTTGGCACTTGGAGAAAATATTCAAGGGGCTATTCCCGGAGGAGGTGTTGGTGCCAGTAGCGGGACCAGTTACGCGACGCCCGTAGCTTCGGGGGGCGCGGCGCTTCTGCTGAGCCTTCAACTCAAGCTTGGGCAGCAAGCTGATACTCAGGCTGTACGAGCAGCGATCCTGAATAGTGCAATAGGATGTGATGAGCAACCAGCATCCGATTGTCGGCGACTCCTCGCTGGTCGTCTGAACATCAAAGGGGCTATGCAGCAAATAATAGGAGGAAAGGACGTCATGTCGGAAACAAATAGTAGAACGGCAACCAGTCCCGCTGAAAAGGATTCAAGTTCTACCGAGATGGCGACTGCACAGCAACCGCCTTTAGCGCAAGTGCAAGCCGCGTCTTTTGAAGATGATGGGGCAGTGGATACGTCTATGGAAACACAACCTTCGGGAAGCACTTCTAGTGGGCGGAAGGAAGAGGTCCTTGCCCCGCAGGGCTCAATACGTCCCAGCAATGTTAAAGCCGCCGCTTGTGAGTGTGGAGGTACTGCTCCAAAGCAACTCGTATTCGCGCTTGGGCAGCTGGGTTATGACTTTGGCACCGAGGCACGCCGCGATTCCATCATGCAGCACATGAAGCAGCCAGCCAATCCCCATGACCCTATCCAAGTCCTGGACTATTTCAGAGACAACTATTGGGACGCAGCGGCCATTCTTTGGACTCTGAATCTCGATGCTACACCGGTGTATGCCGTACAAGCTCAGGGAGGATTTGCAAGCCAGATCTGTCAAAGATTGTGTGAATTTCTTGGCGATCAGGTCAAGGGGGAAGTCGAGCGAGTCTCCATTCCAGGGTATATCGATGGAAGCGCGAGACTGTTCACCGGGCAGGTCGTGCCGGTCATTTCGCCGGTTTTGCGAGGCATGTATAGCTGGAACACGACGGCCCTTGTTCAGGCCGTTTGTGGGGCGCCGCCTTCGGACAAAGCACCACAAAAGGAGAAAGACGAATACGGCGGTAGAGCACATCCCGTCGCCAACTTCCTCCGGCGTGTCTATGAGGATCTACGCAATTTGGGTGTCACAGCGCAGGACAGAGCGATCAACTATGCAGCCACTAATGCTTTCCAAGTAAAGGAGGCGTTTATAGATGCAACTAAGGGGGAGATGGATCTTGATGCCATCTCGGTGGAACGGAGTCCGATCTGCCGACCTGGCTCTGATTGTTGGGATGTCAAACTGACTTTCTTTCACCCCAAGAAAGTGTTCGAGCAGGCAAGAAGGGTTTATCGGTTCACTGTTGATGTCAGCGATGTAGCGCCGGTCATGGTCGGCTCGGTGCGGTCATGGAATGTTCGGTGACTTTCTGGAAAATACTAAATACAAGGAGAAGATTAAAATAGAGAAAGTCAAAATAATAGGTATGACAATGCGTGCAAGGAGAATTAAAAATAAGATAACAGATAAGCAAAGGAGGTCCAGCATGCAACTTCCGCTTCAATCAAGAGGTAGCATCCGCATTTCGACAGCAAGTACTGTGGCTGCCCAGCAGAGACTCCTACCACAGCAGTTAGGATTTAGAGCAGTTCGCCCTCCAGTGAGATGGGAATGCGGAGGCGAGGGTCCAAATATCTGTACCTGTACTCCAGGTGGCAATGACTGTAGGAATCTGATTTCGAGTGGAAATTGTAGAACTCATCGATGTGTACCTGCTCAAGATTAAGTTGATGATAATATAGTAATGATATTGTCTAAAATACGAATGGAGACCCGATATGCAACTTCCACTTCAATCAAGAGGTAGCATCCGTATTTCGACAACAAGCAGTGTAACTGCCCAGCAGAGGCTGCTACCACAGCAGTTAGGATTTAGAGTAGTTCGCCCTCCAGTTAAACCGTATAAATGTGTTGGTGATACATGTTATTGCCATAGTGCTGGTGACTGTGACGATATGATTCTGGATGGGGTGTGCATTGATCACGATTGTCAGCCAGGGTAGGGTGTTGACACTGTAGCCAGTGATGAGAATTGAGCAAAATAAGCCATGGTTTGTATGAAATACTTAGGGAATGTCTGATTTATTTCTCTCGGATCCAGTCAAGGAGATAGAAAAATGCATCTTCCACAGCAAACGGGCGGGGTGGATCGATCAGGTCGCACTCAGTGCTTCGCCAAAAATCGGAGGCTCTTGTCGCCACAACAATTGATGGTCCGGCAGGCGGCGCGATCCCAAAGCGTTCTGCCAGGGCCGGGTAATTTTACGGCCCAACCAGTCGAGCCTGTGCAATGCTGGTGTTGCTGGTGGGACGGTTTTTGTGTTGCGATAGCTTGTAATAAATTGTGCCCGGCATCGTCGTTTAAGGTTGTTATTGTGTGAGCGCAGAGTAATAGGATCAGATCTGTGTCATGCATAGCGAAGAGACGAGGAGATGGGGTCATTGTGTGGGAAGAAAAAGGGGTCGGGAGTCTTTAGTTGGCGGTCAAGAAGAAAGTGAAGAAGTCATGCGAGCGCTGTACTCTTCCGGAAATTGATGATTAGGGTGAACAACAGGCTTCCCTCAGAACCAAGTCGCGCGCGGAGCCTTACAAGGTAGGCCATGCGTTGACATGACTAGACGGCTATCTCAAATTGAATGCGCTGATAGGGCACTGACAGGTTCACGGCATCTCGTAACCGAGGTCCTGCCTTTGCCTCAACGAGTCCAAGATCGTGTAGGACTTTGACATCGGCACGCACGTTCTTAAAATCTCTGTGCACCAGTTTGGCAAGTTCTGCCAACGATCGCGGCCGGCGCGTCCGAATCACATGGAGAAGGGATAGTCGAGGCTCTGTGAGCACCTGCCGCATGGCCTCAACGCTGATGAAATACACACCGGTTCGTTTGGTGATCTTTCGTCCTGCTTTGATAGCTTTGAGTGTGTTCTTGAATTCTGATAGCCCCTCTTCGAGAGAGCGTACTCCGACTTTGAGCCTTTTGACCTTCATGGCTGCGTCTCCCTTTTGATGATCACCATATCATGGAGAAAATCGTCGACGAGTCGGTCGATGGACGTGAACGTGTACGGGAAGATTTCACCTCGGCGATGCCGGTGATCGCCTTGTTGTTCATGATTGTCGTAGCCAACCAGTCGCTCACCATTGAGAATATATACTAGCGAATATTTATAGCCATGTGACGTGCTTGCTGTTCTGGGGACCTGATACGCCTTCATTTCAATAATGCCTCCGACCTCGTCAATGTAC
Organism: Nitrospira sp.; assembly: GCA_965223625.1. Classification (GTDB taxonomy): domain Bacteria; phylum Nitrospirota; class Nitrospiria; order Nitrospirales; family Nitrospiraceae; genus Nitrospira_D. The sequence continues at coordinate 1,555,306 of OZ245008.1, forward strand.
TTGGTATGGAGGACCAATCTGCCCTTTGGCATAGGGTATTTGATACCATAAGATGGTGGGGCGTCAAGCGAATCCTCTCAAGAACCTCTCTCAACTGGATTCGTCGGCATTGCGAACGAGTGCGAGCGTAGAAACTCTGGGGGTCGGATCTTGTCTTGTGTATCGCGGATTAGTGGAGGGGAGCCAAGGTTGAGAAGCATTCGTTGGAGGCCAAATGCAGACTAAGAGGCTGCCCGTCTCGACAACCGCGAAGAGTCGGTCTCGCCGTTTCGTCAAGGCGTGATCCCGATCGAAGGGGACCATCGCGAAACAGTACGAGGGTCGCGGTCGGATATCAGGAAAATGTTGCACGTTCGATGACGGGCTTATGTGAAGAGCGTGGCGAGCGGCAGGCTCAGATTCGGCAGCAGTGGTGTGGTGAGCGTGTCTTGTGCTTCCAGGGTCAGGACGATGGCTTGCCCGTACCGGACGTCGATGAGGCGATAGATTTTGACCTGAGCGAGTTCCGGGTCGAGGATCCAATATTCCGGGATGCCGTAATGCTCATAACGGTGTCGCTTGATCGTCTCGTCCAGCCTGCGGTTTCCTTCGGACAGGATCTCGACGACCAAAGTCGGGACGCCGCGGATGTTGGCTTCTGTCACGATCGCTGCTTGGGCCGTGGCGACAAACACCAGATCGGGCTGCACCACATCGATGTCGGACAGCACGACGTCGTAGGGCGTGATGAAGATCTCGCCAAGGGAATGATCGAAAAGAAAATTCGTTAGGGTAGTTAGCAGCGTTCGAGCGATGCGTTGATGCTTGGTGCTGGGTGAGGGCGACATCACATGCTCTCCATCGATCACTTCGTGGCGCTTCCCGTCGTCCGGGATCAATCGGTAGTCTTCGTAGGTGATTTTCAGATGGCCGGTGTGAGTCGTCATACGCACCTCACGCGCTGTTCGCCTGATATAGTGCAACATTATCAAGGATATCGCGATATCGCAAGCGTGATGAACCACGGCGGTCTTGCCGAGAAACGAACATGACCGGCGCCGCGACGACCACGCCTGCATGAAGGCGAGGATACCAATTAAGAAGACATAATCGATAACCCTCTCGAACGAACCCTCTGTTTGCTTTTTGCTGATCGGCTTCATAAAATCTCCAAAGATTATTTTCTTGGGTAGTTTGATGAGGAGAACCGTATGTTCCGTGATGCTATTGCTTCGGGTAAATCTTGTGCCAGCCGCCGTATTCTTTTGGGTGTGATCACTCTGGTTGGCCTTGCGACTGTGCTCTTTATTCCGATCGATCTTGAGGCTGCACCTGGCGGCAAGACGGAGGTGTTGCCCGTTCAGAAAGCCGCACCGGCGGCGGTGGTGATTGAAACGGCTGGAAGTGAAGCGGAACTGCGCCGGCAGATGCGTGAGAAGACCGGAGTTACCGAACTCCACAGCGGCACGACTCGGTTCTCAGAGGCCTCTACGGGGAGTTTTGGCTTTATTGCACCACAATCTCTTGGTATGGTGTTAGTGACCCAGAGCCCGGATTTGGTGTTGGAGCGAGTGTCGACCGTGCCGAATGCCTATGAGATCCATAAACTTGCTGATGGAAGCGGATTGCTGGTGGGTTTTGTCGAAAAGGACATGGCTTCGCATATTGCTCCCAAAGAACGGCCCAAGACTCTTCGCATTTCCCTCTATTCCAGTTCTTCGAAAGAGGCGCCGCTCATTGTGGCAGTCCCCTTGGAAAAGCTTATGGTCGACCAGATGCCGAGACGACGTGATTCCGGCAAACGTGATGGTCCGGTCGTGCTCGAAATGGATCTCCAAAGCACCATGACTCGCAAGGGCCCGATCAGCCAATGATTTCAAAAACGGTACTAGATCCAATGCCGATAGGCTAGCGGTGCTCCAACTAGTCAGAACATCTGTGAGGGGAAAGGTTGGGGTTGGAGTGCTTATGATGCGTGAAATTGTCTGATCCGATATTGACAACGCAGGTCGAGTGCAGTACGGTTGCAGCCCTTAATGCAAGAGAGCCAAATCAATCGGTTTTTGAAGACCGCTAGATCAGTACTCTATGAGTGCTACCATCGGCATCTGATTATAGGTTTTGTTGTCAATATAAGATAAGGAGGCCGGTCCATGTTTTCGAAATCCTACCTTCTGTGCGCCCGTCTGCTTGGGCTCACGGCATGTGCGACTCTCTTTGGGAGCACGCTGGCAATTGGTGAAGACCATTCAGCGTCCGTGGCCATGAACCATCAGTTGCCGGCTTGGGCGGAACAGCTTAAGGGGCAGACGATCGTCGAGGACGCGATGTCGGGAAAGGCCGATCGTGCTGCGATGGTCGAGCAGCAACATCAGCGCATCATGGATCAGATGTCCAAGGATCCACAGGTGCAGGCAGTGAATACCGGGATGTACAACACCTCGGCGATGATGCACCAGTACGGAGCAGGAGGGCAGGATATGTTGCTCATGTCCGACCCTCGGGTTGAGCCGGTGGCTGCGACTGGGGGGGGGCGGTGTCCAGCGACTGCACCGGTGAAGCAGTACAACGTTTCCGCGATCAACGTCGAGATCACCCTCAACCAGTGGCTCGATTTTTATCCCGGATACATGTACGTGCTGGATGAGGATATCGACAAGGTCAGAGCCGAAGAGACGCAGAATCGTGAGGCGCGAGACAAAGAGGGGTTCGATCCGGGAGCCGTCATCCCGGGAGTGCAAGCGCAGTGGATTCAGCCGCTGACGATTCGGGCGAATCAGGGAGATTGCGTCAAGATTAAGCTGAGCAACAAAATGGAAGGCGACGAGGACGTCAGCTTGCACATCCATGGGTCGGCGATGGTCGTGAGCAAAACCGGCGCAGCAGCCACGACGACCAATTCCGATGCAATCGCAACCAAGGACAAGTCCGTGGAAATGGAATGGTATATCCATCCCAACACCCAAGAAGGGGTCCGCCAGTTTCATACCTATAGCAACGATCGTGAATTGACGGTCATGGGCATGTTCGGGTCTTTCGTCGTGGAGCCTCGTGGGTCCACGTACTGGGAAGCACTCGGAAGCGGTGACCCAACACCGGCGACCAGCGGCTGGCAAGTCATGATCAAGAATGGCACCGGTCCTGACTTCCGTGAATTCGTCTTGTATTACCATGAGGTAGGTGACGAAGCCTTCCGTCCGCTCAACAAGAAGGGCGACTTCCTGCCCCAGCGGGATCCGTTGACCGATACCTATCGTCCAGGCGGCCGCGCGATCAACTACCGAAGCGAGCCGTTCGGCATCAACAACATGCATTTGCAGCACGAATACTTTGGGTTCGAGGACGAGTCGATGGGCTATAGTTCCTATACCTTTGGCGATGCCGCTCCGACGATTCCTCGATCCTATATTGGAGACCCGGCGAAATTCCGTCTCGTTCACGGTGGATCAGAAGTCTTTCACAGCCATCACCCGCATGGGGGGTCGATTCGCTGGCCGCGAAGTCCTCGGGCCATCGATGACATGAACCTTTGGGCCACGGCGGTCAACGGCCCGGTGAAGTACCCCGTGATTCGTCACAAGACCGATCGTGTCGACGTCGAAGTGATCGGCCCATCGGAGGCCTTGGACCTGGAAACAGAGTGTGGTTCGGGTCTCTGTCAGCAGCTGGCTGGTGATTTTCTCTTCCATTGCCATGTGGCGCATCACTATGTGTCCGGTATGTGGGGCTACTGGCGCGTGTACAACACGATCCAGCAGGGCGAGATGCGGAACGATGTCATGCCGGATCTCCAAGAGCTCCCGGATCGGAAAGGTCGTATTAAGGCGCCGATCTCATCCGACAAACTGATCGGCCAGACGGTGGATTGGTTTGGGACGCAGTTCAAGATCATTGAGAAGGGGAAGAGCAACTGGAAGGGTAACCCAGCCACGATTACGATCAAGGATTGGGTGGAAATGCAGTTGCCGACACAGGGCAAGCCTGGTCATAAGGATGACGAGAAAGGCCAGATTCTTGCGTACGATGCCACCGTGTTGGATTGGGTATGGAATGGCAATCGTGCGATGAGTGAGAGGGAAAGCGATGTTGAGAACCCCAAATACAAGTCGACCCATCCCGGCAAGCGGCACCCCATCACGTTCGAGCCACTGACGGGGAAGGTCGCCTGGCCCCATCTGACGCCGCACTTTGGAAAGCGCGTCGCGTTTCCTCCAAATCACGTCGGAGCGCCATGGTTGGAGATGATCCGCCGTGACGACAATGGTGAGGAGAGCCTCGACCAGGCTAAGCCTGGGGAACAGGGCAATTGGAGCCTCTGTCCCGAGAATGCCGGACGGAAGAGCTTCAACGTGCACTTCATCAAGGTACCGATTAAGATCGCCAAGGCTCAAGGTAAGGAACCAGCAGTGGTCGATCCGAACGGCTTGATCTACGTGTTGCATGAGGAGGAAGCCGCGATTCGGGCCAATGATGATCTGAAGTATCCGTTGGTCGTGCGTGGCAATATTTACGATTGTGTGGATTGGACATTGACCAGCGAGTGGGACGACGACGACTACACCAATTTCCAGGCGTCGAAGATCAACACACACTGGCATTTCTTGCAATTCGATAACCAGGCGTCGGATGGAGTGATCACCGGGTTCTCCTATGAACAATCGGTTCGTCCCTTCACCATGCTGGAGAAGAAGAATCCAAAAGGACTTCCCGCTCCGATGAACACGGTATTGACCTCCGCAGTGAAGAAGGGGGCCAAGACCATTTCAGTGAAGAACGCCAAGCAATATCATGTGGGCACATTGATCTTGGTGGGTGCCGACAACGTGAAGGGCAACGAGATAGCCCGTATTAAGGGCATCAAAGGCAACAAAATCACTTTGTCAAAGGGTCTGAAGCACAATCACCCGGCCAAGGATATCGTGACGGTTGAGTTTGTCCGTCAACGGTTCTGGGTGGATGCGGACGTGGGCACTGTGTTTTGGCACGACCACGCGTTCGGTGCGACAACCTGGCCACACGGTGGGTTCGGGACGTTTATCGCCGAACCGGTGGGGTCGACCTATCACGACCCGACGACTGGGAAACCGATCCGCAGTGGTCCCATCGCGGATATTCATACCAATGAGCCGGTGGGCCACGGCGTGAACAACAGCTTCCGAGAGCTCATGGTTCAAGTGCATGATACGGTGCCACACACGGTCAATATCGTCACGGCTGGGAATCCGCCGGGGCAACCGATCGAAGTGGCACTGGAGGCAGGGAAGACCGTGTCCTTCGTCATGCCGGAAAAAATTTACATGACTCCGATGCCGTTCCTAAATGGTGGGACACATACCACGGGAAGTGGTTTGAATTTCCGAGCCGGACCCATCGCGCAACGGTTGGCGACGAATCCGGACGTGTCTCAAATCTTCAACAGTCAAATCCATGGGGACCCCTATACGCCGCTCCTTAGGGCGTACACGGGCGATACGATGGTATTCCGACTGTTGCATACTTTGATGAATGAAACCATGACCTGGACCTTGTCAGGCCATTCGTTCTGGACCGAGCGGTATGCACCCGATGCAAACCGTAAGAATTCCATCCATGTGGGCATTGCAGAACGGTACGACTTGGTTGTACCGGAAGCCGGAGGTCCTCGGCATCAAGCCGGCGATTACATCCATTTCAATGGCCGATCGTCGAAATTGTCGGAAGGTGGATGGGGAATTGTGCGCGTCTATGACAAGGAACAAAAGGATCTGAAGAAACTGCCGGCCGGATTCTCGAATAAGGGTGAGATTCCGAAGGCCTTGCCGGTCTGTCCGGCCGATGCTCCGGTCAAGAGCTTCAACGTGGTCGCGATGGATTATCCATCGATGAGCTTCAATCCGAAGGCTCCGGAATCCATCGAGGTCGATTTCGAACGGAAGATACAACTTACCAATCCGGACGCGAAGATTTATGTGCTCGAAGACGAGGTGGCGAAAGTGTCTGGAAACACAAGCCCCATGCCGCTGACCCTTCGGGTGAACGTCGGGGACTGTGTCAAGGTGAATCTGAAGAACAAGATGAAGGCCAGTAAAGCCTCGTTCTCCGCGATCGGGCTTGCGTTCGATCCGAAGGATTCCATGGGGGCTAATATCGGCAAAAACCCCGGTGATCAGACAATCGCTCCCGGCGGCGAACGGGTCTATACGTATTATGCCGACCCGTTCAACGGTGAGACGACTTCACTCGTTTGGGACTGGGGGAATGTGATGACGAATCCCAGGAACGGCTTGTTCGGCGCGATCGTTGTGGGCCCGAAGGGATCCAAGTACCGGGATCCGAAAACGGGCGTTGATCTCTCGAACAAGAATGCCTGGGCGGCCGACGTGATCGTGGACAGGTCCATTCCAGGAAACGAGATGCGTCCGAACTATCGCGATGTGGCCTTGTTCTTCCAGGACGAGGACAACATCATCGGGACGAGCTTCATGCCGTATGTGCAAAATGTCGCGGGCTTAACCGGGATCAACTACCGGTCCGAGCCCTATTTGCACCGTGAAGACCAGGGCTGTTCGCTGGGTAAGATGTTCCAGCCCTGTCAAGCCGATAAGCCGGAAGATCCGGTGACGCCGGTCATTGAGTCTCATGCCGGCGATCCGGTACGTATCCATGTCATCGGCGCCAATAACGAACAGAACGGTATGTTCAGCGTCGAGAAGCATGAGTGGCCGATAGAGCCGTTCATGCGGGGGGCCGATGAGATCAGTGTCGTGGAATTCTCAGGATCAGAGACACTGGATGTCTTTATCCCTTCGGCCGGTGGTCCGTACCGATTAGCTGGCGATTATGTCTACAGCAATCAACGATTGCCGTATTCACAGTCCGGTCAATGGGGATACATGAGGGTATTACCGGCTGGAGATAAGAGGTTGCAGCCGTTGTCCGCTGGTGGAGTTGGTTCCAAACATGCGGGTATGGATCAGCAACCTCAAGCAGTTCCGACGGCGATGAAGTAATCGCGAGGGCATTTTGAGGAGAGAAGGAAAGGGGAGCCGTGCGTGGGCACGGCTCCCCATTTTTTTGGGCTGTCGCGTGATCCTGCAACTGAGGGTAGAACTCGGTATAATAGAATCAATTCAGCATATGACAGGAAGAGGTGAGGGAGATGAACGGTAAGGGCAGGTATATCATCCTTTTTTGTGGGCTACTCGCATTCGTGCTGGGAGCCGTGCCTGCGCATTCGTATGATGTCACGGAGGTCGTGCATGGAGGAACGATAGAAGGTACGATCACACTCGAGGGGTCGGTGCCGGAGCCCAAGGCGTTCAATCTTATTACCTTTCCCGATCCGGCCTACTGTGGGCGTATCTCCAATGGTCGGGGATGGCGTCTGCTGTATGACTTTGTCGTCGGCCATCAAGGGGGATTGAAGGATGCCATTGTGCTCTTGGAAGGGGTTGAAGCAGGAAAGCCGTTTGAAGTGTCGGTCCCGTTGATCGAGGCTCGCGACTGCATGTTCCAGCCGTTTATGACGGTCGTCCGAAACGGGCACGCGGTGGAAGTAATCAACATGGATCCGGTCATGCACGACATTCAAGGCTATGAGACCTCGCCGGAGGCCGGAGCACGTGTGTTATTCAACACCCCGCTGGTCATGAACCATCAGCATCGGCGGGGAGATCTCCATGCGTTGCACAACCATGCCCCGGGAAAATCGTTGGTCGGGCCGATCTATCTCAATAAAGGCCGTCGCACGTTCTACATGCAGTGCGGGTTTCATGCCTACATGGAAAGTTGGGCCATGGCCGTGAACAACCCGTACTATGCATTGACTGATGCCGAAGGAAAATTCAAGATCGACCAGATTCCTCCCGGTACCTATCAATTAGTCGTATGGCATCCTCAGACCGGACCGGGGGCAACAAGGTCCGTCGAGGTACACGCGGATGGAAGACTTATCGAGCAACTCACTTTGCCGGCTCCAAGAGGGAATCGAACCGCATATAAAATCCTCGATAATCCTCGATTTGGTCTTGAATCGTTAGGGTATTCTGTCGATATCCAGCCGTTGCTTGAACGCCAACAGTGATGACCGATGCATCCATGGCTTGTGAGGATGATCCGATGTTCGAGACTTCTTGTCGTGGCCTGTGTCGTCACACTGAATGCGTCCATGTTCATCGCCGAGGGGAGCGACGGGCTTCCCGTCGAGGCAGAGTTTTCCGGGACGCTCGTCAAGCGGGTGGACGGAAAGAAATATCAGGCACAAGTATTCGCCAAGGGTGACCGGCTCAGATTGGAATATAAGTACGCCATTCGAACTGAGCTTGGCTTCTCGGCGATCGAAATCATCCGGCCTGATTTGGGTGAGCGGTGGTATGTCCTTCCTCAACAGAAACAGCTACTAGTCTTGCCGATCACGGATGACACCCTGTCGATGCATCCTGGGTTATTTGGTGAAACGAGCAGAACAGCCGTCGGTGATGCGTCGGTAGCTGGTCGCGCTGCGCGGCTGTTTGATGTCCACGTGGAACGTCAGGGGCTTTCTGAGCGATTCTACGAATGGGTCGATGTGGAGGCTGGGATAGTGCTCAAGTTGGTCAGCCAAGATCGTGATTGGTCGTTTGGGTATGAGCGGATCCGACTGTCACCCCAATCCAGCCGCTATTTTGAGGAGCCTCCGGGATATAGGAAGCGCCGTGGTGGAACCAACCAGGGGCGTGAGGAGTAGAGAAATGCTGATCCTGTTTCTTCGACAGGCTACACTTGTGTTATGTACGCTGGTCTGGTTGTTCCTCCCTCTGCTTGGACCGGCGCTGAGCGGGACTGAGGCGGAGCTTCAGACTATTCACACATTGTATGAGAAGAAGGAGTACCACAAGGCCCTTGATGAGCTAAACAAACTAGACCGTGAGACAGCCGGTGCCCCGGACATGCGCCGGCTCAAGGTTCAGACATTACTGAGGCTTGGCAAACCCAAGGATGCGCTGACGGAATATGACCATCTTGTGCAGCGGTTGAAACAGGATGACCCGCTTATTCTGCAAGAGGTGGCACTTGGATTCGTGGTCGTTCTCACGAAAGATATGCGCGAGCAGATGCGTGGGGCGGCCTTTACGGCTCTAAAGGAATGGCAGAGTCCCGACGCGATCCCATTCTTCGAAGACGGACTCAGTGACGGGTCCGGTCTTGTCAGAGCCCTGGCTGCCGAGGGGCTTGCCAAACTCGACGCCGGTCGCCGGTCTCCAAAATTCCGGCAGGCCTTGGAGGACCAAGCCGTGTTGGTGAAGGAAGCAGTCCTCAAGGGGTTTGCAAAATTGGGTGACGCCTCGGTGCTTTCACTGGTGGAACCGGCGCTGAAGGACCCTGAGGTACGCGTGCGTGTAGCTGCTGCCGAGGTTCTCTGCCAGCTGAAACGTTCGAACGGTTGCGACCTGCTGTTGCGCTACGCCCGAGCGCCCAATCCCGATGAACGTACCGCGGCTATCCGTGCGATGGTCGAACATCAACCGATACAGGTGATTCCGATCCTCAAGGAGGCGAGCGAACACAAGCAACCATCGGTGCGCGGTGCTGCCGCAACAGGATTCGGACGTGTCCCATCGGCAGAGGCACTCACAGCGCTGACCCGTTTGCTGAGGGATCCCCTTCCACCGGTACGAATCGCCGCTGCGGTCGGGCTAGGACAATTGCATGGTTTGAATGCGGGACTTCCACTAATCAAGGCCCTCGGCGACCGTGACAACGCTGTCAGAGCATTTGTGGTCGGTGCCCTGTTGGAGCAGGGAGAGCGGTATGATGTGGTAGCTGGTACTGTTCAAACCCTGATCAACGTGAAAGAGCCGGCGGTTCGTGCCGCCGTGGCGAGGGCCTTGGGGCATGCCCGAGGGGATAATCGGGCGCCGGCGCGATCGGCATTGATGCTGCTGCTTCAGGACACGGTGTCTCGCGTGAGGATTGCGGCGGTCAAGTCGATGGCGAAGGTTGAGAACGCACGAGCGATCCCACTTCTGAAGCAGAGTCTCCACGACGAGGATGATGCAGTTCGGGCCACGGCAGGAGGTGCGCTCCTCAGCGTTATGGGGGAGACCCGCTAGATGGGGAGATGGAGTCGGCGTCTGTGAAGTTCATAGAGCCCCTGGGTCCAGCGCTCCGTTTCCGGACTATGGTGCGATAAAATTGTTGTCGATTTTGTAGAAGGAGTATGTGGCGATGCTGGTTCGATCATTGGTCTTGTCATATGTCATGCTCAGTGTATCGCTTTCGTTCGCAGACGACAGGTTGACTCAGAATTCTGGCGAGTTGCCTGCCGGTAAGGACGGTGCACCAATGATCGTCGTCCCGGAAGGCTCTTTCCCAATGGGGGTTCCTTCTGGTGATCGAGACGGAGGACGGGATGAATATCCGCGTCACGAGGTGTTCCTTGACCGGTTTGTGATCGACAAATTTGAAGTGACGAACGGCCGGTATCTGGACTTCGTGAAGGCCACCGGGCATCGTGTGCCGCAGAATCCCACGAATCCCACACGAAATCTGTGGCAAGGAGACAGCATCACGGATTCGCTTGCTGATCGACCGGTGATCAACGTCGATTGGTTTGATGCAAACGCCTACTGTACGTGGGTGGGTAAACGATTGCCGACGGAGGCGGAATGGGAAAAGGCGGCAAAGGGGACATCCGACAGACGATTCCCCTGGGGGAATGTCGAACCGACGGCGAAACATCTCAACTACAATCAACGATGGATCGGTGAGAAGACGCTCATGCCCGTCGGGAGTTATGAGGCTGGCAAAAGTCCCTATGGCGCGTATGACATGGCCGGCAATGTCTGGGAATGGGTGAACGACTGGTATGATCCTCGATACTACGAAAAGAGTCCGAGTAAGAACCCGAAAGGACCGGAATCCGGCACAGGAAAGGTCATTCGTGGCGCAGGGTGGCAAAGTGAGACACCAAGCGTGCGCATCTTCACCCGCGTGGAGAGCGATCCGACCGTCCGCAATGAGTCCACTGGATTTCGATGTGCGAGCGATGGTCCGATAAACAAGTTCTCGGAAGGTTCCGTTTCGCAGTAGCGGCAAGGGCTTGGATGTCCCCCGGAGTTGCTCATTTTTGGGCCGAGAAGGCTCTGGAGCGACCGCCTAGTTGTGAACGTCTCCTTCCGGAGATGACGTCACATCTCGTGCGCACCGGAACCCCAGCCAATTCATCTTTGTGCTCGGGTCGGTCCCGTTTCGCTGTGCGACTCGCACGCTGGGCGTGCTGTCGATCCAGCTGCCGCCACGAAACCCTCGCTGCGTTCCCTTCTCGGGCCCCATCGGATCCTTGTCAGGTGCGGTCGAATAGTACTTGCGGTCGTACCAATCGGCCACCCACTCAGCCACATTCCCGGACATCTGAAAGGCGCCGTATGGACTCACGGCATTGTCATACTTATCGACGGAAATAATCGGTGGGTAGAGCATCAGCCGTTCGGGGCGATCCCGCACGGGGCCTGACAAACCGGTTCGGCCGTAGTTCGCTCGTGATAGTCCGGCCATCTGATTGCCCCAAGGATAGATGCGTCCGTCTTCACCGCGCGCGGCCTTTTCCCATTCGGCTTCTGTCGGCAGTCGTTTACCGGCCCAGCGACAGTAGGCATCGGCCTCATCCCAGGATACGTGCATGACGGGATGGTTCGACATCGTTTCTTGGAAGTTTCCGCCGTCATACTGCCAGTCGATCAGCGGTGGCTGATCATGCGCGAGAACATATTTCAGGAATTGGACGGTCGTCACTTCGAATTTGTCGATTTCGTACGCCTTCAGATACACCGTTCGCTGTGGAAATTCCGCTTGATAGGCGTTGCGATCAACCTTCTTATCGCTTCCCATGATGAACTCGCCGGCCGGAATCAGGATCATCTCGTCGTGAGCCGGCAGCTTGGCCCGTTCCTCTGCCAGTTGCTTCCCTTCGGGAGTCCATTGCCGGACGACATCCGAAACGTCCAATGCATACGTTGCCGTCACAGCCATCATGCCCATGATCGCAGTACTCGCCACGATTCCAGAAACTTGCACGGCCCATCCTCCTTGCTTAGTGTCTGCCTGGCTCGGTTTGTTCGGGTGGCAGGGTGTTGAAGCCTTCCAGCGGTTGAAAATTGACCGGAAGATTGAAGAGGTAGTCCGACACCGGTCGCATTTTTACATGGTGGTACTCCACAATCCAACTGCCGTCCTTTTTGGCCAGTTTCATGGGAAAACGAATATCCGTAGCCAGCCACTGGTAGTACTCTTCGATGAGCTCACCCTGTTTGGTCGTCACCTCGTAGAGGATCGTCGGATGTCCGTCCCGTACTTCAGTGCCGATTTCTTGCCGTGAGATCTCTCCATCCAAGTGTTCGGTCACTCTCAGATCTTGATCAGGGCTATACGGGATGGTCTTGAAATGCTTCATCCTTGACAGCAACAGCCACACAAGTTTCTTGTCCTTTCGCACGATACTCACGTTGACAGGGCCCATGGTGTGGTGCTCAATGCGCCACATGGTGTCGCGGTAGTAGATGTTCGCTTTCTGCAATTTGCCCTGAATTTTCGTCACCTGATCGGCGGTAAACTCCAAGGCCCAGGCTCTCGGGCCGAGCAGTACCAGACTACAGGTAAGGCTCAAGACGAAAATGATCAGACGCATCCTAAAAATCCTACCATAGTCGTTCACAGATTTTCTTCTGGGTGATCCGGACGCTCCCATCGACTACCACGCTTCTTCGAATTTGCGCGATTGGGTCTCGTTAGGGGGCCGTGGACATAGGCGATCGTGCGCATCGGAATCCGATCGTCGCGGAACGCTGATCTGGAGCCGATCCACCCCTCGTTGCGGTGCGAAGCATGACTCGTTTGCTTTTCCAGGATCCTCCACGAATGCCTTTGTAGCGTCCGCTCGTCGGACCCTGGGGATTACGGGCAGGCATATAGGCATAGTAGTCGAAGCCGAACCAGTCCTGTACCCATTCTGCGACGTTTCCTGCCATATGGTGAAGGCCATAGGGGCTTCTTCCTTCATCATGTGACTCGACAGCCGCCAGAATGGGGATTTCATGCACATGATGCTGTCCAAACATCGCCAGTGTGGAGCTAGGAGCGGCGTCGCCCCACGGATAGAGGTTGCCTTCTGGTCCGCGCGCCGCCTTTTCCCATTCGGCTTCGGTTGGGAGCCTGGCGTGCTTGGCCGCGCAGAGGTCCTGTGCCTCGGACCATGTGACATAGAGTGCCGGCCAGTGGGTCAACGTCTGGTCTGAGACGAAATGGACGGTAATGACGTGCCAGATAAGTTTCTGCAGCTCAGTGGAAGGATGGAGTTTCTTCTGTTGAAGATAGGACAGATATTCGCCGAGGCTGACCTCATCTCGGTTGATCTCATAAGTATCCAACCAGACTGATTGTTGAGGGAGTTCCGTATCGTCGAACTGTGTCCACTTTCCATAGGGATCACCATCGATTCGGTTCGTGCCGAGCAAGAATGGACCGGCAGGAATCGTTACCATCGGTGATGGCCTGGCCAGTTCGGCGATTCGAATCAAGTGCTTAGTTAGTTCCTGCGTCGGTTTCGTTTCAGATTCTGCCATGGCGGGGCCTGTCATCATGAGGAGAAGCACGATGGAGTGTAGAGAACGGTCCAAACGGTTCGACATCAGCCCTTGTCCAGAAGTTTTACAGTGTACCCAAGCCGCGTGAGACTATAAGGCTCCATGTTTGTGCCTTGCAAGAGTTCTCGCATCAATTGACGCCGCTTTTGCCGTTGATGTAGGCGAAGAGAGTTTGATCATCCCGACACTCTTTCAGAAGGAACGACACTCGAACTATATTATGTGGTCAATATGTCCGAACCGTCGTTGAAAGGAGCGATGAATGAGCAAGTTGTATTGGGTACTGGCGCGCTGTGTGTGCCGATGTGCCGTTGGTGTAGGGGCCGTCACGACGATGCTCGCCTTTTCGGTCAAGGCGGAGACAGCGCCACTCAGTCAAGACGTGTTTCTTCAAGCGAGACAGGTGACCGTGGGAATTCTAACTGACACACAAGATGAGCGAGTGCCGGAGAAGTACGGGAAGGTGACTGTCCGAGGAACCGGATTCCATCTGCGAGACGGCTATGTGATTACCGCCAGGCATGCGGCGGAAAAGCATAACCCAACGACGGGGACCATCATTCAAAATCAGATTCGTCTGTTGACAAACGATCTCCATGAACTTCCAGCCGATCTCGTCGGCGACAGTGCGTTTATGGATGTCGTCGTCTACCGTGTCAGTGAACCGCATCGTGAAAAACTGCTCGTGGGGACATCGTTTGCCACAGGGGAGACTGTACCTGGCATGGAGGTGTTCACGGTCGGCTATCCGCTTGGCTGGGGACCGACGATGGCCTTCGGGCGGCTTGGAAATACCAACACATTCCTGCAAACCGTCGAGACCCGCCTCATTCAGGCTGACCTCTCTGCTTGTAGTGGAAACTCAGGAGGGGGATTGTTCAATGGCCAGGGGGAAATTGTGGGCATTCTGCACGCCGTGATTCAGACCGACAAGGAAGAAAGCCAGGCTTCTTGTAGCCGCATGGCCTTTGCCATTCCGGGGATTCTCGCAGAACGTATCGTCAACGCGGCACTCTCAGGTAAGCCGCTGACGTTTTCCAAATTGGGCGTCCATCTGACCTCGGTGAAGGATGGAACGAAGTTACGCGTCTCCGTCAAGGATGTCTCCGATCCGGCCAAGACGGCAGGTGTCCAGAAACACGATATTCTGCTGGCCATCGAGGGGACGGAGATTCTCGATGGTGCACAGCTAAAGAATTACTTGATCGAGCGGACCACCCCAGGCCAGGAGGTTTCAATTAAAGTGCGCCGAGTCGATGTGGATTTGACGTTCCACGTGGTGTTGGGGGGAGGGTAGCTGCGCAGCGACGCAGGCGATCCATGATTGCCATTCCTAAGCCCACTTCCTTGCAGGGCTTGGCGTAGATTCGATCAAGCCGAAGCGCATCCAATCGCCGAAGGGCGGCGAAAAGGTTCCGCGCCGCTTCGCGCATGTCGCCGGTAGGGGACAACACCTCAACGGCTGCGAAGCGGTTGTCGTTCTCGCTCGACGGTGAGATGAGCAGCAAGCCTGCGCGTTCGCCAGGTTTTAGGACTGCCTGATTTGCAGGAGAGTCCAGAATAGTGAGGGGAGTGAGTGTCGCATAATGGCGGATCAACTGACCTGGAGCAATTGGCTGGTCATGATCGGTGGACCGACAACGCACCGGACCGATGATGGCGGTGAGTTGTTCGAGAGAAATGCTGCCCGGACGCAAGAGTTCAGGTGGTGAATCGATCAATGAGACGACGGTCGATTCGACCCCGACCGAACAGGGCCCTCCATCCAGAATGAGATCAACTTTACACCCAAGCTGATCGGAGACATGTTGCGCCGTCGTGGGACTGACGTAGCCGAATGGATTGGCGCTGGGCGCAGCGATGGGCGTGCCGGCCTCACGAATGAGCGCTTGTGCGACCGGATGACTCGGCATCCTGACGGCAACTGTCGATAAACCTGCGGTGACGAGATCAGGAATGACCGATTGCTTTGGCAGGACTATCGTCAACGGACCAGGCCAGAATGCATCCATGAGTTTCTGGGCAAGTGGGGGCTGCGAGGTAACAACCGCGTCCAGTTGAGATCGATCGGCAATATGCACGATGAGGGGATCGAACTGTGGCCGTTGTTTGGCTTCGAAGACCTTCGCTGCAGCGGCAGGATTCATCGCGTCACAGCCGAGTCCATAGACCGTTTCAGTGGGAAAGGCGACCAGCCCACCTGTCCTGATGATGTCGCCTGCTAGACGAATAGACGCCGAGTCGGATGTCGCGAGGATGGTGCCTTTAATAGGATGAATTTCTGCGCCCATAAGTATGTGATGCCAACCCTGAGGTCCTACTCCTTGACCGTCATGGTAATTCTGACCGGCTCTAACGGATTGTCGCGCTCATCGCGCGGGACGCCGACAATGTGGTCGACGACCTCGAGTCCCCGAAAGACTTCGCCAAACACGGTATAGCGACGGTCCAGACCGCTATTGTCACCCACGCAAATGAAAAATTGGGACCCGTTGTCGTTGAAGTCTCGCGTGCTATTACTCTCGCGCGGCATTTTGGCCATCGACAAGGCGCCGCGCTTGTGTGGATAGTCATTCGGCTCCGGTGATAGGAAGTACCCTGGGCCTCCGGTTCCGTGCAGCAGCCGCTCGGGATGTTTGCTGAGCGGGTCCCCACCTTGAATAATGAACCCGGGGACCACACGGTGGAACGTGGTGCCGTTATAAAACCCAATCTTCACGAGGTTGATGAGGTTCTCGACATGGCGTGGCGCCGCGTCGGAATAGAGCCGAATCTTGATCTCACCGAACCTCGTCGTGATCGTGATGCGAGGATCTTTCTTTTGAAACTGCAGTGCCATGCCACGACTGTATCAAGGAGATCTTCTCGGTGACAAGGAGCGGCGAGAAGGCCGAGCCCTGCCGGTCACAGCCCAGTTGAGTCTTTCGCGAAGCCGTCACCTGGATGGATGCCGAGCCACATGATCCCGCCGATCAGCGCCATGACGGCTGCTACGCTCAGAGAAGCAGACCAACCCCACTGTTGAGCGATCCATGGTGTGAAGGAAGGAGAAAGAGCTCCCCCGATGTTGGCTCCCATATTCATGAGACCCGACAGGCTGCCGGCATGGGTCGGTGAAAGGTCGCTTGTCGAAGACCAATAGGCGCCGATCGTGAAGTAGAGCCACCCCGCGCCTAAAGAGAGGCTGGCGATCGCCAGGTACGGAGATTCCGCACTCGCACCGAGCGCGATCGACCCTGCGGCGAGGCCCATTCCCATCATGCCGACGATCTGGCGGCCTTTTGTGATGCCGTGACGCATCGCCAATCGGTCAGTGACCCATCCACCAACGGGACAAGATGCGAGAATCATCAGAAAGGGCGCGGCGGCAAACAATCCACCACTGAGGACGGTGAAGCCTCGCACGTTGACGAGGTAGAGATAAAACCAGGACATATACACATACGCGACATAGCCCAAACACCCATAACTGAGCACGAGCCACCAGACGCTCGGGGTGCGTCGGAGTACCGTCCAAGGAATCGGTGGCTGCTTCCTAGGAACGGAGAGGCTGGGAGCCTCGGTCTCGTGCTGCTTGTGCCAGCGGTGGCTCGTCGGGCGATCAGCGGCTAAGAACCACCAGATAGCCGCGAGGCCTAAACCCAATCCACTCGAAAGATAAAATGCGGTCTGCCAGCCATAATTGACCATGACCCATGCGGTGAGGGGTGGTGTGATCGCCGCGCCGATTCCGATTCCTCCGATGGCGATGCCGATACCGAGTCCCCGTTCATGGCTTGGAAGCCAGTCGGTCACGGCTCGATTAAACGTCGGCAGCGCCGCCGCCTCTCCAACGCCCAGGAAAAACCGAACACAGGCCAGAGCGCCGACAACACCGAGTGGTACGGCCAGGAACGACGTTGCCGCGACAGCCGTCCAGGCGGTAAAGCAGGACCACCAGATCAGGGCGATCATGAGGACAATACGAATGCCCCAGCGATCGCTGAGCCATCCACCGGGAATCTGAAAGAGGGCATACCCCACGACAAAGGCTGAGAAGACCAATCCCATCTCCTGCTCGGTGATGCCAAGTGCCGGCATCATCTGGCGTGCGGTAACGGAGATGTTGACACGATCGATATAGGTCACCACGCTGATGGCGAAGAGCAGCCCAAGAATCAACCAGCGGAGAGGAGAGGGAGGCACAGATTCCGGACGGTTTGTGGATGGGACCTCATTCACGAGTGAGTCATCGAAAGCATTGGAAGGTGTAGGGTCCGGGTGCGGGAGGTCTTCGAAAACATAAGCATGGTGCCGCCTCGCTAGTTTTGTGGAGACGGCACCACGGCTGTCTAGTTCTTGACGATGTCGAGTAACTCCACCTCAAAGACTAAGGTCGCACCAGGCTTGATGGTGGGAGGTGACCCGGTATCGCCATAGGCCAAATTTGACGGGCAGATCAGCTTGCTTTTCCCACCAACCTTGATGTGTTGGACTCCTTCGGTCCAGCATTTAATGACCTTGCCAAGGGGAAAGGTGGCGGGTTCTCCTCGCTTGACGGAGCTATCGAAGACCGTGCCATCGGTTAATGTGCCATGATAATGCACCTTGACCGTATCCGTTGCCTTCGGTGTTGCCCCGGAGCCTGGCTTGATGGGGGTGATGACGATCCCGGATTCCGTCTTGGTCGCGCCTTTCTCAGAAGCCGCCTTGGTGAGGAATGCGGCACCCGCCTGTTTCTCACCCTCGGCGACCTTGGCCAAGCGAGACTGTTGGAGCATCTGAATCTTTGGTCCAAATGTTTGGAGATCGACCTTTTGCGGCCGCTTGAGCACACCGTCGGTTAGGCCGTTCTTGACCATATCGAGTTCGGTTTCGCTCAGGGAAAAGGTTCCGAGCGACTGGCTGATCGCTAATCCGAGCGCATACAAGGTCTTTTGATCGTCATTGACTGGGTCCGACGAGGCTGCGAGCACAGGAGCCGTGAGGAGGCAAAGGCTCATGGCCAGGCCAAGGATGTGAATTCGCATGGATGACATGGATGATTGGTCCTTTCTTGTGAGGGGGCTCATGTAGCCCGTAAGGATACGATACACGTTTCAAACTCACAATAGAAATCTTCCAGACCATTTCAAGAGCCCGCTGTCATCAGGGCGAACACCACAACTTCGTCTATTCACTCACGACAGTGCGTACAAGAGGCATTCCTTGTTCGTTGGTCTTGCGGGTTCCCTGGTATAATCAATACATGTCTGCCAAGAAACACTCTAAGCCGCGTCGAGTGGTCAAGCGCAGGGGCAAGGGCCTCGGAAACCTAAGCGGCCCCAAGAGAAGCGACAAGAATCTCGACAAAGGCCTTCCCGATACCAGCCGCATCCCGTGGTTTCCTCCCATGCCCAAGACCGGAACGGACGCGTGAGCCCTGCTTGACAATATCCTTGCTGCGTCATTCAATGAATATATATGTATGGACTTCCTCTGCGTGACTGTCGGAAAAAGAAGGGAGGCTACCATGGTGAGCAAACTTTCAAAACGAATAGAGGATTTAGAATTGCAACTTAGACAGCTTGAAAGTTCTCGGCAGAACAACTCCTACCAAGCCGTGCTTGAGCTCACGAGCTTGGTTCATGAACTGTCACGGAAGATCGACCATCAACAGGAAATCACCGCCTTGAAGGGTTAGGCTGACAATGTTGATCCGAGAGCCTGTTGTATCCAGGTGCGGGAGGCCGCAACATTGCGTGGTGTCTCGCATCATTCCCACCCGTACAGCTTCAACTGGTTTGGGTGTCTTTTCCCTCTCGGCACCCGCCCGAGAGGGTTGGAAAACCTCGGTAGCCTTTTTGCCTTTCTCCTAGGTTTGCGCTGAGGCCTCGACTCCCTCAAAATCTCTTGCACCTGTTCCCACGACTCAATCCGTTCGAAATCTTCAAGGTCTTTATCACGGAGGTTGAGGCTCCATTCTGATGAGGTCTATTTCGTTTGCCTGTTGGTCGGTTCATCCAGCGAAGTTGGAAGTACCAGTTGCCTGACCAATCGGTGCCGGTGGTGTGTACGGTTCCAATCAGACCGGCGGGATAGCCAAAACGGGAGGCAGCCAGACGAAGGTAGATACCTTTGGCGATGTCTAGACGGGTCAACATGGAAGTTACCAATGGTTACACTATGGGCGATGGAAGGTCAAGATGAGGAAACGAAGAAAGAATAGCTTTCAACTCGTTGCGGAACCGCTCCCAGTCCATTGAGCGGGTTGAAACCATCCGGAGTGAAGCCTTGATGAGAGGCCTAACGAAAAATGCTCGACAGGATGTCTATCTCAGAACAGCAGTCATCCGGCATGAGGTGGAGAGGATGCTGGGGGCTATTCAGCGAGATGGCAATCAGACGGAATGGAGGCCGCCATCCAAGGCTGGCAGATACCTAACTCAGACTGTTTCAATTACCCGCCGTCATCAGCGCAAACACCACGATGGCGATCATAGCCAGGGCAATAGCGATCAGAAGGAGCGGAGGGTTCTTGCCAAACATTCCAGGCATGGGCTTACACCTCGTTCAGGTTTGGAGGTTCTGAGATCAGCCTATGCTTTTGGGTATTGTGTTGTCCACTGAGAGCGGACCTGTCTGAACCAACCAGATAGAGAGGTCTTATCCTGGTATTACATTTTTCAATGCCAAACCGGTGAGTATCTGGCATGAGGCACAGAACCCCGGTCTATCTATATCTATGAGGAGGCGCCTTGCTTAAGAAGAAGTGGTCTCCTACAATCCTCTCCCGTCAGGTGAAGTCAACTACAGTATGTGGTGGAGAAGCATCATGATTAAGACTGGCATAGGTCTTTTCTACCTAGTCCTCGCTGCTTGGCTTGTGTTCGCTGCATGTTCGCCAAGGGCTGTACCGTCAGGTGGCGTAGATGAATATGGATGCCCGGAACTTCCACCCGACACTTTCACCTCAGCAGGAGTAGACGTTAGTTCGAGTATAGATGCATTTCAAAATCTGTTGAAAGGCAAAGTTGATGTCAAGAGTGATCCTCGCGTTTTATCCTTGGCGTCCCAAGCCGCCAGAGATTCACTCAGTAGAGACAAGATCCGATGTCTTGCTATGCGGCGTGATAAGTACACCCCCGCACAGGCAATGCATTTGGACGACAGGACGGCCTTTCTTTCAACTAACCCCAATCCAGATCAGTACCTAAATTGGCGCCAAATGAATCCATTCCCAGAAACCGCTGATGAACAGGTGAAGCTTCTTGAGCGAGAGGTAGATAAAATCCGTCAGCAAGCAACAAAGTCTGATCAGGAACTCCATGCTCTACGGGAACGCACGAAAGAACGAAGGTTAACTTCATCCAAACGAACAGGTTTCACTGAAGCGCTCATCAAGGGGGAGAGAGGCGAGATCGAAGTATCTTTCCTCAGCGGAAATTCTGAGTCTGAGCATTTTGCACATGATCTTGCGGGAGCACTATACGACAGCGGTTGGAAGGTACGCATGAGTTCAATAACGTCTATAGGCCGCACGCAAGTGGGGCTTCGCGTCGTAGTCAGAGATCGGCAAATGCCAAATGCTCAGTCTCTACTCTCTGCGTTGCTGCAGATTGACCAAAGGATAGAGGTCAAAGAAAATCCGAAGGCGGACCGACCGATAAGACTCATTGTGGGCTATAAGCCATAGATATTTTCACTTCTGAACCTCTCAATAGCTCAAACGTCGCCTCAATTCGAGCTCAAGCAGCCTTGTCACTTTGTGGCTTGCTGGCTAAAGCCTGACCTCAGGATATTCGAGCCTCTCAAGTCCTTCCTTCAGCAGTTTCAGCGGCACTCCATGATTGTAGATTCGATCATGGACATCCTGCCCAGCATGGCCCACTAAGACACACCGGACCTTGTCGTTCACTCCGACATTCGCTAGTCGAGTGATGCCGGTGTGTCTGAGACCGTGCAGCACCAGCGTCTCGCCTGTGAGACCAACTTTCTTCAGAAGTCTCGCGTACCACTTACCGGTGGCATCAGCAAACGGAGTCACAACAGAAATCTTCCAGCATGGGTGGAGAGGATGCCATGAGGAAATTAATCCAAGAGACGGGGATCAGAAGGAATGGCGGAGAGGGAGGGATTTGAACCCTCGGTAGAGATTTTGTCCCTACGGCGGTTTAGCAAACCGCTGCCTTCGGCCACTCGGCCACCTCTCCAGGTCACTATTCCTCAGGGTCGCGTCAAAGGTCGCCCCGCATCCACAGCGGAGACCGTTGATCCGGCGGGAAATCACCGACGCGGTGGCATCTTACATCAGCCCATGTGAACGGTACAAGAGAAGAGTCAGGCGTGGTGACCCTCACCGGAACAGGGGAGGGTTCAGAAACGTCGGTTTGCGGAGCCGACGGAAGCTCTGTCGCGGGATGGACGGGAGTTGCCGCCTGGAGAAACGTCGAGATAGATCAGGCGGCGGTCTTCTCCGATCGATGATGCACGGCGTTCGCGAAGGTTTCCGACTGTGACATCACCCCATCTTTGAATGTCACGTTGGAGGACACCAAGGGTAAGAGTTCCGGTGCAGACAGTTTCCGCCAGGACTTCTCGGCGACCTGGAGTATTTTCCACAGGATCGCCTTGGCTCCCTCGACGCGTTGATAGTGTCGGGAGGCGTTTGTGCGGAGCTGCAGCGAGTCAAAAGGCGATACCACGATGTTCGTCGTACGGATATGACGCCAATGTGCTTGTGGAAACGCATAGAACGTGATCATTCGTTCCCAGTCCCGCAGCAAGGCCTTGACCGCTTTTTCCTCCGTCTTCCGGTATGTCCGCACGAATTTGTCTCGTCGCCGCTCGCAGTCGGCCTGTGTCTCCGCATACGCCATTGCCTTCAGCAGCTCCCTCGCCTTCGGCCGGTCTTCCTTCGGGAGTGTCTTGAGGACCGCGGCGATCTTACGATTCCAGCACCCTTGCTGCTCACCGGTGGGATGGAGCTCGTCCAAGGCCGCCCACAAGCCGAGGCGCCCATCGGCCACCGTGAGGCGCGGGAACGTGAGCCCACGGTGCTTGAGGTCGCGGAGGAGCGGGAGCCAACTTTCCTTACTCTCCCGCTTTCCGCTCTCACAGGCCAGGACAATCCGCTCGCCGGTGATGAGCGTGCCGACGATCGTGAGGAGGGCGGTCTTGTGATCCTCGATGCCTGCCTTTACGTAGATGCCGTCGGCCCACCAGTAGGCGACTGCCAGATGCGACAGATCCCGTTTCCTCCACGCGTCATACTCCAGCTGGAAGAACATCTTGAGCCGTTGGATCGAACTCGCCGGCAGCGGCGCGCCTTCGCCCAACAGATTTTGCAGCGCCCCATCGAAGTCTTCCATGGAGAAGCCCCTGTACCTCCAGACCTGAGGGCATATGACCGACCTCTCGAGGCTGCCGGGTGAGCAGCGGGAGGACTTTGCGCTCAAATCGTTTGGCGAGGTCCACTATCTTTGGGCGAAGGACCGTGACGGTCCCACCCGTCCCCGTGAACTGATCCGGTTTCCCATAACCGCGCCGGCTTCCGGTAGGCAGATCATCCGGCGCCACCTCGCATCGGTGCTCTGGCCGGACTCCACGCAGAAACGTGGTGACGTCTCCCTCCAGAAATTGGTGCTGCTGGCCCTTGCTCTCCCCTTGCACCCACTGCTTCGGCCTGTCATTCCTCACCGGGTGTGACTCGATCATCCCGTGGCAGACTCGCTCGAGCATGGCGGCGTATCCATTCCCCCCGGTGACAGCCAAGGCGGTGGATGAGGACTCACTGGAATGGCCGTGTCGAGGCGAGGCCATACTCACACCGAACGACGAGGTCCATCGAGACAGGTACGGACGGAGTGATTGTATGCCCACGAGGAGTCGGCGCATGAACGCAACGAATGGCGCCAGAAGACTCGAGTGATTCGTCAGTGGAATCGTGTTGTCCAGGAAGAAGTCGGTTTGTTCTTCCGCCTTCAGGAGAGGCGTGGTGTACCGAACTTCGATATGACTTGGCCGCACGACGCCACTGAGGGACAGCATCTGGAGATTCTGGCGTCTATGCCGTTTGCGGTTGAAGTAGGTCTGGACGTAGTGAAGGGTCATCTCATAGCCTCCGCGATGGTTGCTCTGATGATTCACATTCGAGAGGTTTGGAATTAGATCCATACGATGCTCCTGAATTCACGTTCCATGTTCTTTGGACGACTGCATCGATGGCAATGAACGAGGAAACTCGAGTCAGCGGATACATTCGCGCCTTCGAGGACGAGCTGATAGGTGTTCCCGCCGCAGAATGGGCATGCCGTTCGGTGAATCGCTTTCGGGATTGGCTTTGCCGGGTCTTCTTGTTTCCTCATCGCGTCTCCCCTGTGAGCTCGGTGAGTTTGCTGTGTTGTGCTGAGAATGGCGTGAGGATAAGACGAGGAGGGGTGAGTCGAAAATACCGTGGAGGTACGAGGACCTGAGCCAAAGGGGGGCCGTTCGTTTTGAGACTAGATCTGGAAATGGTCGGCAAGGTTCTTCCATATCTGGCAGGCTTGTTTCATATGTTTTTGTGCACATGACATGAATAAGGGTGAAGGTAGGTCTCTTCGGGAGGAAGAAGAAACCTTTTGCTGCCTGGAGGTGGGCATCCGCGGCAGCGACCTTCACCCAAGCGCGACGTCGTCAACGGCTCAGTTGGTTCACGTAGCGGCAATGATGCCGTTACGCGTGAATCAAGATCCGTTCGGTCTTCTTGCGCGAGGAGGGCGAGGACTGATCTCCAACGGACGCGAACTTCCTAAGACGCGCTTGGTTTTCCGGCGAGATGCTGAGCACCTCAACATTGATCCAGTGATTCTGAACCCACTGAACCTCCGCCAATTCGACAAAGACGCAGACGCTTTCCTCTGGCAGCCACAGTTGGAGTTTGACGTAGTCGCCAGGGCGCAAGTGTTCCGGTTGTGAAATGGTATGGGAGGAGGATGAAGGGTCGTAGATGCACCCCTCTCCCGTTAACCCTTCATCGTTGTGTGAGAGGATACATTCGATCACGGTTTGTGAGAGCAGTGCTGAAGGCATCGTCCCTCCTGTTCTAAGCCGAAACGCAACAATAGTCGCACGGTAATATAGGGATGGGAGGTCGGACTACTCCCCTGGTAGGTGGCGAGTCCCAACTAAGGTACGGCCAGCAGATTTCTGGGGAGGCCAAGAGTCAAGTGATCAATGGCCCGACAGCACACTGAAGTGTGCTGGATCGATCCTGAGGTATTGAGCGGAGACGGAGGTGAGGATTGTAGTCGATGAAAGATATGGCGGAGGGGGCGAGATTTGAAGCCCCTAAAGGGTCAGTGATTATTAGCCCTGATCTAGTCCAATCAGTTTCTAATCAATCACTTACAGAGGAGCCAGAGTTAGACGAAGATCCGATAAAGCCACGTCGGATACGGTAGTTCTGCCACGGTTTACCCACAGCGTGCTGCCCATCGCTTCGCACAAGCCATGTTCACCGCGGTGGCTGACCTCGGCTACGCCGAACAAGGCCGCATCGAACGGGCCGCGGGGCGCGCAATCCTGTGAACAAGGCCGCAAGGAACGGGCCGCAGGGCGCGCAATAAGTGACTGTTGACGCGCGAATGGCCACTTGTGCCTCGCGACCCCCTGCGAGGTCTTGGTCGGAACCGCGGGAATGCGTTATCGCCCAGAGTAGCAGAAACCAGAAAAAGGGGAGGACCAACCAGGTCTCCCAGGGCCACGCCGCAGACTGCAGCGTCAGCAACGACAGATTTTCGCCGCGTATCGTCTCGGCGAAGGCCCACCAACGAGACCCCATGACCCCTGCCGAGACGACCAACACCGCAAGCCTCTGCCAACGCACAAGGCTCGGCCAAACCGCGATCGCGACCACCAACTCGAGATAATTGAAACCGTACCCTGCCGGTCGGCCCCAGTAGAGCAGCGTCAGGGCCAACCCAAAGGCCAACGGGAAATTGAGCGAGGCGAGGCGCGCCAACCAGAGGCTCATTCCAAGGAACAGGCCCCAGAGCCCCAACGCGGCAACCTGCGCTGGGAGTGAGGCCAATCCGAGATTGATCAACCCCTGCAACGGTGTCCGATTCCATACGCTGAGTGGGGATTGCTCGGCTAACGGTAGGGCCGTCCACATCGCATCCCCGGCGTTGAGATAAAAGGCGAGCGCCTCGGCCCGCAGGTCCGGTCCCCAGCGGTAGAGTTCCGCTGCCAGGAGCAGCAACAGGATCCCGCCGGCCGCCATCAGCGGCTTCAGGCTTTCTCGCTCCGGGCTACGCGGTTGCACAGCCCGCAAGAGGAGGAAAGCGACGAAGAAGAGTGCGTAAAAGGGCTTGATCAGCACCACGAACGCGATGAGCGGTGTCGCCCAGATCAACCGGTGGCCCCAGAGGAGTCGGGCCGCGGCCAGAGTGGCGAACAGAAGCACGAGTTCAACGTTGCCGCCCTGTATAGTGGCCAAGAGATCTCGTGAGCCGATCACCAGCAGAAGCCAGCCGGCGTGGGCGCCGGTCGCGCGTAACCAGATCAGCACAAAGCCCAGAACGGACGCCATAATCACGCCAGTGAAGACCACGCCGTCAAGGTTGAACTGATTGATCCAGAGCGCGAGCGTCGGCGGATAGACGTAAGGTCCGGGCTGTTGGGGTGGGGTGAGAGCCTTGCGGAGAAAGACCCGCCCCTCCCCACGCGCCTGCGCAGCCTGCAGCTCCGATTCAAGACGATTGAACGACCGAAAGATCTCGCGACTCTCCTCGGCCGTGGCATACGGGCTCTGGCCTTTGGCGATCGCCTCGGCAGCACGCTGATACGCGAGAAAATCGATCGGTACCATACCGCGCTCCATCGAATCCACGACAAACGCGATCGGTGCCAGCAACCAGACTGCGAATAACGAACACGATAGGATTAGCGGAAGGCGAGAACGCATGGCGGTTTTCGTCCCGGGAATAATCGTCTGCACACCGAACGCCAAAACTTGGCGTGATGTACCCTTTCAAGGGCCAGTCGTAGGCTAACATCAGCTAAATACACTGTCATCAGCTAATTTCCGTGCAAGCCAGGATGAAGCCCCCTCAATCGGCACACCGCCCGTACCGTCATGAGTTTAGGATCCATTCTCCTTTGCACCACCAGGTGCAAAGGAGGAGTCAGGGGCAGACGAAGAACCTGTGAAACCACGTCGGACATGATAGTTGCTACAGTTGGGCCGCAGCATAACCGTTCCTTTGTGAGATTGCTTATTGTATCCTGCGCCTCAGTGTCGGTGATCAATAAATGGTGAGCACCCGTGGCAAGTCTTTCGTGGTGACGTGGACTGCGAGTCGGACGGGGCGGCTTGTGCCAAAAGCTCCGCCCGGTCGTGCATACGTTCCGCAAACCAACCAGAGGGAGGAACGAAAATGACATTGCGGCAGATCCTGGTGAGCGTTTCCTGTGCACTTACCTTTACTTCCTGCACCGTCCAGGCCCAGACGACACGGATCTCGACCGAGTACCTCATGACGCTCTACGTACCATTTGAGGCTTCTCAGCAGATCGACAATACGTTGTTCATCTCTACGATCCCGTCCGACCGTGAGGGATGGGTCAAGGGTCCCAAGATCAATGGCCGTATCATCCCTCCCGCAGCCGACTGGCTTCGGATCATGCCCTCAGGCAGTGCTCGAATTGACGTGCGGCAAACCGTCAAGACGGACGATGGTGCGCTTATCTATATCAGTTCGAATGGCATTGTCAGCTATACCAAAGAGAGCTGGGATCGTCTGATGAAAGGGGAAGTGATCACTGGAGAAGATCACTATTTCATTCTGGCGCCGACGATGCAGACCTCGGCGGAAAAGTATGCGTGGCTGAACCACGTGCAGTGTATCGGCAAGGTGGTTGAGGTCAAGTTAGGAGAAAACGCCTTCGTGAAATATGACATCTACATCGTTCGGTAAGTCTGCCTCGTCGTACGCGGGTTAATAACAGTCTCGCGCAGGAATTCCACAGGCACCACACAATCTCCCACTCATGGAGGGGTCTGTGTAATCGGGGGAAGGTCAACGGTATGTGATTGTTTGTGAGGCTGACTTAGCCGATGGCTTGAAGAAACTGGCAGCACTCGGAGATTTCCAACTAGCGGCTAATCAAGCAAGGACCGGGGACTTAAGCCATAATTCCTGAGACAAATGTGCGAAAAACGCGGGAAAATATGGCGGAGGGGGCGAGATTTGAACTCGCGGATGAGTTACCCCATCTCCGGTTTTCAAGACCGGCACGTTCGGCCGCTCCGTCACCCCTCCATACCTTGCTTGACCCGACCGGGAGCCCTTAAGACGGTTCTTGGCGACCGGATAAATCGCCTTCAGTGATATTCAATCCTATGCTTGCTCGACCCGGAGCCAATCAGATTGTGCTTGGCGACGGGATAAAACGCCACTCTTATTACAAACCAACCTTCGGTTGACCCGCGGGCTATTTATCGTCGTATCGCAAAAGACGCCCGCGGATAAACACTTCCAGTAAGTTTTCTGCCCGAATCCGTAGGCTCATTGGCGACGGGATAAAACTCTTCTGATGTCGAGAGTCTCCCTCGAAGAGCTGCGAGTATACATCCAATGTGGTGTTGATGCTACTGTGACTTACTTGTCGACTGGCAGAACTGCCCAAAGGAACGGTGTCACATCTGAGTGACGCCAGCAGCGATTCTCTGGAGCCTCGCTCACGGCGTGTTGCTTTCACTGATAGACCATCCAATAGGACTGCACCCCGTCACGCTCCGCCAGTATTTGGCACTGCACCTCGGTCTGGCACGGACGCTCGCGTGAACCTTCAGCGGTCGAATCGTTTCCGTTGGTGTAGTCCACAACATATTCCTTGTGTGACGAGGCGCAACCACTCAGCGTCAGGATCAGCCACAGCAACGCACCGAGCGCGAGCACACCTGTGTACCCATTGTGAAGCCCCTGACCCTTGTGGGATTGCATGAACGTGAACATCGTCGCCTCCTCCCCGTGTGATTGAATACGAATAGAGTGTTGATCAGTGAGCCGGTGCAGCACCGGTCCATCCTGCCTTTCGGGTTCACGCGATCCAATCCCACATCGGTAGTGGGCTCCGCCCCATTTTGATGAGTGCTGTGAGTGCCCGTTTGATATGAGTGGGTCTTGATAAGCCCCGTGAGGCTGTTCTGGTGGGATCACGCTCGGGATGAAATGCTACGGGGTCAGCGAACTCTAGGACGCGCCTTGTTGTCCTGGTAGCGCAAATGAAAACGGAGGCCCGAACCGGCGGGGTGAGGGTGTGTCAAACAGGCCGGGGAGTCGGGGCTTATAAAGGTCAAGCTCACACGTACAGTGGCCGCCTGTCGGCAAGTGTCACCCAGCCGCGAACGATGCGATAGACAAACCAGAGTCCCACCAGCGTGATCGGGAGCCATACGAAGAGGAGGCCGATCCCAAGGGTCGCGACGATAAAGGCCCCGCAGAGGCAGATCCAGAGCAGACCAAACCAGAACGTTCGAATCTGCCAGCGAAAGTGGGAGTCAAGCCAGGTGCCGCGAGCCTCGCTCCGCTTGACGTAGTTCAGAACGACCGCGATGATCGAAGGCCAGCCGGTGAGGAACGCGCCGACCACCGTGGCAGTCCCGATGATGCCGGTCAGCAGGCTGAATGCATGGAGGGCGTATACGACCTTCGTCCAAGTGACCAGTGAATCCACGAGTCCGCTCCATTCTCACGTTCGGCGATGACGATTGCGTATATCCGGACGGTACATGCAGCATAGTCACCATCTTCGGTCGAACGCAATACCACTAGTTACATAGCACGTCGGATGCAACTCGTGCTATGCAGCTGGCTTGTTAGGGGCTGTGGGGGTAAAGGTCGATTTAAGAGCGGTGCTGCAAATCGTAAATGGAATCTGAGCCCATGCCGGTGAGAAGGTGTGCCGATTGAGAAGGAGCAGGCGACGATGTCGCCCAATTTCCCAAAGTCTGCGAACATTGCCTCGCGACTCTTGCCCGATCCATCCCTGGTTACTTTCACGCTTTCTGCTTACCGCGTCTGGCAGCATAGCGGGGATTTTCATATGCCAACGCTGCCCGTTCATGCGCCGCCCATAATCGCACGCCATAGAGTTCTTGTAACTCCTGCTTGGCTTTCTCGTCACCCTTTCTCGCCTTTCGAAACAGCCGCTGGCGATTCAGGTCTTCTTCCTCTTGACTCAAGGACCACTGCGCTCCCATCTCGACTCCTTTGTTGTAGTTTGCTCTTTCTATCAGGGCCTTTCAACGGAGGCAGGTTTGTACACGAGTTAGATTCCCAATTCAAGGTGTGAAGAATCGTGGTTGGGGGTGTTGGAAATTATCCAGAGTGTTAGCTCCAGGGCATTAAGGGAATGAGGCGCGATCAACGCAATTTCTTGGGAAGATCAAAGTGGAAGGCCTGGTTTAACGACGGGGAAAATGCTCCCCGTCGGGGTAAGCCGATCACACTAAAAAACCGGAGTGAATTAATCCGGGAACCGACGGAGAACGAAGTGAGGAGACCACAGGACTTTATTCTTTTTCTACCCTTTCTAACCCTCCCATGTATGGTCGCAAAACGGAGGGAATCTCCACCGAACCGTCCGCTTGCTGGTAATTTTCTAGAATCGCCACCAATGTTCTTCCCACGGCCAGACCGGACCCGTTCAGTGTGTGGACAAAGTCGCTCTTGGTGTCTTTCTTTCCTCCGGACGAGGATCGGTACTTGATGCCCGCTCGTTTGGCCTGAAAGGATTCAAAGTTGCTGCAAGACGAGATCTCTCGGTATTGCTGTTGAGAAGGCAGCCACACCTCAAGATCATACGTCTTGGCGGCGGAGAATCCCATATCTCCGGTGCACAGTGCGACCACGCGATAGGGAAGCTGTAGGCTCTGTAAAATCGACTCCGCGTGACCCGTCAGCCGTTCCAGTTCGTCATAGGATCGATCGGGCGTCGTAAAGGATACGAGTTCGACTTTGTTGAACTGATGTAGCCGGATAAGGCCTCGCGTGTCTTTCCCGTATGAGCCTGCTTCCCGCCTGAAACATGGGGTATAGGCTGTATAGCGAAGCGGCAGACTGTCTCCGCTCACGATCTCTTCACGATGGAGATTGGTCAGCGGCACTTCCGCGGTGGGAATCAAAAAGTAGTCTTCATCCTTCAGTCGAAAGAGATCGTCTTCGAATTTGGGCAGCTGACCTGTCCCGGTCATCGATGAGCGATTGACCATGAGCGGAGGCACCACCTCTCGATACCCATGTTGGGTCGTGTGTGTATCGAGCATGAAATTGATCAGGGCCCGTTCCAGCCTCGCACCGGCTCCCGTCATGACTGAAAACCGAGCCCCGGCAATCTTCGCCGCCCGATCAAAATCCAAAATTCCGAGCCCCTCTCCGATATCCCAATGGGGCTTTGGTGGAGTTGAAAACGACGGGATGGTACCCCATCGTCGGACTTCCACGTTTTCAGATGCATCGCTTCCCACAGGGACCGACGCATGAGGAAGGTTGGGGATACGAAGGGCGACATCACTCAGTGCTTCTTCGACCTTTCGAAGGGTTCCTTCGGCATCTTTAATCCGATCTCCCAAGCGCTTCATGGCCGCCATGGCTTCGTCGGCCGGCTCTTTGGCGCGGCGCAGCCGAGCGACCTCATCGGAGCCTTTGTTCAGTTCTTGTCGCAGCTGTTCAACCTGCATGGTATGTGTGCGTCGTTCATCGCTCAATTTGCGCAGATCATCCCATGGGACATCGTTCCCCCTTCGTCCAAGCACCGTTCGGATCGGATCGAGATTTTCGCGAAGAGCTTTGAGATCGTACACCGATCGTTCCTCAGAAAGCGGTTGGAATCTAGCACCTGATTTCCGGGGAGTCAATGAATGGCCGATGCAGCCGACGTGCGTCGACGACTCCGGTATAGGAATTGACATCCAGTGGGGATGAAGAACAGGATGTCGACCATGCGTCAGATTGCCAATCCGCCGAATCCATTTGAATCCCGTCATCGCGAGCTTCTGGAACCAGCCGCCTCGCCACAATTAACGGTGTATGCAGATGAGACACGAGAGATCCTGAGCAGGAACGAGAGCCCAGATTTACCCTTTCGGTGGAGTCTCAATCCCTATCGAGGATGTTTTCATGCCTGTGCGTACTGTTACGCGCGCCCGACCCATGAGTATTGGGGATTCGGCGCAGGGACTGATTTCGAGAACAAGATCGTGGTGAAGGAAGATGCGCCACGATTGCTACGGCAGCACTTTGAGAAGCCTGGTTGGCGTGGAGAGCTGATCCTCTTTTCAGGGAACACCGACTGTTATCAGCCGATTGAGGCAGAGTATGGATTGACCCGCGGTTGTTTGCAGGTCTGTGCGGAATACCGTAACCCTGTCGCGATTATTACCAAGGGTGCCTTGGTTCACCGCGATCTTGATGTGCTGCTGCAGTTACAGCGTGAGGCTTGGTTAATGGTGTACTTCAGCATTCCCTTTGCCTCAGATGAGATGGCCAGGAAAGTTGAGCCTCAGGCCCCGTCGACGACGAAACGGTTCTCGACCATGAAGGCGTTGGCCGATGCCGGGATTTCCACCGGCATTTCAATCGCGCCGATTATTCCCGGCCTGAATGATGACATGCTCGCCGAATTACTTGACAGCGCGCATGAAGCCGGAGCCTGCACCGCGACGTCCAGCCTCTTGAGACTGTCGGGCAATGTGGAATCGGTGTTTCTAGAGCGGATGGGGCAGGCCTTTCCTGAACGGATCGGGAAGATCACAACCCGCCTGCGTGAGGTACGGGGCGGGGGCCTCACAGAAAGCCGATTTTTTCAGCGGCAAGTCGGCCAGGGCAGCTACTGGGAGATGATCGAGCAGTTATTTAGCATCTCCAAGCGGAGGGCTGGATTTTCTGATGACCATGCGATGGACTATCCTCAGACGTTTCGCCGTCCGAGGGGTGAGCAAGTGTCCTTATTCTAGGGAGGCGAGGTGAAGCACAATCCAACCTTTTTGCAATTAGTGGAGCAAGCGAAACAACGTATCACCGAATGGAGCGTTGAGGAGGTTAAGGCAAGTCTTGACCGGGGAGAGCCGTTTCATTTTCTCGATATCAGAGAGGATCATGAGTTTGCTGTAGATCATGCTCGAGGTGTGCGCCATCTCGGGAAAGGCATTATTGAACGAGATATCGAGACGGTCGTCCCCGACAAGCAGGATGCAATCGTGCTTTATTGCGGTGGCGGGTTTCGCTCAGCGCTTGCGGCTGATGCCTTGCAGCAGATGGGGTATCAGAATGTGCGGTCGATGAAGGGAGGCATCCGTGCATGGCGGGAGGCTGGGTACCCGCTGGAGTAGCGTAGCGGTCTTTCTGGATCTTTATTTATTTGTGCGATCAAATTCCTTCACGACCTGGTCGGTTAAGTCGATCGTATCCTTATTATAGATGACGATCTTCACGGTCTGCTCACTGCCCTTATCGACGACGAGCGCCACGCCTCCTTTTTCGGCGACTGTCTTCGTCGCGACGGAGATCTTCTTCATGTATTCGTCGACCAATTCCTTCTGTTTTTTCTGGAGTTCTTGGTTGAAGTCCTGCGCGCGTTTTTGAAAGTCCTGAACCTTCGTCCTGAACTGGGCTTCTTTCTCTTTCTTTTCGGCGTCGCTCCATTTGGACGCCTGCTCTTTCAATTGTCGTTCTTGATTGCGAAGATCGTCTTCGTCTTTGGCGAGCAACTTCTGCCGGATCGAGACGTATTCTTTTAGTCCGCCGAGCGCACGTTTGCCGGCTTTGGATTTTTCCAACACGGCCTGTGGATCTACCACTCCCATCTTGAAATCGGCTGCTTGAACGTGAAGGGTCAGCAGCAAAACAGGAGCGAATACCATGAGAAGGAACAGCCTTCGCAACGCAGAATTACGCATCATCTTATCCCTTGTGCCTCCAGACTGAATTCAAAGAGCGGTGGCAGAATAACCGTGCCTCATATGTCTGTCAAGCGACTCTTCGGCTACCATGAGTCAAAACTGATCGGCTCTTCTGCGAGCCAGACCTCGACGCCGTAGTGCCACTTCAGGCGTCGAGCGACCGCCCTCAAGGCGTGTTCGTCCGCATGGCTTGGGTCAAAGGGGTCCTCGACCTTCTGGAGCTTTTCCTTTTTCAGCGGAAGCGGGTGACCGAGCTCTTTCATGGCGAGAGCCAAGACATTCAACTGGAAGATGCGAGGCGTTTGGTTCAGTTCCACCAGAACGGCTTCAGGTGTCCGATCTGGAGATCGGTGGGTCTGGATGAGCTCAACCACCCGGTTCTTTAACTGAGTGCGTTGCGTTTCCGTGAGTTCAGGGATGGCCAACTCCACCAGGAGGGCGTTAGTGGCGCCTTTGAATGACGGCATATTGAAAAGTCTGCTCAGAAATCCCATGAGAATCCTTATAACGAATCGTTTGGAGGCGAAGGAGCACCCCTCGCTCTGGAAAGACGGTAGTATCCTTCGAAGAGTGTACTGAAACTGAGGTGTGTTTTTCTACCATGTGTCATCGCCTACGGAAGGTCATGGCCGTCTCGTTCCTTCCTTGACCTTCCTCTCCAGCGGCACCTATAATCCGCTAGCAGCGGCCTGCAACATACTGATTCAATAGATAAAATGGCTGACTTCACCCACTTTAATGACTCGGGTCGGGCTCGGATGGTCGACATCAGTGCCAAGGAATTGACCGAACGATTGGCTACCGCTCAAGCCAAGGTCTTTTTGCTTCCCGAAACACTTGAACAGATTCGACGTGGGAAGATTGCGAAGGGTGATGTGTTGGCCGTCGCCCAGGTGGCGGGAGTGATGGGGGCCAAAAAGACGCCCGATCTTGTCCCGATGTGCCATCCAATCCTTCTCACGAGTGTCGATATCGCATTTACGGAAGAGCCTCGGCCGGACTCTCACGGTCGCTGTTCGATCACCATTATAGCCACGGCTAAGACGACTGGGCCGACCGGAGTTGAAATGGAAGCCATGACCGCAGCCTCGGTTGCTGCGCTGACCATTTATGACATGTGTAAATCGGTGGACCGAGGCATGAGTTTCAGTGATGTGTGTTTGCTGTCGAAGTCAGGTGGAAAATCAGGGACCTACACCCGAGAAGGTGAGGTTGAAGCGGAAGGCAGGGAACGGTGATCACGGTTAAATTATTCGGACTGACGAAGTCGCTCGCAGGGAATCAGGGGTCTCTTTCTCTGGTGCTTGAGAATGGGCGGCAGGTAAAAGACTTGGTCGACCAGATCAACGTCACCTATCCTCAAATCGCCGAGCTCATTCACAAGAAGAAAGTCTTGGTCTCGGTGAATCAAGAGATCGCCCAAGCGGAGACCACTCTTCACGACACCGACGAGATCGCGTTGCTCCCGCCATTTGCCGGAGGAGGCACATTCAATGGTGTCCCGGACGAGTGCCAGTTCGTCCGGGTCCAGCGAGAGAATTTTTCCATCGATCACGAACTGGATCGGGTGCGCAGTCGATCCACACGGATCGGGGGAATCGCCACATTTTTAGGGATCGCGCGTGATCGATCTCGGGGGCGTGATGTGGATCGCATCACGTTCGAGCACTATGAAGGGATGGCGCAGAAAAAGCTGCGCGAAATTCGAGAACGGGCCCTGAAGGACTTCGATATTCTTGAGCTGCTGATTATCCATCGGTATGGAGACATCACGATCGGTGAAAATATCGTGCTGATCATCGCCGGGGCCGAGCATCGAGCCGATGCATTCCGTGCCTGCAAATGGGCGATCGATGAACTCAAGCAGATTACCCCGATCTGGAAGTTGGAGCATACGCCGGAAGGGGAGGTGTGGGTAGAAGAACACCCCTAATCCCTCGGACTCAACCTAGATGGCAAACCAGATCAATAATCCAATGGCCGGGCGCTCTGAGGTGGCCGATACGTTTGGTCGCCCGCTGGGCAGCTTACGTCTGTCGGTCACGGATCGCTGTAATCTCCGCTGCAACTACTGCATGCCGGAACCCGAATATGTCTGGCTGCCACGCGAGGACATCCTGAGTTTTGAGGAGATGGCGACACTCGCCGGATATTTCGCCGATCTGGGAGTGGAGAAAGTCAGACTGACCGGCGGTGAGCCGCTCTTGCGGCGGGACCTTGCGCGGCTGGTACGGTTGCTACGGCAGGATCGACGAATTACCGAAGTGGCGTTGACCACGAACGGAATTCTCCTCGGTGATCAGGCACAAGAGCTCTACGAGGCGGGACTTGATCGTGTGACGGTCAGCCTTGATACGCTCAGACCTGAGCGGTTTCGTCAACTGACCGGGCGAGATGAGTTTTCACGAGTCCTAGAGGGGATTGAGTCTGTTGGGAAAACAGGATTTCGCAACCTGAAACTCGACACCGTCGCGATTCGAGGGTTCAATGAGGATGAACTGTGTGCCCTCGTCGAGTTTGCCAAGCATTATCGAGCCGAGGTTCGCTTTATCGAATATATGGATGTGGGAGGAGCGAACGAGTGGAGTCCGGATAAGGTGCTGTCGCAGGATATGATCCTCGACATGTTGAGCCATCGTTATGGCCGCATCATGCCTATTCCGGAACGAGGAACGGCTCCGGCACAGCGATTTCGCTTGCCGGATGGCACCATCTTTGGGATTATTCCTTCAACGACGATGCCGTTTTGTGCTCACTGTGACCGTAGCCGTGTGACTGCCGATGGCCTATGGTACCTGTGCCTGTACGCGTCGTCGGGTGTGGATTTGCGTAAGCCACTCCGTCTCGGCGCAAGTTCAATGGAGATGCAGGAGCTGATTCGATCAGTGTGGGCCGCTCGTCGCGATCGTGGGGCTGAGGAGCGGAAGGAACTTGAACGGGTCGGGCTTCGATCCGGGGGCTTCATCCACATTGATCGACTTCGAGAAGACCCTCATTTGGAAATGCATGCCCGTGGAGGGTGAGATTCTGTTCTCCATATCTGCTACAATGGCGTCCCATCCTCAGAGGTTCCATCGCCGACAGTCATTTGAGCGTAGATTTGCTATGTGGGTTTCCTAGAACATGGTGCCGGAGACGGAATTGTTGACTCTCCTCGGGGTCGGGTTTCTCCTTGGGCTTCGGCATGCTCTGGATAGTGACCACCTCGCCGCGGTCTCGACGGTGCTTGCCGAACGACCATCACTTCTTGCCTCGGGTGCCGTGGGCCTCTGGTGGGGTATTGGTCACACGCTGACGCTGTTGCTGGTCGGGTCGACCGTACTGGCCTTGGGAATTCGCATTCCTGAGGAGTTTGAGCTGATTGCGGAATCCGGTGTGGCCGTGCTGTTGCTTCTCTTAGGTGGAACATTGGCCGCAAAGTTGTATCGTGAACGATGGCATGTGCACAGCCACCACCATAGCGATGGTGTCCCGCATGTTCACTTCCACAGCCACGAACGACAGGAGGATCATCGACACCGGCATTGGATGGTTCAGTCCATTCGCCCACTGTGCATCGGGATGGCACACGGATTCGCTGGTTCGGCTGCGTTGATGCTGATGATTCTTGCCTCGACGAAGGAGGTGGGGGCCGGGTTGCTGGCTATCCTCATTTTTGGTGCCGGATCGATCGTCGGAATGATGCTGATCGGGCTCACGTTCAGTGTTCCGATCATGTATTCGCGTGCGATCGGTCAGCGGTTTTTTCTTGCCGTACAAGGCATGGCGAGTTGTGCCAGCATCTTGGTGGGTGCCTGGATGATCGTCAAGTTGACCCTATCGGCGGGGGTATAGAGAAACGAACTTCCGTTGGTAGGTCGGTTGTGGGAGATGGGAAGAGAGGAGGGAATGATGTTTTTTGGCTCCTCTCATTCGTCAGATTCTCACCCGTGTGAGCTCCATGAAGAGAGAACATAATGGCATGGTTTAAGAAAGAGAAACCGAACGACTCCGGTCTGCCGCCACGGTCTAAAAGCAGTGAGGGCATGTGGCTCAAGTGCAACCATTGTCGGGAAATCGTCTATCGGAAGGAAGTTGATCGAAACGATAAAGTCTGTCCGAAGTGCGACTATCACTTCCCTATCTCGGTCACCGAGCGGATCGGATTACTGATCGACCTTGGCACATTCAAAGAATGGGATGTTGAGCTAGAAGCTCAGGATCCCTTGAATTTTCATGACACCAAGTCCTATCGGGATCGGGTCAAAGCCCATCAGGAAAAAACAGGCCGAAAAGATGCCCTTGTTATTGGCGAAGGCTTGTTGAACGGAAGTCGGGTGGTTCTGTGTGTCTTCGACTTCAGCTTTATGGGTGGGAGTATGGGGTCGGTCGTCGGTGAAAAACTCTGTCGTGCGATCGATCGCGCGTTGGAACAGAAGATGCCTGTTATACTCGTGACCGCTTCGGGAGGAGCTCGTATGCAGGAGGGCATCCTTTCTCTGATGCAAATGGCGAAGACTTCTTCGGCGGTGGCTAAACTGGGTGAGGCCAAACTGCCGTTCATCTCGATCCTCTCCGATCCCACGTTTGGCGGCGTCACAGCGAGTGTGGCGATGTTAGGGGATGTCATTATTGCCGAACCGAAAGCATTGATCGGGTTTGCCGGACCCCGTGTGATCGAACAAACGATCAAGCAGCAATTACCGGACCAGTTTCAACGAGCCGAGTTTCTTCTCGAGCACGGCATGATCGACATGATCGTTGAGCGGAAGCGTCTCAAGGAGACGGTCGGCACCCTCGTGAATCACTTTTAGTCCCCTGTGCCCTTCCGGCTTGTGCATGAGCTATTCCCCCGTTATTGAGTATCTCTACGGACTTCAAAAACACGGCATTAAGCTGGGGTTGGATACCATACGTCTCCTATTGGAGCGAGTGGGTAATCCCCACCAGTCACTCCGTGTGCTGCATATTGGTGGGACTAACGGCAAGGGATCGACCGCGGCGATGGCTGCAGCGGTGTTGCAGCACTCGGGCAAGTGTGTCGGACTCTATACGTCACCTCATCTCGTCGAATTTCGAGAAAGAATTCGTGTCAATGGGTGCATGATCACGGAAGAACAAGTCTCGGTACACGTGACGCGCCTGCGAGCCATCCTTGGTCATGATCTCAATCCGACGTTTTTTGAGATGGCGACGGCCATAGCCTTCCTGCATTTTGCAGAATCAGAGGTCGATGTTGCGGTCCTCGAGGTTGGGTTGGGTGGACGATTCGACGCGACCAATGTCGTGGCTCAGCCACTTGCTTGTGCGATTACGACGATTGGGTTGGACCATCAGGAGTATCTCGGGAGGACGGAAGAGGCGATCGCGTTTGAAAAAGGCGGCATTATTAAATCAGGGGTTCCGCTCGTGCTTGGAAGAATCGGTCTTGCGGCGGGGGAGGTTTTGGGTCGAATCACAAAGGATCTGTCCGCTCCGGTGCGGCAACTGGGCCGGCACTTTCACATTGAACCCAAGGAGGCGGGGCGGTTCGTATATCGAGGCGCGACGCACAAGTTTGATGATCTGTTTTGTGGACTTGCAGGACGCCACCAATGGGACAACGCGGCTTGTGCGCTGGCGCTCCTCGAGGCTGCGGACCATGCGGGAATCCAGCCGAGCGAAGCAGCGGTGCGTGATGGATTGAAGACAGTGTCCTGGGAAGGCCGTCTGGAACCGATCGAGGAGTATCCCAAGGTCATACTTGATGGCGCGCATAATCCCCCTGCCGCAAAGGTGCTGGCGCAGTACCTTAAAGACTATGCTTCAAGCAATCCCACATCTCGTATCATTCTGGTGTGGGCCATGATGCGGGATAAGGATCACCGAGGGTTCATTGCCCCACTGCTGCCGGTGGTCTCGGAGATCGTATTGACGCAGACAGGTCTTGCGCGATCAGCCACGGTCGACGAACTGCGTTCCGCATTGGATGCCTGGCCTGGACCTGTGTGGGAAGCCGTCCCTCCTATGAATGCGCTTGTCGTCGCCAAAGGCAGAGCCGCCTCGCACGATCTCATCTGCATTGCTGGATCGCTCATGCTCGTAGGGGAGGTCAAAGCAGCAGTCCGTGGCTGTGGCCTATCACCGATTCATGGCTAACATGGCGGATCCCCTCGCACGGGTCTTCCGGGGATGGCTGCTCACCATTGTCCTACTCCAACTGTTTTTCGAGTCAGCTTCATATGCTCAGCTGGGAGTGGGCGGTTCGCCTTCCGGGTCCGATCCCCTCGATGTCACGGCAGAGCGCATCGACTATCGTCAGGACCAAGAGGTCTACGATGCGACCGGATCCGTCGTGATCCAACAGGGAAAGATGAAGTTGACGGCCGACCACGTTACCATCCAGACGCTCCCTGGGATTCTGACGGCCATTGGCCATGTACATTTGACGGACCCACAGGCCGATGTGACCGCCGAACGGATGGAAATCAATGTCAATACCGAGGCCGGGGTGGCGACGCATGGAGAGCTCTACATTCCGTCGACGAACACGTTCGTCTCAGGGCGGCTGATGCAGCGGTTTTCAGAGTACCATTACCGGGCTAAGGACGGTAGCTTCACGAACTGTGACGCGCGAGATGGAGAAGTGCCGGCGTGGCGGTTCCGTTTTAAGGACCTTGATATGGGAGTCGGGGACACGCTGGCGTTTAAAGGCGGTTGGTTCTGCCTGTTCGATGTGCCGACGGTTCCGCTACCTACGTTTTCCTATCCCCTTGCCAGAAGACAGACTGGATTTCTTATTCCGACGGTCACCTATGACAATCGGTTTGGGTTCCACATGCAAGAGAGCTTTTTCTGGGCGATCAATCCGAGCCAGGACTTGACGATCTCACCGAAGTACTACAGCAACCTGGGATATGGGTCTGATTTCGAGTATCGGTACGTTTTGGACCGGCGATCGCGTGGAAAGTGGTTTCTGAGCTTTCTTCAACAGACACAATTGCCTAACGTCTCTGGGTTAACGGAAACCGAGGAAGATGTCGAACGGGCACGAGCGACACTCACGGGAAGCCACACGCAATACATCACGGATACGCTCTTGCTCCGAGCGAATGCGAATTTAGTCACGGATCCCAACTTTTTTCAACAACTGAGCAATTCTGGCGTACTACGAGCCCTACCAAGCGCGGAATCAAACCTGCTGGCGACTCAACGGTTGCCATATGGCAATCTCTATCTCTTGGGTCTCTATCTTCAACCGCTCCAAGCTGGAGGTACAGATACGTTCCAGCGTCTGCCGGAAACCGGCTATCAGCTTCCGTACACGTCGCTGTTCCATTCTCCTGTCTTGTTCGGGATCGAGGGGAATCATGTCAATTTTTACCGAGAAGAGGGGTTTACCCTCAATCGGATTAATGTGGTTCCAGGTATCGAGACAGACGTGATTCATCTCGGACACATGATCGGGATTCGGCCGCAAGCGAAGTTTCGAGAGGTCTACTATACGAGAGGCGCGCTGTCGGAAGAGGGACAACATCGAGAGACGTTTTGGGTGGGCGTAGAGGCCATGTCGAGATTGACGCGACGCTTTTCGCTCGCTGATGGAAAAAACTTTCTGCACACTGTGGAACCGTCGGTGATGTACGAGTATGTGCCGTCGACGAATCAATCCAAGCTCGCCATAATCGACCAGGTTGATGATCTGCCGAAGAAGAATCTCGTGACCTACATGCTACGCAGTCGCGTATTAGAGCAAGGCAAGCACACGGCGTTCAATTGGCTGGATCTGACGGTGGCGCAAAGTTATCACGTGGGTGAGGTGCAAACGAGAGCCAGAGATTTTACGCCAGGGGCGCTTCCTTTTTTGGGCTCATTGACCCAACCGCTCCAGCCAGCCACCGTGCCGATCCAAGGAAGAAAGTTTTCCGATATCTGGATGCGGGCGGTGATCGGGAACAATCTTCCGCCACGACTTGGAATTTCTCAGCTGGATACCCCAATATTCGGGAGGGCAGCGCAGGCATGGGCATTACGACCACCCATCAATCGCTATTTGACCATCGATGCCTTCTTTGACCCGTATCAGCCGGGTGTGAGTCAGATCAACACCGATCTTCGGTTCCAAGAAGGAAGGAATTGGTACTTCGAAATAGGGCAGCGTTTTACGAGAGAAGGCAATCGAGTCCGGCGTGGAGATATTTGGAATCCGATTTCATTCAATGAAGTATTTGCCCCGACCAGTGAGATTCAGTTTGTGACTATGGGGGGTGCCTTTCGGACTCCATGGGGCTGGACCTTCGGAGCCAAAGCCTATTATGACGTCAAGAATGGCCGAAGTCCTGAGTTGGATGCAGTTGCACTCTATCAGAATCCATGCAAGTGTTGGTCGGTCGGATTCTATTACTTGAAATTCCCGGATCGGGAGCAGTATAGCGCGATGCTGAGTCTCACGGGGATCGGCTGGACCGATAGCGCTGGAACGGCCGTCATGCGAACATTGTTGAGTCCGCTGTTATGGGGTGAGCGTGGTCTCCCTTGGGCCGTGCCCGGCGGGCCGTACGGTCTTCCCCAGCAAGCTTCAGAGGCAGAGGAGGGCTCTGTGGGAAATCCAAGTGGTCGATGATCCGTAATTGACACTAAAAACAGCGGTGAGGTACGATAACCTTGCTGAAAAGTAGGTTTGATGTCAACACTGAAGAGGGGGGAAGACGTGGCTGGTGATGCCTTGAAAGTTGAAGATTCGACATGGGATGCGGAAGTCATGAAGGCTCCTGAGCTTGTCATGGTCGATTTTTGGGCCGTATGGTGTGGTCCGTGTCAAATGGTTGCCCCTATCGTCGACGAATTGGCAAAGGAGTATGCCGGGAAGCTCAAAGTTCGCAAGTTGAACACGGACGAAAACCCTGAAGTGGCGGGTCGTTACCAGGTGATGAGCATACCAACCATCTTGTTTTTTAAGAATGGCCAACCGGTTGAGAAGCTGGTGGGCGCCAGGCCGAAACGACAATTCAAAGAAATGATCGATGCACTGCTGGCTCAACATGCGGGGACTGCCTAGTACCACTTACCGCAGCCATGCTCACTGAGCTGCGAATTACCAACTTTGCCGTCATCGAAACCCTGAGTCTGACTATCGATTCAGGGTTTACGGTACTGACCGGAGAGACCGGGGCCGGTAAGTCTCTGTTAATCGATGCCGTCATGCTCCTGGTCGGAGGCCGGGCCTCCAGTGATCAAATCCGATTTGGAGAAGATGAAGCGCAGCTCGAAGCGTCGTTTGACATACCCACCTCTCATCCCCTCCTTGAGCAATTGAGAAAGCAGGATATTCTCGGCCCACACGACTCCACCCTGGTGATCCGGCGCGTCATTGCCCGATCCGGAAGAAATAGGGTCTATTTGAACGGCATGTTGACGCCGGTCCATGTGTTGGAGGAGTTTGCCGGAACTCTGATTGATATTCATGGTCAGCATGACCAACAGTCTCTTTTGTCCAGCGCGGCTCAGCTTGACGTGCTGGATGCGTTCGGGCAGGTGCATGAGTTGCGTCAGCAGTATCGAGCCATCTATCAAGGGTGGATCCGTTCCAGGCATGCGCGCATGGAACTCGCGACAACCATTCAGCAGCGTGCGCAGCAGGAAGATCTCCTCAAATTTCAACGACAGGAGCTGGAGGAGGCGGCTTGTCATGTCGGGGAAGAGGAGGCGTTGCAAGCCGAGCGACAGCGCTTGGGATCCTCTGGCCGTCTTGCAGAACTGACGTCCGAAGCTCAGGAGCGCATTCAGGGTGATGGCCACGGTGTATTGCCGAATCTTGCGCTCGCGGAGCGCCTATTAGGCGAGCTGGCGAAAATCGATCCAGAGATGGGATCAACGGCAGGCCTCGCATCCGAGGCAAAAGTTCTCTTGAAGGAAGTTGCTGACTCGCTTCGCCGCTATGAGGAGCGTGTCGATACCAATCCTGGACGGTTGATTGCCGTCGAGGATCGCCTGGCTGTCCTTCAAAAAATGAAGAAGAAATACGGAGGAACCATTGAGGCCGTCTTAAAGGCCTACGATCACGTGAAGGATGAGTTGGAACGGCTTTCACATGTCGATGACCAACTTGCCGACTATGATCGTCTCATTCACCAACAGTATGAGGAAGTTTCTGAGTTAGCAGAGCGGCTTTCTCAGCAGCGGAAAGAAGCCGCCAAGCGGTTGACGAAGATGGTTGGGAAGGAACTGGAAGCGTTGAAAATGGGGTCGGTACGATTCGTCGTGCAAGTCGGGCAGAACGAGCTGGACGATGTGTTCGGCCCAGACGGGAATGATCGTGTCGAGTTTCTGTTGGGTGCCAATGCCGGCGAACCGTTGAAGGCGATGTCTCGTGTGGCATCCGGAGGAGAAACTTCTCGGTTGATGCTCGCCCTCAAATCGGTTCTCGCCAATATTGACCATGTTCCAGTGCTCATTTTTGATGAGATCGATACGGGTGTTGGAGGAGCCGTTGCCGCGACGATCGGGAAGCGGTTACGGGCGTTAGGACAATACCACCAAGTGCTGTGTATCACCCATCTCCCTCAAGTAGCCTCTCAAGCGCAGCATCATGTGTGTGTCGAAAAGTCGGAAGTGAAGGGACGGACCGTGACGACGGTGCGTTCATTA
Source organism: Nitrospira sp. (assembly GCA_965223625.1). Classification (GTDB taxonomy): domain Bacteria; phylum Nitrospirota; class Nitrospiria; order Nitrospirales; family Nitrospiraceae; genus Nitrospira_D. The sequence goes on from OZ245008.1 coordinate 1,599,394, forward strand.
AGCGGTGTCAGTCGTGAGAGTGAGATTGCACGGATGCTCGGGGGAGAGCGAGTCACAACAAAGACTAGGGCGACAGCGGCGGAATTGATTGCCGGAGCGCACGACTAGATTAGGCAGCGGGAGAGGCAGCCATCATGGGAAGCGATGCTGTCGATTGTTTTGCGACCTCGATAAAGGTATCGAGTAATTGTGGGTCATAATGGGAACCAGAGCCGAGAGAAATCTGTTGGATTGCGGTTTCAGTAGGAAGACACGTTCGGCCAGGGGCGTCTGCCGTAAGGTGATCAAAAGCCTGAGCAATGCCGACAATCCGAGCGAGAATCGGAATATGTGTACCCGAGAGTCCATGGGGATAACCATACCCATCCCACCGCTCATGATGGTAGGCGATGATGTCCTGTACTTCCTTCGGTAACCCCACAGTAGTCGCCAAGCGCGCACCTCTTTCGCAATGGTCCTTACAGACGATGGGCTCACCTGACGGCAGGATCTGATCCTCTGAAAATCGGTACGCTGGAAGGCTCGTTTTCCCTATGTCGTGGAGGAAGGCTCCCATGGCCAGAGACTTTTGCTCAGTGAGGGTGAGATTTAAACGAGCTGCCATCAACGTGGCGTAGAAACTGACTCGGCTCGAATGATTCAGCAAGTGACGGTCCGTGGCCTCCAAAATATCCGATAGCAGGGGGATGAGGGACATTTCTTCCTCCTGAAAAACAGCATCCGGGCCCGCAGGTTGGTAGAGGGTAAAATATTCTGATTTGATGCTGTCCCACGCGCGGGCATGCTGTTCGCCTATTCCCCAGAGTTCCGGTAGGGAGCGCAAGTTCCGGCGAAGCATGTCGAGCCGGCGTTTCTTATCCATCGTCTGCTGAGTCAGGGTGATGAGCTCGGTCACGTTGAATGGTTTCAATAAATAACCGGCAGCTCCCTGACGAATACCTTCCATCGCAGATTTCAAGCTGCCGTATCCCGTGACGATGACGACCTCCACATCGGGATGGTCATGCTTGATATCGGTGAGAAGGTCGAGCCCGTGGCGATCGGGAAGGCGTTGATCGAGCGTGATCAGGTCGATGGGTTCGTTGTTGAGAACATCCAAAGCAGACTTGGCGTTTTCTGCAGAGCGAATGGTGAAAAACGGCCGGAGAATCACCTTCAACGCATCGCGAGGACCAGCCTCATCGTCAATGATGAGTACAGTAGGTTGCGTGACTGATGTCACAGTGGTCATATATACGGTACTTCTCTCGATGACACATATGAAATTTAAAGCAATTATCGTTCCTTTTCAGCAACTTATGAATAAAATACATATACAGTGTATAGTTAATGATAATACACTATATATTGACGTGCAGATGTTTGTGTCTCTATTCTATCCACACCCGTGTGAGGACAATATGTGTATAAATGTGACATTCTTATGTAAGGTGTGTCATTCCTGCACCGGTTGGTCCTGCTCTGAAGGCGCGGAATTATCAGGTCGTCCGATACCCAGCGTATCCATGCGATATTTCAGCATCCTCCGGCTGATTCCAAGGAGGTTCGCTGCATGAGTTTGTACGTAATTGGTTCGCTTGAGAGCATCAAGAATAATCTCCCGTTCGAATTCCATCACGGCTTTTTCAAGGGACATGCGCCCAGCAAGGGTATCATCTCGAAGCGAGGTTGACCGAGAGTTGCTCTTGATGGACGTCGGCAAATGCTCCGGAGTGATCTCGGCAGCATGGTGAGACCAGATGAAGGCTTGTTCGACGAAGTTTTCCAGCTCTCGAACATTTCCCGGCCATGAGTATCGAGTCAAGAGTTCCAATGCCTCTTTCCCAAATTCGATGTGCGAACGTTTCTCCTCTTCCACCCGTTTTTCAAGAAAGTGTTTGGCGAGCAGGGGAATATCTTCGCTTCGCTCTCGGAGAGGAGGAAGATAGAGCGAGATGACATTGATGCGATAGTAGAGATCTTCTCGGAATTGCCCTTTACGGACCAATTCATCTAGATTCTTGTTGGTCGCTGCCACAATGCGCACGTCCACCTTGATCGGCTGAACACCACCGATTCTTGTAAATTCTCGCTCTTGAATGACACGCAGGAGCTTGGCCTGCGTGACCGCGCTCAAATCGCCGATTTCGTCGAGGAACAATGTTCCGGTGTGTGCCAATTCGAACTGTCCGGTGCGTCGGGCGGTGGCGTCCGTAAATGAGCCCTTTTCATGACCGAATAATTCACTTTCGATCAGAGTTTCCGGAAGTGCCGCGCAGTTCAGTGCGACAAACGGACGATCACGCCGTGAGCTGTTGTAATGCAGGGCCTTTGCAACCAATTCTTTCCCGGTGCCGCTTTCTCCGGTAATAAGAACCGTCGTGCGACTGTCGGCGACCTGCTCGATTTTGGAGTAAATTTCCTGCATGCCCTCGCTTTTTCCAATTAGATTATGGAAAGCATATCGCTGGACAACCTGGGCTCGGAGATGCTTGACCTCTTGCTCAAGGTCGGAAGAATTCAAGGTTCGATCAATGACGAGCCGAAGCTCGTCGACGTCAAAGGGTTTTGAAAGATAGTCGGCTGCCCCCAGCTTCATGGCGTCGACGGCTGTCTTCACCGATTTGGTGCCTGTGAGCATGATGACCGGTGTGACTTTCCGCTCCATGTGGAGCGTTTGAAGGACGGCTAGGCCGTCGGTTCCTGGAAGAACGACATCGAGCAAGACCAAATCCGGCTCTTCCCTCCGAAAGACTTCGAGGCCTTCGTGCCCATCCTCTGCTTGGAGGATATCGTAGAGAGGATCCAGCACCATCTTCAGTGAGGTTCGGACTCGTGCTTCATCGTCGATCAGTAAGACTCGTTTCTTTGCGATCACAGTCTCCACCATGGACTCCTGACGGTCTATGAACGATGACATGGAAGCTGGATGTGGAATGTTGCGCCGAGCCCTTCCGTACTGCGAACCCGAATGTCTCCTCGGTGTTCCTGAATGATCTGGTGTACGATAGTCAGGCCGAGACCGGTTCCTTCGTTGAAGGTGCTCGAGTGTTTGGTGGTAAAGAATGGGTCGAAAATGTGGTCCAGGTGCTCTGCTGAGATTCCCGGCCCAGTATCTTCAATTTCGATCTGCGCCCACTCTTGCCCGTTCGGTTTATGGAGCCGATGGGTCCGCACGCGGATCGTACCGAGGTTCTCTCCGATGGCATCCATGGCATTCAAAAGGAGGTTGAGAATAACCTGTTTAATCTGCTGCCGATCTACCATGCCACGAGGAAGCTCTGACGCCAACTCTTTTTCAATCTTGATCCCGCGTCGATCTGCCTGTATTTGGACGAAGTAGATGCATGACGAGACGATCTCATTCAGGTCCTCGTCGGTCAATTTCGGTTCCATATAGCGCGCATAGTCGAGAATCTCTTGGATCAATCGCTCGATTCGGTTGACGTCTTCGAGCACGATTCGGCTGAATTCTCCGATGAACTGGCTGTCATCTTTCCGCTCGGGAGCCAGTTGAATGAAGGTTTTGATCGAAGTGAGCGGATTTCTAATCTCGTGTGCAAAGCCCCCGGCGATAATTTCCAACGAGCGCAATCGATCAGTACGACGCATCAGGGTTTGCGATTGACGGAGATCCTCATAAATGAGGAAAGAATCGAGCGCATTGGCGGCACTCTGAGACATAGCGATGAGCAGTTCTGTTGCCAAAGGGGTAAGAACAGGGGCTTCCGCTTGAGAGTGAAATATCGCGAACGCGATCATACGCCCTCGGCTCAACAGAGGAACGGCCAGCTTTACGGGAACAGTGCCGAGCAGGGTATCCGTGGTCGTCTCACAGGAGACAGTCGGGTGAATTGAAGCAGGATTTGAAGTATCTAGAACCTGGTGACATCGCACCAGGCTCTGGACAAGCGGATGGGAGAGAGTAATGGCAGGGGGTAGGGCAATCGTCTCGAGGGTTCCATGGGAAAATACATGGCAATATCGTTCATGATCGTGATCAAGTAAATACAGAGATCCATGAGAGCTTTGGGAGACCTCCGAAAGACCTCTAAGAATGCGCTCAGCGATGACAGGTAACTTGGTGGGGTGCTCCATATCTTGGATAAAGTGTGTCAGCTTTTTGAGTGACCACAGATCCAACTGTGGGGTGGTCGCTTGAGGAGATTTAGCGATTGTCATGGGTGTGACGAGCAGGTCCTCATGCGTCCATCGGTTCGCAGGTTGTGGATGGTGAAAATACGTATGATCACTAGTATGATGAGTATACATGCCAGGCGCCCTTTCACCCAAAGGATTTAGGAATTTACGCAGAGATGAGGGCAGCGTGGCCGATTGCAGCCTGAGCTGGCAGATGTATCCGCCTAGAGGAGCCTTAGGATCTCGGGAAAGTGCTTGGTCAGACTAGGTTGTGGAGGAGGTGAAGCGCCCCCACCGGCTCAGTTAAAACCGGTGGGGGCGGGGAAACGATTTCTAATGGGCAGCCGACGCACTCTTCGAGGAGCAAGTATCTGGAGTCATGTAGAGCAAATAGTTACCCATTCCATGCTGGAATTCGGCTTTCTGCAGCGGGTGGTGGTGGACCATCACCATTTCATAATCATCATCCTTAAAGATGGGAAATCCCTGGCCATTATTGTAAACCTGATGAGGGAGGAATTCGCGGAGCGTTCCGTCTCGTTCGACATCCGGGACCGTCCTGAGCAGGGTTTGCTTCTTTGTCTTATTCTCCAGGGCGATCATGAGTAATTCGTCGTGTCCGTGCGGGTACGCAAATTTGACGCACCCGTCGATGGAAAACTTCAATGGCGCCGTGTGAACTTGGACGCCGTGTCTGATTTCAATTCCTTCGTCGGTCTGATCTGCCGGACGGTCGCCGAACTTCGTGAAACAGACAATATTGACGCCAACCTGATAGATATTCATGGCTTGGATGGGTTTCGACTTCGGCGCGAAATACATTGTAAACGTGGCGATCACGTTCTTTGTGGGTGGAGCGCCGTGATAGAAGGCGACGACGGTCATCAATTTATCATCCTTGGCAAGTTTCACACCGTAGCCGTCGGGGAATTGCGTTTCGGCCATCTCAAGTCCTGCGCCGCCGAAGAAGAGCGGTTCGCCGGGGCATGACACGCTGGGTTGGCTGTTGTTGATCATCAAAATGTGGTGTAGGTAGTTTCTCGGCAATTCCTTTCCGTCGACCGTGGAAAGAGCCGACTTGAAGCCGATCAAATACTTATCTTCAGGCAGCTGAAAGTTGAATCGCGGCATGGAGTCGCCCATGTCGCCTTCGGTGTGGCCGGCTGGAAGATCAATTGGACCGAAGGTGAGGGTCGCCGTGTTCTCCCCATAGGTGATCTTTGAACCGACCTGCTTTTTCAGCGTGGGGACGGCGTGATGGCTGTGGCCTCCATCGGCGTAGGCTGACGTAACCATGAAAACGGTGGTGATCAGAGGAACAAGAAATCCGCGCATAAGACCTCCCACAGGAAGTGAAAACGATGATTTGGGACCGGGCTCCGAATTGATCAGTATGGTAGGAACGGGTTGGAATGGACTCATTGGGTATGTGCCGGCTTCGGCGTCAGTTTGTTCCATTGATAGGTGCCCCCATGCTCTCGAGGGGGAATATTCTTATGATTGCCTACACGGGTGTACCACCATATGCCTTTCGCCTCAGTGCCATCCTCAGAGAGCAGCACTTCAAAGCCTCCTTCGCGATCATTTCCTGGCTGCTGCCACGTGCCTTGCCAGAGCCGGTCGGCGAAGGAGGTGGTTACAAACTGTCCCCCATGTTGAGTGTAGGGACCGTTTCCACTCTTGTCCAATGTGGCTTTATATCGTTTTTCGTCTTCGACTTCGAGGATTTCCCATTCTCCACTGACATCCGGCATGGTCGTCGTGGCAGCGCCGCTGACCAGACGACGTGATCCGGCGGCTGCGGAAGGAGACGCCAGAGGGCCGCCCAGTTGAGCGGATCGAAACGATTCGTGCCAAGACAACAACTGCCACCGGCCGGCGCGGCGTTCAAGCACACCGGTTTCCCTCAAAGGCAACACGGTTCGTTTGACGTCTGATCCCTCGCCGACGTAGCGGGTATAGTCGAGTTCCATCGTGAACCAGGCCAGGTCTCCCTTGGTCCAGACCTTGAGTTCAGTGATCGGAATCTCAATCTTTTTTGTGTTGAGGAACTCCTCACGCATTTCACGCTCAAACTCTGGCCAGCCGACGTACTTTCGGCCTCCGACGGAATAGCTCACGATATCGGCGTCGTGTGCCATGAGGCGAGACAGCGTGGGGAGATCTTTTTCAGCGTTCGCTCGTACCATCTGGCGAATGGCGGTTTCTGGGTCGGAAGGTTCTGATGCGATGGCTAGGGCTGATGTTGAGGTACTCGAGAGCAGGAGTAAACCTGCGCAGACAAACGATACCCGAAGGCGCATACGAATCTCCATTGGGGTGTGGCAAGGGGAAGACGACGAAGAAACCTACACGGCCTGATGAAACATGTCAACTGCCAAGTGGCTCTAGGATGGTCGATGAGCAACCACCACGACTGTGATATTATCCTCACCTCCGCGGTCGAGCGCTTCATTCACAAGGTGATGACACAGGCGAGTGGGATCGCCATCGTGGGTGGAAAGAATCCGTTGAATGTCGTCATCCTCCAACATCTTCGTCAGGCCATCCGAGCAGAGTAGCAGCATATCGTTTTCCTGTATCGGGAAGGAGGCAATGGTTGGCGTGGCCGACTCCGAGATCCCCAGTGCGCGCGTCAGGACATGCCGTTCAGGATGAGTCTTGGCCGTGTGGGGAGTGAGGATCCCTCGCTCCAGGTACTTTTCGATCAAACTATGATCTCTGGTCAAGGGAGTCAACGAGCCTGAACGAAACCGGTAGACACGACTGTCCCCGACATGGGCGAGGTACGCCATCGGAGTGGGCTCGGGTGCAATGGCGAGCAGCACGATCGTGGTCCCCATCCCTTTCAGTTTCGGTTGTGATCTGGCTCGATTGAGGATGCCCTTGTGAGCTTGTTCGATCAGTTCGGTCAAGACGTCGGTTGGTGGAGTCTGATCGCCACACAGGGATTCGCTCAGTGATGCCGCGTGGGATTCGATGGTTTGGATGGCTGTTTGCGCGGCGATGTCCCCTCCGATGTGGCCGCCCATTCCGTCCGCGACGGCCCAGACTCCATACTGATCGACGACTGTGAAGGCATCTTGGTTCACAGTACGGACCAGGCCCACCTCGCTACGGCCGATGCCGATCCAGCCGTTCATCGGGAATAGGCCGGTTGAAGAGGAGACGAGAAGGACGACGGACCAAAGCGCGAGCTCATATCCTCATACAATCGGTCGGCGAGGACAACGAGGTTTTCAGTGTCCGCCCGGTTGTAGGTCAGGAGCGTTTCGCGCGCCATGGCGTCACCTCGGCGCCAGGCGAGCCAGAGTTGGACAGCATCAAAGCCGTTCAAGTTGCTGATGGACCTCTGTCGATCGATCCCGAGTTCTCGTTCGAGGTGTTTGAGCCCTCCGCGCATGGCAAGCCGGCGCGCGCCGAAACAGAGATCAAAGTGCAAGGGAGGAAACCGGAGCATCGGGAATGTCGCCTGGAGATAGGGGACATCGAAGACCGATCCGAAAAAGGTGACGAGCAGATCGCATTGATCGAGTTCCATTTGTATGCGCTCGGATGTCAAGTTTTCATCTTGCACGAGAGAGACGGTTGTTCCGTTCCGATGCAGTCCGACAACCGTCACGTTGCCCGGTCCCGGTGTGGAGCCGGTCGTTTCGATGTCGAGATAGACCGTGCGGGAGCGGCATGTTTCATAGAGCCGCCAATGCTCACGACGAGGGAGTTGCTTGGCCACCGAATGAAAATGTCCGCTGTCGAGTCGGTGTTGCGCTGTACGGAGTTGACCGTCGTACCAGTGCTTGCGGTTGGCAGAGAGACCAGGGACCGATGCGTGGTTCAGGAACAGATCCCAGTCCAGCAGGCCTTCGCCCCACCATCGGCGCTCAGTGGCGGGTCCCACCCCTGGAAGAATGATGAAACTGGACGTGAGCATGGTCGCGGATTGTAGCCTTGATTTCATGTAGGAGACAAGCTAGAGTTCGCAGGACGATATCAAAGCTATTGAATGGAGCGCCGGCTGAGATCTATCCTGATATGACGGAACCAACCAAACGAATTCGTATCACCGTGGGGACTGTGCGGTTGGAAGCCGAACTTCGGAAGACCAAGACGGCGGACCAAGTCTATGCAGCGCTTCCGGTTAAGGCGGCGATCAACGCATGGGGTGAAGAGTTCTATTTTCCGATCGCCGGGATCCGCGATCATCGGGAAACGGCGACCACTCAGGTCAAGGTCGGCGACATCGCGTTCTGGGGAGCAGGGCAGGTGTTGGCCATTTTTTTCGGCCGAACGCCGATGAGTATCGGAACCGATCCAGTGCCTGCAGACCGCGTCAATATCATCGGGAAAGTTGTCGGCGATGCGACGCAACTCCGCCAGGTGATGTACACGTCGACGATCCTTCTTGAGCCGGCATAAGGGCGATGCGACTCTCAAGAGAACGTGTACGACACATGGCGGAAAGTCTGGCTGGGCATCTCCACGCGGAAGGGCACATTGCGCTCACGGGCGAACGCAAGACGTTGGTAGCATCCCTCGAGCAGGCAATCACGCATGAGTTGTCGCTGGAGGATCGGGTCAACGCGGAAGTGCGGCAGTTGTTGAAGGCTTACGAACAGCAAATCGAGCAGGGGCAAGTCGATTATCAGAAGATGTTCCAGATGGTGAAGCAGAAGTTGGTGCGCGAACGGGGGATCATTCTGTAAGACGTGAATCGTGACGTATATTTCCTGAAGCGCTTGCGAAGTGCGAAAGACCTACCACGGAGATCGTATGTTGAGTGAAGATAAAGTCAGTCATCTTTCGCATGTGATCCTCACGGCCGTGAAGAAACATGCCGGAACGAAGCTCAACAGCGCGGATGAACGCGTCTTGAAAGAAATCAAACGAGTGCTCGGTGTCGAGTTGGCGCAGGAGCAGGATATCGACCGAACGGTCAGGGCCAAGTTGGCGTCGTACTCCCGAGGCATTGTCGAAGGAAGTGCGGAGTGGGACGTGCTCTATCGAAAGACCTTTGAGGAAGAGACACGGAAACAGTCGAAGTCCTAAGCACAGAGGTAGCATGGCATGGAACAGACGATTCGACGGTTCGTGATTCTGGGAGTCGCGCTGGTGCTGGTCGCGACGGCGGCCTGTTCGCACAAGCGCAAACCTCTGGTTCCGCTGGTTCTGGAGGGGGAAATGAAGCCTCAAGCGATCATGCTGACCGAACAGGGGACAGAGGCGTACCAGACTCAACAGTATGAGGAGGCCAAGCGCTATTTTGAGCAGGCAATTGCCGAGGCACCGCAGTCCGGTCCAGCCCATTACAATTATGCGCTGGCCTTGAACGCCCTTGGGAATACCGCGGTCGCTCGCCGACACTTTTTGGAAGCCGCCGATTTGGCCCCTGGCGATAAGATCATTTGGGACTCGCCGGCGTTGTCGCCGTACGGGAACCCTGAGAATAAAAACAAACCCTCACTCAAACCCTTTTCACCCAAGCGATCGTCGTTCGGTACCGGTACGCCAAGCGGTTATTAATCCCTTACGAAGGATGGACGTATGAGCAAAGCACTTGCAGTCGGGGACCAAGCACCGGAACTCGCGATTCCAGATCAACAGGGAAAGACCGTGACCTTGGATAGCTTCAAGGGAAAGCAGGTCGTGTTGTACTTCTATCCCAAGGATGATACGCCGGGATGTACGAAAGAGTCCTGTGATTTTCGTGATGTCGAATCACAAATCGTACGGGCAGGCGGCACGATCGTCGGTGTGAGTTTGGATGGTAAAGAGTCCCATCAAAAGTTCATCAAGAAATTCGGATTGCCTTTTCCGTTGCTCAGCGATGAAGATGCCAGGATCTCAAAAGCCTACGGCGTCTATAAAGAAAAGAACAACTACGGCAAGAAGTATTGGGGCATCGAACGGAGCACGTTCGTCATCGACCCTGAGGGAAAGGTGAAGGCCATTTTTCGGAAGGTCAAGGTCGATGGCCATGCCGACGAAGTGCTCACGGCGCTGAAAGCCTAGTGAAAGAGCCGAATGGCTGTGTGGTCACCAGCCAGCGTCCGCACCATCGGAATTGTTCTCGCCTTCGTTCCTTTTTTTGCGCTTGTCCTCAATAACACTGGGGTCGTTGCAGCCGACAAGACGGCTGCAACGGTTGTGGTGAAGGACGCACTCACCTCGCCGAATCAATCAGTCACCATTGAAGCCAAGTTGATAGGAAGAGGGCTTCTCGCGAACCGCGCGCTGGGCGGCGAGCCGCTTGATCTCGTGGTTGATGGGAAAGTCGTCGCATCCGCCATGACCGGTGGTGATGGGCGAGCATTCCTGACCTATACGCCTACGGCAAGGGGGATCAAACTGGTTCAGGTGCGTGTCAGCCAGAGTCCACGGGTTGATCACGCCGAAGGGCAGGCTCATCTCGCGGTCTGGGAGAAACGGCAGCCGATTCTCATGATCGAACTCTCGTCGCTTATGGAGATCCCGCCGCCCAGCCGCGTACCTACCATCGGCCTTGGGCCTGAATCGGCACAAAAGCCAATGGCCGAGGCGGCCGATGAACTCGAGAAACTGACCAGATTCTATTACGGAGTCATCTATGTCGCGCCCCTGCCAACAGGGAGAGATAGCTTTCGGGTGAGCACGGAAGTCGGGGAATGGCTTAAGCTGCATAAGTTTCCAGCAGGCTACGTGTTGCCTCTCACGGCTGACATGAAAGGGTTGGGGGAGAAAATTGATGAGTTTCAGGAGGGCGGCTGGAAGACCGTGAAGATTGGAATCGGTCGCTCAAAAGCCTTCGCCGAGGCATTCCTCCAGCGCCGCCTTGACGCGATCATGGTGCCGGAACCGTCGAAGGGCGACGTGCCGAGGAAAGCCCAAGTGGCGAAGGATTGGAAGGACGTGAGGAAGAAGTTGTAGCAGAATGCTTGGAGCCTTCCTCGGTCATGTCTAACCGTAGGACTCGAGTTGTCGTATGTTATCCTACAGAGATTGATACGGTTCATGAATCCACTCAGAAGGCACCGCATTTCCCGCCATTGGTTGTCGATATTGTACTTGTATTGTAAGGGGAGATTGTACGTTGGCGTGGTATTCGATAGAAATCAGCCAAATCAAGTGCTTATCAAGGCGGCTGAAACATAACCAGAACGTTTCGAATTATGAAGACAGTCTTTATCCTTGGAGCTGGGGCATCGGTGGAATCGGGTGCTCCGCTTATGTCAAATTTTGTTAAACGAGCAAAGCAGCTTCAGGCAAAGGGTGCGTATGGCGATGAAGGCCGCCATGTCCAGGATGTTCTGGACGCCGCATACACGGAACTGCGATCTGTACATTCTAAATCGACGATTGATTACGAGAATATTGAAGAACTGTTCAGCGCCATAGATATTGCACAGGTTATACGACGGTTCGGATCTAGACCACCAGAGAAAATTGAAGATCTCCGAAACTCAATAGTGGTCTTCATTTATCGCACCATCGAGGAATCCATACGAATACCTTTTGACGGGGGGGCGATCAGGGCAACGAAAGGGTATGACAATATTGCTGAACACGCCTCCGAGAAAGTGAGACGGAGCGCCCGTCTCGGCTTGCAGGAAGTTTCCTTTATCACTTTCAACTATGACACCTGCCTAGAGTTGGCATTGGATAAGTGTGGATTAGGGGTCGACTATGGCCTAAGTGAGCCGTTCATAGACAGCTTCGCGAACCAGTTCCAAGTGAAGCTTCCAGTCCTTAAACTTCATGGGTCCATTAACTGGGCGATGTGTCCGAGGTGCGATACCATCGTGGCAACTGAAATCAATCCATGGAAGCGCTCAGGGTTTTTCTCGATGATCGACCAGGGACGAGAGCTGCAACTATGCTTGGGAAGACGTATTGCCGGTCAAAGCCACGCTTGTGGATCCCTCTTAGGCCCCCTTCCAGTGATTGTCCCGCCAACCTGGAATAAGTCATCGGGTTTGAATAGTCTCCGTAACGTTTGGAAGCAAGCCGCGGAGGAACTGACGACAGCGGATAACATTATGGTGATTGGCTATTCGTTCCCTACAACAGACATGTTCTTCAAGTATCTCTTTGCTCTAGGGAGTGATAGCGACACCCATCTCGAAAAGTTTGTCGTCGTAAATGGGCCTGGTGGTGAACTAACACGCGAGAGGTTTGAGAATTTATTGGGGCCAATGAGCAGAAATGGATTTGAGTTTTATCCATCGGTATTTTCCGGAGTGAGCCACATTATCAAAAACGTCCTTGAACTCTAGGACGCTCACAATCGTAAGAGTTTTATTGGCAGCTTTGTCTATGAGTCCATCTCATTTGCAGAGGAGTATACAAAGGCACTCAGCAAACCGCTATATGGCACTGTGGAATTTCGATTTGTCAGTATTCCAACACGATAGAAAGGAAGGAAAGCCGCAGGGAGTAAGCTGGACAAGATCGATATCTAACATCGGAAAGCAATGAACCACAGATCTTTGAGTTAGACGGGCGTGCGACCAGTTTGAAGAGGCACGATGTGAGCCACTCCGCCGGTGAGGTCGGTTGCAGTTGAAGGAGTTGAATCGTGCTATTCAGGAAATGCAGAACTTTGCTCAACAACTAGGTGCTAAGCAACCAAAATAAACCAGATCCGGCACTCTTATGCTATGCCATATTTCCATTCATTATGGCGATGACCGAATTCATGCCGCTTTCTTGTCTCGCTTATCGTGAGGCAACAGTCTGGGAATCCCGGGCAGCTAGGCTCGCGCGGCGATTCTTGGAGATGGTGCGATCGATAATGGCGCCGCAGTTGATGCATTTCCAGGCATAAAACACGAGAAAGAAATCCGAGAACCGCTCTAACATCATCATTCCCTTACACTTCGGACAATCCATTGCTCCCTCCCAGGGTGATTACGTAAACAGCTGATGGCCGACTCAAGCAAGAGCCGCGCCACATTGGCATATCTTGGTATTTCAATGACTTGAGATATACGTAGTCACACGTATCAATCTGTTTTCAGAAAATTGACGGTGTCAAAGAATTTGATCTGTCAAAGTTTTGTCTGCGTGAGATCATGGGAGGACAGATCGGCAGTCGTGTATATGAGTGGTTTCTCGAACGAGAGATCAGGGATGACAGGGATCTTCTCTCTGCTTTCAATCGTGTCAGGCATCTATTAAGATAGTGTGATCGTGAAATTGGCGAGTTTTGAGGCCATTATCCGAGCGCTCAACGAGGCGGGTGTCCGCTATCTAGTTGCTGGTGGACTCGCGGTGAATGCCCATGGGTATCTGCGTTTTACCAAAGATGCCGATTTTGTCATCGAATTGATACCGGACAATATCAAGCGAGTCTTTACCGCCCTTGAACCCCTCGGGTACAAACCGCTGGCGCCGGTTACCGCGGAACAATTCGCTGATCGTTCAAACAGGGAAGATTGGATCCGCAACAAAAATATGCAGGTTCTCCAGCTCTGGAGCGATCGTCACCGTGAGACGTCCATTGACATCTTTGTCCAGGAGCCATTCCCGTTCGCAGAGGAGTATGCCAAGGCTCTCATCAAGCCGCTGTATGGGACTGTAGAAGTTCGATTTGTCAGTATCCCGACATTGATTATAATGAAGGAAGCGGCAGGGAGGGAGCAGGACAGGATCGATATCGAACACCTGCGCATACTATTGGCTGACGATGGAAAACAATAAACCACAAACATCGCACTTCGACTGGCGTGTGACTACCTTTGAGGGGGCACGACGTGAACAACTCCGTCGGTGGGCTCAGTTGCCGCTGGAGGAGGTGATTCGTGCCATCGAGGAAATGCAGGATATCACTCAGCGGTTGCGCGATACGCCACCCCAGTAATTTTCAAGGCTCGCCTCCAAATTCGAAGTAACAACATCTTTGCGAGAGAAGGTACAGGTCCATTGGAAGGAAGCGAATATTTATGCCGCCTTCTTGTCGAGGTAGTCGGTTGGGTCGATTCCGGTTTGTTTGGAATCGAGGATAGCGGTGATCTTCCGACGAGGCGTTTCGACCTGTGCGACGAGATCCAGCTCCTGCGGATTCGAGAGGAGGGTATTGCCCGCGCTTTTCACGATGAGCACCACCGGCGTCAGCGGGACATGGTGGTGGATCTGTTTGACGACACCCACTTCCCCTGTATTCAGCTCCACGACGGACCCGACCGGATAGACACCCACCACGTGGATGAACCGCTGCACCAGGGTGGCGTCCAAATGCTCTTCCAATGCCAAGCGATACAGAAACTGCAGGGCTTCATGGGCCACTCGTCCCTTGTGGTAGCACCGATCGCTGGTGATGGCATCGTAAATGTCAACGACTGCCGCCATGAGACCGAATTGGCTGAGCTCGCTTCGTACTCGTCTGTGGGGATAGCCGGTGCCATCGACCCGTTCGTGATGTTCCAAGGCGGGACGCAAGTAGGAATCGTCCAAGCAGGTTGTGGTGGAGAGCACTTCCACGCCTCGGAGGACGTGCTGCTTCATGATTTCCATCTCATTCGGTTCAAAGCGGCCGGGCTTGTTCAGAATTTCGGGAGGAACTTTGGTCTTGCCGATGTCGTGTAGGAGTGTGCCTACTCCGATCTGATGCAACATGGTGCGGTCAAACTCCAAATTGCGTCCGAGCGACATGGCCAGGACGGAGGTGTTGACGGAGTGGTAAAAGGTGTACTCATCGAACTGTTTTAGACGCGACAGGCTGGTGAGGGCATCGGGATTCCTCAGGACACTGTCGGTCATGTCGGAGACAACTCGATTGACCTCATCCATATTGATCGCTCGCCCAAGCCGCGTATCGTGCATGGCGTTCTGTACGATTGTTTTGGCGGCTTGATAGATCTGCCTGGCCGTAGGCAATTCTTCTTCGAAGGGACTCGCGGGTGGCACCGATGGTGGTGCTTCCACCGCCGTGAGCAAGGGATCCGTAGCAATGTCCGGTTCCGAGACGGGCTCGACGTCGTCTGCGACCACATCGGTGTTTACGACGAGGGTTTGTACCCCACAGGCTTTGAGCTGCGCGATCTGGGCCGCTGAGGAGATGGTCATCTTATGACGAAAGAACGGCGTATCCAGCCAAGACCGATCCAGTTGGTCGATTTGCATACCAGGCTGTAGTTCGTCGATGCCGATTCGTTTTTTCATGGCTCAGGCAGGGGACGTCGGATCTCCCGATAAGCGATATCGGGCCGTCACCAACAAATCTTGAGACACACGCACTATCGGCACGTACTGTCGGGTGATGACAAGTGAGGGAGTGCCAGAATACGATCAAGATGTTTATGCCGCTTTCTTATCGAGGTAGTTGGCTGGGTCTATACCTGCTTGGTGGGGGTGCAAGACGGTCTTGACCTGTTGCTGCGGTTGCTTGCCCTGCTGAGAGAGGTCCTGTTCCGTAGGTTTGGACAGCAAGGTATTCCCGGCGCTCTTCACGAGCACGAGGACGGGCGCCAGTGGAGCATCATGATTGATCCGTTTGACGATGCCGGTCTCACCTGTATTCAGCTCGACGACCGAGCCGACCGGATAGATGCCGACAACCTGGATAAATCGTTGGACGATCGTCGAATCGAGGTGTCTTTCGAGTGAAAGCCGATAGAGCAGTTGGAGAATTTCATGGGCGGGCTTTCCCTTGTGATAACACCGGTCGCTCGTCATCGCATCGTAGATATCGACGACTGCCGTGATGAGGCCGACTTGGCTGATGTCTTGGTGCGCGCGCCGATGCGGGTACCCGTCGCCATTGACCCGTTCGTGGTGCTCCAGTGCAGGCTGTATGTACGAACTGCCGAGACCGGTTGTGCTGGTGAGGACCTCGACTCCTCGGAGCACATGCTGTTTCATGATTTCCATTTCATGGGCCTCGAAGCGGCCAGGCTTATTCAGTATTTCCAAAGGGACTTTCATTTTGCCGATGTCATGGAGGAGCGTTCCGACTCCAGCCAAATGGATCATCGACCGATCGAAGCCGAGACTTCGCCCCAAGGACATCGCCAGCAGTGCGGTGTTCACAGAATGGTAAAAGGTGTATTCGTCGAATCGTTTGAGCCGCGAGAGACTGGATAACGCATCCGGATTCCGAAAGACACTCTCGGTCATGTCTGATATGACGGTCCTCACGGCATCGACATTGATAGCACGTCCAAGCCGCGTGTCATTCATCGCATCTTGAATGACGGTTTTAGCCGCGTGGTACACCTGCCTGGCAGCCGGCAGCTCTTCTTCAAACGGCACCATCGGTGGCGTGGATGCTGCCTCTTCTACGGCAGGTGCTACGGTCTCATCGGTGAGATCAGGCTCCGTGTTCGGTGTTTCACTGACCTCTTCAGCCTCGATCTGGACAATCAGAGTCTGTACCCCCGAGGCTTTCAACTGTTCGATCTGCTGTGTTGAGGTGATCATCATCTTGTGACGAAAAAACGGTGTGCTCAGCCAGGACTGATCCAGCTGTTCGACCCGCATACCGGGCTGCAATTCGTCGATTCTGATCCGTATTCTCATAGCCGCATGAGGGGGATTCCAATTCCTCCGATCAATATCGGGTTGCCTTGCAGAATTCTTAAGGCGGACTCGACTGCCGTGTGATCCACACGCGTATGCCAAGTCCTTTCCTTCCCTCTGGACATCCATTAAGATAGCTTCAACCATTTCCTCTCCCTGCGAGGCCTATTCGTTGAAAGCCAAGGTCGTCTTCTCCTGCCAAGCCTGTGGGCACCAGTCCCCACGGTGGCTCGGCCGATGCCCCGACTGCACCGGTTGGAATACGATGAAAGAAGAACGCCAAGCGGCGAGCGGCAAGGGTCGTCCGGCCGTGATGAAAACGGTTCAAGCCAAGGCCACTCCTATCGCTGAGATTGAAGTGGTGGGTGAGGATCGTCGGTTGACCAACATCAGTGAGTTTGATCGAGTCTTAGGGGGTGGGGTAATTCCTGGGGCGGTGATTTTGATCGGCGGTGATCCTGGGATCGGCAAGACGACATTGCTCCTACAAGCGTTGCCGCGGTTGGCCGCAAAGGATGCACCGGTCCTCTATGTGTCCGGAGAAGAATCACCGCGGCAGATCAAGATGCGCGGGCAGCATCTGGGTATCGAACATCCCCATTTGCTGATTCTGGCAGAAACTTCGCTGGAACAGATTCTCAAAGCGGTCCAGGAAATCCAGCCGGTGGCGGTGGTCGTCGATTCTATTCAAACCGTGTACACAGAACAGATCACGTCCGCTCCAGGCAGTATCAGTCAGGTGCAGGAAGTGGCCGGACAACTGATGTGGTTCGCCAAGCGGGCCGGGGTACCGGTTTTCATCATCGGACACGTGACGAAAGAGGGGGCCATTGCCGGGCCACGGCTGCTGGAACATATCGTCGACACCGTGTTGTACTTCGAAGGAGACAAAGGACACAGCTACCGGATCCTTCGTGCCGTCAAAAATCGGTTTGGGTCGACGAATGAAATCGGGGTGTTTGAAATGAAAGATGGGGGGCTGGAAGAGGTGCGCAACCCCTCCGAGCTGTTCTTGGCTGAACGTCCAGAACGAAGTACCGGTTCGGTCGTCGTGTCGAGTCTCGAGGGGACCAGGCCCATTCTTGTCGAACTGCAAGCGCTGGTTTCCTCGACCAGTTATGCCATGCCCAAGCGGATGGCCAACGGTGTGGAACTCAATCGTGTCTCGCTGTTGCTCGCCGTGATGGAGAAACGGTTAGGCTTTCATTTGTCCGGACAGGATGTCTATGTGAATATAGTTGGAGGGATGCGCATCGAGGAGCCGGCGATTGATCTTGGGATTGTCGCGGCGGTCACATCAAGTTTACGGGAGATACCGGTCGAACCGGGGATGCTCGTACTGGGAGAGGTTGGTTTAGGCGGCGAAGTCCGCGCCGTGAGCCAAGCGGAATCGCGCATCCGCGAGGCAGCCAAGATGGGATTTAAGCGCTGCATTCTGCCTGAACGGAATCTGACGAAGCTGGATCCGATCGATGGGATGGAATTGATCGGCATTCAAGAAGTGAGAGAGGCGCTTGATGTTGTGCTGGCCTAGCCATCGACGTCACCGACCACAGGGAACTGCCACAATCATGAAGCACGTGGTTCGCTTGTTTCTCATCGTCCTGTTGATGGGGACAGGGTTTGCCGGTTGCGCGTTCATTAATCCGAAAGCAGCACCGCCGTTGAAACGGGTGACGGCTGAGGAACTCACGACGCTGTTGCGGCAACGAGAGGCCGCCGT
This sequence comes from Nitrospira sp., assembly GCA_965223625.1. Classification (GTDB taxonomy): domain Bacteria; phylum Nitrospirota; class Nitrospiria; order Nitrospirales; family Nitrospiraceae; genus Nitrospira_D. The sequence goes on from OZ245008.1 coordinate 1,617,728, forward strand.
TCATTCCATGAAGGGACTGTTCACCGCTAAGGTACGGGGCGGGCTTATGCCGATCGCGACACGGGTGGAAGGAACCGTCCACTACCGTCGCCCCAACGCCTTGCGTCTGCGAGGTTTTACACCGATCGGAAACGAACTGTTTGAATTTGTGCAGGCTGAGGATTGGTATAAGCTCCGTTTGCCGCTGGAAGGGAAAGTGTATAGTGGTCGCCAATCCAACATGAGAGATCTCGGGAAGCTTGCTCGATTCTCGCAATTGAGTGCTTGGGCGGTCGGCGGGGTCTTGGGGACCAGTGCGATCACCCACGAGGAAACCGTGAAAGTCGTGGAGGATCGTGATCGCTATCGTCTCGATGTCTATACGGCCGTCAGCGATGGAGTGGGTGCAGGGCGTCATGTTATCCGGCGTCTCTGGTTTGATCGTAGACTCTTAGTGGTACAAGAGGATCGGTTGGGAACGGACGGCGACGTGGAAGCGACCATCCAATACGATGATTTTAGGAGACTCGATGACTCGGATACAGAGCCAGCGCGGATGGTGGTTGAACAAGACGGCCCATTGTTGCGCCCCTTCAAGGTTTCTCTGGTCGACGGTCATGGGGAGGGATCGATCCAGGTCACCTTCCACGAGTTACATCATAACCAAACGATCAACGCAAAGGACTTGGGGCAGGCTTCGTAAGTTGCGATGAAAATTCTGGCAGTTGAAACGGCTACCGCATGGCAGAGTGTGGCCCTCCTGGACGATGATCGTGTGGTGGGCATGCATGAGCAGGAAGCGGGCGGCGCCCATGGGTCGCTCCTGCTGCCGGCCATTGATCAACTGCTCCGCAAGTCTAACATACGACTCAGCGAGCTTGATGGTCTCTGCTGTTCAGCCGGGCCGGGGTCGTTCACAGGGATCCGTGTCGGTCTGGCGACCTGCTTGGGCCTACGAGCAGCCAGCGGGCTTCCTCTCGCGCTGGTTCCCACCTTAGAGGCGATGGCGAAGACGGTTCAAGGGGAGTCTCGCCCCATCTGCCCCGTATTAGTGAGTCGTCGAGATGAGGTGTATTGGGCCCTGTTTCGTTGGACAGGTGAGGGGCAGTGGGAACGGATTGTGAGCGAGCAGGTCGGCACCCCCAGAGCGCTTGCCCAGAGCCTGCCTGACCAAAGTGTGATGATCGGGCTTGGATGGTCAGCAATGGAGGATGAGATCCGAGCCGCATTGCCGAAGTCGGTCACGGTCACGGTCGGGCCGGATCATGCCTTCAGACCTTCGGCGATTCAGGTCGCTCGCATGGGAATGGAGCACATACAGCGAGGCGAGATTGCCGGGAGTGCGGTGGCTCCGTTGTATGTACAGCGTGCTGAGGCGGAAATCCAGTACGAACGGTCGGGAGGCATCTCACCGGTGGCACGACGTCGGAATAGGGTCGAGAAAAAAGTTGCAGCGAGACTGGCTCGTCGTCCGAGACAGAAGAACATGCGGAGCGGATGAACAGGGACAAGGTACGCTTGGAATTTCAAATCCTGCCTGCTACCCCGGAGATGTTGCCGGATATCCTCGCTTTGGAAGAGGCTTGCTTCTCTTCCCCCTGGACGCGCAAAATGCTCGAAACGGAGTTGCTGGGTAATCAGTTTGCGCACTTTCTCGTTGCGATGCATCAGGGGCAGTCAGCAGCAGAGAAAGGGTGCGCGATTGTCGGGTATCATTGTTTCTGGATCGTCTTTGAAGAGCTGCGACTGATGAATCTGGCCGTGCGAGAGTCGATGCGGAGGCAAGGGATTGGAACGGCTCTGGCGGGGGAAGCGTTCCGCGTGGCACTCGATCTGGCGGCAACTCGGGCGGTGCTTGAAGTCAGAGCTTCGAACCATCCTGCATACTCACTCTACGCTGCGATGGGGTTTGTGCAGGTCGGGAAACGTCCTCAGTATTATTCCAATCCAATTGAAGATGCTGTGCTGATGGAGATGAATCCGCTTGTCATGCCGAGCGGTAGGTAGAAGGTACCAGTGTATCGCGCAAGAGGTGAATCAACCTCGACAGACTCACTCTAACCGGGAGGTGTCGTATGTTGACGGAAGATGCGATTGTCGAACAGCTTCGCCGCACCAACACCGAATTCCGCGAGCTGGAAAAATCTCACCATCGTCTGGATCTTGAGCTGAACGATTTGCAAAAACGGCATGTCCTGACGCCGAATGAAGAGATCGAGAAAAAGCGAATCCAAAAGGAAAAATTGGCCACGAAAGACAGGCTTGCGGAGTTCATTCGCCTCCATCGCGGCCAGTGAATGGACTCGACACCGTAGGATACCGTGAGGCTGGTACCGTCTTCCCTGCTAGGTGACCACTATGGAACACATCGTCCATCCGCTTGCCGCGCACCTCCAAAGCATCAAGCGCCGATTGCTGATCGTCGGTGCGACGATGTTAGGGTTGCTTGTGCTCACGTTCTCGTTTTCTGCCGACATGGTCGCGTGGCTGAATCGACCGTTTGAGAACCAGCTGGTCTTTTATGGACCGACGGAAGCGTTGTTCGCTTCCATCAAGGTGTCGTTGCTGGCGGCCTTCATCCTCAGTTTGCCCGTCATTTTCTACCAGTGTTGGAAGTTGATCGAGCCTGCGTTGCTGCCGAAAGAGCAGCGTTGGGCGATCCCGCTGTTCATGTTGGCTGGAGCGTTGTTTGGGTTGGGGATGGTCTTCTGCAACGCCATCATTCTGCCGCTCGTGATCGACTGGTTTGTGAGTTTTGGGCTCGATCGTGATATCACCCCACAGCTGGGCGTGGGAATCTATATTGATTTCAACGTGAAATTCTTGCTCATTTTTGGTTGTGCGTTCGAACTCCCGTTGGCCATGACACTGGCGGCCGTGATCGGCGCGGCGTCGGCTCAGACGTTCGCACGGTACCGAAAACATGCTATTTTGCTGTGCCTCATCATTTCCGCCGTGGTGACGCCTGATGCGACGCTCTTTACGATGTTACTGATGGCAGTTCCCTTGATGCTGCTGTATGAGGTTGGGATAGTCGGCGCCCGCGTGTTTGGAAGAAATCAGGACCATGATGGGATGGATGTGCCGACTGACCCTGATGTGCCGTTCAAAACGGCAGGAACCAGGATGCGATGAAGCTTCGAGGCATGGTGCATGAGCCAGTACGAGCCGCCTGGCTGGTTCTCGTATTGTGGAGCGGTGTTCTCGGTGTGGCTCATGGAGAGGCGCCTCTCTCGATCAACGCGATGATGGTGCCGACACCACTGATGATTTCCGATTCTCCACCGACATCAGAGTCACCTGAACAGTCTGCGACAAGCGTACAGGCACTTGCGATCAGCGAAAACGGTGTCATCTATGCGGGGTCGTTTGGCCATGGCGTGTTTCGGACCATGGATCGAGGTGCAACGTGGAACCCAGTCGGAGAAGGAGTGACCGATCCCTTCATATTGAGCTTGGCGGTCACAAATCGCGGGATCGTGTATGCCGGAACGTTTCGCGGAGGAGTGTTCCGGTCTCGCGATGAAGGAAATACCTGGCAGTCCGTGAATGAAGGGCTTAAACGGCTGGAAGTCAAATCGCTCCTGGCGGTCGATCAAGAACTCTATGCCGGTACGGGTGACGGTGTGTATCGCCTCCACGTTGTCGATGATCGCTGGGTGCCCGTCACAACGGGGCTTGATGACACTCTGGTTCATTCGCTCGCACGTGCTGCAGATGGAACCTTGTTCGCTGGAACCTCAGGAAAGGGGATTTTTCGGCTGCGCCCTCGTTCGTCAGGATGGGTTCGTGTGCGGCATGGCCTGAAGGATCATGAAGGCATGATTGAGAACTTTATCCGTGTGCTGGTGATTGATCAGGATCAGAGTATTTTGGCCGGGACGTTCGACGGTGGAGTATTTCGTAGCACAGATAGCGGACTGACCTGGCGTCCAATCAGTAGGGCCCTTCCGAATGACTCCATCCGTGGCATTGTATTGAGCGACCAAGACATGGTCGTCGCCACAGGGCATGGAATCTTTAAGACCGTGGACAAAGGGAAACAGTGGATGCCTTTGAATAGGGGTCTCACGAATCTGTCCATTCAGGTATTGCTGGGGGTAGGTGAGCGAGGGCTCTATGCGGGAACGAGTTCAGGGGTCTTCCGTAGTGACGACGGTCTTTCCTGGATAGCCGTGAATCAAGGACTGGAGGTCGGAATCCCTCCACCTCCATTTCTCTTTCGATAAGCATAGAAAGGATAAACCTCATGAGTGATGTTTCGAAGAACACACGGGCTACAATTGTAGTCACGACAAAGGGACAACCGATCGGAGAGATCGTACTCAAGTTCCATCCAGACGTGGCTCCAGGTCATGTGAATAACTTCATCAAGCTGTCCAAAGAAGGCTTTTATGATGGAACGACATTTCACCGTGTCATCCCCGGTTTCATGATTCAGGGGGGGGACCCCAATAGTAAGACCGCGGACCGCTCATCACACGGGATGGGTGGACCTGGTTATAAGGTGAAGGCCGAATTCAATAGTACGCCCCACAAACGTGGCATCGTCTCGATGGCTAGAGCAAACGATCCTGATAGTGCCGGATCACAGTTCTTTATCTGTGTCTCGGATGCCAACTTCCTCGACTGGCAATACACGGTTTTTGGAGAGGTCGAGAGCGGGATGGATGTCGCCGATAAGATCGTCAATATGAAACGGGATGGACGGGACAATCCGTTGGAGCGTGCGGAGATGACCGTCACAATCAGTGAACACTAGGTTTCAGTGATCATGCAGGTCAATGGTTTACGTCTGATGTCGGCCGGATTGCTTCTCGGGCTTGTCGTGATGGTCGGTTGTGCCGTGCCACATGTGCCATCAAGAATTATCTATGAGGACCCGGTGAATTTCGTGCGGTTGGAAGAAGACGCGGAAGTCTTGGCCGAATGGCCCCCAACCCATCATGCCCACCCGTTTCTGATCGAACCTGAGAAGTTAAGGGGGATTCTGTCGGGGTTGATGGTGCAGGAGCATTGGATTGCTTTGAAACGATGGCTCAGAGGCGAGTCCCCATTGGTTCCAGCCTTCACGGACGAGGAATTGACATTGCTATCGGTGCGGTTGGCGGAGGCGCTTGCCGAGGCGAAGTACAACGAACGAGTCACGTTCTATCTGAGCGAGCCTCAAACCTTCGCGAGGCGGATCATCACGACGGGAGGACTTTACATCCATGGGACAGAACTGCATATTCTCTTAGGCAACTGGCGCATCATTTATGGCATTCCGGCCTATGGGATGATCTATGATCGACGATATCCCATGCGGCCAACTGCGGCGAAAGGCTTTGACTTACGCTTCCAACCCATGGAAGCCGTCGTTCCTATAGAAAATAGCCTGTTCGATGTCATCATGGCGAACGCCAAGGACGAGCTGGTCATTGATCTTTCGAGACTCGAATTGGAGGAGCCGTCGATTTCCTCAGTCGGTCCCTGCTTGAAACAGGAAACTGGCTGTGAGGGGCCGTAACGATTTGTTACCTATGAAACCCCATCTTGGGTACTTTTAGGAGTCCTTCGATGAGGGACGACCAGCCGAGCTTGCTCTGGCCTTGTACACGGTCTGTGAAACGAATCGGTATTTCACGAATCTCTGCGCCTAGTCGAACGGCTTGCCAGGCTAGCTCCACTTGAAAGACGTACCCCTTGGCGCGCACCCTCTCAAGGGGCATGCTCAACAACAGTTCGCGATGATAACATCGAAATCCACCGGTCCAATCATGGATCATGGAGCCTAAAAAGAGCCTCACGTAGACATTGCCGCAACGAGATATCAGGCGCCGCCTGGCGTCCCAATTGTCGGTGCCCCCACCAGGTACATAGCGACTGCCGATCACCAGGTTGGCTGTTTTGCTGCCGTGGATCAACCGAGGTAAGTCCCAAGGTGCGTGGCTGAAATCACAATCCATTTCGATGATGCGGTCATATTTCCGTTGGAGCGTCCATTCAAACCCCGCCAAATAGGCAGGCCCAAGCCCTTGTTTTCGTGGTCGATGCAACACATGGACATGCCCATACCTACAACTCAGTTCATCGGCGAGTTGGCCGGTTCCATCTGGCGAATTATCATCGACGATTAAGATATCAGCGACTAGATACTGACCGATCGTATTGACAAGCGCTTCAAGATTGGAGCGTTCGTTGTAGGTTGGAAGTACAATCACGATTGATGGATCGAATGTGAAGGGTGAGGCGGGGACAAGAGGGCTGCCGGGCGCTACCTGGGAATATCCGGGAGATGTACCTTCGGGAGGCGAGCATTCGCTGATGGCAATGCGCGCACTGTCCGCTCCACGAGCGACGAGTTCTTCGACACAGTCAAAGTTCTGAACGAGATAGGCTTCGTCACCGTTCAACTGTTTCAAGAAGAACGACGGCTCAGCGGTCGAGATTCGGTAATAGTGTATGGGGAGAGTCTGGATCTCTTCATACGATACGGGGAGTGATTGACCAATAGGCATAATGATTATGTGTATGCCATCTGAGATTGGCTCGGCATGGTTCGTCTCATGGTCAGAAGTGGGCGGATTTTAGATGACTACAGTGAGTCGTGCAAGTAGATGTGTGCGTGAGTCGTTCGTTTTTGACAGTGCGAGAACCGCTGTGTTACAGTCCGCGAATTGTTGATATTCCAGGCTTTTTGATCATATAGAGTGAAGGGTAATTGTTATGAGTGGATCGCGGTCACATGTGATTATTGTTGCAGGAGCTGGACCGGCCGGTATGGCTGTCGCCAGTTCGCTTTCGAAAGCCGGCCACGAAATCATCATTCTCAATCGAGACATCAGATTCGGAGGGTTGGCTGAGTATGGAATCTTCCCCTCCAAATTGAAACTTCGGGGCGGTCTCAAGAAACAGTATTGGGAGCTGCTTCAGCAGAAAAACGTGCACTATTTCGGCAACGTCTCGATTGGGAATGGGAAAGACCTCACGGTTGATGCTGTGCGTGGACTCGGGGCAAGTGCAGTTGTGTTCACCATCGGTGCGCAAGGAACCAAGGCCATCGGTGTTGAGGGTGATTCAGCACAGGGTGTGTTTCACGCAAAAGATGTCGTGTATCACTACAACCGCCTTCCTGGTTTTGGCGACCGGCCCTTTGAAGTAGGAAAGCACGTCTGTGTGATTGGTGCCGGGGATGTGATGGTGGACATTGCTCACTGGTTGGTCCGCTATAAAAAAGTCGAGCGTGTCACGGCCATTGTCCGACGAGGTCCAGTGGAACGAAAGTACAATCCGAAAGAGATCCGTAGCATCTGTGCCAATATGGATCTGGAAGGGATCCGTGGTGAGTTCGAGCGCATCAAAGATCGTTTGGCGAAGGTGGGACAGAACCATGATGAGGTCTTGAAAGGCTTTACGGACGAATTCACGAAGTGCGAGCCGCCGGTCTCAGAAACAAAAATGGGTTTCCGCTTCCTAGCTTCTCCGAAACGTATTTTGGTGGACGAACATAATCGTGTTCGCGCGCTTGAAATGGAGGATAATCGGTTGGATCCAAAGGGCGAGGATACTGTGGCGATCGGGTTGAAGCAGTACTATGAATTTCCCTGTGACGCGGTCGTGTTTGCCGTTGGCGATAGGGTCGATGAAACCGTCGGTCTCCCCTACAAGAACGGCACCTTTATTACGAACCCCAACAAAACTGGTAACGATCCTGACGACGCGCTATTTCAGGCCTACGACGAGACGGGCGGGAAAGTGATGGATGGCGTGTTCCTCGCTGGTTGGGCCAGAAAGGCCAGTGAAGGCCTTGTCGGTGTGGCGAAGCGCGACGGCGATTGGTGCGCTGAGGTTGTGGAGCGTTATCTGGCAAACAAGAACTCTGGTGGAGATGCGAAGACAGTCTTGGATCGGTTACATTCGCTGCTCAGAACGCGGCAGAGTCGTCCAGTTGATGTGAACGGGCTGCGGGCGCTTGAAGTGGCGGAGCGTTCATTTGCGGGAAAAACCGACTGTATTGGAGAGTTCAAGTTTTCGGCGAATCAGGACATGCTGGCCTGTATCGAACAGGGGAAGGCATCGTAATCGAGGCGGAAGACGTCGTTATCCATGTCCCCATTTCAGCTTTCCCCGCAACACCTCGTAGTAATGGCTCTCCGGAAAACGTATCAATCGAGTCCGATAATCTGAAGCCTGGATGACCGCCTTATCTCCCTGAACAATGGCGACCCCGACTTGGCCGTCGAGCGTCGCCATCGACCCTTCGTCCTGACTCGCTAAGGTGACTTCAATCACCACATTGCTCGGTACGATGAGCGGTCGATGGCTCAGTGTGTGCGGACAAATCGGTGTCAAGATGAGGGCCTGCACGCTAGGATTCATAATGGGACCTCCGGCAGAGAGTGAGTAGGCGGTGGATCCCGTAGGTGTTCCGACAATGAGGCCGTCCCCTCTCAGGTTCGTGACGAATTGACCGTCGATCGCGATTTGTAGGTCGATCATGCGAGCGAGGGTGCCTTTGCTGATGACGACATCATTCAAGACAGTCCCTCGCGCGATCGTTTCTCCATGACGATGAATATGAGTTGCCAACATCAGTCGTTCATCAAGGATGCAATCGTTGGCAAATACTCGGTCCAGCGAGGGGTAGAGATTGTCCAGTCTGACTTCTGTCAAAAAACCAAGACCACCCATGTTGACGCCGAGAATGGGAATACTACGTTCCGCTGCGAGGCGCGCGGCACTCAGGATGGTCCCGTCTCCACCTAGCACTAAAAGAACGTCTGCCTGCTCGGCCAGTTGAGTTTTCGAAATGCCACCTGGCTCGTTCAGCAATGCCGCAGAGGTTGTGTCGAGCAACACGTCGATGCTGCGGGCACGGAGCCAGGCCACCACCCCCAATAACGTACTTTTGACTTCTAGAAAATTTGGCTTAGTGAGAATCCCAATGCTTTTGCTTCTCATAGGTGTGTAAGAGAGGAAAAAAATGAGTGTGATTGTATCGAGATGTTTCTTTTTATGTCAATGAGAAGCCCATTCTCATGCGATGAATATGAGGATTTGAACGGGACAGAGAACCGTGTGATGATGCTGGTGTGTCACCCGTCTCGTTCTCCGCTCAACCTTGACTCTCAATCATACTGTGGTTAAAATTAGGTCAAGATTTTTCAAGGGTTTTGCTCGGGCGCGGCCAATATGTGCACTCACTAGGAGGAGGCAGGATGTTCGAACGATTTACTGACAAAGGTCGAAAGATCATCATCCTTGCGCGGGAAGAAGCCGAACGTCACCAAAACGATTATCTCGGCACCGAGCATCTGGTCTTGGCGATCCTCCGTGAGTCCGATGGGATTGCGCTGATGATCTTAAAAAAGATGGGACTGTCCACAGAGCAGATCCGGCTGGAAATCGAACGGAATCTGCCTGGCGGCGGGACGACGATGACTTTCGGGGAAATCCCTTTTAGTCCCCGAGTGAAGAAAGTTATCGAGTACGGGGTCGAGGAAGCGAGGTTGCTGGGCCACAATCATATCGGTAGTGAACACCTTCTCCTTGGTCTTCTTCGTGAAGAGGAAGGAATCGGTGGGAAAATCCTTCGGAGCTTGGGTGCCAATCTTCTCACGGCACGGCAATTGACTGTGACGTTCTTGCGGAAGTCGGCTCCACGGGAGAGGGATCGAAAAAGCAATACGCCAGCTTTGGACGAATTCGGTCGGGACCTGACCCAGTTGGCGCAAGAGGGGCAGCTGGATCCGGTGATCGGACGGGCCGATGAAATTGAGCGCGTCCTCCAGATACTGAGCCGAAGAAGCAAGAATAATCCGGTGCTCATCGGTGAATCCGGTGTCGGAAAGACAGCGATCGTGGAAGGACTTGCTCAACGGATCATTCAATCTGAAGTTCCCGACAATCTGCTCTCTCGTCGGGTCATTGCCTTGGATCTTGGCTCGCTCGTCGCAGGGACCAAGTATCGAGGGCAGTTTGAAGAACGTCTCAAGGTTGTCATGAAGGAGATTGTTCAGGCGGGGAATATCATCATTTTCATTGATGAGCTTCATACGTTGGTTGGAGCGGGAGCTGCGGAGGGATCCATAGATGCCTCGAACATGCTGAAGCCTGCCCTCTCGCGGGGTGAGATTCAATGCATTGGGGCCACAACGTTGGACGAATATCGTAAGCATATTGAAAAGGATGGAGCCTTGAAACGGCGATTCCAGCCGATCTACGTTCAACCGCCTAATCTCGACGAAACGATCCGAATCATCCACGGGCTTCGGGATCGATATGAGGAACATCATGGCGTAGAAATCACGGAAGACGCCATTGTCGAGGCCGTGAAGCTGTCTGATCGGTATATTACTGATCGGTTCCTGCCAGATAAAGCCATTGATTTGATCGATGAAACCGGCTCGCGTGCCAAGCTCCAGACGTACGCACTTCCTTCTGAATTGAAAGCGATGGAGCAGGAACTCAAAAAAGTGGCGCGAGAGAAAGAACTCTCGATCTCTATGCAGAACTTCGAGGAGGCCGTCCGGCATCGGGAGGAAGAAGAACGGCTGCGCAAGTTGCTCGATGAATCCAAACGAGAGTGGAAAAAGAATCAGGAAAAGAATAAGCCTGTGATCGGCAAAGAAGATGTCGCCTACGTGGTATCTAAAATGACCGGGATTCCGCTCTTCAAATTGGAAGAGGAGGAATCTAACAAGCTTCTGCGAATGGAAGAGTTCTTGCACAAGCGCGTGGTCGGACAAAATGAGGCGATTTCTGCTGTTGCTCGTGCCATCCGTCGCTCTCGAGCTGGTCTCAAGGAGGCCAAAAAGCCGATCGGTTCGTTCATCTTCCTTGGGCCAACAGGTGTCGGGAAAACCGAATTGGCGAGGACGTTAGCGGAGTTTTTGTTCAACAGCGAAGACGCATTGATTCGCGTCGACATGTCAGAATACCAGGAAAAGTTTACGAGTTCTCGTCTGTTCGGCGCGCCTCCTGGTTATGTTGGTTACGAAGAGGGAGGGCAGTTGACTGAGAAAGTTCGTCGTCGGCCTTACTCAGTCGTACTGTTCGATGAGATTGAGAAGGCGCATCCCGATGTATTTAACGTGTTACTGCAAGTGTTGGATGACGGGGTGTTGACTGATAGTCTTGGACGAAAGGTCGATTTTAAAAACACCGTTGTCATTATGACCTCCAATATCGGGACCAAGATGATTCAGAAGGGTGTATCTCTTGGGTTCCAGAGTACTGAAGGAGAGGCTGCACGGCGGAAAAAAGATGAGGTCCTCGGTGAGCTTCGGAAATCGTTCAGTCCCGAGTTCTTGAACCGAATCGATGAAATTGTGATTTTCCATCAACTGGAGAAAGAACAGCTGTATTGTATCTTGGATATTCTTCTCCGGGAATTGAACCTCCGGTTATTGGACAAAGGCATTGAGATTGAGGTTGATGACGAGGTCAAGCAATGGTTGATTCAGGAAGGGTACGAGCCATTGTATGGAGCCAGACCAATGCGACGGGCCATCCAACGTGCTATTGGGGACCCGCTCTCGGACGAACTGATCAGAGGACGTTTCAAGGAAAGTCGGAAGGTAAAAGTGGTGCTTCGAGACGGAGCTCCAACATTTATTGAGCAGGAGGCGATGGCCGGAGTCTAGTGCCTTCGTGAACACCAGAGTTTCTATCTAATCTGGATCGGCCTCTGCGGTGAACCGCCGCAGGGGCCGTTTCATTACTAGACCTGTGTCGTGGACCAGATAAGCGGATGGATTTTCATTCCGATCAATTAGCAGTTCCAGGTCGTGTCGATCGACATCCTGGGCTGGTTCTTGGCATCGAGTCCTCTTGCGACGAAACGGCTGCAGCCGTACTTGACCATGAGGGAGCCGTGCTGTCCAACGTTGTCTCTTCTCAGATTGCCATCCATGAAAAATTCGGCGGCATTGTCCCTGAATTGGCGGCTCGAGCACATCTCGGCTTGATCGATCAGGTTGTGCGGCAGGCCTTGTCGCAGGCTCAAGTCTCGAAGTGCGAGCTTGGCGCGATCGCTGTGACTCAAGGACCTGGTCTTGCTGGTGCGCTGTTGGTCGGCATGAGCTACGCCAAGGCCTTGAGCTACGGACTGGGAATTCCCATTATCGGTGTCAATCATTTGCAGGGGCATATTGCCTCGGCGTGGCTTGCAAGTCCAACGTTTCCGATGCCCTGTATTGTCCTGATTGTATCGGGAGGGCACACGCATCTCTATCGTCAGGAAATCGATGGGCGCTGTATTTTGCTCGGCCGCACCCTTGATGATGCTGCTGGTGAAGCCTTTGATAAGGGTGCCCAGATGCTCGGCCTCGGCTATCCGGGAGGGCCAGCTATTGATCGGGTTGCTCGTTCGGGCGATCCAGATGCGCTTGCCTTCCCCCGATTCCGAGGAGGAAAACACAGCCTCGACTTTAGTTTCAGCGGTCTCAAGACAGCCTTGCTCTACAAGTTGCGTGACATAATGGTTGCTCCGTCTCCTGATCAGGTCGCCGACTTGGCGGCTAGTTATCAGGAAGCGATAGTACAAGTCTTGGTTGCCAAGGCTTTTATCGCGCTCGAGCAGGGGAACCTGGATGCTCTTGCCGTAGTGGGCGGTGTCTCTGCAAACTCGCGGCTGCGGAGGCTATTAAATGAACGAGCAGCGCTCGCGGACATTCGACTATCGATTCCATCGATCGAATATTGTACCGATAATGCTGCGATGATTGCTGCAGCAGGGCGTCAACTGCTCATGCGTGGGGAATCGCTATCAATCGGGATGGATGTCAGTCCAATGACTGGCCCAACATCGATAGCAAAGGAAACCCGAGGACGTAAGAATTCGGATTCCAAGAAGGAGGCAACTTATTTCTAACATTCATGGTCAAGTCACGGGACTTCGAGCGAGTCAGGTGGCAGCCGTTGAACGGCTTTACCGACGTCGAGTCCCAATCGACAAGATTGTTTCATTCGAGCTAGCCAAAGCCATGGCGCAGCTCACGCTTGAAATTCGTCGCCCACTAGGGGTGTTGTTGACGAGACGAGGTCAAGTTCAAGAAGTGATCGTGGGAACAGAGCTCACCCTGTCTTCTACGACGATGACGCTATTTCGAACGAGCCCTCGATCTCTTCGTGGGTTGCGCTTCGTTCGTACTCAACTGCATGACCAACCGTTAAATCAGGAATCTCTGACTGACCTTGCGTTTTTGAGGCTTGATCTGATCGGCATCCTATCCGTTGCAGCGGACGGTCGTATCGGTAATGTCTATCTGGCCCATCTCCTGCCTCCTGGTTTCACCGGCCAATTATTCAAGGTCCTCAAGTCAGTTCCCTTCCATGCCCTCACGATTTCATTCGATGTATTTATTAAGGAGCTCGAGTCTCAGCTGCAGCTTGCCCGTGCCCATCATGCGGTGGGCGACGGTAAGGAATCGGCCATACTGGTGAGCGCTTCATCCAAGAGCCGGACCGAGCAAGAAGAGCATTTAGTGGAATTGGCGGAGCTCGCGACATCAGCTGATGTGACGGTGATTGATCGTATCGCACAACGCACGGCCGATGGGCATCAGCGGTATCTTTTAGGGAGCGGCAAAATGAAGGAGGTATTGATCCAGACGCTCCACCGCGGTGCAGACATGGTGATCTTTGATCAAACGTTGTCACCCGCTCAGCTCAGAGCGATCTCAGAGATGACGGATATCAAGATCATTGACCGTACGCAACTGATTCTCGACATCTTTGCCCGGCGAGCCCATAGTCGTGAGGGTAAGGTACAGGTTGAGCTGGCCCAGTTACGCTACCTACTTCCGCGATTGTCAGGACGAGGTACTGAATTGTCACGTCTGGGCGGCGGTATTGGAACTCGAGGCCCTGGCGAGACAAAATTGGAAACCGATCGACGGAAGGTGCGGAATCGCATCACGCATTTGGAGCGGGAACTGGCTCATTTTGCACGGCATCAGGACCAACGGCGAGCCCGGCGAGCCCGGCGAGGCCGATACGGACTTCCCGTTGTGTCGCTTGTCGGCTATACAAACGCCGGTAAGTCCACACTTCTCAACGTGCTGACCAAAAGTCATGTTGCTGCTCAAGACAGGCTGTTTGAAACTCTCGATACGACGAGCCGCCGCCTGCGGTTTCCTCAGGATCGAGAGGTCATCATTACAGATACGGTGGGATTTATTCGGGATCTCCCGCAAGAATTAGTTGGCGCCTTTCGAACGACTCTCGATGAGTTGCGAGAAGCGGATCTCCTCCTTCACGTCGTCGATATCAATGCGAGAGATATCGAGGCTCAACTCACAGCGGTCGTGGCTATTCTCGATGAGTTGCGACTTGGCTCCGTGCCGAGATGGCTTGTGTTCAACAAATGTGATCAAGCGCCACCACAGCAGGTCGAAGTGCTGTGCCGTCGGTTCGGAGCCATCGGGATTTCGGCACTTCAGCCAACCACATTGCGTCCTCTCCTTGCTCGACTAGAAACGTACGTGAGATCTTTATCAGTCTCGGCCGAGCGGACGAACCAAGTGACTGAACAGGACCATGAGCTGATACTTGCGTCTCGTCACTGATCACCGCACAATCAAGCGACTGTGAGCGGAGCAAAGCAAAATAAGAAGGGGGTGGCGTCAGGCTGGGCAACACAGATCGCTGAGCGTTTGCTTCATGTCATCCCTGTCGCAAAAGTTGAACTCAATTATCGGTCTCCATGGGAGCTCTTGGTCGCAACCATTCTTTCCGCCCAGTGCACAGATCAAAGGGTCAACCAAGTGACACCGGCATTATTCAAGCGATACCGCACGCCCAATGCCATGGCCAGCACAACGTCAGTCGAATTACAGACGTTCATCAAATCAACGGGATTTTACAAAAGCAAGGCGAAGAACTTGATTGGCTGTGCGCATGCCGTTGCCACGCGATTTAGTGGCAAGGTACCTGATACGATGGAAGAGCTCATCTCGATTCCTGGCGTCGGTCGAAAAACGGCTAATGTACTGCTTGGAGCGGCTTTTGGAAAGTCTGGGATTGTCGTCGATACGCATGTGAAGCGGGTGGCCAACCGGTTGTCGATGACACACTCAAGCAATCCCGAACAAGTTGAGCATGATCTTCAATCTGTTTTCCCTGAAGCCCAGTGGACAGGTGTATCCCAGCGGTTATTGCTGCATGGCCGCTATGTCTGCCTTGCGCGAAAGCCACGCTGTCCTATGTGTCCCATTCACGATCTCTGCGAGTGGGAAGGAAAAGTATCGACATGATCACCAGTATGACGGGGTTTGGTCGGCAACAGGCGGCATGGTCCGGTGGGACCGTTACGATAGAGGTGAGATCAGTCAATCATCGCTTCCTCGAAACGTCGATTCGACTGCCGAAAACCATGACCGGTTTAGAAGAACTTTTTAAGAAAACGATTCAGCAACACTGTGCGCGTGGGAGGGTTGATCTGACGGTCATTTTGCAGGGGGGGCGAGGTAACGCTCGCTCGCTCCAGCTTGACGCTGGTCTAGCGAAACAGTACCATGAAGCTCTTCGTACACTTCAACGCACACTTAAGCTGAAAGGCTCCATAGACATCGGGTTGATGGCAGGGTTACGCGATCTCCTCGTGCTTTCCGAACAACCGACCGACGATCGTAAGCTGATGAAGTTGGTCGAGAAACTGGGAAGCAAAGCCGTTCTCGAAATGGCGAATATGCGAAAGAACGAGGGAGCGCTTCTTGCGGAAGATATTCGTGATCGATTGAAACGGTTGCGTGAATCGAAAACAACCGTGTCTGCACGCGCGCCTATGGTTGCTCAGGAGGCCTTTGAACGGATGAAGGTGCGTGTAGAGAAATTGCTGGGCGACTCCATCCCGGACCTTGCACGACTCAACCAAGAATTGGCTTTGTACGCAGATCGGTGTGACATTACGGAAGAATTGGTCAGATTAAATGCGCATATGATACAGTTTGACGGTACGATCCAACGTGTGGAGCCAGTCGGCAAGACGTTAGATTTTCTTCTTCAGGAAATGGGCCGGGAAGTCAACACGATCGGATCCAAAGCGAATGACTCGGCGATCACGGCGGAAGTTGTCCGAATGAAAACCGAGCTTGAGCGTCTACGCGAACAGATGCAAAATGTCGAATGAGTCATGTGATGTCTGCAGATAGCCTTCCATCAATTCCGACGGGAAATCGTCGAGTTCAAGACCGCCGCGGAATCCTCTATATTGTTTCGGCTCCTTCTGGTGCGGGAAAGACGACGTTGTGCAAACAGATCGTGACATCGGTGCCGGCGATTTGGCATTCGGTGTCTTTCACGACGAGGAGGCCACGCCCTGGAGAAGAACACGGACGCGACTACTTTTTTGTTGATGAGAAAGTCTTTCAGGGTATGGTTGGGCGAAACGAATTTTTGGAATATGCCCATGTTTACGGCCACTGGTATGGGACTCCGCGAAAGCCGTTGATGGATAGGATGGAAGAGGGAGTTGATGTCTTGCTCGAAATCGATGTTCAAGGGGCCCTCCAAATAAAGAAACATTTTGACGATGCTGTCTCTATCTTCATTTTACCTCCATCTTTGGACATCCTACGGACTCGATTGCAGAATCGAGGCTCAGATTCTCAGGAAGAAATAGCCTACAGATTGAAGAAGGTGAAAGAAGAAGTACGGTGTTTCCGGGAATACGACTACATTGTTCGTAACGATGATCTCACTCAGTCTCTTCCTGATCTACGGAGTATTTTTTTAGCCGAACGCCTCAAGGCTAAGCGGTTAGATATGCGTTGGTTTGAACAGAGTTTTATCCGCGACAAAAAGATAGAATCCGTAGAACGGGAGCCATCAACCACTTCATAGCAAGGAGTAAGGTGAATTATGATCGATATGCTGAGCTTGTTGCCACAATACACCACCGATGAATTTGATTCTCGCCACCGTTTGGTGATCGTCGCATCACAACGTGCAAAACACTTGACTCAAGGAGCCAAGCCAGCCGGGTCTTCTCGATTTACCAAGGAAACAACGATTGCTCTTGATGAGGTATTGAGAGGGCATTCAAGGTATCTCACTGGTAAGGAGGCCCGTGATGCGATGAAGGAGGCCAAGCGCGGGAAGGAAGGAGAAACCGAGCGCATCGCGATGATGACGGGAGAAGATGCTCGCGAAATTAAGAAGGAACTCAGCGTGTACGTTGATGACACTGCTCAACCGGTGGTAACGCCGACGGAGGAGTAGGGATTGGACGGAGCGCAATTGGTCGAATATCTGTCCGGTAAACGGATCGCCTTAGGGGTCACCGGCAGTATTGCTGCGTATAAAGCCGTCGGTTTGCTTCGAGCGTTACGAGGTGCAGGGGCTGCTGTATCGGTGGTGATGACAAAGGCTGCGACAAAGTTCGTGACTCCACTCACATTTGAGGTTCTTTCAGGGGCGCGAGTGGTCACAAATCTTTTCGACGCGCATGAAGAAATGTCTCATTTGACAATTCCGGAGCGGGTCGATGTGGTTCTTGTGGCGCCGGCGACGGCAAATTTTTTAGCAAAGGCGGCCCTCGGCCTTGCGGATGATGCGTTAACTACGATGCTGTTGAGCGCTCGATGCCCTGTCGTTGTCGCCCCTGCAATGGATGGTGATATGTGGGCACACCCTACGGTCGCTCAACATGTAGAGACTCTTCGAGCTCGTGGGGTCGTCGTGCTCGATCCTGAGGTCGGACCACTGGCCTCAGGGCAGGTTGCACAAGGGAGGTTGTCCGAGGAGCCTAAGATTTTGGCAGCGGTTGATATGGCGTTGGCTTCACGACGGGATTGGCAAGATCAAGTCGTCTTGGTTTCGGCGGGCCCGACCCAAGAGCCCATCGATCCGGTTCGTTTTCTTTCGAATCGTTCCTCAGGCAAAATGGGATACGCGATTGCGGAGGCAGCACGAGCTCGAGGGGCGGAAGTTATCTTAATCTCAGGCCCATCGTCTTTGAATGCCACGTCAGGAATCACAATGATTCGTGTGAACACTGCCGGCGAAATGGCGGATGCGTTAAGTCGTTGTTTTCCCGCCTGTACGGTTCTGATCATGGCCGCAGCCGTCGCAGACTTTCGCCCTAAAGAATCGGCTGTGCAGAAGGTGAAGAAGCAGAGGAAATCTGAAATGGTCCTTGAACTAGAGACAACGCCTGACATCCTCGCTATGCTCTCCGCACAGCGGACATCACAAATTATGGTAGGATTCGCCGCGGAAACGGAGCACATTTTGTCCCATGCGAGGGACAAGCTGAACGCAAAGGGACTGGATCTCATTGTTGCCAACGACGTGACCCAAACGGGAGGGGGATTTGACAGTGATGACAATGCCGCGGTGATTCTCTCTGCGAGGGGTGAACAACGAGACTTGGGGTTGATGTCCAAGCGTCGGTTGGCCGACGAAATCTTGACCGCGGTGCGCGAACTGTGTGTCGTCCGACCCCGTCCAAAAGTTCTAGCGGAATGAGCGAGAGAATGGCTTCTGGACCCAAGAAAGCCAACAACGCGGCTGAAATCGACCGGTTGGCACTGGTCTTTGCCAAGGAGCCTGGCTCCAAGGCGTTTATTCCTCTGGCAGAAGAATATGGGAAAGCCGCCATGTGGGAAGAGGCTGCCGCAGTTCTTGAAGATGGATTGAAGACCTATCCGGGTTTCATCACTGCCATGGTGGCTCTAGGCCGTGCTTACGACCAAATGAACCAGCCAGTGAAAGCTCAAGCGATTTTAGAAGAAGCCATACGACTGAGTCCTGATAACCTACGAGCTCATCGGACCTTGGCCAGGCTCTATGCCGCTCAGGGGGTGAAGGATGCGGCGATCCAATCCTGCAATGTCATTTTGGCATTACACCCGCAGGATCAAGAGGCGCTGGCTTTACGTGTCGGGCTAGACGTGCCGGTGGTATCAGGGGAGACTGAGGCGGAGAGACCGGCGCAGGAGAAACGGACGAACACCGCTCATTCTGATTTTAGTTACGGCGAACCAGTAGCTTCTGCCACAGGTGGTACGATGTCAGTCAAGGCTACGGAAGCTGATGGCCAGCCTAGCAGTGTGGCATCTCCAGAGGAAAATTTTACTCATTCCCATCCTAGCAAGGTTCTCGGCTTGGAGAAACCGCAGGAAGGGAGAAGCCCAGTGGTTCTGCAGCTAGAACAGTGGCTCCGTTCAGTTCATGCCCGTCGCCGTGACTCCCAAAGCTTTTCTGCCCAAACACAAGAACCTCTACGTGACTCAACGGTTTGACCCCTAGAATCCGGACTGCTAGAATGCCGCGCTCAAGGCAGTAGTGTGTATGTGAGGTTTCATACGCGACATGCTGCGTATCTTGGTTTTACATGGTCCCAACCTCAATCTACTAGGCAGTCGGGAAGAGTCGATCTACGGGACCGAGTCTCTCGCCATGATCGACACATCTCTTCATAAGCTCAGTGTTGAGCTGGGAGCCGAGCTTGTCATTCACCAATCGAATCTGGAAGGGGAATTGGTCAACTGGATTCAAGAGGCACGCCATGGGTGTCATGGCATCATCATTAATCCCGCGGCCTATACCCATACGAGCGTTGCCATACGAGATGCTCTAGCGGCCGTCAATCTACCCACCGTCGAGGTCCACCTGTCGAATATTTACCGACGGGAGGAGTTTAGACAACATTCGTATGTGTCAGGGGTGGCATTAGGACAGATCTCCGGTTTTGGTCCCAATGGATATCGTCTGGCTCTCAGAGGATTGTGTGATCACATATCTGGCTCTGGAGCGAAGGATCTATCAGGAGGCCATCGTGCGGATCCTAGATAGACCGCGTTCTCATTAATGCGATCGGTGAACGGTGATCGTTGTAATCGAAGGGAGTGAGGAGTGATTTCTACGGTTGATTTTCGCAGCGGTGTCAGGTTGATGGTTGAAGGTGAGCCTTTTTATATTGTCGAATTTCAACATGTCAAGCCTGGTAAGGGCGGGGCATTTGTCCGCACCAAATTGAAGAGTTACCTGTCTGGGAACGTATTGGACCGAACCTTTCGCTCGGGCGAACGGTTTGAAGAACCCGACCTAGAGGAGCGCGACATGCAGTTTCTCTACGCTTCCGGAGAGTCCTATACACTCATGGATACAGATTCATATGAGCAGCTCACCTTTGAAAAGAATCAGTTGGGAGAGAATGCGGACCTGCTCAAGGAAAATATGGTGGTGAAGATTCTCATCTATGAGCATCGTCCCATCGCCGTCGAGTTGCCCAATTTTATCGAGCTGAAAGTGGTTGATGCGGAGCCCGGGGTGCGGGGAGATACGGCATCTGGCGGGACCAAGCCCGCAGTCGTTGAAACCGGAGCCACGATCAAGGTTCCCTTGTACCTGGAGGTTGGGACCATGATCCGGATTGATACCCGCACAAGGTCCTACGTGGAGAGAGTCCGGTGAAGCGTCGTCGAGCGAAGGTCAAGACTCGCCGGATTGTGGTGCCAGAGATCGCGGGCGAGCCAATATCTGAGCCATCACTTACGGGAGGTTCCGGCAAGCAAATTCAAGAACTGATCGATTTGCTTCGCCGCAACAACCTGACCGAGCTTGAGTTTGAACGCCAAGGTATCCGAATCCGTGTTCGTCACGAGACTTCCATTAAGACCACTACAACCTCGCTGCAAGAGTCAGCTCCTGCCTCACCGCAGCAGCCCACTCATTCCGCTTCAGTTACGACGCCAGTATCTGAAGCGCCCACCGGTTTCGTCACGGTTACCTCTCCCATTGTCGGCACGTTCTATCGATCGCCTTCTCCGGACGCCGATGCGTACGTTGAAGAGGGGGATTCGGTAAAGAAGGGCCAAGTGCTGTGCATTGTTGAAGCCATGAAGCTGATGAATGAGATTGAGTCCGAAGTGGATGGCCGTATCGTCAAGATTCTAGTTGAGAATACCAAATCAGTGGAGTACGGTCAGGTCCTTTTTCTCATCGAACCCAAAGCTGCCTAATTTGGTTGTTCTCAGGTCAATCCTCACTCGAGAGTTGGAGTTGAGTCGTGTTCAAGCGAGTGCTAGTCGCCAATCGCGGGGAAATCGCGCTGCGGGTCATCCGAGCGTGCAAAGAGCTTGGTATTGAGACGGTCGCCATTCATTCGGAGGCCGACGCGTTTGGCTTGCACGTTCGAGCGGCTGACGCAAAGGTGTGTGTTGGGCCTGCCGATTCTTCCTTAAGCTACCGAAATATCCCCAACGTGCTCAGTGCTGCCGAGATCACGGGAGTCGATGCGATCCATCCCGGGTATGGGTTTCTTTCTGAGAACGCTCATTTTGCAGAGGTCTGTGAGTCCATCGGCATCAAGTTTATCGGTCCGAGCTCGGAGAATATCGCCTTGATGGGGAATAAGGCGAAGGCGCGGGAAATCGTGGCGAAACGCGGGCTCCCAGTCACTCCAGGCAGCCCAGGAGAGTTGCGCAGTGAAGAAGAGGCATTGCAGGCTGCCAAGAAAATCGGCTTTCCCGTCATCATTAAGGCGACGGCTGGGGGGGGAGGTCGAGGGATGCGCGTCGTCAGCCGAGCTGAAGACTTAGCTCGGGCGTTTCAGGCCGCTCAGGCCGAGGCGAAGTCGACTTTTGGCAATGATGGCGTCTACCTTGAGCGCTATTTCTTGGAACCTCGACATATCGAGGTGCAAATCCTGGCTGACCAGCATGGTCGAGTGGTCCATCTGGGAGAACGCGACTGCTCGATTCAACGCCGGCATCAGAAACTGGTCGAGGAAACGCCGTCTCCCGTCGTCGATGACAAGCTTCGTCGGGAAATGGGGCGAGTTGCGATTGAAGCCGTCAAGGCGGCACAGTATCGAAATGTTGGAACCGTCGAATTTCTGCTCGATAAGGACAAAAAGTTCTACTTTATGGAGGTCAACACCCGGATTCAAGTTGAGCATCCGATTACGGAGATGGTGACGGGCATTGATCTCATCAAAGAGCAGATCCGTCTTGCCGCAGGTCACCCACTTGCGATACGGCAACAGGATGTGGCGCTCACGGGCCATAGTCTTGAGTGTCGCATTAACGCAGAAGATCCTGAGAAGTTTACACCGTCCCCCGGCACGATCACGAGGTACAGTCTGCCTGGAGGGTTTGGAGTTCGCGTTGACTCTGCCATGGAATCAGGCTCGACGGTAGTGCCCTATTACGACTCGATGATCGCCAAGCTGATTACCCATGGCCGCGATCGGCAGGAGTCCATGGCGCGTATGAAGCGGGCGCTGAGTGAGTTCACCATCGAGGGCATCAAGACGACCATTCCGCTTCACAGTCGGATTCTTGAGGATCCGGACTTTCAGAAGGGACACGTGTCGACGACGTTCCTGGAACGATTCTTAGCGAGATGAAGAACCCCGCCCTGACAGGCGGGGTCTCCTTACCATTCAAGCTGCGCTTGACCCGTCTTCTGCTCGCCTTGGTGCCGCACATAGTGCCGAATCGTCGCCTCGTTGATCCCCATCGTCGAGGCGAAAAATCCTCGTGCCCAGACCCCGCCACCATCCCAATACACTCCGCGCAATATGTGCGGGAATTTCTCTTGCAGCTGCCGACTGATCACACGCTTCAAGGTCTCCACCACCCGTGAGACCGCATACTTGGGCGGAATCACCATGTGCAGATGGATATGGTCCCGTTCCACCCCAATCTCCTCCAGAAACCAATCGGGGTGAAATTCCCCCACGCCTCTGAGGACCTTCTTCACGTACTCGGCCACCTCGGGCACGAGAATTTTCCGCCGATACCGTGTCACTCATACCAAATGGTACTGGGTCTTGTACACCACGTGTGCTTAGCGATGGAGTGACCTTCCCCAGATTTCACGGACACCTGTATAAGGAGGAGCGTGATGAAATCGGAGGAACCAATGACCACCACGATCCGACGACGGTACACGGAAGAATTTAAAGCAGAAGCGGTGCGGTTGATACGCGACTCGGCCCAGCCTGTCGCGCAGGTGGCCCGCGAAGTGGGTGTTGCCGACCATCTGCTGTATCGCTGGCGGGCGGAGCAGCAGCAGGCAGAGCGCCACGGCCACACACGCCCGTCGATGCGGGCGGAACCGGAGGAGCTCGCGCGGTTGCGACGTGAAAATGCCGTACTGAAGCAAGAGCGGGATTTGTTACGACGGGCGGCGGCGTTCTTCGCGAAGGAGTCCCGATGCGATACCGGGTCATCCAGGAGCACGACCGTCGCTAGCCGATTCGCCTGATGTGCCGTGCCTTGGCCGTCTCGGCGGCGGGCTATTACGCGTGGCGGTCACGGCCTGAGAGTGCCCGAACCATCCAGACGCGTATCCTGCTCTCCGCCATTCGAGGGCTCCACGAGGAGTCGAGGGCAACCTACGGCAGTCCTCGGGTCTGGCAAGCGTTCCGCGAACAGGGATACCAGGTTGGGGCACATCGTGTGGCGCGGTTCATGCGCCAGGCCAATCTTCAGGCCCAGCCTGTCGCGAAGTGGCGGGCGACCACAGATTCGGCGCACCGTTTCCCCGTGGTCGCCAATCACCTGAACCGGCAATTTACCGTCGCGGCCCCGAATCAGGTGTGGGCTGGCGACCTCACCTATATCTGGACGAGGGAAGGCTGGCTCTATCTGGCAATCCTGCTCGATCTCTGCTCACGAGCCGTGGTGGGCTGGGCCATGGGGGTTCGGCTCACGGAGGAGTTGACGCAGCACGCCCTTCAGAGGGCGCTGCATCGGCGTCAGCCGCAACCAGGCGTGCTCCACCATTCCGATCGGGGCACTCCGTACGCGGCTAATGCCTATCAACAGCGCCTGCGGGCCGCGGGCATAACTGGGAGCATGTCGCGGCGAGGAACCGGTTGGGACAATGCCTGCGTCGAGAGCTTCTTTGGTACCTTGAAACGGGACCTCATTCATCATCGTCAGTACCCCACACGAGACGAGGCCACACAGGAAATCGTTGATAGCTCGAAGTGTTTTATAATCGACAGCGCCGCCATTCCACCCTCGGCTATCGATCTCCGGCGGAGTTTGAAGCCACAGCGGCTGTCGCGTAACCCGGGGTCCACACAACTAGGGGAAGGTCATCTTCAGTATCGTCTCTCATCGCGAGCAAAACGTGCTCCTCGTTTCGTGCGCTATTCAGAGCGATATCGTTGTGACGCGTACGCGCGCTATCGAAGCATGTGAAGCCCCACGGCAGTCAAGAACATCGCCACTAGCATGAGGGCGATGTAGAGGGTCATCCAGATCGCGAGGACGGCTAGTTCACTCCTCATCGTCGTCTCATTCCTCTCTCTATCTCCCTCGTGAAGTACTCACGGGGAAATCAGTTGACGTCCTTGAAATCCACGTGTGGAACCCGAGTTTTAGGTTAAACGGACTTGTATCGACTATCCTTCGCTATCGCATCATAGGAAGCACTAAGCATTTTTGGGACCACCAAAGATCTGAGTCAAACGCGTGGTATTTCAGGTGCTTAGGTAGATGAGTGACGAGATTGACGGTTGGCAGACGAATCCGAATTGATTCCATGGTGGATCGAATTTGATGCAGATAATTCGAGAGGGAAAGTCGAGGATATCGACGGGCGTTCTGACAGGCTGAACGGCATACTAGGAATCATTCTGGTGTGTCGTCCGCTTCCTCAGTCAGAGTGAGTCGTCGGCGGTTTCGGGGAAATCTGTTTTTGCCGGAGCAGTTTGGTCAAGTACGTTCGCTGGAGGCCCAACTCGGCGGCGGCTTTAGTCTGATTCCAGCCGTTTCTCCGCAGGGCCTCCTCAATCAGTCTCTGGCCGTAGGCGTCCATGCTCTGGTGATACGAGAAGAAGACGACGTCGGCGTTGGCCGCTTGGCTTGTCGGAGGGGGAATCGCGGTGGTCAACGCGAGATGTTCGGGCCCGATCGTGTCCCCGGGACACAAGACCATGGCACGAGTCAGCACGTTCTCCAGCTCACGAACATTGCCGGGCCAAGGGTAGCTCTGGAGCGTCTGTAGCGCGGAGTCGCTGAGGAGGCAGCGCCTGTTGAGACCGAATTTTCCTGGTTGGGTGAGAAAGTGCTCTGCGAGGGCAGGCAGGTCGTCGAGTCGTTCCCGTAGGGGAGGCAGGGTCACCGTGATGACGGCAAGACGAAAATAGAGGTCTTCGCGGAACGTTCCTTGACGAATCACCTGTGCAAGGTCTTTGTTGGTGGCGGCGATGAATCGCACGTCGGCTCGTACTTCCTGGGTTCCCCCGACTCGATAGAACGTCTTATCGTTGAGCACCCGCAGGAGATGGCTTTGCATGGTGAGCGGCATGTCGCCGATTTCGTCAAGAAACAGCGTTCCGCCTTCGGCCATTTCGATTTTACCGGGCTCCCGTTTGGCGGCTCCAGTAAAGGCCCCTTTCTCATGACCAAACAGCTCGTTCTCCAGCAAGTTCTCGGGGAAGGCGGCGCAATTGACAGCAACAAATGGTTTGTTTGAACGAGGACTCCATCGATGAATCGCGCGTGCGACCACTTCCTTCCCGGTACCGGTCTCGCCAAGCAACAACACGGTGACGGGTGACGCGGCGGCTTGTTTAGCAGTGGCCAATTGATCATTCATCCGCTTATTGCGCGTGATAGCAGGTTCGTACTGATGATCGACCTCTCTGCGCAGTGTTGCGACCTGACGATGAAGGGTCACGGTGTCCAGCGCCTTTTTGATGACCACGGTCAGATGGTCGGAGGTAAATGGCTTTGGTACAAAGTCGAAGGCGCCGAGCTGCATGGCCTGCACCGCCCGTTCAATCGTTCCATAGGCTGTCAGCATCACGATGAGAGGAGTCGTATACGTTGTTGAACTAGGCCCTGCGTCTTGATCCGGACCGTCATGGCGAACGGATGCCTCGCTCACCTGTTTCAGGACGTCCAGGCCTGAAAGCAGCGGAAGTTCCAGATCCAAGAGGATGAGATCCGGCTCCTCACCTTGAATCAACCGAAGCGCATCTTTGCCGTTTGTGGCAGTCAGAGGCTCATGCCCCATGAAACTGACGCGATTCTGCAAGCTGAGGAGGATATCGGGGTCGTCATCGACGATCAGAATTTTAGCGCGCATAAGATCCTCATCCTTTCGAGATGCTACGTTGCTCCGCCTCCTCCGAGACTCTGGGAGTCGGTTCGTCCTGTGACGCAGCAATGGGAAGCGTAAAGTAAAACCGTGAACCAGCCTGTGGTTGGCTCTCCACCCATATCTGGCCATGGTGCATGGTGACCAGCGTCTTCGTGATGCAGAGGCCCAGTTGAGCGCCTTGTGACGCCGGCATGGCAGACGGCACTCTGGAAAATTCATCAAAAATATTCGGGACGTGAGCAGGCTCAATTCCACAGCCACTATCGGAAATGCAAGTCTCCACGGAGGCAGGAGGCGACACCTTAAATCCCACAGCAACTTGACCACCGGGAGGCGTGAATTTGATGGCATTTCCAATGAGGTTCCAGAGAATTTGTTCCAGCTTATCACGATCGCCCCGCACCAGTGGAAGGGCTCCAACCTCGGTGATCGCAAGTGAGACGCGCTTTTCTGACGCCACCATCCGCAAGCTGTCCCCAACGACCGTCGCGATCTCATGGATACAGACTTTTTCTAGGCGAAGCTCGACTCTTTTGGTGTCGAGGCGCGACCAGTCGAGCAACTGACCGATGATTCTACCCAGTCGAGCGACGTTATGTTGAATGCGGGTGAGATAGGTATGTTGCAGCTCGGTGAGTGGCCCCGTGACGCCGTCTAACATGTTCTCTGCAAAGCTGCGAATGGCTGTCATCGGGGTTCGCAGCTCATGGGACACGACTGAGAGGAAGGTCGACCGACGCCGATCATGTTCTTGGAGTTGGGCATTGGCGCATGAGAGCTCATCTGTACGCTCTTCAATGCGCTCTTCGAGATGCTGAGTCAGTTCGGCGAGGTCGGAGTAGGCCTTGGCGTTATCGATTGCTGCGGCGACGTGGCCTGCGATGGTCAACAGAATATGAAGATCCTCCTCACTGCACTGCTGCGCCCCTCGGTCACCGCCCAGATACCCAAGGATCTTTCCCTGGCTTTGAAGAGGTACGGCAACGAATGATCGTATCTCTGAATGGCGCATTAAGTCGAGCACCGGCTGCCGGATGCGTTGAGCAATGGATTCGAGATCATGAATCAGTAAGGGTTTCCCATGAAGAAGTAGGTCGGCTGCAATGCCATCGTTGGTGATCGGCAGATTAAGTCTGTAGAATGCATTAGCGATGTCCGTTGAAATCCCTATGATACGAGCGATAGAGTAGGAGTTTCCATCTGGATTGCAGAGGAATACGGCCATGCGAGAGAAGCCGAGATTCTCAGCGAGCAGCTTAAGCACTGTATCGAGTAACCGGTTCATATCAAACATATTGGCACTTGCGATTGCGGTGCTGACCTTGTGCGCAGTCGTGAGTTGATTGACTTGCCGTCTGATCGTTTCAAGGTTCAAAGTGATCGCATGGTTACGCTCTTGCAAGGATTGCGTCATCACATTGAAGACATGGGTGAGCTGACCGACTTCATCCCTAGTTGAGGCGACGAGCGGAACCGGTGCGTCATATCCACCAGCGAGTTGCCGGGCTGCACCGGCCAGACTTCGTAGTGGTGTTGTAATGCGAGATGTGAGTAGGTGCGCACAGAGGATGCCTGCGGCGATGATGAACAACGTCAACAACGCAACATTGCGGATAATGATCAACAGAGCCTTTTTGGCCTGTGCATCGGTAACCCCGATGCGGACCACCCCGACCACTCGTGAGTGTGCTGTTGAGGATGAAGGACTTCTCTTCTCCTCGAGCTCCTCTGAGAGTTGAGACGAACGAGCCGTATCTCTGATGACCGGCATCGCAAAGTCGTACAAGGTTTCTTTCCGAACTAAAAACGGGAGGAGCCAATCTGAAGATTCATCTTGCGTGATCAATTTCTGTTGAGAAGAGATGACAAATCGCGTGATGAGCGGGGCAGTTAGGGGAGTCTGAAGTAACGTTTCGGAAATGCCATCATCCGGGTAGATCGGTTGTTGGGTAGTTTCTGATGAACCAACGGGCAGTCTCCTCGTCCGTTTGCTCTGTTGATCCAGGATGCGCCCGTCATACGCCGTGATCACCAGATAGACGACACGGTCGATCGCCATCAGGCTGTTCATAAACTGCTCAAGCGTTTCTCGATCTTCCAAGACAATTCCGCCGATGCGAAAATGATCATTGCGTACGGTATTAGTCAAGAGGATCGTTCCTAGTTCCTGGAGATTATCCGTCATGGCCCTACGTCTCGTTTCGACGAAATACCAGCTTAAGGACGAGCAGGTCACGATCAGAATGATGCTGAACAGCAAGACAAACTTCAACCGAAGTCCGAAGAACCTTGTGGCGGGTTGTGCTCTCAGGTCCTGGGTCATGCGTGCATCGTCCATCGGTCGCTCCGCTTAATAGATCTCATCGATCAGACTATCGAGTTCATTGGGAATCGCAATGCCCAAATAGCGTGCCGTCTTCATATTCACCGAAACACTCACTCGTTGGACTGAAATCGGCTTCGACGGGAGGGGTTTCTCTCCATCCAAAATGCGTTTGGCAAGAAGACCGGTTTCCCTGCCGATTTCGCTGTGGCGAACAGACAAACTGGCCAGCGCACCCAGGCGCGTAAACTCCGAAGAAAAACCGATGACAGGGATCTGTTTGGCGAGGGCGGACTCCAGGAGAAAGCGAACCGACTCGTCCGTCAACACGGTCGAGTCAGGGGTCAGCCACAAGGCCTCGGACGAGGCAACGAGTGACCGTAGCTGTTGTGAGACTTCTTTTTCATTCTCGACCGGGAAGCCTTGAAGCTGAAAATCGTAGGCCGCAGCTTGCGGTAACGCCTCCTTGAACTTGGCGGCCGTCTTTGCTGGGTCGTACAGCATACCGATTCGATGCATGGTCGGGAAGAGTGTGCGGATGATCTTGAACTGCCGTTCCGTCGGAATGGCCGGTAGGACGCCGGTCATGTTGGGTGCAATCAAGCCGTGTTTGTGCGGATCGAGAATCATCATGTAGAGAACGGGAATATCGGAAAGTTCCAGTTTGGCGGCCAGCGCAGCCTTGAGCCCGACAACGACGACGAGAGAAGACTCTGAAGCACGGATTTTCCTGGCCAGTAGTTTGCCCTGCTCCAGGTCGCCGCGCAAATCGTATTCGACGTAGACTGCCGATCCTGGTGCAGTCGCTTTGAATCCTTGAATGGCCTCATTGTAGGGCTTGAGGTTTGATGACTTGAGGATGGCGATTTCGACGCCGGTCGCTTTAACTGGAAGAGGGACCATGCACGAAAGGGTGATAATGAGGGCTGGCAGCCATAGGCATGAGAGGGGAAACGGCATCGTTCTCTCGCCCACATGGGTAAGAAACATCATGATTGTGTCGTTTGAGAAGAGCCTATCAACTCTTCGTACCAAGAGTCACGATGGCTCGATCGACAATGCCGCAACTCGCCCAAAGAGAATGCGGTGTGTGCGTCTAGCGGTAGCTGTCTTGAGAGCGAAGAAGAGGGAACAAAAAGCTCCACGAGCGGCATGAGGGTGTCACGTTGGCCGCTGGTGGATTGTTTCATGACATGGTTCTTCTGGTTCTGCCTCAATCGTCTGGTGTGGTAGACGAGGTGGAGGCTGCCGTGCGGCTTCCACGTCGAACGGCTGTACGCTTAGGATACAGCAAGCCCTGTGCCTACTCTCCCTTGAGGTGCAAACGGTCCATCTCTGCCGTTTAGAAAATAGAAAACGAGATTTTAGGACTTCCCAATGTGACCGTAGTCACGTTTGCTGTATCCAATTGGAGTCATACTGGATCAAAATGGATTCAGGCATCCGGGTTCAACCTCCAAGGTCACAGGGCGGCCAGAGGGACCTATTTCGCGTTGCGCTGCAGGAATTTCAGATCCCAGTCCGCCACACCGTTGAGGCCGACCTGTCGCAGGAGCGCGGCGCGCAGCCGTCGAAGCGACGGGTCGGTCGATTCTTTCTCAATCAGCGAACAGACACACCCCATCGCATCGTACCAGAATCCGATGAGGGCATTGGTGCGAACGCTTTCCCGGTCGCAGGTCAGGTTCACCGATGTCACCGTGAGGCACTCATTAAATTCGCATCGTTCGATCATTCCACCGGCGACGATATCCCTGGATGGAGATTCAGGATTGGGACTGGCCGATACAAACCAGCGGTATTGAACGTTTGGCTCAAGCATGACTCCTAATGCTTTGAGATCAATGGATTGGACTCCTGCATTGGTCGGAGTGGGGAGGGTGCCTTCATACAGAGGAGCAACCTTTTGCGTGTCATTGAGAGTAAACCGCAGCGGATACGTCGTCGGTTTTGAGAGGTACCAGTTCAGTGTTGGCGTTTGTTTGACGGTCAGGCCGACATGGTCTGGAACCAGCGCCACGAGTTCCGGCTCATGGCCATCGGCTCCCCGCAAGGTGCCTCCCACGCGAGCGCGGGGTGTCAGCTTCTTCGGCGGCGTATAGACAGGCAGTTGAAGGTCCTCTTGTTGAATGCGTTTTGCGGGCGTCGATTGTTCCGCAGAGGCGAGGGTGTGCAGCCCAGCCACGGTCATGACAACGCTCATTCCTATGACAGCAAGAGAGTTCACGATGCTCTCCTTTCACAGCCAGTTGTTCAAGAGCAAAAAAGGTGACCAGTAGGCCGGATGTTCATAAATCCGGTCGTCCAAGAGTTTCATTTGAGCGCGCTGCAGTGCCACGGCTTTGGAGAGAGATGGATTCCGCAGTTGTCGATAAAATTCCGAGATCAATGTAGCCGATGCCTCGTCGTTGATGAACCAGAGCGTGGCCAAGGCACTCCTGGCCCCGGCCTTCAAGGCCACACCGGCAAGACCGAGTGCTGCGCGATCATCGCCGATACCGGTTTGACACGCGCTTAAGGTCAACAGTTCAAGCGGTTCCTCCCGAAACCGAAAGAGGCCGACCAAGTGATCGAGTCTCTGCATCGTCAATTTCCCATCGAACGTCAGGAGGAACGAGTCCTCGACATCGGTCGAAAACTTGCCGTGCGTCCCGATATGCAACACGCTATATCCTCCATCACGCAATTCTCGTTCCAGCCTGCCAGTCTGAAACGCGTCGTTGATCAGTTGGTCACCTTTATAGAGTTGCTCAATAGATGCCACCTCTTCGGCGACGTAGGGGAGGGCGGGGAAGCCTTGCACGGACTTGGTCAGGCCGGCTGTCAGAAACCGCAACGTGGACCGATTGAGTGGTTGAGGATCGGTCAAGGTGATGCCCGGCGTCATGGCGAGGGCAAATTTCTTGATCAGGAACGAGGATCCATCATGGAGTGCCGCCAAGGGAATCGTCCGCAAGGCACTATCCGGCACCAACACCAACGTGGTGATCTGATGCCGGGATAGTTCTGTTTCCAACGGACGAATCAGCCAATCGTAGAGCTGTTGGGCATGTGGGAGATACTCACGGGTCGTTCGTTTCTCCACCAGCCGGCGGAAGGCCCGAATCTCTTGCGTCAACCGATCCGCGGGTACCTCCACGGGGATGCGCTGTAACCCGGATGGGAAGCTGACGAGCAACTCCAGTCTCGACGCAAACATAATGGGATAGATCACAGCCGTCTCCGGCGAGAGTCGGTCGAACGTCGTCAGTTTCGCTCGTGCCGCGTCGACACAGTCGTCTTTGAAGTAGTCTCGGAGCTCGGCGGTTTTATACGCTTCGATCGCATCGCGCGCGGCGAGTAAGTAGCTTTGGGCAGCCTTTTCGCCTTCAGTGAGGGAAGCCCGTTGAAGCAAGAGGTCGGCGAGCTCAAAGAACAACGGCTTAATGCTGTCCGGACCGGCAATGGGACCCTCCGAAGAAACCTGTGCGATTTCAACGCGAATCGGTTGAAGAGTGGAAGCGGCTTGGCGGTAGGAGGCAATCGCGTTGTCTAACTGGCCGGTCGCGGCCAACAGGCGCCCCAATTGCCATTGCCAGCGATAGAGTGACTCAGGGGCGTCCACCGATTGGGCGACAAACAGCGCTCGTCTGGTGAGCTGTAGGGCCTCGTCCATACGGAATTCTGTTTCGTAGAGATGTCCCAGGTACCCCAGGGCATAGGACCAGGTCCGCTTATCGCCTTGTTCTTGAGCGATGGTGGCTGCCTCTTGGAGCACGCCGGCTGTTCTTAACACCAACGAGTCATGCTCCTGGGGGAGTCGAGGGATCAATCGCTGGTAGGCCAAGGCAATGCTGATCAGTCCAAGCGACGTCTGTCTCGAAGGGGGAATCACCTGCTTCAATTGATCGAGCGCGGCGTCGAGGGCGAGACGACTCTCGGTCGGCTGATTGAGCCGCCATAATGCGCGGGCGGCGTTCGTGCGGGCTGTGGCGACTAGTACGGGAAGATCTGCCTTCTGCGAGTGGGTGATGCTCTCTTCAAAGGCTTGTAACGCCTCCCTGTCCTGTTGCTGCAGGGCAAAGAGCACTCCGAGGTCGTTCTGCGTCGTCGCCATGAGCGGCGAGGACTTCTGTTTTTTTGCTCGGGCCGATGCTTGATGCAAGTATTCCGATGCTTCGTTCGTTTGTCCGAGTGTCAAGTAGGTGCGTCCCAAATGGCCGAGGACCGTGGCCTCCGGGAGAGGATCATCACTCTTGTGAGCAAGGGCCAGTGCCAGCTCAAGTGATTGGAGTGACTGCTTCGATTGTCCCAAGCTCATAGAGGCTTGAGCCGAGAGGACAAGGGCCTCGACCTGTGCCGGAAGGTTTCCCGCAACCTTATAGAGATCCGCCGCCTGCTTCCAATGAGACAAGGCCTCACCGAAGGCGCCACGTTGAAAGGCGAGTCCCCCCTCCTTCATCGCCCGGCCGGCCGGAGTCGAGGTGTCATGGGATTCCGCTGACGTGACGGTGAAGAGCATCACCGTCACCAACAGGAGGAAGCGGACTCCGTGGTGGATCGGCGACATGAATGATCGAATCAGTGCCACTGTGGAGCCTCTCGTCGTTAGAACGCTTGGACGACCGCCTGAAGATGAATGCCGTAGTCCTGCAGGTTGCCGGAAGGATGCGGTACGTGATTAAGTGGGACTCCCCAATAGAGTTCGAATCTGGCTCGCTCTCTTGGTAGAACGCTCCATCGGAGCCCCAATCCCACACTGGCCAACGTCTGGGGATCAGGAGTGCCGCCCTTCGCTTGCCAGGCCCTGCCGACGTCCACGAATTGAGCAAATTGCAACAAGGGTTCGCCACTGGCATACCGAAGCAACGGGAAACGCGATTCGACGGAGAACAGAAAGGCATTGTCGCGAATCAGTGTGTTCTCACGATATCCGCGGACACTGAACCGTCCTCCGACAGGAATCTGCTCAAGCGGGAACAGCCGGTCGGTGGCAAGTTGGAGGTTCATCTGTCCCAACAGCTGCATCCCCCACCAGTCGTCGAATCGCCGGACACCCTGGAGTTGTCCTAACCAGGAGAAGAATCGCCCATCCGGTAAGGGACCGGCATTGGTGGTGGCATTCAGGACGTCCAGTCCCACCGAGAAGCGGGAACGTGCGGCGAGGACCCAGGTTGGTGCGCGATGGACATATTCTTGAATGAAGCGCAACGCGCTCACAGAACTGACTCCAGTATCCGACGAACCGGGGATGAGGAGTGGAGTGCCCCCGACGCTATCGAGCACGGACGTGATCTTATTGTAAAGCCGTTCGCCGGTGATCGCGATCGCGACTTCGTCGGTCAAGGTTCGATACACCGGATGCCGAAGCGTGAAACCGATGATTTCGGACTCGGAGTTCAAGTCTAGAAACCGAAATTGGTCGCTGACGACCACGAAGTCGTTCCGGCGATAGGACGCGGTGAAGGTCGTATCGTAGCGGTTGAGCGGAATGGTATAGGCGAAATCGATGATCGGGTGGACTCCGCGCGAGCCTCCATACGTGACGCTGAGCGGATCTCCATGACCAGTCACATTTTGATGGGCGACCGTCATCAACCCTCGCTCGGCTCCGACGACCGGTGTCTGATAGTTGCTGAACTCCAGCCACATCTTCCAGGGGCTCTGCTCTTTGACTTTGACGTTCAAGAGGCTTTCGCCACGCTGGTCCCCGGGGCGCAATTCTGCGTTAATCTGGTCAATGCGGGGATCTTGTTGGAGGAATTGCAACCGCGTTTGGAGCGGCTCCATCTGCAGGGGAGGGCCGGCCCCTCGAGCAAGGCGGTCGCTGATATACCCTGGCCGAAACCAGTTGGTCCCTTCGATGTTGATCCGTGTCAGGGCTCCTTCGACGATCCGTAACTGAATCACTCCATCCTTCACGTCCTGATCGGGAATGACGGCGCCGGAGGTGATATAGCCATTGTTGACGTATAAGAGTGTGAGCGCGAGCCGCAGCCGTTCCAAATCCTCGGTCGTCAAAGTGCGGTTCTCGTACGGTTTGGCGACTGCCGCGATCTCCTCGTTGGAGAACACGGTATGTCCGGTCACCACGATCGATTTGACGAATACTTGTATCTGGCCAAGCTGTTGCTGAGCACCGTCCTCTGGTTGTGTCGGTGGCACCGGTGGCAGTACGGGGCTCGGCGGAGGCATGGGGGGAGGTCTGAATTCCTTCTTCAGCGGGGAAGGGGGTTCACCGGATCGCAGCGTTGGATCGAAGATGGGAGGAGTTGGGATTTGGGCAAACAGCGGTGCAGCGGTCATGGTGGTAGCCATCCCCAGGCCGGAGAGGAATAATGCGATCAAAAGGCGGCAGTTCCAACGCGACGAACGACGAGCACCTCCTATCATGTCCGGCAGCCTGTTAGGGCACTCTCGGCAAAGGAACGAACTAAGAAGCCAGGTGGGGTTAGTTGTCGAAGGGACAGCACTTCTGATGATTCTCGTGGCCCTACGCGCCGCACCATCAGGCCAGATGCATGTTCCTCCATGCCCTCTTCCGTCCAGTGTTCCATCGCAACCGGGCTGCTGAGCCATCCACCTGGCTCAGAGGGAAGGGCATCACGTCCGGCAAGAATGAACGTGCTCTGCTCGCCACCGGCCAAAGCCACGCAACGGTTTTGCAACAGCACCTGCGGTGGTCTCGTCTTTGACGCGAGCTGCCCGACCGTGCCGCTCAAATTTGACGTCGGCGATTGAATCGTCACCGACCCGCTCAACCCGAACTGTGATGATGCATCGACGACAGTTCTTGGATCCGCCAGAAACAGCGGCGTTGTAATGGTGATGTTGCCACCGTTCCCTTGCTGCGCGCTGGCAAGGATTTGGGCGTTCTGCAGAACTACCGCCTTCGGATCGATGGTGATATTGCCACCCGTTGTAGACGGGCCACCCTGGACTGATGAGCTGATTGAGCCGTTGGCCACGCGTATGAGATCGATAGCCTTGATGTCAATGTTGCCGCCACTGGCCTGCTTGGCTTCAGTTGTAATCGAACTGTCTTGTATGTCCAACTGCCGACCGGCGTTGATTGAAATATTGCCTGCGTCTGCAGGCCCCGTGCTGCTGGCCGTGATCGAGGCGTCGTTAGTCAGAGTAACTTGATCCGTCGCGTTGACGGTGATCGAGCCACCCTTAGCAGATTGAGCAGCTCCGGTGGTCGCAGCGGACAATGTACTACCATTCTCGATCGTTAGAGTTCTTGCAAACAGATCGATTGTACCGCCAGCGCCGGTACCTGCCGCGGTCGTGAAGATGCC
The DNA here is from genome assembly GCA_965223625.1 of Nitrospira sp. Taxonomy (GTDB): domain Bacteria; phylum Nitrospirota; class Nitrospiria; order Nitrospirales; family Nitrospiraceae; genus Nitrospira_D. The sequence goes on from OZ245008.1 coordinate 1,653,365, forward strand.
ACTGCCGGGTCCATCGATAACTATCGATGGGCCGGAACTTTTGAAACCCTGGACACTAATGATCCCTGCACGGCCGGATGGGATGGTTCCATCAAAGCCGATGGAACTTCCGCTAAAAAGTATTCCACCATCCGAAAGTTGTAGGTTATCTGTAAATAGACGCAGGCGGCCTCCATCACCAGAACTGAGGGTATTGGTGTAGAGGCCACTATTGAACTTGCCAGAGCCATCTTTGCCAGTAATTGAAACGTTAGGGGCTCTGATGAGTAAGTCTGCTGCAGCTACTGATCCGAACGCGGTTGTATTGATGAATGAGCCTCCTGCAAGGGTGAGCTGATCATCCAAAATAATCGTTATGTTTTCAGGTGCGCGCAAACTAAAACCGAGATTATCACCCCCGATTGCAGAGAAGTCACGTAAGTGTAGGTTATGAGACTTGATCTGAATATCTCTGAGCGTTCCAGTGCCGTTGGCAGAGTTGAAGAGGAAGGAATTAGCAGCAAGAATGATATCTCCACGTGGAGCATCTACTCTGATGCTGCCTGTATTCCCGCTGCTATTTGTTTGAGCGAAGGATGATACTTTAGCGTTACCAGTAAGAGTCACATTCCCATGACTGCTATTGACTACGATGTTTCCGAGGTCCCCCGAAGAGCCTGGTGATGCATCTGTCTCGATCTGCCCATAATCTTTGATTTGAATAGATGAAGTAGCATTGAGAGAAACATCCCCACTTCTAGGTACACTGTTGTGCCCGATGTTGGATCGAACCCCGGCGAAAGGTGTGTCAGCTTCAGGGTTCATTTCCACGAAAGCGAGGACTTTGGGTCCTCCAGTAATAGTGATGTGATCGGCGGTTATACGGATTCCACCTGATGCATGCTGGGCTCCCGTTTCCACATTGGCTTCGACAATGGCGCCATTACTAATGGTGGCATCTTGAGCCACTTCGATCTCAATGCCAATACCCAACCAAGATGGGTCAAGGCGGGGACTAGCGCCTGAGTTAGCCGCTTCGGTGCTATTCGCGGAGATTGTTGAGTCATCAACAATGAGGCGACCTCCTCGGACGAGGATTGTGCCTCCACCCTCTCCGCTGGTGTCAAGGTGCGATTGTTCCAAGATCTGAACTGTACCGAGTGCCCCAAACGACTGACCATTGATGTTTTGAGCCTGGTCGAGTGTTCCAGCCAGGATTTCTCCTGGCGAAGCGACGCTGGTCATATTGATCTGGCCGCCGGGCGCCGAAAGGCGGGCTGGTCGGACCGTACCGTTTTCGAGATTGCTGGATTGAACAGAGATGTTGCCACCAACGAAGGTAATAGACTGGGTGGGCTGAACGGCCAATGTGCTTCCATTCACAGCGATGGCAGCTGGGGGATTCGTACCAAGGAAACCAAATGCCGCGACGGGGGCATTGGTCAAGAGGCTTGGTGATGTCGTGTCGGCATGGAAGATTCCGGCGTTTGAGCCGCTAGCCTCTGCAAGCCGTAGATAGTCCGCCGTGGTAAAGGCGACCGAACCGCCTACGTTTAATGTCGCGTCCGGACCGAAGACAATACCGGACGGGTTCATCAGTAAGAGATTCGCACCTGGATAACTCGCAGTATCGATGGTGCCGAAGATACTCGAAGGATCTCCACCGGTTATTCGACTTAGGATATTCGAGGTAAGAAGCGATGGTGTCGTATTTAGAAACTGAGCTGTATCGCCAGGCCCCACACTGAATTGGTCGAAGCTGTGGAAGAGGTTTATTCCGCTGTCGGGCCTGGTTCCTCCCGTGATTTGGACACTGTTGCCATCTGCCGTCACTGTGGTTCCAAGACTGCCGCCTCCATTTGTAGGGGTTATAGCCGTTGTTACTTGAGCCAACGCGAACGAAGCCTCCAAGGCTGGCCACGCAAATCCCAAGATGAGGATGGGCATAAGATTTCTTGTGCCCGTTACCGTCGGAAAAGCGACATGTTTCATAGGAGATCCTAATTCTTATATGCATTGACCAGTCATTGGATGTCGCTTACATCCTGTGGGTGGAGCATCCTTGCCTTCCACGGCCTCTGGTCCACATTGAGCACGGACAGTCACCTCTAGCAGTGGCTTAACACATGCTGAAAGGACCATAAGAAACAGCAAGGATAGTAGCAATCCGGAACCGATCCGAAGCCATTCGCGCCCTCTGTTCATATTCAGTCTCCTTCGTATGTGTAGCGGTAAAAAATCAGTTCCTAGCGCGGACTACCGTCCACACTCTTTGCTTCTCCAGAGAGCCACTCGAATACGTCCTGGGCCGGATAGGATTCTCCTACTGTGAGATGGTCTCTTTTGAACAGTGGAACCAAGTTGACAGTTGTCTTTTCCTCGTAACCTAGGAAGTATCGATTTAGTGACGGAATCGATACAAGGAAACCTGGCTTCTGAAGCTTTAGTCGGTCATGCTCAGTTGTGAGCCGATGGATAAGACTGGGAAGTCCCCATCGAGTGAGTCGCCAACCGGTTTTTTTCTGGTGCTGCTTTGCTTTGCCTGGTGCATCCGGCACAAATCGTACGGTTACCGAAGACTTCACCTGGGCGCCAACCTCGACCGGAAACATCAGTTGATGGGTGTATGACAATAGCCTGTTTGCTTCCTTGCCGGGAGCAAAGTTACGTAGATCGTTCAGGCTTACTTCGAACATTGGGAATGGGGTTTTGCGAACTGCGGCGTACTTTGTCCCAGTATCGAATCCAAGCTCACGTGCGTGGGACCAAACTCCCATGTCAGAGTAGGTCAGGTCTTGATTCAGCAGCGGCTTGACTAGTTGTTCTAAACCTGTATCTGCTGCGGTTGCAGCAGTAAAAACGCTTTGACTTTTCGGCAGTATATTATATCGGTGAGTCTTTTTTCCTAATCGGACGACAAGTTCTTCTACCATCCCTAAGAATTGAATCTCATATTGTGTAGGTACGCTGTCGGCTTTGCTCTCAACGTGGTTCTCAAATGAAAACGCTAGGGTCGAGAACCCTGTGAGGCCAAGTAGAATCAGGAATGACAGGTAGCGCGCTTTCATGGCTTAACCTTGGCGATTGGCAGGATCTGTACAAAATCAAGATCGTGAGAAAATCTCTGGAAACCATGTTGTTCTCTTGGAGAATCACCGGCGAACTCCTCGTAGGTCATATCCTGACGATCGTTTAGGATGGGGTCGTATACTTGCACGGTTTTTTCTCCATCTGCCCCAACGATTTCATAACCCTTAACGATAAAGGCATGTCTGCCACCACCGCTCCATTCGACAATCGAAACAAAAGGACCGGTTGAGCAAATCTCCCCAGTCAATGCATCCCAATCAAGCACACCAGCTACCGTCTCGTAGTTAAACCGGTATTTATCGAAAACCCAGTGTGGCCAACCACCTTGAACACAAACTGCTGGCGCATCGATAAAATCAGAGGTGACCTCTATCTCGCAGCAATTGGCTGCGCCGATCCCCGGGCTAAAAACATTTCGCACAATGTCACACTGGAGAGCAGTTGGTTTTGGAGGTTCCTGAGTTCTATTTTGGTACTCCATCACCATTCGAGTCGACGCAGACCAACACCAGGCTGCCGTCTGCTGCAGTTCTTTAGCAACATCCTTCGAGCTGAGATCGCAGGTTTTTGTCGTGTGGAGTTTCTTGAGATCATCCAGCGATATCGACGGTTTCATGGGTGAAAGGCGATGAGGTAAAGAAGGTCCTTGAGATGTGGCGGATACATTGACCTTCACACATGCCCAGGTAAATCCAAGGCATAAGGCGATGCCTAGCGCAAGAACGGGTTGTAAGTTTGATTTCATAATGATTCTCATCTTAAATAACGTCAGTAAAATCCAGTGAGAAACACGAGGTGACCACGAGTCTCTTTCATACGGTCGGTTTGTTCCATCTGTCCGTTGCGTAGATCCCCAATAACTCCTTTCGGTAAATCCGTTGCTCTTCATCCAATCGTCGAAAACTTACTAGTAATTTCCAGCAATGCCTTATGGCCCTAATCTCTATTGCGTTGGAGTGTCTAGGCTTTGGCCCTTCTGTATAGATTCGTTTGGCCCAAGTCAAGCTCTAATATCCTCGCCCTTGCCCTCTGATCCTTGTCAACGCCGAGGTTGGAAGTTGTGCCAACTCAACCCGAAGATCGTTTTTCCGATCATTTCGTTTCTCCGTGGAAAATGTGGTGCATTTCAGCAATCGCGGCTTGAGTTGAAGGAATAGGAGACCGGTGTCTTTGGTGTCTTTATGGTTAATCGTCTGACGATCCATCAGCCATCCTTCCCTAATTACTCAGCCCTATGTCCATGTGGCTCTAGCAAGGGACAAGCCACGCAAACAGCACAAGGCTGACGACATTGCCACATGAGGGAAATACGTAGGTCGTGGGCGGTGTTACTGCTTTTCCAATCGGGCGGGAGTGCTGTGGAGGAATTCAAATGAAGGGGAGGGTGGTGAATCAAAAAAGATTCACCTCGAATCTATATGGATTCAGCTTATGCCAACGATGTGGAAATCTTACAGGTCGAGTGACGGTCAGGAGGGGCAGCCCATGGAGTCCGTCGCGAACGTTCGAACCAGGAAACCCGGCGGTGTGAGTCCTCGAATGGATAGAATCTGGCTCTCGTCCGTTGATGCGACCATGGCCCGTGATTGATTCGGTCCGATGCTCCGCACCATCAACCCTGAGGCATGTTCCTTCACATCCTCTCCCGTCCAGTGCTCTATCGCCACCGGGCTGCTGAGCCATCCGCCTGGGTCAGCGGGGAGTGTGTCTCGTCCGGCAAGAACGAAGCTACTTTGCTCGCCGCTCGCCTTGGCGACACATCGGTTCTGCAGCAATACCTGAGGAGGACTAGTCTTAGCCGTGAGCTGTCCGGCTGCACCACTCAAGTTCGACGTGGGCGATTGAATCGTCACCGTTCCACCTGGACCACGTTCCGATGAGGCGCTCACAAGGCTGGCAGGATCAGCCAAGAACAGGGGAGTGACGAAGGTTATAGTGCCACCGGCGCCCCCGACAGCCTTCGCAGTGACGTTGCTTCTTTGCAAGATCACCACATTTGGATCGATGAAGATATTCCCCCCGCTTCCCTCGGCTCCTAGCACGGAGGTGCTGACGGTGCTGTCCACAAGCTGGATACGGTCGATGGCTCGGATATCGATGTTACCCCCGTTCGCCTGGGCCGATTCAGTGGCCGTGGTAATGGAAGAGCCATTGGTCACATCTAATTGCTGACCGGCGTCGAGTGAGATGTTCCCAGCATTGCCGGCCGTGGCACCTGTGCTGCTGGCCGTAATCGAGGCGCCGTTGGTCAGTGTTACCTGATCTGTCGCGTTGACGATGATGGAGCCACCGGCTGCGCTTGACGCAGTCCCAGATGTCGCGGCTGACAAGGTGCCGCCATTCTGGAGCATGAGCGACTTGGCGTTCACGAATATATTTCCGCCGGTACCGGTTCCCTTTGCATCAGAGAAGATGCCGCTATCAGGGCCATCGATCAGCACGGACGTTGAGGAGCCAACATTGCTTGACTGAACCGTAATATCTCCCCCATTACCAGTGGGGGTGATTCCTTGCGGAAGTCTCCCCAATGGCGGGGCAAACGTACTGCCACTTTTTATCTGACTTCCACCTGTGAGCTGGAGCATGTCTGCAAAGATCTGGAGTTGCCCACCTGGTCCTGACGAGAACGTTTCACTACTGATTAGACTTCCTTGGGTTGCTGAGATGTTTTTCGCCGTGATGGCGATGTCACCGGCCGGAGCAGTGCTTGTAGGATGGAAGGCACTCGTGACGATGAATGACTGCGAAGGGATACGTGCTGGGACGGTAAAATCTGCTTCCATCGTTAGTGCGTCTGAAAGTGTGATGGTGATGCCACCTGACTTAAGTGGACCTAGATTCTCATTTCCGATAAGCCCGGCCTTCATCACGAGATTCTTGGCGGTGATCTCAACCGGCCCCACTTGTCCCTGTCCTTCGAACGACCCGGTCACAAGACTTGCCCCATCGAGAACAATATCCCCTTCCGGTGCAGACGCCGTGACTTTCCCTGTGTTCCCAGTGCTATTCCATAGCTGGGAGGCAGCTTCAGTCGCTCTCCCGCCGTTCCTCATCAGAATATCCCCGTGCAGGCTTGTCAACCTGACATTACCGGCATTCCCTTGAGCCAACGTAGCCGAAGGTCCGATTCCAGCTGCGTTCTGTCCGGAAGATGAAGAAAGCTCTACCACGTTCATCAGTTCGATATTGTTTGTGGCCTGCAGTGTTACGTTTCCTGCGTGGCCGCCCCCAACGGTATTGGTGTTGACCTTGGTGAAGGTCAGGTCGTTAAAGTTCAGTGCAGAGCCCGGAATGCCCAAGAAGATGATCCGATCACCTGTTAGCTTTACGCCTCCATAGGTGGTGCCGGGAGTTGCGCCATCGGCGACACTTATTCCAATAGCAGCACCATTCTGAATCGTGGCATCTTGACTGACGGCGATATCGATGCCGCCACCAACCGATTCCACTCCCTGTATGACTGGGCCAGGGGTTGTCACATTCGCCAAGACTGTAGAATCATCCAAGATAAACTGCCCGCCTCGAATGAGTACCGTGCCGCCTCCATTCCCGCTGGCATCAACGACGGACTGATCTAACACCTTGATGGTGCCGAGCGCTCCAAATGACTGACCGTTCACGTTTGGAGCAGAGGCCAGAGTGGTTGCGTCCATTTCTCCCGGCGAGGCCACACTTGCGAGATTGATTTGTCCGGCAGCGGCGTTAGGCGAAGTTGGCTGTGCCACGTTCGTCACGAGTGCGCCAGATTCAAGGGTGATATCCCCACCGATGAGCGAAATCGACTGCCCAAGTCGCGTGGTCAACGAGCTTCCCTGAACGGCAATAGCCGAAGGAGTATTGTCCAAGAATCCAAATGCGGCGATGGGCGCGCTCGTGAGTATGCTTGGTGATGCAGGATCGGCATGGAAAATTCCTGCCGTACCATTAGTCTCGGTGAGCCGCAAATAATGTGCTGTGGTGAACGTTACAGAACCTGCCACATTGAGCGAGGCACTGGGACCAAAGACGATGCCGGAGGGATTCATCAGCAACAGATTGGCATCCCCAAAGCCGGTGGTTTGAATCGTACCGAGAATGCTCGAAGGATTGCCTCCGGTTACTCGGCCAAGAATGTTCGAGGTGGCGAGACCTGAATCATTGAGGAAATTAGCGACATTGTTTGTGGGAACATCAAATACGCCGAAGCTGTGAAACAGGTTCGTGCCGGCCCTGGTTCCACCTGAGATGTCATACTGCACTTTTCCGTTCGGTGGGGCAGGAGGGAGCTCAACCTGGGTGCCGAGTCCAGATGGCGTCATGGGAGCTGCAGCTCCAGCCAGATTGGAAGCGGTCACAACGACGGTCGCGCAGAAAACCGCAGAAGCGATCAATGCGGTTTCCTGCGCGAGCTTGATTGCCGACTTACTTCGACTGTAGGCCACGAACCTCGCTACGTGTACGATGGAAAGACATGTTGGTCTTCATGGTGTTTGTGTTTCTTATAGTCGAAAGATCTCTTCATATCTTGTTCCATATACTTCTCATCATATGCAAACAATAACTCGCGTGCTCGGTCCTTCTCATCCTTATCTGCAAATTTTTTAAATCGGGTATTAAAGTGCCACACAGCAATTTCAGGAGACATGCGAACCTTGGGATTATTGGGATCCATGAAGGAAAAAAAGGCTGTCATTTCCAGCTTGGATAAGTCGATACTTTCTTCGGATCTTGGGTTGCTATCATCGCCGAGCACTTTAGCGCACGACACAATGGCGAGTCCATAGTCCTTCTCACCCTCTTCGAAAATACGGAGATGAGCAGCCTGGGTCACTTCTACACCCTGAGAATCTTGCTGGCCATCAATGGTGAGGAGAACCTTCCCCTCTTTTGACAGTTTGATCGTACAGACAACCATCCCACTATTTTTTAACCCGCAGATCCACCAAGGACACCCCATTGGAATACCTCCTTGCTAATTTATGATATGAATGAGAACTCTGCTGCATTTGAGCACACGCGGCCTGAGAGAAGTGAATCGAGTGTACAGGCGTTCAAGATCGACAGCGCTGCGATCCACCAACATCTCCTTTCCGACTGCTCGGCTCATGGTCCGCATGCACAGGCAAGATGCAGGCCATCGACATGCCAGTAAGCGGGCAACTTTAAAACATGGAGAAATACTTAGGCTGTGGCGTCGATTCCATTTCCGCAATCGTGCGAGATTTCGAGTATGGAGGTTGAGAAGACGGGGAGGCTGGTGAATCTAAAGAGATCCATATCGTATCGAAATCGATTCACCGAATGGTGAGATTGGAACCAGCTTCCACTTGACGAAGGCCTGTCATTCGATTCAGACTGACGTCGCATTCACGAAGGTCTTGATACCTCAGAAACAACGTGCGCCCGTAGCTCAGTCGGATAGAGCATCAGCCTTCTAAGCTGAGGGTCGCTGGTTCGATTCCAGCCGGGCGCACCATAAAATCAGTAGGTTCTACATTCGCCTTGTAGGTGTTTCGCTCGCCAGTCACGGTTTTTGTCACGGTTTCCCTGAGACTCCCTAGATTGACTGCGTCGCGTAGGTGGCGCGGATCAAGATGGCTGTAGCGCATCGTGGTCTGAATGTTCCGGTGGCCGAGGATCTCTTTGACGGACACGAGATCGACGCCCGCCATGATGCGCCGACTTGCTGCCGTATGGCGCAGGGTATGCCAGGATGCACCTGTAATGCCCGCCCGTCTTAGTCCAGGCTCGAACGCCCGGCGCAAGAAGGCGCGGCTATCCATTGGCTTCATGGGGTCCGTGAGTCCGGGGAAGATCCACGGGGACCGGGCCCAGGATTCAAAGGATCGCAGAATGGTCTTCGCCTGTTCGCTGAGCGGGACATAGCGCGTTTTTCCCCCTTTGGGCATAGGGAGCGTAACAAACCCGGTTTCAAGGTCTGTGTATTCCCATCGAAGAGCAAACAGTTCTTCCCGTCGCAATCCTGTTTCAATTGCCAACGCGACAAGCTGCCAGTCCTTGAGGTCCATTACACCATGGAGCCGGTGTAATTCCTCGTCAGATAGAAACCGAGTTTTCGAGATTTCAGGAAACAGCTTGACCCCGGCAACCGGGTTGCGCGTCACTTTGCCATCTTTCAACGCAAGATTATAGACATGCTTGAGATAGGCGAAGAACCGATTGATCGTTGCATCACTCCATTGCCGCTTTGACTGCCAGGTTTTAGAGGCGTGGGCTGGCCGTGGCCGCATTTTGAGTTGTAACCGTCGTTGAAACTGACGAAGCTCGTCCGTTGTGATCTCGCTGAGCATACGCGGGCCGAACCACAAGGACCAGCGACGGTTATAGAGAGCCTCGTTGACGCGGTTCCGGTTGGTGCTGCCATCCAAGCAGCGCCTGAGCCAAGCCCGGAGCGTGATATCTTTCCGACTGGCGAACTTCTCAGGGAAGAAAGTACGTTCCCGAATATCGGCCTTCAACCGACCATAGAGGGCTTTCGCCTGAGATTTCGTATCACAACTAAATCGTTTCTCTCGTCCATCGACGTAAAGTCTTACCCACCATTTTCCACTTTGAGGTGGCCACTCCAATATGCCCCTATCTTTGCCATCTTTGCGTGCCATGTGAACCCCCTTGATCTATCAATCGGTATTGCTTGTTCGGATCAAATCCCAAACGGACTTTACTCCGTTACCCGATGCATGATTCTTATCTTTTGCCCCTCATACTTCTTCTTCATTTGCTTGCCATACCATGCCCGTCGCTCCTTTTTCCGCTTTTCTCGATGTGTGGCGTAATGCTTCTTTGATCTCGCACTTTGAGAGCATTGTGTGGAACAGTAATCTTGCCGCTTCGTTCTGATAAAAACCTTTCCACAGTCTTGTTTGGGACATTGTCTGATGCTGTCTCCATGGATTCGCAATAAATCAGCGACTGCTAGCCAGAAAATATCTGGCCAACCAGCACGTAGATAATATCCAATAGCCCCGCTTTTGAAACGTTTGGCTTTGGCACCTCTAACAGATTTGTACTCTGGTGCACGCCACAGGGTAAGAGTAGATGTCGCTATCGGGACTTCCCACTCGCCGTTTGTGCTAACGATCAAGAACGGTGAGTCTTCGAAATCTAGCGGGAAATCATTATTGGGATCGATAATCTTAACGTTTTTCTCTACCCGCAACAATCGCAAGCCTTGCCGTAGTTCCTTCTGAATAGATTTAACCTTAGGCTTTACTACTGATATTCCAAGGTTCTCCATTCTCTCACTTCTCGGAACACCTTTTTGTGATGGCACCCCAAAGGGATAGGAAGAACAGAATTTTGCCAGGTTCTCGCAAAGACTCTCTTGCTGACTCTGAGTAAGCCGCGAGAGTTCCATGCGTTGAAACTCCAATAGCCATTTCAACCATCTCAGCCGGCTGTTCGTTGTCCACTTCCCCGTAAATTTGTTTGGTATCTCAATAGGTAAGCACGCGTCTTTCATTTTTGACCTCCCAAATAGCACTAACGGTTGTTTGAGAATATCTCATGTCAGTGCGTTACAACAGTTATCATTTGATAACCGTATCATATCATACTCTTCTCCGGTATAATACCATCATATATTGGAACCACGGAGGCGGCCATGAATCAGTTGTTAAACGTTTTTCAGGCAGCAGATCGGTTAGCGCTGAAACCGGCCACCATTCGCAAGCTGATCTACCAACGGCGATTACCAATCGTCCGCATTGGTCGAGCCGTGCGAGTGAAGGAAACAGATGTGGAGCATCTGATCAGCGAAGGGTATCGCAAGCCTATCGGGCTAGAACAATAACCTTAACCAATAGGGAGAACTGTCATGCAGGAACAGACTGAATTCTCAAATGCCTCCATTGATGAATTGCCGAAGCCAAACATTATCCCATTGCAGCGCGCCCCGATGGATGACGAGCCTCCTCTTCCCAGCCATATGCAACATGGTTCCTACCAAGAACTTGGTTCTGAGGTGAGCTACGAATGGGATCCGCTCGTGTCTTGGGAAAGTATGGAAGGATTTTTGGTAGGTAAGACGCCTATGCGACTTGGAGGAACAGCCTACACCTTAGAAGTCGATACCGGCGTGGGCCAGGAACCGCTCTGTTTGGTTCTCTTAAAAAAAGGCGGGCGCATTCTGGACTCGTGCCTGCGAGACGTAGAAATCGGTGAACGTGTCTATATCCGGTTTCGCGGTCTGCTTCCTGCTAAACCGGGTCAAAACTCTGCGCGGGATTGGCGAGTCCTAAGGCTGAAATCGGCATGAGTGATGAAGTCGATTCACTCTTGGCTGCATGGCCGTCGTTCTTGGACCAATGGCGGTGGGACTGGTTTACAACCCACACGTTTCGGCACGAGATCCACCCTGAAGCAGCACACAAGGTATGGAACCGATGGACTCATCAGCTCAATCGTGAACTGTTTGGAGTTCGATATTGGCGAAGGGCCGAGGACGGGATCATCTGGGTTCGTGGTCTGGAATATCAACGACGAGGTGTTATTCATTTCCATGCCTTGCTGGGCAGAATTCCAGAAACCGTTCGTAGGCTTGTTTGGATGGATAAGTGGAATGAGATGGCAGGGTACGCCCGAATCGAGGCTTATGATCCATCTAAAGGCGCTCGATTCTACCTCAGCAAGTATGTGCTCAAGGGTGGCGAGATCGATCTCGGTGGGCCACTAGATACCCTGCCTCTCTACAGCTTCGGCCAGGTTGTGGCAACTCCTGAGCCGAAGGGGCGAGCCGGGTTAGAGGTTCGCGACGGGCTCTCCGGGTTGGAACCCTCCAACCCGGACGCCCGGATAAAAGTTGCCCCGAGGCGTTGCCCCGCAACGCCGAGGAATCCCCCCGTTGCTTGAATGGGAAGGGTGTCTTCTCTGGGAGCTCAAAATTGGGTTCTATTCACACGAACCCGAATTAAACGGGGTTTCATAACCTGGTTTTTATCAGGGTTTTAAATGGGTTTCTTGGGGTTTAGAAGGGTTTCTAGACATAAAAACGTCCAATAACCATGAAAAAGGAGTCTGTATCGTGGCTGCAATAAACAAAATACTAGCCAAACGAGTCGAAGAATTGACGGGGCTGCTCGTCGATGTGCGGAAAAGTGCCAGCGATATAGGGGCCGATGAGATCGTTGAACAAATCGATGAAACAATTGGCACCGAGGAAGTAAATGACGAGACTCCTGAGGAGGAGTTTGAACAGGAATTAGACGATGACCCTGAGGAAGAGGAGTAAGCACACGGAGGGCAATCACAAAGCAACGTCGTCGCTTTACATCACCATGGTGTATAGCTGACACATCGGTCGTTGACGGTCTACATAGGACTGCTATGGTTAGACAAACATCGAATTGCAGCCGTCGCTACACTCAACGATTATCTAAAAAGGCAAAAGCCTTTGGAATCACTCAACTGAGTTAGGCCAAATGAATATTAATATAGAGGACTGGTCAGACATCGCAGATGACTTCAAGGAAGGCTTGGTTCTTGGCAATGGAGCAAGCATTGCCTTTCATCAAGGCTTCAAATACAAGTCCTTGCTAAAAGCGGCTAGAAGGAGCCAACTCATCAAAAAAGACGTACAAACTATCTTTGATCATTTGCAGACTGAGAATTTTGAACGCGTGTTACGAATGCTGTGGCACACCACCATGATCAATAGGGCTCTAAAGATCTCAGAGAATGAGACACGGAAGGCATACAAGAGTGTTCGCACCGCCCTTGTGCAGGCAGTGACAAACATACATCCTGATCACACAGCGGTCAAAAAGAGACTGCCTTTGGCCGCAAAGTTCATGAAGCGATTCAAGACGGTCGTGAGTTTAAATTATGACCTTCTTGTCTATTGGACTATGATGCAGGGAAACAACGACGATCAAAAGCATCGCTTTAAGGATTGCTTCAAAAAAGGTGGAGAGTTCAATCCTAACTGGCGAGACTATCGTAAAGGTCATAATAGTTACAGTCGTTCAACCTTAGTATTCTATCCGCATGGAAACTTAGCACTAGCATGGGATTCAAACCGCCGAGAGAGAAAGTTGACCGCCAGCTCTTCAGACCTTCTCACAACAGTAATTTCAAAATGGGAGTCCAAGGACAAATACACTCCTCTCTTTGTTAGCGAAGGTACGAGCAAGCAGAAAGTGGCTACAATCAGCAGAAGCGACTACCTCTGGACAGTTCATGACTCGATTCTCCCAGCGCTTGGAAAGCGCGTAGCTATCTTCGGATGGTCATTGCGTGACGACGATAATCATGTTCTTAGAGCAATTTGTCGCGGTGCTTTGACAGATATCGCTGTATCTGTGTGTAAAACACCAAAGCATCAGGAGAAGTGTGCCAAGATCAAGAAGAAAATCGAGGGCGCTTCGAAAGGAAAGAGCGTAAAGGTTGTGTTCTACGATGCTCATAGTCCGGGATGCTGGGTGAATGCCTAAATTGCGATACCGCAGAGAAGATTTTCCGAGTCGCGATGTATACACGAGTATTAACCTTCCAAAGGTTGAACGGTTTCCGTGCTCGAAGTCCAATGCAAAGAAAGTCTTTGGACTTAGGACTGTGATTCACACATGGAACACAACTTCGAACGACTGAAGACACATATCCTTCCCCTGTCTGTGGCCCAGAGCTTTGAAATAGCCAGGAGGGAGTGGGCGCTTGTGGGCGTCGAAATTAGCGAAGAATTTGACACTTGTCCTTGCGGAATGGAAATAAAGGAACACTGCTACATTCGCAATCAGCGGAACGGGAATGAAACCCATGTGGGTAATGTATGTATCAACCGGTTTATCGGGGTCGAAACCGGCAATTTGTTTTCCGGGTTAAAGAGAATCGCGGCCAACCAGCAGGCGAATCCGAACGAGGACTTGATCGAGCATGCTTATAGGTTCGGCTACATCTACGAGAGGGAATACAAGTTCCTTTGGGACACGCGCTTCAAGCGAAAGCTGTCACCTAAGCAAATGGCGTGGAAAAGCAAGATTAACCAACGAATAATCAACAAGACTGTGGTTCAACGTCGGAGTCGCACATAACCATCCTATGCACGTGGCGTGGAAAGGCACTAGCAGGTTGTGGTGTAATTGTCGGCATCCGATCTGACAGACAGTGTCAGATGCCCTGAAAGCGGATGCTCGTGGAAGGTCGGGCAGACGGTCTCAGTTCGACCCTTAGCCGACGTCCATGACCGACGGCTATCAGAGGAGGGGCTTACGCCGATCCGCATAAGAACCCGGGATACATGGTCCCACCGTCGCAATTAATTGAAACGACAACGAGCATGGCGTGTTGTTCACGAGCAGTAGTGACCTGTTATACGGACAGAATCGGTCGGATCCAGGTGGTACGCGGATCCGTCTAAACATTGTTGGGCAGATGAACGCATGAAGAAAAGCGACTTCTTGATCTACAATCAAACGTCTAGGTTTGGGAGCAAATAGCGTTATTTGCCTTGTAGAAGATTGTAATCTGGAACAAGAAGGGAACGACAAATAATGCCGATTTCTGATAATTCAGTATCATCCTTCGTGACAGCAGGCACAGCAACGGACCAAATAGATGTCCGAATCAGCCACCGCATCATCCAGCTATTCTCGGAAGGGCTATATTCCAGTCCTAACAAGGCTATTGAAGAACTCGTTTCCAATTCCTTCGACGCCGGCGCAAAGAATGTTCACATCTTACTCGCACCGGATCTCCGAGATCCAGACGCGACAATCGTAATCATTGATGATGGCGAAGGAATGAACGGAGCCGGTTTGAAGAAGCATTGGATCATTGGAGAAAGCACACGGCGAGGAGCCAGTGGTTCTTCGAGACGTAAGCCTATCGGGAAATTTGGAATCGGCAAGTTGTCAACATATGTCCTGGCTTCAAAGTTGACCCATATTAGTAAATCCGGCGATACGTATTATGCCGCAACAATGGATTATTCCAACTTAACCGGAAGCGCCACTGATGCCGCCGAGGGTGTTTTTGACGAGCAAACGATCCGGATACCCTTACGAACGTTGACCGTAGAACAGGCAAGAGAGGCGGTTCAGCATTGGACCCATGGATATAAGGAAGGCCATACGGCACTTAGGCTGTTTGGGGCAGACGCATCTGAATCATGGACAGTCGCGATTATGTCGAGCCTCAAGGACATGGGTAAGAAGATCAAGATTGGCCGCCTGAAATGGGTATTGAGAACGGCCATGCCGCAGCAAAGTGATTTTCGGCTTTTTCTTGATGGTGATCCGATAAAAGCTCCCAAAATGGATCCCTGCCTAAAGAAACTGGTCCTAGGCAGAGATGTCATTCAAATGTCGACACCATGCCCGGCAGGTTTGATTGCGCGGGAGGACGAAAGCGAGTCGGAAGAGTCCATTCACCGCTATGGAGTTTATCACGAGGAATTACTTGGCAGGATTACGGGGTATATCGAGATTTTCGCAAATGAACTCGGTACAGGGAAAGAAAAGTTCGAGCAAAGCAATGGATTCTTCGTTTATGTCAGGGGACGAAGGGTCAATGTTGATGATCCCGGTTTTGGCATTGAGCGGAATCTCTTACGGCATGGCACGTTTTCTCGCTTCAGGATGGTCGCTCATATCGACAGTTTGGATGATGCGCTCCGATCTTCACGAGAATCGTTTCAACAAGGCGATTTGTATGAAGCCGTTCAGAATTTTCTCCGCGCCGGCTTTAATCTGGCGCGCAACAAGCTCGTAGAGCATGACCGCACACAAACGCCATCAGCCAGAATTTCTGCAAGTATCTCTGCAGCACCGGGTAGTTTGACAAGAAAGCCTCTGTTGGCGCTTGCCCGGATGGTTGCCGAAAACCGGGCAACTCCATTCTATCTTCGCTTTCCGTCCGGACTGTCTGCTGCGGAGAATACGGCCATCCTTGAGGCCCTGCAGGAACAGGCGGACGGCGCGGATGGCTTACTACGCTCGATAGAGATCAGTGTCTTGGACTCGAAGGACGGCCTGGCTGTTTTCGATGTTCAAGAAGGCAAACTTCTAGTTAATTCTTCCCATCCATTCGTTGCGGCCTTTCAGGAATTCTTTTCCGATCCTGCCAAAAGTCTTCCACTCGAGATTTTCGCTATGTCGGAGATTCTTCTTGAGGCCCACTTGTACCACATGGGCTTAGAAGAAGACACGATTCGCGATACAATTGGAAGGCGTGATGAACTGCTAAGGCAATTTGTGAGGTCGTCTGCTCGCCGAACCGCTGGAATGATTGCTATTGCACTTATAGATGCGCGTGACGATGAAAAACAACTAGAAGAAGAGATGCGTGCCGCCTTTGAGGCAATGGGTTTTGCAAACGTTATTCGCATCGGAGGAAGCGGCAAACCCGATGGAACCGCCGAAGCCCATTTGGCCGCAACGGAAAATGGTGAGATTCAACGTTATAAAGTCGGACTTGAGGCAAAGAGCGGCCAGCCTGTTTCTGCACATCGCCTGAATGTCTCGGGAATTGCGAGGCACATGTCAGATTACAAATGCGATCATCATGTGGTGATCGGAAATGGCTTTGCTACTTTAAACGAAAACAATTCAGCCACGGTTCGTGAAATCAACGAGCACAAGAAAAACACTGGGAAGACAATTACGCTAATGAACATTGAAGACCTAGCTCGATTGATCCGTATCGCTTCGGCAAAGAGAATCGGTGGACTCAGCCGTCTTCGAGGCCTTTTCAAAGACTGTGTTAGACCTGAAGAAAGTCAGAAGTGGGTAGATGCTCTCTCTAATGAGGAGCCGGAAAGAAGACCTTACCAAGAGATACTTGAGACGATCTGGAAATTGGCACAGGAAGTACCGAATGAAGCAGTTGAATATGCCGCCGTTGTGACCGAGCTTCGGCATCGAGACCCGCAGGTAAGAATGTCAAAGACTGAACTACTTGATTGCTGCAAAGCTATGCAGGTCCTTGCAAGCGGAGTTGTGTATGCTCGTGAGAACACTGTTGAAATCAACCGCAGGCCCGATCTGATTTTACAGGATATACAGACGGCCGTGGGGCAGTATCCCGAAGCGGAAAGAAGAACAATTCAGATATGATTTCGGCAACAAAAAGAGCTCACATTCGACCTGTCCATCCATTCCCGGCAAGGATGGCGCCTTCGATTGTGTGGGACGCACTACCATCGCAAGGCAATTCCTTGAAGGTTCTCGATCCGATGTTGGGATCAGGAACCACGCTTGCCTGTGCAAGGATGAGAGGGCATCACGCATTTGGATGCGATACAGATCCACTGGCGCTGTTAATTTCACGCACTTGGTGCGCCGATGTCGATCCAGAAAAGGTTTTGCGTCGTGCCAAACTCGTATTAGAGCGAGCAACAGAACTTGCCAAATGCTTGAGGCTCGAAAACTCATATCCTAAGGGTGCTGACGACGAGACCCGCAAGTTCGTAGAGTTCTGGTTCGACCCCGAAACGCGCCGTGATTTGACCGCTTTATCGACTTGTATCTCAAGAGTGCGGTCTGAAACTGAAAGAATGTTTTTGTGGTGCGCATTCTCGCGAATGATAATAACGAAAACCGCAGGGGTTTCGCTTGCAAGAGATGTCTCACATAGTAGGCCTCATCGTGCTTATGCTGTTGCGCCGGTGAAGCCTTTCGATATTTTTCAAAAGGCTGTGGTAACAGTTGTACAAAACTGCCCCTTTACAATAGAAGCCAAGGTCGCTCCTTCTGTAAATGTCCAGCATGGCGATGCAAGATCATTACCTATTGAAAGCTCAAGTATGGATATTATCCTTACATCCCCGCCGTATTTGAACGCCATTGACTATCTTCGCGGACATAAACTGTCGCTTGTATGGATGGGACACGAGATTCCTGAAATCCGATCGATCAGATCAGGCAACATTGGGGCGGAAGTATCAATAGAACATTACACAGATATAGCAATTCAGGAAGCCATGTCCTCCATGGCAAACCTTGCCGGAATGAGTAAACGACACTTGGGCATGATACGTCGTTATGTTTTTGATATGAAGCAAGTTATGAAAGAATGTGCCCGTGTATTGAAGGTGAATGGAAAAGCGATCTTTGTTGTTGGTGACTCAACAATACGCGGCGTCTTTATAAAAAACTCGGAAGCCCTGGCTTCTCTCGCAAAACATCATGGATTGACACTTGTTTCCTATGCAACTCGTCCCATTGAAACAAGACGACGCTATTTACCACCTCCTGAATCCATAAAGGCCGGGGGTACAATGCAGAACCGAATGCGAGAAGAGGTTATACTTCATTTTTCAAAGGCTGGCATATGAGATGAAGTTAGTAGGTATGGCTGTGCGCGGGAACCCACCACCTGCCAACTCATCCAAGATTACGAGGATTGACGCACTCATTAATCAATTATAGGCCGCCCAAAAACAGCATGCAGCGGACGACGCTGTGCGCCATCGCTGATGCTGAGCGTTAAGGCGACAGGGCTGAGGACCGCTTTATGGCGGTGCGATCTCAGTGCCGAACTTCCGCTTCTGGCCGATCTGAGGAATCCAGGACTCGAAAATAGGGGCATGTTAAACGTCCGCCCTAGAGCTTGGTTTCGATTCAATCTGACATTGCCTGCCAGCTCAAGTCTGAGCTTTCACGATTTTAGACTCACGCAAGACTTTTTCTCTGTCGGGCATGAGCGTGGAATATCTCCTCCCGCTATAACGGTTTTAGTCACGGTTGAATCACGGTTTTGATCACGATTCTGAATCTAACTCCATCACAGTCAGTTAAATCTAGACCGTCTTTTATCTTGTCTTTTCAGTTAAATAAGATGCTCCATCACACTCCATCCTGCTCCGTACCATCTTCCTTGATAGAGCCTTCTAAGCTGAGGGTCGCTGGTTCGATTCCAGCCGGGCGCACCAAACCAAGCCTGTTCGACTCAGAGTGAATCCTTTCCATCGAGGCGACAGGATAAACCTCTCCAGTATTCTCAGCTTTTTGGCTTTGCGCGTACCGCGGAAATTCCTTTTCTCTCCTTCCTGGTCGCGCTGAATTCTCTAATAAATCCCCGTGCTAAAGAGGGGTGTTCTTCAAGTAGACATTCAAAGGTCTCGTCCCCTATAGTTTTGATCCTCATCTCCAACGTTCAGAGGTTGCTCCGAAATGCGTCGACTGCTTCGTCCTAAAGTCGTGAGCGCTGTGCTGATAGGGCTGATCGCCCTGTACTCACTCATTGGCTTTGTGCTGCTTCCCTACCTGATCAAAGCCTACGGGATTCCGGCTCTTGAGGGGCAGATCAAACACCCGGTCGTCCTACGCGAGGCGGCATTTAATCCGTTCACGCTCGCACTTCGCCTCAATGATCTAGAAGTGCGTGATCTGAATCAGGCCGCGATGCTGGGATTTGAGGAATTGTTTGTCGATCTACGAGCCGTGACGCTCTTCGCCCAGAAGGTGGCATTCGACGAGATTCGTTTGGTGATGCCGTTTGTGGCAGCGAGGATGAATCCTGAGGGCAAGCTGAATCTGATGTCGTTGGCCCCACCGACGGATGAGGCTGCGTCGAAACCTGTTCAGCCTGAAGGAGAGCCAAAGAAAATGATGCCCGTGGAAATCGATCTCCTGGAGATCGAGCGAGGGATTTTGGAATACCGAGATGATTCCAAGCCGAGGCCCGTCTCGATCGATGTCGTGCCCATCAAGTTTGTCCTGCGGGACTTCAGCACCATTCCGAGTGAAGACGCTGAGAATGCTCATGCCTTTAAGGCCGAAATCGAAAAGGGCGAAACAATCGCTTGGGAGGGGACGATTTCGTTGGAACCGGTGGAGTCCGATGGCAAGCTGACGTTATCCGGTGTCAAACTGGAGACTCTGTATCAAGTCGTGCATGACATGTTTCAGTTCGACATTAAAGAGGGTGTCCTCGGCCTCTCGGCGTCGTATCATTTCGATCTTCGCGGTGAGGTTCCTCAGGCGACGGTGAAGAATGGAAAGGTGTCAGTTCAGAATCTGGAAATTGCAGAACGAGGGGGGCTTCTGCCGGTCGTCGCCATCCCGGCTTTCGATGTCGAAGGAATCCAGCTGAATTTGGAGAAGCAGACAGTCGATGTCGCCAAGGTCCATTCAGCCGATGCTCGATTTGATGCCTGGATGGATACTACGGGTGTTCTGAACTATCAACCTCTATTCACTCCGGTCGGTGGAGATGGTGCAGAATCGGAGTCGGCTCCAGCAAAGACCGAGGCCGATAAACCAGCCAGGCCGTGGTCGATTACCGTCGACGAGGTCGCACTACGAAACTACGGGGCCGATTTTGAAGATCGAACACTGGAACGTCCCGGACGTCTCGCTGTGGACACGATGAGCTTGACGGTGAAGGACATCCAGATTCCGTTCAAGAACCCGCTTCCGATTGACCTGGCGCTGAACCTCAATGAGACGGGGTCTGTGGGTGTGAAGGGAACGGTGACGGTCGAACCATTGAAGGCCGACGCCGTCGTCGATTTGGAGCATGTCGAGATTCGTCCCTTTCAGCCGTATCTCGATCGGTTTCTCAACGCCGATGTGCTGGATGGTGCGATTGATCTGCGCGGGAAGGCACGTTTTGTTCAAGACCATGGGAACGAACCCTTAGTCCGGTTTCAGGGAGATCTGGCGGTCAATCACTTGGCGATCGCGGATCGGAACTCCTTCGATGAGGTGGTGGCGTGGAAAGCCTTGAAGGTGAATCAGGTCGCGCTGGATGTGGAGCCGACTGCGGTAAAGATTGCCGAAATCACCTGGCAGGAGCCTGCTGTCCAGATCGTGGTAGATGCCGATGGACAACTCAATCTTTCCCGTCTAGCCAAGTCTCCGGCGCCTGATGATCAACCGCCGCCCCCAGCAGAAACCGAAGGCAAGAAGTCGAAGCCTAAGTCGGGTGAACCGGTATCTGTGATAATCGATCAGGTCAAGTTGGCAAAGTTGGCCGCGAGATTCCAGGATTTTTCGATCGATCCAAAGGTCAGAACAAGTCTCACTGAGTTTGGGGGAACCATCAAAGGCTTGTCGTCGAAGCAGCTCAAGAAGGCGGATGTCAATCTGGCGGGCAAAGTGGGACGGACGGCTCCGTTCAAGATCGTGGGAAAGATCAATCCATTGAGCGAAGATGCGTTCACCGATTTAGTTATCACGCTCGGTGGAATGGATCTAAGACCGACCGGTTCCTACAGCGGGAAGTATGTCGGCTATGAATTATCGAAAGGTAAGTTGTCGCTCGATTTGAAGTACAGAGTTTCGCAGAAGGTGCTGGAAGCGGAGAATCTTGTCCTCGTCGATCAATTGACATTCGGAGAGAAAACGGAAAGCCCTGATGCCACCTCGCTACCAGTTCCACTGGTCGTTGGGCTTCTCAAGGATCGCAAAGGGCTGATCGAGATCGATATGCCGATTCGCGGCAATCTGGATGATCCGGATTTTAAGTACGGCAAGGTGGTGATTTCGACGTTGCTCAATTTGCTGACTAAAGTCGTCGCCTCGCCATTTGCGCTTATGGGGAAACTGGTTCCGGGCGGCGATGGTAGTGCAGAGGACCTGGAGTTCATTGAGTTCCAGCCGGGGAGTGCCTCCCTCATGGAGGAAGAGCTGAAGAAACTAAAGGCCCTAGAGAAGGCATTGGATGAACGGACCGGACTCCGGCTCGACGTCAAGGGTACGACTGATTCGACTTTAGACCGGGCTGCTCTGCAGGAGCTGAAGCTTCGAGCGCAGCTCTTTGCCATGCAGGGTGGAGCGAGCCCCGATCAAGAAGAGCTGTCGCCGAGAGTCGAGCAACGGCTGGTGGAAAAATTATACGCGAAGCTTCCTCTCCCCGATCCGGCGGCCGTGCCGGCGGAGCCTACTCAGCCGACGGTGGAGGAGATGAAACAAAAGCTGGCGGCGGCCATTCAAATTTCAGAAAAGGAATTTGAAGCGTTGGCACACCAGCGAGCAGAGGCGATCCGCGATCGGCTTCTCAATGGGGGAGTGCTCACCGAAGAACGGGTGGTGCTCCTCGATACCGGCGATGCTGAGTCCGGGCATGAGAAGGTGAGAACGCAATTATCGTTGTCTGCCGGGCTCATAGGTTCCTCACGCCTACAACCGCTCGTTCCCTGAAAGGTTGTCGTGCATCATGTGTGAGTGGTTGAGAACCGGCGAATGTGGATGCGTAGACCACACAGGTATGGCAGGGGATGGAGCGCACAAGGCTACTTCACGTTATACCGCATGCGCGTGCCATGTAAGAGCGAGAGCTCGATTTCCGACGCACTGAGCTCGAGTGGGAACAGCACTCCTGAAATCTTGCAGGCGTTGATGCTGGCACCATCGAGTGTCGCTTTACTGAGGTCGACACCACGAAGATCGGATTGGCGGAAATAGCAGTCGCTGAGATCCAGCCCATCGGCATCTAAGCCACGAAGGTCTAGGCCTCGTAGATCACACCCGCGAAGATCGCATTTATCTCCGGATGCCTTCTTGGCGTTGAATTCCTTGATACAGCCCTCTCGCAGCATGACGTACATCGGGTCTTTCGAAATATGGAGCTTCGTACGCGTTGGCTCGCCTTTATCCATGTCGCACTCCGCAACAGGTTCTTCGAGATCCATATCGGTCGAGCAGGCAAAAACTTGAGCTGATTTGGACGTGCAGGAGGCGTCAACCGTTCTTCGGCACGGGGAGGAATTTGGGTGTAGGTGCTCTGAATCGATTTCGTGCCCAGTACCTAGATCGGTGAGAAAGTGTGAATCACTGCCCCTTGCACTCAGATCTCCTGAAACAGTATTGTTAGGGCTCGTTTAAAACTGACTATCCTTCATTGTGATACTAAGGAGGTGCGCCATGGCGATACGATTGGGCGATGATGCCCCGAACTTTACGGCGGAAACAACAGAGGGTACGATCAATTTCCATGAATGGTTAGGCAACAGTTGGGGAATTCTCTTCTCCCATCCGAAGGACTACACCCCAGTCTGTACGACGGAATTGGGTACGGTGGCCAAGATTTCCCCGGAGTTCAAGAAGCGGGGAGTGAAAGTGCTCGCGGTCAGCGTGGATCCCATGGATTCCCACAAGGGTTGGATCCATGACATCAATGAAACCCAAAAGACGACGATGAACTACCCCGTCATCGCTGATCCGGATAAGAAGGTGGCGACGCTCTATGACATGATCCATCCGAACGCCATCGACAACATGACGGTGCGATCGGTATTTATTATTGGTCCTGACAAGAAAGTGAAGCTGACGCTGACCTATCCAGCCTCTTGTGGGCGAAACTTTGATGAGTTATTGCGAGTGATCGATTCCCTCCAGTTGACATCAAAATACAAGGTTGCCACGCCCGCAAACTGGAAGGATGGGGAAGAATGCATTATTACCCCTGCCGTGAGTGATGCAGAAGCGCAACAACTGTTTCCTAAAGGGTTCACGACGGTGAAGCCGTATCTCCGCTACACTCCTCAACCGAACCGATAAGCTCCGACCGGTATCCACGGAGAAAGCCAGGCGGAAGGTGACAAATATCTCCCGCCTGGCGCTTTTTTATCAACATGTTATATCGCCAAGCCGTTCTCTAGCGCAGGTGTAATTCCCGCCGCCGTCGCTCTCCCATTCACTTTGATGGTCGATGTCGTCGCGTGCCGAGAGCTGGGGTACAGGGATTGCTTTACACGCATTAAGCTCCATGGTGTGACCGCTGTGGCCCCGTAGCGCGAGGTGTATTGATGTACGAAGGTGAAAACCACATCAGTATCGTCACTGATCGATTTCTGCGTTTGGCTGGACAAGCAGAAATACATATGTATAGTTTGGAATTATGAAACGGGTGAAAAAATTCTTACTATCGTTCGAGGGCTTAGGCATACTCCGCGCCGAAATTTTCATCGTGCTGTTGTGACTGGAGGGGGCAGGTGGGCAGTGGTTGTTTCTTACTCACAAGGGAGGGCATCAGTATGAAGGGACATTTCAAAAGGCGGTGGAAACAATTTGTAGTTGCTGGAGCCATCACGGCGCTGGTGGCTGGAATGGGATCCACGGTGCCCAGTGCCTTTGCTGGTGGCACGATTAAGGCGGATGACGACAAATGGATCTCGATCGGGATGGGGATCCGCAGCAGTTTCAACGCGATCGAGGGCGCAGCGGGGGGCCATTACAGCAATGACTTCAAAGTGGACAATGCCCGGATCTACATCAACGGGAAGATCCACAAGTATGTCGGGTTCACCTTCAACACCGAATGTTTCAACTGCAACGTTGGGGGGGGCGCCAATCATTTTGGCGGCAACTCCAACATCGGCTTGCTGGATGCGATCGGGCAATTTGAGTTCAACGAGATGTTCAATCTCTGGGTTGGACGCACCTTGGTGCCGAGCGAGCGTGGGGAGTTGAACGGGCCGTACTACCATGCCACCTTCGACGGCTTCCGGACTCCCTTCTTTCCGCAAGACTTCAGCGGCAACTTCCCCAATGGGCCCAATGGCGCGGCAGGGGGCCAGGCGGGGCTCTATGGTCGGTCCGATGGCGCGGTGTTCTTCGGCAAGATCCATCCCTTCGGCACGCACCTCATGTACGTCGCGTCGGTCTTCACGGGGGCACGCGGGGGCCCGAACACCACCGGCAGCTTGATGTACGCGGGCCGGTTGCAGTGGAACCTGTTGAACGATGAAGTCAACCCCGGCTACTACACGAGCGGGACCTATTACGGGACGGCCGGAGACATTCTGGCGATCGCCGGGAACGTGACGCACCAGAAAGATGGCGCGGGGAATCCCACCGTCGCTGGGGCGACCTCCGATTTCACCGGCCTCTCCGCCGATCTGTTGTTTGAAAAGGTGCTCCCGAACGACATGGGCGTGTTCACGTTCAACGGGGAGTTCAAGCGCTTCTTTGCCAATTACGGGACGCAGGCCTTTCAGCCGGGCGCCGGCGCCTTTGGCAACTGCTTTTGCGTCTTCAACGGGCACTCGTGGACCGTGTATGCCTTGTACCTGTTTCCGAAGGAAATCGGCATCGGTCGCTTTCAACCCTACGTGCGCTTCACGGAAATCAGCCCGCGGTACGCCAATGAGCGGAATGAATGGGAAACCGGGGTGAACTATGTCATTGCGGGGCACAATGCCCGGATCTCGGCCTACTATCGGTACGGGGACGTCAATGGCAGCCCGGGCGGCTTCTCGTTCATCGCGCCGGGGCAACCGGTGCAAAAAGTGGATTCGTTCCATGTGGCCATGCAGCTGCAGTATTAGGCAGTTCGTGTGATCTAGAGAGGCTGCCCTCCAGGCGAGAGCCCGAATTCACCACGGTGGGTTCGGGCTCTTTCTTTTTATCTTCTCTTTAGACCAAGCCTATAACGGTGGTATCTCAAACGAGTAGTCTGAGCGAGCAAAAAAATAGGAGCTTGCTACACCAGCACGAGGCCGGTGGAGCGAATCTTTCTCCATACGGGGGTCTTTAGAAAGGCTTTGTAATCTGTCATCGTTCCGGGAAACTGGTTGCACGCCTGCTGAATTCGTGGATACTCCTGCGACGGGAAGCGTGGGGTGGCTTCTCTTATCAATTGCTCACACCATCTGGCCTGCGACTCCGAGAGTATGAAGATGTGATCCTTTTCTGAGTCCGTATGAATGAGTCGAGATCGGTTTGTCCTCGATTCACAAGTCACTGCGCCTCCCAACCAGACGCATCTCAGTTGTGTAGCTGAACGCTCTTCGATCGTCCGATTTCTGAGCAGATGGCGAAGCCATGCAGAAGAGACGGTTGGGCGAGGCACATGTTCCTCGAACCAAACACGGACATCAAGATCGAGTCCTCGCCGCTCGAGAAAGTTAAGAAGTGATCGGCGGAGCCCATCACCGATCCAATTCGGCGTTTGTGCACGATGATCAACATGCAGAAGGTCGTTTTCTGCAAATCCACGAAATTCAGGGCCAAGGATTTGTAAGCCATGTGCTTCCGGATTGAGCCCGACTGGGCTATGCGCCGTGACGGTGAAGCGGTGCCAAAAGGCGGATTGAATGAGATCGGCTGCGACCAGTTGACGGACTCGCTCCAATGAATCGACAGTTTCCTGGATGGTCTCGGATGGACAGCCATACATGAGGTAGGCGTGGATCAGAACGCCGGCCTCCTTGAATCCAGCCGCGACGAGCGCCGTCTGATCAACCGTAATGCCTTTTTTCATGTTGCTCAAGAGACGGTCTGAGGCCGCTTCCAGTCCTGCAGTGACCGCGATACAGCCGGAGGCGGAGAGGAGACGACACAGATCCGTCGAAAATGCTGTCTCAAAACGGATGTTTCCCCACCAGGTAATCTTGATGTTTCGTTCCAGCAGTGCCAGGGCGAGGGCCTTGAGTGCGGCTGGCGGGGCCGCTTCGTCCACGAAGTGAAACCCTGTTCGCCCTGTCTCGGTGATCAGATATTCAATCTGCTGGATCAGCCGGTCGGTCGGGGTCATCTCGTATCGACTGATGTAGTTGAGCCCGACATCACAGAACGTACATTGTTTCCAGTAGCACCCGTGAGCCACGGTCAGTTTATTCCAGTGCCCTTCCGACCAGAGCCGATGCATCGGGTTGGTACTGTCCAAAATAGTTAGATATCGGTCTAGCTCTAGGCCTCGGTAGGTAGGACAGCCGATGTCGGTCATCGTGAAGTCTGAGGATAAGGGATTGTCGACATACACGACGCGGTTCTTCTCTCGGTACAGCGTACGGCAGAGGGATTCACGAGAGCGCAGGCCGGAAAGATGTTCAACCAAAGAAAGAAGCGGCCGTTCACCGTCGTCGAGTGTGATGAAGTCGATGTAATCAAACACTCGAGGATCACCAACTCTGCGCAGTTCCGTATTCACATAGCCTCCGCCGACCGCCACCGGTAATTCTGGGTAGCGCTGCTTGATGGCCTGCGCGATAAGAAATCCGCCGTAGAGGTTGCCCGGGAACGGAATGGATAAACCAACCAGGGACGGGTTGACTCGATCAAAGTGTGCCCAAAATGCTTCCAGCAGCCATTGATCAAGACGGCTGGGAGGAGCTGCCAATGCCTTAGTGATCTGATCGAATGAGGAGGCGGAGCGCGCAATGTGTTCGGCATATCGACTCAAGGAAAAGTGTGGAGTGATCGTGGCCTGAACTAAATCGGCAAGATCTTCTAGAAAGAAGGATGCCCATTGTTTAGCCCGGTCATCGATGGAGACTGATCGTGCGAATCTCTTTCGACCTCGAAATCTGGGGCCTTGGGGTAATACTCCCGGTTCAATCAATCGAGCGGCAGCCTCTGGGATCCGCCCTTGCAAGAACGACACGACCGGTTCAATCATCTGCTCGTAAGCCCGTTCAGCCCGCATCATCCTGACAGCTTCCTTGGGAAGATCATTTTCGTGGGTATGGATTTGGTCGAAGATGGTGCGCAATCCATCGGGGCTGAACAGGCGCAGCACCATTTCAATACCTATATCGGCCTGCTCTGCGTGTACTCCACGTGACTCAAGGAATCCTGTGAGATAGGCAGTGGAGGGATATGGAGTGTTGAGTTGTGTTAGAGGAGGGATGACCAGTAGGACACGCGGAGAATCCATGGTCTCCGCATAACATAGTGATTACCGGGAAAGCTAGGCCCAGCAGGGGATCATAGCAGTGGGTCGACTATGTGGCCGTTGTGATCAGGGTTGATGATGGAATGATCACTCTGCCGTCGCTACTTTTTCAGGTCAAGAATACTACCGAGTAGTGCATCTCCAGTCTTGATGGTATGAAGATTTGCTTCCAAACTGCGTTGCGCCAACATCTGTTGCACGAGTTCTTCACCGAGATCGGTATTTGAGAGTTCGACCTCCAATTGATTGGCGCCCGTATCTCGAAGCACCGTTGGGCCGGAGGAATTATCTTTGTCAATGACAGGCAGTACGCCACTGGTTGGCGCTTCGATGAATGTCGTTCTGAATTTTTTGAACCCGTCTGTGTTGACGTTGACGATGTTGTGCGCTACGACCTCGAGTTGTTTCCCGAAGGCAGTCAGGCCCGTGAGTGCGGTGTGTATGGCAGAAATCATAGACACCTCCTGTGGCCCATCTTCTACTCCCCATCGAGTACCGTATCGGTTTCTGTGGGAGGAACTTGAGGTACGCGACCAGCCCATTCATAAACAGACCATAACCGTCTCTATCCTGACCGGTCATTTAGAAATCAGGCCCATTGAGCCTTTAGAAAGATCGCTAGTCCACCGATAATATTGCGGGAAAACCCGGACCTCACACTCGCACGATGTCTATCTTTAAGCCTTCTCGTCCTGTATCTCACGCTCCGTCCCCTCAGCCCTGGTCACCCACGGCGGAGGATGCGACCCTCCTCATGGAGTCCGTTCCGGAAGCTGTCTTCTTTGTGGACCGCGATAATCGAATCGTGTCGCTCAATTCCGTTGCACAGCAATTAGTCGGGCGAAGCCGGGTCGTGGCGGGGGTACGGTTTCATGATCTGATCGGCTGTCTCACGGCACGTGAAAACGAGGATACGCAGTGCCCGTTCAATCGCATGCTGAGTACCGGCGAACTTGTAGTCATTCCGTCCCATTTCTGGAAACGCGAGGACGGCACACAATTTGAGCTATCACTTTCATTCTGGCCGCGAACGCAGCAAGGGGTGCAAGTCGGAGGTGTGGTGGTCGTCCATGACTTGACCAGCGCAATGGAGATTCAGCGTGATGTTCAACGTGCGGCACGGCTCGCCGAGGATGCGCCAAACCCAATCGTTGAATTTGACGCCGCGGGTTCGGTGCTCTATGCGAATACCGGAATGCTCAATGTGATGGAACAATGGGGGCTCATCGAATCCGGAATAGAGGCAATGTTCCCTGGGAATCTGTCGGCCATGCTCCAGGAATGTCTTGTTACGGATTCCTCGTTGGCTCGGGTTGAGCATACCGTCGCGGATCGAGTGATTGCCTGGTCGTTTTTCCCTCTCAAAGAGCTCGACCTGGTCCGTGCCTATGGCCTCGATATTACCTCGGACGTGGCGCTGCGTCGGGCTAAAGAAGCCGCGGAGGAATCAGCCCGAGCCAAGAGCACCTTTCTCGCTACTATGAGCCATGAGCTTCGCACCCCGATGAACGGGGTGCTGGGTTGTACGCAGCTCCTCAAAGACTCGTCGTTGACCGATCAGCAGCGGGAACTGATCGAAACGATGCATCGATCCGCCGATGCGTTGCTGACGTTGGTTAACGACATTCTCGATTTTTCAAAAATCGAGGCAGGCAAGATGACTTTGGAAGTCGCTGATGTCAATCTGCGGGCCCTGATCCGTGATGTCATGACGTTGACGGAGGGGTTAGCGTCTCAGAAAGGCCTTACCCTTGAGGTGAATATTGATCCCGATGTTCCAGAGGAGTTCAGAGGGGATCCGATCAGGCTACGACAAGTCCTCTTCAATCTCGTCGGGAACGCGATCAAGTTCACAAAGCGCGGTGGGGTTGTGGTTGCTGTTTCACTGAAGTCAACCTTGTCCGATAGCTCCGACGGGGTGATGGTGCAGTGGAGCGTTCGAGATTCAGGCATCGGGTTGACTCCTGAACAACAGTCTCAACTGTTTAAAGCATATGTCCAGGCGGAAGCTTCAACCGCAAGACGATTTGGAGGAACTGGGCTTGGGCTCATGATTTGCCGCCAACTTGTCGAGTTGATGGGTGGGACGATCACAGTCGACAGCGTATTTGGCGAAGGCAGCACATTTTGCTACACGACCTATCTCCTTCCTGCTATCCATCGCGAAGTTGCCGCATCACTATCAGTAACAGATCAACAACATGGTGAGGGAAGTCAGGTTGGACCCCTCCGAGTGTTGGTGGCAGACGATAATGAGATTAATCAAGTGGTAGCCTGTAAGTTCTTGCAGAAGCTCGGCTGTCAGGTCGAATTGGCTCGTACGGGTCATGAAGCCGTGGAAGCCATCAGCCGAACAGCCTATGATGTTGTGCTGATGGATTGTGAAATGCCTGAAATGGATGGCTATGAGGCGACGAGAGAGATTCGTCGTCGTGAGGATGGGACGCTAAACCATTTGCCCATTATAGCCCTCACGGGCCACACTTCCGATGAAGATGCCCAGAAGTGTCGTCAATCTGGAATGGATACCGTGTTAACGAAACCGCTCACAATGCCAGCACTTCGCTCAAATCTTAAAAAATTACTGCAACAAACCAACTCCTGATTTCAGAGAGCCTCCAGCCATTTTTTCGGTCTGACTCCAGTGGACTCTTCTCTGCTACTTCTGTAAAGTGGTGCTATGACGACTATCCCTCCTGCCGGAAGGTTTTTTCTCTACAGCGATTTTAACTGTCCGTTCTGCTATGCGCTGCATGAACGATTGCAGGAGCTGGCGTTGCTTGATCGCTGTGAATGGCGTGGAGTCCAACATGCCTCATATTTGCCGAGGCCTATGAAGGCTTGGGATGGTTCCCTGGGCGCTGAACTGAAGCATGAAGTGACCGTCGTGCAACGGCTTGCTCCCGGTCTTTCAATCAGCTTGCCGAGCGGGAAACCGAATACGTTACCAGCGATCGAACAAGCCGCTGCGCTGCTACGACAAGATATTCAGCTGGGGATGAATTTTGTGAAGCGGACGTACCATGCGTTTTGGTGCGAAGGGCAAGACATTTCCGATCCTCACGTGGTCAAACAGCTGGCGGGAGATGGGGTTACCGAGGACGTCGATGATGAGAGTCGTGTGATCGCCCAAAAATGGGAAACAGCCTGGCATGCGACCGGTCAGAACGGTGTGCCTCTCATTGTATCTCCGGACGGTGATCTCTTAGTCGGCTGTGTTCCGGTGGATCAGGTAAGGAGTTTCTTTTCCGGCCAAGCCTAAGTTCGAAGAGGTGCCCACCGATCCTTCCTCTCCATGCTCCTGACGACAGAGCATGTACCCGGTCCATCAAGGTCCGACGGCGATGAGGGTTGCAACAACCTCTCAGGACGAGCAGCGGTCAACCCTGTTGTCTTGATGAGCCGAGGCGATCTAGGAAAGTCAATTCGGCAGCAGCGGATTTATCCAAATCACCTTTGGCCAATGCAATCAAGCGTCGATATTGGCTTAATGTGGACTGTGCGACTGGAAGCGAGAGACCAACCTGTGAAGCTAGGTCGAGCGCGATGGCCGAATCTTTTTCAGCATGAGCGACGGAAAAGTAGCATTCATGGGCGCGTTGCTGCATATCTTCCCCATCTGTTTCCAAGACCCGCGACGCGGCGCCGGTTTGGCTGAAGACTTCGCGGAGAAGAGTCAGGTCGACACCGAGCGCCGCTCCCAGCCCTAATCCCTCAGCCAATGCGACGGTATTGCTGTTCATCACCATGTTCACCAGTGCCTTTACCTTTGCCGCCTCTCCGGCTGAACCCATATATCGGACCGTCTGGCCAAGCGCATCAAGCAACGGACGAGCCCGTTCGAATACTGTCCGTCTGCCTCCGCACATGAGATAGAGGGTACCCTGACGCGCCTGGGTGATACTGCTCGCCATACAGGCTTCAAGGACGGTACCGCCATGCCGTTCAACTACTCGTTCGATATCAATGTGAAGGGCTGGTGTTACGGTCGCACAGTTGATAAACAGCCGATCCTTTGCATGTGCCACCAGGCTGGTCGAGTCCGGTTCGGCATAAATCTCACGCATCGCCTCGTCGTCGGATACGACGGTCAGGACGATATCCGATGATTCAGCGACACGCGCCGGTGAGGAGGCCTGTTCCGAACCAAGTTCCTGTGCCAGAGATTCCGCAGATCCGGCATGACGGTCGTGTACCGCGGCGATGTGGTACCCTCGCTCTGTTAAGCGCCTGGCCATGTTGGCGCCCATACGGCCGACACCGACAAATCCGATACGTTCAGGGGGATGCGTCATCAGAGAGTCCTTTCAACAGGAAGGCGAAGGGGGCAGGCGCCGTCACTAGAGCTGATGGTCTCCCGTTGATTCTGGAGAGAGCTTGGTCCAGCGAAGAGTACTTTTCCCATCGGTGGTTGTAAGACCGTGGTCATAGAGGGCGACGATGCTGACTCGTTGGCCTTTCCGTTTCTTTATCGGTTGAAGTTGCAAGAGGTTGTTTTTGCTTTGCACGGTACCTCGGAGCGACTCCACGATCAACAAGTCTGTTGCAGCAGAGGGTTTAATCCCCCACACAAACGCGGCGGAACCGCCCGCATAGGTGCCGGTCCCTTCCCATTCGCCGACCAAATCTGGATCGACAGTCTTGATTTGAAACACGGGGACACTGGTCGCGTCCCGTCGTAGTTTCCAAAGCTCTGTTGGAATCCGCTTTGGGTCTCGATCAGTTGCGAGTCGTGCCCACGTGGCCTGGACACTTCCGGTGCTGGAGAACGAATTCTCTGTCTTCTTCCGGTACGTTCCCTTCCACTTAAGGCCGTTGAAGGTGTTGGCTCGTTCCAGTGACCAGAGCCCGGCTTCGGCATTCAAGACCCCGTCAAATTGCATCATGGACGCAAGGGACCATTGGAGGTTCGGTTTGATCACAAGGAGCATGTCATGCTGGGTCGTCCCCTGTGAGACACGTGAATGCCAGGTCCCAATCAGGTGGGTCGGATCCAGAGCTGGAGCTTTCAGCGGCCCAGCTTGGGTGTCGGATGGGCCAGGAAGTGTTTGTGCGAGTGTGACTGGAGTCGGCCGGGAAACGGGATGAGGATTTGTCCCGTTCTCCGCAGAGGCTGTAGCTGTCGTAGGGGGCAGGGTTGTGGCGAGAGTCGCCCCGTAATGCGATGCGACGGTCCGGCTCAAGGCCAGGACAGTCTCGCCCAGATGCTTCTGCTTCGTTGATGCGATGGTGATCGTGATCAGCGAGTCTTGATGCAGGAAGGTCAGCTGAGACAGCGTCGGCGAAGAGTCGATTCGAAATGCCCCGTCCCCCAACCCTGGGATAAGGCGACTGTCGCGACGGAGGCGCTCTTTATTGAACCACGCCCGTCTCTCGCTGCTTGCTGATTCATCGAGCTGAACGGTCACCGCGTTCGCATTACTCTGGTGGGCCTTGAACTGACACGTCGTTGGCTCTGAGAGAGTGGCTTGCTGAACTGGCTCAGCGAGCGCCTGTTGAGCTTCCGCCAGCGACAACAATGAACACGGATCGATCGTTGACGTAAACGGACCTCCTGACTGTCCACATGAAAGTAGTACGGGAGGCAAGACAAGGAATGGTAGAACTCGGCGGAACATGACGATCCCGATTCAACGATACCCAGAAGCGGATTGTACCGCGAACCAGGCGGGAAGTGCTAGCGGGTAGTTCTGTGGATCCCCATGACAGAAAACGCTCTTCTCATGGTCGGAACAGTGAGTCGGGATCGTATCGACAGGTGCGAGTCATCCTGCCACGAACTTCAGCGCAACTCCATTGATGCAGTACCGTAGCCCTGTCGGCTTTGGCCCATCCTTAAAGATATGACCTTGGTGACCTTCACAACGGGCACAGTGAACTTCCGTTCGTGGGATGAAGAGCCTGAAGTCCGTTCGAGTCTCGACGACTCGTGGATCGATCGGTTGCCAAAAGCTGGGCCATCCTGTGCCGCTGTCGAACTTGTGTTCGGAAGAGAACAACGGCAGGTCACAGCCAGCGCAATAATAGATTCCAGACTCGTGATTCTCATGTAACGGGTTCACGAACGGGCGCTCCGTATCTTCATGGCGCAAGACACGATAGGCGGGAGCCGAAAGCTGTTTCTTCCATTCCGCATCGGTTTTCGTAATCTTGACGATTGGATCGATCTGAACTTTCTGAGGCATTGGGTTTCTCCTTCCTACGCCGATAGAACTGGTTCTGAGTCGATCAGCGCAATCGACTCTTACATGCCTTCTGAGATGACAGAGTCAATAACGGTGCGTACTGTCAAATGGTACGGCTCGAGAGCTCTGATTGCAAGTCTTCACAGTACAGTTCCGCCATCAGTCCATTGAGGACTTCCTCAGCTGGTTCAGCGAGAGCCGTCCTTCGTCCAGATCGATCAGGTCAAAGACGCTGAGAGAAGCGATATCGATCATTGAAGCGAGTTCGGGGTACACACGTTTGCGATACTCAACGATGCTATCATCGGGCCGGTATTCAGCTAGCTGTCCTGCCCATGTTCGATTGTTCTCGGCTGTCGCAGGTTTCGCGTGAGCCTGTATCCATGCTAGGACTTCTTCATCGGTCTGACTCGAAAGGATAGCTTGTCGCAGGGATTCGGCGTCCACTCCGGTATAGGTGAGGAATCGCCCGTCTAGGGTAATCCCTGGTTTAAGGACGTTGGTCACATATGCTTGCGGGAGCTGTCCCTTTGCGAGCAAGCGGACCTTGTCGATTAACCTCGGGAGCAATACGTACCCACCAAGCGATGCTCGAGGAGAGCGCAATTGTATTTTGGAAGGGTCATTCATTGTCATCTTCGTATTCGTCGTATGAAGTTTGCCGCAGCAGTTTCCACATTTCAAGGACTGATGGATGTGGTTCTGTGAACTCGGGTTCTGAGAGATCGATACGGATGTTGTAGAGGCGGCTGTTGACGTTCTGGACTTGGACAATCGGGTACCAGCATTCGTACCGGTGCTCCCAGAGATCGCGATACGACAATCGCAAGTAGCCACGGCTCATCGGCCTCATACGGACTGGAGCGCCAGGCCCCAATACGATAGGGATGGAATGCCTCCGGTATCGAGGGCCGTGAGGATGAAGCGCTTTCACGGAAAAACTTCCATCCCATCCAGTCAGCTGAAGCAAACAATCGTAGGCCACGCCTGGCCCCAGGTTTTCTACGTCCGGTGTCACAGTGATCACGTCCCCTGTGTTCATGATCGAGAGGTTGGTGATACGAAGGGCCGGTTGATGTTCTCGGAACTCGTCTTTCGTATTGGTGACGAAGCGGCGCAGGAAAAACCAACCGATGACTCCGGTGATGAGAGCGGCGAGTAGAGAGATGACCAGTAACAAGTCCACGGTGCTGATATCTTGGGTAAATGTGTCCATTCGTGTGGTGAAGGAGGAAACCTACGTGGGGGGAGAGGCGGGTGTCAACCAACAGCGTATAGCAAGAGAGTTACGCTCTATGTCGGGAACCCTCTAGAACTTGCTGAACTGCTGTTGGGACGTCGCGTTTTGATAAGTTTCGATACAGGAAAACCAAGCGTCTGAGCCTTGGTAATCAAGCGTTGATAGGTGGTCATATCGAGATTCGGAGTGCGTGATAAGATCCAGAGGTAGCGGCGGTCCGGCGTCCCGACCATAGCCACCTGATAGTCAGGGTCAAGGTCGAGGATCCAATAGTTGCCCTCACGGAACGGACCAACAAGCCGCGCAAAGAAATTGTCGAATATCACTGCCAATCTGGCATTCGTCGCGGGGTCCACCACCGTTGCTACTCCATCGACTTGATCGAGGGTTCCTGAATCAGTCACACATTCGTTATGCACGCCGACCCTGGCATCGGGAAGAATCGTATACACGGCCTTCGAGTCCACACAATCCCGTTGAAACCACATCGGCAACCTGGCGATTTCATACCACATCCCGGCATAACGGGCGAGTTCCACCGAAGGTACGGTGGGAAGCGGTTGCCGGGAATCTATCCCTGCGCATCCAGTGATGAGCAATATCCCTGCGCTTGTCAGTAGGAATGCACCTGCCTTCATCATTGACTTCGGGTGAACGGTGAGGAACGCGATCCTGCCTACGGTCGAAGTGTGAGAGCGTTTCATCCTGGCGAATGAAAGAGAGTTAAGGGATGTTTCCCAATACCTACGTCGACCTCGCCAATAAATCATCGCAAAAACCAACCCCTGATCTCAACTGGTCAGTTCATCTTGATGAGGCGGTGCTCAGCGCGCCACCGTTTAAGTTTATGGCCCACTTGCACAATGGCGTCGATCGCAGGCGTCAGTTCCTGGCCGAGATCGGTGAGGGAATATTCAACGGTTGGCGGGGAGGT
The DNA here is from genome assembly GCA_965223625.1 of Nitrospira sp. GTDB lineage: Bacteria > Nitrospirota > Nitrospiria > Nitrospirales > Nitrospiraceae > Nitrospira_D. The sequence goes on from OZ245008.1 coordinate 1,689,348, forward strand.
GGGCATGACCTGACGAGTCACAATACCATCCTGTTCCAGCCGCTTGAGTCGCGCTGAGAAGACCTTCGGCGAAACGCCCGGAATATCCGCCATCAATTCACTGAACCGACGCGGTCCCGCCCGCAAATACCAGATCACATTCGGAGTCCACGCCCCCTTGAGAAATTGCATGCAGGCAGTCAACGGACATCCTGGAGGCGGAGGTACCACCCCTGACCGACGACGTTTCACGGCCATCTGATTTCCTCTTTGTCGCACGGCAATCACTTTCCGAATGGAAAGTCGAAAGTATAGTTACCAAGAGATAGCATATTGCCAAATGATAGTGCACGCTTTACCTTGACCATCAGGACACAACATTCACCTCGTGTAGAGAAAGGAGTCGTACGATGTCAACGAAGAAAACCGCGATTGTCACCGGTGCATCGAGTGGAATCGGGCTTGGTCTCACCAATGCATTCCTTGAGCGGGGCTACTCGGTGGTGGCTAACTCACGGCGTGTGACTGAGGCCTCGGTCTTGGAACCGTCGGAACATTTGGCTCTTGTGGCTGGCGACATCGCTCATCCTGAGACAGCCCATCGAATCATCAAGACCGCCATTGAGAGGTTTGGGCGCGCGGACGTGCTGGTCAATAACGCCGGGATCTTCATTCCCAAACCGTTTACAGAGTATACGAAGGAAGACTTCGAACGATTGGTCTCAACGAATTTGTCGGGATTTCTCTATGTGACTCAAGAAGCTGTACGGGTGATGAGGCAACAAGGAACCGGGCATGTCGTCAATGTTACGACGACCTTGGCGGACCAGCCGGTAGCTGGTGTGCCGGCTGCGATTCCGGTCCTGACGAAGGGCGGATTGAATGCCGTGACGGCTGCGCTTGCCATTGAATTTGCGGGTGAGGGGATCAGATTTAATGCCATTGGTGCGGGGATTATCGATACCCCTATGCATCAACCAGGGACGCATGAGTATTTAAAAACGCTCCATCCTATCCAGCGGATTGGGAAGGTCTCAGAAGTTGTTGATGCTGTGTTCTACCTCACTGAGGCGACGTTCGTGACCGGTGAGGTGCTGCACGTCGACGGCGGCGCACATGCCGGAAAATGGTGAAGACCGTTTCTCCCAATCGGGTGGCTTCGAGCGGTTGGGTGAGCGCTCGAGGCCACACATCATGACGCTGCTTGGTTCATCATTGAGGCTTAGGAATCGTCTTTCGGTGAAGGTTTATCAAGTGCAGGACCTTTCCTTGGAAACAACAACGCAGCTCCCGGCTTGAACGTGACGTAGTACCAGATCCATTCCAGCATCACTCTTGCTCGGTTCCTCAGTCCGATCAGGAAGAAAATATGGACAAAACACCAGATCAACCACGCCAACAGCCCTGAAGCGTGGAAACGGCCGGCCTGAGCAACGGCCTGAGCGCGTCCGATCGTGGCGAGCATGCCACGGTTGTGATACACGAACGGGGAGCGTTGCTCCGGGCTTAAATTTCGAGCGATGAGATCGGCCACGTACCGTCCCTGCTGGATAGCCACCGGTGCGATACCGGGCAACGGTTTCCTGTCGCTTCCCCGGCAGTGTGCCGCATCCCCAATAACGAAAATCCAAGAATCATCAGGGATGGTCAGATCTGAACACACCTCGATCCGACCATATGTATCCTGAGGAGATGAGAGTGATGTCAAAAGGGGCGAGGCCTTGTTCCCTGCCGCCCAAATGATATTTCGAGATGGGATCGATTCTTCTCCAACTCGCACCGTGTTGTTGTGAATTGCATTGACCAGGCGGTTTAATTTGATGGTCACTCCCATGCGAACGAGTGCCTGAGCAGCCTTGGCCGATAAATTGGGATCGAACCCAGAAAGAATGCGAGGACCGGCTTCCACAAGGATGATCGAGAGGGTCTCAGGTGGTAAGGCAGGAAAATCTTTGCCCATGGCCTGTTTGCCGATTTCAGCCAGCGATCCAGCCAACTCCACTCCCGTGGGCCCTCCTCCAACGATCACAAAGGTGAGATATTCCTGCGCGATGGCGGGGCTCCTCGATCGATCCGCTTCTTCGAACGCCAGCAGCATCTTTTCACGCAAGTGGACGGCATCGGTCATTGTTTTGAGGCCGGGAGCCCATGATTCCCACTCGTCATGTCCAAAGTAGGCGTGGCGCGAACCTGGAGCGACAATCAGAATGTCGAACGGGACCTGTCGGCCTTTTCGGAGGTGAACGACTCGAGCCGCCCGATCAATCGTCAGCACTTCATCCATCATGACACGGATATTCGGTTGAGATCGAAAAAGGGTCCGGAACGGCCAGGCAATGTCGCCGGGTGATAAGGCTGCGGTGGCCACCTGATAGAGTAGGGGTTGAAACAGGTGGTGATTGGTGAGGTCGATCAGGGTGACATCGGCGTCCCGTAAGGATTGTGCCGCCGTCAGGCCTCCAAACCCTCCTCCGATGATGACGATCTTCTTCTGGGCCATTACGCTCCCCGTTAACATGTCGTCCTCTGCTGGCTGGAAAGCAGCGCTGTGGTGCCTTGCAGTGTAGGGCTATTGGGGAGGTCGAATCTATGACATTCGATCGGAGAGGAGGGGAACCAGACTTGTGTGCAGAAGGAACGGGGGTGAGGCAGGATATCACGCGGCGCGGCGTAGAGGGCGGTGCTCCTCTGCGGCAGGTTCAGGAGCATGGTCCGTGGATGAAACACCAGACTGAGTCCCAGGCTGTTCACCCAGCAATCTCGCACCTGGTTTGAAGGTCAGGTAGTACCAGGTCCATTCCGACATCACGCGTATTCGATTTCTCAATCCGATGAGGAAGAAAATATGAACCATACACCAGAAGGTCCAAGCCCAGAATCCTGAGGCGCGGAACGGTCCGATCTGGGCGACAGCTTGAGCACGGCCGATCGTCGCCAACATGCCACGGTCCGTATACCTAAACGGGGGACGCTGCTCCGGCGGGAGTTCCTCATTGATGACGTTCGCCACGTATTGACCCTCTTTTATGGCGACTGGGGCGATTCCCGGCAAGGGGTTCCTATCCCGGTCAAGACAATGGGCGGCGTCGCCGATCACAAAAATCCAAGGGTCATCGGGGATCGTCAGATCCGGCCGGACTCTGACCCGACCGCACGGATCTTGAGGAACCGCCAATGTGTTCAGGAGGGGCGACGCCTTGTTACCCGCCGCCCAGATAACATTGGCGGACGGGACCCATTCGTTCCCCACCATGACGCCGTCGGGACGCACGGCAGTGACCGGATTGTTCAGTTTGACTGTGACGCCCATCCCCTCGAGGGCACTCAGCGCTTTTGCAGACAGCTTCGAATCGAAACCCGGCAGCACGCGTGGGCCGGCCTCCACGAGGACGACTGAGAGATCCTCTAAACGCAGGTGAGGATAGTCCGGTCCCATGGCCTTCCTTCCAATTTCCACGAGCGAACCGGCTAGCTCGACTCCCGTGGGCCCTCCTCCAACAATGACAAACGTGAGGCGATTCTGTGTGCCGGTCTCGGCTCGTTGCCGTTCTGCGACTTCAAACGCGAGCAGCATCCGCTCACGTAAGTGGACGGCATCACCCATGGTTTTGAGTCCCGGCGCCAGGACTTCCCACTCATCGTGCCCGAAATAGGCATGTCGCGACCCTGGGGCAACGATCAGTCTGTCAAACGCGATCGGGGCACTGTCTCGGAGGCGGACGACTCGCGCGGCTCTGTCGATCGATACCACGTCATCCATGACCACACGAACGTTCGGTTGAGAGCGGAAGAGTGTGCGTAGCGGCCAGGCAATGTCGCTGGGCGACAACGCGGCGGTGGCGACCTGGTAGAGCAACGGTTGGAAGACGTGGTGGTTCGTACGGTCGATCAGGACGACGTCGACATCATCCAGGAAACGGGCAGCCGTCATCCCTCCAAACCCGCCACCAATAATGACGACGCGTTTGCGAATCATCGGGTGAGCTAAGAGGGTAGGGGTAGCCAAGAATCTTCTTTGTGCGAATTGAACGGTGAATAAAGCGACCTGGCACGCAGGACGGTCAATCACATCCCACACACGGCTTGTGGGCCGACTCTCTAAGAATCGGCAAGGTTTGCAGATTTCTTGAGTCCAGGAGCCGGCCAGATACTCAGCCTAGCCATCGCGCTCGGTGCTGCTACACTTATTGTTATAGCTTGAGGGATTTTGCACGGATTGCTGAGAGGTCCCACAGAAGCCTAAGGAGTGTACCGCATGTGCATGGAACTGTTTTCCGTGATACGAATCATCCGTTCTGCCGGTCTGGCTGCCGCCTGCGTGACGATACTGGCCTGCTCCACTGGCTATGTGACGTCGAATGTGAATGGCGAGAAGAAGGTGTATCGCGTTGATGAGCAAGGGGCAAAGACGCTTGTGTACGAAACCGACCAGGCTGGCAAGACCACCATACATGACGCTGATGATCCGATGGCGAAACAGCAAACGATTGCACAAACCAGGGCAGGAGAGGTTAATGCCGGACAGACTGAACAACGTGCCCAACGCAGCCAGGTCCCGAAACGACAGCCCGACGATCCTATCTATGTGGATCTTGCCCCGCCGGTGTTGGATGACAACATGCAACGGGCAGAACGGTCGAAAGGAGTGGTAGCGGAACAGATTCGACGCGAATTTGTCGGAGACCCCATCATCAAGCTGACCGACGAACATAAAGACCGGTCAGGCCTCTTGAGGCCGCGTATTCGAGTGGAGGCCGTCGAGGTCTCACCAAAAGTGTCGTTGAAAGAAGCCTATGGGATCGATCGAAAGACAGGCAAGCGGAGCAAGATCCTGGCAATCATCTTTGAAGCAACCATCACGTCCAAGATGCCGCCTGCCACCTACTCGGTCTCAGAATCTGGCCATGTGCTCAAGAATGTGGAAGTCTCCAAGCGCTTTGCTAAGCAGGTCAAGCAAGTCATCCTGGAAAAAATCGGCCCCAGCATTCCTTCGCCATGATCAGGCAGTCACGCAGCTCTGGCCATCTCATCCCTCGATAGCCTCGGCATACATCGGCATATAGGCGGCATACCTGCGGGCCGGAGACCAGAAACGTCCACCAAATTCTCTGGGACTCATCTATCTGGAAATGTCATAATAGCCCCCGCTCCCAAGGACGCATCCGATGGCAAAGGTCCAATCACAACATTCTCGAATCACCATCGCGGACACATCGCAGGGGCTTCGCATCGTCATTCCCTATACCCGTAGTTGGTTTGTGATTTTCTTCTTGGGCTTTTGGATCTGTGGTTGGGCAGTGGCTGAATACATGGTCTCCAGCCAGTTCTTGAGGGGGGATGCTCCGCCGGAAGGAGAATCGTTCATGCTGGCTTGGTTTGCCGTCTGGACGGTCGGTGGCCTGTTCGCCATCTATGCTTTGCTGTGGCAAGTCATAGGGAAAGAGATTGTGATGGTGCACGGACAGATACTTCGGACAAGGCACGATGTAGGAGGATTCGGGTTTAACAAGGACTATGATCTGACGCAGATGCGGGATCTTCGCGCTGCACCAGTCGGGTTCAACCCACTGGATCTTTCATCCAGTCTTCAATTATGGGGAATCGGCGGCGGAGTCATTGCCTTTGACTATGGAGCGAAAACCATTCGATTCGGTGCAGGCCTCGACGAAGCAGAAGCCAAGGAGGTTGTCACTGCGATTAAGCATCGCTACCGGATTCAGGAGAGCACGAGGACCTAGAAGCCCAAGCCTAGTCCGCAATTCCCTCAGAAACGGAGACTTGTCGGCTCCTAGTCCAAGGTGTACACCGCGAAAATTCTGTATGGACCAGGTTCTGAGTTCTTGAATCGTCCCGTTTCGACAAGCCGCTTTGCGGTCTCGAAATCGGGAAGTAGGCAATGTGAATTGGTCGGGATCTCCTTCGCGAGGGAGTTGCACGAAAGCGGGGAGCATTCTGGGCTGTTTCTCGTGACGCTGTTGACGACATCAAATCCGGCAAGAATCTTTTTCTTGGGAGTACGGATGTTCGTGGTAAATGACCGTTCTCCCTCATACGGACACCATTGACCTTTCACATCTTCGAATTCCTGTTCGTAGACTTCGTAATGGAACATCGTGGTGCCGGCCAGATCGATCGAGTGCTCCCGTGCCACCTGCTCAATGATTTCTGGTGAGTCGAATAGCCAATAACCATTGTGCTTCCAGAAATTGATGTAATCGGCAAAGTCTTTGGAAATACAGCCGCTCACTGAGTAGATATCTTTAATCCTGTTGGTCTTGAGCCAGTCAGGCTTTCTCACCACTTGCTTTGCCATGTACCCTGCAGGAATCATCATGGTTCATGCAACCGCTGCAGGCCGCTTGGTCTGCCCGGATATTTTCTCTCGCGACGTGCCTTCTCCACCTTCGAAGCCACCTTTGATTATCCGCTCTTTCAAAGTATCAAGACCCATTAGCCGGTCAAGGCAGTCTGAGGTTGGGTTCCACGTCATGTTTATTTTTCAACATCTAGTGGGTGCTTTGACCTGTATGTCCAACTTATGGTAGCCTTGACCATCCTTTGACAACCCTAGCCAGCGGGCCGGGAGACGGTGCTGGGCAAGCTAGAGGTTGCGCCGTCGCTCCAAGTCAGGAGCGAGGTTGGGTCAGTCCACAAGGTGGAGCCCCCACAGAGGAGAGTCCTCGCCTGAAGGTTCTGCACATGACCGGAGCCTGGACAACAAGCTCCCACTGGACGGTCGCAGAGCTTTATTATAGGGCGAGGGTGGCGCAGGCTGAAGGGTTGACACGAACCTCGAAAAACGTAGAGTGGAGGATGCACCCATGGCAAATTTCGATGCCTGCAAAAACGTGCCAGTTTAATGCTGAGGGGGGCGGTATTCTGCATCAGCCTCAGCGTAATCTTGACAACCCTAGCCAGCGGGCCGGGAGACGGTGCTGGGCAAGCTAGAGGTTGCGCCGTCGCTCCAAGTCAGGAGCGAGGTTGGGTCAGTCCACAAGGTGGAGCCCCCACAGGATGAGCGTTCTTGCTTCAACTGAGCCGAGGCTTGCCAGTGGCGGTTCAGTTCCCGCAATCTCAGCGGGGTCACATCCTCACTACAAGAAAACATATAGCAGAAGCACACTGCGTGCTGCGTGGCGGGTCGTTTATTCAAACGGAATTTCTTCCGACAAGGAAGAGACAAAAAGGTTAGTTAAAGAGTTCAGCGTCGGCATTGAAAGCCATCTAGAAAGGATCTACCGACAGCTCCACAAGGAGAAATTCAAGTTTCTGCCCGCACAAGGAGTCCTTATACCGCGGAAAGGCAAAAGGCCGCGTCCCATAGTCAGATCTCCTATCCCAAGCCGTATCGTTCAGCGCGCGATCTTGGAAGTCTTACAAACAGACCCCGCAATTGAACCTTACTACAAGAACCCTACAAGCTTTGGCGGGATCAAGGGGAAGCGTCTTGGGGTGCCAGGCGCTGTCCGAGCCGTTTATGAGGCAATCGAGACCGGCAGTGCCAAATTCTATATAAGATCCGATATCGATTCCTTCTTCACCAGGATTCCACGCACCACTGTCCTCGCGAAGATTTCTTCTGTTATACCAGATACCAAGTTTCAATATCTTCTCGAGAAAGCTACAGCTGTAGAGCTAGACAATCTAGCTTTACTTGGAGCATCTGCAGGCTTTTTCCCGAGTTATGAAATCGGTGTTGCTCAGGGATGTTGCCTGTCCCCCCTGTTAGGGAACATTCTTCTAGAAGATTTTGACAGGGAATTAAATGGACGTGGCATCACCTGTATTCGATACATAGACGATTTCGTCATCATGGGACCCAATAGTAGCAAGGTTGAGGCTGCATTTAGAAGTTGCCTGCGCATTTTGGACAGATACGGTCTGACCGCCTATGATCCGAAGCACGTATCAGAGAAGGCTGAAATGGGGGAAATACGACATGGATTTGAATTCTTGGGCTGCAAGATCCGCCTTGGAATGATCAGCCCGGCGCGAAAGTCAAGACAGCGTCTTATTGAGGCTGTGAAGGCAGTGCTGGACAAGAGTCAAACGCTCATGGATCAGCCCTTCGAAATGTCGCGAGCCGATATGACAGCAGTTGCTACTCTTGGCGACGTGAACAACATACTTCAGGGCTGGGGAAATCAGTATGCCTTCTGCAATGATCGTCAAGTTATGAAGATGCTCGATTCTGCAGTGAACGTAATGATCGTAAATTATTGGAAAGCAGTAGCTCGACGCTACTCCAAGTTCGTGGCCGATAAAAACCTGTCCAGTTCGAGACAACTGCTCGGTGTTCATCTCCTCGTGGATAGCAAGTTTGATCCTATCGTCGATCCTCTTTCAAGATTGCGTTCTTGAGTAAAACAAAAGACACTTTACCGCTGTAAGATCCCGCCTTTTCCACCGACAACTTCCCATATATCACTCTCATCAGTACGACACCATCAGTGGCTCCGGTCCCGACGGGAGGACGCGTGCTCGATAGCAGCGATCGTAGGAAATATCAGCTACCGGTCAAGCCGAGTGGATACGCGAGTTCGGTTGTGTGATCATGGGCAGCGTAACGGTCGCGTGGATACGGATGCCTCGTATACTGCTAACGTGGGTGAAGCTTGGTCTGGCTGTGGTAGCGATCGCGGTCGGCTGGTGGTGGGTGTCCTCGTTCGACTACGAGCGCTATCTTTCTCCGACTATTGTCACTGACTGGCTGCGCGATGCCGGGCCGTTGGGTCCATTGCTATTGATCGGCAGCATGGCCTGTGCCGTCCTCATTCCACCGATCCCGAATCTACCGTTGGATCTTGCAGCTGGGGCTGTCTTCGGCCCATTCTACGGAGCACTCTATGCCATCATCGGTGCTGAGATCGGGGCCATCGGCTGTTTTCTGCTCGCGCGAGCGTTGGGTCGCGATGCCCTGTCCAAACTCCTCAAGATTGAGACGGTGTTCTGTCAGGCGTGCACAGATCATCAGTTGATGGGCCTGATGTTTTTTGCCAGGTTGATTCCGGTGTTTTCATTCGAGGTGGTGAGTTATGGAGCGGGCCTGACGAATATCTCGCTCAAGGCCTTTGCAGTGGCGACTCTCGTGGGGATGGCACCGCCGACCTTTGCGTTGACCTATCTGGGGAGCAGTATCATCAGCGCTCAATGGCCGCTGATTGTCGCAGGGGTGGTGATGGTTCTGTTCTTTTTGGCGATGCCGAAGCTACTGACAAAGTATCGGACGAGCCGCCTTGCTCGGATCTTGCTCGGCCCACCCCCTGCATTAGAACCGGCTGGAATGGAGATGGCCCGTCAGACTCGCTGCACCGGCTGCGGTGCCGCTATCTCCATGCAAAGACCCGACTGACCGGAAAACCTGGTTTTTCCGTAGTTGCAGCGCCTTCCTGTCCAGTGCTACTCTTTCCTCCTTCTAGGGTCTCTCTCCCATATCCCATGCGCTGGCCGGGCCGACATGAGGGATGACGTGACGTCGCTCAACGATCCACAGCGGTTGGAAGCCCGCTACAAAGCGGACGAGTTTCTCCGTTCCCTCGTGAAGGGCACGGTTGCCTCCACCGGATCGGACTTTCTCCGGGAGCTGGTCAAGCATGTCGCGGCGACCTTGGACATTCGCTATGCCTTCGTGGGGTATCTTCTACCTGAATCCCGCATCCGCACACTCGCCTTTTGGAAAGGCGACGGCTACATGGATCAAGTCGAATACGGTCTTGATGGCACTCCCTGCATGAAAGTCATAGAGGGCGAAACCTGCCACTACGCACAAGACGTCCAGAAGCTCTTTCCTGATGACCAAGACCTCCTGACACTGGACGTGTCCAGCTATCTCGCCGTTCCACTCAAGGATCCCACACGGATGGTCCTTGGCCATTTGGTCGCGATGGATGTGAAACCGATGGTCCTGACCGCGGATGAGATCGAGGTGTTCAAACTGTTCGGCGAACGGGCTGGAGTTGAGCTCTACCGCCAGGCGATTGAGAACTCACTCCGGGAGCGGGAGGAAACGCTGCGTGTCATTGCTGAAGGGACGGCGGCTCAGGTGGGCATCGATTTTTTTGCGTCGCTGGTGAAACACGTTGCGACGGCACTCAAGGTCGACTATGCCTACCTCTCTCATCTCGCTGAAGACGGCACCAGGTTCCGTTCGAAGGCCGCGTGGGGCAACGGTCAACCGTTGCCGCCTTTTGATGTGCCGGCGCGAGGCCCCTGCGAAACCGTATTGACGAACGTCTGTGTGCACCATCCAAGCAAGCTCCGCGATCTCTATCCCGATGTCCCGCTGATCCAGGAGATCGGCGTCGATAGTTATTGCGGTGTACCCTTGGTGGATTCTACCGGGAAGATCCATGGGCATCTCGCGGTGATGGATTCCAATCCGATGCCGGATGAGCAGCTGGCACGGTCGATTCTTAGCATCTTTGCCGCGCGGGCAACGGCGGAACTCGAGCGTGCACAGATGGACACCCTGTTGAAAGACAATGAGGAACGGTTGCGCGATCTTTTCGATGAAGCGCCGATCGCCTATGTGCACGAAGGTGTCGATTCGAAGTTCATCCGGGCCAACCGCACCGCTATGCGGACTCTCGGGATCACTCCGGATCAAGTTGAGGGAACCTACGGCAGGTCGTTCATTCCAGATACGCCGGACGCACAACGACGCCTGAAAGCCGCTTTCGATTCCGTCGGTCGAGGAACCGACACGAGCGGGGTCGTGTTGGAACTTCGCCGGAAAGACAACGGCAAGCCGCTGTGGATCAAGTGGTGGTCGCGGCCGGACCCAAGCGGGACCTACACTCGTACCATGTTCGTGGACATCACTGAACAGGTGCTCATGGAACAGGAAAAAGCACGTCTGGAAGCGCAGAATGTGTACCTGCAAGAAGAGATCAAAGGTAGTCATAATTTTGAGGAACTGATCGGGGCATCCAGCTCGCTCAAGAAGGTCTTGAACAATGTCGAACGTGTGGCGCCGACGGATTCGACCGTGCTGATCACCGGTGAGACCGGCACGGGCAAGGAGCTGATTGCACGCGCCATCCACAATCTCAGTTCCCGAAAAGACAAGCCGCTCGTGAAGGTCAATTGCGCGGCGATCCCAGCCGGCCTGATCGAAAGTGAGTTCTTCGGCCATGAAAAAGGCGCCTTTACGGGCGCATTGACGAAGAAGATGGGCCGGTTCGAAGTGGCGCATAAAGGGACGATCTTTCTTGATGAGATAGGAGAATTACCGCTCGACCTGCAATCCAAGCTCCTCCGTGTCTTGCAAGAGGGTGAATTCGAGCGGGTGGGGGGCACGCAGACGTTCAAAGTGAACGTACGGGTGATCGCCGCGACAAACCGGAATCTCGAGCAACTTTCGAAATCCGGCCAGTACCGGCCGGACCTCTACTATCGTCTGAATGTGTTTCCCGTCCATGTGCCGGCCTTGCGAGAGCGGGAAGGTGATATTCCGCTGCTGGCGCAATATTTTGTCCGCAAGTTTGCCGCAAATCTCGGGAGGAAAATCGACAGAATCCCGGAGCGGATGATCGCAGCACTTCAGCGATACCAATGGCCCGGCAATGTCCGTGAGTTGGAGCATGTGATCGAACGAGCCGTGATTCTGAGTGAAGGGCCAGAGCTCGAGCTGATCGATTGGCTCTCGTCGTCCGACAATAAGGGCGTTACCGGCAGAACCCTGACGCTCGAGGAACTAGAACGGCAGCACATTTTCGATGTGCTTGAACACACCAACTGGCGTGTCAGTGGTGACAAAGGTGCAGCAGCGATTCTTGGATTGAAGTCGACTACCCTCGAAGCTAGGATGAAAAAGCTCGGCATCGAGCGCAAGGGAAAGCCCTAATTCCCAAGCTACCCTCAGTCCTGATTTTCCAATACCCATTCCCAACATTTCGTGACGATCCCAATATTTTGGGAATCGCGGTTCCTCCTTCGTTCTGATCTTACTCCAGCCTTGAGCTGAGTAAGCTCAATGGATCAATGACTTGCATCGAATTCGTTCTCATTTCTTCCTCTGGCACTTTGGTTGCTCACTAGGGTGGCATCACGCTGAAGCCGAAGGAGATCGAAGGGGATGTTGAAGATCACAAAAATACAAGAAAGCCCGAGCAACGTGCTCCTCAAGTTGGAAGGCAAGATCACAGAGCAATGGGCGGCGCTCCTCGATGGCGAGTGCCGTTCCTATCTGCGGCAGAAAAAGTCCGTGTGTTTGGATTGTTCCAACGTCGAGTACATCGATGTACGGGGAGTCGAGGTCGTCAACAATCTCTCCCGGAAACACGTCACCCTGATAAGCACTCCGGCATTCGTCACGGAGTTGCTCCACATTGGAGGCCGATCATGAACCTAGCGACCACGACCTATACAGGACCATTTAGGCGTCCGATGTCTCCGGAGGCCCAGTCTTTATCCATAGGAACTGTATTGACTCATGCCGATGAGCAGTTTCTTGCCAGGCTTCGAGGGGGCGATGAAGGAGCCTTCGACGAGTTGGTCACTAAACACCATGGTGCCTTGATCCGCATGGCAATGGGGTATGTGGCGGATCGCGAAATGGCTGAAGAAGTGGTGCAGGATACCTGGATGGCGGTGATCGAAGGATTAGTCCGGTTCGAAGGCCGGTCTTCGCTCCGGACCTGGATCTTTGGCATCATGATTCATAAGGCCAAGGACCGTGGTGTGCGTGAAAAACGGCACGTCACCTTTTCGGCATTCGACTCGAAGAGCGATGAGAACGATGAAGCGGTTGATCCAGCTCGGTTTCATCAATCCGGTGAATGGGCCGGCCACTGGGCCATTCCTCCCCAACCTTGGGATGAGCAAACACCGGAAAAATTACTCGCCAGCCAACAGGCGGTCAGTGCGATGCAGCGAGCGATCGAGGCGTTGCCACCGACTCTGAAAGAGGTGTTGATTCTCCGCGATATCGAAGGTGTTGAGGCCAAGGATGCCTGCAATATCTTGAGGATTACCGAAACGAACCTCTATGTCCGACTCCATCGAGCCAGAGAACGGGTGCGGGTGGCCGTTGAAAAGGCGCTGGGCTGAGGAAAGGTCGAGACGGTAGGCGAGGGGAATTCGCTTCGTTTATTCTGTTCTTAAGAGACAGTGTAAGAAATTCCTGAGGTGGGAGACTCATGGCTAACGCGCCTGAACCGGAGGCTCCCCTCATGACTGACCATCCTTCTCGATCGATCGACAGCGAACTGACGTGCCGTGAGATTGCCAATGGAGCAACGGATTTTTTGGAAGAGCGGCTTTCAACAAGCATCAAGATGAAAGTCGATGTCCATCTCGCATCCTGTACCGGTTGCCGGACCTATGTGGAGCAGGTTGCCCTCGTGCGGGAAACACTGGCTCACTTGCCGTTGCAGCTGCCGTCGCCGATGATTCGACTGCGGTTGCGGGAACACTTCGTGGCTCGTCTCTCATGGTGAGTCTGGTTGCTTGTGAGGCATCTCAGCTATATAGTGAAGTTGTTCATGCTCGATGGATGTCGGACGTTTCAGGTTCTCTCAAACAGGCAGACAGAAACTGACCGGAGGTCCAGCAGCACACCACGGTGCGAGAGGGGTCGACAGTCGTTCTCTGACGTTGTTAATTCATGATCACGACCAACGAGGAGGTGTTCGATGAAGCAGATGATGCTTTCAATTGCAGCGGCGGCATGCCTGATGTGCGCAGGCGCCTATTCCTTCGCTGGCGAGATGGGCAAGATGGCCGACGAGATGAAAGGCGACATGAAGGCCGACATTGATGCCATGAAGGAGGAGATCAAGGATAGCGCTGATGCCATGAAAGGAAAGGCTGGTGCCATGAAGAGCGAAATGAAAGACGACATGAAGGCCAAAACAGATTCGATGAAGTCCTCGAAAGATGCGATGAAAGACGAAATGAAATCCACGAAAGATTCCATGAAAGGCAACCTGAAGGGGGCATTGGGTTACTAAACCACGATCGCTCGTGTCTTGTTACCTGATACGGCCTGCTGTCGGACAATCCGGTCGCAGGCTGTGTCGTTTATCTAGACAGGTCCACCGCAGGTTGTAAGGAACCTTTTCCGTCTCAGACCAAACTGTACGGTCTGTATCATCAGAGTAAGGAGTTGGGAAGGGAGGCCATTGGGAAGATCAGGGGTGTGAAGGGTATATGGCTATCTAACGTGCTGGGTAAAGTTGAGATTGAAGATGATTCGAAGGACTGGTGGCTTATTCCAGCTGATAGGGATCGTGAGCATTGTCTGGGTGACGGGATGGTTTGCCCTTCGATCGGCTGAGGCAATGATCGGCAAGCCGGCCCCGGACATCGCCAGTGCCACGTGGCTTAACAGCGCGCCGCTGCAGATGGCTGATCTCCGTGGCAAGGTTGTGCTGGTCGAATTCTGGACCTTCGGTTGTTACAACTGCCGGAATGTCGAACCGTACGTCAAGCAATGGCATGAGACGTATGTCGACCAGGGTCTCGTGGTGATCGGCGTGCATTCGCCGGAGTTTTCCCACGAACGCGAAGTGGAGAACGTGAAGCGGTACATGAAGGACCACGATATTCGTTTCCCTGTGCCAATCGACAATGAGTTCTCGATTTGGAACCGCTACGGGAATCGCTACTGGCCGGCGATGTACCTGATCGATAAGCGCGGGATCATTCGGTACGTGAAAATCGGCGAGGGAGGATACAGCGAGACCGAGCGGCAAATCCAAGCCTTGCTGGCAGAAGATTGATGATTACCTTCGACCGTCATACCAGACGGAGAGGTGCTTCTTGTCGTACAAGGTTCTTCTCGGCAGGAAAAAGATACGGAACATGAGAACGGCGACCTCACGGCCGGAGTAGAGTGAGACTTTCCGAGATGATGTTTCCATCGGATGCTTGGTCAGGATCGTGAATTGAAGCTCGCGCTGCCGTCCCCACTCCTTTAATTGCTTGCTAAGCCTGATTTCATCCAATGCATAGAGCTCTTGGTCGAATCCCCTGACTTCCTCAAACGCGTCGCGGCGGCACACGATTAGCGCACCTGCTGCCCAACGACAGAGGATCGACATGCCGGTCCAGAGCCGGAGTGTCAGGTTTGCCCACCAGGGCAACCCCTCCATGCGCAGCGTGCTACCGCATCCGACATACCGATTGGATTCGATCATCCGCAAGATGTCTCCAAGTAGGCTGGGACTGAGCAGGCTGTCGGCATCCAAAAACAACAGCCACTCGCCTGTCGCCTGAGCTGCCCCCGCGTTTCGTGCCCGTCCGATTTGATTAATCGGTTCGAAGATCACCTGTGCGCCGGCCTGTCTGGCCAACACGGCAGTATTATCAGAGGAGTTGTTGTCGACGACAATCACCTCTGAGGTAAAACCCGGTTTGGCGTTGGCGGCGATTGAGGCAGCGACCGACCGCAAGCACTGTTCGATCAGGCGCTCTTCGTTAAAGGCTGGGATGATGATAGAGAGATGCATGGTTACATCATGCCATACCTGTCGTGAATTCTGAAATGGGCAATCAGTCACAAGCGTATGAGGAGGGGACAGGGTGACCTTCGTGTCACGCCCTCCGTGCATGGTAAGATGCCGCCGATGCTGCTTTCGAAATTCCATCCGATTATCTCCGATTGGTTTTCTTCGCAGATTGGTCAGCCGACCGAGGTTCAGGCCCAAGCCTGGCCGGCGATTCAGTCTGGATCGGACGCGTTGATCGCCGCGCCAACCGGGTCCGGCAAAACATTGGCGGCTTTCCTCTCCTGCATCGACCGGCTCTTCAACCAAGCTCTCGCACGTGAGCTCGACGACCATACCCATGTGCTCTACGTTTCGCCGCTCAAGGCATTAAGCAACGACATCCAGAAAAACCTTCAGAAGCCTTTAAGTGAGATCGGGAAACTGGCACTGGAAGCTGGGATCTTGATGCCTGAGCTGCGTGTGTTGGTCCGGACCGGCGACACGCCGATGGCAGATCGCCAACAGATGCTGAAGCGGCCGCCACATATTCTTGTCACGACCCCGGAGTCACTGTTTATTTTATTAACGGCCGAAAAGAGCCGACGACTGTTGCAGTCAGTACGAACGGTGATCGTGGATGAGATTCATGCTTTGGCTCCGAACAAGCGTGGTGCGCATCTCGCGTTGTCGTTGGAACGGCTGGAAGCGCTCACTTTCATCAAACCTCAACGTATCGGTCTCTCCGCCACTCAACGTCCCATCGAGCTCGTCGCAGACTATCTGGTTGGATCTCGCCCGCGCCCAAAGATCATCGACGTCGGCCATCGGCGTGAGCTGGACCTCGCGGTAGAAGTACCGAAAGACGAATTGAGTGCTGTTGCGACGAATGCCGTCTGGTCCGAGGTCTATGACCGTGTGGCGGAGCTCGTCCGTCAACATCGCTCGACGCTGGTGTTCGTGAATACCAGACGGTTATCGGAGCGCGTCTCACATTATCTAGAGGAGCGGCTGAAAGATCTCGGTCCCGATGCGGTGGCGGCGCATCACGGGAGCCTTTCTCGAGAGATCAGGCTTACTGCGGAAGAGCGATTGAAGAGTGGCAAGACTCGGGTGGTGATTGCGACGGCCTCGCTGGAATTGGGCATCGACGTCGGCACTGTCGATCTGGTCTGTCAGATCGGCTCTCCTCGTGCCATTGCGACGACGTTGCAACGAATTGGGCGCGCAGGACATTGGATTCATGCCATTCCCAAGGGGCGCCTCTTTGCCATGACTCGGGATGAACTTCTGGAGTGTGCGGCTCTCGTGCGGGCGATTCGCACCGGAGTGCTGGACCGGATCGAGGTTCCTCCCGCGCCGCTCGACATTCTTGCCCAGCAGCTGGTCGCAGCGTCTGCGACACAGACCTGGACGGAAGAGGAGCTGTTCGCGTTGTGCCGGCGGGCCTATCCCTATCGAGAACTGCCGCGAGGGGAGTTCGATACTGTGGTGCGGATGCTGGCCGATGGTATCGCCACGAAGCGCGGGCGCGGGCTTCCGTATATCTACCATGATCGAATCAATCATCGGCTCAAGGGACGACGTGGCGCACGGCTGGCGGCGATCACCTCCAGCGGGGCGATTCCCGATACAGCGAACTATGCCGTGGTTGCAGAACCGGATGGTACAGTCGTCGGGTCGGTCGACGAGGACTTTGCCGTCGAGAGCCTGGCCGGGGACATCATGTTGCTGGGCAATACGTCGTGGCGCATCAAGGGAGTGGAAGCCGGGAAAGTCCGTGTCGAAGATGCCCAGGGTGCACCGCCGAACATTCCGTTCTGGCGTGGTGAGGCTCCATCGCGAACGGCTGAGCTTTCTGCGGAGGTCGCCGAACTTCGGGAGGCGATCGTGGATCGAGCCGATTCGTCGTTGTCGGCTATCCAGTGGCTGAAAGAGGACTGTGGCCTTGATCCACGAGGAGCACAACAGGCCATTGAGTATGTGTTGACAGGAAAGATGGTCCTGGGGACGGTGCCGACGCAGACCACCGTGGTTACAGAGCGGTTTTTCGATGAGAGCGGTGGAATGCAACTGGTGATCCATGCACCCTTTGGTGGCCGAATCAACAAGGCGTGGGGATTGGCTCTCCGAAAACGGTTTTGTGTAACGTTCGACTTCGAGTTGCAGGCTGCCGCGACTGATAACGGCCTCGTCATTTCCCTCGGCGAGAAGCACAGTTTTCCACTGGAGTCGGTGTTTGGCTATCTCCACTCGAATTCGATCCGGGAGGTGCTGGTTCAAGCCGTTCTGCTGGCGCCGATGTTCACCACGCGCTGGCGGTGGAATGCGTCACGGTCGTTGGCGCTCTTGCGGTTTGCCAACGGCAAGAAGGTTCCACCGCAAATTCAACGGATGAAATCAGAGGATCTCTTGGCGGCCATTTTCCCGGATGCCATCGCCTGCCAAGAGAATCTGACCGGGGAGCGGGCGGCGCGAGAGATTCCGGACCATCCATTGGTGAGAGAAACCCTCCGCGATTGCTTAACTGAGGCAATGGACGTCGAAGGACTGACGGCGGTGTTGCAACGGATCGAAGCGGGTCAGATCCGCTGTATCGCGGTCGAGACGCCGGCTCCGTCCGTCTTCAGCCATGAAATTCTGAACGCGAACCCCTATGCCTTCCTCGATGATGCGCCGTTGGAAGAGCGTCGGGCACGTGCGGTGGAAATGCGCCGAACCTTGCCGCCCGACTTGGTAGGAGAGGTTGGTGCGCTCGATCCCGAGGCCATCGGCGAAGTCGTCCGAGAGTCCTGGCCTATCGTGCGTGATGCCGATGAATTGCATGACGCGTTGCTCACGTTGGTCTGGGTTCCCCACGAGACAGTGGCTGAATGGCAGTCGTTCCTGCCGGAGTTGACCGAGTCTGGCCGCGCGGTGGAACTCGGGGCGAGAGGCTGGGTGGCGACGGAGCATCATGAGGGAGTCAGACGGGTACTGGCGGGAGACGATGACGAAACATTTGATGGCATTCTACAGGGTTGGATGGAGAGTGTCGGACCGACGACAGTGGACGAGCTCGCCACGCGTCTGCGTTTGCCGGTCGAGCCGATCCAGTCAGCGATGGTCAGACTCGAAGCTTCCGGCCAAGTTCTTCGTGGCCGCTTTCGGCCGTCCTCAGCACGAGCGGGTGACGATGCGCCCGAATGGTGTCATCGCCGCTTACTCGCACGCATCCATCGACTGACGATTGGAAAGCTGCGCAAGGAGATCGAGCCGGTCACGGCGGCTGAGTTTATGCGGTTCTTGATGCAATGGCAGCATGTGTTGACTGGGTCACGCCAGCACGGTGAGGCCGGCCTCTTGCAGGTCATTCAACAACTGGCAGGATTCGAAGCGGCAGCATCCTCATGGGAACCGCAGCTCTTGAGACTGCGCATGGCCAAGTATGAGCCGGAACTCCTGGATCGACTCTGTCTGAGTGGAGCGGTGAGCTGGGGACGCCTTTCGCCTCATCCGAAGTTTTCGCAAGAAGGGGAGCTAGGTCGGCGCCGCATCATCGCCACGAGCGTTGCGCCGATCACGGTCTTTCCTCGGGAAGACAGTGAATGGTTGATGAGTCTGTTTCACCGTGAGGCAACAGTAAGCGGCGGAGATTCCAATGCCCAGTTGGGTTCGGTGGCCCAGGATGTTCACCGTATGTTGGACGAGCGCGGCGCTAGCTTCTTTGCCGATCTTGCGAAGGGGACCAACCATCTTCCCGCTGAAGTCGAAAGTGCATTGTGGGAGCTTGTTGCGGCAGGGGTCGTGACGGCCGATGGGTTTGATAATCTTCGTGCGCTCATGGACCCGCATCGGCGTCGAGCCGAAGGACGAGAACGGGCTCGCCGGCCACGGTATTCAGCCGGACGGTGGTCGTTGCTGAGGCAGTCCTTGGGAACCGGCGGGGGGCTAGGCCAGGCAAGGAGCGTCTGGTCTTCAGCCACTGAGAAGGTGGCCCGTCAACTCTTGCGGCGCTACGGCGTCGTGTTCCGTGATCTACTCAAGCGGGAATCGCTAGTTCAATCGTGGCGTGATCTTCTAGTGCTGTATCGCAAGCTTGAATTGCAAGGTGAGGTGCGAGGCGGACGATTTGTAACGGGATTCACTGGTGAACAATTCGCCCTGCCGGAAGCAGTGGAAGCCTTGCGTGTGTTGCGCAAGAACGGTAGCCCGAATGCGGGGATGGAGGTGAAACTGTCTGCCTGTGATCCACTGAACCTAGCAGGGATTGTGCTGCCGGGACCGCGTGTTCCCGCGGTCCCCACGAACTTCCTTGTGCTCAAAGATGGTGTTGTCGTTCGAACGGTGATCGGACGGCAAGCCTCACGCGAGCCTTTTTCAACGGAACGCATCGGGGCCCAGGCTGTACAACGGCTTCACTGAACTCTCAGCTATCGAAGGAACGGTCTCGAGGTATCTCGAAGCAGTGCCAAGAGCGCCGCAGGATCTGTGCCGACCGTCTCGGCATAATTGGCTTGGACAGTTGAGAAAAATACTGGTTGTTGCTCTTCAGGAACGCCCAAGAGTCTGCTCACCGACGACAGATATTCCCCTCGCCCCGCTGCCAAGTCTTGCTGAAGGTTTTCTTGATTCAAGCTCACAAATGCCGTGGTCTTGAAGTCTGGCTTGAGCTGACCATCCTCATTCCACCAAGCCTGTCCGAAAGTGGTGCCGGTGATGTTGGACGTGGTATCGGTCGTCTGGTTGATCGTCGCTTTCAATGTGCAGCCGGTTGTGCCAAGCATTACGATCGTCGCGCCGACTAGGATACATCGTAGGACATTTTGCATGGGATCCTCCTTGTCATTATAGCTATTCAGTGCGTCTCACTATAGCACACTGTTTCTTAAGTTCAGCCATGTCAGTGCCGATAGAGAAGTAACAGGAGACTCGACTCCGGTTGACCAAGTAGGAGCCACGCATGCCGATTCAAGCACTGACAACCGTCGATCCACATCAATTGCTCAATCTCCATTCACCCTCCGCTATCGGGTCACACAGGTTGGAGACAGGGGTCAGCAGTGTGACTGTATCCAACGAGTTTTCGGGACGCCTGAGTGTGAGGACGGCAGAAGGCGATACCATTACCTTGGGGGCTGACCTAGACACCAGCTTACATGTGGGTCGCTTCTACGCTCATGGAAGTTCTGGACAACAGGAGGTTGGCATCGGCGCGGAACATGCGCGATACTCCCTGCAGCAAGAATTCGGCATCGCCGTTGATGGTGACCTCAATGAGCAGGAGCTCAACGACCTCCACAAGCTCGTGCAAAAGATCTCCAGTATCTTTCATGGATTTGTTGAAGGGCAAGATGAACAGGCCCTTGCACAGACGGCCGCACTCGCCGAGCGATTTGGCCAATTAACCACGCTCTCCGGTCTGGACCTCAGTGTTGAGGTGCTACGATCTGTCACCGTAGTGGCGGCATCGGCCTATACCCCGGGCGAGGCGCCTGTGACGGCGGCGGCGATCCCGCTGCTGTCCAACGGTACCACGGCGCCCACCCCGTCATTTGATTCATCCGAGGACGGTGGTCTCTCTGTGTTGAAGAAAGACACGCAACTTGCGTCTCTTATACAACAGGTCTTCGATGCCTTGAAGGAAGCGGAGACCGAGTTGCAAAAATTCCAGAAGTACCTTCCAGATTTCTTTGAGCAATTGCACGAGGATCTCCTGGGAAGGCTAGATGGTTTCACGAAACCCAAGGAAGGAGCGCAAGAGCAGCCGGTGGAGCAGTTGTCCTCAACGATCACTAACCAGGTTGTCTTCACGGCCTACAGCGCGGTGGATCTCGATACCTTGTCCTTCTCCGTCCAGGGCTAAGTTCATGACACCGGATTGAGCCGGTTGTGGTGACGAGTGGGCGAGGCCTGTTTCAAGCCTCGCCCTCCTGCGCCTCCCTTAGTTGGTCCAGAGCCGCTGATACCACTTCTTTTCTTCACCTGCCGGGAGCGAGGCCAGGTTCATCGCGCGGCGGATCTCACCGATGTTCCATCCGGTCAAATTGGCTAAGGTTTGTGCCTCGCGTTCATAACGCTCCCGCAACTGCTGCCGATAGGTTGTGGCAGCCGGACAGTCGTCCGTCCCGGTCCAGGCGTGGCGCAGAATATACCGAGCCTGGAAATTATTCCGATCCGACGTTTCCTGGAACATCAGATCTTCTGGAAAGTGGGTGGCATCGTAACGAACATGCAGGCGAGTCAGGAAGACGTTCTGCGCTTGCGGCATGGAGTCTCGCCCACGTTTGAGGGATGGGCTGTCCTGCCAAAACACACCAAGGCTGCGCAGCTCCTCGGCCGAGAGTGGGTTTGCGGCACAAGGATCGCACCAGCTCATATCCCAAGCATATTCGAGAAAGACGCCGCGTTCACTCTCGCGTTTCACTTGTCGGGTGAACATATCCTTATAAAAGTCACCGAACTTGTCTTTCACGTAGAGCGGAATTTCCTGCGCTTCCGGTAAGCGGACCGTTCGATAGTTTGTCGTTTCAACGCGGCCCTGTTTGGTCAGCACATAGATGAAGAGTTCCTGAGCGCCATCGGCGTTCACGGTCCCGAGCCGAATCGGTAACATGAAATTCGGTGATTCAAAGGCGATCTGGAGAGGGCGTAGATGAGTGAAGCCGAGCTTCGACTGCTCGATGCGGTTTACTTTAGCGACAAAGAACCTCATATTTTGCTTGATATAGATCTGTAAAACCATTGAAGCACCAGGAGGAATCTTGTAGCCGTTTTCACTGAGCCAGGTTTCAAGCCCATGACTCTCTTTGGCGGAGAGAATCAGGATGTCGTACTCGCCCACGGTGTACTGCGCTTCCACCGTGATGCCGAGTGCCTTGTCTCGTTCCCGCTTCACCGGCGCTTCAGCCGATTTTGCCATCATATCCATGGCCCGGCTTTCGGGATATTGCATCTGGCAGGGATTGGGATCGAAGTATTCGACCAAGCGTGGCGCGGAATAGTCGGCGAGATGTTTCAGGACGGCTGCGTCGCCGACATGAATCTGGTCCTTTTCCGGCACCGTCGGGACCGGGACGACTATCGCAAATTCCTTCACGTCCCCCTTGAAGTCGTTAGCCATGGTGATGACGGTCTTGTTGTCATGACGAACGATAGCGACTTCTGACGCCTTGTTAAAGAGCTTGGTGTCCGCTTTGCCGACGTAGAATCCGCAGAAAGCCGAGGCTTGGCTATTCCAGAGAAACAGACCTACGATAAGTGTGAACCAAGGAGTGAGTACAGGGATCATGAGAGCCTCCTTCTTGGTGTTTGAAACGATACTGATATGGGTACGGATAGGGGAGTGTGACCAGTCGCGGGCTTGGACCAGTCGTATCGAATACCAGGGAACATACGATCCAGTAAGGAAACAAGCGGTCCACAGACGATGAGGCCCCAGAGCGGCCCGTTCGGTTTAAATAGACCGAATTGAACATAGAGGCCAGCGAGTGCCACGCACAACGCGAAGACAATCCGACCCGCCCTGGAATCAGGCGTCGTCTTCGGGTCAGAAATCATGAAGAAGGCAAAGATGAGGAGCGCGCCGTTTTCGACCTGATGCAGGGGAATGGTCAGCGGATCGCCAAGCCACAGGGCTTGTAAGACCAGCAGGCCGATGTAGAAGACAAGAAAGGCGAGGGTGACATCAGCCCGCGCCGCCCGCGTGATCACGAGACTGCCGAAGCATGCGATCAGAAGTCCAAACCAGGCGACCTGTCCCCATTGCCCGGGTGAAATCCAGCCGAGACCACTCGTGAGGACGACGACCAGTGCCAGATTTGTGGGGTTGAAGATGTGCTTGTCGTTCCAGCGGATGACAAACTTGCTGCTGATCGCAATGAACGCCGCCAGAGCAGCCACGGCGAGGTCATTAGTCCTGAGAAGGAGGCACAGGGACAAAGATGAGATTAGAGCACTTTTCGGATCGAACGATGGTAAGTTGAAATATCTTGTTGCGGCGTACTGAGTCAGCTGAGCCGTGCCGAGTGTGACGACGATCTGGAAGATCGAAACGTCGAAGTGGAGGAAGACAAGTCCATAGAGCAGCAGGGTAGAAAGACTGACAATTTGATAGAGGCGGGGATCACGCCATAAAGAGGGTCCAATCGGCTGGTATGTGTCGTTGTCGTGCCCCATGGAATCCTCCTCCGGCTCGCCATGGCTTCGTGGCGGCCTTCACAGGAGGATATGGCGCAAGGAGAAGAATCCTTTCAGAGCGATTCCAGGATATTTCGAAGGGCTATCGCAGTGAATAGTTCCGTTTGTCGCATGGACAATTATTGCTGTCTCGGCTAGGCTACGGCAATAGATCATAATCCTGAGAGCTGATGGATGAGTGAGGAATCTATCACAGAATCGATACATGGGCTGAGAGAACTCGCCCAGTATTTCGGCATTCGTGTCATCCTCCAGTTTGGCTCAACAGTCACGGGAACGACGCATGATCGCAGCGATGTGGATCTAGCGGTGCAGCTCGATACTCCTGCCGTCTCGTTGGAGACCATTCTGGAGATGCAGGAAGCCTTGCAGTCACGGTTTCCTGGGCGCGAGGTTGATGTGGCGATCCTGAATCGTGCCGATCCGCTCTTCCGGAAGAAAATCATGGAGGGCTGTCGGATGCTCTTCGGTACATCCCAAGACTTCGCCCGTCTTCGTTTGTACGCATTCAAGACCTACCAAGACTTTCAGCCCTACTTGGAACTTGAACGACAGTCTGTCGCTAGTCGACTGTCTGCGCTGGTGGCGGAGCCTTCTCATTCATGATCGACCGCCAGCTCATCACGAGAAAAATGAGCCTCATTCTTGAGGACGTGGCCGCGATGACCAGGTTGTCCCAATTATCGCGCGAACGGTATTTGGAGGATTCCACTAACGAAGCCTTGGCCGAGCGGTATCTCGAACGGGCGATCGGCCGTATGATCGATATTAATTTTCACCTGATCACCGAGTCAGGCCAGGTGTCACCCAAGGACTATCACGAATCCTTCATACGTCTGAGTACACTTGGAGTGATGGCAGCCGATCTTGCTAAAGAAATGGCCATGGCAGCCGGGCTCCGCAATCGGATTGTCCACGAATACGACGACATCGATCCTGAGCGAGTGTACGAAGCCTTGCCTGTTGCAGTCCGCCGGATTCCCCTCTACTTGGACCACATTCAGCGCTTCATTGAAAACTTGCCGCCTGAATCGCGGTAACCCTGGTCGACATCTCTCACGTCACAAGGCTGGCTTGTTCGGTTAGCATGTGTCCTTACAGGAGGATATGGCGCGAGGAAAGAAATCCTTTCCGGTAGGATGGTGAACTGAGCTGTGTTGACAACTCATTGAGCCATTGTAAGAATAGTGCGCAATCGTGGAGAAATTCATTTCGTGATGAACCTGAGCTGCTGTTTTGGCTCAAACTTACCTTCGTGAGGTCTCCGACGATGCCGGCCTGGCTCTATCCTGCATTGAAAGCTGTTCTCCCGCATGTGGGGACAATCTTGTCCGCAGCGGCTCCTGTATTTACCAAGAAGAGTGCCGATGCGGCTCCCAATCAAGCCTCAACGCTGCAACAGCAGGTCACCGAGCTCCAGGCGGCCGTAGCGAAGAACGACACCCACATCAAGGACTTGGCGATGCAAATGCGAACCACGCTCGAGGTGCTGGAACAGGGTGCAGCTCTGGCGGAGCGTCGGTATCAACGTATCCTGACGATGTGTCTCGCTACGGCGGTGGTGGCAGTGGTGTCCATAGGGTTGGTTCTGATATTGCTGCTCAGATAAAGTTGTGGTCCTATCAAGAGTCACGGGAATTGGCATCATATGCGATGTTGTCTCTTCGACCAAGAGTTCCGTGAAACCTGGCCATGAGTGCCGAACTGGAGGGATGGATGCGTGATGAGGCAGAAAAACTTGGGCAGCTCTCAGCAGCCCTTAAACTTTTTTGACCGACACTGTTCCGAGAGCCGCTTGGCTTCTGTGATTTGTGCGGATGTCATGCGCTGGGCGACATCGTCTCGATTTTCTTCGGCCTGCTTCTTTTCCTCCCCCTGCATGTGTCCGGCGGCGAGGTCCACCCACATATATGCACGCACGTAGTCTTGCGAACCACCCAGCCCGGCGAAATACAGTTCCGCAAGGTTGTTTTGTGCCAGGGGGTGACCCTGGGCGGCAGCTTTCCCGTACCACACTCGTGCTTGGGCGTAGTCCTGCGGCATTCCCATTCCCTTGGCGTACAACTCTCCGAGGCTATTCTGCGCCTCGGCGTCTCCTTGGTTCGCCTGTGCTTGGACTGCATGCAGATCGGGACTATTGGGCGGGGGAAAGGCCGCGGTCTGCCCAATGGCAAGAACAAGAATGACGAAAATGACGAGACTCAGGATATGCATGGGTGGGGAGTATGGCGTGCGCTAGAAGGAATCGTCAACATGAATCCTACCGCGCCCTCTTGTGGAAATTCCGGTGCAGGCAGCTGAGTCGGAACGAGGGGCGGAGGAGGAAACCGAAGTGTCTGGTTGTTCAACTGAAGGGGCGGACCGAGATTCATCGCCGGGCTTTGCGGTGGCTGCACCGTGATGATTCGTTCACCGGTTGGCAGATCAGTCGTGCTATGCACAGTACCGGTGGCATCCTTGTAGACAGTCGTGCCGCCTTGAGCGTCGAGCACTTGTTGCAACCGTTCTTTCGCACTGGGCTGTTGAGACGACTCCTCATCTGAGGCAAGCAGTAAGCCAGGACGTACAAGTCCGATTGTCAGCACCAGGTAGATAGCGATCCAAGGCATAGGTGCATTATACTAAGATCTTGTTGCTGAGCAAGAGGCCATAACAGGGGGATTCGGATGGATGAAACGGTCCAAGAGAAAAAGGTATTGGTGGCGATATTATTGTACGACGGAATGACGGCGCTCGATGCGATCGGCCCTTACGAGGTACTGCAGGCGCCGACGCTTGCGACGGATGTGCGGTTCGTGGCTCGAGAGAAGGGTGTCAAACAAACTGACTTCGGCCGACTCCGCCTGACGGCCGATTATACGCTCGTTGAAACTCCAAGCCCAGACATCCTCGTAGTGCCGGGAACGGCGTTTCCCCAGGCCGTGATGGGTGATCAGCTTGTGCTGGATTGGATTGCCCAGGTGCATCGGACGACGAAGTGGACCACGTCGGTCTGCACCGGTGCCTTGGGTCTTGCCGCAGCCGGAGTGCTGAATGGCTTGAAAGCTACCACCCATTGGCTGGCCCACGATGTTTTGAAACAGTTCGGTGCCATTCCCACCAAAGCGCGTGTTGTTCGTGATGGCAAAGTCATCACGGCCGCCGGGGTTTCCTCCGGGATCGACATGGCCCTGACCCTGGTCGCCGAAGAGTTTGGTGCCGATGCGGCACAACTGACCCAGCTGCTCATTGAGTATGATCCCCAGCCGCCGTTCGATGCGGGAAGTCCGGACAAGGCGCCATCTGACATCGTCAATACAGCGCGTGAGGAATTCGGCAAGTTGGTCACGATGCCGTAACCCTCGTCGCAGACCTCGCAGAGACTGACTCGCGCTCTTTCCCCTCCGGCAGATTTCCATCTATCGCTTGCCGATCACGCATGGCCCAGTCAAGATTTCCTGGTACGTATGCATCATGCCTATGTTTGGCATGGTGTTGAACCGGCGATCAAGCGATATGTTTGCCATGGCTGAGATTCAACGAGCGGACGACCAGAGTAGAAAATTGGCCATCGTTGCCCTGATCATGGTGTTGATCGGCGGGGTGGTGCTCTGGATGGTTTTTGACGAGTGGATGGCCGAGCTGCGGGACTCGCCTATTGAGGAGGCTAAGCAATCACTGTCCAGAGCTTTTCTCCTGTGCATGGGTATCATGATCGTCTGTGTGTGCATCGTCGGCTGGCATTGTTGGCGGGTTGGTGAACGCGTTCGGCAGACTCTGCGATTTCCTCCTCCTGGTGCGACGGTTGTGCGAGACACCGTTGTGTTGTCAGGTCAGGCCGCAGTATCTCGAGGACGGTTGCTTCAGGTATTCGGGGTCATCCTGATTCTCGGCGCGATCGCTTTGGGAGTGATGTCCTGGTTGGTTTTTGCGATGGTTCATGGTGTCCTCGGCTAAGTTCGTAGGAGAGGTGAGCACGCATAGCGATGACAACCCCGCCTCGTATCTACTGTATTCCCGCAACACAGGCTCCGGTGGTGGCGGTCTTTCGCCGAGGACCAAGCAATTGGGCGCATATCGGCCGGTGGGATTTGGTCGCTCAACGATATGAACCAGGAGCTTGGCTCGGTGGGCGCATTTTCCCACGGCGATCCGATCTGTCTCCCGATGGGCGATACCTGAGCTACTTCGCCCATAAGCCCAGTGCCACATGGGCGCATGGTGAGGCCTATGTCGCCCTGTCGAAACTGCCATGGCTGACGGCGCTGCACGCGTTTCCCACATGCGGGACTTGGACTCGTGGGTACTACTTCACCGAGGATGGTAGTCGGGACAACACCTTCACGAAAACGCTCCCGATTCCATACGGGCTGCGCTCCATCCCAGTGGTGCAATTCGCCAACGAACGACGGCGAGGGTGGATCGAAGCGGAGGACTCGCCGGTTCGCGATCCAAGAGATACCTGGGACGAGCGGCGGAATGCCCGTATGAGGAAAACGCAGCCGCAAGGGACTCGTGTGCTCTGCATGGAAAGCATCGGCTGGGCGGGTGGGGCGTTCGGCATCGATCAGTCCGTTGACGGACTGATCGTGCGATATTCTCTGGAGACCGACGGGAATCTTGAACTCTTGGAAGACCTTCAGTGGGCCGATTGGAGTCGAGAAGGACACCTGCTCGTGGCCACGAAGTCGGGTTGTCTGCAAATCCGTCATCTTGACGGCGGGAACCACCATATCCTCTTTCAAGCGAATCTCTCGAACCTGGAGCCGAGTCCCATGCCGGCGCCAAGTTGGGCGCAATCCTGGTAGTTGACACTACTATTATTGATCAGGTGTGGCGGCGGTCTGATGGTAGAAATCGTGAAATAAGTTGTCGGAATCTTCCTCTCGCGATACCTCTAGACCTCGCGCTGGTTGCCAGCACGAGAGAGGGTTCTCAACAACCATCAGGGAGGATGTGTCCATGCATATCATCATTGTGGCGGTCATTGCAGTCGGGTTGGTCTATCTGCTCTGGGAGATACGGCCGTAACCTGTCTTACGCATCCTCATGGTTCCTGAGAATTGACCAGACGGCTGATCGTCGAATAGTGCAACCCCACCATCTGGCCGATCTCGGACAGGCTATAGCCATGTTTGAGGTGAGCCTGACAGATAATCGCGTTGCGACGTGTTCGGCCGAGACGAGGGCGGGCACCGAACAACTGGCGCAGGGTTGGTCGGGTTGCAAACCGCTGTCGCCTGGGAATTTCCTTGAGCTGTCGCTTATCCTGCAGCCCAGGCGCTAAACGTGCGACAAACCGTTCACTCCCGAGGAGCACCTGTCCCTGAACCTGTTCCCAAGGCGAACGCTGGCCGATCCCCTCGGCAACAAAGGCGCGATACTTCCGTTGGGCAGTCGCCCGGCGCTCGCCAAACTGGGACAGCAGCCAGTCCACCATTAGAAACGGCGGCGTGGCCGCGAGCCCTGCCGTGGCTTGATAGCTCGACCATGGATAGGTATCGGCTTTGCGGGTGGTCTTGGCGCGCACCGGATTGAGCACTACGTAGCGGCAGAGTTCCAGCAGATAGCTGTCCCGGTCGACGATGATCGCCTTGAAGCGGCCTTGCAAGACGTGGCCGACTCGTCCATGACGGCGGTTAAACGCTTGCGTATAGACGCCGTTGAGGTGGCGCATGGCCTTCGACAGGTTTGCTTCGGGTGTGTCCACTACAAGGTGGAAGTGGTTGTTCATCAGACAGTAGGCGTGCAATCGAAGATGAAACCGGGCGACGACGAGCCCCAGCACCTTGAGAAATCGGTAACGGTCCTCGTGATCGAAAAAAATGTCCTGCCGAGCGTTGCCTCGGGCGGTGACGTGGTAGAGGGCGCCGGGATATTCGATGCGAAGCGGACGAGCCATGAGGAGTACTTTAGCTCAACGGCATACACAAAACAAGATCTGACCCTTATTCCATCCTTATTCCATCCTGCATACCACCAACACGACAACCTATTGACGCGCTACACCCTCTTGCACCGTCAAAGCTTTGAACATGAGCGCAACCAGGTTAACTACGTAACACACAAATCATTGAAATGCTGCATGCTGACAGATTGGCGCAGCTCTTGCTTGAAGGCCTTGTCAACTGTGTACGTAATCACCCTGGGAGGGATTCATGGATTGTCCGAAGTGTAAGGGCATGATGATGTTGGAGCGGTTCTCGGATTTCTTTCTCGTGTTCTATGCCTGGAAATGCATCAATTGCGGCGCCATTATCGATCGCACGATTTCCAATAATCGCCGAAAGAGTCTGGCTGGCCGAGGATCTCAGGCTGTTGCCGCTCGGTAGGGAGATCCTGCTAATCGCGGAAACAGGCCTCGATGAAGAGGCGGCCCAAACGGTCTTGTCAGATCTGCGGGTGTGCCGCGACAAGTTCATCCTGAACTGCTTTCGAAGCTCGGAAGAGAAGTATTGTCACGGCTCGTTTCACGGTGTTAGCGTCGTCATGGGTACGCGCCTCTTTTTAGAGGAGATTGAAGCGTCCCACAAACGGACATCTTACATCCTTCGCTTCGTACGCAATGAAAGGCACATTACAAACAACGGCGGGAGGCTGGTTGCCTGCAGGACGGTCGGTCTCCTACAATGTGCCCGATGCGTTTCCTATGAACGATCGGCCTAGAGTGTCTATTCAGGGAGTAGGTGTCATCACGACTTTGTGTCGATAGAGGGAAGCCGATGTCACAATCCAACAAACCATGGATGTCAGCATTGATGATGATCTCTAGCTGTCTTCTCTTAGTTGGATGTGTTACCCATGGCGTAGATGAGCGCCATCGGAAGAAGCAAGAAACGAAGAAACGGCTTCCTGCAGCATCAACTATTGAGGAGAAAAGGACCATACCTGGAACTGTTGTACCTAGGAATGATTTAGGTCGAGAATCAATCCAGCGAGGGAACAGACTCTTCAACGGGAAAGCCTTATGTTTTGAGTGTCATGGTCAGAATGGTGACATCCAAAAGGTATCTCATGCTTATGTTGAAAGAATGGACCCTACGCCGACCGATCTTCGAATGCCGACTGATAAGTCCGTACGGCAACTGTATTTGATCATCAAGTATGGCATTTCAGCTACAGGCATGGCTCCGATCCAGGAACCAGCTCAGTTCAGCGACGCGGATGTTCTCAATCTCATTTCTTATGTTCTTAGTCTTCAAGGAACTCGACTGTCGCCTGATACGATTTCGATTCAGAGGTTCCGTCGTCATACTGAGACCGACGTAGTGATTGAAAGAATCTGCGAGGAAGAAGTCAGTGGGGACTCCGATCTAAAAGACGACTGTGAGAATCGCTATGCAAAACGCTATCGAGATCTCATTATCGGGCGCCCGCCGGATATTCCAACAAATCGATATATACAGATTGAGGCCCGCTGCAAACGGCAAGCTAAGAATGACTTAGATAGGTTGGCGATCTGTTACCGAGCGGAATATTTGGCATTAAGACAAACCCGCATGGAACGATCAGTCAGATCATCAGTCAATCATGTTCCAAAGCAAAACTAGGGTCAGTAACTGTCTTGAGAGACAAGCAGGCTGACAGTAGAGTGCCATCCAAAAAATGGTCCCAGCTAGGGCCATGTGCCTATCCCGCGTGAAGGCCAGGGTGAAAACTCTACATGTTTTCTAGGCAAGTTTGTGATGTAGGCCAAAACATTGAAATCTGTTGCCAGAAAAGCCGTCTCAGGATACCCGTAGACGGGGCGCTGATTCCTGGCGCCGGGTCCGGCGATACAACTTATTTCAGAGGAGGATCTCTATGCGATTCATTGTCGTCTCAGCAGTGGCAGGCTCGCTCTTGCTTGGGACAGGGGCGTTGGTGCAGGCGGATGAGCTGAGCAGTTTCGGTTCGGAATTGACGGACGAAGTGGGATCGATGGCCAGTGAGGCCAAGAGCGACTTGCAGGCTACACCGGAGCAGTTGGCTGATGATTTTAAGGCAGAAAAAGAAGAGATGCAGTCCGAGATGAAGGACAAGCGGGAACAGATGAAGTCGGAGATGAAAGATAAGCGTGAGAAGATGCGGTCGGAAATGAAGGGTAAGCGCGATAAGATGAAATCGGAGGTGAAGGGGAAGAAAAAGGCGCTGAAGGCAAAAAAGCAGGATATGAAGAAAGCGGCCAAGGCAAAGAAGGCTAAAGCCCGTAAGCAAGCCAAAGAGGCGGCTGAGTCCTTGGAGCACGCCGAACACTAAACGAACGGGTTTTGATCGATACGATCAGGATTGCCGTTCTCACCGCGGCTTCCAGAGGGTCACCTCTGGGGGCCGCCATTTTTTCACTCGGGTAATCATGCCACTGGTTGGACTGTTGTAGGACGGACTGTCGCTCCTCGTGGTGCTATCTGCGGTCACACCACTTGGTCGCAGGGGAGGACAAAGACATGGAGTGGGAAGATGGTGTCGCCCTGGGCTGCTTCTTGTTCCAGCCGAAAACGTGAGAACCCGTCGATCACACGGTAGGCCGATTGTTCGGCTACCACAGCGAGAATCATCCGGTTCGTCGTCGGGGCCAAAAAAAACTGGCTGGTCAATCCCGTTGCTCCCTTGCCGGTGACGTTGTGTAGTTCGCTGTATGAGGTCACCTCGTACTCGTTCAACAATGCGTGCACCTGTTCCACGAGCGATTCACGAAACACGATCACCAACATTTTCATGCGCGTCACTCCTTGGCGCCGGTCGGGCTGAGCCCAACCTACCAGAACCGTTTTTTGATCTTGTTGCTATTGTCCCGGGAGCTCGGGAGAAATACAAGCTCAAGGGATGATTTTCACCGCACGGCGGAGAACCTAGCGGGTCTCAAGGCTTGAGAGTTCGGCTCGACAAGGGCTGAGGTGATACGCTATAAATTACGTCGACAGCGGGTACGTGGAGGTATTACCGAGGTCGGCGTTATGCAAGAACAAGAATACGCAACGTATTACGGTACGGCCTGTATTGTGCTGTCCGTCTATCTCCTCATCAAGGGCTGTATTTCAGCAGCAAGTCAACGAAGAGAAGATCGTTCCCCAACGCTGATTGCGTCCTACATCTATGCAGTTTTGGCCTCGATTC
This sequence comes from Nitrospira sp., assembly GCA_965223625.1. Classification (GTDB taxonomy): domain Bacteria; phylum Nitrospirota; class Nitrospiria; order Nitrospirales; family Nitrospiraceae; genus Nitrospira_D. The sequence continues at coordinate 1,722,008 of OZ245008.1, forward strand.
TGCTGACTGTGGGATTGGGATTTTTTCGGCCCAGCTTGCCTTGGTGGGGATATCGTTTGATTTTCCCTGGGACGACCATGCTCTTTCCGGCCATCATGTATCTCATCGGTCGGCGTCCGCCCAAGCCGGGCCTGGATCGCGCCGACGCATGATCTGGTCGAGACGATAGAGACCGTCCCTTTACTTTGCAATGGTAATGCTCGGCACTCCTGCCCGTGGCACCTCCGTGACCGTCATCTGAAACAACTGCGATAAGAGTTTGAAGGCTTCTCTATTCCAGCGAGCCTGAGGGCCGTTCGTGTTCACGGCATAATAGCGCCCATGTGATTTCATTGTGAGATCCAACCCGGAGGGAGCCGATGAGGACACGATCACATCGATGGTCTTGACGGGGTTTTCGGCGACGTCCGGCGTTCGGTCATCCTTGTCGATATGGTATTCCGGCTCTTCGTCGATGGAGAGACCCAGAAAGTTCAGCATTGCGTTGAAGCTTCGCAGGCGAAAGTCTCCCTTGAGCGGCCAGTCGCCGCCATAGTGTCCCGGGCGAATGTCGAACGTAACATCGTGCGCAAGTCCCTGCTCGTTCTCACGTTGCATCTGCGCCCGTTCTTCAGCCGACAGCAAGTTTGGATCGTAGTTGGTGATCAGTGTGCCGCCCTCAACTAGTTTTCGCAACGTAAAGGTCTTGTCTCTTCCGCTGTACGAAGCCTGATAGTCCTGTTCGAGCGCCTTAAAACCTTCAGCCGTGATCGAATCGGCTGGAATAGTCCACTGTCGTTCGATGCGCAACGGCTCAACGTAGAGGCTGTTGTGGTCTTGAATGGCGGAGAGATGGAGCACCACCCGTCTGAACATCTCGTACCCGCCGGTGTCGGATGGATTGTTTCGATAAGCGATGGCTCCGTCGCGATGGCTCAGGCGAAGTTCTTTCGCCATCAGCCTCAGAAGCAGATCGATATCGACGCCCTGTCGCAGGAGCAGGGTGAGCTTCGATTCATGAAACGGCGTGAGGAGGCGTTTGGTGAACTCTTCTCCTTCGATCGGAGCGATACTGATCGTCGGATTTTCAGCCACGCTTCCGCCGATGACGGGCAGGATCGTGCGACTGGCGTCGCCGGTCAGCGCCGGCGTCGCGCCGGCGGTGAAGCGAAAATCGAAGGTCGCCGCGACATTGGAGACACCGGTAAAGTGGATCGGTTGATGGTGTTGCGCCCGTGCGATGTTTACGAGCAGTTGTTTCGATTGCGACTCAGTAATGGCATCATCATAGGTGATGACGGCGCGGGTCAAGGTTACCGGTGAGAGGCAGCCTGGTAGTGACGTCAGGCAAAAGAACGCGAAGAGAATGACGAAGGCAGGGGTGCAGAGCTTCAGTATCATCTGTCGATTTCTGCAGCGCGAGGGCCATGCACAATCGGTGGCGAGTTGTACCATATCAACTGAAAGATGCCTAGTCAGGGAACGGATGGGCGTATGAAGTCATGTAGGCAACAACGGAATGCGGTTCAATGGATGTCATTGCCATGCACGATCATTCGGACTGGGACATTCGGGCGTAGCGTCATGACTGGATCCGGAAGGATCGTCTGTCCGTCGACCAAGCGGAGTTGGAATCTCGAGGCGACTGTGGCGAGGATCAACAGGCCTTCCAGCTCTGCGAAGGATTCCCCGAGACAGCGACGCCCCCCGGCGCCGAAGGGGATGTAGCTATAGGGTGTATGAGTTGGTTTCGCTTCGTCGGAAAATCGCTCGGGGTCGAATCGGTTGGGATCTGGGAACCATCGCGCATTACGATGTAGACTCCAAGGACTGATGAAGACCCATGCCCCGTGGGGAAGCGGCACTCCGGATGGAAGCCGGTCGTCTGTAAGGTTCACACGGGTGTGCAAACTCCAGGCGGGAGGGTAAAGGCGCAGCGACTCGTCCCAGACCATCTTCGTATACCGTAAACGAGGCACATCGGCAGCAGTTGGAAGACGGTCACCGACAACATCGTTGACTTCGCGAGTCAGTCGCTGACGTACAGATCGGTATTGAGAGAGCAAGAACCAAGTCCAGGTGAGTGCATTTGCGATGGTTTCATGGCCTGCCAGTAAGAGCGTGACCAGTTCGTCACGGATCGCTTTATCACTCAACGGACGACCCTCGATATCAGCCGCAGCGAGCAAGAGCGACAGCACGTCATTCGTATTTGGATGAGGTGCCGGTCGCCTCTCGGCGATAGTTCGGTGAATCATCGCCTCCATCGAACGGAGGCCGCTGGTGAACTGGCGATGGATTCCTGTTGGAACCCACAGAGGAGTTAGAGTCGCCAGCAGAGAGTCATACTGCAGTTTGATTAAACTTTGACCGACGGAAATGGCCTCTCGTATGGTATTGGCTTCGGGTCCAACGTCCCGTCCGAAGAGCAGCCGCCAAATCACCGACAACGTGAGATGCGCCATTTCCCGTTCGATGTCCACCGTCGTTCCCTCATGCCAGTTTGAGATAAGGCCGTTGGTCTTTCCAGTGATCAGGTCGGCATAAGAGGTGACATGGTCTCCATGGAAGAAGGGACGAAAGGTCCGTCGTTTATGGTGATGGGTTTCGCCCTCTGTGTGCAGCACGCCATGGCCAAAGATTCGCGATTCGACCGGAGCGACAGGCGCCTTTCGGTAGTTGTCTTGATTGGTCACCAACACATGTTTGACGTCGGCGGGATGGTTCAGCACATACAGTGCTGCGTCTCGCTGCCACAGCAGGAGTTCACGGACAAGGCCCATCGGGAGTTTGACGACTTCTCCGTACGTCTGGCAGCGCAACAGATATTCGAGGGTGTCTTGGCGGAGTGCTGGAAATGGTCCCCACCAGCGTGAGACCGGTGGACCGGAGAGTGTCAGAGGTGGAGATTTCTGATCCGTCATGCGTAGGTTTAGCTGCTGGTTGTGTACATGCGGTATGGGGTATCGAGTGTGGTTACTCTCGCTGAGGTTCGGCCCGAAGCTCCTCCGGCTCTTGGGTCCGCGTCTTCAGAAATGCAAACTGGCGTGTGAGTGTTTGGATTTTCCGAAGATAGCTGCGCACATCGTGGTCCCCGCATCGCTGGTGAACGGCTAACCGAAAGTTGCGTGACACATAAGTGCGGCCGAAGCCGGCGCCGCAGAGATGAATGATCGCGGCCAAATCCTGTTTCTGCTGCAATGTTGCCGGCCGGTTCCCAACCAACCGAGTCACCTGTCTGTCGAGGAGCGCGGCGGTCATCTCCATGGCATGCCCCGGGATGACTCTAGAATACAGACTATTGAACCAACAAGAGGAGAGGTCATGCCACGGCCCGTCCTCGACGACTTGGTGATTGTGGATGCAGTAACGTTTTCCTTCTTGGAATGTCCCGTTGGTAATTTGAAACATTCCGACCGCACTTGATGCCGGTTGGTACCATTCCAAGGGATTCCGAGAGGTGAGACGTAACCGCCAATAGGTTCGCGCGACAGGGTTCCCTGACCCCTCTGCTTGTGCTAATGCGGCAAGAAGTTCAGGCGCGACAATATCGGTCGAGTGGACATCGAACAGGGCGCCATATTCCGCCCAGGTTTCTGATGGGCTTTTGTGAAGGGCTCGCTCCACCGGGAAAAACAATTCTGTCGGCTTATAGTAGGCATGATATCCCCAGTTGATGCCCATCGACAGAATGACGAGGATGGAGAGGTAGATGCCGACTTGGACCGTCGCGGGAACTTTTCGTACGGCCTGAAGGAACAGTTTCGCTTCAATCCACCGCCGACGGAGAAATTGTACAGGGGGTGAAAATTGTTTGGGCGGATGGCTCACGCGTGAACGGGAAGAACGAGTGCGGCGACGACGAGACATGGTCTGTAGAGTAACAGAAAATGTCGATTCCTTCCTCATGTCGGTGTGGGTCGTCCGCGTGACTTCGGGTAATCGATGCTAGGATTTTTGAAATGATCTTGCATTGCTCCCGAAGCAGCGCCAAGATGACGCAGTGTGCGTAGGGTCATGCATTCCCTGCTGATTGTTCGTCGGGGGAGGAGGGTCGTATGCAACGTTCTTCTGTACTGGGCGTCGTTCTCATGATGTTCACGATAGCACCGAGTTCGGCGCTATCTTCGTCGTTCATGGACAAAGCCAAAAAGGACAGCGCAGTCGAGATGAACGATGAGGAGCCGGCGATGCAGAAGGCCATGGAACGGGCACAGACCGGCTTGGACGATTTTCTTCGAAAGGCGGGCTCTCCACCACCGGAGACTGATTATTATTCGGTCAAAGTCAGAGTGCGCGAAGGAGACAACTTGGAGTATTTGTGGTTGTCCAACCTCAAAGCACAAGGGGAGCTCTGGTCCGGTCGGATCGATAATGCTCCCATGATTCGATCGGTCAAGAAGGGGCAATCCTATTCCTTTGCCAAGAGTGAAATTGTGGATTGGACCTATATTGATCGGACCAAGAAAAAAATTGTCGGGAACTTCACGACCTGCGCCCTCCTCACGAAAGAACCGCCTGACGTCGCGCAGAAGATTCAGAAGCAATACGGTCTGGACTGTGATCGATGATAAAATCAGTCGAGCTATCTCGTTATCCGCACGATTGACCAACGCATGGACCACGTTTTCCGACTGAGGGTCTCTGCTGATTTCGACGCAAACCGTGCCAAATCTCAAACCTGGTGATACTGTGGTTCCACGGTATTTCTGGGACAGCTGCAGATGGAACCGGCACGACTGTACAGGCTGTTCTCCCCTTCTGACTTAGAGGACTTGGATCCTGCCGAGTCCCGCGATCCTTTTCAGATCACCCGTCTCCCCAAGCTGGATGCCAAGAAACAGGCGATCCGCGATCACTTCGATGCCTATGCCGGTCGCCGTGCTTACTGGGAACACAAAGCCGCTGCCTACTACGAAGATCAGGCCCGCTACCATAGGTTTCTTATACCTGAAGGGTTGCGTGTGTTGGAGATTGGGTCTGGGCTGGGCAATTTGTTGGCTGCCGTGAAGCCTCGTCGTGGGCTTGGGATCGACCTGAGTTCGGAGATGGTGAAGGAAGCGGCTCAGCGGCACCCTGACTTAGAATTTCGTGTCGGAGATGCGGAAACGCTGAACCTCGAGGAGAAGTTCGATGCCATTATCCTGGCCGGCGTGGTCGGCCACTTGGTTGATATTGAGGCCACCTTGAGAGGTCTCCGTCACGTTTGTACGCCGCAGACCAGGATCATCGTGTCGTACTACAGCCATCTGTGGGAACCGATTCTTCGGTTCGCCGAGAAACTGGGTATGAAAATGCCGCTGCCTGAGCAGAACTGGCTCGCGCCGGCGGATATCGCCAATCTCCTGCGTTTAGCCGATTTCGATGTGGTGAAGGTGGAACGACGGCTGTTATTGCCGAAACGAATTCCTGTTCTGTCCAGCTTTTACAATAAGGTGCTTGCTCACCTCCCTGGTCTTCGAGCGTTGTGCCTCTCCCACTATGTCGTGGCGCGACCTCGAATGCGGCGACCGGAGCGTCCCTATTCGACGACGATCGTGATCCCATGCCGAAATGAGCGAGGGAACATCGATGCCGCGCTGAGGAGAATTCCGCGGTTCGGTGGGAGGCAGGAGATCGTTTTTGTGGATGGGCATTCGAGCGACGGGACACCGGATGAGATCCGGCGTGTGATGGCCTTCTATCCTGGCAAGAACATCAAACTTCTGGTGCAAGACGGAACAGGCAAAGGCGATGCGGTGCGCAAAGGGTTCAATGAGGCGACAGGCGATGTGCTGATGATCCTGGATGCGGACCTGACGGTGCCGCCGGAATCGCTTCCAAAGTTCTATGAGGCCATTGCGAGTGGAAAAGGCGAATTCATCAACGGGTGTCGCCTCGTCTATCCCATGGAAGCTCAGGCGATGCGCCTCCTCAATCTGATGGGGAACAAATTCTTTGGTCTCGCCTTCTCGTGGCTGTTGAACCAGCGTATCAAAGACACGCTCTGCGGGACCAAAGTGTTGTTCCGAAGCGATTATGAGCGACTGACCGCCAATCGCCGGTATTTTGGGGAGTTCGACCCCTTTGGCGATTTCGATTTGTTGTTCGGGGCGTCAAAATTGAATCTGCATATTCTTGAGATTCCCGTTCGATATCGCGCACGATCCTATGGCAGCACAAACATCCAACGATTTGCCCATGGTTGGCTGTTGCTGAAAATGACGGTCTACGGATTCTTTCGTCTGAAGGCCGTGTGATGTCTCATGAGGTCTTGTACCACCATCGCGCTGTCTGGATGCAAAAACCTGTGCTGCGTCAGCTCTACGCGGATTGGTATCAGGCGATGGTGCCTTGGTTGGTGCCGGGTCCCACGGTAGAGCTTGGCGGCGGGACCGGCAATCTAAAAGAATACGTACCGGAAGTCTATTGTACGGACGTGATGGTCTTGCCGTGGTTGAATCTGGTGACAGACGCGCAGCGACTACCGTTTCGGTCCGAGTCGCTGGGGAATTTGGTGCTCTTCGACAGTTTGCATCATATTGAAAACGTCAGACATTTCTTTGATGAAGCCCAGCGGACGCTCCGGGTAGGGGGCAGGATCATTGTCATGGATCCCTATCTTTCGTGGTTCTCATGGCCGATTTATCGATGGTTACACCAGGAGCCGGCGGATTCCAGGGAAGATCCCCTGGCCCTGAAGGTTCCTCGAGCCGATCGTCAGCCGTTCGATGCCAATCAAGCCGTCGCGACGATCTTATTCGAGCGAGACCGATCTAGTTTCTATTCGCACTATCCCGGGTTTTCCATTCTCCATCTGCGGCGAATGGCCTGCGCGGCCTATCCCTTAAGCGGAGGGTTCGATCATCCCTCGCTGGTGCCATGGTGGTTGCTCACACCGATGCTGCGGTTGGAGCATCGACTGGAGCGGCTCGGCCGGTTCCTTGCGTTTCGCATGCTCGTCGTAATCGAGCGTCGGACCTAGGCCGAGTGGGAACTGATGAGGCCACCGTCCGATGGATCGCTGGATGGTTGCAAGGCGAGAGCGGCCATCCCTATAATGACCGCCGATCATTCATTGCTGCCTTAACTGTCTGGAGGAATTGTAGAGATCATGAGCGAACGAACGTTAGCCATCATCAAACCGGATGCCGTGAAGAAACATGTCATTGGCGATATCATTCATCGATATGAGCAGGCAGGGCTCAAACCTATTGCCATAAAGATGCTCCACATGTCGAAGTCGGTCGCAGAAGGGTTCTATGCTGTCCACAAAGCTCGGCCGTTTTTCGGAAGCCTCTGCGACTTCATGTCCTCAGGTCCAGCTGTGGTCCTGGTGCTACAGGGCGAGAGTGCCATTAAGAAAAATAGGGAGTTGATGGGTGCGACGGACCCGGCGAAAGCCGATGCCGGAACCATTCGCAAAGCGCATGGCACCAATATCGAGTTCAATGCCGTTCATGGCTCTGATTCGCCGGAAACCGCGCAATTCGAGATCGGGTATTTTTTCCCAGGGATGGAAATCTTCAATTAAGATGGGTTTCTGGAAGGCCTGATCTTCTGGTCGTTCCTGATCAGTCTAGATGAGAGAGGAACAGCGATGATCATGTTTCTCCCACGTCTCTCTGTTCAGAACTCTTCAGGAATTGGAATGGGTTTATGCGACGGTGGTTGACAGTCTTCGCATCCAGCTCGACCGGATCGTTCCTTGACAAGATCCGTCTGGCCAAACTACCATCCTAATAAATCGGTCCTCAACCGCGTCGTTCGTCAATAGGGAGCCGACATGATTCCGTCAGATTTGAAATTTCATACAGAGCATGAGTGGGTTCGCCTGGAAGGGAAACGGGCCACTGTGGGGATCAGTGATTTTGCGCAGGACGCCTTAGGCGATATTGTGTTTGTGGATCTGCCAAAGGTGGGCACAGCGGTCAAGCTGGGACAGCAGATCGGGGAGGTTGAGTCGACGAAAACGACCTCGACCATTTATACCCCGCTGAGCGGAACGGTCATCGAGATCAATAACGAACTGAAAGACCATCCCGAAGTGATGAATTCCGACCCCTACGGCAAAGGCTGGATTGCCGTGTTCGATCTGGCCGATCCGGGCGAAGTCGATCAATTAATGACGGCCGCGCAATACGAAGCCTTTCTTGCCAGTCAGAAAAAAGGGTGATGTCGCCGTCAAGGTTGAGTTTGGAAATCGCCTGCCGACACATTCCTTCAGCGCAACCTGCATGTCACATGGCTCCAGCGGGGAGAATCGTTCACGTAGTCCGAAGGAAGACCGGGCGATGATGAAATCGTTCCTCTTCAAGCTGGGACTGCTCATCGTCGCGATGGGGGTCAGTCTTTGGACGATCGCGGGTTCTCGACCTACGGATCCTATCGCTGCGGTAACGGATGATCCACCAGGGGAGACGTTGCCGCGCACACCCGATCTCCCACAGAAGACTCTGAAGATCCATGACGTTGTCAGCGAGGCGCGAGGGATAGAGGAGGGTCGGCACCTGCTCGATCTCAATCAGGCGAGTGCCGGGGAGCTTGAAGCGCTGCCCGGCATCGGAGCCGTGTTGGCTCAACGCGTGATTGCCTTTCGGACATCAACCGGAGGCTTTCGCGTCGTAGACGATCTTCGTGAGGTGAAGGGGATCGGGTCGAAGAAATTCGACCGCATCAAGTCCCTGGTGACCGTCTCGGCTTCCGGCTCCCAAAGGACGAAACAGCGTGAACTATGAGAGACGTTAAACAGCAACTGGATCTCATCCTACGTGGGGCCGTAGAGGTGATTCAACAGGCGGAGCTGGAAGCGAAGCTCAAACGGTCGCTTGCGGAAAATAGGCCCTTGCGCGTCAAGGCAGGGTTTGATCCGACCGCCCCTGATCTGCATCTCGGGCATACCGTCCTGATCCATAAGTTGAAGCATTTTCAGGATCTCGGACATCAGGTGGTGTTTCTCATCGGCGATTTCACCGGCATGATCGGAGATCCCACCGGAGTCTCTGAAACCAGGAAAGCCCTGACAAAGGAACAGGTGCAGGAAAACGCCAAGACCTATCAACGTCAGATCTTCAAGATTCTCGATCCCAACAAGACCGCGATCGAATTCAACAGCCGATGGATGGGACCCATGACCGCCGATGGGCTGATCGAATTGGCCGCGCACTATCGAGTTGCGCGTATGATGGAACGGGACGATTTCCAGAAACGATATCAGGAGCAGAAGCCCATCAGCGTGCACGAATTTCTCTATCCGCTCGTGCAAGGCTATGATTCGGTCGCCTTGAAGGCAGATGTGGAGCTTGGTGGAACCGACCAGAAATTCAACCTCTTGGTGGGACGTGAGCTACAGCGAGACTATGGCCAGGAATCCCAGGTCGTCATTACGATGCCGTTATTGGAAGGAACGGACGGCGTCAAGAAGATGAGCAAGAGCGTCGGCAACTACATTGCGCTGGAAGACAAGCCTGGAGAGATGTTCGGGAAAGTCATGTCCATCAGCGACACGCTCATGTATCGGTACTATGAATTGCTGACGACGGAAGATCTTGGTCGTGTCAAAGCGCTCCATCCCATGGAGGCGAAACAGACACTCGCTGAAATCATTGCGGCGCAATATCATGGAGCAGATGCCGGCAAACAGGGGAAAGCTGAGTTTCAGCAGAAATTTCAAGAACGAGAATTTCCGGATGAGCCGGATGTTCGATTGCGTCTGACCGAAGAAGATTTGCGGGACGGGCAGGCTATCGGTTTGGTGGATCTTGTCGCCAAAACGGGTTTGGTTCCCAGCAAGAGCGAAGCACGCCGACTTATCGTTCAAGGTGGGATCGAACTCGACGGACAAAAGCAGCAGGACGCCAATGCGCTACTCGCTCTTGCCGAGGGGAGGCAATACCGTCTCAAGATTGGTCGACGTAAGTTTGCGACCGTGGAGCGAGCCTGACGGCGTCTGTTCCTTGACTTGTTCTCGATTTCACGCGTAGGATGCATCTCCGTGAGCGGGCGTAGCTCAGTGGTAGAGTCCTAGCTTCCCAAGCTAGTTGTCGTGGGTTCAAATCCCATCGCCCGCTCCAAATCCTCTCAGTACCGTGCAGATTTGAACCAACGACAGAGGTTTCCCAGAATGGGTGAGCCCCTTTGGTGGGGAGCATGCGAGGGGGCTGGCCCCCTCAGCAGGATCCTGGAGGCAGGCTTAGGGGCCGATCCGGCAACCGAGTGCGGTTCAAATCTCATCGTCCGCTCCCAATATTTCAATCACTTCCATCGCGACCCAAGCTGTGCTCATTTCTAGCTGAAGACGATCCAATTCTTTGCCAACAGTCCTCCTTGGTTGTCCCCTTCTTGAGAGGAATAGAGGAAATCTCTCTTGGGCTGTTAGGTATGCCGCGGTAGGTAATTGATGGGGCATACACCTCAGGATAGGAGTCCACATGTTCTATCGAGCGGTAAGGAGTTCCTTGTGCAGTTTGCTCTTATTGACTGGTCTTTCTGCCTGTGGCGGCGAGGGCGATACTTCGTCGGCGCCACCGCCTACGCTCGCTCAAAGTTCTGCAGAGGGGCTTTGGGTTGGTACGACCGGTACGGGGCGCACGGTATCTGGAGTTGTACTGGATGATGCCGCATATTGGTTCCTCTATTCGGTAGCTGGCGATCCATCAATGATTGAGGGATTTACTCAAGGAGATAGCAGTTCTCAAAATGGCATCCTCACCTCCTCAAACGCGAAAGATTTTAATGTGGGACGATCAGGTGCACCGGTACTCGACGCGACCATCAACGGCAAGTATGAGACGAAACAAAGTTTGAGTGGCACGACGGTCTACCAGATTGGTGGGCCGGACACGTTCACTACTACCTACGATAGTGATTATGAATTGCCACCTGATGTAACTGCGGTTGCCGGAACCTACACCGGTCCAGTGGCGGCGGGCGAAACCGTCAACGTTGCTGTGACAACAGCAGGAGGAATTTCTGGTAATTCCAGCACGGGGTGTACCTTTGCTGGTTCGTTTTCGCCGCGGGCTAGTGGAAATGTATTTGATGTAACGATTACATTTGCTGGGCAACCTGCGTGCAGTAACGGAAGCGATACGGTTCGAGGGGTTGGATTCTATGATGCTGGAACCAAAAGGCTCTACAGTGCTGCATTCAATCCCGCAAGAACGAACGGATTTGTCTTTATCGGTACGAAGCAGTAAGGGCACGCCGAAAGCCAACCATAAAAGCTCAGCAGATCGAACCCCTGTTTACCAATCTGCTGAGCGTGGGGCTAGCGCGTTTGCCGATTCCAGCCACCCATTCTGCAAAAAGCATTTTCTGAACCAAACGACGTTTCTTTGCTACACACGATAGTTGCCGATAGTCGGCAACTCGCATAGGATTCTGTCGTTCCTCAGATCTTCTGGTTCGATATTACGAAAGGATTGATCATGATACAGAACCAAATAATTCTGCTTTGTGTGGCCGCATTTCTTGGTGGGACAGTCGGCGGGGCGATTAGTCCTCAGCCGTTTTCTCCGAGGTCGGTCGAAGCGCAGAAACTTAACGGAGTAAATGCGGAGGAGTTCCTCCTGTTGGATGCGCGGGGGAACGCGCGGGCAGGGTTAGGGTTAGATGCGAACGGGGAGGTCGGGCTTGTACTTAGGAGCAAGGATGGCGAGCGTACCCTAACCATTTCTCCAGACGAGCCTTCGGTCATTAAGTTGGTGGACCGTGGGGGTCGGGTTCTATGGGGGGCGCCGTAATCCTACTGTCGCAGAGAGAGAATGCGTCAGACTGCTTTCTTGACCAATCCGGACCGCAAACAACGAGTGCATACCCTGATGCGCTTGTGACTGCGTCCGATCACGGCACGAACCGTTTGAATGTTCGGATTGAACACACGTCTGGTCTTATTATTGGCATGGCTGACGTTGTTGCCGGAGACCGGCTTCTTCTGACAAATCTCACACATGAGTGCCACGATCGTACTCCTTGCCCTTGGTGAATTCACACAGCGTCGAGGGGGATACTATCACAGGGGAGCAAACCGCTACAAGCGTTCTATCGTTCTGTATGGATAGATCCAGAGACGGGATTCTGAATCGTGTGCGTGAAGAAATCGAGTGTGCCTGATTGAGCTTGACAAGGTTTATTCCTCTCTCCTATTGTGCTCCCCATTGTGACTCCTGAGTAAGGGAAGAGGGTGGAAAGCCCTCGCGGTCCCGCCGCTGTATATGGGGACGAAACCCGGCGAAGCCACTGTCTCGTAAGCCTGATTAGTTTGGAAAGACACCGCGTGTTCTTTCACGTGGCGGTTCTGATCGGACGATTCAGGAGGAAGATGGGAAGGCTCGGGGAGTAGGGTGAACCATGAGCCAGAAGACCTGCTCGGAGAGGTTGATCAATGTTCCCTCGAGGCAGGGGAGCAGGTGAGGATGACGCAGCGGGTGCAATCCTCAGGGTCTACCCAGGCCTTGGGGATTTTTTATTGGAATCGATCGACGAGCTCTCTGCTTGTGATGGCGCTGTGTCTTGTGGCTGTGCTGCTGACCTCCAGTTCGTCAGCAGTTGGCTGTAGTGGGGATGGGTGTGGTGAGATGAAGCGGCGAGGAATTTTAACCGGCATGCCGTTCATGGCGCATGTGTCATCGCGGTCGTTTGTCGACGACGCAGGGCATCGGATTTATTTAGCTCAGGCTCCGACTCGAGTCGTCTCACTCGCCCCAAGCATCACGGAAATGCTGTTCTCTCTTGGACTCGATGAACAGATTGTCGGGGTGACTGAGTTTTGCGACTATCCGCCAGCGGCACACTCCAAACCGAAAGTGGGTTATGCGAATCCCAGCATTGAAGTCTTGGTTGCGCTCAGACCGGAAGTGGTGTTTGCCCCCAAAGATTTTCTCCGTCCTGATCTCCAGAGCAAGCTTGAGCAGCTGAAGATTTCGCTGTTCGTCCTCGATGCCCAATCGATCGAAGATATTCCACTACAGATTCACACGCTCGGAACGATGTTTGAAAGAACATCCACAGCCAATGAAGTCACTCAGGTTATGCGTCAACGGACCGCGGAGATTCGACAGAAGGTTGAATCACTGTCAGCCAAGCGTGTGTTGTATGTCCTGAATAGCCAGCCGTTGATCACGGTGGGACCAGGAAGCTTCATTCATCAGATGATCGGTCTTGTCGGTGGGATCAACATTGCTGCACAGGCCGGTGTGGCCTATCCGAGGTTGAGCATGGAGACCGTGCTCGCTGAAGACCCGGAGGTCCTGATTTTCCCAGTCGGTGACGTGGAGACCGTACCGAAAAGTGAGCAGCAGCAGTGGCTACGCTGGAAATCACTCTCGGCCGTGAAGGCGAAGCGTGTCCACGAAGTCTCGTCGAATCTTCTGAATCGTCCAGGCCCCCGCATCGTCGACGGACTCGCGCAGCTTGCCAATGCCATCCATCCGGAAGCGTTCGACTCAGGCGAGGGTAGGATTTACCCATGACCCATCCAGTCAATGACCCACCTGTGTCGGTCCGACCGCCTTCTTTGCTTACGATCTTGCCGGACGACGTGCCTGGAGAGGATGGTGTCAGGAACGCTGTCTTACAGGGCGCCGTTCTCACGATGTCTCGTTGGGTGATGACATTGGGAGCGCTGATTGTTGCGGCAGTTGTCGTTGCAGTCCTGGCGCTGCATTTCGGCACGCAACCTATTGCGTTTAGCGAGATCATGCGCCTGCTCGCTGGAACGTCGGCCGTTGGGGAGGGAATCAATGAGGCGGGAGGTATCACAAGAACGATTATCGAGCAGGTGCGATTGCCGAGGGTCTTGCTAGGGTTTTTGGTCGGGTGCTCACTGGCCTCGGTTGGAGTGGTTCTTCAGGCGCTCTTGCGGAATCCCTTGGCTGATCCCTACGTGTTGGGCGTCTCTAGTGGCGCCGCGCTGGGAGCCGCGCTTGGAGTTCTGTTTGGAGTCGGAACCACGTTCCTCTCCGACCTGGCCTTGCCCGCCTGCGGATTTGTTGGTGGGTTGATGGCGTTGGTTATTGTGTATCAGATGGCGGTCGATCAGGAGCGGTTGCCGATCCACAGTCTGCTCTTAGCAGGGGTTATTTTGAATGCCATCTTTTCTGCCTTGATCATGTTCGTCACGACGATCCTGGAGCCAAATCGATCGTATGGGATGACCGCCTGGTTGATGGGGGTAATCTCCGCTCCGACCTATGACAACCTGATTGGTCTGTCTGTCTACCTCAGCATCGGTCTGTTCCTGCTTTTCAGTCAAATGCGAGTCTTGAATGTCTTGGCGTTGGGCGATGATTCCGCACGTGCGCTTGGCGTCGATATCGAATGGGCGAAACGGTTTCTATTCGTGTTGGCGGCCTTGATCACCGGAGCCGTCGTCTCGATCAGCGGGATGATTGGGTTCGTTGGGATGGTAGTGCCTCATGCCATGCGGCTGGTGGTCGGTGCTGACCATCGGCTGCTCCTCCCGGCGTCCGCCTTGGTCGGCGGGACCTTTCTGATGGGGGTCGACACGGTGGCGCGTACGCTGCTCGCGCCGACGGAACTTCCAGTCGGGATCATGACGGCACTGATCGGTGGGCCATTCTTTGTATATCTCCTGCTCTGGCGGAAAGACCGTATGGCATGATGAACCTAAGGGACAGTCGATCAGATGCTGCCTTTCCCCCCGATTCACTCCAGTTGATTACCCCGAGTGATGCCTATGCAGCGCAGGCTGTTCGGTTTCGCTACCAACGGGGGAAGGTGCCGCCCGATGGATGGACGCTTGATGGTCTCTCATTTTACGTGCATACGGGTGAAGTGCTGGGCGTGGTTGGCCCAAATGGATCGGGAAAAACATCGTTGCTCAAAGTGTTGGCGAGGACGTTGACTCCCGAGGAGGGGCGTATCAGTTTGTTCGATCAAGATTTGGACTCCATGACGCAACAGGATGTGGCCTGTCTGGTTGGAGTGGTCCCGCAAGAGACGCAACACTTGTTTCCCTTCACGGTTGCAGAAACGGTTCTCATGGGGCGCTTTCCCCATCGATCTCGTAGCGGATGGATGGGAGGCTTGGGGTGGGAAAGCCGTCACGATATGGCCGTCGCGGAACAAGCGATGAGAACCATGGATATCGGGCAATTGGCCTCCAGGGCAGTGACCAATCTTTCCGGTGGTGAGCGCCAGCGAGTCTTGATTGCCAGGGCGTTGGCGCAGACGCCAAAAGTCTTACTGCTGGACGAACCGACTGCGTTTCTGGATTTGCACCATCAAGTTGAGATTTGCTCGGTAGTACGCCGATTAACGGATGAGCACGGATTAACGGTTGTCCTCGTGTCACACGACCTGAATCTCGTGAGCCAATATTGCGATCGAATCCTGTTGTTAGATCGAGGTCGGATCGTAGGAGTCGGTAGCCCGGACACAGTGATCAAGCCGGAGGTGTTGGAATCGGTCTATCAGTGCCGAGTACTAGTCGATCGGCATCCGAGTTCCGGGTTGCCACGCGTCACGCTTCCAGGCCGCCAGTTCGCTGGTGACCAATCATCATGAGTGTCAGCAAAGTCGCTCTGCTGCATCTTGCGACGGTTTCCGGCGCTGTGGAACGGAACCGATATGTGGTCGTTGAGGCTATTAAGCATGCGGCGTCGGCGGGAGCCGAGTGGATCGTGACACCGGAGCTTGCAGTTTGTGGGCTGCAATTTGTGCAGCTGATCGGGACGGATTGGATAGAACCGCAGCCTGATCCTTGGATGCAGCAGGTATGCAGGTTGGTGAAAAAGTTAAAGCGAACGGTTTTTCTCTCGTGCCCTGAGCGGGATGGCCTCCGGCTCTACAATACGGTGTTTGTCATCGACTCAGCCGGTGAGATCGTCGGGAAACATCGCAAGATCAACGTGGCGAGCGACTCTCTATCGTGGTCAAGCCCTGGAGATGCAGCCGTTCCAATCGAATGTCGCGGTATCAAAGTCGGTGTGCTCGTCTGTGCCGATGTCTATACCAAGAATATTGCTCGAGCCATGAAGTTTGAAGGTGCCCAGATGTTGGTGTCACCGGCCTCGTGGGGGCCTGGCATCCACGGTCCGAACGGGGAATGGGAGCAACGGACTCATGAAACGGGACTTCCATTGATCGTCTGTAATCGAACCGGTGCAGAAAAGACGCTGGATTTCTGGGACGCGCCGAGCCTTGTCGTGAAGGATGGGATGCGGCTGCTCACTCATACGTCCAAGAAATCCGCTGTGCTCACGTTCAACTGGGATTTCGATCGAATGGTTCCTCGCTCTTCGAGATACTTCATCGATTACATGAGGAATTGATCCACGGCATGAATATGCGGATTTTTGCATGTTTGATGGATGAATGTGTCGTGAGCAACAAGCTGACCAGGCCAAGGTCATGCCCGATGAGCAGGACGAGCCCGTACCGCTCGCTTGCTGAAACGATGAGGTGCACAACCGTTATTCTGGAGGGATTCGTTCGGTCATACCGTCAGCGCCGGGGAAGATGGTGCAAGTCCATCACGGTGCCGCCACTGTAAGCGGGGAGTGACTCTGCTTGATGCCACTGTGTGCTTCGGCACATGGGAAGGCGCAGAGGAGCAATGAGCCGCAAGTCAGGAGACCCAACTGACGGGACACATCAACACCCTTCGAGTCAAAGGGAGGTTTTCATGCGTCGTGTTCGCCTGTGGTTTGTCTTTGTCAGTGTTTTGCCCCTACCGTGCTGCTTGATGTCTCCATCCCCCGCACTTGCTCAGGAAGTTGCCATGGCCGATCAACAAGAGGTCGTCGAAGCTCCCGATGTCGTGGTCAGTGCGACAAAAACCGAAACTCCCATCAAACAGGTCACGAGTGCTGTCGAGGTGATCACCGGGGAGGAGATGCAACAGCGAAAGGTCCGAACCGTTTCTGAGGCGCTTCGGTGGGCCCAGGGACTCTCCGTTCATCAAAGTGGCGGGCTGGGTACGAATGTCGATGTGCGGATGCGGGGTGGAACACCGGAGCAAACGCTCGTCTTGATCGATGGAGCGATCGTGAACAGCGCCACGACAGGCGCGTACAATTTTTCGGATCTGACGAGTGACAATATCGAGCGGATCGAAATTCTTCGTGGAAGCCAGAGTATGCTCTGGGGATCGGACGCAATGGGCGGTGTGATCAATATTATCACGAAGCGCGGGCGAGATCAGCCGAACATTTCAGGGTTTGCCGAGTATGGATCCTTCAATACGTTTCGGGAAGGCGCCAGTTTGAGCGGAAAGAAAGGTCCGATTGATTTCTCTGGATCGATCTCCCGTCTGGATACGGCCGGGTTTTCAGCCATCAATTTTCGTCGTGGAGCGGCTGAGCGCGATGGGTTTCACAACTGGCAGGGGTCGGTTCGGCTTGGTGCTGACCTCCCTCTGGGTGGACGAATCGAGTTTAGCTTCCGATGGTTGAACAGTATCGTGAATTTCGATGGATTCGCGTTTAATTCCGTAACCTTTGATTCCGATCCGGCCGATGTCTTGGGTGCGAGATCAAAAGGTACGCAGTATGTCTTTACAGGAAATTACACGCAGCCGATCACTTCATGGTGGTCGCAAAAAGTCACCTTGTCTAGAGCGACTGACGATCTTGTCAGTGATGGGGGAACCATTGAGCGAAATGTTGTGACCGGAGCGATGGGACCGATCGGGTTTTCCTTCAGGTCTCACATCGAAACCACCAGCAATCGGATCGAATGGCAGCATAATGTGCAAGTCGGCGAGCCGTTACTGTTGACGGCGGGATATCAATTTCGTGAGCAGAAAGGTGATAATCGTGATCTCCTGACCAATGCAGTGGTATTTCAAGATAAGATCGTCAGCAGCCATGCCGGCTTTGGTGAAGCGAGGTTGAATCTCTGGGATCGGCTGTTTGGAACGGCGGGAATTCGGTTCGACGAATACAATGTGTTCGGAAGTGCGACCACCTATCGAGTAACTGGCGGGTATCTGCATCAGGAAACGGGCACGAAACTCCGTGGCAGTTATGCGACAGGGTTCCGTGCCCCAACGATCAATCAATTATTTTTCCCTGGTTTTGGAAATCCGAACCTACAGCCTGAGAAGAGCCAAGCGTTCGATGCAGCCATTGAACAAACTCTACCCAATGATCTCGGTTCGATCAGCGTGGGATACTTTTGGACTCGATATAGAAATCTCATTTTATCCGTCTTCGATCCAGCCGTCTGTACCGCTCCTGACTCGTTCGGGTTTTGTGCTCAGAACGCCGGATTGGCGAGGGCGCAAGGTGTCGAAGTTAGTACGAAGCTAAGGCTCTATCGTGACGGAGCATGGGCCAAGAGCTTGGACTTGCAGATTCATTACACCTACGCCGCCACTCGCGATCTCACAGGTGAGCCTGACACGCGGCTTCCAAAGTGGCCACTGCATCAAGTGACGGCGATCATCAGTTATCAACCTATCGAGGGGCTTCGAGCCAACCTGGAGGGTCGGTATTTTGGGCAGCGATTCAATAATGTCGGGAACGAAGGGGCGATTCCATCGCTCTTCGTTTGGAATCTCTCGGCAAGTTATGATGTGACGAAGCAGGTCCAAGCCTATCTTCGTTTGGACAACATCTTCAACGAAAGATATGAAGAGGTCCTGTTCTTCGGCACACCGATCCGCTCGATATTTGGCGGCGTCCGGATCAATTATGATCTGCCGCTCTAGAGTTGTATGAACCAGTATCCACGATTGGTCATTGCCGGGACGCACAGTGGTGTCGGAAAGACCACCGCGACACTGGCGATTCTGGCAGCCTTGCGGGAACGGGGCCGCACGGTCCAGCCGTTTAAGGCTGGGCCAGACTTTATCGATCCGAGTCATCATCGGGCGGCCACCGGCCGCCCGTCTCACAATCTCGACGGGTGGATGCTTGGAAAAGATCTCAACCGCTCGATCTTTGCTCGTGCTGCGGCTGATGCAGATATCTCTATCATCGAAGGCATGATGGGGTTGTTTGATGGTTCCTCGCCGGTCAACGATCTCGGCAGCACAGCGGAATTGGCCGAGCAACTGGACGCCCCGGTTATTTTAGTCATTGACGGAAGCGCCATGGCCCGTTCTGCCGCGGCCATGGTGGCGGGCTATGCGCAGTTCGATCCTGCGTTGCGTGTCGTGGGGGTTTTGTTCAATCGAGTTGGAAGTGACGGCCATTACCAACTTCTGAGGGCGGCAGTGGAACAAGAAACAGATGTGGTTCCGGTTGGCTATTTGCGCCCCGATTCGGCGCTGAGCATTCCAGATCGGCATCTGGGTCTGGTCATGGCTATGGAACAACGCCCTGAGCAACTGTACCAGCGGTTGGCCAGAGCCGCATTAGAGACGGTGGATCTAGATCGCATCGAAGCACTGGCCCAGTCGTGCAAAACCTTGTCGGCAGGGGTATCTCAGCCGGTCAACGCGTGTCAAAGTCGTACGGTTCGAATCGGTGTCGCGCAGGATCATGCGTTTTGTTTCTACTATCCGGACAATCTTGAAGCATTGGAAGCAGCCGGCGCTGAAATCCTCTCGTTTTCTCCACTGCATGACCAGGCCTTGCCGGATGTCGAGATGCTGTATCTTGGCGGTGGGTATCCGGAACTCTATGGTGAGGCGTTGGCCAGGAACGTCGCCATGCGGGCGGCCATCAAGCGGTTTGCCGAGGGAGGTGGTCTGATCTATGCGGAGTGCGGCGGGCTCATGTATCTCACGGAATCCATCCGTGATTGTGATGGGCAATCGCACAAAATGGTCGGGGTCTTTCCTGCTGAGGCGGTCATGCGGAAAATGGGCCTCACGTTAGGATATCGAACTGTTGAGAATTCTCGTCGCTGCATCCTTGGTGACGTCGGTGTTACAGTACGAGGCCATGAATTCCATTATTCCACGCTGGTTGCAAGAGAAGCCTTGCAATATGCCTGTGCGCTGAGCGACGCCGAAGGACGCTCCAAGGGACAGGATGGACTCCGGAAGAATAACGTGCTGGCACTCTACACCCATTTGCATTTTTCCAGTAACCCGCTAATTGGGATGGCGCTGGTGGATGCTGCCCGTCAAACTACTGGTCACGTGTTTGTGAACGCCGATCGGACGTGATGCCGAACCAGTCAGAACATAAGGCAAGAATGGAGCGTCTCAAGACTTCGGTTGACCGACGCATTGCAGAGGCGCAACAGGAGAAGGGTCTCTTGATCGTCTACACTGGTGCGGGAAAAGGGAAGACGACCGCTGCGCTGGGCATGGCGGTGCGCTGTATCGGGCATGGCTGGAAGGTGGCGGTGGTGCAATTCATCAAGGGCGCTATTGATACGGCCGAAGAGCGCGCGCTGAAGTCGTTCGGTGATCGAGTGACTTTTCTCCGAATGGGAGAAGGTTATACGTGGGAGACTCAAGATCAAGCGAGGGACACAACGTTTGCCCAACAAGCCTGGCAAACGGCATCAGAGTTCCTGCGAGATTCCTCTTATGCGATGGTCATTCTCGACGAGTTGAACATCGCGCTGCAGCATGGCTACGTGGAGACTGGTACAGTCCTGTCGGCAATACGCAATCGTCCGCCGATGCAGCATGTGGTGATCACCGGACGCGGTGGATCAGCGGAACTTATGGATGAGGCCGATCTGGTGACGGAGATGAAACAGGTCAAGCATCCTTTTCGGAAGGGGATCAAGGCTCAGCCTGGAGTGGAATTTTGAGAGGGCCGGTTCGGAAGACCTGCGAGTGCTGTGGACAGGTTTTTGAGTGTGGCGGATACCAGTGTTGGTGCGGCAAGGTCGGTATTACCGAGCCACAAATGGATTGGATTGCAGCACGATATAAGGATTGTCTCTGTTCCCTTTGTTTGGGGAAGATAGCGATTGGTGAGTGTGGCCCTCATGCTGTCACAACAGACGGCAGGCTGGATCAAGACGTCACGTGATGATGAGGAGCGAAGGTCGATTCTCAGAGGCGGAACGGGCAGCGGTCTATCGTGCAATTTTTGAGCGACGGGATGTCCGGCGTCATTTTCTGCCGACACGGATTCCTGATGCAGTGATGATGCGGTTGCTGACGGCGGCACATCATGCGGGATCAGTGGGCTTCATGCAGCCATGGGATTTTTTGGTCATTCGCAATCCTACGACCAAACGAGCGGTGAAGAATCTATTCGTCAATGCGAATTCCAGCGCCTCCACCCGGTATGCGGGTGCCAAGAAAGACTTGTATCGGCGATTGAAGCTGGAAGGCATTGAAGAGTCACCGATCAACTTGTGCATTACGTGCAGTCGGCGGCGTGGCGGGTCACAGGTGCTGGGACGATCCATGGTACGCGCAACGGACTTGTATAGCACCTGCTGCGCCGTTCAGAATCTCTGGCTGGCTGCCAGGGCGGAAGGGATCGGTGTCGGCTGGGTCAGTATTTTGGATCACGAGAAGCTGAAGCGGGTGATCGGCGTGCCGAAATCGGTGACGGTCCTCGCCTATCTCTGTCTCGGCTATGTGTCCAAGTTTGAAGAGCAGCCTGATTTGGAATCGGCCGGATGGCGAAGTCGGATTCCAGTCGGCCGGTTGATTCACGAGGAGTTCTGGGGTAACCGGATCCATGACACGAGAGGGGATGGGGATGGGGATGCGCATCACCAAGGTCTATACAAGAACAGGGGACGCGGGAAAAACCAGACTGGCCGGCGGGCAACAGGTGTGGAAAGACAGTCTGCGGGTCGACGCCTACGGGACGATCGATGAGCTAAATGCGTCGGTTGGGGTTGTTCGGGTCATGAATGCCGAGTCGGGTGATCGTCACATGCATGCACAGCAGCTGGAAGATGAATTGCGCTGGGTGCAGAACAAACTCTTCGATGTCGGCAGTATTCTGGCGACGGCACCTGGCCAGACGTTTAAAAATATGCCGCAGGTTGCGGCGAATGACGTTGTGCGTCTCGAACGGCTGATCGATCGGTGCCAAAAGGATCTGGAGCCGCTCAAAGAGTTCATTCTGCCGGGAGGCGGAAAAGTTTCAGGGTTTCTCCATCAAGCGCGGACGGTCTGCCGCCGAGCTGAGCGGTTGTGTGTCGCGCTCTCAAGAGCGGAGCCGGTTGATCCGACGATCGTTACGTTCGTCAATCGGCTTAGCGATACATTGTTTGTGTTGGCTCGGTGGGTCGCCAAGACCCAGGGTGAGCCGGAATTCTTATGGGAACGTGATGTCGTCAAGAAAACCAGGTAAACGCCAATCGGCGCGACAAATAAAAGGCCGCATCATCCTTGTCGTTGGCGGGGCATCCTCTGGAAAAAGCGAGGTTGCTCTTCGATTAGCCGGCTTGCGAGGGCCACGAGCATTCATTGCCACTGGACAAGGATTGGATCAAGAAATGGCTTTACGAATTGCTCGGCATCAGGCCACACGCTCGCCGGATTGGGAAACGGTCGAAGAGCCGTTAGAAGTGGAAGGATGGTTGTCCAAGCATGGGACACAGTACCGAACGATACTCTTGGACTGTGTCACATTGTGGTTGAGTAATCTCGTCGGAATCGGACTCACTGAAGAGGTTGTTCTCATCAGAACCGGAACACTTTTGGAAGAGATGCGGGGCACAGGAGCGCGGGTGGTGCTCGTCAGTAATGAGTTAGGGTTTGGACTAGTTCCGATTGAGCCGTCCGCGCGAGCCTTTCGCGATCTTTCGGGACGGGTGAATAAGCGCATCGCAGCGGAGGCGGATGAAGCCTATCTGGTGGTCAGCGGGATACCGCTTCGCTTGACGTGAGGAAAGGAGCGTTATGTTGATCGAGGAGGTGTGTCGTCGAATTCAACCGTTGGATCCGAGTCTGCGTACGAAAGCACAGGCCCATTTAAGTCGCTTGACGAAGCCACAGGGTAGCCTTGGCCGTATCGAGGAATTGGCGGCCTCCTATGTGACTATGACGGGCGAGTTGAAACCCAATATTCCTCGTGGGATGGTGTTCACCTTTGCAGCCGACCATGGCGTGACCGTGGAAGGGGTGAGTGCTTATCCTCGTGAGGTGACCCCTCAAATGGTCTTGAACTTTCTTCGGGGTGGTGCGGGTGTGAATGTATTCGCACGGCATGCCGATGTGCTTGTGCGCGTAGTGGATATCGGGGTTGATTACGAATTTGGAGCTATATCTGGGCTGATTCATCGAAAGATCATGAGGGGCACGCATAATTTAGCGCGTGAGCCGGCGATGACCCGCGAACAGGCGGAACAAGCCGTAGCAGTGGGGATTGAGTTGGCGATGGAATCCGTACGGGAAGGCGTCGACCTGATCGGCACGGGAGAGATGGGTATCGGGAACACGACGCCCAGCGCGGCCATCACAGCGGTGATGACCGGACGGCCAGTGGCAGAGGTAACCGGACATGGGACCGGTATTGAGGAAGCCGATCGCTTGCACAAGGTGAGAGTGATTGAGCGGGCGCTCGATCTTCATCGCCCGAGGCCGACGTATCCACTTGCCGTACTGGCAAAGGTGGGGGGATTGGAAATCGGTGGGCTGGTAGGGCTCATGCTCGGTGCAGCGGCGTCCCGTATTCCAGTGGTGCTGGATGGGTTCATCGCCGGCGCTGCAGCGCTGATTGCGGTTGGGCTTCAGCCACTGTGTCGTGAGTATCTCATCGCAGCGCATCGGTCGGTCGAACCGGGACACCGTGCAATTCTTGACCATTTGGGATTGACCCCGCTTCTGGACCTTGACTTTCGCCTTGGCGAGGGGACAGGGGCCTGTTTAGGAATGGATCTTGTCCGTGCCGCGATCAAGGTCTACACGGAGATGGCGACATTCGAAGAAGCTGGTGTGGCGAACAAGGTGTGACCTCTTATGGGAGCTGTCGCTCGTCCATTCATCTTTGCGTGGCATTTCCTGACGACCATTCCGTTAAGCAGGGTTCACCATGAACCGACTGCACCGGAACTGGCTGCGTCGATGGCCTGGTATTCCACGGTTGGGCTCATGCTCGGCGGAATCCTGGCGTTGTCGGACAGGTGGTTGAACTACATCTTTGCGCAGGAAGTCGTCAATATCTGTTTGATTGTGCTGCTGGTGTCACTCACTCGAGGACTACATCAGGATGGATTGGCCGACACACTTGATGGACTGGCAGGTGGTCGAACACCGGCTGATCGCCTATCGATCATGCGCGATCCCCGAATCGGTGCGATCGGAGCGACTGGTCTGTTCTTGGCATTGATTCTCCGTTATGCGGGTCTGATGGCACTTCCGCAATCGCTCCGCGTTCCGGTGTTGGTCTGTATGCCGGCGCTTGGGCGGTGCACCATGGTCGTTCTGGCTTGGCTGGTTCCCTATGCAAGGGCAGATGGTGGGCTGGCATCTCCGTTCCTTGCTCATCTCTCGGTATGGCATGTGATCGGATCGACGGTGGTCCTGACTGCGGCGCTTGTGATCGGATTAGGTGTCACTGCAACAATTGTGACGGTGGTTGGAAGTGCCCTAATCATCATCGCAGTAATAGCCATGTGTCGCACGTTCTTCGGTGGGATTACCGGGGATACATTAGGTGCCACGAATGAGATCGCAGAGATTCTATTCCTTCTCTTGGTTCCCTTAGTACTTGTCCTGTCATGATGGGAGGGGAACTGTTAGCGGCAGCGACTCTCGATGCCGTGGTTGGAGATCCACGCTGGTTCCCCCATCCTGTTCGCGGGATGGGTATCGCGATTGCCTGGTGTGATAACAATATTAGAAAGATCTCTCGCCATCCCACCACCCTTCGTGCAGCAGGCATTGCCCTGGCGCTGGCGCTGCCGTTACTTGTGTTCATCCTCAGCCGTGAAGCAATCGTCATAGCTGATCGCCTAACCTGGTGGTTTGGAAGTCTCGTGACCATAGGGCTAGCCTGGACGACACTCGCTGCGCGCGATTTGTGGAATCACGTCCATGCCGTGAGCGAACAGCTGGATCGAGGTGATCTCTCTGAGGCTCGAGGGGCGGTCGGGATGATCGTTGGCCGAGACACGGATCAGCTGTCTCAGCAGGAACTTGCTCGGGCAACGATCGAGACCATTGCGGAAAGTACCAGTGACGGGATTATCGCACCATTGTTTTATCTTGCCCTAGGTGGAGCGCCCTTGGCGCTTGCCTACAAGGCGGTCAACACGCTGGACTCGATGGTTGGGCATAAGGATGAACGCTATGTCGATTTTGGCTGGGCATCTGCACGACTGGACGATCTTGCGAACTGGATTCCTGCTCGGCTCTCCGCCGCACTTATCATCCTAACGGCTGCGGTGGTCATGGGGGAGCCTATTCGATTCAGAACCGGGTGGCACGTCCTGTGGCGTGATGGGAGCAGACATCCCAGTCCCAATAGTGGGCGACCAGAGGCGGCCATGGCCGGCTCGCTAGGAATCCAATTAGGGGGAATCAATTTTTATCAAGGAGTGCCCAATGATCGACCTCTTCTCGGAAATGGTGGGCGGCAGCCCGTTCCAAGCGATATCAGGGTGGCATCTCGTATCATGATCGGTGTGTGCGCACTCGGGGTTACCCTCGCTGTGGGTATCATGTGCCTCGTCTAGGAAATTCGATCCATGGTGGGAATGTGTATGCGGCCTCACGAGAGCTCGGTCGCGAAGTGCGCCGTCTTATCGACTTCAGTGCCAGCATTAACCCCCTGGGCCCATCGCCACATGTTTGGCGGGCGATCGCAGAAGCCCGCCGACTCATTGTGCATTATCCAGACCCAGACTGTTGGGAGTTTCGTCAGGCGCTTGCGCAATGCTGGCAGAGACAGCCGAACGAAATTGCGGTTGGAAACGGCTCTACGGAATTGATCGATGTCCTTCCTCGCGCGCTGAAGATTCGCCATCTTGTGATCGTGCAACCCACCTTCTCGGAGTACGCAGCCTCCATGGCACGGACTGGTGGGTGTATCACCACTGTCTACGCGAAAGCGAAGGCGCAGTACGCGCAACCGATTGATGACCTCTGTCATCTATTGGAGAAACGACATAGAAACTCCGATCCCATCGACGGAGTCCTCCTATGCAATCCCAATAGCCCGACCGGGCAAGCGTGTACCGTCGAGGATCTGCTGCGATTGGCGGACATCGCTCAAAGGCAGAAAATTTGGTTCATCATCGATGAGGCATTTGCTGACTATTGCCCGGACAGGTCGTTTCTTCCATCGACTGCGTCGCGGTCACGCCTTGTGGTCTTGCGGAGCTTGACCAAATTCTATGCATTACCCGGTCTACGGGTTGGGTACGCAGTCGCGAAACCTACCGTGATCGAAGCGTTCCGTCGACTGATGCCTCCATGGTCGGTGAATGTCATGGGGCAGATGGCGGCGCTGGCCGCCATGCGCGACTCGGCCTATGCGCAGAAGAGCGTTCGATTCATGGCCAGAGAACGAGAACGGTTCGGAAGGATGCTGGCGGCTCTGCCTGGTTGTTCGGTGATGCCTACCTATGCGAATTATTTCTTTGTGGAATTGCCTCGTGGATGCCATGCGCGCGAAGTCACTGCCCAATTGAGAAACGAAGGGTTGTTGATCCGGGACTGTTCAACCGTTCCCGGTGCAAATTCTCGGTCGATCCGACTCGCAGTGCGTTCTCTCGATGAGAATGATTGCCTGATTCAAACCTTGTCGAGGTTGCTCCACCACCAGAGCCATGAATACTAGAACTCGTAAAGGGATCCATACTCCGTATCAGGTGATAGGACGCACGCTGGTGATCCGTCTCGGTGGCCGGAAGCGAGTGCTGTCATCGGCGTCGCACGGCGGCGGGTTGGAGTTCGCATCACATATACTTAATCATCAGGTTGAAGCGGATGGTCACATCAGGGGGCGCTATCCTACGCCTACGCGCTACCTAGGAAACTTAGCTTCCCGACTTGGGCTCAGCGGCGAAATCGTCGGGCTCATGACGGCGGTGCCAATGACACAGCTGGTCACAACGCGGGCTACTGCGCAGGGACTCTGGGTGGAGTGTTTTGCGACGGTTGGAGTGACCAATGCGGTTCGAGCGGGGGAGTGGCCGCTGCGGTGGCCCCACTCCAGAGGCAAGAGGCCAGGGACGATTAATCTCGTCCTGATCACCAATGCGAATCTTTCGATCGCTGCCATGGTCGGAGCCGTGCAGGTTGTTACGGAGGCCAAGACAGGTACCTTGCGGGATCATGACGTGAGGAGCAGGGAAACGCCGTCTTTCGCGACCGGTACTGGAACGGATGTGGTTGTCATTGCCTGTGCGTCACGCGGAGAAGGACCATCTCTACAATATAGCGGGACTCACACGATTATTGGCGCGCTCATCGGAAGGGTGGTGACCAGATGTGTTTTGCAAGGCTTAACGAAAGCTGAGCGATGGCACAAGGTGCGACAATGAGGGCTCGGGCTCTCGCCATTCTCGGAACTGGCTCGGATGTAGGAAAGAGTGTGATCGCAGCCGGGATTTGTCGATTGCTGTTGCGTGCGGGCATCCACGTCGCGCCATTTAAAGCCCAGAACATGTCTCTAAATTCGTTCGTGACTCCGGAAGGAGGAGAGATCGGACGGGCTCAGGCATTACAAGCAGCGGCTTGCGGAATTCCGCCACATGTCGATATGAATCCCATTCTCCTCAAACCCGAGTCCGACAGATGTGCCCAAGTGGTGGTGCATGGCCGAGTATTCGGGAAACAGGAGGCCTC
The DNA here is from genome assembly GCA_965223625.1 of Nitrospira sp. Taxonomy (GTDB): domain Bacteria; phylum Nitrospirota; class Nitrospiria; order Nitrospirales; family Nitrospiraceae; genus Nitrospira_D. The sequence goes on from OZ245008.1 coordinate 1,749,603, forward strand.
GGCCTACTTCGATGGAAGACGAAAGCTTTGGTCTGTGGTGACTGAGAGTTACAGTCGCCTGGCGAGTCAGTACGAGATGATCGTGATAGAAGGCGCTGGGAGCGCGGCAGAAGTGAACCTCAGGCAGCAGGATCTCGTCAACTGGCCTGTGGTCGAAATGGCCGATGCTCACGTGCTGCTGGCAGCCGACATCGACAGAGGCGGTGTCTTTGCTCAAATCCTTGGGACATTAGATTTACTGGAGCCGCACGAGCGGGAGAGAATCCGTGGACTCGTGATTAATAGGTTTCGTGGCGACACCCAATTATTTGCCGACGGCGTGAGGTTTCTGGAATCGCGTGGAGGGATTCCAGTGCTGGGAGTGCTTCCATATTTGCGTGACCTCAGGCTCGATCAAGAAGACAGCCTTGATCAACTTCGAGCTCAGGAAAAACCCTTCGCCTCTGACCGAGTGAATATTGCGGTTGTGTTGTTGTCTCACATGAGCAACTTCACTGATTTCAACGTCCTTGCGGGAGAGGAGGATGTGGCCTTACGGTACGTACACACTCCGGCCATGGTTACCGATGCCGACATCATTATCATTCCCGGAAGCAAGAGCACCATAAGCGACCTCTCCCACTTGCGGGAGCAGGGGTTTGTGCCGTTGCTCGATACGCATCTGAAGAACCAGCGAGAGTTGGTCGGAATATGCGGCGGCTATCAAATGCTTGGCCTGAAGATTGCCGATCCTGACCATATTGAACAAGGCGGGGTATGTCACGGATTAGGGTATTTGGAAGTTGAGACGACTCTCAAGGGCACTAAATGGACGACGCTTGTAGAAGCTCAACCGACTACTGACTTCATGCGTGAGGTCTGTCTAGTCCGCGGGTATGAGATACATATGGGGATCACGCGACGGGTGAATGAACGTCCATGCTTTGCTCTTATCGCGCAGAATTGGAATGCTGATGCTCCAACCGCTACTCACGAAGAACGTAGTGATGGCACGACTCGCAAGGACGGGCTTGTGTGGGGTACATACATCCATGGTGTATTCGATGAATCCGGGTTTCGTCGCAAGTGGTTGAATCGCGTGCGCCAGAGGAAAGGACTGCAACCCCTTGATAACAGTGTATCGCAGATGGTTAGTGCACGCTTCCAGAATGAACTTGATCGCTGGGCTGATCACGTAGCCCATCATGTCGACATTCGTCATCTTCTCAACAGTCTTCGCTCTCTGGACTCCTCTGATAGATAGAGAAGTTCTCCGCGATTTCCTGATCTTCCGTCTCTTCCTATTTTGGACTTAGCCTCCAGCACGGTGCTCGGCAAACGAGCTGCCGAGAATCACCGATTTCTTGCCAACGGTGCACAAGTCGATACACTGCGTGTGAACAGCCCGAATCGGTTATTAGGGAGGTCCGGGATGCGGATGTGGTTGATATCCGCCATCGTTGGAGCTGTGTGGTGTGAGAGACGGGAAACAAACTGGGATTAACGTCAAGCTGATCGGGAGTGACTAGCGCTTCTCTGGGAATGAGATAGATGACGTTTAGACAGAGGTTCATCGTATGTCTGCTGGCCCTCGCCATCCAAGAGAGCAAGGGTACGGAAAGGTGATGGTTGCCGAAAGGGAATCCGGTCGCGCACCTCACGGATCCTAATGATGCCAGTGCGAGTTGTCTCCTATGTCGCAGTAATCCGAATGACGAACGGGATGTAAATGGGATGAAATATGAAGGATTACAGAAAAACAACTAGTGGGCGTCATCAATATTGTCCTCCCGTAGCGTTATTCGTTTCTGCGATCCGACAAGAGAGGAGTGCCGTCACATGAGCAAAATCATGGTAGTCGATGACTCGCATGCAGATCTTCAGTTGATCGAGACGTATCTGAAGGCTGCTCAACACACGGTCGTCTCGTGCTCAACTGCCGACGAGTTGGAGGATAGAATTGCTGCTGAGAAGCCGGATCTCATTGTTTTGGATGTGGTGATGCCGGGCCGGAATGGATTTCAGGCATGCAGGGATTTGAAAAACGATACGCGATTCAAGGACATTCCGATCGTGCTCTGCACCTCGAAGGGGCAGGAAAGCGACAAGTTTTGGGGGCAACAACAGGGAGCCAATGGACATGTGGTGAAGCCTTTCAAATCGGAGCAGCTTCTGCAAGCTGTGAAGCAGGCGCTTAGCTGAACGAACCGATACGGCTGGAGCTGCGATACGATGATTCACATAGCTGAGTTGCCCAAACTTCATTCTGACCCGATACTGAACCAGCTAAAAGCTACCGAGTCATTAAAGATTTGTCTGATCAGGTTGGGAGCAAACACGTTCGCTCTTGATCTGCGCCATGTTCGTGAAGTTTTTGAACCTGTGTCGATCACCCCTGTACCTGGAATGCCTGCGGCGATAATAGGTGTCACCAATTTGCGAGGAATTATTGTTCCCCTTGCAGATGTGAGGGCCGCATTAGGAATCTTCGTCTCCGTTAGTCCGAAATATGCAGTGGTGGTTCGTCATGGCACTCACCAAGTGGGTATCCTGGTCGAAGATGTTCCGGAAATTCATACCATCCAGTCGGATGATTTCATCGACCATTCGGCTCACGCTGGGGCTGATAGAGGTCCTATGATTTCTGATTTCTTCAAGATTGCCGGCAAGGTCAGCGCTTTATTGGAAATATCGAGATTGTTGGCTTCGATAGAGAGGATGGCCGATGACGATAGTCCATAACACCATATCGAGGAGCTATTGTGCCAACACGGGTGATCTTGACCTCGTGTCGTGACTAGGAGGAACGTCATGGTGAAGTCTAGGAGGACAAGGAGATGGTCGCCACGTGCATGGTTTAAGAACTTGAAAGCCCTGCACAAGATTCTCACAGGTTTTTCCGTCATCGTTATGGGCATGATGGCCATCAGTGTCATCGGCTTGATGGGGCTTGTACAACTGAAGGGCCAGCTCAGTTCCATTTATAACGAATCCACGGTTGGGATTTCGCATATCGCAGTGAGCAGTACCAACCTCAGTCTCTATCACAATGCATTGTTGAGCGTTATAGACCAAAGCCAAAAAAGTGATTTCGACGAGGCTCTCATTCCCCTTGCCGAATTAAAAAGGCGCACCCTAACGCCTCTCGACCAGTATCGACCATCTGCAACGCATGAAACGCTGGACGGTCGTCGTGACGGGCAAGAGTTGGACGTTCTTCTTTTCACGTTGCAGGAATACTTCGCGTCGGCTGAAAGTGTAGTAGGAGCATTGAACGATAGTTTTGACCCCTCGCTGACAGATGAACAACGGCAGGCAATGAGAGAAATGGGGAGCACGGTACTGTCAACAGAAGTGGCATTGTGGCACGGCAGATCGACATGGCGGTTCCAATGGCTAGCCCAGCTTATTCGAGATCTTGCCAGCGAATCGAATGAGAGCGGCCAGGCCATGGCACTAGATCTTACCAATATTATGCTCCGCGGTGCAGTTGTGGGACTCCTCCTCGCTATTGCTATCGGGTACTTCCTGGCGCGCGGCATCGTGCGAGACATTGTCCACGTGGCGGATGTTGCAACCCAAGCTGCCTCGGGAAATCTACAGGCCCGTGCTCGGTTGGAGAGCAATGACGAAGTCGGCGATATGGCCAGGGCATTCAATTCCATGCTCGATCGTATTACGAGCCTTGTGTCGACAGAAGAAGAACGTGATGCCATGCAAAAACGCCTGGTTCAATTTCTTGTGCTCGTTTCCGATGTGAGTAAAGGCGATTTGACCAAGCGTGGAGAAGTGACGGCTGACATGTTCGGGAATTTGGCGGATGGCTTTAATCTCATGATTCAACGGTTTGCCCAGCTAATGAAGCAGGTGCGTGAATCGGCTGAACGTGTGAACCGGTCCGCTGGTGCCTTGCGCGAGAACGCTGGGCAGATGGCCGGAACCGCAAAGCATCAGGCAGAGGAGTCGATGAAAACGCTTGGCGCGGTCGAGCAGTTGGCCGTTTCCATGAGACAGGTGGCCGAAACAGCAGAGGCGTCATCGGAATCCGCACGCCAGGTCTTGAAAGCGACCGAAGACGGTCGAACCGCAGTGCAGGAAACGGTGCAGGATATGCAACATATTCGATCGGCGGTCCAACGAATGTCGAAACAGGTCAAGGCACTCGGAGATCGCTCGCTCGAGATCTCACAGATCGTGTCGACCATTCGTGACATCGCCAATCAAACCAATCTACTGGCGTTAAATGCCGCGATCGAAGCAGCCGGTGCGGGCGAAGCCGGCGCACGATTTGCCGTCGTCGCGGATCAGGTTCGCAAACTCGCAGAGAGCTCGACGCAAGCGACACGTGAGGTCGCTGATCTGGTCAAGGTCATTCAAAGTGAGACACAACATGCGGTTGTCGCGATGGAGACGGAAACGCAGGCAGTGGAAGCGGGTTCGGCCTCAGCCTTGCGAACTGGCGATGTGTTTAAGCAGATTTCGACGATTGCAGAACGGTCAGCAGAGCTGGCGCAATATATCGCGTCAGCGGCTGGCAATCAGACCGCATCCACGGATCAAGTTGGTCGTTCAATCAAAGATTTTACCGGCGGTGCCGTGGCGACACAAAAAGCGACAGATTCAGCACGTGCAACAGTAGAGGATATGGTCAAATTGGCTGAAAATCTGACGGCGTCTGTCGCTCAGTTCAAGTTGGCCTAATCGATCAAGATCTGCGAAACATGTCTTTCCCGGTCTTAAGGCAATTTGATGGGATCGGACTCCAATCGGACTGATTTAATACGTGTCTTCGTCTCGGAAGCGTCCGACGGACTCAGGACGTTGGCCGAAGGACTGCGCATCGCCGCAGACTCGATCCCCACACCTGCCCTACTCCACGAACAGTACATCATTGCTCATCGTATTCGAGGTGCGGCCGCGCTGTATGGATATGAAGGGGTCTCCCGTGTGTCCGCACAACTTGAAGGGATCCTTGAGCGGGCGATCGAGACGGTTCCTTCTGATTGGTCAGGAATCGTCGCTGTGATGAGACAGACCGTAAACGATCTGAGTGCCCTTGTCACATTAGTGGGTCAGGGTAACGGTGAGGATCAAGGTCTGGTTCAGCAGTGTCTGGCGTCCATGGACCGTCTCCAGGAATCAACAACTACGTTGTCGTCAGCCAGTGCGGACTATGTAAATCCTGTTCTCGACCAGGAAACTTTGTCGTATTTCGTTCCCGAAGCCGAAGAGTATCTCGGTACCATCGATGAGTTGGTTCGTACGCTCGAAAGCACGCCGGACGATGACGAGTCGAGCTACCGATTGTTTCGTGCCGCTCATACACTCAAAGGCTCCGCGTACACGGTCGGATTCCAAGTGATTGGGGACGTTTCACGACCCATGGAAGATTGCATGATTGCAGTCAGGGAAAAGCGTCTTTGCATGAGTCCAGTGCTTCTCGAAATGATGACTGCGGCTGCCAGCCTGATCCGTCGCGTTCTCCGAAAGGATTCGGCCGAGGTGCCGAAACTGCAACAAGAGGTGCCGGTTCTTGTACAGCGACTGACCCAGATATGCGAGAGTACCACCGTGGTCTCTTCGGAAGAAGCTGTGCCTGCGAGTATTGGAACTGCCGATTCTAGTTCGGACCAGGGTGAGGCTGGTGTTAGTAGAGACATGCCCGTCACGGATTTGTCCGACGAGTACTTGATCCCGGATCTAGATCCAGAAGTACTGTCCTACTTCGTTCCTGAAGCCCAGGAATATCTAGAGCTACTAGAAACCGATCTCTTGCGGTTGGAGAAGGATTCTCAAGACAGAGAATTGATCAACCAACTCTTTCGCACTGCGCACACCTTGAAAGGGTCTGCGTATACCGTGGGGTTTCGATCGATAGGGGATCTTGTGCATCATGTTGAGGACTTCATGGGGGCGGTACGGGACGGTCGTCTCAGCGTGTTGCCGGGCCATACCGATCTGATGCTACGTGCCATCGATATCGTTCGAGTGCTGATGCGAAGAGATCCTAGCGTGGTCGCCGGCATGCGGCAACGGTTCAATGCAGCCCGTTCTGACCTGAAAAGATTGGACCAGAGCATACCTGTTGAGTCGACCTTGGCGCAGGTTTCAGCTGAGGCGCCTGCGGGCGTCACTCCCTCGCAGAGTCAACGAGATGAGCTTCATTCTCAGGATACGCCCCAGGATGCGAAGACCACTGAAGACCGTGAAGTCATTCGTGTCAGCTATGCTCGATTAGAGCGACTCATGAACCTTGTCGGAGAATTGGTCATCGGACGCGGCCGATTGGAACAACGCTTACGGGTGTTGGAACAACTATCGCAGCAAGTTTTCGTCTTCAGAGGTCGCTTGGTGGAGTCCATCCAGTCCTTTGCCGATAAGCATACATTTACGTATCGAGAGGTACCCAGCAGTTCGATATCAGTTCCCGTTCAACCGGTTCCAGCCTTTGGGGATTTTGGCAGTCTGGAGCTCGATAAATACGACGATTTTAACATCCTCGCACGACGCATTGGAGAAGTCACCGCTGATATCAGCGAGTCGATGTCGCAGCTGGATGGGTCCATTAGACGGGCACATGAGGACATGAGTCACCTGCAACATCTGACTCTCCTCATGAGAGATGAAATTGGGCGTGCACGCATGGTTCCGATCGGTACTCCGTTCACCAGATTCCGGCGAGCGATCCGGGAAATCGCTCGTGCATCGAACAAAGAAGTGTCCCTCGTGACCTCAGGTGAGCAGACGGAGGTTGATACGGGGGTCGTGGAACGGTTAGTGGATCCTTTGGTGCATCTCGTTCGGAACGCGGTTTATCACGGCATCGAGCCATCGGTCGATCGGGTGGCTAGAGGGAAACCCGCTGTCGGCACAGTCTACTTGCACGCTGCCCATCGTGGAAACTCCGTCATCATTGAGGTCGAAGATGATGGTGTGGGGTTGGACTTGACGAAGATTCGGGAGAAAGCGGTCAACATGGGACTGGTGGACTCACGTCAGCTTCAAGTGATGTCCGAAGAGGAATCGCTTCAGATGATCTTCTTGCCAGGATTTTCAACTGCGGAAAAGGTAGGGGACCAGGCTGGCCGGGGGGTCGGGTTGGATGTTGTCAAGCGGGTCATCGAAGAGATGAAGGGGCGAATCGAGGTCGAGTCCATTCCTGGACGGGGCACCAAGTTCACCTTAACTTTTCCGCTCACGTTGCTCATAGCGACTGCACTGTTGGTGCGTGCAGGGACCGAACGGTATGCGATTCCTCTGTTCAATATCCATGAAGTCGCGATGCCGACAGCTTCCTCGATGCGAGAGGAAGCCGGGCGAACCTTCTTACAGGTGGCAGAAGAAACTATTGAAGTTCAATCGCTGTTCCACGTGCTCAGGCGGGAAACTGGACCCATCGAATGGACCATGCCGGTGGTGATTGTACGGACGGCAACCGGTCCGATGGGGTTGGCGGTCGATGCATTGCTGGGAAGGCAAGAGATCGTCATTAAGTCCCTTGGGATGCTCAAGCCGCTTGAGCATTCATTGTTCGGTGGAGCGACGATCGATCCAGAGGGGCGCGTCATTTTGGTCATCGATCCAGCTCGTTTGGCCGCACGACAGGCGAAGGAGTCAGAATTGCCGTCGGTTTTGACGAGGGCCGCCGATCGATTCGAAGAAGTGTTGCCCGAAGAAATGGGTTCGAGTGAGTCTCAGGAGATGCGCCTATTGCTGGTCGATGATTCATTAAGTATTCGGAAGTTCGTTGGGAAAATGTTGGAGTCGGCGGGATATCAGATCGACACGGCGGTGGACGGGGAAGATGGGCTACGAAAAGCCTCGGCGGCAGCGTATCGAATGATTCTTACCGATCTCGAGATGCCAAAGCTAAACGGGTTCGAAGTTATTCAAGCGCTCAGGAGCCGCCCTGAAACAAAGCAGACCCCCATAGTGGTGATGACGACGCGCGCCGGGGACAAGCACCGACAAATGGCGCTCTCTATCGGTGCGAATTCTTACATTGCAAAACCTGTGGAAGAGCGCATGTTGCTGCAAGAAGTTGAGCGATGGGTCGGACGGGTGTCTGTTCCACGAAGGTAACCTTGCGGAAATATCCGTATTAATTGACGGGAAGCCGGTTGTTGCACAAAATGACAATGAGAGTGCCGACATGAGCATCCAGGAACAGGGCGCGCCGACGCCAGCGGCGTCCTCGTTACAGTCCTTCATCATTGTCACGATCGGCAGGAGGTATCTGGCATTTGAGGCCGGATGCATCAAAGGGGTGCTGACCGTTGAAGAATTGGACTGTGGTGAAGATCCAGCGATACAGAGAGCAGTCGATAGGACGGTCGATCTTATTATGCAACTGAATCTTGCCGATGTTCCCGCATGTCCCAATACGCCTGTGGTGCTACTTGCTGATCAGGGGATCCAATGCAGTATTCGCGTCAGTCAAATTCCTGGGCGACTCGAAATCCAGCCATCGCAGATCCTGCCTCTTCCTGCTCAATTCAACGGTGTAGAACGGCATTGGTATCGAGGCGTGATCCTATTCGAAAAAAGCATTGCACTCATACTCAATCCGATATGGGTTCTCAGAGGCCACGCCGGGTCCAATGCTGGTCATGAGCAGGGAGCCTCTCGTTCCTTCACGGATGTTTTGGACAGTGCTGCACGTGAGGGGCGAGTATGCTAAGGATGGGAGGAAAACAGCAGAGACAAGCCGCGAGGTCATCGTGGATGCTCTTGGTTTTTTCAGTTGGTGGCAGGCGATTGGCAGTGAAGACATCGGAGGTCGCGGGCATTTCTGAATGGAATGCGTCCATCCCGGTCGGCAGTCGCACCCCTTTTATTACGGCGGTTGTTCGTCAGGATCAGGCCGTTCTTCCAGTTTTCGATTTGGCTTCGGCTCTGCGCCTTTGTGTGCAGGGAAACAATCCTCTGTGTCTCAGGATAAAGCATCCTTTGGGGGATATGGCGATATGCATCGACGAGGAGATGCCCGTTCTTCAAACGTTGGAACCAGCCGCGATCCAGACCTATCGAAGTAAGGATGTGCCAGCTGAAGGAAGTTATACCAATGGACTTGATGAGATCCCAATTCTGTCACTCTCACAACTCGGATTGTGCATGTCGTGAGTCTTCAAGAAATGTAGAAAGACGAAAGGTGCAGGTATGCCGAAGATTCTCATAGCCGATGACAGCATCGCAGTGCGAAAAGTAGCCGAGCGACTGCTCACCGAGGCTGGACTCGGTGTCACGCTTGCGGCAAACGGCGAAGAAGCCTTGGCCTATTTAGCAAAAGAGCGACCGGACGTTGTCGTTTCTGACGTGATCATGCCCGATAAGAGCGGGTATGAAGTCTGCGCGTTTGTCAGAGGAACCCCCACCCTCGCAACGACACCCGTGCTCTTGATCTCCGGCATCGTCAACGATGAAGTGACCAAGCAGGCTGAGTCCTGTCGAGCAGATGGGGTGTTGAAAAAGCCGTTTCAGGGTACATCGTTGAAAGATCGTGTACTCGAACTGATGGCAAAACGACCGGAAGCCACGCCAGAATCTACCCCAGCGAGTCGAGCAGTATCAGATCAAACCACGGCGGCAGTTGAAAAAGTTTCCCCGATATCGAACCACGAGCAAGAGAGCGTGCACCAGGATGTCAGCAAGCTCAAGGAGACGGAAGAGCAACTTCGGGCAGAACGGGCGCGATCAGAAGATGTGACGAAACAGCTGTCCGAAGCCACAGCGCAGCTAGGAAAGGTCAAGGAGATTGAAACACAGTTGGCGACAGAGCGTCAGCGGGCCAGCGAGCTTGAAGCGAAACTCACGAAGATCGAGCCACAGGTATTGAGAGTGCCAGAGCTGGAAGCCGCGCTGAAGGCAGAGCAGGAGCGAGTAGGGATGCTCAAAGAGGAAGCTCTCGCCGCGCAGAAGACTTCCGGACGCATTGCGGAATTGGAATCCGCGCTGAGTGCGGAGCGGGCAGCCGCAGAGCAACTGGTCCAACAGCTTGCAGATATGGAAAAGACTTCAGCGAGGGCTCAGGATGCAGAAGCGCGGCTCCTCAGTGAGCAAAACCAAGTGACTGAACTCCAGCAGCGGGTCAAGGTGCTCGAAACTGAACTCGCGGGTGAACAGCAGAAACATACCGAAACGACAGGTCGACTGCAGGAGCTAGAGAAAACAGGGGCGAAAGTTCAAGAGCTGGAAGGACTTCTGATGGCCGAACGTGAGCGTAACGAGGTCCTTTCGCGACGGGTTTCGGAAACTGAACAGGCGGCTGAACATGCGACAAAAAGGTTTGAAGAGATGGCTCGCAAGCTGGGCGAGATCGCAGGGTTGGCCTCTCAACTCGGAAGTGGGAAAGGGCAGTCTTGATGGAACCTGTGCAGAGCGCGCGATGGACGTGTCTCTTGTGGTTGGCCGAAAACGATGTCTGTTGAAACCGAAGATGCGTTCCAGAAAGAACTGATTGAACTGTTCGTTCAAGAAGCACAGGAATGGCTTCAGCAGATTCATGTGGCTCTCGATGAACTTCAACAGGCCCCTCCTGTCGAGCGCCATCGGTCCTTGGCCCAGACCATTAAGGTCGGTATCACGAACCTCGGTGGATCTGCGGCGACTATTAACCTGAGTGATGTTGAGCGAGCGAGTTTTTCAGCCCTGCCCTTTGTCGAAGCTGTTCAGCAACCGGGCGCGCGTATTTCTGCCGATGATTTCCTCGCACTCTGCAAGCAATTGGGACATATTCATGGAGCGCTGACACGGGCGACCGGTGTTACCTTTGAGACTGAGCCAGACCAAACCGCCGTCGACAGTGCTCAGGCGATGATTGACACGAAAGAGCTCTTGGTTCGCCTCCGTGCCATTCACGGGCAAAGTTCAGCGCCAGGGTCCTCCTCTCGCAATTTAGTTCAGACCATGATGGTTCAGACAGAAGGACTCGTGAATCGTGGGATAGAACAGTGTAATCATGCCTCGATCCAGGAGTTTCTCGACCGATTAGCAGAAGCGGAGCAGGGTTTTCTGGACCTTGTCCGTCAAGACGTCCACCATCTATCCACTGTCTTTCAGGCGCTCAGAAACGGCGGCGCAGCATCATCGCATCTGCAGAATGCGGTGGAACGTGTTGCACAACTGTGGTCTGCAGCTCAGCAGGTCAACGCCTCCCATGCCATGACGTTTTTTATGGGGCTCCATAGCTTCCTGACACTCGTGATGGAACAACGGGTTGGGGTCGGCACCAATCGATACGAGGCTGTCCATTCGCGTCTGGTTCAAACCGTCAACAGTCTTGAGGAATGGGTGCAAGACGGACAAACAGAGCGTGCAGCCATACAACGTGTCTTGCCGAAATGAATTGTGCGTCGACCCGCCCAGGGGCCGTGTGTGCGAAAAGAATAAGGTGGAATAGTGTCGCTCGGTAATGTTGTGTGCGAGATGCCTGTCATTCAGAGTTCAACGTACGAGCCATACTGGGGCCTACAAGGGCGTCCCTTTGAAAACGTGCCGGACCCAAGATTCTACGTGCCATCTGTGAAACATGAGGCAGCGATGGCGTGCATGCTGTACGGGATTCAGGCACGTAAAGGAATCGTGATGTTGACCGGCGAGATCGGAAGTGGGAAGACCCTCATGAGTCGTGCCGTTATTTTGAAGCTTCCTCGGGCTCGGTATGAGATCGGCCTCTTATCTAACCCGACCGTGCCAGGGAACGAATTCCTGGGAGAGATTTTATTCCAGCTCGGCTTGGATCCAGGCGGAACCAGGGGCGAGCAGCTACGCCGATTAAACGACCAGTTGCTCGCCAACTATCATCAAGGCATAGACACGGTCGTCGTGGTGGATGAGGCCCAGGCGATTGAGCACGACCGATTATTTGAAGAATTGCGACTCCTCAGCAATTTCCAGTTGAACGACCGGTTTCTCATCACACTGGTGCTCGTCGGTCAACCGGAACTGCGTGATCGTATCACACATATTCCTCAGCTCGCACAGCGTGTGGCCGTGTGCCACCATATTGAACGATTCGATCGTGCGGAAACAAAAGCGTACATCGTGGCTCGACTGGCCGCCGTGGGGTGTAGGCAGCCAATCTTTTCGTCTGCCGCGATTTCCGCAATTTTTCAACAGACCGGCGGAGTCTGTCGTTTGATTAACTCGCTGTGCGATTTGTGCCTCTATTTCGGGAGTGTCGCGGACGTGCGGCGGGTTAGGCGAACATTGGTTGAACGGGTTGCAGGGAGAATGGTGCATGCACCTGCTCCCATCGGAGCGGGGGCGTTCTCATGAGCGAGTGGTATCATCAGGCAGAACAGGCTCTGAGCGAGACGGCGGTGGCCGTGCAAGGCTGTCATCCTTTCGCCCTGTCTTCTCTCGAGCAGCTTGCGGCAGACCTGGTGACCTCCTTACAGCGGAATGATGAATTCGTCGTCGAAGCCTTGTCCGGACCCTCAGGATCACCGCTCATTACGAACTTGATCAATGTGGCCATTTTGGGAACGAAGGTCGGGATAGGGCTCGGGTACTACGGTGAAGAGCTACAGCGACTGGCCTTCGCGGGCCTTGTTCATGACATCGGTTTATTTGCAGTCCCACATACGTTGATCACCAAGAATGGCCGGTTGACTCAGGAAGAGCGAACCGTGATTGAGCAACATCCAGAGTTCGGCTATCAAGTCATTGAGCAATGTGGTTCTGATTATCATTGGCTGGCACGAGTGGTCTGTCAGGTTCATGAACGATTTAACGGTCAGGGATATCCCAAGCAACTCAAGGGTCGAGAGATCAACGAGATGGCTCAGATCTGCGGAGTCGTGGACGTATTCGACGCCTTAATCAGCGAACGACCGTATCGACGCCGTTTCCTTCCCCATGAAGCCGTTAAAGAGCTCCTGGTCACCGAACGAACGACGTTTCCAAGGGAGATCCTCAAGGCGCTCGTCGAACAATTGTCGGTGTACCCGCTTGGGACAATGGTCCGATTGACGACCGGAGAGGTCGGCACAGTGGCCAAGGTGAATAGTTGCTATCCTCTTCGTCCCGTCGTGAGGATTGATGATGAGCGGGGGAAGGAGGGCGCTGAGGGGCGCCAGCTCGATCTCAGCATCATTCCTCTGATCTCGGTGGTTGAGACGGTGAATCCCCCTGCCGTCGGGCGTATCAAATTTCCTGGTCTCTCGCCTCAAACTCAGAGCTCTGCGTCACCGACAGTTGTTTCGGATCACTTCACAGCTCTTCTCGAAAGCCTTGATGCAATCGCGTTAACCATGCAAGGAGTGGTGACAAGCCGTCGTGCCGAGATCAAGGAATCTGGGGCCGGGATCGCCTCTTCTGGTGCGGCAACGAAACCACCATCCGATCCCCTGGATTGACGCGCTGTTTCCACCTCTCGAGAGAGCTACGGCGTGAACGCGCTCGGTTCTTCGAGCGATCCTCCACTCATAGATTCTTCACAGAGATCACCTGTCTTAACGGCGATCGGGTCGTCGCTTACCGTACGCTCGTGAGCGTTGAGCTAATTCTCAGGGCCCATGGTTCTCCACTTTGCTGGAGCGAAGGAGGTCGCTATAATGCGCGAGGAACCAGCCACTGCCTTGAGATTGTAGGAAGGGAGCACCGTGCCAAAACTTATTAACGTTCATCAGCCACAGCAAACGACGCAACAGGCTCTGGAGTATGTGAAGATGCACATACTCATGCCGTCTGGTTTTCTCGGCCTGATCTGTCTGGTCGGCGGGGTCGGTGGGTTAGGCTATCAATGGTTTGCGACCGACACCTATACCTGGGATACGTTTTATCAGAGTTCCGGTTTATTTCTGTCAGGGATCGGATTGGGTGCGGGGCATACTTTGTACCAGCGATATCTGTTTCGTGAATTCCCGGAGGTTTTGGCGGCGAGGATGAGACAACGGTTGGAGAGAATGAAAGGGAAGCTTAAGAAGAGATCGGAACCATCGGATTTTGACCATCCGGGTCGACAGTTGGTTCCTCTCGCCTATGTCGCAGGCATCACTCTCCTTGTGGGGAGCTCCATTGCCGCCTTCGCCTATGGATACCTACACATCGTTCCTGCGATATTTCTCCCCTGGGCCGGGTATTACTGGGCAAGACTGTTTTTATGGCGAAGGGTGATCACCGTACCCAAAAAGACCTGAGCAGTTATTTCTTCTTGGGACGGGTTTCTTTCGGTCGGGAAGGTCGTTTAAGGGACTTTTGTAAGTGCGCTTCCAGTGTCATCACACGCTCTTCCAAATCCCTCACGAGCTGTTTTAACTCAGGCAGCTGAAAAATGGCTCCTTGTACTTTAAGCGCCTTTTCACGGGGCATCGCTGGAATACCTCCGACAATCTGATTGGATTCAATGCTGCGATTGACCCCGGCTTTCGCCGCAATCAGCACTTGATCACCGATGGTCAGATGATCGGAAAGACCGGCTTGGCCACCAATCATCACATGACGACCGATCGTCGTGCTGCCGGCAATACCGACTTGTGCGACAAGAATGCAGTGCTCTCCCACGGTCACGTTGTGGGCGATTTGAACCAGATTGTCCACCTTTGTGCCTTGCTTAACCAGAGTCCGTCCGAATGTAGCTCGGTCGATCGTGACGTTGGCTCCCAGCTCAACGTCGTCCTCGATGGTCACGCCTCCGAGTTGAGGAATTTTGTGATGACGACCTTGATGCTGCACATATCCAAATCCGTCCGCTCCGATGACGGTTCCGCTGTGGACGATCACTCGGGCACCGAGTGAACAGCCCTCACGGACCACGACATTGGGATATAGGGTGCAATCGTCTCCAATCGTGACATCTGATCCCAGGAAGACTCCCGGGTAGAGCGTGACCCGATCGCCGATCTTCACTCGATCGCCGAGGGTGACGAATGGCCAAATGGAAGGATCGGCTCCCATCTGGACATCGGAACCTTGTGTCACATGTTCGGCAATGCCTCGGGGAGTCGGAGCACGAACGAAAAACTTCTGCGCGACATGCGCGAAGGCCAGCATTGGGTTATCAACGACGATCTGCGGGACCGCGAGATCTGGCTGATGCCGATGAACCAGCAGCGCGGCGACGGCCATACTCGCTACTGCCTTGGCCATTTTCTCGTTCGTCACAAACGAGAGAGCCTGTGGGTCAGCTTGGCCCAGGCTTGTGAGGCTGAAGATTTGTGTCTGGTCGTTGCCATGGATCGTACCGCCGACAACCTGATGGATCTGAGCCAGTGTGATCGGGGTGGGTAGTTGAGGTGCGCTCATCGGGTTGCGACCTTTTTCTTTGTTTTCGAAGCGGTAGAGGACATGGCTTTAGGCTTCTTGACGGAGGCGGATGTACGTTTTGGGGATGCCGATTTGGTGGAAGCCGGTTTTTTTGTAGAAGAGGATTTCGCCGATGTCGACCTGGATGGAGCAGACTTTTTTGATCCCGACTTGGTGGAGGCTGTCGTCGGTTTGGCTGATTCAGATTTCGAGGCACCAGGAGGTTCGGTGAGACGTCGGTGAACATATGCTGCCACCGAGCCGACCGTGCTCAGTCCTGGAAGATCCTGGTCCGGAATCTGAAGTTTAAAACGCTCTTCGATCTCGAAGAGTAGTTCAATGACGGCCACTGAATCAAGCCCAAGATCATCCCGCAAATGATGAGCCTCGGTAATTGACGCAGGGTCTCGCTTGAGATAGCTGGCCAGCGCATGGATAATTTTTTCAGTAATCTGGGGATCGATCCGTTCAGTCATTATAGGTGCTCCTTCAGTGGCATGAGGCTCTTCGCAGCGGAATTTGGATGGAGAGGCCTCATCATTCAATAATTTCCTAGGCGACAAACTTCTTAAAGACGACAGTGGCATTGTTGCTGCCGAATCCGAATGCGTTCAAGAGGGCATAGCGGATCTTTCGTTCCTGGACAGCTCGCCGGATCCCCCCCAATTGGCAGTCCGGGTCCGGTTCCTCGTAGTTGGCGGTAGGATGGATCTGTCCAGTATGAATGGAGAGGGTCGTTGCTACTGCGCCGATTGCTCCAGCTGCGCCTAATGTATGGCCGACAAGGGACTTTGTGGCATTGACGGCAATTTTATCTGCGCGACTCTTAAACAGCGTCCTGATGGCTTTGGTCTCGACGGCGTCACCGATCGTGGTGGAGGTGGCGTGCGCATTGATATAGTCCACCTGATCCGGACCGATGCCGGCCGACTTCAGACCGATTTTCATCGTCGTGCAGATTTCCTGGCCATCTTCCTGAGGGATGACCATATGGTAGGCTTCACTAGTCGCCGCGTATCCGGCTAGTTCGGCATAGACTCTCGCCTTCCGCTTCTTGGCATGCGCCCACGACTCGACGATCAAAGCGGCAGCTCCTTCTCCCATCACAAATCCATCGCGGCGTCGGTCAAATGGCCGTGACGCTCGCTCCGGAGCATTATTGAATTCACTTGAGAGCGCACGCAAGGAGCAGAAGCCGGCGAAGACCAATGGCGTGATGCTGGCATCGGCTCCGACCGCGATGACCACATCGGCTTGACCGGTCCGAATGCAGTGTAAGGCCTGGCCGAGCGCATGGGCGCTAGACGAGCACGCAGTCGAGATGGTGAGATTCGGTCCCTTTGCACCGTGGGCCATGGCCACAATGCCGGAGGCGGAATTCAGGGTGATCGTCGGAATGAAATTCGGGTGGACGCGATGTGGTCGCTGGGTCTCAAAGAGCTGGGTGATTTCTCGTTCCCCCATCACCATGCCACCCATCCCTGCTCCAACGATCACCCCGACACGATGAGGTGATTCTTTTGCCATGCTGAGATTGGCGTCAGTGAGTGCTTCCTTTGTCGCAACTAAGGAAAACTGCGCGTAGCGATCCACGCGACTGGCTTGTGTGGGGGACAGATATTGCTCTGGTGCAAAGTTATGGACCTGGCCGGCCACCTGGGAGCGATATCCGGACATGGGAAACCACCCAAGGGACGGGATCGTCGTAATTCCCGATCGACCGGCAAGGGCCGACTTCCAAAACTCACTGATGCCGATTCCAATAGGAGACACCACTCCGAGACCGGTGATCACTACGCGCGAGGCCATGCTTGTCCCTCCTTCAATGGGCGTCTCCGGCGCCTTTCTTACCGGAAGACCAGAACTGAGTCAACTAGGAAACCGTAGTTCAATGGCGAACTTTCAGCAACAGGTACAGTCCAAAGCTCAGAAAGACTGCGTTGGCCATCCAGCCGGCCAGCATGGGTGCCAACGCTCCCCCTCGCCCCAGTGCAATCGCAACTGCGTTGGTCGTCCAGTAGCAAAACCCCACGATGAAGGCCTGTCCAATTCCCATCGCCATGCTGCCTCCACGCACTCCACTCCGCCGAAGGCTTAAGGCAATGCCAACGACCACCATCACGACGGTGACCAGCGGTGAGGCCATACGGCCATAGTAGTCGGTGAGCAAACGGGTAAAGGAAAAGCCTTCATGCCCGAAACGCCCTAGATAACTTTGTATTTCTCGAAACGTCATGGTTTCTGAGTTGCCGATGAGCGAACTGGAGAAGTCGTCTGGAATGAGGGGGATACTGATCAACTGCTCGGTGAACTGAATGCGTTCGACTGCCTCGCCCTCAAGAAACCGACGATGATGGCCATTTCGCAGAATCCAACCCTGAGGTGTATACCGGGCTTCCTCCGCTTCGGTCAGGCGTTCGAGTTGAAAAGGAGGGCGGAAGTAAAAAATGCGCACTTCTCGCACGGTCATGCCGGTGGTGTCGATTTCACCGATTTTCATGAGGGCATTGGCGCTGATCCGAGCCCATGGCTGGACGGCTTGGATGGTAACGGGCGCCGGTTTCTGCTCGATTTGGATCACACGAACTTCTTCGGCCTTCTCCGAAGCCAGCGGGATAACCGTCGAACTGAAGGTGAGGAGAACCAGTGAGACGGCGCTGGCGAAGAGCAGAAAAGGAGATGACATCCACAGCAAACTGATTCCACAGCTGCGCATGGCGGTGATTTCGTTGCTGCGCGCGAGGAGGCCAATGGTCAACAGCGTCGAAACCAGTATAGCGAACGGAGCCACTTGAAACGAAATGGAAGGAATTTTCAAGGCGAAGTACGTCAGGATGGGAAGAATGCCGGATTCGTACCGAAGAAAGCGGCGGACCTTCTCAAAGAAATCGATCACCAGATAGATGGTGACCAAGCCCGCAAAGCACATGCCGAAGATTTTTGAGAATTCACGAAGGATATAGCGAAACAAAATCGTCATGACGTCACTGTCTGCTCATCCGCGCGAACATGGCCACCGTAATCACCACAAATACGACGTTCGGCAACCAGGCACCGAGGAATGGATGAAGGACGAGGGCGGTCACCAAGAAATCGCAGCCGACATTGAGCACATAGAAGGCAATGATGATTCCCACGCCGACGGCAAATCCACCGACACGACCGGAGCGCTTGGACACGATGCCGACCGGTACTCCCAGTAAGCAGAATACGAGGGAAGCGGTCGGGAACGCCAGATCTTTGTAATATTCCATCAGGCGCCGAAGAGCACCCGCATCTTTGCCGTCGGTTTCAGCCAGGCGTGCCATGATCTGATCATAGGATGGACGTTCCTCTGTGGCTGCGTAGCTGCTCAGGTTCAGATTGATCTTGATATCATACTTCGCAAACGCAATCTCCCGGTACTGGTCGTCCTCTCGAGGTCGGCTATGAATCGTGCCGTTGATCAATCGTAGCGCAACGTGGTCGTGCTCAGGATCCATGAATACGTGGTATTGCTGCGCTACGATGACTCGCGGCTCATCGGACAGGCGTTCGTCGGAGATGAAGATGCCATCGGGAGTCTGACCTGGTTCTCCCTCCGGGACATAGATCATCATCCGTGGAATCGGCTCATTGAAGGTCCCTTGCTCCAAGGCCAGGACGAGTTGGTCCTTCAGCAGATTAAGGGCGACTTTCTTCAGGTTCAGCGAACTCCATGGTTGTCCCCATTGGGACAACACCAGTGTCAGTGTACAGACGAGCAGAGAAAAAAGAAGCACGGGTTGTGAGAGGCGAAGGAGGCTGAGCCCAGCTGCACGCATGGCGACGAGTTCTTTATCGAACGACAATCGACCGAATGCCGTGATGGAAGCGATGAGGCCGGCAATGGGCAATGTAAGCACGAGACCCGAGGGGAGCAACATGGCAATCACTTTCAGGATCGCCAAGAATCCCACCCCTTTTGAGACAAGCAACTCGACGAGACGGAGGAGCTCTCTCGTTAACATCACAAAACAGAGTGCCCCAAGGCTAAGGCCGAATGGAGAAAGAAGTTCGGTGAAAATATAGCGGTCGAGGAGCGTTCGTAGGATCACAAGATCTCTGGGTCGAGGAAATGTCACACACTATAGGGAAGTCCTTCTTCCTTGTAAACACAGGAGAAATTCAGCTCAGCGAAGATTCGCTTGACAGAATATCAGCCCTATGTTACATGCTGCGCGACTTTCCTCTGAAATGATGGGTTCCGTGAGCGATGTATCACTCCTTCAGGTGCCCGTCCCTTCAACCAACCGAATTCTTGTCCCAACCATCCTCATTGTGCAGATTGGTAGGCTATGTGACTTAAGCGGAAGAGCTTGGCTAAGTGCTTGTCGTTGTTGACAAAAGGAGGGGTTCTGTGAAAACAAAAGGAACGGTCAAGTGGTTCAACGATCGAAAGGGGTTTGGGTTTATCCGCCTCGATAGCGGAGAGGATGTCTTCGTTCATTACTCCGCGTTACAGGGAGACGGTTTTAAGACTCTCAAAGAGGGTGAAAACGTGGAATTTGACATTGTGCAAGGAGCCAAGGGGCCTCAAGCGGCCAACGTGCTCAAGTCGGCGATCGCTGCTTCCTAACGCAGACGTTCCTCATCGTGTTTGGTGGAAGAGCCGGTCCTCCGAACAGGAGGGACGGTCTCTTCCGCTGGGCCAATTCTCTGTCTGATTCTCCCATTTTCTAGACAAAACTCATTGAGACTGTTAGCGTTTGGCTGTTCCGTTTGTGGAGGAAATAGTTGTGCCACCGGATCGCAGTCGCGTTCTTCAGCAAGCTCAACTCCTAGCATCTCGTGGACAGTTCGAAGCGGCCATCGCCGAATGGAAGAAGCTGGCCACCGAAATGCCCGGCGACGGGAGCATCCATAATTCTATAGGAGATTTACACCTCAAACGAAACGTTCCCGGAGAAGCTGCTGCAGCCTTCCTTCAGGCGGCATCGGCCTTCCGAGCTGAAGGTGCCACGCTCAAAGCCATCGCCGCTTTCAAGAAGGTCCTCAAGTGTGATCCCACTCGATATGAAGTGTATCGCCATCTCGGTGACCTGAACGTCGAACGAGGGCTCATCAGCAGCGCGGTTCAAGACTATCTCACGCTGGGGAAGTACTACTTGAAGGAGCGTCGAGGGAAAGACGCGCTCGAAATCTACAAGAAAATCGTCACTCACGACCCTTCGAATCTCAACGCACAACAGCGCGTCGCCGAACTCTGCGTCCAGGAAAACCAACAGGATGAAGCGACCACGGTGTATCTCCAGCTGGGGCGTGAAAGGTCGGCGCAAGGACGGTACGATGAGGCGAAGGATGCCTATCTAGCCGTTCTTAGAATCGATCCTGCGAATAGCGAAGCGGCGCAGTTCGTCGAGAGCTTGGAGAAAGGTGGAACTGGAGCGGTTAAGGCAATTAAACCAAGTTCCTCAACAAGTGGGCAAAAACCGTCGGAGCCGCCCGATCTCTTGACTGAAGCCATGCGGCGTATCGAAGGGAAGCAATATGAGGGCGCGGAAGCGATCTTAAATCAGATACTCACGCGGGAACCGGGCAACCCGCAAGTGTGTCAGCTTCTTGCTCGGTTGCATTTGCAACGAGGCGACGTCCAAGTCGCATTGGGGGAGTATCGTTTTTTAGCTGGTGCGGCACTACGGGCACATGATCTCGGACTGGCTGAATCGTTGATTCAGGAGTTTCTGTCTGCAGAGCCGAACTCAGTGCCTCTACTCGAGCTCAACGGCGAGTTGTTTGAGGAAAAGGGAGATCACGCCCGTGCAGCCCTTCACTATGCCAAAGCAGTGGAACTTCTCTTAGAACATCCTGAACCTGGAATGGAAAGCCTGCACGAAGAACTCTTTGAAAAGGTAAAGGCCCTCTCCAACGATGAGGCATTCGTGAAGCGCTTGGCATCGAAGATACATGGAGGTGCGACCGGAGAGCAGTCTGGAGCCGTTCAGACTGCCTCCTCGCCTGACCCGTTGACGAACGGCACCTCTGTCTTGGAGGTAGGGGATAAGCTTCAGGAGAGTGGAGTGCAAAAAAGCAGTCCGAGTGGTCTATCTGAGGTGGGCGAAGAGGTCAAAGGATTTTCACCCACGGGAGCGGAACCGGACGACGTGAACCCGTTTGCCAAGGACCCCGATTCGCAAGTAGCCAAGGCGCCCCACGTGTCGGATACTCATCCGAAGGCAGCTCAACCTACACCGGTACGGCCAACACCTGTTCATGCGGCGGCGATGCCGTCATCACCGGCTTCACGTCCAGAGCAAAGTCAACCCGTTCCCACGCCGGCAGGTGCCAAGCCGACCACGACACGGATGGATGGAGTGTCTGATGAGGTGGCGGCCAAGGAGTCTGTGGAGCCTCCTCCGGACTACGAAGCACACTACACGCTCGGCGTAGCGTATAAGAATATGGGACTGTACAAAGAGGCGAAGGAAGAATTCCAGGTGTCGATGACCAGTGATTCATTCTATCTCGATTCAGCACTGATGACGGCAGTCTGTCTCAAGGAAGAACACCACAACGCCCTCGCTGTTCGCGGGCTCGAGACGGTCTTGGCAGATCCACGGTGTGAGGGGGCGAAAGGGCAAGCCATACGGTATGAGCTGGGCTTGCTGTACGAAGTCGAGGAACAGTGGGAGAAGGCCGCCCATGCCTTTCAGTCGATTCCTTCGTTTCATGACGTTCCCCAGCGTCTGGATGCCCTCAAGGGGAAGCAAAGAGGAGGGGACGTCGGGTTTCGGTATGCGTCGTAAGTACGGAACCATCCCTCCCGCACCCCTCAGGTCACTCGATGTGGAACCGATCGGCCTTCCAATGCCGCCGTAATATTCTCCAGACAGATAAGCCCCATGCGAACACGCGTCTCGAGTGTGGCGGATCCGAGATGGGGAAGAAGGACCACATTCGGCAGTGAGCATAGAGCAGGGGAGACAGCCGGTTCGTGTTCGTAGACATCCAGTCCTGCGCCGGCGATGGTTCTTTCTTCGAGCGCAGCGATCAAAGCGGACTCATCGATGACCGGCCCTCGCGAGGTGTTGATGAGAAAGGCCGTGGGCTTCATCCGGGCGAGTTCAGGTCGACCGATCAGGTGCCGAGTGGTGTCGGTGAGTGGAACGTGAAGCGAAAGATAATCGGAATTTTTGAGCACCGTATCCAGTGGCTGCCGGGTCCAGGAAAGACCCGGAGGGCTTGAAACGGCATGGCGGCCCGCATAGAGTACCGACATCCGGAAGCCGGTTGCTCGTCGGGCCACAGCCTGGCCGATGCGTCCCATCCCGACAATGCCCAGCGTTTTCCCTGTGACGTCTGCACCCAGCATCTGCGTCGGAGTCCATCCCGTCCACTGGCCGGTCCGAGCGAAGGCGTCTCCTTCAGCCACCCGTCTGGCCACTGCCAGCAGCAAGGCCCAGGTCAGGTCGGCTGTGGTGTCGGTCAACACATCTGGTGTATTGGTCACAACGATGCCATGCTGAGCCGCGGACGACAGGTCGATGTTGTTGTAGCCGACTGCGTAGTTGGCGACGATTTTCAGCTTTGGGGCCTGGGACAGCAGAGAGGTGTCAATGCGGTCGGCCAGTGTACAGATCACGGCATCGGCTTGAGAAAATCCATGCCGTAGCGCTTCGACGGTCGCTGGTCGATCGGCTGATTCGCACAGCACTCGGTAGTGTCGGGGGATGGCGTCCATCACCGGCTGGGGCAACAGACGCGTGATGAATAAAGTCGGGCGATCCATGATGGCTATGTGCATTGTAGGAGAAATCGGACTTCAGGCACAACGACGGTAGTTATCAATGAAATGTCTCAGGTAGGATAGGCAACGACCTATGGCAACCTCTTCTTCACTTTTGATCCAACCAACGAGAAGTCGTGTCGTCGCGAAAGATCTTCGGGCGCTCTTGGGAACAGGGAAAGTCTTGGATGACGGCCCCGCGCTGACGGCCTATGCCGTGGACGCGAGCATCTACCGTATTCCGCCTCAAGCCGTTGTGTTGGTCGAGTCGGAGGATGAAATCGCCGCGACGGTCGGCTACGCCGTGTCGCGAGGGATTCCACTGACGCCGCGAGCCGCCGGGACGAATCTGACCGGTTCTGCCATCGGGTCCGGCATCATTCTCGATGTGTCACGACTGAATCGAATTCTAGAAGTGAACCGAGAGGAGCGCTGGGCCCGTGTTCAGCCTGGTATTGTTCTTGCGGAACTGAACAAGCAGCTCAGCTCGCAAGGACTCTTATTTGGCCCCGACCCATCCAGTGGGGATATGTGCAAACTTGGTGGCATGATCGCCAATAATTCCTCGGGTCCGCATACGCTCCGTTATGGATCCGTGAAAGACAATGTCCAGGGGCTTCGCCTCTGTCTGGCGTCTTCGTCCTGGATCGAAGCTCGGTCTTATGCGCTGAATGATCCGACGCTTGAACGGTTACTGACGTCCGTGCCGGCTCTACGCGACGTTCTGGTGTTGACCCAGGCCCATGCCGAGCTCATTGCCGCCAAGCAACCGACGGTCAGTAAGAACAGCTGTGGGTACAATCTCTTTGGGGTTGCCGATGGGTTGGCACGAGGCTATTTCGATCTCCCCAAGCTGTTTGTCGGCAGTGAAGGGACTCTGGGTGTCGTGAGTGAAGCCAAGATTTTATTGATGGAGAAGCCCGCTGCAACGCTGACAGCTCTTATTCATTTCCAGAGTCTCGAAGAGATCGGCGAAGCCGTCCCTCAGCTTCTGACTCTTCTGCCAAGCGCCTTGGAAGTCATGGATGCCAACACACTCAACCTGATCGGTCGTGGACACCATGGCATTCCGGCTGATGCGGCGGCCACATTGTTGGTTGAGTTGGATGCCGATTCGCTGGCCGTCGACCTCCGTGAGAAGGCAGACGCCATGAGGGACGTATGTCGACGGTACAAACTGGCGTCGGAACTTACCGTGGCATTCGATGCGGGGCAACGAGAACAATTGTGGAAAGCTCGAAAAGCGCTCTATCCAACACTGTATCGATTTGACCCAAGAAAGAAGCCGATCAATTTCGTGGACGACGTGGTCGTCCCAGCTGAACGCATCAGCGAACTGATCCGCTACCTGGAGGATTTTTTCGGGGGGCAGCAGGTGCCTGTGGCCATCTTCGGCCATATCGGAAACGGCAATGCCCACATCGTGCCGCTATTGGACGTGAACGACTCCGGTGACTTCCAGAAGATGGTGCAAGCCTACCAAGAGATTCATGCGACTGTGCTGAATCGGTTCGGCGGATCAATTTGCGGAGAACATGGCGATGGGCGTGTTCGGGCTGAGTTCGTCAAGACCATGTTCGGGGAAGAACTGTACGACATCTTTGTGCAGGTTAAACATGCGTTCGATCCAGGCCATATCCTCAATCCCGGCATCAAACTGAGCGAGACCTCCTTCACCGACCATATCGATTACACGCGCCTCTCAAAGTCCTGTGCGACCTGCGCGAAATGCAACTCCGTGTGCCCGGTGTACGACGTGTTTCAATCCGAAGACATGAGTGCGCGCGGCTGGTTCGAGATCGTCACGGCCAAGGACTACAGCTATCTCAATTCCAAACGAGTGGTGGAATCTTGTCTGAACTGCAAATCGTGCCGCACGATCTGTCCCGCCGGTGTGGATGTGTCCGACTTGATTTTGCAAAAACGAGCTGAGCGTCCGAACCGACTGGCTGGTTGGATCTTCCGGCGCCAGGCTCGCGGGGCCACGTTTGAATCGTGCTTGCGCTTTCTCGGGCGCACGCAACAGATCTGGGACCGGCCATTCGTCAGGAAAGTGATCGAGTGGATCACGGCTCCGCTCATGAAGGCGCTGGCACCCACAGCCCGTTTGCCACATGATCTTGCGCTACCCAAGTTGGCTCAACAGCATTTGCGTGAACGGTATGCTCGTCTGATCCCAAGTGGAGCCAACACCGCACCGACGAGGACGGTGGCCTACTTTCACGGTTGTGCCGCCAACTATTTCGATGATGGCGTCGGCGACGCGGTGATCGAGGTGTTAAAGAAACACGGCGTGGAACCGGATCTACCTGCTCAGCGCTGTTCGGGCACGCCCATTCAAACCTATGGCCATGTCGATCTGGCGCGCGAAGGAGCGCGATTTAATCTGCAGTCGTTCGCGAACTATGAAACGATCGTGACCGGTTGTGCCTCCTGTACCCTCATGCTGAAGGATTATCCGACACTGTTTCAAGATGGAGAAGAGCGGCAGCAGGCTGAGGCATTGGCCAAAAAGGTGGTGCATATTTCTGAATTCGTCGCACGTGCAACCAAACATCCTCCGATGGCCAAGGCCCAGGGGTTGACCAAACGCGTCACCTACCATTCGTCCTGTCATCTCAGGGCGGCAGGCGTGACGAAAGAACCACGGCAAGTCCTCTCGTCTCTGCCAGGGGTCAATTTTGTTGAAATGCAGGATGCGGACCGCTGTGCGGGAGGCGCAGGCACCTACGTCGTCAAGGATTATGACACGTCGCAGAAGATCTTTGATCGGAAAGCCCGTGCCGTCGCGCAAACCGGTGCGAACGTCGTCGCCACCAGTTGTCCAGCCTGTATGATTCAGCTCAAGAACGGATTACCGGACTCTGTCCAAGTGAAGCATGTTGCTCAACTCCTCCAAGACGCCTACCGGACCACGGGGCAGGAACAGAGCTGAGTTCCTCTGACGACTCATGTATAGTGCCGCACTGGTTTCCTTACGAGACAGAAACGGTTGAATATGGAGGGTGAGGCTCACATGGTATCCGTGCAGATTTTTGGCCAGACGTTACGCGCGGCCGTCGACGAGAGTGAGCTTGAAGTGCCGATCAACGACCAAACGACCGTGAAGCAGCTGATCGAAGCGAACCCGGCGCAGCTCGGGCCGTTACTTCAGTACATCAAGAGCCGAGAGGCACTGATCACGATCAACAAGAAGATCGGATCAGAGGATTCGGTCGTCAAAGACGGCGACATCCTGAAATTCTCCTTCCAATCCCGCACCTCGTACGACGGGAACAGAGATATTCCTACCTAAACGCTTCACACATTTTCAGTTCTGCAATCATATTCTCCCGACGGATACATTGGTTTCTAGGCGCGAAACCAGGTAAGCTCTCGACATCCCACTCTTATAATGCACGACTCGTTAGGCCGGAGCTCATTTCCACTCTATGCGCAGGTTCTCGTTGCCGTGTGCTGCGGTGTGGCGCTGGGTGTTGTGTTTGGCCAGGAGCCCTACCTGGGGGATCTGGGGAATGAGCAACTCGGTCAGCTCGGGCTCTGGGTCGTGTGGGTGCTCAAGACGCTCGCGGTCCCACTCATCTTCGTCGCGATCCTCGATTCGTTGCTTCGAGCCTCGATCCCGTTGAGTCAAGGCGCGAAGCTGCTCGCGATCTGTCTGATCAATGTCTCCATGGCGATGGTGATCGGCCTGGCGATCATGAATACCTGGCAGCCGGGGAAATCTTGGCAGGGTCATGTCGAAGACTTGGTCCAAGTCGTGCCGGGAACGAATCTCACACCGATCTGGGCCGCTTCGGAACATCCGCTCGAAGATCTGCTGGCCTATATTCCCCGAACGATCGCAGATCCGTTCGGAAACAATAACATCATCGGTGTCGTTCTCCTGGCACTGGGACTCGGTCTGGCATTACGGTGGGCGCGGGAAAAGAGCGGCCAAGCCGGCGGCGTGCTCGATCAGGTGGCCTGGGCCATTGAACGCCTCTATGGTTGGCTCGTAACGGTTCTCTGGTGGGTGATACTGGTCGTGCCGTTCGCCGTCTTCGGGGTCGTCGCGAACGTGGTCGGCCGGTCGGGGATCGAGGTCTTCTCCGTGCTCTGGATTTTCCTTGCGGCCATGCTCCTAGGTCTCGCGGTGCACGCGCTGCTCTACTATCCACTCGTCGCCTGGTGGGTGGGCAAGAAACCACCGACGGTCTATATCGGCAAGGGGGCCGATGCCATCATGACGGCCCTCTCCTGTAATAGCAGCCTGGCGACCGTGCCGGTCACGCTCCGCTGTCTTGAACGTATGCGCGTCTCGTCACAGTCGGCCCGCCTTGCCGCTTGTGTGGGGACCAATCTCAACAACGACGGCATCACGCTCTACGAGGCAATGGCGGCGCTGTTCCTCGCCCATGCGCTCGGCTACGACTTGCCGATGTCGAAGCAGATCGTCATCGTCGTGGCCTCCATCATCGCCGGCGCCGGTGTGGCGGGCATTCCCGAAGCCGGGATGATCGTGCTCCCGCTTGTCCTTGCCGCGGCTGGTCTACCAGAGCATGTGATCCTTGCCGCCATTCCCCTCATCATGACGGTGGATTGGATCATCGCCCGCGCCCGCTCCGGGGTGAACGTCATGAGCGACATGCTTGTCGCCATCTTGCTGGATGTGGGGAAGAGGGAGGCAGTGACCGAGTCTCAAGCTGAGGCAGGCAGATAGAGGGGGCACCTCGAGAGCACTCAGGACTTCCACCTCGGTACGTCCACGTTCCAATCCCAGAGGGCTGTCTGGCTGGAGTTCCCGGCGAGATTTGACTACACTAGTCACAGGAGGCGTGTGATGAGCATCCGCCGATTACTTCGGTCCAAGCGAAGCCAAATTCTCAAAATTGTTGCCCGTCATGGAGCACGGAAGGTGAGGGTATTCGGCTCAGTCGCGCGCGGAACCCCTAGCCGGAGCAGTGACATCGACTTTCTCGTCGATATGGAGGAGGGCCGGAGCCTGCTGGACCATGCGGCACTGATCCTCGACCTGGAGCAACTGCTGAAGCGACCGGGGGATGTCGCTTCTGAGCGTGGGCTCCGCCGCCTCGTTCGGAAGGATGTGCTCAAAGATGCCGTCGCCTTATGAGAGATGATCACAACTAGCTCCAAGATATCCTGGAGGCGATTCGGAACATTGAAAGATATGCCAAGCAAGGTCGGCGCGTCTTCGAAGAAGGCGAACTCGTTCACACCTGGATGATTCATCACATCCAGATTATCGGTGAGGCAGCCAGCAAACTGACTCCCACATTTCGCAAAGCTCACTCGCAAGTTCCTTGGTCACAGATCATCACCATGCGGCATGTCCTGGTTCATGACTATCTCGGTATCGACCTCTCGGAAGTCTGGGCAGTGATAGAGTGAGATCTACCTGTCTTGAAGAAGCAAATCCGCAACATGGTGAAATCTCCGGCTAAACGTCCGACAAGGGGCTGATCCTAACTATCCCTTGCCAGGGATTATCCTCTTTCTCGCAAACTCAGCACTCAGTCTTCAGCACTTCTTTCCAAGGTGCGTGATTTCTTTGAGGGAAAGGGGTAAGCTGCCAGCGCCCGTCTGGTGGAATCTGAGTCTATGAAGAAGCCTCCGATCGAGTCAAAATTATCAAGCTTCTTACGTAGCCTCTGGATTCTGATTCTACATCCCAACACCCAACTCGTCATCGTCGTCGAGATCGAAGCCGCGCAGGCACTGGTTAGTGCTAACCGTAAGCTGATCGCCTGTATAGAAAAGAAGATTCAGGGCCCTCCGTACAGGCCTGGGGAAAAGACATAGGAGTTATACCGAAATGACTGTCCCTGAACGTAAGACAGTAACTCCCGCTTTTAAGGCCCCAGGTGTGGTCGACTGGCGCGAGCTGATGGCTGTGAAGTCAGCTGACAAGGGAAAACAAGAGGAGTCCAGGAATGCCAAGGAAGAACTGAAGAATGCACTACTCACGTCTTTGCAGATGCAGAATCTTGCGGTACTCGCCGGTTCCGGATGTTCGCAATCCGCTGAGGGACCATCGATGCAAGATCTGTGGAATGGCGCGGTTGGTGAGAAACCAACGAATGCAGCGACGGCGACGGCAAAAAAGGTCTACTACGACCTCAACGATCAGAACATTGAGGCGTTCCTTTCAAAGGTCGAAGCCTTCCTTCAGGTGAATCATGACAAAGACGTCAGCGATTTTCTTTACATAAGCAAGCAGGCGATTCTCGATAAGTGCTCTGCATTTCTTGATCCTCAAAAGCTTGAGGCTCACAAGACCTTTCTGCACCGAATGTCCCGTCGCCGCGTCCGAGATCAACGCCTTCGGGTGTTTACCACGAACTACGATCTTTGCTTTGAACGGACCGCGGCCGAGTTGGGCGGAGTGGCATTGGACGGGTTCTCTTTCACCGCTCCCCGCCGTTACGACCCACGTTACTTCGGATATGACATTATCCGGCGCCCGCGCAGCGGGGACGATCTTGGGCATTACCTCGAGGGCGTATTTCTACTCTATAAACTGCATGGATCTGTGAGCTGGGCAAGGAGGCCGGATGGATCGATTTGCGAGAAAGACAAGCCTACGCCAGCGGAAGCCTGCTTGATCTATCCGGCGACTGGAAAGTACCAGCAAAGCTTCGTCCAACCTCATCTCGAATCGATGGCACAGTATCTCGCCGCCCTGCGGGAACCGAATACCTGCCTTCTCGCTATTGGAATCGGCTTCAATGATGATCATCTGGCCGAGCCCTTGTTGGCTGCAGTGAAGTCAAATCCACACCTGCGCCTGATTGTGGTGAATCTTGAGTCAGATACTAAGGTGATGAACGGGAATCGTTACTGGAAGCAGTTCGCTGAGCTGAGTGGTCGTGGCGAAGATGTATGGTTCATTAAGGCCTCGTTCGGTGATTTTGCTCAAATGGTCCCCGACCTGAAATCGTTGACACCAGCGGACGCCCTTATGAAGGCGATAAAGGGTGTGACGAGGGAACTATGAGCAAGTTGAGCATCGATGAGGCCTTTCCCAAAGGACTGTTGCGCCCGGAGCTCTTCCTGGGTGTGGCGTCCTCCGTCACGGCCAGGACAGTTGGTGTAAATCTCAGTGAGGCTGGTCAGCCGAGCGGTTCCCATTTTGCGGGGGGCCGCTATGGTCGAGGAGAGGTCGGAGAATTCGTCTTGATCGAAGGCCAGCAAAGCCTTCTGTTGGGTCGTATTGCCGAGATCCATCTGCGCGAATTGGAGCGCCGCTCCATCAAGCCAGACTTCGTCGGCACCAACAACTTGGACGCACTCGGACAAATCCAGCTCTTGGGATGCGTTTCCATGGACGACCTCTTGGTAACCGCGGGTGTTGATGCGTACCCGCGCCTCGGGGATCGTATTTACGCTGCTCCGCATAGGTTCATTGCGCTCCTGCCTCGACTCATGGAGCGAGAAGAAGGTAACAGCGAGCCTGTTACCCTGAATCTTGGCTCGATCGATGTGGCGCAGGAGAGCCTAGTAGCTGTGAAACCGGAGCGCCTATTCGGTCGTCATTGCGCGATTCTAGGTGCAACTGGAGGCGGTAAGAGTTGGACGACGGCGCGGATCATCGAGGAATGTATCAAGCACAAGGCGAAGCTGATCCTAATCGACGCCACCGGAGAGTATCGTGACTTTCGTGGCGAGGGAGTATTGCATTGCCATCTGGGTGATCCGGTGGATGCAGCTAGCTCTTCGGTTGCGTCTTCGCTTCCGCCAACGAGCTTTCTGGAATCTGACTTTGTTGCGCTCTTTGAACCCGCTGGCAAAGTGCAGGGGCCGAAGCTACGGGCGGCGATGAGAAGCTTGCGGATTGCGAAACTCAGGCCCTCACTTGCTACTAATGGACTCATCCGAAAACATGACCAACTTAAGGAACCGGTAACCGATGCCGAATTGGATCCCAAAATTGCGTCCTTGCTCGACAATCCCCGACAACCATTTGATGTATCCTGCCTTGTGTTGCAGATAGAACAAGAATGCGTATGGCCGAACGGGGGTACACAGAGAGCACCCGATCCAACGAGATGGGGAGGACCTGACGAGGGAAGCTACGCTAACTGTCTCTCGCTCTTTTCGCGAATCAATGGGGTCCTGACTTCTCCGGCTTTTTTATGTGTCTTCGACCACAGTGCTGCCCCGGCATTGATCAGTAATGTCGACAACTTCGTGGGAGGAAATGACAAGCTGCTGCGCATCGATTTGAGTGGGATCGCTTATGAGTTCAACGCACGCGAGATCATCGCAAATGTTATCGGTCGTTATCTACTTAACAAGGCGCGCGCTGGCGAGTTTCAGCAACGGCCGACAGTGGTTGTGGTTGATGAGGCGCACAACTTTCTGGGGAGACACATCGGAGCTGAGGATTACGCAGCCAAGCTGGATGCTTTTGAATTGATCTCCAAGGAGGGCCGGAAGTATGGCTTAAATATCTGTCTCGCAAGCCAACGCCCGCGTGACATTACAGAGGACGTACTCAGCCAGATGGGCACCCTAATCGTGCATCGATTGACTAATGACAGTGACCGCGAGGTCGTGGAGCGAGCATGCGGTGAGATCGATCGTTCGGCGTCCGCGTTTCTGCCGAACTTGCGGCCTGGCGAAGCGGCCATTATTGGCACCGACTTTCCGATCCCTTTGACCATCCAGGTCCACAAACCCAGCACGAAACCGAAATCGGACGGCCCCAAGTATCAGAAGCACTGGGCAGTCAATCTAGACCCGATGGAGTTGTGAGCTATGGATGAATTGGACAACTACCTACTGCTTTCGTTCAGTATAGTTTGATGTAGTTAGGGCCGAGAAATTTGAAAATTATCCCATTACGTTCAATCGATACAGAAGATCCAGAGTTCGTGATGCCTGGGATGAAGCTGTTCACTATGCACGATGGAGAGAATGATTCTTGGAGCTTTTGTCGTCTCACGCAAAGCAGATGGGTGGGTCTTACGTGAGGTATGAATCCCACATATGACATCATTTCAATCGATAGCTCCAGTTCGTGTAGAATTAATGCGATTGTCGCCCTTCTCCGAGGACCGCCTCTATGGCCGACGTACTTCGTATCAACACAACAGCAGCAAAAGAGGTGGTGGATCTGACCGATCGGCTTGAGGCGATGATCCGCAAAGCCAAGCTGCAAGAAGGACTCTGTATGCTCTTTGTGACGCACACGACGGCTGCAGTCACGACCGGTGAGATCGGGGAGGGGACGGAGCAGGATTTCTTGCAGGTGGTCGAGAAGATGATCCCGCGCATTCAGTTTCAACATGCGCATGATCCCTCACATGCCTGGTCCCACATGGCTTCGTCGATTCTAGGGCCATCGCTGACGGTGCCCGTGACGGGCGGCAAGCTCGTGTTGGGTACGTGGCAATCGGTGATGCTGGTCGAACTAGATGGGCCGCGCGAACGCCTGGTGCACGTGACGTTGACACCCTGCTAAGGTTGCCATACAGCTCAGGGGCCTTACGCGCCGGTTAATCGCCTCGCTTGCGTCAACGCTCGGTTACACCCACTACGTGAACTGGAGCTGGATCAGGAACGGACGACGCCGCACGAAGTATTGAGATCCACAGACTGAGGGGAACCTGGCCTGCAGATGACCTCCTCTGCTGACTCACGCGAGCCTGAACTCATCTCGAACCCCCGACACTACCGTTACTACGACCTCGTCATGGCAGGCTTCGTGACGGTCCTGCTCTGCTCGAATCTGATCGGGCCGGGCAAGACGTGCATTCTTTTCGGTCTGACCTTCGGCGCCGGGAACCTTTTCTTCCCGATCTCCTACATCTTCGGCGACGTGCTGACCGAAGTCTATGGCTACGCGCGCACGCGTAAAGTCATCTGGGCTGGCTTCAGCGCGATGATCTTCGCGACGATCATGGGGTTCTTTGTGATCCACATGCCCGGGGATCCGGACGAGCCCTTCAACGCCGAGCTCCAACCTGCTCTGGAACTTGTCTTCGGGAGCACGGGGCGGATCGTCGCCGCGTCGATCGTCGCCTACTGGTGCGGCGACTTCATGAACAGCTATGTGATGGCGAAGATGAAGGTCTGGACCGAGGGGCGTCATCTCTGGACCCGCACGATCGGCTCGACCGCGGTCGGCCAGCTCGTCGATAGCGCCCTGTTCTATCCGATCGCCTTTCTCGGAACCTGGCAAGCTGGGACGATGCTGAAGGTCATCGCCTTCAACTGGGCGTTCAAGGTCTCCGTCGAGGTCATCTTCACACCGGTGACCTATGCGATCGTCGGCTGGCTGAAGCGCCAGGAGCACGAGGACTGGTACGACCGGCACACGGACTTTACACCGTTCTCGTTGAAAGACTGAGCCGTCGCCTCTGCCGTCGTTCTGTGGACGAGACCCGTGGGCGTGTTGCGGGTCAGCATGGTACAATGTCGTCACCGAAAGAGAGAAAATGCTATCCGGTGGCTCTCACTGTGAGGAGAGGGCCTACAGGGAGGTAGGATCACTTCTTTTTGAGAAGGGAGAAGTCCAATGATGCGATATACGATGCCACGAGTTGCCACACTCGCCGCACTATTGGTGCTTGTCACCACTACCGTATTGCCGTTGCAACCGGTGTTCGCCGAAGGCGGAGCGCGTCGTGATGTGGTGCGCCTGGAGCAGCAGAACCGCCAGGATGCGCTCAAGCTTGCCAAAGAAGCGGTGGGCCATGGCAAACAAGGTCATGCGGGTGCGCTCCTGACCAGTGCAGAATCTGCGCTGCAGCGCGCCATGAAGGCGGGGAAGAGTTCGCATGTCAACGAGGGGATTGCAGAGCTGAACCAGGCCATTGAGCATGGGAAAGCGGGCCACGCTGATGCGGCGACCAAGCACGCCGAGCAAGCGGTTACGCACCTCTCGGCGATGTAGTGAAAAGGCAGAGGGGAAGAAGCAAAGGGGTCTAGACAGGCTGGGCTTCTGAAAAACGGCTAAGGCATCGTCGTTAGGCAGCCGATTGTTTGGTGACGTCCCAACCTGGAAACACCAGCACTGCGGGGTGACACCGAAGGACACGCGCCAGGGTCTTAGCCCGTTCGACCCCTAGATTGATGGTATCGTTTTCGATCGATGAAATGGTGGACTGGGGAATCTTTGTCCTGCGGGCCAACTCGGTCTGCGTGAGCCCTTGGAGTTCACGGACGATTCGAACGGATTCTCCCACAGACACGGCTACTCGAGCCTTTGCCGGACGGATGTCCTTTTGTGTCATCGTTGCCTCCGATAATCGTGTAGAGTCACGTCCATGACGACCACTTGGATACGCTGTTCCTCGATCCGATAGATCACCCGATATTGCGCATTGAGCCGTGAAGAACGATAGCCTGACCATTCTCCTTGAAGGCGTTCATCATGGAATCCTTTGATCAAACGTAGGCCTGCCGGACCAGAAATTCGTACGATGTCCTTCCACTTCTCATACCGTTTCAGCAATTCGACTGGGAGGCGATCAAGGCTTTTGCCGGCTCGACGGTGTTCATACACCTCCCACATGATGCCCCATACTATACCCTATTCAGTATAGTGTGTTGCAAGGTGTAGATAGAGAGAGATTGCTCTCACACAGGGCCATACCTTATTTAAAGCCTATGACGCTGAAGGATTCACGGCATGGGTGTGCTGGCATCGAAGGCAAACACCGCGCCGAGGTCTGGGTGCTCATCGACTCTTCATCTATTTCCAAACCAGACAGGCCGAGGTATCCTGCTGCGACAGACGCACTCTTAGCACTCCTCCATGAGGCCTATCTGACCGCCGCTGAGCGCGGTGATGTATCTGGTTTTGCCGAGGTGGAGTGTGATTCTGGCTCCAATGCGGCTGATGCCCAAGAAAGTTCTCTGGAGGCACAAGAGGTACAGGCAGTCTTGGTTTGAAAAATGTGTGCTGTATGAATCGCGCATACGACGTCATTGTGGTCGGCAGTGGACCGGCCGGATCGACCGCCGCGTGGCAGCTGGCTAAGACAGGGATGGCCGTCGCGGTACTGGAGAAAGCGGCGCTTTCTCGATACAAGACCTGTGGTGGGGGACTCATTGGACGCACTCTGCAGGTGTTGCCACTGGATGTGCGCCACGTGGTCGAGCAAGAGTGCCATGCCGCGCAGCTGAATGTACTCCCCACAGGCTTATCCTTCACGACCCATCGAGCGACCCCCATCGTCTTCATGACGATGCGCGATCAGTTTGATTGGACCCTGCTGTCAACCGCGCAAGCGGCAGGGGCTGTTGTGCATCAACGGTGCGCCGTCGAGCACGTTTCCTATCGGGGAGAGGTCATCACGGTCGCCACTAACGTTGGTACCATGAAGGCCAAGTTCGTGGTGGCGGCTGATGGAGCGTTCAGCACGGTTGCCCGCAAGATGGGGCTGGCCGACGGACGGGTCCTCATTCCGGCGCTGGAGTACGAAGTGACGGTTCCCCGGGATCGGCTGGACAGGTTTCACGGCACGGCGAGATTTGATTTTGGCGTGCTGCCCCATGGATATGGATGGGTGTTCCCGAAGCACGGGCATCTGTCGATCGGTGTGCTGTCGACAGGACAGCAGGGAAGCGACCTCAAGCAGGCGATGGCGCGCTACCTTGATCGGCTTGGCTGTGGCTCGGCCACTCAGGTGGAGCGGCATGGCTTTGTCATTCCGATTCGACCGCGAAGAGGACCGTTCGTCGAGAAGCGCGTTCTCTTGGTCGGAGATGCTGCAGGGTTTGCCGATCCTGTAACTGGGGAAGGCATTTCGTTCGCCATTCGAAGCGGTCAGATGGCGGCGCAATCACTGATCGACGGACACCTGGAACAGGAGGCCGTACGATGTGCGTACACTCGCTCGCTTGATGAAGCGATCCTACCTGAACTCCGAAGAGCGGGGGTGCTGTCCCGGTTGCTGTATGACTTTCCTCGCCTCAGATCCTGGGCCTTTTCACAACAGGGGCAGCGTCTGTGTGAAGCCGTGACGGATGTGATGGCCGGGAAGAAGCAGTATCGAGACCTTCGGATTACACCTCAAACTCTGTTTCGGATTTTCACACCACACTGGTTGAGGAGCTCTCCCTATGGACCGGCTCGGCCCTGACCCAGGGCCGAGCCGTGACAGAAGTCTTGTTCATCCTTGGAATCAGAAGCGCAGGGACAATCCTGCAATGACGTGATGGGAGTTATACGTGGTCTCGAATTGTTCAGTGGCGGGAGCCGGTGTGGTGTTCTGATAATCCAAATCGGCGGTGAAATGCGTGAAGCGATATTGCGCGAACGCTCCGATCAGTTTTGTGACCATGACGGTCACACCGGCGTCGACTTTGGCGCCGACTGACACGTCGGTTGAGCTTTGGCCGCCTGGCTGAACAAACGTGTTTTGACCGGCATAGGTAATGAATATGGTCGGCCCGGCGGCAAGATATGGCTGCACACGCCCATGGACGAACTGTTCGTCTCGAAGGAGCGGGAGCCGTAGACGCATCACGTCGAAGCCGATTCCCCATGCAGGCAGACTCCATTCAGCGAATTGAGTGGTGCTGCCTCCGGTGCCGGTTACCCCAACCTGTTGTCCTGGTGGCGTCTTGAGGTTGAAATAAAATGCGTCTAACCCGAATCCAAGCCAGTCCATCTTCTCCTTGTTCAGCCAGTATCCGACACGACCACCAGCGGTCCAACTGTTGTGAATGTCGAGGCCCTGGTAGGTCGTCGTGGTTCCCAACGAACTGCTCACGGTGAGGTCCGTATTCTCGGTCCAGACGGCTCCTGCGTAGGCATCAGCATACCATTCGGCTGATCCATCCTTTGCATACAACACAAGCCCTATGAGCAGAACGAGGCTAAGAAGACCGATGGTTGTTCGAGTGCTCATGATCGTGTTTACCCCCTAGGTAAAAAGATCTTGATGATAATTACATGCCGGGTGCGGAATTTGTGCCAGCAATATTCGATTTGCTGCAGACTGCTCAGAAACCGAATGGGGGGGGTGTCGAGCGGATCGGGACTATCGCCGAAGGAAGGCGAGCCAGCGCCACAGGTTCAGCAGGCTCGCGAGGGAAGCCGCCACGTAGGTCAGTGCGGCGGCGGTGAGAATACTCCGGGCCCCTTGCTCATCGTCGGGCGATAGGTACTGTCCTTGTCGGAGGACCGGAAGCGCGCGTCTGAAGCTGGCATCCCACTCGACCGGAAGCGTGATGAAGTGGACGAGCGTGGAGATTCCCATTGTCGCCAACCCGGCGACCATGACGAGAACGCCCGCTGCGGGAGTCCTGGCTAAACCTGCCGCGATGGGAATTCCCATCATCACCACGGCACCAATCTTCTCTGCTCCCTGAGCAACCCGGACGAGCTTTGTGCGTTCTGCGAGCGGCTGGTAACTCAGATGGTCTTGAATGGCGTGTCCGACCTCATGGGCTGCGACCGTAATCGCCGTGAGTGATTTCCCGTCGAAGATGGCAGGCGTCAGGCGGACGGCTTTGGTGACCGGATCGTAGTGGTCGCCCATCTCGGTCGGCTCGACCTTGACGTGCTGCATGTCGAACCGATTGAGCAGGTGCCGGGCCAATTCTCCTCCGGTTCCCGGATAGTCAGGACGGGGCGCACTGTGTTTGGCAAACACCCGCCTGGTCCAGAGTTGCGGTCCGAAAATGACGAGGCCGACAATGATCAATAGCAAGACAAGACGCATCATGTACCCCGATCTTCTTGTATTCTTGTCCGACGAAACATCAGGCTAAGGGTAGCGGCACCGAGATGGTTCCGTCTCTCTATAGGCTAGCACAGTTCGAGGGGCGAAGAGAAAGGCTGGAGTAGTTCCGGTCTTGCGAACTGTTCCTCGGCCGGATACGTGCGATCGGCTGAAACCGAGAGGTCTTTCCCCTCCAGGCCCGGTAGGGTATCCTGCAAAGATCCAAGAATGAAAGGTCTTGATTGGACCGCGACATGCTCCCATCTAAATTACGCCTCCTCGGTCGATCTTCGGATTATGCCGCGCTTTTCCTGGTGGCTGTATGCAGTACGCTGTGGGCTGGATGCAGCAGCGTCCCTGTTAGTGCTCCCGACCAAGACCGAGAACCGAGGAACGCTTTTCGACAACTGGCACACCTCGAAGTATCTTCAGATCGACTCTATCAGGCGGTTGTGGATCAGGCCGACGTCGTGGGATATAGCCACCAACTTGAGCTCCGGTCTGATCTTACGACTCCGCTCCTTCCAGCCGACTTCGAGCGCATCAAACAATCGTTTGAGGGGTCACTCAAAGTCATGCTGTTCGATCTGGCTCCCGCCAACTTTTGGGAACGGCATCTTGCCGAATACTATACCGGAACCCTTTCAATCGAAGAAGCGCAGACCCTTGTCGATGGATACGAAGGTCAGCCTCTGAACTCCTTGTCGCGAGTGCAAGGTCTCCGCCGGAGTTTTGTGACTGATCGCCTTCCGAATCTCTTGCCGGCAGTACGGGCCCGGTCGCAGACGTTTGAGATCTCCACTGTGACGATGGTCCCTACGGTTTTGCCGGGTGATCAGGTCATTGTGAATCGCGCTGCCTATCACGCGGTCGCACCGCAGCGGGGGGATATCATTCTGTACCGCTATCCGGACGAAGAAGGGAAGCGATTTGTGCACCGGGTGATCGGTCTTCCTGGTGATCAGATCGAGATCCGTACGCAGATACTCTCCGTGAACGGCGAAGTGCTAATGGAACCATATGTGCAGCACACTGATCGACCCCTGGCGTCCGGGAACGTGCGCGATCATGTCGGGCCTCTGATCGTTCCGCCGGATGCGTATTTTGTGTTGGGCGACAATCGAGAAGAAAGTTTAGATAGCAGATTCCTAGGAACCGTTAGTAAAGACCACATCCTGGGACAAGTCGTGTGTATCTATTGGTCGGTGGATCCCAGCACGCAGTTGCCACGGTGGGAGCGTCTCACTCAGCCGGTTCAATGATGCGAAGCTTCTAAATGCTGGTGTTGGAGACCTTCATCAGCCTCTCGCGACTTGCGAGGTGAGGCCTAACATGGTAGGTGATACGCAACTCTGGGTGGGGCACGTCAGCCCTCCTTGATCACCTTTTGCCAGGGGGCCGATGCGCGGTCCAAGAGATCCTACCGCGTTGTGAGCCGCCTGTTCAAATTTGGAGATTCTTCGTGCTGGGGATCTGCGATCCAGTGCTGGCAGTCTGTTCGATGCTCCTCGGTGGCGCGGCGGCCTACGTCATCCTGAGTATCGCCGAACGGATGCGGGCAACCGAACAGGGCTCCTTCAGGATGCGCTGGCTCACGGTTGGAGCTGTCGCCGGGGGGCTGGAGATCTGGGCGATCCACTTCGTCGGGAACTTGGCATTCTGCCCGCCGATTCCAGCCGCACAGGATGTTGGTCTTGCCATTGTGTCCATCCTATCCTCGGGGGCGGCAGGAGCACTAGCGGTGTATCTGATCAGCACGCATGATGGGAATCGCCTCACGCTCATGTCCGGTGGTTTGATCATGGGCGCATGCCTCATGGTGACACACTTCACAAGCCTGATGGCGATCCATCAGATGGCTGATGTGGAGCACGATTTAACCCTGTTCATCTTCTCCGTAACGGTGATGGTCGGCTTGGGTATCTTCGTCCTGCTGGTCGGAGGATGGAATATTCAATACGGGGATTGGCGGGTGACGGAGAAGGCAAGTGCCATGGGTGTCGCTCTGTCCGCTTCCCATCTGGCAGGAATGATTCCTTCGTACAGCTTTTCTGGCCTCGCGACCGCTGCGTCACCCATGGGAATCGAAGTGCAACTTCTCGCGGTTGTTGCGGTGTCCCTCTCAACCCTTCTTGCCATTATCGATCGGCAAGTGACGAGAGCGTCACGGTTCGCACGCCATAGCCATACCCGCTTGCTCGAAGCCATCGAAAGCGTCCCGCAGGGATTTTCGCTCTTCGACGCGGCCGACCGTTTGGTGATTTGTAATCGCAAGTATCGTGAAGTGGTGTCTGGAGCTGGGGCCCAAGTTCAACCAGGCGACTCATTTGAGTCGATCATCCGTCGCATCGCAGAACGAGGCGATATCCCTGAGGCGATCGGGAACCTTGAGTCTTGGGTGAAAAAGCGACTTGAAAAGCACTACAACCCACAAGGTCCCTACATTCAATATCGCTCCACTGGCGAGTGGGTACAGATCAATGAGAGGAAGACGCACGATGGCGGGATCGTCGCCATCACAACGGACATTACGGCGCTCAAAAATGCCGAGCAGGCTGCTGAAGAAGCTAAAGCTCGCCTGGAGGAATCGTTGGCGTTGGTGGAAGCCGCGAAAGCCCGTATGCAGGAAGAACTGAATGTCGGACGGGATATTCAACGGAGCATGCTCCCACGTGCGTTTCCCGCCTTTCCCGATCGAAAGGAGCTGGAGCTGTATGCGGTGCTCGAGCCGGCGCTAGAAATCGGTGGCGATCTCTATGACTTCTTTCTCGTCGATGATCACCGGTTGTGTTTCGTGGTCGGCGATGTATCGGGCAACGGGGTTCCTGCCGCGCTCTTTATGGCGATGACCAAGATCATGGTCAAAACCAGAGCCATGTCCGATCCCTCCCCCGCCAGCATCGTCACCCATGTGAACGATGCGCTCAGCGCCGAGAATGATTCCTGTATGTTCGTGACGCTGTACGTGGGCATCTTGAATCTTCGTGATGGGACGCTTCTCGCGACGAACGCGGGTCACAATCCTCCGCTGCTGAAACGGCAGAGCGGACAGTTTGAGTGGATGACGGCCCAAGACGGACCCATGGTTGGCCCCATGCCAGGCATTGCGTTCAAGGAAAGCACGATTCAATTGAGTCCGGGGGATGAGCTGTTCCTGTACACCGATGGGGTCACCGAAGCTGATAATAGACGGCGCGAACTGTTCGGCAATAACCGGTTGAAATCGGTGCTGACCAAATCGCAGGCTGGCTCTGTCGTCGATCGTCTCAACGAGGTCATGAACGCGGTGAGAGGGTTTGCCGGAGAGGCGCCGCAGGCGGACGATATCACCATGCTGGGACTGCGCTATCACGGCGTCGCTCCGTCAGACGTTGCGGCGAAGGTCTTTCAGCAAACGATGCCCAACCAATTGATGGCCATTCCCGACCTACAGACTGCGTTTGAGGAGTATGTTGCGCAATGGGCAGGGGCCAAGCCGCTCATCCCGACTCTCAACATGGCGCTCGATGATCTCCTGAACAATGTCGTGCAGTATGCCTTCCCTAATGATCCGACGGAACATCATATCGAAGTGGAAGGCGAAGTGCGTGAAGAGTGTGTCGTTCTGACCATCGTGGATGACGGTATTCCCTTCAACCCCCTATCCGTGGCTCCTCCGGACCTGTCGCTGTTGTTGCATGAACGTGAAATCGGTGGACTTGGGATTCATCTGATCCGGTCCATGTTCGACGACGTGACGTACCATCGCAAGGTCGGACGTAATGTGCTGACGATAAAAAAGAAGCTGGTGGCCGGAAAGCCTGCCCCAAGCGTCCGTCCGGATACGACCGGAATCAGTGCGCTCGAAGTCGAGCGACTTCCGCAACAGATGCATGAAGAAGCCGGGAGGGTCGGCGCGGGTGTGGTGGATGTACAGCATCGGGGGTCCGTGCTGATGGTCACCCCACGGGACCGCTTCGACACAAATAGTGCGCCGGAGGTGGAGCGAGTTCTGACCGACCACATCGGTCGCGGTGAACGGCAGATCATCCTCGACCTTTCGGAGATTTCGTATATTTCCTCTATTGGGCTGCGGGTGATTCTCAAGGCCGTCGTTGCGATGATGCAAACGGGTGGAAAGGTGGTGCTGTACGGAGGGAACGACCATGTTCGGACGGTCCTCCAGCTGAGCGGGGCGCTGATGATGAGTCTCCACGCTTCCACGTTGGATGAAGCCCTTTCGAAAGTTCAGGAAGGTGTCTAGTGCCCGGTTTTCCTGCTTTGGGAGGCTCTGATTCCAATAAGCAGCAAACTGTTCACGTCTACGATGTTCACAGGATGGAAGCGTAGGGCCGTCTTTGCTATGATTCGGCCGGTTGAGGCATGCGCGATGCCTGATGTACGAGGATTTCTGCATGCGACGCGCAAGTCGGGACTGAGGTTCGGTAACCTGTTTGGCGATTGACTCGCATCCAGACAGCGGAGCATTCTTCAACGTAGCCATCTTCAACGTGAAAGGAGCATCAGAAATGGACCAAGGGACCCGACACACATTGACCGTGACCTCGCGTGAAAACGACGGGATCACCACCGTGAAAATGCAGGGGAGTCTTGCCGCCACCACGGCCGAGCACGGGAACCAGGAAATGAAAAAAATTGTCGACGCGGGGGCGAGAAAGGTTATCGTCAACCTGGCCGATGTTGACTATATCAGCAGCGGCGGTATCCGAGTCCTTATTCTGGCGTGCAAGCAGCTCAACAACGTGCAAGGAGAGATGAAGATCGCTGCCGCGAAGGGAATGGTCAAAGAAGCCCTTGAAGCCAGCGGATTTAATCTCCTGAATCGAGTGTATGGAGAAAATGTTCAATTGTGCAACACCGAAGAGGAGGCTGTGGCTGCCTTCAAGGCCTGACGAACGAGGGCCGAAGTCGTCCGACGTCGCACAATCGTTTCGAAATCTCCCCTCAGGGATTCAGGCCAGTATCTGGTCGATCGCTTGCGTATTTCTTTGTTTTCGTTCTCCTCGTTTCGATCATTCGGTTCCCTCCCGATTATGATGGTGTAACCCGACACTTCTTCCTGGATGTCAGAAAGGTTCGTCTGCGCCTTCCATTCCGTACGGGGATGCTGGCCAAGACCGTTGCGTTGGCATTATGAAGAAGTTTTCATCTTGTCCTAATCATCTCTTCATCTTGCAGGATTATATAGTGAAATGAAACCAGGATGAGCTCAGACCTCTGGCGCCTGTGATGCCGCGGGTAGGATGCTCAAGATAAAGGGTCAGGCACATAGCACAAGGAGGAATTCGCTATGAAGGAAGTCTCGAAAGGACTGGCCACATCCACATCCCTTATCCTCACACCTGCGAGAGGGGGACCACAGCGGTTATCTCCCAAGCATTTGTTGGAGTTGGCGACTCGATTGTTCATATTCAAGGCCGAGCGCTGGAAACGACGTGCACTGTTCTACGAGCAGCATCGGGACTACTTTCCCAGCCTGTCGTCCAGTCGATTCGTAGATCGATGTCGTGAGCTGGAGGCATCGTATCGTGCGCTTGCACACATGATGTTTCTGCTTCCGGCACAAGACCAGTTGGTATCTGTCCGCGCGCTGGCTTTGCGACGACTGTGAAGGCAGGTTGTTGTAGTGTGATGCGTTGATTTCACACGTTCTGCATGGGATCGGCTTTTGATCATCCCCGGGCGGACCGGTGAAGAGTCACCAGTCCGCCCATGGTTTAAGTGCAACGACCCTTCAAATCCTCCGATTCCTATCTCGTGAGACGTTACATCTATTGCATCCACACGATCGTCGCCATCCGGTCGTATCAAAGTCTATAGCGGTTCCAGGGTAGGATAAGCACCGATACTCCCTTGCGCTGTCGCACCATTCAACGTAACATCAACCGCCCTCGAGTTGGTCCGGTGTGTTCGTGATCTCTATATGTCCATCCACGGCGGAAAGGTAATTATATCTCTCATGAAGCATAGTCAATCCTCTGATTCCACGATACCGACTGCCACGGGCTTTTCGCCTGGGTTCGCATCATTAGGTTTGGAGGCGTCACTTCTCACGACGTTGGAATCCCTTGGCTACGAGGAACCGACACCTATCCAACGCGAGGCTGTTCCGCCGCTGTTAGCCGGACGGGATTTACTCGGCCAAGCCGCCACCGGAACGGGGAAAACGGCAGCGTTTGCCTTGCCGATGCTCCAACGGATCGGTCATGGCTCCAGGACGCGCCCATCGGCGTTGGTGCTGGTTCCCACACGCGAATTGGCGATCCAAGTCGGTGAGGCCGTGCAACGTTATGGCAAAGAGTTGCGAGTCGGTGCGTTGGCGGTCTATGGAGGGCAGGCCATCGGTCCCCAACTCTCCGCACTCAAGCGCGGCGTTGATATCGTCGTGGCCACTCCCGGTCGGGCGCTCGATCACATCCGTCGGGGTACGTTGAAGCTTCAGCATATTCAGATCGTCGTCCTAGACGAAGCGGACGAGATGCTCGACATGGGATTTGCCGATGATTTGGATGCCATTTTGCAAGAAACACCCGACACGAAACAGACTGCCTTATTCTCCGCGACGATGCCGCCGAGAATTCGGTCGATCGCTCACCGGCATCTCCACAACCCAGTCGAGATTACGATTGCGAAGGAACCGGTCAAGGCCGGCACGGCTCCTCGTGTCAAGCAGACGGCCTATGTCGTAGCCAGGCCCCATCGAGCGGCTGCGCTGGCTCGTGTGATCGATGTGACCGGCGCGAAGTCGGCGCTCGTGTTCTGTCGCACCAGGCTGGAGGTCGATGAGGTAACCGCGATGCTGACTGCCCGTGGATACAAGGCCGAGGCTATCCACGGTGGCATGAGTCAAGGGCAGCGCGACCGCGTGATG
Organism: Nitrospira sp.; assembly: GCA_965223625.1. GTDB lineage: Bacteria > Nitrospirota > Nitrospiria > Nitrospirales > Nitrospiraceae > Nitrospira_D. The sequence goes on from OZ245008.1 coordinate 1,794,124, forward strand.
CAGTCGTTTAAGACCGGGCAAACGGAGTTATTGATCGCGACTGATGTGGCCGCCCGTGGGTTGGATATTCCACACGTGTCTCATGTGGTCAACTATGATTTGCCGTCTTCTGCCGAGGTCTATGTCCATCGGATCGGTCGGACCGGTCGAGCGGGTCGGGAAGGTGACGCCATCACGATTCTCGACCCTCGTGAACAACGTCTGCTGCGGAGTATTGAGCAGCACACGAAAGCCCGCGTCGTCGTCTTGCCGATTCCCACGGTGAGAGATCTCCGGCTCAAACAGGTGGACCGTGTGCAGACCGCGATAGAAGAGGTGATCAAGGAGGATCAATTGGAAACCTTCAGGACCCTCGTCGAACGGTTGTCCGGTGCCTGCTCAGCGACTGACGTGGCGGCGGCTGCGATCAAACTCTTAGTTCGTGCCCAGGGTGGGGAGCGCCCGGAGCAGGAAATTCCTGCTGTTCCGAGCCGAACACATGCTGATGTTGGACGGCCGATTCGGGATAGTGGCCGATCCATCGGTCGGGCCCACGGGAGCTTTGCTGGGGCTAGGAATCAACCGGCTGGGCGGATGCGGCGGGGTGGACGAGAGGCCGGCATGGCACGCGTGTACATTGGAGCGGGACGAGAGGCCGGTATCCGACCGGGTGATCTGGTAGGTGTCATTGCCAATGAGGCGAAGGTTCGGTCCAGCGTGATCGGTGCCATCGAAATTGAAGACAGGTTCTCCATCGTCGATGTTCCGGAATCCATGGCTCACATCATTGTCGATTGTCTCGGTCGTGCCTGGATCAAGGGACGAAAGGTGCCGGTCCGCTTGTTCCGAGATTAGTCTTGTCGTGCGGCAGGGTCAGAACCTTCGATCGCTTGCATCGTTGCTTACTGTGAACTTCGGCCGCATTGATTTTCAAAGCAGACCGCATGGGCAAATCATGAATCTCGTTCACTCAGTCGTATCTGCTCGATCCTCCTCATGAGTGATGACCAGCCTGTCGTCCCTGCCACCGTCAGGCTTCCTGAGATTACCGTCAAAGCGGTTGTGCTGTCGGTGATCCTTGCCGCCGTCTTGGCCGCGGCCAATGCGTATCTGGGATTATTTGCGGGGATGACGGTGTCGGCTTCTATCCCGGCAGCTGTGGCTTCCATGGCGATTTTGCGCCTGTTCCGCAAGTCCAACATTCTCGAAAATAACATCGTGCAGACCGCTGCTTCTTCCGGAGAAGCTCTAGCTGCAGGTGTCATTTTTACGATTCCCGCGCTTCTCCTGGTGGGTTATTGGTCTGACTTCGACTACTGGGAGACCGTTCTCATTGCCACAGTCGGAGGGGTACTCGGTGTGCTGTTTACCATTCCCTTGCGGCGCGCGCTTATCGTCACGGTCAGGTTGCGTTTCCCCGAAGGGGTGGCAACGGCGGAAGTCTTGAAAGTGGCAAGGACTGATCGAAATGCTGTCGGCCATCGGAATTCGACGGCAGCGTCACGCTCATTGGTATGGTCGGCTATGCTGGGGGCATTGGTGAAATTCGGCGAGAGCGGCCTACGCTTGTGGGCCGACTCGTTGGAAGCTGCCGCACAAGTCGGAAAGACCGTGTTCTACGGTGGTCTGAATCTTTCCCCGGCCTTGCTCGCAGTAGGCTTTATCTTGGGGATAAGGACTGCGATGGTGGTCTTTCTCGGTGGTGTCATGGGATGGATGCTCTTGATGCCAGCGTATGGACTTATCCATGGAGTGCCACCCGATCGGACAGGACTGGCGGCAGCCATGTCGATCTGGAGCGAGCATATACGGTACGTGGGTATCGGGGCTATGTTGGCTGGAGGATTGTGGACCCTGACGAGACTGCGTGAGCCGGTCTGGAAAAGTCTTCAAACACTTCGTGCGAGCTACCGCACGTCCGGATCGATAGAAGACCGTGAATTAGCACGGACGGAACAGGATGCCTCGATTGTGTGGATTGTTGTGCCACTTGTGCTCTCACTTGTCCCGATGGCGTGGATCTACTCGCGTGTGGTGGAGAGTTGGGCGATTGGTTTGGTCATGACGCTCGTGATGGGAATTGCCGCGTTTCTCTTTTCCTCGGTTGCGGCTTACATGGCAGGCCTGGTTGGAAGTTCAAGCAATCCCGTGTCCGGGGTGACGATCGCCACGATCATGATGGCCTCGCTCTTGCTGCTCCTCGTTCTGGGCGCTGGACATCCGGCTGGACCGGCCGCGGCGTTGGTAATCGGCGCCGTCGTCTGTTGCGCTGCCGCCATGGGGGGAGACAATCTGCAGGATCTCAAGACAGGGCATTTGGTCGGGGCGACACCGTGGAAACAACAGATCATGCAAATTATTGGGGTGGTAACGGGGGCCCTGGTATTGGTTCCGGTGCTCTCCCTGCTCCAGGCTAAGTATGGGATAGGTGAACCAACGAGTGACCACCCGTATCCGCTCACTGCACCGCAAGCGACTCTCATGGCTAATCTGACGCGGAGTGTGTTTGGCGTAGGTCTCCCGTGGCCACTTGTAGGGTTGGGGATGGTGATCGGTATTTTGGTCATTATGGTGGATCGTCGCCAAGAACGTCGTGGGAGCACGATACGATTACCGGTTCTGGCCGTCGCACTCGGGATCTACCTGCCGCTGAAACTCTCTGCGGCTATTTTTCTGGGCGGGGTGCTTGCGACATGGGCGAACAGGAAACTGGATGGCAGGCTTGAACCGTCACAACGAGGGTTGCTCTTTTCGGCGGGACTCATTACCGGTGAAGCCTTGATGGGCATCATGCTCGCGATGCCGATTGCACTCTCAGGAATCTGGCCCGATCTTGCCTCTGATCCGTTTACTATGTTTGCGTCGCCCCCGTTGGGCGGTTGGCCGGGTTTGGTCGTGATGATGCTGATCGCATGGGTCCTGTATCGGACGGCAGTTGGTTCTCAAGACAATCGGCGTACCTTATGAGAATTGGCGATGAATGATAGAGCGCCCGGTTCGTCGGGGTTTATGACGGCGATCTATGAGGTCGATGGACCTGAACCCAGAGCGCGCGCCAAGGCGGAGCGGATTTGCTTTGACCAGACGATTGAGGCTGAGAAAGATCTCTTGCCGCCGTTGCTCCAGTCCGCGATCCTCGGGCACCTCGATGGACTGCGACCGGTCTCGGGCGGACGGTACGAAGCGACGATCAGATATCGAGGTGATCTCATCGGCGCCGATTGTAGTGATCTGATGAATGTGTTGTACGGGACTAGCAGTCTTCGTGGAGATGTGAGGTTGGTATCATTCACGATGACGAACGAGCTACTCTCTTCACGGCGTGGACTGCGCTTTGGGATAGATGGACTGAGAAAAACGGTTGGGGTTTTTGGGCGCCCGCTGCTCTGCGGGGTCCTGAAGCCGCTGGGGCGCAGTCCTCGAGAGCTCGCTCAATTGGCAGATCGATTTGTCGAAGGCGGTGTCGATGTGATCAAAGATGATCAAGGCTTAGTTGATCAACGCTGGGCTCCATTTGAGGAGCGAGTCGCCCGCTGTGCCGAGGCTATCCAAAAAGGCAGTAGCAGGAGAGAACGGCCGTGTCTCTATTTTGTACATATTAGCGGCGCATTGGATGCGATGCGGCGACGAGCCACCTATGCGAGAACAGTAGGGGCGACCGGACTCTTGATCGCGCCCGGGTTGACGGGCTTTGATGCGCTACGGACGCTGGCCATGGATGACACGCTCATGCTGCCCGTTGCATGCCATCCTGCATTCCTTGGAGCTTCCGTCGGTGATTGTCGGAACGGCCTTGCACCAACCGCACTGTATGGACTGCTACCTCGATTGGTAGGGGCGGACATCACCATCTATCCGGCATTCGGTTCTGACTACCCAATGTCACAACCAGAGTGTAGATCGGTCGCGGCCACCTGTCGCCAGTCATGGGGGCCATTGAAATCCACCATGCCCGCCGTTGGGGGACGAATCGGGGCGGAGCGACTCGTCGAGCCGAGCGCAACATTAGGTCGCGATACGGTCTTTGTCTTGGAGAGTCGGCTCCAGAAAGATTCGAATGGGATCGTGCCGGCGATACAGGAGTTGCAGCCTGTGTTGGCGACATCGTTCAGTTAACGCCCGCTTCCTAAACGGCAAGATATTTGGTATTGTGTGTCTTGCCTTTGCTGAGCCTGCTCCTGTGGCAGGTGGAACGCCATGAGGGAGGTCACGATGGGAATATCCACGAGATTTCTCGAGATCCTGCGAATGATCAACCGTCTCTGGTCCGACCTTCCGTTGCTGGTTCGCCTACTCAAGGCTTGGAAGGGGGGCAGCTACAGAGGGCTCTCGGTGCGTACGATCGTGTCTTTGGCGGCCGCTCTGCTCTATGTCGTGAGTCCAATGGATTTGCTGCCGGACTTTATTCCCGGAATCGGACTGATCGACGATGCAGCGGTGTTGGCACTGTTGCTCCATAGCATCGCGCAGGATCTTGCTGTATTTCGGGTGTGGGAACAGAGCCGCAATAGGGTGTAGTCAGCTTAGCGTCGCCGTTTCGGCTTTGTGGTTGGCATGGAATTGAGTGGATCTTCCGGCCAGTGGTGTTTGGGGTAGCGACCCCGTAGCTCTTTCCGGACTTCATGATACCCCCGCTTCCAGAACCCTGCTAAGTCCTGCGTGACTTGCACCGGCCGTCCGGCAGGAGAGAGCAGATGCAGCATGACAGGAATTTTCCCACCGGCGACCCGTGGAGTCTCTTGACAACCGAACATTTCCTGTAAGCGCACCGCCAGCACTGGAATTTCACGCTGCGCGTAATCGATTCGGAGGCGAGATCCGCTTGGTACGAGGAAATGAGTCGGTGCGAGTTGATCAAGACGTCGCTGTTGTTCGTATGTAAGAAGAGCATGGAGCGGCGGGGTAAGATCCAGTCGCTTCACCCGATCGAGCGTGGTGATGCCAGTCAGGTAGGGACTGAGCCACGTATCCAATGTCTTCAGTAGCGTTTCGATTGTCACATCGGGCCAATCCGAGCGCGGGTCTGCTATCTCTCGGACCCATCTCACCCGAGCCTGCCACTCCCGAAGCTCTTTTGTGAAAGGTAGCGCATCAAGTCCTGCTTGATGAATGCCGTGCAAAATAGCTTCAATCAGTTGGCCTTCATCCGGCTGAGCGATGGCCTCTTCATTCGTAACCACCGCGCCAAGTTTCCGTCGGCGAGATGCTCGAATGGAGCCACTCCTATCATCCCAGGTCACCGATTCTTCCACAACAAGTTGGTCGCGATAGAGCGATTCTACTTCCTCTCTAGTAATCGGAGCCGCAAGATTAATTCTTGCCCACGGCGTACCTCCGTCCAGATCCGCTACAACCAAGAAGGGTTCCCCATCCATAGAGTTCGGTCCCGTAAATCGAGCGCCTCGTCCATTGACGAGCCGATAGCGTGAGCCCTCACTGGCCTGTCGTTGCGCAATCCGATCAGGATAAGCCAGTGCAAGTAAGACACCAACCGCCTGCGAAGGGTCATGACCGTAGTCGTTCCTCTCGCCTGAAGGTCCACTAATTTGGCGACGCCAGAGTTGTGCGGTCCGTTTCACCCGTTCGACTGTAGCTCGATTCACTGTCAGGCCGACGGATTCGTATTGTCCATGAAGAAGATCAAGTCTGACTCGGAAATCGGGGTTCTGATAGTCACGCAGTCCCTGCAGGACGTCTCGTTCGCTCAATAGCGCTGCTACCTCACAGGCGAGATCGGACAAACCCAGTGGCTTGGATTGGATCAGCATGTGGGACAAGCGGGGGTGGAGAGGCAGAGCGGCCATTTGGCGACCATGTTCGGTCAGGCGTCCGTCGGTGGAAAACGCTCCAAGCCGTATGAGCAACTCTTTGGATTGGCTGATCCCTCCTCGAGGTGGCGGAGTGAGCCAAGATAATTCTTCCGGATCCTGTGCGCCCCATTGGGCCAGATCGAGCACCAGTGGTGAGAGATCAGCCTCCAAAATTTCCGGCGGGCGATGGGCGGCCAGCGCGGCTTGTTCCTTCTCGGTCCACAACCGATAACAGATGCCTGGTTCGAGGCGTCCTGCTCGGCCACGACGCTGATCGGCAGCATCTTTGGTGACTCGGATGGTCTCCAATCGAGTGAGGCCGGAGCGGGGATCGAAGCGGGGAAGGCGTAGCCACCCTGAATCAATCACCACGCGTATGCCGTCGATCGTCAAACTGGTTTCGGCGATCGATGTGGCGAGCACGATCTTCCTTGATCCGGGAGTCGCCGGTCGAATGGCCGCGTCTTGCATCGCTTGGGGGAGCTCCCCATGCAGCAATGCGATGTATATGGATGATCCCAGTTCAGCCTCCAACAGCATCCGTTCGACTCGGCGGATCGTCGCAATGCCCGGCAAGAAAACCAACAAACTTCCGTGATCTTGTAAGAGGGAGCGCTTGATGGTCTGAGCTACGATGTGATCGATCGGTCCGGTGAGTGGCTGGTCAAGGTATCGGGTTTCCACCGGAAACATCCGACCTTCGCAGGTAATGATCGGGGCATGCCCCAAGAGATCGCTGACTGAGCCACAATCCAACGTCGCGGACATGACGAGTAGGCGAAGATCAGGTCGAAACAGTCGCTGCGCTTCGAGGCACAACGTGAGCCCCGTGTCGGCCTGTAGACTTCGCTCATGGAACTCATCGAACAGCACGATGCCGTAGGCCTCGAGTGATGGGTCCTGGTGGAGCATCCTTGTCAGAATCCCCTCCGTGACAACCTCAATCCTCGTCTTCGGTCCCACCTTGGTGTCGAGCCTCATCCGGTAACCGACAGTCTCCCCGACGCGCTCATTGAGCTCATCCGCCATACGAGATGCGGCGGCTCGCGCGGCGAGCCGCCTCGGTTCCAGCAACAGGATGTTCCTTCCCGATAGCCATGATGTCTCCAGGAGCGCCAACGGGACTCGAGTCGTTTTCCCAGCGCCCGGCGAAGCCGTAAGGAGGGCGTTTGGATAGATTTCGAGTGCTCGGCGGATCGACGGCAGGATCTCGTCTATTGGAAGTGGGAGCATGACGTGATAGGGTCAGAAATAGGTTGGTCAGACTGTATCAAAAAGTATGGACGTGAAGGAATGCCGAGGCACTGCAGTAGGGGGAGGGCGACGATGTCGATCTATCAATGGACTATGGAAACGCCGAGTCGGGCGGGGTGGTACTGGTTCCGCGGAGAAGCAGGCGAAACCGAACCCTTTATCGTGCTCGTCGACGACGCGGGACAATTCCAATGGCCGGATGGGGGATTTCAAGAAGTGACGCTGGCACATGGTGAATGGGCTGGTCCGATTGAGGAGCCGGAGGAATAGCCCGTCAACCTGTCAATGTTCCTGCACAGGACATTCCGTCTTCCCAGCTGCGTACCGGTTGTAGAGTTTTCGAGGTGGGATTGCACGTCGACGAATTCGGAGGTTGATCATCTCCACGGTCACCGAAAAGGCCATTGCAAAATAGATATATCCCTTCGGTACGTGCACGTCGAAACCCTCGACCATGAGGGTGACTCCAACCAGAATCAGAAATGAGAGTGCAAGGATCTTGATCGTGGGATGGGTATCCACAAATTCTCCGATGGCGCGAGATGCGAACAGCATAACAAGGACGGCGGCAATGATTGCGGTGGCCATGACGGAAATATCATCGACGAGTCCGATGGCCGTAATGACGGAGTCCAGGGAAAACACGATATCCAGCAGCGCGATTTGAAGCATCATCATGGCAAAGCTCGTCGAGGCTAGGGACGCATTCTGCTCATCGATTCCTTCCAAGCTCTGATGGATCTCGTGCGTTGCTTTCGCAAGCAGAAAGAGCCCACCTCCGATGAGGATGAGATCCCGTCCCGAAAGGGCTTGATTCATTACGGTGAAGAGAGGAGCGGTCAGACCCATCATGAGGGAGATCGAAAAGAGCAGCCCCAGTCGTGCGACCATCGCCAGGCCTAATCCCATCCGGCGGGCCAGGTTCCGCTGATGTTCAGGAAGACGGCCGACGAGGACCGAAATGAAAATAATATTATCGATGCCCAGTACGATCTCCAGGGCGGTGAGCGTGGTGAGCGCCATCCACATTTCTGAGTTGGTCAACCAGTCGAACATGTGATTCTCCAGTTTGAGTACGAATGAGTACGATGGGGAACTCTTCTTTGCCTAGAGTTCCGGTTCGCCCATAGGTCGGTCGTTCGGGAAGGTTATTTCATGGGTGATGCCGGTAGCTAGCCCGCGTTGTAAGTTCATGATCGTCTAGCTCTCGCATCGGAATCAATAGCCATAAGACCGCCAACCTTAGTTGAAGCGCCTGGTCAAGAATGGGAAAGCAGCTTTCGCAGGTTAAGCTTAGTAAAGCTTGCAAAAGCAATAATGCCATGAACGACGGATGATAGTGTTGAAAGGCCCTAACCTTTTGGGTGGATTCAATAGGATTCACCATGTGGCAAATAGCAGCATCTCTACCACAGATGCATCGTGGTGTTAGAAGTTCTACGTAATAAATAGAGGTATTCCTAGGTATCTATGCTAGAGCTATTGAGTCTGAGTGTGATATATCCTAGGGCCGTAGGTAGCGAATGCTGGATGGTGCATGATATACGGCGCCGGTCAGGCGGTGGCTTGTTGAAACTACCTGAGGAGGTGTTTGTGGATACCGTTGAAGAGATGGTTGGAACCAGTTCAGCCATTGGAGCGGTGTTTGACCTGATTCGCAGGGTCGCGACAACGGACATGCCGGTGCTGCTGACCGGAGAAACCGGTACCGGCAAAGAGCTGACTGCTCAGGCCATACATGCGCGCAGTCTCCGGAAGGATGAGCCCTTCGTCCCAATCAATTGTGGGGCGATTCCAGAAACGCTGCTTGAATCCGAGCTGTTCGGTCATGAACGGGGGGCTTTTACCGGCGCTGTGAACCAGAAAAAAGGTAAAGTGGAGGCAGCCGACGAGGGTACATTATTTCTCGATGAGGTCGGCGATCTATTGCCGGCGCTGCAAGTGAAACTGCTCAGGTTTTTGCAGGATGGTACCTTTGTGCGGGTTGGGGGGCAGGAAACCCGCCGGGTGAACGCTCGGGTGATCGCGGCCACCAATGTGGACCTGAAAGCAGCTATCGTTGCGAACAAGTTTCGTGAGGATCTCTACTATCGGCTGGGCGTCTTGCATGTCCACTTGCCGCCGTTGCGAGAGCGAGGCGAAGACACGTTGCTTATGGCGATGGTCTTTCTCAGGCGCGCGGCAGCGGCCTGTGGCAAACATATCTCCAGCTATACGTTGGAGGCCGTCGACACAATGCGTGCCTACTCTTGGCCGGGAAATGTTCGGGAACTCAGCAACCGAGTTCGGCGGGCCGTGGTCATGGCGGAAGGAGATGAGATCACTCCACGGGACCTGGATCTTGTCAAGGAAGACCCTCCCACGCCCGACTCACTAAATTCGTTGAAATCAGCCCAGCGCCAGATTGAGGTGGAGTTACTTGTACGGGCAATCAGCCTCCATCATGGTAATTTGACTAGAGTCGCGCGTGATCTGGAGGTGAGTCGCTCAACCTTGTATCGCAAGCTACGCGCCTATGGGCTAGAAAATTTGGTCCCTTCCAATACCTCTTCCTCCGCCATTGCCAAAGCCAAGCGCACGAGCGCAGCGAGATATGTTGTCCAAGGGCATGCATGACTGATATATGACGCGGTGTGCGGGATACCCTTCCTCATGACCAACACATCAACTCTTCGGTCGGTTGACACACACTGTTTCATGATGAAACAGTGTGTGTGATCAAAGTTCTAGGCGTGCCGATGTATGTCTTTGTAAACATTTATATTTATTACAATATAACACTTTCGGTTAGGGCTATGCACCACCGTCCACTTTTAGTACGTTGCAAAATGCCACAGTGAGCGCATCGAGAGTCAGTCATGTTACAAAAGTATTTAAAAAGAAAAGCGAATAAGCGAATATTCTTACGCGGAATGCTCCCGTCCTTGCTTGGCCACCTGTTCCTACTTATCCTAGGGCTGTTCACTGTTGAGAAAATACGGCCATCTGGTCTCTGTTAGCCCCTCCGTTCGGCATCTTCTGTTTCATAACCTCTAAAAAAGCTGGCAGATTTCAACATGGCTCGCGACTTGCTGAAGGGAGTAGGCAATTCGTTTGGAGCAGCAATACTGGATGAAATCAGCAGAAGGATCGATCGGCGCATTCCCGCAATTGTCTCTTCGTCGATCGGACGGTGTTGGGCGTAGGGGTGAGGACAATTGTCGGGTGATGGGATGGGCAAGCGGGAGCCAAAGAAACGTGGGACAAAGAAAAACGAGCATAAGTCAGAATCCTTGCGGTCCATGGACTCTCGTTCTCCTGCAGGGTCACCGGTTCATGTTGTCCTGTGGGATGAGCCCCCGAAAGGCAACGCACAGGAAGATAACGAGGAGGACCAGGCCTCACGCGATAGGTGATCCCTGTGCAAATGGAACGAGGATTCATGAAATGAATGCTCCACAAAACCCGAGGTGAAGGAGGCTGTAGACAATTGACTCTCTCGAAGCGACAGATCTAGAGGTCTATCTCAAGTTTAGAGGCACTTAGAAGAAAGGGGGTGACCAACCGCTGCAGGACGAGCGTGAGCTAATTCAGTTGTTAGGTGTTCATTCTAACCGTTAATTTCATTTAGGAGGATGCAATGAAGAAAGTGATGATCACGTCGGCAGCGGTAGCGTTGGCCTTCGGCCTTTCGCCCTTCGCAAGCGCTCAATCAGTCGATGACGGAAGCGCCGCGGCAAAGGACCATGCGAAGGCGGTGGCGAAGACGACGAAGATCGATGACAGCTATAACTACAAAGAGATTAACAAAAAGAGCCTAGATGTAGATATAGATGTAACAAAGAAAATAAAAAACGAGAAGACGATATGGGATGGAAAAGCGAAGAACGATTACTCCCCCTTTGGGGCGGCGGCCAACAACCACTCGTTGGCCTCTACGAAGTTGGATGTGGATGTGAAAGATTCGTTCAACCAGACCAAAATCCTCAATGTCACCAAGCTCGACGGGTATGTGTCGCATAACAAGGTCGCCCATGTCGGCAATTACGGGGGCGATGCCTACGCCTATAACCCAGGCGGACGGGGCGGAGATGGGTATGCCAAGGCCAAAGCCTATTCTGGCGATGCCTATGGTGGCGACGGCGGCGATGCCAAGGCCAAGGCTTATGGCGGCGATGCCTATGGCGGCGATGCCAAAGCCAAGGCCTATGGCGGCTATGCCGAGGGTGGTGATGCCAAGGCCAGGGCCAAGGGTGGCTATGCCGAGGGTGGCGATGCCAAGTTCAAGGGCGACGATGGTGGCTATGCCGACGGTGGCAATGCCAAGGCCAAGGCCAAGGGTGGCTACGCCGAAGGTGGCGATGCTCTGGCCAAGGCCAAGGGCGGCTATGCCGAGGGTGGCGATGCCAAGGCCAAGGCCAATGGCGGAGACGGCGGCTACGCGGAGAGTGGTTACGCGGATGCGCATGCCAGTGGAAACGGTGGGAACGGTGCTCGAGGAGGGGATACGTACGGCGGAGACGCCGGGACCTTCAACGCGTCGAACACGCTCTCTGGGCTGACCGGCGCCTCTGGTGTGACCGTGGCCATTCAGAACACGGGGATCGCGGCCCTGCAGCAGGTCGGCGTGACCACAATGGCGCACATCAACGTGAACTAAGCGGGATCTGGCTGGAGGAGCATCCGCTCCTCCAGCCTGGGTACACGATTCATGACTGAGAGGGCATCATGCGTATCTATTTCTCGATAGTGGTGAGTGTCCTGGGGCTCTACCTAGGTACGGCTCACGCAGGTTCCTCGGAAAAGCCTGCCATGACATCTTGGGGCAATCCGATTCCTGCGGCCCAGTTGGATGCTCAACGTGGGGGAACGGATCTCGGTCCGCAGCTCATCATCACAAACCGAAACGACCTGAAGGCCAAATTGTACGACAATGTCGCGGTCGACAACGTGACCGGCAATAATGGGATCAACGGCAACGCGTTTGCCGGAGCGAGCGGGCTGCCGATCGTCATGCAAAATTCTGGCAACAACGTGATCATGCAGAACGCCACGATTCTGAACTTGACATTGAAATGATGGCTATGCCGACGAAACGGATCATCGGGTACATGGTAATGGTGCTGCTGTCGATCGGGACAGGGGCGATGGCGGCGACGATGGAGGTGACTCCGGGCGTGGGGAGTCGCATGTTGCTCCAAGTCTGGAGTATGCGTGAACTCAAGGTCCGGTCCGTCATCCTTCAGAAATATGACTACAGTTGCGGGTCGGCCGCCGTCGCCACCCTGTTAACCTATCACTATGGGCATCCCATCACCGAAGAGGTGACGTTCCGGACGATGTTTGATAACGGCAACCAGCAAAAAATCCAGCAAGAAGGCTTTTCGTTCCTAGACATGAAGCGGTTTTTAGAGTTCCATGGTTATCCAGCAGATGGGTTTCAAGTCTCATTGGACGAGCTGTCGAACGCCGGTATTCCGGCGATCGTGCTGATGGTGGATAACGGCTATCACCACTTTGTGGTCGTAAAGGGCATGCGTGGTGACAAGGTCCTGCTCGGTGACCCGGCAGTCGGATTACGTGTCGTGCCGCGCGAACAGTTTGAAGCCTCATGGCCGAGCCGCGTGGTCTTTGTGATCCATGATTTTCCGGAGCGCGGGGAATTCAATACAGCTCGAGACTGGAGTGTCCGTCCGACGTCTCCGCTTGGACGGCCGCTCAGCCCCGACACCTTAAACAACATCGTCCTGTTTCGCCCGGGAGGGAGGGATTTCTAATGTGCCCCTTATCGAGATCGACTCGCCAGACGACGAAGGTGCTCGTTCTTGTTTTCCTGGGTCTCCAGCCTATCGCTCCGGCCATGGCATACGAGAGCATTGAAGACTTTACGCTTCGGACGCCAGTGACCGAAGAGGTGTTGGACAGCATGCGAGGGGGATTTCAACGAGACCCGGATGGGCCGTTTATGTCATTTGGGATTGAACGGAATGTGTTTGACAATGGGAAGCTCGTCAGTTCAACGGTGTTGAAGATTCCGGACCTGGCACGATTTGCCGATCGTCGCGACTGGAATCCGTTTGCCGATCACTCGAACCGGAGATCCTCTGAGGATCATTCGGGGAAGCGGTCGGTTGTCGAGCAGTCAACCGTGAAACCAGTTGTCGACCGTACAGACATGAGGCCGGTAGCTAATCGTCCGAGTGAGACCTTCACGCTCATTCAAAGCGGAGCAGGCAATTCGTTACCTCACGATGTATCCTCACTTCCGCCGTTTACGACCATCATTCAAAACTCGCTTGATAACCGAACCATTCAAAGCGAAACGGTCATCAACGCGACAGTGGAAGCGCTGACCTGGGCTCGATCACTCCAACTCGGGAACGCCCTGTCGCAGGCCAGCATAGAGGCGATCCGACATTGAAGACGACAGTCCGGAGATATTGGTGTAGGTGACGATACGCTGCATGTGGTGTCACCGGTCAAGATCCAATCAAGATCTCCCGCCTCTAAGGATTTCCGTCACGACGCGGTTCAAGAATCCATCCTTTCAAGAATCCATCATATGGACCAGTGACGAACTTTTTCCCTCTCGTTCAACCGCTCGAACGATGAGGGAAACTTTTTGGTTGACAGAGGACTGTTCCAAGTTGCATCCGTATGCACGGGACGATCAGAGTCAGTGACGGTGTTCACAAGGGATGCTGAAGGCATGAGGGAGGTTGCATTTGTATCGATTTGAACGAAGAGAAGGTATCGACGTGCAGAAGACTGTCGGGAAAATTCGTGCAGCCCTCCAGGTCATTTTCTCATTGGGGCTTACCTTAAGCCTCATGGTCTCGGAAGTTGATGCGGCTCAGCTTGGGCTAGTGGACCGGTATGTCGATCAGTCAGGTACGGATGACTGGGTGGATTTTCAAGGGCCGCGTCTTCAATGGCCACGCAACGCCTCCCGATATCTTACCGCAAACGAACAGAAGGCTCAGACCAACGGATCTCGGCGCCGCGAGCAAAAAAAGGAACCCGCTACACAGGAACGTGATACGGAGGGTCCGACCTCTTCCGGCCCAGTGGGAGTCGCCCCGGAAAAGAAACAGGAACTTCTCCCTTCATGGATGGTTAGGACCTTCGATTTGCCAGGGGCTGGGGTGCTGACACCCAAGGGTACGCTCATTGTGGAGCCGTATCTGCAATTTGCCCATCTCAGCAGTAGCCGAGTGACGTTGACCGGGTTTACCATCGTCCCGGCCATCACGGTCGGTCTGATTAACATCCAAGGTGTGAGTCGGGATATCTATACTGCAGCCCTAGTGGGGCGGTATGGATTGACGAACCGGCTGGAGGTTGAGGTAAGACTGCCTTACCTCTATCGGGAAGATTCGATTACCCAACGGCCCATCGCGACCCCCTCTCAGGCTGATACTCTCTCGACCTTCAACGGCTGGGGTCTCGGAGATGTGGAAACAACAGGCCGGTTTCAGCTCAACCAGGGCGGGCCTGACAAACCCTATTTCGTTGGATTTGCCCGATTCAAGAGCATCAGTGGAACTGGTCCGTTTGAAGTACCGACAGACCCTCTCACAGGGGTGCAAACAGAATTACCCACGGGGTCCGGCTTTTACATTTTCCAACCGGGTGTGACCATGCTGTACCCGAGCGATCCTGTCGTCCTCTTCAGCAGCGTGAGTTTCATCTACAATGTCCCACGCGACGTCGGTAACGGCATCGGACGTGTCGATCCAGGAAGTGGCGGTAACGCCAACTTGGGCATCGGCGTATCGTTAAACGAAAAGTTGTCCTTGACGATGGGGTATGACCATACCATCTTTTCAAAACCTACTTCCGCCTCCAACCTGCTCCTCACCACCGCGCCGCAAGTTACTCATATCGGAGTCCTGCTCATCGGAGGCTCCTATCGGTGGAGTGATCGCAGTTTTATAAATTTCGTCGTTGGTGTCGGGGCGACACGAGAAGCACCGGATCTCCAAGTAACGCTTCGGATGCCAACGGCAGTGCCGTTGGGGAAGTGGTTAAGCCGTCTGACTTCGTCAGACGGTAACACAAATACTTCTACACCATCCCAATAGTTGATCAGCGAGCTAATTGAGAAACAACCCAAGACCACTTCGAAGTAGCCCGTGTGGAAGCCGCAGAAAGAAGTCAACGCTGTTTCCATTGTGAAACATTCTTGATCTCGCTTTCCCGCAAACAAAAACGTGGCAGCTGTGAAGTGGGGAAAAAGTTCCATTGTGGTACCGATGCCACACGACAATGGCTTTCATGCAACTATGTTTTCTGTTACAGGATTCCAAACCATTATCAAACAACAATAATATTATTAGGCACCCTGATTGCTACTCGAGAGCACATTCGAAGACAGGGAGCGTTCTGTGAATTTAGTGGATAACCTGCCATGCCGTGGACGACTCGTTCTCTCGGATTTGAATGATCCAACGATCCAAGCTCTGGAAGAGAGTCACATCGTGCTGGATGTCGGTGGGGTGTAATCTATGGAGATGAAAGAGTCGAACCTGGTCATGAGTGCAATCAGCCAGGGAGTACACGAGCCGAGGCCCCTTACCCTGGGTACCTGCATGCCCGGTCCAGGGGGAGTCGAGGTAGGAACTCTACCGCCCGTGTGGTGGTTTCAGCATTTTGACTCATGCTGGGCACCATTACGAAAATGGCTTGGCCGGAAAAAAGCTCCTACCCTGAAAGAGTTTCAACTGATTGCCAATCACGTATCTGGCCTCACGAGTGTTGAAAAAGCCATCGCTGTTTCAGCATTCGTTACGTACAAGAACATGCAGTGCTGATTCCTGCCGTTCCGGTTTATCCTGTTTGTTTCTATCTCCGCTCAGCACCACTTCATCAAAGAAACTATTCGACAGGTTTGCTAGGTATTAAGGACGCACGTCAGCGTCGCTGTCGGTGTAGTATTGGATCGTCCGTTCCTCCACGATAGGGTTTGTGGAAGCTCTGCCAGGTTGGGAAGAGGAGGATTGTTCAGAAGTCTCTTCTTTGATCCAGTTGCCTAGCGAATCGTATTCGTAGGTCGTGACCCAAGTGCGGGGTCGTGGGGGAGCAAATGTGTAGGTTGTTGATCGGGTGCGTTTGCCGGTCTCGTCGTAGTCGTTTGTCACTCGAGCGGTTAGAGTACCGCGCGCATCATAACTCAGAAGTTCCTGGAGTCGTCCCAGTACGTCATATCCGTGTTTCAACTCGTTGAGCAACTCGCCCTTATGGTAGTACGCCGAATATATCCGACGGCCCTGTATGTTGAATAGACTTTTGTAGCTTGTCGTATTGCTCACCAATAACTGCTCCCAGAGATGACCGCGTTGGTCATAGAGCGAGAACTCGGCACTCTGAAAGTGTCCGTCATCGGATGCTGTTACTGACGCCGTGTCTCGTCCCTCAGGGTCCCGCGCATGGGCCACCTGCTTCCGATAGATGATTATTCCACTCTGATCGAAGGCCAGTTCTTCCTGCAGATGCCCATCCTGGTTATACTGAAAGAGGAAATACGTTGCCGTGTTGGCGTGGGTAAGATTTAGCACGGCCTCTATAAGGTGGCCGGCACGATCATAGGTTTCAGTAGTGAAGTATCCATGTTTTCTTATGGTGACATTCCGAACCGGCCCGATCAGCTCGTTCTTCACTCGCGTTGTTTGGGTGAGACCATCCTCATCCCACGGGTTTCCCAAAACGGTTACAAAGACGATTGAGACCAAGCGGAGAAACATAACCACCTCTCGTTGACATTCTACGACTGGATTCTGAAAAGATGAAGCAAGAGCTGAATTTGGAACCGTCGGTCATGCTAGAATCGCTCACACTTTCACCTTCCCCCTCCGACACAATTTTTGGTTTCTCTTCGGCAGTCGATCCATCAATGATAGGCTTGGTTCAACCATGCCTTCCGTCTCTCTTCAGCCGACCGCTTGTGACGTACCTGCCGATCCGGGCAAGTGCGCGAGGCTCCCGCAGGCTGCAGTGACGGCTCTGTGGCGTGGTCAGGTTGTTAAGGCCATCAAGCTGGTTCGTGTGGGGCAGAACATCGGATTGAAAGAGGCGAAAGAACAAGTTGAGGCCTATGTGCAAACGCAGCCGGCCCTTAGGAATCAACTTGTCCAAGCTCATGCGGATGCACGAGAAGGATTGCTTCGGTGGGTGATCTTCTTTCTTGTTGGTGGTGTCGGGTTATTTTTCTTCTTAGCCTAGCTGTGGGATGGGCAGGCCTATGGAATCGGATCAGATTCTGCTTGCACTCATCGGGACAGGGGCGTCATTCGTGACCTTCTGCCTCATGCGTTTTCCCCATACACGACGACTACAGTTTCAGCGATACGGACCATTTTCCCTCATGGCCTCCTTTTTCGGAGCTCTCGCAATCTTCTTCATCGCCGTCTTGGCGGTCTATGTGCAAGCCGTCTGGCACTAACTGCCGCATACTTCAGAGTTTTGGATCCTTGACGCTGTTGCCCCCGCTAGGATGACGCTGGCCTAACGCCCTGTGAACGCCGCCGCTCGCACATGTCGCGCACTGAGGGTAGAATTCTTGCCATCTGTGTCTGTATTCTACCTGTCAGCATTCGAGGTTGAATGGCAGTTAAACCTTTTCGAGCGCATGTTAACCGACTCGATGTCTTCACAGAGATATAAACCCGTTGGCCTGGTGACTCAATTTCTGACAGAGGACCATCGTCGGTTAGAAACTCTTCTCCAATCAGCCTTTCATTCAGGTGGTCGAGTTGATCATCCTCTGTATGATCAGTTCCGAGCCGGGTTGCTTCGCCATATCGGGATGGAGGAAAAAATCCTGTTGCCGACTGCGCACCGTCTCAGAGGCGGGGAACCTCTCGCACTTGCCGCCAGGCTCCGCCTCGATCACGGTGCCATCGCGGCCTTACTCATGCCGCCTCCAACAGACGGTCTCATTGCGACGCTACAAGTGATCCTAAACACGCACAACCTGATTGAAGAAGGACCTGAGGGTTTGTACGAGACCTGCGACGCGTTAGCGGGTGCTGAGAGCGAGCAGCTGCAGGCTCGTTTGCGGGCCGCCCCGGACCTATCTATTCTGCCGCATGCCGATACACCTGCTGTCCTTGGCGCCGTCCGCCGTGCATTAGAGCGGGCCGGCTACGGAGAACTCGGGGTCTCGTCTTTCCTGTGATGTTCCACTTCCGACAACACGAATGTGATATGCTGCCGCCCCACTATGACTACTGACACGACGTTTGCGAGTGAATTAGCTGCGGCCATTGCCCGAAGGAGGACGTTTGCCATCATCAGTCACCCTGATGCCGGGAAGACGACCTTGACCGAAAAATTGCTCTTGTACTCCGGGCTCATCCGAACAGCCGGGATGGTGCGGGGCCGCAAAGGCGGAAAGGCCACGGCATCCGATTGGATGGGAATGGAACAGGAGCGGGGAATTTCCATCACGGCCTCCGCCATGCAGTTTCCCTATAAAGGTGCTGTCCTCAACTTGCTTGATACTCCCGGCCACCAGGATTTCTCTGAAGATACCTATCGGACGTTGACGGCGGCGGATAGTGCCATCATGGTCATTGATGCAGCTAAGGGTGTTGAAACGCAAACTCGGAAGCTGTTTGCGGTGTGCCGCATGCGGCGGATCCCCGTGCTGACCTTGATCAATAAGATGGACTTGCCTGGACGTCCGCCTCTCGACCTAATGACTGAGGTCGAGCAGGCCCTGAACATCCATGCCAGTGCCATCAATTGGCCCATTGGGTCGGGGAGTGATTTTGTCGGGATTGTGACCCGTGCCGTCAACCGGGTGCAGCTGTTCAGCAGAACTGCACATGGCGGAGCCACGAAGGTCGAAACGGACAGCTTGGCCTTGGCTGAGCTCGGAGCAAGCGGCCGAGTTTCACAAGAGACGATGGAGCAGGTTCTCCACGATATGGAGCTGCTGGAGATCGCTGGAAATCCATTCACGCGCGACCAGTTCCTTCAAGGAGAAGTTACTCCGGTCTTTTTCGGGTCTGCCCTGACGAACTTCGGGGTGGAAAGCTTTCTTGATGCGTTTGTTGAGTTGGCGCCGAGTCCTGGTGCACGACCGGCGGATGGCGATGATGGGGCCGAGCTCTTGGTTGATCCCATCGACATGCCCTTCAGCGCCTATGTCTTCAAGCTCCAGGCCAACATGAACCCGAAACACCGCGATAGCACGGCATTTCTTCGGATCTGTTCCGGTCGTTTCGAACGGGATATGGTTGTGAAGCATCACCGGCTGGGTCGCGAGATTCGATTGGCGAGGCCGCATAGTCTGGTGGCGCAGGAGCGGAGCACGGTCGAAGAGGCCTACCCCGGTGATATTGTCGGCATCATCAACCCCGGCGTGTTTACCATCGGCGATACCGTTTCGGTGACCGGCGGCTTCAATTTTAAGCCGCTCCCGCAGTTTCAGCCTGAAATCTTTGCACGTCTGAGGCCGACCGATGTCGGGAAGCGCAAGTCTTTCGACAAAGGACTTATGCAGATGGCGCAGGAGGGCACCGTCCAGATCATGCGAAGCTTCAACGATCAGGAAGCCTTGATCGCTGCAGTTGGTCGCCTTCAGTTTGAGGTGCTTCAGTATCGGCTCCGTCAAGAATATCGTGTGGAGACGATCTTGGATGCCTTACCGTTCACCTGCAGCGCATGGCTAGAGGGAGATCCGTTATCATTCAAGTCACCGTCCGCCTCGATGATGGTCAAAGACCATCGCGATCGGGTCGTCGTCCTCTTCGGCGATCAACTGATGAAGACGATTGCCCGGGACCGCAATCCAGATCATGTGCTGCGAGACATGGGGTGAGTCACTTACCGACCGGTCGAAGATTTCATGAGACTGTCGGCCTGCGGTGGGAGAAATCCCAAGTACCCTCGGTGTCGCTCCGCCAACTCCAAGACTGTGAAGGGCTGGCCGTCAATCATCTCAGGAGAAGAAAAGACCTGGCGAAGATGACCGCCACGCTCTCCGACGATGTTTCCCGCAAATACGACCCCTTTTTCCTGCAACCGAGCGACAGCCAGTTCGATATTCTCGACTCGAACCGCGACGTGGTGAAAGACTTTGTCACCGAACTTGTTGACCCACCCAGGAATGATACTGGTTTGTCCTCGTTCATCAGGATAGGCCTGGTCAACAAAGAGGGCAGGGTAGCCGACCTTGCGGAAGACCTTGGCGTACCAGTCGTCGTATTGAAGGGTTTCGTCGTAGGCATAGCCGAATTTCACGAATGGTTCAGCGCCTCGATCGATCTCCAACGTGCGAATTGTCACATGGTCCATGATCGGTGAGAACCCCACACCGCATTGATCGAGCATCGCTTTGAGGATGCTGGCCGCCCGGTTATGCTCAACATAGTCGGCAACCATCCTGGCCAAAAGTGCATCCAGTGCCTGCGCTTGATCCATGGTCGTCCCCTTCACGATCCAAATTTGATTCCTTGGGCAAGAGGCAATTCCCTTCCCCAGTTGACGGTATTGGTTTGCCGACGCATATACGCTTTCCAGGAATCTGACCCAGCCTCACGGCCCCCGCCGGTGTCCTTTTCTCCGCCGAATGCGCCGCCGATTTCAGCCCCGGACGTGCCGATGTTGAGATTGGCGATCCCGCAATCGCTTCCAGCCGCCGACAGAAACTGTTCGCCATGCCGAATATCGTTAGAAAACATGGCCGAGGAGAGCCCTTGTGGAACGTTGTTCTGGAGTGTGATGGCCTCGTCAATGGTTTGGAACGGCATGACGTACAGAATCGGCGCAAATGTTTCACGCTGCACAACCGGCCATTCATTCTTGGCTCGCACGATCGTCGGTTCAACAAAATACCCAGGGCGACTCAGGACCTGTCCCCCGTACAGCACCTCGCCACCTTCTTTCTTGATCTCGTCGAGTGCAGCACGATAGCATTCCACGGCTACCTGGTCGATGAGGGGTCCCATCAGCACATCTTTTTCTAGCGGGTTACCGATCTGTACTTGCGCATAGGCTTTCACCAGTCTGCCGACGAGTTCCTCATATCGTGACTCATGGATGAACAGACGTCTGGTTGTGGTGCAGCGTTGACCGGCGGTTCCGACGGCTCCGAACACGATCGCGCGCACCGCCATATCTAAGTCGGCAGTCTGATCGACGATGACGGCATTGTTGCCGCTGAGTTCCAGGAGTGTTCGACCCAATCGCTGGCCGACCGTTGCCGCTACTCGACGGCCTACCGGCACCGATCCGGTAAATGAAATAAGCGGCAATCGTTCATCCTGCACCATGTGTTCGGCGAGGGCTGGTTGGTCGGCGATGAACAGCGAGAAAATCCCTGCGTATCCTTGTTGCTGCATCACGCGATTGCAAATTTGTTGTACCGCCACGGCGCAGAGTGGGGCTTTGGGCGACGGTTTCCAGATGACAGTATCGCCGGCAATAGCGGCAATGAAGGCGTTCCACGCCCATACCGCTACGGGAAAATTGAAGGCGGTAATCACGCCGATCGGCCCGAGCGGATGCCACTGCTCACTCATGCGATGAGCGGGCCGTTCTGATTGCATCGTGACGCCGTAGAGCATTCTTGATTGGCCGACGGCAAAATCGGCCATGTCGATCATCTCCTGCACTTCACCGTCTCCTTCTGCCTTGATCTTGCCGACTTCCAGCGAGACGAGCGTCCCCAGCCGATCTTTTTTCTCGCGCAAGGCCTGGCCGATAAGCCGCACCAGTTCGCCACGTTTCGGCGCCGGGACCATGCGCCAGGTGCGGAATGCGTCAATCGATTCCTTCACAATCCGTTGATAATCGTCGGGTGAACAGGGATAGACACCTGCGATTGACTCACCGGTGGCCGGATTGATCGATGAGATGAGGGATCCATCATTGCGCCCGGACCACCAGTGATTTCCGGTGGTTCCCCCTGAATTCACGGCTTGGAGACCGAGGTCTCGTAGAACAGTGGTATGAAGGGTGCTCATCTGAAACAGGCTCCTAATTCATTGTCCAAGAATATCTTCAGCGAGATTGACTCCTGTGTGACAAATCCATGGTACTGCTCAGGGTTGTTCAAGACAAGGTCCATGACACAGCACGCACTGGAAGCCGTCGTCACCTGAATCGCCGACCACAGTGTACCCTTGATGCATTGTGGGTAAATCTTTTTCGCGTAATTTTCCTCAAAGAGGCCACCGTCTTTTTTCCCGGTCACCGACGCATAGATCAGGACGACGTCTTGCAAGGTCTGAGGAATGGCACGTTCAAGTACCCGCTTAAGGGTCTCACGGTCTTCATTGAGCTTGAGGTCTTTCATCAAGAGATGAATCTTTTCGCAATGGCCTGGATAGCGGAGCGTCTTGTAATTCATGGTTCTCACTTTTCCGGCATAACTGTCGGCCAATGTCCCTAATCCTCCAGACGTATTGAAGGCTTCGTACAGAAGCCCATCTAGCTCGATGGTCTCATATCCTTCGAGCGGCTGCAGCGGAACTTTCTCGCCTTCTTCGATGCCATAACAGACGTTGCCGTATTCGTTGATCAGTCCGTCCGTCGACCACGTGAGCGAATATTTGAGCGCGTTGCTGGGATGCACCGGCAACGCACCCACCCGCATCTTGACCGTATCGAGCGTCATGAAATGAGTCATCAGCTCGTGCGCCACAATACTGATGAAGCCTGGTGCGAGGCCGCATTGGGGCATGAAGGCATGGCTGGCTCCAGAACTCAGAACTTTGATCTGGTTCGTCACCTCCACATCTTCGGTGAGGTCGAAGTAGTGAAGATTATGGGTCAAGGCGAGACCGGCAACCGTTGGGTTGCAGAAATAGGGCAGGCTCGACAAGATCGCGTCCACCTGATGGGTGGAAAGATAGGTGCTGACAGCATCCGGATGCCGAACATCGAGCAGGCAAGGGGTCACCCGTTCAAGCGCGAGGTGTTCGACCAAATGCTTGGGCGCATCGAACGTCATGTCGCCGAGATGAACCTTGTAGCGACCAGTTTGATTGAGCAGACAGGCAATCAACGAACCTATCTTGCCGGCTCCGAGGATGAGCACTCGATTCATGATGGTGCATTATACTCCACCATTATGTTCTGACCACGGGCTTTGAGAAATGATGCAACGAAGTGAACGCTCGTCGTCAACTCGACTCAATAGAATCGATGACATATTGCGAAGGCTTGGGTGGCTCGGCTGTGACCAGACTGTATCGGCAGGGCGGGATATCTGCTTGCAGTCTTCGTACGAGAGTCGTCATCTTCATCGTGCTGGGCACTTCGCAGATCCACACGTGCATGCCGGATTCGAGTTCATCGAAATGACGTTGCACACGAAAGCTCGGCTGTTCCATGAAGTAGGCAGAGAGAAAACCGTTCACGGCCGTCACCACCCAGGGATGTGCCTTGATATAGCGATAGCTGAGCCGGAGCTCGGTGATCGTGATGTCTTGTCCGGTTTCCATCCTGCCTCTATTAGGCCTTTCGTTGAGAGGATCTTGCCTGGGTACGGAACCTCGCCGGGGGGACTCCGTACTCCCGTTTGAAGGCACGATTGAACGAGGGTTCTGATTCATAGCCGACATCGCCCGCCACCTCGGCCACGCTCTTGGACGTAGATGCCAACACTTGAGCGGCAAGCTGCAACCGCCAGCGAGTCAGGTACCCCATCGGCGTGTCTGACAGATAATGTCGAAATCGGTCTGCCAACACTGAACGTGAGAGGCCGACTGCTTCGGCCAGCGAGGCAATTGTCCAAGGATGGGATGGCTCTTTGTGCAAAAGCGCCAGCGCCTTGCCGACGTCCGGATCACGGACGCCGGCAAGCCAGCCTGTCTGTGTGTGAGGCAATTGGGCGATATAACGACGCAAGGTTTCAACAAACAGCAATTCAGATAATTTCGCGATGACTGCGGCGCCACCTGGGCCTGAGGCCTCTGCGTGATCGACGGAATAACGAAAGGTATCTTCGAGCCACTTTCCTGATGGGCTATCGCGAATACGGACCTTGATGATTGGTGGTAGCCCGGCCAAGAACACTTGGCCTAGTTGTGGATCGCAGGTCAGGTACCCACAGACCAGCTTCGTAGTTTCTCCTCCGCCGCCCAATTTGGACAGGATACGGCCTTCGGCGAAGATCTGCTTCAGGTGCGGCGCGCTATCGACCGGTGTGATGGGGTGACCGTTGCCCATGAAGTGCTCATTCCCATGTGGAAGGATGACGATATCGCCAGCCTCCAAGGGCACGGCGCGGCCGCCTTCTTCGTTCCGATAATAGCACCGTCCTTCGGTGACCAGGTGAAAGATGAAGACATGTTTGGGACCGGAGGGCAAATAGGATGCCATGGTGCTTGAGTCGGGCTCACGCGAACACCATGGAGCCGAGAACTCACCGTTAAAGAAGACCGCGCCGTCGAGCTTCACGGCCTTCAGCACTTCTGAGAGCACATCCATCATCAATAGAACCTCTGCTGCGAGGCCTGTCGGCTAAGCCAGCAGGACGCCCGGATAAACGATCCGAAGCTTAGCACTCCCCCTGATAGAAGAGCTAGACGCGCGGCTAAGACGGCGGAAGGTCTCTCTCGTATAGTGACAAACAGAAACAGCACGGCCTCGTGAATACATCAGAAATGAGGAGGACATCATGACGAGGACAATGATGGGAGAAATGGACGGGCTCAAGACTCGACTCAAATCGATCTGGACAGCGGGAGACTACGATCGATTTTCAAGGTACATGGAAGGAAGCGCGCGAGAGTTTTACGAGCGACTCAACATCGCGCCGGGATGCCAATTGCTGGATGTTGCCTGTGGGTCAGGTCAGCTGGCACTGATGGCGGCGAAAGACGGGGTGGAGGTCACCGGTGTGGATATCGCCGGGAACTTGGTGGAGCGAGCGCAGGCCCGAGCACAGGCAGAAGGGCTCAACGCCCGCTTCGATGAAGCGGATGCTGAAACGCTTCCGTTCGACGACGCGACCTTCGACGTGGTCGTCAGTCTGATCGGCGCGATGTTCGCCCCACGACCTAACCTCGTCGCGAAGGAATTGCTGCGGGTCTGTGTCCCGGGAGGTACCATCGCCATGGCGAATTGGACGCCGCAGGGATTTGTCGGGCAGATGTTCAAGACGGTGTCGAAGTTCATTGCGCCGTCGGGCATGCCATCACCGGTCTTGTGGGGTGACGAGCAGACCGTTCGTGAACGGCTTGGTCACGGGCTGTCACAGCTCAGCCTCACAAAACGGCAGTACCTCTTCAGCTATCCCTTCCCACCGTCGGAGGTCGTGGAGTTTTTTCGTTTGTATTACGGGCCGATCAACCGAGCCTTCGCGTCGCTTGACGACGAGGGGCAAGCGCAATTGCGGCAAGAACTCGAAACGCTTTGGGCTGCGCACAATCGAGCTGGAGCGGATTGCACGACGGTCTTTGCGGAGTATCTGGAAGTCATTGGCGTTCGGGTGTAACGGCAAGAGTCCATACAGAACATACGTCAGTTGAACCAACATTCATAAAAAGAAAGGGGCGACTATTATGCACATGCACGACATTGAAATAGTGGTGATCTGGCTCTTATCGGTCAACGCAGGAATGCTCCTGACGTTGCTGATGCCCTGGATTTTCTCTGAGCCGCGCAGCTGTGAAGCCACCCACGACGAGTATGAGCGCATTCCCGCACGTGAAGAGTGCTATGAGCGGGCAGCTTAGATAGGTCCGGATAGTAACAGATGCGCAAATGATATTATCATCTGCTACACGATATCTATAAGGAGGTTGCTATGGAACTGTTACGATTGCTCACGTTAACTCTCGGATTGCTGTTTATAGGGACGGCTTCCGCATCGGCTGAGATCCTTGCTCTGATCAACTACGAAAGTAAGGCGAACCAACCGGTGAGACGAGAGGGAATTGCGATTATGGAAATCGACCCCGAGTCTGCCGATTTCGGCAAGGTCCTGATGGAGATCCCGCTTCCATCTGATCTGGTGGCCCACCACATTTTCTTTAACCGGGATCGTACCAAAGCCTATGTGACGGCCTTGGGGAAAAGCATCTTGCACGTCGTGGACCTCACGACGTTTCCCTATCGGCTACGCGCCATTGACGTCCCTGACTGTCAGGTCGGCGAGGATCTGGTCGTGTCAGAAGACAATCGAACTTGGTACCTCACCTGTATGGGTTCGAGCACGGTGATCGTGGGGGACGCGCGTGTCGACAAGCCGATCAAGACAATCAGCGCCACTGATCCCACTGCGGCAACGATTCTCTATCCCCATGGGATCGCGATTCACAACGGGATTGATCGAGTGGTTGTAACCAGCACGGTGAAACCGGATATGTC
The DNA here is from genome assembly GCA_965223625.1 of Nitrospira sp. GTDB lineage: Bacteria > Nitrospirota > Nitrospiria > Nitrospirales > Nitrospiraceae > Nitrospira_D. Next base: position 1,820,472 of record OZ245008.1, read on the forward strand.
GGACCAGGGGGATTCGGTCACGGTGCTGGAAGCAAGTACCGGGAAAGTACTCTCGACCCACAAGATTGGGTCGAAGCCGGCTCCAGCGAAGTCAGCTCCGGTCGAAGTCATGTTCAGTCCCAATGCCGATCCTCCCGTGATGCATATCACCAATATGATGGAGAACACGCTGTGGGCCGGAGTGTGGGATCCCAGTCGCAAGGCGTTTTCCTTCCATCAAATCGATGATTTCGAGACGCGGCAGCAGGGGATGCCGCTGGAAATGCTCTATAACAAGAAGGGGGATCGCCTGTTCGTTACGACAGCCAAACCGGGGTTCGTCAATCTGTACGACAACAGTGACCCGCGCCACCCAAGATTTCTCAAAACCATTGCAGCTGCGGCTGGGGCCCATCATGGCGTGCTGTCGCCTGACGAACGATATCTGTTCGTCCAGAATAGCCTGCTGAATTTGGAGGGGTTGAGCGATGGATCTATTACGGTGATCGACCTGCAGCAGGACAAAGTTTTGGGGAGTATCGATACACTCAAGGCGCAGGGGTTCAACCCCAACTGCATCATACTGCTGCCAAACCATTTTGGACCGGGCGACTTGCGGGCAGATCTGGCAGTCAAGTAAGGGCGCTGTCGGAGTAACCGGAGATTGAGCCGCCGAGGACAATCGAGAGAACGATGCGAAGGCTTGTGGCCATGCGGATTGTTGTCTCGAACCTTTGGCCTGGCTTAGATCAGGCTGCGGTATTGCGTTTGAGCCGGTCGGCAAGCTGGGCGAAGGGTGTGAAGGGTCGATCAGGCTCACGGGTCGAGGGTGATTCGCCCGATCCGTCGCCGACCTGATCGCGCTGGTGTTCGTTATCGTGACAGTAGAGACAGAGCAACTCCCAGTTGCTGCCGTCCGGGGGATTATTGTCATGGTTGTGGTCCTTGTGATGGACCGTGAGTTGGTTCAGCTTTTTGCCGTCAAATTCGCGTCCGCAGTGGGCACAGATCCAGGGGAATAATTTCAACGCCCGTGCTCGGTAGGGCTGCTCTCGGGTGCTCCGTACCATGCGAGCCTCCAGGAGAAGACGACTCATCACGACACTATTATACACCAACTCTGCAACACGTCATTCCTACACTGAATGACTCTTGATACCGTTCTTGGCCCAAGGACAATTTAGAGCACACTGGGGGAAGTTTCAGGCACGTCCTCCTTTGATAAGGCTTCTTCCTGCGTAGACGGTGAAGAACGAAAGGAGTTGTCTAAGGCATCAGTATAAGATGGAGGGGAGAAACGAACCCGAAGGTTTTTGATAGGGCCCGAGGCTCATGAGCGTCATAGGTTGAACCACCCGTAGACTGTGATTCAAACACCACTGTAATAATTCCGTGTTTCGCGTCGGCAATAGGAAGCCGGGTCCCATAAAGGCTGATGCGGCCCCGATCAGTGCCTTCAATTCTTCGTTCGTCCAGCCGATCGCATGTGCAAGGAAACCAACGTTGGTCGCATAGCCGGTGATGCGTCCGTTGTGCTCAACCACCGTTGCAGTCCCATCGGCAATAGCATGCGCGATCTCGCCATGGCGATCATGCCCATGCACCCCGCGGCACAAGGCATCGCACGCGGTGAGATCCTCTATGATTGCTTGGCGGACTCCATAGCCGGGTAGTTCTAACCTGAGGGGTGGTCCTTGGATGATCGACAAAGGCTCTCGCGCCTGAAATCCGAGCTTGGAGTACACGGAAAGCGAGCGGTTATGATACGCGGCCTGAACCAGCCGGACTCCCACCTGACGGCGGGCATCGGCACGCTCCAGCACGGATTCCATTAACCGGTGTCCAATACCAGCGTTCTGGGCGTTCGAAGCTACAGTGATTGGCCCTACCCCTGCGATGGTGTCACCTTCCCAAAGAAAGTTACTTCCGACGATCTCTCCATCGACCTCAGCGACAACTGAGTAGACATCGGAACGCGTCAAGATCTGAGAGAAAAGTCCGACCGCTATGTCGGGAGATGGAAAATCTGGTGGAAAGTTATGTTGCTCAGCGATCGCCTTGAACGCCTCATAGCAAATTTGTCCGCAAACAGTCGCATCCTCCACCGTACCGGATCTGAACGTTGGCTTCATGTGTGATCCTCCAATAACTGACGGTAGCGCTGTGCTGAGAGACGAGTCAATTGGGTGGATTACCGCCTGAGGGCCACTAAGCAGACTGGGGGCGGCTGAGAAGGAAAGTCAAAGCGTTGCTGAGGAATCGGACAGAACTTTTATTTCCTTAGGATGAGGCCATGGTGATCCCAGAGGCATGCTCTCAGGACGAACCCACACTCGTTAAAGTCGCACGATACTCAAGCAAGTCTCACATTGAGACCGCCGTCGCGAACTGTGTTATGGTACGAGAACTATTTTGGGAGATCTCCAATGCCATTGACCACCTACAATCAAGTATCACTTCCTTCCTTCATGTACGGCACCGCCTGGAAGAAAGAGGCGACAACCGGATTGGTGCTGCAGGCGGTGGAAGCTGGGTTCACCGCGATCGATACGGCCAATCAGCTCGTGCATTATGATGAAGCGCTGGTAGGGGAGGCACTCCTACAATTAGCTGAGCAAGGCATCACACGCGATAAGCTGTTTCTGCAAACCAAGTTCACGCCCATTAACGGGCAGGATCATCGTCTCCCGTACGATGCCCGTGCGAATATCACTACGCAGGTGCAGCAATCCTTTGCCAGCTCACTTGCGCATCTCCATACTGACTATCTCGACTCATACGTCTTGCATGGACCCTATTCACGACGGGGCTTAGGGAATGAGGATTGGGAAGTCTGGACGGCGATCGAATCCTTCTATGAGGCCGGCAAGACGAAGATGATTGGAGTCAGCAACGTCACTGCCGATCAGCTGACGCTGCTTTGCGCCAAAGCCAAGCACATGCCGATGGTGGTGCAGAACCGTTGCTATGCGGCATTCGGATGGGATAAAGCAGTCCGTGAGATTTGCCAGGCTAACAGGATAATTTACCAGGGCTTTTCTCTGCTGACGGCGAATCGAGAAGTGTTCACTGATCCAGAGGTTCGGGCGATGGCCGTTCGGTATAAGGCGACCTTGGCGCAGCTCATTTTCCGATTTGCCATGCAGGTCGGCATGCTCCCTCTGACCGGTACGACGAATCCTCAACACATGAAAGAAGATCTCGAGTGCGAGCGATTCAACTTGTTGCCGGAAGAAGTTGTTCAGATTGAAACCATCGGTCTCTAGCAACTATGGGGATGATTCTGGTCAAACGCGTCTATCAACCGGTGGCCAAGTCCGATGGTTTTCGGGTACTGGTCGATCGGCTGTGGCCGCGGGGCCTGTCTAAGTCTGATGCGAAACTCGATCTTTGGCTGCCTGATCTCGGGCCCTCGACAGCCCTTCGGCAATGGTTCAATCACGATTCCACCAGATGGGAACAATTTTGTCGGCGCTACCAAGCTGAGCTGAAAGAGAAGTCAGCGCTCCTTACAAGAATCAAAGAACAGGCAAAGACCGGCCCCGTGACGCTACTCTATTCGGCCAAAGATGAACAACATAACCAGGCCGTCGCGCTCCGGAACTTCCTGTTGAAACAATCTGCCGCGCGCAAACCAATCAAGAGAGTGACAAAACCAGCACCAATTGCTACCCGTAGGAAAAGCTGAAACGGGGCTATCATGAAACCCGTCATTCAACTAGAACGGACTGGTTGCGGTATTGCCACTGTGGCAGCCATTGCAGGCGTATCCTATCGCCAAACTCAACGAACCGCGAATCGGCTCGGCATCTTCGCAAGGGACCGTCGATTGTGGTCAGAAACGGTTCACGTCCGCCGCCTCTTGCAGGAGTATCGATTGGAAACGGTATCAGCAGAGAAACCCTTTCGTTCATGGAACGGTCTGCCCGATCTGGCCTTGCTGGCAATCAAGTGGCATCGTGAACATGGCCTGCCATGTTGGCACTGGGTGGTGTTTGTGCGAGATGGTGAGGGAGAGCGGGTTTTCGATTCGAATCGATCGCTCAAGCATCATGTGCGGAATGATTTTGGAAGAATGAAGCCCAAGTGGTACATAGCGGTGTCGGCAAAGCGATAGGAAGGACGGATGTCTCTTATTGGCCGCCAGACCTTCCCTAGGGGAAGGTTAGAGTTTCATCCATGGCCATCATAGCACCAGGCGAGCAACAGACGGCTCCTGGCTCACACCCCCCACCCTGCCAGGTGGGGAACTCCCGCGTAATTAAACCTGCGACCTCGCTTCAAACTGCCTGTCGGTATATTCTGGCCTACAAGGCTTCTCATTCCTTGGTCTGCAATCGCAGCCATGATAGGCTAAACCAACAAAGCGATGAGTTGCGATATCGTTTCGTGCCGATGCAGAGGTGATTCTCTTCTGTCTTCTTGATAGGATACAGTTGTCTTTAGAGGGTAGTGCTTCAGACGCATGAGACGAATTGGATTAATTATCAGCGTGTTAGCGATCGGGTTGGCCATAGGCGGCTACGTGTTTTTTAATGGAGAACGCAAGACCCCGGTTCACTACCGAACGGCAGCAGTCGAGCGGGGTCCGGTCATCTCTATCGTCAATGCGACAGGAACGATCAATCCCGTTGTGCTAGTGGAAGTGGGGACGCAAGTGTCGGGGATGATTAAGTCGCTCCACGCTGATTTCAATTCACGGGTGAAGGCCGGGGAGACGGTCGCAGTGATCGACCCGGAGCCATTCAAAGCGCGCCGAGAGCAGGCCGTCAGCAATCTGGAAGTGGCCCGATCAAATGTTGCACGATCCAAGGCTGATCTGGCTCAGCGAAAGCGCGAACTCGAGCGAGTGCAATCGCTGTTGCCCCAGCAGTTTGTTGCGCAAAACGACGTCGATGTTGCACTGACAAGTTATCAAAGTGCGGAAGCGCAGTTGCGGGTCGCGGAGGCACAGGTTAAACAAGCAACGGCGGCGTTGAGCGCGGCCGAGCAGGAATTAAAATATACTGTCATTCGTTCGCCCATCGATGGGATTGTGGTGGCTCGTAACGTTGAGGTTGGTCAGACGGTCGCGGCCAGCTTTGCCACACCGAACCTGTTTCTGATCGCCCTCGATCTCACCAAAATGCAGGTCGATACCAACGTGAGTGAATCGGATATCGGCGGAATGAAGGAGGGACAGGAAGCCGTCTTTACGGTGGATGCCTACCCCGGTGAGTCATTTACCGGCACCATTCGACAAGTTCGCCTTGCCCCCATCAACGTACAGAACGTGGTTACGTATAATGTTGTGGTCGGCGTGGATAATACAGACCTACGGCTCAAGCCAGGTATGACCGCCAATGTCTCGATCATTGTGGCCCAGAATGACAAAGCGCTGAAGGTTCCTAACGCGGCGCTTCGGTTCATGCCTCCACGGTCAGAGAGGGAGCGTCCTGAGGTCAATGGACCAACGGCGAGTGTCGTCGCAGGAGGTTCAATAGCGAAGAGCGATGAAGCGCTGACACAGAAAACCGTCTGGAAATTAACAGAGGACGAAAGCCTTGCGCATATTCCTGTTCAAACTGGGATTTCGGATGGTGTTGCCACAGAAATCCTATCTGTAGGTCTGACTGAGGGCGATATGGTGGTTATTGGTATTGAGCAGTCGTCAGGAGAGGAAAGGGGAAGCGAGTTACCGCCTGGTTTTGGAAGCAAGCGGCGTTCACGCTCTCGATGAGGCATGTGAATGTTCGAGGTATTTTTTGGAAAACGCGGGTATGGGCTGATTCAAGGTGAGTGGAGAGGTCGACACGGACGATTTCCTTTGCTTGCTGAATGTGTCTTCGACCGTGGTCTCTCTTCGTGAACTCCTTGATTGTCTGCAAGGACGTGTGGAAGATCTATCGCATCGGCGATGTTGAAGTACAAGCGCTGCGGGGGCTGAGTCTCTCAATCGATCCGGGTGAGTTTGTCGCGATCATGGGATCCAGTGGCTCAGGCAAGTCGACGCTGATGAATATCTTCGGTTGCCTGGATAAGCCAAGCAGGGGGCACTACTGGCTCAACGGAATCGACACGGGAAGTTTGCGTCCCGACCAATCGGCGGAGATTCGGAATCGGCAAATTGGATTTGTCTTTCAGAGTTTTAATCTGATTCCCCGTACCAGCGCGTTGGAAAACACCCAATTGCCGTTGTTTTACCGAGGACTTCCGGTAAGAGAGCAACGGGCGCTTGCTTCGGCTGCATTGCAGCGTGTCGGATTGCACGGTCGCGAAGGGCATTCCCCGACGCAACTTTCTGGTGGGCAGCAACAACGAGTAGCGATCGCCCGCGCACTGGTAGCAACCCCCTCCCTACTACTGGCGGATGAGCCAACCGGGAATCTTGATACACAATCCAGCCGAGAAATCATGGACATTCTCAGTGGGCTAAACCAGGATGGGATGACGGTGATCTTGGTCACTCACGAGAGTGATGTTGCCGCCTTTGCCTCCCGAGAAATTGTGGTCAAAGATGGTCAGATCCAGAGTGACCGGATCACCAAGCGTAACGTTGAAACGGCGGAGGCCTAGGTGTTCATCTGGCTGACGATCGTAACGGCACTGCGAATTCTTCGACGAAATCGGCTGCGAGCTGGTCTGACGTTGCTCGGGATCGTCATCGGTGTGGCTGCCGTCATAGCGATGGTCAGCATCGGTGAAGGGGCAAAGCAGGCCGTACAGAAGCAAATTGCCTCAATCGGTACGAACGTCATCATGATCTGGCCCAGTGCAACGAGAATAGGTGGCGTACGAGGCGCACAAGGTAGTGCTGTGACACTGACGGTTACGGATGCGATCGAACTCAAGAAGAAGGTTCCTCTTCTGACCGAAACCGGTTGGTCGATAAGAAACGTCACACAGATCGTACATGGAAACCGTAACTGCAATAGCCCGGTTTATGGGGTCTCAACAAGCTATCTTCATATCCGGGACTGGTCGTTAAGCAGCGGAGGCCATTTTACACAGACCGATATGGACAGTGCTGCTCTTGTGGCCATTCTTGGTCAGACGGTTGTGGAAGACATTTTTGAACCAGGAGAAGAGCCGCTGGGGGCGCTGATTCGCATCAATAACGTTGCGCTTCGGGTGATCGGGGTCTTATCGCCAAAAGGGCAGTCCCTGTACGGCTCAGATCAGGACGATGTCGTGATCATTCCTTTTTCGACCGCCGAGCGAAAAGTCTCAGGAACCCTCTTCCTCGGCTCGGTCGGCGGTATTTATGCATCCGCCGGACGTGTCGAGGATCTCCAGGCCGCGACGGATGAAATTCGTCAAGTTATGAGATCTCGCCACCGATTGAAGGGCGGGGACCCTGATGATTTCACGATTCGTACACAAGTTGAGATTGGAATGGTGCAAGAGGGGACCAGTGAAACATTGACCATCATGTTGATGGTAATCGCATCAGTGTCGCTTCTCGTCGGTGGCATCGGAATCATGAATATTCTGCTCGTCTCAGTCACCGAACGGACTAGGGAAATCGGCATCCGGATGGCGGTTGGAGCGAAACGGGTACACATTATGATGCAATTCTTAATTGAAGCGATGACTCTTGGTGTGGTCGGAGGATTGATTGGAGTGGTGTTTGGAGTTCTGGCTGCTCGTTTAACGACGATCATTGCCGGGTGGCCGACTATCATTTCGAGTGATGCTGTGGTGATCGCTTTTATCTTCTCCGTCGCCGTGGGCCTGTTTTTCGGTCTCTATCCAGCCAACAAAGCGGCTCGACTGAACCCTATCGAAGCATTGCGCTACGAATAGGGAAGTGCTCTGCGGAGCTTCCTTCACTAATTCTCCAGTTGAATGATGGTCTCGATCGACCTCGGTTCAGGTGCATCGACTTGATCCGCGAGGTTAACGACAAAGGGGTCCGGATACTCCTTTCCGCCGGGGCGATGGGTGATTGTGATGATCGGTTGATGTAATTGTGTCTGGTTGAGTTCTGTGACGACCGCCAGCTCTTGTGTGTTGAGTCGTACATGGCTATGAATCGGGTAGATTCCTATGAGGGTGATAAACGTCGACACGATGCGTTCGTCGAGTTTTCCCTTCTGCACCTCCTGGTAAAGATGTTGAAAAGTTTGATGTGAGGTTCGTGGAGTGGCCCCTCCAAATCCTGTGAGTAACTCATCGTATCTGTCGACGACCATGAGAATCCGAGTGCGATCGGAGGTAAACTCCCCACGAGCCTCCTTAGGGTACCCGCTGTCATCAAGGTACGCGTGATGATTGGCAATGAGATGCAGGACGGAAGCGTCGAACCCACCCTGTCCTTGTAGTGTACGTACCGCACGATTGGGATGAGTCTCAAATTCAGACTTCTCAGCCTGCGAAAGACCGGACACAGCGTGGGCTCGAGACCGGATGGCGGATCTGATCTGCAAGAGTCCGATGTCGTGTAACAGAGCGGCGGTGGCGAGTTCCTGCAGTTCCAGAGGATTGAATTGGAACGCTTGCCCAAGGACGAGAGCCAGCGTGCAAGTCGTAAGGGCATGTTGGCTGAGCATCGATTCACCTGGTTGATTCTGGCTCAGCGCCATAAAAAGAGAAGAGTGTGTGAGGGTTCTCGTGACGATGGTAATTTCTTGGACTGCTTCGGTGGCTTGCTGCGTATCAACCGTGCCGGTTTTCGATATTGTCGTGAACACAGACTGGACAGCCTGGGCGAGTTGTTGCTTGGCTAGTTTGGCCTGGGCATATTCTTCGGTCAGCTGAGCTAAGGGTTTGAGTTTTTTTACGATTGGAGCCGGAGATGCCTCGGGTGTAGGAGCCGATATCGCAGCTTCGTCATGCCGTGAGTGTGGGACAATTCTACGGGCGGGATCGATCGCGACCGTTCGGACTCCCGCTCGAACCAATTTGTCGATTTGAGCATGATGCTCTACGAGAAAAGAATGACGGAGAAATGGACTGCGATACCAAGGAAGATCCAACGCAGTGACATACATGCCAATTTGCAGATCAGAGATCGAAATGCGATGTGATGTCATATTAGGCGCAGGATATGTGGGCTATATGACGAAAAAGTAAGGCCCTTTGATATCGGTCAGAAGGAGAGAAAACTGTAGCTGGAGGACACCTGGTGCTAAGACAACGTGGGCAAAGAAAGAATGGTGGAAAGCGAGAGCTCGATGCGAGGGCTTGCCTTGTCCACATGTTTGTACAGGTGAGTTTCGACGATACGGTTATCGTTAATACCAAGGCCCTCGCAGACGGCATCTTGAGTGATTTTAAGGCCTCCATCAAGGTCACGGCGCAATGAGGAGGCAAAGAAGAATCTGATTGAGATCACCAATGGTTCAGAAAGAAGTCGGTCTCGCAAGGTGATCTTCAACGGGGATCGTATTAATGCGAACCACACATGTTGCCCGACCTGTGCTTTGTAGGCTCGTCCCGCAGAGGAGAGCACACGGCGTCCGTTCACTGTCGCATACTGATGGTTGATGCTGGGAGGGATCGGTAGAGTAACGGTAAGGCCGTCTGACGTGACGACCGATGGGTGAGATATCTTCCTAATCTCGGCTTTTGAGGTCAACCGGTCGGATTTAACTGCTATCGCCGTAGGTCGTGTAGACGGTGGAGCGCTTGAGATAGGTGAAAGCCTTCTTCCGCTTCGATGAAAGATGGTACGAGATGGAAAATTCGCTGCTCGATAATGACGGGGAAGTTGGCTTGATGACATGTGGCCGGGCTACAGGAGGTTTTGGATCTTTGCCATGTTTTGCTCGTATCGATCTTCGGTACGAGCAATATACCGACGCCAGTCGCTTGGATTCCAAATTTCCATTCTGTGATAGAGGCCGACGAGGATGATTTCCTGATCTTCATCGACCGGAACGAGTTTCCGTAAGCGGCTTGGGATCAAGATCCGCCCTGTTTTATCGATGTCAGACGGGCCGGCCTCTGAAACCACAAAATGCATGAAGAGGCGACTTTGGTCCTCATCTAAAGAAGTCTTGGTCCGTTCGAGCACCTTCTCCCATTCCTTCGTTGAATAGATCAACAAGGATTGTTCCGGCCCTTTGAGAAACATCACCGTTTCCCCATCGGCCTCAATTTGTTCACGAATAGGTGAGGGAACGATAAAGCGTCCCTTCTCATCGAGTTTGCACAAGTACTCACCAGCGAACATCGTGACAGCCTAATTTAGGAGCCGGTGGAAGTTCTGGTTCGGTCTCGTATCCATTGCTCTAGATCCGAACGTACGAATCGCCATTCTTTTCCAAGTTTGAAGGCAGGAATTTGGCGACTTCTGAGATGCCGATACAGGGTGCGTTGGGTAATTTTGAGGTAACAGCATGTTTCGGTCGCCGTCATCAGTTCGCTTTTTGGAGAACTGCGCATCATTCCGATTAACAACTGGACCGGCGAGACCCACGCTACCTCCAGTATTTATGGACATTCTAGAGGTCGTCGATCAAATGTCAAGCGAAAATATATGACAGTGTATGTCAAAGACCGTCGGTATGGTCGATTGATTCCTCACCTCCGTGGGGCTCGGTCGTCATGGCTTCTTCTATCTCGCCCACATCTTCCCCCATTTCCTCTCCCATTTTCTTCATGAACCGAGCGACGCTCCCTGGGTCATTCTCATCGAGACGACCAAGATTGCATGGATCCATCAGCGATTCAAGCCTTGCCTCTTCAGATTTCGGGGAAGCAAACCTCGACAGCAGTCGGTCCATTTTGGGGCTGTCACAGTAGCGACATCGGGCCGAACCGGGAAGTCCAGCCCTTAGGGTGAGGATAGAACTTCGTCGATGGCATTGCTGGCATAAGTATTCGTATATCGGCACGGATTCAGACTCCGAACGGTTCGAAATGGTGTCGGTGTGGAACATGGAGACGATCTGGAATAAGATCCAGATCCAGAGTTCGGCCTAATGTAAGCACCAGGACGTCGGACGAACCGGCCTTGCGCAATGACTTCGCGCATTCGTTGACTGTCGTGCCGGTTGTGAAGACATCGTCGATGAGGAGAATGCGTTTCTTGATGATTTCATCAGGATATTGCAACGCAAATGCCCCACGAAGGTTCTTCAGTCGACTCTTTTTGGTGAGTGTGGTCTGGGGAGGGGAGGGGGTGGTGCGTATCAGATTGGTGTACGAGACTGGAATACCCAGTACGCTTCCGATCTGATCAGCGAGAAGCAACGATTGATTGAATTCTCGTTGACGAAGTCTTTCGCGGTGCAAAGGAACCGGTATGATGATATCCACGCGACCGAGTGAGGGAAGTTGTCCGGTCATCAGAGTCCCAAGAGCTGATGCCAATGAGACCTTGCCCCGATACTTGAATAGACAGATTGCCTCACGGAGGGGCGATGTGTAGGGATAGAGAGTCCACGCTCTCGTATACGAAGGTGGACGCATGAGGCATGATTGGCAGACGTGGTGAGGACTGTACGCAGTGGCCATGGCGGACGGAAAAGGACGATCGCACCGTGAGCATCGAGGTGAGGGCATCAGTACGATAGTGCGCCAGCAACCGGCACAAAAATGAGGAGTCGGATCATCGGTCAGCGGGGAACTACAGATCGAACAATGAACCGGCAGCACAAATCGTATCGTACGACGTATGAGCCCAGGCATCCATTCTGAGATACGGCGCTCCATCACCTGACCTTGCGTGCTCCTTCCCGATGTTCTCTTTATGGCGAAGTGCCAGCGGCTGTCAAGGTTGTCGCTCTTTGATTCGTTGTGCTATAGGAAAGCGAACACTTAGATCGACAGAGGGTAGTCCCTTCGGAGTGACCGGCCTAATGCTAACGCTGAGACATCTGTGTAAGACCTATGCACGTGGCCACGCCATGGTTTCGGCATTGCAGGACGTGAATTTGGAGATTCAATACGGAGATTTTTGTGCATTTGTGGGCCCTAGCGGTTGTGGGAAAAGTAGCCTCCTCAACCTCGTGGCGGGCTTGGATCTACCGACTTCAGGAGAAATCGTGCTCGATGGACGGTCTACAACAAAGTTGAGCAGTTCGGAATGGACCAAGCTCAGGCGTGAAACAATCGGCATTGTCTTTCAGGCCTTTCATCTTGTTCATGGCTTAACGGCTGAAGAAAATATCGCACTGCCCCTGATGTTACGTGGGGATGAGGGGCGGGGGGTTAGTAAACGAGTCGACGAAATGTTGGAACGTGTGGGGATGACGCACAGGCGTCTACACCGGCCAGCAGAACTTTCCGGCGGGGAACAGCAACGAATCGCCATTGCCAGAGCGTTGGTCCATCGACCCCGTCTCCTCCTGGCCGATGAACCGACGGGCAATATCGACTCCCATCAAGGAGCGGAGATCATGGCACTTATTCGTGAACTGGCGACCTCCGGAGGACAGACGGTCCTCTTAGTGACCCATAGCGCTCTGGCAGCGCAAACCGGAGACTACACGTGGACGATGCGGGATGGGCGATTGATCTCACGCGCGCCACGAGAGGCCGGCTTGGTGGCTTCATGATGAACCTGTCCACGACGATCGCTGGGGTCACATTTCCGAGCTGTTTCATGAATGCAGCTGGGGCGCTGTGTGTGACGCAGGAGGAACTCGAAGCCCTGGGCCGGTCCGGTGCCGGGGCGATTGTCACTAAGTCGATGACAATCGAAGCACGCCGAGGTAACCCTGAGCCTCGGTATTATGGATTTCTTGGCGGATCAATCAATTCAATGGGGCTTCCCAATCTTGGATATAAGGCCTACGCAGAACTAATCCCTCATCTCAAACAATTCGGAAAGCCCGTCATCGCGAGTGTGGCAGGGCTTGGAGAAGACGATTTCCCGACGATTGCCGAATTCATCGATGCAGCCCGTCCGGACCTCATTGAGGTGAATCTTTCTTGTCCCAATATTCCCGGCAAGCCCCAGATTGGTTACGACCCAGACGCATCGGAACGACTGCTCAGGAGAATCCGACCAAGAGTGACTGTGCCGATGGGAGTCAAGCTGCCTCCGTACTTTGACCCTGCTCATCATCAGGTGATGGGTGTAGTGCTCAGTCGTTGTGGTGTCGACTTTCTGAACGTGATCAATTCAGTGGGTAATGGTATGGTAGTGGATCCAGAACGAGAAGCAGTCGTTATTAAGCCGAAAGGTGGATTCGGCGGGGTGGGCGGGCGAATTATTAAGCCGGTCGCATTGGCCAATGTCCGAGCGTTCTTTAAGTTTTTTGAGGGGAAAATGCCAATCATCGGCACCGGAGGAATTGTTGAGGGAATCGACGCATTTGAACATTTTCTGTGCGGTGCTTCGGCCGTCCAAATCGGCACAGTGCTCGTTGAGGAAGGGGTGGATGTCTTCGGCCGACTTGAAGCAGAACTGAGCGCCGTCTTGACGAGAAAAGGATATCGGTCGATTCAGGAATGCCTAGGACGGCTCAACGAACTGTGAGTTACTTGGAGCTGAAATTGCGAGGCAACAGGCTCTGCTGGAGTGCTTGACGCAGAAGCTGTGCCACGTTCCGAACATTCAGTCGATGCATCAAGTTGAACCGATGAACTTCAACGGTGCGGACACTGATCTTCAGGGACCCGGCGATCTCTCGATTGGTATGGCCAAGGGCGACAAGGCGTAGGATCTCACGTTGTCGAGGGGTAATGTGCGGTGCAGTTCGAAGGCGACGCTCTCGCTGCTTGACTCGAAGTGTCGTGGCACCTTTATGCTTTCTCATCGGTACTCCTTCTCGATATTCGTTGTAAGTGTAGCAAATGATGGAAATTGTGTAAACGAAATGACTGATATGCGCAGAGGACCGGTCAAAGCTATCCCCTGCAGGATATGCCAAATGCGTCCATTGCCGTAGGCTCTGTTGTTCTCCAAGTTAATGCCCACATTTGTCAAGGTTGTCGTCCTCATCCTCCTCTCGCATCTCCGACAGTGGCCCTTACGGACGCTGCTCACCATTGTTGGTGTGTCTTTAGGGGTGTCGGCCTCCGTAGCCGTGCGAACCGCGAACATCGATGTTCTCCGTTCATTTGAACAGGCAGTCCTCACGGTGGCTGGTCCAACCACGTTGGAGGTCTCCGGGAATGAAACGGGACTCGATGAGCAGATTTTAATCTCCCTGCGAGCGATATCCGGTGTCACGTCGGCCTCTCCGGTTATTTTCCAAACGGCCGTGCGAATGCATGGAAATCAACCGGGCCAGGCCGTACAAGTCCTGGGGCTGGACCTGTTGGACGAATTGCATACACGAGGCTTTGACGTCGACCAACCGGAGACAGAAAATCAGTTGATGAGCATGGTCGATCCACAGGCCGTGTTCTTGGGAGAAGCCTTGGCCTCCGAGTGGCAGGTTTCAGTCGATGACCACATCGATTTCCTGATCGGGACAGGGCGTCTAAGCTGCCGAGTGGTCGGGATCCTTCGAGGACAATCAGATCGCAGCTCTTCGTGGGAGCGGATGGCCCTCATGGACATTGCAGCTGCGCAGATCGCGTTTAACATGGTTGGGAAGGTTGATCGTATTGATATCGTCACAGCAATAAATATGTCCGTGGAAGAAGTAGGAGCCAAGATTCGAACGGTCCTCCCTCCTCATATGACTGTCGAGCGGCCTGCGAATCGGACCAGCCAAGTTGAACAAATGGTGAGTGCTTTTCGCCTCAATATGACGGTTCTGAGCTGGGTTGGTCTGTTAGTCGGGATGTTTCTGATCTACAACACGATGGCATTTTCTGTCGCCCAGCGTAGACGAGAAATTGGAATCTATCGGGCGATCGGGATGAGTCAGTCTCGGATAGCCTTCCTCTTTCTCATGGAGGCGGGATTGTATGGCTTGCTAGGAGGAATCGTCGGAAGCGCTGCGGGCATCGGGTTAGCTCAAGAACTGATTACACTCCTGAGTCGAACTATTTCTGACCTCTATGTTCCCGTGGGGGCCGGGGAGATCGGGTTACTCGGGACAAGCCGCTTCGCGGGAATTGTGATCGAAGGTATTCTGATCGGATGTGTGGTGTCCATGATCGGCGCCATTGGTCCCAGCTTAGATGCGAGCCGTACCACAACGGTGAGGGCGCTAGCTCCGGGCGACTATGAGGCAAGTCAACAATTACGCGTTGGAAGTCTTGCTGTTATGGGTGTGGCTTTACTCGTGATCGCAGGATGCTTGAGTTGGCCTGGGCCTATTGCAGGGGTTCCTATTTGGGGATATACGGCAACCTTGTGCCTCTTAGCGGGATTGGCCTGTTTGGCTCCGATCTGTGTCACTGGATGGCGGCGACGAGGATATGTGGGACGGGAACCTGGTGTACGTGGCGTGATGAGTGGTATTGCGGTAGAGCACGCCTCCCGCAACCCTGGGCGAAATGGAGTCACCGTCTCCGCCTTCATGGTGGGACTCGCAATCATGATCGGTGTGCTGGTGATGGTGCGAAGTTTTCGCCATACCGTAGAAGTGTGGGTCACGGACACCGTGCTGGCTGATCTGGTCGTCGCCCCTTCGATGTGGCTGCGAGGAACGGAAATTGGAACCGTTGGGCGGAGTTTGCCTGCATCGTGGCTGACTACCCTTGCATCCGATCCCGATGTTGCCGCAGTCGATAGTTATCGTCATGTGCGCATTGAGGTGAAAGGCCAGCGTGTCGCGATCGTTTCACGAGATCTGCGGTTACATGCTCAATGGAGCCGTTATCTTGTGCGAAGTGGTGATTCGTCCGAGTCGCTCAATCGTGCGGCTGAGATCGGCGGGTTGCTCGTGTCGGAGGTGTTGGCGAACAAGCTGGGGGTGGAAGAAGGGTCGACGCTCGAAGTCATGACGCCGAGTGGTGCTCGACGATTTCCAATCGTCGCTGTGTTTTACGACTATTCGACAGATGGTGGAAAACTGCTTATGGATCGGGCCCTGTACCAATCGCTCTGGCACGATGACCTTGTCACGGTATTCCCAGTATATCTGCGGGACGGAACGGATCTCGATGGCGTCAGGGCGCGAATGACCACACTCTTGAGCGTTTCCGCCAATGGTGGTCTGCCTCCGTTAGTCATCAGCAATGTAGAACTACGGAAAGAGATTCTTGAGATCTTCGATCGAACATTCCTGCTGACCTATGTCTTGGAGGCCATCGCGGTTGTAATCGCCATGCTCGGGATCGTGAATACGCTCATCACATCCGTTCTCGAACGGCGCCGAGAGTTTTCGACCTTACGTGCCATTGGCGGCAGCTCGGCACAAATTCGTCAGCTCGTGCTGTGGGAAGCAGCGTATCTCGGTACGATTGGGATCGTCTTGGGACTCATCGGGGGCGGGGTGCTCTCGCTGCTGCTGATCAAGGTCATTAATCGACAATCATTTGGCTGGACGATCCAGATGATCGTGCCGACCGGGTCGCTTATTCAAGCCTTGTTGTTGGCAGCGGTTGCGACGTTGGTGGCAGGATATTTCCCGGCCAGGTGGGCAGCTCGGCAACCTATCGTGGAAGGGTTGCGGGAGGAGTAGCAGGTGCTGTTAGTCTGCTTTGGCGCCTCGTCCGTACTTTTCCACGATGACCAGGAGGTCATCAGGAATTGGCATCGACTTGAACGGGGGGACCCGGGCGCCGCCGGTATTGCCTTTTGGCACCCAAATACTCGAAAACAACAATGCCCCAAGTATTCGTGGTAGTTGACCGGTAATCTCTACAACGTCTTGGCGCCTCCATCCAATCTTCAGCATCCACCAGTGAGCTTGTGCATGGGGAACATTGAAGCACTGGGCTAAAATATGGGCGCGCTCAAGGTGAGAAAATGCAAGTCGAAAGTCACCGGTATTGTATTGGGTGATGGCAGTTGCCAGTTCTGCTTCATAGGCTTCTCTCAGCTTAGGGTGCATATTCATCTCGCGACGAATGTAACCACTCGCACTATACGCGACGAACAATCAGAACCCAAGGTGTCTGTATGAAGAAGCCTGGTTGTTGATGGAAGCAGCAGGCGCGCGCTTGGTTGAGACAAGAATACGAGAGGTGTCTATCCGGTGCCGGCACGCACGAAATGCAGTTGGGAATAGTGGAAAGTCGAAGGGGTTTATCCGACCACGAAGATTACGATAAGGCGATAATGAGCGGTCGGTACGAGCAAGCTTGGTTTGGTGGCGGTGCCCAGGATTGAACGGGGGACCCGCGGCTTATGAGTTCTAGGGAGAACTCTACTATTATCCAGAAACCGCATCAATAGGGCAGTTAGGGCGGACAGGAACAGACCAAACAGGGTCACCTGTCCGTCACTTCCGCACCCTAGACGCACCCCGATAACAACATCGCCTTGGAGTGATGGTCCTACAGATCCCCCCCCTGGCACAATCGGCAGACCCTCCACCGGGCACAGGTTCGGGTCCCATATGGGGTTTGTAGCACCAGAACAAAAATGGACAAGGATATGAGATTTGAAGCCCCTACAGGGTCAGAGACTATAGACCCCGATAGTACTTCATCGTTTCAATCTCAATCACTTATAGAGGGTCAGGAGGTAGGTGAAGAACCGATGAAATCACGTCGGAAACGATAGTTCTGCCACAGTTTAGCCACACTGCAAATGTGGTTCAGGAAGGTGATCGCCTTACCTTGAAATGCAACGTGTGAAATTGTCGAACAAGGTTCTTGCCTTGGATTGAAAAACTAAGGTCAAAGGCGCTGACTGATTCGGGGACGGTTATATCGACAGGAAAGCTGTACGATCCATCGGCGATCTGGACCGGATCAATATCATTGATTATGGGACCGGCGAACTGAAACGAATTGTGGTCCATTCGTTCGTGTATTCGGAAGTCGGCCTTGTCAACGAACACCGTATTAGGAGAAGCGACAATTCTAATAATGGGTTTGATGATTTCTATGTTTCCCTTGTTTGCCACGAGAAACACAAGTCTTGACCATGGCTTTCCTTTTTCAAGAGAAAAATCAATCTCTGGTAGTTTTTCGAGATCAGCCAAAGTTTTCGTGTATGCCGTTGTTCGAAGAGCGATTTCAGTAATAGGTTTTCTAGCTCGTCGCTCCAATTCTTCTTTTCGTTGCTGATCCACTAGATTGAATTGTGATTGGGATATTTCAAGATTCTTGCTTAGTAGTTCCTGTTGAATCTTTGACGTTTCGAGATTCTTGCTAAGTATCTCCTGTTGTTTCGATGCGGCATCGACCACTGCTTGTAATTGTGCTCTGCTCGCATCGAGGTTTTTTCGGTGCTCCTCGCTATCTTTTACCGATTTCTGATATGCCACGACCGCGACATACAGGGAACCCAACGCAATGGCAAGGCCGACCAAGGTAAGCACCGCCGTTAACAAATTCACCAGCTCACCAACTGCGAGAGAGCCTGCTCTGACAGGCGGTAGCTTTTCCCAGAGTAAGAAGATGAAGAGGGCTACGGAGAGAACAAAGAATATGGAAGCAATGATCCAGAGCATCAGTCTCGTCATAGGTACAGCAGATGAAATGTAGCGCACGTGCTCATAGCGTGGAACACAGGAATTATCAAGAGGAAAGGCTCAGGCGGTGCTTTAAGTCTATAGGCAGGGAGCGGCTTGCATATTCGCAGCCTCTCTCTAAGAGACTGTAACGCTTACGATAATTAGTAACCTGTGGCTCAAGTGTGGCTGAGAGGCCAGACGGGGAGTGTGGATTCTGGACTGGTCGATGGGTCGAGAGAACAGGCACATCCCTGACAAGCAATGAGGTAGTTATAGCGACCGTCGATCAAAAGGCTACTAGTTTGCTGTCAAGATCCCGTGCGCCTGACCCAACCGGCCATGACGGGCGGACCCCCCATACGGTATTGGAACGGGACCCATATTCGGTTTGCAGCATCAGGATAAAAAGAGCGAGTACATAAGCGATGGCGGATCTATTCCTCACAAAACTTCCAAAAGGCATCCTGGATGATTAAGGTCATTGGAGAGTCCCACATATCAGGGTTCTCGTTCACGTACACCTGTAAGATGGCAAGCTTCTGTTCAGCAGGCATTTTTGAAACTCGGTCGCATCCTATTGAAGCATAGAAATCAAGAATACCTTGCGTATTCCAAAACTCACGAACACTCTGACCTTTGTTCTTGGCTTCTTCTTTACCAAACTGCTCAAGGGTTGTTCCAACATCTAATACACCTTGCATGTAAGCGGCCTGGTTAACTGGATCTAGCTTCCGCCATCCGTTACCATCGACCTCCGCAAGCACCGGGCTTGTAACGAGTGATGTAAACAGAAGGACAGCGGTTACTGACATCCGCATAGTATTTTCCTTTGCGCCATGAGGACAAAAGGGAGGACATGGTTCGCAGAGTGATCCAGTTTCTATGGCCTGTTCTGGTAGCAGAGTCAAGAACGTCTGCAGCCAGGATCACCGACGAAGCAGAAGCAAGACGAGTAAGGCGATGATGACAGCAGCCCATGAAGGAATACTGCTGAACCACCCGACCACTGAACCGAGTAGCCATACACCAACGAGGACGATAATCGGTGCGCCAATAAGCCAGGACATTGTCTTCTCGCCCGCAAGAACCGCAAGATTCTCCTCCGTGTCAGACCAATCTCTCACAAGACTAAGTCCGGCGATGACCGTGTAAACCATCGAAATGATTGTCCCGAGGACCAAGAACCAATCACCCCAGTTGGAGAAGTTGAGCTTGCTGTCCACAAGAACACTGATCAGAAACGCCGACCCTGCGAGGTAAACGAAAAAGGGGAACCATTTTGTGCGGCGCGTATCTTTTAAAGGCGGTTGCTCAGGATCAAATGGCATAGGCTCGGGGTCCCATTTCAGGAATGCACCACCAGGACAAAAGAAGGCCGCATAGTTCATGCGGCATGATCTGGTTCGTTTGCCCTGTTCTGCTAGCAGCGTGGTAGCAGGAAATTGCGGGGATATTTCTGAGCTGAATCCGCTGGTTGAGAGTCCCGCCTAGAACCTACGTGGAAACACTCAAAAGGAAAAATCCGTAACAAATGGGGAAAATTCGTGATGAGAAATCTCCTCATGAATCATGGTGTGTCACGGCGTTTTGACACCGTGTTGGCACCCGGCTGCCTTAGAGCGTAGTCTGATACAGCTCTTCGGACTGCGGCTATTAATCTACAAAGACTTTCACTATGCCAAGAATCGCCGTCGCTATTAGCGTTAGCGCAGCAACAGGTCCTTTCTGGTATTCAACGATACGCCATAGTAGTCCACGAATAAACTTAAATGCCAGCTCCAAGGACACCAATAGGCACGCAAGCGTTATTACAACAATGACTATCGGAATTCCGAACTGCCAAAGTAAAAACCGTTCAGGATGAAGTTTGTAAAGATAGCCGCTTACGATGATGAGAGTGACAAGTGAGCTAAGAAACGCAACTGATTCTGATAATGACGTTGCGACAGTAGATTCTGTTTCAAAGTGCAAATTGAATGCAAACAAGACCAATAATACCATTAATACCATTAGGAATGATACAAACTGCGTCGCGATGGTGGCGGGGATTCCAAGAACTAATCCTTGCCACAAAGATTGTTTCGCAATTCTAAAAGTGCGGCAAAGCAGATGCCAAATGCTGTGATCTCCTTTCAACAAGCGAAGGACACTCTCGGCTCGCCTCCATTGGACAAGAGCACGACAGAGCAATATGGTTCCCACGCTACTTAAGATAAATAAACAGAACAGAACCAAATCCGGCAAGCAGCACAAATTTCCTGCGAAACCGGCGTATAAGACTACATAACTTAGAAATGCGGCAAAAGGGATAGCGGGACTCGGATTCTGTAGCGAATTAAACCAGTGCAACGGGCGACAGTAGTCTAGCCGTAATGTAATTTCATCGGCGAAGCGGCGAATAGCACGCATTTGGCTTTCACGTAAGACAAGTTCTGACAAGCCCAAAAGGCTCGCTAGGACGCTTAAAATGAGGGCGGCATCAAGAACCATTGGACAGCCTCTTCACATATGAAATATGGGTTCTTATGCGGATCAGCAGAAGATCACCTGTTTGAATGGACTCAAAGCCCGTCTAACAAATCCCCCTCTAGTGCCATGGCTGAGGACGTGAGTATCGTTCCAAGGCTTCCATCTTGTCTGAGCAGAAGGGCAACTCTCATGCCGAGAGAATCTCAATGACGAGGACCCATCAATTCGGGAGTTTGTAAAATAGGGGGGGCTTGGAAGTGAAAGCAGGTGAATCAGAATCGATTCAGAGGGAACTACAAAAGGATTCGGTTGTGAGCCTGGCAGAAGATGTTCCAGTTAGCAAGGCTTAACCCTCGACAGCATCCAACACTCTACACCATCATTGAATATCAGTACGGTTCAAAATACTCGTACCCCGCCCGCGATGAAGCTGATGCACGAGAGTAGGCCGTCCATTATTGCATCGCGGCAATCTCGAATCATTATGCTCGGCTTGGAACGTGGGCGGAAGCGCGAATCTATCCCTTCGGCGGGCTGATTGGGGACATGCGATTGGTACGGAAACCTAGGAGGATTGAAGACGACAAGTCGGAAGACTACACTCACCGGCGAATGCTGTCACCACTGGTTAGATTCGGGACGAGTACTTGGACCTATGAAGGCTGGCAAGGACAGGTGTATCTCAAGCGATACGCCAAGACCACATTTGCCCGAGAATGTTTAGGTGAGTATTGCCAGTACATTTACAACGGTGAACCGCTCTTTCGCACCGTCGGTAATGATGCGACCTTCTACCGGCCACCGACAGCCAATCAACTCCGCCAGTACCAGAAACGGATCCCTGAAGATTTTGAAATGTGCTTCAAGGTGTGGGAGTCGATCACAATTCCCACCTTCGCCAAGCAAGCTCGCTTCCCGGGCCCATGCAGGCCAGTCGAACCCACTCTTTCTCGATGCGAACTCTTCACGGATCTCGTGCTGACACCCTATCGAGGCGCGAAATTTGAGCCCCACACCGGCCCATTTGTGTTCGAGTTCCAACGGCACGGCATGCCAAGCGAGGAGTTCTGTAGCCGACTCGATACGTTCTTCAGCCAGCCTACTGGAATCTTTTTCCGTGTGCGGCGCCGCAGCTGCAACCTGGCCTCCGCCTCCCGTAAGCACCCAATAATCTGGACTTCAGAAAATCGCTGTTTCATCGCCAATCTCCTTCCGGTTGAGAGATTGGACTCTACATCGCGGCGCTACTCAAGTTGGGGGTGATGTCGGGTCTGGAGGGATAAGTCCATGCTCATGCAATTTAGAGATAAGCAGACCCCGCGTGGTGACATTCATTTTTAGCATCATGGACTCGATATCGAATCTCACAGTCCGCTCAGTCAGCCCCACGATCCTAGCAATTTCCCAGTTAGTCTTCCCTTGTGCGATCCATGCAGCAACTTGAAGTTCGCGGCCGGTGAGTTGGGGACGTTCTCGCGTATGTTCAATGTTAAGGTTTTGTTCTTGCTTCTGGTCGACTCCCTCCGGTTCGTAGAACACCGCGCCTCCTGATGTTTGCAAACGATGGATCGCAGCCTTTAAAGTCTCTGTTGCCTCAGCTATGTCCGCTTCGCGTTTTGCCAGGATTGCTGCGGCATCCGCCTCTGCTTCCAATCGTCTATTTTCAGCGAGTGTATGGCGTTGTGCCTCAACTGCTTTGTTCTCGGCTTGTACCGCTTCAGCCACTTTGATTCTCGCGTCTGCCAGTTCTATGGTTGCCGAGGCCGAGTCTCTGACGAGTATGTTCTCACGGAGTTGCCTCATATCGCTAACCAGCCCAGAACTGCAAAGTCGCGCGAGCGTCTCAACTACTCTGAGAGTTGCTACTTGTACTGCCAGGCTGACCGTACTCTCGGTTATGGCACGCAATAATATGCTGATAGCAGAATTGCTTTGAGTCTTCATACGTGGTGCCCCTTGAGCAGACAGTAAAGGGGTCGGGAGTCGTTTTGTACTGGACTTTCTGGCGAGCACGTGGCCGCAAGGTCGGTTCGACTCATAACAGTGAGTGGTCACCTCTGAAAATGGCTGTCACGAGGCCAAGGGGGGAACCACAATGCGGTTTTCTGAAGGATCATAGCCAGGTAGAGAGAGCAGTGGGGCCAGGAGTCATAGTTCCTGTGAGTTATTTCAGGCTTGGTAGGGGACCAGGGAACAGCCGCTGGGATGAGCAAGCGAGGATTAAAAGAAGAATACTGGAGGTGTCTATCCGCCGACGCCAGTAACGATACTACGATGAGGAGTCGGCGGCACTCACGAAGTGTGGTTTGGAATAGAGGAAAGTCGAAGGGGATTATCCGACCACGAAGATTACGATAAGGCGATAATGAGCGGTCGGTACGAGCAAGCTTGGTTTGGTGGCGGTGCCCCGGATTGAACGGGGGACCCGCGGCTTATGAGTCCGCTGCTCTACCAACTGAGCTACACCGCCACGATGAGGCAACAAAGATTTCCGATGATAGCCGAAGACCAGGGCCAGTGTCTACAGAATGCATCGAGAAACAGTACTCGAACTATGGAGGAGCGCCGTATAAACCTGTTAAGGTCTTCTGAGCGATAACCACGAGGGTCGTATGTCGAATGAGAGCGGTCGGGCAGTCGTCATCACTGGAGCCTCAACGGGGATCGGTGCTGCCTGCACGATCCATCTTGATCGATTGGGATATCGGGTCTTCGCGGGAGTGCGTAAGACTGTCGATGGCCTGGCCCTTCAGAAAGACTGCTCAGATCGATTGGTACCGATTGAGCTTGATGTCACCGATCTCTCTACGATTCAGAAAGCTCATGCACTGGTTTCAAAACGGACAGAGGGAAATGGATTGTTTGGCCTTGTGAACAACGCTGGCATCGCGGTGGTCGGTCCAATGGAAGCCATCCCTCTTGCAGATCTCCGCCAGCAACTCGAAGTCAATGTCATCGGGCAGGTTGCAGTCACGCAAAGGTTTCTTCCTTTAATAAGACAGGCCCGGGGTCGAATCATCAACATGGGTTCTATTGCCGGTCTCACAACGATGCCGCTCATGGGGCCCTACTCGGCGTCAAAATTTGCGCTCGAGGCGATTACGGATGCTCTGAGGTTGGAAGTCCAGCAATGGGGAATTCACGTGTCGATTATTGAACCCGGTGCCATTGCTACGCCTATCTGGAACAAATCGACCGTCGACGCTGCTGAACGGGAAGCAGGAATCGAGGAGGGCATTCGATCGCTGTATAAGCCCATTGTAGCCGCCGTGCGGAAGGTCGTCGAGGAGGCCTCAAAGCGGGCCATCTCCTCCGATGCTGTGGCGAAGGTCGTGGAAGACGCTCTGACGGCATCGATTCCCAGGACACGATATTTAGTTGGAACCGATGCCAAACTTCGCGCGTTCACGAGAAAGTTGCTGTCAGATCGCGCATCAGATAGAGTCTTAAACTGGATTCTTAAACTGCCGCGCTGAGTGGAATCGGAAGAGTGGGTTGCCAACGAGAAAGTGGTATGTTGATTGAAAGCTTGTGCTGATCAGCCGACAAGATCAGGATTCAGGCGTGTGAGCGGCTTGACGGAGAAGGCCTTAATCTCGTTGTAGACGATCTTGCGGCCGACTTGGCGTAGACGACTAAAGACGCCCTCGACGATCACTTGATCCCCTTCATGGACTGCAACCTGCCCGAGACTCACGACCTTGAGGGTACCTGCTGGGTCTTTGAGCAAAAACCCGTAAGCCGGTTGTCCTTGGCGGTTCGTCGCCAATTGGACGTTCATCACCTTTCCAGTAACCATAACATCCAAATGATCGTATTGCTCTGGATGGGCTAAAAGCTCGGCGATTTCGATGAGCCCCCCAGCAAACGCTGGTGTGGCCCCGCAGAGGGCGATAGCGATGATCAGAATGCACGAGAAGAAACGAACCCGAGTCTTGGCTCCTAAAATGAGACCCAAATGAGGGAGAGGGATGACCTTCATTGAAAGCAATTATACCGAATGACGTCGCATTGGCAACGAAGAATGTTTACCACTTGTCGGAGAATCTGCCGCTGACGTCTTCTCCGATGAAGTTATGGAGAATTTGACGTTGCAAGTCCGTGAGTTCTCCGTGCCCAGCCTCTCGTTCTGCAGAGACTATTTGAGACTCATGGGACGGCGGTCTCGATCGCGCGAGCAACGCTTCATCCAACGCTTCGTGGGAGCTATCAACATCTTTTTGGATGGCCACCAGCCGCTGAAGTCCGAACAAAGTTCTGGTGATCTCCGTATGCATCGCGTTTGAACTGGCACCATAGACGAGCGAGTTCCAAAATTTGGTTTCGCTCGCTTCCGGTATGGTAAGGGTTGCATAGGCGGTAAGCTTTTCGATTAACGCGGACTCGGTCCGCTCAAGCCCGTCATACGTTGGAATCGAGCGTTCAATGGGACGCTGGGAAAGCACCCGCATCGTTTCTTTCCAAAGATCCTGGGACGGGACTAGATTGCCGCCTGTGGGAAGGTTTGATTCCGAACATTTGGCCTGGATGGCCAGGAGGTACTGAGCCAAAAACTTGACCTTACGAGCGGCAAGTGTCCCCGCTGGAATTCCCCAGATGTGGCCGATTTCATGGTCCTGCAGCGTGGTCAGATCCGACGATTGACGTTCGCGTTCTGCGAGTGCCAGGCGCTTTTTAAACCGCTCGGCAAAACGAAGCTGCGTTTGCATTTCAACGACGAGGCGATGGTTCTGATATTCGTCGGGGGTAATCTCGTTCTTGCTCCAAGCTTCTTCCAACAGGCGCAGTGTGGTTGATGGAACGGCTGAACGAGCCTGTGCCTTCAAATCTTGAATGGTGCTGGAAGACAGTCCCCGATCGAGCAGAAGTGCGGCTGCACGAGCTGCCAATGTATTGGCCATAGATGCGAGATGTTCGAGCGCGACACATTGCAGCCACGTCCTCTCCCGGCGAAGGCGAACTCGTCGGCTGTACTCATTCCGCCGATCAATCATCGCCGTGATCGATTCCTGGGTCATGGTGGTGACGGGCTTTTTCCCGGAGACGCAACGCGGGTCAGGGCGATCTGCGACCATGAAGAGAATTTCGTCGTGAGTCACATCGAGATATTGGAGCAACATCAGTCGAAGGATGATACGGCCTTGGATTGGTAAGCCGGCAATCGTCTCTTCGATGAGGTCCGGGGTCAGCGTCTGTGAAATCAAAGTTTTCGTCATCATGCGTCAGTTAAATGAGAAAAGCCAAAACCATATCGCGCTTAGGCCGTGCCTGTCCGTGGCTGTTGTTCGAGCTGAAGCGCCACATATTCTCGAATATCCTGAACCGTTCCGGTGATGAACATCTCTCGAGGGATTTCGACCCGTACGAGTTGTGATGGGTCGATGCCTCGATCCTGCGCGTAAGCCTCATCGACATACAGGCTTACGGAGCCGTCAGGAAACCGGAGGGCGTACAGGGCAGTTGTATCAGCCATGACGGTGAGCGTCCAGATCAGGTATCGTTAGAGGTAACACAGGCCTTGTAAGGCTGTCAAAGCGGCTCTCAGTCGAGGGAGCAGCACAACAGTCTGCGAGAGCAGCCTGATCTGGCAGGGATATACTACGACCAAAATATCAGAAAATCGGTCCCTCGGCATGTGTGGCATACAAGGCAGAACGGCTTTCGGTCCTAAGGACCGAAAGCCGTTCAATGTATCGATAACGTGGGATAAAGGAAGAGGAACTTGTCCTCGACGATTCTCTCAGCCTCCCAGCGTATCGAGAGTCTCCTTGAGGCTCTTGCGGATGCAGGTGAAGATCGGAGTGTCTCGCAAGGTATAGCGAGATCCTTCAGTTTCTCGGAGCGCCATCACGAGGTCGAGAAAATCTTCCGGCTTGTCGCTCTCAAACGCCACGACCCATTCTTGATCATCCAACCCAAAGGAATAGGTGGTGTTCAGCTTGACGGAAGGGAATCGATGTCCGACTTCGATATGCTCGTCCATCATCCCTTGGCGTGCTGCTTTTGTCAGCAGGAACCATTCTCGTGTCTTCAGGAAGGGATATACAAAGATGTACTTGCCCTTTCCAGGCACTACCGTCAGGCGTTTTCCTTCCTGCCCTGCGTGTGAATGGTGATCCACGTAGACCGACCGCTTTGTCATCGCAAGATAGGAGTACGGCGTCGACAGGTACTGTCCGAGCCCTGACGCGAGGATCTTGGTTCCCATGTCCTGAAATAGATCCAGGTCATAACTGATACGCCAGAGCATGAAGTCGCAGTCGCCGCGGATGCCGACCGTCGAGTAGGGGACCACCAACACTTTGCCGTTGAAGTCTTCTACGGCTCGTAGAAATTCTTGCTTGCCTTGAGTGCGCACATCCTCCGGCAGGCGGCGCCACGCTGGATCCACTTTGTAAAACACGAAGTTCACATACTGCCGACGAGGCGTCTGGGCAGGCTGAGGAGTGTCCGGAGTCGACATTCAAAGCTCCTTTAGTAGATAGAAGTAGAACGCATATTGTGTTTTTCTTTCGTTTAGCATTTCCCCTTCAGTCTTGTCAACGGGAAGACCGGGCAGAGAAGCGTTCATTGACAGGCTCTCTTAGGTTCTGTTAGTCGCAAGTGCATGAACGGTGGTAGGCAGTGGGCACTAGGATTTGTCTCGGCGTTCTCGTCATTGGTTATTGTCAGTTCCGTAGCAGCGATTGAGGTATCCCCGTCAGAAGAGAAAATTCAGGCGGCACTTGATCGAGGGAAAAGAGCTGCTGCTCAGCATCAGCCGCCTGAGATATGGTATGCCCGCTTCGGAGGCAGTAACGATCTGGATCCCGGTGGATTCCTTGTTACGAAACTTGGCGGCTTGTCTGTGATGGCCACTCATATGGCGAGGCGAGGACTGGAACCAAGTGCGACGGACATTGCTCAAGTGATGGAGGCCCCGACCATGCTTGTGAGTACCGTCATATTCGGCGATGATCCCTCCTTTGCGATGGATAGTTACATCATGCTCGATCAAAAGGGAAAGACCATTAAGCCTGTCATGGTGCGTTTCGACGGCCAAGCTGATCGGAGCGCTGCATGGCCTGAGAAACCTCGCTTCAGGGCCAAGGTTGTCGCGTCGTTCAATTATGTCGACCTCGATCCATCGGCAGAGACCACCATTACGGTGTATCCGGCGCAGGGAGGAGAGGTCAGGTTTTCTCTGGACTTTGCACGGATCGAATAGGGTATTCCCTCCGCCATGCCTATGCGTCCACGAAATGATCGGGCATTCATTGCAGAAACCATTGCGATCGGGTCGGAACTTCTGGTGGGAGGCCGATCCGACAGCAATTCACTCTTCATCACGGAAGCATTTGGTGCGATAGGCCTGGAAGTGCGGTTTAAATCCATTGTCGGAGATGATCGATCAGACATCGAGACAGTTTTGAAGACGGCCTGTAGCCGTGCCGGAATCGTCATCCTGACAGGAGGGCTTGGCCCCACTGTCGATGACTGTACCAGGGAGGCGATCGCAGCCGTCGCTGGAGCCCGACTTGCACGCCGCAAAGAAGCCCTTGAGGGAATGAAGGCACGGTTGGCTCAGTGGGGACGAATACCGAATAAAGGGCAAATGCGACAGGCCTTGATTCCGTCTGGAGCCGCCGTGCTTCCCAACTCGGTGGGGTCGGCGCCAGGTTTTTCCATCGTATGGCGTAGCACCCACATCATTGCCTTACCCGGCGTCCCAGCCGAGATGCGCGCGATGGTTCAACACTCAGTGATTCCATATGTGATGTCTCAGCTTGAGCAGTCCAAGAAGGCAAGTCGGCCACCTATGACAAGAATGGTGTTCCACACCTGGGGCATGCCCGAAGCCGACGTGGATGCCAAGTTGAAGGGGCTCATGACCAAACGTGTGCCCGTTGCATTGGGGCTGCTCGCGTCACCAACGGGAGTCCTTGTGTCGCTGACGACGGAGGCAGGACGGGCTCTCAAGGAAGGGGCGTTGACGTCATTGGCAGACGAAGTACGAAAACGACTGAGTGAATGGATCTATGCCGAAGGGCAGGACACGATGGAGGAGGTCGTGGGTCGATTTCTGTCGAAGCAGGGACGGACCGTTGCGGTGGCGGAATCCTGCACCGGTGGGCTTATTGCGTACCGGTTGACGCAGGTGCCAGGATCGTCCACTTATCTTGATCGTACAGTCGTGTGTTACAGCAATCAGGCAAAAACAGAGATGCTTGGAGTTCCGGAAAAGCTCTTATATGAGCACGGTGCGGTCAGCTGCGAAGTAGCCGGCGCAATGGCTAAAGGCATGCGTGAACGAACCGGCGTGTCGGTGGCCGTGAGTGTGACAGGCATTGCCGGACCAGGGGGTGCGACAGAGACGAAACCAGTCGGTCTGGTGTATATCGGACTCGATGGTGGTGACGAGGTCATCACGAGGGAGTTTCGGTTCCACGGCGACCGATCCGTCATTCGACAGCGAGCGGCACAGGCCGCCCTCGACATGCTGCGCCGGTGGCTCATGAAGAAAGGCAACAGATGATACGGGCGTTCCTTGCTGTGGAGATCAGTGACGAACTTCGGACAGGTCTCGTCCGAGTGCAGCACGATATCAAACAACGACTCACGCCCCATTTTACGAAAGACGTTCGCATCACTTGGGGTCAGCCCAATTCGTTTCATCTCACCATCAGGTTTCTAGGAGACACGGACGAGCAACTTCTGCCGTTGATGCGTGAGGCCCTAGACACTATTCATCAGCCTCACTCAGCCATTGAGATTCCCATTGAGCGGCTCGAAGCATTTCCAACGCTCCAGAAGCCACGAGTGCTGTGGGTTGGGCCATCGGTGGAATGGTTGCGGAATGACGCTGCCAAACAGCTCTCGGCTTGGCACCAACAAATCGAATCCTGTTGCTGCTCGTTGGGGTTCGCGCCGGATGACAAACCGTTCACCCCCCATCTGACCCTGGCACGGATCAAGATGGGTGAACGACAGGTGGGGCCACTGTTGGCACAGAGCGGCGTCTGCGATCGACCTCTCGCGTTGGGCGCAATCGCGGTGGAGTCACTTGCGCTGATAAAAAGTGACCTTAGGCCGACTGGTCCACGTTATACCAAAATATGGGAAGTGAAAGTGGGGCGCCGCAGTTAGCGCCTGTTTCTCACGGTGCAAGGCACTCCTAGACGCCAGCCCCTCATGGTTCAAGGAGCGGGATCAGTGCGGTGTGTCCTTGTGTACGGGCTAAATCCACGGGCCGTTCGCCCGCCGTCATTCTGGCGTTCTTGTCCGCTCCGTGGCGAAGCAGCAGTGTGACGATCTCCCGGTCGCCTCGAAATGCGGCTATGTGCAACAGCGTGACACCACCCATCGGCGCCTGGGCGTTGACATCGGCTCCTTTTTCAAGAAGGAGTGCGAGTACATCCACCCGTCGCTCTTGTCCCGCGACGAAGAGCGGCGAGACGCTGTCCCGCCTTGCGGGAGTCACCGTAGCCCCTCGTTCTAAGAGGAGGGCGACCACATCGCGATGCCCGTTCTTGGCCGCCATGAAGATCGGCGTGATCCCTCGCTCATCGGCCGCCTGAACGGTGACACCTTGCTCAAGGAAGGTCTGTACTCGAAGGACATTCCCCTCCGCTGCGGCCTTGCGCAGTTGTTCCTCGGGCGATGTCACGCAGCTGGTGATGAGGATGAGTGCGAGGACAGAAAGGACTAGCTCCCAATTGTGAGTCGTAAATCTTGCCATCGAAGGCATCGTGGAAGGAATGGTTGACGAGAATTAGATGATGTGGGTAGAGAGTCGCATAAGGGCCCGCATTTCTTTGAACTCATCCCGGAATTCGTCTCGGATTTCTTGCAACTCATGCCGAATGCCTGAATGGCCTTCGGCGATTTGGTGTATTTCGCTCCGCAGGGCTTCGGCAACTACACAAAAGTGTCGCTTGATTTCTTCAACCTGTGCATCAGTCATGGCTTGTCTGTATAGCCTGATCAAAAGGGAAAAGCAACGCCGAAGGAGTCAACAGGTGAATCGCTATGGCCGGGTCTTGCGTCGAAACTGCTCCGTCAGCCCCTCATACACGGATCGACGGTGACCAACGGCCATCAGGCGAATGATGCGTATTTCCTGGTCAACGGAATAGACGATGCGAAAGCGGCGAACACGGTATTTGTGTAATCCAGCAAG
Organism: Nitrospira sp.; assembly: GCA_965223625.1. GTDB lineage: Bacteria > Nitrospirota > Nitrospiria > Nitrospirales > Nitrospiraceae > Nitrospira_D. The sequence continues at coordinate 1,851,480 of OZ245008.1, forward strand.
TTCTCGTTTGAGCGGTTCTCCACATTCAGGATTTGCGGCAATGGCACGAATGGCCGACTTGACCAGTGCCTTGAGATCAGGGTGGAGGGTGCGTATGACTGCTGCGACATGTGGAGGGATCTCCACCCGAAAGGAAGTCACGCCGTGCGTCGCTTCTTGACAGGCGTGAGCGGCTCGCCGAAGACGTCTTTAAACGAGAGCCCTTTGCGTTTGGTTTTGTAAAAAGCTCGGCTGTCGGCAATCTGGCTCATGAGGTCGGGATCGCTCAGGACATCCAAGGTCTCTTTGAGACGGGTATATTCATCGATATTGATCAAGATGGCGGCTGGCCGACCATTTTTTGTGACGATGACTTCCTCTTCACGTTCTTGGACTCCTGCCACGAGTTCAGGGAGGCGGGTTTTGACTTCCGATAGCGACAAGGTTTTTGCCATAAGAGACCTCTTAAATAGGAGACCAGAATCCTGGTCGTTATACTACAGCGACATCTAAAGTGCCGTCAATGAACAGGCGATGATGAACAATTGAAAAAGACCTCTTGCCGAGCAGAGCTAGGCGGGACTGTCTATTTCATTTTCTCTCATGAAGGTCCATTCATCTACTATCAGTTGTCGGATAATAGAAATTAGCATGGAGTTAACCTTATCCGTCTCATAGGCATGCTGTGCTGTTCCAGGGTCAGGCACCCAATTTAGAGACTCATCTATGATTAAATGAGCAATGTATTTTCGATAGTTATGTTCTACATGGTCAAGGTAACTCTCCATAGGTTTTCCAATCCAGTTAGAAAAATATCTTTTTGTATATTCGTTCTCGGGAATTTTTTGTTTGGGTCGCTTCCGTGTAGCCCCCAACTCTTTTACTTTTTGATTATTTTCAAAACGTATTGTCTTCTTTAGCCCCTCGCCAATGCGAAAAAGACATAAAAGTCGATAGTACGGACTAGTAGAGTTTACTGCTTCACGAAATAGTCTCAAAAGAGGCACCAATAGTATTGGCACGCGTCCTGATAGCAACATCCCATTAAGCTCAACTGTTTGACGGTATGGAATTATTGCGTACATTTGAACCAGCTCATTCGTCTTTGCTTCGCAGATCTCAATATGATGGATGCTCAAAGGAATTTCTTTCGCAAAGCAAATATAATCCAACACTGTGGCAACCACTACATCTGCACGATTGAGTGCCACACTGGGTTCAGATTCGTCTAACTCTACTATCAGGCGTTTTACCTGTCCCCTTTGTACTGTCCATGTAAGCTTTGCTTTCTTGTGGTCTGCCCTGCCGGCTTCGCTGTACGAATACTCCATCCATTTGTCAGCATTGTCATTGGCAATAGTTAAGCCTGTATGCTCAGCTACTCTTCCCTCGAAACTTGCAGTGTCATCGAACACAGAGAAAGGGTTTAACAGAACATACGCTACGCGGAAAGGTGGAGTCGGTTTTCTCTCAATTCCGTTTTTGAAAGCATCCAGGATTACACTGCGCCCTTGAAACTGGTAAGGGATATTAATTGACCCATACTTCTCTCCATCTTTTTCACTAAATGTCATTTTTGATTCAGAGGACAAGTCTGCCAGAGTACGCGTCCATTGGTTTGGTGTATCAATTCGGTCTTTGTCTTGAGCCATACTGAACCTCCCGGACCTGTATCCGGCTAATAATGGGTTGCCTCTACAACGAAAGTCGCTGAGACATGAAAGGGATGTGGGCTGATCTCATGGTCTAAGTGGTGGCATTGTAAGAACGGCGCGCACAGGAGGCAAGATTAGTTCCGCTCTTGGAGGATAATAATTGAGCTATAGAAAGAAAATGAGGCTATAGGGGCAAGACTTATTTTGTGCATTCTGAATCGGGAGTCGTAAGTCCATGGTTTCCTCGGTGATCTCAAATCGATATGGCTGAGGAGAAAAGGAGTCGGGAATCTTTTTGTGACAGGCGAGCGTTATTTTTGCCGGTCAGTAGCATGGAGGGAGGTTTGAACGCTACTTTTCCGGTTCCAGGACAAACCCATAATTATCTTGATCGTGTTTCCATGCCCCGGACGACAACAGGCCTAAGAGCGGCAAGAGAATGAAATAGGCTCCGATGACATCGACCGTCCCGATCGAGCTGAGCGTGCGAGAAGTCGTGCGGAATTGGCTCTGATACCCTGGTTTCTTGACTTCAATGAGGAGATCCTTGCCTCTGTGCGCTTCAAATTGAATGGGCGTTTCCCCGATTGACAGCCCAACCAGCACCCAAAGCACAATGCTCGAGGTGGCAAAGGTCGCCGATTTCTCACGCTCGCGCCGAGTAAAATCGCTCATGGTTCCCTCCCGGTCAGAGTAGATTCAACGCCGAGCCCATCGCCCTCCTCAGGAGCCTGCAGAATGGCCAAGACCCCGATCACCCACAAGATGCCCAACACGATCGCGATACGCTTCACGATACTCATGATCACCCTCTCGAGGATAACTCCTTCCCACCGATCGACGCGTTCAACTTGTGATTCCCCGTAGCTTGCTACGGGGATAAGCTTCTCTGGTACCCTCTGGAGTATGGCGGACCAGAGGGATGAGGAGGTCAGAAACGGGGCCCACTGTGCGTGGCAAATCCACTACCATATTGTGTTTCCGGTGAAATATCGCAAGGCGCTGCTGGATGAAGCGGTGACGGCGATTATCCAGGACACGGCGGCGGAGATTGCGGACCGGTTTCCGATCGAGATGGAAGCGATTGGGACGGACAAGAATCACCTCCATCTGCTCTGCAGTGCGCATCCGAAAATGGCCCCGGGACGGATTGTGCAGATAGTCAAGAGCCGTACCGCCCGGGAAATCTTTCGACGGAAGCCCGCCGTGAAACGGGTGCGGTGGGGCGGGGAATTTTGGACTGATGGGTACTATGTGGCAACGGTGGGGGAGCGAGCGAACTGGCAGACGGTTGAACGATACGTGCAGCGACAAGGGCAATCCCACGAGGATCTCCGACAACTCCACATGTTCTAGTTCTGTGATACCCCGCAGCTTGCTGCGAGGAGGTTCATCTAAAAACATTGGTATGGAGGAAGGTCTGAACGCTATTTTTCGGGCTCCAGGACGAACCCATAAGTTTCAGGATCGTGTTTCCATGCGCCGGAAGACAACAGGCCTAAGAGCGGCAAAAGAATAAAATAGGCTCCAATGACATCGACCGTCCCGATCGAGCTGAGCGTGCGGGATGTCGTGCGGAATTGGCTCTGATAGCCTGGCTTCTTGACTTCGATGAGGAGGTCCTTGCCTCTGTGCGCTTCAAATTGAACGGGCGTTTCTCCAACCGGTTTTCCTCCGGCGACGACCGTGGCTCCATCAGGTGAGGAGCTTACTTGTAGGGTTTGCATGGATGGGCCAAAGATCGAACAACCGGTAAAGCTCACGGTGACGACCGCAATAGTTACCTGCCGAAAAACATTCCAACGAAATCGCATTCTTTCCATCCCTGTCATCTCCCTGTGAACGTGTTACGTGTACGTGGTGTGCTCGATGTTTCGGAGAAAAACACTCAGCTAACCATCCGCTGCAGATTATCGATGTCGCATTCATGCTGGTAGAGATACATAGCCGTAGGATCGTCTAGGGCTGATCGTTCCTGGATGCATGTGAGGGCCAGGCAAGAAGATTCCGGGCGACGTGGAGGCGCTCTTGCCTGAGATCAGGCTAGGTTTCCGTTACCCACTTGGGTATAATCCCTGCTTCACATTCGCTCATTTTGGTAGGAGATTCGTATGTCCGAAAAAGACGACAAGAAGCGCGCGCTCGACTTAGCCCTATCCCAGATTGAGAAGCAATACGGGAAGGGCGCCATCATGAAGCTGGGAGCCGAGGAGAAGGTCGATGTGCCGGCGATTTCGACCGGCTCATTGACACTCGATATTGCGCTCGGGGTCGGAGGCTTGCCGCGCGGGCGGGTCATTGAGATCTTCGGACCGGAGGCCTCAGGCAAGACGACGATGACGTTGCACTGTATTGCGGAAGTGCAGAAGATGGGTGGAGTGGCCGCGTTCATCGATGCGGAACATGCGCTGGACTTGGGGTACGGCAAAAAACTCGGTGTTCAACCAGACGATCTCTTGGTGTCGCAACCGGACACAGGCGAACAGGCACTTGAAATTGCGGAGACCTTAGTGCGAAGCGGTGCGATCGATTTGATTGTAATCGATTCGGTGGCAGCGTTGACTCCACGCGCGGAAATCGAAGGTGAGATGGGCGATTCCCATATGGGGTTGCAGGCCCGGCTGATGTCCCAGGCGTTGAGAAAACTCACCGCGGCGATTTCCAAATCCCTGACTACCGTGATCTTCATCAATCAGATTCGCATGAAACTCGGCGTGATGTTCGGTAATCCCGAGACGACGACCGGTGGCAACGCACTGAAGTTTTACTCTTCCGTCCGGCTGGACATCCGCCGCATCGAATCCATTAAAGAGGGTCAGGATGTGATGGGCAGCCGGGTGCGCGTCAAGGTGGTGAAGAACAAGATGGCGCCCCCATTCCGCCAGGCAGAGTTCGACATCATGTTTGCCGAGGGGATTTCCAAGACGGGCGAGCTGGTGGATCTGGGTGTCGACAGAAAGATCATCGACAAATCCGGGGCGTGGTACTCCTACAAGGGAGAACGAATCGGACAGGGACGCGATGCGGTTCGAGAGTTCCTGAAGAATAATGTCTCCACGGCACGCGAGATCGAAGCGCGAATTCGAGAAGCCGCCGGTGTTCCAGCCCGTGCTGAGAAAAAATCGGAAGTGAAAGAGGCGAAGGACGTCAAGGAAGAGAAGCCTGTTGGACGAAGCGAGGAAAAACGGGCGCATCGATCGCAGTAGGAGCGTGAAGTCTCGTGCACGTACAGCCTCGTCGAGTCCGGATGATGTCTTCCGACTCGCCGTCCGCTTTTTGACATATCGAGATCGGACGAGCGCTCAAGTTGGTCAGTTTCTCGCCTCACATGGCGTCTCGCCTTCCCGTGCCAAACAAGCCATTCGCCGATTAACTGAACTTCGATATCTAGATGATGCCGCGTTTGCACGTCGATATGCTGAGAAGAGGATGGCATCCCGACCGGTCGGGCAGGAACGGTTGAGGGAAGAATTGCAGGCGAAGGGAATCGCCGATCGTCTGGCAGACCGAGTGGTCACGGATGTCTTTCGGGCGCTTGATGAGGAAGCCTTGGCGCAGCGAGTCGTGTACAACGCGCAACGACATGGCCGTCGATTGACGCCGATTCAAATAGGGCGCTTGCTCCATCAACGGGGTTTCACTGAAGAGACGATCGATCATATAATGGTGAGGTTAGGAATAAACAAGGAATGTGCCCATGAAGAATCGTGCGACTGAGCTCCGGCGTGCCTTTATTCGCTATTTTGAGCAACACGGCCACCAAGCCGTTCCCAGCTCCGCTCTCATCCCCCAGGCCGATCCGACGCTGCTGTTCACCAATGCCGGAATGAATCAGTTCAAACGAGTGTTTCTCGGTGAAGAGTCACGCGCGTACAAACGAGCGGTGACGGTACAAAAGTGTCTGCGTGCCGGCGGTAAGCACAACGATCTTGAAAATGTCGGATACACAAGGCGGCACCACACGTTTTTCGAAATGCTCGGAAACTTTTCGTTCGGCGACTATTTCAAGGAGGAGGCGATCCGATTCGGATGGGAGTTTTTAACCGATACGGTCGGATTGGCAAAGGACCGCCTCTGGGTGACGATCTTCCGCGAGGATGAAGAGGCAGACCGTCTCTGGAGGAAAATCGGTGTGCCAGCGTCTCGTATCATGCGGTGCGACGAAAAAGATAACTTCTGGCAGATGGCAGACACAGGGCCGTGTGGCCCTTGTTCCGAAATTCATTTTGATCAGGGGACGGTGGTTCCTGGAGACGATCGACCAAACGGGGACGGGGATCGGGTCATCGAAATTTGGAATCTGGTCTTCATGCAATACAATCGTGATGCCGCCGGTACCCTGCATCCCTTGCCGAAACCGAGTATCGATACAGGGATGGGGCTTGAACGATTGGCGGCAGTCGCGCAGGGCGTGTTAAGCAATTATGACAGCGACCTGTTCACGCCGCTGTTGACTTCCATCGCGAGCCGCGCCGGAATGAAATATGGCGACAACGACCAGGCAGATCGGTCCATGCGGGTCGTGGCCGACCATTTACGCGCCGTCACCTTCCTGATGACCGATGGCGTGTTGCCATCCAATGAAGGACGCGGTTATGTGCTTCGGCGAATCTTGCGCCGTGCCGCGCGTCATGGACGGCTGCTCGGGATCGTCGAGCCATTCTTGTATGAGTTGACGACATCGGTGGTTGAGCAAATGGGAGATGCCTATTCTGAGGTCGCCCGTGCTGCGGGTACGATTACCGAAGCCACGCGTGGGGAAGAAGAACGGTTCATCGCGACGCTGGATCAAGGCTTACCGATTCTCAATGACATGATTGCAAAAACCCGAGCGGCCGGAGGCACCGTCCTGGCAGGTAGTGATGTTTTCAAACTCTACGATACGTATGGGTTTCCAATGGACCTGATCACTGAAGCCTGTCGTGAGCAGGGGATGACGGTTGATGAGCCAGGGTTTGATGCGGCGATTGAAGAACAGCGGACGCGGGCGAGAAAGACCGGTGGGTTCGAACACGTCACGGCCCGTCCGGTGGTGGCAGAGCTGGCAAAGCGAGTAGGAAGCACTGATTTCGTCGGCTATGATCGGCTGGAGAACGACAGCATTCTGCGTGCAATTCTCAAAGGTGAGCAGTTGGTCAAGGAAGCGTCAGAGGGAGACGAAGTGGAGGTCGCGCTGGATGCGACACCCTTCTATGCCGAAGGCGGTGGACAGGTTGGAGACCGTGGAACGTTAGTGGGTCCTGAAGGGTTGGTGGAGATTACGGATACGACGAGGCCGGCGCCGACGCTTATCTTACACAAGGGTACCGTTCAGAAGGGGAAGATCCGAGAAGGTGAGCAACTGCGTCTAACCGTCAATGCATCAACTCGACAGGATGCGGCACGCAATCACACGGCCACGCACCTAGTCCATGCCGCCTTACGTGATCTCCTCGGCCCTCATGTGAAGCAATATGGTTCGCTGGTTGGACCCAACCGGCTTCGGTTCGACTTCGCCCATTTCCGGCCGCTGTCATCTCGGGATATCGATGACATCGAATCGACGGTGAATGAAGAGATCAGGAAGAATGAGGCGGTGTGTGCCGAAGTCATGAACATCCAAGATGCCGTCGCCAACGGTGCCTTGGCATTTTTTGGCGACAAGTATGGAGAGCAGGTGCGAGTGGTCAGCGTCGAATCGTTCAGTAAGGAACTGTGCGGCGGTACCCACGTTCGTCGGACAGGGGACATTGGTCTCTTCCGTATCGTGTCGGAGGGAGGTGTCGCAGCCGGCGTACGCCGGATTGAGGCTCAAACCGGCAGCGGGGCCTATACGCTGATGAAGAAGCTTGAAGGCGATGTCCGTGCGCTATCAGACGTGTTGAAGGTGGGCCAATCAGAATTGGCGGTTAAGACTCGCAAACTGATGGCCCAACTCAAGGACAAGGAACGAGAGCTGGAAGAGCTGAAACTCAAGATGGCCGGTGGTTCGGCGGCGGCTGCGACCGCCAAGACCATCGTCGGGGTGTCGGTGCATGTCCAACGGACGGACGGGCTCGATGTCAACGGTATGCGGGCGCTGGCGGATCAATTGCGGGATAAACTGAAGAGCGGAGTGATTGCCCTGGGCGCAGCCTCCGGAGATGAGAAGGTTTCGTTGTTGGTCGTGGTGACGAAGGATTTGATCGGCAAACTTAAGGCAGGAGAGCTGATCAAAGCAATGGCAGCCGAAGTCGGAGGCAGCGGCGGAGGCCGACCCGAAATGGCTCAGGCCGGAGGCAAGGATCCAGCCAAGCTTGATGCGGCGTTGGAAAAAGTCTTTGGCTTGGTTGAAAAGGCCTTGCAGCGGTAAAATCATGCCTGGTCGTATTCTCGCCCTCGATTACGGCACAAAGCGAATCGGCGTCGCGCTCAGCGATGAGTTGAAATGGACCGCGCAACCTCTTGAAACCTTCGAGCGGCGGGTACTGGATCGAGATATTGCACACATTGCTTCGTTGGTGACGACTCACGAGGTAGAGTGTGTGGTCTTAGGCTTCCCGCTCCAGCTGGATGGTCGTGAAGGGCCGGCCGTTCAGGCCATGCGTGAGTTTGCCGAGAAACTGGAAGCGGGGATCCCCGTGCCGATCGTCTTGTGGGACGAACGGATGACGACGAAGGCGGCGGAGGATCTGCTGATTGCGGCCGACGTCAGCCGGAAAAAGCGCAAGGGTGTGGTCGATCGAGTCGCGGCGGCGATACTCTTACAGAGTTATCTTGAAGCACAGGCCTCTCGATCAACGTCGGATCAATCCACCGATGCTGTTGACGTGATAGAGCAGCCGTGTGTAACAGAGGTTCCAGACGATCAATCGTATGACGTTACGCGCAATTCTGATCGGAATCATCGCCGCCGTCGTGCTCGCCGCAACGGTCGGCTATCAGATGATGCGATGGGCTGAAGGGCCCGTCCTTTCCGAGTCCGATCACGCTGTAAATAAAATCGTAGTAATTTCAGAAGGGGCGACGTTTCTACAAGCGGCTGCCTTACTTGAACGTGAACAGTTGATCCGAAGTCGTTCGGCGTTTGTGAGACTTGGAAAGTCACAAGAGGCGGACCGCAAGATTCAGCCTGGGGAGTACGAACTCAATGGTGCCATGTCCCCGGCTGACATTCTTTCTAAATTGCTTGCCGGTCGAGTTCTCCTTCACACCGTGACCATTCCAGAAGGGTACACGGTCAATCAAATCGCCGATGTCCTGGAAGAACAGCAGATTACGAGCGGTACGGAGTTTCTCAAGCTGGCTTCAGATAAGTCCTTCATGAAGACTCTTGGAATCGCTGCGGAAACCGCTGAGGGGTATTTATTCCCTGACACCTATCGGTTTGCCAGAGGCACGCCTGCCAAGGATGTCGTACGAACGATGGTGGATCAACTGGGACGTGTCATGACCGAGGAATGGCAGGCGCGAGCGAATGATATGAATCTGACGATCCATCAAGTTCTCACACTAGCCTCGGTGATTGAAAAGGAGACGGGTTCGGGAGATGAGCGGCCCCACATTTCATCCGTGTTCCACAATCGATTAAAGAAACGCATTCCCCTGCAGAGTGATCCAACCGTGATCTATGGTCTGCCGAATTTTGACGGAAACCTTCGCAAGAAAGATCTTTCCCATTCCAGTCCCTATAATACCTATCGATGGGCTGGTTTACCGCCCGGACCGATTGCGAGTCCCGGGGCCGACTCGATCCGTGCCGCGTTGTATCCTGCGAAATCCAAATACCTCTATTTTGTATCCAGAAACGATGGAACCCATCACTTTTCGGCCACGCTGATGGAGCATAATCGGGCCGTTGAAAAGTACCAGAAGCGACCATTTCGACGAGGGCCTCAGTCACAAACCTCCGTTGTACCGACCAGTCGCGATCTGGCCTACATGAAAGGAGTTTCGTAAGGAATGTCCGCGTGGAACCTACCTGATCTCATTGATCATACTGTTCTGAAACCAGATGCCACGAAGGCCGATGTGCTTCGGCTCTGCCGAGAGGCCCGAGACAATAAGCTCGCTGTCATTTTTGTTCCGCCATGTTACCTCGATGAGGCGGTCGAGGCAGTAGCCGATACCACAATTCGAGTCGGCATTCCGATTGGGTTTCCATTCGGTGGACACACCACCAAGACCAAGGTTGCTGAAGCCGTCGAAGCAGTGGCCCGTGATGCAAGAGTCTTGGACATGGTCCTCAACATCAGCCGCCTGAAATCCGGAGATCATACCCTGGTTCGATCCGACATTGCTGAGGTCGTCAAGGCGACACCTGGTGTCGAACACAAAGTTATTCTTGAAACGTGTTATTTGACTCAGGAAGAGAAGCGGACTGCCTGTCATCTGGTGGTGGAAGCTGGGGCTGATTATGTGAAGACCTCGACGGGTTTTGGACCAGCGGGTGCCACAGTAGAAGATGTGCGGTTGTTGAAGGACACTGTCGCCGGACGAGTAAAGGTCAAAGCTTCTGGCGGCATCCGTGATTGGAAGACGACGTTGGCGATGCTGGAAGCGGGAGCTGATCGAATAGGCACCAGCGCCAGCCTTAAGATCCTTGCTGAATGGCGGACGGCGTGACACGAATCGTGAACATCCCACAGGTCCTCTCGGATCTGCATATCGGTTCAATAGGTATCTACATCCCACTAAGGCGATTGAGTAGAGTGCCCCTATGATCAATCGAATCATTCTTCTTGTCATCGACGGGTTTGGAATAGGAGCCCTGCCGGACGGTGCTGACTACGGCGATGCGGATGCCAACACTCTCGCCCACCTGGCTGAGACGGTCGATGGATTGAGTTTGCCGAATTTCGAAATGCTTGGACTTGGGCATGTGGCTCAGATCAAGGGCGTGCGGACTATGGGGCAACCAAGCGGCTCCTTTGGACGTCTGGCGTTTGCCTCGCCGGGCAAAGATTCTGTCGTGGGGTGTTGGGAAGTCGGCGGAGTGATCCAACGCGATGCCGCCACGGTCTGCAACACTGGCGTTCCAGCCAAGATCGTCGACATCGTTGAACAGATATTGGGTCGAAAATCGATCGGCAAAAACGTCTCCTCGATGGGGGTGATGCTCCACCGACATAGCACGGAACATATGGCTACCGGCGCACCGATGCTGTGGACTGATGGGGGAAATACCTGTTTTCTGGCGATGCACGAATCGTTCATGGCACCATCGGAACTCCACCAGCGCTGTCGAGAAATTCGAAAATCGGCGAAAGATTCTGGCTTTCTCATTCGCGTCGTTGCTCAGCCGGTCACGGGCGGGCACGACAGGCTTCGTCCGCATGTTGGCCGGAAAGACTTTGTGATGGAACCGCCGGGCTTAACGATGTTGGATGTCTTGAGCCGATCGGGCCAGATGGCGATGGGAGTGGGAAAAATCTATGACCTGTTTAGCGGCCGGGGGTTCACGAAAGCCTTTCCAGTTACGTCGGGAATAGCGGCGTTTGATGAGGTGATTGGTATGCTGGCCAAGATGCCCAGAGGCCTTGTCTGTGCCAGCCTGGATCTGCTATCTGATGATGCTGCACAAGCGGCCACAGCCATGCAAGACTTGGATCGCCGTCTCCCCGATCTATTCGAAAAGCTGCGCCTCGGTGATATGATAATCGTGACAGGGGATCATGGGAGAGATTTCTCGTTGCCCGGACGGACCTCCACACGAGAGTATGTTCCGGTCTTCGTGACTGGGCCTAAGCTTGCGCAAGGGGTCGACTTGGGGAGCAGACAGACTGCGGCTGATGTGGGTCAGACGATCGTGGAAGCGCTTGGAGCTGAGCGACTCCTGGTCGGCGATAGCTTTTTTGATGCGCTCAGGCCAGGGTAACGAAGAACCCATGTCCATTGAACAACGTCTCAACGAATTGAAACTTGACTTGTCGGCTCCTCAGAAGCCGTTAGCGAACTATGTACCGGTTGTGAGAGTAGGGGATCTGTTGTTCTTGTCCGGTGTGCTACCGTCGCGTGACGGACAACTGGTGATGACCGGCAAGCTTGGACAGGGGCTCACGGTCGAGCAAGGAGTGGAAGCCGCGAGGATCGCGGTGCTGAACGGGATCAGTATCATTCGGAGTGCGACCGGATCGTTGGATCTGGTGAAGCAGATAGTTAAAATGGTCGGCTATGTCGCTTCTGCTCCCGGCTTTACGGACCAGCCGCAGATCCTCAACGGCGCTTCGGATATGCTCATCGCCATTTTCGGAGACGCAGGGCGTCATGCGCGGGTCGCCGTCGGCGCTGCAGAACTACCGCGGAATGCTCCTGTAGAGATCGAACTGATTGTCCAGATCATTTCTTAGCCCGCCTTGACTCCACAAAAATTCGCTTGTTAAAGTCGAGCAGATATCGCGTGAGAACTACTATTGGCCTTTGACGCTTCCCGATAGGCTCTGTATGTACCGAATGGTGATAATTGCCGGGTGGTTTGCTTGCGCTCTGCTCATTCTCTGTGGAGAGAGCGGTTCAATGGCATATGCCAAGCAAGCCGAGATTGCGCTATCTTCTACTGCCTTGACTCCGGGGTCGACGTTGACGTTGAGTGGGACAGGGTTTGGCAGCTTTCAATCGACGCAGTTCAATCGGGTGACTGTCAATGGAGTCTCGGCGCTGGTGCAACGATGGGAACCGGAGGCCATTGAAATCAAAGTTCCCTTCAAGGCGACCAGCGGTTTCGTTGAGGTGTTGATCGGGAAAAAGAATCTGCTCGCTGGGCATGTGGCTATCGTTGCTCCATACATCGAGACCATTTCATCACCTGAGGCTGAGCGTGGCGCAACGTTACAGATTGCGGGGCGTCATTTCGGCATGTCCGCGGGAGCCAGAGATCCTAATACAATGTTCGGCGTGAATGACGTTATGGTGGGTGGCGTCAAGGTCCGCCCGCGTCGTTGGAAGGATGATAAGATCGAGCTGGTCATTCCTCCGAATGCCACGAGCGGCGAGGTGGTGGTTCGTCTTGCTTCGTCGGATCCCCTGCCGAACGGGTCATGCTGTGCACCCGTCGAATATCTGGTCAGTAATCCCGTTCCGCTGAAGCTGATTCCGTCTGTGCGGGTGGATCCGGTCAGTGGCCCAGTCGGCACGAAGGTGGTCTTGTTCGGTCAGGGATTTGGGAATGTCAAAGAGTCGGTGGATGACGCGGTCCTGATCGGGGGACGACCGACCACGATCGCTCAATGGAAGGATGACATCATTGTGGTGCATGTCCCGCTCGGTGCCGAGTCTGGTCCGGTTGTGCTGCGACACAATGGGCGGGATCGGGTGGTTGGACAGTTTACGGTCCATGTGCCTCGGGCCATTTCGATGAGTCCTGCCAGTGCCCCCATCGGGACCCTGCTTCGCATCAATGGCGAACACTTTGGGTTTTACTCGGAGAGTGGGTCAACTCCCTTCAATTTCACGGATTTCAATACTGGCGAGAATCGGGTCGAGATCGGTGGCGTGCCGGCCGTTGTCTATCGATGGAACGATGACCGCATCGACGTCTGGGTGCCATACAGCGCAAGAAGCGGCAAGGTCGTGATTTACCGAAGCGCTAATAAGCCGAATGTGGGCGGACTCTGTTGTGCCGAACAAGGTACGGTCGCTGTCGAAGCCGGGGACTTCACTGTTGTCACGCCGGTCATCGAATCGTATGAGCCGAAGTCGGCTGGATTGGATGCCACCGTCACCATAAGGGGAAGTGGCTTCGGGACGTTTCTCAAAACGGCTGAACATGCGGATCTTGCATTGAATCAGAAGGCCTATAAGCGCCGAACCGACTTGGAAATTAACGAATCTGATGTGACAGACACCGTCGTGTCGAATGTCTCGCGGACGGAAGTGCTCTTTAACGGTTCTGCCGCTTTAGTTCAGTCATGGACCGATCAAGAGATCGTGGTCAAGGTGCCGCACCGTAATCTGTATGGGATCGGAAAGAAGGGAGATTTCTTTGATGACCTTGCGACCGGTCCGCTCGTCGTACGCCGAGGGTCATGGGATTTGCTTCCGGACGGGGCCTGCTGTTCGGCAAAGAAGTGGGTGACGCTCGAAGCCGGACAGTTCACCATCGAGGCAAAAGGACTTCCCGACGATGGGTACTGGACGAACAATAGACCGGACGCGAATACCAATCAATAATGCCGCTTCAGTTTCTCTTTGGCCATCCTACCTTTCATAGCGTGTGTGTGACACTCTGTCTCATCACGCTGTGGTTTCCTCGCATAGCGAGAAGCGCAGATTCTCCTCTCTCCGTTAACACACAGGTCAGCACCACAAAATCCACGTTGCTGAATATCCAGTTTCAGTCTGTCCAAAACGGCTGGGCTGTGGGAGCCGGCGGGACGATTTTGCGGACAATCGATGGTGGAAAGAAATGGAAACGGGTGACGAGCGGCACCTCCTCTCTCTTAACCTCCGTGTTTTTTATCGACTCATTAAACGGATGGGTGGCAGGGGCTGCAGGCCTCCTGAAGCGTACGACCGATGGAGGCAATTCCTGGTCTTCGCAATCGCTGGATACGCAACAGCCGCTGTACGGCATCTATTTCACTTCTCCGACGGTCGGCTGGGTGGTTGGAGGAAGCGGCACGATTTTTCATACAACCGATGGAGGTGACAACTGGGTGGAACAGGCCAGCGGCACAACAGCTGCACTCTATGCCGCTCACTTTCGCACCGAGCGTAAGGGTACGGTCGTCGGTGCTCTTGGGACCGTCCTCTCGACTAATGATGGGGGGATAACGTGGACGCCACAAGAAACGCAGCATGCGGTGACCTTGTTCGATGTCTTTTTTACCGATTTCAGAACCGGCTGGGTAGTTGGTAATGCGGGAGCACTCTTTCAGACGATAGACGGCGGAGCCAAGTGGGTTGATCATACCTTGCCTTGTGGGAAAACCTGCACGAGGCTCACAGATTTGTTGAAAATTCGCTTTACAAGCTCACATGAAGGCTGGATCGTCGGCGAACGGGGCATGCTCTATCATACCTCTGATGCCGGCCTTACCTGGACTGAGGGAAGATCCATCACCCCACATTCCTTATTTGGGCTCAGTTTCCCTGATGCCACGACCGGATGGGCCAGTGGTGAGAACGGGACCATTGTTCATCTACAACCCACCCGCTAGCGCTTGATTCCGTCCGGGCTAGATCCAGTCGTGGTTTTTGACAGGGCGATCCCACTTCGACATTCTTCGTTGAGAAAAGTTCATGACCCACGATGCGATGTGCGCTTTGGTTACAGGAAGAGGAAGTCTTCTGAACATCGACCATGGACTGTAGAAACGGTCATACATCGTCCTAATCCGTTCCTCGAGTTCCGATGCCGAACAGTACGTCGGTTTGATTTCGCAGTGGCTGCCGGGCCATCGGTCCAGCTGTGTTTCGTCAATGAGGCGATGTTCAGCCCTCAGCCGGTCATACAGCGGAGTCCCCTTGTGGGGACTGAGTGTATAGAAGTAGGCCACAGGAACTTTGTGCTGTTCGACGAATTCGAGCGTGGATTGAAAGGTGTCGGAGGTTTCTCCGTCATAGCCAAACACAAAATTTAATGAATAACTGATGCCTCGCTTGCGGAGGTTTGAGAGAATCTCGTCATATTGGTCGACCTTGTTGAACTTCTTATTCATGGCCGCCAAGACATCACGGCTGATACTTTCCATACCCATATTCACATGAAGCAACCCACTTCGCTTGGCTAGATCCATGAACTCCTGATCTCGACAGAGGTAGGTGGTCCAGAGGGTGACCCAGCGTATTTTCAAGGGAATCAATGCCTCCATGAGTTCCATCGAGTGGTCCTTTTTCCCGGCGAACATACTATCGGCGAAAAAGACGTTCTTGGCCCTGATCTGCTTGATCTCGTCGACAATTTCTTGAACGGGTCGAAACCGATAGCGCGTACCCATATAGAACCGTTCCGAACAGAAATCGCATTTGAAGGGACAGCCTCTGGAGGATTGGACGGAATAGGTTTGCGTCCAACGGAATCCCTTATAATTCAGCAGCTCGTACCGCGGTACCGGTAGGCCCTTGAGATTGTGTTGTAGGCCCGCGCGGTAGAACTTTTGAAGATTCCCTGCCACTGCGTCGCGCAGCATGGCTGGCCAAATGTTTTCACCTTCCCCGATCCCGACGGCATCACAATGCTCGGCGGCCTCGTCGCTATGGAAAAAGGTATGGGGACCGCCCAGGATCACAGGGATACCCCTCTTTCTAAACTTGCGCGCGATGTCGTAGGCACGGAAGGAATTGATCGTCCATGCGGTAATGGCAACCAAGTCCACCGAAGCATCGAAGTCGATGTCCATCAATTGTTCATCAACCAATTCAACGTCCCATTCACGAGGGGTTAGTGCGGCGAGGTAGGGGAGGGTGAGGCCTGTAAGGGTTCGGTTCTTGGTCTTGTAAAGAGAAAAGTCCGACTTGTTCCGATAGTAGGTTGGCTGAACAATCAGAAGCTTGCTCATGCCCGGCCTCCTTCTAAAAATATCCTGAGCCTGAAGTATGAGAGAACCACGAGAGGAAAAGAACTAGGTAACTCCCTAGTCTTGAGGTTTAGACTGCTAAGGCGTCGTGTTGAGTTTTTCGCATGTAGTTTGCATACAGATGGGCTGGTTCAGGTCGATTGGATAAACGAGCGAGGTGTACGTATCTATCCTAGCTCCCCGAGTCGTGATTGGAGAATGCTGATGGTCGCAATGGCGGCAGTTTCGGATCTCAATATGTGCTGACCAAGGGAGATGGTTTCGACTCCTACCTGTTGGGCGACCTCCATTTCTTCCTTGCTCCAGCCTCCCTCCGGTCCGACCAAGGCCAGCACGGATCCATTTGTGCCTTGTGGTAGTCGAACCGTTTGGAGACTCTTCCCCTCATCGCGTTCGGCAAGCATGAGTATCGTGGTGCCGGTCGCATGGCTGGCTAAGACTTCTGAGAGGGATCGTGGCTTGGCGATCTTCGGTACGGACCACTGTTCCGATTGTTGGGCGGCCTCTAAGGCAATGCGTTGCCAGCGGGCGAGTTGGTGGTCCACACGATCGGCTTTCAGTTGCACTACGCTATTCCGGCTTTCAATCGGTATGATCTCGCTTACGCCGAGTTCGGTGGTCTTTTGAATGACCCAGTCCATTTTTTCGCCCTTGAGCAGCGATTCGCCGAGGATCAGACGGGGAATACGGCGAGCTGGTTCCTGAATTGTCTCGACAATATGCGCCGTAATGGCTGCTTTCGTAATATCGGTGATTTCGGCCCGGTATCTTGTCCCTTGTCCATTGGCGAACCATACGGCTTCGCCCTTGGTGACGCGTAGACTGTCTCGGAGGTGAGTCGCCAGGTCACCGGCGATGGAGATGGCCGGCAGTGCGATGCACGCTTGGGCGACGAAAAATACGGGCATGTGGACTCTGGTGAAAAGAGAGGGGTAGGCTACTCGAAGAAGGTCTTCATCTTGTCGAAGAAGCCGTCGCCGTTGGTCTCCATAGTCATACCACTTTCCTTGGCATATTCCATCAGCAACTCTTTTTGTCTGGCTGACAATTTGGTGGGAATTTGGACCTTGATCGTATAAATCTGGTCGCCGGTTCCGCCTCCCTTCAGGCTGGGAATTCCCAGCCCTTTGATGCGGAGGATCTTGTCATGCTGTGTGCCGGGCGGCACTTTGATGACGGTATTCCCTTTAAGGGTCGGGACTTCGACCTTCCCGCCAAGCACGGCCGTCACGAGATTGATTGGAACATCGCAGGAGATATCGAGGCCTTTTCGCTGAAAGATCGAGTGAGGCTTGACGGTGATTGCCACATAGAGATCGCCGGCGGGTCCATTATTTGGACCATGCTCGCCCTCATTCGAGAGACGAAGCCGCATACCGGTTTCGATGCCGGCGGGAATATGCACGGCGATCGTCCGTTCCTTGTAGACCCGTTGGCGGCCCTGGCATGTGGTACAAGGGTCCGTCACGATACGGCCGGTGCCTTCGCATTGTCCGCATGGGCGGCTGACACTGAAGAACCCTTGTTGAAACCGAAGTTGCCCGGCGCCTTTGCAGCTTGCGCAGGCTTTGATGGCCGCAGCTGATTTGGCTCCGGTGCCCTTACAGTCCACGCAGACTTCCCAGCGCGGAATCTTCAGTTTCGCTTCTTTCCCGTAGACGCCTTCTTCAAATGTGATTTCGAGATTGTACTGGAGGTCGTTCCCACGTTCAGCCCGACTGCCACCGCCGCCTCGGGTTTGACTGAAAAAGTCCTCGAAAATGTCGTTAAAGACGTCTCCAAACCCGCCACGACCGAAGTCGAATCCGTCAAAGCCCCCCGCTCCTTGTTGCGCACCGGCATGACCGAACATGTCATACCGCTTTCGCTTGTCTTGATCGCTCAGTGTTTCGTAGGCTTCGTTGATTTCTTTGAACTTTTCTTCGGCGGTCTTTTTCTGATGGTCGCCGGTCTGGAGGTCCGGATGGTGTTGGCGCGCCAGTTTTCGGTAGGCCTTCTTCAGATCGTCGTCGGAGGCGTTCCGATCGACACCGAGAATATCATAGTAATCGCGTTTTGACACAGAAGCCATTGAGTCTTTAAAGGTTGTGAAGACCGAGTTCCGATATGAGTCGGAACTCGGTCTGTCTGAGTCGTTATTCTAGGCTATTTTTTATCTTTGTCTACTTCTTCAAATTCTGCGTCTACGACTTTCTCGTCCGTCTTTGCCCCGTCGGCGTCGGCATCAGTCGTTGCATCAGGCTGCGGACCTGCAGATGTGGCGGCTTTCTTATACATCTCTTCAGCCAACTTGTGCGAGGCGGTCATGAGTGTCTGGGTTGCGGATTCGATCGCTTCGGCGTCAGTACCCTCCAACGCCTTTTTGACGGCGGCGACGGCATCCTGAATTTTGGTCTTTTCATCAGCAGAGACTTTGTCCCCGTATTCCGTGAGGTTTTTCTCTGTTTGATAGACCAAATTATCGGCTTGGTTCTTCGCTTCCGCGAGCTTCCGTCGTTTCTTGTCGTCTTCCGTATGGGACTGCGCATCTCGAACAAGCTTTTCGACCTCGTCCTTGCTCAACCCACTGGAAGCCGTGATCTTGATGGATTGCTCTTTCTGCGTCGCCAGATCCTTGGCCGACACGTGCACGATACCATTGGCATCGATATCGAACGTCACTTCGATTTGCGGCATACCTCGAGGCGCAGGTGGAATGCCGACCAGGTCGAACTGACCGAGCAGTTTGTTGTCATTGGCCATTTCCCGTTCGCCTTGGAAGACTCGGATGGTGACGGCCGTTTGGTTATCTGCTGCCGTGGAAAACACCTGACTCTTCTTTGTTGGGACCGTCGTGTTCCGCTCGATGAGCTTGGTGAACACACCACCCAATGTTTCGATGCCCAATGACAATGGCGTGACGTCGAGGAGGAGGACATCCTTAACCTCTCCTTTGAGCACTCCACCTTGGATGCCGGCCCCGATGGCGACGACTTCATCGGGATTGACTCCACGGTGCGGTTCCTTGGCAAAGAAGTCCTTTACCACTTGAATCACCTTGGGCATGCGGGTCATGCCACCGACCAACACAATTTCTTGGATATCTTTGGCCGTGACTTCAGCATCGGCCAAGGCCTTCCGACATGGTTCGATGGTCCGCTGGATCAGGTCGTCTACCAGCTGTTCAAGCTTGGCCCTGGTCAGCTTGATGACCATATGTTTGGGGCCGCTGGCGTCGGCGGTGATGAACGGTAGGTTGATCTCCGTCTCTTGAGACGACGAGAGCTCGATCTTGGCACGCTCAGCCGATTCCTTGAGACGTTGGAGCGCCATCCGATCTTTCCGCAAATCGATACCTTGGTCTTTTTTGAATTCATCGACCAGCCAATCCATCACGCGCAAATCGAAGTCATCTCCCCCCAGGTAGGTATCACCATTCGTCGACTTTACCTCGAAGACGCCCTCGCCGATCTCCAGGACGGAGATATCGAAGGTTCCGCCCCCCAAGTCGTATACGGCGATCCGCTCATCCTTCTTCTTGTCCAGGCCGTAGGCGAGAGAGGCTGCCGTCGGTTCGTTGATAATACGGAGCACGTTTAGACCGGCGATCTGTCCGGCGTCTTTTGTAGCTTGCCGCTGGCTGTCGTCGAAATAAGCGGGGACCGTGACGACGGCTTCAGTGACCTTTTCCCCAAGGTAGTCTTCCGCCGTCTGACGCATCTTCTGGAGAATCATGGCTGAAATCTCAGGCGGACTATAGCGTTTGCCACGCAACTCAACGTGCGCATCGCCGTTGTCAGCTTCAACCACTTTATACGGAAGCCTCTTCAGGGCTTCTTGCACTTCACGGCTCTTGAATTTGCGTCCCATCAACCGCTTGACCGAGAAAATCGTGTTTTCGGGGTTGGTGATCGCTTGTCGTTTTGCGATTTGACCGACCAATCGTTCACTCTTATCAGTGATCGCAACGACGGAAGGAGTGGTTCGGCTCCCTTCGGCATTGGCGATCACGACGGGGTCTCCGCCGCTCATGATCGCCACACAAGAATTGGTGGTCCCAAGATCGATACCGATGACTTTACCCATTGGTGAACTCCTTCCTTCTCCAGAACGACGACTGCCTAAGCTCAGTTCGCCGTTGCATCATGTTCGCCGGCTTGAGCCGGGCCCGACGATACACTGACCATTGCAGCCCGTAAGATTCTGTCATGTAGACGATAGCCCTTTTGAAACTCGTCCAAGACCTTATTGGCCGGCACGTCGTCGGAAGGTCCGTACGAAACGGCTTGATGGGCGCTTGGATCAAAGTCCTGGCCGGCGGTGTCGATCGCCTGCACGCCAAACTTCGCAAGGACTCCTGAGAGTTGCTTGAGTGTGAGCTCCACACCCTGAACAAGCGCAGCATCGCTTCCGTTTGTTCGAGCCGCCTTGATCGCGCGTTCCATGTTATCGACAACGGGCAGAAGCTCTTTGAGAAGCTGCTCGTTCCCAAAACGAATCTGGTCGCGCTGGTCACGCTGACTCAGCCGTTTGTAGTTATCAAATTCCGCAGCCAACCGGAGGTACTTGTTGTTGAGCGATTGATATTCTTCAGCCTTGACGGTAGGCTCCTCCTGAACAGACGCGTTTTCCGTCTCAGCCTTCGGAGAAGAGTCGTCTAAGTTGTCGATTGTATTTGTGTTTTTATTTTCTTCGTCTTGTGGTTCGTTCATACTAATACCTATACACTCACGAAGATATCCATAGCAGAAGGGAAGTCAACCGGTGAGGGGAAAATAAAATGCATCGAAGGACGAAAAAATTACACCCACGGACTCACGTCCGTACCGTGGGCACGGCGATAGAGAAGCTCAAGTCCTTCCAGAGTCAAAAACGGTTCGATCTGTTGAATCGATCGCGCTTCAGGTGCAATCACTGAAGCCAAACCTCCCGTGGCAATCACATAGGAACGGTGTCCCATTTCCAATTCCATGCGATGGACGAGGGCATCTACGAGGCCTGCATAGCCAAACACAAGTCCTGCTTGAATACTGCTAGCCGTATCGATTCCGATGACGGTCTTGGGTCGGCTCAGTTCAACCTTGCTCAACTTTGCAGCACGGGCGAATAGCGCATCAGCCGAAATCGCCAAGCCTGGTGCGATGACGCCGCCGAGATACTCGCCGGCATGGGTCACTGCGCAAAACGTGGTCGCGGTCCCGAAATCAACGATGATGAGATCCCGCCGAAATTTGTGATAGGCCGCCGCGGCGTTCACAATGCGATCGTTCCCGATTTCCCTGGGATTCAGGTACTTGAGCGTCAGGCCAGTGTCCGACTCAGATGAGACGACGATTGGGGTACGGTGAAAGGATCGTTCGATCATGGATTCGAACGTTTCAGTGAGGGCCGGAACAACGCTTGAAATAATCGCTCCAGTGATGCGCTCGGGGCTGTGGCCGTCTCTCGCCATGATACTGAGACAAAGCACCCCATACTCATCGGCTGTGGCCTTGGGGTCGCTGGCCAGCCGCCAATGCGTGAAGAGACGCGTTCCATCGAAGACTCCGGCGACGATGTTGGTATTCCCGATGTCGACCGCCAGCAGCATGTTCGCATTGTACTCGGCGTGGTGCGGTTTCGCTACTCCCGTAGATGAATCACGTCAGCGGCACGAACATCGAGCAAAGGCCTCGGTTGTGAGGAGGACCGAGGTGGCTGGGGCCGTATCTGCAGCGCACCATCGGCCGAGAGGCCTTCCGCGATCCCGGTGACCTGGTCACGACTCGTGAACTGGACCAGAACCTCACGACCCAGTGTGGCGCAACGAGCCATGTATGCTTGTCGTAATCGGGGTGGTCCATGGGACCGAAGCTCATCCAGACAGTGTTCTAGTTCCAGCAGTACCTGTGCGACCAGTCGATTGCGGTCGATCGGTTGCTGAGACATTTCGACCAATGATGCGGCAATGGGGTGCAGGTCCTCCGGAAAATCCTCCCGCGCAACATTCACGTTGAGCCCTATGCCAATGATGATGGCTGGGTCAGTGGGTGTCTGGAACAGACTTTCACAGAGAATCCCGCCGACTTTCCGCTGGAGCAAGAGGAGATCATTGGGCCACTTGAGCGCCAACGAGACCGAGGTGACCTGTTGAACGGCTTCTAGGGTGGCAAGGGCGCTGATGAGGGGTGTCCAGGATAGCCATTGTGCAAGAGAGGTCTTTAGTCCTGTTCCACGGATGATAGCGGAGCAATAGAGGTTCAGCCCAGGCGGTGAGAACCAAGAGCGCCCATGGCGGCCGTATCCACCGGACTGATGTTCGGCAAGCACCACCGTGCCGTGAGCAGCTCCGTCCTGCGCCAGCCTGAAGGCTTCCCTATTCGTCGAGGGGAGATCTCGGTAGAGGTAGAGGGGGTGACCAAGTGACGTGGTTGCGAGGGTGGTGCGAATCTCATCAACGTTGAGAGGAAGAGAGGAAGACATGGGTTAGGAGTGTCGACTGCGCGAGCGCCGAGCAAGAGAAAGAATCAGACTGACGGCTGCCGCTGGAGCCGAATGGGTGAGGGCTCCGATTGAAATGCGATCGGCACCGGCTGCAGCCATGGCTCTGACGTTCTTGAGCGTAATCCCGCCCGACACCTCAACCTGTGCCTGGTTCTTGATGATGCCGATGGCACGTTTGACCATGTTCGGCGTCATGTTGTCTAACAGGATAATATCTGGCTTTCCTGCTAGAACCTGATGTACCTCGGAGAGAGACTCCACCTCCACAATGATCGGAAGGTAGGAGCGCCGATGCCTACGTGCCAACCGACAGGCCTTTTCAATCGGACGCTGCGCCTTCTTCAGAAGAGCGAGATGGTTGTCCTTGATCAGAATGCCGTCGCTCAGTGATCGTCGGTGATTGGTCCCTCCACCGAGTGAGACGGCCCATTTCTGAAGCGTGCGCCAACCAGGGAGGGTCTTTCTAGTGTCGAGAATGCTGACGGGATAGCCACGCACGGCCCGACAGAATTGGTCTGTCAGTGTGGCGATCCCCGACAGGTGTTGAAGAAAGTTCAACGCAACTCGTTCAGCTCGGAGAATCGACCGGCCATCACCCTCGATCTGTATGAGCGTCTGTCCATTCTTGGCCCGGTCTCCGTCTCTCGTACACACCGACAATTGAAGAGAAGGATCAACGAGCAGAAAGGTCTGAACCGCCGCCGCCATTCCTGCCACGATCAACGGTTGCTGTGCAATGATGGTGGCCTGGGCAGGGACGGAAGACGAAAAGAGTGCGGATGTTGTCGCATCTCCTTGTGCCACGTCTTCTTCGAGCCCCAGGCGCACGGCTCGACGGATTTCTGCTGCTGGAAGCTTCACGATGGATCGAGTCCCAGCATGGATCGCAACTGCCGTTCACTGCTGATCAACATGCTGGTATCTTGCGCGAGCGAACGAAGGCGGTCTTGATGGTCGGTAATAACTTCGGGGGGAGCTTTGGAGACGAAATCGGGATTGTTTAGCTTGCCACTGAGGCGCTGTGTTTCTCGCTCGACTTCGGAGATTTGTTTGTCCAAACGATCGAGCGCTTTTTGCAGGTCTACCTCACCGGATACCTCGATTCCGACGGAGAGGCCGTCGGTGATCAATGTGAGGAGTTGGTGTGATGGCCAGGTTGAATGGGCGATATTCTTACACGTCCCTCGACTCAGATGAGCGGCATGGGGCATGATCTGGCTGAGCTGATTCTGTTTTGTCGTGTCCTCATGAGATAGATAGCACGTGATGTGCTGGCCAGGAGGATAATTCAGGAGTACACGACCAGTCCGAGCTAAGTTGACTGTTTGCTCAATGAGAGCAAACAGCTGCTCGGCTTCGGATGAATCCCAGGATGGTTCTTCCATGGGGTAGGGTTGGATCACGATACTGTGGTCTTGATGCGGAAACGTCTGCCAGAGTTCTTCCGTGATGAAGGGCATGAATGGATGCAGCAGGCGCATCGTCGTTTCCATGGTTTCTATCAGCGTGGTCCTTGTTGCTGGTCCATCTGGGTGATCAACAGCCTGGAGGACCGACTTGATGAGCTCCAGATACCAATCACAGAACTCATGCCAGATAAAATGATAGAGGGCGTTTGAGGCTCGATCGAAGCGATACCCTTCTAATTCCGCCGTCACCACCTTGATGGTGTGGTTCAGCCGACTGAGAATCCAACGATCCGGAATCGTTCGTTCGGAGACGGGTAGTGCTGATTGCGGACCGTCGAGATACATATGAGCGAAACGAGCCGCATTCCAAATTTTATTGGCAAAGTTCCGATACCCTTCGATCCGTTCTTCCGCCAGCTTCACATCACGACCAGGTGAAGCCATCGAGGCGAGCGTGAAACGCAACGCATCGGTTCCAAACTCATTCATGACATGGAGAGGGTCGATCACGTTCCCTTTCGACTTGCTCATTTTCTTGCCTTCCGCGTCACGGACCAGGGCGTGAATATAGACATCGCGGAAGGGGACATCGCCCATGAACTTCAAGCCCATCATAATCATCCGGGCCACCCAAAAGAACAGAATATCGAGCCCGGTCACTAACACCGAGGTCGGGTAGTAGGTCTTGAGCTCCTGGGTCTGTTCCGGCCATCCCAATGTGGAAAACGGCCAGAGTGCAGATGAAAACCAGGTATCGAGGACGTCGGGGTCACGTTCTAAGTTGGTGCCTCCGCAGCTTGGACAGTTTGTGGGTTGAGACCTTTGGACGATCGCCTTCGCATGTGGAGAGATGAATGAAAAAGAAGATTGAATGCCGCTCCGAGAACCGGTGACCGTAAAAGCTTCTCTATTGCATGCTCTGCAGTACCACGCCGGAATCTGATGCCCCCACCAGATCTGGCGTGAAATGCACCAATCTTTGATGTCCCGCATCCAGCCTAGATAGTTGTTCTTCCAACCTTCAGGAACGATCCGGATACGTTCCTCTTCCACAGCCTTGATAGCTGGTTCGGCTAACGGCTTAATTTTCACAAACCACTGGGGGGACAGATAAGGTTCGATGACCGTTTTGCATCGATAACACTTACCTATAGCCATCTTATGATCCTCAGTCTTAATCAGAAGATCAAGATTCTGAAGAGCTTGCACCACCAGAGGTCTTGCTTGTTGAACAGATTTTGCAGCCAGAGTATTTCCAAGATCTGGATCGACCTGTGCCTTTTGAAGCCCGAGCAGATCAAGTCGCGCTTCGTGATCAAGAATGGATAAACGTGGTAGCCCATGCCGTTCCCCCGCTTCGTAATCATTGAAATCATGGGCCGGAGTTATCTTGACCGCGCCGGTACCGAACTCACGATCCACGAGAATCCCATCGCCCACGATCGGGATGGTGCGATTGGTCAACGGAAGGCGTACATGTTTGCCGATGAGATGCTTAAAACGATCGTCTTCAGGATGGACGGCCACGGCTGTATCACCAAGTAATGTTTCAGGTCTCGTCGTAGCGACGGTGAGTTGCGTTGACGGATCGTCTGCCAGTGGGTACTGGATTGAATAGAGCTTGCCTTTGGCATCCTCATGTTCTACCTCGATATCGGATAAGGCCGTCAGACAGCGTGGGCACCAATTGATGAGTCGTTCACCCCGGTAGATCAATCCATCCTGATAGAGACGAACGAATACTTCCAGAACTGCTTTTGATAACCCCTCGTCCATCGTGAAACGGAGGCGCTCCCAGTCGCAGGACTCGCCCAACTGTTTCTGTTGATTGACGATCGTGTTGCCCGAAGTCGCTTTCCACTGCCAAACCCGTTCAATAAACCGCTCACGCCCGATGGACTCGCGAGAAGCGCCTTCGGCCATCACTTGTTTCTCGACGACGTTTTGTGTGGCAATTCCGGCGTGATCAGTTCCTGGAAGCCAGAGAGTGTTCCGTCCCTGCATGCGCCGCCACCGAATCAGAATGTCTTGCAACGAATGGTTGAGGGCGTGTCCGACATGGAGAGAGCCCGTCACATTCGGCGGTGGAATCACAATGCTGTAGGGTCGGCCAGGTCGTTCCGGTGAGGTATGGAAATACGCACGTGCGATCCATTCCTGCGACCATCGAGCCTCGACGGTTTTCGGGTCGTAGGTTTTATCCAGCTGAAACGGAGTCATTCAGGACTACCCAATTAAAATTAAGCGGTCGGTATCTTAACATGTCTGGGTCGATCAGAAAATGGGAGGAGTCTCAGCTTGTGACCTGACGAGGCATATGCTATACAGACGCCCGCACGGCGTTAATAGTTTTATCACTGTAGGGAGGACCATGGCACGAGGTCGAGAAAAAGATCGAAAAACGAGGAAGAAGCATCGGAAGAATGTGAAAAGAGTGAAAGCGCTCGCCAAAGCTCGAAGAGGAAAACGGGGAAAGAAAGGTTAAGCCGTCGCTGGTTGTGATGCGTTCTCAGTCTCGATCAGGCGTTTGAGTTCCGCTTTGATCTGCTGCTCGGCGACGTCTGGTACAATTCGCAGCACCGCCTGTTCAACCCGTTCGTTAACATCTGCTCGTATGAGGTTTTCAACGAGTATCGGCGCTTGTTTCGAAACTGCTTGCTGAACTTCGTCTTTGACCATCTGATCAACCGTTCCCGCCTGTTCACGCACGACCGTTGGTAAGTATTGATGGACCGCGGATTCGACCTGTTCCCGTACAAGGCGATCCACACTCTCTCCGATCAAGGGCTTGGTCAGGTCAGCCACGGCCTGCTGGATGAGCGATTGGCAATTGGCGAGTTCATTTTTGATGAGTGAGGGTAATGTTTGAGTAACCAAGGGTTGAATGACGGAGGTCAGGTACTCTTGGGACAGGATACTTCCGAGCTGCTCCTGCAATTCCTTCGTGACGATCGGCCGCACGTGAGTGCCAAGCTTTGCGTCAATCATTTCCGGAAGCAGGTCGGCGAGACGCTGTTCGCTCCGTTTGGTCATCGACTGCAAGAGCTGGTCAAAGAGACCCTTCATCGAATCCTCCGGCCCTGCGGGGGACGCCGGTGGTATGATCGATGCGGAGCTCTGTTGCCCTTGCATCTCCTCATGGATTTTAGTGTCTGCGACAAGACCCTCTGACTCCTCAGAATCACTATCCGTCGAGGTTGATGTCGGAGGCCAGACTCGTCGCTTAAGACCTGTTCCACTCGGAGATCCGGCCGGGGTCTTCTCAACGGACTTAAGCACATCCAGCAAGTCTTCTGGCTGAAAAGGCTTTTTCAAAAATGCCTTCACACCGAGAGCGCGGAGATGGTTTTCGTCTGGGTGATCAGCCGGATTAATCAGCGAAATAAGGAGGGTTTCCGTCAGGCCGTCGAGCTTGTTAATCTCTTTGCAGAATCCGGAGAACGTCATATTGTCGAGGTGGTAGTCTGCAATAATGAGCGAAGGTGCATTGTGGCGAGCGGCCTCGAGAGCAGCTGGTCCATCTTGAAACCCGACGACCTTAAAGCCTTCTGGAGCGGAGATCTGTTCCACCATCCGCCTGACGGCGGGGCTACTATCCACAACAAAGATCGGCGATGGCATGGAACATTACCCCCGTATTTTTTTGTTTCCTCGAAGCTAGCAAGGGGGATATTCTTTGTCAAGAAAACCATCGATAGGCGATTGTATTCATGATGGATTTTGGGGCAAGTGCGGGCCGTTTACTAAAGCCCTGATTCGCGGAGTATGACACGTTCAATACGAGTCGTTTTTTTTGATGCGGCCGACACGCTGTTTCACGTGCATGGCTCAGTGGCGGAGATGTATCTTCACCACGCTGTGGAGTTTGGGTTTCGCCAGAAACCAGACTCAGTCAAGGAAATCGGCCAAGCCTTCCGCCGTGCGTTCCATGAGGCGCCCCCACCGGTTTTCGCCGTCACCGAGCCTGCACAGCTCAAACAGAGCGAACGGCTCTGGTGGTTCGATATCGTTCATCATGTCTTCTATCGGGTGGGCATGTTCCAACGATTCGACGAGTTCTTCGATCAGGTCTTTCACGCATTTGCGGATCACCGAGCGTGGCGCCTGTTTCCGGAAACGGTTTCCACGTTGGCTCGGCTCAAGGCACAAGGACTCGAGCTTGGTATCATCTCAAATTTTGACTCCCGCTTATTCACCGTGATGCGAGGGTTGGGAATTGCGGACAGCTTCGACACTGTAACGATCTCCAGTCTGGCCCAAGCGGCGAAACCTGCTCCGAGGATTTTTCGTACTGCGTTGGAGAAGCATGTCATCGATCCGGAAGAGGCATTGCACGTGGGAGATAGTGTACGAGAGGATGTAGAGGGCGCACGGAAAGCCGGTCTGCAGGTCGCGCTAGTCGACCGTGACGCAAGACGGCAACAAACTGACGTGCCAATCCTGAGGAGTTTGGAAGAACTGTTCACCTTACTCGATCGGATCCAGCAGTAACGGGACGAGGTCTTTGGCCCGACCTTGGATCGACATGTCGACTAGCGCTGACTGTGGAGTGGGGTCCAGATTGATTTCTGCCACGAATGCGCCGGACTCTTTTGCGACTGAGGCGAATCCTGCTACCGGATACACGACCCCGGACGTGCCGATGATCAGGCAAAGGCTGCATGAGCGAAGCGCTGCATAACTTCGCCTAAGATCCTCATCCGCCAGCGATTCTCCAAACCACACGATATGAGGCCGCAGAAGACCATCACAGTCATGACATTTCGGTAGGATCTGTATGGGGACATCGCGGTTCTCAAACACGTGGCGACACAGGGTGCAGCGCACTATCCAAATATTGCCGTGAATCTCAGTGAGCTTCCGTGAGCCCGCAGCTCGATGTAATCCGTCTACATTTTGAGTGATCAGCCAGAAGTTCTGATCGCGTTTCTCCAGTTCAACGACTGCATGATGGGCTGGATTGGGTCGCTTGGCGGCAATCAGTTCGCGCCGCCAGTTGTACCACTCCCAGACGAGCCGAGGATTGCGTTCGAACGCCTCGGGTGTCGCAAGATCTTCGGCGCGGTAGGTGCGCCACAATCCATCCTTGCCACGGAAGGTCGGCACGCCACTGTCTGCCGAAATGCCGGCTCCAGTCAGGACCACGATGTCCTTGGCCGACGCCAACCGTTCCTTCAGTCGAAATAGATCTGATCCTTGTGCCATAGAGTATGTCCGATGAGGGGTGGCTGTGTCTTGATGATGGTGCATGCTATAGTACCCACTCATTCAACGCAACGGAACGAGGATAGCGCATGAAGCAGGTCCTAGTTGTCGGAGCCGGCTCGGTCGGCGGGTTCTTCGGAGCCCACATGGCAAGAAATAATCCAAATGTGTCATTTCTTCTGAGAGCTAGAACGTGTGATGCTGTGAAACAGCATGGTCTGACCATTCGAAGTGCTGGTGGATCGTTCACGGTCCGACCATCGGTTGCGTCGGATCCACAGGAGCTTGCGAGGCCGGACCTCATCATCCTTGGTGTCAAAGCCTACGATCTCGATCATGTGATGGATCAACTTGATCCGGTCCTTACGGACGACACTGTGATCCTGACGCTGCAGAACGGCATCGATACCGAAGACCGAATTCTAGCTCGACTGCATCGCGATTGTGTGGTTGGTGGAGTGGCCTACATTTATTCGAAGATTGCCGAGCCGGGTGTCATAGACCACTACAAAAAGGGGGCGGTTGCCATCGGCGAGTTGATGGGGATGGAAAGCGAGCGGCTGTTCAAGATTCGTGAACTGTTTGCCTCCGCTGGCATTCCTTGTCAATTGTCGAAGGATATTCGCCGGGCCAAATGGGAAAAAATGTGCTGGAATTGTGTCTTTAACCCGATCACGGTGCTCATAGACGATCGTGTCGCCAAAGCCCTCGACCATGCGGAGATGATGGGCGTAATTCGGCAGATCGTCGGTGAAGTGGCAGCTGTCGCTGCGACACTCAAGGTGCCGTTACCAGCGGATATGGCGGATAGAGTTGTGAAGGCGTCTCAGGAGATTCGCGATATTCATACCTCCATGTACGACGATTGGAAAGCAGGACGACCGACGGAAATTGAGTATTTAAACGGCTTCGTTGTTAAACAGGGGCAGAAGCTTGGCATTCCAACACCGGTGAATGAGGCCTTGACGGCCATGATCAAGACGATCACCGAGAAGGAGCGGGTCGGCCCCGGCCGTATTCGGATCGAAGGTATGGTCGTACAACCGGTCTCATTCGATCGCGCAGCAATGGCTGCGCTGCCGGGAGAACATCATCTCGATGTTTCGACGGTCATGCCCGGCATGCAGGGGCGAGGGATTCGATTGAGGGGGCTGCTCGATGTTCCGGCATTAGCGATTGAGGCGGACCATGTCGCCGTCCATTCCACGGACGGAAAGTACTCTGCCTGTCTCACGCTTCAACAGGCAAAGGAGTATGGTGTGTTGGTCTATGAATTGGATGGAGCTGCTCTGCCGGACACAAAAGGCGGTCCGTTCCGTTTGGTGACACCCGGGCTCGGTGATCTTTGCGCCAATGTGAAACAGGTTGCGCGGATCGAAGTGACCAGAGGGCCTGGTCGAGATACGAGACAGACGACTTGTCCCCCAGGTCCGTCACAGAGCTGAAGGTATGCAGGCGACTGATTGCGTTGAGCCATGAAGAAGGTCGGCCTATCCATTGTGGGATCCATGGTGGTATTGATGGGCGCCGTGTGGCTTGTGGACTCAGCGCAGACCTTTGAGTCCTATTATGAGACCTACCAGAAGTTGAAAGAAACGGAGCAGATCAGCCGTGGCTGGGTCTCCAGCGTGATCCCAACCTCTTCCTCTGAGATCCATACCGTCCATCGGCTCAATGGAGAACTCGTATCGGTACGATTCAAATATGAGCCGGGAGATCTGAATGAGGGCGAACCCAGTTGCACAGTTTTGAAAGGTGACGATCCGTGGCTCGCGCAATACCGATGCCAACCGTTCGATCATTCGGTAGTCGTTCAGTTAGAAGCCAACGGTGAAGGTCGGATCGTCGCGAACAAATTAGACACCAAAAGGCCAAACTCTGGAGGATAAAGTGTCTGATCTTTCTTTTCACGTCTCTATTCTGATCAAACGAGTGGTGACCGGCCTTATTCTTGGTACGCTGGCCGGGGTTGTTCAGATGTGGTTATTTGACCGCAATCTCATGTATCTCTTTGCGTCCGCTGCTGCCGGTGCATTGTATATGGCAGCCTGGGTCCTCTTCACCGATTGGTTTCGCCTGGCAGGTGGAAGGATTGTGCTAGGAGCAGCCGCAGGCCTTCTTGCCGCTGTCGTGTGGTGGGCGATGGCGATTCATGCGGAAAATATGTTCCTCCAATCGGCTGTCGCCGGCATGTGTTTCGGTGCTGCTTATGCATGGTCTGATCAACGGATGACCTAAACTAGTTCAAACTCTCTCCTGTACATCCTCAGTCTCATACGGGATTCATCCCGTCTAATTCGGTTACAATAGAATCACGTCTTCTATGCATGTCACGAATGGCATATCGGCAGGCTCGCTTCTCGCCGACATCAAGGCAGGTCTCGTTGTCTTCGTTGTGGCGTTACCCCTCTGCTTAGGCATTGCACTGGCGTCCGATGCACCGCTGTTGTCTGGATTATTAGCTGGGATTGTTGGCGGCATGATCGTGGGCCTGTTCAGTGGTTCCCATACCAGTGTCAGCGGTCCAGCAGCCGGATTATCGGCAGTCGTGGCGGCAGAAATCTATTCACTTGGCTCATTTTCAGCGTTTCTGATGGCGGTGATTCTTGCAGGGTTGATTCAAATCGGCTTGGGAGTCGCAAAGGGAGGATTTATAGCGGCATTTTTCCCCACCAGCGTCATCAAGGGGTTGTTGGCAGCGATCGGTATTATTCTGATCTTGAAGCAGATCCCACATCTGGTTGGACATGACCCTGATCCGGAAGGAGACATGTCCTTTTTTCAGCCGGACTTTGAGACGACGTTTTCTGAACTCCTCAGTATTTTCGGAGATTTTCACTTCGGTGCTTCCATTATTGGGATCTTGTCCCTTGTGCTGCTGATCATTTGGGGTACCTGGAAACCTCTGAAAGACTCCGCCGTGCCGGCTCCGCTGGTTGTGGTGGTCTTCGGTGTCGGTATGAGCCTCTGGTTTGAGCAACTGGGAGATCCTTGGCGGATCGGCCTAAGCCATCTTGTCCAAGTGCCGATAGCCAACGGGTTGGGAGAGTTCAGCGGGTTACTGGAGTTTCCCGATTATACCCAGTGGACCAATCCGGCCGTGTACATCGCGGGACTCACGATCGCCATTGTCGCCTCCTTGGAAACTCTCCTGAATTTACAAGCGGTTGATCGGCTCGATCCACAGCAACGGACTTCACCCCCGAGCCGAGAACTGGTGGCGCAAGGTATCGGGAATGTGACCTGTGGATTGATCGGTGGGCTTCCGGTTACTTCGGTGATTATTCGTAGTTCTGTCAATGTCAATACCGGCGGAAAAACAAAACTGGCGACTCTGGTGCATGGCACGTTGCTCTTGATCAGTGTTCCGCTCATCCCAACATACCTCAACTTGATTCCACTCTCGTGTCTCGCGGCGATCTTGCTGATGACCGGCGTCAAGCTAACCAGTCCGGCCCTCGTCCGGAAAATGTGGAGCGAAGGGCGCTATCAATTCATCCCGTTCGCAGTTACCGTGGCAGCCATCGTGTTTACCGACCTCTTGATCGGGATTGTGATCGGGCTCACGGTTTCCATCGGCTTCATTCTTCGCAGTAACATGCGCCACCCGGTGCAGCGATTCGTGGAAAAGCATCTCGGCGGTGACGTTGTCCATATTGTGTTGGCCAATCAGGTGAGCTTTTTGAATCGTGCAGCCCTCTCCAAGGTGCTGAATGAAGTGCCACGTGCTGGCCATGTTCTGTTGGATGCGCGCAACACGGCCTACATCGATGCAGACGTACTGGACTTGATTCGAGATTTCAAGGAAGAAACCGGCCCGGCCCGTGGTGTGGAGGTCAGCCTTGTCGGGTTCCGGAATGAATACGACCAAATTCAATATATCGATTACTCCACCCGCGAGTTGCAAGAAACTATGACACCGCAGCAAGTTTTACAGATTCTGAAAGACGGCCACGAACGGGTCCGAACGGGGCGGCGTCTTACGAGAGACTTCAACCGCCAAGTCCGCGTTACAGCCGAGGGGCAACATCCCTTAGCCGTGGCGCTCAGTTGTATTGATTCTCGCATGCCGGTGGAATTGATCTTCGACCTTGGGATGGGAGACATTTTTAGCATCCGCATTGCCGGGAACGTGACAAGTCCAAACGTATTGGCCAGCGCAGAATATGGATGCGGTGTAGCGGGTGCGAAACTCCTCATCGTGATTGGGCATACCAGATGCGGAGCAGTTTCTGCCGCGGTCAAACTCCTGGACTCACGCGTGACGGCCGCTGAAGCGACAGGATGCCAACATTTGGATTCTGTGGTGAATGAGATCCAACGATCTGCTCATGGGATCTCACATCCGGCAGCTGATGGCCCACACTCGCCTGAAACGGCTGCACTGATAGATGCCGTGGCCAGACAAAACGTCATGCGGGTCGTCAAGGGGATACGCGAGGAAAGTCACACGCTCGATGGACTCGTGCGAGAGCGGCGTATCGCGATTGTCGGTGCGATGTACGATGTCGTCACCGGGGGCATTGAATTTCTCGTGGAAGATGGATTGGGTGAGACGGAGCTTCGGAACATGGCAGGCTAGCTTCTTAGCCGTTAACGGATTACCTGAATCTGCCGCCACCGCTCGGATCGATAGCGCCACAGTAACAGAGCCATCCGTGTCGTCCAGTCTGCGATTGTTGCGGCCCAGATGAATAGTACCGACTGTCCGACCCACAGAGCAGCAACCAGGGCCAACGGCACTCGTATGGCCCACATGCCAATCACGGTGGCGCCCAAGATGAACCGAGTATCGCCCGCTCCGCGCAGGGATCCAGCTAGAACCATGGTAATGGCTAAGGGGACCTGCAAGATGGCGACTATTTTTAGAAACATGCTACCAAGTTCAATAACCGCTTCGTCTGTCGTGAACGTGCGAAATAGCGCCTCAGGGAACACGTAAAAAATGAAGCCCATACAGGCCATCAGCGCCATGGCGATTCGGTTCGCCTCCCAGTTCTCCAGTTTCGCTCTCGCGTACTTTCCTGCTCCGATGCTCTGCCCCACCATGGTGGCGGCGGCGATGGCGAATCCATAACCTGGGAGAAAGGAGAATGATTCAATCGATAAGCCGACTTGGTGCGCGGCATAGGCCACGGTCCCGTAGAGGAGAACAAGCTTGGTGTAGACAAAGACTCCGGCTTGCTGAACGATCCGTTCTCCGGACACCGAGGCCCCGACCTGCCACATCGACCGGATCAGATCGATACGAAATCGTAGAGATGGTTTCAGGATTGGACGACAACGTATCAGCAGATACAAGGCGCCCGTCATTTCAGCAAGGCCAACGGCGATGGCGGCTCCCATGAGGCCGAGAGTGGGGAGGCCCCATCGCCCATAGACGAGCGGGTAGGCAAGGGCGATATGGAGAAGGTTCACCCCGATCATGGCATACATCGGAGTGCGAGTATCGCCTGTCCCTTGAAGCACAGAGGACAGGACCTGTAATCAGAATCGTACAGGGGATAACATAAAAGATAAAGGTGGAGTAGGGGAGCGCCAATGCGATGACGTCCGACTCTGCTCCGAGCTGTTCCATGAGGAACCGATTGCCAGTAATTCCCAGCGAGGCCAGCACAAGCGACACACCGATCGATAACCAGAGAAAATGCCGTGCAGCTTCTCCTGCATCCTGCCGCCGGCGTGCTCCCCACAGCTGAGCAACGATGACGTTGGTGCCGACCGAAAGTCCGGACACCGCGGTCGTCGCGATAAAGACGAGCAGTTGGCCCAACCCTACCGCGGCAATCGAGGCGGCCCCCAGCTCACCGACCAAGAAAACTGCTACAATGCCCTCCGCCCGCTGAAGGAAGCTGCTGACCGTGATTGGCAATGCCAGAGTCATCACGGACCGGCGAATCTGACTGACACCGTTGGTCATGGAGCGGTATCGTAACAGACTTTGTCTTTACCACCGGTGAGAAATCAGTGATGAGACGATGGACGATATGACAGAGGCCGACTCACAAGACGGGTCATCTACCGTCCCCACCTCCCGTCGCCTCTCCAAATCCAAGTTTCTTTCCGGATTGCAGTGCCTGAAACGGCTGTATCTCGAGATTCATCGACCAGATTTGGCGACGCCGCCTGATGCGTCGACTCAGGCTATTCTCGATATGGGTACTGAAATCGGGATGCTCGCACGGCAGTACTTTTCCGGTGGTGCGCTGGTACAGGCAGGATTTCGCAGGCGGGAGGCTGCGGTTGCAGAGACTGCGGCTCTGGTTCACGATCCGCGCATCTCGTCTATCTACGAAGGGGCATTTGAGTATGACGGGGTGCTCGTGCGGGTCGATATTTTGGAGCGGGTGACGCGTGGTGAGGGTATGCCTTGGTCCTGGCGATTGATCGAAGTGAAGTCATCGACGAGAGTCAAAGACGTGCACATTGATGACCTCTCCGTTCAAAGTCATGTCGTTCAAGGGGCCGGATTGAGACTCGACGCAGCGTGCCTGATGCGTATCAACACGGGCTATCTCTACGAAGGCGGCGAGGTGGACCTTCGATCGCTCTTCTCGATTGAAGATGTGTCGGAGGCGGTGACCGGTCGGCGAGCGTTGGTTCCGGGACGATTGGCTACGATGAAAGCCGTATTGGTAGAGCCGCAGGCACCGGCAATCGAGCCCGATCAACATTGCCATACCCCCTACGAATGTCCATTTTGGGCTCACTGCACCAAGGAGAAGCCATCGCGCTGGATCTATTATTTACCAGGGAAAAAGGAGATGGTGGGCCGCCTTGTTGAACAGGGCATTACGACGATAGACGACATTCCCGATGTGACAAGACTGTCTGACACGCAACGAAGGGTGAGAGACAATGTCGAGTGGATCTCCTCTGAACTAGGAAACGCTCTTCGTTCCGTGACCTATCCCATCCACCATCTGGACTTCGAGACCGTCATGTTGGCACGACCTCGTTTTCCCTTGACCAGGCCTTATCAACCGATCCCCGTTCAATGGTCCAATCACATCGAACAAGAATCCGGCGATGTATCACACCACGAGTTTCTCCACGGCGAGGCGTCGGAGCCTCGTAGAAGGTGGGCACAGGCGTTGGTCGAGTCACTCGGTGAGGAAGGCACCATCGTCGTCTACTCCGCGTATGAGGAAGCGATCCTTCGACAACTTGCAGAGGTGTTCCCGGAGTTTAAGCCGGCATTCAAATCGATTCTGAAGCGGTTGTGGGATCTCCTCCCGGTGATTCGCGCACATTATTATCATCCTGACTTCAACGGATCCTACTCGATTAAATCCGTGTTGCCGGCCGTGGTGCCATCGCTTGGGTATGACGATCTCGTAATTCAGGCGGGAGGTCAGGCCGCAGCCGAATACTACCGCATGGTGTTCGTCGAAACCGATTGGATTGAACAGGCTGCGCTTCGGGAGTCGCTGTTGCGCTATTGCGCAAGAGATACGTTGGCGATGGTGGAATTGAGACGGGTGCTCAGGGGCAAGGCGAGGAAGCAGTGAAAGTGTCTATCAGACCCTGTCATGATGATGACGCGATGAATATCTATATGACCTTCCCCCGATTTCACAGACACCTCCATAAGTGGGAGAATGCTGAAATGGGAGGACAGGATGAGCACGAAGACACGACGATCGTATACGGAGACGTTCAAGGAAGAAGCGGTGCGCTTAGTCCGGGAGTCCGGGCATCCCGTGGCCCAGGTGGCGCGGGATCTGGGGATTGCCGATCATCTCCTCTACCGGTGGCGCGCGGAGCAGCAGCAGGCCGAGGGGCGTGGACAGACCCGGCAATCTCTCCGGGCCGAGCAGGCGGAACTGGCCCAGCTCCGGCGTGAAAATGCGGTCTTGAAGCAGGAGCGGAATTTTTTAAAGCGTGCGGCGGCGTTCTTCGCGAAGGAATCGCGATGAGATACCGAGTGATCCGGGAATACGACCGTCGCTATCCGATCCGCCTGATGTGCCGCGCCCTCGCGGTCTCGGCGGCAGGTTACTACGCGTGGCGATCACGGCCGGAGAGTCTCCGTTCAAGACAAGCGCGCACCCTGCTCTCGGCGATTCGCGTGCTCCACCACGAGTCGCGAGAAACCTACGGCAGTCCCCGCATCTGGGCTGCTCTGGTCAAGCAGGGACATTGCATTGGCGAGCATCGTGTCGCTCGGCTCATGCGTGGGGCAGGGATTCGGGCCAAGACCGTGACGAAGTGGCGTGCCACCACCCAGTCCCAGCATCGGTTTCCTGCGGCCGCGAACACCCTGGATCGGGCCTTCACCGTCGCGGCGCCCAACCAGGTGTGGGCCGGAGACTTGACCTACGTCTGGACGCTGGAGGGCTGGCTCTATCTGGCCGTCCTGCTGGATCTGTACTCACGCCGAGTGGTCGGCTGGGCTATGGGGCAGCGGTTAACCGTCGATCTGGCCGAGCAGGCCCTCGCGATGGCGCTGACGAACCGGGCTCCCATGGCGGGGCTCCTGCACCACTCGGACCGCGGCAGTCAATATGCCGCCACGAGCTATCAGCGTCTGCTCGATGAGTACGGCCTCATCCCCAGCATGAGCCGCACAGGGAACTGCTGGGATAACGCCTGCGTTGAAAGTTTCTTTGGGACACTCAAGCGTGAGCTAGTCCATCATCGGCACTACACCACGCGGGACGAAGCGATACAGGACATCTTCGAATACATTGAGGTGTTCTATAATCGGCAGCGGCGCCACTCGACCCTCGGCTATCACTCCCCGGCTGAGTACGAAGCGAGAGCGGCTGTCGCGTAACCCGGTGTCCACCAAATCGGGGGAAGATCAATAGCTGCAGAATTAGAGTGAGCATATCTCATCGTGCAGCTATGCATTTTCCTTGTCTTCATTGATTCTAAACGCATGCTTGCGAAACAACTTTCTCACATACTGACCGAACTTTTCCGCGGAAGTGACGTGGCAGCAGATACTCCTGTCGCGATGGATCAGCGATTGGAATCACTGCGTGGCTGCGGAAAGCTGCCGCGTGGCCGGGAAAATCGAGATCGTGCGCTCACAAACGAGCAAATTATTGCAGCATTGCTGGGGTTAGTAGCCACGCAGCCCAGCTGGGCCGGCCATGTGGCCACCATTATCGCCAAATTGAAGCCGGTTGGCGGACAGACGGATGCCTTTGGTGGTGCAACTACTCTGACCAATGCGCTGAGTAACGTGCTCACCGATGAAGCCGCACGGGCAACCATCATCGCTGTGCGGCTTTCGGTCGCGGAAGCCGGTACAAACAGCCACGGGCTGGCCGTCATTACATATGAACGCAACGGAACGCGGCACCAACTTTCGTTCGTGCGTGACGAAGCAGTGTCCTTATTACAGCCAGGCGCGAAGTTCGATGCTGAGTTGCATAACTCGCCAGTGAGCCGAGAACTGGTATTCAATAAACGGTTCTTTGAACGGCTGGCACGTGAAATCGATCATGCTCGTGCCTATCCTACGCAGCTCATTGGTGATGATGGTTCGGAGTATGACAAGGAGGATGTCGAAAAGGCCCGCCGCGAGCAATTGGGCGCAACTCCAACGTCTCACTTCCTAAACATCGGGGTCGATAACCAGGTCACATGGCCGAACAAGGAAATGTTGATCGAGTTTGATCGCTATAAGCTCGTCTTAATGCCGAAAAGCAAGGACAAAGTGCAGTCGATCCATAATGAAGCTCCCCGCAGCAAGCTGCGGGGTATCACAGAACTAAAACATTCGGAGTTGTCGGAGATCCTCGTGGGATTGCCCTTGTCGCTGCACGTATCGTTCAACCGTCTGCCAGTTTGCTCGCTCCCCCACCGTTGCCACATAATACCCGTCTGTCCAAAATTCCCCGCCCCACCGCACCCGTTTCACAGCGGGCTTCCGTCGAAAGATTTCCCGAGCGGTACGGCTCTTAAATATCTGCACAATCCGTCCCGGGGCCATTTTCGGATGCGCACTGCAGAGCAGATGGAGGTGATTCTTGTCCGTCCCAATCGCTTCCATCTCGATCGGAAACCGGTCCGCAATCTCCGCCGCCGTGTCCTGGATAATCGCCGTCACCGCCTCATCCAGCAGCGCCTTGCGATATTTCACCGGAAACACAATATGGTAGTGGATTTGCCACGCACAGTGGGCCCCGTTTCTGACCTCCTCATCCCTCTGGTCCGCCATACTCCAGAGGGTACCAGAGAAGCTTATCCCCGTAGCAAGCTACGGGGAATCACAAGTTGACCTGAATGCCAATCGACTGAGCATGGAAGATGCGATGACGATCATCAATCGCTTCCTGAGTCTGCTGACATGGTGTGATGACCAATACGCTATCGTGCAAGGAGGTTGGTCTGGCAATCCAGTGCCGGTTGCTGTTCCCAAGCGCGATCTGGCATTCACAACAGCATCTCATTGGGTGTTCAATCGCGACATTCCGGCATCGAAAGAAGTACGGCGAGCTCTAGCGCTCTATCGTGAAGCGCGCAACGCCGAGCAGAATTTCATGATCAGCTATGCCGTATTAAATTACTACAAAATCATCGAGATTCACCATGAGCGCGGGCCAGCATCAAAAAAATGGGTAGCCGACAACCTGGGACCGATCCTTAAGGACCCGGATGATCAGGACGGCATTGCTACCTTTCTTGATGCTTGCGGGACAGAGAGTCCAGAATTGTATATCTACAAGGCCTGCCGCGTGGCAGTGGCGCATGCAAGCCACAAGAATCCATCGGACCCGGACGAATTTGCGGAGCTGCGTCGCCTGCATACCGCTGCTGATGTTATGCGCCGTTTGGCACGCCGGTTCATTTCTGTAGATTTGGGGTTTTCGGCCTCGTCATTCGGCGAAACTAAAACTGCGCAAGGGATAGTGCAGTGACTGGCTATGGCAATACAACATAGAAGCCGCCATTTGGCTTCCCGTACGAGCGAGCTCTGTATGGCGGAGAGGGTGGGATTCGAACCCACGGTCGAGTTACCCCGACAGCAGTTTTCGAGACTGCCCGATTCGGCCGCTCTCGCACCTCTCCGTTGTATCGATGTCCGTCTGGGTGGCCTATCGCACGTGCATTAGCGAGTGAGGTCAAAGAACGTGGCGAGCTTACCTTGACCAGTTATGTTTTGCAATGGCTTGGTTTGTATCTCCGAAGGCTCCAGGGTGATGGCAAACGAGTGCGAATTAAGCGGCTGATGGAGGGAATGACCACACAGTCAACTCGGCATTCTCGAGCCCTCGTTTGACTAGCGAAAAGATATCCAACATCCGCTCGATTTTCCGTACATCGTCGATCCGAGTTTTGGTACTGGGATGGGGAGGGACGAAGAGTTTGCAACAGTCTTGGTCCGGTTCGATCGAAATGTCGTAGGTCCCGATGCGTTTCGTCTCATCAATGATCTCACGCTTATCCATACCGATCAGGGGGCGGAGAATCGGGAATTCCGCAGCCTCCTCAATGGCGCACAGGTTCTGCGGAGTTTGTGAGGCCACTTGCCCAAGACTATCGCCGGTCACTAGGGCCCAACAATCCTCCCTTCTAGCCAATTCTTCGGCAATTCGTACCATCATCCGTCGATACAGTACGACGCGAAATGGGGCGGGCGCAGTTAGGACAATCTCACGTTGGATTTCCCCAAAGGGAATGACGTAGAGCCTGGAGTTGTACTGATAGGTTGTGAGGATTCTGGCAAGATCGCGGGCCTTTTCTTCCGAGGCTCGGCTGACCAGGGGACGGCCTGAAAAGTGAACGAAACTCGCTTGGCACCCTCGCTTGATCATGCGATAGGCCGCGACCGGAGAGTCGATCCCTCCAGAAAGTAAACAAGCAACTTTGCCGCTGACGCCAACCGGCATCCCGCCCGGCCCCTCGAGTTTCTCTGCGGAGCAAAATGCCTCCTTCGATAAAAGCTCGACGTAAATTGTTACATCAGGGTTCTTCAAACTGACTTTCTTGCCGGTCTTGCTGCAAATGGCCGCACCAAGTTCTCGTTCAATATCCATTGACGTCAGAACCAGCCGTTTGTCGGCTCGTCTCGCGGTGACTCTGAACGTTGAGAAGGAGCGTGACGCGATTTCTTCGATGACAGTGGTTGTGAGACCGGCCACGTTGGGATTCGAAAGCTCAAGCGGGATTGCTCGACCGAGTAGAAAGTTCGCAATACCACAGACACGTCGTAACCGGTCTCGAACGACATCTGGAGAAACTTCCATAGGGAGCCGAATGCGGATTCGGCTGTGGAGATTTTCAACCTGCCGAATTTCAAGATCTCGAAGAGCAGTTCGAATGTTTTGGATCAGGCAGCGCTCGAAGTATTCGCGATTCCGCCCCTTGAGGGCGAGCTCATGATAGTGGACGATAGCGCATCTCATATCTTGCGTCGCGTGTCGTTCGTGAAGCATGAAGTATAGGGGAGTGGCGATGGGTGTCTCATTTTCATCAGCGAGATACGCTTCACAAGAAACGATTCACGCGCCGAGCGATTCGAGAAAACGCTCGGCATCGATGGCAGCCATACAGCCGGTTCCGGCTGCGGTCACTGCTTGGCGATAATGGGCGTCCTGCACGTCGCCCGCGGCAAAGACTCCGGGAATGCTTGTCGCCGTACCCTGACTCGTTAGGAGATAGCCGGTCTCATTCATCCTGAGCTGTCCGGTGAAGAGTGTTGTATTGGGGCGGTGGCCAATTGCTAGAAAGAGACCAGCACAAGGTAAATCCCATACCTTGTCGGTGACAACATTTTTGACTCGGACGCCGGTCACGATATCCTGTCCGAGTACGTCTTCCACAATACTGTTCCAGACAAAAGTAATCTTTTCATTCTTCAGCGCTCGATCTTGCATGATTTTAGAAGCTCGCAATTTGTCACGGCGATGAATGATCGATACTTTGGTGGCAAACTTGGTCAGAAACGTCGCCTCTTCCATCGCGCTATCTCCACCACCCACGACGACAAGTTCCTTGCCTTTGAAGAAAAACCCGTCACATGTCGCACAGCTGGACACGCCATGCCCCCACAAACGCTTCTCGTTGGGAAGACCGAGCGTGATCGGAGAGGCACCGGTCGCAATGATCAGCGTCTTGGCTTCCAGGGTTTTTTCATCGTCCACAATG
Source organism: Nitrospira sp. (assembly GCA_965223625.1). Taxonomy (GTDB): domain Bacteria; phylum Nitrospirota; class Nitrospiria; order Nitrospirales; family Nitrospiraceae; genus Nitrospira_D. Next base: position 1,893,768 of record OZ245008.1, read on the forward strand.
ACTTTAAACGGGCGAGTTGCAAGATCCACAGCCGTGACATCTCCGGTCTTAAACCCTGTACCAAATCGCTCCGCCTGGGCCCGCATTTCTTTCATCAACTCAGGGCCCATGATGCCCTTGGCGAACCCTGGATAATTTTCGACTTCGGTGGTCGTCGTAAGTTGACCACCTGCCTGCCATCCTTCGATGAGCAGTGGAGACAAGTCGGCTCTGGCTGTGTAGAGGGCAGCAGTTAGCCCCGCAGGACCGGAGCCGATGATGAGGACATTTCTCATAGTGAGTGACTCTATCACAGGGTATAGAGCGGAGGGTAGAACGATGTTTTGGGATTCATAAGACAGCGCACCGCATCCCGGCGAATACTGCTCAGGGGCGTTCTATCGGCGGCCTTGACTCTTACCATCTACGCGTCGAAGCCTCTCCGCTGGAGTCGAGCCCGCGCAAGAGAGAGACCCAAAGTACGTAAACAACCGGCGAACGGACCTTGCAAGGCTGAGGGATTCCTTCGTACCGTCAAGCACGTAGTCTGCCCGAGGCCGTTTTGTGGATAACGGCATTTGACTGCGAATTCGCCTGAGCGCCTCAGTTCGCGATAGCCCATCGCGTCTCTTTAGGCGGGTAACCTGACTTTTCTGGTCAGCAGAGACGACAACGACTTTGTCTACTCGTTTGTCGATGCCGGCTTCAAAGAGGAGGGGGACGTCATAGATGATGACGGCATGCGGATCTTTTCTTGCGGCCTGTTTGGTGAGTCTAACCTGCTCCCGTGCAACTCGAGGATGGATAATTCGTTCCAGACGCCGAAGTTTCTTCTCGTCATGAAAGACGATCGCACCTAACGTATGACGGTCGATGGTGCGATCAGGGCTCAAGATGCCCTTGCCGAACGCCCGGACAATCTCGCGCCAAGCCGGTTTGCCAGGCTGGACCACAGTTCGTGCCAATTCATCGGCATCGATGACCACGGCGCCACACCGTTGAAACATCTTCGCCACGGTGCTTTTCCCGGTAGCCACACCACCGGTGAGTCCAATTAGAATCATAGCGGTGGAGCTTATCATGTGGCAGACCATTCAAGAAACCGCGATTGACATCCCCAGTTTCTAGCTTGTATGAATTTCTTGATGCGGAACGCATTCCTCACAGTGATCGGATTTTGGCTCATCGGAACTGGGTTAGGCATTGCCGGGACCGAACATACTGAGCCGATCTCACGGACGATCACCGTCGCACCAGACCGTTCTGGCGATTTCTCTTCGATTCAAGAAGCCGTCGATAGTGCGGGGAAGGGCGATATTGTGGTGATCAAAGCGGGGACCTATGCTCAAGACCTCACCATTCATAGCAAGGAGAAGATCAAGATCATCGGCGAGGGAGTGGATAGAGTTGTCCTACAAGGCCGCGGTGACATGGTCGGGGTGCTGCATATCGGGAAGTGGCCTTACGGAGCAGAGGATATCGAGATCAGTGGACTCACGATTCATGAACATGGAGGACATGCGCTTGGAATCTTCAATGGAAAGGGCATCACCCTACGCCAGGTTCATGTGAAGGGCATGCTGTTCGGCCAGCAGGTGCACGATGTCAGAATCGAAGACTGCGTGATTGGTGGGAGTGAGACGACCGGAGTACAGTTTTCAGATTCACAAGCCCTCTTGTTTGGGAATTTTATTCATAACAACGATCACGGAGTGAACATCACCGGTAAGTCTTCAGTTCGGCTTGAACGCAATATTATCACCAGAAATCTCTTCGAAGCGGTAGTGGTCGGTGATCAGGCGAACGCGGTGCTAACCAATAATACTCTGGTGAAGAATGGCGCTGGCGCAGCCTTCCTTGGCACGTCTATAAATGAGGTATCGGGGAACATCTTCAGTTTGAACAAGGTTGGCCTGCTGATCGCACCCTCGAGTCAGACAAAGACCTCTTATAACGCGTTGTTTCTGAATAGTGAAGCCGATTACGTGAGAGCCGGTTCGCCGAATCTACACGCCCCGGAGCTCAAGGTTAAGACGGATATCACGGCTGACCCACGGTTTGTCGATGAGGAGCAAGACGACTTCCGCCTTAAGTCCGACACGACATTGGTCGATCACGGCGGATTTCATTACCTTGGAGCCCTGCCTCCAGTCCGTCCGCCCGTATCAAAACGCCAATAATCTCATAAAAACAATTAGATATATGGCTGTCATGCCTGGGGAGAATGCGTATGGTATGCTTTCCAAGTAGGCTAGGGCCATCTGATTCATTTCCCTAAAGTCTCGACGTAAGCGTGCCGAGAAGGATTCAACCAGGAGGTTTCCCTTGGCTAGCTTTCGCAGTAATCTTGAAAAACCGTCGGATGAGGGAATCCCTTCCCTTATGGATATGGAGTCAGGCAAGTTGGTTGGTGCGGTGTTGCCCATGTCTGAACAAGCCCAGATCCAGATGCGCAATAGTATTGAAGTGATTGAATACCTCTTGAACCAGGAGCGCGTCGTCTGGAGTTGAGCGTTCGATTCGTTTCCCATCCTTATAAGTACCTCAAATCCTAGACATCTGCAGAGTCTTTCAATCCCTCCTGATGTGAAAGCCTGGTGTCAGCCTCTAGTTGTTTCAACCCTCCCTGCGATGAGATTAAGTCAAATGCCCTAGAAGACCGAAGAAGGAAACAAGCGGAATGTTTAGATCGACCTGAGCCTGGGTTGATTCTTGTGGCTGCCAGGCGCATGGTGGCAAGGCTGGCTCGGAGGTGGACCGCTCACCGAGGTTACATGGGGAAAGCACGACAGACGACAGCTCATTCTCGAGCGACTCGAGGAGCCGAACAGCAACGCCTTGATGAGGATGCGCTCAGGACGCAACATTGGAAACGGTGGGGACCATACCTTAGCGAGCGTGCGTGGGGAACGGTACGCGAAGACTATAGCCCTCACGGAACAGCATGGGAATCCTTTCCCCATGATCATGCTCGCTCGCGCGCCTACCGCTGGAACGAAGATGGTCTTGCCGGCATCTCCGATCGTCATCAATTTATTTGCTTCTCGATAGCTCTCTGGAACGGGCGCGATCCTATTCTGAAAGAACGGGTGTTCGGGTTGACGGGTAACGAGGGGAATCATGGAGAGGATTCGAAAGAATACTTTTTCTATTTAGATTCAACTCCAACACACTCATACATGAAGTATCTGTATAAGTATCAACAGGAAGAATTTCCCTATACAAAGCTTGTCGAGGAGAATCGCCGTCGCCAACGTGGAGAACTTGAATACGAGCTGATTGATACTGGCATCTTTGACGAGAACCGCTATTTCGATGTCGTTGTGGAGTACGCGAAGGCGACACCGGAGGAGATACAGATCCGTATACAGGTCGTAAACCACGGGCCAGATCCTGCGGAGCTCTCACTTCTGCCCACATTGTGGTTCCGGAACACCTGGTCGTGGGGACTGGATGCACGTCGACCAAGAATGCGCGAAGGAACATCCGTCAATGATTGGAGCGTGATCGAATTGAATCATGAGTACTACGGTGAACGTCGTCTCTGGTGCGAACGGAACCCCACGCTCCTGTTTACGGAAAATGAGACAAACAGCCGAAGGCTCTATGGTGATCAGGAAGGTGCGAGATATGTGAAAGACAGTTTTCATGATTATGTCATCGCCGGACGAACTGAGGTGGTCAACCCTGAGAAGTTTGGCTCTAAGGCCGCAGCCCACTATGTATTCACGTTGCCGCCAGGAAAATCCGACGCGGTTCATCTACGCCTCACCAATGAAACCGGGTTGGGTGCATTCACTGTAGCGACGTGCGATGGCCTGTTCGCCCAACGGATTCAGGAAGCCAACGAATTTTATGATGAACTTGCACCACCTGATCTTTCGGATGACACGAAGAGAGTGCAACGGCAGGCTTTTGCCGGACTGCTGTGGAGCAAACAATTCTACCACTATGACCTCAAGCGCTGGCTGGTAGGAGATCCAGGCATGCCAGACCCTCCTTCTGAACGCCTTCGGGGACGGAATTCGGACTGGACACATCTGTACAATGCCGACGTCATCTCGATGCCTGACAAATGGGAGTACCCCTGGTATGCCGCCTGGGACTTGGCATTCCATTGCATCCCCTTAGCCCTTGTCGATTCAACTTTTGCCAAGGAACAGCTGATTCTGATGCTCAGGGAATGGTACATGCACCCGAACGGTCAGATTCCGGCGTACGAATGGGCCTTTGGAGACGTCAATCCTCCGGTCCATGCCTGGGCGGCCTGGCGTGTCTATAAGATCGAAAGGAAGCGGAAGGGTGCCGGTGATCGAGTCTTTCTGGAGCGTGTATTCCATAAGCTTCTGTTGAACTTCACCTGGTGGGTCAATCGAAAAGACGCTGAGGGTAAGAATATCTTTCAGGGCGGTTTTTTAGGACTCGACAACATCGGGGTGTTCGATCGAAGTGCACCCTTACCGACGGGCGGTCATATCGAACAGTCCGATGCGACCAGCTGGATGGGAATGTATTGTCTGAATATGTTGTCGATCGCGCTGGAGTTGGCGCGTGAGAACCGAGCCTACGAAGATGTCGCCAGCAAGTTCTTCGAGCACTTCGTCTATATTTGCAGGGCGATGAACAATATCGGTGGAGAAAAGATTGAATTGTGGAATAGAGAAGACGGATTCTTCTATGATGTCCTCCACCTGCCTGACGGGCGGACTGTCCCCCTGAAAGTTCGCTCGCTTGTTGGATTAATCCCTCTGTTCGCAGTCGAAACACTGGATTCGGAATTGATCGACCGGCTCCCGCGGTTCAAGCACCGGATGCAGTGGTTCATGGAAAACCGACCGGATTTCAGTGCCCACGTCGAGACGCAGTCCCGTGACGGCGAGGTACGAAGGTTTTTATCGCTGGTCAATCCTACGCGCCTCAGGTCGGTGTTGCGGTATATGCTCGATGAGAAGGAGTTTCTGTCCCCCTATGGCATACGCGCCCTGTCTCGCTACCACAGAGACCATCCCTATGTGCTATCACTCATGGGAAATGAATATCGCGTGGACTATGAACCGGCCGAATCGAGAACAGAGCTGTTCGGTGGTAACTCGAATTGGCGTGGTCCGATTTGGTTTCCTGTCAACTACCTGCTGATCGAATCGCTCCAAAAGTTCCACTACTTTCTTGGGGATGCCTACAAGGTCGAGTACCCGGTTCGAAGCGGTCGATATGTTTCATTGAACGAGGTGGCCTCTGAGCTCTCACGACGGCTGACGCATATTTTCCTACGTGACACGACCGGCCGACGCCCGGTCTTTGGAGGTACTGAGAAGTTTCAGGAAGATCCCTTCTGGCAGGATGTGATTCTGTTCTACGAGTATTTCCATGGAGACAACGGCGCCGGTCTTGGAGCCAGCCATCAGACAGGATGGACGGGGCTTGTGGCCAAGTTAATCCAACAATCTGGCGAATAGGATATCATCTAGCTTCACGGCATCCTTGTTTGTCCAACGGCTTGTTCAAGCCACGACAAGAGCTCAATGAAAGACAATACTCGATCGACACGTGAAATCGAGTCGACCAATCTTTGACACTAGTTTGGATATGAGGTTAGGGCAGGAAGAGTGTCGAAATTTGGATCGTGCACTCAGCCTTGAGTGGCTGGAGACCAATGGTCTCGGCAGCTTTTCCTCTGGGACCGTATTAGGTGCGAACACACGTCGGTATCACGCCCTGTTGCTAACGGTGCCACAGGCCGATAATCGCTACATTCTCGTCAATCAGGTCGAGGAATGGTTCCAGATTGGCGGCGAGAAGTATTCTCTCTCCACAAACTTGTATCCGGGAGCCGTTCATCCTCAGGGGTACAAGCAGTGCATCTCGTTTTCATCCACACCGTGGCCAACCTGGGTGTTTGCGTATCAGGGACAGACCTGTCGCCGTGAAATTATACGTATTCATGGCCAGGACCTTGTCGTTGTGCGATGGACTCTCGTGGAGTCCCCGAGTCAAACCCTCACTCTCCGGGTACGGCCGATGTTGACGGGCCGTGACTACCACACGCTCCATCACGAAAACGGGCAACTCTCCTCGGCCTTCACGCTGTCACCGAGATGGGTGACCTGGCATCCCTATGGAAGTGTCCCCCCTGTGCACTGTTTCTACACTGGATCATACCGCCATGCTCCTGACTGGTATCGACACGTGCAGTTCCCCCTGGAAAAGGAACGAGGAATGGATTGTGAGGAAGATTGGTGGTCTCCGGGGGAATTTACGTTCGAGTTGAAGCCGGGAGGGGAACAGGTACTTGTTTTCACGTGCATCGCATTCGAAAGCCTCGACGTACCTGGTCTCATCTTGGGCGAACGCGCGCGCCGCACGCGGTGGCAAAAGACTGCATCGGTCACGGACCCATTAGTGGAGACATTCCGGCAGACGTCCGAGATCTTTTTGGTCCAGCGAGAGACGAGGCAGACGATCATCGCGGGCTATCCCTGGTTTACCGATTGGGGGCGCGATACGTTCATGTCGCTTCCTGGGCTTTGTCTTGTGACTGGTCAGTTTGAGATCGCCTGGCAGATCATTCAATCGTTTAGTTCTTACGTGTCGGAGGGAATGATACCCAATCGCTTTCCCGACGTTGGCAAAGACCCAGAATACAACGCCATTGATGCATCTCTCTGGTTCATCTACGCCATCGACCGATATCTTGCGTACAGCCATGATCTGACTCGTGTGCAGTCGGTGGCCTGGCCAGCGATCAAACAGATTCTGGACGGCTATCGAGCAGGTACGCGATACGGTATCCACATGGACCGCGATGGGCTCATTGCCGGTGGAGCTTCTGGCGTTCAACTCACCTGGATGGATGCCAAAATCGGCGATTGGGTCGTCACTCCACGGCATGGGAAGCCGGTCGAGGTGCAAGCCTTGTGGATGAGAGTGTTGGAGATCGGCGCCCATTTTGCGACCCAGTTTCATGAACCTCATTATGCCAAGAGATATGGTAATGACAGGGCGCGAGCCCTAGAGTCCTTCCAAGCGAGATTCTGGTACAAGGGCGGCCAGTATCTGTGCGATACGGTAGATGGACCAGCTGGCAATGATACCTCAATTCGTCCAAATCAGATTTATGCGATCTCGCTCTGTGATGATCTCCTGACGAGAAATCAAGCTCAACAAGTTCTCCAGATTGTTACCGATCATCTACTGACTCCTGTAGGATTGAGAACGTTATCCCCAGGCGACCCTCAATATTGTCCACGATACGACGGGGGTACGATGGAACGAGATCGTGCGTATCATCAAGGAACCGTCTGGCCGTTTCTTCTCGGGCCTTTCATAACCTCCTGGATAAAAACATTTGGGGCAACGCCTGAAAACCAAAAGGTGGCTCGGTCATTTCTCAACGGATTAGAAAAGCATTTACAAGAAGCCTGCATTGGACAGATCTCTGAAATCTTCGATGGCGACGCTCCTCACCATCCACGCGGCTGCCCGGCCCAAGCCTGGTCCATCGCTGAACCTCTTCGCGCGATGGTTGAGGATCTTGGGTTGCCAATTTCGACCTTTTCTAGCAGGTCGACACGGACCTAAAGTCTCCTCACGCCTTGCAGATCACCGAGTTAACTCAGATCCGGCTCTCTTGACAGGGTTTCCCATGCGGCCGTAGTGTGGACATCCATGTCATGGAGTGTGGAGGAGGAACACGTATGATGCAGTCGCTCGTACAGGTACGAATAAGGCGACTCTTTGTAGCCAGCTTGATGACATTCACGATCGTGAGCGTGGATATGTCGGCTGTGAGGTCTGCAGATGACCTACCAAAAGAGTCGCAATTGCCACTTAGTCTCGCCAACAAGGCCATTCAAGCAGCTGTAGACGCGTGTAAGAAGGATGGCTATCGAGTGAGCGTTTCGGTCGTTGACCGCTCGGGCGTCCTTCGTGCGATGGGACGTGCCGATGGAGCAGGACCACATACCGTCGATAGCAGCCGAAAAAAAGCCTATACAACTGCAAGCGTACGTCGGTCGACCGGTGAATTGGCCGACCTCATTACGAAGGTTCCAACACTGCAATCTCTTCGCGACATGAATAGCGAGATTCTGATTTTAGGGGGAGGGCTCCCGATCGAAATCGGTGGAGAGGTAGTGGGGGGGATCGGAGTCGGTGGAGCACCAGGTGCTCACCTCGATGATGCCTGCGCTCAGCAGGGTCTTGATGCGATCGGCGCGGCCCCCAAGGTTTCTGCGCCCAAGTGAGGATTCCCACACGGTCTCTTCTTGTCGGGAGCGCACTGTTTTTCAGTGTAGGATGCAATAGTAATACTCCAGAACCTGCCTCTGCCGACATACATTCTGCGCGGCTTCGACTGACCATCATTAGGCTGGCGACCGATCCATTCCTCCAGAGGTTCAATCTCACCATGAAGGTTCAGGGAACGGAAGGTTGTTCTTCGTCAACCGAGTTGTTTCCTGATACAGGCTACGCTGGGCGGAGGAATGTGTATCAAGCCGCAAAGGGCATGGTGTATGTGGTGGGACAGTATGACGCGCGGGTCATTGATTCCCAGACGTGCCGAGCAAGTCTCTCAGAATTTCGGCATCTCGATCGAGATGTGGTATTCCTCGGAAGCTTCGATCAGGATGAGGAGAAGCGATGGAGGTATTTTTCATCTTCTCAACGTCAGGAATTGCCGTTCGTAAAGCGCTAGCCGATACGGACGGTTCTGAGATCGTGAACGGACCCCTCCTGAACGTGGTGTCGTGTACACTCAAACCATTGTCGGATTAGGCAACAGGGTGGATTATGCAACAGGCGATCATCGGGTATCACCAAGACGAATATGGAGATTGGGTGGCTGAGTTGGCCTGCGGCCATGGACAGCATGTGCGACATCAACCTCCATTTTTCAATCGCCCGTGGGCGGTCGGTGAGATCGGACGGAAAGAGCATCTCGGCACATATCTGAACTGCAAGAAGTGTGAGGAGCCGGATGAGAATGTGCCTCTAGATCAACCCCAGACACTTCCGTAGCTATTCCTCTTCAACGCAGTCCTTTGTCCTGGTGGGCATGATTCTCGATCATATTGAGGACGATAGTGGTACGTATACCTGTGAGATCAGAATGACCGGTGGGAAATAATAAGTCTTGCATAAGAAGATCGTTCTTCTGCATGATCACAAGGGAAAAGATGCGATGTGTGTGTGATCACCAATCCGGCATGGCGATGAAGGGTCCGATTGGACCGTGTCCCAGTTTAGAGCCGTTCGGATCTCTTGACAGAGCCTGTTTGTTTGCCTGAGAACCGTTGTCACATTCTACACGGTAGCTCTCTCAAAGAGCGCCCTTCATGCTGACTCAACGATACCAGGTTGCGGTACTCTTTGGACTGGTAGTCATTATTGGCTGCTATCTTCTGCTGCCATTGGGAGCATCGTACCTTCTAGCAGAAAAGCTTCGGGATCTAGGATATAGCCATGTGATCCTACAATTGGGTTATCCAGGATGGAAACAAATCCGCGTACCGGTTCTCTCATTCCAGGAGGATTTGGGTGAGGAGCGATTAATCGTCTCGGTCATGAATACAGAGATTCAGTACGACCTATCGCAGTTGCTGCAGGGGCGAACAAGTCGGATCATGCTTCGAGACGCGACCATCCAGGTACTAAACACTCCTTCGACGGATCCACTTCAGGAAGATGAGAGATCTACTAGAGAGTTCGATAACGACCCGTCGCCATTGAGTCTCATCACCGCCGGTGATCTCTTGCGAAGCTTACCTATCCTTCCATTCGAGGAGTTGCAGCTCGATCATCTCAGCTTCTTTCGTGAACAGGCGACGGGTCCGCTCCGTAGGGTGACGATTGCCGGAAGCCTGACGTACAGTGGAGGAGAGTTAGGTGGTCATTTATCGTTTCGAGGCCTTGATACTGCCTCATATGGACTCGTGGTCGTGGGGAATTCAGCTAGTACGTGGTCCGCGATCTTGTCGTCTCAACGGCCTCACGCTTCTCCGATCGTGGTATGGCAATCTCAAGCCCATCCGAGCGGTCCGCAGATTCAGATTAATGGTCGTCTTCAGGTCAACGTGCAGGAACTTGCTCCATTTATTGCGCTGTTAGTTTCCATCGGCCCAGAATTGGAAAAGGTCACGGGTCACATCGCGATCGATTGGGCCGGAGAAGCCGACTCAAATACCACCCTCGATTCTCTGGATCAGGATGCCAAGACACGTCTAGCGGGCAATATTCGGGTCAATGCCACGCTGCCTGGTCTCAAAGGGGCCGCAAAGGATATTGCGTTGGCGTACGAAGGCACGTTCGCAGGGAATGCTTCCCAGCTCGAATGGGTGATGAGTCCTGGCGTTCTACTCACGGCGACCGTCAATGCACAACCGCGTATCATCCCTAAAATGATTCGGGTGGTTCTCCCTCACGGTGATCAACCCATACGGATCGAAAACAAGAAACCAGTACAAGGCACTTTATACTGGAGGGAAACTCCTGTACGAATGAGCGTTCAGGGACCATTGGATGTCAGTTACGGCCAGACGACAGGTCCGGTGGTCGCACAATTCCAAACCACACGTGCTGAAGGGGTCGGTAATGAGTTGGTCCTGGTTGAAGGAGCCTATGATCTAGAGGGGGTTCTTCCAAAGGCCATCACGGAGTTACTCTCGGCAAAAGAAGCGGTGGGCGGTGTTCGAGGCACCGTAAAGTTGAGCAGGACGGAGGTAGAAGGCGTTCTGCTGCCAGTATCTTCATTGAACGTGAAGCAGATCAGAAAGGGGACGACACACATTCCAGGTCTCATGCTGCAACTTTTGGAGCCGTTGGCAGTCGAGTGCAATCTGAAGGCGTTCCACTGCAGCGGAGGACCAATGATCGCAACAGTTCAGGTACCTACGTTGAGAATTGGCAGTCAGAACGTTCATGCCACGCAAGGCCTCTTGCGCTTCGAGAAGGTACATACAAGAGGGGCTGAATGGCGGACACAAGGGACCTTCTCAGTCGATGGAGTGCGTCTGGATTCCCATTCTTGGGCTCTTGCTCCAAGTATGTGGAGTCTTGCGTTCACTGCGGACCAGGTTGGCTTGAAGGCTGACCTTCGGGTCGATCTGCCGGTACATACCGAATTCATTACGGCCAGGATCGAACAACCGTTGCGAGGGACGCAGGGGACTCTGCATGGAACGGTTGGTCCGTTTACGTTCAACAGTGCTGATCGTCGGCTCAGGAAGATTGTGACCGGACTTCCTCCATCTATCGATGTCGTTGACGGAACCTTCGGTGTGACAGTTGATGCCTCTTGGTCCGGTGGCCTCGGTGGGTCATCGAACGAAATGAAACTTACTTCAACCGCGGCGGAAGTCGTGAGTCAAAAACTGTCAGGATATTACTCCGACTATGTGGTGAAGGGGCTCAGCACGACGATGGCTCTGCACATGGATGAACCTGAATCAGTCGCCATGGTTCAACCGGCTTCCATTCTGGTAACATCAATACGTAGCGGTGTTGATCTCTCCAATCTGGGAGCGCTATACCAAATTCGATGGCGATTCCTCGATGAATTGCCCATCATTGATATAAAAGATTTTCAATGTGATGTCCTCGGAGGGAAGGTCACGACTCCCGATCTTATGGTAGAGTTAAACAAACCGCCGTTTTCGACGACCTTTTCTCTACACAACCTGGATCTTGCAAAAATTCTAAGTGTGGAACAGCAGCGAGGACTGCAGGGGACGGGAAGACTCAATGGGACGGTTCCGATGACATTCACATCCACCGGAGTCAGCGTGAAAGACGGTCAGGTCGAGGCACAGCCTCCGGGCGGCGTGTTGCGATATATCTCCGCATCAGCATCAACAAAGGGTACGTCGGAATCAGACCGTCAGCTCCAGCTTGTCGAGCAGGCGCTGAACAACTTTCATTATTCGCTTTTACGAGTCGGAGTGAGGTACGAAGAGACGGGGACGTTGGATTTGAGTGCTCGTCTCGAAGGGAAAAACCCGGACTTGATAAATACACCTCCGATTCATTTTAATCTGACGGTACAGGAGCACATCCCCACGCTGCTGAAGAGTTTGCGCCTGGTGCAAGATCTTCAGGGGTCTATAGAGAGGAAGTATGGGCGGTTATGACCATTATGAGGCTGACTATGCGGAGTAGAGCAATGTTGATGAGCGTTGGAATGCTGCTGTCGGGAGCTCTACTCATTGCCGTCCTGGGAGCCTGCGCTCCACGAGTCGAAGTGGCGCCGTCTGACAAACCCATCACGATCAATCTCAATGTCAAGATTGATCATGAGATTCGACTGAAAGTAGACAAAGAACTCGATGACGTCATCTCGAAGGACAGCGGATTGTTTTAGCTCAGGGAGGGAAAGATGCGAAGTGTGATGTGGGGCGTCGCAATTTGTATTGCGATCATTTTCCCGACAACGGCATCGATGGTTTCTGCATTGTCGCTGGACGAAGCCAAAGCAAAGGGTTTGGTCGGAGAGCGGCCCACTGGGTATCTTGGGGTGGTGAACAGTTCCAACGCAGAGGCTCAGGCACTTATTGCGGATGTCAATCAGAAACGTCGCCAGGCCTATGAGGACATCGCCAAGCGAAATCGAACGCCGGTAACGACAGTTGAAACGCTAGCAGGTGAAAAGGCTATTCAGAATACCCAACCAGGCCATTTTATTGAAGGCCCTGGCGGGTGGATCAAGAAATAATAGCTACCCGTACCGGTCGTTCTTCCACGGGAGTGCAGTATTGGAATACCCGCGAACCTCCCAGAACCCTTTCTCGTCGTTATCTGAAAACCGAATCTCCTTCACCCACTTCGCACCTTTCCAGGCATATCGCTTCGGGACGATCACACGCACGGGTCCACCATGCTCACGTGAGAGTGGTGTGCCATTCCAGCTATGGGCTAGCAGCACATCCTCATCATCACAGGCCTCTAGCGGCAAGTTGGTCGTATAGTCATCATAGGACCTAAAGAGGACAAATCGAGCAATCGAGAGAGGGCGTACGACAGCGAGTAGGTGCTTGAAACTCACACCTTCCCAGTCGTTGTCGTACCGGCTCCAAGACGTCACACAGTGAAAATCGGATCGATGTTGAAATTGTGGCTGTGCCACGAATTGTTCCCATGTCCATGTCAGCGGAGTCGTGACAAACCCTGCGATTGTCAGGCGCCAGTCGCTTAACGGAATGTCGGGCTTGAACCCAAGATCCAGTATGGGAAAGTTTTCGACGAGATGCTGACCCGGTGGCAACCGGTCATCCCCCTCATAAAAGACCTCACGTTCTTCCCCACCTCGTCGTGCCTTCGCCCACTGTTCTTTCGTCTTGGTAAGTCGATTGAACTCGTCCATTGCAGTCTCCTGCCAACAGATTACGAGAAGTAAGGTAGATATGACAACCTCTTTCTAACCGCTGGGAAGTCATGAACGCCGATGTGAACGGCGCGCCGATATATGCACGTTCATTTGGGGTTTCCTGCGAGCATCGAAATACAGCCTCTGGTGAAGGATTCACAATCCGTTCTCACAACAGCCCCTTGTAAGATTGTTGAGGCTTCTCCGACATACCATCAAGCCGGTTATCTCATTGACAGAACGAAGGGGAGCCACCATGATACGCCAGGATCCCACTATGACCACTCAGGTTTCACAGCAAGCTGAATCCAAGAAGCCGAATACAGGCAAGATCGTGATTGCCTTGATGATCGCGCTTGGTATCGGGGCCTTTTTCTATTTTGATCTTGGACGGTTCTTGTCACTAACCGCGCTGAAAGAAAATCGGGACAGTCTCTTGGTATTTACCGATGTGCATTTCGCTGGAGCAGTGGGGATCTTCATCGTGTCCTATGTGCTCGTAGCCGGCTTGTCCCTCCCTGGGGCGGTCATTCTCACATTGGCCGGCGGGTTTTTGTTCGGCGCGGTGTTGGCAACGTTGTTCATCAATATTGGGGCCACCACCGGCGCGACCTTGGCGTTTCTAGCTGCACGCTATTTGTTGCGTGATACCGTCGAACAGAAGTTCGGAAAATGGCTGGGGCCGTTCCAAGAAGGGTTTGCTAAGAATGCGTTCAGCTATTTACTGACCCTGCGGCTGATTCCCTTATTCCCGTTTTTTGTAGTGAACCTGGTGTCGGGACTGACGCGTGTGAACGTCGGAACATATGTCGCAGCTACTGCGCTTGGTATTATTCCTGGTTCATTTGTCTATGCCTATGCCGGACGACAACTTGGCACGATCAATTCCTTGAAGGAAATCGCATCCCCCAACGTGATCGCAGCCTTTGTGCTGCTTGGACTTCTCGCGTTGGTTCCGGTGGTATACAAGAAGTTTGCGGCGAAATCCGTCTCGTAAGGCGCCTTGCAGGGACATAAGCAATGGAGAAACCCGATGATCATGCAACCTGTCCAAAGGATTACCGGAATGAGTGAGTCCGATCAACTTCTGGTCTTTCCAAACGACGAATACAACCGGCAACTCGTTGCCAATGTACATCCATCGGACTGGGTCAACCCGGAGCCAACGGGTCGCTACAACATCGTGGTGATTGGAGCAGGAACCGCCGGTTTGATTACGGCCGTTGTCGCCGCGAGTCTCGGTGCGAAGGTCGCTTTGATCGAAAAGCATTTGATGGGCGGAGACTGTCTGAACGTCGGCTGTGTGCCCTCGAAAGGAGTGATTCGTGCCGCCAGAGCGTGGGCTGACTTGCGAAAGGCATCAGAGTTCGGCCTTCAGATCCCTCCCGGGGTGAAATATGATTTCGGAGCCGTGATGGCACGAATGAGAAAACTGAGGGCACGCATCAGCCAGAATGACTCGGCCCATCGGTATAGCAAGCTTGGAGTAGATGTCTACATCGGCAGCGGGAGATTTCTGGGCGCCGATACGATTCAAGTCAACGGCTCGGCAGGCGATCGGATCCTGACGTTTGCGAAAGCTGCCGTTTGTACCGGCGCTCGTGCCTCGGAGCCTCCTGTACCCGGTCTCCAGGAGGCTGGATACCTCACGAACGAAACCGTCTTTTCTTTGACGGACCTACCGCAGCGGATCGGGGTGATCGGGGCAGGTCCCATCGGATGTGAACTCGCGCAGGCCTTTGCCCGGTTTGGCAGCCAGGTCTATCTGATTGAGGCGACTCACGGGATCATGCCGAATGAAGATCCGGATGCGGCGGAGATTGTCGAGCAACAGATGCTTCGTGACGGTGTCAAACTACTTTGCTGTGGGAAGGACTTGAGCGTAGAGAAGACCTCCGAAGGGAAACGTTTGACCGTTGATTCCCATGGCCAGCAGTATGACGTGACCGTCGATGAGATTCTCGTCGGGGCCGGACGGACCCCGAACGTTGAGGGGGTCGGTCTGGAAGCAGCAGGAGTCGTCTACGATAGAAATGGGATTAAGATCAACGAGCGACTGCAAACGACGAATCCAAAGATCTACGCGGCAGGCGATATCTGCTCACGATACAAGTTTACCCATGCAGCTGATGCCATGGCTCAAATCATCATTCAGAATGCTCTCTTTCCTCATCCCTTGGGGTTAGGGTACGCCAGCATCGAGGCTTTGAACATGCCCTGGTGCACCTTCACTGAGCCGGAAATCGCCCATGTCGGGTTGTATGAAAAGGATGCAAAGGAAAAGGGGATTGAGCTGGAAACCTACACCTACAAATTGGATGAGGTTGATCGGGCGATCCTGGATGGAGAGGACGAAGGATTTGCACGCGTTCACATCAAAAAAGGAACGGACAAGATCCTCGGAGCGACCATCGTGGCTGCACGTGCCGGCGATATGATCAGCGAATTTTCGGTGGCGATGAAAACGGGGGGAGCGAAGACCATCGCCGGTACGATCCATCCCTATCCGACACAAGCCGAAGTGAACAAGAAAGTGGTGAATCTTTGGCGGAAAGCCCACTTCACACAACGCACGAAAAACTTTCTAACGAAATTGTTCGCCTGGATGAGGCGGTAACGGTTCGAGCAGGAGAAGAGCGCGTATGATCCATATACTTATGGTGTTGGGAATCGTGTTGTGTGGAGCGCCGGTATGGGCGCAGGGCGGATCCGTGCTGGAAGTGGGGAGGTTTTCCTCAAGCGAATTAGGACTTGGCCTGCCCGAAGGTTGGAAGCCCTTGACGTTCAAAAAGATTTCCAAACTGACCACATATGAATTGGTGAAAGATGGCGAACGGATAGTTGTCAAAGCGACGAGCGATGCATCTGCGTCTGGGTTGACCAAAGAAGTCAAGATCGATCCGAAGGAGTTTCCTGTCGTGCGGTGGCACTGGAAAGTTGAGAACCTTCTCAAGAATAGCGATGCCACGCGGAAAGATGGGGACGACTATCCGGCTCGTCTATACATCACGTTTGAATATGAACCCGAAAAGGTGAGTTTTGGCAAAAAACTCAAGTATAAGGCGGGCCAAGTATTGTTTGGTGACATTCCAATCGGGGCGATCAACTATGTGTGGGAAAGAAAGGCTCCCGTCGGTTCGATCATTGACAATGCCTACACGGACTTCGTCAAGATGGTGGTCGTCGAAAGCGGGCCGCAAAGACTCGGCATGTGGGTCGACGAAGAGCGAAACATCTATGAGGATTACAAAAAAGCATTTGGGGAAGAACCACCGATGATCAACGGTGTGGCGATCATGAGCGATACTGATAATACGAAGGAAAGCGTAACGGCGTACTATGGGGACATTACGTTCATTAGGAGACGCTGAGCGAATACATTTACCTTCGCAGGTCTCGAGGGGCCGGCAAATGTTCTTGCCGTCCCTCGCATAAAGAGGCGTATTCAGGATCATTGGATGGAGTTGGCAAAACGACTATGGGTGATTTCAGCTCTGACCGGGTCACCGACTTTCTTACGGCCGCTCAATTGCTTAGTGTCCTTACTGATGTAGAGCTCGACCTGATTTCCCTCATAATCTTCAACGGTGTACACATGGTTATTCATTTGTTTTAACGTCCCGTCGATGATCCGCCAAGCTGGACCTGGCTTATTGTTGGATCGATCTTCAGCAGAAGGGGAGAGACGTTCCGTTGAAGATGAAATCGAGGATGGGTTGGCCTTCTTCTCCTGCTTTGGTGCTCCCAGGGCGAGTAAGGGACTGGTCAATAACAGAGCGGTCAGTCCTCCGATGGCAACCAGATGGATGTATTCAAGAGTTCTCTTCATCATAAATCTCCTGTGGAATGGATCATGACGGCTGCGTGGTTCTGAGCAAGGCACGTGCCGATGACACAGAATACATGAACTATGAATATCAGAGTGTTACGAGGTGACCTGAATGCGGCGATCTAGAGGTGAGATTCCAGGTGGAGAAAAAATGGTAGGTGGCTGTACAGATCTGAGCGTTGCCATTCCCGCGTGAACTATGCTGATACACATTGAACAAACCCGTCAGAAGTCACCAGTGGAACCCGTCCAGTCATTAACGATGAAAGACCAAAGGCCCAGCCTCCGCCAAGCACTCTGGGGTGGATTAACCAATCTGGTTTTTCAACGACCGCTCCTGGTCTGTTTTTCAAATAAATCTTCGGTGTAATTCGTCCTGTGGCTATTGCAACCTTCCGTTGAATGAAGGTCGATACGAGATGACACGGGACGAAATTCGGCATGCCTTCTCAGGGCTCTACGATGAGGGTGTTCGGTTGGTGTTTATCCAGGGCGGAGAACCTTTACTTCGAAAGGACTTAACATCTATTCTTCAAGATCTCGTTCAGATTGGGTTTCACCTTACACTCATTACAAATGGAACCAGGTTCACGCCAAGCTTAATAAAGGAATTCGATGATCTGGCCGTATCGCTTTCAGTTAGCCTCGATACGCTTGACCCTATAAGATATAAACGTATTCGAGGTGCCGATCAACTTAATCAAGTCCTCGTGGGTCTTGATCTGCTCGAAAGGTATCGTCATCCCAAGTTTCTGACCTGCATTGTCAGTGAAGTCAATCGGGATGAGGTTCATGAGGTTGTCCGGTTCGGCCGATCACGTGGTTTCCTGCCCGTTGTCGGAGCCTACCATTGGGACGTTGGTCTGTATGGGAAACAGGATCCGATCTTGATGTATGAACGTGAACAGGCGCGTAAGGTCTTTGAACGATTGCTCGAAGAAGATCTGCTTCCGCCTGGATATTTTCGGCGGTATGCAAAGGACAACGTTTCCTGGCTACGCGGTGAGTCATTGAAACCCTGCGATGCTGGACGGTATAGCATCGCGATCGATGCGTCGGGTAACGTCTCCCCCTGTTTGTCGCTTCCCGCGACCGGGAATCTGCTCGAGTCTTCGCTGAGCGAAATCCTCGCGCGGTTCGATCGACAAGAGATTCAGTGTTGTTCTGATCGGTCGTCTTGTAACAGACTTGATGGGCGCGTGGTCGGATCAGTGCTTCGACACCCGATTGCGGCATGGCAAACACCGGTGACGTGGTAAGTCAAAGGAGTATGTGATGCGATGGATATTACTCAGTCTGCTCGTTCTCGCTGCAGGCTGTTCAACGGTACCGACGACGTTTAAGCCTACCGAGCCGATTCCACCAGAACAGTTTTCACACAAGGTCTTTGATGAACTCTTAGGTACCCATGTCCGAGACGGTGCGGTTGACTATACTACTATCCAGTCGGATGATCGGCTGCTGGTCTATCTCTCACAGCTGGACCGAGTCGACCCGAACGCGCTCATGACGCGGAATGAGCAACTGGCCTTCTGGATCAATGCGTACAACGCCTTCGCGATCAAGGGAATTCTCGATGGGTATTCACCCATGACCTATTGGGGACGCTATCGCTATTTCATCGGACAAGACTATCGCGTGGGTGGGGCCTCCATCAACCTCTACGACCTCGAACGGCAGGTGTTGATCAAGCAGTTTCGTGAGCCACTCATGCATTTCGCCATTGTCTGTGCCTCTATGTCCTGTCCGAAGATCCAGCCATGGACCTATGAGCCGATTCATCTTGATGTTCAGTTGGATCGTGCTGCCAGAGCTTTCATCAATGATCCCACACGAAATCGCTTCGACTCTACAAAGAAAGTCGCATCGCTCTCCATGATCTTCAAGTGGTTTGACGACGATTTTGCCGAAGCAGCCGGATCTGTCCTGGCCTACATCGCCCGCTATGTGGGCGATCCAGAACTGGCTCAAGACCTGATCGTCTCAGAATATCGCATTGAATATCTTGACTACGATTGGAGTTTGAACGGTATTCCACCAAAGGAGATGAGCCATGTTGGTCGGTCATGACGATAGGGTACCCATCGCCCGGCTCTTGAGCTTTCTGGAGCATGGCGAGCGGATGGCCCATGATTGCGCAAAGGCCCAAGCCGCGCTGTCTGAAGACTCTGGGGCGCGCCGGTTTCTTCTCAGCCAGGCCAGACAAGAAGTCATGCATGCACGAGTCTTTCAGGGAGCCATTGTGTGGCTGGCGCCGAAGCACCTCTGTGATACACCGTTCCTCCCTGCCTTGGAAGAATATCGGAAAAGTCTAGACGATGCGCTGGCACGCCGAGATCTGATGGAGACGTTCCTAGCCGAGCAAGTGGTCCTGGAAGGCTTGGGCGAGGCTGTCCTCACACGGATCGAACAGGGGTTGGTGAAACGGGCTGCACCGTTTGGACGGCTCCGGCGGATCTTGTTGCGGCAAGAAGAAGCGCATCACGGTTTCGGCCGACGGCAGCTTGAACAAGCCGTTAAGCGGGGCGAGACGGATCCAGAGACACTCAGGAGACAGGCTGATCGCTATCTGGCATTGGCGGACGCGATGGTTTTCACCCTGTGTGATCTCTTTGACAGCATCGATGAAGATGCCGATGCATGGGTAGCCGATGTCCGCACATTCCTGCCGGATTGGTGCGTGGCATGATCAGCGTCATCATGCCCGCGTACCATGAGGGAAAAGTATTGCCGAGCACACTGGTAGCCCTCTTTGCCCAGACCGGTGAGTTTGAGGTCATTTTGGTTGATGGCGGGAGTTCCGATCGGACATGTGAGATCGCTCGGAGGTTTCCTGCCATCCGCGTACTGGCCGCATCGAAGGGCCGCGCTTCGCAGATGAATGCAGGTGCGAAGCAGGCAATAGGGGAGTGGTTGCTCTTTCTCCATGCCGATACGATTTTGCCGGTTGGCGCACTTCAACGCCTCAATGAGATGGAGCACGATCAGACGGTTCAAGCCGGTGGGTTCATGCACCAGTTTTCCGGAGACGACTGGCGGCTTCGATTCATTTCTTTTTTAGATAATTTCCGCTGCACTCGCAGCCGCATCATCTATGGTGACCAAGCCCTGTTTGTTCGGCGAACGATGTTCGAGGAGCTGGGCGGTTTTCCCAATCAACCGATTCTTGAGGATGTTGCCTTTTGCGAACGTCTCATCAAGGTCACCAACCCACTCCTGCTCTATCCGCCTGTGGTGACCGACGCGCGTAAATTCGTGAAGATGGGCATTTGGCGCAGCTTTGTCCGAGTCTTGCTCATCATTCTCCACGTTGAATATCGACTACCGGTTCTCCCTCGCGCGTTTTTTCAAGATGTGCGTTGATCACGAGATAGTCCAATTTCCCCTACCCGTAGCGCAATCTTTTCAAGCAGATGATTATCCAGTCCAGCTTGAACAGCGCTGAGGCTGGACTGCCTCCCCCTACCTTCGCTGGGTCACAGCTTTCCATTAAGCTCCGTTTACCTTTCCATTTCCCCTCCGTCTAACCCATCAGACAAGGTTAGAAGGAGGGGGTTATGCAACCATTCCGCTTAGACCTAGGGGCTTCTCTTCTTGCAGTCATTCTGCTGTTGCCAGGCTGTACCTCTATATTGGTTCGCGATGATGTGAAACGGACAGCTGGGCTCGAAGGTCACTGTTCTGGAAGCGAGTGGGTCGATGACTCCCCGATCGCGGTCCTGCCGATTCCGGTTATCGCTTTTGTGACGCCCCACATCGATCTTCGTACGGTGTCAAGTGAACCATATGTGAGTCGTTGTGGCGCTCCCACTCGTGTCATTAATCGAGATGTGTCGGTGAATCGTCTTGCCTGCATTCCTGCTGGATTGAGCCGGATTATCAGCCTCGGCGTCTGGCAATGGTGCCCGGCCCGTGTCACCTGGTCGGCCGATGTCCTCGCCGATAGTCCTCGACCTCCGAGTGTCTCGTTCGATGACCACCGAAACCAGAACTCATAACCACAATCGCTTCACAAGGAACATACTATGAAAACCTCACGATGGATCTTTAGCCTGCTGGGGATGATGGGACTCGCGGGACTCCTTGCTGCTTGTGGCAGCGAGGAAGTTCCCTCTGTGTCGGCAAGTGGATCTGGAAGCGGCTCCGCGTCGGCGTCCGGCACCATCACCGGATTTGGCAGCGTATTCGTCAACGGCAAGAAGTTTGACACAAGCGGAGCCCAGTTCACGGTGGATGGGCAGGCAGGCAACCAGAATAATTTGAAACTCGGGATGACGGTGACAGTCAACGGCTCGTTCAACGGCGATCAAAGGTCGGCGAGTTCTGTTCACCAGAAAGATGCCGTGGAAGGGTTGGTGCAATCGGTAGCTGTGGATGGCTTGAGTCTCATGGTGATAGGGCAGACCGTTTTGGTGGATAACACCACGATCATCGACGACAACATCCCTGGGCAAAACATCCTGGATCTTGTGGCCGGGACAGACAACGTTGAAGTCAACGGCCATATCCGTCCGAACGGAATCATTCAGGCGACGTTCATTGAAAAGAAGTTAGTCGGGGTGACGCCGGAGGTGCGTGGGTTCGTGAACGACCATGCTTCTGGATCTGCGACATTCCGGATCGGCAACCTCACGGTGAACTACGGTGGAGCGGACATCAGTGATATGCCGGTCCCCAATGGCAACAACTGGGACGGTCTTTTTGTGGAGGTCAAAGGGACCAATTTCGTCAACACGACAACGACGCTCATTGCAACGAAGGTCGAACCTGAGACCAAGGGTATCGGTCAGGCGATCGATGAATTTGAGGTCGAGGGGTTCGTCACGCGCGCCGGTTCGTCTAATGGCAACGTCATTGATTTCACCATTGGGACCACTCCGGTGAGGACGACGGACAACACGGAATTCCGGGGTGGCACCGTTGATGAAATCGTGGTCGGCACCAAGATGTCTGCCGAAGGCCGGTTCGATGGCAGCACGCTCATCGCGAAGCATGTGAAGTTCCATGACAGTGTACGGCTAGAAGGAGATACAACGGTCACCGGCAGCACACTGAGACTCACAGGACTATCGGGTGTGACCATTGCTGTGAACAGTCAGACGGAGTTGAAGGACGGTGGGAATACAATAACTTTGAATGATCTGCAGGGCAATCATGTCAGGGTGCGTGGTCGGGTGACAGGTCCGAATACTGTTATTGCGACCCGTATCCAACTGCGATCACCCGATACTGATGTGGATCTCCAGGGGCCGGTTCAGTCGATCGCAGGAAATGAGATCGTGATCTTGGGTGTGTCGGTTGATACGAGCGCAATCAATCACTTCGAAAGCGTGAGCGGCACGTCCATGAGTCGTGCAGGATTCTTGACAGCGGTGAAGGTGAATTCGCTTGTGAAGGTTAAAGGTGAGCTGAGCGGGGCTGCAGCGGTATGGGACGAGGCAGAATTGGAGGATTAGCTAGGCCCCTATCAGTACGTAGGCTAGACTCTGACTACGTGACACACAAGAAGGAGATGAATGATGAACCGTATCAGTTGGAAAGAAATTATTGTGGGGACTCTTGCGGGACTCTCGGTTATGGCCTCACCGGCCGTGGGGAAGATGAATGGTCCCGCTGAAGGATCGGAGGTACGGATCGACAACCGAGGGCATGGTTCGATCAATAGCGGGCCGGGATCGCTGAATAGTGGTCCTGGATCTGTTCACAGTGGTCGGACTGGCGGAGATTCGAGAGCGAGACAAGGGAGGGGCAATAGGATTGTGGCCCAAGGCAATGACGTACGTCAAGAAGATCGGCGCGAACACCGACGGGTGGACAGAAGAGAGGACCGTCGAGAAGATCGTCGGATAGATCGTCGTGAGGATCGGAGGGAAGACCGGAGAGAAGATCGGAGGATGGACAGGCGAGAGGATCGCCGGGACAATCCTAGGTCGAACGCAGGCGGGGAGCTCCGTGGACTGGATCGGGCCGACTATGTGGCTGGCGAGCATGGCAGGGATGGGCGAGAGAATGCCCGCATGAGGCAGATGGATCGGCCGAACCGACCAGAACGGATGGAGCGATTTGAACGACCAGAACGTCCGGATCGCCCGGAAAAACCGGAGCGGCTCGAACGTCCGGAGAGACCCGACCGCTCTGGAAGGAATTAGGTATTGTCAGGCATTGCGGTCTGAAATGGCAACGGCGCCGAGCTGCCTCGGCGCCGTTTTGCCGTGTCTCATAGCTGTCTGTCGCATCAGTTGCACGTTGCAGAGTCCGTCACTAATCTACAAGTTATGTATTGGTTCGTAAGAGATGATATGGCAGCAGAGCTCTACAGCCAGAAAGGGATGGTAAGTGAAGATGCAGAGGTGGTTGGTCGCAGTGGTGACAATACTTGGAATCGCTGGATTCTTGGTGGAAGGTGCGCATGCAGCGGATCCAACCGACAAGAGACCGCAGCCCACATCTAAGCGAAACTGGCAAATTGGGGTGACTCCCAGCTACAGCAGCGGCAACTTCGGCACCAATACCACCAGTGAGTTTGTGTACGTACCGCTTTCGGTGCGCCGGTACTTTCGAGACGGCGATGTGTCGTTGGTTATTCCGTTTGTTTCGGTGACCAGTGACGGTACGGCGACGTTGGTCGGTGGTCAGCCGATTCAGACGTTGCCTGGAAGGTGCCTCAAGAAGGGAGGGACGGAAATCGATACCGACAAGCCGGAGTGTCTTGCCTTGCTCAATGCCGGTCAGGGCGTGGCAGGACAGGCGGCACAAAAGGTGACTAATTCAGGTCTCGGCGATATCATCCTCAGGGGGCGCTACTATCTCGTGGAAGAACGTGACTATGTTCCACTGATTGCGATCACGGGGCGATTAAAGATCCCCACCGCCAGTGAAGGAAAGGGTTTGGGGACTGGTGCCCTTGATCATGGGTATGGGATTGAAATGTCCAAGCTCATAGGGGAGAAGTGGTTGGCATTCCTCGACGGCGGGTACAACTTCATCGGGGATCCAGATGGTCGAGAGTTACAGAATCAGTATTGGTATGACGTCGGTGCCGGGTACTACTTCACCAAGAACCTCTTGGCGAGCGTCTATTTTGAAGAGTATCGGGCATTAGTATCAGGCCTCGTGAACATTCGCGATTTCTTTTTCGCGATGAATTACAAAGCGTCCGTTGCCTGGAGATTCAACGGTGGCGTGGCGGTCGGCGTCTCCAATGGCGCACCGGACTATGTCGTCTCAATCGGCACCAGTTACCGGTTCTAGCCGGACCCTCCATCTTGTGAGGGTGTTTACGCCCTCAGACCTCTGCGTCTAATGACATGTGTAGGCCAAAGCAGACGATCCTGTGGCATCGGATCAGACTAACCGGAGTTGGAACATGCCACTGGATCAGCAGGTAGGACCCGATGATGCACAATTAGTTGCTCGCAGCCTCAAACAAGATCATGAGGCGTTCGGACAACTGATTGAGCGACATGCGTCCACGATTATGAACCTGGCCTATCGGATGGTGGGTAATCGTGCAGAAGCTGAAGATCTGGCTCAGGAAGCGTTTCTCACAGCCTTTAAGGCGCTCTCGACATTTCGTGCCGATTGCAAGTTTTCGACGTGGCTCTACCGGATTGGAGTCAATAAGTGCAAGGACTGGCTCCGGGCCAAACGGCCTGGGCAGGGACCGGCTGATCTGGATGTTGACGAGGCATTGGATCATCATGTTGCCGAAATGCGGACGCCGGAGCGGCTGCTGTCGCAGCAGCAGGTGGCGCATGAGTTGGAACAGGCGATCGCGCGCTTGCCACCTCTCTATCGCGAGGCATTCGTCCTGAAGCACGTCGAAGGATTAAGCTATGAGGAGATGGAAGAGATTCTCGGTGTGAACAGCGATACGCTTAAGATGCGGGTATATAAAGGGCGACTCCGGCTCAGCCGTGATCTAGTGGCATTACGTCCGACAGGATAGGAATAGTAACGCCCGATTGGTGACCATATGGATGAACACGAACTCCTTGTCCAACGATTTTTGGATCATGATTTGACTCCCGAGGAGCGAGTCAGATTTCTACAAGCCATCGACGCAGAGCCTGCCCTGCGCCGGCAGTGGCTCAATCTTGAGATGGTGGTTGCCCAAGCAGGAGAACTGCCCAAGATTGTGCCATCACCCAGATTCTTCAGCGAGCTGAAACACAAGCTCGCGCCACGGTCTCCTCATTGGTGGGAACGATTGTGGGCGACTATCATGGCGCCACGCACCTTAGAGTGGAATCTCGCCGGCGCAGTTGCCACGGCCTGTGTTGCCATCGTATCGGTCGTGAGTTTGTTTGCCGTGATACCTTCACCGGTTGTGGAAATGCCAGCGCCTACTGCCCCGGCACATACGATTGCAGCTCGCACAGAGCCAAAAGAGCCGAAGGTGTTTGTGCGTTTGATCCTCCTACGGCCGGAGGCACGCTCGGTCTCTGTCGCAGGAGACTTCAACGGATGGAATCCTGCGCAAACCCCGTTGGAACGGTCCGATGGTGGAATATGGACTGCCACGATTCCTCTGAATCCCGGACGATACCAATATATGTTCGTCATTGACGGAAAAGAATGGATTGCCGATCCTCTGGCAGCTGAAGAAACCACCGATGGTTTTGGTGGGCACAATGCGGTGCTTGATGTCGCCATTTAGTGTCCATCGCCAGACCCTTGCAAGAGCCAACAAGCTGCATTACCCTTGCGCCCATGTGCAGAAAGCAGAGGCGTCATGGGTTCTTCCATTCGATTGCGCTGTTGAGCCTCTTCCTCGCGTTTACCGGGATTTGGGGCTGTGCCAAGGCTATGGGACCCGAACGACCGAGAGCCACACCCGAAGGCGTCCGGTTCACTCTATCGGCACCGGGGGCCAAGGCTGTTTGTCTGGTCGGGTCCTTCAATGGTTGGGTGAAAAGCGCGACACCGATGGCGGTCGGAAATGGGGACTTATGGTCAGTGGTCGTGCCGCTAAAAGAAGGGGAGTATCCCTTCATGTACGTCATCGATGAAGGTCAGTGGATCACACCGCCACATGCCGACGATTTTGTCACCGATGGATTCGGACAAACAAACGGAATAGTGGTCGTACGGTAAATGCCATGAGGAACGGTACTCTTACACGATCCATCATCCTAAGCATGGCGCTGACGCACTGGATCGGTCCTGTACAGGCGGAATCCCTCTCGGATCAAGATCGAGCGGAGATCAATCGACTGCGGGCTGCACAAGGTCATTCGGCTGACGATGTCAAGCCGCTCCTCGAGCAGGTCAACAAGGCGGGTGAACGAGGTCTGCCTGTCGAATCACTGGCCAACAAAGTGAAGGAGGGGCTGGCGAAGGGGATTGAACCGAAGCGGATCGATCCTGTGCTACGGCAGATGACGTCGCGGCTTGAGTCCGCCCACGAAGTCTTGGAAGAAGCGAAGGGCCGCGGCATAGCGGAAGGGAACCGACAGCGCGCGTTGGAAACCATGGCGGAAGCGTTTGCGCGCGGAGCCACAGCGGATGAGGTGCGGGAGCTGAGCAGACTGTCTCAAGAAGGCCGCTATAAGGCGACTCAGGAAGAGCTCGCGGCTGGCGCGAAAAGCCTGGCCGTGATGAAAGAAACAAAGATTTCACCGAACGATGGAACGGCATTGGTCGGTGAGGGTATCAAACAAGGTTATCGCTCGTCTGATCTTTTGGATCTGGGGCGTGAGGTAAAACGGCGCGGGTCCGATTTTCAGGAGGGACGTGCCAGTCTGAAAGCTCTTCGTGAGCAAGTCCGACGCGGAGAGCGTGGTGATCGCCTCTTCAAGGACGAAGATCGGGGTGGGTCAGGCCGCGGCGAGCGAGGTGGTCGCGATGACCGGGGGGATCGAGGCGGACGAGACGACTCAGACCGCGAGCGGGTTGATCGCTCGGACCGGTCGGATCGTTCTGGTCGAAGCGATAGGCCGGAGCGAATCGAACGCCCTGACAAACCGGAACGACCTGATCGCTCGGATCGGTCCGGCCGAGGTAGAGATTGAACTGACCAGAGGCGTTTGTTTCCCATACTCTGAATATCACAATGAATGCTTGAGCCTTCCGACAAAGGCTGTTCTCGTATTCGGTAGACAAGGCTTTTTGATCCGGATGAGGCTGAGCTCCGTTTCACCTCCTAAAATCCCCTGTTAGAATGCTCTGATGGAAGTCATTGCCACGCACAGCAATGCGGATTTCGATGGTTTAGCCTCCATGGTGGCGGCGAGCAAACTCTTTCCGGAAGCCAAGCTGGTCTTGCCGGCTGGCGCGCAGGAAACGGTGCGCAAGTTTCTCGCCGATCATGATCTGAACACCGTCAAGCTCAAAGGGATCGACCTTTCTACAATCACTAGGCTGATCCTCGTCGACACCCAAGATCCAGATCGAATCGGATCACTCAAGTCTTGTGTGAACAATCTCTCGGTCGAAGTGGTGGTGTTCGATCATCATGTTGATGAGGCCTCTCCCTGTGCCGGGCGATCACCATTGTCGCTTGTGCAGCCTGTCGGCGCAACGACAACGTTGCTGATAGAACAGCTTCGCCAACGACGGATCACCATGACACCCTTCGAAGCCACGGTCTTGGCGTTGGGACTCTATGAAGAAACCGGTTCGTTTGGGTTTACCTCCACGACCGTGAGGGATCTCAACGCCGGGGCGTTTCTTCTGGAATCCGGTGCCGATTTGAATGTGGTGATGGATGTCCTCCGTCGTCCGTTGGATCCCGATACCGTTGCCCTCCTCAACGATCTCATGGAGCACAGCGAGTTGCACTATCTGGAAGGCCGAAAAGTGTTGGTGGCGACCAGCACGATTGATCGTCGTCGTGGGGAAGCGGCCGGCGTGGTCCATCTGCTCGCAGAAATGCAGGGAATTGATGCCGTTGTCGTGGCCGTGATGATGGAAGACCGGGTCCAAGTGATCGGCAGGAGCCGTCGATCTGAGATCGATGTCGGATGGATCGCTAGAGAGTTTGGCGGCGGCGGACATGCTGTGGCCGCAGCTGCAACGGTGAAAGGACAGACACTCGCGGAAGTTAAAGAACAGCTCGTCGGATTGCTGACCACCCACTATCGACCAACCTTGCTGGCGCAAGATGTCATGACCCGCCCGGTGAAGGCGATTGAGGACGGCACTACGGTAACCGAGGCAGGGCAACGGATGACCGCCTACGGACTCAATGTATTTCCAGTTTTGGATGAGAACGCCCGGTACGTTGGATTGGTCAGCCGAGAGTTGATTCAAAAGGCGTTGTTTCATCGGCTCGGCAAAATGGCCGTACGAGACATCATGCAGACGGATGCCTATACCGCTCAGACGGAAACACCGTTTCATGATATCGAAATGACCATGATCGAACGGAGCCAACGTTTTGTTCCGATCGTCACTGATGCCAAAGTGGTCGGCGTCATTACCAGGACGGATCTGCTACGCACCTTGCACGACGACGTACTGAAGGTCGCTCGAATGCGGGCTCAACGCCCAGGCGAAGTCGAAGCTGAAATCGGAGGGCCGCACCGTAACGTGAGAGGGCTACTCCGAAGCCGGTTGCCACATCGTTTTGTGATGTTGCTGGAGCAAGCCGGGCAATTGGCCGACCACTGTGAGGTCTCACTGTTCGTCGTCGGTGGCTGTGTCCGAGATCTGTTACTGGGGATTGAGAATCTTGATTTGGATCTCGTGGTCGAAGGCGACGGAATCGCATTCGCGCGAAAACTCAGCGACGTACTGCATGCACGAGTCAAGGTGCACGAGCGATTCGGCACCGCCATCGTCTTGCTGCCGGATGGATTCAAGCTTGATGTCGCCACTGCACGAACAGAGTATTACGAATATCCCACGGCCCTACCGAC
The DNA here is from genome assembly GCA_965223625.1 of Nitrospira sp. Taxonomy (GTDB): domain Bacteria; phylum Nitrospirota; class Nitrospiria; order Nitrospirales; family Nitrospiraceae; genus Nitrospira_D. Next base: position 1,922,794 of record OZ245008.1, read on the forward strand.
GGTGGAGCAAAGTTCAATCAAAAAAGATCTGTACCGCCGCGATTTCACGATCAACGCATTGGCCGTCCGTTTGAACGGGAAGGGCTTTGGAGACATTCTGGACTTTTATGGAGGTCAACGAGATCTGAATGAGAAAGTGATTCGAGTCTTGCACGGATTAAGTTTTGTTGAAGATCCCACTCGTGTGTTTCGCGCGATTCGATTCGAAACCAGGTTCGGCTTTCATCTAGGCAAGGACACGACGGCATTGATTGCCGGGGCCGTCAAGATGAATTTATTTCATCGGTTATCCGGCCATCGGCTGCTGGAGGAACTCAAGCTGCTGTTGGGTGAGCGAGCAAGCAAGCAAGCAGTCAAACGACTGGCGGAGTTCAATCTGATCCAGTTCATCCATCCGAAGTTGAAATGGTCGAACCGATTAGAAACGTTGCTTGATGCAGTCGATGAATCGATCGATTGGTACCGCCTCTTGTATTTAGATCGAAAAATGGACAGCTGGCTGGTCTATGTCGCGGCGTTACTCGAAGTGTTGCCGGGACGCGCGGTGGTCGAGGTGTTGAAACGCTTTCCGTTTTCCGAATCGGAAGCTAACCGGCTAAAAACATCCCGTATCGATGGGCAGACTGTCATGCGACGCCTTGGAAGGAAGCCGGAACCTAAAGTATCAGAGGTTTATCGTCTGCTCTCAGGGCTGTCCGATGAGACACTCTTGAGTCTCATGACCAAGAGCAAGGGAGAAACGGTGAAACGGCAGGTTTCTGCCTTCCTCACGACCTACCAGCATGTGAACCCGATTCTGTCCGGGGCCGATCTCAAGGCGATGGGATTAAAACCTGGCCCACAGTTTAAGAAGATCTTGGACCAATTACTCGTCGCACGTCTGAACGGCGAGGTGAGAACAGAAGCAGAGGAACGACGGTTCGTTCAACAGGTGATTCACGACTCAAAATAAACTGCTTGAAATACCGGAAATCTAGATAAACTGGTTCAACGGCCTGAGTGCCTCCCCATCGCTTGAATTGAAACACAGCCTTCGGATTGCCTCCCCATAGAATATCCATATTCTCTCACCTCACGCCTCGCAGAGTCTCTCTCTGTAAGTAGTTGAAAAACATTCAGTTTATGAACAAGGCCTTGCTCGGCCACATATCCAAGCGTGAGGCAGGCCAGGACGTGTCCTCAATAAGTAGATCGTTATTGCCGATATTTAGTCATTGCTATGCTAGATGACCCAATTTGGCAGATCTGTATCTATGGGCTGTGTGTCGGCGTGGTGATTGCCGTCATGCTGGGACTTCCACCCTTGCTTGGCGAGCGCCACTGGCGGAAGCACGACCGTCGGACTGAAAGCGCGACGGCCATGCCATATGAATGTGGGATCCGGCCGACTGGCAGCGCCCAAGTCCGTCCACCGGTGCAATACTATTTGATCGCCATGTTCTTCGTCATTTTTGATGTGGAGGCGGCGTATCTCTATGCCTGGGCCGTCGCGGTGCCGGAGACGGGTTGGCTTGGTTTTATCGAAGTGACGATCTTCGTGACCATTCTCTTAGCATCCCTTGCGTATTTATGGCTCACGGGAGCGCTCGACTGGCATGCACAGTCTCATCGCCCGCGAGCCCGTCACCAGCAGAAGCCTCGGATAAAACAGTCAACGGAGTTCTGCGATGACCGAGTGGCGTAACGGACGATTGGAGGGGGTACGGGTAATCGATGGCGGTGATGGTTCGTTGACCTCTGTCGTCGGCGACTCGGTCCTCTTTGCAAGGCTACAAGACCTCCTAGCATGGGGACGAAAGAATTCACTCTGGCCGCTGAACTTCGGCTTGTCCTGCTGTTTCGTCGAAATGGCGACGAGCCTGACCAGTGTCTATGACGTCTCTCGATTCGGTGCAGAAGTCGTACGTGGTTCACCACGGCAGGCCGATGTGCTGGTCGTATCGGGAACGGTGTTTTTGAAGGTTGCCCCCGTGATCAAGCAGCTCTACGAGCAGATGTTGGAGCCGCGTTGGGTGATTTCGATGGGTTCCTGCTCGAACTCCGGAGGCATGTTCGACGCCTATTCGGTTGTGCAAGGCGTCGACAAATTCATTCCCGTGGACGTGTATATGCCAGGATGCCCTCCGCCTCCGCATGCGTTTATGGAATGCCTGCTGCTCCTCCAAAACATGGTGGGTTCAGAACGCCGTCCCTTGAGCTGGCATTTCGGTCCGCAAGAGGTGCAGAAACCGATCATGCCCTCGATGCGGGACGAAAAACGAGCGGAACGGATGAGTCAGCGTGAATATCCCGGCATCGATGAGCTTCCGCGCACCGATCTACTCTCTCCGCACTTTGCAGGGCAACCAAACGACCGCTCGAAAGCGAAGCAATGACTCCACGCGTATCGACCATTCACGAAACGTCGACAGACGAACGGACGAGCCTGGTTACTGAGCTCGAACGGCGCTTCGGATCGGAAGGCTGGCTGAAGGCCGTGCAACAGACAATGGATGACATCCCGACCCTGTGGGTGGAGAAGCATCGGCTTCCTGAGGTTCTTCGCTATGTGAAATCCGAGCTGCCTCGTCCGTTTCCCATGCTGTTCGACCTGAGTGCAACAGACGAACGGCTCCGCCGACATCATGACGGATTACCGATCGGAACCTTTACCGTGTTCTATCATCTCTTTTCGTTTGATCGGAACCAATCACTCCGCATCAAGGTGGCGCTCGACGGGGAGTCACTCTCGCTGCCGTCAAGCATAGACCTGTGGCCGAATGCGGATTGGTACGAACGAGAGATCTATGACATGTTCGGGATTCGTTTCGACGGACATCCATTTCTCCGCCGCCTCCTCATGCCTTCGTGGTGGGAGGGGTATCCGCTTCGCAAGGATCATCCTTCGCGCGCCACGGAAGTCGGGCTGTTCCAATTGCCGCCGGAAAAGCTTGTCATGACGCAGGACGCACTGCAATTCAAGCCTGAGGACTGGGGCTTGGCACGCACCTACCACGACCGCGACTCTGACTTCGACTATATGTTCATCAACCTCGGTCCGGCGCATACCGGCACACATGGCGTGCTCCGGTTGGTGGCGCAGCTCGCGGGCGAAGAAATCGTTAACATTGTCCCGGATATCGGTTTTCACCATCGTTCACAGGAAAAAATCGCTGAGCGACAAACGTGGCATTCCTTCATTCCTTACACCGATCGTGTTGACTACCTTCAGGGCGTGCTCAATGAAATGCCGTACTGTCTCTCGGTCGAACGATTGGCAGGCATCACCGTTCCGCCACGGGCACAAGTCATACGGGTCATGATGTCCGAGTTCTATCGAATCGCCAGTCATCTCGTCTGGTACGGGACCTTCGCGGCTGATATTGGCGCCTTGTCACCGGTCTTTTACATGTTCAACGATCGAGAACGTATCCTCGCGATTGCTGAAGCCGTGTGCGGCGGACGAATGCATCCGAATTGGCTCCGGATCGGTGGGGTTGCCCGTGATCTTCCGATCGGATGGGACGCACTGGTCCGACAGTTCGTCGATTGGTTTCCCAGCCGACTCGATGACTATGAGCGCCTGGTGATGGACAATCCGATTCTCAAACAGCGAACCGTCGGGATCGGGGTCCTATCCCTTGAGGACGCGATTGCATGGGGTGCCACTGGTCCGATGTTGCGTGCCTGCGGCATGGCCTGGGATCTGCGCAAGGCTCGTCCGTACTCCGGCTATGAGCAGTTCGAGTTTGACGTGCCGGTCGCCTCAAACGGCGATTGTTATGACCGCGCTATGGTGCATGTCTTGGAGTTGCGTCAGTCGTTGGCGATCATTCGTCAGTGCCTGAGCGCCATGCCATCCGGACCCTATACGTCACTCGATCCTCTTACGACTCCACCACTGAAGACACACACGATGCAGGACATTGAAACGCTCATCAACCATTTTATCGGAGTGAGTTGGGGACCAGTGCTCCCACCCGGTGAAGCGGAGGTTCCTACAGAATCGTCAAAAGGCCAGACCAGTTATTACCTGACGAGTGATGGGTCGCAGTTCTCGTACCGGACGAGAATCCGCACCCCCTCGTTTGCCCACATTCAGATGGTGCCACTCATGGCGCGTGGCGAACTGCTCTCGGACCTCCTGGCCGTGCTGGGCAGTGTGGATTATGTGCTCTCGGATGTGGATCGGTAAACGTTCTCTGTACGGCTCAGACGTACAACACCTTCAACCCTGAGGATAGGTCCCGCCATGTTGTCAGAGACGGAACGCCGAGAGCTGGAAGAGGTTGTGAAACATTACCCTGAGAAACGGGGAGCGGCCATCGATGCCTTGCTGACCGTCCAACGACGACGTGGGTGGATCTCAGATGATTCGCTCCTCGAGATCGCCCAGTTTCTTGAGATCACGGCCGAGGATCTGGATAGCGTCGCTACGTTCTACAACCTCGTCTTTCGGAAACCCGTCGGCCGGCATGTCGCGTTCATGTGCGACAGTATCAGTTGTTGGATCAAAGGATGTGAGCAAGTCCAGGAGCAGATGAAGAAACTTTATGACGTGAAGTTTGGACAGACGACGTCCGACGGACGTCTGACCTTGTTACCGATTGCGTGCCTCGGGCAGTGCGAACGGGCACCGGCGGTGATGATTGATCAGGATGTGTATGGTGACATCACGCCTGACACGATTGAACAGATCGTGGAGAAATACAAATAACCATAGACACCCGTCATCGACCTAAGATGGAACGACCACTCACTCACCATATTCATTCGGATGGCACGACGCGTACGTTGCGAGAGTACGTGAAGGATGGAGGGTACCGCTGTCTTCAGAAGCTTGCCGCCGGGTTGGCTCCAAATGATGTGCAGCGGCTGGTGGCTGAGGCGGGGTTGCGCGGAAGGGGCGGGGGCGGCTTTCCCACCGGCACCAAGTGGAGCTTTGTCCCGATGGGTCCCGATGCGCCGAAGCCAAAATATATCGTCGCCAATGGCGATGAAATGGAACCAGGCACGTTTAAGGATCGTATTCTGATGGAGGGTGATCCCCATGGCCTCATCGAGGGCATGATCCTGGCCGGATATGCGCTGGATGCGGAGGTCGGCTACATCTTCTTGCGTGGGGAGTATCATCTGTCCGCCCAACGTCTGACCCGAGCAATTGCAGAAGCCTACGAAAAAGGCTATCTCGGAACAACCATTCCGGGAACTGGATTTCGCTTCGACTTGCACCTACATGCCAGCGCCGGCCGCTATATCTGTGGCGAAGAAACGGCACTGATCAATGCGTTGGAAGGCAAACGAGCCGTTCCTCGAGCAAAACCTCCCTTTCCACAGACGGTCGGCTTATGGGGACAACCGACCGTCGTGCAGAACGTCGAGACCTTCTACAACCTTCCTCATATCGTGAACCATGGCGCTGAGTGGTATCACGGTCTGAGTCGTACGCAGGACGGCGGCACAAAGATCTACGGAGTCAGCGGACGCGTCACACATCCGGGATGGTGGGAACTGCCGCTCGGGACGACAGCCCGCGAAATATTGGAACAGCATGCCGGTGGAATGTTGAACGGCGCGCATTTTCGTGGCGTCTTGCCTGGCGGTATATCCACGACATTTTTGATTGAGGAGCACCTCGATCTTCCCCTGGACTTTTCTTCACTCCCAGCCCGGGTTGGTCGTCTCGGGACCGGTACCATGATCGTGCTCGACGACCGCACCTGTCCCGTGGGGTTTGTCCTGAATCTTGAACGGTTCTTCGCCCGTGAATCCTGTGGATGGTGTACGCCCTGCCGGGAAGGATTGCCGTGGGTGGCGAGAATCCTCACGTCCTTCGAGGAAGGACGTGCCGGCGAGGATGATCTGGCGCTCTTGGACATGCATACGAAGTGGCTTGCTCCCGGTCATACCTTCTGTGGGCTTGCCCCTGGTGCGATGGCACCTCTGCAATCGGCCTTGCACTACTTTCGCGACGACTTCGAACAACACATCAGGTTGGGGCGATGTCCTTGGAGTAACAAGCCTGCCCAACTGAAGGTCCTGGTTTAAGTCTATGGCGACCATCATCGTCGATAACAAGTCGTATGCCGTCGATGAGCGGCAGAATGTGCTTGCCGCCTGTCTCGGACATGGGCTGAACGTGCCCTATTTCTGTTGGCATCCGGCGATGGGATCAGTCGGGGCCTGCCGCCAATGCGCGGTCAAACAGTTCAAAGACGATCGTGATCAGACTGGTCGGCTGGTGATGTCCTGCATGACGCCGGCGATCCATGGCACTCGCATCTCGATTGACGATCCAGAAGCAAAAGCCTTTCGCGCGTCGGTCATCGAATGGCTCATGGTGAACCATCCACACGACTGCCCCGTGTGTGACGAAGGAGGGGAGTGCCATTTGCAAGATATGACGGTCATGACTGGGCATGTCTACCGGCGTTATCGCTTCCCGAAACGGACCCATCGCAACCAGTCCCTCGGCCCGTTCATTCGTCATGAGATGAACCGGTGCATCCAATGCTACCGCTGCGTACGATTCTATCGAGACTATGCTGGTGGTCGAGACCTCAATGTCTTCGGGTCGCATGATGCTCTTTATTTTGGGCGAGAACAGGATGGGACCTTGGAGAATGAATTCAGCGGTAACCTTGTGGAGGTCTGTCCTACTGGTGTGTTTACCGACAAAACGTTCTTCCATCACTATACGAGGAAGTGGGATCTTCAATCCGCGCAATCGCTCTGTTCCCATTGCAGTCTTGGCTGCAATACGACCGCGAGTGAACGCTCCGGCATTCTTCGGCGGATCACAAATCGCTATAACAGCCAGGTGAACGGCTACTTTCTCTGCGATCGAGGTCGATTTGGGTACGAGTATGTCAATAGCGACAAGCGGATCAGGCACGCTTTTGTGCGGACGGATCAGGATCGTACCAAACCGGCACAATCCCAGGAGGCATCTGAGGTTTTTAATATTATTGGAGAGCGCTTACGATCTGCCCATGGGATCATTGGTATTGGGTCGCCTCGCGCGTCGCTCGAGGCCAATGTGGCCCTCCGAACCTTGGTTGGCTCGCAACATTTTTTTCTGGGAATCAACGAACACGAACAGCACCTTCTCTCCAAAGTTCTCAACGTGCTTCAGACCGGACCGGTGCCCTCCGCGTCTATTCATGACGCAGAACAATCCGATGCGGTCGTTGTCCTTGGCGCTGATCTCTTGAACGAAGCTCCACGTCTCGCGCTTGCCCTTCTGCAGTCCATCCGCCAACAGCCGATGGAGCGAGTCGACGAATTGAAGATTCCTCAATGGGACGAAGCGGCCGTGCGCAACGCCATGCAAAACAGACGAGGGCCTCTCTTCCTCGCTGGGTATCAGCGTACGTGGTTTCATGACTATGCAACGGACAGCTATTTTGCCCCACCTGACGACATCGCACGACTGGGGTTCGCAGTGGCTGAACAAATCGCACCCGATGCGCCCACCGTTTCGGATCTTCCCAACGACGTCACCATTCTCGCTCGGCGCATCGCTGAGTCACTGAACCGTGCGCATCGCCCGCTGATCATCGCCGGAACGGGAAGTGGTTCTCAGGCGACGATAGAAGCAGCAGCCAATGTCGCGTGGGCCTTGCACCACCAAGGAAAACAGCCTCGGCTCAGCTTTGTTCTTCCAGAGTGTAATAGCGCGGGTCTTGCGTTGCTTGGCGGCGGAAGCTTGCAGGACGCCTTTGACTCGATCAGTCAGGGAAAGGCCGATACCGCGATCATCCTGGAGAACGACTTGTACCGGCGTGCGGATCACACGAGCGTTGATGCCTTCTTTGATACCGCACATACCGTGATTGTCATCGATTCCCTCGAGAATCGGACCACGGCTCAAGCCGACATGCTCCTTCCGGCAGCCACAGCTCCTGAATCCGATGGAACATTCGTGAATCAAGAGGGGCGGGCTCAGCGGTTCTACCAAGTGTTTATGCCGGACGGGGACGTCAGAGAAAGTTGGCGGTGGCTTAGTGACCTCGCCCGCGCCACATCACAGGAGACCGATGGTGGATTCGGAGTCGCGACCTGGCGTGACTATGACGATGCGGTCTCCGCCACGGCCATGGCCGCTCCCGAACTCGCTCGCATTGGGGAAGTCGCACCGTCCGCGAACTTTCGGCTGGTGGGTCAAAAAATTCCCAGACAGTCTGAGCGATGGAGTGGACGCACGTCGCTGATTGCTCATCTGACCGTCCACGAACCTCCTCCCCCTGTCGACCACGACTCACCGCTCAGATTCTCCATGGAGGGATACAGAGGACCACTTCCTTCACCGCTCATTTCCCAATTCTGGGCTCCCGGCTGGAATTCTATCCAGGCCGTGAATACGTATCAAGACGAAGTCGGCGGACCGTTGCGTAACGAAATGCCGGGGGGTCGGCTCATCGAGCCAGTTGCCACGAAGGCACCCGCCTGGTTCACCGCTATTCCACGTCCGTTTCAGCCGAACTCCCATCAATGGTTGCTCCTACCACGGCCCACCGTGTTTGGGAGCGACGAGCTCAGTAATCAATCTCCGGCGATTGTCGAACGGATTGCCCAACCGTTTCTGTCCTTGCATCCATCAGATGGAGCGCGGCTCAGCCTCGATGACCACAGCACGATTGACTGGGCGTTGCAGGGGACGATGTATCGTCTTGCCGTCCGCCTCGATCCTGCAACCCCGGTTGGTACTGCCGGGATCTCTCTTGTGCCTGATACCTCTGGCGTGAGAGTGCCGGCTTGGGTCGACCTATTCAAGGCGATCACGACTGCGTCACGGCGGAGGGCCGCATGATCGACTGGAGCCACACTGCCCTCACGATCGCCGTCATGCTTGGCGGTGGGCTGACACTGGCTGGAATGCTCATCTGGGTCGAACGTCGACTGCTCGGAGTCTGGCAAGAACGGTATGGCCCCAACCGCCTGGGGCCAGGCGGTTGCCTGCAATCCCTGGCAGATATGATCAAGATCTTTACGAAAGAAGATTGGATTCCGCCCTTCGCCGATAAAGCGGTCTTCGTGATCACCCCAGCCATCGTCGTGATCACCGCACTCATGTCGTTTGCCGTCGTGCCGATCGCGCCACACTTTGTCGTGGCCGATCTCAATATGGGCATCCTGTTTTTTTTGGCCATGTCGAGCCTCGCGGCCTACAGCGTCATTATTGGAGGCTGGGCCTCGAACAATAAATTCGCATTTCTCGGCAGCCTCAGGGCGATCGCGCAATTGTTGAGTTACGAAGTCTTTATGGGGCTCTCGCTCATGGGTGCCGTGCTGCTAGCCGGATCATTCAATCTGAGCGACATTGTGGAGGCACAACGACATCAATGGTTTATCGTTCCTCAATTTCTAGGTTTTCTCGGGTTCTTTATGGCGGGACTGGCTGAAGCCCATCGCACGCCGTTCGATATGCCCGAGGCGGAAGCCGAGCTGGTCGCCGGCTACCACTCGGAATACAGCGGGATGAAATTTGGGATGTTTTTTGTCGGCGAGTACCTCAGCGTGATCTTGCTCTCAGCCATGACCGTCATCCTCTTCTTCGGCGGCTGGCACGGCCCCTGGTTACCGCCGGTGGTGTGGTTTGTCTTGAAGATGTTCGGCTTCATCGCCCTGATCATCCTGATTCGGGCAACGTGGCCACGATTCCGATTTGATCAACTGCTGACCTTCGGCTGGAAAGTTGTGATGCCGCTCGCGTTGATCAATCTCTTGGTGGCGGGTGGGGTGGTGTTATGGAGAGCGGGATGACAGGGATTCGCCTGGTTGTCGCGAGCACGGATGTACGCCAGAGCGAAAGAGAATCAGACTTGTAGAGCAACCGTACGTATGATGAACACATGGACATATGCCCGTAATCTAGTCGTGGGGTTATGGATCGTCTTCAAACGGACCTTCACGAAGCCGGTCACGGTTCAGTATCCGGAGGAGCGACCCTATTTGCCTCCACGCTGGCGTGGGCGAATCGTGCTCACCCGAGACCCTGACGGAGAAGAGCGCTGTGTGGCGTGCTACCTTTGCTCTGCAGCTTGTCCCGTCGATTGTATTGCGCTTCAGGCCGCAGACAATCCAGACGCTCACGAGCGCCGCTATCCTGAGTTTTTCCGAATCAACTTCTCGCGCTGTATCTATTGTGGAATGTGTGAGGAAGCCTGTCCGACCAATGCGATTCAGCTCATTCCAGACTTTGAGCAAAGTGAATATGCCCGCCGAAACCTGGTGTATGAGAAGGAAGATCTATTGATCAGCGGCACGGGCAAGTATCACGACTACAATTTTTACCGAGTAGCCGGTGTGAGAACTCTCGACAAAGATAAGGGACAAGGTGCGAATGAACTCTCACCAGTCGATGTCAGGAGTTTGATGCCGTAACAGGGGCGTACGCTATGGAAATTCTCTTCTACATCGCGGCTGCCGTGACCGTTCTCGCGACTCTGCGTGTCATCACGCATGTGCATCCGGTCCATGCACTGCTCTATCTGGTCGTGGCATTGATCGCCCTGGCGCTGATTTTCTATTTGCTCGGGGCGCAGTTTGCTGCAGCACTCGAAATCATCATCTACGGCGGTGCTATCATGGTGCTCTTCATTTTCGTCGTGATGCTCCTCGGGCCGCTCGCCGCTGAACAGGAACGGACGTGGCTCACGCCTGGCGCATGGCTCGGACCCAGCATCCTCGCCTTGGTGCTCCTCGGTGAAGTCGGATACCTCATCGCGGTGGGAGACCATGCCGCGATTGCGGTTCCGGAATCAAAACAGAAGAGCCTCTCCATCGCTCTCTACGGCCCCTATATTATCGCCGTCGAACTGGCTTCCATGCTGTTGCTGCCTGGGCTGATCGGCGCCTATCACTTGGGGCGTCGCATTTCGAAAGAGGATCGTTGATGCTGAGCACGCCCGCACTCGTGTTGGCCATCATGTTGTTTGGCCTGGGATTGATCGGTCTCTTGAGCCGACGGAACATCCTGTACATGCTCCTATCGCTCGAGATCATGTTGAATGCTGCCGCGCTCGCATTCATTGCCGGAGGGGCCCGTTGGGGACAGGTCGATGGCGAGATCATGTTCTTGTTCATCCTCACCCTGGCAGCGGCTGAAGTGTCCGTGGCGCTCGGGATCGTGCTCCAGCTGTCGCACCGGTTCCGGACGTTGGACGCGGACGCATTCAGCGAGATGAGGGGATGATGAATCCGGTATGGAATCAAATAGCAAGATTCGTTTTCTCATCAGACATTCGTAGAGAGCTAGTCATGTCCATGTATGTGCGAGAGACAAGATGATCAACTTGCCCTGGCTTATCCCAGCATTTCCACTCGCCGGTTTTCTGGTGCTGGCCCTGTGTGGCGGCCGACTGAGCCGGTACCAGATCGCCTGGGTCGGTTGCGGTTCGATAGGTGCGGCAGCCATGACCACGGCGCTGGTCGCCGCGGATTTTCTCCGCGTCTTTCCCGATCGTGAGTCCTACCAGCAAACAATGTGGAACTGGATTGACACCTCCGGGATGACCGTCGGCATTTCCTGGTACCTGGATGCCCTCTCACTCTTGATGGTGGCGGTGATCACCGGCATCGGCTTCTTGATCCATCTGTATTCCACCGAATACATGGCTCACGATGATGGGTACGCCAGATTTTTTGCCTACATGAATTTGTTTGTGGCCGCCATGCTGACGCTGGTGTTGGCCGACAATCTCCTGCTGCTCTACCTGGGCTGGGAAGGGGTGGGACTCTGCAGTTATCTGCTGATCGGATTTTGGTATCGGGAACCGGAATACGGCACCGCCGCGCAGAAGGCCTTTATCGTCACACGGATTGGAGATACGGCGCTAGCCATTGGGCTCTTCATCCTGTTCACGCAGTTCACGAGCTTGTCGATTCAACAGGTCCAGAGCCTTGCCGGGGAGGCCTGGCCGGTGGGCTCGAACCTGGCCATAATCGTCGCGTTGCTCTTTTTGATTGGCGCGGTCGGAAAGTCGGCGCAATTGCCATTACAAGTGTGGCTGCCGGACGCGATGGCTGGTCCCACGCCGGTCAGTGCGCTCATCCATGCGGCGACCATGGTGACGGCGGGTGTTTACCTCATTGCCCGGATGCACCATCTGTTTGCACTCGCGCCGATGGTGCAAGAGGTGATCGCGGTGCTCGGCCTCGTGACGCTACTGTTGGCGGCAACCAGCGCGCTGGTTCAGCATGACATTAAACGGGTGCTCGCCTATTCGACCATGAGCCAGATCGGCTATATGTTTCTGGCGTTGGGCGTCGGAGCCTGGTCTGCGGCGATGTTTCATTTTCTGACCCATTCATGTTTTAAGGCGTTGCTCTTTCTGGCGGCTGGATCCGTGATCCACAGCCTCCACCACGAACAGGACATTTTCAAGATGGGTGGCCTCCGGCGACATCTTCCCTGGACCTTCTGGACGTTCCTAATCGGGGCAGCAGCCATGTCCGGTGTACCCCTCATTACGTCCGGGTTTTATAGCAAAGACTGGATCCTGTGGTCGGTCTGGTCCTCACCCATCAGCCATCGGTGGATCTGGTTCGGCGCCTTGTTTGGGGCCATGCTGACCGGTCTCTACAGTTTTCGACTGATCTTTCAGGTCTTTTTTGGAGAGGTCCGTACCCAACCGACTGGTGAACCAGGTCTGGCCATGCGTGTGCCGCTGGTGGTACTGGCGTTCTTGGCGCTGACCGTTGGTTTTCTCGAGATGCCTCACACACTCGGGAATGTGACGCTGTTCAGTGACTACTTGTCGCATGCGCTCCCAACGATTGAACTGCTGACAGGAATGGATGAGTCGAGTGAGGCGCGTGAGCAAGTGGCCGTCACCGTTGCGGCCCTACTCGGGATCGGGCTTGCCGCGCTTCTGTTCTTACCAGGCTCCATACCCGCGTCGCGATTGGCAGACCAATCTGCTGATCGTCCTTCCATGACCCTGCTGCAAGGAGGGTGGGGATTTGACCGACTGTATGATCGCCTGTTCGTGCGACCCTGGTTCTCCCTCACACGAAATTCTAGTGACAGACTTGATCGTGGATATGAGTGGCTCGCGGTGTGCGCTGAGTCCTGTCATGGCTGGATGAGCCACACACAGACGGGGCATGTCCGGTGGTATGCGGCGACCGTCGCCGTTGGCACACTTGTCCTGCTCGGTCTGTTTGCGATGTGACAGGATGCTGAAAAAGTCCGCCAGCGGCGTTCTCGCATCGCTCAGAGGCTCAACGTACCGAAGCGTACGCCTCGCCTCTTCGCTTGCTGCGGCCTTGCTGGACGGTCTTTTTGAGCATCCTGGGGTTATTCTGGTGTTAGCTCAGAATGAAAACATTCGGTCATACTTGAGGCATCAACTAAGGCTTTCAGAAACCTGGTAAATCATATGGGTCTTTGGTTGCTCATACTCATCCCTCTTCTCTCAGCGCCCTTCGCATGGATGGGACAACAATGGTCTCGCTCGGCTCCTCGCTGGATCACACTCGGTACCCTGGCTGTTGATGGTCTCCTCGCGCTTCTGCTTGGGAGCCGAGATCACGCAGCGCAGGTTTCGGGTCACGGATCCTGGTTTGTAGAAAGTCACATCAGTTGGATTCCCCGCTGGGGAATCAGTCTGCATCTTGGTCTCGATGGGCTCAGTCTTATCCTGATTGTGCTCACGGCCTTCATCGGTGTCGTCGCTACGATTGCCTCCTGGACGGAAATTCAGAGTCGCGTCGGACTATTTCACTGTAACGTCTTGCTCGCGCTGGGGGGGGTCATCGGAGTATTTTTGGCGATCGATCTGTTTCTGTTTTTCTTTTTTTGGGAACTCATGCTGGTTCCCATGTATCTCCTGATCGTGATCTGGGGCCATGCACAGCGCCGGCACGCCTCGTTCAAGTTCTTCCTCTTTACCCAGGCGGGGAGCTTGGTGTTGCTGGTGGCCATTGTGGCCCTCGCATTCCTACATCAACAGGCGACAGGACAGCTGAGTTTCGACTACGCCGATCTGATGAGACTGACCTTGACCAGCAAGATGGCCCGATGGTTGATGGCGGCATTTCTCATCGGTTTTCTCGTGAAGCTGCCGGCTCCTCCCTTCCATACCTGGCTGCCGGATACCTATACCGAGGCGCCCACCGGGGCGACGATCATTTTCGCTGGGATCTTGGCAAAAACCGGGGCCTATGGCTTGTTACGGTTCACAATTCCATTATTTCCTGAGGCGATGAGCGACTTCTCGGCTATCGTGATGGGGCTTGGTGTGGTCGGGATTCTCTATGCAGCGCTGTTGGCCTGTGCGCAGACAGATATCAAGCGACTGGTGGCCTACAGCAGCATCAGCCATATGGGATTCATCCTGCTCGGCGCCTTCGCCGGGACGGAGTTGGCCCTGCAGGGAGTCGTGATGCAGATGGTGGCCCATGGGCTGAGTACCGGTGGCCTCTTCTTGTTGGCTGGTGCACTGGAGGAGCGGTACCAAACGAGAGAGATGAGCCACATGGGAGGACTGTGGAGTGTGACGCCACGTCTTGCGACGATGTCGCTCTTCTTTGCCTGCGCCTCATTGGGGTTGCCAGGCCTGGCCAATTTTATCGGTGAATTCCTCGTCCTATTCGGATCCTATGCGACTCACCCCTTCATGATCATCCTGGCGTCCCTCGGCATGGTCATGGCGGCCATTTATGCTTTGGGCATGATGCAACGCACATTCTTTGGTCCAGTGCGAGATACCTGTATGACTCCGGATCTGTCGAATATGGCGTTTGGAACAGTACTGGTCATCGCAGTCTTGCAGATCTGGTTGGGGCTCTATCCGAAGGTGGTCTTGACCACAACGAAGCCGGTCATGGAACAGCTTGTACAAGCGGCAGTCGAATCAGCGAATCCGATTCACTCGCGGTCTGAATCCCTGCTCTCATCCCAGATCGTCGCCTCGCAGGGGACTACCCCATGACCATCCAAGACTTCATCGCCCTTTCACCGATTCTTGACCTGGGGACCTTCTCCCTCGTCACCATGCTCGCGATCGCCTTCGGGCGACACCATGCACGCATCGCGGTCTTTGCCTTTCTATCCTGTCTGGTCACCCTGGCGACATTACCCTGGGTGGCCACGGTGGCCCCACGAGCCGTGACGACCTTGCTGGTCGTGGATGGACATGCCTTGTTGTACATGGGGCTCATCTTGACTGCCACGATGGTCATCATCGCATTGTCGTACCGATATTTGAATTTCCAGTTTCGTGAAAAGGAAGGCGTGGAGGAGTACTATCTGCTCCTACTACTGGCCACCTTTGGGGCATTGGTCATCACCACGGCGGCGCACTTCGTCTCGTTTTTTCTCGGGTTTGAACTCCTCGGTCTGTCCCTCTGTAGTCTGATCGGGTACCTACGCACGAGACGCCATCCGCTCGAAGCCGCGGTGAAATACCTGCTGTTGTCCATCACTGCCTCAGCAATTCTCCTATTCGGCTTGGCGCTTCTGTATTTCGAAAGCGGCGCCATGACCTTTCACGATGTGGGAACCATCATGAAACAGGCGCAGTCCGTTCCTGCCCTGTGGCTGGGAGGATTGATCCTGGTCCTCGTCGGCATTGCCTTGAAGCTCGGGCTCGCACCGTTTCATATGTGGGTTCCCGATGTCTATCAGGGAGCGCCGACTCCCATCACGACCTATCTCGCAACTGTCTCCAAGGCAGCGGTCGTGGCCTTGCTCCTCCGATTTGCCACCGAGGTTGGGCTGTTCGAACTGCCTCCTGTTGTCCATCTGTTCAGCCTTCTGGCTGTGGTTTCAATGGTCACGGGGAATGTCCTTGCGCTCCAGCAGCAGAATGTCAAACGGCTTCTGGCCTATTCCTCAATCGCACACTTTGGCTATGTGCTGGTCGCGTTGCTGGCCGGTGGTCCTCCTGCCGCGGAAGCGGTGACCTTTTATGTGATCGTCTATTGTGCCATGTCGTTGGGGGCCTTTGGGGTTGTGACGGTGTATTCGAGCGAGGGAGGGGACAAGAATTATTTCGAAGACTATCAAGGTTTGTTTTGGACGCGCCCCTGGATCGCTGCCATGTTGGCGCTGAGCCTGTTGTCGCTTGCCGGCATCCCGGTGACGGCGGGGTTCATCGGGAAATTTTATGCGATTGCAGCCGGCGTGGATGCCGGCCTCTGGTGGCTGGTGCTGGCGCTGATCGCGAACAGCGTCGTCAGTCTCTATTATTATCTTCGACTCATCGTGACGCTGTTTGGTGAGGTACCGGAGCAAGCCGCTGCTCCTCAAGGGCAGATTGAGCAGTCTGCACAGACGGCAGAGTGGACGACAGCGTTCTCCCTTGGGTTCGTCGCCTCAGTCATTCTCATGCTTGGGGTCTATCCCAATCCACTGATGGAATTGATCCGCGATTCTGTCAGCAACCTACTCCTGGTGGCCGTGCAGAGACCCTGAACAAGTGCTCGCGTCATTTGCGAGGGTTACATGAGAGGAACAACCGCGTAGAGACTCCCAATCCGCTCGAATGCGGGTTTAGATATCGATCTCACCGTACAACACTTGAAAATGCTTCATCGCCAAGTCCTTGCTGCTCTCAATGAAGTCGTACACCTGGCGGTATGTTGTGAGAGTAATTGTTCCGTCAACGTTTCCACTCTCATTGAGTCGTGGGAGCGTAATTGGAAAGGTCCATACTGAGCCCTCCATCTCGAAGAGAGGACCTATGTGTAGAATCGGGCGATAGGCCTCGATCAGAAGCTGCTGGCGCTGAACGTGTTCTTCCTTCCATTTGATCTTCGGCATCTTCCCAGGGTAGTCCCAGTAAGGGAACAGGCGATCAGCCTGAGGTCGATACCTCTTTCCCATCGCAACTCGCCAACGATCGAAGAATAGTGCCTGAAGTTCTTCGAAAGTAAGAAGATCGAGATTTGTCTTCTGCACCGCCTCTTTAGCACCAGCCTGAAACCCTACCCGAGAGATGATAAACCCACGGTGCGCTCCGAAGTCGGCAAGCACTGTTCTGAATGAATGGATGACCTCTTGGGGTATCGGCTTACTCCAAAACTTGCACTCGCACAGATACACGGAAGGCGGGACCGTTTGATGGTCACGTACCGCGACATCGATCTCCTTGGATCCCCGCACAAGCTCGACCCGCTCTCCCACTTTGACATCGCAATCGAGTTCTGAGAACAGTTGTGCGACTCGGTCCTGCAACTCCGCCCAATCTGCAGGTTCGTGGTCAAAAATTCGCATCTGCTAACGCCGACTTGTCGATGCCTAACTATGTTTAGGCCAATCCGCATAAGAGTCGGATCTGCCGGTTGCTGGCCGTATAACACGCCGGGTCTATTCGCAAAAAGGGGACTTCAGGCAATGACCCCGTATCATGAGCGGTCGGTCTGAAGCTTCAAGTTAGGCGGAAATGGTCTGCACAATCAGCGGCAGCTTGCTGAGTGTGAGCTGTTTCAGCTCAACCTTTCGGCTGGCATTGTCGATGTCAATCCCTACAAGATGACCTGCGGCATCGTAATCGAGTACGATGCCTTCAGCGATCTCTCGGCTTTCAACGCTTGGCTGCTCTAAAAGATCGATGTACAGCGAATCGGTGTCGGGATGATAATTGAGCTTCATGGCTTGAATCCTCTGTCTGGAAAAGCGTTGTGGATTGTGACCTTGTCTTCAAGGGTAATCACCCTCAAAATCCGTCCTTCAAGCTCTACAATCGGGCCCCAGAATCGGTAACGGTTTCCCTCTTGAGGCTCGCTTCTTAGCGCGTTCTCAAGAACCTGAATGCACCACTCCTTCTTCAGGTACGGACGCTTTCGCAACACTTCTTTCTCGAAATACTCGGTAAACTTGTACCGCATCATCGTTCATACAATAGCGCTTTCATTCGGGAATGGCCAGTCTTTGGCCTAACGCCGCCCTGCCATAGGGCGTCGCCGTTTGAGCGAGGGGTTAGGCCGCACTCGCGACCGAGCACAGAAACACGGGGACAGGCAGATTTTCAACATGAGGGAAAGCGTCTTTGCCGCCAATGGTAGCGGCGAAGCCTGAGATGGGGGCTGGTACGACGATTGACTTTCTTACCCGATTCGAACGTGGTCTGCGCTTACCGTTTCCAGGTTTCAATCGTCAGTTGTGGAATACGCTGAAAGTGCGCGAGGTTGTTTGTGACGAGGGTACGTTGCGCATCGAGCGCGGTGGCTGCGATGAGAAGGTCGGCGTCAGGAAGCAGCGTCCCTTGACGATACAGCTCTCCGTAAAGTGTGGCGGCTCGCTCGATGATCCGGTCGGTGAGGGGTAGTATGCGGCTGCCTTGGCAGAAGAGGCTAAACGCCGCTTCTTGGGCATGGGCATCTTTCGCCTTCAGTCCACGCAAGAGTTCATACCGCGTGATGATTGAAAAGGCGAGCTGAGCATGCTCGATCAAATAGCTCCGGGCTCTCTGGACGACCAACGGATGTTGTTTTAAGAGTTCGGACAGAATATCGGTGCGAGGAGGACGAGCGGTTGAGGCATCAGGCGGCAGGCTCACGGAAAAACGCTTGCCGGTTGAGCGCGATGTTTTCCACTTGTGCGATTTCGTCAGGGGTGAGACCCTGATAGACACGCGTCGCCCGTTGCAGAATGTCGTCGACGCTTACTGTGCTCTCTGTTTCCACCGTGAGTTGCACTTCCGCCTCGTCCGCGAGAATCAATGGCTCCAGAGGCTGGAAAACCCCATCATGATAGCGTGCTTTGATAGTCTGGCGCATTGTACTCTCCCCCAGAGATCGGCACGTTCGTGATGATCATCATACCGAAAATCACAAGAAAACGCATCTCTATCGTATGCTCTTGAGCCCAACGTTCTCAACACATCTCAAGAACCGACTATTTTTTAGGGCAAGGGCGACAGAAACGTGGACAGGCAGGTTTTCCAGAGAGGCGGAGATCTATGCTGTATCCATTGCGCGTCGGCCCTGCGCGCACGAGGATGATCTGCACGGTTTGACAACAGAGGCTTCTTGCGTAGGAGCGTGAACTGAAAAGAGCCTCAGACGGATCAATTCATTGGAATGATCGAGGCCGAGACTTCATTCGGCAGCAAGAGCGTGACCATCGCCTGATTTTGCTCGCCAGGCTGAATCAAGGCGAACAAGGGCACCGGTTGCGGCACGCCACCAGGTGGCAGGGCCAGCATGGCTGGAAAGTCGATCAATGGCGAGAGTGTAGTCTGACTGGCCAAACGAAGACGGAAGGCCATCAACACGTCACGTAACCGTTCAGCTTTTGTTTCCTCTGACAGCGTTTGATCTGGGGCAATGCCGACTTCCCATAAGGGCTTGGTGATCGTGATAGGGAAACTCATACCCAGCTTCTGGGCATCCGTTGTGACGTCTATAAGGACACCGGCCTGAATAGCTTCCTGCCTTGTCGTCGTCACCTGGTTCAGAAGGTGATCAAGCTTCTCCTTCGAAACCTCTCCTCCCTTTAAAGCCTCTTCAACTTGAGGCTCTTCCTCTCCCGACAGGGAAGAGATTGGCGCAACCGCGTTCTGCTCCTCATGCAACTGTTCGTCAGGAGTCTCCGTTGACTTATCTGGTGGGGTCGGTAGCGCGCGTACTAAACCTTCATAGACCTTCTTACCCGATGCGGACCAGGCTGGGTTACATGGGCGACCAGCGAATGCCGCCTCGGCCGCTTTACGCTCATCGTGAGTGAGTATTCTGGGTGTTGGTTTTATATCCATGTTACGTAGATAATCCGTCAAAGATGAAAGTCAAGAGCGGGGAGAGGGCTAGTCGAGGAGGCGTCGCCCTTTGGTTTCCGGAGCAAACAACAAAACAACGAGTCCAATCAAATAGATGAGAGCAACGGTACTCGCGGCACGGCCAAAGGTACCGAGCGTGGTCACCAACCAGCCGGTTAGGAACGGCGACGCCGATGCTAGGACGCGACCGGCGTTAAAGCAAAAGCCTGCCCCAGTCGCGCGCAGCCTTGTCGGGTATAGCTCAGGTAGATAGATCGGAAACCCACTGAAGATCCCATTATTAAAGAACCCCAGGAGCGGTAACAGCATCAAGACACCGACGTAACTCGTCGGGACCAAGTAGGTGATTGGCAACATGATGAAGCTGCCCAGACACATGAGGGCAAACACCGGACGCCGTCCAAACCGGTCTGCCAGCGGACCGAAGCCGAGATAGCCGAAGATTGCCCCAGCGTTCAACGCCATGATGGCGTAGCTGACGGACTTGGTCAGCGTTGCCGAGTCCTGACCTTGCAAGTCGGGAAGTTCACGGATGAGCGTGGGGGCCCAGTTCGTCGAACCCCAGAGGCCAAAGACCGCGACAAACGCCAAGGCCGAACCGACCAATGTCGCTCGTCGTAGGTCACCATGAAAGATTGCCGTCACAGGAATGGCCTGTTTCTCATGCGCATGAGTCCAGCGGTCCGGCTCCTTGACCCACCAGCGGACCAAGAGAGCGACGAACGCGGGAAGGACTCCGATCAGAAACAAGCCCCGCCATCCATACGCTTCCTTCAAGGTAAGGTTGATCGCGGCCGCCAGAAAGAACCCCACTGCCCAAGCCGATTGGAGGATGCCTGCCGCTTTGGCACGCTTCTCTTCCGGCCAGGTTTCGGCCACGATCGCAGCGCCCGCCGCCCACTCACCGCCGATGCCGAGCGCGGTGAGAAATCTGGCGATTGCCAGGTGCCACCAGGTTTCCGACAATGCGGCAGCGCCGGTGAAGACGGCATAAATAATGATGGTCGCGATGAGGACTTTCGTTCTGCCGAATCGATCGGCCATGATCCCGAAGGAAATACCGCCGATGGCCCATCCGACCAGGAAGATCGAGAAGATCAGACCTCCGTACCAGCCGATGTCTTCGGTCGTCGGCGGGCGACTTCCTGTCTGCAGCAGGTCGTGCAAGGCCGGATGCAAGACGATGGCGTAGATCGTCGCATCCATGGCATCAAAGACCCACCCAAGCCAGGCGACAAAAAGCACCAGCCATTGGTAGCGGGTGACCCCGGATCTCCATGAGGAACCATTCATGCGCCTATCCTGCTCCAATACGAATTGC
This sequence comes from Nitrospira sp., assembly GCA_965223625.1. Lineage (GTDB taxonomy): Bacteria > Nitrospirota > Nitrospiria > Nitrospirales > Nitrospiraceae > Nitrospira_D. Next base: position 1,943,821 of record OZ245008.1, read on the forward strand.
TTGAACTGCCTAGAGAACCCTTGCGTGAGCGTCGCCAAGGCTACGGAGGATGTCGACGACAGTCAAGATGAAGCAGCTGAACCTCCATGCTATAGTCCTCCTCGTGGCACGAACGAATTACTATCAGATACTCGGGGTCTCACGCGAGGCGTCGGACGAGGACATCAAGAAGGCCTATCGCAGGTTGGTCTTTGAGCACCATCCGGACCGCAATCCCGACAACGCAGATTCAGAAGCGCGTATCAGAGAGATCAATGTCGCCTATGAGATCGTGGGAGACCCTGAAAAACGCCGGAGCTACGACCGTTTGTCCTGGGGAGACGAGCCGCGCGCTGCGACCATTGACCCCGGCATCATTCTCAAGGAAATGGAGCAGAAGCTCTTCGACGAAGGAAGGAAAGAACTGTTCGCGATCTTGATGAAAGATGTGAGGCGGGTGAAGGCGGAGTTGGCCATTATTCGAGAACGAACGGTGGCCGAGCAGGGGTACGATTCGTTCTTGGAATCTGTGGTCACTGTGCGAGCGACAGAAATGATGGGTGACTTCATCACAGAAGTAATGGACCGACGAAAACAACGTCTGGTTGAAGTGGCGGTTGAGATGATGGTGTCACAGGGGGTGACAAAGCCCGGCGATGAAGGCGGGATCCGAGCGCTTCGGAATCGTCTCGAAACGGCCTTTCGTGAAGGCCGAGTCCACGGCGTTGCCTCGGCGCTGGAGCTCTTCTACGAACGGCGATAGCGTCATTCCATGTTGGATCGTCGCGAAGCTGTCTCGCACGGGAATGTGTCCAATACATCCCAAGCCCGGGCCATGAGATGAATCGTATTCGATTCATGTGAATCGGTTTCCATTCAATCCTGGATGCCGGCATTCTTGCTTCATCACACCCTCTATGACGACCACGAGCACGTATCCTGCTCCTCACCCGCCTCGCCCCGCAGCGCCGCAACCGGCAGGGACTCATCCTCAGCCATGCAGATTCCGACCCCAAAGAGATCTGGTTCGCCACGGTGAGAGAGGAAAAGGGCACAAAGGAGAAAGCGGAGGAGAAGTGCTCGGAATCGCGTCACTGTTGCCACAGTGGGAGTCCTCTGCGCTGATAGAGCGTCCACGATAGCAAAGAACGACGAACCGAGTCAGGTGAATCGATTCCGATGCACCGGCATCGGTTCCCATTCACCCGATTCGATACAGTCGGTTGAAATCGGCCAACCCTGGCAAGGTGAGTTCCTGCAAAACCTCATGATTCCACGAGAGCTGTGCTCCTCGGCGGATTGAAGCGCGCGCGTGGGTGAGAGCACGGGACTTGCAGTTTCTACGTAGCAAACGTCAAACAGGGGCGAATTCATTTGGAGAACGAATAGAAATCATTATTGAATCTTGAGAGAGCCATTACGTCATTCACCCTCAACATAGGAGGGAAGCCACATGAATACGATGCGATCAACTTGGCCTGGTGCTGTGGCTGGGGTCGTCCTCATTGGAGGAGTACTCTTGACGAACTATGGGAGTAGACTTCCACCAATGGACGCACAGGCCACGTCAGACGTTCAACTCACTGAGATGGTCAACAAACTCAACCAGTTTATCGCGCCTGTCGGCGAGTCTTCACCAACGCCATTCCACCCTGCGGTCGACACCGACGAACAATCTCTCTTCCGCTTTGTCGTGGCTTTCCCCGGCGCCGTGCTGGACAAGCAGACAGGATTGGTATGGGAAGAGAGGCCCGATGCCACTCCCCGAACATGGTCCGACGCGGCGCGGTACTGTGTCGACAAGGCGGTCGGAGGCACAATCGGCTGGCGGTTGCCTTCAACAGCGGAGCTCAAGGGTTTGTTTGATTTGTCGATGACGCCACCGTTTGTTCCAACGAGCGTCTTTCCTACTGTCCAGAGGACCATCTATTGGTCGACCTCGAATGCTCCAATTGGTGAGTCGTTTGTGCATTTTGTTGATGACCGCGCGAGCGACGGCCATACGTCCCAGGCCGTTCCTGCCTGGTGTGTCCGTGGTGGCGTAAATTCGAAGCAGTTTTAACGTTGATGACTGCGAACTGACGCGAAGAAGCGTTTCGATGTGGTCCATCCGCATAACAAGGAGGTCTCTATGACATCCTCTAAGAAATTGCTATGGGGAGCCGTAGTGGGTTGTGTAATAGGAGGCGCGACGGTGTTGTGGCCGGCTCGGGCTCTGTCTGACGCCACATCGATTAACGTACCGATCGAGACGGTGGTCGATTACATCCACGCCGTCATTGCGGCTGACCGCAAGGTGTACACCGAGCATGCCGTGAAACGGATGCAAACGAAAGGGGTCGCCGCGGTGTCCGAGAAATGGAATGAAAAAAATACGTTGCCCCTTCCAGCCCAATTCCTCCAGGAATCCGGACGCCAAGTCGATGAGATGGGCCTTGGGGTGCAGTACCGGCTGATCAGTTTTTGGCCGATCAACAAACGCAATGTGCCGGCGAACGCCCTTGAAAGTATCGGGCTCGGCGCCGTTTCGACCCATCCGGAACGTCCCCACAAGGGAGTCACGAAGGTCGGCGACACGAGATATTTTGAAGCGGTCTATGCCGATCTGGCCGTCGCTCCGCGTTGTGCCGGTTGTCACAATGCTCACCCCGATAGCCCGAAGCGGGACTTCAAACTCAATGACGTCATGGGTGCGATCGTGGTGAGCGTTCAAATAGATCAGTAGCAGCTAGGCGGTTTCGAACAGCCATGACGCTGTGCTATTCGGAGTATCGAAATGTAGTGCGTCGACGACAGCACAAGAATTGCTGAGTCTGTACAGTAAGTCTCTGGTCGGGTGCGGCCGGGCGCCCGATTCAGCAGCCCATCCCTTGTGAGGCCCGACCAGGGTCGGCGAGTCCGGCGGCGATAGAACTGTTGCTGAGTGGCGAGACGTTACTTTGCGAGTGGTCCCGCTACGAACTTCCCTGCCTTCATCACGCCAATAATCTTGTCCCGGTCTCGTAGCATATCAATCTTTTTTAGTGGGTTGCCCTTCAAGATCACAAGATCAGCTTCCATTCCTCGAGTAAGCGTTCCAACCGAATTCTGGATTCCGATCAGTTTCGCCGCAGCAGTAGTCGAGGCAAGAATGGCCTCCATCGGCGTCATGCCGAGCGCCACCATACGTTCCAGCTCCTGTGCATTATCCCCGTGATAGTTAAATGGCGTGCCGGCATCGGTCCCCATCGCAATAGAGATGCCGTTCCGATGCGCATATATGAAACTGGCTTGGTGACGTTTCGTCATGGCTTTGGCCTTGCTCAAGGCACTTTCCGGAATCCCACAACTCGGTCGGTAGGCCGCTGTCGTTGCCAAGGCTGAGAGGGTAGGGACCATGTAGACCCCGTACCGCTTCATGAGTGCACCGGCCTCCTCATCCAGCAACGTGGCGTGTTCGATCGAGCGTACACCGGCAAGGATCGCGTTCCTCATTCCAGCAGCGCCGTGAGCATGGGCTGCCACTTTTTTCTCCGCGTGGCGTGCAGCATCGACGGCCGCGGACAATTCCTCCATCGTCATTTGAGCTGCGTCCGGAGATGTGCCGGGCGTGAGGACCCCTCCTGAGGCAATGACTTTGATGACTCCTGCGCCGGCAACAATCTGGTCTGTGACGGCTTGCCGGACTTGTTCCGTCCCTTCCACTTCTTGCCCGATGAACCGCGCATGCCCACCGATCATGCAGATGGCGAGCCCTGCCCCGATGATGCGCGGACCCGGCACAAGCCCTGAATCAACGGCCTGTTTGAGGGCAAAGATCGAATGATCACGAGCTCCAACGTCTCGCACCGTCGTAAAGCCTGCGTCCAGTGTGGACTTCGCATAGCTGGCCGACTTGAGCAAGGTAAAGGAAGGATGTTCCGAGCCTAACGTGCCGACGACATCCGCCTCTCCTCCCAAACAGAGATGGACGTGACAGTCGATCAGACCAGGGAGAATCGTGAGGCCACGCCCGTTGATACGCACGGTTCCTTTGGGAATCGTCAGCGTCCTGGTTGGACCGACCGCGGAAATCTTGGAGCCTCGCACCAGGAGCGTTGCACGCTCATGGACAGCTCCAGTCCCGTCGATAATACGCACATGTTGAATCGCAATCGTCACAAGTCACCGCCCTACGCTATAGGTATACGCTGCGGCCTGCAGAGCCATCCCGGGAGTTGAAACCCACTCGTTTTGAATGCCGATCTCTTCCAGCGCATTCAACAGCGTCAGCACATTGGCCTCTGTGGACGATTCGCCCATGAGTCCGATCCGCCATACTTTTCCCTTGAGATGCCCGAGACCTCCGCCGATCTCGATGCCGAACCGTTCAAGGAGTTGAGATCGCACTGCGCCCTCATCAATCGATGCAGGAATGGCCACGCACAGCAACGTAGGAAGGCGATAGTCGACGGGAGGTACTGGATCGAGACCAAGCGCGACAAGTCCCGCCATCAATGCTCGGCTGTTGAGGTGATGCCGAGCAAAGCGGGCAGGAAGCCCCTCCTCCGCGATGATTCGCAAGGCTTCGCGAAGAGCATACACCATCGAGATCGGCGCCGTGTGATGATAGGCTCGATTGTGCTCCGTCCAGTAGTTGGCGATGAGAGACAAGTCAAAGTACCAACTTTGGCATGGAACCCGACGACTCGTGACCACGGAAAGCGCGCGTTCATTCATCGTTAACGGAGCCAGGCCGGGCGGACAGCTGAGGCATTTTTGCGTGGCACTATAGCAAACATCGATGCCCCATCGATCGACTTCAACAGGAATCCCTCCCAGGGATGTCACGGCATCGACGATCAACAACGCATCGTGTGCGCGACACATGGAACTGATCGGTTCAATAGGTTGCCACGCGCCCGTGGAGGTTTCGGCATGGACGAGTGCGACTGCCTTCACCGGGCCCGACCTTCTGAGCTTCTCCTCAATCATATCCGGTTCGATAATCTGTCCCCAAGGCACCTCGATGCGAATGGCTTTCCCGCCGCAGCGCTCGACGATCGTCGCGAGTCGAGTACCAAACACGCCGTTGACACCCACAATGACCGCATCGCCTGGCTCGACGATATTCACCACGGCCGCCTCCATACCGGCGGATCCCGTACCGGAGACGGCGATCGTCAAGCGGTTAACAGTCGCGAAGAGTTGGCGAAGGCGGGTTTGAACGTCGTTCATCACGGCAAGAAAGGCCGGATCCAGATGTCCGACGAGCGACGTCGCCATGGCCTGTAAGACTCGAGGATGCACCACGCTGGGGCCAGGTCCCAGCAGCAACCGTCGTGGTGCACAAAATTCTTCCATCACGGAAAGGCTCCTGAAATGTCGCGCGGTTAGTATAGCCAACTTCATCGGGCAAGGCTATGCGAGAAATCTTTACCAGGACTGGTCGGTAGCCACTTCGAGGGGATTTAGAGCGTCATGCACCCATGATATAGTCGGCTCCTCATGAGCGAACAAGCACTGTCGATCGGACAATTGCAACGCCTCCCACAGGTCGATCGCCCGACAGTTTCTCAACATCCCATTCCACCCTACGATTCCCCATGGTCGCTCGTTGTGAGCGCCGTCTGTGCCTGCGTGCTGCTCGCTGCCCTCGGGAGCATCCTCTGGTTTTCGATCACCGTCCCCAAACTCGATCGCTTCGAAGAGCCGGATCGCGCGTTAGACTTGATGGTCAGCCGCATGATGGAGGCCCAAGAGGGGCTCAGCCGGTCACCGGAATGGCAGCAGTGGTTTGCGGAGTGGACCATGGGCGACAAGGGGGAAGCCTATGGTCAAGGCGTTCAATGGTACCGCGAACTGGCTGCAACCACGGATGACCCACTCTCGAAACTTCGCTTGGCGATTTTACTGGGTGAGTTAGGGCGCGATGCTGAGGCCATTGCTGAAGCAAGTGTATGGCCGGACCAGGATGAGTCTACGAGACTGTTTGAACAACTGATTGTAGCGGCCTATGGCCCACAACCGCTGAGTCACGTACGAGAAGCCGAACTGCAAGCTGCCCTCGCGGAAGCAGTGCCGAGTGGATGGTTCTACAATCAGCTATCTGCACGATTGGCACGACGTGGGGGAGACCACGCGCTACTCGCGACCATTGAACAACAGAGTGCCGAGAGGGCCGATCAAGTCCAGCAGGGGATTCGTCCCTTGATCGTGACTGAATTGATCTTTCTGGCAATCGGATCGGTCATGTTGTTAGGCATTGTTCGTTTGCAGAGACAACGGATGGATATTTTGCGCGTCCATTTGCCAGGCGTTCCGCCGCTCTGGTCTGGACGTATTGCCGTTGCCGTCATCCTCCGTGGCGGTGCCTTGGGCGTCGTGACAACCGTTGCTTTGATGTCCATTCCATCCCTTGACCAATCGTTGCTAAACGCCTTCGTCGTCCCCCTGGCGAACATCCCGCTGCTCATCCTTGCATACGTGCACTTGCTCAAGCCGGCTGGTCTGACCTTCTGGAGCGGTTTCGGCTTGCGTATCAAAGGCGCCAATCACGGTCAACTGGCCTGCATCATTATCGCCGTGATCGCAGCCGGACTCTGGGGAGAATGGGTACTTGGTCGAGGTGCTGAAATTTTGAATCTGAGCAACCACTGGACAGAATGGTTCGATCCGAACCTCGTGTGGGCCTCAGCACCCAAGCTCACCGTAAGTTTGTTGGAATACGTCGTCTTCGCCCCGATCTTTGAGGAACTGGCGTTTCGCGGACTGCTGTACGCCACGCTTCGACGACGGCTCACATTCTTTCCCGCCGCGATCATCAGCACCAGCATCTTTGCCCTCGCACACGGCTACAGTCTCATCGGGTTCATCAGCGTGTTTTGGAGTGGATTTCTGTGGGCATGGATCTATGAGCGGACCGGCAGCCTGATTCCAGGCATGGTCGCGCATGCGATGAATAACTTACTGGTGTGTCTTACCGTGATGGCCCTCCTCCGTTGAGCGAGTTCTGCTGTATCGCCTCAAGTGCCTCGAACAAATCCGTATGGTGCAGACCTGCCCGATCTGAGTCTAATAACTCGCACATCTTACTATTCGACAGACGTTTCCCACTTGGCCCCTGTTTATCCGAGACAGAGGGTTTGATGTTCCAGCGCCCCTCGACTTCCTCACAGATCTCGTTCCACGTTCTCGGAGTTCCATCGCTGACATTGTAGACCTCACCGGATCGACCATGCATCAAAGCGGCAAGACAGATGGCGCTCAGATCTTCAACGTGAATGAGGTTCACGTACTTGCGTGAGCGGTTCACCCGTCCCGTCTTAATCCACTCGAGGGGATTGCGCCCTGGACCGTAAATCCCGGCCACTCGCAATACGATGGCACCATACGTGGTTCGCAAGAATTCCTCACCCTGTACACGAGGTATGGTGAGATCAATAGGCGTCGATTCATCAATCCAGGGTGGGGGATAAACCGTTGAAGCTCTATCATGGTAAGCGGAGGTGCTCCCAAGGACGACCAATCGACGGGTACCCAGCAACGCACGATCAGCAAATTGCCGCACCAACTCAATCGGCATGGCTGGAAAACACCACAAGACATCGGTTGCAGTCGGGATCGATGCCCAGGTATCAGGTCCAGCCAGATCAAAGGTGATCCGTTGATCAGGACTCAGATCGCTGAGATGTCGTTCGGGATCTCGACTGGTCGCAAACACCCGGGTGTACCGACGTTCAGCAAACGGCAGAAGAAACTTGGCGGTATAGCCGAACCCCAGAATGGTCAGTGAGTGATGCAACGCGTCTCGCATTCGGTCCGAATATGTGAAGAGTGTGCCAGCAAGACGCGATTGGAGTCCAATGAAAAAACCTCCAGAACGAATTGACCAGAGTGTGAAGAATTCAGCAGGTCAACTAGCCAGACGATTTCTTAAGCGTTCTGTCGTTTTGGAGGCTTCCTCAGACAGTCGATCTCTCAGGAGGTGCTGAAGTTGGTTGGCCGGAACCGGCTTGCTGAAAAGGTAGCCTTGATAGGCCGCGCAACCCTGCATGCGGAGAAAGGCGAGTTGATCCCGAGTTTCGACTCCTTCGGCGACGATGTGAAGATCGAGGGCACGCCCCATCCCGATAATCGCCCGCATGATCGGAGAATCGACCTTCCCGAGCTTGAGGTCTTTGACGAAAGCCTGATCGATTTTCAACGTATCGATCGGAAATCGGTGAAGATAGGCCAGGGATGAGTAACCTGTCCCGAAGTCATCGATCGCTAATCGAAAGCCGGATTCCTTGAGCTCTTTCAACGTGGCCGCCGTTGCCGGCGCGTCCGTCATCAAAATACTTTCAGTCAACTCCAGCTCGATGTCTTGGGGTGTTCCTCCCTCGGCATAGACGAGTGACTTGATCTGACTGGCGATATTGCGCTGTCTGAAATGGAGACCCGATAGGTTGATTGAGACGGCGGTGGGTGCCAATCCACTCTTGTGCCAGGTCCGCTGCTGTTGGGTGACGCTCTGAATGACCCATTCACTCATTTGAACAATCAGTTCATCCTCTTCTGCCACGGGGATAAACTCGGCCGGAGAGATCAACCCGCGCGTGGGATGTTGCCATCGAATCAGTGCCTCGAACCCAATGACCTTCTCCGAAAGCGTGTCCACTTGCGGTTGATAGTGAAGAATGAACTGGTTGTTGGCGATGGCTGCACGCAAATCTTGTTCGAGGTTGACTCGAGCGGTAATCGACACATTCATCGCATCCGAGAAATATTGGTAGCAATTGTGCCCCTTGTTTTTCGCAGCCTGGAGGGCGGTGCCGGCGTTACGGAGAAGCTGCTCGGCATCCGTGCCATCGGTTCCTGAAATTGCGATCCCGATGTTCGCAGAGAGGGTTACGCTGGTCGTTCCGATTTGAAACGGGCGCCCGAGCGAATCCAGAAAAGACTGTGCAACTCTGGCGGAATCTTGAGGCGCCGACAGGTTGGTGAGAAACACCATGAACTGACTATCGCTCAGACGTGCAAGCATCGGGGAATCTGTTCCCGCATATTGTGCGATCGTGATGCCGACTGAGAGAACCTGTTGAAGACGGTCGGTGACCTCCTTGATGATCTGATCCCCGCTGCGTGACCCATACATATCGCAGATGCGATGATAGCGGTCCAGACTCAGTACCAATACGGCGCCGGCGATGCTGTTCCCCGCTCCACAGGCAATGGCTTGATCGACGCGATGGAGAAATAAGCCTCGATTGGGGAGGTGGGTTTGACTGTCGTAATTGGCCAAGAAGTAAATCTTGGCTTCAGCGTCGCGCTTATCCGTGACATCCTGCACAGTTCCCATCATGCAGCGAGTGTTCGTACTCTCGTCCGTCATGATTTCACCGAGAAGGTGGACGATGCGCTCCTGTCCATCGTTCTGTATCATGCGATGATCCAGATCCAGCCCTGTGCCGTCGCTCACCGCTTCACGCATGGCCTCGGCAACCACGTCACGGTCTCCTTCATGCACGCGGGCCAAATATGCGGCCTGCGAGTGATCAAACGAGCCAGGATCGATGCCGAGAATTCGGCCGGCCGCCTCCGATAAGTCCATACGGTTTCGGACCAAGTCCCATTCCCAGCCGCCCAATTGCGCGATCCGCTGCGCTTGTGCCAATCGAGATTCGCTCGTGCGCAGGGCATCAAGATTGTGGCTGGCCCGCAGCATGTATCGCACCCGCTGACTGAGGATGAGCCCGTGGCAAGGCTTCACGATAAAGTCGGTCGCGCCCATTTGATACGCCTGCGCGATCGAATCGACATCATCAGAACCGGTCATGATCAGAATCGGCACGAATTCCCCTCTCGGCAGTTGACGGATCCGTTCGCACGCTGCAAACCCGTCCATACCAGGCATCTGCAAATCCAAGATGACGATGTCGGGCATCGTGGTGGCGGCAAAATCAATGGCGGCTTGACCGGACTCGGCTTCCTCGACACGGAGGTCTTCTTGCTCCAAGCTCATTCGTGACAGCATCCGAAACGTCGCATCATCGTCGACGACCAACACGAGGGGCAGAGGCGGTTGGGTGGGGGAGGTCATGCGGCTCTCCTCTCAAGTTCGGCTTGAAAGATCTGGCTCGCATGGTCGAACGCCGCGTCTAGTTGCCCTAACAACGGTTCAACTTCTGCGAGTTGCCCTTGACGACTGATCTCCTCGAACTGGCGACAGAGTTTGGAAAGCGTGATTGCCCCAAGCACCGAGCTTCTGGATTTCAGACTGTGGGCTGCTTGATTGACCGCTTGGGCATCACCGGCCCTCATCCCTTCCCGAAGCCGGTTGACTAAGTCTTGTGAGTCCAGGAGATAGAGCGAGAGGATTTTGGCCAAGGCATCTTCTTTGCCCGGTCTTTGCAGACTCGTAATCGACTTCCAGGCTTTCTGATCGACGACCAGGGATGCGTCTGCGTCTGGCTCAGACGCCGTGGCGACCGCCTGGCTGGCCGGCACAGAGTTCGTCGCCGAAACCAAGCTGATAACTGGTGCTTCACGTTTCACGGGGACGGTGCTCGGTCGTAGCCACGAGGTGAGTATGGCTTGCAGCCGTTCCATCGAAAACGGCTTTGACAAGTAATCACTCATCCCGGTGGCCAAACAGTGTTCACGATCACCCGGAGTCGCATGGGCTGTCACTGCGATAATGGGAATGGGAGTCCGGGATCCATTCTGTTCCCATTCACGGATCAAGCGGGTCGCCTCGAAACCATCCATTTCAGGCATCTGGCAATCCATCAAAATCAGGTCGAAGGACGCCGTCTTCGCATGCGTGAGAACTTCTCGCCCGTTCTGGGCGACGGTCACGGTGCATCCAATGGTTTGAAGCATGAGGAGGGCGATCTCCTGGTTCACCGGATTGTCCTCACCGAGGAGGACGTGCCCGGATAGGGTGGGTGCTGCCGGTACCGGTGACGTTTGCAGCGATGCGACCGGCTTGTCGCTGACCACGTTGACCAACGCTTGGTGCAGTCCATGGTACCGGAGCGGTTTGGTCACAAAGTGCATCTGACCGAATGCCGGGTCCTGTTCCATGTCGGCCCGCTTAATGAACGACACCAGTCTCAGAATTTTGGCCGACCTCAAAGTCGCGTCCGATTGTAACGCCTGCACTAATTCTGTATCGGTCATATCCGTGACGGTTTCATCGACGAGCGCGATCATCGGTCCTCCGTCGGTCGCGAGTTCGGTCATCACTTGCTCAAGAAACTGGGCCCCGGTGTCGGCGATCTTTGATGGAATGCCCCAGTGCGAAAGATACCCTGTCAGCAGCCGACCGGTGGCAGGATGACCGATCGCGGCGCAGACACGAACACCGGCTAGCGATGGATCAGTCTGAATCCCGGCAATGGCTCCATCCTGAAGGGGCAAGGGAAGGACGACCCAGAAGGTGCTGCCTTGGCCGATCACGCTGTCTACGCCAATGGTCCCACCCATCAATCCGCTCAGTTGCTTGCAGATGCTTAGGCCGAGACCGGTACCGCCATGCACTCGCGTCGAAGACCCATCCACCTGTGAAAACGACTGGAAGAGTTTGGCTTGCCCCTCGGCACTGATGCCGGAGCCGGTATCGGTGACGGCGAGCTTGATCTTCGGAACTCCGTCTTGAGCGGACTGAGAGGCGTCGACGGTGACCGTCACGGTCACGTCGCCCTCTTGGGTGAATTTTATGGCGTTGCCGAGGAGATTGGTCACGATCTGTCTGATGCGAATGGGATCGCCCATGACGGCGGTCGGGATTGACGGATCGTAATCCGCCAAGATGTGCAAGCCCTTCCGTTGGGCACGTTCGGCCAGCTGTTCGACAGTGCGTTCAACAATATCCCGCAGGTCGATCGGGACGGATTGGATCTCCAGTTTGCCCGCCTCAATCTTCGAAAAATCGAGAATGTCGTTGATCAGCGTCAGCAGGGTGTCTCCGGAGTTGTGGATGGTCTCCACATAATGTCGTTGGGTGTCGGTGAGTGAAGTCCGAGCGAGAATCTCGGTCATGCCGATCACACCGTTCATCGGCGTCCGGATTTCATGGCTCATATTCGCCAAAAACTCTGCTTTGGCCTTCGTCGCATCCTCCGCCGCGAGTTTGGCGATGGCCAGCGCCTCTTCGGACTCACGCCGACGCGCCGCTTCCAGGACCAGCGTCATGAAGTTCGCGAGCGCTTGGGCAAACTGCTGCTCATCCGGCGCCCAGTCACGCGAGGCCCCGACATGCTCGATCGTCACCACCCCAGTCAGTTTGCCCTGCGTCTGAAAGGGCGCATCGATCCGCGCCCCGACCTGGCCCGGTGCAAGAATGCCCGCTATCAATTCGCCGAAGGCTGACTCCTGTTGCGCGTCCGCTGCGGCAATGAGCTGTCCTTCGCTGAGCGTGGAGACGTAGCGAGGGTATTGGGCGCGAGCCAATTTCCCGCCGAGCGTGTGTCGATCGGATATTCGTTCATAACTGTCGAGGCAATACAAAGACTGTGTCTGCTCATCAAAAATCCACACGCTGACCCGATCAACCGCAAGGGCTTGAGCGGCAATCGTCGTCAACTGCTTCGCGGTGACAGGAAGCGCACCCTCGAATACCGTGCGGTCCTGGACGAGCGCCAGCGTCGCGCTCTGTTGATGACGAAGCCGTTCTTCTTTCGTCTCCAACGAACGGTTCGTCGCCTGCAGAACCGTGGCCCGCTCCTCGGCCTGTTGTTTGGCATCAACAGCGCCGACCAGCTCAGTCTGCGCTTGCACACGCGCCTTGATGGCCCGGCTGTTTGCCAACGCCACAGCAACTTGATCGGCCAAACGACGCGCATGGGCCATGTCCTCGGTGGGCGGTCTCTTCTTCTGTCGATAGCCGAGCACTAAGACGCCGCTGACGTGGTCCTCCACGATGATGGGAAAGATCGCGAACAACGAGAGGTCCGGCCGCATCATCGCCGTCAAGTAGGATGGCATCGACGACACGGTCACAACCGTATGATCCGGATGGGCTTGCAAAGCGGCAAGATGCTCGTCCGTCAATTGACAGTGATAGGCTTTGACTTCGTCCGATTGGCCGGTGATGAATCGCACGGAGAACAGGGTGGGGCCCTGATCCTCCGGATCGACCAGGAACATACCGACCGCTTCGCAACTGACGGTCTCCGTAATGCGGGACTGCACAATCCTCACCATGGCGCCCGGCTCATGGCTGGAGAGGATGGCTTGGCTGATCGCCGAGATCGTCTCCAACATGTGGAACTGCTGGCTGAGCTTGTCCGACATGCTGTTGAACGAACCCGCGAGGTCTTGGAACTCGTCGTCGCTGGTCACGGTCACGCGAGTCGAAAAATCGCCCCCGGCCAGGCGTGCCGTGCCTTCTTGAAGGAGGCTCACCGGTTGCAAGCTGCGCCGAATCTGCGCCAGGCTGAGGAGCACCACGGCGCTCAGAGCAGACGCAATGACGAGCAGGAAGGTATGACGGAATTGGTCAACCGGAGCCAGTGCCGATTGCCGGGTTTGGCTCAAGACAATCACCCATGGCTCAATAAAGAACGTGTGGCGGAGCGGCATGGACCAGGCTCCCGCGACATATTCTTGATCGCCTTTCTGCCACATGGCTCCTTCGCCCATTGGGGATCCGGCGTTGTGCCGACGAAAATCGGGGAGGGTGACCGGCTCTGAGAAGGTGGAGTAGATCGCCTGTCGCGCCCCGTCTTCGACGACGAGATCCGTATTTCCCGGAAGGGTTTCTTTCACCTGCGTGCTCCATAAGGCAGCTTCATCAAGCTGAGTGGACAAGAGCCCCGCTTCCCATCGTTTTGGATTGACAACACGCGTCATGGTGAGTTGAGGCAGATGGTCAGACGAAGGGTGAATCTCGAGCAATGATTTGCCTTCTTGCAGATGCGCAATTTGTGCGGTGGTGAGTCCGCGCCGGTTGGTTCCCGTGGCCAGAAGGCGAATGGCTCGAAACCGTTGGCCCAGCTCTTTCACTGAGGCTGTGATCGTCACATCTTCAGTGACGGTTCCATCCTGCGGTAGTTCGGTCGCAAGGCGGTCCAGATCGGCCGCCAAGGTCAGGAGGTGGCTATACAGCACCATCCCTTGGGATTTACTCTCTTGTTTTAGGCGGGCCGATGTTTGGACGAGGAGCTGCTCAGTGACTTGCCTGTACGAGACCCATCCGAGAATCGAGGTCGGCACCAGGGCGCAGAGCACGAACAAGCCGAGGATTCGGCGTCCAATACGGCTCTGAAAGAGCGATTGAGAGAAGGATGTCTGCATGGTCAAACGGAGTTAGAAGTTCCTTCCGAGACCGTAAAAACCACCGTCACTCGCACGAATGACATCATCGTGGCTTTGTGGCGGGGACAAGGCCACGTTGGTATTGCGATCCTTACCTATACTGTAGACATCGAAGTCTGAGTTCAGCGGGACGAGAAACCGGTCCTTCCTGGCTCCTCCGACACCGCCACAGGGTGGACCGCCCCCTCCACCACCTCCTCCGCCACCACCTCCGCCCCCTCCACCACCACCGCCACCCCCACCTTGCACAAAGTAGAGAAGGTCATCGTGATCCCCATGATCGACGGCAGGCGAGATCTGCCAGTCACCGGCGTAGGGAGAGTGATCGGCCAGAATCACCCGCGGTGGGCGCTTCTTGCGCAATTTCAGTCTGGCAAGATTCGTGATCTCAACGCCCGTTGAACAGTTGATTCGGTAGTACCGATAGGGACTTCCCCAGGGATCTAGCATGGTGCTGCGCCCGATTTGGGCCAGGGTATCCGGGTAAACTCCTGTACCTGACACAAATACTTTGATTTCCTTGGTGAGGGCATGGAGTTCGGAGATGGCCCTGGCTACACGCGCCTTTTCGATGAACTCGATGTAACTGGGAGCGGCGAGTGAGGCCAAGATCCCAACGATCGAGACGGCGAGCATCAGTTCGATGAGGGTGAAGCCATCTGTATTGCCTACTCGAGATCGCCGCAATCGTGCCTTACGTCTTCGTTCAATCACCATGCGCATCGTGCTGTCGTTTCCCATGATGATGGTTTATCCATGTGTCTTGAACGCATCAAGGGAGGTCTTCAGGGCGGCCAGGTTCTGCTCCATCTGTTTCGCCAAGGCCGTAAGGGCAGGATCGTTCTTTGCAACCGCTAACTCTTTCATACGGGCAGCATCCAGCGCCAGAATGACCTGCGTGTGCTTGATCTGGTTGATCTTCGACTGCAACTGGGCGGTCATCTGGTTCACAAGGTCGACTTCCGGTGCGAGGTAATCATCTTGCCGGAGTGTCGTTCGCATGATCAGATTGCCTTCGGCGATCTTCGGAAACACCTTCCTGAGTCGGTACAGGGGACCAGCCACACGATGCATGAGCTGTAACGAATGGAGACAGTTGATCAGCACCACGACGCATGCCCCCAGTGCCCATGGCCAAAATCTCGCGTGCAGGCTGAGGAGATCGTTCGCGACGGCGGCGCGTTCATCCCATGAGAGGATGGGATTGTCGAGCGCCTCCATCAGCGGACTGAACACTGGGATGGCCAACAGGATGAAGACGATCAGCGAATAGGCGATCACTTGCAGGAGCATTCGGATCTGCAGCGGATGGACGACCGTAAACAGACGGCGCTTGTAGTGAGGACTTGCCTGGGTCTGCGGGTCTTTCTCCGGCGCCTGGACCACGGTCAGTTTAGGTGTCGCACGAACTGCTTCTTGCACGGAATTCGATTCGCCGGCAGCTTCAGGATTTGGGTCCGGCTGATCGGCGAGACGAAAAGGTTGTCCCATGATTATGCCGCCTTCATCTTGGGCGATGACTCCGTCGACGTCCCGTCGGTAAATGAGAACCGCTGCTGCTCGGGTGATTTCACAGCTGCAAGGTCGAAGTCGGCCAAACAGGCCTTGAATCCTCTGATCTCCTCCTCAAGCCTGTGCAGCGCAGCATTGACCTGGCCGGATGACTGCTCTTGCGCCCGCAATGCGACGGCTTCATAGGCTTGCGTCACGAGCGCAGAGTGTAGGTTGATGGCTTGAATCCTGTTCTCGAGATTGTCGAGCATGCTGTTGAAGGCCTGTGCTTCCCGATGGAGATAGTCGTGTTTGCGTAAGCGGGCCCGTTGATGCAGTTGGCCGGTGCCAATCGTGCGAAAGAGTGTAGAAAAGCGGTAGAGCGGTCCGGCGATCCGATGCATAAAATATATCGAATGGAGGAGCAGGACGAGGAATGTGATGATCAACCAGGGCCAGATCCGTTCATTCAACTCGAGAAACTGGGTCGCAATTTGTGCATGCTGGTCCCACGACACGGAGGAGTCATAGAGCGGCTGCACCATCGGCAGGAACACCACCGCATACAACACGATCAACAGGCACGCAAAGTAGATCAGCGTCGTCACCACGAACCAGTATTGGACAGGATGGACGAACAACTGTCTCCGTTGAAAGTGGCCGATCATGATCGCACCGCTTTTCTGGTCCAGACCAGGTGAGCCTGATTCTTGAACGTGATGGTTTGGTCTTTTGTATGGTAGTAGAAGGAGAGGGTTTGCTCATCACGCCGCGACTCGCCATAGACGACGGTATACAGGGTGCGCGGCCCGTCAGAAGTCGCGTCGAGGCGGCGTATCCTCTGTGTATCCGAGTAGTCCATTCCCATGTTGAAGACGACACCGGTCTTGTCGAAGACCAGACTACCTTGCTCATAGCCTTTGGCCGACGTGATCCACGCGCCGACCAGCTCATTCGGACAAGACACGTCTGGATCGCGGTCGACGACACTATAGATCAGACCGACCAACATGAGGCCGGCAACGGTGAGAAGAATTTTGGTGGACTTAGTAGAACGTTGTTCAGCAGACGTAGCGGCGGCAGTCGCGGCTTGTCTCATGAGACGCCTCGTTCGGTTGATGTATGGGTGGAGCTGGGCTCGCCTTGCATCCTATCCTGTATGGCCTATTGGTCAACAATTTGCTCAGTTCCGATGCAAAGTACCCAGCTTCCCTCATTCGGTAGATTTCAGTGTTTTCTTGAGGAGCGCGCGCTCATCTTCCTGTCAAACCTCGTCATCAAGAAACAGAGGGTTCTGCGGCAGGAATAACGGAGCGCTGGTGGGAATAGGGCGGACCGATACGGCCCAGATTGTGGGGAATGCTGGATCAGGAACCCAATTTGTCCTGAAGCCAGGTCAGAAGATGACGCGTCACCTGCTCCGGTTCGTCTTCATGCACGAAATGGCCGGCGTCGGCCATTGTGACGACTGTCAGATCCCTCACAAACTCGCTCAGTCCATCAAGGTTCTGAGCCACAAGCGCTTGGTCTTGTAACCCCCAGATGACGAGCGTGGGGATGCGGATCTGCGGATACCCCAGCCTGCGTTGACGCATGCCTCCTCCACCTCGGATCGCGGCTCGATAGTAATTGATCATGGCGGTCAGCGCGCCGGACTCGCACGCTTGCTGCCGATAGAGTTTCACGATGTCGCTCGGCATGTGTTCGCGATTGATCGCCATGCGCTCAAAGATCCGTCCAATGATGTAGCCATGACAAGCCGACAAGGCAGCTTCTGGAAGCCAGGGAATCTGGAAAAAGCCCATGTACCAGGAGCGGTGTAACTGCCTCCAGCGCCGAACTTCTCGTTCGAAACAGGCAGGGTGGGGCGCATTCACAATCACGAGGGCTTCCACGCGGATGGGATATCGCATCGCATAGTACCAGGCTATGATTCCGCCCCAGTCGTGTCCGACGAGGATAGCCCGTTGCACCTTCCCTGCATCGAGGAGGCCGCTGACATCGTCCATCAATAATTCCAGGGAGTAGACATCGATCCCAGTCGGGCGGGCAGTCCCACCGTATCCGCGAAGGTCGGGAGCCCAGACCCGATACCCCGCTAGCCCCAATGGCTGTATCTGATGCCGCCAGGAGACGGCCGATTCCGGAAAGCCGTGGAGGCAAAGGACTAGGCGATCTCCTGCTCCGGCCATGGCAACTCGAAATGGCAACTGGTTGACCGGAATGTGACCATATGACAAGGCTGCTGTACCGAGATAGTCCTGGTCCATATTCCTCTTACGCAAAAATTATGAAATTGCTGGTCAGATGTTGACAGGCTCGCTATGCTCACCGGAATGGAAGGACCAAATTGGGTGTATTGGCCAGATCAGGGCAAGTGGCGCGCCTATCCGGAAGGCTCTCCCGATCGAGAAATACAAGCCTCCTCCTTCGAGGAACTGCAGTTCCAGATTGAGCGGCTGAGCCGAGAAGTGGCGAGGCCCCCTCGAGAGATTCCACGCATCGAACGACCCAGGCGGAGCGTTTTTGACCTCGATGCTCCACAGTATGTCCTGTCACAGGATCAAGGGAAGTGGCGCGGACATCTCCTAGGCTATCCGGAACATGCGGCACAAGGGGAGTCTTTTGACGAGGTGCAGTTCAAACTCGGCCAGCTCTGCCGCAACCTGATCGCTGCCAAACAGCTGCCCCACCGAAAAGCAGCCTGATCAAGAGGCCGTTCAGGGTCCCTTTGCTGAGATTCTTCTCGCATAGGATTAACTCGCCTTTCGTTTGAGGATCGTTTCAAAGACCTTCCCTACATCAACCGATGCCGCACCAGATAGCGCCCTGAACATGTCTCGCCGGGTTCGAGCCGTTTCAGTCCCCATTCCGGATGATTGAAGGCATCACTGGCGCAGGTCATCGGTTCGATGGCCAGCGCAGCGCGTGGAGCCTCTGCGATCGCATCGCCGGTGTACACGACGACGGCGGAAAACGACGAATCCATCACAATGTCGATGGCGCGGTTACTTGGACTATGACGCAAGGTCGCCGTCGCCATGCCGTCCACATCGCGTTCGAGATTCACGTAGCAATGGTTGAAGCGTTGCCTCTCGACGTTGCGAAATCGCCGATAGTCCCAGCTCGTGCCCTCGACATTCAGAATCATTCCGGTGGGAGCGAGCTGCTCATTGAATTCTAGGTAGCCGGCGCCTGGGATCAATACCTCAGCCTCATCGATCAAGGACGTCCCGACCGTGAAATAGGGATGAAATCCGACTCCCAACGGCGCCGCACGATCTCCGACATTTTTCACGACAAACGCACAGCTCAAGCCTGAAGTGTCTAGCTCGTACGTCACTGCGATGTCCAACGAAAACGGGTAGCCTCGAGCGGCATAGGTCTCAGCATCGAGTCGAACCTCGCAAGTCACTTTGTTGGCAAGCACTTCGCGGACATGCCAGGGTAGACTACGAACAAATCCATGAATGGCATTGGGACCTTCCTTGTCGTTGCACTCGAGTTGAAA
Source organism: Nitrospira sp. (assembly GCA_965223625.1). Classification (GTDB taxonomy): domain Bacteria; phylum Nitrospirota; class Nitrospiria; order Nitrospirales; family Nitrospiraceae; genus Nitrospira_D. The sequence continues at coordinate 1,963,064 of OZ245008.1, forward strand.
CTGTTGCCCATCGAAAGAATAGCAGCCGTTGGCGATGCGCCCAGGAAAGGGAATCAGGACATCACCTTGTCTACCTCGTTTTCGGTTACCACCCGAATAACCCCAGACAATATCGAGTTCCTGTCGCCGCTCATCGATCACAAAGTAACGTCGTAACGACGCACCCCATGGTGAGACCACGGCTCGTTGATTATGAAAACTCAAGGCGAGTTCAGTATCCGGTGTCACGGTCATGATAGGCACCTATCTAGTACAGAAAAAACCGACCACAAACGGAAGATCACAATTCCACGCTCATCGGCTATTTTACGAAGGGGTTGCCGCTCTGTTGCCAGTCGTTGAGATTCATAATCACCGCGGTCGTGTGCGTGAATCCAAGCTCTTCAAGTGTCTGAGCCGCAAGAGTGGCGCGTTTTCCACTTTGACATTGCAGAATGATCGGCCGCTCCAGATCGGCCTTTTCTGGAGCACCGACGTGATTCCAGATTTGGGAGTTGATGAGGCCGCGGGGAATGTTGATCGCTCCCGGCACATGGCCGGCCGCGAACTCCTGCGGTTCGCGTACATCCACGATCAAAGCTGAACCAGGATTGTCGACAAGCTTCCGATACTCGTCCATGCCGATCGTCCTCACGTGCTTCTGCGCCACCTTCGTTTTCTGCGTCACAGTGGGAGGAAGCCCCTGCGCGAAGATCGGTGATCCAAGAAATAGCACGATACCGACCGCAAGACTCAACGAATGTCTCATCGATGTCTTCATCTCTACATCTCCTTCACATGGCTCATTCAAAGCTTCCACTACGATTCTTTCACCGTATCGGAATCGTAGTGACCTCTCAAGGCACGTCAGCAAAGACGGCCGCTAGGCGGTTCGGTGTTGGCTCTAGTGAACCTCCCTGACCATGAATGTCGTGTCCGTTTGGGCACGGGTGCCGACATTCACCGATTTTGTTTCGGTGAGTTTAGTTATCCACCCGGTCTTCACATCAACTTCGACTTCGGCGTGGTTCTCCAGGGATAGGGTGTTCATGGGTCTCTCTTCCGGCACCTGCTTCCCTCTCCGTGCCGCCAAGCCCTTGACGATCGATCGCATGATCCGTTCGGTCTGCTCGCGATCAGCCGAGTGCGTCCAGTGCAGCACCGCTTGCCCGGACTGATCGTCGAACGACTTGAGCACAATGTCGGTCTGAGCCGGCAGGGGATCGCCACCGAGTGGATTGTCCAGAACGCTCTGGTATTCGACGCGCTGATCTCGTGTGTAGGTTCTTCCGAGAATCCGAAAATAGGTTTGCGCATCTCGTGTGCAGACCTGTTCGACTTGTGCTTTGGTCGAGAGCATGGTGTCCCATTGTGCCCGAAGGTTTTCCAGCAGCGCCTGGTCCACATTCTCTCGCTGCGAAGCCGATGCGTTGGCCGAGAGCGCATCGAGATTCTTCCGCATCTCATTGCGCAGGGCCTCCCAGTTCTGCACACCGGTGATGGCACCACGAGGGTCGATCTGGAGCACAATCTGGAGGCCCTGCATGAGTCCCACGACTTGACGCAGGATAGACTCCGATGGGGCCGGGACCTCAAAGGTGGTCGCGCCGACGGTCCATCCCACGAGATACCCTTTAGGACCTGCACGAAGTACCTCAAGTGAGAAACGCGTATGTGTCTTACCTGAACGTGTCGATTGCCCATCGAGCGACTTCTCACGCACCCGCGTGACGATGAGCTCAACACTGTCGCCCGCTTTCCAGTGGGGGAGGATCTCTACAGACTGAGCAACAGCATGCTCAATGCCCCATGGCGAAAGACAGAGCCAGAGAATCGCTGTCGTACAGACGATCACTGAACGAAGAAACGCGGCACGAGTCTGAGGTGCTGGTGTATGCACAGGCATCCCTTTTCCAAATTTCCTGCACAGAACCGGACCAAAATCGAAAACACTGCAAGATGCATCCACTCACGACAATCAGTCAACTATGACAGCGGCATCCTCCCTCTTCAAGAACCTTGAGCAAGATAATCCAGAGCCGGCGCCTCCAAGGATTCTTTCCCCCCTTGACCTGCCTACCGGCTGAAGCGTAGTGTAAATCTATCTTTCCTCTACCTCCTCGTCATCTGGAGGTGGTCACATGGTCTTCCGTGGAAAACAGCTTCAACGGTCCGTGCCCGTCAGGTGTGCGTTCATCACGACACAATCTGTTTCATCGAATAGCACCTGGTTGACGCAAAGTTGCCCCGGAATGCGTCCCAGTGCTGGAAAACAGTTTCCATCAAAAATCCTGTGCCATGGACGTGGGAATCTATGATGGACCCCAGAGGACTCACGCGCGATGACGTGTGAGGATGTGGCGTATGTTATCTGAATATTGGGGAATCCTGATTGGTCTATTGGTCTTCGTGGTCATGCTTCTTGTGTGCATGGATATCCTATCCTGTAAGAGCATGAGGAGTCGAAAGAGACCAACACAGGCTGATGGCAAGTCGGGTGATAACCTGGCTCGGCCGTCACCTCCCAGTCACCATGCTGCATGAGTGCTCGATGACGGCTCCATTCTTGAACGCACTGCAGCCTGCGAGCTGGAGGGTGCTGTTTGCCACAATGGGTGTGCGTCTGATCAACGATTGAATTGCCCCGAACCTTCACGACAGGAGGCGCTATGGGTCCGACGAAGGCCATCGTAAAAGGAAAGGCTCTGTACGAGGTATTGGGTGGTAAATTGATCAAGGACGGTTTTGAGACCCAACAGGAGATTGAAGAGTATGTGAATCACCATTATCTCGTGCTGCCGGTTGTCGATAAACGAGGGCAGCCGTGGCAACTCGATGGAATGCCCGTGTATTGTTTTCGTGGAACGCAATATGAAACCGTCCACGATGAGCGGGTCCATCTTGCCCGATGTCCGGATTGTGGAGGCATGGGGATTCGAGTCGACGAAATAGCCGTGGAGTCGGATTGTATCCGCTGTACGGCCTGCGGACATGAATTCGATACGAGGCTGGAGATGATGGAAAACTAACGGCGTCGTGCGAGGACATGCCCTACTGGTTGGGGCATAAAAAATCAGCGTGTCTTGTCATTGGGCGGCATTGGACGAGGGCATCGGTTTCTTCCAGTGGTAGGTGCCGCCATGCTCCCGGGGTGGAATATCTTTTTGCTTACCGACCCTCGTGTACCACCATATGCCCTTCGCCTCCGTGCCATCATCTGAGAGCTGGAGTTCAAACCCTCCTTCTCGGTCATTGCCGGATTGATGCCATGTGCCCTCCCACAAACGGCCCGAAATCTTGGTGGTCGTGAATCGACCGCCGTGCTGGCTGTAGGGACCATTGCCGTTTCTGTCGAGGGTCGCGCGGTACCGTTTGTCATCCTCGACTTCGAGGATCTCCCACGTTCCGCTCACGTCCGGTTCACCCAAGGATTGTGGCTTGCCGGTATGACGTTCCAGCGACGCTGTCTGTGATACACTCAACGCCCCTCCAAGGTTGGGGGATCGAAATGATTCGTGCCACGACAACAGTTGCCAGCGGCCATCTCGACGTTCGAGAACGCCTGTTTCTCGCATGGGAAGCACAGTGCGTTTGAGCTCGGCCCCCTCTTGAATGTAGCGGGTGTAATCCAGCTCCATCGCGTACCAAGCCAGATCTCCCTTTGTCCAAACCTTGAGCTCTCTGATCGGAATCTCGAGTTTCTTCGCGTTGACGAATTCATCCCGCATACCCTGTTCCAGTTCGGCCCACCCGATGTACTTCCTTCCGGCCACCGCGTAACTGATGATATCGGCGTCATGGGCCATCAGCTGGGAGAGAGTCTGTAGGTCTTTTTCTACGTTGGCTTGGATCATCCTGCGAATGGCTGACTCTGGATCGGAACTGTCCGACGCGACTGCGATCGTCGGGGCCCCAAGAAACAACACAAGAAAAGATTGTACGAAAAGTTGCAGCATGGCCCTGCCTCTCGACTGTATCGAGGAGATTATTGCTTAGGACTGCGCGCAGAGGCAATGGCGGCACATCAGCATTCCCACCGATACCCGACAAGAAAGGGCATGACGGTCAAGACACCGAGTGCTCCGATCGGCAGGGTTCCCACAACCGGATGTTGGGCCGCAAGGAATTCATCGAGTGAGAGGCCGTGGAAGGGGAGGATAATGATCCATTCCATCAGAACCCAGAACACGAGAGCAACGAGACCCACTCCAAGCCGGATGCCGGGGAAAGGAGGTAGAGCGAATCGGTCGATCGCCCAGCGCGCCGCGATAATCACAGCAAGAAGATGCATGGGAATCTCCATCATTTGAGCGATGCGCTCGCTGAAATGGAGCCCTACGACCTGAAGCCGGATGACCTCCAGCACAATTCCTGCTCCAAGCGTGACCAAAAAATAGACAACGCCGGCGTTCAGGACTTGTACCAGGCCATGCGGCCGTTCCTCATCGGGCCCGTTCTCCGACGTCGTGTTCTCCGGCAAGGGAATCACGTAACGCGGGGCTTGACCGACCACGTCGGCCGAGCGCGGTTTCTCTAACTCTTGAACGCCTCCAGATTTAGCCATGATGCAGGAGCCAGTCTATCCCAAATGTTTTCGTTCATCCATCATTCTGTGATTACGTACCAGCACAACAAAGAAGGTAGCCGAGCAGGGAACGAAGACCAGTCCGGTCGAAAAGACAGATTTTAATTGCGCACTGATGATTATGGATTGAGTAATCATTGATTCGCTACTCGTAGATACGAGTTCCTCGTTTGAGCCAAAGCCCCCAGAATCTCGAGTAGGCATGGATCCGTTCCGTTTCGGAGCCATCGTTGGTCACGACTGAGTGGTTCGTGTTGACCCATTCAAAAATGCCGCCATAGACGTTGACCACGTTGACATATCCTTGATCCCGCAGTCGTTCTGCCATCCGTTCGCTGCGATACCCCACAGCACAGTAGACCGCCAGAGGCGCTTGTTTGTCGATTCCAGGCAGCCGGTCCACAGCGGATACCTCGTCTCCTGCCCAGATGGCGCCAGGAATATGACTTACCTCAAACTCCCGATGTGTGCGGGCATCGAGCAGGTGAAGGTGTTTCTGCTTGAGATGGTCGACTGAAACTTCCGGTACGCTATGCGAGAGCAGGACGGATAACAAGAGATCGTAGGGCTTATCGCTCACGTGGATGGGAGCCTGGAGATGACGCCCCCATAGGAAGAAAAGAAGGACTAGGAGTAGCGCCAGGGGGATAACGATGGAATATCGCATCGGAATCCGTAGTGAAACTGACCCGATCAGTCACCCATCCCCTGGGCTCATATCAAGTTTGGGCGAACAGAGCCGGGTCCCGAGGCAAAGACTCAAATAGGAACGCGGACATCTCTACTGCCTGGCCTGTCTGAATCCCAGGGCCTACATCAATTTTCTCTTCGCCTTATTCACAAACTTTCTCCCCACGCCCTGCGCTCGGCCGAGCATTTTTCCGATGGCCGCTCCGGCTTTGCGAGCTTTTGCGTGAGCCGCCTTTTTACCGCCGGTCGCCTTCTTGGCAGTTGTCTTCGCCACGTTGCGTACCTGCTTGGCCGTGGACCGAGCGGTTTTTCGTCCCTTATTGACAAGACTCTGTCCTTTTTTGACCGCGGCACGTTTCGTTCGGGCCGCACGCCTGGTAACCTTCGCTTTGACTCGCTGAACCGATCGTGATGTGGCCATCGTCATCTCCTCTCTGCTGACTTGTGTGTGCACATGCTGCGTGCATGAGTAACATAGCCGGTTGCATGGTTCAAGCATTCACATGCAGGGAATGGAGACCATGGTGAAATCTCATCTCCCTTTCAACGCACATGATTACAAGGCATGAATGGATTGCGCCATTCTCGATTCCTACCCTCAACCCTTGCATTAGCGATAAAAAGAGAGGAGTATGGCCACACTCGAAATGTGTAACGCATTGCCGCTCTTCTGTTGCAGTAGGTTCATGTGATGAGTCCCACCTCGAACCGTCAGTTTCAATCAGCCAAAATCCGAGACCTCTTTAAGCGATATCAGATCGGCGAACACTTCGACGAAATGTTCGAGGCGGCAGATAGGCCTCGGCCACACTATCGGCAATTATACGAACAGCTTCAGACGCTCTCGGTCGGTGAGCTCTCCCAATATCAAGAGCTAGCCGCCAGAGCATTTTTGGACCAGGGAATTACGTTCACCCTGTATGGAGACGTTCAGGAAACTGAACGCATTTTTCCCTTCGATCTTCTACCTCGCATCATTCCCAACAGTGAATGGCGACACATCGAGCAAGGCGTGCGACAACGTATCCAAGCACTCAACGCGTTCTTGCTCGATGTCTATGGCGAGCAGCGCATTCTGCGGGAAGGAATTATCCCTCGTGAACTTGTTGAAGATGCCTCAGGTTTTCAACGCGAGTTCGTCGGATTCAGACCTCCACGCGATCTCTATATCCATATCGCGGGCATCGATCTCGTCCGCGATGCAGACGGCACCTACCTGGTGCTGGAAGACAATCTGCGGACTCCGTCGGGTGTGTCGTACGTCTTGGAAAGCCGCGTGATCATGAAGCGCGTTTTCCCAAGCTTGTTCGCGAAAATGCGGATCAGACCGGTCGATCACTATCCCAATCAGTTGCTGGAAAATCTTCGCTTCCTCGCGCCGGAGATTCGAGAGAATCCCACCGTTGTCCTGCTGACACCGGGGGTGAATAATTCCGCCTATTTCGAGCATTCGTTCCTGGCGCTTCAAATGGGAATCGAGCTCGTGGAGGGTCGAGATTTGCTCGTCGAGTCGGATCGGGTCTATATGAAAACGACTCAGGGATTGCAACAGGTGGATGTCATCTACCGGCGAGTGGATGACGCATTTCTTGACCCCGAAGTGTTTCACCGCGATTCCTTGTTGGGAGTGCCGGGACTCATTCGAGCCTACCATGCGGGACACGTGGCCCTTGCCAACGCAATCGGTAACGGTGTGGCAGACGATAAGGCGATTTATGCGTACGTCCCTCAGATGATCAACTTCTACTTGAGCGAGTCTCCGATACTCTCCAATGTCCAAACCTATCTCTGCAGCATAGAGGCGGATCGAAAGTATGTGCTCGAACATCTTCCCTCCCTTGTGGTGAAAGCCGTGAACGAATCGGGAGGGTATGGAATGTTGATGGGGCCCGCCTCAAGCAAAGCGGAGCGAGAAGACTTCCGCGCGCGCATCCTCAGTAATCCGAGAAATTACATCGCACAGCCGATCGTGTCGCTATCGAGATCACCGTGCCTCGTCGACGACCATGCCGGTGGGTTCGAATTCGCCGGCCGCCATATCGATCTGCGCCCTTTCGTATTGTCCGGCAAGGAGATCACACTTTCATTGGGAGGATTAACAAGGGTCGCGTTACGGGAGGGGTCTCTCGTCGTCAATTCCTCGCAGGGCGGTGGAAGTAAGGGAACCTGGGTCCTTTATGGGGAAGATTAACCATCGATGTTGAGTCGAACCGCTGAATCGTGCTTTTGGATCGCCCGCTATACAGAACGAGCCGAGTACACGGCCAGACTGATCAACGTGCACTACCAATTGCTGCTGGAAAGCGCAAACAAACAGGATCAGTACGAGATTTGGCGATGGTATCTGGAGAGCACCGGACAGCTCTCGTCGTACGAAGAGCGAGGACAACCTCTTGAGACCATGGGGGTGCTGCAGTTTCTCACCCTTGACGCAGCCAATCCTAATGCGTTGGTCAATTTGATCACCGCCGCCAGAGAAAATGCGCGCGGTATTCAGGATCAGCTGTCCAGCGAAGTGTGGCACCATATCAACCGGATGCACCTGGCGTGGAGAACTTCCACTTCTGTGATCATCGCCGCCTCACCACATCAACTGCTGACGGAGGTACAGGATACCTGCTACACCCTGCATGGCATCATGGCCAGTACGATGCTGCACGACGAGGGATGGACGTTTTACCGGCTCGGCAAGGACATTGAGCGTGCGAACCATACGGCCCGGTTGCTCGTCCATCCGATCCTTCTTCAGATGTCCCCGGAGTCCACAGAATTGTCCGATCTCCATCAATGCGTGGCCATCTTGAAGTCGGCGAGCGCCTACGAGGCCTACCGAAAAGTCTCACGCTCAGTGGTCTTGCCGGAGAAAATTGTCGAGTTCTTATTGTTGAATCAATATTTCCCGCGGTCCGTTCGGTTCTGCGCCCGTGGGCTACGTCAACATATCGAACGGCTGATGGATAAGTCATCACGACTGGCGGATCGTGAACCAGCCCGCTTGATAGGGCAGATGGCCGCTGATTTGGACTTTGCGACATTGGAAGAGATCCATGAGATCGGACTGGAATCGTTCTTAACCGAAGCATTGCGACAACTTGATCGAATTACCACTGCTATTTCGCGCACCTACTTCAGATCCGAAGACACTCACGATGTGAGAATTGTGAGTCCACGGCGTCATCTGCGGTTAGAGCATCACGAGGCACCTGTTCACCAAGTGAAGGCCTTACTCTCGGCGCGTATCCAATTCACATACACGTATGAGGCGCCCGTCACCAACGTCAGGACCATCATGCGCGTGGCTCCTCATCAACATTACGGGACCCAGCGGCGTCTCGATGTCCGGTGGCATATGGATCCCCCGGCCGATTATCGGCATTACACCGACGCATTCGGGAATCTCGTGTGGCAGATGGACCATGCGCGAGTCGAAAAAGAAATTACCTGCACTGTCGACATGCGGGTAGAAACACAAACCGGCTACCTCACTGATGGGTCGTTGGGGGTGCAGGGCACCGATCCCCTCGACACCGATTGCACGGTAGCCTCTGCAGAGTTCACCAGACTGACGCACCTGGTCGACCGGTCTGAGGGACTAGTTCGTCTCAGCGAACGTCTGCGGGGAGGAGGAGGATCGCCCAGCAAGCTGGCTGAAGCGATCCTCCATCATGTGCATGCAGCCTTGCGATATGAACCAGGGCGAACCCATGTCGGGACGACAGCCTCCGAAGCCATGGCTTTAGGGTCAGGGGTCTGCCAAGATTACACCCACGTGATGCTGGCTCTCTGCCGTTTAGCCGGCTTGCCCGCTCGGTATGTGTCCGGTCTTCTCCCAGGCGAAGGGCAGATGCACGCCTGGGTTGAAGTTCTGCTACCGGCATCTGGGCAAAAACTTCCGATGTGGGTGGGGTATGATCCCACGCACCAGCGTCGCTGTGATGAACGGTACATCACCGTTGCCGTCGGGCGCGATTACCAGGATATTGCCCCGACCAGCGGCTACTACGAAGGTGAAGCCAACAACCGTCTCGACATGGCGGTCTCGGTTACGCTGGAGTCTCATGGCCCGATGGAACGCTGGATCAGCAGCCACACTCAGACCGTCGCTTCGACATCGAATCCGGACGACCATCAGCAGCAGTAGAAGGGATCGAATCCGTACCTTTCATTCTTCGCAAGAAGTCTTGACCCTGTGCTAGACTCCTAGCTCTTTGTCCCACTGCTTGTACTTAGTTGGCCTGCCCGGTCATGCAAAGAGGGTTCGAAGATGCTCCGGTTCGTCCAGCACAGTAGATCCCCCCTTCCGACACGGCAGCTTGGCAAGACCGGTGTGACGCTCCCCATCCTGGGATTTGGAACCGCTGCTGCTGGTCGTCGTCTGAATACGAGAGACGCTGTCCGGCTCTATGAAACCGCGTTTCGCGCGGGGATCACCTATTTCGATACGGCACCTGAATTCGCGGGATACGGGCAGGCGCAGATCCAGCTCAGTCACCTGCTCAGGCAGATGCGGTCACACGTGTTTTTAGTGACGAAGTGTTATGAACCGGACGGGGACCGTGCGTTGCAGCTGCTCGAACAGAATCTCAAGGAGCTCGGGACCTCGTATGCCGATCTGGTCTTCGTGCATAGTGTGGGCGCTGACAAGATGGACCCCAAGATCGTCTTCAGTAAACATGGCACCTATGCGGCCCTGATGAAAGCCAAGTCCCTGGGGCTAACCCGCTTCGTTGGGTTATCAGGACATAGCCGCCCGTCGCGATTCCTCCCAGCCTTGCGCCACCTTGAGATCGATGTCTTGTTGAACTCAGTCAATTTCGTCGATCGCCATACCTACAATTTTGAGGAACAGGTCTGGCCTATAGCCGCCCGCCAGAACATCGGACTCATTGCGATGAAGGTCTTCGGAGGGGCTCAGAAGCCGTCACCGAGCACTCTCAGCCATGCTCAGATGCCGGTCGAATACCACGATGTGGCCTTTCGCTATGCCTTGAGCCAGCCACATGTCTGCTGTGCCACGATCGGCATGGCCACCCCTCGCGAGCTCGACGAGAATCTCAACCGTGCGAGAAAATTTCAGCCGCTGTCGACGGCGGAAGGACGGCGCCTCCATGCCACCGGCGCACTCCTTGCCCGTCAGTGGACCGATCATCTCGGACCCGTGTCATAAGAAAAGGTCTGCGTTATGGACTTGACCAGGATTGGATCGGGACAGTCGAGATGGCATTGTGCGGCGAGCCCTCGATCACGCGGTCGCTATAGACGAGATAGATGTAGGTCTGGCGTTTTTCGTCGAAAAAGCGGACCACTTGGAGTTTCTTGAAAATTAGGGATCGACTCTCCTTAAATACCTTTTCCCCTTCTTTCAGCTCTTCCTTCACACGAATGGGACCAACTTGACGACAGGCGATGGAGGCATCTGAGGTTTCCTCCGCCAATCCGACCATTCCTTTGAAACCACCTTTTCTTGTTCGACTCAAGTGACAGGTGATGCCGTCGATCTTTGGGTCGTCAAACGCTTCAACCACGATCTTGTGATCCGGCCCAAAAAATTTGAATTCCGTATCCACACTCCCAATTTCCTCAGCATGGCTTGCCGAAACGATGGTTACGCAACAGAGTAACGTACTGATAACGATGTGTGCCTTCATGACCTTATTCTCCCATCATGGTGTCGCGCTATCTTTAGACAACATAGCATTCGGGACATACCGGAACGCAAGGGCGGCTACTAAGGGTGTCGGATGACAAGCCCTGACTCGTATTCTCATACCATCCTTACGTTGCAGGTATCCCGATCTAGTCGCATTTTTGAAATTTGGATTGCTGACAACGTTGTGCCATCTCCTCTGCCTGCTTGATCTGAGCAGCCGTCATTTTTGAGATCAGATAGTCTCGGCGATTCAATGCCGCCTTCCCCTCATCGCCATCTAACAGGGCGCCGGCGACGTGGTACCACATGAGGGCGCGAACCAAATCTTTCCGGACGCCCCGGCCTCTCTCGTAGATGAGGCCCAGATTGTTCTGCGGGCCAGGGTACCCCTGCGCCGCCGCTTTGCGAAACCACGTCACTGCTGTTGGGTAGTCTTGTCGAACGCCTCGTCCTCGATCATGCATCAAGCCTAGATAGAACTGAGCCGCTGCCACACCTTGCTCGGCCAGAGGACTGAAGAGGCGGGCCGCCTTGGTATACTCACCACGATCATAGGCAAATTCCGCCTCTTCAAGCGTACCTGCGGCCACAACAGACGGTGGACCTGAGGCCGCTGCACAAGTGAACACCAAGAGGAGTACCGGGAAGAACCACTGCATCGCTCACCAACCTTTCACTAAAATCGCACACCATCAAGCTTGTGATGGTAAGTCTACTGTAAAGTTTAAGACCAATTCATCATTTCTCAGGCAATGGGAGGGAGGGGAGGTGGACCGGATAAAACGACGTCGGCTGGAAGTGCTCGATTGTATGACCGCTCACTCGCCTCTTATCAAGGTAGGTTGGTGCCGGGTCAGCGTCGCCGCACGGATGGGTGCGAGGGAGATGCGAATTCGTGGTACAGGTCCTCGAGAAATGTGAGGAGTTCATTGGCGGAGAGGTGAGGAGGCACGGAGACATCCGGCACGGGCCGTTTCTTCCCTTCGGCGCCGACCAGGAAGAGTTGCCAGCGGCCATCGACTCGTTGCGCCTGCATCATTCGGCCGAACACGTCGAACAAGTGAGATTCAGACTCCATATCGCGCATATCCACACGCTAGAACACACCCGCCGCGATGTCAATTTCGTGATCACGGTTTCCCCAACCGAATGTGAAAGAGTACGTGCGGAGGAAGGTGGGAAGAGGGGACCTTGACGCGTTCAAGGTAGAGAAATGTGGCCGGAACGCGTGGCGGAGGGTTATATCTGATCTACATTCGGTCATCTTCCACGAGGTGTAAAGTCATGCAACAACCTCCTATCCGCTATCCGTACCACGACGCCAACTTCTCCTTCTTCGCCACGACATTGCAGCCGGTAGACTTACGGGAAACTCGTCATGCTGCTTCAGAAAAAACAGCAATCCATACGCCTACCAGCCAGAGGATAATTGTGACGGGAACCACGAGTCTGTGACCAGCTGGTAATATCTTCTCCGCAAACATGAGTAGGGTGAGGAGCCCCATCCAAAGCAAGTTAATTGCGCCCACCACAAACATCACTGCCATGAGCGCCCAACAGCATCCAACACACACCAGCCCATGCTTCACTCCCATTTGTAACGCCCCTGTGGGGCCTGTTCGCCAATTTCGAGAAAAATAGCTGAGGGGCGAACGGCAATGGGTGAGGCAGGATTTCTTCAAAGGTGAAATCTGGTACAGGCCCGCTAGGATGAATACCCAGCCGGTAACTCCTGAACCCGTCCAATTCCAAGGCACGATGTCGAATGCTGTGATCCGCAACGTTGCAGCGAGGATAAACGCGAGCATGCCATATGCGATCCAAGCGATTCCATATCCCATGACAAAAGTCGACACACAAAGAAAGTGATACGATATTTCTTGGCGTCGCGTACTGCCCGTTTGAATCAGTGTGGAATAGGCTCTAACATAACGGAGTTCGGAGGGTATCATCATGGCTGTTAACATGATGACCCAACTAACCACAAAAGTTGGGAAATCATGCTGTGGGATACCGAGCCCGTGGCCCCTATCAGCCTGTAGGAACAAGGTAACAATCCAGGCCAGGATGGTAATCGCAATAATGGCGACGGACCACGCCGTTGTCAGATCGATTCGAGCGGGAGTGAGCGCAGAAGTCGTCATAAAGCCCTGGGCCCACTCCACGGAAAGGGAATCTCGGCATCTGGTCCTTTCCAAGTGAACGGGATATGCTTACTATTTTGTCCTGCTGGAATATCTTGCGAAAATCCGAATGCCTGCCAACGACCCTCGACACATTTTCCCCAGGTAATCGGCCCACTATCAGGACCCACCTCACTCCCTGTTGCATTGAATGTCTGTACACGCTTATTAGGGTCGGCTGTGGGGCCGGTGAGGGCTTCACCCTTAGCAGAAACAATGTTCGGGATTACGACACTCCAATGTTCCAACGACTGATCAATCTCAATGGTGATATCGGCAAACTCGACCCCTCGTAGTGCCCCAAGAATAGGCGGCACATATTTGGCTTGCCAACCACCAGCCTGCCCGGTAAAAATTTGCTGTAACGCGTATCGCTGTTCGTCGGTTGCAGTGGCATCGAAAAAAACACAGGCATCCAATTTATCGCCATGCCAGATGCTTCCTGTGAAGCCGCCGATGATCACGACATTCAGTCCTGCCATGTCCACTTTGCCAAAATATCCTGCGCGTATCCGGTAGGCGAATATGGCATCACAGGCATTGTTGGTGGGAGGTTGAGCTAGACTACAGGGGCAGGGAACATTACACGAGCAGACATCGAACCAATCGCCAGCAATGTGCCACTGAGGGATCTCGTCATGCTCTTTATGGAGTGCAGTATTCATTGATATTCCTCCACGACAGTTGAGGGGGTAAGATATCTGCTACATTATGTACTGGTTCGCATAATATACAAATCAATGAGGTGCGGTCAATAATTTTATTCAAGACGGTATATAATTATGAAAAAGAAGCGTGGTAGGCCACCAACATACGACCCAGACCTTGCGCTGGATGCTGCCCTGAAAATCTTCTGGAGGCGGGGATTTTCAGCGACGAGCTTGGACGATATCAGCACGGCGACTGGTATGACTCGACCCAGCCTTTATTCCGCATTCGGCAACAAGAAAGCGATCTACAGAAAATCTCTCGATCATTTCAATCGGAAGTTTTTCACCACGCTCGATGCTGCGCTGACAGGAGGAGACCGTCTGGAAGATGATCTGATCGCATTCTATTCAGCTGCCTTATCGGTATACCGAACAGGTAAGACCGGTACTCTCGGCTGCCCAGTGCTTTGTACTGCACCAGTCGAAGCCGCGCTTGACGCCGACATCCAAACCGATCTAGCAATGGCGCTGAACCGCATTGATATGGCGCTGGTGAGACGCTTCCATGATGCTCAAAGGAAAGGCCAACTAGGGAAAGTGGCTGACCCAAAGAAACTTGGAAGACTGGCAGCTGCGGTACTTCACAGTCTGGCTGTGCGGGTCCGCTCTGGACAAAAAGGGTTCAACCCTGAAGATTTTATCCGATCTTCGGCTGAGGAGCTTACCAAGGGATAGCCATCCATGGAAGTAAACAAATTCTAACCCTGAAACTTGACCGGCGGAGGTGGAGGTGCCATGGACATGGGCGGAGACATGATAGCCATCAAACGGGAGGCACAGCCCTCTCTCAGCACCCTTTCCGCGTACCTTCCACTCACCTTTCAGTTGGCTTTGTAAAAGAACGACGTGTAACCCGGTGTCAGATCGCAAGAATCAGATTGTAGAATTGATAAATCATGAATAAAAATACAGCCTGTTCGAATCGGAGCAGGGGAAACCATGTCTCTCATCGACTATCGAGAACAATCAAGAGATTATCAACGTATAGAACAAGCGATTCATTTGCTGGAAGAAATCACCATTCAGCAGCCCGACCTACGAAAGTTGGCGGCCAGCCTCAAGCTGAGCGAGTTTCATTTTCAAAAGCTCTTTAGCCGATGGGCTGGAGTCAGTCCAAAACGGTTCCTCCAATTCCTCACGCTCGATCATGCCAAGTCGGTCCTGGCCACATCTGAAAATCTTCTCGATGTCACGTTTGAAGCCGGCCTTTCTAGTGTGAGCCGCTTGCACGATCTGTTCTTACAGTGTGAAGCGGTGTCACCGGGAGAATATCGGAAGAGAGGACACGGACTGACCATCTCCTATGGATTTCATTCAAGCCCATTTGGAGACTGTCTCCTGGCTGTAACCACGCGTGGGATTTGCTGGTTACGGTTTATTCAACATGGAAATCGACGAAAGGCCATCGAACAACTGCGTCTCCAATGGAATGAGGCAACACTGGAGGAGAATCCGAGCCGAACTGGTTCGGTTCTGGCTCGCATCTTCAGTCCTGTGAAGAATTATCAAAAGCCACTCTATCTGGCCGTGAAGGGAACGAATTTTCAGATGAAAGTCTGGGAAGCCCTTCTTCGTATTCCACAGGGCGGGTTTGTTTCCTATCAGCAAATGGCTCGCCATATTGGCGCCCCGAACGCTACCCGGGCCGTGGCGAATGCCGTAGCGGCCAATCCCATTCACTATCTTATTCCTTGTCATCGCATCATCCGCAGCATGGGAGCCTTCGGCTACTATCAGGCAGGGCCAGAGAGAAAAAAAGCCCTGTTGGCATGGGAAGCCGCTCAATCTGAGGCTCGGACCGCTTAACACAACGTTCGTAATGCCGCTCAATCGCAAGAATCGGATTGAGACAGCTCCGCTCTCGGTTTATTTTTGCATTTATGTGGATGACACTCTCTCTCAACAAAAACCGATGGAAGGGGGAAACATTATGAATCAAAAACTCTATTCGGTGCTGATAGGTTTCTCGTTGACAATGTTTACCGCAACTGCATTTGGCGACGAGCTTGGGTCAAACGCAAAGCCCATAGCTTTTGGGGCAGATCAAACCGTCATCGACTTCGAAAAAATCGCGTGGAAGCCTTTGGATGTCGAAGGTTTGCATCCAGGTGCACAAATAGCCGTTATTCGCGGAGATTTGGATACTGCGGGGAGTGAGGTCGTGATTAAAACCCCAGGTGGGTATAACGTTGCGATGCACTCGCACACGAGCGATGAAACGTACGTTTGGTTGAAAGGGGCCTATACGTTGATTTCCGAAAAAGGTGAACAGCACCGATTTGCCGGACCAAGTTATATAACGTTTCCAGGCAATGCGCCGAAGCATGCGATGACGTGTGACGCAAAAGATTACTGCCTCCTTTACATTAGGTATTCTCGCCCATTTGACGTGCTCTACAAAGAGAAGAGAATGACGGCTAACACGGAAGAACAATAAAACTCCGAAGCCATTATTCAATGAGCAACCCTGGGATGAGATCGTGCATTCCCCTCATTCCAGGGCTTTGCTTCTTGATCTTCGCATAAAACTGGGCGCCCATCCCGAAGGCTCTGGTCAAGAGGGGATAGTCCATCGTGCCCTCGGTCTTCTCCGAACGGGGCAAGTGATCTGATCCCACCTTTCCTCGCCGTGCTACGCGTGTGATTCCGACGCATCTTGGCTTGTCCTCGTCAACGGTGTCAGCTCGGATCTGAGCCGCACCAGTCACCCATCAGGATCGAGCGCAAGACCTACCTCTCATTCCATGCCTCTCAGAAGGGTTTTGGTTTGTATCCATGATCATGGCCGTTCTCGTCTTCATGTCGAGTCCGCTCCCGCAATTCCCGTTCAGTCTCCACGCGACGCTGCTCCTCCATGATCATTTGATCGAGCTCGGCCATGTGCTGTTCGGCAAAAGCTGTGACCGCTGTTCGCTCATCTGTCAGCCAGCGCGTCACTGACTCCTTCTTAACCCGCCAGGCATTCGCCAACCCAAATTCACCGGAACGTGCGCCTGGGCTATTGATGATGGTCCGGACTTCGTCCATTTTTTGAGAGTCCTGTGGGAAAAGGGCCACGATCTCCTTCAGGACGTCATCACTGGAGGTCGAACCAAGATAGTTCTGAAGAAGTGCGAGGGTGAACTCTGCCTCCTGGTCGCTACCAGTCTTCACCAACTCACCAAGCGCGGTCACGAACTCAGGTGTGCAGGTGGGGAACGCTCTGCCGAGTAGACTGCCTCCACGAAAGCGGAATTCCATCTGGTCTTGTACGAACCACCCCAGTCCCTTCTTGATGGCAAGTTCAGGATCTTTCGCCAGCTCCGCTTCCATTCCTTGGAACTCAAATGGGATCAGGCTCCTCTGTGCATCGTCGCCGGTATCAGCCTCGTTCACGAGTCGAGCAGCTACTAGCTCACGCAATCGCTGCCGTTCCGTCTCTCTGATGCGAACAAACGCGAGTCCGGCGCGGTCTTCGTCGACCCACAGCACATCGGCCCCATCAATCATCAGGGCCCACTCTAAGCCGGGTATCGCGATGCGCAGTTCGAGCGACAGACCCGGCAACATGAGGAGCGGACTTTCCAACCGACATCCACTCCTTGATAGATCGAGAATGGTGCCTAGCCCTTCAGCCTCCACAGAGCCCGACACCATTGCATAAAATCGCACCGAGACTCGGGGTTCAGTTCGTTGTTCCTCGACATTGAGATTCATGACTGATCGACGCTCCACCTTTCCATCAAAAGGACCGATCCCTTTCTCCCGCAGAGGTAAAGAGGGGAGAGGGGGCTTATTTGTTTAGCCGGATTGGTCAAATGTGAGTTCTTGGTCTAGGGACACATTATCTCTCGCAGGTCTGTCACTCGGCAACAACCCTTCACGCGGAATGAAGGGGCGGGAGGCTGTGTGGCAGACGGAGTCTCCGACAGCTTGACTTGGTAACTTTTCCGAGTCTACGCTGCGCGACGTTTCGCCTTCCTTGGCGTAGCAAGAGAGAAGGGTGCGCGTTGCCTAGGATACGGGGTCACGGTTCTTGGTACGGGTCATCAATGGTAACAACATCACGGTCATGAGACCTTCGATATGATGAACATATTCCTCGTGACGATTGTCCTGCTCCTGGTCCTCCTGCTGATCGGAATCGTGCTGTACGTGCGAGCCCCCCGCAAATATCAGTCTGCCGATTCGGTCACCACTTCCTATGATGACTGGACGAATGACGGCATTCTCGAGTTCTACTGGGGCGAACATATCCATCTGGGGCATTATGGCTCTCCACCCCGCAGAAAGGATTTCCTCCAAGCCAAGTCAGACTTTGTGCATGAAATGGTGCGGTGGGGTGGGTTAGACAAGCTTCCTTCCGGTACGACGGTGTTAGATGTGGGCTGCGGCATCGGCGGTAGCAGTCGCATGCTAGCGCGGGAGTATGGCTTTGCGGTGACCGGAGTCACCATCAGCCCTCAGCAAGTCAGACGGGCTCAGGAACTGACCTCCCCGGAAGTGAATGCGCACTTTCAGGTCGATGATGCGCTGGCACTGTCGCTCCCCGATGCCAGTTTTGATGTGGTCTGGTCGGTCGAGGCGGGACCGCACATGCCGGATAAGGCACAATTTGCTCGAGAGCTCATGCGCGTGCTGAAACCGGGTGGCATTCTGGTTGTGGCTGATTGGAATCAGCGGGACGATCGCCAGGTTCCCCTCAATTGGTGGGAGAAGCCGGTGATGCAGCAACTGCTGGATCAGTGGTCTCATCCGGCATTTGCGAGCATCGAAGAGTTTTCAGAATTACTGGAGGCCACCGGTCTGGTGGCAGGTGAAGTCACCACCGCAGATTGGACTACCGAAACCTTACCCTCATGGCTCGATTCGATCTGGCAGGGGATTATCCGTCCAGCAGGGATTGTCCGGTTCGGCATGACCGGCTTGATGAAATCATTGCGAGAAGTGCCCACGATCCTGTTAATGCGTTTGGCATTCGGGACCGGGCTCTGTCGCTTTGGCATGTTTCGGACCGTGCATGCCAATGTCCCGACGCGTGAGTGGTTGTCTGCGCAGACGGATGACAGGTTTGTACGGTCATGAACATGGAGACGCCGTGAGGTGGGAGCTATGAGTCTCTACGACATCGACCTTGTGACGATCGACGGCATGCCGCAGAAGATGGAGGTCTACCGCGGCAAGACATTGCTCATCGTGAATGTCGCAAGCCAGTGCGGCTTCACGCCGCAGTATGAGGGACTCCAGGCGCTCTACGAAACATTCAAAGATCAGGGTTTCGTGGTGCTCGGGTTCCCCTGCAACCAGTTCGGACAGCAGGAGCCGGGCAGCGAGGCAGAGATCAACCAGTTCTGCACGAAAAGCTTCAGTGTCACCTTCCCGATGTTCGCCAAGATCGAGGTCAACGGCACGAACGCACACCAGCTCTACCAATATCTGAAATCGGAGAAGCCCGGAATTCTCGGTACCGAGGCGATCAAATGGAACTTCACCAAGTTCCTCGTTAGTGCCGACGGCACGGTCCTTAAACGCTATGCGCCGAGTGATAAGCCGGAGATGATTGAAGCGGACCTAGCCACGAAGCTCTAGCTGACTGGGGGAGAGAAACGGTGACATGCCACTGGTTGTGAGGGAAACCGCTGGCTGCATGAAAGAAGGGCGCACTGGAGAAAGAGCCGGATGGCGTGGCAGCGGCTGGAAGCATCGAGAAGCGAAGTCTTGACCTGCTCGAAAATTTAGAATGTCCCCGTTTTATTCCTCGGGCTCCAGGTGTTGAACTTCGGATTTGAATACACAGGGAGATATCACGAGTGTGACTTCGTGGAAGTGGACAAGTTCGGCTCATTAAGTAGCCGACCGTCATTCCACCGCACCCAGCGACTCCCATGTTCATCGGTGAAAATTACACGTCCCTTCGCAAGTGGTAGGGGATCGTAGAAGACGGCTCCGCTCACTACCACCGGTGACTCTGCATGAGCCGCGAGTCGATCGATCTTTCGCTGACCCAGAAGTGTCCACTTTCCATGTTTCACTTCCAGGAGTTCAATAACCACATCTCGGACTTCCGCATCTCCGTCATTGAAGACATGTACAGTAACAAGCTTGTCCTTCATCGACTCCCGATCCCCCAACATGTCCCAGACAAATGGATCGACGTCTGGGTCAAAGCGACGAAGAGTGACTGTCACCTGTCTAGCCTTAGCCACTGCCGTCTCTTGCCTCTGATGTTGTTGGATCTCGCAGCTTTGCCAAGCGTTCCAGAAGGAAATTGCCAGAGCGAACCCAGCGATGGTGTTGCTTATCCAGTTCTTATTAGTCACAGAGGATGCAAGTTTTGAGGTCGGAGCTTGCCTTTTGCGTTCCCTCATCCACCTCTCTTCCGCCAACTCAGGCCGCCATGACGATGTGGCAAAAATAGCGGTCCAGTGCGGCCAAGTCACTACCGTAGAGCGTTCCGCCATGCATAAGGTCGCACGGCAGATCGCACGTACGGATCAATATTTTTTCCGACCTTCCCACCGCTCGTCCGCAATCGTCAAATCCAATAATTCCATAGCGCGATCGATGGCCTATTCACAACGTTGCTGGTCCTTGCCTTGCTAACGCTTGAGGTGGCTTCTTCATGTGAATTGGCTAGTTCGGATGACGGCGTCAAATAACCAAGAACGGAGGTATTGTACGCGTTTCTCATTTTTAGGTCTATGGTCGGCCAGTCGAAGCCACTTTCTGAGGGATAATCAGGCCCACTCGGCTTTGCAGAAATGTAATTGGGGTCATAATTGGGGTCACATGTCATAATTGGGGTCAAGTCTTGTTTCCTGCATGGAGGCAGCGGTCTTCGATCAACCTGCTTAGGTTGCCATGGCAAAGGTGGTCTCCGAACGATCGCTGAGCCGATTCTCTGATTGAGAGCTCAGACTATCTCCGATAACATGAGACCACCAGCAGGTCAGCGGTTCGCGGCAACTGCCAGCCTGAACCCCAACGCACGGAGGAGCGCCTCTAGGCTTCTCAATTCTGGGTTACCGCGTTCCGAGAGCATCTTATAGAGACTCTCGCGGTTCAGGTTCGTTTTCTCGGCCAGCTGTGTCACGCCTCCTTGCGCCTCGGCGACATTTCGCAATGCCAGCAGGAACAGCTCCGGATCGTCCTCCTCCAGGGCGGCATTCAAGTATTCTTCAGCTTCTCGCGGATCCCGCAGGCTCTCGATCAGGTCTGGTTGATAGGCCTTACTTTTTTTCATGGCCGACTCCTGTATTCGCGCCAATATTGTTTTGCTGTTTCAATATCCTTGGATTGGGTCTGCTTATCGCCTCCGCACAGAAGCAGCACGATCGTCGGTCCCTCTTGTCCAAAATACACTCGATAACCCGGACCATAAATCAATGCGGAGTTCCTGTATGCCGTCGCCCACCGTGCGGCAGTCGCCGAAGTTACCCAAACTGACTCGATCCAACCGCACTCGAATCTTCGCGCGCGCCCTCTGATCCCGCAATGACTCCAGCCATTCGCTGAATGGCTCTCGGCCCTCTGTCGTGAGGTAGATCCGGAGCTCCTTGGGCGTCGCCTCCACAAGAGGAGTGTAGCTTATAAGCTACATTGTGGCAAGGGTCGTAATGTGAACGGGACCCCCGCTTGCATATCTTTCTTTGGCTCTCGTACAATGTTCACTTCTCACTCTAACTCGTTGGCTTTCCAATGACTTTAAGCCAGATGAGGGAAGTATCTAGGCCGGCGTGAAAATCGAGTATTCGAAGGGCAACCGCGCGTCCAAGGAGCTGATTCTCTTCAATCAGCAACAGTTCGAAGCTACCAGCGGCTGGAAGATGGACGGGTCGTCTATGAAGTGCTAGGATGCGCTCATGCTCATTACAACTGGAAAAATCCAAGGCGGAACGATCAAGCTTGATGAGTCTAGTCTCCCTGAAGGCGCATTGGTGACAGTCTTGGCTCCCGAAGGCGACGAAACCTTCGAACTCACATCTGCAGAAGAGGCGAAGTTGCTTGCTGTTGTTGCCGAGGCTGAGCAGGGAGATGTTGTGAATGCTGCGCTGGTTTTGCAGCAAGTCAGGTAACTATGAGCAAAGTCGAAGCGATCGAACAACAGATCGAAAAACTCTCTCCTGAAGAATTGGCCGCCTTTCGTCGGTGGTACGCCGCATTTGACGCCGAAGTCTGGGATCGGCAGTTCGAAGCAGATGTGAAGGCCGGCAATCTCGACTCACTCGCTGACAAGGCGCTTCGCGCTCATAATACTGGCCAGTCGAAGCCACTTTGATTCATCACGCTTCTCCCGATTTCTGGACATGCTACAACGCGTTACCTGCTGTTATCCGAGAACAGGCCGATCACGCTTTTGATCTCCTGAAAGCCAATCATAAACATCCGTCGCTTCATTTCAAACAAGTGGGTCGGTTCTGGTCGGCACGAGTTGGGCTTCACTACCGAGCAGTAGGAGTGGATGCGCCGGATGGTGTCGTGTGGTTTTGGATCGGGACTCATGCAGAATACGATAAGATGATTCGTTAACTCCTCATCGACGAGTCTAACTCACACTCTTGCATCTCAATCTTTCGCCCTCGTACAATAGCATTTCCGTTGTAACTCCTTGTCATTCTGACTATTTCTGTCGCTTCTTGGCCGGACAGAAGAAGGACGATATCTCACGTGAAGATCGAATATTCCAAGGGTAACCGCGCGTCCAAGGAGCTGATCCTCCTCAATCGCCAGCAGTTCGAAGCTACCAGCGGCCGGAAGATGAAGGTGATGCTGATCTTCCCGCCTGATTGGTTTCCCTCGGAACCCTATCTGTCGCTTCCGTCTCTCACCGCCGTTCTCCGCCAGGCAGGCCATACAGTGATTCAAAAAGACATCAACAGCGAGATGTGGGACTGGTACTTCAGCGAGGACTTCCTGAAAAAAATCCTACGTCGAGTCCCGCAACAACTCGATCGGCTGCGTAAGCTCGCGAAGAAGCGGGAGCTGAGTGACGCCGAGATGGAGGTGCAACTGGCACTCTGCGAGGTGACTCGCCCGCGGATGGAGCAGCTGATCCGGAATGCCGAAGAAGCCAAGCGCATCATCCGAAGCGAACAGTTCTATAATATCGACAAGTTAGAATGGTCTCTTCAGGTGTTTCGTGAAGTTATGTCAGTCATCTCGCTCGTCTATTTTCCAGCGAGAATCTGCATGCCGCCGATGGAGACGAATCTCTCGTACAAGGTCTATGTCTCTTCCGAGGTGATGGACGCGGTGAACGATACGCAGGTCAACATCTACCGCGATGTCTTCGAGCATCTGGTGAAGCCGGCGATCGAAGCGGAGCAACCGGACGTGATTGGCATCTCGATTGTCCTCCAGCAGCAGATGTTCTCGACGATGACGTTTTGCGCCCTCATCAAGCAGCACTTTCCCCACATCCATCTCACGATCGGCGGCAACACGGTGACACGGTTGCGAGACGTGCTGCCTCAGTCGCCACTGTTCCAGTTTTTCGACAGTGCCGTCGTTTATGAAGGGGAAACGGCCTTCGTGCAGCTGGTATCTGCAGTGGGTGCACAGCGTAGCCTGGTCGAGGTGCCGAATGCCATCTATAAGGACGAGACCGGAATCCATACGTCACCGACCAGTTATGCGGAGGATCTCGCGACGCTCCCGCCGCCGGATTTCGACGGGCTCCCGCTAGAGAAGTACTTCGTGCCGACGCGAATCCTGCCCTATCTGGCGACGCGCGGCTGCTACTGGGGCCGTTGCGAATTCTGCGACCATGGCGAGGGCTATACGGCAGGCTATCGATCAAAGAAGATTCAGGATGCGCTCGCAGACATTCAGTTACTACGAGACAAGTATGGCGCCACGCATTTTCATTTCACCGACGAGTCCTATCCGCCGGCCCTGTTTCGCAAGCTCACGCGGGGATTAATCGAGAGCCGGATGGGCATCCATTGGACGACGCATATGCGGTTTGAAAAGAGCTTGCTCGAGGAACAAGTATGGCAGGATGCGAAGGAGTCGGGGTGTCGCTATCTCCACTTCGGCTATGAATCCGGTGTCGAGCGGGTGTTGCAACTGATGGACAAGGCGACCACGGCCGAGGTCATGACGAAGCACCTCACGCTCACGGCGGAGGCGGGGATTTGGAACCATTGCATGGGCTTCTTCGGTTTTCCCGGAGAGACGAAGGAGGAGGCGTGGCAGTCGGTGCAGTTCTTGGAGCAGAACAAGGACCATGTCCATTCGCTCGGGTTCGGTACGTTCGACCTTGGACGGCACAACCCGGTGGCGAAACATCCGGACAAGTGGGGCGTAACGGCGTACAAGAATCCGGAGTGGGACTTGGCGCTCGACTATTACTACACCGTAAAGAACGGGATGAGTATCGAAGAGGCCGAGCGGGTGTTCGAACAATTCGAGCGGCACCACAATCCCGGCTGGGATCTGCGTCTCTACATTCGCGAATATATCTTCCTTTATATTGCAAGGTTTGGTTTAGCAAAGCTCCCTGATCTCCAGTTCCAATCGGCTAAGACGACAGGGGTGACTCCCACGCTCGCTGGAAAGATGTAGTGGACGGTAACAGACGACAACCATGAGCAGTAACGGACTCGTCCAAATAGACGGCTTGGTTCCGATCACGAAGGAAGATCGGAAGAAGTCCAAGGTCATGCTCCTATTCCCGCCGGAATGGGTGCCGACGGCGCCCTACCTCGCGTTACCTTCGCTCACGGCAGTGCTCCGAGAGGCCGGCCATACGGTCATTCAGCGCGACATCAATATCGGGATGTGGGACCACTTCTTCAGTATGGAGTTCCTGATCTGGGTAAAGGCCCGGATAGGCATGCAACTCAAATCGTTACAGGACAAAGAAAAGACCGGTTTTCTTGGGTTCCTGACCGAGCGCGATATGGATCAGAAAGCCGTGCTCGAGCAGGCTGATAGCGTCGATGTGTTCGATCTTGCAGAGCGAGTCGAAGATGCCAAACTTATCGTGCGCGGCGAACGGTTCTATGATGCGGAATTGCTGGAGGGAGCGCTCAACACATTCCGAGAGACCATGACCTATATCTCCGCCGCCTATTTTCCCGCGTCGCTCGTCTTCTACCCGATGGAAAGCAATCTGGGCTATCGCCCAGGTGTCTCGCAAGAAGTCTTTGCCTGCTTAGAAGACGAGCAGGTGAACGTCTATCGGGATCTCTGCAATCAGTTGGTCATGCCGGAGATCGCCAAAGAGAAACCGGATGTGGTCGGCATTTCGATCGGAACGCAAATGCAGCTATTGGCCGGTCTCACCTTTGCGAAGATGATCAAGGAAACATTTCCGGACATTCATCTTGTGGTGGGGGGCAATGTCATAACTCGACTCCATGAAGACCTCGTCAATCACGAGAGGTTTTTCACTGAAGTCTTTGATTCAGCCGTTCTCTATGAAGGTGAGCATGCACTGCTCTGGCTCATTGATGCCTTGAACGGGCAGCGGGCGATTTCCTCTGTCCCCAACCTGATCTATCGAGATGACTCGGGTCTCCATCGCAATCCTGAAGTCTACACCGAGAAAACGACGGCGTTGCCCTTGCCGGACTTCGAGGGGATGCCGCTCGATCGCTACTTCGTTCCCGAACTCATCATTCCCTACCTCGCGACGCGTGGGTGTTACTGGGGACGCTGTACCTTCTGCGATCATGGCCAAGGCTACTTCGATCAATACCGTGGGATGCCGGCTCAGCTGGTCATCGATCAGATCAAGGTGCTACGAGATAAATACCACTGCCGGCACTTCTTGTTTAGTGACGAATCTTATCCGCCGGCGCTGTTCAAGAAAGTCTCGCAACTGCTGGTCGACCAGAACGTCGGGATCAAGTGGACGACGCTGATTCGATTCGAAGAGACGCTCCAGGACCAATCGACCTGGAATCTTGCCGCTCAGGCCGGCTGTTGCACGCTCTACTATGGAATGGAGTCCGCCAATGAACGAGTGTTGAATCTGATGGACAAGCACGCTCGGAAAAGCGTCATTGAGCGGAACCTCCAGATGGCATCCAAGTCGGGCATTTGGAACCATGTGATGGCGTTTTACGGATTTCCGGGTGAAACGCTCGTGGAAGCGATGGAAACTCGACAATTCGTCCTGGACAATCAGCCGGTGATTCATTCACTGGAGCTCTTTTATTTCGTGGCGTACCGACACACGCCGATGGTACGCCATCCAGAGAAATTCGGAATTACGATTCATAAGCAGGAGGACTATGATCTCCCACTCGACTACTACTATACCCTCAACGATCCCAGCACACTCTCGTGCCTCGACGCCATGCACCTCTGCGAGGAATTCTATGCGCGCGATTTTCATCCATGGGCCGTGCGCGTGAACTCGCGCGAGCACGTCTTCCTCTACATTTCGAAGTTTGGAACGAACCACTTGCCTCAAATTTATGCCAGGCAAACGCAGCCGGTTGGGTCGCCGGAAGGGGTATCAGGCTTGGTGACATGGCCGGTGGCACAGTCTCAGGGAGATGAAGGGATGTCGCGCGTCACCAGTCACGATATCGAGTGAAGGTGGAGGCTTGAAGATTGACGGTCAGCGTGAAATGTCATCAGGAACAAATACTGCGGACACCAGGGCGTACGCGGCTTCGACGGTTCGAGTCATCTCCTCGGCTTTCCGGTACTGTTCCATGTATTGTTTGGGATTGTTCGTGAGACCGGCATACCGCGAGGGGTTCCAGTTATAGAGTTGGACGCGCCGAGCCCGTTCTAAGTCTTCAGAGGTGATCGGGAGGGTGAGGCTCAGCACTTCCAAGGCGTGGACGATGTCTTGCTCGGTGATGGGATCCATAAGGCGAGTTTGACAAAGTAGGGTCGCCCTGTCAAAGGATGTCGGAGATCTTCATGCTCTACCAATGGCATCACTGAGAGACGCAAAGGACCGACGGGGAAAGCCATGACTGAACAACGCTCATTAAAGTTCTATCAAGCCGATGTTTTCGCTGGGCAACCATTCGGCGGCAATCCTGTTGCCGTTTTTCCCGATGCGGAGGGGCTGACCGACGACCAATTGCAACGGATCGCCCGGGAGATGAATCTCTCGGAGACCGTGTTCGTCTTTCCACCGACGGACCCTGCTGCGGCAGCGCGGTTGCGTATTTTTACTCCCACCCAGGAAATTCCCTTTGCCGGCCATCCGGTGCTCGGGACGTTTTACGTTCTCGCCCATCTGAAACGGATCTCGGTATCGGACGGCATTACTCGTGTGACGCAGGAATGTAACCTTGGCCTGTTCCCCATCGAGGTCCATACCGAACAGGGGACTGTGGTGCGAGTCGTCATGGCCCAGCCGAAACCGGAATTTCTTGAGCCGATCGCGGCCATCGACGAACTCTATCTGATCGCTGCAGCGCTGGGCATCCCCAAGTACGTGATTGCCGACGCAAAATGGCCGCTCCAGGTCGTTTCAACTGGTTTGCCGGTCTTGATCGTGCCGGTTCGGACGTTGACGGCCGCACGGTCGATTAACCCCGATGCCTCGGCCATTATCAAGGTCTGCGAGCGCTTTGGGGCCAATGGCATCATGATCTTCACCACGGTGACGGTTGAGTCGTTTGCATCCGTGCATGCACGGATGTTTGCACCGAAGATCGGCATCTTGGAGGATCCTGCGACGGGGAGCGCCGGCGGAGCGCTGGGGGCCTATCTGGTCCACAACGGGGTGGTGGAGGTTGGCCCTACAACGGAGATCTTGATCGAGCAGGGGTATGAGATCGACCGTCCGTCTCGAATTCTCGTGCAGGTCAAGTCGGAAGACGATGTCATTCAAGGCGTCACAGTCGGCGGGCAGTGCGTATTGGTTGTAGAGGGAACGTTGAGGTTTTGAACCTGGCGGGGAAGGGAAGAGTGAAGAGATGAAGGCGATGTTGTTTCATGAGCACGGTGGGCCAGACAAGCTCTCGTATGAAGACTTGCCCATACCTCAGATCGGTCCGCAGGAAGCGTTGATTCGAGTCAAAGCCTGCGCGCTCAACCATCTCGACATTTGGATCAGACAGGGAAATCCCGCCTACTCCATCCCGTTCCCCCACGTCGGAGGCTCGGACGTATCCGGCATTGTTGAGCAAATCGGCACCCAGGTCGAAGGCGTCTCCAGCGGTGCCCGTGTCTTTGTCTCACCGGGAATCAGTTGTTGGCAGTGCGAATACTGCCTCGCTGGCCGAGACAACATGTGCCGGAGTTATCATCTTCTTGGCACCAAGACGCATGGAGGCTATGCCGAATACGTGAAGGTGCCATTTCGAAATGTCCTTCCGATGCCTGAGAATCTGACATTTGAACAAGCCGCAGCATTTCCGCTTGTGTCCGTTACCGCGTCCCATATGTTGTTTCCACTCGCCAATCTTCAGCATGGCGAGACTGTACTCGTCATGGGAGCGGGGAGCGGGGTCGGGATGATGGCGGTGCAACTGGCCAAGTTAGCCGGGGCTCGCGTGCTGGCCACAGTCGGCAGCGACGACAAGGTACCCAAGGGTGTCGTCTTGGGAGCTGATGCGGTCATCAATCACACCCGAGAGCAGGTGTCAGACCGTGTTCGGATGCTGACGGAAGGACGAGGCGTCGATGTGGTCATCGAGCACATCGGCCCTGAAGTATGGGACAGTTGCCTGGACTCACTCACGAGAGGCGGACGGCTAATCACCTGTGGAGCAACCACCGGCGCCGAGGTGAAGCTAAACTTGCGCTATCTATACTCACGACAATTGACGGTCAAGGGCTCCTACATGGGTACGCGTGCAGAACTTGTGAAGGCCACCGAACTCATGTCGCAGGGGCGATTAATGGTTGTCGTTGATCGCACATTCCCGCTTCGGGATGCACGCGCCGCTCAGGAACTGATGCTCAGCCGGAAGTTTTTCGGCAAGATCGTGCTGACCTGCTGAGCTTGAGAGTGCTGCGCGCTAAACACTGCCTGCTGGCCACACTGAATCGAAGCGGTGTGAGCTTTGGGTCTCTGATTGTCACATCGTCTCGCTTCGTCAATCCCCAACACTGTGACGAACCACTATGAGTAATGTCCATAACGGCCTCGCACGTTACACTCATTCATGATAATCTGTGCCCGACCGAACAAAACCGGTGTTCGAACGTCGGTAGTCAACCGTGTGTGCAGATGGAAAGATGAAAGGGGGAGAGGATGGCCACCATTAGTCAGCTTGCGAACAAACGACTGAAGTCCATCGGGCCGAAGACATCGATTACGAGCGCTGCCAAAACGATGCGCACGGCGCGGATTGGGTCCCTGTTTGTAAAAAAGGGAAAGCAACTGGTTGGGATCGTGACTGATACTGATATCGTGCGACGGGCTGTCGCAAGCGGCAAACCATTGGGCAAGCTGACGGTCGAGAAAATCATGACGACTCCGATTTGTACGATCGAGGGGAGTCAGTCGGTCGATGACGCACAGGACATGATGGCTGATTTGGGTGTGCGCCACCTCGGAGTCACCAAGAATGGCGAGATCATGGGTGTCGTCTCTGTACGCAACCTCCTACTGCACTACAAGCGCTACGCACAGTCGAAGATTTCACAGGACATGGGGTATTCCGAGCCCAAGATCTCACAAGATTAGGCATGTCCCCAGCGGTGAGTGCTGATGTTGAGAGACTCGGCACTCCCTGCAGCGGACACGCAGTTCACTTGGCAAGTTCTCCAACCAAATGCCCAAGCTCGGGGAGAATGAGCTTCTGCATAGATAGACGAACGGCATGTTCGGAACCCGGAATAGAGAAGACTATGCAACCCCTCACAGTACCCGCCGTCGCTCGACTCATGATGGCAGACGAGCCAATCTCCTGATAGGTCAACAGCCGAAAGATTTCTCCAAATCCACTAAGCCGCTTCTCCAACAGTCCGTCGATCGCCTCAAACGTGGAATCCCGCCTGGAAATGCCGGTTCCACCATTGACGATGATGGCCCGGATCGCATCGTTGGTGGCGCCTAGAGTGATTCGAAATAAGATCTGTCCAGGCTCGTCCTTCACCACATGATAACTGACGACACCGTGGCCTTGCTCTTGGAGAAGCTTCTGAATCAGCTGACCACTGGTATCAGTTTCGGGCGTGCGAGTATCGCTACAGGTGACGACCATGCACCCGATCGATGCTGGTGCATGGCTTTTGTGTTCTTGATGAGTTGGAGTTGTCATGTTGGGATGGACATATAGGTTAATGATTGACCGTCATGCCTCACCATCCGATCAACAGACGGGTATCGGCTGCTATTTCCATACTGCATCAGGATTTAACCGTGCAACAGGTGTTCCTTTCGCCACATGTTCATCGAGAATTGTGGCGACGTCGGCTTCAGTCACTTTCGAGTACCATGTATTGTCAGGATACACCACGACCGTGGGACCTTGCTCGCATGGCCCAAGACATCCTGTGGCACTGACTAACACTTCTCCGGGCGGAACAGCACGTTGCATCAATCCCATGTTGAAGGCCATGAGCAACTGGGTGGCGCCAGCCGAACCACACGATGGCTTGGGATGTCCAGGGGGACGGGAATTTGTGCACACAAGTATATGATACTTAGGTTTTGGCATAGTCTCCTCAATAATATCGATACATAACCGTTTTCACGATATGTCTATCGTGGTCTGTATAGCTCCCATTGTTGAATGACTTCTTCCGGAAACTTCCATTGTTTGAGGCCCTTTAATACCCAATCCAAATAGTGGTCTTTGGGTTTAAACTTGCCGATCGGCTTTGCAGCATAGGTAGTCACGAGTTCTTTCTCTCCGGTCTCGGTCGAGACGGTTACCTGAAGGTGGCGGTAGGCTCCTTGAGGCACATCCTGTTCGAACTGATCCATGATCTTGACGTCTTCATCCGTCAGTTCAAACACGCCACCCCAGGTCTTTTCACCCATCGAATGGACGACACTGGCGAGTCCACACCGCCATTGTGACGACCATCGGCAAAACTTCACCGTGTGGTCGGTCAAGGTCGCCAGGTGCAGGAACTGGTGTTCCGGGGCTCGCCGTGTGAGTTGTGAGGGATTGAGAAGATCGCCGTACAAAAAGAACTTCATGCATATGACTCAGCTGTAACCGACCACGACTTTCATGTGTGCTACTTGTAACACACCGGCTTTTCACCAGACAAGCGCCAGAGATCTCGATAATCGGTGCGATACCTGCGCGCTACATTGACATGGCGTCCGAGCCTTCCTAAGATGCCGCTGCGTCCATACGGATCGAAGACCTGACTTTTTACAACGACGATCACCTCTTGCATGGCTGAGTACGAGACACTCCAAAGACCATTCACCACCCGCATTATCCACTATGTGGTGGTGTGTGTTGTCGTATTGGGTGCATTGTACTATGTATGGACGACATTCCCATCTGTAACCCAGCCAAGAGAGCCACAGGAAGCCGAAGCCTTGGCCTTGGTGCAAAATCACCCTGCGATCGGCTACCCGACGATCGCCCAGGCCATGGAGGATCATGTCCGTGCAATGAAAGCACGCGGGCAGGGGGTCCGTCTGGGAGAATGGCGAGTGAAACACGTCGAGGGAGACATTTTTGAGATCCGTGTCCAACTTCGTGACCAAGGGGTCCGGGGGCAGTGGTTCGAACGGGAGTTTATTTGGCATGCCCACCTAGAACTCAAGAAGGTCAATGCCGCCTCGTTGCCGGCTGATGGAGTCACTCCAAAAGCACCCGATCTCGAACCTCCCGCTACGCCTATACCACCTGGTCAATCGACAAGTTAAGCCGGCTCTCGAAGAGATGGTGGAATGGCGATCTGAACTTCGTCCCCTTGAATGCGCACCTCGCAACACGTCACCTGGAAATTGGGATTTCCGACTCGTTCTCCTGAGGTGACGTCGAATTTCCAGCCATGCCAGGGACATTCGACCACACCCTGACACAATTTACCTTCTCCGAGTGGACCACCCGCATGAGGACAGCTGTTATCGAACGCATAAAATATTCCCTCCACGTTGAAGAGGGCTATCCAGACTCCGTCGACTTCGACGGTTCGCCCGGTGCCGGGAGGAACTTCGTGAGTCCGGACGACTGTAACAAAATCCTTCATGGTCGTGATGTCTCCATCGGTTTGCTAGAAGCGGCGCCAGAAGGCGTGGTTGCTTGATTTCAACGCTACCTTATGGCATAGAATTATCAACTGACAGTCCTACCCTGCGGAAACACTCCGTGCGTGCTATGGAGGCCCCATTGGGGATGAGGTTCCTGCATGGAAATGACCCTCCTACTTAACGCGACCTACGAACCTCTGCGGGTCGTGCATTGGCAAAAAGCGATCGCGCTTCTTTGGCAGGGAAAAGTTGAAGTCCTCGAAGTGTACGACCGGGAAATCCATGGGATTTCGCTGTCGATCAAGCTGCCGGCAGTGATGCGGTTGCTGAAACTGGTTAAGTTGAAGGATAGCCATCGCGCCGTCAAGTTTTCCCGTATCAATATTTTTACGCGAGACGGGTACTGTTGCCAATACTGTAACCGCAGGTTTCGGACCGAAGAACTCACGTTCGATCATGTCGTGCCCATCGCGAAGGGGGGGAAGAAGACGTGGGAGAACATCGTGACCGCCTGTTGGCGTTGCAACAACCGCAAAAGCGGACGGACTCCTGAAGAAGCCAATATGAGGCTGAAGAAGCGCCCGACGAAGCCTCGCTGGAGCCCTGTCATTACCATTACCATTGGCATTCGTAATACACCGGAAAGTTGGCGTGATTATCTCTATTGGAACATGGAGTTGGACGCGGATCCAGCCGAGACGTAATTTTCTCCCTCTATGATCGCCTATCACTCACAATCACGATTCGTTCAAGACGATTCCACTGTTCGTCACATTTGCGCACGGAGTTTCTCTAGCGGGAAGGCCGCATGATGGCCTTAATTCCCTCTTGCATGATGGCGCTCATTTTCAGATACTGGTCCCACCGGTTGAAAAAGGGGAGTGCCGTTCATGGCTGCCAATCCTGGGTTTCCACTCGTCTTAGACGTCAAGGGCTGGCCTGTTGCCGTCATCGGTGGCGACGAGGAGGCGGCAGAGAAATCCCAACGTCTGCTTGATTCCGGAGCACGAGTCACGGTCATCAGTCCAACGCTGAGTGAACCACTGCGCCGTCTTGCAGCATCAGGCAAGATCATCCATCGTGGCCGTTTTTTTCGCGATGCCGACCTCGAACACACGATTCTTGTTCTCAACACGATTCGAGGCGATCGCGACTTTGCTCGAATGCTCCTGGCTCAATCGCGGGAGAAAGGAGTCCTACTCTGGTCTGTGGACTACCCAGAGGCAAGCAGTGTCACGATGCCGGCGGTGGTGGCCGCAGGTCATGTGCGCATCGCCATCAGCACAAGCGGAATGGCTCCGGCTCTATCCGGGTTTATGAAGGAGGATCTCGAACACATCCTGAATCAGGAATTCATCGAGTTCGTAGAATGGCTCGGACAGCTACGAGAACAGGCAAAAGCCGATGAACCGGATGCCGAGAAACGTCGCGCCCTCCTCCATGAAGCTTTAGACGGCTTTCGGTTTCTCGGTCGGGTACAATATCCCAAAGTCTGGTTGGACACACGATCCCAGCCTACGACGAACCTACAACCTCATACAGACAAGTAATAGGAGCGCCGATGGTTCTATTGGAATTCAGCATGTCGCCTTTAGGAAAAGGCGAAAGTGTTGGAAAGTATGTAGCCCGCTCGCTCGACATTATCGATAAGAGCGGAGTCTCCTATCGACTGAATCCCATGGGAACCGTCTTGGAAGGGGACTGGGACGAGGTATTCGCGGTGGTCCAGAAATGCTACGTGCGGATGAAGAAAGATTGTAGCCGTATCTCATGCACGATCAAAGTCGACTATCGCAAAGGCCATTCCGGCCGTCTTCAGAGTAAGGTTGCCAGTATTGAAAAGACGCTGAAACGAAGCGTGAAACAGTAGGTGCCGCTGTCATTTTCCACCAGACGTCACATCCGAATAGAACCTGACTAACAGTCGTTGCTCAAGAGTGACACGGATCGAATTCTCGCTCAGATCTCATCGGGACTTCTGCAGACGCTTCCACCGCCGCCGGCCCCTTCTTTAGGGCAATGCTCCCCCTCTGAGGCAAGGGGACAATGCTTCGTATTGAAAAGCATAGGTATCGCCTATATACTCGCCGAGCCTACGTGATATCCCTGTACATGAACTGTGCAGGTGCTCTCTCTGTGGCACTGTGTAGTCCCTGAGCCGTTAGCAGAATCAACCGCGCTCCACACCACGCCTAGCTCCACCCGAGGACTTAGGCTGATTCAGGAGATGATGTCGTGGCCAGTAGCATGCTCGACGCCATTGATGCGAAATCCCTACTGAACATCGAGTTGCTACCGAAGCACCGCACTATTCTCGAGCAAGGGGCGATGGTCTTTCGCCCGTTCGGTTTGGATGAGCAAGGACACACCATCAGAGATCTGAGTGGTGTCAGTATCAGGGCCGTAACGGTCTTTCTCGAAAAACTGGTCGCATCCGAACGCGGGCCACTTGCCGGTAAGGAAGCGGTCGACAACTTATGCCATCTCCTGAACGATCAAATCAAGGACGCGGTCTATCATGTCACGCCTGATTTTCTGAGAAATCCATGGAACAGCTACTCATACGAATTCACCTGCTACCTGTACGAGTTTTGCGAGCAAATCTCAGGTGACCCTCGCTTTACCTTCAAGGCAGGGGCGGAAAAGGTGTCTCCGATCATGCTGGCGTTGACGCGACCCTTTTCGCTCTCCCAGATCTATACGATGTTTCCGTACTTCGGAAACAAATTCACCTCTGGCTCTGTCGAGTTTCGTGTCTTGGATGTGACGAAAGAAACCGCCGCAGTAGCCATGCGGTTCACTGACCGGACACTTCGTCAATTCGGTCCCTACCGGAGGCGGTGCGCCTGTCTAGTTTGCCAATCTGCTCAGGGAATCATGGTTGCAATGGCCGATCGGGTTCACGGCCTTTCGCGGGCAGAAACAACCGAAACATCGTGTATCGGCAATGATGACGAATGGTGCCAATGGACGGTTCGCTGGCACGAGGAGGGTGGGTATCGAAATCGATTCTGGCGAGCCACATCCTCGATTGAACAGGCTCGACCGACTCTCCCAAGCAAGGACGTGCTCACCGGCACCGAGAGTGAGCAGACCGTCTCCAAAACGACGATCAAGCGCGTCGATTCTCCAGCTCATGCTCCGCAGCATTTCACCTGGTTCTTGTGGGGCGGCGTGCTGGGTCTCGCCCTCATGGCAGGAGTCGGCATATTCAATCCGACAGTCAGTCTCGGCGAGATCCTATTGGTTGGGCTGTGCCCCATGCTGGCCGTCGGCATCATGGTCAACCGGAAACTGCTACGAGAAAGTGAACGACGCGAGGCCTTGATTCAGGAGCAAATTGCTTTCGTCGAGTCACGCCATGAGGAATTACGCGAAGCCTACCTCGAACAAGAACAGATGCGTGTCGAGCTTCGCCGCAAAGTCGCGCAACTGACGGCACTGCATCGCGCAGGCCTCTCATTCAGCTCGACCTTTGAACAAGATACCCTTCTGCACCAAGTGTTGGAAGCCCTCACGCACGAACTCAACTACAACAGTGCCATGGTGTCCATGTTTGATCCCTTTGAGCATGTTATCCAGCACATTCGTCTGATCGGTGCGCCTCCGGAGGTCGAAGCGTTCGCCCAGTCTTGTCGGATTCCCATCACCGACCGCGAAAGTCCAGAAGCGGTGGTGGTGCTGCAGGGCAATCCGCTCTTGATCAAAGACATTGAAACGATTCGACAGAGACTCCATCCGCTCAATCAACGTTTGGCGGAATTGAGTCGGACCAAGGGCTTGGTCGTGGTTCCCATTAAGACCAAAGGCCGCGTGTGGGGGATGCTGACCGTGGATCGGTCACACAACCAAACCGTGACCGAAGACGACTTGGATCTGATGAAGACGGTCGCGAGTCAGGTTTCGATCGCCTTAGATAATGCATCGGCCTACCAACAGATCGAAGCATGGAATGAAGGTTTGGAGTTGAAAGTACAAGAACGGACCGAAGCGTTGGAACGGGCCGATCGTCTCCGGGCACAATTTCTTTCTCACGTGTCCCATGAGCTGCGAACGCCCCTCACTTCGATTAAGGGATTTATCCAGAATCTGCTGGACGGCCTCACCGGTCCATTGAACGAGAAACAACAGCGCTACCTCGTACGCATGTCTGAAAACTCTGATCGACTGGTACGGATGATTGAGGATCTCCTCGATCGGACCCGTATCGAGACCGGACGATTGGAAGTCCGCCAGACCGATGTCCAACTTGAACCCTGCCTGACCGATGTAGTCGAACAACTGAAGCTGCTGGCCCACGCGAAACAGCAAACACTCGAGTTCTGTCCTCCCGATTCCAACGTCGTCGTGTGGGCTGATCGGGATCGTTTGATTCAAACCGTCGTCAATCTTGTCCAAAACGCCATCAAGTTCACGCCTCCTGATGGACATGTGACGGTAGCCTGTGAGCGGTGGAACGAGCGAACAGCCACCGTCTTCGTTCGGGACACCGGCCCCGGCATTCCTTCCGAGCACCTCGACAAGATTTTCGACCCGTTCTTCCGCATCCAGCACGGCCAACGCACGGCACCCAAAGGCTTGGGGCTTGGGCTTTCGATCGTGAAGACATTGGTTGAATTGCAAGGAGGGCAGGTAGCGGCACGCAATCTGGAGGCAGGAGGCGCTGAGATATCATTCACGATTCCGATTCATTCCGTTGAGATCACACCGGCTTCAGATTCATCTCTTATTGATCGACGTATCCTGGTCGTGGATGACGACGCCGACATTCAACAACTGCTACACGATCGCCTACGCGCCGACGGGTACCAGACTTTTTCCGCCGTCGACGGTCATCAGGCGTTGGAAGCCCTTCGCTCACAGGAGTTTCACGGGATGATTCTGGATATCGGAATCGCTCAGATCGACGGGTTGGAAGTGCTTCGGCGAGTCCGCCAGACTAACCAGCAGCTCCCCATCATCATGATTACCGCGTCGGGATCGCAGGAGCTTGCCGTCAAGGCCATCGAGATGGGAGCTCAAGCCTACTTACTTAAACCGTTTGACTCAGTGGTACTTCAGCAGATCATGAATCGGTGGTTTCACGGTGCGTGAGGGGAAGGCGATGATTCATCAGGCTATCGCTGAATCCTTTACCACCTGCTGTCGGTTTGCCAAGAATTCTGTCAAGACAGACTGTGCTGTGCCCCTCGCCATGCTGGTTGTACTTGTTGGAGTCTGCATCCCCTCGACCGTACTGGCTCAAGTTCCTCGAGTCTATGGACAGGGTGCGGCGGCATCCGGGATGGGAAATGCCTTCGCCGCACAAGCAGACAATCCTTCGACCCTCCATTATAACCCTGCTGGAATGACCCAACTCCGCGGGATACAGGCCATGGCTGGAGGAACCTTCGTTGGGGGAACGACCGAATTTAGAGGTCCAACTGGAATCACAGCTACCGGTGACCACGATGGCCTCTTTGCCTGGCCCGGTCCAGGCCACGGCTATATCACGGCAAACCTCCAAGACCTTGGGCTCTCCTCCCTCAGCAAAGTGACGGTAGGAGTCGGCATCACCACTCCCTTCGGCTCGGTGATGAGGTGGCCTGACACCAGCCCATTCAGCGGGATTACGACGTTCACCGCCTTACCCCTCTTTGACATCAAACCCACGTTCGCTTATCAGCTTTTTCCTGACTTCTCGATCGGTGCCGGTGCCGACATCTATACGTTTGCCAGTTTTTTTGGCGAAGGACACGCAGAATTACAATCCGTTTCACCGGGCGGCGTGGCACCCGCCGGAAGCAAAGTCGAATTTAATGGCAGAGGGACCGCGCCTGGGTTCAACATCAGCGCCTTGTACACGGCGCTTCGAAATAAGGATGGACAACCCATCGCAAATCTTGCCGTCGTGTACAGAAGCCAGGCGACCCTCCACCTCGACGGGTCCTTATTGGTCGACGGAGTCAAGATCCAAGATGCGACCACAACGTTTGTATTGCCTCAGGTGATCACCGGTGGCGTGGCGTTGTGGCCCATTCGGGATGCGGAGCGCGAGTGGAAACTTGAACTCAACGTGGATTACGTAGGTTGGAAATCGGTCAGGAATTTGGATATCCATCTGGCCAACGGAACGGTCATCCCCCAACCACAAAACTGGAGAGGTACGTACGCCATTTTAGCTGGAACTGAGTATCGATGGTTGAAAATCGATCACCTACCGGGCTGGGAGATCGCAATACGGGGTGGCTATACAAACCAGCAAACGCAAGTACCCGACCTCAATTTCACTCCTGGTGTTCCATCGGCTGACTTGCATGTGGTTTCGACCGGCATCGGACTGATCTGTCAGGGAAATGCGTCATTCTTGGGGCTCATTCCATGCGGAAGTTTTGGAGTGGGGCCGGTCAAGACTAAGCTCGTTGGACTGGATATTTTCTATCAGGCATTTCTCTATGAGCCTCGCACCATTTCTGGAAATACCGGCCTTCGTGCCACGGTAAACGGACTCTACAATTCGACATTGCACGCCGGTGGATTTTCCGTCCGTGCTGCCTTCTAGCTCCACGCCCCACTGGATGTCATTGTGTTTGGGGTGAGGGCACGGCCCAGGTGGGGGCCTTACGAGGAGTGATAGAGCCGTGGAATCTGTAGACTGATTGCACAGAGCACTTCATATGAAATTGTGCCAGTCCATCCGGCAATATCGCGGGCTGTGATTCGTTCCGTTCCCTGTTGCCCAATCAGGACAACCTCATCCCCGACAGTGACATCCGGGATTTCCGTCACATCCACCATCACCATATCCATGCAGACGATTCCCGCGATGGTGGCTCGTTGCCCTCGAATGAGCACCTGTCCTCGATTTGACAGCAGTCGGCTTACCCCACTGGAATAGCCCATCGGAAGAACGGCTATTCTAGTCGGTCGTCTGGCCATGAACGTGCGGTTGTAACTGACGGTTTCTCCCGGCTGAATCAGCCTGAGTTGCGCAATTCTGGTCGTAAGAGAGAGAACCGGTCTCAGGTCAGGTGGCTGAACGGAAAGAGGCAGCGTGTGATAGCCATAGAGCATGATGCCTGGCCGAACTAAGGAGTAGTGAGCTGATGGAAAGCGAACAATGCCGGCGCTATTGTCTAGATGAATCAGAGGGATGCTGAATCCTGCTTCGCGCACAACCTTGAGCGCCCGATCGAACCGATTGATCTGCTGCTCGGTCGGACCAGGATCCAACCCATCCGAATCAGCCAAGTGAGACATCAAGCCTTCAAGATGTAGGGACGATGGAAACGTATGCTTGGTGATGGTGGTCTCCAACTCATTCTGTGTGAAACCTAGCCGTCCCATGCCGGTGTCA
The DNA here is from genome assembly GCA_965223625.1 of Nitrospira sp. Classification (GTDB taxonomy): domain Bacteria; phylum Nitrospirota; class Nitrospiria; order Nitrospirales; family Nitrospiraceae; genus Nitrospira_D. The sequence goes on from OZ245008.1 coordinate 2,002,267, forward strand.
ACCTTCAGATGAATCGGGTAAGGAGAGGGGTATTGAGCGGCGCGCTGGCCCAGCACTGTGAGGATAGATGGATCACTCACCACTGGGGTGAGCTGATAAGCGAAGAGTTCCTCGACTTGCTGTGGAAAGACTGGACCGAGAATCACGATCGATGCGGTGATACCGGTCTGACGGAGGACGATTCCCTCTTCGATCGAGAACACCGCAAGACGAACGACGCCGTGTCGGATCAATGCTTGTGCTGTTTCAACGGCCCCGTGACCATAGGCATTCGCCTTAACCACAGCCATGACGTCACAGCCAGGCGAGAGAAGACGACGGAGTTGGAGAAGATTATGGACGAGAGCCGTCAAATCAACGGTGGCTACTGTGGGGGAAAAGTCGGACGGAGTCGGCACGCGCTGAAAAGAGAATCAGGAAGTTGGACTCAAACCTCCATGATTTCTTGTTCCTTTTTCTTGATGATCTCGTCGATCTTCTGCCCGTATTGCTCGATCAGCTTTTGAGTCTCTTGTTCCGCTTTGCGAAGTTCGTCCTCGGTCAGCTTCGCATCTTTTTGGAGCTTTTTTAACTCCTCATTCGCGTCCCGTCGGAAGCCGCGTATTTTTACCTTGGTCTCCTCACCGTGCTTCTTGCAGATCTTGGTCAACTCCTTACGCCGCTCCTCCGTCAAGGGTGGAAGTGGAACGCGAATCAGTTTGCCGTCGTTCGACGGCGTCACTCCCAAACCTGAGTTGGAAATCGCCTTCTCTATTTCCTTGATGAGCGTCGGCTCCCACGGTTGAATGGTGATCAATCGAGCTTCCGGAGTTGCAACATTCGCCACCTGTTTGAGCGGCGTCATCGTGCCATAGTAGTCAACACGAACGCCGTCGAGGAGGGCGACCGAGGCTCGCCCGGTTCGAAGACCGGACAAGTCTTTCCGAAGATGATCGAGAGCCTGATCCATTTGATTAGTAAACAACTGTCGAACCGGCGTGACATTGGACATGGAACACCTCGTGAGAGAGTCAGCGATCGCCGATCGTCACTACCGTACCGAGCGCCTCGCCTAAAGCCACACGTTTAAAATTTCCACTGATTTTTAAGTTGAATACAATGAGAGGCAACTTATTATCCATACACAGGCTGATGGCGGTAGAATCCATGACTTTCAGGTTCTGATTGAGAATCGAAAGAAAGGAGATGGTGTCGTATTTTTTCGCCGATGGATTAATCACGGGATCGGCGTCGTAGATCCCATCCACTTTGGTGCCCTTCATGATCACCTGAGCGCCGATTTCCATAGCTCGAAGGACAGCGGCCGTATCAGTTGAGAAATACGGATTTCCCGTCCCACCTGCGAAAATCACGACACGATTTTTTTCAAGATGACGAATCGCCCTTCGGCGGATATATCCCTCCGCAAGCTGACGCATCTCAATAGCAGATTGCACTCGAGTCATCACGCCAGCACGTTCCAGCGCATTCTGGAGGGCCAACGCATTGAGCACCGTTGCCAACATCCCCATATAGTCAGCCGAAGCACGCTCCATCCCAGCCGCACTCGCCGCGATTCCTCGAAAGATGTTCCCGCCTCCTATGACAATCGCGACCTGCACATCAAGCGCGACCACTGAGGCAATTTCCCTGGCAAGATTTTCCAGAATAGACGACTGAATACCGTAGCCCTGCTCCCCAGCCAACATCTCCCCACTGACTTTAAGAAGGAGACGCCGGTATTTGGCAGTGCTCATGCTTCGCCTAACTGATAGCGGGTAAACCGACGGATGTTCATGTTCTCACCGATCTTCGCGACCTTTTGAGCAAGGAGGTCCTTGATGGTGACGGCCGGATCCTTGATGAATGACTGTTCTAGTAGACAATTTTCCTGATAAAACTTCTCAAGTTTCCCGTCGACAATCTTCGGCCATGCGGCAGGAGGTTTTCCCATTTCCTTGGCCTGGCCCTCGTAAATCGTTTTCTCCTTCTCGGCCACATCAGAGGGTACATCTTCGCGTTTCACGAACGACGGTTTTGCGGCGGCAACTTGAAGCGCCAGATCGTTGACGAAGGATTTAAACTCTTCGTTGCGTGCCACAAAATCGGTTTCGCAATTGACCTCTATCAGAACTCCGATCTTTCCGCCCATATGGATGTACGAGTGAATCAATCCTTGATTGGTCTCCCGCCCGGCCTTTTTAGCCGCAGCAGCCAGCCCCTTTTGGCGCAAGTAGTCGATGGCTTTCTCGACATCATTCCCGTTTTCGGTAAGGGCCTTCTGACAGTCGAGAATGCCGGCCCCTGTTTTTTCACGAAGTTCCTTCACAAGCTGACTGGATCCTGCCATGGTTCAGTATTCCTTCACGGTTACATTCATAGATGGGCGGTTGTCGGATAGAGCCTCGAGAGAATCAGGAAACCGGAACGGTCTCAGGCCGCGTGGCAGACTTCTTTTCCCCACTCGGAGCGGCTGCTTGAAACTCTGCTTCCTCTCGCTGGGTTTTAAGATGCGCACCCTCGATGCAGGCGTCGGCAATCTTGGACGTGATCAGTTTGATCGAGCGAATGGCGTCGTCATTCCCAGGAATCGGGTAGGCAATGTTATCTGGGTCACAGTTACTATCCAAGATGGCAATGACCGGGATATCCAGTCGTTTAGCCTCCTGTACGGCAATTTTTTCGACTCGCGTATCGAGCACGAAGACGGCTCCAGGAAGACTCCGCATGTTCTTGATGCCTGAGAGATACTTTTGGAGCTTGGCGATATCCTTCTGCATAAGAAGGACTTCTTTCTTTTTAAGGCCATGTTCGCTGGGATTGAGGAGTGTCGTCTCCATCTTTTTCATCTTATCGATGCTGCGGCGAATAGTCTGGAAATTGGTCAACATGCCGCCCAGCCATCGCTGGTTGACAAAATACATGTTGGCCCGTTTGGCTTCTTCTTCGAGTATTTCCGCCGCCTGCCGCTTCGTGCCGACGAACAAGACGGAGTCTCCCGCCGCAATGAGGTCCCGAACAAAGGCATAGGTGTGCTCCATCCGCGCGACGGTTTGCTGGAGATCGATGATATAGATACCGCTTCGTTCCCCGAATAAAAACTTCTTCATCTTGGGATTCCAGCGGTTCGTCTGATGCCCAAAGTGAACACCAGCCTCTAACAATTCCTTGATCGCTACTACCCCCATGCCTTCACCTCCCTTCAGGCTTGCAGAGCACCCATCAACCGGGTGAGGGAATCGCTTCCCTTATTCTCAAGCCACGCAGCGTATCTTACGCTGATCGTTATTTTGTTGGTTCGTGCCGAGTCTTGTCCGGACGAGTCGGCCCCTCTCAAATACAGACCGGCGACGCTACCACAGTCCCGAGGAGGATTCAAGCTGCACCTCCTCTTTACGCTAGGACCGATAGCTGGCATTAATACGCACATAGTCATAAGAAAGATCCGTGGTCCACATATGCGCAGAGGCTGAGCCCTGTGCGAGATGGATCGCGACAGTAAACTCTTTCTGCTTGAAGACCTTGGCAATCTTCTTTTCTGCATCAAGCCCGGTACCCATCCCTCGCCTCACCATCACAATGTCGTCGAATCGCACCATGACTTTTTCAGGATCGATCGCAACACCAGATCGCCCAATTGCCGCCATGACTCTGCCCCAATTGGCATCCTCGCCAAATAGAGCGGTCTTGAACAGGTTTGAGGTCGCAACAATCACAGCGACTCGTTTTGCCGCTGCTACCGTTGTGGCTCCTTCGATGAGTACCTTCACAACCTTCGTCACGCCTTCGCCATCACGACAGATCATGAGGGCCAAGGCTTGCGTGGCCTCAATCAAGAGACGTTCGAACAGACCATAGGAAGGCGTGCCTGCTTGAATGGTGCGATTCTTCGCCAGACCATTGGCAAGGCAGAGTACCGTATCGTTCGTGCTGGTATCGCCGTCGACGGTAATGCAGTTGAATGATCGATCCGTCGCCGATTTCAGCGCACGTTGAAGGGCAGATGGAGCAATCGCGGCGTCGGTCGTCAAATAGGCGAGCATGGTCGCCATGTTCGGATGGATCATGCCTGAGCCTTTTGCCATCCCTCCAATTGTGACGAGGCGACCGCCTATCGTGGCTTGCACTGTAACGGTTTTGGGCTGCAGGTCGGTGGTCAAAATCGCCTGAGCTGCTTGATCGCCCCCCTGAACACTGAGGTGTGAAATCAATGTTGGAACAGCTCCGACAATGCGATCAACCGGCAGCGCACGACCAATTACGCCGGTCGATCCCACGAAGACTTGTTCCACAGGAACAGCCAACTGCCGTGCGACAGCAGTTGCCATAGCCTTAGCATCTATCAAGCCTTGTTTACCCGTGCAGGCGTTGGCATTCCCGCTATTGACGATGATCGCTCGTCCACGATGAGACCGAAGATGACGTCGATCGAGAAGCACTGGGGCGGCAGTGACTCGGTTTTCGGTAAACACTCCGGCGATCGGCCCACTGACTTCGGATACACAAAGTGCCAGATCGAGCAACTTCGATTTCTTGATTCCGCAATGAACACCAGCGGCTTGAAACCCTAGTGGTGCAGTGACACCGACAAGTTTTCGTCTCACCATCATGTCTCAGTTTGAGTTGCGGTTGAGTGAAGCAATCACTGGTGGCGTGCGGTTACGGATAGTTGGCCGGTGCGGTCAGACCGGTCTCTTCGGGAATTCCCAGCATGAGGTTCATCGCTTGGATGGCTTGTCCGGCGGCCCCTTTGACAAGATTGTCGACCGCGGCCACCGTCACAACCCATCCGGCTCTTGAATCGGCGTACACACCGATATCACAGTAATTGGTTCCTTTGATGTAGCGCGGATTGGGAACCACATCTTCATAGAGCCGAACGAATCGCTCGCCTTTATAAAACTCTCGATACAAGTCCCGAAGCTCTGACAATTCTATCGGTTGTACGAGCCTACAGTAGCCAGTGCTCAAGATACCCCGATTCATCGGGACTAGATGAGGAGTGAACGTCACAGTCGCTGCACCGTGTTTCCCTGTGAGCCCTGACAATTCCTGTTCGATTTCCGGTGTATGACGATGTTGGCCGATCTTATAGGGCTCTAACGACTCATGCGCTTCTGGGAAATGATAGGGAAGAGCCGGACTTCGTCCCGCGCCTGACACACCGGATTTGGCATCAATCACAATGGTCTCAGGCTGCACAAGCCCTCTGGCAAACAACGGTGCCAGTTGGAGGATAGCGGCCGTTGGATAACACCCGGGTGATGCGACCAGTTTCGACTTGGCAATCGAGTGTCTGTGGAGTTCCGGCAGACCATAGACAGCCTCCTGCAGCAGATGTGGATGAGCATGCGAAGTGTGATACCACTTTTCATACGCTGCGACCTGCTTCAGTCGATAGTCGGCGCTGAGATCAACGACCGGTTTTCCCGCTTTGACACAGACCGCGACCGGATCCTGAGATTTTGTGTGAGGAAGCGCCAGAAAAATAGCATCGGCCCGCTCGGCCAACGCATCCGGCGCCAGAGCCTCGAATCGATGCTCGATCATTCCCCTGAGGCTTGGAAAGACGGATGAGATCGGCTGCCCCGCTGATTTTTCTGAAGTCACCGCCGTGATCGTGAAAGAGGGATGGGCTGCGGCAATCCGAACCAGCTCCGCCCCGGCATATCCACTAGCTCCCGCAATTGCGATTCGAAATTTCTTGCTCATCCTTGAGGGTCCATTTCACGGCCACCGGCATTCGCTCTTCGGATATAAAAAAAGGGAAGGCTAGGAGCCTTCCCTTTCTGGTTCGTCGACTCCTCGACCTAGCGCTTCGAGTACTGGAAGCGTTTACGGGCTCCCTTCTGTCCGTACTTCTTACGCTCCTTCACTCGTGAATCGCGCGTTAGCAAGCCTTCCTTTTTCAATGAACCTCGTGTGGAGGGCGTCATCGTCACGAGCGCGCGCGCAATCGCATGGCGCAGCGCACCGGCTTGTCCCGTCGGCCCGCCTCCGTATACCGTCGCGCTGATCGAATACTTACCCATGACGCCGGCCATCTCAAGCGGCAATTGAATGATCTGCCGAAGCGTCAACCTAGGAAAAGCCTGTTCCAGCGGTTTCTCGTTCACCGTGATCTCACCGGCCGTTCCTGTGACCCAGGCTCTGGCGATCGCGCACTTTCTTCGACCTGTTGCGTACTGTGTGACCACTGCCATGCGATATCTCTCCTTCTGTTGAACGCTGGTGAACTGCTATAAAGAAATTGGTTCCGGACGTTGCGCCTGATGGGGATGGTTCGGTCCCACATAGACACGGAGCTTTCGTGCCATACCATTCCCCAGTGGGGTTTTGGGGAGCATCCCCTCGATCGCTTTGGTGAGGAGTTGGGTAGGGTCTTTCCGAAACAGATGCGCTGCCGTGGCTGTTTTCAAGCCGCCAGGATACCCGGTGTGGCGTCGATACAGCTTATTTTCCATTTTCGCACCAGTCAGCCGAACCTTTTCGGCATTCACGATCACGACGTGATCGCCCAGATCGACATTGGGGGTAAATGTGGGCCGATGCTTCCCCCTGAGCACCCCTGCCACCCGTGCAGCCAGACGGCCTAAGGTTTTCCCTTCGGCATCCACGAGATGCCAGCTTTCCTTCACCTGATTCGGCTTTTCAACGTAGGTCGTCATCATCTTCGTCGTCTCCACATCATCAGATCACGCTCTCCCGCGTGTATTGAGGTTATGCTTCCTTGGTTTCTAGCTTGGACAACCAAGCATCCAGATTTTGACCGCTCCGCCGTCTCCACACATCCTGCGTCACATAAATCGGGGCCTGACATCGGAGAGCAAATGCGATGGCATCGCTCGGCCTGGCATCAATGGTTCGGGCAACTCCCTTGTTTTCGAGGAATACCGTGGCATAGTACGTACTACCCTTGACGTCAGTCAACACCACCCGTTGCGTTTTTATCCCGAAATGCTCACCGAAACTCTTCACCAGATCGTGGCTCATCGGCCGTGGAGTGATAGCGGAATCCAAGGCTCGCTTGATGGCTTCTCCTTCGGAGGCTCCAACCCACACCATAAAATATTCCGCCTCGCCGTCCGAGCGGGCCAGCACGATAATCCTCGTATCGGTGTTCGAGTCTTCGACCACACGGTTGACAACAAGCTGAATCAGAGGTTCCGTCTCTTTTGACGCCGGCGCTTCCATCAAGAATCCAATTTCCCAAAGTCTTCAGGCTTCAGATTTTCCAGCCACTGATCGAGTTCCTCCGAGCTTTGTTTGCGAATCACCGACTCACTCGCGAAAATCGGAGCCTGCGACCGTAACGCAAGGGCGATGGCATCACTAGGACGAGAATCGACGGTGTATTCAGACTCCGCATACGTCAGATGGATTTTGGCGAAATACGTATTCTCGTTCAGATCGGTAATGACGACGCTGATGACTTTGGCGTGAAAGGCGTCCAGATATGATTTCATGAAATCATGCGTCATCGGGCGGGGAGGGGCCACATTCTCAAGTGCCAGACTGATTGAGCTGGCTTCAGATTTTCCGACCCAGATCGGCAGCATCTCCGACTGCTCATCATCGCGGAGGATGACGATATACGCATTATTATAGGGGTCAAACATGAGCCCCTTGACCTGCATCTGAGTGATCATCAGTCTACTCGCATTCCACAATGGATAACAAAACAGAGTAGCACTTTTAAATTCGTGAAGTCAATCAACTCCGCGACAGGAAAGGGGAAACTCCGTCCCTTGGTGCCGGCCGGTTCGATGCTGGAGTGCAATTACCGGTCAGCTGCTTGGTGGGCGGTAATTCTCGGCAACCTTCGATGAATCGACCTGTTCGCCCAACTTCAGAAACGCTTTCATCTGCTTGCGAACAAGTTCCCGTCCGCTCTCATCACCGAGATTCACTTGATATTCATTGATCACCATCACGCGCATGCCTTCCCACTTCTTCCAGCACTCTACGCAGACCTTGCTTTTGACCTCTGCTTCAAGCTTGCCGAGAAACAGTGGCGCAGTGATCGCTTCACCCGTTTGCCCGCATGTCACACAGGAGACCTCTGCCATATCTCTCATACTCCTTTTCCGATACGTAGATCAGGTTAGCCAATCAGGGCTTGACAGCCACATATTCACGAATTCATCGGCATTCTAACAGAGATGCTCGCAGGAAGAAAAGATCAGAGTGTCGCACACGGCTCATGATGAGATCCGCGAGTCGCTGATTCGCATCTCAAAAAGAGTGCGGGAATGACAGAGCGATCATTCCCGGATCCTACATTTGCTACGCCGTAATCCACGTCCATGCTAGGGTGGTCATCGTATTCGGTATTCGTGATTTCGGCCATGTAGCCAGTAGAGGACGACCGAATGTGGTGATTCATCTTGCAGCGGAAATCGGCGGGGCCGCTGTGGGCGCCACCTATCTCCGCTCGCTGATGATCGATGAGCCCTTCATTCGGCAAACGAGTCTCGGGAACGAGCATTACCACGGGGATGCGTTGGGCAGCAGCCTCGCGCTGAGTACGACTCAGGGTAACGCAGGAACCACCTATACCTACGAGCCGTTTGGCAAGACCACCGTCACGGGCACCAGTCTCAATCCGTTCCAATTTACGGGGCGAGAGCATGAGGGGCCCGCCGTGGGTGGAGTCGACGGGACGGGGCTGTACTACTACCGCGCCCGCTATTACCAACCGAGATTGCAGCGATTCCTGTCCGAGGATCCGATTGGGTTCCTCGGTGGCGACGTCAATCTCTATGGGTATGTCGGACAAAACCCCGTTCTGTGGACCGATCCCAGTGGGCAGAATCCGCTGCTCATTCTTGGCTGTCTCCTAGGAGCCGCTGAAGGCTATACCTATGTCGTTGACGATAATCCTGGGAAGAAGAAACCCAATCAACTCGCCGGTGTCATAGTTGGTACGGCTAGCGGATGCGTTCTGGGCGCGGTCAAACTTACAGCAGGATTACCCGGCATGCTCCTGGGTGGTGGACTCGGAGCGGCTGGCGGAGCCGCGACGGCGGGCGCTTCATCGGGCGGAAATCCGAACCAAATGCTGCAAGGCCTACTCACGGGTTTCATTAGCGGTGCGGCGGGTGGAGGGTATGGTACTACGATAGGCGCTATAGCGGGGACCGCGATCTCAGCCGGAATAAATAGTGCGACCAATCTCTACGACAGGGCAGCCAATAAACCGATCCCACTTGATCCTAGGCCCATACGATAAAGGCACGAAGATGGCTCCAGAAACTCCTGAAGAACTCATCGCGAGCCTCGTGGCGAACATGGCGCTCATGCTCGCGATTGCGATGTTGTGCGCGTACATGCTGTACCACTCCGAACGAGAAGCCAAGCGGCTGCTGATCACGAAGAAGGTCTGGTACCCCAACAAACCGATTGCGGATGAACCCGCCGCACTCAGGCGGCACCGACGTCAGCTGATCATCCTGTATTCTGTGTTCCTGACGATTGCGCTCTTGGTGGTCCTGAAGGACTTCATGGTCATCCTGGAGCTAAAGAACCAGACCCTCGTGACGGAGCAGGAGAAGCAGGTGGCCGTGAGCGAGGAAACGAGTCCCAGCGAGAACGGTGCAGCGTCCACGACGCAGGCGGTGCGTCCAGCCACCTCCGAGACGTCACCGACAGACCAGGCGCCCACTCGGCCAGCGAGCCAATCCCCTCCGCGTCAGCAGACACGCACGGGCCAAGGCGAGGCCGCCATGGTGCTCGTACCGGGCGGGACCTTCTGGATGGGGATCAGTGACAATGAGAAGGCTCGGGCCATTGAGGACTGCAAGACAGAATTCAAGAAACAAGCAGCCTCCTGCACAGGCTTGGTCCTGTCGGCACAGCCCCGACATCAGGTCACGCTTGATCCGTTCTCTCTCGACCCCTACGAAGTCACGAACCGGCAGTTCGAGCAGTTTGTCCAAGCCACCGGCTATCAGACCACGGCTGAGAAGGAGGGCACGGCGCACGTCAGGATTGACGGACAGGGGTGGCAGGAGACGAAGGGGGCCACCTGGCGGCAGCCGGAAGCCGGCCCCGATGTGTTTGCGAGCAACCGAGCCGAGCATCCCGTCGTTAACGTCTCCTGGCATGACGCGGAGGCCTATTGCCGCTGGGCGGGCAAGCGGTTGCCGACCGAGGCGGAGTTTGAATATGCCACCCGAGCCGGGACACAGACGGTCTATTGGTGGGGAAATTTTTCACCCGGGACGCGCCAGGTCGCCAACGTGGCGGACGAGAGCGCCAAGACCCTTCTGCCAATCATCATCGTCGGGTACGACGATGGCGCTATCACCACCGCGCCAGTGGGATCGTATGAGGCCAATCCCTTTGGGCTGTTCGATATGACGGGCAATGTGGCCGAATGGACGGCGGACTGGCATGACGCCTTCTATTACCGCAAGAGCCCGGAGCGGAACCCCACCGGCCCGTCGAGTGGGGACCATCGGATGACCCGTGGCGGGTCTTGGAACGATGCGGCGTTCGGGATTCGCCCCACGGTGAGGGGCGGGGGGGCGCCAACAGAACGGGACACGAAGATTGGCTTCCGTTGCACACGGGGTCGGACAAAGTAGCTCTGCAGCCCGGGTCAGCACTACGAACGGGGCAGGAGTCAGCAGGAGGCAAAAAGGAACGACAGCATGGGATTTTTCGAGTGGGTGGCGGAGCACGTTCCGCTCTGGATCGCCGGCTTTCTCACCCTGCTGGTCCCTGTGTGGTTGTGGCGTTTGTTTCAACAAGACAAACACACGCGCGTGGAAGTGGAATGGACACGCGACAAGTGGGAGGCAACGTCGACGTATGAGCGGGAATACCAGAAGGTGCATGCCCGCGGGCGTCGAACCACGTGGACGTTCATCGTCATCTATCTCCTCGTCGCCCTGGTGATTGTGTGTGCCCATGTGGTGGTACGGTCATGACGGGGGATCGGTCGCCACAGAGCAAGCAGGTGTCTCTTCGAAACGAGCGAAGGTGTGTGTGCATGACTCGCTGGGGGTCCAAGGGACAGTGAGACCAGAACATCTGAGGAGTTGATGACCGTGATGCTGATGCGTGTGATGACAAGTCTTCTCGTTGGTGCCTTCTGGACGACACTGTTCTTCATGAACCCAGTTGTATCGACGGCCGATCAGGCTCACTACATCTACGACGACCTGGGTCGCCTGTCGCAAGTCATCGACGGGCAGGGGAATGTCGCGACGTACCAGTACGATGCCGTCGGAAATCTGCTCTCCATCACGCGCAATACAGGCGGGGTGGGCGCGCCGACGATCACGGCCCTAATTCCTCACACCACGCGCTCGACCTTAACCCATTAGCACTCATGCCGATTGACGCTGTCCCAGCAGCATGCTAGAAACACACCCGCAGTGAATCAGACGAATGTGCCCGGATGGCGGAACTGGCAGACGCGCCGGACTCAAAATCCGGTTCTGGCGACAGAGTGGGAGTTCGACCCTCCCTCCGGGCACCATCGAGGTAGAGCTAGAGCGTATCTCGTATCTTCTTATGGTGTGCAGGTCTCAAATGATCTCGCTGAAGGATTCGCGTGTGCCAGCGAGACCAGCGACGCAGTATCAAGCACCCTCTTGACAGCGGCGCGCTATTAGCCTAGGTTCTGCCATATTTCTCAATAACGTATGAGCACCGTCGATTTTCAAGATATTGTCAGAGTCTCTCTTCAGAATATCCGGTCGATTTCTTTTACGTGATATCGCCATCAACTTATTAAGGAGGCAGCACATGCGTACAGTGTTGGCATTGGGAGCCGCAATACTTTGCGTTGGCTCTTTGAATGTTGCAGTAGCTCAAGAGCGACTCCAGCAATCATCCGGTGGATCTGCAATGGGAGTCGGAACAGGAGTTGGTGACGTAGCAGGCAGCGCCAATCGTGTTCAGACCTATGACCGCAATGCATTCCTCGATCGTCTCTCTCTTCCAGAGACGATCTACGGTCGTGTACTCGCTATCGACTTTCCAGCCGGGAAAATGCTGCTTGAAAGCGGTGGCAGCTCGCATGACGAAGGCCGTGCCGGGGCTGGCGCGATGAGTTCTATGACGGTCTACTTCGATGACAAGACCAACATGGACCAACTCAAAGTGCTTAACCATGGCGACGATATCTCACTCCAAGTGGTCGAGGCGACCGCACCCAATCAGGAGTATGGCACCGGCCGCAAGATCGTTCGGGAGGTCTATTTGCTTCGTGGGAATGAGCAACTCGCAGGATTTGGTGGCTTAGGTCAGCGTCCAAATCCTTCCACCGAGCGAGCGATCGAAACCAGCAGTGGGAGTATGACCGGCGGAATGCCAGGTTCTGTCCTCCCAGGAAAGATCACTGGAACGATAGACACCACGATTGGCGAATACACCGGATCAGCGCCCTGTTGGAACTGCGAACCTCAGCCAGGATGGGGCTATGAGGGGAAATCAAAGTCAGACTATGGTACAGATGCGTCGAAGCCAAACCTGGTCAAGGGAATGCAGTAAGAAAAACAGCGTCTGTGGGCTAAGTAGAAGGGGCAGCAAGAGCTGCCCCTTTTTTCTTGTGAACAGGCACAGGATGTTATGAGCGACAATCAAAATGTGCCAACCTCCGAACTCGATCTACGCGGGGTGATTTGTCCCTACAACTTCGTGAAGACCAAGCTCAAGCTTGAAACGATGAAGGAAGGTGAGATCCTCTCCGTCCTGTTAGACGATGGCGACCCCATCCGGAACGTACCGCGCAGTGTCGAGAATGAAGGACACACGGTATTGGCCCAAGAACGAATGGATCACGCCTACCGGGTGTTGATTCGCCGGGAAGACAGCGACTAGCCACGACGCGTCTTGCTTCTTATTTCACCGAGCTTTTCCCGCCACGATAAGTGTCATGTTTTGCCCCGGTAATCTGGGTAGGCCCTGGCTTACCTGGCGTGCGGTCCCGCAGAGAATACGTTCGTTCGAACGCGTCAAGTCGCAGGCCAGCACGAGGCGGCGTCGTGGGGCATTGCGCCTCAGAGTGTGCAACGCATAGACAACCGATGTTGCCGTGCAAAAGACCATCGTTGGAACGTCTCGTTTCAACGCATCGGTCAGGCAGCGGGCGATACGTGTGGGGTTGTTCGGCAAATGTCCCAAAAAGAAGAATGAGTCGCAGGGCAATCCAGTCGTAGAGAGGGCAGCAATGACAGCGGAGGGGCCAGGAACCGGGACGACCGGGATTCGATTGGCATGGGCGGCAGCCACGAGGAGATGGCCGGGATCGGCAATCAGAGGGGATCCGCAGTCTGAAACAAGTGCAATATCAGCGCCTTGCTGAAGGCGTTGCAAAAGCACCCCTACTTTTTCCTTAAGATTCCACGGGCCATAGCTGATCACCCTCCCTCGAATCTGATGGTGTGCCAGTAGTCGCTGAGTAGCCTGAGGATCTTCAGAGGCAATGATATCGACTATTTTCAAAATTTGAATCGCGCGAACAGTGAGATCGTCCGGATGTCCAATAGGTACTGCCACCACATAGAGCCTACCGCTTCGAGCCCGCTCGGTTTCCGGAACCGTCGTCGTGCGGAGGTTTTGTTGACTCCGTTTGGCAGGCATCGATATAATTTCCCACTTATCCTGTTGACTTAAGATCCTGGAGCACTGCAGGGGTATTCCCGATGGCAGCCGTCTGTTTCATGATGACCCTGGTCTTGTACATTGTGGCCACGGTCTCGTTTTTTTCCTATTCGCTGCGCCGTTCCGAAGCCCTCTCGAAAGTCTCGCTCGGCATTACGGTCGGTGGTTTCGTGTTCCACACGATTGCTCTCGCCATCAGAATGCTCGAGGCCTCCTCTTCGACCCCACCCAGCTTTTCCGAAGCGCTCTCCTTTCTCTCTTGGATGATCATCCTTGTGTTTTTAGTCGTCGAATTCCGCCACCGGATCTATGTTCTTGGGTCCTTCATGGTGCCTTTGGCTCTCGTTTCCTTGGTCTCAGCTGCAGCCTTACCCGAAAGCGTGCCCACGCTGCAACCGGTCCTGAAAACCTTGTGGTTTCATGTGACGCTCAGCATGTTGGGGACCGTGGGGTTCACCGTGGCCTTCGTTGCGGGAGTGATGTATCTGATTCAAGACCGGCTCCTCAAGTCCAAACAATTCAACGTGCTCTACAGCAAGCTGCCAGCGCTCGATTTTCTCGACCATTTGAATCAACAATCGATCGTCTTAGGATTCCCATTGCTTACACTCGGCATCGTGACCGGCGCTATCTCGGCTGATTTTGCGCGAGGATCTTATGTCAGTTGGAACCCAGAACAGACGTGGGCGCTCGTCACCTGGGTTTTCTACTTCGTTGTGCTGCTTGGACGACTGACGGTAGGGTGGAGGGCCAAACGCGCGGCGTACCTGACCGTCATCGGCTTTGCCGGTGTGATTCTCACACTCGTGGGTGTCGTGCTCAAGGGACACACTGCATTGTCATAACATGTGTGTCGTGGTCTCATGCATCTGATTGTCGTTGGATTAAGTCATAAGACGGCCCCGGTCGAGATCCGAGAACGGCTGGCCGTTCCAGAGAGTCGCCTGGGCGAAGCCCTCACCCGATTGTCTTCGTATTCCGGCATTAAAGAAGGCATTCTTCTTTCGACCTGTAATCGAGTCGAGGTGTACTCCGTCGTCGAGGATGTGGACACCGGCTATGGCCGGATTCAAGAATTTCTCGCCGACACACATTTGTCGCTGTCGTCCGAGCAGCTGACTCCACATCTGTATTGGCATACCGGGGACCGGGCCATCGCGCATCTCTTTCGAGTGGCTGCGAGCCTCGACTCGATGATCATTGGAGAGTCGCAAATCCTGGGACAACTGAAGGACGCATTTGAAGTTGCGCTGGCCCATAAGACCACCGGCGTGATCATGAATAAGGTCGTCAAGAAGGCGATCTCGGTCGCCAAGCGGGTGCGGACTGAAACTAAAATCGCAGAAATGGCGGTCTCGGTCAGTTATGCCGCAGTCGAACTGGCAAAGAAGATTTTCTCGAATCTTGACGAGAAGACCGTGCTGTTAATCGGAGCAGGCGAGATGGCCAAGCTGGCGGCCCGACACTTGATCGCGCACGGGGTCAAGCACGTACGGATCACGACAAGAACCCCACAGCACGCCGTGGATCTGGCTGACAGATTCGGTGGAACCGCCGTCCCGTTCGATCAGTTTAAGGACGACATGGCATCGGCAGATATTGTCCTGGTCTCTACGGGTGCCTCTCATTATCTTGTCGGTGCGGAGGACGTACATCGTGCCGTTCGAGAACGGATGAATCGCCCGATGTTTTTGATCGACATTTCCGTTCCTCGCAATATCGATCCCGCTGTTCGCCATGTCGACAATGCCTTTCTCTTCGACATTGATGATCTGAAGCATCGGGTCGAACAGAACCGAGCCGAGCGGGTCCAAGAGGCGGAAAAGGCCGAGCGGATGGTTCTTGAGGAAGTGACCACCATACTCGAGTGGATGAAATCTCTGGAGGTCACTCCGACGATCGTCGCCCTCCGGAACCGGGTGGACGATATCAAACGAGCGGAGGTTGAAAAAGTATTAAGCCGGTTGGGACATCTTTCTCAGCAGGACCGCGAAGCGGTCGAAGGATTGGCCTCCTCGATCGTGAACAAAATGATTCATCGCACCATGATCACGTTGAAGACCGAGGTACACTCTTCAAGCGGACCTGCGTTCATTGAAGCGGCCCGTCGCTTTTTTCACCTCGACCGACCATCCCCACCAAGTCGACAAGCGGAAGAGTGTACTGATCTGCCGCGCTACCTCAGCGACCGATCCGATAACTTACAGGCTGAGGAGACGGATCAGCAACCGTCCATGCGTAAACAAGCACAGTGATCATTTAACAAGGGAAACGGATCTCGTCGTGTCGACACAACATATTCCGCGTTCAACCTTGGTCCTTGGCACACGGGGAAGTAAATTAGCCCTCTGCCAAAGTAAGTGGTTCCAATCTCAGGTTCAGGAAGTGGCACCGGAGGTTCGTGTGACCCTTCGGAAGATTCAGACGTCCGGCGATAAGATCGTCGACGTTCCGCTGGCGAAAATAGGGGGGAAGGGCCTGTTCGTCAAGGAGATCGAGGACGCTTTGCTCGCCCGCGAAATTGATTTCGCCGTCCACAGCATGAAGGATGTTCCCGCGCAATTGCCGGACGGGCTTGATATTCTGTGTGTCCCTCCGCGTGAAGACGCGCGGGATGCCTTCATCAGCCGCGAAGGGCACTCGTTTCAGGATCTCCCGGTTGGAGCCACCGTTGGAACGGCCAGCCTTCGACGCCAGGCTCAACTGTTACACGCCAGGCCGGATCTCAAGATCACGATGCTGCGCGGCAATCTGGACACACGCCTACGAAAACTCAAAGAGGGACAGTTCGATGCCATTATCCTGGCCGCTGCCGGTCTGCATCGATTAGCATGGACCCAAACCATCACGGAGTATCTTCGACCCATTCTCAGCCTTCCCGCCATAGGCCAAGGGGCTCTTGGTATCGAAGGTCGGACTGATGATGACTTCGTGCGCTCCATCTTATCGCGACTCAACGATCAGTCGACTCATACGACCGTGACGGCGGAACGGGCCTTCTTGCACCGTCTCGAAGGTGGCTGTCAGGTTCCTATCGCTGCACATGCCATCCTGTCTGATACCGATCTGGTGTTGGACGGCCTTATCGCAAGTGTCGACGGAAAGACCGTCCTTCGCGATCAGATCACGGGGACACATCAGGAGGCTTACTCGCTTGGTGTCGAACTGGCCGAACGGTTGCTGTCGCGGGGAGGGGACAAGATCCTCAAGGAGATTTACGGATCAACATGAACAGAGTACGGCACACCGGTGGCAAGGTGTATCTGGTCGGAGCTGGTCCCGGAGATCCTGGTCTCCTGACGGTTCGAGGGAAGGAGTGCCTGGAGCAAGCCGACGTGGTTCTTTACGATTATCTTGCCAATCCCGCGCTCCTCTCCTACGCTCCAGAGCAGGCTGAACAAGTGTACGTCGGACGGCGCGGGAAGGGAGCGTACCCGGCGCAAGAAACCATCAATCGTCTCCTGATTGAACAAGCACGAGCTCAGAAAGTGGTGGTCCGTCTCAAGGGGGGAGATCCCTTCGTGTTCGGTCGAGGAGGCGAAGAAGCCGAAGCATTAGCAGCAGCTGGAGTAGAGTTCGAGGTCGTTCCCGGAGTCACGGCAGCCGTGGCCGTACCTGCGTATGCCGGGATTCCTGTTACGCACCGAACCTTAGCGTCTACACTCACGATCGTCACGGGGCATGAAGATCCTGAAAAACCTTCCACGGCTCTGGATTGGACACGACTCGCCGGCAGCCAAGGCACGTTGGTGTTTCTCATGGGCATGAAGAACCTCCCCACGATCACCACGCGCCTCATGTCGGAGGGACTGACACCATCGACACCTGTGGCCATCACTCGGTGGGGCACCAGGGTTTCTCAACACACTGTGGTGGGCACATTAGCTGATATCGTCCAGAAGGCTGATGCGGCTAGATTGGAGCCTCCAACGGTCATCGTCGTGGGCGAAGTTGTTCGACTCAGGCCGACACTCAACTGGTTCGAGCGACGTCCGCTCTTCGGCAAGCGGGTGTTGATGACCCGCGCGAAAGAACAGGCCGGTGAATTGGCCGCTCTTCTAACCGGATATGGAGCCGAAGCTATTGAGGCGCCGACCATCATGATTGTGCCTCCTTTCGATTGGGCGCCTGTCGATCAGGCCATCTCCAGGATCGAAACGTACCACTGGATTATTTTCACCAGTGTGAACGGCGTGGCCCGTTTCATGACTCGCTTGTGGGAGACGGGGTTCGATTCCCGTTGCCTGGGCGGACGGCAACTGTGCTGCATCGGACCACGCACCGCTGAGGAACTAGAGAAATTCGGCGTCAAAGCGGATGTGATACCGACGGACTACCAGGCCGAAGGGGTGTTGGAAGCACTCGAACAGCGGGATCTCAAGAAGGTTCGGATCTTGATCCCGCGTGCCGAGGTGGCGCGAGAGCTATTACCGGAGGAGCTTCGTGCCCGTGGCGCTCATGTCGACGTGGTTCCAGTGTACCGAACGGTCATCCCGGATCCAAACGACAAAGAATTGCGGCAGCAGCTCATGGATCATCGGATCCAGGTTGTCACGTTTACGAGTTCTTCGACGGTCAAGAATTTCGTCACGATGCTCGGAGGGGTGGACGCTGTGAGGGTGCTCGTGCGATCTGTCACGATCGCGTGTATTGGACCGATCACGGCAAAGACCGCCGAGGAGCACGGTTTGACGGTTTCGATCATGCCGAAGGAAAACACAATCCCCGCCCTGGTGGACGCGATCGCCCACTATTATAAGAATGAGAGTCGTGAGCAGGTTGCAACGGGAGCCCTGCTGTAATGCAAACTTAGGAAACGTTTCCATCTTCGGATTAGGAGGAGGGAGGATGAAATGGTCCCAGTAAAGTCCTTCATGATACCCCGAGACAAGTTCGTGACGGTGCCGCGCGACACCGACACACAAATGGCCGCCCGAATCATGCGAGACCGGGGGATCGGCAGTTTGTTTGTGACCAACGATCGCGAGATTATTGGCATCATCACGGATACGGACATGATGCGCCGAGTGGTTGCCGCCGGAGCCGATGCGACAAAAACCACGGTCGAGCAAATCATGTCGGCACCGATCATGACGATCGAAGAAGATAAGACGCTCTTGGATGCCAACGATCTGATGGCCCAATCCCACCTGCGTCATTTAGGAGTGACGCGGGACGGTGAGTTGGTTGGGATCATTTCTGTTCGAGATCTTGTCGTCTTTTTGACGAATCTTCCGAGAAAGTAGGGCGGACGATGGCCTTTCCGATTCAACGTCTCCGACGGCTGAGACAGCATGAGTCTTTGCGAAGAATGGTGCGTGAGACCACCCTGTCCCCGGCAGATTTTATCTACCCGCTCTTTGTCGTCGAGGGGACCAATCGTCGTGAAGAAATCGCATCGATGCCGGGTCAGTTCCGGCTTTCGGTCGATCTACTGATCAAAGAGGCTGGGGAGGTACTGGCGCTCGGTATTCCCGCCATCATGCTATTCGGCATTCCAGGCCGCAAGGATGAGCGCGGGACCTCCGGATGGGACCCCAATGGGATCGTGCAACGGGCTATCCGCGCCGTCAAGCAACAGGTGCCTGAGTTGCTAGTCATCACCGATGTGTGCATCGACGAGTATACGAGTCACGGACACTGCGGGATCGTGAAGAACGGTAAGATCATGAACGATGAAACGCTGGAGTGCCTCACGGTCATGGCTCGGACGCATGCCGAGGCTGGAACCGATATGGTCGCACCTTCAGACATGATGGATGGGCGAGTGGCCGCCATTCGGAGTGAGTTGGATCGATCCGGGTTCTCAGATCTGCCGATCCTGGCATACGCCGCAAAATTTTCCTCGTGTTTCTACGCTCCTTTTCGTGACGCTGCGTTCTCGAGTCCTCAGTTCGGCGATCGCCAGTCCTATCAGATGGACCCGGCGAACGCACGTGAGGCCCTCCGCGAAATCGAGCTCGATATTGAGGAAGGCGCCGATATCGTGATGGTCAAGCCGGCCCTGCCGTATCTGGATATCATCGCGACAGCTCGCACTCGCACACTGCTTCCGCTTGCAGCCTATCAGGTGAGTGGCGAGTACAGCATGATCAAGGCAGCGGCAAAGGCGGGATGGCTCGATGAATCACGTGCGATGATGGAATCGCTGTTGGCGATCAAGCGAGCGGGAGCGGACCTGATCCTGTCGTACTTCTCGAAAGACGCAGCCAAACTGCTCCATTGATCGACCATGCAGGTAACGCGAGGATATCTTACCGAGACCGTCCGACCGTATCCAGTGGGAACGATCGGCAACTTCGATGGGCACCATCGCGGTCATCAGATGCTCTTGCAGTTGGTCGTCGAGACGGCACGCCAGACACAAGGAACTGCCGTCGTGCTGACCTTCGATCCTCACCCGGTAAAAATCCTGGCGCCTCACGCCGATTTACGGTTCTTGACCGGTAAGGAGGAGAAGCTTCGTCTGTTCGAACAGGCAGGTATCGATGAAGTCGTCTTCTTGGAATTCACCCCGGCGTTTGCGGCGCTTTCTCCCGAGGCATTTGCCGAGCAGATTCTTGCCAAAGGGCTAGGACTCAGAGAGGTGTTCGTCGGGCAACATTTCGCCTTTGGACACAAGCGAACGGGAAAGATCGATGATTTGACCGATCTGGGAAAAAGACTCGGCTTCATCGTCCACCCGACATCGCCCGTGATGATCGCTGGAGGAGTGGTCAGTTCCACCAGAATCAGGCAGCTCGTTATTGCTGGACAGGTTGATCAGGCTGCTGACCTGCTCGGCCGTCCATACGCGCTGAGGGGCGTCGTCAGCCCAGGCGAGGGGAGAGGGCGGACCCTTGGATGGCCAACTGCAAACCTTCGCGTGCCTTCTGACCGCGTCGCGCCCGCTGATGGGGTCTATGCCTCCATCACGATCGTACATCAAGAACGGCTCGATTCTGTCGCGTATCTTGGAACGAGACCGACTTTCAACGGTGGAGAACGGCTCTTGGAAGTGACCATTCTAGATGGATCCTACGATCTGTACGGAGAAGCTCTTACAGTTGAATTTCTCGAACGCATTCGGGGAGACGCACGGTTCGATGGGGACACAGCCCTAAGTCGTCAGATCGCATCCGATGTGCAGTCTGCAAAGACGATTCTCCGCCGACATCATCAAGTAACCGGAGGGTAGCGAATCCTTGCACCCGGTCATACAAAAAACCCCACGCAAGGCCTGGCCCCCCTTACTTCATCGGATGGTCCACACTGTTCGGGGCAAGGATCTCTTTCAACATCGCCACCATCTCTTAGTTGCTGTTTCCGGTGGGCCTGATTCCATGGCGTTGTTGTCGCTTCTGGACTGCCTCCGCTCAGGCTGGTCGTTGACCGTGACGGCTGTTCATTGTAACTATGGCCTTCGTGGATCTGAGTCGGAGGATGACCAAGATTTCGTTACAACCCGTTGTCGAGAATTAAATATCCCGCTCCATGTAAGACGGCTTCAGCTTCCCGATCAGTCAAAACCTTCTTCCATCCAAGCAGTGGCTCGCGACCTTCGCTATCAGGCATTCGCTGAGATTGCTGAACAGTGTGGAGCGGACCGTATCGCTCTCGGTCATACGGTTGATGACCAGGCAGAAACGATCTTATTATGGTTGCTCCGCGGAACAGGGCTCTCCGGACTAACCGGCATGCCGGCTGCTCGAAATGGCCGGATCGTCCGCCCCCTGTACGAGACCGGACGGCAAGAAATTCTGACTTATCTCGGGAATTCCGGATTACAGTTCCGAGATGATTCCAGTAACGCGAAACCGCTCTACCTTCGAAATCGAATCAGGCATGAGTTGGTTCCGGCTCTAAACCGGCTGGCGCCGGCGAGCCTTGGTGCCCTATGCCGACTTGCAGACATTTATCGGGAAGATGATCGCTACATAGATCAACAGGCTGCCGCTCTGTTCTCTGCTGCGGTGACTTGGGAATCAGAAGGAGGTTGGGCCATCGGTCGCGCCCAGCTTCTGACGTTTCCCCGTGCTCTTCAACGGCGCGGGATCCGCAATCTCATTCGAAAGAGCCTCAACCAGCAGTACGGGCCCAGTCTTCGGACAGTCGATCGAGTCCTACGAATCGCGGCGAAAGGGGAGCCTGGCTTTCAGCTTGATACTAGGGGTGGGCATGTGACCGTGACTGACCGCCATCTCCGGTTTGTCCCACATAACAAACCCTTTATCGCTCACGACCGTGACCAGTCCGTCAGTGTTCGGCACCACATGAGTGTGCCAGGTTCTCTCATGTGGGCTGGAACGGGTCAGCAACTTCATGTACGACCCCGGGTATGCAGTCACGCTCGGACACAACCAGAAAGAGATCGGATCGTGGTAGATGCTGATCGTATCTCTGAACCATTGATGGTGCGGAGTTGGGCACCCGGTGACCGATTTCAACCCTGCGGGATGGATGGACATTCAAAGAAGCTTCAGGATTTTTTCACTGACCTCAAAATACCTCGCTCGCTCCGTACCCGTATTCCACTGGTCGTTGCGCCCGAAGGAATCGTGTGGGTTGTGGGATATCGACAGGATCAGCGCTGGGTGCCCACAGCGGCGACGGAACGCTGCCTAGTTTTCACTGTTGATGATCTACCTTTAAGGGAAGGAACTGAGTGAGATGGAACGGATGTTCGGACGCCCAATCGTCACCCAGGAACAAATGCGGAGCCGTATCAGAGAATTGGGACGGCAGATCAGCGCCGATTACACGGGTAAAGAACTGGTACTTGTCGGTGTGTTGAAAGGGGCCTACGCCTTTTTTGCCGATCTCGCCCGCGCCATCCGAATCCCAGTCCGTGTCGATTTCATCATTGTGACCAGCTATGGCACTCGGGCAAAGACCTCCGGGAAGGTGAAGATAGTCACGGAACTGACCGAAAAGATCAAAGGCAAGGATGTGCTCCTGGTCGAAGACATTGTCGACTCAGGATTGACAGTTCAGTATCTGATGAAGGCGTTTGCAAAACGGAAACCGAACAGTGTCAAGATCTGCACCTTACTGAGCAAGCCGGAACGTCGAGTGGTCAACGTGCAGGTGGATTATGTCGGCTTCAGAGTTCAGAACGAATATATCGTTGGCTACGGACTTGATTATCAGCAAAAGTATCGCAACCTCCCATATCTCGCTGTTCTCGATCAGTTGAGCGAGCATGACACGTAACGTTTTCTCACGAGCTGTTGTCAATTTACGCGAGGCTATGTTAACATCACGAAGGATTTTCAACACGTTGCTTCCAACATCCCGGCCAAGGAGAACTGGATGAATTCCCGGGTCAAGAACTTGCTCTTTTGGGTGGTCGTCGGCTTGTTCATGATTCTCCTCTTCAATCTATTTAGCGTACCGACTCACGCGCCTGAAGAAGAAGTTATATTCAGTGATTTCATGGCGAAGCTCGATCAAGGTGATTTTGAAAAAGTCATCATCAAGGGCAATCACATTAGTGGGGTCCTGAAGGACAAGACACGTATCCGAACCTACTCCGCTGATTATCCTGAGTTTGTCAAAATCCTCAGGGAAAGGGACGTACAGATTGAAGTGAAGCCCCCGGATGAAAGTCCCTGGTACATCACTTTCCTGATAACATGGGGACCATTCATTCTGTTCCTAGGGCTCTGGTTTTTCCTCATGCGTCAGATGCAAGTTGGAGGGAATAAAGCACTATCCTTTGGAAAGAGCCGAGCACGCATGCTCACGGAGGAAAGAAAAAAGGTTACGTTCTCCGATGTAGCTGGTGTTGATGAGGCCAAAGAAGAAGTCCTTGAGATTATCGAATTTCTGAAAGACCCGAGGAAGTTTCAAAAGCTCGGCGGACGAATTCCCAAGGGCGTACTGGTCGTCGGTCCTCCCGGAACCGGGAAGACTTTACTGGCAAAGGCCATAGCCGGTGAAGCAGGGGTGCCCTTCTTCAGCATTAGCGGCTCTGATTTCGTTGAGATGTTTGTCGGGGTGGGAGCCTCTCGAGTCCGCGATCTATTTGAGCAGGGGAAGAAACACGCCCCCTGCATTATTTTCATCGATGAAATCGATGCAGTCGGCCGATTGCGAGGCGCAGGCCTCGGTGGTGGTCACGATGAGCGAGAACAAACACTCAACCAGCTACTGGTGGAAATGGACGGCTTCGATACGACTGAGGGTGTTATTTTGGTCGCTGCGACGAACCGCCCCGATGTGCTCGACCCTGCTTTGCTGAGGCCAGGCCGGTTTGATCGACAGGTCGTCGTCAATCGTCCAGACCTCCGTGGACGTTCTGAGATCTTGAAGGTTCATACCAAGAAGGTGCCCGTCGCAGCCAATGTTGAAATCGACAAGATCGCTAGGGGAACACCTGGGTTTTCTGGGGCTGATCTTGAAAACTTGGTGAATGAGGCGGCGCTGTGGGCGGCTCGGCAAAATAAGAAAGAAGTCGAAAACATCGATTTTGAAATGGCCAAGGACAAGGTCATGATGGGGGCCGAGCGCAAGAGCATGATTCTCACTGACGAGGAAAAGAGGGTCACGGCCTACCACGAAGCGGGCCACGCGCTGATGGCGAAACTTTTGCCGGGAACCGATCCTGTCCATAAGGTCACGATTATTCCGAGAGGTCGAGCCTTAGGTGTGACGATGCAGCTGCCCACCGATGATCGGCATAACTATTCGAAAGAGTTTCTTTACAATACCTTGGCGATTCTTATGGGTGGACGAGTCGCAGAAGAGCTCGTGTTTAAGCATGTCACAACCGGAGCGGGCAACGACCTTGAGCGAGCAACCGACCTTGCCCGAAAGATGGTCTGTGAATGGGGCATGAGCGAAAAGTTGGGGCCTCTTACATTTGGGCAAAAGGAAGATTCAGTATTTCTCGGTCGAGACTTTACCACCAAACGAGATGTTAGCGATCAGGTAGCACTGGAAATAGACCTTGAGGTCAAGCGCTTTGTGACTGAAAATTATGATCGCGCCAAACGCGTCCTAACCGAGCAGATGACGAGCCTCAAAGCTTTGGCAGAAGCGCTCCTGGAAAAAGAAGTGTTGGACGCACCAGAAATAGACCAGATTCTGTTGCAATCCTCCTCTCAAACCGTTCCAGCCTAAATTGACAGAGACACTCAATGACGGCTCCCATTGCACTTGGCGTGGGAGCCGTCCTATCCATGTGACAACGCGCATCGATGTGGCATTCGATCCCATGAGAGACTGTGCTGGATCAGCTAATCCCTATTCGGGCTTTTCACTTTCCCGGTGAACGAGTTGGAGCAGGTCTCATCCCAACTGCCGCCTCGGCAGACCCGGAATTGGTTTCAAGCCAAAGGGCGTAAGATACACTGGATGACACGTCCGCTGATCATGGGTGTCGTAAACGTCACACCCGATTCGTTTTACGATGGTGGACGATATACATTGCCAGAAATGGCCATCGCCCATGCGTTGGAACTCGTCGAACAAGGAGCAGATATCATCGACATAGGAGGAGAGTCGACAAGACCTGGGGCGACCCCGGTTCCTGAGAACATGGAGCTGGCTCGGGTCATCCCGGTCGTTGAAGGGTTAGCTCGCCAAGTGACAACTCCGATCTCGATTGATACCACAAAATCTGGAGTCGCTGCGCGCGCATTAGATAGCGGAGCATCTATCATCAACGATGTGAGTGCTCTGCGGGAGGACCCAGCCATGGCCCCTGTGATCGCGCGCTCGGACGCCGCTGTTGTCTTGATGCACATGCAAGGCACCCCTCAGACCATGCAGCAGTCCCCTCAGTACTCAGATGTCGGAGCAGACGTGTTGCAATTCCTTGACGAACGTGTCCAAATCGCCCTTCAGGCGGGGATCGCTCGAACTAACATCATCCTTGATCCCGGATTTGGTTTTGGTAAGCTCGTATCTCATAACCTTGATCTCCTCGGGAAGTTGTCTTCTTTTATGGTGTTGAATTGTCCTCTACTCGTTGGACTGTCACGGAAAGGCTTCATTGGACACATTGTAGGAAAAACCGTGGAGCACCGGGAATGGGGAACAGCAGCGGCTGTTGCACTGGCGGTTGATCGTGGCGCTCACATTATTCGTGTTCATGACGTTGCGATGACGATCGATGTAGTTAAAATGGCTGCCGCGTTAAGTTCATATTGGGCGACCAACGGACAGGAGTACCATGCGTAAATTATTCGGCACCGATGGCGTGCGAGGGGTCGCGAATCTCGATCCCATGACCAGCGAAACGGCGATGCAATTGGGTCGAGCGGCCGCTCACATCTTCATGCGACGTGCAGGCCGTCATCAGATCGTGATTGGGAAGGATACCAGGATTTCCGGCTACATGTTGGAATCCGCTCTTATGGCGGGGATCTGCTCCATGGGTGTCGATGTATTAGTGGTCGGACCGATGCCAACTCCTGCTATTGCATTTTTAACCAGGAGTCTACGCGCTGATGCAGGGGTGGTCATTTCGGCCTCGCACAATCCTTACCAAGACAACGGCATTAAGTTTTTTTCCAGCGATGGGTTTAAGCTGCCGGATGAGGTGGAAGCTCGGATCGAAGAGCTGATCGTGTCCGACGAAATTCGGCATCTCCGTCCGACAGCCGACCTTATCGGCAAAGCATACCGCATAGACGATGCTGAAGGACGGTACATCGAATTTACGAAGCGGTCCTTGCCTAGGGACTTGGACTTCCAAGGAATCAAGCTGGTTGTCGATTGTGCACACGGCGCCGCATACAAAGTCGCTCCGACCGTCCTCAGGGAATTGGGAGCTTCCGTGGAGGTCATAGGCAACCAGCCTGACGGAATGAACATTAATTCTGGCTGCGGTGCAGTTCACCCTGAGCTTCTTCAGGAAACCGTGCTGCGTCAGAACGCAGATATTGGCATTGCCCTCGATGGTGACGCCGATCGGGCCGTGTTTGTTTGTGAGCGGGGGACGGTCATCGATGGAGACCACGTGATGGCGGCCCTGGGGCTCGATCTCCAACAGAACGGGCTCTTGGCCAAACAGACATTGGTCGGAACCGTAATGAGCAATTTTGGGTTAGAGCTCTCGATGGCCAAAGCAGGCATCAGGCTGGTACGAACGCCCGTTGGAGATCGGTACTTGCTCGAGCGCATGTTGGCTGAGGGGTATAACTTCGGCGGGGAACAATCCGGGCATTTTATTTTTTTGGATCATAACACGACTGGAGACGGCCTGATCTCCGCACTCCAACTGTTGTCCTTACTGAAACGAACCAAGAAACCCTTGTCCGAGTTGGCGACCGCAATGACGGCCGTTCCACAAGTATTGGTGAACATCCAAGTCAAGCAGAAGCCGGTCTTAGAGACGATTCCTGATATTGATCGAGCACTCCAAGAAAGCAATCGACGATTGAACGGAAGCGGACGTGTTGTGATTCGATACTCCGGCACCGAGCCATTATTGCGAATCATGGTAGAGGGCGAGCAGTCCACGGTCGTGAAAGAAATTGCTGAAGACCTTGCCAGTGTAATCCGAGGCCATCTCAGCTGAGTGTTCCTTCTCGTGCACGAGGGACGCTCATGCTCCCATCTCTCACGGTGGCGTTTCTTCTTGGTCTTCTCGTTGGATCTCAGCTTCCCTTTTTCCCGCTTTCTCTATTCGCACTGTTGATTGGTATCGCCGTTGGTTTCAATATCCTCGAACGAGCCGGCCACCTAGACACACACCGAACGCTACTTCTGTATGTGAGTCTTCTGTCAGGGGTGGTGTATTGGAGTCTCCTCACTCCATCACCAACTCCTCATTCACCTTCCTTGGATCTTCAATATAGCCATACGGCTAGTATCTCCGGACGAGTTGTGATGCCTGTTCAGTATGGGGTAGGGCGTCAGACCGTCCTGGTCGAAACCGATAGCCAGCCTTCGGCATCCAGCCGTATACGCGTTGTATGGCGTGACCCTGACTTAACACTTCACCAGGGTGATCGCATTCGGTTCCAAGGAACAGTTCGTCGTCCAAAAGGGTTCTTGAACCCGGCAGGCTTTGACTATGCCGCTTACCTGGAGCATCAGGGCATTGATCTCATTGCCACGGTGAGCGGTCCACGCGCAGTAACCGTCATCGAAAGACCGTTCACGGGTCGATGGCACATCTGGGGTCGGATTGATCATTGGAGGGACATCGTACGGCAAGCAGCCATCCACACATTGAGTCAGCCCGCGTTGGGGATCTATCTCGGCATGATCATCGGTGAGCGAGGTTATCTTGAGCAGGAGATTCAAGAATGGTTCATGATCACAGGCACCATTCATCTACTCTCGATATCCGGCTCACATCTCGGATTGGTCGCGGTGGTGTTTTTTGAGATCGTGAAGCGAGTCATCTTATGGCTCCCGCCCTCATTTTTATTGACCGTCTCACGAAGAATCACTCCCTCGCAACTGGCCATTGTCTTTACCTGGCCAGCTGTCGCCCTGTACGCCGTGCTCGCAGGAGCCGAATTGGCGACTGTCCGCTCGCTTGTCATGATTAGCTTAGGAATGGCGGCTGTTTGGCTCGGGCACGAACGTCATCTCGGACACGCCATGGCAGCGGCTCTTCTCATTATTGTGTTGCACGATCCTCGAGCGATCTTCGATATTTCGTTTCAACTTTCCTTCCTCTCTGTTCTGGCGATACTCGGCATACTTGCTCCACGACGAGTCGAGAACGAGGACGAAGCAGCTCTCCACCAGCATCCCCACGACCGCATCACACCCTATGTTCTTAATGCCCTCATGGTAAGTGGAGCAGTCACATTGGCAACCCTTCCCCTGGTTGCATTCTATTTCAATCAAGTTCCATGGATGGGAGTCATCACGAACCTCGTGGCTGTTCCCTTTACAGGTCTTATCTTGGTGCCTTTTGGCTTACTGGTTGCGGTATGGACGATCATGACCGAGAGTGATTTCTTGATCATGGGGGATTGGCTAGAACCTTTATTCCGCTGGATGATTACAGGCCTCCAGTGGTGCGCCGACATTCCCGGTGGAGAGTGGCATGTGGCGGCACCATCGATACCCACGATGATCCTGTTTTATTGTGGCGCGCTGTTTGTCGTTATCCGGAGGATGCCGCGTCGCGTTCGGATCATGAGTGCTGGCGCGATCATCATACTGCTCGCCTACTGGCTCGGGGCTTCAGGCTTGCAGGGAGATGGGGACCGCTGGCGAGTCACTTTTCTCGATGTCGGACAAGGAGATAGTGCCGTCATCGAGCTGCCCGATGGCAGGACCGTACTTATCGACGGAGGGACGCGCCACGAGCGGTTTGATATGGGGAAACGAGTGGTGGCACCCTTCCTGTGGAATCGTGGGGTTTCCCATATTGATTTAGTCATTGGGACGCATCATCAACTGGATCATGTAGGCGGCCTGATTTGGATTCTCCGTCATCTATCCGTCGGACAGTTTTGGGGTGGACGCATCGCGCGTTCCCAACAATTCGCCCAAGACCTTCAATCCGCTCTCCGCTTTCGTAGGATCGATGAACACATTGCGGTACTCGGGCAAGACCTGCTGCCTTCGGGCCCCTGTCATTTGACTATTCTCAACCCTCCCGCACAGTCGGCAGGGCTTGATGAGCTCCGGCTCCAAAGCGGGACCTCATTGAACAACCAGTCCATTGTGTCAAAACTACAATGCGGTATCCGCTCGATCTTGTTCGCCGCTGACATTGAAACCGGCGGATTGGACCAGTTGACGGTAGACGGCCGCCGTCCCGTGACGTTGCTGAAAGTGCCTCATCATGGAGCACATAGTTCCCTCGATCGAGACTGGATCCGTCAGCTCCATCCCCAGTATGCGATTATCTCGGTTGGGGCCGGTAACCCCTATGGGCATCCAGCTAAATCGGTGCTTCACGCGTATACGGATCAAGATGCAGTGGTCTATCGTACGGACCTTGACGGAGCAATCTGGGTCACTGGACGACTATCAACGTCTGAGTTCCACGTAGGGCGCATGCGTGATCTCATCCTGCAACCCATAGGCCTACGGAGCTGTCCCTGGCGTTGTGAATACGACAACTGGCAGCGACTCTTCGCCTCACTCAGCTGACCAGCACTTATCCTAATTTTTAGCACTTAAGGGTCTCTCGCCGCGGTTCTCCCCCGCCGTACAAGACCGGCTAAGGAGGACAGTTTTTGGCTCTTCCTGCCCAGGATGCTAGAATAGCACAGCAGAAGTGTCAATGTTTTCACATGCTTAGCAAAATGCTAGCAAGGCACAGCATGTGCAGACGACTCGTACCTAACCAGTGCTCTGTCTAAAGGGAGTCCTGATTATGGCTAAGCTTGTTCGTATCGTCATTCAGCTTCCGGTTGAGCTCAAGGAAAAACTCGATGCTCTAAAACAGCAGGGATACACAACCAGCGGCTTTATTCGAGCGACGTTGGAACGGGAGCTGAACAAGCTTGAAATTCGACAGGATTCCGGGATTCGGAAACCTGTCACCAAATGAAACCATTCGTCCTGAGGAACGCACACACTAGTGGCACGGTTATCTGATTTGATCCGAGAACAGGTCTCTCATCCAAAGGGTGGTGTAATCCAACCTCCTCAGGCGGCAACGTCTGACTCTGGCACCTATCGCTCGTGGATCACTGCCACAAGACAAGAACTCTGTCGGATCAAAGAAGCAGTCCGTTCCAACAAGGTCCCGGACGTCACAGGGTGTGCCAGTCCCGCTGAGCAATTAGTCAGACTCCTGCACCTTAGTGACGACCTCGTCGGATGGGCATTGAATGGGCAGGCTGATGACTATCTTGTCGATAATGCGCTCCATGTCGCCATCCTGGCAACAAAGGTTGGAATCGGTCTGCAATACCGAGAGCAAGACTTAGAGCGCCTGGCTCTAGCAGGTTTGCTCCATGACCTCGGCATGTGGACGGTTCCAGAATTGCTCATCACGAAACGAGGAGCCCTCTCTGAGGAAGAGCGAGACATCATTCGCGCTCATCCTGAGCGAGGTCGTCGGATTCTCGCCGGACAGGGTAGTGTGTTCGAATGGGTGGCAAGCATTTGCGCACAAGAACATGAACGATGGGACGGCAGCGGCTATCCATGCCGGTTGAAACACAAACAAATTGCCGAACCGGCGCAGGTCATTGGAATAGCCGATACGTTGGATGCCATGGTCACAACCAGACCCTATCGAACGAATACCCCGCCACATGACGTCATGCGCGAGCTCCTTCTTCACGGCAAGACCATGTTTTCCCTCCCAGTGCTGAAAGCAATCGGCGATCAGATCACGCTCTACCCAGTCGGAACAGAAGTGCGTCTCAACACTGGAGAGACTGGGACCATCAAAAGAACCAATCCTCGCTACCCGCTTCGTCCTGTGGTGGAAATCTCAAAATTCGGCGAAGCGAGTGATGTCGATCTGTCGCAGAGCATGTCGACACATATCGTGGGGGTCTTGCACGGCAGGATGGCATCGTAGGAGGTGACTCGATGAAGCCAATTCGTCATGCGGTGATCGCCATCACGCTCTGCACGGCCCAGATCAGCCTGCTTCAAATGACAGGATGCCGAAACCCTGGACAATCAACATTGCCTCCTTCGGCAGTGAGCGCTAATCCACGATCGCTGCCTCCACTTCCGAAAGGCGATGTGTATGCCGACGAAACGGTCCCAACGGCAGAGACACCGATCGAAACGGGCGATACTCTGGAGGTCGTCATTCGAAGAGGGGCGGGTGAAGAAAAGTACAGCGGGTTGGTGCGCGAAACCGGAGCGGTCTCCGTTGGGTTCATGGAAGTACAGGTCGGCGGCGTGACGGTGGCAGAAGCTGAACGCCGGGTGGAAGAAGCAGCCAAACCGTTCATGCGCGAACCACGTGCCCAGGTGGCGCTAAAAAAGAAACTGCTCAAAATCAAACGCGTGTTTGTGTTCGGAGACGTGAAGAAGCCTGGCATGGTCCCCATGGCGCGGGATATGACGGTGCTCCAGGCGGTCGCGGCGGCTGATAATTTTTACGAAACCGCGCTCCTTGAAGAAATTCGCATCGTCCGAGGCGGAGACTTCACGCACCCTCGCGTCTTAACGGCTGACCTTGCTCGTGTATTCACCTACGGAGACCTTTCGAGGAACATCGCGCTTGAAGAAAATGATGTCATCTTTGTGCCACGCGAACAGTTGGGAGACGCAACAGAAGCGGCAAAGAAGATCATGCCGATTGTTCAGGCTGCGATCATGCCGCTGTATCCGGCGTATCTGATCCCGGCATTTACATCGTTCCAACCATAGCTCGATGAGCTGACGCAGGGACCTTCATGGCACAGTACGAACTCAACGTCATCGACTATTGGTTGATCCTCAAGAAGCGCAAGTATCTGATCCTGCTCTCGACCGTCATGGTGGTGAGCTTTACCTTGCTGTTCTCGGAATTTCTCAGGCCAGATCCAATCTACGAAGCCTCTGCACGCGTCAAGTTTGAACGGAGCACGACGATAGCCCAACAATTACTGGAATCTCTGTCCTACTCAAGCATGAACGATCTCGGCACTCAAATCGAATTTATCCGAAGTTTTCCCGTTATGGAGCGAGTCGCGGTGGATCTTGGGCGCGTTGATCCGAATACATCCCCAGAAGAAAAGAAATCCGCCACCTACCTCAACATCATTTATAACCTTGGTCAGGAGATCACCGCCCAACGAGAAGGAGATACGAACATCATTCGCATCTCCGCTACCTCTGACGAACCGGAACTCGCGGAGCGGATGGCCAACTCGGCAGTCTCGGCATACCGAGTGGAAAACATCGCAGCCCGCAACCGCCTTGTCACCGACTCAAAACGCTTCGTAGAAGAGCAATTGGCAAGCCTGGAAAAGCAACTGAACGATTCCGAAGATTCCCTTCGCACCTTCAAGGAAAATGAAGGCCGGGTCTTTCTTGCCGATGAAGCTCGGGCCGCTCTGGATACCTTCACAAAGTTGGAGGAGCAGTACAACGACGTGCTGCGAAAACGGACGGAGGGAGAACGCCAGATCGAAGTCCTGAAACGCTCGGACGCCGTGATCGGCAATCAGACTGGACGGATCTTCACCGAAGAACAGAACGCACTTCTCACTATTCTCAATCAACGGTTATTAGACCTGATTCAGGAGCGCGATACATTGCTCATTAACTACACGCAAGATCACCCACAGGTTGTGGAGCAACAAAAGAAAGTTGACAACGTCAAATCTGAAATGATCCAAGAACTAAAGTCCAAAGTAGTGACGCTGATGGATCGTGAGGAAGCCCTTCAAGAACAACGACGGCACTACCGCCAACGCTACTTAGGGTACCCCCGAGCAGCCATTCAAATGAGTCGATTGGAACGAGAAGTGAAGGTGAACACCGATCTACTCGCAACTCTAAAGGCCAAGCATCAAGAACTACTGATCAAGGGGGCAGAACGGATCGAGGAGGTCTCCATCATTGCTCCGGCCATCACCCCCTCAACTCCCATCAACGCCTCCAACGTCACCATGAATTTGATGATCGGGGGGCTGATGGGATGTTTCCTCGGCATCGTACTCGCGTTCGGTCGTGAATCATTTGATACATCGATCGGTACGATCGAAGGAGTCGAAGAGTTCCTCAAAGTACCTGTCTTGGGAATCATTCCGCAGCTCGACCACAAGGTGCTCAAGGAGATGGCACTGGAGACATTGCCGCCCGACACACCACCGTCTGCAGCGGAGAGCTTATCGAAATTGATCTGTCTTCTGGATCCGAAATCGGTCCTATCAGAAAGCCTTCGTTCGCTCAAGACCAATATTCAGTTCGCCAGCCTGGATCGGAGAGTGAAGTCGATTATCTTCACCAGCGCGGCCCTCGGAGAGGGAAAAAGCACCTGCGTGATTAATTTGGCGATCACGATGGCTCAAGAGGGAATAAAAGTGTTGCTGGTTGATGCTGACCTTCGAAAACCCATCGTCCACCAACGGTTGGGCATCGAACGGGAACCGGGACTTGTGGATGCCCTGGTTGGGACAACGTCATGGCGCTCGTACGTACGTTCCGCGACGGATCTCATGCTCGGAACGTTCGGTGTCGATCGATTTCTCAGCACTCCCGGGCTGGACAATCTCCATGTGATCACAAGTGGGTCAGAATCAGGAAATCCAAACGAGTTTCTGAATATCAACAAGATCAAAGCGCTCATCGCAGAAATGCAGGAAGACTACGATATGGTGTTGATCGACACACCGCCAATCCTTCCCGTCACGGACGCGGTTGCATTCAGCTCTCGCGTCGATGGGACCATCTTAGTGTATCAGGTGGGTCGGATCGGTCGAAACGCACTGAAACGCGCCAAGTTCCTGCTCGATCATGCCCAGGCAAACGTGCTTGGTGTTGTCCTTACCAACGTCAAATCAGAGGTGACACCAGAGTACGGTCTCTATCGCTACGAGTATCGGTGACGTGATTCGCGGAGCTTCTGCGCCATGCAACCAGCTGCCATTACCACGCAAGATAGCCTCGTCGTTTCGGTGTTTGCGCTCATCATCGCCCTCGGCCTGACCCTGACAACACCGACGACCGGCATGCAAGCGGCCTTTGGATTTTTAATACTGCTCACAGCATTCACCTCTGTTTCCGCAGCCCTCTATCTGCTTATTGCATCGATGCTGTTGTCGCCTGAGATTGCGGTCGGCCGAATCGAAGGTCGCGGTGTCGGTGGACGAGAGTTGTCATTCCGGATGGACGACATCCTTTTAGTCATCATCGGCGTCAGCTGGTTGGTTAAGAACATTCTCTATCGCGAATTAGCATTGTTTCGTGAAACGCCGCTGAACCGACCGATCGCTATATACATGGTGATTTGCGTGGTTTCAACTCTCATCGGAGTATTGAATGGTCATGTCAGACCGATGGCCGGTTTCTTCTTTGTCCTGAAGTATTTCGAGTATTTCTTTGTGTTCTTCATGGTCGTGAATCATGTGCGTTCGGAGCAGCACGTGGTTGGACTCGTTGTGGCTCTGCTCCTTGTTGGGTTCATCGTCAGCCTCTACGCCATTTATCAAATACCGAGCGGGCAACGTGCATCGGCCCCGTTTGAGGGCGAAAGCGGCGAACCGAATACGCTTGGTGGTTATCTCGTCTTTCTGTTGGCAATCATGACCGGCCTCTTACTCCACATTCAGATCGTCTCAATTCGTGTCGCATTATTAGTGCTGAGCGGATTTGCCGTCTTAGCATTGATGGCCACATTATCACGCTCTTCTTACCTTGCCGCATTCGTATTGCTCATGACAATCGGCCTCACTCAGTGGAGACGGCCTCGAGTTCTCACCCTTCTGCTGGTCATCATGGCTCTGATCCCACTACTTGCTCCGAGCAATGTGAAGGAACGGGTCAATGAAACCTTCTTCGGTCGGCAATATGGAGGAGAAATCAGAGTCGGCGAAGTAGGGCTAGATCTTTCCACCACTGAGCGACTGAAATCATGGGCATATGTTCTGGATGATTGGGTTCATGATCCGATCCTTGGACGAGGAATTACCGGTTATGCCTGGGCCGATGCCCAGTACGTGAAAATCATCGGAGAGACGGGCCTTGCAGGTTTAATTGCCTTTGGATTCAT
Organism: Nitrospira sp.; assembly: GCA_965223625.1. Lineage (GTDB taxonomy): Bacteria > Nitrospirota > Nitrospiria > Nitrospirales > Nitrospiraceae > Nitrospira_D. Next base: position 2,037,437 of record OZ245008.1, read on the forward strand.
CATTTATCGCCTCTGGCGGTGTGCCAGAGAGTCCTTCGTGTCACAAACCGATCCTTTTGCCAAAGGGCTGGCTCATGGATTCCTCCTAGGGTTGGTCGCCATGCTTGCTCATGGCGTTGGTGCGAATACCTTTATCATCATCCGCATCATGGAGCCATTTTGGCTTTGTGCAGGTCTCGTCATGGTATTGCCCTCTCTATCTCCAGCGGATGAGGCAACAGTCAAGACGGAGGCCGCCGCGTGACGTGGTTTGTCTTTTGTTATTGGTACGAACCGGACGCCCCACGGGATCCCGTTGGATTGGTACGCGTGTGGACATTGGCTGATTCACTCACCCAAGCCGGCGATAAGGTGACTCTATTTCCCCCTCGATATCGATCAGCATTGACTCGCCGCGCCTTCAAAGTTATTCCTATCCATCTGATTCATCTCCCTCTGATTCGCCCACTGTCGTACGCACTGCTGTCGTTTGTTCAAGGACTGGGTCATGCACTCCTGGCACGACCGAATATCGTGTACTACCGATGGATGGACAGCCCACATGCGCTGATTCTTGCCAAATTGCTCCGGGTGCCGTGCGTCTGCGAAGTAAACGGCGAACCAGTTCCACAATGGTCTGAAAACCAGAAAACTTTTGTACGCGGGTTCAAGATTCTGTTGGCCCAGATGGCATTGAAACGCTGTGATCGCATTGTAGTTCTGACGGAGGGATTGCGGGCATTACTTCATGAACGCTATGAGGTCCCGCTTGAGCGGATCCTGGTACTTCCGAGTGGGACCGATGTTCAACGGTTTACCGCACGAGATGCGGTGGCCTGTTGCCAGAAAGTGGGGCTCTTGCCGAATCGTCCATACGTGGGGTTCATCGGAAGCTTCTATCGGTACCAGGGGTTGGCATGCCTACTCGATGCAATGATGTTGGTCAAGCGAGGCTGTCCGACGGCTGAGCTAATACTTGTGGGGGATGGGGAAGCGAGTGAAGATCTGAAGCAACAAGCCAAGAGAATGGGATTCGAGAACAGTATTACGTGGGTTGGTCGGGTTCCTTACTGGGAGGTGCCAACTTGGATTAGTGCCATGAGCGTGTGCGTTGCGCCATTCCGTGGGGATCGAGGAGAAACCTCACCGGTCAAACTTTTCGACTATTTGGCCTGCCATCGCCCGGTTGTCGCAAGTGCAATCCCGAGCGTCGTCTCGATTTTTTCTTCAGACAGCGGTGTGCAACTTGTCCAGCCAGACGACCCACGTTCGCTGGCCAATGCGATCCTCGCTCTGTTGAACGATCCGGCCCTCTGTGCAGTGTTGGGTAGGCAGGGGCGTCAATTTGTCGAAGAGCGGTTCTCTTGGACGGCTATCATCGAGCAACTTCGTCAATGGATCGTTCGAGACCTGGGAGTCAACCGGCATGCGCATTCTCACGTATTGTGATGAAGACATCAGGGTGGCAGCCGGTGGCTCCCGACAAGTACTGGAACTGGCTAAGGCGCTTACATTGCGCGGGCATGAAATCACCTTAGTGGCTCCGCAGTCCGAACGAGAAGGAGTCGCCTTCATGGCTTCGACTCAGGTGCATGCTGTGTTCGTTTCAATTGTGCGGTGGAGTGGGCTGCGGCCGTTTTCTTTCTTCTGGAATTCGATGCAGACGTTGAAACGGCTTCTCCACGAAAAACGTCCCGATGTGTTGTTGTGGTTTGATACACCTGGACAGATGGCTCCCCTTTGGGCGCTACGGAACAGCACCTGCCCAGTTGTGTTTTTTGTGAACGGCCTTCCTCTTGAAGAAGTCCAGGGAATGTGGCGCCGCCCACCTCTTCGTGAAGGATTGACTTATGGTCTTCGTCTCGCTTCGAAAAAGGCAAATGCGTTAGTGAGTGTGTGTCCCGAAGTGTTGGTCGGGTTGCGAAACCTCGAACCAGTGGATGTAACCAGATGTTCGGTCATCAGAAACGGGGTTGATCCGGATCATTTCTTTCCACAGCCTCCGGAAAAAGTCAGGGCAGAACTCGGTCTTATCGCTCATGGCCCTTACATCGTGTTTGTTGGTGGCTTCTTCCCCTGGCACGGCCTTGACACATTGATTGAAGCCATTGCCGTCATCGCAAAATCATTCCCAACAGTCCAATGCCTCTTGGTCGGAGATGGACAGACTAAAAAGACTCTCGAAGAACTGGTTCAACAGCTGCAACTCTCGGTTCACGTTCAATTCACCGGGCGTGTCGACTTTGACATGGTTCCCAAATGGATCGCGGTTTCAGATGTCTGCGTGGTGCTACATCGGCAGACCCGTTCCTACCCGGGCGACTCTATGAAACTCTGGGAATACCTAGCCTGCGGCCGTCCTGTTGTTGCAACAGCCGGTCCTGGATATGGGGAAACGGTCGAAGAGCTGCGCTGTGGTTTGTCGGCCAAGGCCGATGATCCTACGGATCTTGCCCGCCAGCTTCATTGTCTCTTGGTTGACCAAGGGCTTCGCAGAGATATGGGCGAACGAGGACGGATGGCTGTGGTGCGATCTCATACATGGGCGGCGCGCGCTGAACAGTTGGAACAGGTTTGTCGTCAGGCAATTGTCAGCATGAAGGCGGCAACGTGAACAAATTGGTATCACGACACCAAGCACGAAGGCTTATCGGTGATGGGTACTGAAAGTCATGAATCGAGCCCATCGCGCCTCCGCCACCGGATCCTCCATGCCGGGTGGTGGGCCGCCGGGGGATTTATCTTGGATAAGGCGATTGCCGCGATCCAACTTGTGCTTGTGGCACGACTCCTGGCGCCTGCTGATTTCGGGGTGATGGCGGCATCGGCTGCAGTCGTCTTGGCGTTCATGACGATCAGCGAGGTGGGCCTCGAATCAAGCTTGGTCTCGAAACCACAGGTTGGACAGGAGGATTTGGCGGTGGTGTGGACCTTGGCGATCGGACGTGGGACGGCCATGGCTCTGTGCCTCTGGGCATCGGCTGATCTGATCGGTCAAGTGATGCACATGGCCCAACTGCCGGAGGTCCTGCGCGTTCACGCATGGGCCCTCATCCTGCAAGGGTTGCGTAGTCCGGGGATGGCAATCCTTCTGAAGAATCTCAACTTTAAGCGACGTGTCGTGATAGATCTCGTTCGCCGTTTGATCGAGGCCGGCGTAACCATCTCGTTCGCGTTTTGGTTTCGAAATGTGTGGGCGCTTTTGGCAGGGCAACTGGTGGGATTGGGTGTTAGTAGTTTTCTGTCGTTCTGGGCAGCTCCGTTCAAGCCGCGTCTGTCGTTTTACCAACCTTCACTGAACTACGTTCTGCGGTATGGCGCACGCTTGAATGTCACGACGCTCTGTATCTTCGGCGTCATGAGCGGCGGAGAACTGGTTATTGGTCGCATCCTGGGACAAGAGGCACTGGGATTTTATCAGATCGCACTTGCGATTCCTCTCCTGATCGGTGTGCGAGCTACGGCCTTGATTCATCAGCTCAGTATGCCGACCTATGCACTTCTCCAAAATGACCGGCCTGGGCTTGCGCGAGTCTTCGAACTACAAATGGGATTAGCTGGCCTTGTCTTCATTCCGCCTGCAGTTGGAGTCGCGGTCCTCGCACCGGTCATCGTGCCGCTTGCCTTCGGACCCCAGTGGCTGTCCATCATCGATACCGTAAGAATACTTTGTCTGTACGCTGTTTGCGCCGGGCTGTCGAGCGTGATGACGGCATTGCATTACGGCGTGAATCGAATGGATCTCCAGATGAAGAGCTGGGTGACGCAGTTCCTCTTCTATGCAGCGGTGATTGTGCCGCTGATCGGGTATGCCGGAATTGCAGGGGCTGCCGTGGCTCTCGCCGCCTGCTATTTGGTCGGCCTTTCACTTCAATGGATCGGAACAAGAGCCCTCATCGGCAAGACGGCAGATGGGACTTTGTGGTCTATCGGATGCGCGGCGTGTGTTGCCGTGCTTCTCAGCGGAAGTCTCGTTTGGGTAGGAGAGACAGGAGTCGTTCCAATGATGTCTTGGCCGGTCTTGGCTGTCTCGATAGGGATGTTCGGGTGGTACTGCTGGCACGTGTGGTCCGTTGAGGTTCCACGGCTCAAAGTGCTCTGGGAGCATCACTGAGGGAGGCCGATCGTGATCACAGCAGCCGCAATAGCTTGGTGGAATCGTCAATATCCGAACTGGGTCGCGGAAGTTGCCCTGCGGTATTTGCCAGTGGTGGAAGCAATTCGGGAGCAACCGCCACGCGGGTTGATTCTCGAAGTCGGGGTCAACGGCTCGGGTTTGACCACCTATCTACCCTTGCCTGTTGTCGGAGTTGATTGTGTCATGGGGAGTGCACGGCCACCGTTTGTGACGCCAATTGTGGCGCGGGGACAAGCGTTACCGTTTCAACCGGAAGTCTTTGACTACACGGTATGCATGGACACACTCGAACACATCAAGGCATCTGAAAGAAGCCGTGTCCTGGGGGAACTGATGCGAGTCACGAGACGGCGAGTGTTTCTTGGGTGCCCGATGGGATCGGCAGCCGAGCAGCAGGACCGAGAACTTCAATGCTACTACAGGAAACACAATGGTGGCTCGTTCGCCTTTCTTGATGAGCACGTCACTAATGGCCTTCCTCGAGTGGAAACAGTTCTCGCCGAGCTCCAGGATCTGGGTCGGCAGAATGGGCGACCTCTTCAAATTCGTTGCGAAGCCAATCTGAATCTCCTGGTTCATCGACTGCTTCTTCATCTATGGATGAGACCAGACCTGGTCAGTTACCTTCTGCACCGTCTTGCAGTCGTCTTAGTACATCTGCGTCGCTGGCTGAATATCGGTTCCTGTTATCGACAAATTCTTGTGGTGGATTTCGAGGCACGGTAATGACGATGGCAAAGAGTACAACTCCGGGTTCATCATCAGCGATCGATCTGTCAATTGCAATCGTCAGTTTCAACACCCAAGTATTGCTGCTCGACTGCCTTCGATCGGTGTTCGAGTCTGCTCTGACGGCCCGATTCGAAGTGATTGTGGTCGACAACCACTCCGGAGATGCAACGGTGAAAGCCGTTCAAGTGTCGTATCCCACGGTGCGGATCATCGCGAACCCAGAAAATCGTGGTTTTTCAAAGGGTGTCAACCAGGCGTTAGCACTGAGCTCCGGACGCTATCTGCTCATGTTGAACAGCGATACGCGTATACAAGCGCACGCCCTGGAGCGGATGTTGGCCTGCCTGGATCAAGAACCTGACATCGGCGCCGTGGGATGCAAGCAATGGACAGAGGATGGCCGGATGTACCAATCTTGTTTTCCATTTCCTTCTATCCGCGATCATCTGGCCTACGCCGCAATATTTCAGAAATGTGCTCCCGCCGTACAGCGCGCGCTGGCAGGAAGGCGGGTGATCGACTGTTCTCAATCTCAGGATGTGGACTGGATTAATGGCGCGTGCCTGATGGTACGACGAGATCTCCTCAAGGCCTGTGGTGGCCTCGACGAAGGTTACTTTATGTATTTTGAGGATGTCGATTTGTGCCGAGCCGTCAGACAACGGGGATATCGCATCCGACACTTGGCCGAGGCAGACGTCATCCACCTCATCGGGCGAAGCGGAGTGGGGAATCGGACACAGCTAAATCTCGTCTGGGAATTCAGCCGAATACGGTACGTCGAAAAACACTTCTCATGGTTCACCCGTGGGATCATGAAAGGCTGGATTGTAACGGGAGTGATGGCACGACTGATTGGCGCCTTGATCACTTCTCGATCGGTCGCCCGCGACGCGTTATTCGGCAATTGCCTCGCGATCCTACGCCGAGTCCTGTTCGGAAGACGGCTGCCGACAACGGAAATGTCTTGGGCCGGAGAAGGCAGAGGATAGGGAACGTCTTCATGGAGCGTCGAACCGCTTATCCTACTGATACGCAGCACATCGTCAACCTATCGGGATATGTATGGGCAGCTCGTCAGCTCGATGAACTACACCGAGGTCGGATCTTAGATTTATCGTGCGGGACCGGATACGGAGCGGATTATCTTGGGACCTGTGCGGACAGAATCATTGCCGTCGATTGTGCTCCAGCGGTGGTCGCCAGAAGTCGCACCGACTACCCCCGATCCAACGTACACTTTCTCGCGATGGATGGATGCGCACTTGGATTCCGCGATGAATCGTTCGACTGCATCGTGTCACAAGATACGATCGAACATATCCGGGAGGACGGTCGTTTCGTGACCGAGCTGACCCGAGTACTAAAACCTCGAGGCATGCTCATCATCTTTACTCCTCACGGAAAAGGCAAGGAGATCGTCCCCAGCGACCCTTATCACATTCGAGAATATACGGCGCAGGAGCTCCAAGAATTGCTGACACCCCACTTTTCAACCATCCGGTGGTATGGACGTCGTCAAGGTGAGCGTCTCAAGACAGCAGAACGGTCGATGGACAATGTCCGCACGTTAGACCCGCTCGGATTACGAACGTGTATTCCGCGTCCCGTGCGCCATTGGCTCGGTAGTTTGATCAGTCGATTGCACGGGGGCCCCAACTTACGCGACATTGTGCCTGCCGATATTGAGTATGCGGAAGGGATTGCCGAGGACACCAATTTGATCGGGGTCTGTGTGAAATGATCGGACGTCGGGACCCACAATGTATCCAGACTGCCATGATTCTGCTGCCCGCCGTCAGCGTCGGACTACTCGCTCGGGCATGGGTCATCTCGACGATTCCCACACAGTCGTTCGCGGTTGATCAGTTGTTCGATACACTGGCATGGAACCTTGTGTCTCTGCAACAGTTCACCCTGGATGGAGTGAATCCCGCTGCGCATGTCGGCCCTCTATATCCGGGGGTACTCGCATGCTTTTATTTCCTGATCGGTCACCGACCAGAGTGGGTGCCGATGCTGCACGTCCTGTTTGACCTTTGTGCCGCATTGGGAATCTATCGCGTTGGGGCTGTCTTGTGGAATTCACGAGTGGGGGCTTGGACGGCCGCTCTGTTTTTTCTCTATCCCGCTTACTGGACCTATGACCCAAGAATACGGAGCGAGGCACTCTTGACTCTTCTCATAAGTCTCTGGTTGTGGGCGACCGTCTTGGCCATGAAGAAACCTTCTACGCTTCGGTTTATCCTCATGGGGCTGGTCGCCGGACTGACCGTCTTGTGTAAACCGGTTGTTTTGGTATTAGCCGTACTGCTCACCACAGTTGCGGGGATGGAGTCCGACCGGATTTCGCGAAAGCTTGTACACGGGGTCGTATACGGGACAGCCTGTCTTACAGTCGTGCTGCCATGGTCGGTGAGGAATTACGTTGAATTCCATCATGTCATTCCTGTCTCAGCCGGAATAGGCGTCGGATTCTGGATGGGGAGCGATCCAGTCTCTCGGGGCAGCTGGCCAATGCCAGCTGAACGGGAATACGCGATTTGGGAGAGCGCCGGCATCACGCCACTTCCCCATGCCTATGCGATGTATGACGTGCAGACGGATCAGCTATTGCGCCAAAAAGGCATCCAACGAATCCTGACAGACCCAATGAACTATCTGAGTATGACATTCGGAAGAATCTGGGACTTCTGGGTCGGCAACTCGTACTATTTGTTCACTGAGCACCAGAAGGACAGGCTTGGGTTATTGAAGGATGCCCGAGAGAGAGGATGGACGGTGGCCATCTACAGCATAGCCAAGCGGCTACTGCTGATCCCAGGCCTCATTGTCCTAGCCTGTGTCAGTGCGTGGATTCATCGAGATCGTTGGAAGATGCTCTTACCGCTCTATGCATTTCCCATTGGACTCACGGCGGGGTATGTCCCATTTACCGTAGAGGCTGGTCGCTACGTATTGCCCGTATTACCATGTTTAATGTTGTTGTCAGTAGCTGTCGCGTTTCGTCCCAAAACTATACGACTGTTTCTTTCGAAACAACACGTTTCGCCTGTATGACGACTGCATGATGACCTACGAATTGACAAGAAGGCACTTTCTCAATGTACTGAAATCATATCAACCGTCTATCTACGAATCCTTTGCCCAGAAGGATGAACGTTTCACCATTCCCATGCATCATGCCATGAAATGTCGAGACCGCTTGCATGTTGCATTGCGGAGCGGATTGCGCACCCTGCCATCGGACAGACAGGTCATCGTTGACTTAGGGCCTTTTCCTGGAAGCTTGTTACGATTGCTCCGCCGAATCGACTATACACAATCGGCACAGTTGTATGGCGCTGGGCTCATGAGCTCCGAAGATTTCACGAGCTTTATGCGTGAAGACATCCAGGCAAATATCTTGACTGTTGACCTCGACCCAGTAGGCGGTCATTTTCAAACAAAGGGGTATTCCGAGAACATTCCTCTTCCGGATCATTCAACGCAGTTGGTATTCGCACTAGAAATCATTGAGCATCTGACCTCACCATTCCATCTGCTGACCGAGGCCTACCGGATACTTCGATCCGGAGGCCATCTGGTCCTCACAACGCCGAACGTGACGCGAATCGGAAATGTCTTCAAACTTCTGATCGGCCGCTCTCCAAACGATCGACTGGCACCACCAGGCTATAAAAACCCCGACGACGAATGGCGGCCGCATGCACGTGAATATGCGATGCACGAACTAGCCGATATGCTTCGGCTAACGGGCTTTGACATCGTGGAAGCACGATACTTTCTTGGGGAAGACACGCAAGACTGCCGTCAGTCGGCTGCCCAACAGGGTATCGATTGGGCCAAATGGCCGTTCTACATCGCGCCTCACTTACGGGGAAGTCTCTTGATGGTTGGAAGAAGACCATGAAGCCATGTGTTCTTGCCGAACTGGCCGGGTCGGTCGGGTATGGGGGAGGGGAGCGCTACTTGGAGCTGCTTCTCGATTACATAGACCGAGACCGTTTTCGTCCGATGCTCATTTGCCCTGAACCAGGCCCATTTGTAGACAAAATGATCTCGAAGCATATTCCGACTCATATCGTTCACCTAGCCCCGCTCTTCAACCCACTGGCAGTGATACGGCTGGCACACCTACTGAAGCGGAATGCAGTCACCATCCTTCAAACACATGGAGCACGGGCCAATGTCTATGGGTGCCTAGCAGCAAAGCTGGCTGGAGTTCCTTGTGTTGTCGCAACAATACACAATTCCATCAGAGATTATGAGGTGAGTCTGATCAGGCGCCACCTCTATCTCACAATCTTACGAGTCGTACTACCGCTGACCAACCGACTCATTTGTGTATCGGATGCGATCAAACGTGATGTCCTCACCGATTGTCCTGATGTTGCGACCAGAACAACAACCATACGGAACGGCATTGACAAAAGGCGATTCTCACAAGGTGGAGATCCTAACAAGATCAGGAAGGAGTGGTGTGTCGGTAACGGCCCCACACTCCTTGTCATGGCAAGATTGACCGAGCAAAAAGGCCATCGTTTCTTAATCGAAGCATTGCCGGGACTGCGGGCAGAGTGGCCGTCGCTTACCTGCCTATTCGTCGGAGAAGGTGAGTCGGAAGAGGCACTTCGGGCATTGACTAGAAAAATGGGTGTCGAGCAAGCCTGTCGCTTTGCCGGAGCTCAGAACAACGTCGGCGATTGGTATGCGGCAGCAGATGTGGTCGTCCTGCCGTCGCTATCGGAAGGACTTCCGTTCGTTGTGCTTGAAGCCATGGCCATGGCTCGTCCTGTGATCGCTTCCAGCGTCAATGGTGTACCAGAAGTCATCCAGGATGGCCTGAATGGATTGCTCGTTCCGCCTCGTAATCCTCAGGCATTGGAGGGAGCGATTCAGAGTGTGCTTCGCGACCCCGTACGAGCTGTGCGTATGGGCGAGGCAGGGCGAGAAGAGGTGGCCACTGCTTTTACAGTAGACAAAATGATTCACGACACGGTCAGAGTGTTCGAAGATGCGATGCCCGGTTTGCGCAAGCCACCCTTCGGAACTCCTCCAGAGGTACAACAGGAAGCGGCATGACTACTGTAATCGATCATCAAGCAGTCGACATCGGATGTCCCTGCGGAGCCAATGAGCCGCCGGCTGAAGCGTTTCATACCCCGACCAGGCGATACGTTCGCTGTCCTGCCTGCGGTCTCGTCTTTCGCGCTCCTCGTCCGACCCACGAAACTTTGGAAGAGTATTTCCAGGAACACTATGACGGTGATTACGGAGAGGTCGAGGCCTCAGACGACCGGCAACCGGTTTTCCAGAGCGTCTTACGTCACCTGTCCTTCTATCGATCTCCTCCAGGCACCTTGCTGGATATCGGCTGCGGGGACGGGGAGTTCCTCGTGCTCTGTCGCGAAGCTGGATGGCACGGTTCAGGGATCGAATTGTCGAAACGGGCGGCCATGCGCGCGGCTCACAAAGGCGTGCGGATTCTATCGCCGCACACGATCGAGAGTGGTGAATGGGCCCAGCACTTTGACATCGTGACCTTGATCAACGTGCTTGAAACCGTCGCTGATCCGGTGATCATGTTGCAGCGAGCCGCGACTCTCCTGGCGCCTGGTGGACTTGTCATCGTACGAGCGACCAATGGTGCGTTTCATCTATCTATGAGAACTCCTGCACGCTGGATTGGGTCACAATATGACCAAGCATTTCATTGGTATCTCTATAGCGCCAGGTCGATCACGGTCTTAATGGAAGTTTCTGGGCTCACCGTCATCAGCCTCCGCAACTCGGCCCCGAGTCGAGGCCCTCTCTCACCGGTACATCCTTGGTTCAGTCGATTGAAATGGACTCTCAGCCGATCTGTGTTGTGGCCGCTTTCCCAGACCCTCTATTACGCGACGCGCGGTCGCCTTGTGTGGGCTCCCTCATTTGAAATCATCGCTCAACGAAGAGGAACTGGATGAGGTCATACCTGGCTCACCAACGATCGTGGAAACGGACCCTCCGCAGATGGGGTGCGGTTCTCCTCCTCTGTCTGGTGGGAGCGTTGGCAGCACTGGGCGTACGGACCTTGCTCGAATCGGTGGGTACCGTGAAACACACACGCTATGAACCGGTGGATGTTCCACCACACTCGGTCTCACCACAACATGAACGTGAGCGACAAGAGTTAGAACGCCGTGACCGTGCCGTGCTTGAAAAGGGAAAATAGCTCCATGTGCGGGATCTGCGGAATCATAGGCGAGCATGACAGTGTGACGAGCGAGCCGATGCTGCGGCGGTTGATTCATCGCGGACCGGACGACGAGGGCCTGTATCGTCAGCCGAACGTCACGCTCGGCGCTCGGAGACTTCAGGTTATTGATCCGGATGGTGGGCACCAGCCGATTGGAAATGAGACCGGGACTGTTTGGGCCGTTATGAACGGAGAGATCTATAACTATCGTGAGTTGCGAAACGAGCTCGTGAGCAAGGGACACCGTCTGTCCACACAATGTGATACGGAGGTGCTTGTCCACCTGTATGAAGATGGAGGGGTTGAGGCATTCCAGCGGTTGCGAGGTATGTTCGCCATTGCTCTCTGGGATCAGAATCAGCGTACGGCTTGGCTGATACGAGACCGTCTTGGGATCAAACCGCTCTACTACACGATCCAGCAACATGCACCCGGCAAGAGTGCCTCGGTAATATTTTCTTCGGAGATTTCCTCATTGCTCGAGGCCTTACCGGACTGGCGTCTCCGCCCTGAGGGCATTGCCGAGTATTTGACACATTTATACGTACCAGGACCAGACACGATCATCGCAGGAGTGCATCACTTGCGTCCCGGCCAGGCGATGAAGGTTTCAAACGGACACATCGAATTCTTACACTACTACCGATTGGAAACCGAGGTTGCAAGCACAACCAGCTGGAAGTACAAGCATGCGGCTCAACAGGTGCTCCCGGCGCTTGAGGACGCTGTCCGCACTCACCTCGTCAGTGATGTCCCTCTAGGGCTCTTTCTCTCAGGTGGCCTCGACTCTGCGTCCCTCCTAGCTCTCATGGTGAAAGCGCAGACGGATCCCATCAGGACCTTCACAATCGGGTATGAACATCCCTCCGATCAATCATTCAACGAACTGGCGGCAGCCCGGTTCCTAGCCACTCACTTCAAGACGATTCATTCTGAAACCATTCTGAGACCCGATATCGTATCTCTGATTGAGAATGTGGTCGCGGGTATGGGTGAGCCATTCGCCGACCTATCGGCTATTCCTACTTACTTGGTCTCACAGGTGGCACGACAATCCGTCACCGTCGCCCTTTCCGGAATTGGTGGAGATGAACTCTTCGGCGGATACCCTCGCTATCTTGGCATACGTAGTGCGGCTCAGTACCAATATCTGCCTCAATTCCTGCGACAACATCTCGCTACCTGGAGCTCATACCTCAACGAACAGGGAACGAGTCGGGACCACAGAGCTCGACTGAAACGATTTCTCCGAGATGGGCACCTGCCGCTTTACGAGCAGTATCGTCGTTGGACGACCTTCATTCCTGCCGAATGGGATGGAACGCTTTGGGGAGAAGAACTAGAAGCCATGTTTACCAACGATCGACCGCTGGGCCCTGCCGAGATACTTTTCAATCAGTGGCCATCAGACGATTCCACGAATCGTGCGATGGGCGTCGATCTGCAGAGTTATTTGCCCGACGACCTGTTACGGATGGCCGATCGTATGAGCATGGTGCACTCACTCGAACTGCGAGTTCCGTTCTGTGACCATCTCCTATTGGCCGCCGCCCTCCAAGTTCCCCCTAGGATTCGTTTTTCCGGGTGGCAGTTAAAGGGGTTTATGCGACGGATGCTGGAAGGTCTATTGCCGGATCAGATTCTGAAGGCCCCGAAACAAGGCTTTATGGTTCCGATGGCTCGATGGCTACGAGAAGACCTTCGTGAAATGGCCCATGATCTGTTGTCGAGTGATCAGATGAAACAACGCGGCTACGTGAAGCCGTCGTATGTTCAGTGGTTGCTCAAAGAGCATGAGAGTGGTCACCGCAATTTTTCCGATCAGCTGTACGCACTCATCGTATTGGAATTGTGGCATCGAGAGTTACAGACTCGTTCCTCTGATCGAACGGCCATAGGAATTGTCGCATGAATGTCCTCTTGCTGGCTGAGGTTTCTTCGACACGAGTGATCGGCGGAGCGGAGCGGGTGCTTCGGAACCAAGCATTCGGATTAGCGGCATTGGGTCATCGTGTGAAGATCTTGACTCGCGCATCTGAGGAGACATCGGAGAGTGTGATTGACATGGATGGGGTTCAAGAATGGCGGTATCCGGTCAATCGCAAACATGAGGCCGCCTTCCTATGGTCATCAATACGTCGAACGGTCGAACGGTTCGACCAGCTCCGCATGACTGAACCATTCGACGCCGTCATCATCCATCAAGCGCTGGCAGGACTTGGACCGATTCTATCGCGCCGACATGCCGCCTCTCGATGGGTCTATGTCTGCCACTCGCTGGCCCACGAAGAGTACGAGACGAGACAGGCCCCGGCCCATTCGACGTTTGCAAACCTGCGTCGACACACCAATCTTCGAGCCAGGCAGTCGGTAGAAGGCGTCGTAATGTCACGATGCCATCGTGTGGTGGTCCTGAGCCAATTCATGCGTCAACGAGTGATGGCTGCGCACGGTATCTCAGCCACCCGGATCGCGCTGGTCCCTGGAGCGGTAGACGCAGAGTTCTTCAAACCTTCCCTGCAGCGCCAGGCTGCGAGAGCAACACTCGACCTACCGATTGACCGGACGATCCTCTTCACCGTTCGCAACCTCGTCCCAAGGATGGGGTTGGACAATTTACTATGCGCCATCGAAATGCTGACCTCCTCGCAGCCGCGACTCATGCTCGTCATCGGAGGAGAGGGGCCTTTACGAGCGCGACTTCAAGAAGAGATCCGGCACAAGAAGTTGCACGACGTCGTGCGCCTCGTGGGATTCGTACCGGAATCCCAGCTCAGCACCTACTATCAGGCTTCTGATCTTGTCCTCATGCCGAGTCTCCAGCTGGAGGGCTTCGGCCTGGTGATGGTTGAGGCACTCGCCTGTGGAATACCGGTACTTGGCACACCGGTTGGGGCAATCCCGGAAATCCTAAATCAGGTTGACCCAATCTTGGTCGCTGAAGGGGTTGATGAACGATCGATCGCTCGAGCTCTTGAACGGGTTTTGGGACGATTGCAGGACGCGGAAGAGGCCACTCGGCTGGCGAACAAAGGACGCACGCTCATTGAGAGACGCTACAACTGGACACAACATTGTAGCGAACTCGCCAGGATACTGGACAGCGGAATGCCGGCTCAGCTCGCAGCGTAGGAACTATGGCCATTCAGAAAGTAGTCCATATTATCACCCGCCTTGATCGGGGAGGGTCCGCGCGAAATACCATGCTCACGGTGCTCGGACATGATCGTGAACACTTTGAGCCGGTTGTGATCACAGGAGAAGCCCGCAGTTGTGACGCGCAAGGAGGCCACACGGCCACCATCGATAACCTTCGGCTCTTAGAGAAAGAAGCAATCCTTTATTTCACGGTGGCCTCGTTGGTTCGTGAGATCAACCCAAGCGCTGACTTGAAGGCACTGTGGCATCTGATTCGGCTGTTGCGAGAGGAGCGCCCACACATCGTGCATACACACACCTCCAAAGCCGGAGTGCTGGGGAGGCTGGCTGCATGGATCACCGGAATCCCAGTGATTGTCCATACACCACATGGTCACGTGTTTTATGGACATTTTAGTGCGGTGCCTTCATGGGTATTTCTCCAGATTGAGCGGGCATTGGCAGGGATTACTACTCGGTTAATTGGCCTCACAACTGCCGAGACACGGGAGCATCTTGAGCGAGGAGTGGGGCGGGCCGACCGCTTCGCCGTAGTCCCGAGCGGCATCGACCTTGATCGCTTTCGCAAGGCTCGCGCGAATGGGAAGATCGTCCCTGATTGGTTCGGCTGCCCATCGACAGCACAAGTAATCGGCTCGGTCGGATGGCTCACCGATGTGAAGGGTCATCGGTTTTTGGTCGATGCCTTGGCCCTCCTCAAAAACGAGTACCATGACCTGCACCTGGTCATTATCGGAACAGGGAACCAGCATGACGCACTCTTGCGTCGAGCGGAACAAGCAGGAATCAGCCATGCCGTACACCTGCTCGGGCATCGAGAGGATATCGATGCGTGCCTGGCAGGCTTTGATTGTTTTGTCTTACCGTCGCTTAATGAAGGGATGGGGCGAGCCTTGATAGAGGCCATGGCAGCTGGGCTTCCCGTGATTGCCAGCCGAGTCGGCGGGATTCCAGCCCTGGTCGAAGATGGGAAGAATGGGCTTCTGGTTCCAGCAGGAGACAGTTCGGCGTTGGCCGATGCCATACGGAAAGTCATAGACGATGCGACTTGGGCCGTCGAATTGGGAACACGCGCGAGCAAGACCATCGATACGAGCTATGGAGCAACGGCAATGGTCCGATCCATTGAGTCAACGTACAGGAAAGCGCTAGCCGAATATGCGTAGAACGAGCGATGTGATCATAGACATGCTGTGCATCGTACTGATGGGCCTCACCCCAGCCACAGTAGCCTCCGCTGCAGCCACAGATACATCGCCGATATCGCTACGAGCAGCCGTCCATGTCCACAGCACGATGAGCACCGGAACGCTTAGCCTTGAAGCGCTCGCAAAGCGAGCCGAGCAGCAACAGCTGGACGTGCTGATTCTCTCTGAGAATTTTACGCTTCGCTATGACTATGGCTTTCATCCGTTCCACGGGTTCTTGGCGTACCGAGTCAATTTTCCTTCCGTCATGGAATTCGGCATCCAACGATTTCTCGATGACGTTCGCACAGTCCAACAGCGCCATCCCAATCTGATTATTATTCCAGGGGTGGAAGTCGCCCCTCACTATTACTGGACCGGTTCGCTGCTGCAGGGCAATCTCACCATGCACAATGCACAGCGAAACCTCTTGGTCCTCGGTCTCCAGAAGGCCGAAGATTACGAGAGCCTCCCATCACAAGGAAACGCCGCTTCTTTTGTATGGAACAGGCAGAGCCTGGCGAATGGACTCCCATTCCTCCTGCTTATTCCCGTTGCCGGACTATTGAAACCATTACGTTCAAGGGGCTCAGAAGGCACCCTGTCCGGATTTCGTCTCCGGACTGTGCTCGCTGCCATGCTATTGATGATGTGCGGCGGGCTCTTGGTCCATGCATGGCCGATCAGGATGCCTGCCTATAGTTCTCATGAAGGTAGCCTCGGGTACAAACCGTATCAAGCCTTGATCGACAGTGCAATCGACCGGGGTGCGCTGGTCTTCTGGTCAATGACAGAGGCTCGAGATTTCGGCCAGCACTCGTTTGGCCCACTTGGGACAGTCACGGTGAAGACCGAGCCCCATCCCGAAGCCTTAGTCTTGACTGAGAACTACACAGGTTTTGGCGGCTTGTATCAAGAAGCCAGACAAGCAGTGACTCCTGGTGGGATATGGGATCAGGTCCTCGCCTCGGGCCTCCCAGCTAAGCAGAAACGACTTCCCACACTGATCGGAGAAGTGGCATTCCACGGAACAACCGATGCTGGAAAGGACCTTGACCGAGTCTACACAGTGATCAATTCTTCTGGGCGAACGGCAAACAGTGTTCTCGCGGCACTCCGTGCCGGCCACGTCTATGCAGTCGCAAGAGGCGAGCAGAATACGCTCCTTCAACTTGACGAGTTTCAGGTGTCGACTCATGATGATTCTGCAGGAATAGGGGACACGCTGGAGAACAGCGGGAGCGGAGAGATCAGGATCCGTGTCGGAGTCTCGACCATCGATGAGAAACCTCATCGGACCACACTCCGAATCATCCGCTCAGGCCAAGTCATCAAGCAAATCGAGGGCGAGACTCCATTGCACCTTGAGTTGGTCGACCATGAGACTCGACGGAATGAGTGGCAATATTATCGATTGGAGCTGGTAGGACCGAGCGGCGAGCTGCTGACTAACCCAATTTTTATCGCTCCACACACTGAGGCACGCTCGGAATCTGATCAACCACTGGACGGTGCGTCGAGCCACGCGATCAAGACGTGACGCTGTGCGTTCATAGTTTGGAGCCATCATGCGTGTGACCATCCACCAACCGCAATTTATGCCCTGGCTGGGGTATCTCGACAAAGTGGATCAAGCAGACCTCTTTCTCATTCTTGATACCGTACAGTTCAAGAAGAATGAGTGGCAAAACCGCAATCGTATTCGGACTTCTCAAGGATGGCAATGGCTGACCGTGCCGGTGTTGCACCAATTCGGCCAACGCATCGACGAGGTGATAATCAACCCCACCGCCATATGGAAAGTCCAGCACCTCCGCGCACTTGAAATGCACTATGCTCGAGCACCCTATATAGAGCGCTATCTTCCACAGTTGCGTGAGCTCTACGCCGCGCCTTGGAAAAAACTCAGCGACCTCAACAAGGTGACGGTGCAGTGGTTGCTGAAAGCCTACGGGATTCTCACCCCGGTTCGCGGTGCATCTCAATATGTTGCACGCGAGGAATCGACAGATAGGTTGATCGACCTCTGTCGTGCCGTGGGCGCGACGCAGTATCTCGCCGGGCCTGGTGCTGAGCATTATATGGACAAACCTCGATTTGAAGATTCAGGTATCGAACTTGAGACTCAAGAGTTTCACCATCCGATCTACTGCCAGGTATACGAGCCGTTTGAGCGGAACCTGTCTGCGCTTGATCTCTTGTTTATGCAAGGGCCTGAGGCACTGGCAACGTTGCGCCGTACACGACCGAACCGTCACTGCCGGAAGACGGCATAGGAGGATGGTATGGAGAGAAACAGTATCAAGGACCCCATGCGCATTCTGGCCCTGGGTGCTCATCCTGATGATATCGAAGTAGGGTGTGGAGGAACGTTGATCAAATATGCCGAGAATGGCCATCGCATTTTTCTGATGGTCATGACTCAGGGTGGAGCCGGAGGTAACAGGGCGGTACGGAAACGTGAACAGGAGCAGTCAGCAAAAGTGCTTCAGGCCGAAGAGGTGTATTGGGGAGGGTATGAAGACACTGAAGTTCCGCTTGGACGTGATCTGATTCAGACGGTCGAGGAGATCGTCAGAAAGATCGAGCCGCACTTTATCTTTGTGCACTATCATGATGATACCCATCAAGATCATCGACATTTGGCCATGAGTACGATTACCGCTACGCGGTACACCAAGAACGTGCTGTTTTATGAAGGGCCGACCACGCAAAACTTTGCGCCGACGGTCTTCGTCGACATCCAACAAGTCTTGGACCGAAAGATCCAATCGCTGGAAGCCCATGCTTCGCAGATCAAGAAGACAAACATTGAAGGGCTCAGCATTGCCGACCTGGTGAGGTCTTCAGCTCATTTTCGTGGGATCCAGGGACGAGTTCGGACGGCAGAGGGTTTTCTCCCGCTGCGTTTGTTCATCAACATCGGAGTATGATCGGCACTGCGCAAATGATTCCGCACTCACGACCCTCTATCGAATCCGGTGATATTCGTGCGGTCACTGAAGTCCTTCAATCTCGTCACCTTGCACAGGGTGGTATGGTGGACCAGTTTGAGCGAGGAATGGCCGCCTATTTCGGCTTACCTGGCGGAGTGGCGGTCACATCTGGAACGGCCGCATTGGAAGTGGCACTCCGAGTGTTGGGGATCGGGACGAGCGATGAAGTACTCCTTCCCAGTTATGTCTGCGCCGCCCCGTTGCTCGCCATCCAACGCGTTGGGGCCATGCCACGCTTGGTTGATATCGACCTCGACACCTTTAACATCGATCCATCGGCGGCACGCCACGCCGTTACATCCAAAACCAAGGCCATCATCGTCCCACATCTGTTCGGACTTTCTGCCGCTCTCTCAGAGCTCCAAGAATTGGGTGTTCCGATCATCGAAGACTGTGCCCAAACGCTGGGTGCGTTGGAGCAGGGAAGACCCGTAGGAACAGTCGGCATGTTAACGGTCTGCTCGTTCTATGCCACCAAGCTACTCTGTGCCGGTGAGGGAGGTATGGTGCTCTCTCGCGATGAAATCCTCCTGGAGCGAGTCAGGCGGCTCAGAGAATATGATGAAACGCCATCACTCTATCCCTGGGCGACTAATCTGAAAATGACGGACCTCCAAGCTGCAATCGCTTTAGCACAGCTGCAGCGACTCGAATCGTTCATCGAACGGCGGCGTTGGCTCGCTGATGAATACCGCGTTGCACTGAGCTGTGCCCACCCGGTACAGCCGCTGGTCCCATCTGGCCGTACACACAGCTATTACCGCTTTGTCGTACGCCTCCCGACTCTCGCTGACCAAGTGGACGGACTTCAAAACCTCATCGGACGCTTTGAGACTCAGGGGCTCCAATGTCGGAAACCCGTATTCCGCTCACTCCACCGCTATCTGGAGATGGATGGCTTTCCTGCCGCTGAAGAGGCAGAACGAACGGCGCTTTCCATCCCGCTGTTCCCGGCGCTCACGGATGAAGAAGTGGCACAAATCCTCATGGCACTACGAGCGGAGTGGTCATGAAGACGGTTGATACCGACCTGGCGATTCCTTTCTCAACGACGCCCTGGCGATGGATTACTCCCGTGGTGTCTGGTGCGGCACTCGGGGCGGTCGCCCTGGCAATTCCTCCGGTTCGGGAACTCTTTCAACTCGAAGGGCTGCGATGGCTATACATTTTTCTCTTCGCGTTTCTTGGGACGGGAGCCGTAACCCCGCTGATGGTCTGGGTCGGTCATCGATGGAGCCTTGTCGATATCCCAGCCGACCGCAAGATCCATGTCGTCCCCACTCCACGACTGGGAGGGATTGCGTTCTATGCCGGGTTTGTCGGTTCACTGCTCCTCAACTCTATCGTCCCGGATTGGATGATTGCCGTTCTGCTCGCCGGCTCTATACTGCTGATCATCGGAGTCCTTGACGACATTCGCGAACTACCGGCTTGGGCAAAACTCCTCGGGCAGTTGCTGGCAGCCGGCATTGTGACTGCCTCCGGCAAAGTACTCACACTCATTCCCCCTGGACCGTTCGGGGAAACGGCCAACATTCTGTTGACGATCCTCTGGATCGTCGGGATCACCAATGCGTTCAATTTCTTCGATGGGATGGATGGATTGGCCACCGGTCTGGCGATTCTGATGGCCGGCTTCATGGGCGTCGTCGCATTTGAAACGAAACAACCAGCGTTAGGTTGGCTGGCCATCGCCATGATCGGTGCCGGCCTGGGCTTTCTGCCGTACAACTTTCGAGGAACGAGACCCGCGGTCATTTTTTTAGGCGATGGCGGATCGACCTTTATCGGTTTCACGCTGGCCTGTCTGGCCGTAAGAGGAAACTGGGCCGATTCCGACCCGATCGTTTCCTTCAGCAATCCATTGCTGATTTTCGGCGTGCTCATCTATGACATGATCCATATTACCGTCGAGCGAATCCTCACAGGAAAGGTGAAGTCTTTAAGGGAATGGTTGGATTATGTGGGGAAAGACCATCTGCATCACCGTCTCGAACGAGCACTCGGATCGCGTCAAGCGAGTGTCGCCATGATTTTTCTCTTTACGATCTGCCTTGGGCTTTCCGCACTGGCACTCCGCCATGCCGGTACGATGGAAGCCCTACTCCTGCTCATTCAGGCCGGCTTAATTGCCGCGATGCTCACGGTGCTGGAAATCAGCGGTCGTCGTCGGTAGAGGCTTGCACTTCTGCCTCATTCCCGCTAGAAGATCTCTCCATGGTTCCTACTGTGGAATGGAAAAACGGCGCAGTCCGTTTGCTCGACCAAAGCAAACTGCCCGGAACGGTCGAGTTCCTTGATTGCCAGGACTACCAGGCTGTAGCGGATGCGATTCGTACGTTGAAGGTTCGGGGAGCACCGGCGATTGGAGTCACGGCTGCGATGGGAGTCGCATTGGGCGCACACACGATCAACGCGACTGACTATGTGGTCTTTTCGCAAGTAGTGCTGAAAATCTGTGATGAGCTAGCGGCAACTAGGCCGACCGCGGTCAATCTTTTCTGGGCGATTGAGCGGATGAAACAGAAACTGGAGTCGCTACGAACCGAACCCATCTCGGCAATCAAGCAGGCTCTTACTTCAGAATCCCAGTCGATACTAGAAGAAGACATTGCACTCTGCAAAACCATGGGGCGGCATGGCGCGGAATTAATCCGTGACGGAGAGACCGTACTGACCCATTGCAATGCCGGTTCGCTCGCAACGGCAGGATATGGAACCGCGCTCGGAGTCATTCGTGCTGCATGGGAACAAGGCAAGAAAATCAATGTTATCGCTGATGAAACTCGTCCTGTGCTTCAAGGTTCACGCCTCACCACATGGGAACTGATGCAGGATCAGATTCCCGTCACATTAATCACGGACAACATGGCCGGTTCGCTCATGAGGCAGGGGAAGATTCAACTCTGCGTCGTGGGAGCCGATCGCATCGCCGCCAACGGAGATGTTGCCAATAAGATCGGAACCTATTCGGTCGCGGTCTTGGCAAAAGCTCACAACATTCCCTTCTACGTCGCAGCCCCCTATTCCACCATCGATCTCAACACAAAATCAGGAGACGAGATTCCGATCGAACAGCGCAGCCCCTCCGAGGTGACGACCATCCACGGCAACCATCCCGTCGCGCCAAGAGATGTTGCTGTTTACAATCCAGCCTTCGATGTGACCCCGGCCGAACTCATTACCGGCATCATCACCGAACGAGGTGTCTTCAAACCTCAAGAAATTGGTGAAAAGTTTCTTGACTAACCCAGCCTGAACTCTCAAAGAACCTCCTGCGCGTCGATAGCAACGTCTCTTGCTCCGCATTCAGTGAACGCCACACACAGCCTCCCACAAGCCGTGATTCATCGTTCCCGGTTCAATATCCACCCAGTGCCCTTCACTGGCCGGAACGCCGCCACCGATCACCTCGCCCGTCCCCATATGACCGTAATAGTCCGTGGCCGCTAGGGTCCGAACTTTCTTCTCTACGCAATCGACTTGCTTGGTGATCTTGGTGGAGAAAAAGCGGGTCGGGGACCTATTTCCCTGCATCCACTTCCAGTCGATCATGGCTGAGAGTGTGACCAGATGACCCTCTTTGAGAATGGTACTGGGATCGATGTATGCCGTTTGTAACGGATGCGATTGATGTCGAGCATCAAGGGGCACCCATTCAGCATAGACATGCCTGTCAACCAGGATCACCAATGTGAACGCAAGACAAAGACTACACCGATAGATGTACATGGCTACATCTTGACTCTGAAGGTGACTCTATCAGCCGCACAGTCTTTCAAGAAATGGGGCCCTCCGGGTGACTCAGGAGGGCCCTATCAGAGACAAGCAGGAAAGCCACCGTGAATTAGCACTTATTGATTCGTGGTCTCGGCTGGACCTTAGAGCGCAATTGATCCAACCGGTCGGTGACAAAGCTGAACCGTTTCTTCGGTGGATAGGGGAATCGATAGGCGATCGGTTCCTCTTGCGGCGGCAAGTGGTTCATGTCGCGGTACACATTCACCGGTACCGAATCTGCGGCAAGGTGAAACATGGAGCGGTAGCCCAATCCACAGCCGGTGATGTTGAGCAATTCGCCAAATCCGTTCTGCGAGGCCCGTTGAATCGCCCTTTGTCCGATCGACTTAAACGAATAAAATTGCCCCTTCGCCCATTTGTGTCCCCAGTATAATTGTTCAACCGTCATCTTCGCCGGTTTGTACACGACATGTTCGCCGGTATAGGCAGTCCAGTTCTCCGTCAGGATCCGTCCGGCTGCTTTCAACTCCGCAAACTGTTTGGTCCCGGGGTAGGGCGTCATGATCCGCCAGAGCGCTCCGGCTAAGCCCATCTTCGTCGCCCATTCGGCAGTCCGTTCAAAGTCGAAGACGTCTTCATGGTCCAGACCGCAGATAAAGCCTGCATGGATGTCGATGCCCTGGTCATGGATACGCTTGATCATCTCTTCATAGAGTTTTGCCGAATTTTGTTTATCGACCGATTTGAGCGAATCCTGGTTGATGGATTCGATTCCCAGGAACATCGCCGAGCAGCCGGCTTCTTTCAACGTCTTGAGCAATTCAGGATGGTGGGCGACGTAGGTGGCGCTCATCTGGCTCATCCACTTCTTCCCAAGGGGTTTCATGGCCGCGCACAGTTCACGGGTATAGGCCGGGTCGGACAGCAAGTCGTCGTCCCAAAACATGACCATCGGTCCATTCATTTTCTCGACCAATTTGACCACATCCGCCGGCGGCTTTTTTCGGAATCCGTACTGTCCGCCACCCAGCGCCAAATGAATCGAACAGAATGTGCAACGGTAATTGCAACCTCTGGTCGCTGTGAGTGCATCTCTGAACATGTAACCCGGTGGCAACAAATCCCAACGAGGCGGCTTCTCATCCCATCTCTCTACCATGTGCGGCATGCGATACTGCTGCTGCATCTTGCCTTTCTTGAAGTCTTCCAGCAGCCGAGGCACCGTCAGCTCGCCTTCGCCGATGACGATCGCATCGGCGTGTTTGATCGCTTCATCGGGCATGGTCGAGGGATGGATGCCGCCGAGCACTACCTTGGCGCCGCGCTCCCGGAAGAGGCGGGCGACCTCATAGGCCCGTATGGCCACGACGGTGGTCACGGTAATGAACACCAAATCGTAGTCGGCCTCGAAGTTGAGCGGCCCGACGATCTCGTCTTGGATCTCAATGTCCCACTCATCCTCTGGGATGAGGGCGGCAAGGGTAGGCAGGTTCAGATTGGGCGTGCGGAACAGTTTCCAGACCGAGTCCCATTTCTGATCTTCAGGATGTGGAATAATGAGACCGATCTTGTGATGCCCCATAGCGTGTCCTCCCTTAAGAAGTGAGTTTAGCGTTTCCCCAGATGATGCCTATTAGACATATCCCTAGGCCAACCGACAGTCGGGGCAAAAAGGTTTGAGACCAGCTCTGTATTGAAGTGACTCCGGCTGCAGATCGGTTGTTGGTTGAGCGAAAAAATCTGGCTCCCTAACTTGTGGGCTGAACACCTGCCCACCAAAAGGATCGTAGCTGACCCATCCCTGTCGACCTTGGACATGGAGGTACGGTCCGATGAACGGTTCAAAGTTAGTAGGCGAGTCGTGACTGTAGGGGTTGCGAAGCAACCTTCCTTCGTCGGGTAGGGAATCGGACGCATCGCCAGCAGGGAGATTCGCCACAGCAGAGGAACCAATGTCGGAATAGCCCGGATCGTCAAGAGACTTTGCTTGAGCGACGAAAGGGATGAACGTAAGGATACCGGCGAGCAAGAATCCCATCGCGTACCCTCCAGAATGACGGCACCATAGCTCTTAAAGATGAAGGAGATCAAGAGCCTGGAGGGACGTTTCGCCAAGGCTCTTGATAGATTTGCCCTGCCTCATGTAAATTCTGAAATTCATTCCTGAAGGCCGTTCTGCTCTCTGCCGCCATGGATTTCCGATCGTCTCTCCGATACAACATGGAACGCTTTTGCTTGATTAGCCGGTAGATACGACCATGTCCACTCCGCCTGAGTATTTGAACTTTGTCACGAGCGAGGGGCTGCTTGCCTATGGCGAAGCCTTGATGCGTTTGCCGCGTATCGGTGACCCAGCCCTTCCGCTGCCTGCACTGGAGGATTCACACCGCCTTGAGCGGACCAGGCTGGCGACTGCAGCGGTTTTGTCGTTCGTCCGCCACGCCCAGAATGGATTCGCAGATGCGATCGAGTATCTGACGGCCAGACAAGCGATTCTTGATGGCCCTTGCGGCGGCGATACACTCGCGTTTTATGCAGCGTGGAACAGCCTCCTGGCGGACGGGGAACTCGCTCCGCTTCTTCGCACTTCGATCGGACATTGTCAAAAGCCCACTGTTCGCAGGCCGGTGGCGATCGTGCCACGCTTGCAGTTGACGCCGCAGCTTGCGGCGGGACGAATCATCCTCGATCTTGGAGACGATCGTTTTTGGCTGCTGCCGCGAGATCTTTCGGAACGGGCCCTACTGTTTACCATGCGACATGGGGTGTCGTCGGCAGACAGCAAGACCCACCGAGTCGGATGTCGGCTCGCCAACGTCCTGGACCAGGAAAAAGGATTTCCCAAGGCCGATGCGGTCGGTATAGCCTTGGCCAAGATTATCGGTGTGGTGGGTCGACAGCTCGACTATTTGCATGTGCAGAATTACTTGGATCCGGCGACGTTCATTCATTTCGTGAGCCGAAGTCCCAATACGACCCAGCTCTATCACCGCGTGTCGGCAGCCTTGCTGGCAGGGAGGGCGGAGGCCTCTGCGCCACAAGCGGCTGACGCGTTGGACTCCCAGGACTTCGGATGGGCGACCGGCATCGAGAAATCGGCCGAAGCAGAAGCGGCGGCCCGCGCATTCGGAGTCGACACGACCACCGCTAAGAAGCTGCTCAAACATCCGCTCTATTGTTATCCGGCCGGCAACTCGTTCTTCGATACCTATGTGACCGTTGTCGATGGCATACACCGGCTCGCTGAAAGCCGGCTGGGATCCGTCGGTTGTCTCTACACGCACAGTTCGACGTTGCGGGCCTTGGTGATTTTTCTCGACCCACGGCCTTTTGCCGAAGCCTTCGCTCAGTTCGGTGAGTATAAGGAAGGGCAGGACAATGTCGTACTCTTGACCTATGAGAACGGGCAGCTCTCCGGCTATTCGACGGCGGTCGGATTGTCGCAACGTGAGCGGGCTGAACGGGAGGCCTGGGTATCGGTAGAGCGCCAACGTCAGGATCGGGTCACGCTGAAGCCGCTGCAGCTGAAGAAGCTGGTGGCTCTCGTTTCGGGCGGAGACTTCGCAGGAGGCGGGGCGGCCTTGAAAGAATTACGGGTGACCGGGAACCGATTCGGTCTGGACGTCTTTTTCGTACGACACGGCTTTCTCGGCTTGGCCAATAACTGGATCGAAAAAGTCACCGAACAGGATACGCGCATGTTGGGCAGCCGCCCGAGCAGCCCGATCGGCAGCAGTCGATTCGAAGACTTCAAGGATGAACAGGTGCAGCAGGCGGCGGTCCTGAATCTGGAACCGTACCTCCAAGACGGCGCGCTGGTCGTGCTGGGAGGAGATGGAAGCCTTCGGGGAGCGCGCGCGATGTATGAAATGTTTGGTGTTCAGGTCGCGGGCATCCCCGGCACGATCGACAACAATATTGCCGGGACGATTTCGTTGGGGTTCCACTCGGCCCTTCGACTCGCTGATCAGTCCATCGAGTCGCTTAAAGCGACGAGCTCAGCTATGGGCAGCATCTTTTTCGTGGAACTGATGGGCGCAGGGTCGGGCCATCTGGCTTTGGCTTGCGCCTATCAAGCGAGGGCTGAAGGAGTGCTCGTGAACGAGCACCCGGACCCGGATGCGTACATTGATGGTGTGATTCTCGGAACGCTGAAACGTTCGCTGGGCGTGCCCAACAAGAGCCATTTGTTCATTGTTGCCGAGCGCACACCCCATCGGCATCACTCGGACGGCGGTGTCCATGGATTGCCGGACTACGTCGCCCACGAAATTTCAACGTGGCCGCAGATGTGCCCAGGGCCTGGTCGCTATCCGCTTACTCCCGCCACGAAAGCGACGATCCTGGGGCATACACTTCGAGGGGCCTCACCCACACCGGAAGACAAAGCCATCGCGCAACACCTGGCATACGAGACGGTCAAGCGGTTGGTGGAACGGCCTGCCGATATCGTCGGCAGTATGATGGCGTATCGAGAGCCGGGGTACATCGAATCGATTCCTTTGCATGCGCTCTCCCCCAAGCCTTTCGATTGGGAAGTCTTTTCGCGCATGCACGCACGGGAGTTTCCATAGCTGAGAAGTAGCTGGTTCACCGCGTGAGCCCCTCTCGAGAGAGCTATCTGACTTCGTGCAGCTTCATCAGATTGGTCCCCCCCGGCTGTCCCACCTGTGTCCCAGACAGGATCACGATCTTTTCTCCAGTCTTCACCAGCCCTTCTGATTTCAATCGCCGTTCTGCCTCCTCCACTCGCGCATCGGTGTGCTCGATCTGAGGAATCGTTAAGGGGCGCACTCCCCAATACAGCGCCATCAGTTGCCTAACGGACTCAAACGGCGTGAAGGCCACAATGGGGGCGGCCGGCCGTTGCTTGGAAATCAGACGGGCGGTCGCGCCGCGCTCGCTGAAGGCAACGATCACGCCGGCGGAGATCGCTCTTGCCGCGGAAAAAGCGGCTGTGCAGACAGCTTCGGGGAAAGGCAGGTTTTCCAAATCGGTTTGGCGTTTGAGGATTAAGCCAGGTTCGACTTCTCCCTCGGCCACACAAATGATGCGGTCCATCACCTGTACTGTTTCGATTGGATAAGACCCGACTGCCGTTTCGGCTGAAAGCATCACGGCATCCGTGCCGTCAAAGACGGCGTTGGCGACATCCGATGCTTCCGCTCTTGTCGGGCGTGTCGCTTGGGTCATGGACTCCAACATCTGCGTCGCGGTGATGACCAGACGACGCCGACGGTTGGCCTCCATGATGATCCGTTTTTGCAGCACCGGCACGGCCTCGGGCTCCAACTCGACACCCAAATCTCCACGCGCGATCATCACGCCGTCCGCCTGTTCCAAAATCTCATCCAGTGCCGTCACGGCCTCTTCCCGCTCGATCTTCGCAATGATCGGAACGGTGCGACCACACTCAGCCAATAGGCTGCGCGCCATCTGAATATCCTGTGCCCCTCGAACGAATGAGAGCGCCACATAGTCCACGCAGTGCTCAACGCCGAATCGAATGTCGTGTCGATCTTTGTCGGTCAACGTCGGGGCGCTGACGTTCGTACCAGGCAGATTAATACCTTTGTTCGAGGTGATCCTGCCGCCGACGACCACAGAGCACTCGACGACCTCGTCTGCAATACGATCCGCGATCAGTTCAACACGTCCGTCGTCGATCAACAGTCGGGCGCCCACACGGAGATCGTGCATCAGGGATGGATACCTCACTGGTATCTCGGGAGAAGAGGCCCGTGCAGACGGCTGGGGATCAGGTTGCTCTTCGGACTCAGCAACCGCTCGCACACGTACCGTTTGACCAGGTGTCACGTCAATACCTGTCTTTGCGACAAGACCCACTCGGATCCTCGGACCTTGGAGATCTTGAATGATCGCCACCGCTATACCACGCCGGGCCGCCGCCTGGCGTATCGCCGTAATAGCCGCAGCATGCGATTCATACGTACCGTGCGAGAAATTCAATCGAGCCGCATCCATTCCGCTCTCGATGAGACGGGTTAGAATTGCCGGTGAGGTGCTGGCGGGGCCGATGGTACAGACGATCTTTGCTTTACGCATAGTCCTGTTGAGATCCCTCCACACTGGTGGTCAAACAAGAGAAGGAGGATACCACAGATTCCTAGGTCGTAGAGCCAGAGGGAGAAGACGAATGTACCTGATCATTCAGCAAGCCCATGTTGCATCGACCGCACGCTTTCGCTTCCTGCATTTTTCTTCCCTTTTTCCCAGCGACCGGTAGAATGACTTCATCATAAGAACTGGCCTTCTTGCTCGTCGCGTGTTCGATGCGACATGCCTCTCCTCCGTAACGAAAAGGCGGACACGATGGCAATCCTCATTTCAGTGGCATCCGGCAAAGGCGGTGTGGGCAAAAGCGTGGTGTCAGCTAATCTCGCATTGGCACTGGCGAAGACAGGGCGGCAGACTCTGCTGGCCGATCTCGACGTGGGTGGAGCCGATGCCCACATCATGTTCGGCGAACTCAATCCTTCGGTGACCTTGACGGATTTTTTGGAAAAACGTGTGAATCGGTTGGAAGAAGTGGCCGTTCCGGTCACCTTTCACCCGAACCTACGCTTGATCGCCGGCACCGGCGAGGCGTTAGCAACGGCCAACATGGCCCATGCCCGCAAGAAGCGCCTGATGAAACAGTTTCAAGATCTTGCTGCCGACGTGGCCGTCCTCGATATCGGAGCCGGCACCAACTATCACGCCCTTGATTTCTTCCTGATGGCTGATATCCATTTGGCGGTTGCCACTCCGGACCCGACATCGGTCTTGGACCTCTACCGATTCATTAAGTTAGCCGCCATTCGCCGTGTTCTGTCTTGCTTTCTTGCGCGAAGCCCAATGGCGGACGTGCTTGCAAACCGTGACTTCACCAGCGTGGAAGAAGTCATGGATGTCGCCGGCGCAACCGATGTTGAGGGACGTGACATCGCTGCAACTGCACTGCAGGCATTCCGACCGGGTCTCATCATCAATCGTGCATCGAGCCATTCCCAGGTCAACGTGCTCTACCTTCGCAAAATTCTCCATCAATATATCGGTGGTGACCTCATGCTCCTCGGTGAAATCCCCGAGGACTCGGCTGTGACCCAGGCAGTCCGAAAGTTTTTGCCGGTGATCGAAGCCGCGCCAACGTCCGACGCAGCAAAAGGGCTCCTCGCCGTTTCAACCAAAGTCGAACAACTCGTTCTGGAACACAGCAGGACATGCGTAGAGCATGCAAAACAACCTATAGAGAAACCGAGTGGTAGGCGAGCATCGGAGGAAGAAGGGCCGCAACCTCTTCGGCCCTCGACTTCTCCAAACACCAACGCCTCGCGTACTCCTCAAATATCGAGAGGCAAGAGTGGAACGGACGTCGTTCACCATATCGGAGGAGGAACCGCCTAAGAAGGTGAGCGTGTAGGACGCGATCGCAACGGGCAGATACTATTAGAAATCAAAACCCAAGTTCTTTTTCAAGGTCGGCTTTCTTCTTATCGAACTGCTTCTGGTCGGCTTCGCTCTTCTGGGTAATCGCATCCTTCATACTCGCACCTGCTCTTTCCATGGCTCGTTGCGATGCCTCGCCTTTCTCCTTGATTTGTGCAGCCCGACCCTTCGCCTTGGGTGAGCCGGAGAATTCGTAATACATTATGGCCTGCCCCTGCGTGAACGTCGGATCGGAGCGCTTCATGATCATGTCGCCTCGTAATTCCGCGCGATCCTTCACAGGCTTGTCTCCACCAGGGAGGTATTTCATCCAAAGCGATGCACTCCGAAGCTTCTCGAGCGACTGCGCCGTGGCTTTGCCCAGTTCGGCAATATTGCCGGTTAAACCCTGCGCGTCTTTCTCTTCAGCCTTCATCAATCGATCGGCGTTGCCGGTCGCAATCTTTACCAGCTCTTGCCGGAACGTCGGTGGGGAGCTGTAGGGCTGCCGTGAGCCGGTGTTGGGATCGAGCGGACCGTACCGGCCGTTATCGATATTCCAGGCGGTCTCGAAAAGGTGAAGATCTTCCGGTTTAGCCTGAACCGCTTTGATAAGGACGCGGTTGGCTTCTTGGTGATCGCCGATGGATTCAAAATACCGGAACGCCGAGGTTTGGCCGTCTGCCCGTACCGGGTCACCGGAGTAGAGGAGACCTTTCGCCTCGACTGCTTTAGCCAAGTCCCGTCCCAGTTTGGGTATATTCGCTTTGGATTTCTGTATCGCATGTTTGTCATAGCGGTCGATGCACTCGCTTACTGCCACCCTCATGTACGCGGCAAAGAGGGCGGCAGGTTGTCCAGCTTGTTCCGCCTTCTGCAAGGCGGCCGACCAGGCCAAGGCAGCTCTCTTTTCATCGTCGCCCAAACAGGGATCATCAGCACGGACGGCAGGAGCAGTGAGGGCCGCAACGATGAGAGAGTATCCGACCAGTTTTCTCAGGTGCATCAGCGACGACCTCCGTTCATTTTCCGAATAGGCCCCTCATCATCTTGTTGACGTCGACGGGGATATCGCGGTCGATTTCCGACCCACTGTCCTGGTTTCCTCGAGACTGTTTTCTATTCGCCCGTTGCTGCTCCGCAATCTTCCGAATTTCTTCGAGGTTGGGCATGTCAGCCCCTCCCATCATGGCCCCCATGTCGTTCTTGGTGTATCCGGCTGGGATTTCGAAGAGTGCGGGATTCAGTTTTTCACGCTTGATGTTCGTCAGCTCGCTGGTCATGCGTATCTTCTCTTCGCCCTCTTTGGAGAGCAAATCCATCTTGACGGGGATTCCTTCTTTGGTGGTCCAGAAGAACCCGCCGTACTTTCCCGAGCCATCCTTCTTTACGGCGACGACCTTGGATTTGGTGGTTTTCATCCCGTTGACCGTTTCCTGGCCGACCTCGGTCTGCTCGACGATCTCGAATGCATCCGTGTCGGAGGCATTTGAGTCATTCATCGGCATTTCCATGTACATGCCTCCCATCAACTGCCAAATCACCTTCTTGTCCTTCCGAATGATCGTGGTCATCCCATCGGGTCCCCCCATCTCTACCCGGTGTTTGTCGGCTGTATGATACACTCGCGATTTGATCGCCATACCACCTTCGGTTTCCATGGTGCGATCGGCAGAATAGTCTACCTGAGCCTCCAGTAGAGGCGCTGCGTTCACGGTGACGGAGATCAGGAGAATACAGGTCAGCATCCCGGCTTTGCGCAACAGTTTCATCGGCACATCCTCCTCGAGAAGGTGATTGGGGCGGGGAAGGGTATCGGGATTCACTAGGGACAGTCAATAAGCAGAAGTCCTGGGCGCATCCTTAGGGAAGTTGCAAGGCGATCGGAAAGGTAGCAGCATAGCCGTCATTCGTGGCTACAGGCTCCAGCATCAGTTGATCACCGCCGTGACGGAAGATGAAATCCTGCTGGTTTCTCACTTTCCGTGAGCCCATCGCAGCATAGGGATGACCGGTGTGCACGCGATCGGTCACTTCATCGGGAAAGTATACTTGCGATGTGAACTCAAAGCTTCGGCGAGCCGTCGGCGCCGTGCGAATCTTAAAGTGGATATGCACGGTCCGGATGGGATACCAGCCAGGATAGATTGTCATGAAGCGGGCTTCGCCCCGTGCGTTGGTCATCTGGTATCCCCGCAAGAACTTCTTACCAACTGTGTTAAACCCGGGGTCGCGAACATCTGAATACACCCCTGCCGCATCACAATGCCAGATATCCACCTGAGCATTCTGCAACGGCTGACAGTCTCCTCCACTAGAGCGCATGACCTGAAACGTCAGCGCGAATGGCCTACCGGGCCTGATTCGCTCATCCGCCGGATCGGAGCGAATGTCGGATCGTTGCAATCGTTCATCTACGAAATAAGGACCCTCAGTTTGTTCAGGACGGACGATGCAGAGGGAGCGAGGTGAGCTGACAAGAGTTTGGGCCATGGCCTGTCTTCCACCGAGCAAGTAGGCGGCACCAGCCGCCCCAACAAAAGCCATCATTTCTCGACGAGACAGAAGGGTATGCCTTATTCTATCGTTCGCTGCCATGGCTCACTATTTGCTTCCTTCTTCTCAAACTGAGGGCACTTTCTCCTACCTTCTCCTGAGTCGTGGATGAACTTTTGAAGGAGGTGGCAGCGGAGACGATCGTCCAGGGGAAAACGACCTCGGGGAAAAAAAGCGAGAACGCCCATAGAATCTCCGCCCCCCCCAATAGCCACCGTACGGCCCCCAAAACCTACTGTACGCACCGTAGGGGTAGAACCCGCCATACCCATATGGCGGGTAGTAGGCTCCATAATATGGAAGTCTGTCCCTCCGCCTCTGTGCCGCGATGCTGTTCCAATCGATGATATGTTTCACGTCAAGAATCGGGTACGTATAGTTGCTTTCGTCCAGTTGTCTCGTGGTCTCACCGGTCACCGTGCCGATGACAGTAATGGGCGTCCCTTCCGGCAGGCTGGCCGGATCGAGAAAGGCTTCTCGGATAGCCAGGAATCGTCCCTCGGAATGAAGACGATCCTCCGTCAATGGCCCATCTTTTGTACTCGGCAGTTGCAAGACTTCCAACTCCGTTCCCGCTCCCGTCCGTTTGGCCCGAATGACGGTACCACCGACCATCACTGTTCGCCCGACGTATTCACTGGGCGCGCGCTTCAAGGCTGCAAACCTGACGCTGGTATCGATTTCTCTCTCCAACCAGAGGGGAACACCGAGGAGCTCCGTGTCCCGTTGCACTTGATGGATCGATTCTGCACAGCCTGAGATGATAAGTGCCACACCAACCAGGGGAGCAAGCACCGTCATGCGAGACATGGTTCTTCTCCTCTCCTAAAAGTGATAGGACAGCCCACCAAGGATATGCTGTGCTCGGTAGTTGCCTCTAAACCCACCAAGGTCACCGAAGGCTTGGTCGAACGTGAAGGTCGCACCCGTGTACTTATATTCTCCGAAGATGGCGATTTGGGGTGTGACGAATGTGCGCAATCCAGCTAGGACATTCCATGCCACGGCTACATCCGTGCCACTTCGCACCGTAGCTGTATCGCCGATGCGAGCGATGGCGGCTCCCACCCCGGCACCAACATACGGCTGGAACGTACGGCCTGGGTACCGAGCAATGAAGTTGGCGCCAGCCGTGGTCACTCTCAGATGAATACCTGGATCGGCACCCAATTGCTTGATATGCGGCGTGGAATGGAAGACTTCTCCCTCGATTCCATACCAACTGTGCCCAGGGAAATACCCGATCTTGCCGCCATAGGTAATTGAGTTTTGGAGATCGAAGTCTGCTAAAGGACCAGGCACTCCAGCCTGAGATCCCGTGCCTGCGATGCTGTTGATGCGATCGGCAAAGTTCACCCCTCCATATCCAGCGATATACATCTCGGCGGAAGCAGGAAGCGGGTTATGGATCAGAAAGAGCGAAAGACCTACGAGGACGATACCGGCGATCGACCAGTTAATTCGTTGCATGTTCATGACTCCTTGAAGACATCATACCAAAAGTTTGGCTTGTACATAGTGTCGTCTTCATGGGATTCGGCGGTCTCACAAATGCCATCGTCTCAGAATATTCGTATTCCTCCATAGATACCCTAGATATCGTGATTGTCTCCATGGCATAGTTTGCCCTTACACTTACCATGGGGCTCCGACGTAACATGTTTTTGAGGGAGGAGGTTGATCATGGGATTGATGGATCAATTGGGACAAGCAGCGGTCGGAATGATGGGAGGCCAGGGTGGTCAGAATCCGCTTCTGCAAGCGGTGGTCGGTCTTCTAGGAAAAGACAGCGGCAATAGCGGCATTGAGGGGCTAGCGGGTCTCGTCCAAGGGTTTCAGAAGAACGGACTCGGCGAGCTTGTGAATTCGTGGGTCGGCACCGGACAAAATCTGCCGGCGACGCCAAGCCAGATTGAACAGGGCTTAGGAGGTGATGTCCTGAACCAGCTGGCCGGCAAAGCAGGGGTGTCCTCTGGTGCAGCGAGCGCACAGCTCTCCGAACTCCTGCCCGACCTGGTTGACAAGCTAACACCGAACGGAAAAATCGAAGCAGGTGGACTTGATCAGCTCATGAAGTTAGTTCAAGGAAAGTTGGGTGCCTGAGGAGAGAGGGCGTACGACTGATGCGTCATCATCTGCCCGGGGCGGTGACACACGTACCCGGGACAGATTCGTCGTTTGGATTACGATCAGTCTCATCTTGTTGTCCGCTGTGTGGGCCCTTCGCGACCCCGCGCCCTCTAAGTTAAGAGCCAACCAGTCGGCGCCTCCCACACTCATGCCGGAAATGATTCCATTAGTCACAGGGGATGAACCGATTATTGATATTTTCACTCGAACTGGCTGCCCAGTCTGCCATATCATTCCGGGAATTCCTGGTGCCAACGGCCGAGTCGGCCCACCCTTAGTACTCGGCACGACCGGCCTGAAGCGACTCAACGACCCTACCTACCATGGAAGCGCCAAGACCGTGCACGATTATATCGTCGAATCCGTGCTGGAGCCGCAACGATTCATCGTACCGGGGTACCCAGAGCATACAATGCCGGCCTGGTATGGATCCAAGCTCAGCGCCCTGGCGCTTGAGAAGATTGCCTCTTATCTGGAATATCAGGCTGAGGAGGGGCTGGCACCTGAGAAGTGAGAGCAGACAGGACTATCGCTTACGGAGCGGTGTCACGTTACCGGACGCACCCCCCTGAATCTTGAATGCGTCGGTCCCGTGATTTCCCATCTGCTTATCGAGCAACGCGTTCACCGCTTCGTCGCCTTTCAACCCTTCGAGTTTGATTTTGAGACGAAGGTTGTTCGCGCTGTCTGCATTGATGAGCGCCTGCTCCAGCGTAATCTTATTTGCCTTATACAGCTGAAATAATACGTGGTCGAAGGTCTGACAACCTTCTTCGATACCCTGTTCCATCGCTTCTTTCAAGACATCGACCTCGGCTTTTTTGATGAGATCCTTGATACGCGGCGTATCCATCATGATTTCCAGCGCAGGAACCCGTTTACCGTCGACCGATGGGATCAACCGCTGTGAGATGATGGCCCGCAAATTGAGGGACAGTTGCAAATAAATTTGCGCATGCCGCTCAACAGGGAAAAAGTTCATGATCCGTTCGATTGCCTGGTTGGCATTATTCGAGTGGAGCGTCCCGATACAGAGGTGACCGGTTTCGGCAAAGGTGATGGCCGCTTCCATCGTTTCGGTATCGCGAATCTCACCGATCAGGATGACATCAGGCGCTTGACGCAGTGTATTCTTGAGCGCGTTCTGGAAGTTCAAGGTATCAAACCCGACTTCACGTTGCGTAATGATCGACTTCTTGTGTTGATGGACGAACTCGATCGGGTCTTCCACGGTAATGATATGGCCCTGATGGATGGTATTGCGATGGTCGATCATGGCAGCCAGCGAGGTCGACTTACCTGAACCGGTGGCGCCCACCACAAGCACGAGCCCGCGCTTGGTCATCGCGATGTCTCTAATGATCGGGGGGAGTTGCAGCTGCTCGACGGTCTGAATCTCCGCTTTAATGTGACGGAAGACCAGGCCGACATTACCTTTTTGCCTGAAGATATTGACGCGGAAGCGCCCCAACTCCTTATAGTAGAGTGCGAGGTTCATCTCCATCTTTTCTTCGAACTCGCTCCGTTGCTGACCTCGCATAAGAGCCAACGCCAACGCCTCAAGTTGTTCGTTGGTAAACGGCGGGGCATCGGTCTGCTGAGTGACGCCATGGATTCGATAGATCGGTGGAGCGTCGACCGTTAAATAGAGGTCCGACGATTCGCGATCCACCATGACTTTCAAGAGACTTCGAACATCCATGATGATGCTCCACCTCTGTGCCGGCGCTACGCAGCTCCTACAACCGGTGTCCCGAACAGATTGGGGTTCATGCTACGTGATTGCGCTTCAGTCTTGTGCACAACTCCACGAGTGGCAAGATCAAGCAACGCCATGTCCATCGTTTGCATCCCGTCTTTTTGGCTTGCCTGCATAATGCCGGGAATTTGATGGAGCTTGGCCTCGCGAATGAGGTTTCGTACGGCTGTTGTCGCAACCATGATTTCCAATGCCGCGACACGTCCGCCGGCCTTTTTCTTCAGCAGGGTCTGTGTGAGTACGGCTTCCAGCGCCTCTGACAGCTGGGTTCGAATCTGAGCCTGTTGCGCCGGCGGGAACGCATCGATGATGCGGTCGATGGTCTTGGGAGCACTCGACGTATGGAGTGTCCCGAAAACCAAGTGTCCGGTCTCCGCCGCAGTCAAGGCCAGTTGGATCGTCTCGAGATCGCGCATTTCGCCCACGAGCACGATGTCGGGATCTTCTCGAAGCGCCGACTTCAACGCGTTCGCAAAAGACAACGTATGGACACCCAACTCCCGTTGATTGACCAAACACTTTTTGGACTTATGGACAAACTCGATCGGATCTTCGATAGTAATAATATGGCCTTCAAACGTGCTATTGAGATAATCCACCATCGCGGCAAGGGTGGTGGACTTTCCCGAGCCGGTCGGCCCCGTCACGAGAATCAACCCCTTTTCCTTATCGCAGAGTTGTCGCAAGATCGGCGGCATCCCCAACTTTTCCAACGGGAGAATGGTGGTCGGAATGTTCCGAAACACCGCTCCGAGTCCCCGCTGGTGCACGAACACATTGACTCGGAAGCGGGCGATATCGCCGAGTTCGAAGGAAAAATCACACTCCCGCTTTTCCTCGAAGGTTTTTCGCTGGGAATCACTCATCATATCGTAGATGAGGGCGTGCGTTTCGTCGGAAGTCAGGGGAGGGTGGTCCAGTTTTTTCAGATCCCCATGAATACGAATCATCGGGGGTTCACCGGCACTGATATGACAGTCCGAGGCACCTTCTTTGACTGAAAACGTGAGCAGCTTGGAAATATCCATCGCCCGTGATCCTCAGTGGGTATGGGTTGTAGATGAGGCAAACGTTTCCTGTGCATCATGCCATAGGAAACCCGGAAAGCAAGAAAATAGGCGGAAGACGCGAACCACGGCAATGAGGATTAGACGAGACCGGTTTCACGAATCACGAGCCGCAGAGCGTTGAGGGCTTCATCGATCTGGTCAGTGGTGTGCTCCGAGGTCACAGTGAAGCGGATCCGGCTTGTTCCATCCGGAACGGTCGGTGGGCGAATGGCCGTGGCATACACCCCATGAACGAGCAAACGTTCGGCGAAAGTGGACGCGCGGGCGGCATCACCAACCAAAACCGGTAAAATGGGACTCACGGTCGGGGGAAGAACACAGCCGAGAGTCTTAAGTCCATCAAAGAAGCGTTGTCGATTCGACCAGAGTCGAGCTCGACGTTCCGGTTCACGATCAATGACCGTCAATGCGGCCAACGAAGCGGCAGCGACGGCTGGCGGGAGCGCGGTGGTAAACATGAAGGAGCGGGCTGTATTGATCACATACTGAACGAGCTCACGAGTTCCCACCAGGAACCCTCCGTAACTGCCCAGTGCCTTACTCAATGTGCCCATATGAAACGGTATCCGGCGCTCCAAATCAAAATGCTCAAGAGTGCCCCGTCCAGTCCTTCCCATAACACCGGTCCCATGCGCATCATCGACGTACAGCATCGCACCATATCGTTCAGCCAGCGAAACCAAGTCAGGCAACGGGGCGAGATCGCCATCCATACTAAATACCCCCTCGGTGAGGATGAGTGTGGGCCGATCCGTGGTACGACTCCGAAGTAAGGACTCAACATGATCACAATCACCATGGCGAAAGACTCGAAAGTCTGCCTGGCTCAATCGGCAGGCATCAATCACGCTGGCATGGCACAATCGATCGGCCAAGATAAGACCGCCTCTCCCAACAAGGGCAGGGATGACACCAAGATTAGCGAGGTACCCGGCCCCAAACAGCAAGGCGGCCTCGGTTCCTTTAAACATCGCAAGCATCGTTTCGAGATGCGCATGGGGAGGCAATGTTCCGCTGACCAAGCGAGAGGCACCGGACCCCGTCCCATACCGTTCCGTGGCTACGCGTGCAGCCTGCACAACTTCGGGATGCATGGTGAGTCCAAGGTAGTCATTGGAAGACAGCAAGATCACCTCACGTCCTCCATAGTGGATGCTCGTCCCAGTAGCCGACCCGATTGGTGTCACTACTCGGAGCAACGATCGATCACGGAGTTGTTGAAGTTTGTACCGGAACATCTCTTGATCCCCACCGTCATTCATGGACCGCTCGGCTCCGTTCTACCTACTCTGGTGGACGAGTCCCACCTTGCATTGACAAGGAAATTCATTCCCTAGTATAAAACAACGGTTGCGTGGCAGAAAGTTGATTGCAACCACGAACTGGTGTGATGAGTTCTATATGACGTATCGAATTAAAGTGCCCCCTCGGACATTGCCGGTTGATGAAGCCCACCTGGTGAGTGGATTGGAGCATTGGGTGCTCGGACTGCAGCGGTATCGATGGTCCATCATCGTTGGATTTATTCTTCTGCTGCTCACGGCCGGGGGAATATGGGGTGTCTTTTGGTATGACGCAGAAAATGCCAGCAAGGCCCAAGAAATCGAGCGGGAGGCCACCCTGCATCTCTTTACACGGCCAGGCAACGATCCGCAGAAAGCGGCCGCAAACCTGAGCGAAGCGATTGCGCTGTACAAGAGGGTCGTGGAGGAATATCCGAGAACGCCGACGGCCCCCCTTGCGCAATTTAGTCTCGGAAACGCTTTCCTTCAGGCGAAGGACCTTGACTCAGCCATCGAATCGTATAAGCGGTTCATTTCTGCGTATGGGTCAAACATCCCGCTGCTGGGCCTCGTCCATCAAAAGCTTGGGTATGTATACCTGTTGAAGGGAGATATCGACCAAGCCGCTCAGACCTACTCAGCGATACTTGAGATCCCAGGGGCGATGAACCGTGACTATGCGATGTTTGAATTGGCACGGCTGGAAGAAAATCGGTCGAGACCCGATGAAGCACTCAAACAGTATCAAGATCTGATCAAGACGTACCCTGATTCCCCCCTGACCAGCGAGGCTGCTGTGCGCGTGAAGGTCCTCGAGGCCAAGAAAACTTCAGAGCCGGCAACAACTCCTACTCCCTCAGCGCCCTCCCAACCATAGCGTACATGCTCGAGTTGCCGATTGGAGGGACGCAGCCCCCGCTTATACCTTATACCATGATCAATTCTACTATCGAGAAATATTGAGGAGCTGACCAGCTCGAATGAGACTACTGGAAAGGTTATTGCGGGCCTTGAGCGTTCGAATGGGAATACCGAATCGGCGCGCGATCTTCCCCAGGGTATCTCCTCCCCGAACTCGATACCAGCGGGAAGAACTGGTCTCGCTCTGTCGAGCTTGCCGAACCTGAGTCCGAGTAACATTGAGGAGCTGACCAGCTCGAATGAGACTACTGGAAAGGTTATTGCGGGCCTTGAGCGTTCGAATGGGAATGTCGAATCGACGGGAAATCTTCTCAAGCGTATCTCCGCCCCGAACTCGGTACCAGCGAGACGAGCCAGCCTTGCCCTGTCGAGCTTGCCGAGCTTGCCGGACCCGAGTCCGCTGGGTAGGGAACTTGTGAGTTGGAACTCGCTCGAGCAACTTTATTACCTTGGCGCTCGTCCCGACCGGTACTTTCAAATGATAGGCCTTATCGCGGGGAGGGGTCGCATCACGTCGAAGTTCAGGATTCAGGAGCCGAAGTTCACTATACGGAATACCGGTTACCTTGGAGATGGCTCGGAAGTGCAAAGGGCGCGTCACAACTACTTCCTCAAACTCATGGGGAGCGACCGGAACTTGGTTGAACCCGTATTGGTCGGGGTTCCTCGCAATGATCGTGGCAGCCATGATGCGCGGGACATATTGCTTAGTTTCCCGCCGGATCAGTTTCGTTCTCGAAATCTCTGTAAATGATTCCGCCTGGGCCCTGTTGAGCGCACGCTGTACTTTTCCTTCCCCCGCATTATACGCCGCCATAGCCAGAGGCCACGTTCCGAAGAGATCATACAAATCCCTCAGATAACGAGCGGCCGCCACTGTTGACTTAATGGGGTCTCGCCGTTCGTCCACGTAGTGATCGATGCGTAACCCGTAGATCTTTCCGGTTCCTTTCATGAACTGCCATGGTCCGGTCGCTTTTGCACGAGAGTACGCGTAGGGATTGAACCCACTTTCGACCAGGGACAGATGCACCAGGTCGCTCGGAAGGTCAAACTCAGCGAAAATGTCTTCGACCAACGGACGGTATCGGTTGAGGCGCAAGAGCCACTGTTCAAATCGGTTCCGGATCGACGTATTAAAGAACCGAATATGGCGTTCTACAGTCTGATCAAAGACGACGGGGATGTTATAGACGGGGCCGAGGTCCTCTTTCTTCTCGGTCTCCACCGCCTCAACCATTTCCTCTTTGGATGCTTCAGTTTGGTCCTCTGTCGTGGGCGTGTCCGTGTCTGACGGTGAGGCCGTCAACTCAGGTTCCAGCTCGGGCTCCAACGGGACCAAGTTGGCGTCAACATCCTCGCTCTCCGATGAAGCTTCTGAAGCTTCGCTGGTGTCGACATCCTCGCTCTCCGGTGTAGCTTTCGTCTCCTGTGAATGGGGATCAGTCTCTGAGGAGGTCTCCTGAGCGGGACTTTCCTGTTCGACGGGAGCTGCCTCTTGGGCCCAACCTATTGGACGAAGACCCGTAGCGAGCGATGGAGTGGCTGATAGGGCGACACTCAGCGCAAGGACTACCGCGATCCCCACGTTCATACCCCACAGGTTTTCCCAGTTCTGTACCATGAGCAATACCAGTTGAGAGCCTATCGATCTGCTGTGGACTTGTCAAGAAATCGCATGGGCAAAATGTTCCTATTCGTTGCTTTCCTCACAAGGATAGATGATCGGTGATCGGAAGAGCGAAAGCCTTGATAGCACGGCTAGTTCGGCAATTCGATTTCTTGACAGTATACAATCCCAGATGGTAGCGTACGGCCTCTTCAAACAGTTATCCTACCAGATTTACAGTGTTATTTTGTGAGGAGGATTAATCGATGCTGAAGCGCTATCTCTTGGCCCCTGGCCCCACGCCCGTACCCCCCGAAGTATTACTGGCGATGGCCCGCCCGATGATTCATCATCGCGCCCCCGAATTCGACCCGGTGTTCGCTGAGGTGCGCGAGGGCCTCAAATGGCTGTTTCAAACACGGAATGATGTCCTGATGTTAGCAGCTTCAGGGACAGGCGGCATGGAAGGCGCGGTTTCAAACTTCTTATCTCCTGGCGACAAAGCGCTATATGTCAACGGAGGAAAATTTGGGGAGCGCTGGGGCAAGCTCTGCAAGACCTTTGGAGTTCAGGCGACCGAGATCAAGGTTGAATGGGGGCATGCCGTCAATCCCCAGCAGGTTGCCGATGCCCTCAAGAAAGATCCGTCGATCAAGGCTGTCTATGTTCAGGCCAGCGAGACATCAACCGGAGTATCTCACGACGTGAAAGCCTTGGGAGAACTCATTAAGGGCTATGCCAATACGATCTTGGTGGTTGACGCCATTACCGCGCTGGGCGTGTTTGACATCAAGACCGACGCGTGGGGGTTGGACGTTGTGATTACGGGATCCCAGAAGGCCCTGATGCTGCCTCCCGGTATGGCATTCGTCAGTGTCAGCGAGAAGGCCTGGGGATTGGCCGACAAAGCCAAGAACGCCGCGTTCTATTTCAATTTCAAGAAAGAACGCGAAAGTCAGGTGAAGAACCAGACCGCATTTACTCCGACCGTCTCCCTCATTATCGGCCTTCAAGAAGTCTTCCGCATGATGAAAGCAGAAGGCCTCGAGAAGATGTTTGCCCGGCAAGGTCGGTTGGCTCACGCCATGCGCGAAGGTGTGAAGGCGGCCGGCCTGAGTCTCTTTCCTAAAGAGTCTCCCAGCGATGCCCTGACCGCCGTGTGCGCACCGGATGGAGTTGACGGGCAGGCGATCTATAAGAACCTCCGTGTCCAATACGGCATGACGGCGGCCGGGGGCCAAGATCACCTCAAAGGAAAGATCTTTCGGCTCTCTCACATGGGATATGCCGATTCCTTCGATGTCATCACGGCCTTAGCTGCGACCGAGATGGTCTTAAAAGGGCTCGGGCATCCGGTCAAACTAGGGAACGGTGTCGGAAAAGCCCAAGAACTCTTAATGGCGAAGTAACCACGGCGAGGATGAACATGGCCGCAGCAGGCATGAAAATTTTGATCAGCGATAGTCTGTCGAAACAGGGAGTAGCCGCGCTCGAGAAGGCAGGATTCACCGTAGTGGTGAAATCGAAAATGCCGAAGGAGGAGCTCTTCAAAGAGATCAAGGATGCCGATGGGTTGATCGTCCGATCCGGGACGAAGGTCACGGCCGAACTCATTGCCGCGGCTGAAAAACTCAAGGTCGTCGGACGGGCCGGATCAGGCCTGGATAATGTCGATACACCGGCGGCCACACGCCGAGGAATCGTGGTGATGAATACACCCGGCGGCAATACGGTGACCACCGCCGAGCATACGATGTCCATGATTTGTGCCATGAGCCGACGCATTCCCCAAGCCACCGCTTCCGTGAAGACAGGCAAATGGGAAAAAGACAAATTCATGGGCATTGAATTGTATAACAAGGTACTGGGTATCATCGGAGCCGGCCAGATCGGGAGTCATTTGACCAAGATGGCGCAGGGGATCGGTATGAGTGTCGTCGCGTTCGATCCCTACTTGGCGCCGGAGCGGGCCGAGCGGATGGGTGTGGCGATGATGGACCTCGACGAGCTCTTCCAACGCGCCGATATTATTTCGGTTCACACGCCACTCACACCAGAAACACGTGGAATCATCAATACACAGACGATTGCCAAGATGAAGCCCGGCGTGTTGATCGTAAATTGCGCTCGCGGCGGGATTATCAATGAAAGCGATCTCTGCGAAGCCTTGAAAACCAAGCGTGTAGCTGCCGCCGCCTTTGATGTCTTTGAGGAGGAACCCGTCAAGCCGGACAATCCGCTGCTGGCCTTGGATAACTTTATCTGCACTCCCCACATTGGAGCACAAACGACCGAAGCCCAGGAAAATGTCGCGATAGGGATCGCGGAGCAGATCATCGACTACTTTACGAAAGGCGTCGCAAGAGGCGCCGTCAACATCCCTTCTGTCGCTCCGGAATTATTGCCTCGGCTGCAGCCCTTTCTCACACTAGCCGAAAAGATCGGCTCCCTCCAAACACAACTGGTTCAAGGAGGAACTGAACGAATCATAGTGGAATACAGCGGGGAAGTCGCCACCCTGTCGGTCGCACCCCTGACCATCGCTGTC
The DNA here is from genome assembly GCA_965223625.1 of Nitrospira sp. GTDB lineage: Bacteria > Nitrospirota > Nitrospiria > Nitrospirales > Nitrospiraceae > Nitrospira_D. The sequence continues at coordinate 2,080,914 of OZ245008.1, forward strand.
TTGAAAGGATTATTGACTCCGATCTTGGAACACCCCGTCAATTATGTCAACGCGCCAATCGTCGCGAAGGAGCGCGGTATTGAAGTCAAAGAAATTAAGAGCACGGATGCTGGCGATTTTACGAGTCTGATACGAGTTCGCGTTGAAGCCGGAAAGATGTCGCACCAGGTAGCTGGGACGCTCTACCATAAGAAAGAAGCCCGGATTACGGAGATCGACCAATTCAAAGTGGAAGTCGTACCGGAAGGGCACATGTTGCTGATCCATAATGTCGACCGTCCAGGTGTCATTGGGATGGTCGGAAAGGTCTTGGGTGATCATGGCATTAACATCCTCCGGATGCAATGCGCTTTGGAAAAGCGAGGAGGGGATGCTTTGCTGATCATTGGTTCCGACACAGAATTTCCGGCGTCGGCATTGGACGAGATCCGATCGAGCTCAAACATTCGTTCCGTCAAGATCGCAAACCTCTCGTAATCGGTTCAATACCAGGTTGTTATGGCCTTTGCTCCTCCGACTCGTCGTCCTTCTTCGGAGAAGCTCCCTCCTGCCTATGAGCATTCATTGGTTCCCGTAGGAATGGCCACTATCCTCCCGGAGGCCGCTCGCCAGCTGAGGCTACTCGAGTCCGAGCTGCTCAGCGACTTCCATCGCTATGGATACGATGAAATTATCCTCCCAACGTTCGAATATTTAGATGTCCTTGCGCCGGGCCTTGAGCCGGCATTACTGGAGCAGTCCTATAAGATCGTCGACCGGACGACCGGCCGTATTCTGCTCCTCAGACCAGATGTCACTGCACAAATTGCACGCACGGTGGCGATGGGCATGCTTGGTACTCGGTTGCCGCTGCGTTTATCGTACCGGGCAACCGTCTTTCGCTATGAGCCTGAACACGTCGGCCGTGATCGAGAACTTTTTCAAGTCGGAGCAGAGCTGATCGGGGCTGATGATCCGTCCGCCGATTGCGAAATCATCATGCTGATGATCGAATCCCTGCACCAGATCGGATTGTCGTCTTTCAAGATTTCACTCGGGCACATCGGGTTTTTTAAGGGACTTCTCGTGCGTGCCGGACTGTCTCCCGAAGGCCGGAAACGAGCGGAGGAGGCCGCGGCTAGAAAGGACTTCCCCTGGCTCGGAGAAATTCTCTCACAAGAGCGCGTAGGCAAGCGATCCGCACAAGCAATTTTGGATGCACTGGAACTTTGCGGGAAGGCGGAGGTTCTTTCAAAAGGACGTGCCCTGGCCAGAGGCGAGCAACCGCTGGTCCAAGCCTTAGACCGATTAGCACAGGTCTACGAGTCGCTTGGCGCGATGGGATTGCAGGATGTCGTACTCCTGGATCTCGGAGAATTCAGAGAGTTTGATTATTATGACGGGATTGTTTTCGATGTCTTCACAGACGGTATTGGAATCGAGTTAGGCGGCGGCGGACGATACGACCACTTAATTGGGCGCTTCGGTCGGAATATTCCATCCACCGGATTCGCCCTCAACGTGGATCGGATCTTCCGTGGACTGAATCTCGTCAACCCTACAAAGGCCATGACGTCGGCGATCCTAGTCGTAGGTCCGACGACGCTGACCAAAGAACTCGTATCGGTCAGCCAACAACTACGCCGGACGGGTGCTCGAGTCATTCAACGAGCCGTTGCAGCATCAGGTCGCGATCTTGTCAGAGTAGCTGCCGATGCCGGACTTGACGCTGATGTTCCTATCACGATCGTAATCGACTCAGACGTAATCAACCGTGGCCACGTGACCGTACTCCAATATCGCGGACATGCACGTCATGGGAAGACTGCCGCTCCACCTCACACGAGAACGATGTCGCTGCGTGACCTTCTTACAAGCCTCAGCACGAACCGCGAAGGTGTGTCATGAAATCCGTTGGCGCCGTCGATCTCTCTCAACCAAAGCTCCCTCCACAGAATCTTGAGGCAGAACAGTCTGTGCTTGGGGCGATCCTCTTGGATAACGCTGCCATGCCGAAAGCCATGGAACTGCTCGTCGAGGAAGATTTCTATCGGACGGCTCACAAACGCATCTATCAAGCGATGCTGGAACTGTCTGACACCGGCGAAGTGATCGACCAAATCACGCTGACCGAGCAGCTTAAGTCTCGTGGGGAACTGGAGGCGATCGGAGGCGCCGCCTACCTCGCGGAACTCGTCCAGATTGTCCCGAGCTCGGCCAATATCCGGTACCATTGTAAGATCGTACGCGACAAGGCCGTCGCCAGGCAGTTGATCAGCACTTCCACGGAAGTGTTGACCAGGGGGTATGAAGGGACTGCTTCTATTGATGACCTTCTCGACTTCGCCGAACGATCGGTCTTCAGCATCGCACAAGGCAAGCTTGAGCGTGCGTTTAGTCCAATTAGCCAGGTTATCAAGGAGAGCTTGGATGTCATCGATCAGCTCTCAAAACGGAAGGAACATGTCACCGGTGTCCCGACTGGGTACTATGACATTGACGACCTCACGGCAGGGTTGCAAGCCTCCGACTTAGTAGTGGTCGCCGGACGACCAAGTATGGGGAAGACGAGCCTGGCATTGGGGTTTGCCACGCATGCCGCCATCCATACCAACGCAGTCGTCGGCATTTTTAGCCTAGAAATGTCCAAGCCCCAAATCGTTCTCCGCATGCTTAGCTCAGAGGCACGGGTGGATTCGCATGCGCTGCGAACTGGGAAACTTCAAAAAGAAGATTGGTGGCGTCTGGCCGAAGCGGCAGGACGTTTGGAACAAGCACCAATCTTCATTGACGACACTGGCGGGATTACCGTTCAACAGATGCGTGGCAAGGCCCGCCGACTCAAGGCTGAAAAAGGGCTTGATTTGCTCCTCGTGGATTATTTGCAACTCATGCAAGGGCGAAGCGATTCTGAATCCCGTCAACAGGAAATCTCCGATATCTCTCGCTCCTTGAAAGCCTTGGCCAAGGAACTCAATGTCCCGGTGGTGGCCCTCTCGCAGTTGAGCCGGGCAGTCGAGGCGCGCAAGCCACCGATCCCTATGCTGGCAGACTTACGTGAAAGCGGAGCGATTGAACAGGATGCCGATGTCGTGATGTTTATCTACCGAGAAGATGTGTACGACCAGAATTCCGAACGCAAGGGGATCGCCGACATCATCGTGAGCAAACATCGAAACGGGCCCATCGGAAAGCGAGAACTGTTTTTCCAGGACCGTTTTGCCAAATTTGAAAGCCTGGATCTACGAGAAACCTAACCCGGTTTGCGCAATGTTCCAACACTCGGTATAATCCTTGGTGTTCCTCCTGTTCCACATTCGAACGAACACCGGTAAGAGCACCCAGCATGGCTCCGAGCTCCCGATCCTTTCGTCATAATCTCACTGTCCAAGGGATAAGACTGACCATTCTATTTCTGCCCTGTGTCCTTGTGTCTTGCGCCATGGCCACGCAGCCTCAAAAGACGGAGCCTCTAGCGCCCACAGCCACACAACAACCACCACAGGCTGCTCCAGAATCTGATGCTACCTATCATTTCATGATGGGACATCAGGCAGAGCTCGCCCAAGATCTTGATACGGCCTTGAAGGAGTACCAGGCAGCGCTGAAGGCCGATCCCAAATCATATGAAGTCAAATCGAGACTGGCAGCTCTGCATTTTGCGCTCGGCGATACGACAAAGGCCGTTCAGTATGCCGAGGAAGTTGGACAGGGGTCTGGACAAGACCCTCAACTCCTGACGCAGATGGCTGGTATTCTGGCCAGCGCAGGGAAGCCTGAGCGCGCGCTGGAGGTATTGGATCAAGCGATCGCACGCGACCCGGAGCGGGGAGAGTCGTATTTTCCAAAGGGGCTCATCTTACTCAATCAAAAACGAGTTAGTGAAGCCGAACAGTCCGTCAAGAAAGGCCTGCAATATACCTCGGACTCGCCGATCGGCTATTATTATTTAGGGCGAATTTCCCTTGAAGCCGGGAATCTTGAACAGGCCTTATCCAGCTTTGATCGTGCGATCAGCGTGAACCCGTCTTTCGAGCCGGCGTATCTGGCCCAAGCGTCGGTCCACGAATCGCGCCAAGAGAAAGACAAGGCCATCGCCGTTTTGAAGAAATACCTCATCCAGGTGAATCCAAGGAACCGAGAAGTTCGTCAGCACCTGATCCAACTCTACATCGCCACCAAAGACTATGCCGGAGGTCTTGCAGAGTTGGAAAAGATGCTGGAGGAAAACCCCGGCGATCTGGATGCTCAATTACGCATGGCGTTGATTCATGGAGAGCAGAAAGAGTTTTCAAAGGCGATCGATCAATTAACAGAGATTTTGAAGGCCAAACCGGCCGAGCTGAAGGTCCGTGATTACCTTGGGTACTTGTACGAGGAGCGCAAGGACTTTCCAAAGGCGCTGGAAACCTATCGCTACAATCTCCATTTGGATCCAAGATTCGTCGACAGTCACATTCACCTTGGGGTGCTCCTCTATCGGCTCAAACAGTTTCCCGAAGCGGTCACGCATCTAGACGAAGCCGTCAGGCTGATGCCCAAACAACCTGAGCCACACATTGTGTTAGGTTTAGCTCATCTGCAAAGTGAGCAGTTCGAGAAGGCGTCGCAAGCCTTTCTTGAGGGGATCCGGCATAACCCCAAGAACGCTGACCTTCATTTCAATCTTGGTACGGTCTACGACAAGTTGAACCGTTTTGAGGACGTGGAACGCGCGATGGAAACCGCGCTATCCCTCGACCCTCATCATGCCGATGCCTTGAACTACCTCGGGTATAGCTATGCTGAGCGAGGCATCAAGATCGACCAGGCTCTCTCCTTGACGAAGCGAGCCGTCGCGCTCAAACCGGAAAATGGCTACTACGTGGATAGTCTTGGCTGGGCGTTCTATAAATCGGGGCTGCTCTCCGAAGCACTCACAGAAATCAAACGAGCTGTCTCGCTGGTCGGCGATGACCCCGTGATCTACGAGCATCTTGGAGAAATTTACATGAAGCAGCAGAAACTCTCGGATGCGCGAGAGGCCTGGCTCCACTCGCTGGAGCTTGACCCTTCCAACGAAAAACTGCTCCAGCGCTTCCGCGAGCATGGCATGGCCAACCCGGCCTATGAAGACCGGATCCAACAGGCCAAACGCCGTGTTTCGGAGAAGGCCCAAAATTCTCAGACTGCTCCGCAAACTCACCCTGACTGATCTTATTTCTTATTTGAGTCACTCTCTCGTTCCCCCTGTTGAGCGGCCTCTCTTATCCTCACAATACTGTGGATACCGATCTCTCCTGATAACCAGAATTTGGTGCCAATTCTTGGCAATCCCGAGCAGTTTCTGGAAGACAAAGCCACGTCCCACCGGATGGTCTTCAGCCAGTTTTTCATAACTTGTTGCATCATAAGGGACTAGTGGTAGGCTAAACTCTGTCACTGACCGGCACCAAACCTGCTATAGACACAGGTAGGCGGCAACAAGGCGCCGCAGATGATCAACCGGGCCGTCAGTGAACCATCAACAAGGAGGCAGTACGATGTTGAAGTCGCTCCGCAAACAAGAGGGTTTCACCCTCATCGAGTTGATGATCGTCGTGGCGATCATCGGGATCCTGGCGGCCATCGCCATTCCCAACTTCTTGCAGTATCAGATGAAGTCTCGGCAGTCCGAGGCCAAGACGAACCTTGGAGCTATTAAGACATCCGAGGTGTCGTGGCAGGGTGAGCGTGGATGCTTCCTGACGGTTGCTCTGGCACCAGCAGTGGCACCAATAGCAGGTACCAAGAGCCAGCCCCAGAACTGGAACCTTGTTGGATCCCCCTGGCTGCTTCCGACCCCTGCAGCTGCTACCGGTTGGTGCGTCGGTGCCGCCGGTGCCGGTGTATCGTTAGGGACATTTGCCAATCTTGGATTCCAGGCGACCGGGAACGTCCTCTATCAATATGCAACCGGAACCTATGCAGCTTCGCACACCTCGTGCCTCGGCCCGACAGCGGCCCCTGCCGCCTTGATTACCTCTGAGACTGGCGCTGTGGATGTTGGCCCCACAGCAGCTGGATTTAGGGCGACGGCTGTAAGCAACCTCGATGGAGATGCTGTCCTCTCGGTCTGGGCCTCGGCTGATTCCACAGGTTCACAAGACTGTGTACCAGGTGTGTTCTAGCACCGGATAGGCACTGTGTAGGGCGAGCGTCCCGCCGACTGCGAGCAGTCGGCGGGACCTCGTACGTTTAGGGCAAATCTTCCATGCCAGCATTTCCGTCCTCTGAAATACTAACCCTCAGCTCATCAAGACATACCTTTTCTTATGTGACGCAAGCCACCTTCATTCTAACGGCGTTTGCTCTTCTGGCTTTCATCGTTTCACTGCAAAAAAACTTGGACCGCCGTATTGATGCCCATGCAACCAAGATCGAAGAGTTGGCCCATCTTCCTCGTGGAGAATATCTCCGGCCCGCCATGTTGGGCTATCATCAGCTCGGTGCAGATGCCTTATGGCTGCGACTCTTACAAGTCCTAGGCAAAAAGACAAATACGGCCGACGAGTATGAATGGCTGTATCACGCGCTCGACGTCGTCACCACATTGGACCCGCAATACGCCTATGCCTACTACGTTGGCGGAGTGGTGCTGAACAACTATGCCAATCGAGTCGACCTGAGCAACCGTCTGCTTGAAAAAGGGCACCGTGAAAACCCAAATGAATGGAACCTTCCCTTCCTGCTTGGCCATAACCATTATTTCGTCCTCGGTGATGCCCGAAAGGGAGCTGACTACATCAGCACAGCGGCTCGCACATCTGGCGCCCCCGACTTCCTTCCAGGGTTAGCCACCCGCATGCATGCAGAGGCCGGCAATCCCGAGGTTGCGTTGGAATTTCTCGAGGCGCTCTGGAGAGAGAATCCTGACCTGGTCGTCCGCGAGAAGTTGGAGGATCGCGCCAAGGAAGTCATGATTGAGCGCGACCTCCGAACACTCGAACGTACAATCGAGCAATACCGGACACAGCATGGAATTTTCCCAAGGACACTCTCAGACCTCGTCTCTACTGGGTATCTCCCGCACATTCCGGAAGAGCCGTTCGGAGGTTCGTACGACCTCAATGCCAAGACCGGGCAGGTTACAAGTAGTACCCATCCCACTCGGCTGAAGGTATTTCGGCGTGATCTGGAAAGCGGCATGTAGTCACGGGATTCCTCCATGAGTATGAAGTGTGAACAGATCGTGAGAATCGAGCACTTGTCGAAGGTGTTTCGCGTCGGTTTTTGGGGGCGTCGCGTGACCGCCGTTGATGACTTGTCTCTGGAGGTTCAACAGGGAGAGATCTATGGATTCCTCGGACCAAACGGCGCCGGGAAGACGACAACGATTAAGATGCTGATGGGCCTCATCTATCCCAGCTCAGGAGCCGCAAGTCTCTTTGGACGACCGATCGGCGATCAGGTGGCCAAAGCGAAGGTCGGTTTTCTCCCAGAATCACCATACTTCTATGACTATCTGACCAGTCGAGAATTTTTGCGATTCTATGGACACCTTTTTGGCCTCTTAGGGAGCGCGCTTGAAAAACGTATCGAAGAATTATTGGAGCTCGTCGGCATGACCCATGCGCGCGATCTGCAATTGAGAAAATTCTCAAAAGGCATGTTGCAGCGAGTTGGGATCGCCCAGGCTATGATCAACGATCCGGAACTCGTCATTTTGGATGAACCGATGTCTGGACTCGATCCGATTGGGCGTAAAGAAGTGCGCGATCTGATTCTTCGTCTCAAGGAGTCAGACAAGACCGTGATGTTCAGTTCACACATCCTGCATGATGCGGAGCTGTTGTGTGATCGTGTTGCCATGATCATGAAGGGCAAACTGGTAGCCTGTGGCCAAGTGTCTGAGTTAATCGACCATGGAACCACTCAGGAGGTGGAAATGGTCGTGGATCGACTCCCTCCTGAAGGAGTTGACGAGCTACGGCCACTCACACTCAAAACCGTGCTTCACGGAGAGCGGGTGGTCGCAACATTATCCAGTCAGCAACAGGTCGATGCCGCCTTGGAGGTGATCAGATTACATAAAGCCAAACTCATCTCTCTTCTCCCCCATAAGGCATCGCTTGAGGATCTGTTCATTCGTAAGGCGAGGGGAGTGCAGCAGGTTGCCGAGGTTCCTGTATGAAAGTGATCTCGATCGCCCTCAACACCTTCCGGGAAAATCTGAGAGACAAACTACTCTACAACTTGTTAATTTTTGCACTCCTGATGATCGGAAGCTCGCTGATCCTCATGCGGTTGACGCTCGGAGAGTTCCATCGGCTGATCTTGGATATCGGACTGGGTAGCATCAACTTCTTCGGAGTCTTGATCGCCATCTTTGTGGGGATCGGTCTGGTCAGCAAGGAAATTGAGAAGAAAACCATCTATACGATCGTCTCGAAACCGGTCGCGCGTTTTCAGTTTCTCCTCGGAAAGTATTTGGGACTCAGTCTGACGCTCGTGATCAATACCGCCATCATGGCGTGTGGGTTGCTGGTAGTCCTCTACGTGCAAGAGGTTCCGATCCATATTGTCCTCTTCAAAGCGCTTGGCCTGATTGTCGTAGAGTTCATGGTCATCACCGCCGTGGCACTTCTGTTTTCGACCTTCTCAAGTGCCACGTTCAGTGCCATCTTCACCTTGGCGTTGTATGTGATCGGGCACCTCACGCCTGACCTCAAGGCGTTTGGCGAAAAGATAGGAGGGCTAGGGAAAACGATACTGGAAGGGATGTATTACGTCCTACCGAACCTCGATCGCTTCAACCTCAAAGGGCATGTGACACATCAGCTCGATGTACCGGCAGGAGATCTCTTGGTGATTGGTGTTTATGGGATGGCCTACACCGCGTTCCTTCTGACACTCGCCTCCGTTATCTTCCAACGGCGGGATTTTCGATAACGACGACAGGGGCTGAACTGCCTCATGCATCGTGAGCGCGATGCCTGGGCTCCTGCATCATGTCGTAATAGCGCCTTCGGATGCGGAGGAGACATGCCTGGCGTATTTTCCCATGACCCCGGCAGTGTATCGCGGAGTAGGAAATTTGACCTTCTTGAGTCGAGCGGTGATTTCTTTTTGCGATACCGCAATAACTAATCTACGCTTGACGATATCAAAGGTAATGACGTCGCCATTTTTTACAGCAGCGATCGGTCCTCCCTTCACCGCCTCAGGAGCAACGTGCCCGGCCATCAATCCATGCGTTGCACCGGAGAAACGACCGTCGGTGAGCAAGGCCACGGTGTCGCCGAGTCCAGCTCCCACGATGGCTGCCGTCACGCCTAACATTTCACGCATGCCAGGCCCACCAGCCGGACCTTCATACCGGATCACCACGACGTCGCCAGGCCTTATTTGACCGGCCTTCACTGCTACAAACGCATCTTCCTCCCGATCATAAACTTTTGCAGGCCCTTGAAACTTTGTCATCGAATGGCCGGCCACCTTCACCACGCAGCCTTCCGGCGCCAAATTGCCCTTCAGAATCACAAGCCCACCCGTTGGCTTGATCGGGTGGGTGAGGGGACGCAGCACTTGTTGACCAGGTGTTTCATTGGCAGTTGATGCTTCTTCACCGATCGTTCGTCCGGTCACCGTCGGTTGATTACCATGGAGGAGCCCGGCATCAAGTAATCGTTTCGCAACCAAGGTCGTACCGCCAGCCGCAAAAAGATCCGCCGCGACATAGCGTCCTCCCGGCTTAAGGTCGGCCAAGAGGGGAACTTTCCGATTGATCTTGTCAAAATCTTCGATGCTCAGCTTGACCCCGGACTCGCGAGCGATCGCGAGCAAATGCAGGACGGCATTCGTCGACCCCCCGGTCGTGGCGACTGCGGCAATGGCATTCTCCAGGGATTTCCGCGTGATAATCTGACGTGGACGGAGATTCTGTTTCACGAGATTCATCACCATCTGGCCGCATTCAAATGCCACATCATCTTTCCGGCCATCCATGGCAGGCACTCCATTACGGCCCATCGGTGAAATGCCAAGGAATTCAAACGCAATAGCCATCGTATTGGCGGTAAACTGTCCTCCACAGGCCCCAGGCCCAGGACAGGCATGGTCTTCCAAGTCTTTGAGCTCGGCGTCGGTCATCTTTCCCGACGCGTGTTTACCGACCGCTTCGAAGACATCCTGAATAGTCACATCTTGTCCTTGAAACTGTCCAGGCATGATCGACCCCCCGTACAGCATGAGCGAGGGAAGGTTCAACCGCGCGAGTGCCATGACGGTCCCAGGAATAGTTTTATCACAGCCAGACAGTGCGACAACGGCATCAAACATGTGGCCACGCGCGACGAGCTCGATCGAATCCGCAATGACCTCTCGGCTGATCAGGGACGCTTTCATTCCTTCTGTTCCCATCGAAATCCCATCAGAGACGGCGATGGTGTTGTATTCAATCGGAGTTCCACCGGCTGCTTGAATGCCGGCTTTCACTCGCTCGGAAAGCCGTCGCAAATGAAAATTGCAGGGCATCACCTCGATCCATGTGTTGGCAACACCGACGAGCGGTTTGGAAAGGTCGTCGTCCGTAAACCCCACGGCCTTCAACATCGCCCTCGCCGGAGCACGGCCCGGGCCGATTAGCAAATCGTGGCTCTGGAGCTTCGCTTCATCTTTTTTATGCATGGCTTTTAGGACTCAGATTTACTCGACGGACATATTGCCTGGTGGCGTAGGGGATGTGCTAGATTCATGTGGGTTCTTACCGTGGGGATTCATCCCATAAGGATTCCCTCCATGCGGGTTCCCACCATGAGGATACGCGCCATACGGCATTCCCTTTCCATGATGAGCTCCTGCCCCTTTGTGCTGCTGCATCACCTTGTCATGTTCGGACTTTTCCTTTTCACGTTGTTCGGGCGTCAACACGGCCATCACGTCGCGCCGCATCTTAATAGATGCCATGCGCAGTCCGACTTGTAGGTCTTTGCTCTGCTTGAGCTTCGCCTCAATCGCACCAAGATCGCTTTTCTCGTCATCCGTCAACGCTTTCAATTCACGTTCGGCAATTTTGATCTCCGCTTCGGTTTTGATCCGAATACGGTCCAGATTCAGTTGCACCTCTTTGAGCTTGGCAACCTGATCGACCGTGAGCCCGATATCTTTCTCGTGCTTGAGCAGATGGCGGATCAGATGGCCCGTCCCACTATAATGATAATGCATCGCGCCCTTGCCATAGCCATATCCCCCTCCGATGCCATATCCACTTCCGGGATGGCCATAGCCAGGATTATTCGCCAGGGAGCTGGGAATGCCCGACATCAGCAGACCGACCGAAGCCATCACTATGACAGCTGCCGTCTTGGCTACAGACTTCATGTAAGCCTCCTTGGTTGAAACACCTTGATCAAAAGCTTGCCACAGTGAGCCACGCAACGCAAGCGAGCGCCTTCGACTCAGGTTCCAAGATTAGCGCCGCCGGGCCATATAAAGGAGGTCCATACGTGGATCGGAATGTCGTTGTCTGCTCAACCGTTCGTACAGAACCCGCTCTTCTTCGCTCACGACCGTCGGCATGACAATTTGGAGGCTCAAAAAAAGATCTCCATTGCCGCCTGTTGCTGACGGCAATCCTTTCCCTTTCAGCCGTAGTCTGCCATCGGCCTTGCTGCCGGCCGGCACCTTGACCTTTACAGGTTCACCTAAGGTTGGAGCGGTTACTTCCGCACCAAGTGCGGCCTCCCATGGATAGACCGGAAGGGTGGCATACAAATCCGAACCATGTTGACGGAAGATCGGATCAGGCAGAATGCTCACCTGGAGGTACAAATCACCCCGCTTCCCCCCATAGGCTCCAGGGTGCCCCCTGCCCGCAACCCTCACACGAGTTCCATCTTGAACTCCTGCTGGGATTCTCACTTCTATCGTCTTATGTGCTGTCGTCGTCCCAGTCCCATGACAGGTCGTACAAGGTCGCCCTCGCAAGCTCCCGGTACCGACGCAGGTCGAGCAGGTCTGTGGTTCACGGAGGTTGACGCGCTTCGTCACACCGGTCAGGACTTCGTGCAGCGCAAGCTGAACATCGGTCTCGAGATCTTCCCCTGGTGGGCCAAGATCCCCACGCTCACCAGTTCTGCGCCCGCGGTTGCCAAAGAGACTCTCAAAAAAATCGGAAAAATGTTCACTCCCGCCAGAGCCCTGACCGCCAGAATCTTGTTCGAAACTCCACGGCCCACTCGCCCCTCGCGTCCATGCCTGTTGACGAGCATTATTGAAATTCTGCGCTTGCTCCCAATCTGCTCCGTATTGGTCATATTTCTTACGCTTGTCAGGATCGGACAGTACTTCCTGGGCCTCATTCAGCTCCTTAAACTTTTTCTCCATCTCAGCCTTCTTTGCCCCGGTGTGAAGGTCGGGATGGTATTGGCGGGCTAAACGGCGAAATGCCTTTTTAATATCGTCGGCGGACGCATTTCGAGAAACACCGAGGATTTTGTAGTAATCGCGCGGAGCAGTTGCCATGAAATATTCGGTATCCGTCTGGGCAAAGAACCGAAACCCTAAGATATAGGCTGAGCTTACGGAGTGTCGAAACGGTTTGCAAGGGCCGAGTGGGTCTAATGAGGCGTTGAGACCTTGGCTCTGGCCATCAGCTTACAATACGAGCAGGTGTCCGCTGTCGTTGGTTGGCCACAGAGGGAACAGACGCGCAAGGTGGAGCGGTCTTTGTCCTTCATACTCGTGGGTGTCTGAGTCTTTCGGTGCTTCTCAAGAAAACCCCAGTAAAACATTTGTTTGGTACCGGGCGATTCCATTTCCAACCGGTTCAAGACTTCTTTGTAAAGGAGAGTACGGGCTCCTTGAGCCATGGGGCATTCCTCAACGACATACTCGATCCGATTCAAAACACAATAGGCCGCCAATTCGCGTTCAGTCAAACGATACAACGGTTTCACTTTTTTGGCGAATCCATCGAGAGAAGCGGGAAGACTGGGACCTTGCTTCTCGAGGTATTCATCCTGCCAGTGAAGCACGTTACCAAGGAGCCGGGCTGCTTCATCGTCCAAGTTATGTCCGGTTGCCATGACGTCGTACCCAAGTTGAAGGGCAGCGTAGTTGAATCGATACCGTTTAATTGTCCCACAAGTCGAACATGTTGGGCGATGAGCGATCATGGCGAGTTCACGGATCCCAGCCCCTTCTTCACGTTCCACAGTATGACTATGCATCACCGCACCATAGGCGACAGCCACGGTTTCGGAAAAATGCACGACTTTCTTATAGGACGACTCGGAATAGTCCCCAATCCCAAGGTTCACATACAACGCATCAGCCTTATACCCCAACTTCAACAGAAGATCCCACAAAGCCAAACTATCCTTGCCGCCAGACACGGCGACAAGAAGACGGTGTTCTCTGGTGAACATCTCGTGAGACCGAATCGCTTTCAGAACTTGATCTTGCACAAATTGGTTAAAGCATCCCTTGCAGAATGCGGCATTATGCCGAGGTAACTTCATCACCGCTTTGGTCTTACATTTTGTACAGTTCATGTGGTTGATGATACGGGGAGGGCATGGCCGATTGCAAATGATGACGAGTCATCTTGATATTCACGGAGGTGGCACTTCACACACTGGAAAGCTGGATCCGATATTTCCTGAGCGATTGACGGTAGGAGGACAATCCGTTATGAACAAGTGTAGGGCTGTGGTCGCTCTAGCAGAGCAGGTAGCAAGACATATCTAACAGTTGACATAATATTTCTTATCAGAACATGACGCTCGAATTACTCGGCCGCGTTCACAAAGAGCTTTCCATCACCAGTCAGGCCTTTTACGAAACCGTGCTGGCCATCTCCGAATTGGTTAACAGGAAAGTTCAAATCATCCGTCTGCACTGGCAAGCTTCGACATTGCTGAAAAACATTGATGAGGTCACAGGTAGGCTTGGTCAGCAAATCGCCACACAGGTGTCCGATCGACTTCTCGAAAAGCCCTCACTCGATTCAGGCGTCCGTATGATCGACGAGCCACTAACCGACGCCATTACCCAAGTTCAGCAGCTGAAAACGCTCCTTCTCCGTGTCGACACACAAATCCGGGAGCTCAAACTTGAAGCGATTTATCAAGATCTGCTCGCATTTCAGCGCGATCTCACACTTCGGTCGAGTGGCATCGAGCGGATTACCGTGGCTCGTGGGGCTGCGGCAACACAGGAACCCTTGAGTGCGCTTCCCTATTCTGCCTCCACACACGTCGCTACAGTATTCCGAGGGCCTTTTCTCTTGGCTCCAAACAAAGATCTTCTCCTGCGACCCGGTGATATCGTCATCCTGATCGGCGCTCAAGCAGAACTGGACAAACTCACCGCATGGTTCAGCAGCCAACGAACCCTTACACCCTCTGTAACAAGATCAGCGTAACACAGGTAGTAGGCACACCCACGGCGATCGGATACAATAGCGGGTGATGGCCATGCGTACATCCCGTTCGGCGCATATCAGTCGATTTCTATTCTCTGCCGTCTCAATCCTTCTTTTTGTCAGCTTGGAGACGAGACACGCTGAAGCACTATCTGCTGATTCGCCAGGCATTCGCATGCTCGAAGAGATTCAAACGGTCATTACTCAATTGGCAGAAGAGACCAAACATTCCGTCGTCAATCTCTTTCCCATCACTGGTAGGGGCAGATCTCGGGAGGCCCCAGGCGAACGCATGCCAAACGCGTCAGGCTCCGGCTCAGGATTGATCGTCGACGATGAAGGTCATATCGTAACGAACAATCATGTCGTCGGCGATGCCACCGAGATTGAAGTGCGACTCTCAGACAAAACAAAGCTCATCGCTCATGTGATCGGCAAAGATCCGGACACGGACTTGGCACTACTCAAGGTATCAGCAGGTCGACCGCTGACCAGTGCGCGGTTCGGGGATTCAACAGGGGTCAAGGTGGGCCAATGGGTACTGGCCGTGGGAAATCCCTTCGGATTGGACCAGACTGTGACCCTTGGCGTAGTCAGCGGTATTGGTCGGGAAAATATCAATCTCTCACGCTATGAAAATTTCATTCAGACCGACGCTTCTATCAACCCTGGTAATTCTGGAGGCCCGCTTTTTAACCTTCGTGGCGAGGTGGTTGGAATCAATACGGCGATCATCAATTTTGCTCAAGGGATCGGATTCGCTATCCCATCAAACATGGCCAAACAGGTCATTGAACAACTACTCGCCAACGGAAAAGTCGTACGAGGGTGGCTCGGCGTCGGCATCCAACCGTTGACCGCTGAATTGGCTAAGAAATTCGGTGTCACTGAAGGCGGAGGTGTACTGGTCAATGAAGTATTTGAGAAAGATCCTGCCGCTCTTGCCGGGATTCAGCCCGGTGATGTCATCGTTCGAATCAATGGCGTCGTGGTCGATTCGCCCAACAAGCTGTCTCGCCTGATCGGAACACTCGCTCCCGGTGCAACGTCCCAGATCGAAGTCGTTCGAGATCTGAAGCACCTTCATCTCAATATTCCACTGACCGAACGACCTGATAGTCCGGTCCTGGCATCCGTTCCTCGAATCGAGAAGGTGGAGAGCAAACTCGGTCTCGAGGTTCAAGAATCGACGGCGGGTCTCGTGGAAAAGTTCAGGCTCCGTCAGTCGAAGGGCGTGGTCATCACAAAGGTCGAGCCAAACAGCCTGGCCCAAGCCGAAGGGCTTCAAGAAGGTGACCTGATCATAGAGGTCAACCGGACAGAAGTATCTTCCTTGGGAGATTTTACGTCAACGATTTCTCAATCTCGACGAGGTGATGCCTTCTTGCTTCGCGTGCTCCGAGAAAACCGCGCGTTTTACGTCGTCCTCAAGCCACTCGACTGAGATTCTCAGTGGGTAACGGCGATCGGCCGCTCGACCCTCTGGCGTTCGATAACCTTGCCCATGAGTTCTCGAGGCACTTCATCGTAATGATCAAATTCCATGGCATAACTAGCCCGTCCTCCAGTTACAGCGTTAAGCGCTGTGGCATACCTGAGCAACTCCGCGAGTGGGACCATGACTGTGATCCGTTCCATATGGTCCATTGCATTGACGGAGACGATACGTCCACGACGAGCGTTCAGATCTCCCATCACAGCTCCAATCGTGTCGGTCGGACTATCAACATCGACCCTCATAACGGGCTCAAGGAGCACCGGATGCGCCGTTTCCATCGCTTTTTTGAAAGCCATCGCCCCTGCGATCTTAAACGACATCTCGGAAGAATCGACTGCGTGGTAAGAGCCATCGTACACGGTCACCATCACATCAACGACAGGAAATCCACACAACGGCCCCTCATGCAGAGCTTCAAATACGCCCTTTTCCACGGCAGGGATAAAGTTTCGCGGGATGACTCCCCCAACAATACGATTGTCGAATGCAAACCCACTCCCGCGAGCGAGTGGGGCTAGCTCAAGCCAACAATCGCCGTATTGTCCATGACCACCGGTTTGTTTCTTGTACTTACCTTGCGCCTGTGATTTGACTTTGATCGTTTCCCGATACGGGACCTTCGGCAGATGCAGCGTGACGGCAGCTCCAAATTTTCGCTGCAACTTCTCCAAAGCCAGATCGATGTGAAACTGTCCCATCCCGCTCAGCACCATTTCCTTGGTTTCAGAATTGCGCGTAAACTCTAGTGTCGGATCCTCCTCGATAAGCTTATGGAGGCCGAGGCTGACCTTATCGATTTCCGCCTTCGATTTCGTATCGATGGCGAACGATACGATCGGCTTCGGGAGCCGAATCTCCGCGTAGCAGATAGGAGCGCTTTCCTGACACAAGGTGTCGCCTGTCAGCGTGTCTTTAAGTTTACCAATCGCCACGATGTCCCCTGCTTTGACGGAATCAACCGTCACATGACGCTTGCCCAGCACCCGGTAGAAATGGCCAAGCTTCTCCCGCACCTGTCGTGAAGAATTCCATACCGTCGCATCAGCCTGAACTGTTCCTGACAACACACGACAATAAGAAAGGCGTCCTACGAACGGATCAATGAGGGTCTTGAAGACATACCCTGAAAAGGGCTCCACTGCTTCCCCTTTCCGCTCGCATGGCTCGTTCGTTTCCGGGTGAGTCCCGTGCCATGGGTGATCCGCACCACGCTCTGGCGGCGAGGGTAGCAACGTCACAATGTCATTCAAGAGCGACCAGACTCCAACATTCTGAATGGCAGATCCGGCATAGGCTGGAAGAAATCGCCTCATCTGAGTACCGCGTCGCAGACCGTCCAAGAGTTCTTCCTGCGTCAAATGCTCCTGAGAGAGGTAATGCTCCAAAAGGGGTTCGTCTGTCTCGGCCACTGTCTCCACCAACCGCTTGCGCGCTTCCCTGTAAAACTCCTGCTGATCGTGCTCAAACGGGTGCTGTTCGACTGTGCGAGACATCGGTTGAGAGCGAATTGTTATCTCAGATCTGATGTCAAGCACTCCGTCGAGACGCCCCTCTTGATGGACCGGTATTGTTAAAGGAATTGGAGCCGCCTCAAAGTGTTGACGGCAGATTTCCAATGTGGATTCAAACGAAGTGCCCTCCTTGTCCAGCCCATTCACGAACAAGAGACAGGGCAGACCCAATGCTTGGATCTTCAACCAGAGCCTATCTAGATCGGACTTCACTCCACTACTCCCTCCTACCACGACAATCACCGCATCAACGGCGCGTAGCGCAGCCATCGGTTCACCAAGAAGATCGAGTGCCCCAGGAGGATCGATTAAATTGATCGTGGTCTGATTCCAGCTGAACTGAAGGAGGCTGGAGCTGGTCGACGTGCGATGACGAAGCTCTTCCGGTTCAAAGTCTGAGACGGTCGTTCCCTCTATCACAGACCCTATGGAGGGAATCACTCCGGCGACATAGAGCAAGGCCTCGCAAAGTGAAGTTTTCCCGGCCCCGACACTGGACACGATCGCCACGTTTCTGATGGGCTCCTCACGGGTAGTTTCCATGGCATGCCCTCCGGTTGAGAAGAGATAGGTTAGTTCATTGATTTCCTCACCTGGGAAAGATGTGAACTTCGGTTAACTCTCTCCTGACATGTCCTCCTGATCATCTCGCTGTCGCGTCAGCCATCCCTCGTCAGCGAAACTGACGTACCGACCATCGCCAATAATGAGATGGTCCAACACGCGGATCCCCAACACTCCACCCGCCGCCACCAATCGATCGGTCAGTCGTCGATCCTCCATACTGGGAGTCGGATCTCCACTTGGATGATTATGAAGAAAAATAACGGCAGCTGCCGATTCGCGTATGGCCAGTGCAAAGACTTCTCGTGGATGAACGATGCTGAGCGTTAGACTCCCTTCGGAAACCGTCGCTTCTTTCACCACCATATTCTTCGCGTCGAGCAGCACCACCTTGAAGAGTTCGTGTTTCACATCACGGAGGACAGGATGAAAATGTTTGAAGAGGTCGGCACTCGACGAAATACGGGTTCCCGTCGAAAGCGGAACCGCCAGGGAACGCCTCCCCAATGCTAGGGCGGCCTTGAGTTGAGCAGCCTTTGCGGGACCGACTCCCTGGATGGCACAGAGTTCTTCAGCACCACAAGCTGCGAGCCCACCTAAGCCTCCCAGCCGATCAAGGAGTTCGATGGCCACTTGTACAGCGGAAGAATCGCGTCTCCCTGTCCTCAGCAGGATAGCGAGAAGATGCGCATCAGACAGGGCCTCTGAGCCTTTTGAAAGAAGACGCTCACGAGGACGCTCTGTCTTTGGCCAACGCGCAATGCCTCTCCTGTGACCCTTTGAATCCGCCATACAGCCCACGCTTGGACAAAAAATTGACGGACCGGACGCTTTTGTACCGTCAAAGAAGCCGAAACTGCCGACGAACGACGATTAATTAGCTTATAACCTATTGAAATACCAACATGTGACAAATTGGTGCAGCTCTTGCTTCTGTCCGCCCGCAGCTATGAACACCGTCACCCCAGGAGGAATCCATGGAATGTCCGAAATGTAAGGGTATGATGATGTTGGAGCGGTTTTCAGATTTTTTTCTCGTCTTCTACGCATGGAAATGCATTAATTGTGGCGCCATTATTGATCGCACGATTTCCAACAATCGAAGAAAAAGCCTCACAGCTCGAGAATCTCGTACGGTAGCCACTCGCTAGATTTCGCCCTTTATCGGGCCCGACATCCGAACCCGTAAGGGAGACAGTCGGTCGATTGGACGCTATCCTTACCCTCGCCTTACTCTGGCCGCTCACAAGTGACCACATTATTATAGTCCTCTAGCTCTGCACGGTCAAAAGAGGGTCGAACCCCTTTCCATACACTAGCCGCTGATTCTTCACCCACACACCACGCTATGACCCTGCACTACCTTCACCCAGGCTGCATTCCTTGACCCTCACAAAAATGCTATGTTAGCGTAGCTCGATTAAGATAATATTGGCTGGTATGCGTGTGATCGCGGGTACTAATAGAGGTCGGCGACTCTACACACCTCCGGAGCACCGTCTGCGCCCAACCTCGGATCGGGTTAGGGAAGCCTTGTTTTCAATTCTTGGGAATCGGCTAGCGAAGAGTCGAATGTTGGACCTCTATGCTGGAACAGGTGCCGTGGGAATCGAAGCCTTGAGCCGGGGAGCGGCACATGTCACCTCGGTGGAATCTCACGGAGAGGCGTTGAAACTCCTTCGGCGGAACATACAGATTTGTCAGATCGGTGAAGAACTCTCTTTGCAGGCACAGGCGGTCCAACAGTTTCTCAACAACCCAAATCGATGGAATGGTCCCTACGACATCGTCTTTGCCGATCCACCTTATTCGGATGCTGAAGAATGTGCCGCACTCCTCTCCAAACCACAGGCCCAGGATCTCCTTAGCGCCGACTCGCGGTTGGTCATCGAGCACGCCACACGAACCACCTTACCTCTGTCTGTAGGACGCACTCAGTTCCTCCGTCGGTATCGATACGGAGATACTACCCTTTCTGTCTATTCCGATCCCAATGTCGTGTAACCATGAAGATCGGCATCTATCCCGGCACCTTCGATCCCATTACTCATGGCCACACAGACATCATTACACGTAGCCTTCGCGTGTTTGACAAAGTGATCGTGGCCGTGGCTCCAAACCCTTCTAAACATCCGCTCTTCAATTTTGCGGAACGCCTTGCTATGGTGCAGCTGGTCATGA
Source organism: Nitrospira sp. (assembly GCA_965223625.1). Lineage (GTDB taxonomy): Bacteria > Nitrospirota > Nitrospiria > Nitrospirales > Nitrospiraceae > Nitrospira_D. The sequence continues at coordinate 2,101,033 of OZ245008.1, forward strand.
AGGATCTCGATCAAGTCGACGTCACGCCGTTTGAAGGATTATTGGTGGATTATGTTGGACGGTCAGGCGCCCATGCGATTATCCGAGGGCTACGCGCCATTTCGGACTTTGAACACGAATTTCAGATGGCGCTCATCAATCGCAAACTTGCCAAAACGGTGGAGACGGTCTTTTTGATGCCCAGCGAGGAATATTCCTATTTGTCTTCGACTATCATCAAAGAAGTTGCCTGCCACGGTGGTAACTTGACGGAATTTCTCCACCCAGAAGTCGCGCGCCGCCTCGAAGACCGCATTCGGAGTCTCAAGCCATGAAGCTCGCCGCCCGTGTCAGCCGCATTGCACCATCCCCTACCCTTGCTATGGCCGCAAAGGCAAAGGCCATGGCTGCACGAGGATTGGATGTCATCGATTTTTCGGCAGGCGAACCAGACTTTGATACGCCAGATCCTGTCAAGGCTGCAGCCGAAGATGCGATTCGCGCTGGATTTACAAAATACACCCCTTCCTCAGGAATCGACGAGTTGCGCGGAGCTATCGCGGACAAACTGCGGACCGACCTCGGAGTGCGTTATGAAAAATCTCAGATCCTAGTTTCCTGCGGGGCCAAACACTCGCTCTACAATCTGGCTGAGGCCCTACTCGAAGCAGGTGACGAGATCATCATCCCAATCCCCTATTGGGTGTCTTATTCCGATCAGGCTCTTTTGAACGATGCGACGCCGGTCCTTCTGCAAACGACCGAGACGGAAGAGTATGCAGTCCACGCGGCTGCATTGGAACGACTCATCACGCCTCGAACCAAGGCCATCATCGTGAACAGTCCCTGTAACCCGACCGGAGCAACCTATGATCGGGCGACACTGGAAGAGATTGCATCGGTCGCAGTACGGCATGATCTGCTCGTGATTTCCGACGAGATTTATGAAAAGGTACTGTATGATGGCGCCGTTCATGTCAGCATTGCCTCGCTGGGACCGGAGATCGCTGCTCGAACCGTCATTATCAATGGTGTCTCAAAAGCCTATGCCATGACCGGGTGGAGAATCGGGTATGCGGCTGGGCCTCAAGATCTGCTCACGGCGATGGCCAATATTCAGAGTCAGAGCACCTCCAACCCCTGTTCCATCGCCCAAAAAGCAGCCATTGCGGCATTGCGGCTTGGAGAGCCATTCACCATCAAGATGGTAGAGGAATTTTCTCGTCGTCGAACCACGATTGTGAACGGATTGAACAAAATCCCGGGGGTGCGTTGTCAGATGCCACGGGGAGCATTCTACGCGTTTCCGAATATCAAAGGAGTATTGGGAAAACAGGGTCCATCGGGTATGCTGAAGACTCCGAACGATGTGGCTCAATACCTGCTCAACGATGCCCAAATCGCAACGGTACCTGGTGAGCCGTTTGGCAGCGGAGAACACCTTCGGTTATCGTACGCAACCAGTATGACAAGCATTGCCAGAGGTCTTGAACGCCTCGAACAGGCGTTTGCGAAATTAACGTAATCTGTCCTCGAATCGCATGAAACGCCAACACGCAAGGGAGGGTCACCGTGCCGATCTACGAATATCAGTGTGAGGGCTGCGCCTACCGCTTTGAAGTGAAACAGAGCATGAAAGACGATCCCCTCACTACATGCGAACGCTGTGGGAAGGCGGTGAGGCGACTCATCTCCTCTCCCGGAATTATGTTCAAGGGAAGCGGCTGGTATGTCACCGACTACTCCGAGAAGATGAAACCTCCATCAAGTACAGGAAGTGAGACCGGTGGATCAGGAACCGGTGAGAAAAAAGAGACCTCACCTCCCGCCGCAGCAAGCACAACCCCATCCACTCCCGCAGCGGCGCCTGCGACAGCATCGACCAGCTCTTCAACTGCGGCTTCGAACACAGCGAGGTCTTCCTCTTCATCGTGACGTCTTAGGTCAAGCTACCGTACCCCGACTCCCTTCGAAGCAGATTTTTTGGTCGGTGGCGCCTTGAGGGTGCTCTTCGGCGCCGCCTTGGCGGAAGACTTTGTTCTCGATCTCGTTGCTGCCTTCCGTTGTGTCGCTTTGGAAGACATCGACTTCAAGGCTTTTGCGCGAACCGTGTCCAACTGTTTCTGGAGACTCATGATCATCGCTGTTTTTTCACGATTCATCCGACTCAGCTCATCTACCTGACTCTGGAACTCCTGCTTGGCCTTCGATAGGTCCATGACTTGACCTTGCAGCTGAGCCTTCTCCATCGCCAGCGTTTGTGTTTCCGATCGCATCTGTTCGATCTGAGCCTGTAAAGCGGGCGGCCAATAGTCACATCCTGCAAGGCCCAGTATGAGACCAAACCCGAAGACCGTGTGGAGACCCTGCATCCACTTATTACCCATCGTCATCATCCCCGCTCCCCTTTCGCCGGTATGGATCGAGACGCGCTGCGGCTTGACAAGCGAGTCTCACATCTGTCCTCTCGTCAATCGAATGAACGTATTGTAACAGATCAATCACGAGAGACCTCGCAGAAGATCGGCTCCGGCCATTCGGATCTAGCACTGACGCAAGCACGAAAACCGCACTGGAAATGCGGATGATTTCGCACTGAGATTGAGGCTTACCGAGAAGGATGTTTCGGGGAACTGATCGGAGCAATCTTACGTTTTGAGGGCACGATGCGCAATATCCGTCCGGAAATGGCATCCGTCGAAGGAGATCGTGTTCACGACCCGATATGCTTCGCGCCGGGCATCCGAGAGAGTCTGTCCTCGACCTAAGATGCCCAGTACCCGACCTCCAGCAGTGACGATCTCGTTCCCTCGCTGAGTAGTCCCCGCATGAAACACCATGGAAGCCTCTGCGGTAGAGGTAGCCGAGGGAAGGCCTCGGATCTCCATCCCCTGCCGGTAAGAACCGGGATAGCCTCCTGAGGCCATCACGACACACACCGTGGCATCTCGATACCATTCAACCGTAAGTTGATCGAGTCGATGCTCAACCACCGCATCGACAACATCGAGGAGATCTGTCTTGAGTAGCGGCAGCACAACCTGCGTTTCAGGATCGCCCATCCGTGCATTGAACTCCAATACATACGGCGTTCCTTTAGCCACCATCAGTCCCGCGTACAGAACACCCTGGAAGGGAGAACCAAGACGTGCCATAGCGTCGATCATCGGTTGCATGACCTCATGTGTAACTTGAGCTTTGAGCTCGGTTGTTCCAAGCGGAGCAGGAGAATAGGCACCCATGCCTCCTGTATTCAGCCCGGTATCGCCTTCACCAACCCGCTTATGATCTTGCGCCGGTGGCATTGGTACCACCGTCTTCCCATCCGTGAAGGCCATGATTGTCAGCTCTTCGCCCTCTAAAAACTGTTCAATCAAGACCTGCTTACCGGCTTGCCCGAAGGCTGCATTCTCCATGGCATCCACGATCGCCTGCTTGGCTTGATCGCCTGTGGTCGCGATGATGACCCCCTTGCCCTGGGCCAGCCCATCCGCCTTGATCACAACCGGGAGATCATGCTGTTCGATATAGGCCAAGGCGTCGCCGGCCTTTTCAAAGCTCTTGGCATGAGCGGTTTTGATCTTGGCTTGGGCCATAACAGCCTTCGAAAAGATCTTGCTGGCTTCCAGACGGGCCGCGTTCTTGGTCGGCCCGAAAATCTTGAGCTTGGCTTTGCGGAATTCGTCAACGATGCCCAACGCAAGCGGCACCTCAGGGCCAACGACCGTCAGGTCGATCTTCTCTTGAAGCACGAACTGTTTCAGACCGGAAAGATCGTCTGCCTTGATCGGCACACAGGTCGCCAACGAGGCAATCCCCGCATTGCCAGGTGCGCAGTACAAAGCTGGCTGACGCGGACTTTGCGCGAGTTTCCATACGATCGCATGTTCCCGCCCACCACCACCGACAACAAGAATCTTCATGAGGTCTCTCTATACTCTGAAAGAAGCGAGGCAGCTCCAAATAGCCTGACACACGGTTTCTGGCCGTCGGTCAGCAGAACCATTCATTGGCGAGAGGCCCGAGGCGTACCGGGAGGATGACGTCGAGGGTCTCGAACAATTGAGAACCAAGATTGGAGGCCTGTTTCGGTATCCGATTAGTGGCGGAAGTGACGCATGCCCGTCAGAATCATCGCCATCCCATGTTCATCTGCCGCTTTCACGACTTCGGAATCTCGAATCGACCCCCCCGGTTGAATGATGGCGGTAATACCGACATCGGCAGCAGCATCGAGGCCGTCGCGGAACGGGAAGAAGGCATCCGAGGCCATGACACAGCCCTTCACAGGCATCTGCGCTTTCATCGCCGCCAACTTCACAGAATCCACTCGGCTCATCTGTCCGGCTCCGATGCCGACCGTCTGACCAGGCTTGGCATAGATAATCGCATTCGATTTGACATGTTTGCAGACCTTCCAAGCAAACGCACAGGCGGCATATTCTTCATCTGTCGGCTTGCGGACCGTCGGCACCTTCAACGCACGAAGATCAGCCAACACGCCAAGATCACGATCTTGCACGATCAATCCACCGACGAGTTTTTTCAGATCAAACCCTTCCTGTTTCACCTTCATCAAAGGTCCCACATCCAACAAGCGAAGATCTTTCTTACGTTTGAGTTCGGCCAACGCATCCTCGGCAAACCCCGGAGCAATGACCACCTCAACAAAGGTGGAGGTGATTTCCTTTGCTGCGGCCAAATCCACGATTCGGTTAAAGGCGATCACCCCACCAAAAGCCGAGACCGGATCGGTCTCACGAGCCTTGACGTAGGACTCGACCGGCGACGCGCCAAGCGCCACGCCACAGGGATTGTTGTGTTTGATGATCGCGACGGCCGTCTCATCGTATTCCTTGACCAATTCCAACGCGGAATTGGCGTCAAGAAAATTATTATAGGACATGGCCTTCCCGTGAAGTATCTTGCCGCGTGAAACTGAAGACTCATTGCTGTCTGGTTCGCGGTAGAACGCCCCCTGCTGGTGAGGATTCTCTCCGTACCGAAGCGTTTCAGCCAATTCAAACTGCAGCGACAACACCTTCGGAAACTTCACCTCCCCACCTCGGGCCTGCTTTTCCAAATAGGCGGCAATCAACCCGTCATAGCGAGCCGTATGTTGAAACACTTTCATCGCCAGCTCACGGCGTAGCGCCACCGTCGCCGTATTGTCTTTCACCGCATCAAGAACCCGTGAGTAGTCGGCTGGATCCACGACCACCAGTACATCTTCATGATTCTTGGCTGCTGACCGCAACATCGACGGCCCACCAATGTCGATATTTTCGATGGCATCCTCGAAACGGCAATCCGGTTTCGCGATCGTCGCTTCGAACGGGTAGAGATTCACAACCACCACATCAATAGGGCCGATCCCATGCTGGTTCATCTGTTCGACATGGGCTTTGAGCGAACGCCGACCCAGCAAGCCACCATGAATCTTGGGGTGCAACGTTTTCACCCGTCCGTCGAGAATTTCTGAGGAGCCGGTATAGGCGGCGACATCCGTCACGTTTACTCCGGCGTCACGGAGGGCCTTTGCCGTGCCTCCAGTCGACAGAATCTCCGCGCCCAGCGCTTCCAGCCCCTTCGCCATCTCAATGACTCCCGTCTTATCCGAAACACTAACCAATGCCCGCTTGATGCCGGCCATGATCGACTCCTCCGAATTGTGTGCAATGTTGGATAGTTGCGTCGCGTATGTATATGTATGATGATAGGCGGTCGAAGAATAGCAAAAGGGTCCGGCAAGTGCAAGGCGATGTACAGCCTGTACTTGACGGACGTATCATTGACGTCGGCACTACTAATCGGGTAACGTCAGGGCCGCAATGAGGAGGCCGTACATTCCCCTACCATAACCACTCAACTTTAACCAAGGAGGTGTGCCATGCTGGCTGGCCGATTGGTGAAACTGATCGAGAAGAACTCCGAGCAACTTGCCCGGGAGCTCAGCGAAAAAGTGTGGAGCTCTCCCCGTTGCAGTGACCTCCGCAAAGTCCCCCCAGACGAACTTCGAGCCCGTACCCGCGAGATTTACGACAACCTCAGTAATTGGCTGATAGACAAGACCGAAGCAGAAGTCGAACAGCGGTATACAGAGATCGGTGGACGACGTGCTGAGCAAGGCGTAGCCTACAGCCACTTTCTCTGGGCGATTACGGCGACAAAGGAACACATGTGCGCGTTCGTCCAGCGAGAGGGATTGTCCGAGAGCGCCATGGAATTACATGGCGAACTGGAGCTCATGCATCTCCTGAACCAGTTCTTCGATCGTGCCCTCTACTACACGGCCGTAGGTTACGAGCGCGAGCGCGCTCGCATAGGATCCAACCTCAAGCGACGCAGGGAAGACCATCAGAAGGTTTATCTCTAGCCTCTTTCGGAGAAGCAACTCTTCCCACTCAAGACCGACGGGCTCACTGCATCAGCGTGGGCCCAATACCACCGTGCTGTAAACAGTTTCCCCATTTGAGAAAGATCAGGCCAGACCGGCTTCGAATCCAGCGCCGTACATATTCCATGGACCTCACCAGTCCGCACCCAACCGATCGATGACAAGTTGGTGGACCACCGTGTACTTCCCGAGCGTTGAGAGATACACGGCTGCTTCCGCCACATCGAACGGATCTATCTTTTGACTGCGCTCAATCGTTGCCGGGGATGCGTCGACCAACTCATCGGCCACGCCTCCTGGACAGATGGCACTGACCTTAATGTGGTACGGACGGCCTTCATCGGCCAAAGATTTCGTGAGCGCCATGATGCCGTGTTTTGAGGCGCTGTACGTGCCGGTCCCTGCCCAGGCTTGGACTCCTGCCACACTCGACATATTGATGATCACACCACCACCCTGCTGTTTCATGCGACGGAAAGCCGCCCGACAGCAGAAGAAGGTGCCACGCAAGTTGACGTTCATCACCGTATCGAAGGCCTGAGTGCTTGTCTCAGTCAAACGGGTTCCTACGCCAATACCTGCATTGTTGACCAGAATATCAATCCGGCCATCGCGATTCACTGTTTCAGCTATTAATCGTTCAACCTGGTGCTCATCGGCCACATCCGTTTGTATTGCTACTGCTTCCCCACCGTTCTGCCGTATCTGCTGCACGGTCTGCTCACACAGGGCCATCCGCCTTGCAGTGACCACGACTCTGGCTCCCTCCTGGCCAAATCGAAGGGCGATGGCCTTGCCTATTCCACTACTACTACCTGTGACGATTGCGATTTTTCCGTGAAGACGTGATGTACCCATCTCAGGAATTATCTTGCCTCGATACCATCGCCTAACTCTCTACCCACGACCCAGCCTAACGCAAGAGTTGCGACGGGAATTCTACCCTTTAACTATCGACGCCGCCAATGGACGATTTCGAACACAGCCTTACCTCTAGGTTCACCCGTTTGACATTCCCTCCCGCCTTCCGAACAGGGCGCTCTCATCATGCCTAACTATTTCAATATGTTCTGTACGGATTCATTCATGGTGTTACATCTCGCTAAATCAGCGTGACCTGGCAGCAACCGGAGCTTGCGTACTTTCCTAACCCAAATCTGCCTGACGAGGCAGATTTCACCCTAGTACATCGAACATCAAATGTGGTACCGTGACTCATCGCTCCTCAGTACGTGCATCATCTACAGCAGGCTGATCTCATGAGGCGTGCGGGAATCTTGACCGGCGATGTCGTTATATTCATCCTCCTTGCCGGGGGGTGCATTTCTGAGCATTCTTCTTCATCTTTTATGACTCTCGAATTCGTTGACCACAACCAGCTTTATGACCGACCTGAAGGAATGAGTGAACTATGAGCACATTGAGCAAATGGTTGCAGCCGCCCCCAAAAGACTCCCTCGAACAACAGTACCAGGAACTCGTCAATCTCTTGCGCACAAAGGAACGCGCGTTGGAAACGACGTCGCATGATTTGAAGGTCAAGACGGCGGCCATGCAGATTCTCGAACAGAAGGTCATGTCGTCGGAATCCACGGTCACCACGGTTCAACGGGAACTCAACGCGCGGACCGAACAGATGAAGGCGCTTGAAGCGGAATTGGCCGCACGGTCCAGTCGAGTGACCGCCATGGAAGCTGAAGCAGATGTGGTACGCCAACGCATGACTGATCTCAATTTGATCATTTCCGACCAGGCGGAGGAACTCCGTGGAGCCCAGCAGGCTCGTCACGCCGCTGAACAAGCCCAGGACGTGCTGAAAGAAGAGATCCGGGTCCTGCGTGACCACATCACCCAACTCAACGAAGGCCTCACCGATCGAAACTATCTCCGTACCCAGTTGGAGAAGATGGGGGCTGCGCAAGACCGCGTGCATCGACTGGAAATCGAATTCAGCGACCGCGAAGCTGCCCATCGGGCCGCTCTCCAACAGCTCGAGCGGGCCCTGGCCGAGCGCGACCAGCGGCTCAGCAAGGTCGATGCGAATACCGCTGCCCAAGCCGACCAGCTCTGGGAAGCCCAGCAGGCCTCTCACGCTGCAGAACAGGCCCAGGAGGTGTTGAAGGAAGAGATCCGGGTCCTGCGCGAGCATATCGCCCAACTCAACGAAGGCCTCGCCGACCGCGACCGCCTCCGCGCCCAAGTGGCGAAGCTTGATTCCACGCAAGATCGTGTGCACCAGCTGGAGGTCGAGCTCGGTGACCGGGAAGCCGCCCATCGGACGATCATCCAACAACTCGAACGGTCGATCGCGGAACGCGATCAGCGCATCCATGAGTTTGATGCGACGGCTGCCGCCCAGGTGGACGAGCTCCGTGACGCCCGGCAAGCCTGCCATGCCGCAGAACAGGCCCAGGAGGTGTTGAAGGAAGAGATCCGGGTCCTGCGCGAGCATATCGTCCAACTCAGCGAAGGCCTCGCCGATCGCGACCGCCTCCGCGCCCAAGTGGCAAAGCTTGATTCCACGCAAGATCGTGTGCACCAGCTGGAGGTCGAGCTCAGCGACCGCGAAGCCGCCCATCGGGCGACCATCCAACAACTCGAACGGTCGATCGCGGAACGTGACAGGCGAATCAGTAAGGTCGATACGAATGCTGCGGCCCAGATGGACGAGCTCCGTGCGTCCCAACAGGCCTGTCACGCTGCTGAACAGGCCCAGGAGGTGTTGAAGGAAGAGATCCGGGTCCTGCGCGACCACGTCACCCAACTCAATGAAGGCCTCGCCGAGCGCGACCAACGGATTACCAACATTGATGCGAGTGCCGCCGCCCAAGCAGAGGAACTCCGTGAGGCCAACCAGGCTCGTCACACCGTCGAACAGACCCAGGAGGTGTTGAAGGAAGAGATCCGGGTTCTGCGCGACCACATCACTCAACTTAATGAAGGCCTTGCCGAGCGCGACCGCCTCCGCACCCAGATGAAGAAACTGGAGTCGGTGCAAGGCCGTGTCCATCAACTGGAGGTCGAGCTCAGCGATCGGGAAGCCGCCCATCGCGGCACAATCCAACAACTTGAAGGGTCAATCGCCGAGCGTGACCAGCGGCTCAGTAAGGTCGATGCGAATGCCGCCGCCCAGGCGGAGGAACTCCGTGAGGCCAACCAGGCTCGTCACACCGTCGAACAGACCCAGGAGGTGTTGAAGGAAGAGATCCGGGTTCTGCGCGACCACATCACTCAACTTAATGAAGGCCTTGCCGACCACGACCGCCTCCGCACCCAGATCGAAAAGTTAGACTCCACGCAAGATCGCGTCCATCAACTGGAGGTCGAGCTCAGCGACCGGGAAGCCGCCCATCGCGGCACGATCCAGCAACTCGAACGGTCCCTCGCCGAACGCGACCGGAAGATTGAAAAGCTGGTGCCGGTCAACCACCTCCTTCGCGAAAAGGAGTCAGAAGTCAAAGAATGGGAGAAAAAACTCACGCGCACCGTCCGCGACCATGAAGGGCAAGTCAGCAAACTCCAAAAACAATGCGACGCCCAGGACCAACTCCGCGAGCAACATCGACTCGCTGAACGCCAACTCCATGAACGAGATGAACAGATCGAGCGTCTCCAGCACCAGTTGCATGATCTTGAGACTGTGCGCCAAAACTTGACGGTGGACGTCCAGCGTATTCCAGAGAAGGATGAGCAGATCACTCACCTTCGAAAACGGCTCAGAGAGATGCAAGCTGAGCTTCGCGCCGGGGCTGCCGCTTCAACAAAGGGATCTACCGTTGCTAAGACACATCCTGGCGCCAAAGCCGCCTCCTCAAGCGCGAAGCCAACTGCCGACTCAAAAGCCACGACAGCAACCGTCGTGTCGAGTCAGGACCGGCCGAATGGAGCAGAGCAGAATTCCCAAGGTGAACAGGCCAAGTCCAATGCCGCTCTCAACACCAATGTGGATCCCATCGCCCAAGCTGTTCCCAGCGCGAAAGCAACTCCTAGCGCCAAGGCGTCTTCCACGAAAACCGCGCCGAGTGCTAAAACAGCTCCGGCAGCTGCACGTCAGGGCCGCCAGAATGGAGCGGGGGGAAATTCCCACGGCGTACAAGCCAAGTCCGGCAACGGCAAGGAGGATCAGCAAGACGATCTCCAGAAGATCACCGGGATCGGGCCTGTCTTCGCGCAGACCCTCAATAAGTTGGGCACCTACACATTTATCCAAATCGCTCGTTGGAAACCGGAAGATATCAAGAAGATCTCAAAGAAGCTCGAGACTGATCCAGAACGTATTAAACGGGAAAATTGGATCGCGGATGCCAAGAAGCAACACTACAAAAAGTACGGGGAACGGCTGTAGTCATTTCGCACCAGAGGCATACCTAACAGCGCGGCTTATTGAAGGTTCTTCTGTTTCTGTTTGGTCCACTGTTGGTTTCTTTGGCAACACGATGCTCCTCCCCACATGAGCCGGTTAAGTTGATTTTGTGCCCGCCAATCGTAGCCGTGTTGATCCCGTTTCGCATGAGCTGATTTACGGTTCCCTATTCACTCCTCCACCCTTCCAGACTGCAACATCTAACGAGCGGGCGTTTAGTGACGCCTAACGCTGGCTATCAGCGGCCGAGCGTGCGTGGACAGTGCGCTTGCGGTAGGTCCGCTGGATGGCCTGGTTCTGTCTCACGACAGTAAATCGGACTTGAACCACTTGGGTGCAAGACGATCCGGTTCTCCACTTCCTATCCGCTCGATTCTTCGGGCGCCTTCTTGGATTAAGCTCGTCACATCGTTGCCCTGAACCACAAAGCCGAGAAACTCGGCGAACGTGACGTTTTCCCGCCATTGCGAGAAGCGTACAGTAATCGCCTACGACGGACGTTTCAGGCTGAAACCTGGCCCGCTCTTGCTGCAAGACGGTGGCGACGTCAGCGCTTTTCGCGCTCTCCAGATTTTCAGGAAAGTTGCCCAGTTTGAGGACCATGAAGTTTATGGCCATCAACGCATTGAGAACCGCCAACTGATGGGAGTTGAAGAGCTGTGGGCGGCCATTTCGGTCCACCCAATAGCTAAAGTGAAGCCGTTCCCCCTCCTGCGTTAGCTTCGTAATTGAGTTTGCAGGTCTTATCCAGCTCCGGTCGGACTTGTTGGCGATGCACTGTTCATGTTCCTTCTTCCAAGTCGTAAGCGTATCGACCGTAAAGTCCGCCCGCTTCGGCCCGTCAATTATTTTCAAGTGTTCTGCACACATCGCAATGAGATTCCCAAAGGCTCGATCCTCATCCTCGCCTTGTGCTGGATCGAACCGGGGTCCGTTCTCGCACCTGGCTCGAATATGGGAAATCCTTCCAATGAGAGTCTCGTGGCGCAAATCGAATATCAACCTAGAGCACCCAGGAAACGCACATTCATTTCCCGACGCAGCAAGTACATGCCTCAACATGCCACGGCAGTTTGTGAACTATGCGCCAGGAACGCTGCTGTTGCAATGGGTTGCGACGGGGGACCATTTGCACAGGTTCTTATCTCGCGCGGATCTGCGTCACACCTGTCCTTCGCAGGGGGTCACATCCCGTCCAGCGGACTGCGGACACCTGCTGGCCTCCGATGAAGAACATGGGTGTCGATCATCGTCGCGTTCACATCTCGATGCCCCAACCGCTCATGGACTGTGCGAATACCGTAGCCGTCTTCGCGCAAGTGGGTCCCAGACGAATGTCCTAACGTCTGACGGCTTGCCGGCATGGCACTCCCCGCGTTGAGCCGCGCCGATATAACGTGGGCGGATCTTTGCCATTTTCCCCAGTCCACGAGGTTATGCCCGAGATGTGCCGACGCGGACAGGCACGAAAACCATGCGCGCGATTTTAAGCAGCAGAGACAGTGCAAGGAAGCTTACGGTCACCGTCAGCAGCAGTGCCCACTTCGACCAGAAGAAAGACGGATCAACCAACGGCGTGGTGTAGATATACAGTTCGCCATTCTGGTGCACCCGCCATGGCATACCGGGAGCGAGGTAATGGGCGACATATCGATACGCGGCTTCACCCCTAACCATTTTGTCCAGCTCGCGATCTAGTAGCATCACCCAGTCGCGACCGAATCGTGGAATGCCATGTGCGCCGAAAAACTGCGTATTGCCATCAGTGAGTTGTAGCAAGCGAGTACTGCTCGCCTTGTAGGCCACGAGATCAGACTCCGTCGCAAAGGCGATGATGCCGCCAAGATGGCGATAGACGAAATAACCCGTGAAGGCCAGATTACGGTGCTTATCGAGAAGCACGACCGACTCCGTGGTATGTCCAGGCAAATTGAGCAAGGTGAGGCTGCGCCCTCCAAAATCGATCACTGCGCTATCGGCGATGAGGGCACTTACTTTCAGAGGACGCCACTCCATGTCGAGCGATTCCCATGGGCCGAGCGTGAAAACCTGATCCGATAGGTTGTCGCGGATCTCAGGACGGTCGATGAGCGTCACACCGTCGAATGTTGCGGCATCATATATATGATCATAATGAAAGTGCGACAGGATCAGCGTGATCGGCTTCTTGCCAGCGTAGTGTTCTGCAACCTCCCGCATGGATCGAGAGCCAGGAGGCCGCTCGCCGCTGCCCGCATCAAACATGAGCGCCCGTGTGTCGCCGACGATCAAATAGGACGAGTTGTATTGTGAGGATTTCGGCTCATTGATGGCAAAGGTCTGAGGATCAATCGCTTCCACCGCATACCAGTCATCGATCATCGTCGACGCGGGACTATAGGTTTCTCCTTGTATGATGTCGCCGAATACGTGGGCTGGTTCTACAATCCTTTCATAACACCCTGCAAGACTGAGACTTGCGCCCATGAGGATGATGAGCTGCCAGGCTTTCATGACAAATGGATCGAGAGCCGTACCCACCATCAGCCACAAAGTCTAAACCGTAATGGTTGTGACAACTGCTTGCGCGCAGGACACTGTTCTAGGAGTTATGCTGAAGTCCGTTGAATTTTGCTGAGTGGCTCCGCCGTGGGATACTCCACGGCTTACAAGGAGGGAGCCACTGATGAGAAGACGAGAGACCCGACAACGAAAGCAGGCGCTGGCGGGACTGAAGACCATCGCGGAGAAGGACTGGATGCTGGGGACGCTGGTCCGCGTGATCAATTCTGGTAAGCAGGCGCTGGACGCCGTGATGCTGGAGATGGGACGGATGGTGGCCGAGAGCGTGATGTTGATGGAGCGCGAGGAGGTCGCGGGGCCGGATTATTACCCGACCAACCCAGTGTTTCAGAAATGGGCCCATGAGCAGGGCTCCATCTATCTCGGCGATCAGAAAGTCCCTGTGACCCGCCCCCGATTACGGCACGTGGACCAGGGGGAGGTGACCTTCCAGTCCTATGCCCGGTTGCGCAGCCCCGGCGAGTTTTCAGAGGAACTGCTGGAGAAGATCCTCCGTGGGGTATCGGCCCAGAAGTACGCTGACACCGTGCTCCATGCGGCGCACGCCGTCGGAGTGTCGCCCACCACGATCTCGCGCAAGCTCGTGGATCTGACGGCCGCGAAGCTGCAGGCATTTCAAGAACGCTCGCTGGTCGATTTCCAGCCGTTTGCCCTTTTCCTCGACACGATCCATCGAGGGGGTGAGGCGTTTCTCGTGGCCCTGGGGGTGGACGTCTCCGGGGAGAAGATGGCCCTCGGATTCTGGCAGGGGTCCTCAGAGAATCACGAGATCTGCGAGGCCCTGTTCCGGGACCTGGAGCGTCGCGGCTTGGCGCTCTCCAAACGGCTCCTCTTCGTCACCGACGGCGGCAGCGGCCTGCGTAAGGCGCTGCGGGACCGGTTCGGCAAAAAGCTGGGGCATCAACGCTGTGCGATTCATAAGAGCCGGAACCTCCAACGGCACCTGGCCAAGCCCTACCGCCACGAGGCCCATAGGCGGCTCATGATGGCCTTGGAGCAGACCAGCTATGCGGACGCCAGACGGATGCTGCGGGAGTTGGAGGCGTGGCTGCGGACTACGAACGAGTCAGCGGCGGATTCACTCGTGGAAGCTTTTGAGGAGTTCTTGACCCTGCATCGGCTCCAAGTACCTGCGTTGCTGCGCAAGACGCTCATGTCCACCAACCCGATCGAGAGCATGTTCTCACTGGTCCGGCACAGCGAACGGAACATCAAGCGAACCCGGGGGAGCTTCATGCTGCAACGCTGGCTGGGGACGGTGTTGCTCTCCTGCGAGCAGCGATTCCGGCGCGTAAAGGGCTGGGCCGGAATTGCCCAGGTCCTCACAACGATCGAGGCTGAGCAGGTGGAACCGCAATCAGCTTCAACGAAGAAAGCGGCGTAACCATCACCATGGAGCGGCTCAGAAAATTTCAACGGACAACTTGATAATTCCCTGTTCTAAAGTGGATAGCAGTTGCTCGTTATAAAAATCAGACAACGAGTCGTGCAGCTCCACGCTATGCTCAAAACATGGTCCATCGAAATGACTCCGATCATAAGGATACTGCCTCCAACATAATATCTGTAAGCAGAATGGCATGTCTTTCTGCAGTCCGCAGCGTGTCATGTTCAGACAGGCAACTAGCACGGCTTCGAGGAGTAGGACTCACCTGTTGTCTTGGCTCGCTCTTCATCGCGCGCTACCGTCTCCCGACATACTAACTGCATCCCTTGAAGCCGCTCCGGTCTGATGGTGACGCTGCTGCCGTCTGCAGAGCCAACGTAGCCTTTCTCCTTGAGGAAGCGATGGGCTCTCGTGAGGTCCAACACGTCAAGCTCAAGTCGTTGTATACCCTCATCGCTCTCAGTCATGTTGAACTGGATCCGATGCCCGCTGGGAAACATGAACAGGTGTCGGACTTTACTGGATAGGTCAATGTTCTCCATCCTGTCCCAGATAAGGAAGTACCAGTTCTTCAGCTGCTGCTCCTCATTTCGAGTGAAGACGATAACCCGATTAATTCGCTTGAATGACCAAGCCCCTCCCCCGTTTTTCTCCAACACATGCCTCTTCGACGACCAATGCCGATCCACGAGGCGAGAGAAGGTGTAGCCACAAACAAAGGCAAATTCATTCCACGCCAAGAGCCTCTCCACGGTGATATTTATGCAGAGCTTAAACGGCAGGAAGCGAAGGATCGTCGTGTAGAAGTCTTGAGGGTCCCGGTGGGGAATGCCTCGTGATTGCAGGAACTGATGAGTCGCCTTCAGGTGAACGGGTTTGAGTGCGATAGCACAGAAGCGGGGGTTATCGAGATGATACTCCGCCTTTTGGTCATCGGAAAGGATCTCCTCAAAACGGATGAGTTCGAGGTTCATGTTCCCCATGAACACTCCGTCACTGGCAAATCCCTTGTACCTCTTGAACGGCCAAGCCACGGGAAACGACAGTTCCCTTGTGAGACAGGCGAAGAGTTCTTCCGGATTCGGCGTGCAGTACAGCACGTGGTCAATACCTTGGATCGGGCTAGACGACATCCCCTGCAAGCTGCTCATTAGCTACTTTGCGAAAAGCACCCGTGAACAAATTAAAAAGTATGAACGCGATGTTCGATAACTTTGCTTCTCACAAAACACGCGAGACAAAACGTTATAGAGTATCCAAAATGCCAAGCTACTGTGTGAATCATGCAGAGTCAACGACGAAACCAATCATGCCGGAACCAGCCATCACGTTGCACCCTCTTGTCCCACCACAGCTGACTATTAAGCGCAGCGGTGTCACAGCACCTCATCCCAATGTCGCATAGGCTAAGCTCTGGTCACTGCCGTCGTCCACCGTTTGACTTCACCTCCTCATCCCCATAAAATCGCTCCATGGTTTCGTCCTTCGTCCATCTCCATCTCCACACTCAATTCAGTCTTCTTGACGGCGCGAATCAGATCGAGCCGCTCGTTCGCCAGATCAAATCCTTCAATCAGCCGGCGGTGGCCATGACCGACCATGGCAACATGTTCGGTGCCGTGGAATTTTATCGCAAAGCAAAGGAAGCGGGCGTCAAACCGATCATCGGATGTGAAGCCTACATGGCGTTAGGCAGTCGGCATGCCAAGAAAGACAGTGGGCTTGCGCACAACGATTACTACCACCTGATCCTTCTTGCGCGAAACTTGACCGGCTATCAAAATTTGATCAAGCTTGTCAGTAAAGGATATCTTGAAGGGTTCTACTATAAGCCTCGGATCGACAAGGAACTTCTTAAACTACATCACGATGGCATCATTGCTCTTTCCGGTTGCTTGAGCGGTGAAATTCCCTACCTCATCGGCCAAAAGGATATGACCGGCGCCATGGCGGTGGCGGGTGAGTTCCAGGAGATCTTTGGGAAGGAGCATTTCTATCTTGAGGTTCAGGCGAACGGACTCGATCATCAGCGCATCGCGAACGCCGGCCTCATGGAGATCCATAAGAAGCTCGGGATCCCCATGGCCGGGACCAACGATTGCCACTACCTCAACAAAGAAGACGCACGGCCACATGAGTTGATGTTGTGCCTACAGACCGGAAAAACGTTGAGCGATCCCAACCGAATGAAATTCGACACGGATCAGCTGTACGTCAAATCAACCCAAGAGATTGCCCCGGCATTTGCCGAGTTTCCCGATGCCGTGGTGAACACTTGCCGTATTGCCGACCATTGCGAACTCGATCTCCCCTTGAACAAGACGCATCTCCCGCAGTACCGAGTGCCGGAAGGGTTCACAGATCGTGAATCCTATCTGGAGCATCTCGCCGTCGCCGGTCTCAAGGAACGATTAAAGGAACGTCCCAGTCGGATCGCTCCACCTGTCTATGAGCAGCGACTCAGAGAAGAGCTCATGGTGATCTGCTCGATGGGATTTGCCGGGTACTTTCTGATCGTATGGGACATCATCCGTTTCGCTCGATCTCGCACAATCCCTGTCGGGCCAGGACGCGGTTCGGCTGCGGGCAGCCTTGTCGCCTATGCTTTACGAATTACCGACCTTGATCCATTGGTGTACACACTCTTGTTCGAGCGTTTCCTGAATTCTGAGCGCGTCTCCCTCCCGGATATCGACATGGATTTTTGCATGGATCGGCGAGGTGAGGTGATCAACTATGTCGTGGAGAAGTATGGCACCGACCATGTTGCCCAAATCATTACCTTCGGTACGCTCGGTGCGAAAGCCGCCATCCGCGATGTGGGACGGGTCCTAGAGCTGTCGTACGCGGACGCGGACAAAGTCGCGAAGCTGGTCCCCAATCAATTGAATATCACCTTGCAGCAAGCCTTAGAGACAGAATCTCGCCTACGCGAGTTGGTGGAGACCGATCCGAAGGTCAAAGAGCTGATGGCGAATGCCCGATCACTCGAAGGTCTTGCACGCCATGCCTCCACCCATGCCGCGGGCGTCGTGATCTCCGAAGGTCCGCTCACCGACCATGTCCCGCTCTACAAGGGGGCCAACGACGAAATCGTGACGCAGTATTCGATGGGCGATGTCGAGAAAATCGGCCTGGTGAAATTCGATTTCCTGGGTCTCAAGACTCTCACGATGATCAGGCGAGCCGAGACGCTGATCAACGAGACCCATCCCGAGACACCGCCGCTCGTAATCGATCAGGTGCCCTTCGATGACCCGGCCACCTTTGCCCTGCTGAGTTCGGGGAAAACAACCGGACTCTTCCAATTGGAAAGTTCGGGCATGCGAGATCTCCTCACAGGACTGAAACCTGATCGATTCGAAGATATCATCGCGATCATCGCGCTGTATCGACCGGGGCCGATGGATCTGATTCCTGATTTCATCAAGCGCAAACAGGGTAAGGTCCCGATCACGTATGAGGCACCGGAGCTGGAACCAATTCTGAAGGACACGTATGGCGTGATCGTGTACCAGGAACAGGTCATGGCGATCGCCAATAAGGTAGCCGGCTTTTCCTTGGGACAAGCCGACATTCTTCGCCGCGCAATGGGGAAGAAGAAGCCGGAAGAAATGGAAAAGCTGCGCGTCAAGTTTATCGATGGGGCGAAGCACAACAAGATTCCCGAGAACAAGGCTCAAAAGCTCTATGAGCTCATCCAGAAATTTGCCGGATACGGCTTCAACAAATCGCATGCGGCCGCCTATGCCGTGGTTTGTTACCAGACGGCCTTCTTGAAGGCCCACTACCCGACTGAATTCATGGCAGCGCTCATGACCACCGACATGGGCAACCAGGACAAACTGGTCGGGTATTTCACCGAGTGTCGCGATCTTGGCATCAAGGTTCTGGGGCCCGATGTGAACGCCAGTCACAAGCACTTTGCCGTGGCCGACGGAGCCATCCGATTCGGCTTGGCGGCCATCAAAAACGTCGGTGAGGGAGCAGTCGAATCGGTTCTTGACGTGCGATCTCGGGATGGTCTCTTTGGATCGTTCTTCGACTTTTGCCGGCGGATCGACTTGCACAAAGTCAACAAACGAATGCTGGAGGGGTTGATCAAGGCTGGCGCCTTCGATTCAATGGGGGCAAAACGCTCACAACTCATGGCCGTACTCGATCAGGCTGTTGAAGAGGGCGCAGCAGCCCAGCGCGAACGAGAGTTGGGGCAAACCAGCATCTTCGGCGAGGAACTTACTGGAGAGAGTGCCGCGGTGTCCCTGCCCGCACCCGCACTCCCCTCGATCGCCGAGTGGGACCAGGCTCAGCAACTCAAGTACGAACGTGAATTGACTGGGTTTTATATTTCCGCCCACCCCCTCACACGGTACGAGGCCACCCTCGATGTACTCTCCAGCACTTCGACGATGGGCTTGAAAGATTGCGCCGACAACGGCGAAGTGAAAATCTGCGGCATCATCGCCAGCGTCAAATCGATGCTGACGAAAAAAGGTGATCGTATGGCCTACCTGACCGTGGAAGACTTGCACGGCACAGCCGAAGTCATCGTCTTTCCTGACCTGTTTAAAACAGCCGGAGAGTTGATCACAGCGGAACAGATCGTGAGGATCACCGGAACGATCGATCGTGGCGATAAAGGCACGAAAATCCGAGGCAGCAAGATTGAGCCGCTGGCCGAGGTGCAGGCGCAGGCTATCAAACGCATTCGAATCCACCTCACTGATCGTCCTGAAGCGCAGGACCAGCTGCCCCGCTTGCTTGAGGTCCTCAGACGGCACCCCGGTAGCACAACCATTTCCATGTCGTTTCGAACGGATGGTACGTTAGAAGCGGAGACCGCCCCTCTCCCGAACCTCACGATCTGTCCAAGCGACCACTTCATAGCGGATGTTGAAGAAGTGCTAGGCAAAGGGGCCCTTTCTTTGCTATCTTAAGGAGTCCTCTCAGGGAGATCTATCCACTCCATCTCTCCTGATATGTTCGTGGATTGAAGTGCTGAAAATCTATGCGCGATTACCTCGAGTTTGAAAAGCCGATCCGAGAGATCGAAGAGAAAATCGAGAAACTCTCCGCCGCAGCCACAAGCGGTAAGACGTCTTCCCAAAACGACATTCGGAAGCTTCGCGCGAAGCTTGCCCAAGTAGAACATGATCTCTATAAGACCCTTACTCCCTGGCAGCGCACTCAACTGGCGCGGCACTCTCAACGTCCCAGCACCTTGGACTATATCAGTGAACTCACCAGGGATTTTCTTGAATTCCATGGAGATCGTGTGTTCGGCGACGATCGAGCCATTGTGGGAGGGTTCGCTCGATTCAACGATCGTCCCGTGATGATCATCGGTCATCAGAAAGGTAAGACCCTGAAGGAACGCATGCAGCGAAACTTCGGCATGCCCAATCCTGAGGGCTATCGAAAAGCACTTCGTCTCATGAAAATGGCGGAAAAGTTCAACCGCCCGATCGTAACGTTTATTGACACGCCTGGAGCCTATCCCGGTATCGGTGCCGAGGAACGTGGACAAGCTGAAGCCATCGCCCGCAATTTGTTCGTCATGTCGCGATTGACAGTTCCTATTCTTTCGGTGGTTATTGGTGAAGGAGGAAGCGGCGGCGCCCTAGCTCTTGGTGTGGCCGACCGTGTCTTGATGTTGGAACATTCCGTCTATTCCGTCATTTCTCCGGAGGGCTGTGCCGCAATTTTGTGGGACAGCCCGGAAAAGATACCCGATGCGGCTTCTGCTCTCAAGATGACAGCCGACGACCTGGCTAAACTTGGCATCATCGACCAAATCGTCCCTGAACCGCTGGGTGGCGCACATCGCGAACCGAGAGCCATGTATGATCAAGTCGGTAAAGCGCTCACCAACCAGCTGTTTGAGCTGCTTGATGTGCCGACTGAGCAACTCCTCGCACAGCGAGATCAGAAATATCGCAAGGTGGGAGCAGTGAACGGTCTGCTCCCCTAGTCAAGTCTGATCCCAGCTTCCACCGTATTCCATTCGGATTCGAAGAAGTCCGACCTCGGTGAATCGCTGTTCAATCACCGCAAGAATGTTCTTAGCTAATGCATGACGAAACGGATCAAACACCGCTGCCGCCAGGTATCGATTCACCGTTGTCGGCAATTTTTGCCACCACGTGACAGCCGATCGTCTGGCCTGTTCGGCCAAATCACCATCAAGCATTCGTCGAATCTCTCGCTCAAAGAATGCGACATGCGCCACCTCATCCTCAAAAATCGAGGCGAGATCAGGTCTGAGTGTACAGAGTAACCGAGCGAATTCTAGCCCTAAGGATTCGTAGCCATAGATCTGAACAGCCAAAACCGGCCATTGCTGTGGAACAGATGGAAGGCGCTTGCGTTCAGCCGGTTGACGGCCGATCATCGCTTCAAATTGCGTGAGATGTTGTTGCTCATCTTCCTCATGTTTTCGGAGAAAGGTGTACACGTTGGGAGGAACGTCTTGCTGCTGGGCCGACCGTACGGTCCACAGCGCCATCGCTTCGGCCTTGAGAAACCGTTCCAATAAGGCAGGTTCACATTCCGGCGGGAGCCGAATGGACGTATCGTGGTCACCAGACATGATGCACTCATCCTACGCAAACGACGCGGAGTTGTCTAAACGTTCATTGCAAAGGGTTGACTGAATCTTCAGATCTGTGTACATCCTAGATAAATCTGCGCTAAGGATCTGTGATATTTGAGAGATCACGTATGGCTGATCACCCGATCGACGACCAATCCAACACACAGATGATAGACCGGTCAACACATGAGGCTTTACCCATGACAAATCCGACAAGGTCTGCGTCAGTCGTTGTTAGACGGGTTGCTCTCTGCCTGCTTGCCGCTGCGCTCTTGATGGACATCGGCTGCGTCAGTCGGCGTGCCTACGAGCAGCTCAAAACAGAAATGCAAGAACAGACCCAAGCGTTGGAAACGGTTCGAGAAGACATGAGAGGGTTAGATCAACAAATCGCGGTATTGCAGGCTTCCAATCGACGCGAGGACATAACCATCACTGAGCTCCTCGCGGCTATCCAACGTGAACAAGAACTGTTGCCGATCATGCGGCAGGAGGCCGAGGAACGGCACTCATCCCTCAAGACCCAGGTAGCCAGTTTGTTGGACCAGAGTTGGCATCTGGCTCGTGAGATTGCAGATCTTCGACAGGCCAGTGCCTCGTTGCAGGCCATGGCGGCCCGGTACAAACAAGAAATGGAGCAGGTTCAGGCCCAGGCTCAAGCTCACACACCGGTGCTCGTGGCCTCTCACCCTAACACGCCACCGCCTACACACATGACCACGATTGAAGCCCCCCCCTCTCCACCAACCCTGACCCCGGTTGAAGAGGCAGAGCCCTCGTTACTCACGAGTGATGAAGAGAGTGCGCCGCCACAAGTCGCACAAGCCGTTTCTCCAGCTCCTGACCCCACACCCGTCCCACCGGCTGCCACACCATCTGCACCCTCTTCCTCCGTAGACACGGAGCCGCCGACAGCCGACGATTCCTGGCTCGGCATGATCATCAGCTGGCTCCTCACGTTCTGGAATTGGCTGATTAGTTAAACCTAAACGGCTCGCGTGCCCTCGTCAGCCTTTAGCGATGATGGCTGACAGGAATCGCATCCGTTGTCCCGCAGGTCGTAGCCGATGATCGTGCGGCGGCGGTCCAGTTCAACCACGCAACAGTCTTCCAGCATCTGCTTCAACTGCTTACGCCCACGCTGCACGCGTGATTTCATGCCGGAAAGTGAAATACCCATCTGTTTAGCAGCAGCCTGTTGCGTCAGACCATCGATCTCGACGAGGGCGATAGCCTTTCGATAGTCCTGTGAGAGCCGTTCAATCATGGGACGAAGACAGCCGGCCAGTTCCGATCGAGACTCCTCACCCTCGTCTTGATCTGGCATTTCCGGTTTCTTTGATATTTCGTCGCGCACGTCAAGGTCCGAACTCAGCCCCGTAAGGATCTCTCGTTGCCGTCCTGGTTTTCTGTAGTGGTCGATGATGGTGTTTCTTGTGATCTGATAGATCCATGAGACGACCCGGCTCGGCTGGTTCACCGAATCTATCTGTCGATGGACTCGCATGAACACCTCTTGCAGGATGTCGTCAACATGACCCTGATCATCGATACGCTTGGCAATGAAGGCCCGAAGGCCTTCTTGCAGCAGTTGCCAGAGCTCTTCCGTTGTCTTCGTCATGATGGCCTCTCTTCCATCCACATCCATGGTACTGGACCGCTCTAGTTCAGGTGCTACAAGCAACTGCCTCATGAGCACCTCCCTTCTTCGGCACGCAGCAGCCTGTTTGATTGAGTCCTCCGCTGACCGCCAACTGCTCATGGACCGTAAAGATTTCCCACGCGTTACCGTCTGGATCTGTGAACCAGAGTTTATCTTGCCTGGCAAAGCAACAGGCGACGTTATCCTCGACTCGTTCAAGTACTCCTTTATGTTGCAAGTGGGCCTTCCACTTGGCGATCTCCTCGACCGTATCGACCTCGATCCCTAAATGATTCACTGCGCTCACACCCTGAGTTGAAGACACGAGGGAGAAATTCAGCGCTGGAGTCTTCACGTCAAACTTCGCATAATCAACTACCTGCTTCTGCGCCTTCATACCGAAGACCTTTTCATAAAACGCGACCGACTTGGCCACATCGCGAACATCCAGTGAAATATGGGGACGCATGCGGCACCTCCTTGTGGGAGAGCAGCGGGTGATTCCGCGCTCATCTCCATAGACGGAGGAGGTTCGAAAAGGACGCAACGCTGCGGGGCAGGAAGCCTGCCTCACACTCGCGCCTTGGCGGAACAGCCGTTGAGATGGTCGTCCACCATACCTACCGCCTGCATGAAGGCATAGACGATCGTGCTTCCGACGAAGCGGAAGCCTCGTTTCTTGAGATCCTTTGAAAGCGCCTCGCTCTCTGGGCTTGTGGCCGGAATATCCGCCATCGTCCGGCGGTTATTTAACTTTGGCTTCCCGCCGACAAATTGCCAGACATATCGATCAAAGGTACCGAATTCTTTCTGCACAACAAGAAACGCTTGTGCGTTCGTCACCGCCGCGTCAATCTTCAATCGATTTCGGATGATGCCAGGATCGTTCAATAGTCGTTTCTTATCGCTGGCCGTGAACGTGGCCACTTTAGCGGGATCAAACTCAGCAAACGCCTTTTGATAGTTCTCACGGCGCTGTAAGATTGTGTCCCAAGTAAGACCGGCCTGTGCTCCCTCAAGCAGGAGCATTTCAAAAAGTCGACGATCGTGATGCACTGGTTGGCCCCACTCCCTGTCGTGATAGCGAATCATATGCGGCTTATCTCCAGCCCAGGGGCAGCGCATGTTCGGTTTCTTTTCGATAGCCATCACCCAGCCTCGTGACGGACCGATCTACTTGAGAGGTGGCCATCTCGAGCTCCCACACGTCTTTCCTCGCTCTACCGCCGGAACGCGTCTTTGCCCTTGACCACGTCATCCAACATCTTGTCGGCTAACTTGCCGGCCTTCCAACGGCGGTACCGTTGGTGAATCACCAACCAAAGCACCACCCCACCGATCCCGATGAGAATCATCAAAACCGTATCGTCCATTGAGACACATTACCTGGCGCGGACTTCTGGAGCAAGCCTCCCTTCTCTACTAACAAAACACGCTCATTGCACACAGCGATCCAAGAAGCACGGGAGGTGTCTCCTCTCACCTCCCTCTTCTTGGCGCCTGATAGTTCAGGAGATGGCTTTTGATGCAACTCCAGTTAGGCCGAAGGTACACAGCATGGTTGAAGATCCGGGCCTTCATGAGGCAAGATTGGCTCGGGTTTCCCATGCACGACATCCACATAAAGACAGGAGTTTCGCAGTGATCTTCCCCCGATTTGGTGGACACCAGGTTATGCGACAGCCGCCCTGACCTCAAATTCAGCCGGAGATCGATAACCAAGGGTCGAGTGGCGCCGCTGCCGATTATAGAACACTTCGATATACATCGAAGATGTGCTGGGTTACTTCGCTCCGCGTCGCACATCGTTAAAAATCTCGCTTCTGCTTCAAGGTCGCGTTTTCTCGTCTCAGTCGCGCGAGCTCCTCCTGTTCCGCACGCATCGACTGGCGTGTGTGGTCCTGGCTCTACGCCTGTTGCGGCTCGGTCCGCCAGCGATATAGCAGGTGATCGCTGACAGTCGGCAATGCCTAGATCTCTAGCCACTTGTGCGACAGGCTGTACCGAATCTCGTACCCATCGAACTGCTTCTGCTTTAAACTCCTCCGTGTACTTCCGTCTGGTCTTGGTGCTCATGCTGTCCTCCAATTTCATCAAACTTTTCCTTATACAGGTGTCTGTGAAATCGGGGGAAGGTCAAGGGCCGTGGCTATCGACAATTCTTGTTGCGCGGAATGCGGCAGGTGCGCGGCGAATGGGCACTGATCTGTACCACGCACAATATGCTCAAGCTCTGGACGGCCCTACGACATCGACGCCGATGCCCTGGCGAGAGTCTGTGAGCACCGAGCAGCTACCGAAAGGCGATGCGATGATGGCAGGAGAGCCTAGGAGGGGCCCTGCCCATCAAGGCACGGCAGAATGAGAGTGGACTCAGCCAGCATGAACAGGGCTCACTCACTTCAATGTCGGACAGGGTCCTAGCAGAAAAGGGCTTCGGGTCGAGCAAGCTTGGTTTGGTCGGGGCGAGAGGATTTGAACCTCCGACATCCTGCTCCCAAAGCAGGCGCGCTACCGGGCTGCGCTACGCCCCGACTTGTTGCATGACAGCTCTCAGCCTTTGCGATGTTCCTCCAGCCACACACGCATTTGCGCAAATGCCTTTGCACGGTGGCTCATACGATTCTTTTCCTCGGCCGTCAACTGAGCCAGCGTCCTGTTGAATTCAGGAACCAGAAACACCGGGTCATACCCGAACCCGCGATCTCCAACAGGCTGTTCCGTAATCAGACCCTCTAGACTACCCTGAGTAACATGGACATCGCCACTGGGAAATGCAATCGCGGCAACCGTCAGGAATCGCGCCGTCCGCTTTGGTTCTGAAACTCCTGCGAGCTCGCAGAGCAGTTTCTGACAATTATCCTCGTAGGTGGCATGCTCGCCCGCATAGCGTGCTGCGTACACGCCGGGTCGGCCTTCCAGCGCGTCGACTTCGAGTCCCGTATCATCCGCCACCGCCGGAACTCCTGTGGCCCGTGCAATCTCTCTTGCCTTCTTGATCGCATTGGCTTCACAGGTTGTCCCGTCTTCTACCACCTCTGGTGCGTTCGGGAAGTCAGACAGGATACGGATGCGGATACCCAACCCTCCGAGCAAGGCCCCGAGCTCTCGTCCCTTATCGGGGTTGCGCGTCGCAAGAACGATCTCGTTCACGGATTCATTAAGCAAGGGCACCGATCAATTCCTTCTGGATAGCGGTCAACCGTTGGATCGCCTGCCACCCCAACGACAAGAACTCATCCATGTCCTGTTTGGCAAACGGCGCGCGTTCGGCGGTGCCTTGCACTTCGACGTACTGACCCCGACCGGTCATCACCAAATTCATGTCCACTTCCGCCATCGAATCTTCGGTATAGGCCAGATCCACCATTACCTCTCCACCAACCTTTCCCACACTAATGGCCGCCAGGTAGTCGGTCAACGGGATCGCCTTCAACAACTCCTTCTTTCTCAAGGAGGCACAGGCATCGGCCAACGCAATAAAGGCGCCGGTAATGGATGCCGTTCGCGTCCCACCGTCCGCCTGAATCACGTCACAGTCGATCCAGATAGACCGCTCTCCGAGTTGCGCTAAGTCCGTGACGGAGCGCAACGCCCTCCCAACCAGACGCTGGATTTCCAACGTTCGGCCGCCTTGTTTGCCCTTGACGGCCTCGCGAGGGGATCGCTCGTGGGTCGCCCGCGGCAGCATCGAATATTCCGCCGTCACCCATCCGGTTCC
This sequence comes from Nitrospira sp., assembly GCA_965223625.1. Classification (GTDB taxonomy): domain Bacteria; phylum Nitrospirota; class Nitrospiria; order Nitrospirales; family Nitrospiraceae; genus Nitrospira_D. The sequence goes on from OZ245008.1 coordinate 2,127,676, forward strand.
TTTTCCTTTGAGAAACGGAGGCACTTTCTCCTCGACCGATGCCGTGCAAATGACCTTGGTATCCCCCATCTCGATGAGAACAGCCCCCTCGGCATGTTTAATGTAATGCCGAGTCACTTTCACGGGACGGACCTGATCTTTCCGTCGTCCATCGAACCGCACTAACCCGGAGATTCCACTCATGTTCCTTCGTCCCTTTCTCGACAAATAGGATGCGAATTATAGTCAAGGCTCTGAGAAAGCGCAAACGACTTGCGCAGCCATCAGGCCTAACGGAGCAACAGACTGGAGCGCGTTGATTCCCCCGTTGTGTACAAAACCAGCCCATCGGATTTGACGAAATCTGTACATTTCCTTGACGCACATACCGATGTCGGCATAGTGAAGAGGCACGGCCATACATGACGTGGCACTGCTCAACTCCTTTCCAGGTGCAGCAGATCCGTCATGGCGCACTCAAGCAAAAAAGGAGACAAGGGCTATGATAGTTTCCCCACCTAAGTAGGACTTTGTGGCACAAACACTGCATATCCAGACAGACATCCCTCCACCTTTAGGTTTGGGGCCGATGAGCCGATAAGAAGAAACGAGACAATCCTCAGCCCCGACCAGACACACACGATTCGACTCATGGCGACACTGCTGGATCAGACCAACCACCAAGTTCTCCTCGACAATCGAACGATTCTGGTCGTCGACGACGAAGAGCCGATCCGGCGCCTGTTGACCTATCTCCTACAATCCCATGGTTATCCGGTGGAATGCGCCGGGGACGCGCGGGAAGCCAGGCAGAAGCTAGGCGATCAACCATTTGCCTTGATGCTCTGCGATGTCAACATGCCCGGAGAATCCGGCATGGACCTGGTCCGCCACGCCCTGGCAGAACACAAACATACGGCCGCGATCATGGTCACAGGGCTGGACAGTTCGGTCTTAGCCAACGCCGCCCTAGACGTCGGCGCCTTCGGATACATCGTCAAGCCGTTTGAATCGAACGAAGTCCTCATCGACGTCGCGAACGCGCTCCGCCGCCGCCGACTCGAAATGGAAAATCGCCTCCATCGTGAGAATCTAGAGGACATCGTCCGCACAAGAACGCTTGCGCTCCAGCAAGCACTGGATTGGCTTGAACGGACAGAAAAAGAGTTGCGCCTGTCGCGAGAAGAGACTATTCAGCGACTCGCCATCGCCGCGGAATTCAGGGACAATGCCACCGCCAAGCACATTCAACGGATGAGTCACTATTGTGAATTGCTCGCTCGTAAAGCCGGGCTCTCTCCTGATCGATGTGATCTGATTCGCACGGCCAGTCCGATGCACGACATCGGCAAGATCGGCACTCCGGATCATGTGCTCTTGAAGCCGGGAAAGTTCACGCAAGAGGAATTCGGCGTGATCGCGCAACATGCAGAAATCGGCTACCGCATTCTGAGTGGGTCGGATGCGGAACTCCTGAAAGTCGCAGCCGTGATCGCCTATACCCATCATGAACGGTTCGACGGCACTGGATATCCGCGAGGCTTGAAGGGTGAGATTATTCCAATTGAAGGCCGCATCGCGGCCATCGCCGACGCCTTCGACGCGCTCACGACTCGGCGTGTGTATAAACCGGCCTTCGATCTCAGCCACGCGATTGACCTCATGCTCAAACATCGAAATGAACACTTCGATCCAGAATTATTGGACGTCTTTGTCGCCTCAGGCGACGAACTCGCGAGGATCCACGAGCAGTACGCAGACCCCGTCAATCCGAATCCCATCAACGAACTGTGACCTCTCATTTAACACCTCCCACGCCTGCTCGATTCTCGACAATTCATTGACCGACAACGGCCTCACCCATATACTTTTTCCAGCCTTCCAGACCATCTTGCCCGTTCCAACATTCGAGGCTGAAGAGAGAAGGAATGGTGAGTATGCCGAAAAAACTGACCTCGGTTCGTAAACGTTCCCGAATTCGAAACTGGATCGCCTACACCTGTGAGGCGCTGGTTGCCTCCGGGACGATGCCGACCTGGGAAGCCGCCACCTACCTGACTGAGAACTTGTTCGGGGAAAAGCCGAATCCGCGCCTCCTGACCCCGTCCAACCCTCACGAGGTCACCGCACAACTGCTGCATCGACTCTATCACCCGATCGTGGAAGCTGCCTCGCGGGACGTCATGCTTCCCTCGACTGCTACAGTGCACATCTTCACCGACATTAGTCTCACCGGTAACTCCGCCGTTCTGATTGTTTTGTTCCCCGGACATAACAAACCGCAAACCCTCTTGATGCTGGAAGCTGCCAAGGCATGGGATCTCGTGTTCCCAGACGCCGAGTCCTTCAACGTCTGGGCCGAGGAACGCTACCGGCAGCTCATCACTGCCCTTCGGAGTGCACGGGTGGATGTAGAGGACGAGCTGCTCAAGTCGGCAGTCTAGGATCCTCACCCTCTGTACTTCTCTGAGACCTCTCTCACCGGCCTCTACAAGTCCACACGCACGCTAACACGGCTTCGTTGCTCGGCAAGTTCGGGGTCCTATATCATCCAAAGATGAATGGTAAAGGAGGTAGAGAAAAGGGTTTGGATGAGTGATGTGAAAGAGGCGTCCCGCCTGGGTGAAACCCAGGCGGGACATTATCAACTATCTACTGCACCGGACCTGGATCTTTCTGCTTCGAAGTCAGCTGCTTTTTCCAGCTATTGCAGTCCTTGCCCTTGCAGTTCTTGACCCATTGCTGAACCCAACCGTTGTAGACGTTTGGAACAGCTAGAACGCCCTGTCCGCCCATGCCGGGGTTCCCAATCACCGTATCGTCCTGCACGGCAGACGCCGTCCCAGCCAGCAACACGCGCCCGACGATAGCGGCATTGCTCGGATCGCCATCCATATCGGGATCTGGATCCACAACGAGCATCGCATTGCTGAACTTGTTAGCAACATAAGCATAGTACCCACCTCCCACCTTGGCGCCGTATTGCACGCCATGGCACCCTGGGTCACAGGGCAACATCGCGACGACCTGGTCCTCTGTCGGCGAGCCTGGCCGAGTATCAACCACCGTAATGGTGGCGGTCAACGTATTAGCCGTGACCATATTGGTTCCGTCCGGACTAACCGGTGTCTGAATCGGAAGGGCACCAACCGGACCCGATATGTTTCCCTGATTCGGAACATCAAGAGGGAAGTAATTTGTGCCTATCTTCAGCAAATCGATATCGCCAATCTTATCTCCCGTCATCGTATTAAGGACCGTGATCGTGTTATCAAGGAAATTCGCCACATAATACTTGCTCGAATCGGGCATCATGCCCGTGGCAATCGGGACAGCACCCGTATTAGGTGTGGCCTGGATTGCGCCAGCCGGAAAATTATATATCGTCGACGTATTGATATTTTCATTGGGCGTTACCATCTTATCCCCGGTCGAACTCATCCAATGACCATGAGGATGTGCGGCGTTAATAATGTCGGAGTTATCCACCGGTGGATCTGTCATCGGGATGTCACGAAGAAATTGGTTTGGACCCGCGCCACCTCCACCAGCTAGCGCGTTAAATTCTCGTACGTTATTGCCACCGTTCTGCGCCACATGCACGTAATCGTTATTGGCTCTCGTCATCACGTGTGAGGGAGCAGGCCCCGCGTTTAGCTCGCGTATGAATGCGCCGGTCTTTCTGTCAAACACCGCTACTCGCTCATCGAACCATTGGGTCTGATAGATCACCTTCTGATCTCGATCCGTCCACATGTTGTGGGGATGGTTCATGTTCGTCTCTGGGAGTGCAATCTTTTTCGTCAACGCCCACGTCTCTCCGTCGATAGCCGTCGCCGACCCGGGCTTTGACTTCCCCGCCGTCAATTCAAACTGCGTATCGACCCAGATTTCACCCACCGCTTTTGTTGTTGGGTTAAATAATTTATTGGCGTCATCTGTGAGATCAACCGTCCCAATCGAAAGCACCGCAGAAAGATCAGAAACCGGTATCGGAGTTCCATCCACATCGTGCACAAGCACCGGAACAGGCGGAAAAGCTGGTGTCCATGTGGTCTTCGTGTAATCTTTCCAATTCCCTGGATCCGTGATGATGAAGAACGTGCGCAAGAGGCGGATCGCTAAGTCGCTAAACGTCGGAACTTGAACGCCATTGACCAGTGTAATCTTTTTGCCGAGATCCAATTCCGGCGTAGCGGGATCATCCACGATGACACCCGCGAACATATAGACATGGATGTCACAGATAAAGACATACAGGCCTGGTTCATTCAATTGCACCGTGGCCACCCCGCCCGGTGCCGGGTTGAGAAAATCGATGGCCGCTTTGAATGGCATATTTGAAGCACCGGTTGGCCAAATCAAGCTCAACACCGTATGGATTGTGCTGGCTTCTGCACTAAACGTGGGAAACCCCACCGTTTCTCCCGGGGCAATGACCGCGAGGGATCTCTGCTGAGCCCCTCCAATGGAAGCGGGCACACATCCAATCGATGCCGAGTTGTTTGTATTCGAACAGGTAAAAAAGTTTCCTGGCCTGTCTCCAGCCTCGAATGAGACGACAGGATCATCGGGAGAAGGAGTCTGAGCCTGGGCCATGCCAGCTGTGCCCAACCCCACCACCATACTGAATGCAGCCACTAAGACATGTCGTGTTTTCATAGAGCCTTCCTTTACGGTTTCAAGCGTTTCATCTGCGTCGACATAGAGCGTGTCGTTCAATTCTAGTGATGGACGTGAAGCTCCGACATCATTCCGAACGTGGCATGAGGCAGGATGTGACAATGGAACAGCCACCGACCCACCCCTCCCCCTTTCGATTTTTTCGCAGTCGGCCGATCATCTAAGGAGACCCTAAAGGTAAAGGTATGGTTCGCAGGCACATCCATGATGTCTCGAAACTCATGATACGGGAATTCGTAGGTTGGTCCGTCTGTACCTGCTCGTGGAGCCAGTTTCGTCGGCTGAAACGAAAACCCATGCAAATGAAACGGATGGTTAGCGCCCGTCGTATTGGTCACCGTGAGTTCCAATGTATTTTCAAGGGTTGCATGACGGGCTGAGGCTAGAAAAAAAGGATTGCCGCCATTGGCCAGACCATCTTTACCCAGACCAGTGAAGTCTCTCGGCATCGGGACCCCGTCAATCGACGCCTGAAACGCGCCGCTGTTGGCCCAGAACGTCAGCTGGATGTCTTTATTCGTCGATCCATCTTCGCCCTTGGAAGGGGCAAGAAGATTATCTGGTGCTGCACCGAGAACCTTGACCGACGCTCCCACCTTTGCAAGCAGAAGATCCCCCGCCTGTTTTACTAACGACGGAGATGTGACCGGGCTACCACCAACTTTCAGGTGCGCCACCGGCACTGTCGGAGTCCAGGAATAGGTGGCTTCCACCCGCTCGAAATCCTCCGTCCAGAGGGTCAGAACGCCTGTGGCGTCCTCCGGAATCGTCGCCACCACATCCGCACGACCGGCAGGCGGGACCAAGATCTCACCTTGCCCATACTTAAAATCAAAGTTATTCGCAGTAATGCCACCCTCTAGCACCGCATGATCGAGCAATCCCCCTTCTCCACCGATTCGCAATAGGTTGACTTGTGCCCCACTACTGGTCGTCAACCGAAGGCGCATGTAACGGACCGGCGAGGGATTCACGATCTGCAACCGCAGTCCCTGACCGGCCTGGACTTCAAGTGCATTTGTCAATACACTGGGTGAAGGATCAGCTGGGGCACTAGGAGTCCCTCCCCTGGCATCAACCTGCACGCCGTTGGTCAAGACCGTAAACCCTTCACTCATACGACCAGTCAAGCTGGGAGCTTGAATGTTCGGAACGTCTCCGGCCTGATAGAGATTCGGTGTATACACTCCATTGGCATCCCGCGGCTCCAGTTCACAGAGGATGAGCGGAGACTGATTCAAATCATCATTTGAGTAGTTGATCTCCCACGCCTCAACGCCACTGACGTGCGGCAGATCACCAGCAAATGTGGCCGGGTTGGTCCCCGTTCCCGGAGTGTTGCAGACCGTGATGTCGCTGAGTACCAGTGTCTTGGTGTGTTCTGCCGACGGAATTACGCCACTATTCCGGAGTTGCGCTTCGTGTCCCTGATTATCTTCAACAATGATCGACCCGTAGAGTCCTTTGGCCACTTGGTTGGTCGAGGAGTGGTGGTGCGGGTGGTACCAGAAGATCCCCGGCCGGCTGACGATGAAATCGTAGACGAACTTCCCTCCTTTGGGGTCCACTGCAGGCTGAGTCACTTCCGTACCGTCACTGGCATTGTTCAACTCGATGCCATGCCAGTGAATACCTGACACATTCGCCTCTGGATCCAAACCTGACTTCTCGAGGTTATTCACAAAATGGACGATGACCCGGTCTCCTACCTTAAGCCGAAACTCCGGACCAGGTATTCCAGACTGCGTGCAGTCACTCAGCTGCTTGTCTGAGCAGCTCTTAAACGCCATGCCGTTCGCCTTCACTTCCGGACTACCTGGCGAAGCGATATTGACGGTCGCCTCGTCTGCCACAATCCAGGTCTCGACGATGGTTGGATCATTATTCGCGTCTTTAACCTGTGGAACCGCATACGGCCCAACTCCCATCGTGGCCTGTGCCGATTCTTTGCCGGACGCGACCAACATGACCATCAAGATTCCGACGAGCCATGCCTTCCGCGTCCTCACGTTTTCGACTTTCGCCGAATTCCCTGGTAGCCCTTGAGTCATAGTACATCTCCCTGGTTATAACCAACGATTCGCCCAGATATCGGGAACGACACCTTCCGCTCTACTACGTAATCCAATCTGTCTGTCGTCCCAACCGTGAACCACTCAATTTTGTTTTCAAAATATCTAGCCGAGAGTGGATACACCACACCCTCAAAAAAGAACCGCCAGTCAAACCGGCGGTTTCCTGGGATTACAGCAAATTTTGTTCCATTAAATTGCACCTGCGAGAACGAACAGTCGTTCGAGCAAGGGCAATACTTCACAGGTCGTTGAACGTCGTTGAACATGGAGGATACGCGCGCCCAGCGCAGTGTTCATACACCAAAGCGGTCTCGATGTTTCGCCTGTTAGGCAAGAGGATGGGGTGATTTGAACTGTGCTTCTGAGATACAGGTATCTAAAAAGATTCTGTATCTAATTAGATTCATCTTGAAGTATGAAGTCCCCCACATGTTGAGCGGGTCGCATTTCACGAGGCTCCTTGCCCCCATTGTGTGAAATAACTCGCTGCTGCAGATCTCCTTGATATACCCAACCGTTTGTACATCCCCAGAAGTCTCGCTCGGAATACGCCGGGCGTGACGTTCAGGTGGCGCGCAATCTGCTTGTCGGTTTTTCCCGCCGCAATGAGCGACAGCACTCGCAGGTCCGATGCTGAGCACGGGCTTAGTCGCCTGCGCTGCGCAGGGCGAGTGCGCTCGCGAACCCATTTCAGGATCTCCAGTGTCAATTGTTGGTCCACGACGGCCTGCCCAGCAGCAACAATCTCGATCGCCTTTGCAAGGGCCTCACCCGACGCCCTCTTCAGAAGGTACCCTTGCGCACCGGCAAGAATGGCAGATCTGAGAAGGTGCTTGTCGTCGTCGGTGGAGTAGAAAAGGACTGCAATCTGCGGGTGGGACTTGCGAATAGTCCGACAGAGAGAAATACCGCTGAGATCTCCCACCTGGATATCCAAGACGGCGACATCGGGACGACAGGTTTGTAGCAACACTCCGGCTTCGCCATGGGTACGTGCCGTGCCGACAATAACTATGCGGTGGCCCCTAGTGAGGGCTGCCTTCAGCCGATGAAGCACAAGATTCGACTGATCGACCAGCAACACGCGAACTTGCTGTCGAGCATCCGCTGGAGACACCTTGCCCCCGCTGTAGGAGAAAATCGTCGAGAGTCAGTGATGAAAGTCATGGGTAATGCGAATCCCATTCCCTCATGAGGAACTGGCACCCTGGAATGATCACCATTCGGAAGTTCTTATGTCCAGGCTTGATAAGTTCGCGACATAGAAGGACATCTTCGTGAAAATGTCATCGCGTTGGTAGTATCCATACCTCGACACAACACTGTCATGTTGGATCGAGATGAATCTAATTTGATCCTGTATCTAAACAGATTCATCCTGAGGAGGAGAGTACAATGGTGATTCCTAAGTGTTGATACCAGATTTAGGTTCGCGTACATTTCTTCAGTTTGAGATGTAACTGAGCAGGTCGTCAAATAGTGCATGTTCTATCCGCTAATTCATCATGAAATAGGGCATTCGTGAGCTTCTGCTCGAAATGGGTACGCACTATTTAGTGGTCGGCTCAGTAACTCAGCGATATTCGCGGATGTCTCTCCCTCACATAGGCACCAACACCAAACCAGATGATTCGAGCTGCCTGGTTGTGGAACGGAGCACCGCCGTCCTCCTGGCCTTGTGCTGGTTGAGTCATCCACTCGTCGGTTGGGCAGAGCCTTCTCTGCCAACACCCCGAACCTCCTCAATAATGGAAGAGCAGCTTCGTGACGAAGCGCTCTACCTGAAGGAGGAAACCGTCAGCATCGCCAGCCGATACGAGCAGCCCATTTCTCGCACTCCGTCCGATGTTTACGTGATCACCGACGAAGACCTCCGCAACTCGGGAGCGACCGACATCCCGACGTTGCTTCGACAGGTTCCGGGCATGGAGGTCATGCAAGTGAACGCCGTCGATTTCAATGTGAGCGCGCGTGGAAACAACCAATTGGCAGCAAATAAGCTCCTGATCATGATTGATGGTCGCTCTATCTACATTGATCAAGCCGGTCTGGTCATTTGGAAACTGCTGCCGGTCTCCTTATCCGAAATTAAACGGATCGAAGTCCTCAAAGGACCAGCGTCTGCAGTCTACGGCTTTAATGCTTTCGACGGAGTTGTGAACATTATCACGAAATCGCCAGACGAGATGAAGGGAACCACACTGCAAGTGGCTGGAGGTGAAGTTGGCTCCCTTCTCACCAGCGTCGTTCACGCAGGAGCCATGGGAAACTGGGGTTACAGACTATCGGGCGGACACGAGCAAACTCAGCGATGGTCGGATCGAGGCGCGCCCGCACTCAATGGCCAACGAGTTGGCGGTATGGCAGAGTATCGCCTGTTCGATGGTGGAAAGATCAGAGCGGAGGCAGGTTTCGGCAGATCGAATCCGTACAATGGCTTTACAAACTCGATTTCCACTGGTGACACTCATTTTTCACAGGCGTATGCATCCCTTAGTTACGAACAACACGGACTATTGGTTCGTGGTTGGTGGAATGGTCTCTTCTCTGACACGAACTCTCGCATACATTCTCCGCTGCTTTCATTGATAGGGTTGACCGATCGCTTGGGACGACCGGAACAGACCAATTCTCACAATACCTATGACTTTGAAACACGGTACCGATTCAGCCCCCTTGAGACAGTCAGCATCAACCTTGGCGGCAACTATCGTCGCATCATCCACTCATCTGACTTCATCAGCACACGAACCACTGAAGACCGTCTCGGCCTCTATGCCCAAGGGGACTGGGAAGTACTTCCCTCGCTGGAGATAATTGCCGGGCTACGGTACGACCTTGATACCTTTATCACACCAACGCTGTCTCCTCGGGGCGCCCTGGTGTACCATCTCACTCCGAATCATGCCCTTCGGTTTTCTGGTTCGCTCGCTTTTCGCCCTCCGACAACCACCGAGGTCGGCCTCAGCATTTTGAACCCATTAACGCTTCCCGGATCGCCCTCTTTAACCTCCATCGTTTTAGGATCAACCGACGTGAAACCCGAGCAAATCGTATCCTATGAATTGGGCTATCAGGGTTGGTGGTGGAGTCACCGGCTGCGGATCAGAATCACTGGATTTTACAATCATATTTCGGATCTCATCGCCTTTCGTAGTCCGTCGGACAACCCGTTGGGTACGGTACGTCCGATCAATGGAGGTGTGGCCGACATATATGGAGGGGAAGTCGGGGTGGAATTCCTCCTCACAGCGTGGTTGTCTGGATTTGCCAACTATGCGTACCAGGAGATCGGGCAATCCTTCACAGGATTTAGTCGCCGCGGGTTCCCACACCATAAGATCAATGCCGGATTACGCACGAAATGGAACTCGTTCACCGGTGAGGTCCTCTTTCATCATGTGGGAAATGCGTCATACCCATTAGCTGACGCCTTTACGAACCTGGCTCCCTTCTTTTCACCAGGGACAGTTCTTCCGCTAGAGCAGGTCCCCAGCTATAACTTGCTCAACATCCGGCTCGGATACCTGCTCTGGAGCCAACCAACAGCCGACTACGTACGGGAAGCTGAGCTGGCAGTCGCCGTGTTCAACGCCCTTCATGATGAGCACCGGGAACATCCACTCGGCGATCTGCTTGGGACGAGGGTAATGGGATGGCTGACGGTGAAACTCTGATCCGTTCTCTCAAAATAAATCCTGCGGCCTAAAAATTGCTTCCGAATACCGTCCATGCAGTTGGCATCCCCTCCGATGATCACCATTTGTTGGCAGCGCAAGTATCGATCGGCTATGATACTTAATTAGTTGATTTATTTTGATCCATCATGTTCTTACTTATCTCTCTGCTCATTCTGCTCTCCTTCACAACCCTCTGGAACAGGGTTGAGGCCGCAGAAATTGCGATCATCAAATCTGCAGATCTGCCGTATTACGACCAAGCCATTGTGGGATTCAGAGCAGGGCTCCCACCGATGATGAAGGTGAAAGAGTACAACTTGGACAGTCAGCTCATACGAGGCAGAGAAATCGGCAAGGCCCTGCGTGCCTCACCACCGGATCTCGTCCTGGCGGTCGGACTCAAGGCCGCTATCTCGGCTAAACTGGAAATCTTTGATACACCGGTTATGTTCTGTATGGTGTTGAATCCCGAAGCCTACGATCTTCCCACCTCCAACATGACCGGGATTGCCGTCCGAGCCCCGCCGGAGGCGCAACTGGCAGCCCTCCGTTCACTCATGCCCAATGGGCACCGAGTGGGAGTGCTTTACGATGAGAATCAGACCGGAGCCTTTATCCAAGTTGCCCGCACAGCGGCTGGACAACTTGGTTTGGACCTCGTGTCGGTCTCGGTCCACCGTCAAGAAGACGTTCCTCATACCCTCAGTGGATTGCTTCCAAAGATCGACATCTTATGGCTGGTTCAAGACCAGGTTATCGTCTCTGAATCGTCTATCCCTGTGTTGTTGGAATCGAGCCTGAGGGCCAAGGTACCTGTGTTTACCTTCTCCTCCACATTGGTCCAGCGAGGAGCCGTCGGCGCATTGGTCTTAGATCCCTGGGCTGTGGGCCAGCAGGCGGCGCGCCTGTCGCTTACGCGCCTTAAGAGCGCCAGCGCCTTGGCCGGCACCATGCAAGCCCCTGAACACTCGCAATGGGCACTAAACTTGAAATCTGCAGCGCACTTGGACCTAACACTCAATCCTGAACTGATCCGGTTGGCCAGCCATCTCTTTAGTGGATCAGGGCCGATAGCCAAAAGGGGCGACTCGTCGGACCCCATCCCCTAAGTCTCGAAGACGAGAAGACTGGACGCCTTTACACGGTGAATCGATCACGAACGATAGAGGGTCTTGGCAGACTGAGGTCTCATCGGTCTTCGATCACGCTCAGGGCCAAGCTTGTCTGCTGTACGGCATTCGTCCTGATCATTGCGTGCCTCCTCCTGGGTTGGCTGTTTATTCACCAGCAAGTACGATCAGCTGCAGACAACTCGGTGCAGAGTGGCACCCTCCTCGCCCAACACCTGGCACAGATGGGCCGCACCAGTATCGCCGCCGGGGACATTCCTCGCTTGAATCAGCACATTCATGAGATTCTCGCCGTCAATCCAGTCTCCTATGTCGCAATCATCGCTCCGAGCGGTGAGCTCCAGGCTGGGTTTGGAAAAGGTGTGTGGCAAGACCAATTCGTTTCCGAAGAGAACGTTCAGCGCCGGTTCGCCGCTACAAAATTGGTCCAGCCTCGTCATCGTGCCAGCATGACGAGTGAGCCGCTTGTCAGTGCCATCGACCTGAGCAACGGAGGACCTATCCTCCGGCAGAACATCGACTTGTCCCCACGAGAATTATTGGCCTTAGCGGCAGGAACCGATCTCCCCATTTTTTATGACATTACGGTTCACGTCCCACGCTACCCACTGACGAACACATGGGATCCCGCACTACAGCTGACGCTTGAAGAGCAATTGGACGGACTTGACGGGAACACCCCACACACGTTGAAGCCCCCATCCCTCGTGCAGGTTGGATTATCGACTTCCCATCTTCAGCGCAGTCTACGTCGGCTGCTATGGCAAGCGATCTTTATTACCCTGAGCACCCTTGTAGGCGGATTAACGATGGCCATCTTGTTGGCCCGCCGCATCACTATCCCGTTGCAAAACCTTACCGTGGCGGCCACGAAACTCGCTAGAGGAGAACGGGTGCCGGCCTTGGACATGCGCACCCGTGATGAGATCGGCACGCTCACCAGCGTCTTCAACCACATGGCGAGAACATTGCATTCCCGTGAGCAGGAGTTGCGAGAGCTGGCCCACAGCCTCGAAGATCGAGTCACAGCTCGCACACAAGAACTCGCCGCAGCCAACGCCAAATTACAAGAACTCGACCGCCGCAAATCCATTTTCGTCTCAACCGCATCCCACGAACTTCGGACACCGTTAACCTCGATGAAGGTCCACGTCGCCAACCTGTGCGATGAGATCGATGGGGCCGTCACTGCCGACCAACGACGATCGCTGACGCGTATAGAAGCCAACCTATCGCGCCTTCACACCCTGATCGACGACCTCCTTGATCTGTCACAGATTGAGATGGGTCAAACCACTGTGCATGTGGAACCAGTCGCCGTCGGTTATGTGTTAGCCAAGTCCATTGAAGATCTGCGCCCTCTGGCCGCTGAACGTCGAGTGCAGATCATGATGACGCTGGCATCCGATCTCCCCAGAGTGTCCGCTGACCCCGACAAGTTGCACCAGATCATCCTCAATCTCTTGCACAACGCAGTCAAATTCACGCGCCCACACACGACGGTCGACGTGTCGGCCACGTTGTTGCCAGACGGTGATGTCAAGATTTCTGTTGCGGATGCAGGCCCCGGGATTAAGCTGGAGGATGCGGAAAAGGTCTTTCAGCCGTTCTATCGAGTATCTACCGCCCCCAAGCAGTCAAAGGGAGCGGGGCTCGGACTGGCGATCGCTAAGCTACTCGTCGAGCTTCATGATGGCCGACTGTGGGTGGAGACCGTGCCGGGGCACGGCAGCCGTTTTTCGTTTACTATGCGTCCGGCTCCAGCGAGACACCCGCCCCTAACAGAATCGGCCTCACAGATAACACCCTATCAACCGACGGTCCGACGGTAAGTGCTGACTGACAGAGAACGGGCATAGCTCGCGATTTGCCGACATCATCGTACCAGTCTACTGGAACGATGGCTTCGTCTGTACCCCTCTTTGCTTGATGAGTCGCGTAAGATACGTGCGTTGTAGACCAAGCAGTTCGGCCGCCTTCGTTTGATTCCACCCTGCCCTGCGCAGCGCTTCTTCGAGGAGCTTCCGGCTATATGCCTCCATCACGGCATGGTAGTTCAGGCTACAGTCCTCCGTCAGGTCTGTTTCAAATGACAACTTGCGCTGAACCTTGATCCCGAGGTGTTCGGGTTCGATGGAGTGGTCGGGACACAATACCATGGCCCTGGCCAACACATTTTCCAACTCTCGCACGTTCCCAGGCCAGTGATAGGCACAGATCACATTCAGCGCATCCTGGCTCACCTTGATGGGACGGCGTCCGGGTGCGGAACCATGTCGCCGGATAAAGTAGTCCACCAATGCCGGGATATCGTCCCCTCGCTTGCGCAATGGCGGAAGCGTCATAGAGATGACGTTGAGACGATAATACAGATCCTCTCGGAACAGCCCCTGGTGAATCGCGTCCTTGAGATCCTTGTTCGTCGCTGCCACAAAGCGCACGTCGATGCGAATCGGTCGATTGCCGCCGACACGATAGAATTCCTGATCCTGCAGCACGCGGAGGAGGCGCGTCTGGAGTCCCAACGGCATATCACCGATCTCGTCGAGAAACACCGTCCCACCCGCGGCTGCCTCAATCTTTCCCGGCTCCCGCGTCACCGCTCCCGTGTACGCGCCCTTTTCATGGCCGAACAACTCGTTTTCGAGAAGGCTCTCCGGCAACGCCGCGCAGTTGACGACCACGAAGGGTCTCGTGGCACGTGGACTCCAACGGTGTAGCGCACGTGCCATCACCTCCTTGCCGGTCCCGGTTTCACCCAGCAAGAGAACGGTGGCCGAAGAAACGGCGGCGCGGCGCGCCGTCTCAAGCAGTTGCTCCATCCGTTGACTCGGCCCCACGATACACTCATAGCGTTCTTGCACTTCCGCTTGCAGAAGACCGACCTGCCGTGTGATGGCTGCCTGCGCCATAGCCTTTTCGATCACGAGAGAGAGGTGATCTGGTTCGAACGGTTTATTGAGAAAATCACAGGCTCCCAGCCGCATCGCCTCCACGGCCCGACCGATAGTCCCAAAGGCTGTAATGACGATCACTTCGGGCAGAGTCGGGGCTGGAACGGATGAACGTTTTTCAGCAAGGTGCTTGAGGATATCGAGTCCGCCGAGACCTGGTAATTCAATGTCGAGCAGCATAACATCAGGCTGGTCTTCGAACACGATGCGCAGCGCCTGCTCGCCATCTTCTGCCGTGAGCACATCGTGCCCCATCCACGACAAGCGCTTGGTAAGCGACGTGAGGATATCTGGGTCGTCATCGACGAGGAGAATACGTGCCAGCATGGACACCCCTGGTCTCGTTTCTTGCGGTGCCATTGTAGCGGAACATCAGTCAGAGGAGAAAGTCAGTCCACGATAAAGTCGTTATCGTGAGCAAGAATGGGACCTCATCGACGACATGATCCGGATGGGCACGATTCAGACATTTTCGCGAGGCCATTGCATAAGCCATTGAACCACTGTGTGATTCATAGCTAGTCGTCAAGAACAATTCTTCAAATGGCCTGGCATATGGCACATGTCTACAAAAAGATTCTGTATCCAATTGGATTCAGTAGAACATGACCTTCAAGACGAAGCGCTCTATTTCAAAAGAGGAAACGGTTTGAAAAGAGGAAAAGGTTTGAAAACTCCGCGACCCCACCTTCTTCAACGAGGTGATAGCTATAGGGAGGGGGAAGGGGCTTGAACCACAGGTAGAGAAACCAGCCGACCAGCACAAGGCCTCCCGTCACCAGGAGAATCCCTAGTGACGGGAGGATCTTCAGCCCCACGTGACGCGACACCGACTCGTTCACGGACGATGTCGCGTTCATGGCCTACTTCTGACGACGCCGCCAGCTGGCCATCGCGAGCGTGCCCGCCAGCATCATGCCGCCCCCAATCCCCCCGAGGGAGAGCTTGCCGGTCTCGCTATCCAGATCGAGCAGCCCCGTCTTCATCTGCCCTTCCAGCTTCGCGACGCGCGCCTGCAGTTCCAGCTTCTCTTTCAGCCGCGTATCATCATCCATGATTTCCACATAGGCCCGGTTCATCGCCGCCCAACCCACCGTATAGGTGTAACCCCAGTACTGGTGCGCCAAGCTCACGTGCAACTGCACCAGGTGGTCTTCGGCCATTTCGAACAACTTCAGCTCATTGGCCGCCGGGTTGTTCCCCTTCGACCAATAGATCTGGAAGAATTGCTCGAACCCATCCGCAACCGGCGCCGGCGGCGTCGGCCGGTTCGTCTTCTGGCCGGTTAATAGCCCCGCCTTGTATTGCTCCTCCACCACATGATGCGCTTCATCATACTTATCCAAGCCGGAGAAGGTGCCATTGTCCATGAACTCCATCCAGGCTCGGGCATAGGTTTCGGAGTGACAGTTGGTACAGGTCTTCACCCAGGCATCATTGCGCTTCTCCGACCACTCGGTCTTGATGTTCTCCCGGATGCCCGGCACGAACGGATAGTTGGCCCACCGCACTTTCCGCACCACGTTATGGGTGATCTTGCCTTGATACTCCATATGGCAGTATTGGCAGGTCGGGGCCGTCTCGGCCCCGTTTTTCACGGCTTCTTTAATGGGCACGTTGAAGTTCCAATGCTCTTTATCCCGCTGATACTTCAAGCCATGCTTCGAGAGATTGTAGGCTTCCCAGTTATTATGATCCGCGCCACTATGGCACTGGGCGCAGACTTCCGGCTTGCGCGATTCCGCCACGGAGAATTCATGGCGGGCATGACAGGTATCACACTTGTTTTGATTGATGTGACAGCCGGTACATCCATCGGCGATTTCCCGCTGCGACATCCCCGCATAGACTTCCACTTCCACGTTGGCGCGGTAGTCCAGCGCGTGGGACGGCCGGCCCTTCGGCCACTGATCCTTGGGCCAGGTAATCGTGTCCCGCTCCGACTCGCGTTCGGCAAACTCTTGGAGGTGACAGGTGCCGCAGGTGTCGGCCGTGGCGAGCTTAATGTCTTTGCGGTGATCGGCTTTTTTCTTGGTATTGATGTCGAAGTGGCAATCGATACAGCCGACTTCCTTCAGCTTTTCGTTCTTGCCGAGCTTCCCCATCGAGCGCAGATTTTCTTCCACCGCTTCCAGCTTCGCCTTCTTGTAATACGTGGGATCTTTTTTCGTCAGCTTGCGGATCTTATCCAAGTTGGCATGGGTGCTCTTCTTCCAGGCCGCGACCCACCCGGGCGATTCATCGGTGTGGCACTTCACGCACTCCTGCCGACTGGCCACTTCTTTCACGGCTTGCGGCGGCTTGTAGAAGGTATGGGGATCAAAGTATTTGCTGAACGAGATCGGCTGCCAATACTCCCCATATTTGCCCTTCCCCACGCCCTGCTCCGGGTCCAGATACCGCTTGAGCAAGGCTTCATACAGTTCCTTCGGCGACGCCGAGCGCTCGAGCTTCAACGCCTCGTACGTCTCCTTCGGCACCGAGGGAAACCCAGCCTGCACCGGCGCGGCCACCAGCGTCAGGCCGCAGACGACCATCGCATACTGCATCACATCCTTAACCCTCACAGTTCGACTCCTTCCGTTTGATGGGCAGTGCGCTCTGCCCATGCCGTGGGTCTCTGGGATCTCAGCTCAATTCTCGTTCGGCATCTCGTTTCGTTGCGACGTATCTCTTTATCATAGCGACACCCGGCGGTGATAGTAGAAAATCACCACCGGACTCGCCAACCCAGGCCAGAGTCCTCACAAGGAGATGCACTGCTGGAGCGGGCGGTCCAGCCTGGCCCTGGACTGGGACTCGCAGAAATTTCGGACCAAGCTCTCACAACCTGTTCCTTCATCCACCGTCTGAACGTTCCTACCTAATGACAAGCAAATGGCATTCCGCGTCTAACGACACATGTGCGATCCCCTTGTCGAGACTATTGTCGAACGGCTCATCCCTCCGCACAATGCCATAATCAGCTGGTGCAAGCGGTAAACGGCACGATCTCTCTTCAAGCTGAGGCGGGACCAATACAGACAACTTCAATGACCAATGCCAGATCTACAGAGGATTGTATCCAATTCGATTCAGTATCTGATTCGATTCACTGGTGAGAATCGACCGAATGTTATTCAGGCAGGACGACCATTCAGAAGAGTTTGCCCTCCGATGGGGATGGCTTTGTGGTAAGACCTACGTTGGCCACTAACAGCCATGGTGAGGTGAATGTTCTTCGAGCCATGCAATGTTTCTTGCCTAGCCCAAGAGAGTTCCTGCGCTTCACTCAGGCTCATAGTTCAGGTTCGGGGATAGCCACCGTTCGACTGTGCGAAGGTCCATCCCTTTGCGACGGGCGTAATCTTCGACCTGATCCTGTCCGATCTTGCCGACAGCGAAATACTTGGCCTCCGGATGAGCGAGATAGAACCCGCTCACCGACGCAGCCGGCCACATCGCGAAGCTTTCTGTCAGTGTGATACCGGTATTCTTTTCCACCGACAACAGATCAAACAGCAGCCGCTTCTCAGTATGGTCTGGGCAGGCTGGGTAACCAGGCGCCGGGCGGATTCCACGGTACCGCTCACGGATGAGCTCCTCATTCGTCAACCGTTCATCCTTGCCGTAGCACCATTCTTTCCTCACTCGCACATGGAGAAATTCCGCAAACGCCTCAGCCAACCGATCGGCGAGGGCTTTGGCCATGATGGAATTGTAGTCGTCATGGTCCCGATCAAATCGCTTACAGACCTCGTCAAGCCCGATTCCGGCCGTCACGGCAAAGGCTCCGATATAATCCTCCCGACCTGAATCTTTGGGAGCCACATAATCGGCCAGTGACAAATTGAGTTGTCCTATCGGCTTTTCCGATTGCTGCCGGAGATGATGGATCGTCGTGAGCAGAGTCTTTCGAGACCCATCCTGATAGAGCTCGATATCATCCCCAACACTGGCGGCGGGGAAAAACCCATAGACCCCCTTGGCTTTCAACTGTCGCTTCTGGACAATTTCATCCAGTAGTCGTCGCGCATCGTCATACAATTCCTTCGCCTTTGGTCCCACTGTTGAATCGTCTAGGATCGTTGGATATCGTCCCTTCAACTCCCACGTATGAAAAAAGGGAGACCAGTCAATGAAGGGAATCAGTTCGACTAGAGACTGATCGGAAATCGCCTGAATGCCCAACCTCGCCGGTGTCGAAATATCGATCGTGGCCCAGTCCGAGACAAAACGATTTGCGCGCGCCTGGATCAGTGGTAGTAACGGCTTGGCACCGCGATCCTGGTGCGATTGTCTGACTCGCTCATAGTCAGTTCGGACTTGCTGAACGAAACCCTCCTTCTGCGCCTCGCTTACGAGACTTCCCACGACACCGACGGCGCGTGAGGCATCCAACACATGGACAACTCCCGGCTCATAGGACGGTGCAATCTTGACCGCCGTATGGGCCTTGCTCGTGGTCGCACCTCCTATCAGAAGCGGCACAGCAAATCCCCCACGTGTCATTTCTTTGGCCACATACACCATCTCATCGAGCGACGGAGTAATAAGCCCACTCAGGCCGATGATGTCAGCCTTGTTCTCTTTGGCCGCCGCGAGGATCTTCTCACAGGGCACCATGACGCCAAGATCGATGACCTCGTAGTTATTACAGCCGAGCACGACCCCGACGATATTTTTGCCGATGTCGTGCACGTCGCCCTTCACCGTCGCGAGCAGGACCTTCCCCTGCGACTGGAAATTGCCGGTTCGCTTCTTTTCTTCTTCCATGAAGGGCATGAGATAGGCCACGGCCTTCTTCATGACGCGAGCGCTCTTGACGACCTGCGGCAAGAACATCTTGCCCGACCCGAATAGGTCTCCGACGATGTTCATGCCTGCCATCAACGGCCCTTCGATGACATCCAACGGCTTGGCGTATTTCTGACGGGCCTCTTCAGTATCTTGGTCGATAAAGTCCGTGATGCCTTTCACCAGCGCATGGGAGAGCCGCTC
The DNA here is from genome assembly GCA_965223625.1 of Nitrospira sp. Lineage (GTDB taxonomy): Bacteria > Nitrospirota > Nitrospiria > Nitrospirales > Nitrospiraceae > Nitrospira_D. Next base: position 2,147,157 of record OZ245008.1, read on the forward strand.
CTCTACGGCGCCCTTCCGCCACTCATCGTCCTTGACAACCGCCTTCCCTTTGGCCTTGACGGTCTCAGCGAAACTTACGAGGCGCTCGGTCGCGTCGGGCCGCCGATTGAGCAACACATCTTCGACAAGTTCGAGCAAGTCCTTCGGGATCTCCTCGTAGACGGCAAGCTGACCGGCATTCACGATGCCCATATCGAGTCCAGCCTTAATCGCATGATATAGAAAGGCGGCATGCATCGCTTCTCGAACGATGTTGTTGCCACGGAATGAAAAGGAAATATTACTGATGCCCCCGCTGACCTTCGCACCAGGCAGGTTCTGCTTGATCCATCTCGTCGCTTCGATGAAATCCACCGCGTAGTTGTTGTGTTCCTCAATCCCGGTCGCGACGGTCAACACATTGGGGTCGAAGATGATGTCGTGCGGGGGGAATCCAACCCGTTCGGTCAGGATCTTATATGAACGTGCACAGATCTCCTTTCTCCGTGCCAGCGTATCAGCTTGCCCCTTCTCGTCGAAGGCCATGATGATGACCGCCGCGCCATAGCGACGGACGAGTGTCGCGTGTTCGATGAACTTCTGTTCGCCTTCTTTGAGACTAATACTGTTGACGATCGCCTTGCCCTGAATATTCTTCAGCCCTGTTTCCAGCACCTCCCATCTGGAGCTATCCACCATGATCGGCACTTTGCAGATGTCCGGCTCCGACGCGACGAGACGAAGAAACTTTTCCATCGCCGCCTTGGAATCGAGCATCCCTTCATCCATGTTTACATCGATAATCTGGGCGCCACCTTCGACTTGTTGGCGTGCGACAGATAATGCTGTTTCATAGTCACCGGATAAAATCAGCTTCGCGAACGCCGGTGAGCCGGTCACATTCGTGCGTTCACCGATATTGACGAAGTTTGACTCTGGCCTGATGGTCACGGCCTCGAGCCCGCTCAAGCGCGTGTAGGGTTCGACCTTCGAGATCGAGTGCGGCTTCACACCACGCACCGCGTCGGCAATACGCTTGATATGGTCCGGCGTGGTTCCACAACAACCGCCGACAATATTGAGCCAACCATTCTCCACCCATTCGCGCAGTTGGGGGGCTAATGTGTCAGGTGTTTCGGGGAATCCGGTCGGCAGCAACGGATTCGGGAGACCGGCATTCGGGTGTGCGCTGATATGGATTGGCGCGATGTGTGACAGCTCTTCGATCAGCGGACGCATTTCCTTCGGCCCGAGCGCGCAATTCATCCCCACGCTGAGCAACGGTACATGGGAGATGGAATTCCAGAATGCTTCGACGGTTTGACCGGTCACACCGCGATTGCTCCCGGCTTGAATGAACGTCACCGACGCCATGATCGGCACCTGGCGGGCGCCGGAGGCGAATGCCTGCTGGATCGCAAAGAAGGCGGCCTTCGCATTCAAGGTATCAAAAATCGTTTCCACAAGCAGGAGATCCACACCGCCATCAAGTAACCCCTGAACCTGCTCACCATAGGCTTTCACCAGATCGTCATAGGTTGTCCCCCGAGCAGCCGGACTGTTCACATCGGTGGAAATCGACGATGTCTTCGTCGTCGGTCCGATCGCCCCGGCAACAAAACAGCGCCGTCCCGGCTGCGCCTGTTGCACGGATTCGACCGCCCGTTTGGCACATTCCGCTCCCGCTTTGGAGAGTTCGTACCCGAGGGCCTCCATCCTGTAATCTGCTAGAGAAATGGCTTGCGCATTGAACGTATTCGTTTCAACGATGTCGGCTCCCGCTTCCAAGTACTGCCGGTGAATCTCCTCGATGATGCCGGGTTGGGTCAGGTTGAGCAGGTCGTTGTGGCCCTTCACATCCTTCTTCCAATCCTTGAAACGCTCGCCACGGAAGGCCGATTCATCCAGCTTCCGCTGTTGAATCATCGTCCCCATCGCTCCATCAAGGATGAGGATACGCTCTTGCAACAGAGCCTGGATGGACGTGTCTTGTAGTATCGCCATACTCACCTTGATTACGAAATTTAAGTTGGTCGTGCTCCGTTCGCGATCATACTGCAAGGCATTCTATGCGAGCAAGCAGGGGCTCTTTCTTGACAGGTATTTCGAGCGCTGGCTACGATGCCAAATGATGCCGTTCCTGCCAGCCCTACGAATTACGATACACATTCTTTGTCTCTCTGTCGTGGCCTTGTCAACAAACCCCTCGCAGCCTCTTGCTGAACCTTATTTTGAGGACGGGCTTCTCGGCCTTTCCCAGGAAGAACTCCACAACAAACTCGGCATGCCGCAGGCCGTGCGGGATCGAAAATCCGCGCTACGTGTCTTCACCTATTATCCGATTACGGATTGGTCAAACTACTTCAGTAAAGTGGTCTCTCCGGAGAATGGTGAAGATGTGTATACCTTCACGCGCGACGGCGTCGATGTTCGCTATTCGTTCAGCTACGCCGTCGACCCGAACGATCACAGCGAGAACCGCCCTTTGATCGTCCGCCTCGTGGATATCGAGTTTTCACCGGCTGTCCCGCTTCAGCGCATCCCGGCCTTAGTTCCCGAGTTTCATCCCTCAACAGATCCCACCTCCCCCGCCTTTCGATCCAATATCTGGCTGCTCTTGTTCAAAGGCATGCCCTCATCAGCGGCTCGCTTCATCGTAAGAGAGAACGGAAAAGATCGACTGGATTGGACCCTCTCCTTCCAATTTTTTTCAATGCAAGGACTACCTGACTACTTAACTACTAGCGCTACCATCGACCGTCTGGAAATCAGCACGCAGAGTTTGCAGTTGGTGACCCTGCGCCAACGGCATACCCATGAACCGATTTCCAATCCCTACGCTCACCCCATGGAACCTGACCCGGCTCCACCCAAGCCATTATCCAAACCCATCCCGGTTCCCCAATACGAGGAGTAGTCGCAGGGAGAATTTGCTGGAGGTTTACTGCGGGGTGTGTTGCAGCCGATCCTGTTGCGCTTGGCCTGAAACCGCAGCCTTTTTCTTCAAGATATCCATTGGCCCACCATCGCTCGTATACAGGAGCACAGGCGTCCCGATTCCAAGAACGATGAGCATGCCCAAGGCCAGCAACCTAATCATGGGGCTATTCTTACTCAGATACATGATCACCAACAGGACAATCGCCGCGATGCCTGCGGAGTTGAGGATCGGCAATTCGCTCAAATTTGACTTATCCAACTTACTTAAAAACGTCGGCATCTCCCACCTAAATGACTTTGCTCCGTCCCGAAGCTTCTGTTGCATGGATTGACCGTTGGAAGGTGCTTTTTCCACCGAGCCCGTTTGTTCATGTGTCTTCACTTTCGCCCGATATTTTTCGGGGATCGTCTCCGGCGAATCGGTCAATACGGGATTCCCTTGGTCATCGATGTAGGAGTAGATGGTCGTCGCCAGAACTTCCACGGTGGTACTCATTCCGAGCACAATACAAAGGCATATTAGTATGATTCGGTGTCTCATCTTGCCACGTTATCCATCATAGCGTTGAGCCGGGTCGTAAACTAATGAAGCAAGTATAGCGCCTAACTCTATCACTTTGATTTTATTTATTATTCATGGCACTTCCTTGACTCACATACAACTCGCTTGCTAGCATCTAGGCTTCCCATGGCTACCGAATCTCAGCCCATTTCATTTGATCCCAACGCGGAAGAACCGTCGTTCATTCGCCGCCGCCCGGTGCGAATCATTATTTATACCGGGCTTGTGCTCTTTCTTTTCATGGCCGTGATCTGGCCGATGATGGTTCAGCTTGGCGACCCGAACTTTGAGAAGCACATCGCCCAACATCGCGTCATGGTCGGAATGAGCAAGGAACAGGTCCTGGAATCCTGGGGCGGACCGCAGACGATCAATACAACCTTCACGAAAGAAGGAATTCGACAGGAGGAATGGATTTTTGAAGATTGGGAGAGTTCAGCGGTCGTTCGTCACCGCTATCTGTATTTCGAAGAAGGCATCCTCATGGGAGGATGGTACGAGGGAACCCGAGAGCGCCGTTTCCGAGACTTACCAGCAGAGAAGCCCCACCCAAAAATTCAACCGTAAGCCCCTTCGGATTCAGCGGGTATCCAACGTGTTGTCCGTCCGTTGACCAATTTCTCTGCCATCGATCGATTGCACTTTACTGGCCATCGGTTTCACTTTAGACTCACAAGCAAGTTACGGCGTCTCCGTGATTCGTACGCGCCGTTCCTGACCGGGACCACCGGACACCGTAAGCACGCGTTTCCATTCGCGGACTTGGTAGATGGCCCAGGCATTCGGCTGCCCCTTGAAAAACGCCGTGGGGTCTTCGCCGCTGGCATTGAGGAAAATAGGCTCCATAAATCCTTCCTCTAAGACATAGTCGAGTAAGGATTCTGTCGTAAAGCCGGTTCCTCGAAGAGTCACATCGGCTAAGATGGTAAGAATTTCGTCAGGATCCTGAATTGTAATCGGATTCATCGGCTGTTCCTCTGTGGTCCAAATTGTACCGATGCGTCACGAACGAAGGCAAGGTATTCTGTCTATGCACATGAAACAATCAGCATTTCGAGGAGCTCTCCTCACGATCATGGATCACAAGCACCATTGGGCATGGGAGTATTTTTCCTCAGGCCGTCTCAGCAAGGCTCAACTCAAGACTCACTTTCAACATGAGTACGCGGTCTATGTTCGGGACTTTCCTGTCTTTTTGTCGCGGATCCTTGGCAAAAATCCTCCTCCATCAGTCCGCCAGATGTTGGCCGAGAATATTTACGAGGAAGAGACCGGTGGACTCTCATTGGGTACATCACACCCGGAACTCTTTCTGAGAATGATGGAAGGATTAGGATTCCGCCGTCAGGATTTTGAGCATGATCGACTCTTGCTTGCGGCCCGAACCTATCGAGCCTGGCTGGAAAAGATGTCACACCACCGTCACTGGGTGGTCGCAGCGGCAATTTTCACGGTGTTCGTGGAGGGCAGCGTCAAAGATCGCAAGGAGCTTCAGGCTCCATCCAAAAGAAGAAAAGCGACAGACATTGAAGCGATCATCGCCAGTCATCCTTTGGTCCGATATCACAAGGTCCCGCGAAGCCGAATGGACCTAATTCGAGCCCACCAACTAGTGGAAGCAGGCCATCGGCATGATGCTTACGACATGGTCGTGAATTACACCCCTCCGGCACTGCGACCGCTGGTCGTGACAAGCGTCAAGAAGAGCTTGGCTCTATGGTTGAACTACCGGGATGCCGTCGCCAAGGCTTGCGGTATTCCCAAACCTGCATGATGCGTCCATACGGCTACCTGCGCGTCATGCTACTTGCCATCGGCCTTACGCCGCCGACAATCGGTGCAGGAATCCCTGCGGACATGACATTCATTCCTCCGGGTGAGTTTACGATGGGCACACCAGAAGGAAGCGATGGATTTCCTGACGAACATCCCGAACGGCTGGTGTATCTCAGCGGCTACTTCATTGATCGTTTCGAGATCACCAACCAAGCGTATGTCGCGTTCGTCCAGGCAACGGATCATCGTTCTCCGGAAAATTCGAATCACGCCGCGACGCTCTGGGCCAACAATCAGCCTATACCAGGCATTGAACGGCATCCCGTCGTCAATGTCAGTTGGACCGATGCCGACGCCTATTGTCGCTGGGTGGGGAAGCGTCTCCCAACAGAAGCCGAATGGGAAAAAGCGGCGCGGGGAATCGATGGCCGACGGTATCCCTGGGGAAACAAGTGGGACGTCACCCGAGCGAACAGCGCCAGTTACTGGGCGCAACGAACGATCGAGTTCGCCAGCGGAGCAGACTGGGAGGCCTTCTGGATCAATGGCGACGGGGCTCGCTTGGCAAAAGAACACGGTATACAAGGAGAAGTCTTAACGATGCCGGTCGGCAGTTTCGCAGAATCGGTAAGCCCCTATGGGCTGTTCGATATGGCCGGTAATGCTGCAGAATGGGTGCAAGACTGGTACGACCCCAACTATTATCGAAACGGCCCCCTCAGTGATCCACCCGGTCCACACCGAGGTGCGATCAAGGCCATGCGCGGTGGTTCCTGGCTCAAGCCGGCCGCCAGTCTCCGCACGAGTGATCGCGATTGGGGAACGATGGACAGCCGTCCCAGCGGCACCGGGTTTCGATGCGCAAAAGACGCATGGTGATCACCCACTCTACAATTTTACCTCCTCTAAGCTCTTCAACTCCTACCCAGCTGTTAAGCAACAGTGTCTCGTTGGAATCATGGTCCAGGTTGGTCTTTCACAAGGACTTCGACCTGCTCGACTCTCACCACCGGCATAATGAGTCCGGCTCCCTCCTCGTCATGGGAGAAATCATAGATGATCGATTCGGTTGGAATCAGTTTCCCAGACATCACGACGAACACCTGCACCTTCTCCTGTCTGGAAAGACTCCCTTTTATACGATCGGCTAGAGTCTTGTCCGGCCTGACTCGCAGGTCGCCCGGAAATTCTTCAGGCTTGAATCGAACCAACCCCCAACTTGTAGCGTTGAAATCCGGCCCAATCGCCACTCTGTACGCCTGTGTTTCAAGATCGAATCGCGACAATTCTCCCGTCCACACGAATGCCACGCGCCTCACGAGAGCAAGCCTCTCCTCGCGCAATGCATCCCGCTCTCGGTTCAGATTGAAGAGTCGTTCATCATAGTCCGGATCATTGTGCCCCTGACCATAGACTGTTGCCCAATCAGGTGGTACTCGATCCAACTCGATAAGGAACGCTTCGATGGCTTTCCGCTCGATCAGAATCTGCACGTCGGCAGGGAATATCGAATGAAGTTGCGCCAGTGGAATGGTTCTCAGTGAACGAACCTCTGATGCATCCTCCGCTTGTATGGTGGTGGGCAACAAGGGAAACACGCCAAACTGGGACAGGAGCAAAAGGATGGCGGCGAGAGACCTACTCGCCAGCGACACGAGCCAACGCTCGATCATAGGAAACCTTCAAGGAGGCCACGCTTGGATGGTCGTCCGTGAGCACACCGACCTCGATGAGAACCTCAAGCCGAGGGGTAGGATTAAGTCGGCGAAGGTCGGATTGGGTGAGGCCTTCCGTGCTCAGCGCGTTCTCGTAGATCTCAAGCCACGATTCGGTCACGGCACGTAACCCCACATCCGTCGGTTTCATGCGTCCAAATCGCACTTGCTGGAGTAGTTTGATCAGAGGGTCGGATTGCGAGATGGTTGAGATCGCGCCTTGCAGCGCCTGTTGACCCGATGAACCCATGAGACATTCAGTTCATCGAACAGGCACCGGGCCCACGTGGATCCCCGCAACTGCCGCAGGGACTTGAACCTCCCGATGGAGCCCAACTGGTCGTCGCTCCGACACCAAAGGCTGAAAACTGCTTATCGACCTTGGTCGTCTGACACTTGGGGCAAGCCGCCTCCACCGATCCTTGGATCAGGAGCTCAAAACGATGATTGCATTCACCGCACACATATTCGAAGATAGGCATTGATCGCATCTCCTTGATTCATTCAGGGGCCAAGGCATTATAAGATCAGCCCTGCTGAATCGCAACGACAAGGACCGTATGTACCAAGAGGAAAAAACGTTTGCTCTCCGCTTCACCCTCGAAGCGTCGTTCCCGGACGACTATGCCGGCGAGGAAGATGAGCATAATTGGGTACGTGAGTGGGAAGCCCGAATCAAACCCCAGCTCATCAAATCAGTGTTTGAGTCGCTGCGCCGGCACGGAGGGTGGGCCGCGCACATCAGAAATCGAGGCGCGTCGCCGACGGACGAGATCGAGATCGTCTTGACGAGGGATTTTTCAAAACCCGTTCTCTTTCCGTTCGACACATGATCCCTTCAGAAGCCATCGGCGCGTACATCCACGTCCCCTTCTGTCGCCGCCGTTGCCACTTCTGCGCTTTCTACCTGGAGATCGCCCAACCCAATCGAATCGCGCAGTTTCAGTCTGCCCTCCTGCAAGAGATTGCGCTCCACGCCCAACAAGATGTTCTGAAGGGACGTCTCTTGCAAAGCATCTATTTCGGTGGGGGAACACCGACTTCGCTCCCCATCGAATCCCTGACGGCGCTTCTGAAACAGATTCAAGCGACGTGGCCGACGAGCCCTGACGCGGAGATCACACTGGAGGCACACCCCTCTACCGTCAGCTTCGACGATCTCAACGCTCTAGCCAAAGCTGGGTTTAATCGAATCAGCTTCGGAGCGGAATCCATGAAGGACCAGGAGTTTGCCTCCCTCGGGCGGTTTGGACTGGTTCGAGACACCGCAACTGCCGTTCATGAATCGCGCCGCGCGGGGTTCGAGAATATCAACCTCGATCTCATGTACGGACTCCCAGGCCAATCATTACGCGATTGGAGAGAGACCGTGGAATCACTCCTGATGCTTCAGCCGAGTCATCTCTCGTGTTATGCCCTGACCGTTGAAGAAAACACACGACTCGCTCAGGACATTGCTCAACAGATCGTGGCGCCCCCCGATGACGCACTTCAGAACGAGATGGAGTCCGTAACGGAAGATATCCTTGTCAGGGAGGGATTTACCCACTATGAGATTTCCAATTACGCCAAACCTGGCCATCTCAGCCGCCACAACCTCCTGTATTGGACCGGCGGTGAATATCTGGGACTCGGCCCAAGTGCACAGTCGTATCTCGCTGGGACCAGGTTCGGGAAAATTACGAACCTCGCATCCTATGTGACGGCACTGAGCCGTGATCGTCTACCGATCGTTGACCGAACAACACTGTCGACATCCGAACGACAGCGAGATGCGCTCGTCTTCGGCTTACGCCTTCTTGGTGGGGTCCCTCGCTTGACGTGCCGAACCGCCGAGCGAGATCTGCAGGTCGACACACTCCTGAACCAGGGTTTACTCGCTTCAGATCACGACCGCCTGTGGCTGACTCCCTTGGGACGGCGATACGCTGATACGGTGGCAGCAGCACTGTTTTGAGCACATGATTCGCCCCACCTTTGAGCATTCACGGTTTATTGATTCGATCATCGCCAGATTGACAAGTCATGCGCAATCGGAGGAGACTACAGCTAGTCCCAGAGGGTTACGATGCCAGTCAACATGGACCCAGCCAAGAAACGCCGTCGCCCCGAACGGACGAAGGGACCAACCTCTCAAGAGGTGCGTCGCGGCGCATCTTCGTCACCGCCACGCCCACCCCTCGAAATAGAAACTGAAGAGGATCGAGAAAAAGCGTTGGCTGATGCCGAGTTGAAGAATCTCTGGGATGCCACGGAAGTCATCGATATGGACACGGTGTAGGAGCGAGGTGGGTGCCATGAAATCGTACAACTCACACGGCAATCTGCATCGTCAACGTGCCTAGAACTCCGCGCTGCATGCCGACACCCGCAACACCAGAAACCATTCCTGATATCACCGAAGAAGTCCGAACCGGTTCAGGCACAGAGTTCGAGTCTCGTGTGGTGGTGTACAATTGTGATTGCCACACCTACCAGCAGGTCATCGAACTATTTTGCCGGTTTATTCCTGGAATGACGTCGACGAGAGCGTTTGAGTTAGCCTATCGAATCGATCATGACGGGGAAGCCATCGTCTTCACCGGGGCAGCGGAACAAGCTGAACAGATCGCCGCAAAACTCGCAGGAGGCGGGCTCCGAGTCGCCGTGCAGTGATGGAACTTGGCTCTACTTAGGTTTGGCTTTTCGTTTCCCTGCCTTTTTGACCGAAGTGGCAGGTTTTGCATGAGCAGTCTTGGAGGGAGCTTTGGCCGCCGGCTTGGCCGTCGTTGCCTTAGCTGGTTTCTTGCTTCCCTTTGCTTGGGGAGGAACCGACTTTTTCCCTTTGTCTTGTCTCGACTTACCGCTCTGCGAGGGTTTGACCGGAACCATGTAGGTGGAGGTCCGATTGACTTTGGCCAACTGATCTCCACTGAGAACACGCACTTGATACAGCTCAAACAGTCTGCTGATAGCTTTGGTATCACCGCGTCTCGCCGCGTTCAGCAGCTTCCGGCGTTGGTTCATCTCTTCTTCTTCGGTATGCGAAGCAGCTCGCCGTTCCATGCCCATCCTTTCTCGACTACTATAAAGATGAGGGCCTCCCAGGGCCTCGACCGTGTACCACACCTAGTGTTAAGAAATTGCCCGAGTATATCAGAGTCCTAGATTCTTGGGAACATCAAACATTGTGCCTACTTACGACACTGCCCCGCGGTCGCGGGACACGAAATCACCGACCTCGGGATTTGAGGCTTGAGCTCCAGCCATCGGTGCCGGTATAAATAAAGACAATCTATTGAAATTTCTGAGAGGAGATTGATGATGCATGCACAGCAAGACCAGCCCACTGTGGCCGACGACCCCCGGGCCCGCGACCTCCTTCGGCGGGCCTTTGAAGCGACCGCGCGCTGGCCCAAAGACTTCCAGGGCTTTACCGCCGACCTGACCGTGAATGTGAACGGGAAAGAAACCAGCGGGTCGGTCATGGTCAAGAGTCCGCGCGAGGTCTCGGTTCAGCTGGGAGATGGCGAGACGCAAAAGTGGGCGCAGGAACAACTCGGCATGATCGCGGTTCATCGTGGCCCGCGAAGTTTCGAGGAATCAGACGGAAAGTACTCGCTCACAATGGAGGAGGATGGTCATCCGTTCGGGACGAAGCTGACGATCCATGGCTCCAATTCCTTCTACCGGGTGAACAACAACCGCATCACCCAGATCAACCGAAAGATGGCCCATCCCGGCATGAATCCCTTGGCGTTTACGATCAACGTGGAGGAAAGCGCGGTCACGCAGGACCAGAAGAATCTCACGACCAAGTACACGGTCTATTACTACTCACCGACCGATGGGAAGCTCACCAATGTCGACAGTTTCACGGACTCCCACGTCCGTGTCGGTGCATGCGACTTGCCGGCGGCTAGGCGGATCATCACGTATGAGAATAACCAGGTGATCGTCAAGAACCTGACGTTCAAGAATCACAAGTTGCTCTAGCGATGGACTTACGGAAAGACTTCCCGCGCAGCATGCGGTCCCAGCTGGCCGGCTATGCTCACCTGGCTCGCATGATCGATAAGTGCCGGGCCGTCCTTGCCGGCACGGAGGGCGAATATATCTATCCCTGTCCGATGGACGATCGGCTGCTGGAGTTTGCAGGCATCACCAGCGAACAATTCACAGCCGCCGTCAAATCCAACTCGACCGATGAAGGCGTCATCAGCTGGTTTGAGAAGCAGACCAAACCGCACCCACCTGCCGAACTGGAAGAATGGAATGAGAAGTTGCTGGCACGCGGACCGAGTTCTCCTGAAAGCGCGGCCAAATTCAAGAGATACCTGGGCGCCACTGATCCCTCACGGACCGACATCACCGCTTGGTCGGATCTTCAAGATCTGGAAGAAGGGCGAGTCGTCCCGAAACGAGAACCAGCACATCATTCTCAGTAGGTCAGCGCCGGATACTTGCCTAAGCAGGTGGGGTTTTCTGCTTGGGCCACCATGAAGTGTGCGACATCAGCGCGAGAGATGGCGCCCACCTGCATAGCGTCCACCAATTGGTCCAGCACGCGATAACGGCTGGTCATCGCCCCGTTGGTTAAGCGGCCTGGGCGGACGATCTCCCAACGTGAATATCCGCCGGCGATCACCCGCTCCTGTTCACTCTTATCGGCATAGACTTTTTTGAGGAGCAGCGTGAAGAGGATTTTCACGGGGAGCGAGTTGTATCCCCAGCTGTCGCCCGCACCGAACCCCGTGAGGGCGATGAGCGTCGGAGATACTCCCTTCTCACCAAGAACCTGCAGCAGAAGACGGGAAGAATCAGAGAACAGCGTAGTGGCGAATGGGCTCTTCACACCAAGCGTCATTAGAATGGCGTCAGCTCCTTCCACCGCAACCCGTACATCGTCTGAGTTCGTCGCACTCCCCTGCACTCTCTTGAGATTAGCGTGATCCGGGAGCGAAACTCTTCGACGCGACAAGGTGGCAACCTCATGTCCCCGTTCAAGTGAGAGACGGGTGGACGCTAACCCTATTCCAGCTGAAGCTCCAATGATGGCGATCTTCATGTTCCCTGTATTGTTGCCAGTAGCCTAACCATATTGCATTGGCCTCAGTGACATTTTCAGCTTGTTCCTAGGCTCCGGTCAAGTGCGGGCGAGGTGACCACCTGGTTCGATCTTAGGGATCTGGGAGAAGCCAGTCATCCAGATTGAGTGGTGCAGATTCAATTCTTTGGCGGTGCTTCGTGCCGCCCGTGCTAGACTTCCTCCATGCCACGAGCCGCCCGCAACAAAGCCGTTTTCTACCACCGGGACGCACTCGACACCCTCAATCGCCACAATTCACTGGCCGACAAACTGGCGTCGCTTCATAAACTGCTGAAGCGGCGGTATCCATTCATTGCGCGCATTGCCGTCGCCGTCTATGACCCGAAGACGGACCTTCTCAAGACCTACGTCGACAGCGGCCGCGCCGCTCATCCGCTGCGGCACTATTCCGCTAAACTCAGCGAGGTCACGTCCCTGAAGGATACGATGACCCGTGGCACACCGAGGGTTGTCAACGACCTCGATGTCTTCAAACGCAGCCGCACCGAACATGCGGTGCGTATACGCGCCTCTGGATACGGAACCAGCTACACCCTACCGATGTTTCTGAACGGAACCTTCTTTGGATTCGTCTTCTTCAATTCGAGGCTCAAGCGCGTGTTCACCGATCAAGTCCTGCACGATCTGGATATCTTCGGGCACCTCACCTCGCTCACAGCGATTTCCGAACTGTCCTCGATCCGGACGCTCGAAGCTTCCGTGAGAACGGCCGCCGACATCGTACACCACAAGGACATGGATACCGGCGCCCATCTGGATCGTATGGCGAACTTCGCCCGCCTGATTGCGCGGACCATCGCCCCCACATACAGCCTGACCGACGACCTGATCGAACACATTTTTCTCTTCGCCCCGCTCCACGACATCGGGAAAATCGCGATCCCCGACGAGATCTTGCGCAAACCCGGCACCCTCACCGACCGTGAGAAAACCATCATGCGCAGTCACACCGCCAAAGGGCAGGAGATCATCGACGTGATGTTGAATAATTTCGGCCTCGACGGTCTCGAACACATGGACATGCTCCGCAACATCGCGCTGTACCATCATGAGGCCATGAACGGCAGCGGATATCCGAGTGGATTGCAGGGGAACGATATTCCGATCGAGGCGAGAATCGTAGCTGTCGCCGACATCTTCGATGCGTTGACAAGCCGTCGGTCCTATAAGGAAGCTTGGTCGAACGACGAGGCATTTGCGATGCTCCGGCGCATGGCCGGCTCACAAGTCGATCAACATTGCGTCGAGGCCCTCATTGCCCAGCGTACGGAGGTCGAAGAGATTCAGGCTCGCTTCAAGGAAGATCTCTACGGCTGACCCTTTGGCCAAACAGCCACACCGAAGCACACACATATCCTGCTGGATCGTAAGACCGGTGCCTGATTACAACTCTCTACCCCTCAGTCGTTTCGAATCATGACTGCGGGCTGAGGATCTCCCGCCAGACTGCGGCCAGATCATGGAGCGCTTTGCTTCCATCACCCACGTAGACCGAACCGTGCATGGTTGCCAATCGCGTCGGCTGCAGCCCCGCCAACCGGTGCAGGGTCGAATCTGTCAACGAACAATAGGGCACGTAGTTTGCCAGCGGGCCTTGCTGATAATCCACCAGCGTCTTCCGACAGCGGTCGATGACATCCGATTCCGTCATCGGTTCGACATCGCCTTCCTGATGAAAGAGATCTGAACAGAGGAGCGTCCGTTCCACCTCTTCAAACAGTAATCCTGCTTCCCAGCAATGCGGCACATGCGGCGTCGCAAGAAAGCGGAAGCGGTATCGTCCCGTCTCAAGCACCTCGCCCTCGACCATCCCTTTTGCAGGGCGAAGCGCCAGACAATCATCGACACTGACCATCTTGCCCACCGAGCTACAGACTACTTCCGAATGCGGAGACAGGTGTTGCCACTCCGGTACTGTCGCACATTCGTCGGACTCAAAATGGCTAAATCCAATCCAACATAACGTCTTTGGATCGATAAGCGACGCCACCGCAACTTTAACCTCAGGGAATAACGCTCTCGGGCCGGTATGGAACAACAGCGGCTCCTCATCCCGCAGCAAGAACTGACTGAACTGAAGATTGATCGGCTCAACGAACGTTGTGATGCGGAATAGGTCTGGAGCGATCTCGGTGATCTTCGCCATAGCACCTCCTCAAGATTAAGGCCGCGCGATCATACGCATCGCCAGACAGAGGTGCAACATGGATGGAGCATGTCGGGGCAGTTAAGAAATGGTGGAAAGTTACGAACTCGTCGGAGGCTTACCAAGATGCGATCTAAAAACATCACGTGACATTGGCGACCATTTTATTATTTCATTTTGCAAGGCCAAGTCGCTCATGGAATGGAACATCTGCCCTTAATGGAAAACGGGTAAACTGTCCGAGCGTGCTGAAGGTCGCAATTTCGCGCGAAACACCCAAGTGCCTGCATAGCTCGAAGATCGGTAGGAAAAATTCTTGATTCATGCTTGCACCAATAAGCACCGAATTGATCTTGACTGGTAACCACTTACGATCAGGCTGGTCTATTAGAATCAGCCGATGCTCCTGTTCATGCGCCCAGACAGAGTGCTTGTATTGTAGTTTCTCCACTGGCCTCATGGAGCGAAGAAAAGCCACATCATCAACGTAGGTCACTTTGTAGATCTGATCCGAAAACTCTGAGACGTCTACTTGGAGGCAAAGGCCTTTATGTCCACCCGCGTAATACGACCACATCTGCATGGAAGCAGGGGTTTCAGAGAAGCAGCATACCCTAGCTCTTGCAAGGTCTCTATCGAGAGCAAACAGGTTTTCAAAACTAGCGCGTAGTTGATCATCCAGTGATTTACCGGCCTCGGCGCCCTCGGCATGATCACCTAACATCCCTTCAAGGGGGTCATTTAGCTGCTTAGGAGCGGGACAATATAGTCGTCGACCTAACAGCGCATCCGCTACTCGCTCAAATGGTGTAAGCCCCATGAATTTGTACAGAATCAAACTCATAAAAAAGAGATGTCGTTCATCGAACAATCTTCAGACGAGGTCCGTGAACTAATAACCATTGATTTGCTGTGCATTCTCGGCCAGCTTTCAAAATACGGAAAGCACCCCTGAAACTCCTCATTTCCCATGCTCCCCTCGAGCAATTAACTCCTTTAGCCCGTTCAAATCCAACGCCCCCGGCACTAACTCGTTGCCCACGATGAAACCGGGGGTTCCTGAGATTCCGAGCTCCTGGGCGAGGGCCCGGTTCTTGTCAATGACGGCTTGCCACTTGGGGTTGGCCATGTCGGCTTCCAAGCGCTTCGCATTGAGGCCGACGCTCACCGCAATCTTTAGAATTTCATCCTTCGTGATGTCGGCATGAGACGCGAGCAGCGCCTCGTGGAAGGCTTGGTGCTTGCCTTGCGCTTGCGATGCGAGCGCAGCCTTGGCTGCGAGCTCAGACGGTTCGCCTAAGATTGGAAAATTTTTGTAGACCACCCGCACCCGAGGGTCGACCTTCTGCAGTTCTGTGACGGCGGACGCCGCACGCTTACAGTAGCCGCAACGATAGTCATAGAACTCGACCAATGTAATCTCGCCCTTCAGATTGCCACTGACGGGTGACGCGGGATCGTGCAGCAATTCATCCTGTTTTGTCGCAAGGGCTGCCTTTTGTCTTTCCTGTAATTCCGCTTGGCGTTTGGCTCCTAAAGCCTGCAGGGATTGTTCGATCACTTCCGGGTGGGTGCGAATATAGTGCTCAATCGCAGCGTCAGAGATATTTTTGGTGGGAGCTGAAGTTAGATTCTCTTTAGTAGCAGTTGAGCAACCAGTGACGAACAGGCCAAGGATTACTAAGAAGCACGAGGGTAATGCGACATGAATCCAGCCATCAGCAGTCTTCATCTAGGTCTCCTCTACACTTCGAGAATAGAAAATCGTTAGTGCGCTTATTATCCTATCTCCACGCCTCCCCGCTTGTGGCTCCGCCAAAGCCGCCCCAGTTCCCGCCGAAGCCACCCTGGCCGGTTCCCCAGTATTCGCCCCTTTGAAGACGCCGATAAGGATGCCGGAGATCAGGTCGGCTGATCATCCAAAAGAACGCCACGATGGCGCCAGTGGTGCCGAGCGTGATCCATACCCCAAGCCCCTTGATGCGAGGCCGGGATGGAGTATCGAGTCTCACCTCTTGTGCGGGGGTCGCCAGTGCCACGGCGGTGCGATAGAGCCCTTCCCCGAACTGTCCTCGTTCGATCGCAGGCTGAAGATAGGTACGGCCCACATCATCCCTGACCGCCGGGGTGATGACCGGAAACATTCTGCGACCCAGGGCCATCGCTGCCTGCCGCTCTTCCACAGCCACCAAGATCATCAGCCCATGTTCCTGTTGCATCGAGCCGATTTGCCATTTTTGATAGAGTGCATCGGCGTATTCCCTAGCGCCCGGATACGGCTTAATCGTAGGCACCGTCACGATTACCATCTCCACGCCGCTTTTCTTTTCAAGATCGGTGCAGACAGACCGGATGCGTTCCTGCCATCCATCATCGACAACCTGCGCATGATCACTGACATACCCGATGGGACTTGGAAGCGATACACGTTCTGTGGGCCGCTCATAGAGAGAGGCCGACGCATCGGCTACCGAGAGGAAGAGGATTACACCTAACCACGCCATACTGCTCCACCGTCGGTGCGTGTGAAACAGGCTCACGTGATGCGTGCCTCCGCCGTCGTCACTAGTCGCGTGAGGCACTCGATGTAGCGATCCATCAGTTTCGGAATTTCTTTCTGTCCGGGAGAGATGTGCCCTCGCTTGAGCGCCAACGCATCACGAAGGCCGGTCAGGTCGATCTCAAGATGAGACTCGATGTCATTCAGCAGCGGCTCCCCGTGCTTCGTCACAGGGCGCCCCAACAACCGTTGAAAACCGCGAAGCACCGGTAGAAGCGCAGTGATCGACAGCGGCAACAGAATCGTGATGGCTTCCTCGGTACTTCGACCTTCCACGAGACGTTGACGGAGACGAAACAAATTTCCACGGAGCCCCTGTACGACTTCGGCGGCCAAATACCGTGCGTCGATCTTGAGGCCGACAAAGGGATCTTGTCCCCAGAGCAGGCGATGACAGTCGAGAATGTCTTGGTACTCTAACGGAAAGGCCGTTGAAGCCGATTCCAGGTCGGCTCTCGTGAGGAATAAGGGAACCACGATCTGTTCCTTGCTCCAACGCTTGTGAAGGCCATCGTACTGTTTTAAGATCGAGAGATCGTAGGAGGATAAAATCAACAAAACGTTGAGGTTAGAGATCCCAGGCAGAAATTCCTTACGGACAGCACTGCCATAGAGAATAATACTTTCAAGTCCATTTCCATATACTTTTGTAACATCCTTTACGTATGACTTTAAGAGTTTTTGTGTGCCTTCCGGCAAGCCGTCGATGCTCCAGTCAATCGGCGGCATAGTGTTACCGCACCCCTCCTGCTGCCATGTCGCGAGCCGAAGGATCCGGCAACAACCCGGCTGCCATGAGGCGATCCATCATGCCGAATGGGGGATCCTTGCGAAGTCCGGCCGTCGTCGATAAGACGCGATATCGAAGTCGCGCATTGCGGTCCAGCGTGCTGAACACGCGGTCACGGAGAAAGGCAATGGCTGGATTTGCCGTATTCCAAAACAGCACCTGTTCGTCGGCCAATTTCTGCAGCATGGTCACCTGAGGCCGACGCAGGGTTTCGTACGTCCTGAGCTTGGCGGCTGAATATTCATTTGTCTCCAGACACTCAGGCAAAAGATCCGCCAAGGTCATCGCATCGACCATTGCCTGCATGCGTCCCTGCGAGGCATGGGGATTCATGGCATGGGCGGCGTCCCCAATCAGCACCGCTCCATCTGCCACCCAGGTCGGTGTTCGTACACGCCCGGTCGGCATAAAGGCTATGTGCTTCCAGTCCGTCAACGTACGGAATATCGGTTCACTGGACGGATCAATCTTGCTCCAGGCTTCCTGCAGAGCTGGAAGACCTTGTGCCTTCACACTGTCATACGAACCGGTCTTGATCATGTAGAACGCATACACTTTGTTCCCAGCAGCGGGAAACATCCCGAGGATGGTCTTCTTCCCGACAAAGTACTTCGCCTCCCCCATAGGAATCGCCGCGTCTAACAGAGCGATCAAGTATCCTTGCGGATAGAGATGCAGCTCGGCCGGAATCTGCAAGGCTTCCCGAACCTTTGAAAAGGCTCCATCTGCACCAACGACCACCTTGGCCTTTATGGTGAGTTCCCCGTCGCCCTGCTTGCCGGTCAAGCCGACGACTCGGCCTTGCTCACGCAGCAACCCGGTGAATGTCGATCGATACCGCAATGAGACGGAAGGCTCGCGTTCAATCGCGCTGAGAATGGCATGGTGCGCGACATTGGGAAGTGTGACCACGGCACGATTATAGGGTGGCGGAAGATCGCCATAGTCCACAGTGCACAGCCGCTCGCCGCCGACCCGGCAGAAATGAAACTTATGCACGGTTCGCGTGGATTCACCTGGCAGTATATTTAAGAGTCCCAGCTGATCGAGCACCCGTTGCCCGTTCGGTTGCAGAATCTCGCCGCGCAATCCCTGCGGTGGTCCAGGCGCCTGTTCGAGGACAATGGTTTTGATCCCCTTCTGGGCCAAGGCAAGAGCCAAGACGGCCCCGCCTCCACCGGCTCCGACTACCGCAATGTCCGTCTCCACGACCATCACCGTTCTCGCTTCCTCCGGCCTACCCTATCGCCATTTACGAACATTGCGATCGAACTGTCCCACCTCGAACACGAACCCAGGTATTGCTTCTTATTTCCAATCCTGAAACCGTTCTTGGTCCTTCCATAGCAAGAGAAACCTTTCTCGCGCTTTGACCGTGATCGCATGGTCTCTGATGATATCCAGCCGCTCATCATTGTATCGATTTCCGCTGGTCGTCTGATTCATCGAGCCGTTGGTATTCACCTCGTCGTCGATGACGACCTGCTTCAGATGCATGAGCGCGTCATGTCGATTGATCTTGATAGGAATTCCGGCCTCACGCAACGCCGAGAGCGCCGTTTGCTGTTTCGGGTCATTCAATCGATTCCGGTCCGTGAGAACACGAACGTCCACCCCACGTTTTTTCGCCCCCACCAGCGCCTTCACCGACAGTGGGGACGTCAAACCGTAGACCGCCACGAAGATATACCGTTTGGCACGATCATACCTCTGGACAAGCTGTTCAAGCGGTCGATCGTCCGGGCCATACCACACTTCCACCGCTGCGATCGTCAGATCCGGACTCGCACCGAACAGAACGGCAATGAGCAACGTCAACGAGAGTCCCCTGCTGAGACACTTGCATGGCCGAGGCGGCAACATCTATCTCATTCCAGCTCGAAGAGATTCCGAAAATGATCGTCGGAAGACTCCCAGGCCTGTGGCGCATGCACCGCAAGCCATTGTCGGAGGTACTGTTTCTGCTCCGGCAGGAGAAGTTGTTTGATCTGGTGAGATCGGCCTTGAAGCGGCTGCAGAAGGCTCACATGTTTGCGGACATCCAACATCGCGGTGCGGACATACATATTGGTAAAAGCCGATGGTTGCTCTTCCGTACCATCACCCTGAACCCACACAGAGAGAAACTTTTCCAGGACCAGCCCAGCGCTGTCCAGCGCGGGTTCCGTGTCGTGGAACAGCTCATTCTCGGACTGGCTTAAGGGAGTCGACTCCGTGGCACGAAAGAGGAAGTTCTTTTTCCACATCCCAGTATCCTGCAGGCGGCATAGTGGCGACCACACAGCGCAAAGTCAAGTGAGCATGATCGCCTCTGGTGTGAAAATTCGAGTCTCGATGAATACAATCGCCGCTTCATGTTGTTCATGCGGGATGAACCAGCCTTGACAATCAACACATCGCTTTGATACCTTGAAAAACTTCAATCTATAAGCCAACTTGGGAGAATTTGTGCAGGTCAAAATCAATGGGAAGCCTGAGGAGATCCAGGCCGGAACGGTCCTCGATTTGTTGAAAGCCAAGAATATCGAGCCTCAGATGGTCGCGGTCGAGGTGAACGACAAGGTGCTGGAGCGTGACCATCTTGCCACGACCCACCTCAATGAAGGAGACCAGGTGGAGTTTCTCTTCTATATGGGGGGCGGTCGGTGAGTACAACATCGTATAAAGACATTACGGAACTGATCGGTAACACTCCGCTCGTACGGTTGAACCGCCTTTCCAAAGATGGATCAGCCACCATCTACGGGAAAGTAGAATTTTTCAACCCAGCCGGGAGCGTCAAAGATCGGATCTGTCTCAACATGATCAATGAGGCAGAACGACAAGGCAAGCTGAAGCCAGGCGGAACCATTGTTGAGCCAACGAGTGGAAATACGGGCATCGGTCTGGCCCTCGTCGCCGCAGTACGCGGATACAAACTGATCCTCGTGATGCCGGAAAGCATGAGCATGGAACGGGCCAGCTTGCTCTCATCCTATGGTGCACAGCTCGTGTTGACACCGGCTTGGGAAGGCATGAAGGGGTCGATCAAGGAGGCGGAAAGTATCCTGGCGCAGAATCCGTCGTATTTTATGCCTGATCAATTCTCGAACCCAGCCAATCCCGCGATACATAAAACGACGACGGCGTTGGAGATTTGGGATGCGCTTGGAGGAAAGATCGATGCGTTGGTGGCCGCGGTCGGAACCGGTGGCACCATCACGGGCTGTGGAGAAGTCTTTAAAGAAAGAAACCCACAGATTAAAGTGATTGCCGTCGAACCTGCCACCTCACCGGTCTTGTCTGGAGGTGATCCAGGCCCGCATAAGATTCAGGGGATCGGGGCAGGCTTTATTCCCAAAGTCCTGAACCAAAAAATTCTCGACCGTGTGATTACTGTGACAGATGATGAGGCGTATCAGACCGCAAAGCAATTGTCGAAGAAAGAAGGCCTACTCGTTGGGATCTCAGCCGGGGCGAATGTGTTTGCCGCCCAGAAGGTTGCTGAAGAATTAGGCCCCGGCAAGAACGTGGTCACCATTCTCTGTGACACAGGTGAGCGTTATATCAGCATCGAAAAATATTTCAATATTTAGAGGCGTGAAGCGCGCCTCGTGAAGCGCATCTCGCAGAATCTTTCGGACGCTTCACGTTTCACGAACGACGAGCAACGAAGTGGACTTTACCGAAGAACAGATCAACCGTTATAGCCGACATATTCTTTTGCCGGAGGTCGGCGGCAAGGGACAGAAGAAGATCGCCAAATCCAGGATTCTTCTTGTCGGTGCCGGCGGGCTCGGTTCACCGGCCGCGCTCTATCTGGCCGCGGCGGGAGTCGGCACCATTGGGTTGATCGACAGCGATGTGGTGGACCTAACCAACCTCCAGCGCCAGATCCTTCACCATACTCCGGACGTGGGACGTCCCAAGGTCCTGTCCGGCAAAGAAAAAGTCCAGGCGCTGAACCCCGATGTCTCTGTTTCAATGTACGAGGAGCGACTCACGGCTGGAAATGCCCTCAAGATCATTAGTGAGTACGATGTCGTGATTGATGGTGTCGACAATTTCCCGGCGAAGTTTCTCATCAACGATGCCTGCTTCTTCGCCGAGAAGCCGCTGATTCATGGAGGCATTCTCCGATTCGACGGCCGCGTCACCACCATCATTCCAAAGAAATCAGCCTGCTATCGTTGCGTGTTCAAATCGCCTCCTCCGCCCGGTTTAGTCGCTTCTTGCCAAGAGGCTGGAGTCATCGGGGTGCTGGCGGGTATTATCGGAACGATTCAGGCCACAGAAGCGTTGAAGCTCATCCTCGGGGTCGGACGTCCGCTGACGGATCGCTTGCTCGACTTCGACGCTCGTAAAACCCAATTTCGGGAGATCAAGGTCCGACGCAATCCGAATTGTGCACTCTGTGGAGAACATCCCACGATTACCGAGCTGTTCGACGATGGGGACCCCTATGCCGGATGTGCCGTGCGTCCGTCGGTATAGAGAGTAACAAGGTGGTGCAACGATGAGCAAAATGAAAGCGCTGGTTTGCCGAGAATGCGGCAAGGAATATCCGACGAAAGCGATCCATGTCTGCGAGATGTGCTTCGGTCCCCTCGAAGTGAAGTACAACTACGATGAGATCAAAAAAACCATTTCTCGCAAAAAAATCGAGGACGGCCCGCACAGCATGTGGCGCTATCTCGACCTGCTGCCAATCGAAGGAACGAATTTCGTCGGTCCGCACGCCGGCTTCACCCCGCTCGTGCGCGCCAAAAACCTCGGTGCCTATCTCGGACTCGACGAGCTCTACATTAAGAACGATACGGTGAACCATCCGACACTGTCGTTCAAGGATCGCGTCGTCGCCGTCGCCCTGACACGCGCACGGGAGCTTGGCTTTGAAACGGTGGCCTGCGCCTCAACAGGCAACCTTGCGAACTCCGTGTCCGCCCACGCCGCCTCTGCCAATCTGCATTGCTACGTCTTTATTCCCGGTGACCTTGAGGCTGCGAAGGTATTGGGGAATTTGATTTATCGGCCGCACGTCGTCGAGATCGAGGGGAACTACGACGACGTCAACCGGCTCTGCAGCGAAATCGCTGGTGAGCACGGCTGGGCGTTTGTGAACATCAACATCCGTCCTTATTATGCCGAAGGTTCGAAGACGCTTGCCTTCGAAACGGTGGAACAACTGGGATGGAAGACGCCCGACCAAGTCGTCATTCCGATGGCGTCCGGCTCGCTGTTGACCAAGATTTGGAAAGGCCTGCATGAGATGAAGGCCTTGGGCCTCATCGATCAGGTTCGTACGAAGATCAACGGCGCCCAAGCCGAAGGCTGCTCACCAATCTCCACGGCATTCAAAGCGGGGCGAGATTTCTTCAAGCCGGTGAAACCGCAGACCATCGCCAAGTCTCTTGCCATCGGCAACCCGGCTGATGGCTACTATGCACTCAAGGCCACAGCCGAGAGTCATGGATCAATGGACATGGTGACGGACGAAGAAGTCGTTGAAGGCATCCAGCTGCTGGCCCAGACCGAAGGGATCTTCGCGGAAACAGCCGGAGGTGTCACGATCGGCGTACTCAAGAAACTAGTGAAGCAGGGTGTCATCAAGAAAGACGAGGTCACAGTGGCCTACGTCACTGGCAATGGCTTGAAGACACAGGAAGCGGTAATCGATTCGGTCGGTCGTCCGGTTCGGATTCAGCCCAGCCTGGTCGACTTTGAAAAGACATTTAAAATGGGAAAGAATGGTGGTGGTGACGCATGATTAAGGTTCGTATTCCGACTCCGCTTCGTCCTCTGACTAAGGGTCAGGGAGAAGTCGAGACCAAAGCAGCTAGTGTGGTCGAGATGATCGAGACGTTGAACAACGCCCATCCCGGCATCAAAGATCGTCTCTGCGACGAAACGGGGGAACTCCGTCGCTTCGTCAACATTTATGTCAACGAAGAAGACATCCGCTTTCTCAAGGGGAAAGACACCTCTCTTAAGGACGGCGACGAGGTTTCCATCGTCCCAGCGATCGCGGGAGGATAACCATGTCACATTTACGCTTCCATATCCGTTTTCCGGAAGAGAAGATCAGGCAGCCGATCATCTATCAAATCGGTCGCGAATATAATGTCGTCACCGATGTCAGGCGAGCGGATGTCCGTGAGACCACAGGCTGGGCGGATGTGGAGTTCTCAGGTGATACGGCGGAAATTGAGCGAGCCATCGCAGGTCTACGAGCCAAGGGCTGCGTCGTCGACCCGATTGAACTCAATGTGGTTGAATAACGATGGAGCTGACTGAATCAGAAATTCAACGCTACAGCCGGCACATCATTCTTCAGGATGTCGGCGGTAAGGGACAACTCAAGCTCAAGCGGGCTAAGGTTCTATTGATCGGTGCAGGCGGGTTAGGGTCTCCGGCCGGTCTCTACCTCGCCGCCGCCGGCATCGGCACGATCGGCCTCGTCGATGGAGATGTTGTGGATCTGTCGAATCTGCAACGTCAGATCATGCATTCGACCGCCACACTCGGGCAGCCGAAAGTGGAGTCCGGACGAAGGACGCTTTCAGCCATCAATCCGGACATCACCGTCAACATCTATCATCAGCTGGTCGATGCCGACAACATCCTCCCCCTTGTCTCGCAATACGACATTGTCCTCGACGGTTCCGATAACTTCACCACTCGGTTCCTGGTCAACGACGCCTGTTTCTTCGCCAAGAAAACCTTGATCTCTGCCAGCATGTTTCGGTTTGAAGGCCAACTGACGACCATCAAACCGCACCAAGGCTATCCTTGCTATCGCTGCCTGTATCCCGAACCTCCTCCGGCTGGACTGGTTCCGAATTGCCAGGAGGCCGGAGTCCTCGGTGTCTTAGCAGGCACGATGGGTATCCTTCAGGCTTCCGAAGCTATCAAGGAAATCCTCGGCGTTGGAGAAACGGTCGCCGACAAGCTCGTGATCTATGACGCGCTCGAGATGAAGTTCCGGAAGGTCGGCCGACCCAAAGATCCCGCCTGTCCGCTGTGCGGGCCCAATCCGAAGATCAAGGATCTGAGCCTGGACTACACTGTCAGCTGCACTATTTAACGTGGCGGACCTGGTCATTCCCAAGACAATACTCGACGACATCATCACCCACGCGAAGGAACTCACTCCGCACGAATGCTGTGGACTACTGGCAGGAACCAACGGGGTAGTCAGCCACCTGTATCGCATTAAGAACATCGTCGCAATGGAAGGCGCTCAAAATCTCTCGTCATTCGACGCAGCCAAGGCCGCACATCTTGAACGGCTCTCGCCGGCTGAACGTGCAGAGATTGCCTTTGTCATGGACATGCAAGACTTCTCGACCGCGAAGAAAGACATGCGGAATAAAGGGCTCGACCTACAAGTCGTCTATCACTCGCATCCCCATGACCCGGCCCGTCCCTCGGTCACCGACATCAAGATCGCCAGCGATTACGAAGAAATTTGGCCGAAGATCAATCTCCCTATTCCTACCTACCTTCTCGTCTCTCTCATGAACCCCACCCCAGATGTGCGCTGCTACTGGATCAAATCCGGACAAGTCTCCCCTGCCGATTTCGTGATTCGCTGATCGACTCCGTACGCATTTCTTCTCTGCCGGTGGATATGCTAATGTCGCAACATCGGTAATCCATGGACGGAGTTACTGCGATGAGACTATTACGCGCCACGCTCTTCACAACACTGCTGGCCAGTGGCATGGCCGGAGTGAGTTATGCTGAGGAGAAGAGCTTCTATAGCCCCGTCATCTATATTGACGTCGAACATCACCGCATCCTGATTTCTCAACTCGGGAGCGTGTTCTACATCGATGTCCCAGAGATCGCGCAACCTCATATGGAAAAGCTTCCGGTTTCCGGGCTGGTTGATTTCGTGGTTGATTGGAAAGGTGACGATCAAATGCCTATCCTCAAAACCTGGAAGGTAAAATCAGGCGAGTCAGCCTGTATGCACTTCAATGGGAAGGAGTGTAAATAGCTATACGCATGCTCACCGACGCTCAATTGTCCAGACCAGAATAACCTGTCGTTCCTTCTTAGCCTGTAAAGGATCCACCAGTCGGTAACCCAATACCACCACCGGAGATGGTGATGATTATGCCATTCATCTCCGCAGCATGATTTCCGCAAAGACGCCGCTGTGGTCGGACACGGCTGGGTCATCAGCATTAATCGGACCGGTGGGGGCATTACCAGGATTGAAGATAACTCGACTCGTTTGGAGGGTGTCAATGCCGCGAAGGAAAAGATAATCGATTCGCCTGGGTCTAGAGAAACCGGCACCAGTTTTCTGATCGATCAGACCCAGTACCGGGCTCACGCCAATCGTACAGTGGATGTCGGCCTTTCCATTCCAGCAGAGCGCCTCACGTGCATCTCCGAATGTATCCTTCCGATACGCGGCATACACATCGCGAAAGCCGGCTCGCGCGATGGTTTCAAACACCGCCTGCTCGGCCGCCCTTTTCGACAGATCCAAGTTGAAATCGCCACCGAGAACCACATGATTCGCGGCGGATCTCCCCTCCACCCGTTCCACGACATTCAGCACGGCCTCGACCTGTCGCTGTAGAGAGTCGACCGAACAGGCAGCGCACAGGTGTGTGTTATAGATGCGGAGCGTTCCATATCCCGGAAGATTCAGCTGTGCCACTTGGACATTCCTGGTGATCTTGAGGTCGATCCCTTCGAATGCTTCCTCCGACTCAATCGGAAGAAAGGTTGCGAAATGCCGAGTGATGTCACAGCGACTCAAGATCGCATTGGCAGTCGTGAGGACGAGCGGAATACCGGTTTCCCATGCAACCCGCAGTTCATAGGGCTCCACACTGCGCTCGTTCAGCACTCGCTGTAGGTCGCGGGCACTGTCAGACATACCGAGAATGTCTTGGATACGATCGACATCGCTCAAGACGGCCTCCTGAAGCAGCAATGCGTGAACGTTGTGCGTGATGGCAAACTGAGCGATATCGGTCCAGGCTTTTGCCCGGATCGAAGCCGGCGCGTCATAGAGCTGGTTTAGAATCAGCACGTTGAGCTGACCTGTACTGGCAATATCTGGACAGTTGGCGACGGGTTGCTGAGGCCTTTGTGACGCACAGCCGTGCATCAGAAAGATAAGCGTGATGAAGATCGAGACAAGACTTCCGAAAGACATACGAGGCATATGGGCTCCTTTCGCAGTTCAAACACGGCCGCAATGAAAGACACCTCTACTCCGAGCCAGTCATGAACTGCCCCTCGACAAACTCTGATTTCGACCTCTACTGAACTGCGAATTCAATACTCATACCATTCTAGATGATGGTACGTATTCACCAGGGAATTGATACTTTCAAGGAAACGACAGCGAATCTCCCCATACGTATACACCGATCCACTTACTGCAAGACCCTCCTAAGCCGGGCCTAGGAGAAACCTTGAGGCAGAAGCATGTCGGTAAGGATTACCATCGGTAGCAATGATGGAGGCTGAGAATGGAGTGGCGATGTCGTGAATGAGGTGACTTAATGTGGCGGAAGTGGTCATGTTTACCAAGATGGGTGAGGTAGAAAGGGACATCCAAGAAAGAAAGAGAGGAACGAACTGGTGCCAATTCATGGGGCGGACGCGAGACGAGACACGAGGACAAACCGCTGCCCATCAGGACCTTAAAAAGTAGGGTCCGACGCATCGACTATATACTTAAATGCAGAGACAGCACTTACCACTAGCTCTCACCCAATTTGTAGGATTCTTCCAGATCACTGACAGGCTGATTACTTATTCCCCGCTGCCGGCCATGTCGTCGATGAGAGGGCGATTGATGTCGGTGCAGCCGATGCAGATGGTATCGAAGAGCGTGTCTGCATCTGCAACAAAATTCTTCTCGTCAGTGAGCTTGTCCGCAATGACCTGGGCATAGCAAATGTCACAGAGCATCATCAAGCCGCGCGACACTCCGACAGTTTTTCGTCCTGCGCTTGTAGCCATAACGCCTACACCGATCCTTTTTGAAGAGCCACAAAAAAATCTTCAGCTTCGAGATCAATCCCACATTGCGGACATTCGTAAGGATTCTCGGGTGCCGGCACGTTCAACGGAGTTCGATCGATGCGACCATAGCAGACATGGTAAAAGCGCCCACGCGCATGTTCATCATCCAGCGGGTCACTCTCGTACACCAAGACCATCGATCAACCTCATCCGATTGTTCACTCAAATCGAGTATACCGACAGCCCCCTCGGACCCGCAACTACCGAGGACGGCATAGGCCAGATCTCGTGGGCTCGTCACTAGACCTGGAACTGGGCTTCGTAGAGACCGGCGTAGACTCCCCCGCGACTGAGCAATGCATCATGTGGTCCCTCCTCCACTAGCCGACCATTATCGAGCACCAGGATCCGGTCAACATCATGAAGCGTGGACAACCGGTGCGCAATGATGAACGTAGTTCTTCCCATTGTGAGTTCGTTCAAGGCCTCACGGATCTTCACCTCTGTTTCGGTATCGATATTGGAGGTCGCCTCATCAAAAATCACGATGGGTGGATCTTTCAACAAGACGCGAGCAATCGACACTCGCTGTTTTTGCCCCACTGACAGTTTCACCCCTCGTTCCCCGATCCAGGTGTCGTATCCTTCTGGAAGCGCCATAATAAAGTCATGTGCTCTCGCAACACGGGCCGCGGCTTCTAACCGATTCTGATCGGCTGCTAAATCACCGTACAGGAGGTTGTCTCTGACCGTTCCGTTGAACAAAAACGGCTCCTGTTGCACAAACCCGATCTGCTGTCGCAGATAGGCGATCGGAAGATCGCGAATATCTTTTCCATCAATAAGTATCACCCCGTCTGTGACATCGTAAAACCGCATTAAGAGCTTGAGTAACGTGCTCTTTCCCGCCCCGCTCATCCCCACCAGAGCGACCCGCTCACCAGCCGGCACCATCACCGAGAATCCTTTCAGTACTGGAACATCCTGCCGATAATGGAACTGCACCTGATCAAATCGCGCGTCTCCCTGAACACGATGGACAGGAGCCACCGCCCCAGGACGATCGACAACTTCTGGAACCGTATCCAGCACATCGAAGACCCGCTCGCTCGCGGCCAACGCATGTTGTAACATGTGATTGACCGAATGAATCTGATTGATGGGCACGTAGAACATCGCCAGATAGGATAGAAACAACACCAACTCGCCGAGGGTGAGGCGGCCTTCCATCACCTCTCCGGCCCCGTACCAGAGAATCAGCACGGTTCCGAAGGCGCCGACAAGAATCATCCCGGGCGAATAGACCGACCACAGCACCATCGCTTTGAGGTTCTTGTCGCTATAAGCTTGGCTCAGTCGATTGAACCTTGCCTGTTCATGCTCTTGGCGTCCAAACCCCATCGTTTCCCTGATACCGGATAAGGCGTCCTGTAAGTAGCCGTTCAGTTCGGCCGCACTCTGCCTGGTCTCTCGATAATACCCATGCACCTTCGACGTGAACCAGCTCGCAGACAGAGCCAGCACTGGGATGGGCAAGAGGGACAGGGCGGCCAGCTTCCAGTTCAGCATAAACAACAGCCCCGTAATCCCGACCAGTGTGAGCGACGCCGTCAACATCCCTTCCAGTCCATCGATAAAAATCCGTTCGACATGTTCCGTGTCGTTCGTCACTCGCGACATGATCTCGCCTGTCGACCGATTCTCAAAGTAGGTGATCGACAGGCGCTGGAGGGCGGAAAAGATTTGGCGGCGGAGATCGTGAACGACTCGCTGCTCAAGCTGATTGTTCAGCCGGATGCGCAGCGAGGCAAACACATTCTTGAGCACATAGGCGCCGACTAGGAGACCAACCACCCCTGGCAGCAACGAGGCCTGCTTCGCCTGAATCACGTCGTCGATGATGATTTTGATGACCCAGGGAGGAACCAATTCCATCGCCGTCGCGCAGGCGGCGCAGATCAACGTCGTGATGGCAAGACGACGGTGGGGACGGAGATATTGCAGGATGCGATACAGGGACTTCACGATCAATCAGGCACGGCAGGCATCAAATCACGTTCGTAGGCTCTTTCTGCCAGTACTGCGCGAACTCGTCAAGCTGCGTGAGGGTGGACATGTCGGTCATGCGGTCGAGGAAGACCTTCCCGATCAAGTGATCGACTTCGTGTTGAATACAGACGGCATACAGGCCGGTCGCCTCAAAATCCAGAGCCTTCCCCTTTCGATCGAGTGCTTTGACTCGCACTAAGGACGGCCTGGTGACCTTCCCCCGTAATCCGTCGACGCTCAAACAGCCTTCCCAATTTTCAACCTGTTCGGGCCCGTAGTACACGATCGATGGATTAATGAGGACTGTTTCGGGAAACCCCCCTTCCCCTTTACATCCCATGACGACCAATTGAATCGAGCGTGACACTTGCGGCGCAGCCAAGCCTATCCCCGGCTCGTCGTACATCGTGTCAAACATGTCGTCGATCAGCCGTTGGACGTCCGATGATTTGATCTCTCGAGAATCGACCGGAGCCGCCATCTTTCGGAGGATCGGATTTCCGAGCTTGGCGATTTTCAGCAAGGTACTTGTCCTGGTCTTCATAGCATAAACCAGCGTATCATTAATATTCGTAACATAGGAATCTCCTAGCCTGCAACTTTCCGGACGGTCACTAGGAACTCCGCCTTGGCCGTTTCGGATCGGGGATTTCAAATACCTCTTTATAGTCTTCCCACCACTCGACCCATTCACTCGACCATGCAGCACGATCCTGCTTCGTCGACGTTTCCCAATCATGAGATTCCGTCTCATGACGCGTCAGAATCCACAGTGATTGCAAGGCCGAGAGTGCCACAAAGCGTTCCTCATCACTGACCATTGGAATGAGAATAGGGATGACGGCCTTCTGACGCACATATCTGGCTTCAAAGACCGCACTCTTCCGGACCGATGGATTCATATCCTTCGCCATGACTGCAATAGCATCCGGCGCTTGGGCGGAATCTAAACGAACGGCGACTCGCAGAGCATGCTCGCGGACTCGCGGGATTTCGTTAGGTTCTTTAGCGGTAGCAAGGAGCGCCGGAACCCCTTCCACGCCTTTCATCATCAATAACGTTTCGATCGCATTGTAGCGGATCCGCGGGCTGGGCATCGCCAAGGCCTTGACCAAGACTGGAACAGACGATTCACCAAGATGCACGAATTCGCCCATGGCCCAAAACTCCTGTTTTCCTTCCAATAATGGGAGTAACGCTTCTGCCCGCTGCAACTCCTCCTGACTGAGCGGAGCCGTGTTAGGAGGAACCGAAACGTCCGGAACCTCAGGATTCGTTGGTGGCGCCTCATAGGGTAGTTGGACATGCCACGCCCGACCAGGCAGATCAGAAAATGCCTGCGGGGTTTCTGCCCCCACCGATCCGGATACAATGACTGCGACAATGCTGAGAGTTTTAATCACGATGCCTCCACTCCATTACTCATAGTTCGATCCCCAAATTGTCGTCTGGAGCTCTGCGGCAAAACCCTGGACACGTGGCGAGACAAATGGCCGGTAGGCGAGCACAGATTGGCGCACGCGTTTCCGATGCAGGAGAGGCTAGTCCATAAGATCATCAGTCGCTCGCAAATGCTTCCGCACACGAACTTTTTCGTGGTGCTTACGAAGCAGCTGCCGGCGGATAATGTCTCTGTTTTCTGCCACAATACTAACCAGGCGATCCATATCTTCCGCATGATCTCTCACGAGTTCAGACAACTTTTGCATCTGACCTTCCAACCGCTCCAGTCGCCAAGTGAGATCTTTCAATGCACTGGCGGACGACTTTGGCGAAAGTTTCACCACACGCTTCGGTGCAGTTCGCGGTAGTGCAGCGACAACCACATCTCGCTTCATGCTGACTCCTTTACTTCATGCTTCAAACGTTTGACCAGCCCGCCAAAACAATTTGGTCTAGGGCTAGTATTATCCGCATGAATGAGGAAGTCAACGATTCCGCTTCCTTTCTATTTCAAGATGGTCCTGCTAGAATTCAGCCTGTGAAGAACATTTTCACGATGGTCCTGGCCGGCGGCAAAGGTGAGCGATTGTTCCCCCTCACAGACCAACGCGCGAAGCCCGCCGTTCCTTTCGGAGGGAAGTACCGCATCATCGACTTTACGCTGAGTAATTGCATCAATTCCGGGCTCCGCAAGATCGTCGTGCTCATCCAATACAAATCGCACTCGCTCGATCGTCATATTCGAGTCGGCTGGAATGTGCTCAACGCCGAACTGGGCGAATACATCGCGTCGGTCCCTCCTCAACAACGGATCAGCGAGGACTGGTATCGAGGTACCGCAGATGCCGTGTATCAGAATATGTTCCTGATCGATGGTGAGAATCCGCAATATTTGCTGGTTCTAGCCGGTGACCATGTCTACAAAATGAACTATCTGGAGATGTTCCATTGGCTCATCGCCAAAAGTGCGGATGTGGTGGTCGGTGCCATTGACATCCCGGTCCAAGAAGCCACCCGATTTGGCGTGATTGCCGTCGACGAAGACTACCGAATTACCCGCTTCGATGAGAAGCCTGCACATCCTATCCCCCTGCCCAACGATTCCGCCCATGCCTTTGCATCGATGGGGATCTACCTCTTCCGTACCCAGGCGCTTCGCGAATATCTGATCGCCGACGCGCAGGAAGGGACGGCGCATGACTTTGGGAAAAACATCATCCCCCGCATGATCGAACAGAAGCGGGTGTATGCCTTCAAGTTTCAGGATGCGAATAGGAAGGCCGTCCAATACTGGCGCGATATCGGCACCCTCGACGCCTATTGGGAAGCGAATATGGATTTGGTAGCCGTCGATCCCCAATTCAACTTGTACGACCCCGACTGGCCGATCCGAACCTATCAGGGACAGTTTCCGCCGGCCAAGTTCGTCTTTGCCCAGGATTATCAGGGTGGCCGCATGGGGGTTGCGCTCGACTCCGTCGTGTGCGGAGGATGCATCATCTCAGGTGGACGCGTGCAGAATGCGATCCTCTCGCCCAACGTCCGGGTGCAAGATCATGCCGACATTCGCGAGTCCATCATCATGGAGAATGTCACGATCGGTGAACACAGCCGTATCCGGCGCGCGATCATCGATAAAGATGTGACGATCCCCCCCCACACTGAAATCGGATACAATCGAGAGGCCGATGCCCAGCGCTTTACTGTGACGGACTCCGGTCTTGTCGTGATCTCAAAGGGAATGAAACTGCATGCCGCCGTCGATTCATCCGGTTGATCTCATCACCGCTCTCCGCCACAAGCATCTCACACCAGCGATCGTGTTTCTCACCTCCCGTCGAGCTTGTGATGAAGCTATGGAAGCCTTCGACCACGCTGACGTCCTGCTTCCTCCGGTTCGACAAGAGGCAATCGGCGCCGTACTCGAACGAGTCATCGCCCAGTACCCAAGTATTGCCGAGCATCCCCTCATTCCCATCGTGCAGCGGATCGGGGTCGCCGCTCATCATGCCGGCCACCTCCCGTCCTGGAAAATTGCGATCGAAGAGCTGATGCGACAGGGCCATCTCGATGCAGTGTTCGCCACCACCACGCTGGCGGCGGGCGTCGATTTTCCAGCACGGACAGTCGTGATCACTCAATCCAGCATCCGCAAGTCGCGGGACTTCACCGACCTGACGATCGGCGAAGTCCAACAGATTGCGGGGCGAGCCGGCCGCCGGGGGAAAGATCAGGTAGGTTTTGCGGTGATCACGCCCTCTCCCTATATCGATTTGAGCGTGCTCACGAAAGGCCTGACGGGACAACCGGAGGCCATCGACAGTCAATTCACGATCAGCTACCCGATGGTGCTGAACCTCCTGAAGGCCCATCCACACGAGCACATTCAAGGGATCCTGGCGAAGAGCTTTGCGCAATTCCAACTCAACCAACGTGCCGAGGTCCTCGAGCGGAAATTGGACCTGGTTCAGACGCAGTTGGAACCATTCGGCCCACGGGTGTGCACCGATTGGATCACGCAATGGCAAACCTACGACCATGTGCGGAAGCGACGTCCCGCTCGACACCAGACCCATCGCTCAGAGTCTCCCGAAATCGCGGCGCGATTGCCGTTTCTCACACCGGGTCGAGTGGTCGGACTTCCCAAGGGGCGAGGAATTGTCCTCAGACAGTACCGGAGCAAAGGCCAGAAGAACTCCATGCTGACCATGTTGCGACCGGATGGTGCCGTCACTGAATGCCCGGTGACGAGCGTACGAGAAGTCTACGACCGAACCTACGACTGTGCGGAGATCTCGAGCTATCCCTGGTGCTCTACAGAAACGTTTGATCGGCTCAGCGAACAGTTGGATGAACTTCCTCCACGATTGCCCATCCTCCCCATTTTGACCTCGCCTCCCGGGGAAACATTGCCGGATGCCGTCGTGCAATCTTTGGGTGATTTTCCCTGTCCGACCTGCTCATCCCGCCCGGCTTGTCAAAAAGATTTTCACACCGCTTCTCGACTTCGCCAAGAGCAGCATCGGCATACGAAGTCCATTCAAGCGCTGCGAACCAGCTTATGGCACCGCTTTCAAGAACGCGTGGAGGTGCTGCAAACATTCGGGTATCTGACATCGACCGCCCAACTGACGGCCGATGGGGAATGGGCGCGACTGATTCGCATCGATCACTCGCTCTTGATCACGGAACTGATTCGTGCCGACGCATTCACCGGCGCGGACCCGTCGCTCCTCACCGGTATCATGGCGAGCTTGGCTCACGACGATGATCGTCCTGGAGCCTTTCCACGCATTAGTCCAGGCTTGAGCTCGCTGCTGAGGCAGGTTCGCAGGCTCGCCCAGAATCTTACACCACATGAAGACCCTCCGCTTCTCCGCGCAGACGTTGCCGCCTTAGCGGAGCGGTGGGTCGCAGAGCCGACCCTCACCTGGATCGGGCTCTGTCGACTCACCACGATGGCGGAAGGGGATATCTACAGGCTGCTGGCCAGGACGATCGAATTCCTGTCACAGTTGCAGACACTCAAAGCCACCCATCCTGGCTTGGCTGACTCGGCGGCCGAAGCCCTCGCGCTGATCCGGCGCGGAGTCTTGGAGGAACTGCCGTGAGCGCTTCACGAGGAAGACATGACGACGGAAGAACTTGAGAAATTACTCGCACAGCAACCCGTCGCGCTCTTGCATCGCCTTGCCCGCGGCCGTGTTCATCGGCACTTTCGCGCCGGCAAACGCCGCCTGATCGAGTTGCTGCTTCAACATTCGAG
This sequence comes from Nitrospira sp., assembly GCA_965223625.1. Classification (GTDB taxonomy): domain Bacteria; phylum Nitrospirota; class Nitrospiria; order Nitrospirales; family Nitrospiraceae; genus Nitrospira_D. The sequence goes on from OZ245008.1 coordinate 2,181,950, forward strand.
CCACAATCGCGCCGGTCTGGAATCCGACATCGAGGCTCTGCTTGAAGCGCGACAAGCTCGGTCAGAGCCGAGCGGACGACTGATGTCGAGCCCTCCGTCCGGCACTCGCAGAAGGGCTCCTCAGCCGACCTCGGTTCCGGCGACGAGTGAATCTGACATCTCACTCACGACTTGGTTGGAAGGCATCGGTGTGCCTGCTCCACAACCGTTCGTTCCGGACCCGTGGCAGACCGAAGCCCTGTCTGCGGTGAGCGAAACCGACGTCGTGATCAGCGTGCCAACGGGAAGCGGCAAGACCTACGTCGCGGTTGAAGCAGCCCGCCGCGCCATGGAGGACAATCGCACCGTTATCTACACCTCCCCGCTCAAGGCTCTGTCCAACACAAAATATACGGAGTTTTCTCGGCTCTTCGGATCGGAGAAAGTCGGCATTCTGACCGGCGACCGACAAGAGAACGGCCAGGCCCCGCTGCTGATCATGACGACGGAAATTCTCCGCAATCTGCTCTACGATGCAGCCAGCGGCGAAATTGATGTCCGGTTGGATACGCTGGGACTGGTGATTTTGGATGAGTCACAATATCTGGCGGATCCCGAACGTGGCGTCGTGTGGGAAGAAACCATCATCTTTTGCCCATCACAGGCCAGACTCCTGTTGCTCTCCGCTTCGATCGGGAATCCTCAAGACATTGCCGATTGGCTGACCTCGATCCGGCCTACGACATGCCGGCTGGTACGGCATAGCAAGCGCACGGTCCCACTCAGGGCCGGCTATCTCCATCCCAATGGAAAATTAACGCCCCTCTTTAGAACTTTGGGAATCCCGTACGGACACCCGACCCAGCTCCATCCGGAGGCTAAGCGTCTTTTCTGGGAGTACGAAGAAGAAACCCTGCCCTCGGGACGCCCAAGGCGGTAGCTCATGAGATCTTTCAGAATGTCTAAAAGGAGCCGGTCAGCCCGATGAGCACCCCGTGACGGATGGTTTGAAATTCGTTAAGAGGAACCCTGTTGGAACCCCCTCCAATAGGATGATTTTCCCATTCACCCTGATAGGTACGGTTCCACATCACACGGTACCCGCCCGTTAGGGCGAGATTTCCCGTCAGGGAGAATTTCACACCGGCCCCGGCATTGGCGTTGACACCGACCCCCCACATAGAAAAGCTTGGATCCTGTTGCAGATCTGAGCGAAGGTGATGCACATCCTCGTTATAGAGAAGACTGACAGGACTCACTGAGACCCTGAGGTCAAGACTCACCCGACGAGTAAAACGGTATTCAGTATCGACTCCGATACGAATCGGCGTGATCCAATGCGTGGTGTTCGTGATGGCCATCACACCAGGCAGGTTAAGGTTCGGCGTGCAGGACAAGCCGGGAATTCCCGAGGGGTTACAGATCACTTGTCGGACACCGGTCGCCTCGTACCTGGTCCTCCAATACTGAAAACCGGCGAATACATCGACATATCCGCGTGATCCTGAAAACTGGGCTGCGCGGAAACCGAGGTCGAGGCTCCCATATTGGGTGCCTGATCCCGTAATATCGCTGTGCGTACGCGAGAAGATTTGTTGGCCGGTTACCGCTGTGAAGTCGTCATCCACGAGGAGGCCTCGGTCAAACGAGACGGAAAAACCACCTTCGGCCCGAACAAACCCGCGACGGCCGAAATTGAGCCTCCCTCCCAGTTCGATGATGTGACTATCGTTGTCCTTGTAAACTAATTCAGACGTAGGATCTCCGAGTCGAGGATCGAGTCCGGATGCATCATGACTCCACCTGGTTTCACCGGCCGTGAATAACCACGACCTGACCGACAGCTCAACTCTCGGCTTGGCTTGAGTTTCAGCCTCTTGTCCCCAGCTCGGAGTAGACTGAGCCATAATTGCCAGTACCACGATACCCGAGAACACCCACGCTCGCTTGTGTCGTGATGACGTCACCACCGTCCCCATCCAGGCTGAATGACTACGGTATCGAAGCATCGTTCAGCCTGGTCCGGCATGGTTCGTTGACATGCCGCTCGGATACGCTTCTTCAGGAAGTTTTGCTGAACGAACGCCGAAAACTACACCAGCCAGGTACCGATCAGTGCAAGCAACAAGGCACCTGTCCCGATATAGCCCCAAACTGTTATGGGAGAACTAGTCGCGCTGTTCATTACCGTGGGCGCTCTATTCCTCTTCCCTCACCAGACGAACAGACGGTATGACCGATACTTCAGAGCAATGCGCACAATAAAAAAGCCGTCCCAAGAACCTCAGGAATGATACCCGAGATGATACCGGCTAGATAGATTTTTCAACTCTTTCGCCCAGCCCCAGGACCTGCTACAACCATAGAAAACATGTGGAACTTCAGCCGTCCATCTTGGTAAGATGCGCGCGGCCATTGTAATACCAAGGTGCCGAGGTAGCTCAGTTGGCAGAGCACAGCCCTGAAAAGGCTGGTGTCGACAGTTCGATTCTGTCCCTCGGCACCATTTTCCGCATACTTAGAGATTCTGACTCACTGGCAAGTGGCACCCAAGTGGCAGTAACTGGCACCTGAACATCATTTTCCCCGCTGAGAACCGCCTTCGTAAACGCTTCCAGTCGTGTCACTGCATCTCGTAATCGCGCGTTCCAATTGTGAATGTAGTACTTCGCCGAACCAGGTAGCGGCTCTCCTTTTAACGTCTGGATCACAGCGTAATCGACGCCACATTGTGTGAGCCAGGTCGTGAAGGTATGGCGAAGATCGTGGAAGTGCAGATCGTGAACTCCTGCCCGCTCGCAGGTTCGCATCCAGGTATGCTTGAAGGAATTTCCATCTTTCCAGTGATGGAAGAAGCGCCCACCGATTCTCGCAGTCTTTCCAAACAACGCCTCGTACGCCAGACTGTTAAGGGGAACCATTTTAGGCACCCCTTTGATTTTTGTCTGGCCTGGCGACGGCACGAGCCACCAACCGTCTCCCCGCTGCAACAGCCACTCTTCATGGATCTCAATCAGCTTGTTTTCTCGAAGGCCGATCTGTAGCGCGGCCATCGCCAACCGCCACACGTTCGGTGAGGCGGCATCACGGATTTTGAGCAGCTCCCAGCCTTCGACAATCCGCTCGCGCTTCACATATTCGGGCACCGGCAAGCGCTTGAGCCGATTCTTATCCAGATGGTCCATATCAACGGCTAAATTCAGCACCGCCATAAGAGTTGCGCACTCTCGCTCAATCGTCCCTGGAGCCACATGTCGTTTTTTATCCTCTGGGCCGATCAAGACAGAGCGACGCTTTTCCAGATACGCCAATCCATCTTCAAGGCGGATATCCGAGAGCTTCTTGTGGCCAAAATGTGGAATAAGATGGTGCGTCAGAACGGTTTGATTCCGCCCATCGTTCTTCGGTCGCTTGGCTTTAAGATATTGAAGGTAAATCGGGACAAATTCAGTAAACGTCAGGGTTGCAGGCTGCCCAGTAAGAGTGATAGGAGCTTGCTTTGTTTCGTGCTCGGACCAATTCGCATGAATCGCAGTCATGATCTCGAGCGCACTCTCTCGCTCACGATCGAGCGTCAAGTTATACCCAAGTACCGGTCGATAGCGTCTTCCACGATACCAATAGGTCAGAATCGATCGTGTTCCATTGGGAGTATTGATGCGCTGGATCTTCATCGTGGGCCTTTATGACGAGGCGACACAAACAAAGGGTTCCGATGGTAGACCTTGCCAGGTCTGCCGTCAACGGGCTTCGGCAGTACTCCTTGCTCATCGATGCCTTTCAACACACCGCCCTCACAAGAGCTTCTGACCCAACTTTCAAGATCTTCTTTGACAAACATGACACGATGCCCATAGCGAACCCGAGGGATATCGACTCGCTGATAGAGGGTCCGTTTTGTAAGCCTCAAAAACTTCGCTGCCTCAAAAATCGTTAAGAGTGTCATGGATTCACCTAGTTAGTTCTCGCCCATTGAACATACGTGCTTCTCAATCCCTCTGTTATCGGGGTAGTCTTGCAACATCACGTTCTCCCGGGATGTGCCCGCGTCACCGCCGCCGTGAATCGATGACTGCGCCCCCAGTGCCAGTGGTGGCGGGCCATCGCTGAAGAGCAGCGGATCAGGCCTTCCCAGTTTCACTTCAAATCAGGTCATTCTCTAGGCCTGACCGCCGCGAGCGCGCTTTACCCTCCTCCTTGTGTGTCCCACCCCGGGTTTCTGTGCGGCAGCCTTTCACGTCATGCTTTACACATTCGGTCGAGCGAGCCGACGGACACCTCCGCACAACTCTCTGGAGTGGCACTTATGAGAGGGTCCAGAATTTTTCACCATACCGAAAAGGTAGGGGGCGGTTGTAGAAAGGAAAGACCTCTCCACGGTGACCGTCATAGACCATACACTTCAATTACTGAATGCCCATGACCGCGACACACCTGCAGAATATATGGAAGAAGTCGGCACATAGCAGTACACTTCAATGACAAGCACGTCATTTAAGCTTGTCAGCTGACGACGGGGAAACTCATGAGGACGAGATGATGACTAATTCTCTCCGAGACTTCCACACAAGTCCTTACCAGAACAGTGGAACTCAGCTCCTGGAGCGGCGTTTCGCTGTTTTTCAGGTTCAGTTTAGCTCAGTCCAATTGAGGGGAATTGGGGCCAATTTTGCTCTCACGAGAACACGCCTGGAACACGTAGGGTTAGTACCTAGAGCCGTCGGAGGCTCCAGCAGCCTCCTGAACCGTCGTGGGACGTGCGCGTCTGAGTTGTCCGTGTCATTGTGGCTCGTTTTGCCTGTCTGGTAGGATCGTGTGACGCTGGGCCAGTCACTGCTCATAGGGCCATAGTCCTCTCACTTGCAGGGCAGACTTGAGCACACCTCGATGAGTCCTACCCAAGTCATTCTCAAACTGTCGCGGCAATGTCAGAACGTTATCTGAATCTGGTAAAGACTTATTTGAGACAAAACTCGAGTCAGATTCTATTGGTTCTTGGGATATTGGCGTCTTCTGTATCCCTTAATTGATGATCCCGGTAGGCCGCCAATGTGGAAGCAAGAGAGGTCTTCAACTCCAAGCGCTTGGGTTTTCCGGTTGAGGTATAGGGTACTTCTTCTCCAAAACGGATAATCTTGGGGCATTTCGAAAACGGAAGTCGTTGACGGCAGTGCACGAGCAGTTCAGCTTCTGTGGGAGGAGTGACTCCCTCTCGAAGCACGACATAGGCGGCGATTTCCTCTCCGTAGTAACGATGCTCGAACGGAACAGCCATTGCGAAACGGACGAGAGGATGAGCCCGCAACACCTCATCGATTTCAAGCGGAGCAATATTCACACCGCCGCGAATAATGAGTTCCTTGAGCCGACCGGAAATGAAGAAAAACGGTCGTCCCAGCTTATCTCGGACATAGAAGCCCTCGTCGCCGGAACGGAACCAGCCCCATTGAAACGCCGCATCGTTGGCGTCGTCCCGCTTGAAGTAACCGGCACACACAGTGCCGCCGCGGATACAAATTTCTCCCCTCACCCTTTCCGGTAGCAGGTGCCCATCCCCGCCCAGAATCGCCATTTCGTTGTGTCGCAGTGGAACTCCGATCGAAGGAAATTCGTAATCTCCGATCCAGTGGCGGTGCTCATTGTGCGAGAGCTCATTCGGCAGAAAACACGAATAACAGGTCGTTTCCGACAAGCCGTAGCCATGGCGAATCGGAAACCCGAATCGGTCTTCGAACCGTATGGCGGTGTCTTTGAGCAAGGGACCAGCACCGCAGATGAATCCGCCGAAACTGTCTAGCTTGTATCCTGCCAAATCTTCATTCGCGTCGAGGAGAAATTCGAGCAGGGTCGGCACAACGCTGACACAGGTCACACGCTCATCGTGTACTCTAGGCCAGAACGCAGCGCTCTTGAACTTGCGATTCAGGATGACACTGCCTTTGCAGTAAAACGGCATGATCAGTGTAACGACGATTCCATTTACATGATGAATCGGCAGCACACACATCAAACGGGAGTCCGCTCCAAACTGATGCCAGGCGGCGATGGCGTCGGCATCGAGGAGCACATTCTCCACGGTGAGGACCACTCCTTTGGGTGAGCCGGTGGTCCCGGACGTATAGACGATGAGTGCTTCGTCGTCCAAACTGGGCTGGTGCGATGCTGCGTCCAAGGAGGAGAAGGATGTCGCTCTGCTCGCTTGCCCCTTAAGTTTCGGGCCTTCTACGATACCGTCATCATTCAGCGCAATCACATGGCCTAAGGCCGGAAGTTCATGTTGAAGGTCCTTCACTTCTTTGAGAAGACTGTGCCAGCAGCAAACGACCGACGCCTCGGAATGTTCCAGGATATAACGTTTCTTATCCGTGGACTCTTCGACGTTGATCGGGATGATCGTGACGCCCGATATCCACGCGGCAAAGTACAGCACCACCGTGACATCGTGATTGAAGAGTAGCGTTGCCAGCCGATCCCCTCGCCGAATCCCTACTTCGTCGTGGAGGAAAGCGGCGGCCAGTTGGACGACCGTCCCGAATTCTGCATAGCTGTAGGTATGGTGGATAGCCAGATCATCGTCACAATAGGTCAAGCACGTTCGGCCGACCAACGCGCGATCAGAGACGCGGGATTTGAAGAAATCCGCGAACGAGTTCCATGGCAGCGGAGGACAGAGCCCTTCAACCTTCCGGGCCTGTGCGATATTTTTAGGTCCGGCGATCAAGGGGGACATATTCTCTCCGTGACGGCCCCGTGTAGAGGGCACGTGGCCTCATCAACCGATTGTTGTCCTGTTGCTCGATGACATGAGCACACCATCCGGTCATGCGGGAGCAGACGAACAACGGCGTATAGAGCGTGCGGGGAATCGCCATCAGGAGATAGACGACCGCCGTGTAGAAATCGAGGTTGGGGTAAAGGCCTTTCTCGTGCTGCATGACACGCTCGACGGTCGTCGCAATTTCGTACCAACGGCGGTCACCGCAGATTTGGCTCAACGATTCGGCGTGCCGTTGGATAATGGCTGAACGACTGTCGCCCTTCTTCAGCACGCGATGGCCGAAACCCATAATCCGCTGTTTCCTTGTCAGAGCCTCCAATACCCATTTTTCAGCACGCTCAGGAGTGCCGATAGCCACAAACATCTCGGCCACAGCCTCATTGGCTCCACCGTGGAGCGATCCCTTGAGTGTCCCGATTGCGGAAGTAGTGGCGGAGTACAAATCCGTCATCGTCGAGGCTGTGACGCGGGCGGCGAACGTGGACGCGTTAAACTCATGTTCCGCATACAGCGTGAGAGAGAGATCAAGGACACGAGCCATGGCTTTTGCCTGGTCATCTCCCATACGATCGGTGAGGAGATAGAGGAGATTTTCCGAGAAGGTCAGACCTTCTCGAGGTCGAACCCGAGGCCTACCGTTCACAAGCCGATAAGAGGTCGCAATCATCAGGGGGAGTTGTGCCAACAGCCGAAGTGATTTCCGAACGTTCGCATCGTGCGAGTGATCAGCTGCATCCGGATCAACCATACCCAGCAGTGAAACACCCGTTCGGACAATGTCCATCGGGTGCGAGCTGGATGGTACTGCACCGAGAAATACTTCGAGGAGATGCGGAAGCACGGCATAGTCGATGAGTTGTGCTGAGAAATCATTTAGCACTTTCTGATTCGGCAGATGGCCGAACAGCAGGAGATGGGCCACCTCCTCAAACGTGCTGTGCTCCGCCAAATCATGGATCGCATAGCCTCGATAGAGGAGACCAGCTTCTCCTTCATCGACGAGGCAGAGCGCCGATTCACCGGCAATCACTCCTTCGAGGCCTGGGCTGTAAGCAGGAGAGTCTTTCACCTCAGTCGCGAGAGCTTTGCTCATTGCTATGCTCATAGATCCTCCCTTCACGGTGCTCTTCGGACTCCGTATACCGGAGCAGGCTATACAGTTCTCGTCGCGTCATCATGTGATGAAGCCAGTCCTTCTGAGTCCCGAACAGCTTCAGTTCAGCCAGCAACCTATCGATGGCTTGCAAGGCCGTCCGCAACCCCGTCACAGGAAACAGTACGCCGCGGTACCCGAGCTTCTCGAATTCTCCGACGCTCAACAGAGGCGTTTTCCCGAACTCTGTCATGTTGGCGATCAATGGAACGGCGACTCCCCTCTTCTGGATTTCGTGGGAGAAGATTCGAAACTCTTCAGCAGACTCCAGAGCCTCGGGAAACAACGCATCTGCGCCGGCTTCTGCATAATTTGCGGCGCGTTGAACTGCGGCCTCCAGCCCTTCCACGCTGCGGGCATCACTGCGGGCAATGATCATGAAGTCCCTATCTCTTTTCGCCTGCACAGCTGTCTCAATTTTCGTCACCATTTCGTCTACAGACACCAGATGCTTCCCAGAAAGATGGCCGCACTTCTTAGCCGTTTCTTGATCTTCGATCTGCATCCCCGCGAGATCATTCTCTTCGAACACCCTCACCGCTTCGGCAACGGATGGTGGGCCACCATAGCCTGTATCGGCATCGACAATAGTGGGGATCGATACCGAACGGGCAATTCTTCCCGCCTCTACCGCCATATCACTGAGTGTGAGAAGGCCGATATCCGGCATTCCATGGCAAGCCGATATTGCGGCACCTGAGACATACGCGACTTCGAAACCCGCCCGTTCGATCTGCATTGCGACGAGCGCGTTGAACGCGCCAGGCATGGCGACGGTGCGCATGGCCAACAATTCACGCAAGCGAGATGACTTCGTCTGTGTTGTTGAGTCCTTGTCCATATTCTTCATCTCTGGCCCATACACTCAGACCTTCAAGAGCGGCATAAGTGTGCCAATGTCTTTGACCTGATCGAGGTCCCATACAAATTCGATCAGCTGGTCGATGCGGGGGCGAGTCAGTCGTCCAGCCGCTAACCGACGAAACTTTGCTTCCAGATCCCGATCCGACATCGGATTGCTGGGATGTCCTACCGGCAGATCGACCTGACTCACGTAGGGTTTCTCTGCCTCAGTCTTGACTGTGATTCTAGTCGGCATGGTCTTAGGATAGCGTCCCACGAATTCGGGCTGCCGCACGACACGGACCTTCTTCATCAAATCCCTCACAGCTGGATCTTGCAATCGTTTCGGGCCGAATGACTGCAGCGTCACATGACCGTGGAGTAATGCCACTGCGGCGCAATAGGGGAAGCTATGATCAGCCGTCTCCCTCGTAGCCGGCTGCCATTTTTCAGGATCGCGTCCGATGATTTCGATCGCCACATCATAACTTCCGATCTCAACATCCATGACATGATCGATCGCACAAGCTCCTTCTGCTTCTATCAGTTCATTGCGAAGTGCCAACGCCGCCTCGACCCCAGTCTGCGCGTGGTACTCGACCGGGTACTGCTTGATATAGGTGTCCTGGATCTTGAACTGGGGGGACTGGCTTTCGCCGATGGCAGGTGACTGTCCCCTTTCTACAGCGAATGGCACGAGTTCCAACGGTCCCGAAACCAGTTTCATGAACCCCTTTTCACCTTCGAAGATAGGCGACGGTCCCGTCATACCCCGCTGCGCCAGCATAGCGGCAAATACACCGTTGCGTGCGGCGTTCGAGAAGGCGCAGGCTTTCCACATGGACAAATCCCCAACCCTCGTCTGCCGCATCGCTATATTCGCGATGCCAGCCAGATTGATTGCTTGTACCGTTTGCGCACCGGAGAGTTTCATGAGCTTGGCGACACCGAGGGCAGAAGAGAAGAGCCCGTACGTCACGTGGTCCCACCCGCGGGGACGTAGCGCCGCCGCGTCACAGAGCCGACACTGGATTTCATAGGCGAGCGCGATGGCTTCAATGACGCGCTTGCCGGATGCGTGAACAGCTTCGCCAACTGAAAGAATGGCCGGAATATTGTCGGAAGGGTGCGCAGGCTCCTTCGAAAGATAGGTATCATTGAAATCGAGATAGCGGACCAGCCCGCCGTTGGCAAATGCAGCTAGATCAGGAAGGGTTTTGTGATGTGTGCCCCACAGCGTGGCACCCTGCGGCACCCTGACAGCCTGGGCAATCCGGCGGGCAACCCGGCATGGTGGTGCATTCCATGCCCCCAGCGCGCAGCCAAGGCTGTCGGCCACGCGCCGTTTGACTTCGTGCACAACGGCATCGGGCACATCGCCGTAGCGCAGAGACTGGCAATATTGAGCGAGGCGATCTGCAAGCATTGGCCGCCTCTTTCCGACCTACGCGATCCCTTCTTCCCTCACACGTGACCCCTCAAGAACTTAGACTCCTGTCTCAGCCAATTTCGGTTGCCGCTTTTCCAAAAATGCCTGCACGGCATCTTGTTTGTCAGGAGTCGCGCACAATCGGCCGAATAGTTCGGCCTCCCTGGCCAGGCCTTCTGAGAGGGGGATATCGATTCCTCCCCTGATCGCATGAAGCGCCGCTTCGACCGCAGTTTTCCCGTACATGGCAATTGAGGCGGCAATGGCTTCAACCTGTGTGATCAACTCGTGCGGTGGCACCACCCGACTCAATAAACCGATTTGCAACGCCTCCTCTGAAGAAACACTCTTGCCCGTCAAGATCATTTCCGCCGCCTTGGAAGGTCCAACGATACGCGACAATCGCTGGGTTCCTCCGAAACCAGGGATGAGCCCGAGCTTGATTTCCGGCAGCCCCAACATTGCACCTGCGGCCGCTACCCGAATGTGGCAGGCCAGGGCAAGTTCGAGACCTCCGCCGACACACGTTCCATTAATCGCGGCAAGAACCGGCTTGTCTGACCGCTCAATCCGGTTGAGAAGCGCTTGGCCGCGAGAAGCAAAATCTGTCCCACCATGCACTGTATGAAGGTGGGCCAGTTCGTTGATGTCGGCACCCGCGCAGAAAAACCGTCCCGTGCCGGTGACAATCACGACTCGGACGTACTCGTCTTCCTCCAATTCGTTCAAGACGAGCCCAAGCTCCTTGAGCACGGAAAGATTCAGCACATTAGCCGGTGGATTGTGGAGAGTGATTCGTGCGACATGATGAGAAATCGTTAACAATTGATGCTGCATACGTCCTCCATACCAAGCTTCGCTTGAACCGGGCGCTAGCAGTTCCATGGTCGCGCCCGGATAAACCCATTAATTGGGCTATCTTTCTTTTGACCCTTCTTCATTGTCGCCGGCGGATAATCTCCTTCGACTTTCCTTGTTTTCCCGCTTCCATGGCTCCAGGCGCTAGCAGTTCCGCGGTGTATTGACATGGCTCACACCGAGGAACTGTCGCTGCTCCATGATCGCGGCAGCGAGCTCTGGAATCCCCTCGCCTGTCGTCGCGACCGTTCGCAACACATTCGGACACCATTCCTGCAGATCTCGTAACGTGTTATCCGCGCCGGGAAGGTCTCCCTTGTTGACCACGACGATGTTTGCCACTTCCAGTAATCCAGCCTTCATGGCTTGCACTTCGTCACCCAGACCAGGTGCCACCACTGCAACGACCGTGTGCGCGAGATTGACTATGTCGACCTCATTCTGGCCGACCCCGATGGTCTCAATCAGGATCACTTCATATCCGGCTGCTTCCAATACCAGCGCGGCATCACCGGTCGCTTGGGCAAGTCCTCCATGATGTCCGCGAGTGGCCATGCTTCTGATATACACCCCGCGATCCAACGCATGTTCCTGCATTCTGATGCGATCACCCAGCAGAGCGCCTCCCGTGACAGGGCTGCTGATATCAACTGCCAACACGCCGACTTTTGAACCGTTCTGCCGATAATGGCTCACTAAGCGGTCAACAACCGTGCTCTTTCCCGCTCCGGGGTATCCCGTAACCCCGATCACCATTGTCCCCCGCGAGGTGTAGTTGAGGAAGCGCAGCGCTTCTCTAGCCCCCGGGTGACTCTCCAACAAGGAGATCAGGCGTGAGACGGCACGGACGTTTCCGGCTCTCACCCGTTCAGCTAAGTTCACCAAGTCGTGGAGGTCGCACATGAATGGGTGTGAACCGAGAGCATTCATGCCACACCCTCGTAGGCAGTTTGTTCTGCCTGTACCTGCGATAGACGCGACGACAGTCGGCGGTTCAGAACCTTCCCGATCTCGCATGCCGCCGCAATGACCGTCCGCTCATCCACAGCAAGTGAGGCGCCGGAAGCCTTCAGCGCATAGACCACGTCTTCCGTCGCAACATTCCCCGACGCCCCTGGCGCATAAGGACACCCTCCGAGTCCCCCAGCAGCCGTGTCAAACGCCTCGATGCGGTACTCCGTCCATGCGGTTAGGACATTGGCCACAGCCATTCCGCAGGTGTCGTGGACATGAAGCGAGAGACGACCCCGATCGACACGCGGCACGATTTCATCCAACAGCTTCCGGATATCCCGAGGAGCGGCCTTTCCAACGGTGTCTCCGAGGGAGATTTCGTCTACTCCAAGATCGAGTAACTGCCGCACCACATCCAGAACCTGCGACGGCTGGATGGCACCCTCAAAGGGACAATGGGTCGCAGTAGAAACGTACCCCCGCACAGTCATGCCATCGCGCTTTGCGCCGAACACCACCGGCCTGAACCGCATGATCGACTCGCTAACCGTACAGTTGATATTCCGTCGGGTGAACGAGTCTGAGGCTGCTGTAAAGACGGCGATCTTATGCACCGCAGCTTCCCTCGCCCGTTCCAATCCCCGTTCATTCGGTACCAGCGCCGAGTAGATAACACCTGGCCGCCGTTCGACCCTCCTGAACACTTCCTCGGAATCGGCCAATTGTGGGACCGCCCGAGGCGATACAAAAGACCCTACTTCAATCTCACCGACGCCGGTCCTGGACAAAGCGTTCACAAACGACACCTTGTCCTCGGTCGAAACGATGTCCGTCTCGTTCTGGAGTCCGTCTCGTGGACCGACTTCAATGATGCGGATCGGCCGTGAATCGGTGTTATGCCTTTCGCTCAGCGACATCGTATGGTCCCTCTATTGAGGATTTCTTTCCCTGATTCCCTGACCTTGCCGTCCACATCGGAGGTCGTCTTTCAAGAAACGCCCGAAATCCTTCTTGTGCCTCAGCCGAAAGGCGAGCGCGGGCGTTGGCTTCGATACCGGTATTCCATCGCTCATCGTCGGGCATTGTGCGAAGTTGCCGGAGCAGAGCTTTGGTGTCCCGCACCGCTTGCGGCGCAAGACTTAAGACCGCACCAACCAGTTCGGCGACGCGGGAGTCGAGTTTGCCCCTTTCGACCACGTCATGAACGAGGTTGTATTGTTTCGCGGCGGCGGCGCAGAATACCTCACCCGATAAGCAGAACCTTCGCAGGAAGGAATCTCCGGTCTTCCGGAGCAAAAGAGGCGCAATCACTCCAGACACCATTCCCAGACGAACCTCACTGAGGGCGAAGGTCGCGTCCTCGGACGCAACAGCGATGTCACAGGCTGCAACCAATCCAACCCCACCTCCGAAGGCTGCGCCTTGAATCTGTCCGATCACCGGGCACGGACATTCATCAACAGTACGCAACATCCTCATGAGCTGTTCAGCATCCTTGCGTGCTTGAGCAACCGACACTGTACCGTCTGACGCCAACCAACTGATGTCCGCGCCCGCGCAAAACGCAGCGCCGTTACCGCCCAACGTAATCGCATGAACCGAAGAGTCCTGACCCACCAAGGTGAAGGCGTCGCACAGTTCTTCCACCATGCAGGCATCGAACGCATTCCGCCGATCGGGCCGATTCAAGATCACCCGCGCGCTGCCTTTGTTCGACTCAACGAGGATCGAGGTAAAATTCTTCATCAGCATCTCACATACGGAAGACCGGCGGGTGCGATCGAGAGACCGGCGTCGTCATTGCGACGTCGAGACACAGACCAAGAATCCGACGCGTCTCGACCGGGTCGATGATGCCATCATCCCAGAGTCGAGCCGTGCTGAAATAGGGATTGCCCTCTCGCTCATACTGCGCACGAATAGAGTCCGTGATCTTTCGCTGCTCGTCTTGCGACAATGCAGCATTGTCACGGGCTCGCTGCTGCTGTTTCACGGTCAAGAGCACCTGCGCCGCCTGTTGCGCTCCCATCACCGACATCCGAGCATTGGGCCACAAGAAGAGAAACCGCGGAGCGTAGGCCCGCCCACACATGGCGTAATTGCCAGCACCATGGGAGGCCCCGATTATAATGGTGAACTTCGGCACGTCGGCGGTCGCCACCGCTTGCACCATCTTCGCACCGTCCTTGATAATCCCCCGCGACTCATATTCCTTCCCGACCATGAAGCCGGTTATGTTTTGTAGAAACAGGAGCGGCAGCCGGCGCTGGGCGCAGAGTTGTACGAAGTGTGCGCCTTTCAAGGCAGATTCGGAAAAGAGCACGCCGTTGTTCGCGACGATGCCGATCTGATGCCCCATCCAACGGGCGAAACCACACGTGAGCGTCCGACCATAGCGGGCCTTGAACTCGTGAAAGCAACTGCCGTCCACCAAGCGAGCAATGACTTCACGGGAATCGAAGGTCTGACGTGGATTATTCGGAATGAGCCCATACAGTTCACCAACCGGGTAGCGCGGCTCTTCGACCGTCGCTGGTCTGCGAAAGACTGGCCGTCGGGGCAGTGTCTCGATAATCGACCGACAAATCTCGAGCGCCTCGTCGTCATTCTCCGCAAGGTGATCGCTCACCCCGGAAAGCCTCGTGTGGAGATCGGCTCCTCCGAGGTCTTCGGCGGTGACCTCCTCACCAGTTGCCGCTTTGACCAGTGGCGGCCCCGCAAGATAGATGGTACCGGTCCCTTTGACGATCACGTTTTCATCGCACATGGCCGGTACATAGGCACCCCCCGCCGTGCACATCCCCATAACGACGGCGATTTGAGGAATACCGAGAGCGGACAGGCGCGCCTGGTTATAGAAAATCCGTCCGAAATGTTCCTTGTCGGCGAAGACATCAGCTTGCATCGGCAAGAACACTCCGCCGGAATCGACGAGATAGATCGCAGGCAGCCGATTTTCCAGGGCGATCTCTTGAGCCCGTAGATGTTTCTTGATCGTCATGGGGAAATAGGTCCCGCCTTTCACCGTCGCGTCGTTGGCAGCGATGACGCACGGTCGTCCCGACACGTAGCCGACGCCGGTAATCAAACCAGCAGCCGAGATCCTGCCGTCGTACATGCCGGATCCCGCCAAGGGACTGAGTTCCAGCCACGGCGTGTCCGGATCGAGCAACTTCGCGATCCGCTCACGAGCGGTCAGTTTGTCTCGTTGTTGATGAAGCGCGATTGCTTCCGGTGTGCCTCCGGCTCGAGCAAGGGCGAGATGTTTCTGAAGGTCGGCCACCAGACCCTCATAGTGCACACGATTCGAAGCGAATTCGCTGGACGTCGTAACTACTGAAGTTGTCATCGTTCGCATGGCGCCTCAGCCCTGTGATTTGAGCCCTTTGACGAACGTCACAATCTCTTGGATAGGCGTCCCAGGCCTGAACAGGGCCTTCACGCCATCCGCTGTAAGCGTCGCGACATCTTCATCGGGAATGATTCCGCCGCCGAACAAGGCGATGTCTTCCGCATCCTGTTCTTTGAGGAGTTCCAGGACGCGTCGGAACAGCGTCCTGTGCGCTCCGGAAAGGACGCTTAAACCGATCGCATCGACATCCTCTTGGATCGCCGTACTGACGACTTGTTCCGGCGTCTGATGCAACCCGGTATAGATGACTTCCATTCCGGCGTCTCGCAGTGCACGTGCGATGAGTTTCACACCTCGGTCATGGCCGTCGAGGCCGACTTTACCGATCAAGATGCGAAGGGGCACGCTTGCTACTGCCATGCTGATACCTCCCGAAGAGAATACTTGCCTTCTTGATCCCTCCGAACGTAACCCGCCTGGACCGATGGATCGTGCTCAAAGAGAAGAAGCCACTGCTCTTCGAATGCCTGATTCAGTACCCATCGTTTTGTCTCGAGTGTCTGGATGGGGGAGAGATCGTAGCCCATGATGTAGGGAAGCGGCAGATGCGATACGGTCGGAATCAGGTCCCCCAGGAAAAAGGCGATCTGCCCTTCCGATTGGATCTTGACGCTCTGGTGGTAGCGGGTATGGCCAGCAGTGACGACCGCGGTGATACCTGGAGCCACTTCCGTGTCACCGTGGAGGAATTCCCACTGATCGATCTGTGCGATCGGTGTAAAGTTGTCCGTGCGGTAGCTAGCCATGGTTCGTTCATTGGCCTGAGCTGCGTCTTCAAACTCGCCCTGTTGAATCATGTACCGCGCTTTAGGGAAGACCGGACGAATGCTCCCATCCTCTTCTCGTATCGTGTTTCCCCCTGCATGGTCGAAATGCAGATGCGTGTTGATCACCAGATGAATGTCATCCGGTCCCAGTCCTAACCGCTTCAACGACTCTAGTATCGTCGGTGTTCGCTCGACGGCGAACATGCGGCGAAACTTTTCGTCTTCCTTTGGCCCCACCCCAGTATCAACCAGGATGTTCTTGCCATTCGCTCGGATTAGCAAAGCGGTAAGACTAAGGGTGATCCGGTTCAACTCATCAGCGGGACAACATTTTTCCCATAAGGCTTTCGGCACCACACCAAACATGGCCCCACCGTCCAACCGAAACCGGCCGTCACTGACGGGATAAATCTCAAACGCCCCCAATCTCATGGTTCCCCACCCCTTCCCAACCGGGCCCTCCTACAACACCACCGGCTCCCGATACGTTCCGAACACCTCTTTCATGGCCATGCAAATTTCACCTAACGTCGCCTTCGCCTTCACTGCCTCGATGAGATATGGCATCACGTTCTCACCGCACGAAGCTGCTTCCTGCAGGGCCTCGACGGCCCCGGCCATCTTGAAGGAATCGCGACACTTCCGTAGGTCCGACAGACGTGCCACCTGTTCGCGCTCGACCTCCTGGCCTATTTTGAGGATCGAGATCGGCCGTTCTTCTGGCTCCACATAGTCGTTGATGCCGACGACAATCCGCTCTTTCCGTTCCACCTCGCGCTGGTACCGTTGCGAGGCGTCCAGGATTTCGCGCTGCGGGAATCCTCGCTCGATCGCGCTGACCATGCCACCCATACTGTCTAACTGACGAAAGTACTCCTGCGCCGCCTCTTCGAGGCGATTGGTGAGAGTTTCCACATAATACGATCCGCCGAGCGGATCGACGCTGTTGGTGACTTCGCTCTCCTGGGCAATGATCTGCTGCGTGCGGAGCGCCAGTTTCACAGCCTTCTCGGTCGGCAGTGCGAGGGTTTCATCCATCGAATTGGTGTGGAGGGACTGCGTGCCGCCTAAGATGGCTGCGAAGGCCTGAATCGTCGTCCGCACCACGTTGTTCATCGGTTGTTGTGCCGTCAGTGAACAGCCGGCCGTCTGTGCGTGGCAGCGGAGTTGCACCGAGCGCGGATCGCTGGGCCGGTACCGGTGTGTCATTTCTCGGGCCCACAATCGACGGGCAGCACGGAACTTGGCGATCTCTTCAAAGAAATCGTTGTGGGCGTTGAAAAAGAACGAGAGCTGTGGAGCGAACCGATCCACAGGAAGACCGGCTTTCACTGCCGCTTCCACGTAGGTCAGGCCGTCGTACAGGGTAAAGGCCAACTCCTGCACTGCCGTCGAGCCAGCTTCACGGATGTGATACCCGCTGATACTGATCGGGTGCCACTTGGGCACATGCTCGGCACAGTACGCGATGGTATCGGTGATCAGACGGAGCGAAGGCTCCGGCGGAAAGAGCCACTCCTTCTGAGCGATGTATTCTTTCAGAATATCGTTCTGCAATGTGCCATCCAACTGGTCATGACGGATGCCACGCTTCTCCGCAACCGCGAGGTACATGGCGAAGATCACGGCGGCCGGACCGTTGATCGTCATCGACGTGGTGACTTGATCAAGGGGAATACCCTCAAAGAGCCGCTCCATATCGTCGAGCGATGAGATCGTGACGCCACAGTGACCGATCTCGCCATGAGCACGAGGATCATCTGCGTCGATCCCCATCAACGTGGGCATGTCGAACGCGACACTCAGGCCGTTTTGTCCATGCTGGAGGAGATATTTGAAGCGGCGGTTGGTGTCTTCGGCTGATCCGAAGCCGGCGAATTGCCGCATGGTCCAGAGCCGGCCACGATACATGGTTGGATAGACCCCTCGTGTGTATGGGAATTCGCCCGGTGCTCCAAGTTCCTCGTCCGGCGACCAATCCTTCAAATCGTTGTGGGTATACACACGGTTGATGTCGAATGCTGAGAGGGAAGTGAATCTCGGCTTACGCTCTTGCATCGATATCCTCCGAATCGTGGTGATGAATCGGGAGCCAAGATCAGGACTGACTGCTTATCGCTTCCTGTCGGTCGTTCCTCCCTTCGTAGATGTAGAATCCGCGACCGCTCTTCCGCCCCAACCACCCCGCCTCAACATACCGCCTCAGCATGGAGCATGGGCGAAATTTGGGATCGCCTAAGTCTTGGTACAACACTTCACAGATGGCGAGCACGGTATCCAAGCCGATGCGGTCGGCAAGCGCCAGTGGTCCCACGGGATGATTAGCGCCTGTCATCATTGCCAAATCGATGTCCTCACCGGATGCAACACCTTCCTCCAACGCGAAAATGGCTTCATTGATCATGGGAATCAGGACACGGTTCACGATAAATCCAGGCATATCTTTAGCCACTACCGGCGTTTTCCCCAAGCGCTTTGCCAGACCAAGCGCGAGCTGCGTGGTTCGCTCAGACGTTTCCAGCCCACGCACGACTTCCACGAGCTTCATAACTGGTGCAGGATTCATAAAATGCAAGCCGACGACGCGGTCAGGCCGGCCGGAGGCGGCCCCCAACTTTGTGATTGAAATGGATGACGTGTTGCTCGCGAGCACCGCCTGTGGCACGCAGATTCGATTCAATTGGGCGAAGACTTCCTGCTTCACCGCGAGATCTTCCGGAACCGCTTCGATGACCATCTGCACACCTCGCAAGCGGTCAAGTTGCCCCAGCGGACGGACGAGCGCCAATACCTCTCCGGCTTGATGATCGGTAAGACTGCCTCGTTCAACTGCGCGTTGTAGTCCGACACGGATCTTGGACATAGCTTCCGTTAACGGCGGTTCGGCGACGTCTACCAAGAGAACTTCATAACCGACGGTCGCACAGACCTGGCTGATGCCGCGGCCCATCTGGCCAGCTCCCAAAATCCCGATTGTCTTGATATCGTCAAGTTTCATCGTCGTTCGTAGTTTACGCTTCACGTCTCACATTTCACGGCCTTTCCACGATCATCGCCAATGCTTCTCCTCCACCGATGCAGAGGCTGACCAATCCTCGCCTCGCTCCGCGCGCAGCCATGGCATGGAGCAATGTCGTGAGGATCCGCCCGCCAGTTGCTCCAATGGGGTGGCCGAGCGCAACCGCCCCGCCGTTCACGTTGACCTTCTTCTCATCGAGTCCTAACTCCCTGTTGATCGCGAGGGACACGGCCGAAAACGCTTCGTTGATTTCAAACAAATCGATGTCCCCCACGGTGAAGCCAGTTTTCTTGAGCACGCGTTTGATCGCCTCAATCGGCGCAACCGTAAACCATTCTGGCGCCAGCGCTGCTCCGTCGTAGCCGACAATACGGGCCATCGGAGCGAGGCCGAGGTTGCTCGCCACCTCATCCGCCATGACGATCAGCGCTGCCGCGCCGTCGTTACAGGAGGGGGAATTACCCACCGTTAAGACACCATTGTCCTGGAATACCGGCTTGAGCTCACGCATCTTGCTGAGATCGACTCGATTCGGCTCCTCGTCTTCCGGGACCATCACGCTCGAACCTTTGCGTTGCGGCACTTCGATGGGCACAACTTCCTGTTTAAAGGTTCCCGTCGCGATTGCTTCCCGCGCACGCCGATAGCTCTCGAGTGCAAAGTCATCAAGTTCGTTTCGCGTTAATCGATACCTCGCAGCGCATAGTTCCCCCCCCTTGCCCATATGGAAATTATTGTAGACGTCCCACAGTCCGTCCTTGACGAGACTGTCGACCAATTCTGCATGACCCAGCCGATATCCTTGTCGCGCTTTTTCCAGCAAATACGGCGCGCGGGTCATGTTTTCCATTCCACCTGCCACGACGATGCTCGCCTCTCCGAGGGTAATGGCTTGGGACGCCATGATCACCGTCTGGATACTGGACCCGCAGACCTTGTTGACGGTCGTAGCCCCGATCGAGTCGGGAATTCCGGCTCCGATCGATGCCTGCCGGGCCGGGGCTTGCCCCAGACCCGCGCTGAGGACGCAACCCATGTAGACCTGGTCTACACGGTCCGGCGGCAACTGAACCCGCTTCAACGCTTCGGCAATGGCGAAACTACCCAATTTTGTCGCCGGTACCTGGCTGAACACGCCGTTGAAACTCCCCATCGGTGTCCGCGCGGCGCTGACGATCACTGCTTGTTTGGTCTGATTCACAGAATTTGCTCCCAATGGCCCTGTTCGAGATACTGTTTCACCTTGACCATGAATTGATCCGCCGTCGCACCATCAATGACCCGGTGATCGAACGACAGGCCAAGGTAGCCCATCGGCCGGATTGCAATCGCGTCGTCAATGACGACGGCTCGTTTCTGAATCGCACCGATGCCCAGAATCGCGATCTGCGGCTGATGGATGATGGGCGTGCTGAACAAGCTGCCGAACCCACCATGGTTCGTGATGGTGAACGTTCCACCCTGAACCTCTTCGAGACTCAATTTCTTCCCCCTAGCCCGCTCGGCAAGGTCTGCGATTTCTTTCGCCAGCTGTGCCAGTCCCTTGCGATCGGCATACCGAATCACCGGCACTAACAGTCCCTCCTCGAGCGCCGTGGCGATTCCAACGTGGATATCTTTCTTGACCACGATCCATTGTTCGCTCCATGACGAATTGACGACCGGTATATCCCGAAGGGCTTTCGTTGTGGCACGGATGACAAACGGAAGATAAGTCAGATTTCGACCCTCTCGGAATTTTGCGATGTGCGAGAAGTCGGCTTCAAAGAAGGTGGTGACATGGGCTGACGTCTGCTTGCTCTTGACCATCCGGTCTGCGATGGTTTTGCGCATCTGCGTGAAAGGGAGAAGTTCTTCGCCCATGGAAGACTCGCTGCCGGGCGTGGCGACCTTGTGCGGGGCTCCGCTCTGAGCGATGACGTCGAGGACATCCTTTTTGGTCACCCGGCCGCCGACGCCGGTTCCCTTCACCTGCGAAAGATCGATCCCATGTTCCTTCGCCAGTTGCCGGACGGCCGGAGAATGATGTTGTTCGCCCGACGGAGCCGGTTCTATAGGACGGAGGACCAGCCCGCCGACCCGATTAATGACTTTCGAAGATGGCGCACTTTCGATACGCGCCAGTAAGGTTTCGACGGGAACTGTCTCGCCTTCATGAACGAGAATCTCGTTCAACCGGCCAGTGGCAGGCGAGGGGATTTCCAAGGTCACCTTTTCGGTTTCGACTTCTAAGAGCGACTCATCTTTCTGAATTGTCCCTCCGACCGAGACAAACCATTTCACGACCGTTCCCTCGGCGATACTTTCTCCAAGCTGGGGCATGATGATATCGCTAACCACTGAAACCCTCATCATCGGTTAGGAGTGAAATATGAGGTGAGAATGTTTATCCCTTTTCATTGCTCCTTATTCTTACCTCCTCACCCCCGACGCCTTACGTTAAGCTAGTACGCTGCCAGTTTCCGTGCCGCTGCAATAATGTCGCTCGTCTTCGGAAGGAAAAATTCTTCCAGCGGCGTGCTGAACGGGACAGGCGTGTCCGGCGGCGCGATACGAACAATCGGCCCGTCCAAACAATCAAAACAGTCTTCCGCGAGCATCGCAGCGATCTCGGCTCCGATGCCGCCGGTTTTGTTGTCCTCATGCAGGAGAATCGCTTTGCTGGTTTTGCGCACTGATGAATAAATCGTCTCCTTGTCCAGCGGCATCAACGTGCGCAAGTCGACCACTTCCAGGTCGATCCCTTCGTCGGCCAATGTTCGGGCAGCTTCGAGCGCCAGATGGACCATCGCACCGTAGGTGATGACTGAGATATCGTTGCCAACCCGCTTCACGTCCGCCTTTCCGAGTGGAACGACGAACTCTTCTTTCGGCAAGGAAGATTTGATACGCCGGTACAGAAATTTGTGCTCGAAGTAGATTACCGGGTTGGGATCGTGAATCGCCGCCTTGAGAAGCCCCTTGGCGTCGTACGGCGTGGACGGGGCGACCAACTTGAGTCCCGGTGAGTGGAAGAACCAGCCTTCGGGACATTCAGAATGGAACGGCCCGCCATGAACACCACCGCCGAACGGCGCGCGGATAACCATGGGCACCGCGGCGCCCCATCGATAATGGTTCTTGGCCGCCACTTCGGTGATCTGGTCGAACGCACAGGAAATAAAATCCGCGAACTGCATCTCCACGACCGGACGCAGCCCCATCATCGCCGCTCCAATCGCAGCACCCACAACACCTGACTCAGACAGGGGCGTGTCAAGCACTCGCCACTCACCATATTTTTGGGAAAAGCCTTCGGTGACTTTGAAGGCACCGCCGTATGTCCCGATATCTTCGCCCATCAAGAACACCCGTTCATCGTGAGCCATTTCCTCATCCAAGGCTTGTGAAATCGCCTCGAGGTAGCTGACTTCCTCAGTCGCTTGAGTCATGGTCGTCATGATGGCAGCTCCTTCTGTGCCGAAAGCTAATAGCTGTCAGCTCTGTCTGCGAACACACCTTCCAACACCTCCGATCCCTCCGGCAGAGGGCTCTGTTCCGCAAATTCCACACCGGCCTGGACTTCCTTCTTCACGCGTTCAAATACTTCCTGGAAATACGCATCCTCCCCATAATCGAGCTGTTTGAGCAGGTGCTCGACTTTCAGGATCGGATCTTTCTTCTTCCACTCTTCGAGCAGCTCGCGGGGAACGTATTTGGCCGGGTCATGCTCGGAATGGCCATGCATCCGCATCGTTTTGAACTCGAGAAAGATCGGCCCTTCACCTGCACGTGCTTTCGCGATCGCCTGTTTTGCCGCGAGATAGACTGCAGTCACGTCGTTGCCGTCCACAATTTCACCCGGCATGCCATACGCCTTGGCTCGATCAACAACATTAGGAATTGCCATCTGGAAACGAAGCGGCGTCGAGTACGCGTATTGGTTATTGTTGCAGAAGAAGACGACAGGGAGTTTCCGTACCGCCGCAAAGTTCATCGCTTCGTGAAAATCGCCTCTACTGGTCCCTCCGTCACCGGTTCCCGCAAAGACCACGCGAGATTCCCCTCTGATCCTGAACGCCAAAGCTGCACCTGCAGCCACCGGCAGATTGTCCGCGAGATGACTGACAAATCCGAGGACTCCACGCTTGAGATCTCCCATGTGAACGTTCCCGTCTTTTCCTTTGGTCGGCCCGGTCCTCTTTCCAAGATACTGAGCGAGAATCTCACCGGTCGTGAAGCCTCGAATGAGGAAAGCCCCCATGTCTCGGTGAAAGGGAGCGATGGTATCGTCGCGCTCAAGCGCAGAAGCGTAACCGACAGCAATCGCCTCCATGCCATGACTGGTATAGACTCCGCCGACGATACGTCCCTGTCGGTAGAGCGCCGTGATCCTGTCCTCTAGCGTTCTGGTGAGCCTGAGGTAGTAGTACATTTGGAGTAGGTCGTCTTGCTTGATCTCCCTGGCGATGGCTGCAACATCCATGACAACCTCCCAATCACCAATTATCACCTGCTTACAGAGCCGGCATGTCCTTCCATGACAGCAGGGGCTTGTTTGCTGTGCACAGAGGGCACTGCGCCGGCTCCCATTGCGGCATGTCCAGATCCGTTGTGTAGTAGAAGGGATGCCGTGCGATTAGCTGGTCCATCAATGGGAACTGACCGCTATCACGCCGAGCGAAGACCATCATCCCTGCTAACAGACCTCCGTGGTCGGTGATGACCGTACCGAGTTTGCTGACGCAATTGCCACGTGTCGTGACGTCGTTGAGCGCCAGGAAGCGTTCACCAGCCTTGATGGCGCCGACCGCGATGTCCGTCCCGATCCGTCCTGTCTCGCAGTTGTACGGTGTCAGTGTCACGCGCAATCCCATCGTGTCGTGAAGGACGACCGCGATTCCTTGTGCAAGCAATTCCGCAGCCGAACTGGTTGCCACCAGCCCTGTTGGTGGAGGATGTTGAAACATCCGCCTGATCCAATTCGCCATATCGCCGGCTATCTCTCGGATGAATTCTGGATAACGCGCGATCGATTCGAACCGGAGATACCTGGCCGTGTGATGACCTGAGACAACTTCCACGTGGGTATCGAAGAAGACGGATCGGGAAGTACGCAGAATATGTAGGATGTCTTCCTCGGTCAGATTGGTGTGCGAACCAGGGCGGATAACAGGTTTCAGTTTTGCCTCAATCGCCGATCCTTCGTAGAGCCCACGATGCCGTTCCACGACCTCTGCAAGGGCCTGCTCAACCGTGTTGACCGGCATCTTTACCCCCTTGCTTCTCTCATCACATGGGTTCTAAGGACGCCGATCGGCTGGATTTCCAATTCCACCACGTCCCCCGGCTTTAAATAACGGTCCATTTCCAACCCGCATCCCCCTCCCACCGTTCCCGACCCGAAGACATCTCCAGGATAGATCGTTTCACCTCGCGACACATGCGCAATCATTTGAGGAAATGACCAGTGGATGGTCCCGAATCGTCCTCGCGACCACTCTTCTCCGTTCACCCGCGCAATCATCGTCAATTCACCGAGATCAGCAATCTCATCGGGGGTTACGAGACAGGGGCCCAGCGCGGTCGCGAAGTCCTTGCCCTTGGCCGGCCCCAGCCGGCAGGCCATTTCTTGGAATTGAATGTCGCGTGCGCTGAAGTCATTCATGATCGTGTATCCAGCGATATAGTCCCCTGCCAGCCGTTCAGAAATGTCTCTCCCCTGGCGCCCGATCACACAGGCAAGTTCCAGCTCATAATCTAACTTCGTCGTCTCCAAGGGCCATGATAGATCGTCGTTCGGCCCTATGATCGTGCGATGGTTCCCTTTGTAATAGACTGGTGCCTTGAACCACTCCGGTGGAACCGGCTGACCCCGCTTCTTCGATGTTGCGGCGATATGGTCTTCAAACGCGATAAAATCTCGAAGCGAGGATGGATTGGGAAGGGGAGCTGCGAGTTGAACATCGGCCGCCGCATACAGGATCGTCTCACCGGAGGGGCCTTTTACTGAAGCGCGAAGCGCGGTCACATAATCTTTCCCCCGGCGGGCAGCCGCCATTGTGGAATCCCCTCCTTCGAGGAACTCCAACATGGTCGCTGGAACCTGCGCGTCGGCCAGCCGATGTGGTTGTGCTTCCTGTTGGTCTACCAACCAACGAGCATAGGCCAGGTTCACGTCCACAACCTGCTGACCGTGCATCGCACCAACCCTGGTGAAAGTCCCCACAGAAGTTGTGATTCGAAAGCTGACGAGTTTCATGGACGGCTCCAACTCAACGCGTAGTCCTTGATCTCGACTGTTTCGATCTCCGGTAGAACCGCGAAGGGAGCCTTGGACTCGACCATCACCGCCACTTCGCTGGTATGCACCTTGGTCTTGCTGGCTTGAATCGCCTGTGGTTGCGGTCCATGGTGGATACCCTGTGGGTGTAACGTAAGCATCCCGGGCCTGATCCCTGCGCGGCTGAAGAATTCCCCGTCATGATAGAAGAGCACTTCGTCGTAGTCGATATTTCGATGGTAAAAGGGGACGCGCAGCGCCTCAGGATCGTTCTCCAAAGGTCTTGGAGCAAACGTCGAAATGAAGCACCCACCGGCTTGAAATGTTTGATGGACGCTCGGCGGCAGATGATACCGTGGACTCACAACCGGCCTGAAATCCCGTACATTCAGCTTCGCCACCCAAAGGTCGCCTTTCCATCCGACCACATCCATGGGATAGAATGGATACACAATTCGTGTCCACTCGTCTTGATGCTTGATGTGAACTTCCCATGTTCGCCCCGTCGTTCCTACGTGTTCCACCGGTTCTAGTTCAGGGGCGAGAAGCACCCCTTTATCAAAGAGCGCATGTTGTCCAAGAGCTCCTCGATCGGGCACCACCATGGGAACGGGCGTCTCGACAATGAGGAAAAAAGAAGGGCCCGAATCGACATGAATTCGATAGGTTGTGCCTTTGGGAATTAGTACGTAATCGCCTGGCTCATAGGGCAACACGCCATAATCCGTCTCAAATCTCCCTCTTCCCTGGTGCACAAAATGGACCTCTTCTCCATCCGCGTTTCGCACAAAGTGAGGCATCGTCTCCCGTTGCCAAGAAATGTAGAGACTTACATCCTGGCCTTGGAGAACTCGCACTGATTGCGTGGTGATGGACAATATGGTTTCGGAAATCTGTGTACAGGCAAATGCTCGCGGCTTCAGATTCCCTTCGATTGAGCTCCACGCCGTCGGTGGATGGGTTCTGTAGAGATGGGACGCGCACCCTGCGAAGCCATTCCGCCCATGTTCCTCCTCATATAGCCCCTCGGGAATCCCGACATGGGCCTGGTTGGGAACTTTTCCTCTCCTCTTGAGATACATCGCCAACTCCCAATGAAAACTCCGTAGGGAAATTACGACGCCTTTTTCATTCGCTTCGGTTGCTCTTTCATGGGCCCAGGAGGCGACTCGTAATCGATGATCGTCCCTTCGACTCTGGAGATTTGGTCCCGTTCAATATCTTTGTAGAGCGACTCCACTGTACTGCGGACAAACGTCCTCGCCGTTTCTTGCCCATGCTGTCGTTGGGTCAACTCAATGAACAATCCACTGTTTGGGAAAAGGGGATAGGTAAAGCGTTGTTTCAGGGGACCAAACCCGTCCCTCCCCTCTTTCACTGACCCACTAAACTTCACACCATGAGCTTCCCACTCTCGACACACAGCCTCGATGTCATCGACCTCGAGCGCCACGTGCTGCACGCCCTGTCCGTACTTTTCGATGAACTCGTTGATTTGGGATTTCCCCGTCTTGTCTTGCCCCTGCATGAGAGCAACCTTGGCGGCCCCTCTCTGCACGACGACGGTGTCCATCGATGATGCGTCGCTTCCAACATCCCGAGCGGACCAAATCACCTCAAAGCCCAGGATTTTGGCAAATAGATATTCTGCGGCTTCTAGATTGTCAACGCAGAGAGTGACGTGATCAAAACCGGTCGTCCGTTCCATGGCGACCTCCACTTCTCACCGATAACCCATCAGGCCATCAGAATCGTCATTGATGATTTTATTGTACTATTGCTCAATATATACTTGCAAGCATTGTTATAAGCACATTTTACAGCTGTATTGTAACTCTGTGACGAATGCTAGGCATATCGTAACTGCGGTCTATTGCTATAACAATATAAAAGATATATCATATAATTCGTGCAGGCTTTCGCGAGCAGGAGGTTCAGCCCATGACATTTCATCACGAAATGAGGCGTGTTGTACTTGAACATGGCGCCATCAACAACTCCTATCTCCATCGCTTCCGCTCTGGCGACCTCACCGATCAAGAGCTCAAAGAATTCGCGACGGAATTCTACAACTTCGCCAGGTTTTTCCCGCAGATTCTGGTCACGCAACTGGTGAACACGGAAAATGAGGAGATCGCGGACGAGTTGACAAACGTGCTGTATTCCGAGCTGGGCGGCGGAGAGGCCGGACGCCGCCACGAGTTGCTCTACCGTGACTTTTTACGATCTCTCGGCATCGATGTTCACGAAGCTATGTCTCGTCCGATGCTTCCTTCCACTCGCGCGTATATCGAGGGCATGGAACAACTCTACGGCGACCGCAATCATTCGAAAGCCCTAGGTGCGTCATTCGGCCTTGAAAATATGGCCATCACGATGTGGGATTGTTTGATTCCTGGCCTCACGCATCTTCGCTCATCACGGTATCCTACGATGGACATGACCTATTTCACGTTCCATCGTGAACTGGAGCAGAGTCACGAAGACGCTATGGAGCATGCTGTCCAGGCCATGAACGGTGAGGTTGGCCGGGCAACACTGTCGCCTCAACAGCAGCAAGATTTTCGACAGGGTATGACGGCGGTACTAGACTATCTAGAAGGATTTTGGATGGGGCTCGAACATCACACAGCCGACGATGTCGGGAAGCCCACACGGAACATGGCCAAGACGATGGTCACCTAGCAATATGCTCGTCTGAATCGAGAGGAGTCACATGGAACGGACCTGGATCAACCGATACGATGCCGGGGTTCCTGCCTCGATCGGGTATCCCGACTGTACCGTACCAGACCTCCTTCAGCGTTCCGCTGCACGAGCGCCGAACTCGCCCGCGCTGCTCTTCTACGGCACCCGTCTCTCCTATCGCGACCTTGATGATTTGACGACACGTCTGGCGCTCGCCCTTCGACAGCTCGGTGTGAAGCAAGGCGATCGAGTCGCACTGATGCTCCCCAACATCCCACAGGCAGTCATCGCGTACTACGGCGCTCTGAAGGTGGGAGCCATTGTCGTTCCCACCAATCCTCTCTACGTTGAACGGGAACTCCAGATACAAGTGATGGATTCCGGCAGCGACACCATCGTAGCCCTTGACCTGTTCTACCCTCGCATCCAAGCGGTCCAGACTGCAACGGCTCTTCCTAAGCGCATCATCATCACCAGTATTCGAGACTTCCTCCCTCCGTTCAAGAAATTCCTCTATCCCCTCAAAGCTCGGCTAGCTAAGCGATGGATTTCTACTCCGACCGGACCATCGATCTACAACTTCCTCGAGCTGACCAGCACGACTCCCAAATTGAATGGGGATCAGGTTTTCGGTTTACCGAGAGTCCAGCCGGATGACGTCGCCCAGCTCCAATACACAGGGGGAACAACCGGCATACCGAAAGGCGTGATGTTGACCCACAGGAACGTGGTCGTGAACACACTTCAAGGGCGTGCCTGGGATCCGCATTTTCGAGACGACCAAGAGCTCTTCTTGGG
Organism: Nitrospira sp.; assembly: GCA_965223625.1. Lineage (GTDB taxonomy): Bacteria > Nitrospirota > Nitrospiria > Nitrospirales > Nitrospiraceae > Nitrospira_D. The sequence goes on from OZ245008.1 coordinate 2,210,890, forward strand.
AGCGATTCCCTTCTTCCACTGCTACGGTCAGAGCACCTGCCAAAACTTGGCCATCGCGACTGGTTGTCCGATCATCCTCCTTCCACGGTTTCATCCGGAGGAGGTGGTGAAAACGATTCATAAACATCGCGCCACCGTCTTTTCGGGCGTGCCGATGATGTTCGCGAAGATCGCAGAGTTCTCCCATGTCGAACGCTACGATCTCCGTTCCCTGCGAGTCTGCCTAAGTGGTGCAAGCCCGCTGCCGGCGGACGTGCAAAATGAGTTTGAGCGGACAACCGGTGTGAAGATCGCGGAAGGCTATGGGCTGAGTGAGGCAGGACCGACCACGCATTGCAACCCTCTAGAGGGAACACACCCACCAGGAACAATGGGCCTCCCATTCCCAGATACTGAAGCGCGTATCGTCGACACAGACACAGGGCTTCATGACGTTCCCGACGGTGAAGCAGGCGAATTGATCGTGAAAGGCCCACAGGTCATGCGCGGATACTGGAACAAAGAAGAAGACACGCAGGCGGTCTTACGCGACGGTTGGCTGTTCACCGGCGACCTCGTGCGCAGGAACGAGGAAGGGTTCTTTTTCTTCGTCGATCGCAAGAAAGACATCATCAAATCCCGAGGGGAGACCGTCTACCCGCGGGAGGTTGAAGAGGTGTTGCTCCAACACAAGGCGGTCTCTGAGGCCGCCGTCGTTGGAGTACAGGACCATCTGTATGGAGAAATAGTCAAAGCTTACGTCGTGAGAAAACCCGGGTCGTTCGTCACGGAACATGAATTACTCGAACACTGCACCAGATGGCTGGCGCGATACAAGATTCCGTCGGCTATTGCATTCAGGCAGGAGTTGCCACGCACGATCATCGGCAAGATTCTACGCCGGACGATGCGCGACGAGGCCGTTCGTACGAAGAAAGCCGAAGCGGCTCAACATCAGACGGTATAAAAGAGGCTCCCATGAAAGATCTCGTAATCGTGGCCGGCGTCCGGACTCCGATCGGGAACTACGGCGGAGCCTTGAAGGACGTGCCGGCGCAGAAACTCGGGGAACTGGCAATACGCGAGGTCATTGCGAAAACCTGCATCGATCCGACCGTGATCGATGAAGTGATCTTTGGCTGTGTCGGGCAGCCAAGCGATGCCTATAATATCGCCCGCGTCATCGCCCTCCAATCTGGCCTCCCTATCCAAACTCCAGCCTATACAGTTCAACGCAATTGCTCATCTGGCCTCCAGCCGTTCGTGAATGCTTACCAGAACCTCCAAAGCCAGGATGCCGATGTGCAAATCGTGGGCGGCGTCGAGAATATGAGCCGTGCCCCCTATCTCTCGCGGGATATGCGCTGGGGCAAGCGGCTGCGGCACGCTGAATTCATCGACAGTATCTGGGAAGGATTGACGGACCCTGTCTGTGGCCAGCTCATGGGCCGAACCGCGGAGACGTTGGCAGAAGAATTTGGAATCAGTCGTGCGGAGCAGGACGGATTTGCAGTGGACAGTCATCGCCGCGCGTTTAAGGCCGTGAGAGAAGGCAGGCTGAAAGAGGAGCTCGTGCCCGTCACCGTCACCAAGTCGGTGGCCGGACGCGAGGTCCCACCGCTGATAGTCTCACAAGATGAAGGGCCAAACGTGGGCCTGACCGAGCCACAACTTGCGCTCTACCCATCCCTCTTCAAAGAGGGAGGGACCGTGACAGCGGGGAACAGTTGCCCACTGAATGATGGGGCAGCTGCAGCACTCGTCATGTCCGCTGAGCGTGCGCGAGACCTCGGACTGCGGCCGCTCGGCCTGGTGAAAAGCTATGCCTTCGTGGGAGTGGACCCGGCCCGCATGGGTATCGGGCCAGTGGAAGCGCTTCCAGCGGCACTCAATCGCGCGGGGCTCCGTTTGACGGATCTCGAATTGATCGAGGTGAACGAAGCGTTTGCCGCCCAGTACCTTGCCGTTGAACGGCTGTTGGGATTCAAACGAGACCTTGCCAACGTCAACGGTGGCGCCATCGCTCTGGGCCATCCCGTTGGAATGACTGGCACACGTCTTGTCATCACGATCCTGCACGAGATGCGACGACGTGGCGCCACGCTGGGAGCCGTGGCTTTGTGCGTCGGCGGAGGACAGGGAGCGGCGATGGTGCTGGAACAGATATGAACCGCACGCTCGTTAAAGGAGCATGACATGTACATCTATAAAGTCGGCGTCGTCGGTGCGGGAACCATGGGAGCCCAGATTGCAGAGGTCGTGAGCTATGCAGGCATCCCGGTCGTCATCGCGGATGTCAATGAGGCGTTGGTGAAACGAGGCCTCGATTCGGTCCGAGCGATCTACCAGGCACGAGTCGACAAAGGGAAAATGACCGCGGAGCAACTCGAGGAGAAGATGCTCCTGGTGACCGGCTCGGCCGGTCTGGGCGGCCTCAAGGACGTCGATCTTGTGATCGAGGCGGTGTCGGAGGATGCAAAACTCAAGGCACAGGTCTTTCATGAGTTAGATCAGATTTGTCCACGAGGCACCATCTTCGCCAGTAACACATCAGCACTATCCATTTCAGCTCTTGGTGCCGCCACGACAAGGCCGGACAAGCTGCTGGGGCTTCACTTCTTCAATCCCGCCTATGTGATGCGACTGGTCGAGGTGATACCTGGGCTCGCGACCTCGACTCAGACGCTTGATGATGCGGTGAGTTGTACTGAAAGTATCGGGAAACTGCCCATCGTGGTGAAGGAATGTGCAGGCTTCTTGGTGAATCGCGTGTTGATGGTTTATGTGAACGAAGCCGTTCGTGCCTTACAGGAAGGTGCCGCTTCATTGCAGGAAATCGATCAGGAGATGGTGTCGTTCGGCATGCCGGTCGGCCCGCTCGCCCTCTTGGATGCTGTGGGGCTCGATATCTCGTTCGAGGTCGCGGGTATCCTGTATCGCAGCTACGGACCTCGCATGACGCCGGCTCCCCTGCTTGAAGCCATGCTCAAGGCCGGCCGCATGGGGGTCAAATCCGGCCATGGCTTTTATGACTATGTCAGTGGGAAAGAAGGATGTTGCGATCAGGAGCTGGAACATCTTCTCCGGGCGGCAAGGTCAAACTCTGACCACGGTGTGACGCAATGGAGTCGCTCGCGACTGCTCCTGGCAATGACGAACGAGGCCGTCACCGCACTGCAAGAAGGAATCGCCTCAGCCGGCGACATCGATCTGGCGATGGTGGCAGGAATCGGCTACCCCAAAGACAAAGAAGGTCCGCTGCATTTTGCAGATCGGCTCGGGATTGATCAGGTCCTGCACGAACTGGAAGACTTCGCTCAGACGCTCGGGCCGCGCTTCTGGCCGGCGCCGATGCTGCGCAGGATGGTGGATGCCGGTTTCACCGGGCAGGTGGCCGGACGGGGTTTCTTTACCTACTAAGGAGGCGTCTCATGACCACCACTACGGGTACCATGCTCAGTTGCAAAATCGAAGAGGGCGTTGCACTGCTGACTCTCGATCATCCACCCGTCAATGCCCTCACGCCCGAATTGCTTACGGAATTGGACGGCGTGTTCGACGTGCTCGCCAAGGATGACGCCGTAAAGGCTGTGGTGCTCACCGGTGCAGGCCGGTACTTTGTTGCGGGAGCGGATATCCAAGTACTAGCCGCAATACCTTCTTCGGCAGAGGGGGAAACGATGGCGGAAACAATGGCCCGCCACGGACAGACCATTTTGAGCAAGATCGAGAATTGTGCGAAACCGGTCATTGCAGCGATCAATGGCGCCTGTTTAGGGGGAGGCTTGGAATTGGCCATGTGTTGTCACATCCGCCTCGCAGCCGAAGGCGCCAGACTGGGTCACCCGGAAATCAACCTGGCCATTATGCCTGGATTCGGCGGCACTCAACGTCTTCCCAGGCTGATCGGGCAATCCAAGGCCTTAGAATTGATCCTTACAGGCGAGCCTATCTCAGCTCGAGAGGCCATGAACCTAGGCTTGGTGTCTCAAGTGGTATCCGTTGATGACCTCCTGCGACAAGCGCGCGGACTGGCGCGTGCGATGGCCACCAAAAGCCAAGAGGCACTCCGTGCGTCGCTGAGGGCGATTCGCCAGGGGAGAGAACTGAGTCTTTCAGACGGCTTGGATCTCGAGGCTCGGCTCTTCGGACAACTGTGTGGTGCTGAAGACCGAAAAGAAGGAGTGGTAGCCTTTTTGGAGAAACGGCAGCCTCGGTTTAGGAATCGGTAGTCCATCCAGAGGTACCCGGGAGACGTTATGGGGACGCGGCGTTCGACCAAATTAGCCTTGGCTCTCACCGGAGGAGGATTCACGGGATACCTCTTTGAAGTCGGCGCCCTGACGGCGTTGGACGATCTCCTCGAGGAGCCGTTCACCAGCAACGATTTCGACCTGTATGTCGGCGTGAGCGCTGGGTCAGCCCTTGCGGCCCTCCTGGCACAAGGGGCCAGGCCGGAAGAAATACTCGAGACGAATCTGTCCGGAAAACGTCCCTACTACTTTGAGCACCGAGATATCTTCAGACCTGCCATCGGGGAAGGTGTGAAGACGATCTGGCGCGCAACCAAACAACTGATCCCGTTGCTGAGGCTGTATGTGCGCAACTATGAAGAGATGACTCTCATCGACCTGCTGGATAAGGCTCAGGATGCACTGCCCAGCGGCATCTATCGATTGGAGCCCTTTGCCAAGTACCTAGAGAAGACGTTCATGGCCAAGGGACTGGGACTACGGTTTGCCGACCTCCGAAAAGACCTGTATATCCCAGCCATCGATTTGGAATCCGGAGAAAGCGTCATTTTCGGCGAAGCAGGCTGGCGTGATATTTCCATCGCCCAAGCCGTGACCGCATCCTCGGCCGCACCGATCTATTTCTGTCCCGTCCGCATCAAGGGCCGCGATTATGTCGACGCGGGAATCGGTCGACCCGCGTTCTTCGACTTAGCCATCGCGAAACAGGTGGATCTCATGGTTATGATCAATCCGATGGGTCGTATTCCCCTACCCCGTTCCTCATGGCGCGAGTCAGCTCACAGCAAACGCCCGTCTCGCCTTCGTGACAAGGGATTCTTGACGATCGGCGAGCAGACCGGCCGCATCAATCTCGATGCCCGTATGTCACAGGCGCTGACCCTGTTCCGACAGGACTACCCCGATAAGGAACTGCTGATGGTGACCCCTGGTCCCAACGATGCCCTTCTGTTTGAGCGCAGTTTCCTGAGCTATCAAGACCGAGTGCACGTCCTGCAAGCAGGATATCTGTCGGTGGTGACATTGGTGCGCGACGCGTACGAGAGACTTCACGCCCAGTTTGTACGCCACGGAATTGCCCTCGAACGAACCAGATTTGAGGAGCATGCTAGGTCACGCCTGGCACAGTTTGATCAGATCGTGGCGGCTTCCTCTCCGCCACGGCGACCGGCCGATAGAGTGTCACTTGACCTAGGACCTTCTCATGCCACTGTACGCCAAGCAAAGTAGGACGAACACCGGATGACGATCATGGAAAAAAACTCTCTCTTTCAGGGGTCCCTTGCGGTCGCGGAAGCCTCGCGTGATCGGACTCCCTATGCGGGGTTTCTGTCGGGCCTCTTCGAAGGGATCGTGCGCCGCGAGCTCCTCCGAGCTCAGTCGATCCCGCCGGCCTCCGAAGCCGCCAAGGATTTCCTGGACCATCTGCGCCTCTTGCTGATCGAGAAAGTGGACCCGGAGATTATCGATCGAGAAGGGGAGCTCGGTGAAGATGTGTTGACAGCTCTCAAAGACATCGGCGTGTTCGGTTTAAGAATTCCCACCATCTACGGAGGACTCGGTCTCACGCAGTCCGAGTACCACCGTGTAGCCACTCTGCTCGGGAGCCATGATGCCGCGACCACGGTGCTGATTTCAGCGCACAACTCGATCGGGGCGGCGGAGCCGGTCAAGCTCATCGGCAACCGTGAACAGCGACAACGGCTGTTGTCACGTCTTGCGCAGGGCGACATTTCCGGTTTTGCACTAACGGAAAAGGGAGCCGGTTGCGATATTTGGGATCTCAGAACCTATGCCATTCCCGTACGCGAGAACGGTGTTCCGGTGGGTTATCGATTGACCGGAGAAAAACTGTATACGACGAACGGGCCCAGACGACACGATGAGTTCTTGGCATCGCTCCTCGTGGTGATCGCTCAAGTCGTGGACAACCCCGAGGAGATATCACGCCCAAAGTCCGAACGACGGTTCAGTGCCTTCGTCGTCGATACGAAGACACCAGGATGCCACTGCACCAGGCTCCATTATATGGGCGTACGCGGCATCTACAACGGTACCGTCCGGTTTGACAACGTTTTCGTTCGGCTAGCTGACCGCTTGGGAGATGAGGGAGAGGGGTTACGACGGGCCCTGGAAAGTTTGACCGTAGGCCGGCTGACCCTGCCCGCTGCCTGTTTGGGAAGTCTGAAACAATGTTTGTGGTTGGCACGGCAACGCGCAGCTCAGCGTATCCAATATGATCGCCCTATCGGCGAACATACGGATATCGGGGTCAAGATTGTGCGCATGGCCACACGTGTCTTGGCACTGCAAGCATTGACGACGATCACTGGAGCCTGGGTCGACGCCAAGATCGATGTACGGCTGGAGTCAGCCGCCGTCAAAATTCTCGCCACCGAATGGCTGCTCGACTCCGTGCTCGATCTCTTCCGTATTTACGGGGGACGCGGGTTCGAAACATCGGAATCGCTCCGGCTTCATGGGGACCTGCCGGCACCGATCGAGCGGATAGTGCGTGATGCCTTGATCAATGTCATTTGGGAAGGGACCAACGGGATCTTAACTCTCTGGATCGGGCGTGAAGGATTATCCGAGTACGTGTCCCACGGGAACGCGTTCCTGGAATTCCAGATCCGCGAAATGATGCAGGCCATTCCATTCTTCGCTGGAATCGCAAGCCGCTCGCTCAACCCCTTTGCTCGATGGGGAGGCGCAGGCTCCGCCGGAGCAGAATCGACGTGGGAGCGGTTTGTCACGAAGCAGTCGCAGAAACTCGCGCAGAAATCGCTCTGGATTGCGGCCCGTCATCGCCGAGGCCTCATCCGTAAACAACTGTTGACAACGGGCCTGGTCAAAGCGGGCGTGCACCTTTTTGCGGTTGAAGCGTTGTTGTGGTACGCATCCCAACCAGCCGTTCGGGATCGGCAGCTGACCGACGAGCTGGTCCAGCATTTTTGCTCACAAGTCGAAGACGCGTTCCATCCGACTCCCTTGTTGTCGCTCCATCGGGCCTTCTGGGAAGACGACTCCCAGGTATTCCATGTAGCGCAGGACATCCTTGCCGGCAAGGGAGAGTGGTTGGAAGATGGGATCCTTCCCTGGCACCCGACCAGGCCGCGGCAGACCGACCAGTGTGTGTCCACGATGGGAGAACAGGTAATTGGAATGTCAGGGAAACCGTGAGGGCAGCAACCAGGCGTGGTGGTTCCAGTAAGACCACGCTGCGAGATGAGGTTAGCATGACGGAAATCGCCGAATACTTCGAATTGATCAAGAGGAGATATGGGCTGACCAGCGATTATGCCTTGGCAGAGAAACTGGGGATCGCCCAGCCGGAAGCCAACCTCATGCGTCGTGGGCTCAAAATCCCAAAGCCGGAGTTGTGTATCAAGCTCGCCAAACTTCTGAGCAAGAACCCGGTCGAACTCCTCCTGATCGCTCAAAAGGACAAAGCTCCGAAACAGGCCAAGGAATACTGGACACTGGCGCTCACGGCCGTTGATGTTATGCTGCATGTTCCGAAGACCCCCAAGTACATCCCGCGTAAGGTCGAAGCGATCGGACGGGAACTGCGCCAGCTCGAGACACAGACCCTTACTTATCAAGGAGCGGAAGCAAATGCCGAGGCGATCCGGCTGGTGCAAACAGCAAAACACTCCATCTATGCGATCATGGAGCGCTGGAATATCTGGAAAAAGGGCGAAGCCCTGTACCCCAATTATCTCTTGGCGAATCAAGAGGCAGCCCAACGGGGAGTCGTGATTCGACGCCTGCTGGTCCTGACACGAGAACAGATGGCACATGAGTCGTTTGTTGCCGACGCCATTCAAGTCATGGATGATCAACAGCGAGTCGGGATCAACATCTTCTATGCGTTTCGAGAGGAGCTGGAACGTGCTCCTGCCTTCCAGCGTTTTGAGGAAGATTACAAGCATCAAGGTGCGGCTCGAGACCTAAACGCCGCGATGTTTGACCGAGAAATTCTCATCTTTTCCCGGTCGTATGGCCAGGTGCACCTCGGCATTGTGGGCACGCCAACGCCGATTACAATGATCGATCAGTTAGAAATCACGTGGAAACCAGAACTCCTTCGTGATCTCGATCCTGCGCCACTCTTCGATATGACACGGTACGTCTTCGAGTACTCCGGTCCGCAGACCTTCAAGATGGAACTTACGCGCTTTAAGAGGACCGTCACATGAGATTTCCGTCCGAGCCATTCAAGATCAAGGTAGTGGAGCCTATACGCCGAACGACGCGTGAGGAGCGAGACCGATTGTTACGCGAGGCTGGATACAATCTCTTTCAGGTCCCCGCCGAGAGCGTCTACGTTGATCTGCTCACCGATAGCGGTACGTCAGCCATGAGCGACCGACAATGGGCAGGGCTGATGTTAGGGGATGAGTCGTACGCCGGCAGTAGAAACTACTACCACCTGGAAGAAACCGTGCGGTCCATCTTTGGCTACAAGCACGTCATTCCGACGCACCAGGGACGGATGGCGGAAAATCTTCTCTTCTCAACGATCGTCAAGCCAGGCATGTGCGTTCCCAACAACATCCATTTCGATACCACGAGGGCCAACGTCGAGCATCAACAGGCTGAGGCGCTTGATCTCGTGATTAAAGAGGCCTACGACCCGCATTGCACGCTGCCGTTCAAGGGGAATATGGATCTCAACCGGCTCGAGGAGACGATTCGTCGCGTAGGGCGCGAACGTATTCCGTTCGTGATGATCACCATCACCAACAACAGCGGCGGAGGCCAACCGGTGTCGATGGAGAATGTCCGCCAAACCAGGCTGTTGCTCAGCCGATATGCTATTCCGCTGTTCTTCGACGCCTGCCGGTTCGCGGAAAACTGTTTCTTCATCAAGGAGCGGGAGTCAGGCTATGCCAACACACCGATGCTGACGATCGCGCGAGAACTGTTTAGCCACGGCGACGGCTGCACCATGTCAGCCAAGAAGGACGGGCTCGTAAACATCGGCGGGTTTTTAAGCCTCAACGATGAGCGGTGGGCACAGGAAATCACCAACATGCTGATTCTTGTGGAAGGGTTTCCGACCTATGGGGGGCTGGCAGGACGCGACCTGGAAGCCATGGCGAGAGGCCTCGAGGAGGTGCTCAATGAGGAGTATCCGCAGTTCCGTATCAGCCAAGTTCGGTATCTGGGCGAACTCTTGGAGGGAGTGGGAGTACCGATTCTCAAACCGGTCGGTGGTCATGCGATCTACCTCAACGCGAAAGAATTCCTCCCCCACATCCCCCAATCCGAATTTCCCGGGCAAGCGTTGGCTGTCGCACTATACCGCGACTACGGCATCCGGGGCGTCGAAATCGGCACGGTGATGTTCGGAATGAAAGAGCCGACAACCGGCCGCACGATTCATCCAGAACTTGAGATGGTTCGGTTGGCCATCCCGCGCCGAGTCTATACCAACATGCAGATTACCTATGTTGCAGAATCGATCATCGAACTCTATCGAAGACGCGACCGGATTCATGGTCTGACCTTGACCTATGAGGCGCCGACCCTGCGCCATTTCACAGCTCGCTTTTCAGAGCGCGAGAAAACGTCGTTACTGGAGCCAATGACAGCCTGAGGTACATCATGGCCAACCTGTTCAAAGGGCTCGAGCGGATCGAAGCAGCCCGGGAACAGTTCACCGGCCAGAGTTTCATGGCAGGTTTCTTTGCCGGGAAGCCTGACTTTTCACTCCTGCTCACGCCAGAAGAACCACTTGAAGAGAGGGTTGCCTGGGAGCAATTCCGCCCACGCCTAGAACACTTCCTTACAATTCAGGTCAATCCCGATGAAATCGAACGGACAGGGAAGATCCCAGACTCCGTCATAAAAGGCCTCTTCGCCATAGGCGCCTTCGGCATGAAGATTCCCCCACAGTACGGAGGGCTTGGATTCTCATACACGAACTATGGTCGTGCCCTCATGCTGATGGCGAGCTGGAGCAACGCGCTGGCTCTCACCGTCGCCGTGCCGCAGTCAATCGGTATCGCCATGCCGATCCTCATGTTCGGCAACGAGGAGCAGCGATGCACCTACCTCCCCCTTGTGGCACGGGAGGCCGTGTCGGCCTTTGCCCTCACGGAACCGCTCACCGGGTCCGACGCCGCAAATATTGCGACGGAGGCGATCTTAGATTCCACCGGGACGACGTTTGTCGTGAACGGCGAAAAACTCTGGTGCACGAACGGTCCCATCGCCCGGTACATCACATTGATCGCACGAGTGCCGGCGAAACAGAGTCACCATAATGGGCGAACGAGTTGGGTTCCAGCTCCAGATGGAAAGGGAGCAGACGACCGGGTTCACACGGCCTTCATACTCGATATGCAGACACCCGGTGTCCAGGTACGACAGCACTGTCACTTTGAAGGGTGTCGAGGCATTGAGAACGGCTACATGACGTTTACGGATGTTCACATCCCAACGGGAAACGTCATCGGAGAAGTAGGGCGAGGGCTCAAGTATGCCTTGACGATCCTCAACGTGGGCCGGGCGGTCAGCATCCCAGCCATTTGCTTGGGTATGGCCAAACAAGCGTGGCAACCCACACTCGATCGGGCCAATCAGCGGCTCACGTTCCAGAAACCTCTCGGCACCAGGCAGACGCAGCGTGTGAGACTGGGCCACATGGCTTCGAATCTTTTTGCGATGGAGGCGCTCGCGTTCACAGCATGGCGGATGGCCGACCAACACACCTATGATGTCCGGATCGAGGCGGCCGTAGCCAAGCTCTTCTGTTCCGAAACGACCATTCAGTTCTTAAAAGACGCCCAGGTCATTTTCGGAGGCATGGGATACGAAACAGCCGATTCGAAGCGCTTTCGTGGAGAGCCGGCGTTCGGCATCGAGCAGCTGGTTCGCGACGCGGAAATGTACCGAATCGGAGAAGGCGCGACGGATATCCTCCGACCGTTCGTCGCTCGCGAGGGGCTCACCATGCATCTTGAGCGAGCCGGACCTCTCTTCGACGAACGAACGACGGGTGTTCATCGAGTCGTTGAGTTGCGGCGACTCCTGAAATTCTATGCGCCTTGGTACGCAAGCCAGTGGACTGCCCACCCGTTGCCACTTGGGACAGAGGTCCAACATCCACGCGTCCGTCCTAAGTTGCGTTTCGTAGAACGTGCGAGCCGTCGACTGGCACGGACCATTCTGTATGTCATGCTCCGTTATCGCGACGCACTGCGAAACGATCAAGGTCGGCAAAACCGGATCGAGATGATTGGTGAAGATCTTTTGGTGATCGCGGCAACAGCACTCTATGCGAAAGCTCAAGAACGGGCCGCCGGACATTCAGAAGTTTGGGACCTTACAGACAAAACCTTTCTCGAAGCCAAACAGCGTGTCGAACACAACTTCCGAGAGCTCATCCGCAATCAAGACATGGGTGTAGCGGCAATTGGAGGACGAGCACTCAGCGGTGGGTATCCCTCACTTTCTCATGGAATCATCCGGCGCAATCTTCAAGATTACTCACGCGGGGAGCGTGCGTCGAAAGTCGGGGAAGAGAATGTGCGTGAAGTCGTGTGATGTTTTGACCAGTGAACACCTAAGGACTTCAGAGAGCCGCTCACCAAGGTGGAACTTATGCGCGCCTGGTTGATGGACTCCTACCAGGGGATTGAAAAATTACGGCTCAGCGAGGTGCCCGATCCTCATCCTGGTCCGACAGATGTGCTGATGACAGTGCGGTATGCCGCGCTCAATCCGGCTGATGCCTTTTTGGCGCAAGGACTCTATCCGGCCAAACCCACCCTGCCTCACATCCTTGGGCGCGATGGTGTGGGAGAGGTCGAACTCGTGGGATCGCATGTGGGAACTATCCGCGTGGGTGACACCGTCGGCATTCTGCGCTGCGCGATCGGAGTAGACATGCCGGGGACGCTGGCAGAGAAAGTGGTTGTACCCGCTGAAAGTCTCGTTCACATCCCTACCGGTTGGTCTCACGAAGAAATGGCCGGCGCTCCTCTCGTCTTCTTGACCGCGTGGCAGGCTTTGACACAGTGGAGTAATCCATGGGGACCTCCAGCAAAACGATCGGTTCTTCTCGTAACGGGGGCATCAGGGGGAGTCGGCCTCGCATCGGTGTTGCTCGGGAAATCGATGGATCTGATCGTGGTGGCCTTGTCACGCGACGCGGAAAAGAGAACCAAACTAAAAGCACTCGGAGCTGATTTCGTGTTTGATCCAGAAGATCGCAACCTGGTGCAATCCATCTCTGCGGCGATCGGTCCGAGTAAAGTGGATGTGGCTATCGACTGCGTTGGCGGCAACCTATTCCCCCGTATCATCGCCGTGCTCGGCCATGCCGGCCGAATCAGCGTCGTCGGCAGGAGTGGAGGTACTGTTTCAGAGTTCAATACGGCGACCTTGCTCTTCCACCGCATTCGCATCGGCGGGGTTTCGGTTGGGGACTATACAGTTCCAGCAGCGCTGGCTGCATGGCGGGAGATTGTGATTCGGCTTGATCGCATCGGACAGCGCCCACAGGTGGACCGTATCGTTCCATTCGAAGAGGTCAAACAGGGGTTCACACGATTGGCACAGGGCCCGATGGGAAAAGTATTGGTTCGTATAGCGGCCGCTCAACCTTCGGCACCTGCGATCGCTCGGACCCTCGCTTGTTGATTTTGAAGTAGGTTCTAGACATGCAAACGACAGTAGCACGAATGGGGCAAACAGGTCGTACAAAGCAATCTTTAGCAAGGAGGGATGAGCTATGCGCTATGCCAGCGTCATAGGTGGAGTTATCGCGGCGCTCGCCTTCGCTGCGACAGCGAGTGCCGGGTCATTTGAGGATAAGGCGCAAGTGACAGTTGGGGGGGCCGAGTACATGTTGAACGGGTATATTGTCAAGATCGAAAAGGAGGCCTACTGGATCAGGAAGGCGTCAGGCGAGGTGGTTCGCGTCGGAGTGACGGAAGGGACTCACCTGATCTGCCCAACTCGTCTCACCGGCAAGGAAGCAACCGTCAAAGCGACGCCCGGGAGCGGTTTCCGGATGGGGGACTGTCCGTTCATTGTGGGCGACACCGTGAAGGTTGAGGTTTCGGATATCGGCTGGGCTAGCCTTGTCCGGTATGCCCCACCTCCGGTCTCGCGCACCGCGCAACTGGGCCTCCCTCAAGCATGGGAGGGTGATATCCCTCACGGAATGCTGGCGTTCAAAACAGGACCGGCCTACCCGGTCGAGACCAAGGACGGCAATCATGTGGGTCATTTCGCAGGGATGCTCACAGACTCTCTTTTGGGAACGTCGTACGGCGTCCTCGTCGATGCGGACAGCAACGCCATGCTTCTTGCCCCCATGAGTCAGTTCAAAGAAGAATGGCCGCAACCCAACAAACCCAAAATGGTGCTGCTTGTCACGAAGGAGCGATGGGACCAGTTGCAGCCGCCCACCTACTCCGCGGCCAACATGATTTCGGTCTCAGAGGTGCGAGAGTTCTGGGCCACAGTGAAACCTCCGGAATCGGTAGCTTCGAAGGACGTTAATGTCGAGATCCGGATCGACGGGAAAGCCTTCGAGATCACGAAGGGAGGAAGAACCGGGGGCTTTGACCTAGTGGCAGGGATGCCAACCACGATCCGGCTCCGCAACAGGGACAATGTGGCCCACGAGTTCGTCTCCACGATGTTCCGGGACGTTCCGTTCCGCATCTCCGGCAATGCCACGATGGTCAGGACCGGGAGAGCTTCCGGTGTCCGGCTGGATCCAGGACAGGATGTGGCCCTTGAATTCACGGCTCCTATCCCGGTAGCGGATACCTACGGTGCCACGGACAGCATCTACGATATCTTCTTCTGCAACGTTCACGGCAAAGAGCACGGGGAAAAAATGCGCGGTGAAGTGATGGTCATCGAAACGAGGGGAGAAATCGGCGGCGGATGATGAAGGATCCGATTACCTTCCGCCGAGTCGCCCGCATCGATGTGGGCGACTCGGTTTCCTATAGCTTTTCAGTTCCTCGTCGGCCCGCTCTGGGGTGGGCCAGAGAGAACCATCGTACCCTATGATCGAATCGGGTCTCCGGCGGGAGAGGCCAGTATGATGCAGTAGGTCAGACGATCCAGAGACGGGATCGTCACCAAGGAGTGCGTTCGTGAAACAAAACAGAAGAAGGAAAAACGTGCTGTCACAATGGTCAGTACCAGCGTTCATTCTGCCTCTCGCGCTAGGGCTCTGGACCGGCGAAATAAGTTCAGCCGAGGAATTGCTGTATGACCCCGATGTAGTCCTGGTGATGAAGGACAAGGTCTTTCAGGTGAGCAAAGAGGCACAATCAGAGCACTCTCTGGCAAATCCAGCCTTCTCGCTCCCAGTCGGGCAAGACCTCGTCGTCCTGCTCCGCAATGAGGACGAGGTGGCGCATGAGTTCGTCTCGCCGTTGCTCATGAAGGTCGAGAACTTTCAGCTCTCAGGCCGCGCCACCTTGGTATATACCCACACCGCCGTCGGGGTTCGAGTTGAACCGAGAGACAGCGTGCTGCTCCGCTTTGACATTCCTGATGCCGGTTTTGATCAGTTTCATTTCTGGTGCAATATCCATGGGAAGATGCTTGATGATCCCATGCGAGGGGAGATCTTTATCGTGCATGCGAAACAATCATCTAAATAAGGGGCTTCACAAGCTGTGAGGTCCTCTCGACAGAATAGAGGGCGTTAGGAAACGCAACGAGGATAGATGGTGATGTGCTCCATTTGAAGCAGCGTCTGCCTGAGGGCGCTCATGAGAGGTGTGCCATGATCGAGAGAATAGCGGGACAGATCCTTGGCGGACTCTGCGCTATCATGCTCGCCGGTGGTGCAGTAGTTGTCGCAGAGGCCGGAGAGACAGCGGGAATTCCACCGGCGGTGGTAGCGGAGTACATTCATGCAATTATTCAGGCCGATCGGACCATCTATTCCACCCATGTCGTGGAACGGCTGCAGGATCGCAAGGTCACTGGGGCTGCAGAAGATTGGAAAGCGAAGGGGGCGTTGCCCCTCCCGGCTCAAATGCTCCAGATGGCCGGTCAAGAGATTCAGGGGCTCGGACTCGGGCTTCGTATCCGGTTGGCCAGCCTGGGGCCGATTTACACACAGAACGGGCCGGCTGATCAGTTCGAACGAGCGGGCCTGGAAGCGGTAGCAAAGGATCCCCGGAAGCCCTATACGGGAATCATTACAGAAGGTGACAGACGTTACTTCAAGGCAATATTTGCAGACCGGGCCGTCTCTATGGCCTGTGTCGCGTGCCATAACAGTCATGAGCTGAGCGCAAAGCGGGACTATAAGCTCTATGATGTGATCGGAGGGATTATCATTTCGTTTCCAGTCCGATGAGGCCAGGTTGTCTCTGTGATCCGCACAGATTCATGATCGCGCGAGCCTGCTTGTGGCTGTTGCTCCTTCCGGCAAGAACCGCGACATGGGTCTTGACGACCCCTCACGATCTGATGGGCTTGCCAATCAAAACCCACGTCTCACCGCCTGTCATCTCGATCAAATGAGAACCAAGCAACACACGCACGGGACACTATATTATTATTCTATCAACAGTTACGCTCACAATGTTGACACAATTGCCGGCACCCGTGCGTGCTGGTTGCCTGCCCGGCATGACGGACCAAACACGTGAATGCTCGCATTACCGATGATAGGGATGGATATCAATCAACGTGTTGGTCTCGTCTAGCTCCGCCCTTACGAGAGCACCTTCTTCAAGCGCACCAAGTTTGCTGCCTGCCAACGCGTCGACTGAAAACGACTCTAACCCATCACTCGTAAAGAGCTCAACCACCTCCCAGAACGGATCTGCATAGGCCAGATTCCCAACCAAAATGCGATGACCGTGGATGGGACGGCTCGGATCATGAATGTCCAGGAGGACATTCGATTCATCCAGCGTCACAATCACCTTATCTCCTACCTTGGCTTAATGGAGTCCCATGCGATCCGCCTTCTTTACGCTGACCGATCGGGGAGACACCTTTCCTCCTGAGGATCCTTCTATGTCAAGATACATCAGCCCCGAGTCGATCTTGGTAATCGTGGCTGATACATTCTTGTGGCTATATGGCCCGCTGAGATAGGCATCGTGGGCCACAGCTGGGATCGCGACGAGCACAAACGCTAAGCAGGCAGGCACGCAGTGTATGAAATATCTTTCATGCATACCGTTCCCTCCTTTTTGGATTGTCCACCAATTTGGGGATCAGGCCGATGTATTCGTATGATGGTCCAGAAGCGAGCTTGCCGAACACAGCACAAGGAGTCATCCGCGGCACGGAGTAGGATAGCGACAGATTGAATACCGGCCGAGCTTCTGTGATGACCTGGCTCGTTCCCAAGGCGCTTCAACAAGAAGAAATTGCCGGTCCCGAATGCCTTTCCGACAGCATCGAGAACATGATGGCAGAGGCTGAACCTATCCTGCTACCTGGCGTAAACGGTGAAAAGGAGGAAGAGGAGAGAGACAACGATAAGTCTCATCACGCATCTCTTCAGTATAATTTAGCCTAAACCTCTCTTGAGCATGACATCAAGGAATGTTGCTGGACCCATGTCGGAAGATCTAAAGTCTGGTTTCAAGTCTGGGAAAAGTGGAGTGACCTTGAGCTGGCCAACCTGCTGGCGCCCACAGTGGATGCCCCGGCGCGTCGCCTCCCGCCACAGTCCCCCCACCTCATACTCTTCTCGCATCTCCTGATGGAGCTGACGGAGAAGGCGCAACAGTCGTTGATCCTCCAGAGCCGCGTGACACGATGCGTGTGGGCGTCAATCCGAATAAATGCGTACTTCCTGTGGCCTCCCTCGTAACTTACGCGGCGGTTTTTTTAAGATGTCTCGCTCCTCGGTCACGTGAACTAATCCACGCCGGAGGCAGGCACCTCAGCGGCTGGCTCGGCTTGCCGTCTTGAGCCGGGAAACGCTCCATCGTGCTTGGCACCTGACTGATCATGGTTCACGTGGTCCACTTTTCTAAGACCCCAGGGTGAGCTAGACTATTATCTTCCCCGCATAGGCACGCCAGGACACGCATGGGTTGCAGTCTTTTTCGGCTCACTGCTGGAGGTCTCCAGCGATGCCGCTTGTATACGGTCTCCACTTCAAGAACCTCCGAGGCGATTTCTACGGCGGACTAGTTGCCGCCGTAGTTGCCCTCCCTCTCGCCTTGGCTTTCGGCGTATCGAGTGGGGCTGGTGCGATTGCCGGGCTGTACGGCGCGATCTTCGTGGGATTCTTTGCTGCGCTCTTCGGAGGCACACCCGCTCAGGTATCAGGCCCGACAGGCCCCATGACTGTCATTATGGCCGGTATCATTGCCCAGTTCGGACACGAGCCGGAATTGGCGTTCACCGCCGTAATCTTGAGCGGAGGCTTGCAGGTACTGTTGGGTATCAGCGGTCTCGGGCGATTCATCACGCTCGTTCCCTATCCGGTCATCTCGGGTTTTATGAGCGGCATCGGTTGCATCATCATTATTCTGCAACTCGGACCATTAACTGGCCACACCACAAAGCCGGAAGGGGTCTTGGCCACGCTGGCCGCGGCACCTGCTTTTTTTTCGGAGCCTGTT
Organism: Nitrospira sp.; assembly: GCA_965223625.1. Lineage (GTDB taxonomy): Bacteria > Nitrospirota > Nitrospiria > Nitrospirales > Nitrospiraceae > Nitrospira_D. The sequence continues at coordinate 2,228,711 of OZ245008.1, forward strand.
CTTGACGCCGCCCTTGCAGGACTGTTCACCCTCTGTATCGTCTACCTGACGCCGGAACGCATCGGCCGGCTGGTTCCACCACCGCTCCTCGCCTTGCTGATAGGGACGCCGCTTGCGGCCCTGTGGCTTCCGAACGCACCGGTAATCGGTGAAATTCCCCAGGGACTGCCGACTCCCATTGTGCCGTCGCTCCATCCTGACACCCTGGCGTTCGTGTTGGAGGAGGCGGTCGTCTTGGCCCTACTCGGCAGCACCGACAGTCTCTTGACGTCACTAGTCTGCGACAATATGACGCGGTCCCAGCATGATTCGAACCGCGAGTTGATCGGACAGGGCGTCGGCAATATGGTCGCCGGTTTCTTCGGTGGGCTTCCTGGCGCCGGGGCCACCATGCGATCGGTAGCCAGTATACGCACGGGAGGGCGGACGCCGATCGCCAGCGCGCTGCACGCGCTGGTGCTGATGGCGATCCTCATGGGAATCGGTCCCTTGGCGGAACGAATCCCCTTGGCCGTGCTCAGCGGGATTCTGATAAAAGTGGGCGTCGACATCATCGACTGGCGGTTTCTGAGGCACGCTTTTGGAGCTCCTCGGGCGGATGTGCTGATCATGGGGGTCGTGCTCCTAACGACGGTCCTCGTCGATCTCATTGTGGCCTTCGGCCTCGGCTTTGTGCTGGCCAGTCTGTTCTTCGTCAAGCGCATGGCAGACCATGAGCTCACGAATCTTCGAGTGCTGACGGAGCCGACCCAGGAGATGCCGTTGAGTGACGCAGAAGCGGAAATCCTGAAACGCAACAAGGGTCGTCTCATCTTGATCCACATCAAGGGTCCAATGGGATTTGGGTCGGCCAAGAACATGGTGCGCCAGCTCGAGAGCATCCGCCAACTGGGGAGTTTCAAATGTGTGGTGCTTGACCTCGCAGGCGTGCCGATCATCGATGGGACGTCGGCCCTTGCGGTGGAAGACATGCTGCGTATGATTCAAGCACACGACCAGCATCTATTTTTCGTCGGTATGCAGGCACCCGTGACGGACGTGCTCCGCGGGCTCGGCGTGCTCACGTTGATACGACCGGGGCATCACTATCCAAGACGACTGGAAGCGCTGCGGCATGCCGAGCGAACGATCGACCCGACCATCGCCGAACCGCCCTCCTTGCAGGTTGGCGGCCAGCAATACCTCTTCCTCCATGAGTCAAAGTCCGACAATTATCAGGCCCAGGCCTTTGTCCTGCGCTGTTTTGACAATCGATTCTGGGAAACCACGAGAACATTTCTCCTCTTCATGGGTCTCTTCCGCTTCGATCCCGTCACGGTCGCCGGAGGAGCCAAGGTACTGGCCTCACCGGATCAAGAGCAGGATTTCGATTACATGATGCGTGAACTGGAGAAGTCGATCCAGCTGCACAAGACCAAGCGCTGTCTGCTATTTACTCACCATGATTGCGGGGCGTATGGAGGATTCAAACGGTTCCAGCACGACGCACAGAAAGAACTTGAGTTTCATCGGGCGGAGCATCGTCGAATCAGGGAGAATGTCTTCGCCAGATTCCCGCATCTCAGAATCGAAACCTTCTTCGTGGATGCCAATGGAGTAATCATGACCTCGGAGGAGCATGCCCAAACCCATAACGCGTAACACAGACGAACAGTTAACGACGATTTCCTATTGTGGCGGCAACGCTCACTTCCTCGTACGATTAGGAAACTCTGAAAAATCCGAGGGTGTGACACGCGAATCATCACTACGACCGGCAGGGCCGTCGGTCACGCGGCTGGCCGTCCCGCTGTCTCCAGCGCATCTGTTGCTGCTTGGCCATTCATTTACTCACCAACTGATTCACCGCTGATTCCGTCAAAGCCGTGCCGATGGGCTCGTGATTTCGGGAGAGGTCGCCATACTCCCGAATGAACCCCTGGTTGGTGGCGATATAGGTGCCAACTCCCGGATGGCCTTGAGCAACTTCTTCCAGCCAGTGTTCATCTCGTCGCCGTCCAGGAGGTACCTCAGACTGTCAATCACCTGCAAGGCTGGCTTACCATGTCCGGTTCCACCGCCTTCGCCTTGCTCACAGGTAGGATTGGTTGCCGATGGTGGGGGTACTGCTCAGGACCGATATTGGGAAAGTCGATGCGTGAGCGCTTTCCATGTCGGTGTAAGGTGCACAGTTCAGGCTTCCGTCGTGGGTGTCGCTACGGCGTGGAGCTCTTGGGGTTTCATCCTTGTATTCAATGTCCTAGTACTCTTTCGGACGGTTGTTCTGAAACGCGACGTTGAAGAAGGCCATGTTCGGGTGTTGAAACTCCAACCGCCTCTCGCAAACAGGGAAATTGCGATCGCCGATCACGAGAAGTTGCTGTTTATTGAGAAAGAGGTTTCGCTTATCATAAACGGACCATTCAATTCCTGGGTCATGGCCAACGCGTCCACCGGGCAGGCCTCTACGCACGTGACCCTGGTCGTCAATAGTGGACGCCATGAATTGCAGCCTCATGCCGCCAGCTGTTCACGGACCCATTGCTGGGCAAAGGCGGCGGGTGAGCGATTCCCGAGTTGGGAATGCCGCCGCTGACGGTTATAGAAGATCGCGATGTACTCCGTGATCTCGTGCTGCGCCTGCTCACGGGTCTCGTCGCGACGATGATGCACGAGCTCATCCTTCAGCGTCCCCCAGAAACTCTCCATCGGCGCGTTGTCATAGCAATTGCCCTTCCGACTCATGGAGGGGATCATGCCGAACTGCCTCAGGGTGGCTTGATACGCCTGAGCACAATATTGAGATCCGCGATCAGAATGATGAATGAGCCCTGGGGCTGGACGCTTGCTGTCGATGGCCTTCCGCAGTGCACGCTGCACCAAGTCCGTCGTCATCCGGGCGTCCATCGCATGGCCGACCACCTCACAGGTGTAGAGATCCTTCACGCCAGCCAGATACAGCCACCCTTCCACGGTCGGCACATACGTAATATCGGTGGCCCACGCCTCATTCGGCCGCCTGGTGGCAAAGGTCTGCGCCAACACGTTGTCCGCGACCGGCAGCGCGTGCGTCGAATCCGTAGTCGTCGTGAACCGGCGCACAGCGGAGCCCCAGCTTCTTGCGCAGCCGCTTGATGCGCCCGATCCCAAATGGAAAGCCGTCCTCACGCAGTTCGGCTTGCAGCCGTTCTGGACCATACGTCTGCCGGGTACGCACATGGGTGGCCTGGATCGCGACTTCCAGCCGCGCGTTCTCCTGGGCGCGTTTCGAAGGCCGACGGGTGCGCCAGGCATAGTACCCGCTTCGGGACACCTCCAGCACCCGACACAACACACGCAGAGGATACTGGAGACGCAGCGTCCTCATCAGCGCGTACCGGGCAGCTGCGCCTTCGCAACGTACGCGGTGGCTTTTTTTAGGATGTCGCGCTCCATCCGGGCCTCAGCGAGATTCCGTTTGAGCCGGGACAGCTCCGCCTCCAGCTCCGTCACGGGCCGTCGGCTCGCCCTCAGCGGTGTGAGCTGGCCCTGCCGAGCTCGACACACCCAGCGCTCGAGCGTCCTGCCCGACATGGCGAGGCGTCGGGCTGCCCCCGGAATCGTCACCTGCTGTTCCAGGACCAACCGCACAGCCTGCTCCCGGAACTCCTTCGTATACTGTTGTCGTGGTACTCGTTCCATCCCCACCTCCAGACCTCTCATTGTAGGTTGAAGGCGTCCACTTTTTCGAGCCTAGCTCACTTCGACATGATCCTGTTCAAACGGACTGATCGGTTTGTGAACCGCGGTGCTGTGAGGGCGCGCAGCAGCTCATCGATCACGTGTCGCAGGGCTTCCCTACCGATGTCCTATCCACATCCCCACCTAGATTTGCGTCACCGCATCCTCGGCCCCTTCGAGCAACCGTTGCACCTCTTCCACATAAATCTCCGTAGTTACATAGTGCTGATGCCGCATCATGTTCTGCACCCGCGTCGGACGCGCGCCATTCAGCAAGGCAACGGTCGGGGTCGATCGATCGTCTTTGCCGGTGCCTCTCGTCAATGGCAGAACATCTCATCGTTCACGGTCTTTCCCTCGTTCCCTCTCTGTCTCTGGAGTACGACCACGTTCCCTCAGATACCGAACGAGCTCAGCCGCCAGTTTCCGGTCTTCGCCTCGCTCGGATCGTGCCAGCGTCTTCATGACGTGTTCGTAGTGATGCATCACCTCCCGTTGGTTTCCCGGCGTCCGGGTCTGTCGTTTCTGTCGATCGATCAGCTTTGCCTTCGTTGCACGATCACGAAGATGGCTGACCTTCCACCGTTCGTGAGTGGTGCGGTGAATTCGGCTCGTGGTCGTGGCCTCAATGCCACGCTCTCGTAACGCCTCCGCAAATCCCTCGCGCCAGCGTTGGAGATCGGCCTTTCTCGGATTCAAACGGACTCCATCGAGGCCCGCCGCTTTCACCGTCAGGTGGACATGCGGATGCGGAGAGGGATGTGGGTCCGGATCAGTCTCATACGTGTGGAGCACCATGGCATACTGAAACCCTGAGAACTCCCGCTTGGCGAAGTCACGGGCCGCCCGTTGGACCGAGAATGGATCGGTACGTGTCGGCATGGAGAGGACGAGATGAAAGGCATCGCGCATGGTCGAATCCGCCGCGATCGGCATCCCGCCGTCGCGCCATTCGGCTTTTAGATCGGCCACCGCCTCCTTCCCCTGAATCACCTGACCGTCTTGATCTTCGATCTCGAGTTGGCCATCCCGCGAAATGTAGGTGAGGTTGTTCGAGATGCCCTTCATCCCTTTCGGCGCCCTAACGAGTTTCACTACGACTTGGGGCGCCCGGCGGACTATCGCTTGCAGTTTCTGTCGCACATAGTTCGCGCGAACCTGTGACGTGCTGCGTCGTCCGCCGGTGCTCGCAAACTTGGCGGAACTCAGACGAACATTCCTGCTGCGACGCGGTCGTGGGAGGGTCTCCGTTGAGACATTGAAGAGCCGACTCCCCCACGCATCGAGCTGCTCGTCGATCCGGCTGCCTGTTGAACTCATTGGAGCTGCCAGCGCTCCACGGTCCCGCGTAAGACATCGGACACTTTCTTCGTATGGGCCTGGATCACGCGCGAGAGTTCGGTGATGACTTCGACCCGAACGGCGGCTTTGTTCTGAGGCGCGGTATTCAGGACCTTCGCAATCTGGTTCAGGTTCCGCCCCAAGGCGAGCAGTTGTTGGTTCGAGCGGGTTAAGGCCTCCAGTTCCGGCTGTCCGACCTGCGGCTGCCCAGTCAACTTGGTGCGCACCATCGCCACGACCCATTTGGTCGGCACGTAGCCTTCGTGACCGGCCATCCTCTTCAGAGCGGCGAGCTCTGAGGCCGTGAGGTTCAGTTCGAGGCGCGCGGTCGCTCGTTCTCGCTTCGGGGTGACGCGCAACCGGGGCGCAGGAGCCCGCGTGGTTTTCCGGTCCATGGCCTGCCGAAGGGCGTTCCGCAACGCATGGCTCGGCGTGATCTTGCGCTCGTCACACCACGCCCGCCAGGGCCCGTTCAGCTCACCCAGATCCACCGTGATCGTGGTCGTCCGTTTCGCCCGCTGCCCCATCAGCTCCCCTGCGCTAGTCCAAGTCGAGAGGCCCCACCCCCCATCACCGACCGGTGTCGGACTCTGGTCATCGGAAGGTCAAAGCACATGGGCCCAAGAATACGATAAACCCATAATGTAAGACAACTACGGGCAACAGCCATATCCTGCAACCTCTTAAAATCGGTCTTACATTGTGCCCATGCCGACACCGCTCCAAGCCTCCAGATCTACCGTTCACGATCTACACAGGACGCCAGAAATGGGCCCCGAATCGGCCGGTCGGTGGGGCCTCCGGTAAGTGGAACAGGCTGGCATTAGGAATCGGCTGCTCCGGTTTTTCGCCATTCGGGGTTCACGCATTTGGGATGGATGACGTTCTTGTTATCCTGTGACACAGGGCACATCCTGTGCGTTATTGAGGCCACAACCATGCGCCTGACATGGACGAACAGTCTTCGAGGCCTGCTGGTCATCGGCTTGATGAGCGGGCTCGTGGCCTGTGGCAGCTTCGCGAAGTGTTTTAATAGTGGGTTCTCTCCCGTTGCTTGTGGTGGCGGGTATGGGGGAAGCGACGCTGTTTTCCTGCCGCAACCCACGGCCCCATCGGCGGAAGGTCGCTGGGCCGGCATCACTCCCACCGGTCGCGCCGTCGCTGGAGTGGTTCTCGAGGACGGCTCGTATTGGCTGTTCTATACGGCCAGAGACAATCCCCACGACCTGGCTGGACTGATTCAGGGCACGGGCACGTCGCACTCCGGCTCCTTCGGGTCCCCGAACACCAGAGACTTTCATGTGGACGGCACGGGCATTCGCCAGGGAAGGATGAGTGGCACCTATGTGCCGAATGAGAGTTTTCACGCGACCATCATCTACTTCAATGATGACACAGACAGCGTGAGGAGTACGTACGTTGCGGACTCTGAGTCGGCCTCGAACTTGACTCTGGTGACCGGGACCTATGTGGGGCTCCGTGCTGATGATCACACAGTCACGGTGACCGTGGATGCAGCTGGGACGCTGTCCGGTCATGCATCAGATGGCTGCACCGTGACTGGCACCTTGTCTCCTCGTGCAGAGGGAAATGTGTTTCATGTCAGCGTCACATTCGAAGGCGGCGCCTGTCGCCAGGGAACCGAGACGCTCACGGGGGTGGCCTTGTACGAGGCCACGACCAACCGGCTGTATAGTGCGGCGCTCAACAACGCCCGAACCACCAGCTTTCTCTTTCTCGGCACGAAGCAGTAAGCCGCACCGATTCACGGTGCTGTCCGGGTGTCCTTGTTTGACGGAAGCATGATCGCCGCACGTCATGCCCGTGAACAGATCGATAAGATCACAGGGACAGGATCTCTCGAACTGCGGTCGAGGCAAAGAAGCCCTGATCCTTCAGATTGGCAAACCAGCGCTCGGCAAACTCCGTTAAGTTCTGTTTCAGCGTGGGCAGGACGATGGGTGCGTCCACCCGTCTCGTCATACCGATAGACCTCCTGAACGATCCCCAGGTAGTCGTTCCGGAACGCCACCGGTTCAGCTGCCATGCCATCTGGCAAATTGTGAAACAGAAACAAGACGTCGGGATCGCGCATGAGGTCGCCGTTCTGTTCGCCGTAATGGCATAAGGACACAAGCCGGTATCCGTCTCCACTGGATCCAATCTCCTCGACCGAGAGTGGCATGTAGCCCGGTACAGTGATCCGCACCGCGCGTGCGCCGTCGAGCAAGTGATTCAAATCCGTCGCGAAGGCTTGATACAGGTTCATGATCGTGTTCCTTTCTTGGCGTGAAGGAAGCCCCCGACCCGAGGGCCGGAGGCTTCCTCACTGCGATCAGCGACCCGACCGCTCCGTGACCCAGAGTTTCGCCTGTTGGGCGACCGCCACAAGCGCGTCCAGATCTGCCAGGCCGAAGGACTCGGCATTCTTCCAGACTCCATCTCGGTCCTTGTACGAGCGGGCTACGGTCACGTTGTAGAACGGACCGTTCATGCTCTCGTTGATCCAGATGCTCGCCTTGATGCGGCTGCATCGCAGCGTGGTGACCGGCTGGGGTTTCTTGTCGTGAGGTGCCATAGTGTGTCTCCTTGAGTTAGAGTTGATGTGTTGGCCTCTCACGAGGCAGTGGAGGCCACACAGCGACGACACAGGAGACAGAGAGGCCGCCGCTCCTGGCGGGCCGGTGGGCGCGATGCGGAGGAATGACCGTAAAAGACGACGCGGGTTCTCGCGGCGCGCGGGCATGATCGACGCAGCACGCCGGTGGAAAGCCAGGGCGACGGCCGGATGCGCACAGGCACCGGCCCTGAAACCACAAGCTGGGTCCCACGCACCGAGAGCACGGCACGATCAGCAGGCAGGTATGAGGCGAGAAGGTCCTTTTCAGATAAACCGAAGAGACCAAGCCCATTCGCTAAGGTGGAGGAGAGTCAACGAGTTGGCTTCGAGACGGTCTTGAGCGTGACGCGGTTGTCCGCTAGCAGGCGACTGAGAGCATGTCATGGGAGTCGCTGAACGTAGTGGTATGCTGAACGGCTCTCGCGAGGTTTCCGGGGAAGCACCACCATGGTGGTGAAAGAAAGTGTCAGAATCAGAGACGATTGGCGTAGGGACGAAGCGACGCCACGAATTGTGTTAAGGACTGGCGTTCAAGCGTGTCGAGGTATTCGGTCGTGGTCTTGGGAGGATGTTTGAGTCTCGCCCGATGTGTTCTGGCAGCGGCACAGACGATGCTGGGTCCCAGATTGAAAAGGTGCAGCAGAAACCCATCGGGGTGTTGGGGCGTAATGCCGTATTCTTGGAGTTCCTTGTCGGGAAAATCCGTGAGATTGTAGGTGACAATCACGTCAGCCCTCCCGCGAATGGCGGCCGCCAAGACATGCCGATCATTCGGGTCTGGCAGGGTGAGGGAGGGAATCAAGTCCTCAAAATCTTCAACGAGGCAGTCCCGAGCATGCAGATCCATGAGGTCTCGCGTGCGACGGAGCTGCACAGCCGTGAGGTCTGGTCGATCCTGAAGCACCGCCCGTATCCACTCGTCGTGAATGTGTGAGGACCATTTGGCACGAAACAGATCCATGAGGGCCAATTCGAGGAGCAGATCACGGAGCGGAGCGGAGCGGGATACAATACGCAAGCATCGTAGAGCGCAGTGAAGGTGGCCACACTCAATAGCCTATCTTCAGTGCTTGCGCGTCTTGGGTCAGTTGATCAAGGACACTACGGCGGTCGGCATCGATCTGGTGTTTATAGCGCATGAGATCCGCGAAGAGAATGCGCCGGTGGGTGCCCACCTTGCGGTACGGGATTTTCTTCTCCTCTAACAGATTCACGAGGAACGGACGGGACACATTCAGCACATCGGCGGCCTCTTGCGTCGTGAGTTCGGCATGGACCGGAATCAGTGTGACGGCATTGCCCGCTGACATTTCGTCAAGGATGGTGAAGAGGAGTCGCACAGCCGAAGGAGGCAAAAACAGACGTTCAGGGGTTTTCCGCTTCTGAATAATCTGAACGTGGAGATCCATGGACTGGTCTTGATGCGATGCCAAGGCATGGAGCGCTTTTTTTGCGAGCGCAGCGTCCTCCGCGGTCGGCACAATCGGTTCTCTTGTCGAAGTGGTCATGGGGGCTCTCCTATTACTTACTGTTTAGTAATATAGCAGCCAATCGAAATAAGCACAATAATCGAAATAAGTGAAATGCTACGCGGGGTTCTGTGGTTGCGCAGTTTGTTCAGACCGCGTGACGCGGCACTCGCAGTTCCTCACTCTGCTCTTCAATCACCATCGAAAAGCCGAGCCGACTATGGACGGACTCAGACACCGAACTCGCACAACAACCTCCTCTCAACATCGGGTTGCGCCCCTCACCGACAACGGGGCGCAACCCATCTTCTGAATCTGTGGCCACGCGCGGCTGCAAGCGTGACATCGTTCGCGATGGCGCGGTTGCCACGGGCGCGCCACACCCCTTGATGTGCGACGGATGTTCTCTCGGCACGGTCGAGTCGCGTGATGCGACACGACGGTGCCGGACTCCACCTGGCACGGCGTCTCCGGACGCGGTGCCTCAGATAAGTGGCCGCCCAAATCCCCGCCCAGCGAAACCTTTACTGCAATTCCGAAAGCAATAGGAAAAGTTTACATGGGGATCTGCTTTAACAAGGATATCTTGTTATATGAGAACTAGAATAAACCGAGACGAGTTGCAGGCCGAACCGCTCTTGACCATCGAATGAGGTGGTTCAGAAGACAATCCTACGCAGGCCTTTCAGAAGCATGCAGAGATGCAACGGGTCGCTTGGGGAAGGAAGGAAATCCAAATGCTCATACAAACTTCTCGCCGCCTCGTCTTTGGCATGGACCATTGAATTCGTCCCGGCCAAAATCGGATGCCTCAACGGTGTGATGCCGCCGAAGTTTTTCGATAGTCGGGGTCAACACTTCTCTGCCGGGGCGGAAGAACTATCAGCGTCAAAGAATCCCGACTCGGTCAAGAGACGCTGTATACGGGGGGTGTGGCGAGTTGGAGCATCCAGAGCGGCTTGAAACTCAGCCCACTTGGACTGACTCAATAGGAACGTACGACGATCGGCCAGCATTTCATGAGCACGAGATAAGGCACTCTCCCGGACAAACTCACTCACGGAACGATTCGATACAGATGCAGCAGCTTCCAGTATCCGTTTATCTGCAGAACTTAATCCAAGGTCCAACTTTTCACTGCACACTAACCTGGTCCGCACCTTTGTACCTCCTGTTGAAGCCGGTCCGTTACGTCGAGCGATGCAACTCGGTTCAGCACGCTACTATTCTCTCACATGGACCTTAGGCCGATACAAGTGATTCCCTGCTTTGCTCAATGTGTTTCCTCACCTTGCTCGACATGGCTTCTTCTGCAAGGCGCAGCTCGTAGGTCTTCTGCAGGTTCATCCAAAATTCAGCAGTGGTATCGAAAAATGCCGCTAGACGAACGGCAGTATCGCCCGTAATGCCTCGCTGTCCTTTAAGAATTGCTGTAATCCGATTCGCCGGCACATCGAGGGCCTTTGCGAGCATATTGGCATTGATCAGAGGGACTGCCGGCTTCATGAACTCCTCTAACAGAATTTCTCCAGGATGAACTGGCCGCATGCCATTTTTGATCATGGTGTTACCTCTCTCAGTGATAATCGGTGATCTCGACATCATGGGGGCCATCAGACATCCAAACAAAACAGATCCGCCACTGATCGTTGATCCTGATGCTGTGCTGTCCCGCGCGATCCCCTTTCAGCTTCTCCAGCCGATTACCTGCCGGTGACAATAGATCCTTCAGGTCGGATGCGTTGTCCAGCATCGTCAGTTTCCGTTCCGCGACTCGTCTAAAACTGGAAAACTCCTTTACCGTTTCTCCTGAAAAGAAACTTTCCGACTTTTTGTCCCGAAAGCCTCTTATCATGACTAGATTACCATCACAAATTTATGACTTACGTAACATGTAAAATTATACCCTAGTCAAATTTTGCGTGCAACTCACGAGGTGCCAGTAGTGGCACCTGCTCCTGTAACTCATTGATTTTACATGATATGAAATGTCACTTTTTGCACTGCGATTTCGTCGTATCTACTTGATCTTGCTCACTTTCTTCCAATCCTGAAAAGGCTGGTGTCGACAGTTCGATTCTGTCCCTCGGCACCATATTCCTCAGTCACCTCTCCCATCCAGATCTGCACCTTTACGTCGGTTGCCGCAGTAGAGTTTCGGCCGATCTCGCATGCTCAAAACGGATTGCTCGCAGATTCTTTTCTTTTAACGATTGTCATGAGTTGGCAGAAGAGCGTGGGGGGAAGGCGGTGACTGGACGACGCCGTAGGCTCAATGTGCTAGACACATCGGGCAAAAGGTTTGGTGGCCCCACTCTACTTCGTCAGCGTCCGGATGTAGGCCAACACGGCATGACTGTCTTCTTCTGACAGGCGAAGCTTCCAAGACGGCATGTTGGGTTTTCCCTCGTGGATGGTTTGGAGTAACGTCGTGTCGGACTTTTGCGTCGTCGAAGGCCTTGTCAGGTTCGCCGGGTCCGGCCCCAGCATCATGTACCCATTTCCTTTCCCCTCCGGTCCATGGCAACCGGCACAATGCCTGGCAAAAATCATTTTTCCACGAACATCGTCGGCGCCTCGCGAGTCAACCTCTGGCTGAGCCCCAATCGTACGCGGCCCCGCCATGGAGATCAGCGCAACGCTCACAACACTTCCCATGATCACGTTCCACATCCTCATGGTTGTTCTCCTCGAGTCTTGTTCCGTCATCACGCCGACGGTGGGCTCCCCGAATGGTAGGAGAGTCGTGGCTCACCGTCGCCATGAGGAGTGTTGATGACGGGATCATGCGGGTCAGGGGTCGCTCCTCCTTGTGAATTGCCGACCGGCATTGATCCCTGTGAACTCGCTTCCAGCCAACGATAGAGCACCGGCAACATGATCAGTGTCAGCAGCGTCGAGCTCACAAGGCCGCCGATCACGACGATCGCCAGCGGCCGCTGCACTTCCGACCCGATCCCTTGAGCAAAGGCGAGTGGAACCAGTCCCAACAGCGCAACCAGTGCCGTCATGAGGACTGGGCGCAATCGGAGCAATGCCCCCGACGTCACCGCTTCATCCAGGCTATGACCATCGTCACGAAGTTTGTTCATATAGGACACCAGCACGATCCCATTCAGCACGGCTACGCCGAAGAGATTGATGAACCCAACCGAGGCGGGGACACTGAGATATTCTTTCGTCAGCCAGAGCGCCACCACGCCACCGATCAAGGCGAACGGCAAGTTCAAGATGATCAGGGTCGCCTGACGAAGCGAATTGAACGTCGAATAGAGTAACAGGAAGATCAAGGCAATCGTGATCGGGACAATGATTTGCAATTTCGCCATGGCCCGTTCCATATTCTCAAACGATCCCCCCCATGTCACTCTATACCCGACGGGAAGATCCACCCGTTGCTCGATTTTCTGCTGAGCCTCTTCGACCAAACTACCGATGTCCCGACCCGCGGTGTTGAACCCGATGGACACATACCGCTGAAGCTGGTCACGACTGATGCGACCCGGTCCCTCCTCCAACTGCACGGTACCCAAGTCCTCCAGAGGGATCAACGCACCGAAATGATCACTCACCCGAATATTACTGATCGTTTCCACGCTGTCCCGGTATTGCTCCGGAAACCGCACGACGAGATTGAACCGCTGCTGTCCCTCGTACACGCGTGTGGCGACTTCTCCGCCGATGGCGGTCGTGATAATTTCACGGACATCAGAGACGTTGATCCCATGCCTGGCAATCTTCCCTCGGTCGACATCGATCGTCAGATACGGCTGTCCGAATAACTGCTCTACCTTGATGTCCCGCACGCCTCGAACGGTTTCCAGCACCTCGGCGATTTCCTGTGCCTTGTCCCGTAGAAGTTCCAGGTCCTCGCCGAATAATTTGACGGTGGCTTCCGTCCGAACGCCGGAAATTAACTCATCAACCCGTTGTTGGATCGGTTGGCTGATGAGAAACGTCGCGCCTGCCACGCTGGTCAATCGTTCGCGGAATTTTTGGACAAGCTCAGGCCTAGTCTTCGCCGTCGTCCATTGATCAAGCGGCCGAAGCCGGACGACCGGATCACTCTCGTTCGGCTCCTGTGGATCGTTCCCCAATTCCGTTCGGCCGATTTTCGAGACGACCATCTCGACCTCCGGGAACTCCATGATCGCCTGCTGCATGCGTTTTTCGATCTCGATCGAAGCGGGGAGCGACACACTCGGGAGGCGAATGGTTTGTGGAGCCAGCGATCCTTCATTCAGAATCGGGATAAATTCGGTTCCCAGCGACGGGACCAATGCCAATGCGCCAACCAGGGCTCCAACGGCAAGGACCAGCACCACGTTCCGGTGTCCGAGCGCCCATCGAAGGGCCGGAGCATAGATACGCTTGGCTTGTCGGACGATCCAGGGATCTTCCTCACTCCCGTGTCTGAGCGCCAACGAGCACAGGACAGGCGATAGCGTGAGCGATAGGACGAGAGACACCAGCAGCGCGATCATGATGGTGTAGGCCAGCGGCTTGAACATCTTGCCCTCCATCCCCTGCAAGGATAGAAGAGGCAGGAACACCAAGATAATAATCAGAATCCCAAAGACGACCGGCTGCCCGACTTCCATGACCGCTTGCGTCACAAGCTGGAGCCTTGGTGTCGTGGCGGCTGAATGGTGCGACAGATGGCGGTAGACATTTTCAACGACGACGACCGACCCATCGACGATCATCCCGATCGCGATAGCTAACCCTCCCAGCGACATCAGATTAGCCGTCAGTCCCGTCTGACCCATGACGATGAACGTGGCAAGCGGAGCCAGCACTAATGTCCCGACGACGATCAGCGCGCTGCGCAAGTTTCCAAGAAAGAGGAACAACACCACGACGACGAGCGCTACTCCTTCCGCCAGCGACTTATAGACAGTATTCAGTGCAGCGGTGATCAGTTCAATGCGGTCATAAAACGGCACGATCCGCAGTCCGTTCGGCAGCAAGTTCTTCGCATGGATATCGTCGACTCGAGCTTTGAGGCCTTCGACGACATCCCGAGCATTCCCTCCGCGCAACATCAGCACGATCCCGCTGACAACCTCGTGATCTCCATTTAATACTGTGGCCCCATGCCTCACCGCATGGTCGATCACCACGTGTGCCACATCCGAAACATAGACCGGAGTTCCACCGGTTTCCTTGACGACAATCCGTTCAATGTCTTGCAGAGAATGGATCAGACCGATCCCTCGCACGATATATTTCTCGGCGTGCTTTTCCAAAATATTGCCGCCGGCGTTGGCATTGTTCCTGGCCACAGCGTTGAAGACATCCCGGAGCGTGAGGCCGTATTTCCGGAGCAGATCGGGCTCGACCAACACCTGATACTGTTTGACATAGCCACCCATTGAATTCACGTCGATGACTTCCGGCGTGCCTTTTAGAATAGGACGAATGACCCAATCTTGAATGGTTCGCTGTTCAATCAAACTCTGGCGCTCGGCCTCCTGGCTCACAGCCGTTCCCCGCCCATCCTCCAAATAATACTGAAACACTTCACCCAGGCCCGTACTATTCGGCACCAGCATGGGTTCGGCCCCTAGGGGAATTTGTTCTTCAACCTCTAGCAGTCGTTCGAGCACCAACTGTCGGGCCAGGTTGATGTCCATCGAATCATCGAAGACGAGCGTAATGAGCGACAGCCCGACCTTCGTCAGAGAGCGCATTTCCGTAAGGGCGGGCACACCTGCCAGCTGAAGTTCAATCGGGTAGGTGACCAACCGTTCGACTTCACCCGGCGAAAGGCCTGGGGCCTTGGTGACAACCTGAACCAATACACTGGTCACGTCGGGAAAGGCATCGATCGGAATGGTTCGAAAGGCGTAGATCCCTCCCACTCCGATCACCACCGCACAGATGATGACCATCATCCGCTGCCGCAGAGAAATGTCGAGGAGACGAGAGACCATCAGACGGGGTTCTTCAACAACTCGGATTTCAAAACAAAGGCGCCGTGCGTTACGACCGGCTCTCCTTCGTTGAGACCGCCGAGAATGGAGGTAAGCGTTCCATTGGATTCCCCGATGTGGACTTCGCGCAACTCGTATTCACTCGCACTCCGTTGCACGAAGACAAAGGTTCGGCCTTGATCACGTTGCAAGGCTGTCTCCGGCACCGCCAATCGATCGGGCTGGGCCTCTGAAAACAGGCGAATTGTCGCGAACATTTCCGGTTTCAGCCGCCCCTCTGGATTCGGCAATTCAAGCCTGAGCTGCATGGTGCGCGTTACGGGATCCAACACATCTCCCACGTAGGTAATCGTGCCCTTGAACGTTTCCTTGGGATAGGCATTGATCCGAACCTCAACCTGGGTACCCCCGGATGCATGGACGGAATGAACGAATGGAATGTCCTTTTCTGGAATATTGGCTACGATCCAGACTTCTGAAAGATCCGCGATGACAAACAGATTTTCCGTGGTCTCGACGACTTCGCCTCGCGTCAGATTACGCGCAATGATGCGGCCGGCAAACGGCGCGACAATCGGGACGACGGAACGAATCTCACGACTCTGGTCAAGACGACGTAGTTCCTCGGCGCTCATGCCGAGCAGCTTCAGTCGATCCCTCGACTCATTGGCCTCAGCCTGAGTACTCAACAGCTCCGCATGTCGACGTTGTGCTTCGGCCTCTCCGATCACCTTTTCCTGTAGCAGGAACTTCGCTCTGCCATAGGCTTGCTCCGCGACATGCAGTTTGGCCTGAGCCTTGAGATGGGCTGACTGCGCAAGACCCAATTCACTGCTGTAGAGAATCGCCAGAGGCGCATTCGCTTTGACTTGTTGGCCAAGGTCACCATACACGTCGACCACACGCCCTCGCACCAAGGTCGTAATCTCGGCCATGTTCCGTTGATTCGGCTGAACAATCGCGGGGAAATCCCGATACGTTCGAAAATCGCTGAGCGCCGCCGGCTGGACAACCAGTCCGACTCGCGACGATTCTTCCACTGAGAGCGAAATAAGCCCCGGTGCCGTGTTCACGGGCTCCGACTTACTGGCCACCACATCCGTCGGTGTTCCATCACAACCGGCGCCCATCGCCATCAGACCAAGGACCAACCCGCATAATCCTCGGTTACTGCACGGCGAAGACGTTCGCATCAACTCTAGCAGACTCTTCACAAGGTACCTCCTACAGCCTGCTCAAGACGCGCCAGCGAGACGGAAAGCGCGTGCCTGGCTTCGGCATAGTCCAGGAGGATCTGCCGTTGTACACGTTGCGCGTCGAGCACCTCCAGTAAGCTCGATGCCCCCTGCTGGAAACTGAATTGTGCGAGCCTCAGCGCCTCCTGGGCTTGTTTGAGCAATCCCTTATCAAAGACCTCAATCAACTCCGCCGTGGTACGGACATCCTGAAAATGCTGATACACAGCCCGCCCCAGTTCATTACGCGTTTTTAGCAGCTCCGCCTCCTCACGACGCTTGGCACCTAACGACGCGGCAATTTCTCCCTGACGCCGATACCAGAGCGGCATAGGAACAGAGAGTCCCCCTTGAAACGCCTCCCGTCCCAACTCGCGCCAATAGCTGCCGCTGACCGTCACGGTCGGCACCCGCGCCTGCCGTTCAAACTCTATCTTCCACTCCGACTGCTCCACCGATCTCAAAAGGCGTTGGATGCTCGGATGCTGTTCCATCATGCGGGCCATCAACCCTTCAATACTCAGACCTCGTGGAACCATTCTAAATTCGCCCTGGACGGCGTACGTGGCCCCCAGCGACCCGCCCGTGAGCGTATCGACGACGACACGGCTGATACGAACCACATTGTCCGCCCGCGCCAGCTGTTGACGGGCCTTGAGCACCTCAACCTCCGCCTTGATGGATTCAAATTGCGGGGCCTCGCCTGATTTGACCCTCGCCTTCACGATCCGTGCTACGCCCTCAACCGTATCTAGGTTTTGTCGCGCGAGGTCGGCTCCCTGTTGTGCCAACAATAAATCGTAGAATGCCGCTTTCACCTGGGACGCCAAATTTAATTGCGTCTCCAGCAACCCGACGTTAGCCGTCGCGAATCCGAGATCCGCAACCTGTTGACGCGCGGCACGCAAAGCAGGCCATTCAACCCGCTGTCCGACCGTCACGTTGTATTCGGACAGTGACTGAGTCGTCCCTCCACCCACTCCACTGGTGTCCCGAAGCATCCCGTGGCCACCAAGGCCAGTGACGACAGGGTTGGGATAAGCCCCGGCTGCAGTCTGCTGCCCCTTTTGCTGTTCGATGTTTCCTTCTGCCGACGACACTAAAGGATTCTTCGCCAACGCCAAGTCGACGATCATGTCCAGACTATACACCTGCGCCGCGGGCTCAGCGGAAACCGTGATCATGCCAAGCCCTATGCTGATTCCCCACACAAGAGCAAATACCAATGCCATTGCTGTTTCCTACCCCTCTCACTCGACAGCGATCTAGCCATACTAGGCCTATTACGGACTCTTTTCAAATGTCTATGCGCCGTGTTGAACTTTCTCTACACTCCACCATGGAATCAAGCGGCAATCCGCTAAAATAAAATGCCGAGATCGCCGCCGTTGCGGCGACATTCAGAGACTCCATCCCATCCGCGAGTGGAATGGAAAATTTGACGTGGGATGCCGCGACGACGTCCGGCGCCAGCCCTACTCCCTCGTTGCCAAGGGCGATCACAAGGCGGCTCGGAATCTGTTGAATGTTCCTGATTGAGACTATACCAGCCGACGGCAAGACCGCCGAGTAAATTTCGCATCTATACGAAGAAAATGTCAGAACTTCCCGCCCCCAAAAAACAGGAAGGTTCAAAATAGAACCGGCCGTAGCACGAACAACTTTGGGACCGAAAGGATCAGCACACTCGGCACTCAGCCACACTCCGGAAAGATTCAGCGCTGCGGCCGTTCGAATAATGGCTCCCACATTCGCCGGATCTTGAAGACGATCCGCATAGATTCCCAGTACCTTCGTTCGGTTGAAAATCTGCGCTTCATCCCATCGTGGCTGCCGGACGACCGCGAGCATCCCCTGCGGCCTCTCAACATCGGTCAGCTTTTCAAATGTGGTGTCCGGACACACAAACTGGCACGCAGGCAATTGGGATCGCACTTGCCGATCTGCATCGGTCTCAGCACGGAGATAGCGCCGGGAGAGGACCAAGCTGCGAATGGAGCACGCGTGTCGAGCAATCAGATCCAGACAGGACTTGATCCCTTCGACGACAAACGCCCTCTCTTGTGATCTGACGCTCTTCTCACGAAGAAGCCGACGGATGAGAGTGATCTGTGAGCGAGTGAGGGCCCGGAGATGCGTCGCTGCATCCACTAGAGCCCCGACATCGCTCCCAGAGGGATAGGACGGAGAAGAAGACGGACGCCGATCACCGGCGCCTTCGTTCGGAAGCTGCTTCCGCGGCACGGATTCGTTGGGCCCGAGCCTTGGCACGCTTCAGCGCCGTCAGCTTGCCTCGTGTGCGGGTTTGCTCGAACTGCAACTGCTCAAGCTGGGACTTCAGATGGGCTTTTTCCCGCTTGTGCAGACTTGCGCACTCCGCCTTCGAAAGCTGGGTCCAATCCCCACTGTTCCTTGCGCGCTTGATGCGTTCATCCAGCGACTCTCGAAGTTGCTTGGCCCTCATCGTCATAAGAGATTTGAGCGCATCTTGACGGCGCTGGACTTCTTCCTCTTCAGCCATGATGCCACGGATATCTGTCCCCAACATAAATCTCCACCTCCTTCACCACTAAAAAACTTGCGCGCATTATACTCGATTTGACATCCAATCGAAACCACGTGTAAGTCGTTGAAAACTAGAGATAAAATTGCTCTCTCACCACGTTTTATTGAAGCCAGACCTCTCATTGTGTATCATCGGCCCCATGCCGATCGGTGTACAGATTCAGAGCTGGAGACGCTCGAAAAACCAGTCTGTCGAGTTTTTATCAGACACAGCCGGCGTTCCTCACAACCTTCTTGAGCAAATCGAATCAGGCCAAATGGACCCTACTGTGGAGATGATTGAGGCTCTCGCCGGAGCGCTTCGTATCCCTCCTTCATGGCTGTTTGAGGACCCCCAATCCTTCACCCATCTGTTTTCCGATACGGATGAAGAGGGGGAAGTCGACTCCGCGCATGTCGATCCGGTGACCGAGCGTATCCTCGCTGGCTCTCGAGCGGATCGATCGCTTTACGTGCTCCTGACCACACTCATGCAGGCCGGTGATCCCAAACTCTTACGCGCCGCCGAAATGAGTCTACGGAGTTTGGTGAAGCAGTCTCGCCAAGCCACCGTCCCCTGGCAACAACGCCCCTCCGGCCACTTCGAACCACCGAGCGACTAGTAGATTCGGCCAGGCCCGGAACCCATCTCGCTCCTTCTCTACTGCCAACTCGCCGCTAAGACCGCTTGGACATCCTGTGGACGCTGATCAATCGCCTGATCCCAGGTCAGACCGGTTTGCTCTGTAAACGCTGCCATCGCATGAATCAGTTGATCGACCTGCGTATTGAGGAGGGCCTGGCCATTCCCGGTCTGGATCGTTTCAACCTGGTGGGCTTCACCGAGATACCAGTTCTCGATCGCCACCTGATCGCTCGTGCCATGAATCGCCACTCTCAGATCATTCGCCTGCCGACTGAGGATAAGATCCAATGGATCGATTGTCGGATCGAATCCTAACCGGTCATGATTGTCCACCGTAGTATCATCTTCTGATATTGTGTCGGCCCCATCTCCCCTCGTAAACATGTACATATCATCTCCACCCCCTCCGACCAGATAGTCGTTCCCGACACCACCAATCAGTGTATCGTGTCCTGTCTGGCCGACCAACGTATCGTTGCCGTCATCTCCGCTGATGACATCATCTCCATCTCCACCATACAGATAGTCACCACCGCTCCCACCGAAGATCGTATCGGCTCCGTCTTCCCCACTCACCGAATCATCCCCATCGCCCCCACTGACCCAATCATTGCCGGTTCCTCCATAGACCGTATCATTTCCCAACTCTCCGCTGAGGTGATCGTCTCCATCGCCGCCGTTGAGGACATCATTCCCAAATCCACCGGTCAACGTATCGGCTCCCGCTTGCCCGACGAGCACATCGTTGCCGTCTCCACCGGCCAGGTGATCATCCCCGTCGCCACCATAGAACGTCACGTTCGTGGCACTGCCGACGGCGGTGAAGGTATCGTTCCCACTGCCTCCGGCAACAAATTCGATTTCCGCGGTGGTGGCGTCGAAGATGACCGCCTCGCTCCCCACCACCGACACGACATCGTAACCTGCGCCGCCATTGATGCTGATATCAGCCGCATCGATATACAGAGTGTCGTCCCCATCGCCTCCATAAAGTTGGTCGGTGCCCATCCCGCCGTTCAGTATGTCGTTGCCTTCACCACCTGACAGGATGTCATTTCCCGCATCACCCACGACAACATCATTGCCCTCCTCGCCCTCGATCACGTCCTCTCCTTCACCACCATAGAGATAGTCGGTGCCGGGCCCACCAAAGACGATGTCGGCACCTTCATCACCGCTGATCGAATCGTTCCCCTCGCCACCACTGATTTGATCGTTACCAGGTCCCCCATAGATCGTATCGTTTCCCCCCTCGCCCGTCAGAATATCTTCGCCATCTGCACCGTTGAGGACATCGTTCCCAAATCCACCGGTCAACGTATCGGCTCCCGCTTGCCCGACGAGCACATCGTTGCCGATCCCACCGGTCAGGTGATCATCCCCGTCGCCACCGTAGAACGTCACACCGATCAGGCTGCCTGCCGCAGTGAGGACATCGTTCCCACCGCTCCCAGCTACAAATTCGACTTCCGCTGCGGCAGCGTCGAAGATAATGGCGTCGGTCCCTATCACGGTTACCGTGTCATAGCCTGCCCCACCATTGATAATGGTATCCTCGGCATCAATGTACAGCGTATCATCGCCGTCACCGCCGAGAAGCTGATCACTACCAGCGCCACCATTCAGCACATCGTTACCAGCGCCGCCTGACAGAATGTCATTTCCTGCATCGCCCACGACGACATCATTGCCCTCCTCGCCATCAATCACATCATCGCCTTCCCCACCGTAGAGATAGTCGGTCCCACTCCCTCCAAAGATCCGGTCGGCTCCTTCATCGCCCGTGACCGAATCGACACCAGGGCCAGCCAGAATAAAATCATTCCCGGCATCTCCATAGACCGTATCATCCCCACTTCCCGTATCGATCCCATCATCACCGGCAGTACCTACCGCTACGTCATCGTGATCAGTTCCATAGATGGTAATCCTTGGCCCTAGCAGACTCGTGAGCGTCACCTCGCTCCCGTCTGCAAAGGCCAGAGTCTCAGCAACGAGCGAACCATTGGCACCGGAGGGATCAAAATTGGTGAGCACCAGCTGGTCGGCTTCAATGCTGCCAACCTGAATGGTGAGGGTCCGTCCACCCTCATCGTGTGAGAGCCTAAGATTATCCCGCATAATACCAACGCCGAACTGAATCCGGTTCCCCTCCCCGATACTCGCCACATCCTCGATGCCGTCCATCCCGTCACCGATGTTGAACAGATATGTGTCATGGCCGAGACCGCCGCGGAGAATGTCGGAGCCACCACTGCCGGTGAGGGTATCGCGGCCTGCAAGCCCGGATAGAACATTGGCATCCTCCGATCCCATCAGAACGTTGTCCAGGTCGTTACCTATTCCATCGAGCGGCAGAGGCGGAATGACATTGTCCTCGTCATCAAAAACTTCCGGCGGCGAGACGAGCACGAGATTTTCCAGATGATCCCCTAGCATGTAGCTCACTGTGGTCCTGACCGTATCAATACCTTCATTCTCGAACTCGGCGATTGTTTGTTGCTGACTATGGACGATGTAAGTGTCGTTGCCGGTGCCTCCTATGAAGAGATCATCGGCCAGGCGAGGGACACCTTCCCGAAACTCCGCTCCTCCATCAAGGAACAGCCATGAGCCGTTACCCCCATCCAACGCAAAAACGATATCTCCTCCATCCGCCATCAACACATCATCACCTGCGCCACCAATGAGGATGTCACTACCTGTGCCCAGCACGAAAAAGTCCTCTATTGACCTGAAAACTCCTCCTACCAACACGTCATTGCCGGCTCCTCCATCGAGGATATTATCTCCGGAGTTTCCGACAAGAAGATTGTCGAGGTCGTTGCCGGTCCCGAATTCAGCATTCGAGAGCACGGAGCTGGCACTCTCGGCGAGAATGAGATTTTCCACATGAGGATCCAACACGTAGTTGAAATGGCTTTGCACGGTGTCAATCCCATCACCCTCTGCCTCAATGACCGCATAGGTTCCAGCGACACCCGAGCTGCCGATGAGATAGGCGTCATCCCCCGCAAGCCCGGCTAAGGTGGCAGGGAACGAGGCGCTGAGCATATCATCGCCCGACGTGGCAGCAGGAACTCCAACATTGGAGGACGACCAGGCCAGGCTCCATTCCGTGCCATCGGCGAATCGCACGATGGCTTGCGTCGTTTCCGGACCCACCGCAAACCAATCGGTCGAAAGCTGGACCGTGAGCTGGTCCCCGCTGTCGGGAATAAGAACGTCCGCAACAGAAGGCGATTGCCACGATAGCACAACATCAGCAGGCGCGATATCCGCAGCCATTTGAATGACATCAATGTCATTTCTGCCATTATCGAGACTCACTCGATCAACGCCGGAGCCTCGACCGAACAAGACCGTATCAATGCCCGTGCCGAGAACCAGCGTATCGTCACCTGCTCCTCCATCGAACAGATTGTTCCCTCGGAAATCAAACAGGCTATCGTTCCCAGCCCCGCCGATCAGCGTGTCATCACCAATGACTTGCGGGCCGAACAAAGATTGGAACGTATTATCTCCGTACAGAGTGTCCTTGCCACCCCCTCCCATTAACACGTCGTTCCCAGCCGATCCGATCAACAGATCATGACCGTCGCTGCCGGAAATGGTTTCGCTTTCTAACGTGCCCGTGACGGTTGTGCCGACGATCGCCCACACGCTCAACTCGGCGCTGCTCCACATGGTGCCGTCGGAAAATTTCACTTGCTTCTGCTCGTAACCGGCTGCCCCAAAGAATGAAAGGAGGGTCAGTTCATCTGTCGTTCCGCTGATAGCCAACTCAAGATTGAACCCATTACGGTAGGCTTCCACGTCCTCAACTGTAACCGTTGAATCGAATTGAATCGTATCGATTTCGTCGGCCGTCCCTGAATCAAACACCGTATCGCGGCCTGAGCCCCGGCCAAAGAGATAGACATCGGCCCCACCAAGTCCCGAAAGGGCATCGTTCCCGGCCCCTCCATCAAGCACGTTCACCGCTTCATTGCCTCTCACGGTATTATCCAGAGCGTTGCCGGTTCCGTTAATGGAGGCCGTTCCCATCAGCGTAAGGTTCTCGACATGCTCGCTGAGGCTGTAGCTCACGATGCTCTGCACCCTGTCGATCCCTTCATCAGACTGCTCGATCACCAGGTCGCGGATATCATCCACGATGTACACATCGTCGCCAGCGTCTCCGAACATCGTATCGGCCCCACCCCCTCCATCGAGCACATTGTTCGCCCGACCACCTACTAAGATGTTTGCCAAGTGGTTTCCGTAGCCCGTCACGAACTGTTCAGATGATCGGTAGGGAATAAGCGAAAAACTCCCAAAGTCCGGCACTCGAGGATCAAGCAAGGTTAGGTTTTCAATGTTTGCGGGTAAGCGATAGTCGCGAGCGGCGATGACGGCATCGATCCCTCCATTTGCCGCCTCGACAAGGATGTCCTCATCGCCGTTGGCTCCGATTACATAGGTGTCGTCACCGTCACCGCCTGCCAGCACACTGATTGATCCATCCGCTTGTAACACGTTGTCTAGGTTGTTCCCGTTGCCGCGGAGGGAAGCACTGCCGGTCAGAGACAGATTTTCCACATTGGGACCGAGTGTGGAATTGCTGCCCGTGTGAACCGTGTCTACTCCCTCGTCGGCTGCCTCGACGACGGTATCGACTGAATCGACGATGTACGTATCATTCCCAGGCCCACCGTTCAACACATTTGCCCCGCTATTCCCCGTCAGAACATTATCCAGCTCATTACCGATGCCGTTGATCGCTAAGGCCCCGGTTAACGTCAGGTGCTCGAGATGGGACCCGAGCGTGTACGTCACGCTGCTCCGAACCGTATCGATTCCTTCGTTCGTCAGCTCGGTGATCGAATCTCCTGGATCATCAACCATATATTGATCGTCGCCAGACCCGCCAATCAGGTGATCAGCCCCGCTGCCACCATCCAACTCGTCATTGCCGGCAAGACCTGCGAGCTGATCCTCTCCGTTCAATCCGAGCAAGCGGTCGTCCTCAGCCGTTCCGACCAGCGTATCATCGTCCACCGTGCCGGTGATGGTCGGACGCAACCGATCCTGAATCGCTGCGGCATCCCACACCGTCTCATCGTCGAACTGGATCTGCTCAATTTGCAGCGACGAGGCCAGAAAATACAGGGAGACGGTCAACTGATCAGCGCCGCCGTTGAGGCTCAAAACCAGGTCATTGTTCTGCCGGGTAACGACGACATCGGAAGGAGCGACGCCAGCCGTCATGCGGATCACATCCTGGCTGCCTTGAACTTCCACGATCGTATCCCGGCCGGACCCAGGAGCAAACAGATAGGTGTCGTTCCCCTGTCCGCCCATCAGCCGATCATTGCCGGCCCCACCATCGAGCTGATCATCGCCCATTCCCCCTCTCAACACATCGGACCCGCCAGCACCCTTTATTCGGTCTACAACCTCGGTCCCTTCGATGTGATCGTCTCCTTCCGTGCCCGACAGATCGAACCCATACGCAAGCAGCTGCTCATAGGTAAGCGCACTGCTGTCTGCGAAGCGGAAAGTTTCGACTATATGAGGGCCGGACAGATTGGTTTGATCAAACAGATCGAGTTGGATCGCATCCCCGTTCGTGCCGACACGGAGGAGAAGATTGCTGAAAGTCAGATTGGATTCATTGGGAACCAGGTCGAGGCGGAGATCGGAGGCCATGATGCCTGAACCGAAGATGACTTCATTCCCGGCACCAGCTGATGCGGCATCAACAATCTTGTCGGTCCCATCTCCGATATCGAAAAAGTACGAATCGTTCCCCCCGCCACCCTCCAGGCGATCGTTACCACGACCACCGTGGAAACGGTCATTCAGGTCGGTTCCGAAGAGCGCATCATCAAACTCGGTCCCAACAATGTTAAACCCACGCGCCACAAGATCGGCGTAGGCCAGCGCGCTCCCGTCAGCAAATTGAAATTGCTCGATCGTCTGTGAGCCGAAGATATCGAACGTCGAGCCAGACAGAATACCATCTGAACCCGTGCCCACTTTGATGATGATCTGTCCGAACTGCGAGGAAAGCGAGACTGAACCGGACGTAATCCCACTGCCAAACGCTACCGTATCCGTATCATCGCTGGAGCCTGAATCGAACAGAGAATCGAGGCCATCTCCGATATTGAAGCGATAGACATCGTTCCCCTCGCCACCGTTTAGATGATCATCACCGGTCCCGCCGACCAGGAGATCACGACCAGGTCCTCCTTCTAATGCGTCCCCCTCAGCCCCACCATTCAAGACGTCGTCTCCTTCTCCTCCATCGAGAACGTCTCGGCTGGCTCCACCCGACAACATGTCATTCCCGGTTCCACCTAGCAGTACATCTTCTCCATTTTCCCCGAGCAGAGCATCGGCTCCATCCTGCCCTTGAATGACATCATTCCCTTCTCCGCCGTAGATTCTGTCGTCTTGTGCCGTACCAACAAGATGGTCGTGGCCTCCACCTCCGGATCTTGCCAAGCCGGCTGAAGACAATTGACCGTATGTAAGAATCGTCCCGTCGGAAAACTCAAACGAATCGATCGCATGGGGACCGTCAATAGTACTGGTCCCAAAGTTCCAAATCTGAACCTCATCTCCTCCGAACCCTGTGCGAATCACCAGGGAATCGTTTGGGCCAACTGCTGCGATAATGCCGTTAGGGCTAATTCCTGGGCCAAAGATGAGCCGATTTCCTTCGCCTATGGCCTCGACAATGGTGTCGACCCCTCCTCCACGTTCGAAGAGATAGGTATCTTGCCCCCCTCCTCCTATCAGCCTATCGTTTCCAGCGCCTCCGGACAGAACGTCGTTTCCACCGCTGCCGCCGATCTGACCATCTGCATCTCCGACCAGAATATCGTCGCCGGCACCGCCATCAAGCAGATCATCACCTTCATCACCTCTCAACGCATCAGGACCATCACCACCAAACAGTTCGTCATCACCTTCCTGTCCAAAAATTCGATCGTCCCCGGCATCTCCCACAAGCAGGTCGTTTCCTTCGTTGCCTTGCAACTCATCGTTTCCATCACGGCCGAATAGTGCATCATCGTCTGCACCGCCTATCAAAAGATCGTCGTCTGCCCCACCGTCCAGCTCATCGACTCCGTCACCGCCGATGAGGAGGTCGTTCCCCTCGTCACCGAACAACACATCATCACCAGCTTCTCCATCGAACTGGTCGTCCCCCGCCCCGGCAATGATGTCATCGTTGCCGTCACCACCAAAGCCGATGTCGTCACCCGATCCACCGATCAGCCTATCGGCACCAATACCACCAAGGAGGACGTCCGAGCCTTCACCACCAACTAACGTGTCATCTCCACCCAAACCTGTTAGGATGTCCTCGCCGTCTCCCCCATCGAGCCAGTCATCGCCCTCCAGCGATGGATCTACCCCTGGATCATCTCCAAATAGCCGATCATTTCCACCCCCTCCGAGCAACACATCATGTCCAGCATTCCCTTGAAGCTCATCATTCCCTTCGCCGCCGACGAGATAGTCATCTCCAGATGCCATCGGGGTCAGTAACGCCACACCCTGCTGTGTATCGCCTATCAACAAATCGTCCCCGGGTCCTCCATCGAGAAAATCGTCTCCCCCATCACCGCTGAGATAATCATTACCATCACCTCCCTCTAGGACATCATCGCCCGGGAATAACACGCCGGTCAGCGACACAAAGGTTCGGCTGCCGTCAGGATGCTCAATCTCTGTCCCACGAGTAAGCGCATCACCCCAGATCTCGTCGTCCCCCGCTCCCCCGATCAACCGATCAGCATTCCCGCCACCGCCGATCCGATCGTTCCCCTCCCCGCCGTCGGCATAGTCTTTCCCGTCCAAGGTGGGAAGGGGTAATAAAGGTGATGGTCTAGGGATGGGATCAGGATGATAGTCATACGGATCTGCTAGAAGCCGATCATTACCATCTCCACCGTATAGAAGATCATGGCCATACCCACCCGAAATCCAATCATCACCGCCATTGCCATAGAGAATGTCATCCCCAAACCCCTGCCAATGATTAATCGCCTCAGGCCCTGGTCCTCCGATGAGCGTTTGATGCAGAAAGCCACCCGCTCCTATGGGAAGTCCTTCTGGTGGATAATTCTCCAAGGGAACGTCCGAGAAGTCTTCCGTCCACTCTTCATAGCCATCAGGTCCCGTTCCAACGAATGCCCTCACACTGACCAGGCTTTCCATCTGCGTCGTATGGGTGGCGGCACCATTCGGATCCACGAGGGTCGCCGAGAGAGTCACGGTCGCATCGGCCGACACATTGTCGCTCGCAATCAAAGTAAACCGCGCTTGATCGGCCCCCTCAGGTACGGTCACGTGGAATGTCCCATCGGCCCCGATGACCTGTGCACCCTCGTCCGTCGCGACACTCAGTTGGTTGGCCTGCGATCCCTGCAGATGCAACAACACCCGCTGTCCAGCCGTTCCTGCTGCAAACGGCAGCGAGAGCCTGAACACTTCCCCTAGTCGTTCCTCCACAGTGGCGGTCGATGCCTCGCCCGGAACATAGCCGGGCGTGTGAAACGGATTGGGGCCGACACCTGTTTGGATCACGACCGTCTGGGCTGCCTGCTGAACGATTGCTTGAGCCTCTTCGATGGCAGCCCTCGCCGAAGAAGACAACCGTGGGTCGTTCAGCTCGGCGGCGTAGGCGTGATCAATGAGCTGAATGTCGGCCAAGTTCAGCGCTCGCCCCAAATCGAAGGCCCCTGCCACATCCTGCACAAACTCAGTGACGGCATTTCCGATACCCTGCGCGGTATCCCGCATAAACGGAATGAGTACGGTGTCCACAGAGTTCTCCACAATAGCTGGACCCGCACCAATATCAACAGCAATGTCCGTAATGGCGGAGGTGAGCCTGGCTGAGAGTGTGGCGAGATTGTGATCAAGCGTGTGGGCTCTCTCTCGGATCATGTTAAGCGCCTCACGCAGCCAGTTGTCGCCGGTCGTCGTCAGTGTTTGTGCGAATTGATTGATGTCCAAATTGAGCGGCTGAAGAATGTCACCCAGTTCGGACCCGATCGCCACACCAGGCACGAGAGCCAACATCATTTCCGTCTGTATACGACGATCTTCGGGACTGACTCCTTGTGAGACCGTCGGCACCGAGTGGGACACCCATTCCCGGATGGTATTGAAGAGCTGCACTTGACGATCGACCTGGACTTCCAGCGCATCGCTCAACACGGCCGCCAAGAGCGACAATCCATAGAGCCCGGCTCCAGGCACTATCAGGAAAGGACTTCCGGCAATCTCGCCCCAATCATATCGCCGCAAGAAGGCATACCATTCATCTTCGATCTTTCCCGCAGCATGGAGGTGTTTAAACACCGCTTGGACCAGCGCATTCATCTCCTCCGGTCTTCCCAATGTAAGACCAGCAATCACTCCCGCAACAAGACGTGGCCCCGACTCCAACGGCGAGACATCTTGATCGTTCAAGACTCGGCCATACAGTGCGGCGAGCTCCTGCACATGCTGCATCGGAAGATATTCAATGGGCCGGACCTCGGCGGCCTCAAATTCTACCCCCGGCAGCAGGAATGGATAGAAGCCGGTCTCGATCCGGTGGGCATCAATCGGGCCAAGGAGAAAAGGTTCACCGGTATCGGGATCAATCTCCGTCGCATAGGCCTTCAACATATACGCAGTCCCGCCGGTATGCCCCACACCGTTGAGATTGCCCAGACGGCTGACGAGATCTCCTTCAGTGTAGAAGTGAGCGTTGGAGCCGATGTCGGAAAGAATGGTGGAGTCGTAATTACCGAGATTCTGCTGAAGCCCAAGGACGCCACCAAAGCCATTGAAGGTGGTGAGGGTGATGTTCGCTTTGCTGAAACCGGTTAGTCCTTGGTGTGACTGAACGTATTCGTAAGCAGCGTACTGTGCAAGTCCACCGCCAAGACTCTGGCCAGTGAAGTGAATCGTCCCTTCGAAAGCAGAATCCGGATCCGTCGGATTAAGTTTAAGAGAATCGAGAAAGCTGAAGACCTGTGCCCGGCCCTGCTGGTTCCACTGATTCCATCCCAAGGACTGGCTATTCGCTACCCAATCGGTAGAGTTCGGACCATCGGTTCCACGAAGCGCAATGATGACTTCTGTCTCAGCAGGCGTCACCCCGGTCTTGATGTAAGCAATAAATCCAAAGCCTGTCGTTGTGGTGTCATTAAACTCTATCGCCTTCGTAAATCCTACTGGCACAGAATACAAAGCCGTCCGCTGTCCATAACTTGTATCATCAAGGGATCCCAATGCTATGGGCGCTGGATGGGCCAGATCAAAATAGGATGTATCCGAGGCCAACAGTGACAGCTTCGCCAGATCATTCAGACCAGTGGGCAATGCCATAGCTAGTCTCCTTTACAAAGATCAATTGTCTTGAGTGTCCGGCTGCCCGGCTTACCTGCCCGTAACGCCTCGGCACTATCCGCTCCAGCTTGTGAATTTAGGACATGAACAAAGGCCACCCTACAGCCATCTGGGGAGATGGCAACATTGTCGAGTAGACCAACAATTAGTCTCTCAGGATTGCCCTCGCGCAGAAGGTATCCACCAGACTTTCCAGCCGCAGCATATCCATCTGCGGTCCTTGAAATTAGGAATACCCCTCTTCTTGTCCACACAAATCCAGTCCATCCAATCCGTTCCCACTCTCTCCCCTTTGGTTTTAAAAGTTGTGTGACTGTGCCATCAGTTCTGAGCAGCCATAAGGGAACCGCGTCCGGCGTGCGCTGCTCTCCTTTAAGTAAGTATGCGTCAGCGAATTCGAAATATGTCGTGTGGACCTGAACTTGTCGGCCTGTGAGCGGCAATTCGACACTCTTCTTGGAATCTGGTCTATAGAAAACGATAGGCGTGGCTTTTCCCGATGGATCAACCCAAATGGGAACCCCAAAGTCTAAGTATCCGTGCTCTTCCAATAGTGGCAGCCGTCTATGTTTGTCTGCTTTCATCCAACTAGGTCTATGATCGGATACTCTGCAGCTGTGACCATTCACCGATACGGCAGCAGAGACCTCTTTCTGTTCTTCTTTCCCAATTGGTCCTGAAACCACAAGCCACGTATTCTCTTTCTCTTTAAGCTTTTTCGAGAAGAACACCTGTCCCCGAAACATACACAAGGGAACGGGCCCATCAATGTCCCAGTACTTCGTGACCATTCCTTTGGCTAAGTCCCAAATGAATAGGCCCTCCGCTGCGGTTGGGTGGCCTTCGCCTGAATCCGGCTGAGTCATCGTGCCAACATCATAGCCATGGAACATGATCCGCTCATTATCTATCCAGCCGAGCTTGGCTTCAGCAGCAGGGAACTTCGAGTCCTTGATTGGATAGTTCGACTCTCCACAAGCCGCCAGCTGCGGACCAATCGCGATAAAAAACAGCACAACCAGCAGCATGAGGTTTCGTTTCATGTCTCCCCTCGATTCGATGTCATGTCCGATACGCGTCTTTCAATTGCTTATGCTTTCTTGTTTAACTTCTGCACCCCACCTAACCCCATCAGCACCTGCTGAATCTGCTGGTGCAGTCGCACCAGAGCGCTCACGTCCATCGCCACGCGAGTGACGAGGTGGCCGTCCAAGCCCTTCGGGGCTGCTTGGCTATCCTTCGCTGTCTTCGCGATGGCAGCGAGGAGCGCCGGCTCGATGAAGCCAAAGTCGAGATACGCAATGCCCTGCGCAATTCCGACGTTCGTATAGTTCACCGCACGTGGGTGTGCGGAGGAATCGGAGGGTTTCAACCGCACATTCAACGCAATGGTGGTGTCGTTCGATTCGCCCATAGGCTCACGCTTTTTTCTTGTTGATGAACACTCGTGAGGATGCAAAGAACAGAAGAACAACTGGAAGCATTGTGTTCCTAATCGAAATGGTGCGTGAGTCTAGGAAGCGGCCAGCACGCTGTCAAGCACCCGCTCTCCCGATCAGCCACCAGAACCGGCCGGATGGACATTGCACGAAATTACCTAGATGTTGTAACTGGTCGAAAGAGGGGGATAAGGATAAAGCCGGGTGGAGCGGGATCGAGGCCGCCTTCTCCTCCTACAAACCGAACCGGACGCTTGCCCACCGATACTGATACGATCCACCCACCGTCCATGTGAAAACGGCTGTGCGCCGCTAACCTCAATCAGATCGCTCTGTTGAGCATTAAGTTCAGCACCCTTGAAATAGACCTGAGTGGAAAAGGGGTTGTTTTTTCTCTCTCAGGCGTTACAATACCGGCGGTTCATCGACGCCAATCTCATCATCCACCATCATTTATAGAGAGGTATACCCGTGATATCACGAACACTTTTGCAGCTCATTATGACAGCAAGTCTCTGCGGTACCGTCAGCACTGTGTGGGCGTACGAAGCCAGTCCAGGTGCGAGCAGTACCGATCCCTGCAACAAGGTGATCTTTTCCGCCTTCACGCCTGCCCCCTTCTCCGTCGACAAGAACAATGTGGAAGTGGCGCCGAAATCGGAGTTTTCGTTTCTCGTATCCAAAGAGGCTCCACCGTCAAGCATCACGGTGAAGATCAAGGAAGAAAAAGTCCCCGTCACGGTGAAATCTATCCACAACGGAAACCTGGTCAAAGGTAATCTGCCGGAGAGCGCGGTGGGTCGCTATATTCGTCTCGACATTTTCGCCAAAGGCCCCGGTGGCTGTGACAAGGCCGATGGCTGGCTGCTGAAAGTGGGGAAATGACCGTATCAGGAGACGACGTAGGCAGGAGTCTCTCCTGCCTACGTCGTGATTCCTCCTCCCCTATTACGATCCTCATAGCTGTTCTCTAACCGACTCAATCCACGCTCGAAGCTCCCCAGCAAGAACCTTTGGGTGAGACAAGCGACGTTCTGCAATTGTTGCGACCAACCGTACACGCCACGTTTGCTGACCAAGGGCAACCGAAAACCACTTACACGATTACTCTCCGGCTCTCCACAAGCCCTGATCGGAGGAGTAGAGAGGAGACGCGAAACCCGGAGCGGTCAGAATGGATGTCTATTAGAATGGAAAACGGATACCGACCTGGACTTCATTCGGGATCATTTGTCCGGCGAGGTTTTTGAGTCCGACATCGGGAGAACTGGATGAAGATAACGGAGTAGACAGCGCAGTATTGAGCGAGCGATCAAACTCGGTGGCGTAGCCTCCTCTGAACCCCGCACCAATATAGGGCACCAGCGTCGTCCCTCCCACAGAAATTTGCTTCGACACATTCGGAAGGGTCCGCAGGAGCACCTTACCATCTCCCGGGAGTGAGGCTGTCGGCGTCCACCGTTTCTCAGTCTCCGTGACAATGGTAGCCGGCGTCATCATGTCGAAATCCGAAGACCCAATCGCAGGAAGTCGGTCATCGGTCGCACCGGCATGGGGAAGAGGCACGCCCAGACTGATGCCGATCGTAAGGCCGAGACCCAGATACCATCGACAACGTCTAAGAATGATGCGCAGCTGACACATAGGCACATACCATACAACCAGTCCGGCACCTATGCAAGAGGTCGCCGCAGCCTCACGATGTCTTTCCCGTTTACCTTGTCTTGAGCGGAGAGTGGATCTCGCCAGTCGATCTCGCCGGGGTCCGCTTCACACATCCGCTATTTTCTTGGCGAGTGGGAGACTCCACGTTATCGTACGAGCAGCAAACTGCGAAAGAGCCATTGGAGATACTTCATGCGATCGTATGACATGGTGGTCATCGGCAGTGGGCCAGCAGGCCAGAAAGCGGCTGTTCAAGCGGCAAAATTGTCCAAACGGGTGGCCCTGATCGAAAAAGCCTCACAATTGGGCGGCACCTCGCTCAACACCGGCACCTTACCCAGCAAAACCCTCAAAGACACCATCGAGTACCTTCACGGCTTAGGGCGGCGCGGCTTACCCCAATTGGGGGCGGAGCTCACGCGGCGGTTGACCCTCCCCGATCTCATGGCGCGTAAAGATCAGGTCATCGAAACCGAAGTCGGCGTGGTGAGCCACCAGTTACAGCGCAACAAGATCGAGATTCTTCAGGGCACCGCGAGCTTTGTCGATCCTCATACATTGAGCGTGACGCGCTTGGATGGAATCGTCGATCGAATTCGCGCCTCGGCTATCGTTCTCGCGACAGGGTCACGGCCACGCCGTCCTTCGGACATCCCGTTCGACGATGTGATCATCTGCGATTCCGACTCGTTTCTGAGCACGACGAAACACCCCGCGAGCATCATCGTCATCGGAGGCGGCGTCATCGGAACGGAATACGCGTCGATGCTGGCCGCATTCGGAATCACGGTCACGCTCATCGACCGCCGCAATCAACTGTTACGGTTCCTCGACCAGGAAATCGCCGAGGCACTGGCGGTCCAGATGCAGGAGAACGGTGTGGCGATACGGTTGGGGCAAGAGCCGCTGGACATCGTGCGTGATGATTCGAACCGCCCGGCTGTTCACTTGAGCGACGGAGAAATGGTGACGGCCGATATGTTGCTCTACACCATGGGGCGGATCGGCAATACAGAGGCGCTGAACCTCTCCGCCATCGGGCTGACCACCGACCAGCAAGGACAACTCCCCGTCAATGCCCATTACCAAACCGCTATCCCGCACATCTATGCGGCGGGGGATGTCATCGGCTTTCCGGCGCTCGCCGCAACCGCAATGGAACAGGGCCGCCTCGCCACCTGTCACGCCTTTCAGGTTCCCGACGCTCACGAGATTAAGGTGATTCCTTACGGCATCTACAGCATTCCAGAGGTTTCTATGGTGGGAAAGACCGAAGATGACCTCTCCGCCGCCGACATCCCGCATGCCACGGGACGGGCGCTGTTCCGAGAAATGGCACGCGGCCACATCAGTGGCGAGCTCCACGGCCTCTTAAAGGTGATCTTTCACCGAGACACCCATGCACTGCTCGGGGTTCATATCATCGGCCAAGGAGCAACCGAACTGATCCATATCGGCCAATCGGTCCTGACCTATGGGGGAACGGTGGAATATTTCGTTCACAACGTCTTCAATTACCCCACGATGGCCGAGTGCTATCGCACTGCGGCTCTCGACGGGCTCAATCGGCTGCAGCAGGCGAAGTGCCAACCAGCTGCCGCTGCGTGAGGCCGCCCGTCACCACCCGCTCTATCATCTGGTGATCCTCATCAGGCAGAGATTCGTTGGATTGGCGGGAATGAGTTTGCTTTTAGTTCCAAAGTAGATATAATCACCCTGTGTTTCAGGTCGTCATGATCTACGAGGAGTCGTAGTCATGAGCACCAACCCAACCTTTAGCCTCTCATTTCCAACTCATTCACGGTCTTGCTCACCCACCAGCAGATCTCTGTCTGGAGATCTGCGACTACAGGAGGTACGACCATGCCGATTCCTCAAACCGTCAGAACTCGTCTCGATCGTGAACATGTTCATTACGAGGTTCTCCCTCACTCTCGGGCATTCCGAGCTCTTCACGTTGCGCGGACCCTTCACGTGCCCGAACAGCAAATGGCCAAGGTCGTAATCGTGAAGGTTAACCACCGATTCGTCACTACCGTGCTACCGGCAAAGTGGTGCGTCGATCTTCATGCCCTTCGCAAGATGTTCGGGACCCACCACGTGCGGCTGGCGACCGAGGAAGAACTTTCGCGGCTCTTCCCAGATTGCGAAATCGGCGCCATGCCGCCCCTCGGGACACTGTATGGACTGCCGGTGTATGTCGATCGGTCGCTCACCGGGGATGGACAGATTGTGTTTGAAGGCGGTACCCACTCGGAAGCGATCAGCATGCGATACTGGGATTTCGCTGCGCTCGTGTTCCCCACGGTGGTAGAATTCCATCGTCCGCCACGCGATTTGTTGAGCGAAGGCAGCCGGAACTACGCAACATCACTCACCCAGCCAGTTCCATAAATAGGGGATGAGCACATAGGCAGCGGCAGAGACTAACACTCCCACCACCGCACCGAGGAGCCCGGCCACGTAGAGCCCTGCAAACGGAGCGGCGAACACAACAAGGATCATGAACAAGGCCAGGGAACGATGGCCTTCGTAGAACGTCCGCCGACCTTCGGCAGAAAATGAGGGAGACCAACCCGAGGGATGTGACATGTGGGGAGTATAAACAAAAACGCTCCGTCGTGTCTGCCCGAATGCTCCAGGCATCACACGTCCGCGGACCAGTGCGGATCAGTGGAACACAGGGCTGGAGCCTGTCCCACCACAGCATTTCTTAAACTTCTTCCCGCTGCCGCAGGGACAAGGATCGTTCCGCCCGATCTTGTTGGGGCGTGAGGGTTCTGGATCCAAGTCGCCTGCTTCGAGCCGCGCGTGATAGATCACTCGTCCCAACTGCGCATACTCACGCATGGCCTCGGGAAAGATCTCCATCACGGACTTGGCAAGCTGATCGAGGGTGCGCTTCTTATTTCCTTCCTGATGGTAGGCTTCGGCGAGGGTTGGAGAGGTAAAAAACGTCAGCGTCATGAGCAACGCTCCGAGATCCTCATCAAGCTTGTCAGGCATATACGCGTCCCATACCTCTGCAAGGTAGTCATAGCCAATTCCAAACCCTTGCGCCCATTGACTCAGCGGAGCATCGGTTGTCAGGTTGTCCATCGGCTGGGGCCTCATCTCACACCCTGGCGGCAGCGACAGAGCCTCTCCGGTTCGTTCCCTGAGGCAGTCGTTGTAGAGCGCCATCATGGCCTGAAGTACTTGATTGGCCTCCTCTTCTGTTTCGTACTGTGCGCTTTGATCGTTGAAGACGAGTGGAATCCATTCAGAGGGCTGGACCAACTCCGGTCCATTGGCCACACTGAACAAGAACCCCGCCAATTGCGGATAGGTGAAGGTGTCTTTGGGGCGCTGTGGTGCAGAGAGAAAGCGCGTTAAGAGCCTCGCCTGAACGGATGTAAATGGTGAGACAGTAGGCATCATGCTTGTTCCACTTTCTGGTGCCGCTACTCTGCCGAACCTAGCCCGTCACCCGCGTGAGTGTATTCTCATCCGTATGATGAAACAAATCCGACCGGCCCGGCATCTGAAGTTGTGTGTCCTCCCGGTAGTGAAACCGGTTCTGGTCGAGAATCGTCACCGTCAATTCGTAGCGCACCGTCTTAAATTCCTTCGCGAGAAAGCGATTCGAGCAAATCCCATAGGTATCAGATCCTGCCTCCGCTAAAAGGGAAAAGGTCGTGGCGGTCGGCTCCGCCGTGCCCCCGGCAATCAGCGCCACACCGCGCGGCACGATGAAGCAGCGCAGCACCTGCCGCTCGTCTGCATCCCATAGCCAATAACCGACCTCTTCATGAAACGGATCGGCCTCCCCGATTCGTCGCGCCACCGTCGCATAGCGTAAGCCATACAATACTTGTTCATGATTCCGCACCGGCCCGATCGGATCAAATGTAATCCGCTCACGAAACTTGTTCTGCTCCGTTCCCCGATCATCCGACGGGGCCACATCCGCGCCCTTGTCTCCCTCCCACACACCAGCCAGCGTGGCCAGCGGGCCGAGCTGCTTCAGAGCTTCTGAATCCATGCAATCCTCCTAAGACATGAGAAAGAAAGATGATCGACCACGAACAAATAGGCACCATGAATCATCGGTGCATTGTAAGATGCTCTCGACTAGTAGCGCAAATCTGTCCGGCAACAAATGACGAATGGCGAGTCGTTCAATGTTCCAAATTCTGGACGAGGGCAAACTACGAGAAGACTCGGCGCAGAGTTTTTCTGTAAGGAGTCCTCGCCGAAAGATCAGCCCACATCACGTGTTTGATGTCTTCCTGGATATTCGTTAGGCTGAGCTGATAAAAGATATCGAGGATCCGATTGTTGCTACCCCCGTCCTGAAAGGAATGTCCTACGATCATGGCATCACTCGGAGTGATCGGAATGCCCACCCATGTACCGCGAGGTGATGTGCCAGGGTGCAAACGGAGGAGGGAGCGCCTCCTTCGCCGCGCCTGCATTGGAACACTGTGGCTGGTGACGATCACCATCCTGGCTCAGACGGTGTACGCCGCAGCCGGGAGCCAGGCGAAGTTTAGACGTAGCTCGACGCAGTACATCGCGGCCTTGGGCGATCCAGGTGCGACCTCCGGAAGCGGCGGACAACTATGGGGTCTCTGGCCGCTGGACCCAGGTCCTCGCGGCGTCAAGTTGAACCGCTATCAATCACTGAAAGATGCCGGTGGTGTCGCCCCGGCGCGCTGGAAGTTCGACGAGACAGACTGGTGGCTGGAGGAACACGGCTTGATTATGGAGCAACCGACCGTTCCACTCCCTCCCGGGAAATACCTGGTCACGGGCGCTCGCAAGGTGACGGCCGTGCTGACGATTCATCCAGCCGACAGCCAAGGCGACAGGCGATGGGAGCTCGACCAAGGCGCGACGCTCTACGACGTGACCCACCTGGCCTGCCGTTCCGCGCGCTATACACCGGCAGTGGTGGGTGGTTCGTGCTCACCGGCCAACGCCAAGCAGTCAGCGTTTCCCGTTGCACCAGGGGGAGTGATGCCTCCTGTCGAAGGCTGCACCAAGCAAGACTATGCGGTGCTCATCGTGATCGGCATGGGCGTGGAGGACTGAACATCGATGGCGCATCGACGGCTTGCGCGTCGACCTTAATAAAAGACTCCCGGTACATTATTCTTCAGGTTGGGGCACATCGTGTGGCGCGGTTCATGCGCCAGGCCAATCTTCAGGCCCAGCCTGTCGCGAAGTGGCGGGCGACCACAGATTCGGCGCACCGTTTCCCCGTGGTCGCCAATCACCTGAACCGGCAATTTACCGTCGCGGCCCCGAATCAGGTGTGGGCTGGCGACCTCACCTATATCTGGACGAGGGAAGGCTGGCTCTATCTGGCAATCCTGCTCGATCTCTGCTCACGAGCCGTGGTGGGCTGGGCCATGGGGGTTCGGCTCACGGAGGAGTTGACGCAGCACGCCCTTCAGAGGGCGCTGCATCGGCGTCAGCCGCAACCAGGCGTGCTCCACCATTCCGATCGGGGCACTCCGTACGCGGCTAATGCCTATCAACAGCGCCTGCGGGCCGCGGGCATAACTGGGAGCATGTCGCGGCGAGGAACCGGTTGGGACAATGCCTGCGTCGAGAGCTTCTTTGGTACCTTGAAACGGGACCTCATTCATCATCGTCAGTACCCCACACGAGACGAGGCCACACAGGAAATCGTTGATAGCTCGAAGTGTTTTATAATCGACAGCGCCGCCATTCCACCCTCGGCTATCGATCTCCGGCGGAGTTTGAAGCCACAGCGGCTGTCGCGTAACCCGGGGTCCACACAACTAGGGGAAGGTCAGGTCATGCGTTACGATAAGGAACTGGCAAGTGTTTTACGGGCTAGTGATTTCCATCCGAGGGAAACTAGGACAGGATGGTGCTTCTTTCAAAGACACGATATTAACCCGGCTAAAGTGAAATTCTTCAGATTCCACATCAGCGATACCACCGGAGAAGAGGCAACACAAATAGTGCCTTTCCCTTCGCCTAGGAGGGATAAGGTTGAGGTGAATTACCAAATAGGCGAGATGACATTTACAGGCAGGCGCATTGACATCAGCAAATTACGTTTAAAATATTTTCATCCACCGTAATCATGAAATAACTAACTCACTGCCTTCCTGAGATGCGAAGAAATGGCGAGTCTTTTATCACACTATCACTCCAACTGTGGTAGAGGATTCTCCTCCAACCATCACATCGAAATCTCCTCCTTTCCAACTATCCGCTTGCAGTGAAGACTCGTCGCATGTGGATTTTATGATAGCTTCCCGCTACAAAACCTGCGCG
Organism: Nitrospira sp.; assembly: GCA_965223625.1. Taxonomy (GTDB): domain Bacteria; phylum Nitrospirota; class Nitrospiria; order Nitrospirales; family Nitrospiraceae; genus Nitrospira_D. Next base: position 2,268,006 of record OZ245008.1, read on the forward strand.
ATGAAGCACTTTAGATACCGCGTCTCCGGCATGCTGGCGAGAATCGGATAGTCAGAACTCCCCACTGTTCAATCAGCCGAATGTCTCGCTTGGCATCGCGAGCCTCGATGCCGATGCTGTTCCAGAGGTCGCCCGGCCGCGGACAAACCGCTCGTCAGTAGGACTTATATTCAAGCCATTTGCCGTTCAGTGTAATTTTGCAGCGGGTTTCACCCTGGCTGCCGGTGACCTTTTCCATGTCCACCGTGAAATCGATTGCGCTCATGATACCGTCGCCGAACATCTCGTTTGCCATCTCACGCAAAGAATCGCCGTACACGCCGACAATTTCAAGCAACCGGTACTTGAACGGGTCCGTCATGTTGGGTAGATCCGTGCGCACCGGAAAGCGGCTCAAGGACTGGACGGTCTCGTTGTCCAAATCCAGGAGCTTGCCGACCTTCACGGCTTCGTCCGAGGTAAACCAATGATTGCCGTTCAACGCCGCCGCCACGAATGCGGGGTTCTTGCCGAGGGCTTTCGCGACCTCGGCGATCGTGAGGTTCTTCTCGAGTCGAGCGGCCTTGACCTTGCTTCGTATCGATTCTTTCTCCATGTTGGCCTCCCATGAATAAGGGTCACTGTAAACACAAGACCCTGTGGATAGATGGACCGTTAACTCCCATACGGGTCAAAATCCCGCTAAAGCACCTGCACGATGAAACACTTCAGATACCGAGTTTCGGGCATGCTGGCGAGGATGGGATGGTCGGCACTTTGGCCTCGTTGCTCGATGAGCCGGATATCTCGCTTGGCGTCGCGTGCTGCAAGGCGGATGCTCTTCCAGAGATCTGTCTCAGCGACTGGATGTGAACACGAGCTGGTCACCAGAAACCCTTCCGGCTTCAGCAGCTTGAGGCCCAAGAGATTAACATCCTTATACCCAGTCAAAGCACCGGCCAACGCCTGTTTGCTGCGAGCGAAGGCCGGCGGATCGAGGATTACCAGGTCGTAGCGTCGTCCCGCCTTCACCAGCTTGCGCATCTCCCCGAAGGCATCGGCGTGGCGATACGTACAGCGATCCTCCACCTTGTTCATCGTGGCATGTGTTCTGGCCATAGCCAGGGTGTCCTGACTGACATCGAGGCCTTCCACTGATGCGGCTCCCGCGAGCGCGGCATGAATGCCAAAGGCGCCGGTGTGGCAGAAGACTTCCAGTACCTCGGCTCCTGCCGCGAGCTTGGCCGCAGCCAGGCGATTCTCCCGTTGATCGCAAAACCAGCCGGTCTTCTGCCCCCGTTCCACATCCACGAGAAACTTCGCGGCCCCTTCGCGAATCTCAACCTGTGTCAGGCCGCTGCCAGACAGAAACTTACGTTCGAGCGGCAGACCTTCGAGTTGCCGGCTCTTGGCCTCGTTCCGGAGATACACCCTGGTCAGATTCAATTCCTTCATCAGCACGTCAGCCAAGAGTTCCTTTCGACTATCCATGCCAAACGATAAACACTGCATGACGAGCAGCTGATCGTAGCGATCCACAATCAATCCCGGCAACCGATCGCCTTCCGCGTAGATCAGCCGGTACGCATTGGACTGTGCGACCACTCGGTGCCGGAGACGGATCGCCTGCTGAATTCTCCCCCGCCAGAACGTCTCATCGATTGGTTCATCTTCGAATGTCAGAAGACGGACGCGGATCTTGGAAGCAGGATTATAGAGACCTCGCCCATGGAACTGACCATCGGCGGTCAGAACATCGACCAAGTCCCCGGCTGCCACTTGACCAGTGACCGGCCCAACATGACCGGCAAAGAGCCAGAGATGCCGTCCCTCGGGGATGCGTCGTGCCGCAAGGCGGACCTGGGCCGTTGGTGTCAGCATTTCTTCTCCTGTAACATGGTGTACCTGACTGTGGCGAGAGCAGTCACCTGCCGGCTGTCGCCAACCCGATGATCACACGCTCATTACTTGACGAACCCTGACTAGTATGTTTTCCTGATGATAGGTTGTTTCAACTATCCCTGTGAGGATAAAGAAGAATGGGCGACAAAGCTACCATTGGTTCCACTGTGTTGGATCGCCTGCATCGCCTTGGCGTTCGCCATATTTTTGGTATCCCGGGCGACTACGTCCTCTCCCTGTATCAACTGATCGAAGCTTCGCCGATCAAACACATTGGCACCACGAGGGAAGACTGCGCTGGATTCGCCGCAGACGCCTATGCCCGGATCAACGGCATCGGAGCGGTCTGTGTAACCTACTGCGTCGGTGGACTGAATACCGTCAACGCCATCGCCTGCGCCTATGCCGAACGGTCGCCGGTCGTTCTCCTGACCGGTTCCCCTGGCCTTTCGGAACGAACTCGCACTCCCTACTTGCACCATATGGTCCGAGACTTCTCCACCCAGCGGGAAGTCTTTGAGCGGATGACGGTGGCGGCAGTGACATTGGATGATCCCTTGACCGCAGAGCGGGAGATGGATCGCGCCTTTGCCGCCCTCCTTCGTTACCGCCGACCGATTTATATTGAGATCCCCAGAGACATGGTCCACTGCCCGCTGACCGACGGTGGCAAACCAATTTGCATCGAGGACACGCCAAGCGACCCAGCGGCGCTGGAGGAAGCGATTAGCGAAGTGCGCATGATGCTGGCGTCCGCGAAACAACCGGCCATGCTCGTTGGTGCAGAGGTGGGCCGCTTTGGCCTGCAAGACGACTTGGCTCGTCTGGTCGAGCGTCTGAACATTCCCATCGCCTCAACCTTGCTCGGAAAATCGATCATTCGGGAGGATCATCCACTCTATGTGGGCGTCTACGGCGGGCTGATCGGCCGTGAAGAAGTACAACAGTTTATCAATGACTCCGACTGTCTGTTGATCTTGGGGTCCATCTTGTCCGACGTGGAAGATCTGGATGCACGATCGCCCTTGCTGTCGGAAGGACGAACCATCCATGCGACGGCCGACCGTGTCGCCATCAAACACCATCGCTATGAATCCATCAAGTTCCAGGATTTTGTCCAAGGCTTGGTGCAATCTCCGCTTCCCTCGTTTTCTCAGGCTCCACGCTCGCTTCCGACTCGTGTGGCCACACCCTCGTCGGTTCCGAAATTGGATGCACCGGTTACGCTCGAGGGGCTGTTCCGTCATCTTGATACAGCACTTACCGAAAAGACCGTTGTGATCGCCGACGTCGGTGAATCGCTCTTTGCCGCAGCCGACCTGCACGTCCGCCATCGGTTTGAGTTCTTGTCTCCGGCCTACTACACCTCGATGGGCTTCGCCGTTCCCGCCGCCTTAGGCGCGTCGTTCGCCGACCCCAGCCTGCGACCAATTGTCCTGGTCGGAGACGGAGCGTTTCAGATGACCGGAACCGAGTTGGCCAGCTGCGTCCGCTACGAGCAATCCCCGATCGTCATTCTCTTGAATAACAGGGGATATTCGACGGAACGCGAGATTCTGGAGGGTCCCTTCAACGATGTACATGAGTGGCAGTATGAACGAGTGTGCGAGATGATCGGCGGTGGGAAAGGCTCGCGGATCAGCACCCAGAGAGAATTCGAGCAGGGTCTTGCCGCCGCCTTTGCAGACGGGAGCCAGCTTCACTTTCTCAACGTTCTCTTGAGCCCAAGTGACCGCTCCCCTGGCATGGTGCGACTGGCCCGTCGCCTTGGGAAAAAACTTTCGACAGACAAGCCATAGGGAAAATCCTCCACTCCTGCCTGCTTTTCCCTACACCCTAATAGGGAAGTTCTTAAAACACCGCAAAATCTCCGAGGAAAACAATACAGACTACATGCTATCGTCGCAACTAAAGATGGCATGTCCTCTGCACTTACTCCCAGAGGAAGAGAGCCGCTGCTCCCCACCCATCCAGGCTTTACGTGCGATCGTTTTTCAGCCATAATGTGAAATACGTAGCGAGAACACTGTGTCCTACTGTTGGCGAAATGATAGGGGCGGGAGTCTCCACCGTCTCAGTCGCCGAAACCCTGCGCAACCGGAGCTGGAGCTCGAAGGACACCAGACGATGGGTTTGATTGACTTGGTTCGCTCTTCACGCGGCAAAGGACTGGAAGATCCGGAGTTGAGAAAACCGAACCCGGTGAACGATTTGGGGGCGTGGCGTCTGAACGGACGGTCTAGGTCCCAGCTCAAGAAGGATTCACGACGTCGTTAAGCCATATGCCACACTATCTCCTGTTCACAGATCTGGACGGTTCGCTGTTAGATACCAACACCTACTTGTTCGATGAGGCCAAGCCAGCGCTCGATTTGCTCCGCTCGCAAAATATTCCAATCGTTTTGGTCTCAGGAAAGACTCGCGCTGAGATCGAGCCACTTCGCGAACGATTGGATCACCGGGCCCCCTTTATCGTCGAGAACGGAGCGGCGGTGTATGTCCCGTTTGAGACCTTTGGATTCACTCCTGAACGATCTCGCCGCCATACGTCGTATCACGTCATTGAATTAGGCACACCCTATGCTCTCCTCCGCGATGTCCTTCGACAAATCGAAACCGCGGTAGGAACACGACTGCGAGGGTTCGGCGATTTATCGGTCGATGAGGTGATGGCGACGACAGGGCTTTCACGTGAAGATGCGCTGCGGTCGATGCTTCGGGAGTTCGATGAACCATTTTTGGTCAACGGACCTCCCAAGTTGATCGAGGAGATCTGTCGCCAGATCGTGACACGGGGCCTCAATTGGACAAGAGGAGGGCGTTTCTTTCACTTGATGGGAAACAATGACAAAGGACGGGCGGTCGAGATTCTTCTTCGGTGCTACAAACGACAAAGACGCGATCCAGAGTTGTCGGATCTCGAGACCATCGGTATTGGTGATAGCCTCAACGACCTCCCTCTCTTGCTCACGGTCGATCACCCGATATTGGTGCAAAAACCAGACGGATCCTATGACCCGGATATCAATCTCCCAAACCTCATTCGAGCCCCAGGCGTCGGACCCGCCGGATGGAACCATGCCGTTCTGGACATCCTTCAGCAGGCCTCAGAAGAGGCTCCGCAAGGGCAACCACTGAATATCAACACCGGTTGACGGCAGCCTCCTCTGACGAGCCTGGGAACCGCTAGTCTTCCGCCGGATTGATGATATGGAGTCCTGCCGTTTTCGATGCTGCGAGCAACTGGGTATCTGCGCTGACGACGGTCAACCGCAGTGGCTTCAGCTCTAACGCTAAGGCTAAGTGCATCGCCTGAGGTGATCGAAGAAACGGATATTCTAAGGCTAACTCCTTGGTCGCCAGGTAGGTTTCCGTCCTTGGCGCAATGAACTGATAAAGCCCCTGTTTGGACTCAATCTCGAACTTATGCAGAACAGAGTAGCAATCGTCCCGCGTGATTTGCCCCTCATGGGCGCGTGCGCACAGAGTCGTGTAGAAATCCGTGACGGACCATGTCGGAACGATGGCCACCTTTCCACGTTTCACCATCAACTTATTCACGATCCGTGTGCCTCGTTCCATACTATACCGCTTCACCAATGCAGTTGAATCAAAGTAATAGTACGGCATCTCTCTACACCCTCCCCTTCAAAATGATTTCGGCCAATGGCCCTTGGAGCTTGGAGAGCCGATCCTGTAATTCATCGAGCGGAACCTCTTCATACCCTTCCTTACGAAAAGTGTCCGCCAGGTTACCCTGGTTAAACGACAGTGTGTCTTGCTTCAGACGGTCATTCAAGCGTCGCTTAGCCAGTCGGCTTGAAACTTTTTGCCCCGACTTGGTCAAGCCTCTGCCTCTGCTGCGTGGAGCACGACTGACGGACACTTCATCCGATTTTCTCACGATTATGACCTCCTCAGATGTGAACGTTCACTCACGGACTCACCGTTGACTCTTCTCGTGGACAACCGACCGGCATCCCCGTCATGACGGGTAACGCATCATCGTCGAGGATCTGCGCCGCGATCGCCTTTGCCACTTCGGACGACACTTCTTGCTGCATCACGCGAAGCGTCTTCGTCATCGCTTCGCCCTCTGTCAAATGACCCTCCTTCCCTCCTCGGGCAACCGCCCCAATCACTTGCCCCGTGACGACATTCAGAACATCAAAATCGCTGCACCATCGGACATACGTGAAGTGTGGATCACCGACCTGAACGGGAAAGAGCCGCACCGTGCCACGAACGAGTAACTCCGTAGAGCCAGTGTCACCCTCACTCGCCTGGGGCCTCACATGTAACCCCTCTCGAAGAAGTCCTTCGACCAGCGCATGCTGGGCCAGATCAGCTTGCGCACCGGACACGTGTACGGAGAGCACCAGATTCGTCGCGAGAAACTGCTCCAACTCGCTGAACAATTCGTTCGGTCGATAGGCAGAGGGGATTCCCTGCCCACTGTGGCGAATCACGCGCAACTCCGTGTTATAGGCCTCTCGCAGAACCGTGTTTTGACCGGCCTTGAAGAGCACACGGACCTTCGCAAGCTTGTCTGTTGCCTGTCTGGCCTCTGCAACCTCCGCAGTGATCGTCCGATCCAATTCCGCGAGCTTGTCCATCAACGACGCTTCAGCCTGAGACCGATTCATCACGGCCAAGGCATGGTGCACCTCATTGTCCGAGTCGTACCAATTGTCCATGATTCTGACATTCTCGAGTACCTTCTCTGTCGAAACGTTCGTCACGCTGTCGATCGTCAACCGTCTTTCGGTATTCACAAGGCCCTGGTTTTCAACGATCGAATAGGACTCCCGGTCTTTGGCGTGCGAAGCCACCTCCGCCTTAAAGATACGCGCCACCGCAGCATACGCCTGATCCTCCGCGCTGCTCCGATTGTCGGCTTGGCCGACCCCGGTCAGGTATTGCGCGGGAGGATAGTCCGATGTCCGACCATCGACCCATGTGGGTTTGTCCTTTCCCAGTATCCAGGCACAACCATCGGTCACCGACACGACCCCACACAGGCACAGACTGATCACCATCCCTTGCCCAAACATCGATCCACGCCAATTGATCATTGCATCACACGCCGGATGATGAACAGGGTCTGGCCGGCAACCAGCGATATCGCCTGTCCATCCTTCCCCATCATGCGCTGTCCTGGCGGTTGAATGGAGACGTGATACTGACCAGGTGAGACCCATGCCCTGGCGACATGAATTTCATCAGGCAAGGTCTGCCAGCTTCGCTTGTCAGCCTCTTCCGAGGCGACCGCAAGTCCCTTGGTGAGCAATTCCACCAGAAGTCCTACCCAAGGAGCGGCATCCCTGCCCGCCGCATGTTGAGCTCCTCGTGTAATACCTTCCGCCATCGCGAATTTGGTCGCAGCCCGAGCCAAGGCCTTCACCGTCATCGCGGGCAGACGCTCTGAAAGACTCTTTTCGGCCAGCGCCGTCACGTTTTGAGCCAGCTCCGATCGTACAGTCACGGAGCGACCGCGTGAATCTGTCAACGTCATGGCTTCAGACGGAACTCGCGTTTTCTGTCGAACCAATTGCGGAAGCGCCACTCGAACCACCCGCCCATTGAGTCCATAAAGAACGCTGTCGACAACACGATCCCTCCCATAGGGCTGATAAAAAACTCCTCTATTTAGCAAAACTAACTGTACGGCATCAAGACTGATCGGCAAATCGAGCAACAGGTCTTCCTTTCGGGGAGCCCGCCCATTATAGCTGATCATCACGACCTGAGCGGATTGCTCACCAGAAATCGAAGGCTCCCAGACCACATCCGGGAACGCTTGTCGGTATGACTCGAATTCCGTCCTCAGCCCGATGGCTTCGGCTGTGCGTAGGAGATCAGCCCGTAAGGATGGAGGAAACGACATCTTCGACCACCCGCTCATGGCACCATAGGCTTCATAGGCATTACGATAGGCGATGAACGCATTGTTAAGATCTCCGGCTCCTTCGTACAAGATCCCGCTCAGGTATCGTGCAAATCCGTCATTTCGGTACTTGTCCTTGTCCTTGACCTGATCGCCAAGCACATTCAGACGATGGTCGACACGACGGACCTCCACCAATGCTTCGTCGACCTGACCCTGTACTGCATAGTTCAACGCCTTGATCACATTGACCATTACATGCTCGTACGGGTCCCCTTCGTAGGGTAAGGCGTTGTCATTGGTCAGAAAGGCGGCGGTTTCGGTGCGGATACTCTTGGTATAGAGCCGCTCAATGACCTCCTCCGCTCGATCCAGCGCCGCGTTGCTCTGCTCGTACTGGCCGGCCAACTGCAACACCATACCCCGATCCATCGCATACAGGAGCCGACCTCTCGCACCATACTCTCGTTCGGTTTGCTCGACGATCGTGGCAGCCCGATGCGGATCACCGGCTTGCAAGCTTTGTTCGATCAGGAGGTAGCGATTGACCGAGGGACCGCAACCGGTCAAGAGAAAGAGAACGAAAACGGACAAGACCAACGTGATGGGAGTGGCAACGCCCAGCCGCACAGAACCCCTGGAGGAAAACCGTGGGAGGAATGGTCTCAACAGTGTCCGGGGAACTTAAAAGACGGTCCGTTTCTTTTCGACCACCTTCTTGATCTTTTTTTGCCCATACCAGACCTTGGCATTACTCTCCAGATCGATCATCTGAAGATCAACCTGATAGAAGACGGCTTTGGTCCCATCGGCTTCATCGAGAATGGTGGCAATCGTGCCCTTCATCATGAAATCAGCCCCGGTCTCTTTCCCAGGAGACTTCTGCGTCTCTTCACGGGCATAGATGGCCTGCTCTTTCCGTTCAGCTCGAACCTCGTCACGCTCACCTTTGCCGGCTACGAATGTGACCTTTTGAGAATTGGTGAGTTCGCGTTCCAAATCCGTGATGAAGGTTTGAACACTGATATGTTCGTGGCTGCTGTTCACCACGGTGCCGACGACGACGACAGGCTGACGTTGGTTCGTCTTTTCAAAATTACCGAGCCACGGATATTGCAAGGCGTCCTTGACCATCGCTTCCGCCACCATCCGGGAATCCGTATCGTTCCACCGACCACTCAAGTCAGTGACCACTCCGGTGTCGACTCGAGTGACCTTTGTTTCATGGCCGCACCCGGACACGACGAACGCAATCATCGCCGTGGCAATAACGGAACAGCTCAACCTCTGGATCACAGCACGCCTCCCAAAAGAAGGGACCATCTTCTAGCTGTCAGCACCGTCTATCGAACACCTCGCCGTTCTTCTTCCTGCTCCAAACGCTCAAAGAGACGGTCGGCGTTCTTTCTCACGTAGTCTCGAACCTGAGCATTGAGCTCTTTGGCCTGTTCCAAGTTGTTCTTCATATCCTCCAAATTTAACTTGGTCAAGACATAATACGTGTTGGTCTTGGGATCCAGATACTGATCGACTTTCCGCACTCCACTGAGTGTGGTGGTCGTGATAGTCTTGATGGCCCGCTCGACATTCTGCTCTTCCGTATTCCGGGTGAAATCCCCCGCCGTCGTTGAGGCCGCATAATCTCTCATCAAATATCCGGTGTAGGTTTCGAAGGTCTTAGCAATCTCGGCCCGGCCACGGTTCTCTGCCGTATCCCATGCCAGCGGAATGTTGCGCACTCCGGTGACGGCCCCCACGCCATAAAAGGCCTTGCTGTCCTTTTCATTGAACGCCCCGGATCCCTTCTGGACCCATTTGGGAGGGCCACCACAAGCCACAAGCGTCACCATCAGCAGGACCGTAAGACAGAGGCCGACCAGCCTTGAGTGAGTCAGTTGCGACCTGACCATAACAATCCTCCTCTAGGTGAATAAGAAGTGTTCCTTACGTAAAGATTACCGGTAAAAGAAGGTGGATTCATGCTAACATGTGAGTTTTAATCCGTCAACGCAACGCTCGCTTCAAGCTTCACTGTCTATTAATGAACAAGGAGGATCTGTGGCAGACATTCAAATTGAAGACGGTATTCTTCGCATTCGACAGCTTGATATCCAAGATCCCACAGTGGCAGCCATCCTCTCAGCCTACCCTCAAACACGCTGGGCCGAAATCACACGTCGAGCAGTGAAGATCGGGCTGGGGTATCTGAAAGGAGGAGAAAGGGACTAAGGCTTGGGGCCGGAATCTGCATCTTTCACCGCTGCACGGGCTCGATCATGAGTGCCACCCAGCTCTACGTACCGACGAAACGCCTCGAGCGACTTGTGCGGCTCGTTGAGTCGATCGGCATATAATTCCCCTAACGCAAGGTAGGCATCCTGGTAGTTGTCGTTCACACGCAGCGTCTGTTGGAAGGCTGTCTCGGCATCCCTAAACTGCCCGCGCTTTTCGTAGATCGAACCCAGCATATAAAAGGAATCAGGATTTTCCGGAGCATATTTCACAGCAAGAAGGCCGACACTCAGAGCCTCATCAAGATTGGGAAGAACTTCCGTTCGAACATAACTCTTGAGGACATAGGCATCGCCATAGGTGGGATCGTACTCGATCGCACGATCTAGCCGCTCGACCACCTCTTCGATCGCCTTCCCTTCCTGGAGCAACGCAAAGGCGCGTTCGTACTGAGCCTTGGCCTGTTGTAGTCGTTCCGCAGGCGTCTGGGGTTCTGCACCGAGCGTGAAAGCCGACTTGCGTCCTTCGATGAGCACCGTATCGCCATCTCCCTCTATGCGTAGAGTCGTCGGAATTTGCTTACCGTTGGAAGCCTCTCCGACCTGTTGCTTGAGATAGCTGCCTAATTCGGAAGCCATGAGCCAGCCATTCCTATCGAGATCCGCCGCTCCAGACAGGCCTGTCAAGAGCGTATGCACGAAGCGGCTCTGGTTATCTGGTCGCTCGGAGACTTCGCCCTGAGCGGCCGCGCTAATCACTTGAACCGCACGGCGTTCTGTCTCCGATTCTGGACTCAACCGCCCTTCCAGCGTGTGATCTTGTGGCTTGGTCATTTCCCATCCGGAAAGCGGGGCATCCAGGAGCAATAATGTGTGCTTTGAGGCAGACCGCCTGGTAAATTCCTTGAGCTCTTCCACCGTGACCGACTTGGTGGCGTTGTTGACCGGGGCATCAAACGGCACAAGATATCCCCGGTCCTGCCCATCTGCATCTTGCATCGAACCGGTGTGGCCCGCATAGAACAGCACCACTCGATCCATGCGCCCGACTTTTCTCGGCAACACGTCATCTAGAACCTGGTGCAGGCGCCGCGACCCGGCATCTTTGTCGTAGAGTTCAACCACCTCATCGAACCCCAATTGCCGAAATGCTTCGGCGACTTTCTTCGCATCAGCGATCGCGCCTGGGACCGGCGGCGCCACCACATAGTGTTCAATGCCGATCACGATCGCCCAAGATTTGTAGTAGAGCCCTTCTGGCTTCCCTATTTGGGCCTGTACGGTGGAAACGGAGGAAGGTGGGAATGCGCCAAGCACATAGGCGGTCAGTAGAATCCCAGCCAGCACAATGATCCACAGTTTTTTCATCATATATCTTGGCATCGTTGATGCGGCCAGCCTAGCTTCAGCCTTGGCCGGTGTCAAGAAACCAGGGAGGGGACTGGCGCCGTCCCGATCGCGCTCCGGATGAAATGGATGGTTGCAGCTCCTTTCGGCTTTCTCCATAATCACGGACCGGACAATGGACCGCACTGCTGAAGGAGATTCTCGCGCCATGAGTGACAAGATTGAGACGCTCTTGAAGGAAAGTCGAACCTATCACCCGACGGCTAAGACCAGGGACGCCGCCTATATCAAGGATTACGAGACGGAATACCAGAAATCCATCGCTGACCCCGAAGCATTTTGGAGCGCGGAAGCGAAACAGCTTGAGTGGTTCACTCCTTGGGACAAGGTTCTGGACTGGGATTACCCTTGGGTGAAATGGTTTGTCGGAGCACGCTGCAATATCACCTATAACTGTCTCGATCGTCACATCAAAACCTGGCGTCGAAACAAAGTTGCCTTGATCTGGGTAGGTGAAGACAATCAAGAGCGCATCTTCACCTATGGCGAACTCTCTCGACAGGTCAACCGCTGCGCCAATGCCCTCAAGAAGCTGGGGCTTCAGACGGGAGATCGAGTCACGATCTACCTGCCGAAAATTCCTGAACAGGTCATTGCCATGCTGGCCTGCGCCAGGATCGGTATTATTCACAGCGTTGTCTATTCAGGGTTCAGCGCCCCGGCGCTCGCCAGCCGTGTCAACGACGCGGAAGCCAAGGTTGTGATTACTGCTGATGTCGGATTCGACCGTGGGAAGCCCATTCAAGTGAAGACGGTCGTGGACGAGGCGCTGAAGACCTGTCCATCGGTCAACCACGTGATTGTCGTGCGCCGTCAGACCCAGTCGATCCCCCTGACCGCCCCTAAAGAAATCGATTGGGGGGAATGGATCCAGGGTGAGCGGTCCCAGTGCGACGCGGAACCCCTGGATGCAGAGACTCCGCTCTATATTCTCTACACCTCCGGCACGACCGGTCGGCCGAAGGGTGTGGTCCATGTCCATGGCGGATATATGGTCGGCACCTACACGACGACGAAGTATGTCTTTGATCTCAAAGATGACGATGTCTACTTCTGCGTCGCCGACCCTGGTTGGGTCACCGGCCACAGTTATATCGTGTATGGGCCCCTCCTCAACGGTGCCACAATTTTAGCTGCAGAAGGTAAGCCGGACTATCCGAACCCTGGTCGCTGGTGGGATCTCATCGAGCGATATGGGGTCTCGATTTTTTATACGACGCCGACGGCCATCCGCCTCCTCATGCGTTACGGCGAAGACTGGCCCAAGAAATTCGACCTCTCGACCCTCCGCATCCTCGGCAGCGTGGGAGAACCGATCAACCCGGAAGCCTGGGAATGGTTTCATCGTGCAGCAGGAGAAGATAAACCCATCATGGACACCTGGTGGCAGACCGAAACCGGATCCATCTTGATTACCCCGCTCCCCACCGTGCCGTTGAAGCCAGGCTCAGCCACTCGTCCATTCCTTGGGATCGAGGCGGACGTCGTCGATCGGGAAGGAAACAGTCTCCCTGCAAATGCAGGCGGGTTTGCTGTGATCAAGAAACCTTGGCCTTCCATGATGCGCACGATTTACAAAGATCCCGAGCGGTACAAGACCTACTGGAACACCATCCCCAATTGCTATACAGCCGGCGACGTTTGCCACAAAGATTCGGACGGCTACATGTGGTTTATGGGCCGGGCCGATGACGTGATCAAAGTCGCCGGCAATCGGCTCGGGACTGCTGAGGTGGAAAGCGCCTTGGTCAGTCATCCTGCCGTCGCAGAGGCCGCGGTGATCGGCAAGCCGCACAAGACAGTCGGTGAATCCATCAAGGCCTTCATCATCCTGAAACAGGGAGAACAGGAAAGTGCGGAGCTGATTCAGTCGATCAAAGATCAAGTCCTGAAAGAATTGGGCAAGATCGGTGTGCCGTCTGAAATAGACATCGTCACGTCACTACCGAAAACCCGGTCCGGCAAGATCATGCGACGAGTGCTCAAAGCCAAAGAACTGGGGCAAGACCCAGGCGATATCTCAACGATCGAGGAGTAGCAGTATTGAGAAGAGGCGCGCGAAAACCGGGCGAGCCGATCTATCTGCGGCGGCACCTGCTCGCGCTCGGCTTAGCGGTGGGCCTACCGGTTGTTCTCTTGCAACTCTACAAGATCTATGTGGGCCCGGTGAGCTTCGATGCACAGATGGGATTTGGGATTCTCGTTTCAATCTTGGCTGGCCTCATCCTCTACTACACCTACCGATCGTCAGCTCAGAATCAGCCGTAAATCAGTAGCTCGACTTCCTACCAGGGCCCGGGCCGGAGCAGCGCGTAGCACGATCGACACAGCTCTCTTGTGCAATGCACGATTCAAGACTCGACCCCAATCTTCACGACCCCAACCTTCAATCCTCGTAATTGTGGGTGTGGTCTAATCTTTTCTTGAACGCGTCGTTATGTTTTTTACGATAGTGATTGCTTAAGGGCTAATAACAGCGCTTGATATATTGGGTTACAAAACTCAACAACCTCTTTCTCGTTGGCAGACTCAAAATTTGAGCTCCACTCGACCAGAGTTCCATTTTCTGAGGGGCTTAATTTTACAATCCCGATATAGTTGCTGACCTCTTCTTTCGCCACCGGGCCAGGACCATCATCGATTGAATAAGAGAATGTCATTTTTTCAGCATCTGTTGCGATAAGGGTTTCGTGGAAAGCGCCATTTAATATGCGCTTTGCTCCAATTTGGTTTCCTTTTTTCTCGCCAACTACCTCAACTGATGTAATGACATCAGGAGCCCACGACAAATCATGAAAGTCTGCAATCGTCTTCCAGACTTTGTTGGGTAATGCGTTGATTTCTATTTTATTGTAACAACCCATAGATATTCTCCTTTGCTGCCTGGTTCTTGAAAACATCACATAAAGCATGAAGCGCGGGTTTACCGCGTCGCCCTCGATGCGCGTGTTAGGTGACCGGGCCCCCCAAGTCACGAATGAAATCTTCTCGGCGTTCGGGGGAGAGCAGTATCGACTTTCCCTTCCCATAGTCTATGCGCAATCGGTTTAGGGACAGAGCCGGAGAAGACAACGGCGAACGTGTGGGGCTCACTCGGTGGATCTGCTCTATCTGGATTCGCCAACGAAATGGGCCGCTTCGAACCTCGAGTACACCCGCACCCACAACGTAGTAAGTTCGAAGGTACACCCACACCACAAGAGTCACCGTCAGAACCAGAACTCCGGCCGTACCGACCTTTATTACGCTATTCACGTTAGCCGAAAACAAGGGCAACAGGCAGACCGCCGTGACCACGACGGCTCCAAATCCTACAAACACCAACAAAGCGTCACGTTCTGATTCATACCTTTGCGACACTGACGTTCACCTAACTATTGAGTATACTGACCGGCATAGTGTACAGCGGCAACGCGCACGCTACTGTATGATTCTTCTGGTTGTTCAACCATTTGTCAACGCGGTCCATACCATCTGATCAGCTGGCTATACAGACCAGCCTAATTCCGTTATCGCTGCAAAGGGCTCAACCCGAGTTATAACCAAATCTGGTGTTTGAGGGTTTGAAAAGAAGCGGCGTATCTGGTTGATTTGTGATCGCGACACAACGAAGCAACCAAAGGATGCGCCACGATGAACAAGAGTACCGTCATTACGCTGGAAGATCGAGCCGAGAGTCTTGACCCACTGACGGAACTGCTGCGGGTTGGTGCTCGGCAATTGATTGAACAGGCGGTGGAAACGGAGTTGTAGGAATTGCTGGCCGCTCACGCGGGTCGGCTATTGGCCGACGGCAGGGCTGGCGTGGTCCGCAATGGCTACCTTCCGGAGCGGGAGATCCAGACAGGCCTTGGGCCGATTACCGTTCGCATTCCCAAGGTGCGGGTCAAAACCGGAGAACCGGTCACATTCCGCTCCGCGCTGGTGCCGCCCTATGTGCGCAAGACCCGGTCACTGGAAGCCGCACTGCCCTGGCTGTACCTGAAGGGTGTCTCCAGTGGTGAGATGGAAGCCGCTCTGGAGGTGCTGGTGGGGCCCGAGGCAAAGGGCTTGTCAGCCAGTACCGTATCGCGCTTGAAGCACAGCTGGGCGCAAGAGTATCAGGAGGGGCAGAAATCTCGCCTGGACCAGGCTCGTTGGGTATACGTGTGGGCGGATGGTGTTTACAGTGGTCTGAGGGCGGAACAGACCAAGCTCTGCGCCCTAGTGGTCATCGGCGTCAATGACCGCGGTGAGAAACGGTTTCTGGCCATTGAGGATGGCGTTCGGGAATCCACCCAGAGCTGGCGGGAAGTGTTGCTGAAGCTGAAAGCGCGAGGCATGAACGTCCCCAGACTGGCGATTGGTGACGGAGCCATGGGCTTCTGGGCTGCGCTGGAAGAGGTCTATGGCGATACCCGCCAGCAACGCTGTTGGATGCACAAGACCATGAATGTGCTGAACGGTCTGCCAACGTCAGCACAACCCAAGGCCAAGCAGGCGCTGCATGAGATCTGGCAGGCCGACACCAAGAAAGAGGCTGAGAGGGCCTTTGACTTGTTCATCAAGACTTATGAATCTAAGTACCCGAAGGCGACGCGGTGTTTGCAGAAGGATCGTGAGGAGTTGCTGGTCTTTTACAATTTCCCGGCGCAGCACTGGCAGAGTATCCGGACGACCAACCCGATCGAGTCCACTTTTGGGACTATCCGGCACAGAACCAATCGGTCGAAGGGTTGCCTGACGCGGGATGGGATGCTGCACATGATGTTCAAGCTGGGGTTGTGTGCGGAAAAGAACTGGCGACGCCAACGCGGGTGGCACTACTTGGCCAAAGTCATCACGGGCATGAAATTCACGGATGGAATCGAGGCAACACAGTCAGACCAGGTCGCCGCTTGATTCAGACTGCTGGACACCAGACTTGACAATAACTCGCTCAACCCTGATCCCAGCCCATCTACGGGACTCCGTACTCTTTTGCCGTCGCGATTCAGGACGTGTGTATAGATCATGGTCGTTCGCACGTCGCGAACAAACAAAGGGGTCCGACCTCCATACTTCACCCGCTACCACATCATGCCGCATGTATGCACGATTCAAGATCTGACCCCAGTTTCATCTACATCCGCTCAGAATCAGCCGTAAAAGTCTCTGAGCTGAGTGACCTGAGAATCATACTCAAGAGTCATTTTGCTGACCTTGAAGAAACCTGTAGCGGGCGATTGTGGCTTTACCAAGGATGCCGGCAACCAGGTCAAACCAGGCTTCCTTCGTCATACACAATTCATGATGCTCCTCCATTCCTAAGACCTCCGATCCCAGCATAGACAAAACGTTGACGACGTGCACTCGCTACCAGCGTCATGCTTATGACATTACTTACTTATCTATCAGTACATAATATATTAATCATTGGAAATATGAGGCCTGGCGCTGTGGCGCAGCTCTTGCTTACGTTTTGCATCAGCTGTGAACGTAACCACCCAGGAGGAATGAATGGAATGTCCGAAGTGTAAAGGGATGATGTTGCTGGAGCGGTTCTCGGATTTCTTTCTCGTGTTCTATGCGTGGAAATGCCTCAATTGCGGGGCGATCATTGACCGAACAATCTCGAGCAACCGTCGGAAGAGCCTAGCAGCGCGAGAGCCTCAGACCGTTACGGCCGGATAAGCAGATGTGTTGAGGGTTCGGAATCCCGGTCGTGACCACACGACCAAGGTCGGGAGTCTGTTGCTGACATTAGTCGCTCGCACTCCAACTATCTTGATCAAGGACTCCCGATCTTATCTTCCACTCACATTTGACGATAATTTTCTGTATAGACAGCGATAACAAACAGAACAAAACTAGTGAACTTCGCCAAAGGCATCGGGCTTACCCACCGCACCATAACGCTGGAGTATGTGATCGTGTGCAGCCTTTTCCATGACTCGATGCAAGCGCGCTGGAGCGTTTCAGTCGTTGTCTTGGCGCCGAGCACTCTTGGGGCTCGCCGAAGTTGTATGGAGCTTCGTCTAACGGAAACGGAAATGAAGGCCATTAACAACCTCTTGTCTTACGCGTGATCACATTTGCCTGAACGCATCAAGACCGACGCTGCTGTTGACACGGTTGCACAGGTGCTTCCCCTGAAGATCTCTTCTGCGCCATGGGGCGCTCCTGCCCCCTTTGCCACGCATAGTGTAACATCGAGCACCACCCCAGTTTTTCTCTCGCTGACAAATACTTCAATAGTTCACGCAGCCACGTAGCCACCGTCTACGACGAGCTCTGCCCCCGTCATATACGAGGCATCGTCACTCGCCAAGAACAGGACGGGCCTGGCAATCTCAATGGGATCAGCGAGCCGGCCCATGGGGATGGCAGCTGTCGTCGCAGCGGCAAATGCCTCCGCCTGAGCTCCCAGCGACGCAAGTGCAGTTGCCACGAGTTTGGTATTGGTATACCCGGGATGAATCGAATTGATCCGGATCGGATACCTCCGGCGTGCACAGTCGACGGCCGCTGCCTTCGTCATCGCGCGCACTCCACCTTTGGTGGCTGAGTAGGCTGCAAGCAGCGGCTCGCCAATTAACCCAGCAATCGAAGAGTTGTTGATGATGGCTCCTCCATTCACTTTCATGACCCTGATTGCCGCCTGCATACCGAAGAACACACTGTCGAGATTGAGGGCATTGACGTATCGCCACTGCTCCAGCGTCGTCGCATCGATGAGTGCGAAATGTCCGCCTCCGGCGTTGTTAAACAACACGTCCAGCCGACCGTGGCGCTCAATGATTCCATCCGCCGTGCGGGTCCATGTCTCATAATCGCTTACATCTTGAACCGCGCTCTCAATGGAGAGACCCTCCGCAACTAACTTGGCAAAGGCAGCGTCAAGGTCATCCTTTCGAAGATCGGTCGCCACGACCATAGCGCCTTCGCGGGCAAACTGCTCGGCGGAGGCGAATCCTATCCCGCTCGCGGCACCAGTGACCAGAACCTTTTTCCCTTCAAAGCGCTGCATATGGTTTCTCCTCATATTTTTTCACAATCGATTAGCATGCTGGTTCAGAGATCACGACTGCGAACACAACCGTCATAGTAAACGCCTATGCCGTCGTGGCCCTAAAACGAGTCGGGAGTCCTTTCTCACGAGCCCTTGGGCCGTCCTCGTGGTCGCAACGTCGATTCCAGGTCGAAGCGCTTCGCCATCCGTCGCGCCCAGCCCTCCTCGCCGAACGGTCGCCCTCGCTGCACGCTCGTCCGGAGCGCCTCCAGTTCCGACGCCCCTTGCGACCGGTTGACCCGCACAACCCAATCGCGCGGGCGATCTACTGGCCAGTCACTGAGCCATACCGTCTTTTGGGAATCCACGTGCGTCCGCCGCCAGAGACTCCCCCATTGCCAGTCTTCGGCTCGGCTGACCAAGTTCGCCCGCAGCGCGTTACGCTCCACATAGCGCACAACCATGAGAAAATGCTCGTCCGTTTGCACCGGGAACGATTTGAAGCGCCCTTGGTAGACCGGCCCAGTTCCCGCGGTCTTGTGATGGGCATGCCACCGTTGGGTGTGCGTCACCGTGATCCACCGCAGCACCTCGGAGAGTTCCCCATCTCGTCGTGGCCACAGGAGCAGATGCCAATGATTCGGCATCAGGCAATAGGCCGTGATGCGCAGGCGCATGGCGGCATGGGCTTCAGCCAAAATCTTTTCGAACGCGGCATAGTCGGCTGGTTTCTCGAACAGCGGCAAGCGGCCGACTCGACGGTTCAATACATGATAGGCCAGTGCACCGGCAGCCAAACGGGGACGACGCGGCATGGCCCCTTCTACCTGAGCCAGTCTCGCCTGTCAAGAAAAGACTCCCGACCCCTTTTCTCGGTCTCAAGCACCGCCCCTCTTTTTCATTCATGGCCTTAGTGGGAGTGTCGACTGGCAAGATCCTGATTGCTCTCCGTGACCATGCACGACTCAAGATCCCACCCCAATCGTGCTTTCTACTACAAGCTCTACGCAACAAAGAAATCGACCTGGATCGTGTACTGGATCATCGACCAAGAGACCTTGGTCGAAGTCGTCACCAATGCCACCCCCACGACTGTTGGCCGATAATCACCAGTCCAATACAGAAAGAGCCGATGCCAACGCCCCAAAGTAGCTGGCGTTCTGAGGCTCGAATCTTCGTATATTCCTCATAAAATCGAGGCTGCCCGACTGCCTTTTGGCGATAGAGAAGCTTGAGCCCAGGATGGCCACCGTTCCAGTTTCTCGCAACGATATTGAGGTTCCGCCATAGATCAGGTCGTTCCTTCTCGATCCACTCCTTGAGCTTTCTTGCTCGGTGGACCATTTGGATCTGAGAGACGAAGGCCGCAACGATTGCCAGGGAAGCGAGAGAGATGAGGATCTGAATTTCCGGGCTTGTCACCGAATTAGGTCTCAGCAGTGGCTGAATGCGGTTCCCGACAGTTCCTCCGAAGTGTAGCACAGCCGAGAGCCAGCGAAAGCGCCTATGGGGTCATTGTGGACTTCCCATTTCGTTGCACGACCTCCCGTTCATTCCCCGAATCTTTAGGTGCGATCCCATATCGACTTACTAAACAGCCATCGCATGGTGCGGGGGCAAGCACCGACCCCATACTTTTCACCAAGATAAACCGTTCAAGTATCGATCCGATAATATGACAGGATTGGTGCGGCCAGTTTAGCGAAAGCCTCCGCGGATGGCGACTCATTGCGCGCGGCGTGCGCGTAGAGCTCACGAACCGCTTCCCGAAGTTCGGGGTTGTCAGGAAGCAGTGTGTCGTCTCCGACCCAGATCCTTTCAGCGTCGCGAGCAAGAAACGGGAGGATCGGAACCTCAATGGGACCACCTAGAGGATTGGTAACAGTTTCGATCTGAAGGGTGCCAATGAGCTGGCCAAGGTTGTGTGCATTTTGGACGCGTCCCACATATTGTCGACGCAGCATAGGGTCCAGCTTTGTGAAGATTTCTGACCACGATGTCTGTTCGGTGACGCTGCATGGATGCTCTTCTAGCACGCAATAGAGACGTCGATTGGCGGACAGCATTTCGTCCATCTGACCCGCGATCAATTGGATCTCAGGATTGTCAGTCCACTCTGGGTCGGCGATCTCGTCAAGCCGGTATCGCAGCGTCTGCTCGAACTTGGTATAGATCAGCTTGGATTGGCCAAGCTGAAATGCAGCTAATTCTTTGTCTCGAACCCGAAGTTCCTCTTCCGTTCCGCCATGTGCGGTCACTCGCTGCCCCATTAAGAAGACCGCCATCCCAGAGATCGTGATAACTGTGGCTAGGGTCGCCACGTATGCGACCAATAGCAGATACCTTGTCTTCTCCTTTGACTTCAGTCTCACCCACTCCAGCAAATCAGCCTTCGCCAAACCCGAGGGCGGTTTCTCTCCGATGAGCATGCTGAGCGCGACGGTCCGCTCCTTGTCCTCGGAATACTGACCAAGGATTTTCTCCGCCTGGGCTTGAGGCCGATATACAAACCAGCCGCGTGCCGCCCATGCGGCGACTACAAGAGCATATGCTGCGAATGCCAGGGGATTGCCAGCCACGTCTCTCAGGGCACCCAAGAACTCAGGTACCATATTCACCTCCCAGACGCCTAACGGCCCCGCGGCTCACCGACTGGCGCGGAGCAACCGGCAGTTGTGGATCAGCTGTCCGGTGTAGCTGCTGGTTCGTCTATGCCTATGGGGTCGTTGCTTGACTTCCCTTTCACTGCACCACCACCTGCTTATTCCACGAATCATAGGTGCAATCCCATATTGACTTAATAAACAGCCATCACATGGTGCAAAGTCAAGCGCCGACCTCATTTAGAGCCACTCAAATGAAGCGGCATTTCCCCTCTGATGCTTCGACTCTTCCGATCCTCGTGCATCGTATAAGAGACCTAGCGATTTAAGGCGAATGGTAATCGCAGCGCGTGAAACACCATACCGCCTCATAAATCGTGCGCTCATCTGTTCAAAGCTCTGGATATTGCACGGTTGCTTATCCAAATAGAGCGGACCATATCCCCGATTCACAAGACCTAGTTCATGTACCATATATCGAAAATCTTCGATCACATTGTGCCTGGGTAGAAGCAGATTGCTAGCCAGGAAGTTGGCTTGAATTTCCATTCTTCCAATATCGGTCTCATCTGATGGGCCGTTCGTTCAAACGCGAAGTCCTTATTTTGGCAGAACTCTCTTCGCATAAATTTTCCATGCCCCAGTAGATGATGAGCCAGTTCATGTGCCAGCGTAAATCGTGCGCGTCCAGGCGTATGATTGACCTGCCGATAGACCTCAATCTTGGGTGGGTCAAAGGTAATTCGGCCAAGAACTTGCCTATCAACAAATTCCTGTCTTGGTTTCACATTGAGGTTCACAATGAGTCCACTCCGGTTTGCCTCATATTCACATAGTTTTTGCAGCGGAACTTTTCCAGCCGTATATGAAATATCCTGGAGAGCACTAGTAGCTACATTTTCCAGAGTATCCTTCTCGACAAAAGGAACAACGCTGCTTTGTCGAATGCGTGTGTTTGTGATCTCACGAAGATGACTAGGCGAAAGTGCTTCGTCCAATAATAGGTCCTTAAGAAAGTCGTGCAGGGAATTTGTGTCACGCGTGGGTGATTGAAGATACAGATCAAAAACTTCGCTTGTATGATCTGGATTCGTTAAGCCACTTACAATTTCGGCAGCATCAGTGCCACCTCCTACCCTGATACCGCCAGAGGGTGATCGCTTCAGCTCCCACTTGCAATTCTCTCGATCAAAGTAGCGGAGTAGGCCAATGCCCTTGGCCTGTGCAAATTTTCGAGTGCTTAATTGGAATGGCGCCGTACTCGCCAACACGGCTTTTGCCTTTGCTGAAGCAACCTGCTAAACTTTTGCGAACAATTCTTCAGCATCATCAACTGGAATCGCTTTTGTATAATTTTTACACTCAATAAGCACAACAGCGGAGAGTTCCGTAGATCCTGGCAAGAAAATCTCAATTGACACATCAAAGGTTATGTCTCCACCTCGATCACGCGAGTGGTATTTGGGTTTTCTCCTGACCTTACAGCATTGGCGTTTAGCAAAGAAACGGTCCGCACGAACCTCCGCACTAAAGTAGCGGTACATCAATTCTTCGAACTTACTACCCTTCTTAGTGCTATTTTCTCTGATGCTCATCGTTTGACCAATTTAAGGTCATGCCGACGCACTTCGATTATCTTAATCCCTCAACAATATCCATGAAGACCATGAATTAGCACACGACATATTTTCGACCGACCTACAGGTTCCGTCAAGTCTCATGAAGGCGAGACTCCGGAGAATTGATACCATTTTGAGGTAGTTTGATCAGGCAGGTAGCAGTGCGGGATTCACTCAACTATGGGCGAGGCAACGCTCCTCAGTCATATTGATGACCAAGACCTGAAGACTGATGCCACCAACTAAATCAGTCCCCGCTTCTGCAGATAGTCCTTATCAATGACCGGTGTGGTCTTAGGCAATTGGCTCCGCTCTTGGAGCAGGCGCTCGACGTACTTCCCGATGAGGTCTGATTCGAGGTTGACGGAATCGTTCACCTGTTTGAGTCCAAGTGTCGTCACCTTGGCCGTGTGTGGGATGATGGCGACGGAAAATCCCTTCTCATTCAGCTCATTGATGGTCAAACTGATTCCATCGACGGTAATTGACCCCTTGACCACACAGTACCGCAAGATATGTTGTGGTGCTTCGATGGCCAACAGAATCGCGTTGGCATCTTGCTGTCGGCTACGGATCACGCCGACCCCATCAACATGACCGGCCACTAGATGCCCCCCGATGCGTTCGTTGAGCCTCATCGCCCGTTCGAGGTTGACCGGCATGCCGACAGGGTACGTCCCAAGCGTCGTCACGGAAAGTGTTTCTGACGAGACTTCTACGGAAAAGTCACGCTCGGTTCTCGAAACCACGGTGAGACAGATTCCATTCACACTCACGCTGTCACCGATTTTGAGGTCGGTCATCATTGTCGAGGCCAAGATCGTGAGCTTCGCTCCAGCCAACGTTTTCTTCAGGACGGTAATCGCGCCCATTTCTTCGACGATGCCGGTAAACATCAGTCTTTCCTCAGGATGATCTGTTTCACCACATAGACAAACAACACAAGCAGCACCACCACGCCCAGACCAGCCAGCGCGCCGATGATGAGGTCTCCGGTCGTCATATCCTTCATCGTGCGGCCATTATAGCGCAGCTATGAGCATGATGGTACGGTCTATACCCGTTTGATCATCACCCAAAACACGCCGGCCGCCATCAATTGAATCCCAGCGATGATGGCGAAGGCCATCGGATAACTCAGATTCGCAATCAGCAGCCCAGCTAGCAACGGCCCGCTCGCGTGCCCAATATCCATGATCGTCCCTTGCATCCCCAAACCCGCTCCTAGCCGCTTGAACTCAGAACTATCCGCGACTAGCGCTGAGGAGGACGACGAGACCACGGCTTCGCCGAACCCAAACCCAGCCGACAGCATCAGCAAGATTGGAAACATCGCGACATGTGGAACACAGATAAACGTCCCGGCACAGATACAGAGGCCCAGAATAATCAGCGGCTGCCGCCCCACTCGATCTGAAATACGTCCCATGATCGGCTTCGAAAAGAAGGAGGTGACGGCTTGCACCGTGAAGAGCATCCCGACCTCGCCTGGGTTGAGCCCCACTGACACACCATACAACGGGAGAAACGCCATCAAGGCCCCATTGGCGATCATTTTCGCCGCATCGGTCGTACTCGTAATCAGAACTTTCTTGTTTTTGACGACTGCGGCGAAGCCCTTCCACATCTCAGACAAGACCGCCCTCGCTCCCTCTTCTGTCCGAGGCGGCACGGCGACGTCGAGATGCAGACTATAGAACAAGACCATGGCAATGCAGCCGAACACCCCGGCCGTGACAAATGCTGTGTCGAATCCCGCGGCATGAATGAGATAGCCACCGAGAAAGGGCCCCAACAGCGAACCAGACTGGGTACAGGCCGTGTAGGTCCCAAGCGCCGCCCCGCGCCGTTCCCGATAGAGCTCGGCCACCGTGGCCAACGCACTCGGGGCAAACATAGCCGTCGCCATGCCGTGGAGAAACCGCAACGCCGTCAGTGCATCCAAATCCGTGATGAACGGATAGAGAAACGGTGGCAGGCCAAACGCCACCACGCCGATCCGCAGCAAGAACCGTCGTCCATAGATATCGGACAGGGCGCCGGACGGCAGTTTCAGTAGAACACCCGTGATGGTCGACACGGAGACGATCAGACCGATTCGCTCCGGGCCAGCGCCGAGCGATTCGGCAAACAAGGAGAGTGCGGGCATCCGCACCATGTTGTAGCTGATGAAACAAAAGATGCCGACCGTGCAGATCAGCACGAAGCTGCGTGAGGCTGTCATGGGATCGATCGCGCGTCCGAACTCCCGCTGTCAGGGCTGTGTCGGCTACTCAAAACTTGTTTCAGGAACGATACATGATGCTCGGGTAAAGACGGGGGACTCTGCGCTTCAGACAATACCCGTTGGGGATTCTCCATCATCACCATCCCCAAGCGATCGACCGTCTCCACTCCTTTTTTCAGCCTGCTGGTCGCAATTCTGGACACGAGTGGATGCAGGAGAGACGCCAACCCTGACAGAAAAGGATTATCCAATTTCGTGTAGGCCACCAACGTGCTCACCGTTGTTTCGTTGCTGTTCTCATCTTGCATGACACCGATCCGAAGAAAGACGACCGCCTTCCCTGTCACATGAGGCAGCAACCGGCTTTCATGAGTTCCGTCAAGGAAGTAGATACGTGATACAGGATCCTCGTACACAAGCTCCACGATACCCTTCGACCCCACGCCGTCATCCCCCCAGAAACGACCAGGGCCTCGCCCTTCCGACTGGTACAAACCAAGATTCAGGCGCCGGATCAGCGCCGCGGTGAAGGGAGGATGATCCAACAGATACCGATACAACGCTCCGGATAACGCAGTTCGAATCGGTCCGAGGTTGCTCTCGATCGAATTATTCTGGATGACCGGTTGCAGTCGACAAGCCCAGGCAGGATCCACTCGTTCGACAGGAAAGGTGAGCCCGGCATGATCGGGAGATAACGTACAGGCCTCTGACCAATTAGACTGAGCAGCTAACAAAAGCACCGTGCCGATGGACGCAATAAACAGGCGTGCGAGAGGACCAGGGTGAAACCGTGCTGCGGAGATCATGGAGCGGACTTCGTGATGGCAATCGTAAGCTGAACGGGAAAGAGCTTCTGAGGATCTTGCCGTAGTCGAGCCTGTCTCAGCAAGGTCTCGACCGACGGTGTGACGGTTCCTTCGAACGAAAGACGGCCGTTCGTCATCACAGTAAGTGGTTTGGAGATGTCGATCATCTGCTGGTTCAGAAAGAGGCTGTAGCGTTGAACGTGCCCAGCCTTCACCTCGATGCGGTTGCTTCCGGCAATCGACACGTCCAGCCTGGCATAGACTCGGTGCTTGATCCGTTCGTCACGTTTGTCCACCAAATCGTCTGAAAATGCGGCGATCGGATCTGTCGAATCGAGACGGACCCAGTTAAACGGTTGAAAGTGGCTGGCATCGCGCACCAGAGTGACTCTGCTCGGTAACGGCTCTCGGCGCTGGTGATCGAACCAGTCAACGAGATCCGGCAACTCCTCCTTGGGGAAGTAATGCCCACCTGCAATAGGATGCTCACGTTCATGCTCACGATACACGTACGGATAGCCAAGCCTATCCAGCTCCTTGGCAATCGATCGGCTCAGGTGCACCGGCATCACCTGATCTTGAGCACCATGAATGACATAGATGGGTGTGCTTCGAAGATTCGCAAGGAACGGCATCAGCACATCATCCAATCCACTGGCCATGGGCGCGATCCCGGCAAAGAGCGGCGCATGGTGCATCCCGATCAGCCACGCTCCGATCCCACCGTTCGACATACCCGTCAGAAAGACTCGATCGGGATCGATATGGTATCGTCTGGTCACGTCTCGGATCGTCTCCAGTACCAACTCCTCAGCACGCCTCGTAAACCACGCACCGGACGGATAGGTGGGACAAGCCAAGAGATAGTCTTCCCCTAAGCGAGTACGCCACCGCTCTAGATATTCCTCACCGGTAAAACCAAATCCATGCAAACACACGACCAAGGCATAGCGCTTCGCCGTCTCATAGGACGGCGGAACAAATAGCGACAGGGGGTAGGTCTGCCCACGAACGGTGAGCTGCTCACTCGGAAGAATACCGGTGGGTTGGCTTTGGTACGTTCTTCCTCCCTTGATGATCTGAGAAACCGCTTCGATCGACGCCTGTGGGTCGGACAGGATAGTTTGCAACAGACGTTCGGCCTCATCACTATCGCCGGCATCGAGATACTGATGAACGAGGGATGCGAGGCCTCCTGCTGATTGAGCGGATGATGCGGGGAAACTGAAGGCTCCACTGCCCGTCAAGAACGCCGACAGAATGACTAGCCATCGCAAAAGGATCACAACTCTCCTTCCACGACCATATCGTCGCCAAGCGACCGTACCACTGTACGGCGTACCCGGATTGCCTTCGCGAGTCCCGCTGGACTGTTTCCCCCGATGAGCCCTTTGGCATCTTGGCCCCCGAGCAACAGTGGTGCGATGTAGAACCGAACGCGATCGACCAACTTGCCCCTCAACATCGCGGCATTGATTTCGCCCCCTCCCTCTACGAGCACGGACAGGATACCGCGCCGACCGAGTTCCCTCAGGAGAGCCGACAACGACACATGACCTTGCCGAGCCGCAACCGTGAGGATTTCAATGCCTTTCTCTTCCAACGCCGATCGCCGGGCTCGTGGAGCTGCAACAGTTGTCGCAATAATCGTTTTGGCCTTGTCCTGTTGCGCCAGAACCTGCGCCGTGACCGGAGTGCGTAACCTGCTATCGACGACAATGCGAAGCGGCTGCCGTGGCGCAAGGCTGTCTAATCGAGATCCCACTCTCGCCGTCAGCGCGGGATTATCCGCCAAAACCGTTCCCACCCCGACGAGCACGGCATCTACCTGACCGCGGAGTTGATGCCCCTCTCTCCTCGATAACTCCCCAGTAATCCACCGAGATTCGCCATCGACTGTCGCCAGCTGTCCATCAAGCGTCATGCCCGCCTTGAGCGTGACATGGGGTCGACCGGTCTTCATCCAATGGCAATAGGCCTTATTCAATGCTTCCGCTTCGGAGCGAGCCACACCAATCGTCACCGACAGTCCAGCCCGGCGGAGTGCGGCGGCACCTCTCCCCTTGACCGGTGGATTCGGATCTTGCATCGCAATCACCACACGACGGACACCGGTGCGAAGGACTTCTGGAACACAAGGAGGCGTGCGTTTCTTGAGATGACAGCAGGGCTCAAGTGTGACATAGAGCGTCGAACCTCTGGCGCGAGCCCCTGCTTGTCGTAACGCGTGAATCTCTGCGTGGGGAGTTCCCGCTCGAAGATGAAAACCCCGCCCGACGATTTCACCCTGACGAACCACCAAGGCTCCAACCATCGGATTCGGACTTGTCGTTCCCTGGCCCTTCGCCGCTAGACGAAGGGCCAGGGTCATGAAGCGGAGATCTTCTTGAGTGCTTGTCACCGTCGCGTACGGCGTGAGGTCGACGACTTACGTGACTTCGACGGCTTGCGCGCTGCCTTGACCTTCTTCTCTGCCGGCTTCGCACTCGATTCTGCGATGGCCGCCTGCGCCGCCGCTAATCGCGCGATCGCCACGCGAAAGGGGGAACAGCTGACGTAATCCAACTCCAGCTGATGACAGAACTCAACGGAACTGGGATCGCCGCCATGCTCACCGCAGATGCCGAGCTTGATGTCGGACCGCGTCTTCCGCCCACCCTCAATGGCCCGTTTCATCAACGACCCGACGCCTTCGCGGTCGAGCACGGCAAAGGGGTCCGCTTCCATGATCTTGTTGCCCTTATAGAAATCGATGAACTTAGCGGCATCATCACGCGAAAACCCGAACGTCGTCTGTGTCAAATCGTTCGTCCCGAATGAGAAGAACTCCGCCTCTTCCGCAATCCGGCCAGCCGTCACCGCCGCGCGTGGCAACTCAATCATCGTCCCGACCAGATAATTCAACTTCAGGCCGTACCGTTTCATCGTCTCCTGAGCCACTTCTTTCACGAGATCTTTCTGCGACTTCATTTCGGAGACCATACCGACCAGCGGGATCATGATTTCGGGCACGATCTTCTTGCCTTCTTTCGCCAATTCGCAGGCCGCTTCCATGATCGCCCTCGCCTGCATACGGGTGATCTCCGGCATGGTAATGCCCAACCGACACCCGCGAAGCCCCAGCATGGGGTTGAATTCATGCAGTTCTTCCACTCGAGCCAGCAACCGACGTTTCTCCTCGAGCTTGGATCCATCCTTCCCGGTTAGTTCCAGCTGCGCGATCTCCACCATCAATTCTTCCCGCTTGGGCAAAAACTCGTGAAGCGGAGGGTCAAGCAGCCGGATCGTGACCGGGTATCCCTGCATCTCCCGGTAGAGCCCGATAAAGTCTTGCTTCTGCAACGGCAGAAGCTGATCGAGAAACTTCTCACGTTCTTCCTTCGTGCGCGCCAAGATCATCTTCTGCATGATCGAGATCCGATCTTCGGCGAAGAACATGTGTTCCGTCCGGCACAATCCGATGCCTTCCGCTCCGAACCCCCTCGCAATCTTTGCCTGATCCGGTACATCGGCGTTGGCTCGAACACGCAACTTGCGTTCGTCGTCGGCCCACGAAAGCAACGTGGCGAACAGCTGATACTTCGGCGACTTCTTGGGATCCAGCCTCCCTTGCACGACTTGAATGATTTCCGATTCCACCACCGGCACATCACCGTCGTAGACATTCCCGGTCGAGCCGTTCACGGAGAGGTATTCCCCTTCGCGGAAGACCTTCGAGCCGATCCGCACCGATTGATCATCCATGACCTGCACCGCTTCGCAACCGGCGACGCAGACTTTACCCATCTGCCTGGCCACCACCGCCGCATGCGAGGTCATCCCGCCACGCGCAGTCAAAAATCCGGCTGCCGCATTCATGCCGTGAATGTCGTCCGGGCTTGTTTCGTCGCGGACGAGCACGACCCGTTGACCCGCTGCTTTCATCTCGACCGCGCGGTCCGGTGTCAGCGCGATCTTTCCCGCTGCCGCACCAGGCCCGGCCGGCAATCCTTTTCCAAGCGGAGTCGAGCTGGATTCCACGTTCGAATCAAAAATAGGATAGAGATATTGCGCCAGTTGATCCGGACCGACCCGCTGCACTGCTTCACGCTTCGTAATCAATCCTTCCTTCACCATTTCAACGGCGATCCGAACGGCTGAGATGCCGGTCCGCTTTCCGACCCTGGTCTGCAACATATAGAGCTTGCCCTCCTGGATCGTAAATTCCAGGTCGAGCATGTCGCGATAATGTTTTTCAAGCTTCTTATAGGTGGTTTCGAGATCCTTGTAGGCAGCCGGAACATTCTTCGCGAGTGCACTGACCGGCAGCGGCGTTCTGATGCCGGCTACAACGTCTTCCCCCTGCGCATTCATCAGGCATTCGCCGAAAAATTTATGCTCACCGGTATTGGGATCGCGGGTGAACGCTACTCCGGTTCCGCTGGTGTCGCCCATGTTCCCGAACACCATCGCGACCACGTTGACGGCGGTGCCCCAATGGTCTGGAATGCCGTTCAAGCGCCGATAGGTAATGGCACGCGCGCCATTCCAGGAGGAAAAGACTGCGTTAATTGCCATTCTCAGCTGCTCATTGGGATCGTCCGGGAACTCCTTGCCGGTTTCTTCTTTCACCAACGTCTTGAATCGCCCGACGAGGTCCCGCAAGCCCACTGCGGCAAGTTGAGTCTCATGCGCCACGCCTATTTCTTCTTTCTTATGATTGAGGATCGCCTCGAAATGTTCTCGCGGCACCCCCATGACGATACTGCCGAACATCGTAATAAAACGCCGATAACTGTCCTGGGCGAACCGTTCGTTCTTCGTCTTGGCGGCGAGGCCTTCGACCGTCCTCATCGTGAGCCCCACGTTGAGCACCGTATCCATCATGCCGGGCATCGATGCGCGAGCACCGGATCGCACAGAGACCAGCAACGGTTTGTCAGGATCGCCGAACCCCATCCCCATTGAACGCTCCACACGCTTCAGCGCCGACAGCGTAGCTTCCCACATCCCAGGGGGGTATTTCTTCCCGTGCTTGTCATATTCGATGCAAGCTTCGGTCGTGATCGTGAAACCAGGGGGAACGGAGATCCCGAGATTCGTCATCTCGGCCAATCCCGCGCCTTTCCCGCCGAGCAGTTCCTTCATGTTCGACGTGCCCTCGGCCTTGCCGTCCCCGAAGTAGTAGACATATTTCTTTGCCACGTGACTTCTCCTTCCAGGAAGAGTGCGTATCAATGAGCGGTCGAAGCACGGCGGCCGTCGGTCGACTCCAAACGGAGCCGATAGCGGCTTACCAGAAACCACTTTGTCCGGACGCCACCAACGATAATAGCAGCGACAAACAGCATCAGCATCAACAATCGGTAGTCAGCCTGAACACCCCGATCGACATAATAGTGCCCGTCACGTCCCTTCGTAAGCTTCGTGTCGGGCGAGAGGTGGTGTGCCTTCCCACTCGGATCGGAAAGGTTGAGCCATTCCGAACAGAACCGAACGGGTTCATTAGCACCTGGCACTGATTGCCACGAAAGGCGAAGACAGACATCCTGTTGGGCATTGAAGAGGTCAGGCGTCTTCACCAAGTCATCCAAATTGATGCCGCTGAGCTTGAGCCCTACGAAGAGGATGGCATTGCAGCACACCATTAAGACCAACGAAACCGCAAGAGAAAAGCGTCGGATCTTGTCCGCCCGACGGGATTCGTCCGTCATCGGCTGATCCATGACAACACCCGCTTCCCCGATCGACGCGTGGAGACTGGCCGTTTTCCGTCCGATCCGACCTACCGCCCTTGTACCACAATTCTTGAAAAATCGGCGAACTTCTCGAACAGATCCTCGACGACCTGCCTCAAGAGCGAAAGCCGATTCACTCGCATTGCGGAATCTTCTACATTTACCATTACCCGCTCGAAGAAACGATCAATGGAGTGCTTCAGCTGAACCAAGCAATGAAGCGCTTCCTCGTACTGGCACTTCGCGAGGAATTCATCATAGGTGTCTTTCGTCGATGTCACCTGAGCATGAAGTTCACGCTCAGCATCATCCTGGAACAATGTGGGATCCACGGCTACCAGCTCCCCCTTCTTCACACCTTCTTTTTTGAGAATATTGTTTGCGCGATTGAATCCAACCATCAACGGATCGAATTCCGGAAGAGAGGTCATCACTTGCAACGCCCGCATTCGTCCAGCGAGGTCGACCAAGTCATGTTCCTTCGCTTCGTCACTCGTCACCGCCTGAATCACATCGTCTCGCAGGGCCTCCGTCACTCCCATGTAGTAACGAAACCGCTCAATGATAAAGTCGAGCGGACCGGCGTGATGCGACGCGGACGCTTCTGTCACATCCTTATCGACTAGTCTCTCGGCAGTTTCGATCGCCTTACCAAGGTCCAACTTCGTTTGTCTTTCCAGCAGAATACGAACAATCGAGAGCGCGTGGCGTCTCAGCGCGAACGGATCTTCCGACCCCTTCGGAATCATACCGGCCTGATAAAACGCCACAATCGTATCGAGTCGGTCTGCCAACCCCAATACTCTTCCTTCAACGGTTTCCGGTAACGCTCCATCCATGCCCCGCGGAATATACTGGTCTCGGATGGCTTTGCACGCATTTTGAGACATCCCATCATGCTGTGCATAGTAGCCACCCATCACGCCCTGGAGCTCCGGAAATTCCCCCACAATTCCGGACAACAAGTCCGCTTTAGAGAGACGGGCAGCTGCGACGCAGGCTGACTGCGACTCTGACTCAAGTCCCAGCTGCTCCGCAATAGCACGAACGAGCTCAGATATCCGTTCCTGTTTCCGATCCATCGTCCCAATTTTTTGGTGAAACATCACACCTGTGAGTTTCTTCGCGCGCTCCTCCAATGTGATCTTCCGATCTTCGTCAAAAAAGAACTTTGCATCGGCCAATCGTGCCGCCAGCACCCGCTCGTTGCCTTCGCGAATCAGGGACATGTCCTTGACACGATTGTTCGCCACGGCGATGAAATGAGCCGCCAACTTGCCAGTCCCCTTCTGGCGTAAGGAAAAGAATCCCTGGTGTTCCTTCATCGAGGTCACCAGAATCTCTTCCGGCATATCCAAATACGTGTTCTTAAACGATCCCATAATCGCTTGGGGTTGCTCCGTCGCATACACGGCTTGGTCGAGCAAGGCTTCGTCTTCGTTCAATTGAAACTCAGCCTTGTGACAAATAGCGGCGATCTGTTCCTCGATCAGTTTGCGGCGGCGCTGCGGATCGACGATGACCCCTTGGCGCTCCAACATCCTGATATAGGATGCCGCATCACGAACAGAGACCCACTTTCCGCCGCCCAAGACTCGATGGCCGTTGGTCTCATTCGAGGCTTTGATCCCAGCTACGTCGATAGGAAGCACCGTGCCTCCACACATCGCCACCACCCACCGGATCGGACGGGCAAAGCGCACGCCGGTTTCGTTCCATTTCATCGCCTTGGGAAAGGTGAGGCTCGACACGAGTGGCGGCAGTGTCTCTGTCAGCACAGCGGCTGTCGACCGGCCTTCGTCGCGTTTCACGGCAAACAGGTACTCACCCTTCTGAGTCTGGCGTAGCTGAAGCTCCTGCACGGCCACACCTTGACCTGCGGCAAATCCTAAGGCGGCTTTAGTCGGCTGTCCGGCCTGATCGAACGCAACGGCCTTCGACGGCCCCATTGCCTCCTTCGTCACGGAGGTCTGTCTCGCCGCCAAGCCATCAACCACCACCGTCAGTCGGCGTGGCGTGCCCATGGTGCGGACAGACTGAAAGGTAAGCCGCTGATCGTTGAAGAGACGTTCAGCGGATTCCTTGAGTGAGGCTAGCGCGGGAACTATGAACTGATACGGCAGTTCCTCCACGCCGATTTCAAGCAGCAACTCGGCCGTAGTGGGTGCGGAGGTCCCTCTGCCTTTCTTCGGTGCGATGCTCCGGCGTCCTGCTTTCTTTTGAGTCGCCATAACTAATTACGTTCGACCTACTCCTGTCTTCGCTCGAGGTCTACCAGACTTCATGACCCTCGTTTCACGACTCATCAGCGGGTGACCCATCGCAGCTCGCTCCTCGATATAGCGTTCCGCACATCGTCTGGCTAAGCCCCGCACTCGGGCGATATAGCCGGTCCGCTCCGCTACACTGATGGCACCACGGGCGTCCAGGAGATTGAATACATGGGATGATTTGATGCAGTAATCATAGGCCGGCAGGGTCAAGCGCTGGTCGACTTGGGTAAGCAACCGAGTGCACTCCGCTTCATTCGCCTGGAACGCTTGCACCAGCATGGCCACGTCCGCTTGTTCGAAGTTGTACCGCGATCCCTGCACCTCGGTTTCATGGTGAATGTCGCCATATTTGATCGAGTCCGTCCACCCCAGATCGAAGACGTTGTTCACTTGCTGCAAATACATGGCGATGCGCTCTGTCCCATACGTGATTTCGCCCGTGACCGGACTCAGTTCAATCCCACCAATTTCCTGAAAGTACGTGAACTGAGTGATTTCCATTCCATCCAAACGCACTTCCCAGCCGAGTCCCCACGCTCCCAGGGTCGGGGATTCCCAATCATCTTGGATGAAGCGGATATCATGCTGATTTGGATCGATCCCCAGCCGGGCCAGACTCTCCAAATACAGCTCTTGAATGTTGTCAGGAGAAGGCTTCAGTACGACTTGGTATTGATAATAGCGCTGAAGACGGTTGGGGTTTTCGCCGTACCGACCATCGGTTGGCCGACGGCATGGCTGCACATAGGCGGCCCGCCATGGTTCTGGCCCAAGTGATCGCAAAAACGTGGCCGGATGAAACGTCCCTGCGCCCATTTCCATGTCGTAGGGTTGATGAACCACGCAACCTTGATCGGCCCAGAAGCGATGGAGGGTAAGAATCAGTTCTTGGAACGTCACGGAACCCACAGCCTGGTCGGGAGAGACGAGTAGACGTTTACAGTCGAAGTTGGCAGGCTAGCAAGAATGCTTTTCCAGTGTCAAGGAACAGCTCGCTCGATGTTGATGGCGGCAGAAAGATGAGCCGAGGATCTTCCGATCCTCCTCTCTAGAGTGATAGAGATCAGATTCTCTGGCCAATCCAAATTTAACCTTGACGTGCCGCCCATCTATTTTCTATTGTTGCACTTGTTGACTAAGTTAGTTGTATTTCGGAAATTTCATGAAACTATCCAAGAAAAGTGAGTATGGTCTCAGAGCTCTGCTTGAACTCACCCTCGCACATGAGAGAACCACGCTCCAGCGCCACGCAATTGCTGATCGGCAACACATCCCGATCGAATTTTTAGAGCAAATCCTCCTCACGCTCAAACGAGCCGGGCTCATTTCCAGTCGACGGGGGGTGAAGGGAGGATATGTCCTCATCAAGCCGCCGAAAAACATCACGCTGGGACAGGTGATACGTATCCTCGATGGTCCGCTTGCCCCGATCGGGTGCGTCAGCAAGACGGCCTATCAAAAGTGTGGTGAGTGTCCTTATGCGGAGAAAGCACGGTGTCCGGTGCAACAGGTGATGGGGACGGTCCGCGATGCCATCGCCGGAATCCTCGACTATTACACGCTTGCCGACTTTGCGTCCGGCCGTCCCAAAGGTTAACTCTCCATGGATACTGTCGTTCTTGTCCTCATCACCTTCGTCGCTTCCATCGTGAATGGAGCCCTTGGATACGGCTTCTCATCGATTACAGTTCCTGTTGCCCTCTTGTTCTATACCAACCGTATCTTGAACCCAGCGCTCGTGCTCATTGAGCTCGTCATCAACGCCTATGTGCTTTTTATCAACCGAAAGAGTATCTCCAACATCTTCTGGCGCGTGGCTCCGATTCTGAGTGGTCTGGCTGTCGGCGTCGGCATCGGGAGCTATCTTCTTGCCCTCGTGGAGCCAGCATGGATCAAGTTCGTCACCTATTTTTTTCTGTTACCCTTGATCCTTCTCCAAGCCGCAGGCATTCGAAAACCTATCCGGGCTGAAAAAGTCATCGCCGTACCGTTTGGAGTAGGACTCGGCACCCTCTACTCCGTGACAACTATTTCTGGTCCTCCCTTGGCTCTCCTCTTCAATAACCAAGGGTACCCAAAACAGGATTTCCGCGCGGCCCTGGGCATCATACGCTTGGCAGAATCGTCACTGACAGCCGTCGCCTATGGATTCATCGGCTTCTATAGCGCCGGCAGTATGGAAATTATCCCCTACATCATTCCGAGCGTGATCATTGGCATTCCACTGGGAACGTTTCTCATCCGCTTGATGGATCCCGAAACCTTCAGGCGTATCTGTATGGCATTCGACGGGTTGATCGTAGGATTCGGTCTCTCTCGTGTCCTGGGTGAGTTAAACCTTGCATCACCGATTACAACTTACATCATCCTGACAATCGTCATTCTGGTGAATGGAGTCTTGCTCTTGAAATTTTTCAAAGAACGCACTGTCCCCCAACGAGCTCCCCCGTAACGGTGACCGATGTTGATAATGGAAATAAGATGGGATCATATCCACATAAAAAGTTGTCCCCCTTCCACTCACTCTCCGCACAGTTATCCATCGTGCTACTTGCGTAGTACTTGAATGTTTAGCCCTTCATACTTACCACCTTCAGTAGTTCGAAATAACTCGTAACTCATTTAATAATTATAATTTATAGATTTTTGTTTTATTGGCACTACATTTGCTTATCCATACTCATCATCTCTTGCGTACTTGGTCCGCAAGAAACCATAGCCATTCACCTGAATCAATAGGAGCGATTCATATGCGGGCAAATGCGAATTTGGTCGGCGTCTTTTATCAGTCATTCACGAGATCACTAGCGGGACTGATCCTCTTGGGTGTGATCGCACTCCCATTACCCGGGTGTGGAGAACACGAAGAAGGCAGCCCTATTATTTCTTCGCTCTCCACTCCAACTGAAGACCCCTTGGCAACGGAGAGAAAGGATGAGCCAAACGTTGATTCGAATACACCAAACTCGTCAGAAGTTGGCCATCAGGTAACGGACGTAGCCGAAACTGACACCGAAGATTCTGAACTTTTCGCGAACATCACAGACCCTGCTGAAGCGGACGACCCAGAAATCTCACTAACTCCTACCCCAACCGGAGTGACAGCTCAATTGACCTGGGACGCATCCACTGACCCTAATGTGCTGGGCTATTTTGTTCACTATGGAAAACAATCATCCGGAGAGTATGGCTCATGTTCATACGAGCAAAGCCAACGGGTCGGCCCTCCTCCAGCCACAATTACCGACCTCGAACCGAATACACCTTATTTCTTTGCAATTAGTGCTTTCAGTGAAGCGGAAAGCGAAACAGAATCTCCTTGTTCCAATGAAGTATTAGTGGTCACTCCTGCTACCCAAAGCTGAATGAAGTCATACGATACGCCCTCGCACTCACGCAGCTCCCCTGAGTTGAAACCAGGGGAGCTCATCTCTTCATTGACCTTCCCCGATCGATTTGTTAGCTTCACACGCTATTTCTTTCTCAATTGTCCATATGATATAGCCAAATAGTTTACCTACAGCGTGCGATCTCTACCCTGAAAGGATTTTCGATGGCAGACATGGCCTCTTCCCCTGAACTACTTGCGACCTTGCGTAATAAAGCAACTCAACTCAGAATCGATAGCGTGCGAGCCACGAGCGAAGCGGGAAGTGGTCACCCATCGAGCTGCGCTTCGGCGGCCGATATTGTCGCCGCCCTGTTCTTCTCCGTAATGCGGTACGATCCACGGAATCCAAAAGCGCTAAACGGTGACCGCTTCGT
Organism: Nitrospira sp.; assembly: GCA_965223625.1. Taxonomy (GTDB): domain Bacteria; phylum Nitrospirota; class Nitrospiria; order Nitrospirales; family Nitrospiraceae; genus Nitrospira_D. The sequence goes on from OZ245008.1 coordinate 2,305,395, forward strand.
TCTCTCAAAGGGACATGCCGCCCCATTGTTGTATGCAGCCTGGGCAGAAGCTGGACTCTTCCCGTCGACCGACCTCCTGAAATTGCGCACCCTAACATCAGATCTGGAAGGACATCCCACTCCGCGATTGCCATTTGTCGATATGGCGACCGGTTCGCTCGGGCAAGGACTTCCGGTCGGTGTCGGCATCGCATTGAACGGAAAATTCGTCGATCAACTCGATTACCGAACCTATGTTCTCCTGGGAGACGGAGAGTCCGTCGAGGGATCAGTTTGGGAAGCCGTCGAAATCGCGCGCCAGTACGGGCTGGATAATCTGTGTGCCATTATCGATGTGAATCGACTTGGCCAGAGTGACCCTACGATGCTGCAACACGACATGGACGCCTACCGTTCCCGCTGGAATGGGTTCGGCTGGCACCCGATTGTCATCGATGGCCATGATTTTGGTGCCATACTCAAGGCTTTTGACGAAGCTGCTCAGACGAAAGGAAGACCGACCGTACTGCTCGCCCGGACCTATAAAGGAAAGGGCATTTCATTCATTGAAAACAAACCCAACTGGCACGGCAAACCTCTCAAGAAAGGAGAAGAGACGCAGAAGGCGCTCGACGAACTCACCAAACAATTAAGCCCTAACGGCGCCGTTCCTCACATCGCCAAACCATCGCCCGGCCCGATCCCTTCTCTGGCTATCGGCACCATGCCGCCAGCTCCATACAAGATCGGCGAATCGGTCGCCACACGAGAAGCATTTGGGTTCGCACTAGAGGCACTAGGCTCCGTGAACCCCCTTGTCGTCGCCCTTGATGCCGATGTAAAGAACTCTACGTACAGTGACAAATTCGGCAAGAAGTTCTCGAATCGATTTTTCGAAAACTTTATCGCAGAACAAAACATGGTGGGCGCAGCCGCTGGCCTGGCGGCATGCGGCAAGATCCCCTTCGCCGCCACGTTTGCTTGCTTCCTGAGCCGTGCCTACGATTTCATCCGCATGGCCGCGATCAGCGGCTCAAACATTAAGCTGGTCGGAACCCATGTCGGCGTCAGCATCGGCGAAGATGGGCCTTCCCAAATGGGCCTGGAAGACATCGCCATGATGGCGGCTCAACCCAACGCAACGGTGCTCTACCCCTCTGATGGAAACTCAACCTATCACTTGGTCGAAGCAGCCGCTCACCACAAGGGGATGGTCTATATACGTGCCGGAAGGCCGAAAAGTCTCGTTCTCTATGGACCTGAGGAGCGATTCCACATCGGAGGCAGTAAGATTCTTCGACAGAGTTCATCTGATGTCCTCACGATCGTCGCCGCGGGTGTGACTCTCTTTGAAGCGTTGAAGGCTTACGATCAGCTGAAAACAGCCGGTCTCTCGGTTCGCGTCATCGATCTCTATAGCATTGCTCCTATCGATAGAGACACCCTGTTAGATTGTGGAAGAGCGACGCAGGGCCGAATCCTCACGGTGGAGGACCACTATGCCCACGGAGGACTCGGTGATGCTGTCTTGAGTGCCGTGGCAACTGAGGGCATTAAGGTCCGCAAGCTCGCTGTTCGTGAAATTCCCCACAGCGGGAAACCGGACGAACTGGTAGATCATTATGGCATCGGAGTCCGGTCCATTGTCGAGGCAGCGAAGCAATTTGTCAAATAACCAGGTCCTTATTGAGGGCTCGATGGCACGCTTGATTGCATGTTCTCAGTCGGGGCCCCTGCGAGAGAAAGACCGCCAATACATCTCCGGATGAGCTCACGGAAATTCTCTCTTACCACAATGAAGATATATTCCATAACAGGATTCGCCGGGACACTCACGGATTTTTAGGAGCAGAACGGTCATGTGCCAGACTACAAAGTAGTTGTTTTATGCTAGCAAAATACTCTTATTATGAGAGCGTGGTCCCAATACCATGTTTTCATTTTTCCAGCAAAACAAGTGTGGTATAGTGCGCGTGAAAATATGGTCTAGCTCAAGCAAGCAAACAGGCCAAATATCCATTCCAATTAACAGGAGGTACGAATGCGAAGGACCGTAAGCGCTTCAGTTTTGTTAATGGGATGTGCCCTACTGTTTTCCGGAGGAGTCGCCTTTGCTGACGAGCCTCCCTTGCCTACGGTTCCACCCGAGTATGCCGACAAAAAAATGCCAGCAGGTTGGTGGACCGATCCAAAAGTCATAGAGGAGGGCGGGAAGATTTATAGAGGCGAGTTCAAGACCGATGTCAACTGCAGTAGTTGCCACGGAGATGACGGCAAACCAAAGAAAAAGGGCGCGCGCGATCTTCGTGATCCAAAACTGGTCTGTCGCTTCTCAGACGCATTCTGGTTCTGGCGCATCTCGGAAGGTGTCCCAAAAACGAAGATGAAGGCCAATAAGGGGCATCTGTCCGAAGAGCAAATCTGGCAGGTGATGGCATACGAAAACCAGTTCTCGCACGACGGTAAGCCAGCCGACCGGTCCTGTTACAAACCCTGAGAGGTAGGCGTTGTTGGGCTGAACGGGTTTTCATCAGCCGGTTACAAGCAAGGGGGGAGCGGGCATCACGCCCGCTCCCCCCTTGCTGTTGATTGAGATGCATCTACTTCGTCAGCCTGGATTAGGAGAGACAAACACCAACACCTTGAGCCGCCCCTGGGTGTGGTTCTTCACGCCATGCTCTTCCCCAGCTGGAGCCAGAGTGCCTTGCCCCGCATTGAGCACTCGCTTTTCGGAACCAACCTGAAACGTTCCTTGCCCCTCCAAGACAATATAAATCTTGTCTTGATGGCCATGGACATGACTTTTTTGATCTTGCCCCGGCTCGAAGCAATAGATGTCACAGAAGAGTCGTTCTGTTTGGAACACATTATTCTTCTTCATCTTCTCACTGCTGAACTGTTGCAAGTCTGTAAGCGTGACCACATTCATCACTAATACTCCTCTGGCTTGGGAATCATGGCAAGTGAGCGAGCAGTCTCCGATATGAGCGTTTCACTTCATCGAGAGCGCTGTTCATCCTTTCCCGTACCTCGTGCCACTTGGCATCCGTTGCGTGCTTTAGTTCGTCCAGCTTTTCTCTCACTCCATCCTTTTTCTTCTCCAACTCGTTGAGCGACTGCTGAAGGTCTGCCCGAGTATCATCAGAAGCTTTTTCGACCTTTGCCCGCAGCTCCAAAATCTGCTGCTGAATAACCGCAAGTTCCTCTTGCGCCTTCCGTTGGAACGTCTCCTTTTGCTGAACGGTATACTGCCTGGTCGCCTCGATCGTTTCTTGAGCTTCCTTCACTACCTTTTCGGCACTCACGGCGGATTCAGCGGCCATACCGGACATCGGGGCCAACCAAGCGCCTATCACCCATGCTGCACCTGCGATCAGCTGATTTCGATTCATACGTTCCTCACAAGGACGATGAAGTATAGTCTGTCACCCTCCTAAAGTCACGACCGCTAAACTTTCTGAGGTAAGCAACCGACAAAGCACTGTCGTGAACAGTAGGGTCACAGCCCGGGATCTCTTCAATGCCATCTGAAGCACAGCCAGCTTGGCCTCCTCTCGAACAGCTTGAACAGGCGTTGATTCAAAACATTGAGACCGGTGAAATTGAACTCCCCCTCCTCCCCCAGGCAGCCAGTCAAGTGATGGTGTTGGCGTCAGATCCTGCCGCCGATGCAGCGAAGCTCTCAGCCTTAATTCACCAGGACCAGGCCCTCGCTGCACATGTGTTGCGGATTGCCAACTCTCCAGCCTACATGCCTCGTAGCCCCGTGGTATCTCTCCAACATGCCGTGGCTATGCTGGGCATCACTTTGCTGTCTGAAATTGCTTTTACCGCCTCCCTGAAATCTGGCGCCTTCCAAATACCAGGACATGAGGAGGATGTAAAACGACTCTGGCGGCACTCCCTCGCCAGCGGCGCATACGCTAAGGAAGTCGCCCGCATGCGTCGTGTTAACGTCGAAAGCGCCTATCTCTGCGGACTGTTACATGAAATCGGGAAACCCGTTGTCCTGCAAATAATCACGACGATTGCTCAAAAACGAAGCAACGATTGGGTTAAAGCACTGGCCGCGATATTGGATAACAAATCCCACATAAAAACATTGATCGAGGGCTACCATACCCGCGTGGGCATTCTGATCGCCGATAAATGGAGACTGCCCAAGCAAGTAGCGGAGGCGATCCAATATTACGGGGAATACGAGCATGCCACCGCCTTCCGCCAGGAATGCATGCTCACCTTTATTGCGGATCAATTGGCAAGCCACCTCCTCACGCCTGATGAAATGCCTGAAGACAGTCTCCGCGATCATCCGGTATTCGCAGAGTTGAACCTGTACCCTCAAGACGTCGATAAACTCCTGGCAACCAAAGATCAGGTCTTAACCATTGTGAATGCGATGAGCCTATGAGCAATACAAGTACCTATGACATTATCGTGATCGGAGGCGGTCCCGCCGGCCAAAAGGCGGCAGTCCAAGGCGCCAAGGCCGGGAAACGTGTCGCCTTGATCGAGCGAGAACGAGGTATCGGGGGAAGTTGTGTGTATCGCGGGACAATTCCCAGCAAGACGTTACGGGAAAGCGCGCTCCATCTCGATCAACTCAAGCGGGCGGGTGAGGCTCTCCAATTCACCCTCAAGCCCGACACGCAGATCGCCACACTGTTGAGTCGGCTCGACAATGTTGTTCAGGCACATGACTCCTTCATGAGTCAACAGCTACGGCGTAACGGCATTTCGCTCTTTCATGGACGGGCTCACTTCCTGAGCGAGCACATCATCGAGATGCAAACCGTTGACGGCGCACGGCAACAACTCACGGCCGATACCATCATCATCGCCACCGGATCACGCCCCAGGGCCCCTAAAGAGATTCCTATCGACCATGAACACATTCTTGACAGCGATTCCCTCCTTTCCATGATGTACCTCCCACAGTCTCTGACAGTCCTCGGTGGTGGAGTTATCGCGTGTGAGTATGGGTCAATTTTTTCGCTGCTTGGTGTGGAAGTCACCCTGATCGACCGAGCTCAGTACCCCTTACAATTCATGGATCGCGAACTTGTAAAACAGTTCGTGCAGAGCTTTGAGCATCAGGGTGGCCGATACCTGGGAGGAAGGGAGATTGCAGAGGTTCGTTGGGACAATGTGGCCCATGTCACCACCTTGTTGATCGACGGGACCACCATCAAAAGCGAGAAAATGCTCGTCGCTCTGGGTCGGCAGTCGAACGTCGAAGACTTAAATCTTTCGGCAGCAAGAATCTCAGTTTCTGAAAAAGGTCTCATTCCCACAAATCAATATTGCCAAACAGACATCCCGCACATTTACGCGGTCGGCGATATGGCTGTAGGGCCTGCTCTCGCCTCAAAGGCGATGGAAGAAGGTCGGCGTGCCGTTCGCCATGCCCTGAACTTCCCAGTCGGCGATGCGGCCTCGACCATCCCCCTGGGAATCTATACGATTCCTGAAATGGGGAGCATCGGGCTTGATGAAAAGGGCGCCCAGGAACGATACAAAGATCCATTGATCGGACGGGCGAAGTTTGAAGAAGTAGCTCGTGCCCAGATCTCCGGGGCCGGTCATGGTTTACTCAAGATGGTGGCTGATCCTGAAGGAGAGCATCTCCTGGGCGTCCAGGTTGTCGGAGATTCCGCAACAGAGCTGGTACATATTGGGCAGTTGGCTCTCCAAAGCTCCGCTACGATTGAATCGTTTATCGACAACATCTTCAATTTTCCAACCTATGCTGAAGCCTACCGAATTGCCGCCCTTGACATTTTGGGGCAGGTCGCAAAGCGCCGAGCGGCCAAAGCGGCGTAGTACGTCAACTCCCCTCCTCATCTCGCGATCCCAAGCTCATGACACACCTATATTACGTGTTGGGGCGCCCCACTTCCTCATGTCAGCAGAGTGCCGTGGAGGGTTACTCGAGGAGGAGCATAGCCAAGAGGATCAGCCGACTTCGGTGTCTTCGTGATCTCGTTGAAACGGATGCACCTTCAAGTCTCTGATCATGTGGTGGAGCCTGGCCCACTCATCAGGACTGAGGTTGACAAATTCACACCCGAAATTCCCAGCTCGACACCAGCGTACCACAGCCTGGGAAATGTGGATGGGCGGTTCGTGATCAGCCGTATGGATCCGCAGCTGGAGGGCCGTCCCAGGCTTCACTTCAACTAGGCTGAAGACACGGCAGCCTCGGACGGAAAGATCGTTGAGGGTGCCGTCACCGGATACAACATTCGCCGAGCTGAATGAACTTCGAAACTCAACTGGGAACCGAGGTTCCTTTCGTTGTTCCATGGATGCAACCCTACAATGATAAGTGTCTATCTTGTATATCGCTGATCAGACGCAATCCCGCCACTGTTTTTGAGATTCTTGCACGATCGATGAAGTCGATAACTTCCGATAGATTCGTGTCGGTAGTCTCTGCCGATTCGGCATGGCCACATCGACTAACCCGAGAAGACGACAGGACACCAGTACGCTGATCAGAAAACGGACAGATGATGGGACAACTATTGATCTAACCGCGTGGGAGGTCTGCGGCTAGTCGAGTTCAAACACCTTTGGGAAGTTGGTGAGGTTTCGGCAACCATCCTTCGTAACCAAAACCATGTCTTCGATTCGCACGGCTCCCAGTCCGGGGTAGTACAACCCTGGTTCAACGGTGACAACGTGGCCTTCCTGAAGAAGTGACCCGGTTCGGCTGATGCGTGGCGCTTCGTGTATATCGAGTCCTACCCCATGCCCCGTGCCGTGAAAATAGCCCTGCATCCGTCCGTTGAGCAAACCGGTCTTGTATCCGGCCTTTTCGAAACGCGAGCAGATACCTTGATGAATCTTGACCCCATCGGCGCCGTCCTTGATCTTCGTGATCGCCTCTTCTTGAACGTCCTTCACGATGCCGTACAATCGTTTCAACTCCTGTCCCACAGTCCCGCGTATCACGGTGCGGGACATGTCGGCAAAATAGCGGCTTATTGCGGATCGGGGGAATACGTCAAAAATGATGCTGCGATGGGCCGGCAACGGTCCACTGCCTTCATTGTGCGGATCACAGGCTTGTTCGCCTCCCGCCACGATCGTATGTTGGGCGACACAATTGCGTTCCATGAGTTTGACGTTGATCACCTGCTTGACCCGCTCGGATGTCAAGACCGCCCCATCACTCCAGAGTTCTCCATTCCGGATAGTGGCCCGCCGTAGCAGGTCGTGGGCTGAGGCGACAGCTTCTTCGGTGGCTCGCTGGGACAGCTCAATATGTCGAACTTCTTCCGCGCTTTTCATGACACGCTGCTCGTAAAACGGATCACGTTTCGGCTTGAGGCTATACCCCAGTTCCTGTAGCCGAGTGGCGTAGATGAAAGGGAAATTAGCGGGCACGAGCAGCCTGCGTACTTTCAGCTCTTTTAAGACCATGTGCACAATATCGATCGTCACCGGGTTCTTGATCCCTTGTTTCTTGGCCTTCCGCTCGATTTCAGAATAGGACAGCACCCGATCCACTGTTGCCTGAGTCTTGGCGCGATCCATCTCCAGGTCGCTCATCACCATCATCCGCTCGCCTTTGACTTCCAGATAGATAAACGGGTCCGGGGCGATGAATCGTGTCGCATAGTAGAGATTAGAGTCGTACTCGCTGGCAGCGATAAACAGCGTCGCCGCTTCTGCATGGGAAGGTGTGGTGCGTTTCATAGAAGTGTGACTGGAATTAAGATAACCGGGGCGATGTCGTGACCAAATTGAGGCTCGCCGCGTGGCCACGTGCCCTTGCTGACGAACCAGAGCCTTCGGAGCCTTCGCAGTGAGATGGCTTGAGGGACTTCACAGTGTGGAGACAAGACCAGCCAACATCTTCAGCATCCGGAATGTGATGCTAGCATGGGGGCAGAGGTTGGTCAACAACAGTTCGGTAAGCGATCGGCGTCGGTCATGGAATAGCAGGAGCTGGTGAGATCGACATGTCTCTCGGCTTCACCTCAGTTTGTTCATCAGGTGCCACAAGGTCGATGGGAAGCGTCAGGGTATTGGTGAGGACATCGACGGCAAGTTCAGCCAGTCCTGATAGACCGGACGCAAAAGACTTCACGGGGAGATAGGTCACTTCAGGATCTTCGATCGCTCCCTTCGCGGTGAACATTGCGGTGGCGAGCCCCGTTCGTTCTCCTGCAATCACACGACCAAAGAGCGGAATGGTCTTGAGAAACTGCGAATAGGACCCAAACGGGCTCACAGCGACGGCCAGATCCAGCTGATCAGTCGGCAAGTCATAATTCCCGGCAGCCGTAATCCGTAGAATCGGGCTATCGATGATCAGATTTTCTGTCTGAAACATGCCGTGTTGAATCCCAACGGTTGCCGTAATTCTGTTGTATGGCAATCCTTCCTTTTCCAGATCAACCTTCCCTTGCAACACCGCAGGCACGTTCAGCAGGCTGATGATTTTCCATATCGCCCGTTCGTTTGATTTAAGAATACGCCCATTTTCCAGCAGGACTTCGATTTTTCCGTCCAATGAAGGATAGATACCATGGGGATTGCGTCCGTGCCCACGAACCACTCCGCTCAAGCGCGTTTCCCCAGACACACCATGAACCTGCGTTTTCGTCAGTCGCAAGAGATCATCAAACTCCACACCGGTCGCTCTAAACGAAAGATCCACCTCCGCTGGGGCCTTAGGAGGGAGCCGTACCACAAGCCGACCAGCTACGTGACCATGACTAGACGCCCCGGACAAACGGTCGATATCAAGTACGCCATCCTGAATATTGATCCGAGCGGACAGCCCGGTCAACTTCATCTGTTTGTAGTGCCCCCTCGCCACAGACGCAGTCATCGTGACTTGACTGGTCGCCGCCAAGGTTTCAAGGAATTCCCTCACCGGAGACCGCTCACCCTTTGGAATCACAAGGCTCAGATCGAGTTGGTCCGATTCGATCTTGCCGGCAATCGTGGGCTTCACCAACCAGTTTCGAACCGTGGCTTCCAGAGCAAGATCGCTGCCTTGCAGCTTGAATGAGAGCCGCTTGAGGTCGACCTCATTCCGGGCAAACCGAACGCGAGCATAGAGATCCTGGAGGTGGCCGTCGACCCCGCTCACAGCCATCAACCCATTCGTCACTCCCATCCATCCCGTGACTCTCCAGGCCTTCCAGTCTGTTCCTTTGCCTTTGATATCAAGTGAAAGATCGAGATTGCCTGCTTCAAGCCCGGCCTTGGAAATCCATTCCGGCAAACTCGACATCGACAAGCTTCTTGTCGTGATCGCCATATTAATCAAGAAGCGATCACCAAGGCGCATGGATCCCTTCGCAGGGATGGTGATCCTGGGTAAGACGAGCTCCACTCGATCCAATGTCACGCCGCTTCGGGGAGGCAGGATCCCGTTAAACTCCACAGTAGCGTGGGCTCCGATGGGTTTCTCCAGTGAGCCAAGGACCACTTTCGCTTCATCGAATACCAATGAGCCTTGAAGCTGTGGCTTCGCTGTCGAGCCTGACAGTATCACGGTCGAGCTCAGCGTTCCCTCGAGCGCCCCCTGCCCGGCGGCCGGAGATCTGAACAGCCGCTCTAACTGAGACGCATCGCCTCGTCCGCTGATGACAAAATCTTGAAAGAGACTTGTCGTCCCACCCGTGATCATTCCTTGGACTTGCAGAGCAGTGTTCCCAAGGTGCCCAACTACTTGTTCAAATTGCGCGGATCCACCTTCCAAGATGAACCGCCCCTGGATCCCGGTCAACCGCTCTGGCAACGCCACATGGCTGAGACTCAACTGGCGCGCCGTAATCTCTCCGCCTTCAAAAACGATCTTCTCGGCCTGATCCAATGGACCGACGAGACGAAAGGTCGCCTCTGCAGTTCCTTCAGGGTCATGAATACCTGCAATAATCTTTTGAACAGGCTCCATCGTTACGGTCTTGTTAAGAAATTCCACCAAAGGCGCTGCGGCCATTTCTCCTGTCACCTCCAGCGCCAGCGTTGGGCCTTTCTCTAAAAACGACACGTCAGCCTTTCCGTCGGTAAGGCGCATCGTTCCATACGTTCCGGTCACTTTCGTGATGCGCACACGTCCCGTCTCCACCATGACCACCGCGGCAAGGTCTTGGACGGTCGTGCGATCACGACCGATGACGCCTTGTCCGTCGCGAACATGGAACTCTCCCGTGGTCGACACGGGTTGACCGGTCATCATAGACCCAGTCAGCGTAGCGCGAACCGCCTGCACTTTACCGTCGATCTGGTGGTCAGCCAGAAAGGCCGGGAGTCGCGGTGAAATCCAATCGGGAGGAATGCTGTTCGCCAACTTGCGAACCGCGATGGGAGCGCTCGAGAATGTGACGGAAAAGGTGGGTTGAGGAGTGAACAGCCCTGCGAGGTTCGCGTGACCGGTCAAGGTAATGTCGCTTAACCTCGCAGTCATCCCAGACAGCACCATGTCGTATCCAGCAATTCCCGGCAACACTCGAACGATGCTTCGAAGGTTCAGCGCATCCTGGAGCCGCTCGGAAACCGGTCCCGAGCCAAGAAAATCCGCGATCTCATGAACCTTCAAATCTGCCGCCTCAATCTGCCCCTCGAATTGATACCCGGAGGATGGCTCCCGCGCTTCTTCTCCCGTCACAGATACCGATGGGTCCGCCGCTTTGATCTCACCATTGAGCGAAATGGCCGAGGCCCCTTGTGCACCTTCATGGGTGACGGATACATGCACTTCGGCAAGCCCCCGCTCTGGCCTGATCACCATGGAAAATTCGACATGTTCCAATTTCGCCGACCGAATTCCATCAGTCCTCGCGGCATCGATGACAGTGATCATGCCGTTGGTGATCTTGGCTTCTTTGACCCTGAACGTCCTGGCCATCATGTCCATCGTTCCCAGGTCGGTATCTGCCTGGGCTCTCTCTTCATCAAAGACGTTCCAATGCCCTCCTTCATTCCGTCTGATGGTCAGCATCGGTTCTTCGATCAACAATCGCTTCCCGACGACTTGTTTTTTGAGGAGCGGGATAAGGCGCAGGACGAAATCAACCCGTTTGGCAGTCAACACGACTTGATCCGACTGGGGGGCATGAATTGCAACATTAAAGAGCTCCGCACGTATGCTCGGGAACATGACGAATCGGACCCGGCCAACGTCGATTTTTCGCCCTAAGCTCTCTTCGAGTTGATCAAGAACAAAGTCTTTGAGATAGTCTTGACCGGTCAACTCTCGCGAAAAAGCAAGAAATGCACCGACCATTATCATCAGGCTGAGTATGATCAACAAACCCAGTCGAAAACGGGACACATCACCCCCTCGTTACTACCTACAATCCTTCTCGGCATCTTACCGGATCAACCATATGAAATCTATCAACTCCCCGATCTACAAGGGCTTTCTCAACAAGCGGCCTCACATATCGCCGTTGACTGCAATATGAACGTCAGGGTCTTCATAAGACCGGCCTTACGCTACAGCATAATCCTGATCTTCTTATAGTCAAAAGATCGAGCCCCATTCGGTTTTACCCAGCTCTATAAGAGTTGACAGCGACCAAACAATAGATCTACACCTGTTCACATGAGCCTTCATCAACACGCAGGGCAACCTGCCCCCCCGTCAATCCTCGCCGACGTAGAGAAGCTCTTATCTCTGTATTCGACCGAGCAACCGGATACCTCGGATCGAGGACAACGTGTCGCATTCGGCACCTCAGGACATCGAGGCTCCTCGCTGAAACGAAGCTTCAATGAGAGTCATATCGTCGCCATTACTCAAGCGGTCTGCGAATACCGAACGACCCAGCACACGAGCGGACCTCTCTATTTAGGAAAGGACACCCATGCGTTGTCCGAGCCGGCCTTCTTGACCGCTCTCGAAGTCCTCGCAGGGAATGGTGTCGAGGTCATGATCGATCAGAACGGGGGATACACGCCGACCCCGGTCATCTCTCATGCGATCCTCACCTACAATCGTGGCCGAACCTCAGGCCTGGCCGATGGCATCGTCATTACCCCCTCGCACAATCCGCCCGAAGACGGCGGCATCAAGTACAACCCACCTCACGGAGGGCCAGCCGACACCCACGTCACCAAGTGGATTGAGGACAGGGCCAACACTCTTTTGACGAACAAACTCCAAGGATGTAACCGGCTTCCGATCATGCAAGCCCAGCAGGCTTCGACAACCCATCAGCATGCCTACATCGACGCCTACGTGAACGATCTGTCGAAGATCATCGAGATGGACGTCATCAACTCCGCTAGACTAAAGCTTGGCATCGATCCACTGGGTGGCTCTGGAGTCGCCTACTGGCAGCCGATTGCCGAGCGATACGGATTGAATGTCGAGATCGTCAACCCATCAGTCGATCCGACCTTTCGCTTTATGCCATTGGATTGGGATGGCAAGATCCGCATGGACTGTTCATCTCCCTATGCCATGGCGAATCTCATTGCACTCAAAGATCGTTTCGATGTGGCGTTTGGGAACGATGCGGACAACGACCGACACGGAATCGTCACCCGTACCGGTCTGATGAACCCAAATCACTATCTCGCCGTCTCGATTGGCTACCTCTTCGCCAATCGTGATGGCTGGAAATCCGATGCCGGCATCGGTAAGACGTTAGTCAGCAGCAGCCTCATCGACCGAGTCGCAGCCAAACTGAACCGTAAACTGGTGGAAGTACCGGTGGGTTTCAAGTGGTTTGTGAGCGGCCTCCTTGACGGGTCACTCGGCTTCGGCGGCGAAGAAAGCGCCGGCGCGTCGTTTTTGCGACGTGATGGAACCGTGTGGTCCACGGACAAAGACGGCATCATCATGAACCTTCTGGCCGCCGAAATGATGGCCAGGACCGGACGCGATCCATCTGAGTTATACCGAGAGCTGACCAAGGAACTGGGCGAACCGATCTATGAACGGATCGATGCGCCAGCCACGCCTGAGCAAAAGACCATTCTCTCAAAGCTCTCACCCGATCAAGTCAAGGCCAAGGAGCTGGCTGGTGATAAGATCGTCGCCATGCTCACCAAGGCCTCCGGAAATGGTGCAGCGATCGGCGGCCTAAAGGTCGTAACCGAGAGCGGCTGGTTTGCCGCCAGACCATCAGGAACGGAAGATGTGTACAAACTGTACGCGGAGAGCTTCAAAGGGAAGGAACATCTAAAGAAGATTCAGGATGAGGCTCGAGCAATCGTTTCCAGTGCACTGGCCTCAGCGCCATGATGCCCCTTATGTCATGAACACGCACAGACTCCGCTGGACCCTTCCCAAGCATGACTATTGGTCCACACCATTTGCCGAGTCGTTACTTCAGCATTTACATCTTCGTACTGATCTGAAAATTCTCGATATCGCATGCGGCCACGGCATTCCAGCCTTCTACCTTGCCGATCAGGTCGGCTCTTCCGGGGAAGTGCTCGCGGTCGATATCAGCCAACATCAAGTCGCTCGTGCAAGGGCTATTCAAGGATCGCAATTGCCCTGGATCCGGTTCGAGTGTATGGATATGCGATCCCTGCCTCCTGATCTGCCGACCTTCGATCGCGTCACAGGCAATCTCTCGGTCATGTTTTTCCGCCCCAATCGGTTTGAAACTGTCCGTGGGCTCATCGAACACCTCAACCCCGGAGGTCAGCTCGTCTTGACCTTTCCATCGTTAGGGACCTTCGATTCACTGTGGCAGCGAGTCGATCAAGCAATGGTCCGGCAAGGACTAACGAACGAGCGAGAGCGATTTCAGGCTTATCTACACGAACGACCCTCCGTGCAAGAGGGGCGAGATTGGCTCGAAACACTTAGTCTTGAACGGGTCGAGGCCATTGAGTACCCGCTCGAAGTTGCAACTGGTCCCGGCTATGAGTTTCTCCATCACCCACTCCTGCGCGGCGGCTTTCTCGATGACGTCTATGAGTGCTTTGAGAACCAGTCCGTCGCCCATCGGTTCATGACCGACATCGCTCAAGACATTACGCTCTTCACCCCGCTGATCGCGCAACGCTGCGTGCTCTCAGGATGGAAACGAACCTCAGCTTAGAAAATCTGTTGTTCCGCGTGGTAAGAGCTTCTGACGAGCGGGCCTGATTCGACATGGGTGAAACCCGTCGCAAGACCTTCCTCTTTGAGCAGTGCAAATTCTGAAGGATCATAGAACCGAGCGACAGGCAGGTGCTCTCTGGTCGGTTGGAGATATTGCCCGATCGTGAGGATATCGCAATCAACGGCTCGAAGGTCGCGCATGACGTCGCGTGCTTCATCCAATGTCTCTCCCATGCCAAGGATCAGACCGGACTTCGTCTTCATTCCCTGTTGCTTTGCCCTAGCCAGCAAGTCGATCGACCGTTGATACTTGCCTTGTGGACGGATCGAAGGGAAAAGACGACGGACAGTTTCGATATTGTGGTTCAGGATATCCGGCTTCTCCGCACAGACTGTGGCGAGAGCGGCTGCCTGTCCCTCAAAATCCGGAATCAACACTTCGATCGTGCAGGTTGGATTGAGCTGTCTCGTCTGCCTGATCGTCTCCGCAAAGACTGCCGCGCCACCATCCGGCAATTCGTCTCGATTCACCGAGGTAATCACAGCATGGCGTAAACCAAGTGCACGCACCGCTTCCGCAACTCGACTAGATTCTTTCTCATCGACTGGGAGTGGCCTCCCCGTCTCCACCGAACAGTAGTGACACCGGCGAGTGCAGATATCGCCCAAGATAAGGAATGTCGCGGTCCGGGCATTCCAACATTCCCATCGATTTGGACAACGGGCCTCTTCGCAGATCGTGTGCAGACTAAGCCGTTCAAGGGTGTCTTTGATCTCGAGATAGTCAGGACCGGTCTTCGCATTCACCTTGAACCAGGATGGAAGTCGAGGCCGGGCACTGATAGATGATTGCGAGGTAATAGATGAAGGAGTTCGAAGGTGGTCTAATGGGACAAAATTCATGGCTGCGATCCATCCGAGGGGCCGGTCCGAAACCAACTCATGACTTTCGCCCAAAGACCTGTTTGAAACGGCTCTGGTTGTGAAGGGTCAGGGTATTCCACCCAAAGTTCCTGGGAACCAAGATACACCCCGTCACGAAAACTCATTTGGGTTTTGAGTTGTCGATATCCGTGAGATTGCAGCGTGTGAATCAAAGTCGTCAGAGCTTCGTTCTGGGTCGGATGTGCCTCGGTCACGATGCGAAAAGTCTCATACCGGATGATGGCCCGGTAGCCCTGTCCATCTTGTTGAAACTCGACGGGCCTGCTAAACCCTCGTTCCCGATCATCCACCCCGGCGAGCTGATGCTTGTCGAGCCCCATCGACCCTCACGGTTCATTCGAGCGCTCGAAAGACGGCAACCAGATCGCTGAGTGCGATCGTCTTGTGCTGGAGTACGGTACGCTCTGCATGAATCCGTTCGCGTGTTGCTGAGTCAATTGCGCCAGTTTTCAAACAGTCCGCTCCAAGCGACAGAATCCGGTCACACTCATCAGCCAGCTTCCTTTTCACCACCGGGTTCACCGAGAGATGCTCCATGAGCTGTCGACGTGTCTCATCAAGGTGCCTCTGCAGTTCAGAATCTGGGTAGCTCTTCCGAGCCGCGTCATCGGAACATCGATCAAGGTACTGTGCCAAGAACACGTACAGGCGCACGAGGGCCGCTGCGATATCAGTCTGATCTTTGGATGAGATAGCCACTACTCTTCTTCCCTCGCCCACTCATTCGCCATCAAGCGCCATCGACATGTTACCAAAGGCTGTTGCCATTCACGCCATTGGCTTGCGAACTGCGTCTATAGCAACACCTTCACATCGTCACCTTCAACCTTGACTTGATAGGCTTCAACATTTGCGGATGGATTATTCTGGCACGCCCCGGTAGTCACATTGAACCGCCAGCCGTGCCAAGGGCATGTCACGATCTCGCCATCCAATTCTCCCTCTCCTAATGGACCCTCTCGATGACAACAGGTATTGTTGATCGCATGAATCGTCCCGTCCACATTAAAGACGGCAAGCGTCTTTCCACTCGCTTCTGCCACGATTCCGTGCCCTGGTTTTATATCTGCAGTGGCTGCAACTCGCACAAACTCTGCCATCCTCATCCTCCAAATCACGTCTGTCAATTCGTGTTGAACGGCTGCTTTATTTTCTTAAGCAAACTGTCGATGGACGGACCTTCCTTTCCGGCCTGGCCCAAAGCCTCCGAGACCTTCTTCGCAATATCTCGAAACGCGACGGCTTGCGGAGATTCTGGATTGGCCACGACGATGGGATGCCCTGTATCTCCGCCATCCCGAATGGCCGGATCAATCGGAATACGCCCGAGAAATGGCACGCCGACCTTAGTCGCGGCTCGCTCTCCGCCTCCATGTGAAAAAATCTCTGTCCGTTCCCCGCAGTGGCCGCAGACAAAGAAGCTCATGTTCTCCACGATACCCAAAAGTGGGACGTTCACCTTCTGGAACATCGCCATACCTTTACGTACATCGTGTAGAGCGACTTCCTGTGGAGTGGTCACGGTGATCGCCCCGGCTAACGGAACCATCTGTGACAAGGACAGTTGTACGTCGCCGGTCCCAGGAGGCAGGTCAATCAGCAGATAATCCAAGTCTCCCCAAAGGACGTCGCGGAAGAAGGCCTGCAGATACTGGTGGACCATCGGCCCGCGCCAGACAAGTGGAGCTTCTTCCGGTACCAGAAAAGCCATGGAGATGAGCTTGACCCCGTAATTCTCGACCGGAAGAATTCTTCCGTCTTTCTGTTCCGGACCGGTCGTGCTTCCCATCATCATGGGAATGTTAGGACCATATAGATCAGCGTCCAGTAACCCAACCTTTGCCCCGGTCAATGCCAAGGCACAAGCCAAGTTGGCCGCAACGGTGGACTTTCCGACGCCGCCCTTCCCGCTGCTGATCGCGATGACATACTTGACTCCAGGTATTAAATTCTCTTGCGCCTGAGGCTGTTGGGCCCCATGGGCATGTTCATCAGCCATACCTCTCTCCCATTGAGTTGAGCTCGACCAGATCTCACGGAGTAGAGACTCGATCAAGCCGTGACCATGCTGAATGCCATTATCATAAGCGATGCCACGCGCCAAATGATATGGGTCAGTCGGACCATCGACCTTGTACCGACTGGGGTAGTCGACGCATGGACTTCAGTGGTCGAGCATGTATACTGGAATCAGACGAAGCAATTTTTCACGAGGAGTCGCGATGACCACCCCGACTTCGCTTGAACGGGCCATCCTCCGCATCGGCGAGCAGTTGGCTCAACTCTCCGGAGGTCTGTCGCCGTCCATCTTTGATACCCGTTGGTGGTCTCATTCTGCCATCAATCTGGCAATGAAGGATGAATCGTTTAAGACCCGTTTGTTCCACTTCATCGATGTCTTGCCCGTTATCGAAGACGATGAACGAGTCGTGTCACTCGCCGAGGAGTATTTTGGCCGGGAGAGCGGAGAGCTATTCGGACTGCAATGGGGACTCCGGGCGCTGACCTCAACCGGCATCGGCGCTCGCTTGACAGGCAAATCCATCAGGAAACAGATCGAGCAGATGGCCAAGGCCTTTATCGCCGGGGCCTCGGTCGAAGAATCGGTTCCCGTCTTGTCGCAGTTATGGAAGGATGGACGGGCCTGGTCCGTCGATCTGCTTGGTGAAGCCACGATCAGCGAACAGGAAGCCGATCACTATCGAGATCAATATCTAAGCGCGTTGGCTGAACTCGGGAAGGCCACCAAGGGGTGGCCCTCCTCCCCGTTGCTTGAGCGAGATCACTTGGGAACGATCCCTCGTGTCCAGCTCTCACTGAAGATTTCGGCCCTCTCATCGAGATTGGACCCAATCGACCCGAACGGCAGTTATGAGTCGGTGGCCGCCCGACTTCGCCCGCTGGTAGACCATGCGCAGACGCTCTCAGCCGGACTCATTTTCGATATGGAGCAGGCTGAAACCAAGAGCCTGATTCTCGACATTTTCAAACGGCTCTTTTCTGAACCGGCCTATCGTTCCTATTCCTATGCCGGACTCGCCTTGCAAGCCTATCATCGAGACACGGAGCGAGACATTCTCGACCTGATCGACTGGGCTCGCACGCGTGACGTACCGATTACGATTCGACTGGTGAAAGGCGCCTACTGGGATTCGGATACGGTGCGATACGGACAGGCCGGCTGGCCGTCTCCTCTTTTTGACCTGAAGGCTGAGACCGATCGCAATTATGAACGGCTGATTCCCGTGCTCTTTGCACAGTCGGATCTGATTCGTCCCGCGTTCGGCACTCACAATCTCCGTACATTAGCCGCCGTGGAAGCCCATGCGGAATCGATGGGACTGCCTCCTGATGCGCGAGAATACCAGATGATCTTCGGCATGGCTGAACCATTCCAACAGGCCATGGTAAAGATGGGCCGTCGCGTACGGCTCTATGCTCCCGTTGGCCGATTGCTCCCCGGTATGGCCTACCTTGTTCGGCGATTGTTGGAGAACACATCCAATGAGTCGTTTCTGAAAAAGGAGTATGTGGAGTCTCAACCACTGACCCAGCTGCTCGCTCCTCCAGAAACCTCAGCCCCTCAACCACCGATCAAAACGAATGACCTTGCTCACAGCTTTGCCAATGAACCACACAGCAACTTTTCAAAAGCTGATGTGCGTCATGCCATGCGGGAGGGAATCACATCGGTTCAGGCCCAGCTCGGGCGACGATGGCAAGGTGGAGTTTCCGATTCCAAACCGACTGGGCCATGGATCGAATCTCGAAATCCCTGTCGGCCGAACGAGGTCGTGGCCCACGTGCAGGGCGCAGCCGTGTCCGATCTGAGTTCAATCATCGACGTGGCGTTGAAGGAATGGGAGAGCTGGCGACGCACCGCCCCAGAACTGCGATCCGATATTCTGCGCAAGGCCGCTGCGGCCATGGGCCACCGACGCTACGAACTGGCCGCGTGGGAAATCTTCGAAGTCGGCAAGCCGTGGCGCGAAGCCGATGCCGATGTCGCGGAAGCCATCGACTTTCTTCGCTACTACGCGGACGAGATGGATCGTGTGAGTCAGCCACTTCGGCTAGGCACCAGTCCTGGTGAACTTAACCATCGTGTCTATGGACCGCGAGGACTCACGGCAGTGATCGCTCCATGGAACTTTCCCCTCGCCATCCCGACCGGCATGGTCTCGGCGGCCCTGGTAAGCGGCAATCCTGTCCTGTTCAAACCTTCCGAACGCTCACCTCATCTAGGGACACTACTCACAGATATCTTGCTCGACGCGGGTATACCGGCCGGTTGCTTGACCTGCTTGCCGGGTGGACCGGAGATCGGACAAGCGCTCGTCGCACATCCTCAGGTTGTGACAATCGCGTTCACGGGATCAAAGACCGCGGGTCTTCACATTCTGCACGAAGCTTCTCGCGTGAGCCCTAGACAGCCCATGGTCAAACGTGTAATCGCCGAGATGGGTGGAAAGAACGCTATCATTGTCGACGACACAGCGGATCTCGACGAGGCGACCACGGGAGTCGTCACGTCTTTCTCAGGGTATGCGGGACAGAAGTGCTCGGCCTGTTCGCGCGTGATCGTTCACCGCACGGTTTACAACTCTTTCGTGACACGGTTACGAGAGGCCGTCTTGAGCTTGGAGATCGGTGATCCGGTGGAGCCCGACACCAGAGTGGGACCGGTGATCGATGCTCGCGCTCAAGCCGGCATCCAACGGTATATTTCCATCGGACTTGAGGAAGGGCAGCTACTCGTGCAATGCCCCGTAGCTTCGGAGGGATATTTTGTCGGACCGACGGTCTTTGTCGATATCCGACCGCATCACCGATTGGCCCAAGAAGAAATATTCGGTCCAGTGTTAGTGGTCATGAAGGCGGATAGCTTCGCTGAGGCCATAGACATGGCGAACGGAACCGACTATGCGCTGACCGGTGGAGTGTATACGAGGAGTCCGGTCAATCTTACGATCGCCCGTGAGCGGTTTGACGTGGGGAATCTGTACCTCAATCGACCGATCACCGGCGCCCTGGTCTCTCGACAACCATTCGGAGGGCACCGGTTTTCAGGGGTAGGAGCGAAAGCGGGTGGAGAAGACTACTTGTCTCAGTTCATGTTCACCAGAGTGACCAGCGAAAATACCCTTCGCCGGGGATTCGAATCCGTTCAGTGAGGCCTGACGAGGCTTCACCTCATACTCCTCAAGCTCTTCCATAATTTCTGTCACCACTCCACGATCCTCTTTTACAGCGGCCAATTCCTGCCGTTCTGAGTACTTCACCAAACCAACGCCTTTCGCAAACCATGCCGTCATCACGTCGCTTCCCGAGATGGCACGACGGCTGCCGGAGAGATGGATCCGCATCTTCATCCGTGCCTCGACCTTGATCGCATCCTGAAACGTGCCGGCCGGGACGGTAATGCTTTCGCGACCGATGACCGCGCTCCAACCTTGCACATCAACTTTTTCATCTGTTCCGTCTCGATCCATATCGGTGCCGAAATCCAGGCCGGTCCGGTCAAACTGTTGGAATGAAGAGGGGATCGTGAGGGGAAACCGGAAGATCTGATAGGGAGTGATCTGTTCTTCGAGTGGCGTGCCTGGTTCCGAGCCATAGTACACAATACCCGCCTGATCGCGTCGATAGAAACTATCCGACGGCCCGTGATTGCCGGGGTTCGTGTCGTGAAACACCGTCACCTTGGCCCCGTTGATGGTCTTCGTCCCCGACACGGTTGACACGTTCGTGAAGAATTTAAGCTCGACCATCTGGAGCGGCCCTTCGTTGATCTGACCTCGATAGGTCCAGCGGCTCCCCGGAGTATCCGGGAAATACTCCTCGGACTTTGCGATCTTGACCGGCTCCGGCTCCGCAGCTCTCACGAGCTCAGGCCCTCGGTAAAGTCCGGACAGAATGCACAGACCCATTATGGCTACCAATCGCGTGACGAGTTCACGGTTCAGCATGTTCGTGCTCCAGACAACGGGTTTTGACGGTACCATAGGAGTCTGGGGAGCGGCAAGCCAATGAAATCTCACTATCCATAACTTCCAGTCCACCAATTGACAAATAACGTTCCCATGTATATCATGATGTATATACATTGCCATGTCGAAAGAGGCTTGCGATGGCGGCGCGAAAAAAGACGAAGCTCTTTATGAGCGGTAACAGCCAGGCGGTACGAATCCCCCGCGAATTTCAGCTGGAGGGCGACGAAGTTGAAATTCAGCGTCGAGGCAATACGCTCGTCATTCGTCCCAAGAAGCAGACGTGGCAGCCTCTTCTGGATAGCCTTACCCTGTTTTCCGACGATTTCATGGAAGGAGGTAGACAACAACCGCCGGTCCAGAAGCGAAAGTCTTCCTTCACATGAAGGTGATGCTGGATACCAACATCTGTATTTACCTCATCAAGCAACAACCTCCCACCATTCTTGATCGCTTCCGCTCTCATCCGGTCGGTGATATCGGCATTTCCAGTATCACAGCTGCTGAATTGGCCTATGGGGTGAGCAAAAGTCGTCATGCGACCAAGAATCGTCACGCCCTTGAGCAGTTTCTCGCTCCCCTTGAGGTTGCCGCTTTTGACCAGGTAGCAGCCTGGGCATATGGCCGCTTACGAGAACAACTTGAGGTAAAAGGAACTCCCATCGGCTCGATGGATATGCTCATCGCCGCTCATGCGCTGAGCCTCGGCGTCCGGCTTGTCAGTAACAACCTCAGGGAATTTCGGCGTGTCCCCGGTTTACGGCTTGAAAATTGGGTATGAGGTACCATACTAAAGCAAGACGTCCCCACCCATAGAATCCATCCCCAGCTCATCTCCAAGCCTGTATTACCTCACAACACACCAGAAAAATCGCCATCACTTGCCTTCGTACCTCTCTCCTCGCATAATCCGTCGCATGTCGTCCTCGATTGAATCGAGACCAGCCGCACTCGTCACCGGGGCTTCCGGAGGGATCGGGCGTGCCATCTGTGAGGAATTCGCAAAGGTCGGGTGGTATGTGGGCGTACACTACTATCGCAGCAAACCAACGGCAGAAGAGACTTTGCGACAGGTGCTGAACGCAGGCGGAGCCGGTAGTCTCTATGCTGCGGATATTCGAGAAGCTGAATCAGTTCGGCGCATGATCGACGCGTTCTCTCGCAACACATCCGGCTCGCTCACCTTTGTGTGCAATGCAGGACTTGGACAGAGCGACTTGCTCGTCCGTCATTCTGAGGAGATCTGGGATGACGTCATCGCGACCAATCTGACGGGAACGTTTCATTGCCTGCGGGCGATCGCGCCTCTTCTGATCGATCGTGAAGGAGGTTCCATTATTGTGATTGGGTCCCACACAGGGTTCCATGGCGCCAGAGGCCAGAGCGCGTATGCCACCTCGAAGGCCGGTCTGATCGGACTCGTCAGAACGGCTGCACGAGAATGGGGACCGCAGAATATTCGAGTGAATCTCGTGCTACCCGGCTGGCAGAAGACCGACTTGACCAAGGATGTGTTTCCGGAAGGACAAGGCTGGCTCGACCACGCGCTGCACCGTCCACCAAACATCCAGGAAGTCGTCGAGACTATCGTCCACCTCGCTCAGCGCAAGGATGTATCGGGCCAGGTTTGGAACTGCGACAGCAGACACCTATAACGTAAGGCGCATACACATGAACCACGGCATTTTCATAACCGGCACCGACACGGGCGTTGGGAAAACGCTCGTCACGGCTGCGCTCACTCTTCACCTGAAGAAGCGCGGACAGTCGGTTGGGGTGATGAAGCCGATCGAAACAGGGGTGTCGTCCGCCCGTGAAACACAGTCCGATGCCGGAAGATTGCGAGCAATTATTGAAAGCGAGGAACCACTGGGGGCGATCCGTCCCTACTCATTTGCACAACCGGTTGCGCCCCTCGCCGCCGCTCAGGTCGAAAGACAGACCATTAATCCGGACACGATCAAGAAAGTCTATCGGCTCCTGTCCACCCGGTATGACTATATGGTCGTTGAAGGCATCGGTGGGATACGAGTGCCGATTACCCCAACAGTCAGCGTGACTGAGTTGATCAAATCACTGCGCCTTCCAGTTGTCGTAGTCGGGCGATCTGGCTTAGGAGGAATCAATCATGCGTTATTGACGATTGAAGTGCTCCAGCGGAACAGGATCCCCATCATCGCCCTAGTCCTCAACCAGACCGAGTCAGCTCGATCAGCGTTGGCCCGTCTGCAAGAACGAACGACCCTGGAGTTCCTTCGCAAACAAGCTGGCGTCCCGGTCCTCGGGCCCCTCCCCTACGAGCCAGGGATGCCGGGCCGGTTCCGACCAGCTGTCCAACATCTTATTCGATCTGCCGCTATCAAGAAATTGGCGACATTGGTGCGGAGATCCGCGAAACGAATGCGCTGACCGTACCTCGAATATCAGAGGCCTTCAGAATCGCTGAAATAACAGCCACCCCATTAGCACCTACACGGATCACATCGCCAACCGATTCCACTGTGATGCCACCAATGGCAAAGATCGGGAGCGGTGTGAGTAGTCGGATCGCCTTCAGCCCCGCAATGCCAACTACTGGATCATGGTCGGCCTTCGAACCAGGTGTAAAAATCGGACCAAAGCCGAGATAGTCCGGTCCGCCTGCCGTTGCTTCCCGCACTTGCTGCGGAGTATGTGTCGACATCCCAATCAGCTTGTCAGCACCCAGCACCTTTCTCGCATACTGGAGCGGCAAGTCTCCTTGTCCGAGATGCACGCCGTCCGCTTCCACCGCCAGCGCCAAATCGCAACGGTCGTTGACGATGAAGAGTGAATCCAATTCATGTGCGATCTTTCGCAACGGCAACGCTTCCTCGTAGGCCGCCTTCATCGAACCCGCCTTGTTGCGATACTGAAAGAGTCTGGCACCGGCCCCGGCTGAAACCTTCAAGACATCGAGAAGAGGCCGGTCGGGACAAACCGACGGATCGAGAATGACATACAGCCCAGATAGGACCGGTCTTTTGGTGTTCTCTTTTCCGGACTTCTGAGTCATGTCCGTTATCGTTTGGACTGTTCCAAGGCCTTCTGTTTGACGATACGAAAATGTGCTTCGAGTTCTTGCCGCATGGCCATCGCCACCAGCCAATCCGGCACCATGGATTTGATTTCGACAACGAGCTCGAAATCGGCCAGGGTCTGATGCCCCTCTCCTGCGGGATTGAGCCTCCAGACTCGATGATACCGTTTGAAGTCTCCCCCTGTGAAGTCGGTCACCAGACCGCCCTGTTCCAATGTCCTCGACTCAGTGACCAACCGACGCTCTCCGGGCATCAGAGGATGCTCAATTCGCAGGTCCACGGTGGCCACCCCGTCACGGATGGTCAATTCGGCCACGCGCATTCGGACTTCAAAAAGGTCAGGCCAATGAGGGTAATCAGCCAGCAGCGCTTGGACAACATCCGGCCCCGCGGGGAAGAACACCTGCGCCGTCGCGCGAACGCCACCACCAGGTTCGACGGCGACCTCTAATCGATCCGCTTCAGCTGCGAAGAGCTTCTCTGCCCCCCACCCCATGACCGACAGAAACACCACGGCAAGAATGAACCAGAACGGAGGTGAAGATTCTCCCCTCTGCCTATCCAACGATCGCATCCAGCAGCCGTTGATGAATTTTCCGAACCCGTTCAAGCTGCCCTTTCGCTGGGAACCGTTCATAGAACCCGTCGGCCCGAAATTCCCTGATCAACGGCGCCCAGGGCTTCACGATCTCGGCAAACGGCTTGTGCGAACGCTGTTCTTCCCAATCCGCGATGAGCTTGCGATCCACGATCAGATCGTCGAGCACGCGAATCAGCGCCTTGAGGGTGACATCGCGAGTGAACATGTATCGATCGTTCTGTCCCCACACCTCGCCCATGACGTCCTTGACGCCCTTTAGATAATCACGGACCAAGGCATAGCACCGGTCAGGCTTCATTCCCAGATGCGATTCGATCCATCGCTGATGGGCCGTCACGACTTTCAACAGCTCATTGAATACCTCGGACTGTAAAATCCACTTTTCCTGTTTGCTCCGCCCACCCAGCCGATTGATCTTGTACTGCAACGGTGAGTCCGACTCGCCGTACAAGAGATTGACGACCTTGGCGGCGAATTTCTTTTCCGGACTCTCCCATGACACCTTTTCATAGAGATCCACCAAATGCGATCGGTTAATGCGTGTATGGGTGGAGTTGATGATCACGAACATCTCTGTGGCAAAATCCGCGCTCCGTCCATCGAAGAGCAAACATGGCACCTCGACTTGCGCGCTTTGATCCGAATGTTTCTCATGGAAAAAATGCAGGCCGGCGAGTCGATGTTGCCCATCGATCACCAGATACTTTCCCTTTGGTTCACTCAGATGACCGATGGAATCGGAGCCGTCTGCCTTCTGAAAACGTAGCGTTTCATCGGTAAAGAGGAGCACGGTGCCGGGAATCATCGGCTGAGCCACAACGGTCTCATAGAAATTGACGATCTGCTTGATCTTTTGTCTGTTCAAGACACGCTGAAAACCCTTTTCGCTCCGCTCGATCCCCGAAATAAACTTCGCCACATCATCGTGTTCAGAGAGTTTTGACTGCTCAATCTCTTCACCTTCAAAATAGTAACGGCTCGTAAACCGAACTTTTTGCAACAAGTCGCTGGCCTTGTAGGCAATGAAATAGAACGTCCCTTCTTTTTGCGTGATCCGCGTGGCAAGCATAGGGCCTCCCTTGGGTCGAATAGAAGCTGGGCGAGGATTCTACGCGGCCCTCTCCATGGCCGCAAGCCAAGCGACTGTGTTACGATCCTACCGCGATGATTTCACCACGGTCCAGGCTTGCCGCGTTTGTCTCACTCGTCCTGTTCCCACTGATGCTCCCTCCTGACGCCGGTGCACAGGAGCCGGAGGGCTCACGGGCAACAACGGAGCTCTCCTGTAGCTTCTCCATGGAAAAGGGTGAAACGTCACAGCCTTGTCACGTCCCCTTTCCGCAAGGATGTCGCGTGGCTAACTTCCCAGGCACCACGCAACCCTGGACCACCATCTCCAAGGGCGGCCGATTACAATGCCGGTTTGATGAGAAGAAGACCGATTGGAAAGCGAATATCGTCGGCAGATGCAGCCGATGCCAATCGGTCCGTTGCTCAGCACAGTTCAGCGTCCGCTTCGACTGCTCTGCCCAACCTTAATTTCTCGTATCGCCGATGTCTCTGACCGCGACCATCAAACAAAAAGCTCGCTCACTGGGATTCGATGCGGTCGGCATCGCATCGATCGGCCACAACAATCCAACGACCAGCCAGAACCAGAGCACTGGCTCGCGTGACGACAAGCCAGTCACTGTACCTCAGCTTCTATTGCATCGCCTCAGCCGATGGATCCAGCGTGGCTATCACGGGAGCATGGCATGGATGGAACGGACACCAGAAAAACGTGCCGACCCCCGTCACGTCCTTCCAGGCTGTCGGTCGATTATCTCGGTGGGAGTCAACTACCTCACCGAACACCGGGCCAACGAACAGCCGGGCTATGGCCGCATCGCTCGGTATGCTTGGGGCAAGGATTACCATAAGCTTTTTGACTGCAGACTCAAAAAGCTAGAACAGCTCCTTCATAGGATGGAACCTGACGCCGAAACTCGTTCGTATTCCGACACCGGCCCGATCATGGAAAAAGCCTGGGCGGAACGGGCTGGTCTTGGTTGGATCGGTAAACATTCGAATCTCGTCTCGGCCGAGCATGGCTCCTGGCTGTTGCTCGGAGAAATCCTGACAACGTTAGATCTCGAACCCGATGAGCCAGCAACCGATTTGTGCGGAAGCTGTACCCTTTGCATTCAGGCATGTCCGACGAAGGCCATCACCGAGCCCTATGTCGTCGACGCCACGCGTTGCATTTCCTACCTCACGATCGAACTTCGCGGTGACGCCACAGCTATCTCTCAAGAGTTGCAATCGGGGATGGGAAACAAGATTTTCGGTTGCGATGATTGCCTTGATGTCTGTCCGTTCAACCTACGAAGTGAACCAACTCGTGAAGAAACCTTTCAGCCGTCGAGTGTAACCCTGTCACCTCACCTGAAGACACTTTCCGAGCTCGATGAATTAACCTTTTCCAGTTGGTTTCGACAGAGCCCAATTCGACGGGCCAAGCTTCATGGGCTGCACCGCAACGTGGCGATCGCCCAACGCAATATGGACTCCCTATGAGTTCGGCTGCGGCTTTTCGTTATGTTTTGGAGGGTGAATCTGATTAGATACAATGTGTATCTTTTTAGATTCTCCGATTTCCCCAACGATCCCATCTGAGAATTTTCTCTCTTTTCAATAGAATTCTTGTCAGTGCTGGATAGATCGTCAATTTTGCATATAAATAATCCCTACCCTCTCATGGTAAAAGCTAATGGTACACATTGTGCTTGGTGCCTTCGACCGTCAGCATACAAGACAGGATGGAATATGCATTTCTGTTTGGGCAGTTCGCGTTTAAAAAAAATTTGCATCCGATGCTAAGAACCATGTATTTTTTCAGAAAAATTTGGTAGATAGTTGACCCGGCGTCTGCTTGGATGGGTACGGGGGGGGGGAAATTCATTCGCTGTACTTAATCCGTGCAACGTCTCTTTTCCATACAAATCTAAAGGGAGGCTACTATGCAGAGGTTTCGTTTACTCACATTAACTCTTGGACTTGGCGTCCTGTTGGGAGCCAGCGGGTGTATCACCATGCCTGGGTCCGCAGGGGCAAAGGTCCACGATGTCACGTTCACGGCGACCGAATCCGAAGTCGTCATCGACGGGAATGGGACGAAGTACAAGGCTTGGACCTTTAATGGTCAAATGCCAGGTCCAGTCGTCCGGGTCACGGAAGGTGACACCGTGAACTTCACCCTGATCGGGGATAAGAAGAATTCCTTCCCACACTCGATGGACTTTCACGCAGCCGAGCTCGACTTCTTGGCGAACTACCACCGTACGGTTGGACCGGGAGACACGCACAAGTTCTCTTTCGTGGCTAAGAAGCCCGGCGTGTTCTACTACCACTGCGGCGCGAGCCCGATGATCCAGCACGTTGCCCGTGGCATGTTCGGTGCCATCATCGTGGATCCCAAGAACGCAAACGCATGGCCCAAAGCCGATCGGGAATTCGTCCTCGTGCAATCCGAGCTGTGGCAGAATCCGGACAACGTCCAGGCGATGTTCGATCGGAAATTCGATTATACGGTCTTCAACGGCGGTATTTTCAAGCACCATCCCTTTATGCCAGGCGGGGAACCGCTGGAAGTCAAGGTGGGCGAGCGGGTACGGATCTATTTCGTGAATGCCGGCCCGAACGAGTTCTCTGCGCTCCATCCGATCGCTGAAATCTGGGACAACGTCTACGAAAGCGGAAACCCGGCCAACAAGTTCACGGGGGTCCAGACCTATGTGGTCGGCCCGGGCAGCGCAGCCACATTCGATATGATCGCTGAGTCACCTGGGGCCTATCCGGTCGTGACCCACTCGTTAACGAGCGCCCTACGAGGAGCGATCGCCGTGGTGGTCGCGAACGAGAACCCCAAGGACTATAAAGGCCAGTTGATGCCAAACACCCCCTGGAACCCGTAATGAATGAGCGGGGTTCGGAGGGTTTTACAGAGCAGTTCATTCTCACATAAAGGAGTTCACGATATGACATTGAGTAAGAAGATTGTTGGTGCGGCCGTCGCAGTGGCAGCCGCCTGGACCTTGAGCACCTCGACGTCCTTTGCCGCCGACCGGTCGCTCTATGAGCGGCTGGGTGGGCAAGGCGCGATTCAAGCCGTTGTCACCAAGTTTATCAGCAACGTTGGCGGCGACAAGCGCATTAATGGCTACTTCGCGAATGCCGATCTCAAGAAACTCAATAAACTCTTAGTCGAACAGGTGTGCATGGCCTCTGGAGGGCCCTGCGAGTATTCAGGTCGCGATATGAAGACCACGCACAAAGGCATGAAGATCACCGATGCCGCCTTCAATGCCCTTGTTGAGGACCTGGTCAAGGCGCTGGATACTTTCAACGTGCCGAAGAAGGAAAAAGATGAGCTGCTCGCCATCCTAGGACCGATGAGGAGTGACATAGTCGAAGCCAAGTAATAGCGCGGCCTGGAATCACGGTGGCAATCGCTACTGTGTAGTCCACGGTTAGCCTAACGTGGGCCTAGACCTCTTGAGGTCCGGGCCCACGACATCTTCAGGATGACATCCTAACCAGCCTCTAACTTCTACAACAATCCAATCACCTTTGACGGAATATGGGCACTGCCACTTGGGAACACTATCGTGGTATCATAAGTGGGGAATTTGCGCCTCTGAGCACGCAGCTTGAAGAACCGCCTAATCGAGTGCCAGGGGTACTTACCAAGGAGGAATCATGAGAGGTACGCGTTTGATGATGACTGTGTGCAGTATCGTTGCCGTTGCCTTGTGGAGTACGGCCGGATGGACCGCTCCCGAAGCCGATCCATTGAAAGCACGTGTCCCCGACGCTGAGCGTGGTGAAGCGCGCAAACTGGAAAGTACCGTAAAAGCCACTCCAGAGGTGTTGGCCAAAGGCAAGGAACTCTACGAAGGCAAGGGTACTTGCGCAAACTGTCATGGAGTGACCGGAGCAGGAGACGGCCCTGGTGGAATGCTGTTGGCGCCAGGCCCACGAAACTTTACGAACTGTAAGTTCCACAAGAAACGAAAGGACGGGGAGCTGTTCTGGGTGGTCAAGAACGGGAGCGTAGGTACCGGTATGCCGGGTCTAGTCAAGGGAGGCATCCTCACTGAGGAAGAAGCCTGGACGATCATTGCGTACGAGCGATCATTTTGCAAGGATAACGAATAGAGCCTGAACCATTCTGCAAACGTGGCTTTGACGGCGAGTTGTCGGTTCAACTTTCGATAGACAACTCGCCGTCCTCACCAGCATTCAGGTCGACTTAGCCATTAATCCATCCTCTATTTTGTTAGACAATCGTTATCACCACCCCTTTCCTTCCCCTTAGAAAGGGGTGTAGGCTAGAAATAGCTTCGAGGTTCGATAGGAGGCTAGGTTAAGGAGCGCTCCGATGAACCCTCACACATTCCTTCTGGTTTCAGTAGAGTCCGACCTGAAGCAACTCCTCCACGCAGCCTTCCCTCATGCCGATATTGTTGCGGTTGCCACGGTATCGGAAGGACTCAGTCTATGGGTGGAGGCTTCCCCCACTCTGGTCATTGTCGAGGGCAATCGTCATACCATAGCCCCTTTGCTCGAGTACGCTCGTCAGATGACACCGCTCGCACCAGTACTCGTGATTGGTAACCGGCACTCAGTCACGGAAGCAGTGGAGATGATGCGTGCCGGCGCAATCGATTATCTGACAAAGCCTGTTCGTTCAAACGAGCTACAGGCCGCGATTGTCCGGGTACTCCATCCCTCTTCCCCTCCACTCTCGTCCATATCGCATGACCCGTTTGCCTCCATTATCAGCATCTCGCCACAGATGAACTTGATCAAGCAACTGGCGCGAGAGGTGGCGTCGACCGATGCCACCGTCCTCATTACGGGTGACAGTGGAACCGGCAAGGAACTATTCGCTGAGGCCATCCACCGTTCCAGCCCACGAGCGGCCGGTCCCTTGGTTGCACTCAATTGCGCCGGTATCCCTGAAAATCTCTTGGAGTCGGAGTTGTTCGGCTATGAATCGGGGGCCTTCACCGATGCCAAGAGGGCCAAGCCTGGACGATTCCAACTGGCAGAAGGAGGCACGCTCTTTCTCGACGAAATCGGGGAAATGAGCCCGATGGCTCAGGCCAAACTCTTGCGTGTACTGGAACATCATACGATCGATCCCTTGGGTGACACTCGCAGCCGGAAAGTCAACATCCGTATCATCGCCGCGACAAACGAGGACCTCCTGGCCCAAATCAAAGCCGGTCGGTTCCGACTCGATCTCTACTATCGGCTGAACGTCTATCAATTGCGCATTCCGCCGTTGCGAGAACGTCTGGAAGACATTGAACCCATTCTGTTGATTTTTCTAGAACGTCTCCGAAAGGAGCGAGGATGCCGCATCAAGACTATCGCGCCGACGGCCCTTGCCGTGCTTAGGTACCACGATTGGCCCGGCAATGTTCGGGAGTTACACAATCTCGTTGAGTGGCTTACGATTACATGTAAAGAAGACGTGATCCAGTCGCATCACTTACCGACGTCCGTGAAAACTCCTCCTACAGCCAATCAACAAAACCATGCACTCACCCCGTCCTTACTGACCTTCGGGTTGTCGTTTCAGGAAATGGAAAAAAAGATGCTCAAAGAAGCCTTGCAAAAAACCTCTGGCAACGTCTCGGAAGCCAGCCGCCTCCTTAAAATGACACGCAATACACTCCGCTACCGCATGGCGAAGTATCACATCCATTAATCGGATTGACCGAAGCTGGGCAGTATTTCCCCAGTGTATCCTTTTTGATCCTCAGCCGTATCTGAACAGATACTCCTCCTGGTATCTCTTGTTTGGAATTGTCTTAACTCTCCTTGGATTCGCTAGTTTTTCTGGTGCGGCTATGCGGCAAGCTGCTTGCTACGTCACTCTACGTACAGGCTCTCGTCAAGACAGGAGGATGATATGGCTATGAGAAGAACACGGACCGCGCTTACCCTCGTCTTTGTCCTGCCTCTAGTTGCAGGCGCTTTGTGTTTTCATACCGGATCAGCTTCCGCTGCAAACAGCCCATCAGCCACCTCATCGTTCCAATACGGTAAGAATCTGACGGACGCCGAACGGGTCGGAGCGGAAATTTGGTTCAATGCCACAGCCGGAAACGCTCGCTTCTTTACCTACGTCTACCAACAACGGCTCGGTGTGATGATCGATTGGTATCGAGTCTTGCGCGGTGACTCACGCGACGAGCGCTTCTACCGATGGGGCCTTATCAATGACCCAGACTGCTGCACGCCGGGTGATCCCAACTGTCCGGCTAAAAGCTATGATGAGACCTATGGCTTCGATTATTGTCCTGGTGACGACGAATTGCTCCAGTACGTTGGGAAGCCTGGGTATCGCGATCCAGCGTGCGATTTAGAGGACGTGCCGCCCACGAAGGACGATCCACATGGTCCGAAAGATCTTCGACAGTCCGCCTGCGATCTTGAATTCGGGACATCGACCGGCGCGCTAGGGCTTCGCAAATTCCCCAATCCCAAGTTCGACAAGGTGAAATGGCTCAAGATTAACGGTGGACACCAAGACTCATGGGACGGCTATACGGCCAAAGTGATACCGCGCAAGGATCGTGAAGCGCCAGCCAAGAGCCATTTGATCGATGGCTCGATTGAACCACCCTACCGTATCGGCATGTCGTGTGGTGCGTGCCATATTGCCTTTGATCCTGTTCATCCGCCAAAAGATCCGGCCCATCCGAAGTGGGAAAACCTCTCAGGAACGGTGGGCAATCAGTATGGGCGCTTCGCGCAGATCTTAGGATCAGGAATGTCCCTCAATACGATTGAGTATCAAATATACGCGCATTCCCGACCGGGTGCGGTCGACACCTCGGCGATTCCCAACGATCAGGTGAATAATGCCGGGACAATGAACGCGATCATTAACTTCGCCAGACGACCCTTATTTGAGGAGGATGTCATCAAATGGCGCAAGACCAACCAATGTCCAGCTGGAGGAGATGAACGGACCTGTTGGTGCGAGCCTGGCAAAGACGGCAAGTGTTGGGAACGAAGCCGGAAGAAAGAAATGGTACATCACATTTTGAAAGGTGGCGAGGACAGTATCGGTGCCCTCGAGGCCATTCAACGCGTGTACTTCAATATCGGAAGTTGCTCTGAGGAAGGATGGGTGAATCATCTCACAGATCTGAGACAGCTGGATCCCACGATGCGTGGATTCGGGCAGACTCCGTTCGATATCGGACAAGTGCGGAGAGACTGCCCGCAGTTCCGCGCCATCGAGGATCGCCTCCCTGAACTCGCAGCCTTTTTATTTTCTGGACCGCCGGCAGATCTCTATAAGGCGCGGGGGCTCAAAAACAATGCCGCACTCATCAAACAACTCGACAAAGAATTTGGGAAAGGAGCAGTCGAACAGGGACGCATGATTTTCGCGAGTCAGTGCGCTTCGTGCCATTCCAGTCAAAGTGCGCCGTTTGAGAATCGAGATTTTCGAGCAGCCTCCATTGACCAGACTGGGAGAGAAAGTCGCGTCGACTGGCTCGGCAACGACAAGCTGATCCCCGTGAGCGAAATTGCCACCAACCGATCGCGATCGCTTCACTCGAATCATATGAAGGGCCGCGTCTGGGAAGAATACGGCTCCGAGACCCTGCGAGCCAAACCCGGCGACCCTCAGCTTAAGGAACCCTCGGACGGTGGAAGGGGCTACTACCGAAATATCTCGCTGCTGAGTCTGTGGGCCTATGCCCCCTTCATGCACAACAACGCCGTGGGGCCGGAAGTCTGCGGGGGCCCATTGGACGACCATTACTACCCACCCTATATCGATAACGAGGGCACACCACTTGCCAGCCCTCCACCCTGCTGGCAGTTCGATCCCAGCGTCGAGGGACGATTCAAACTTTACAAAGCATCGATGAAAAAGTTGCTGAATCCTTCGCAACGCATTCCCAAAGTGACCGGATTCAATTCTGACGTGACCATTCGGCTGTTCCCCAAACTGGGTGACGGCAAACTGGAGCGGTTCATCGACACGGCCATTCGCTTCCCAGTCGGCACACCGGCAGCGCGCATCGGGAACTTCCGTCATAAGGAGCTGGTGGGAGATCTCGTCATGGCGCGAGTGGACTTTGACAAACTGAAGGAGAAGTACGTCGGCCGGTATGGACCAGAGAAGGGTGAACAAATTGCCAAAACGATCCAAGACAAGGGAACAGAGCTGCTCAAAAAACCGGGATCAATCCTCGAGGCAGGAGCGGAATTGCGGGAAGTCTATAGTAACAGTCTCGCGGTTATCGAAAACGACGGCCACAGATTTGGCGAGGATCTCTCGGATAAGGAAAAGGATGCGCTGACGGCGTTCCTGGCAACGCTCTGATGTCATGAACCTTGGAAAGAGGTGGTCACTATGAGACTCTCACGATGGTTAATAGCCCTGGGATTGGTGGTGAGCGTATATGCCATTTGGAAATACTTCCAAGATGAGCCTCCACCACCCGTACCCTATGCCCAAAGCGGCGAACATTCTTCCGACAAGATCGACTTCGCCCGGTTAGAGCACGAGTTACCCCTCACACCGGCCGATCTGATGAAGATCACACCGGAGAATCTCAAAGGTGCCACTCAGGAACAAGTCGATCAGATCTATGCCCGCTTAACCGCTGGCCCGATTCCGGACGGAGTGTACGATGGGCAAATGTTTTTCCCGAAGGGATCGAGCGAACGGGCCCGCCTGGCCGAAATCGTTGGAGGAGGCATCAAGGGATTTCTCGTCGACCGTAAAGCCGCCACGCTCGAACACATCGGCGAATTCATCTGGAAAGGAAAGGTCTTCTATCGCCAGGAAGGCGTGCTCCGGAATCGCATCGAAGACTTGCTGATCTTGAAACCGATTATCGGTCCGAATATCGAGAGGATCCAAAAGCTCGAGATGGATGGGAAGGATGCTTGGTTGTTATTCCCGGCGAAACTCTATTGCGGACAGAGTCTGCTGGATGGGCGCCGGGAGTCCGTCATCATCGACTATGCCTTTACCGACGATCTGCCGGGCTACCGTGAGACGCCGGACGTATTGGCAGGGCGTGAAGGGTTGGAGATACGCGACGAGATTCGCATGGTTCGCCCTGGATTCTACCTGGGACGAGCCTACATGAAGAAGGTCTTTGCCTTGAACTTCACGCTGTACAACAAAGCAGTGGCGGAGAAGAAATCTCCGGCATTTGCCAGTTCAGGCTCGGTGGCAGAAGACTGCTGGGTCGGTAATCAGCGTCTGACTGCCACGGCCAACAAGCCAAGTACTCAACAGGCTCGGCTCACGAAAACCCAGTGAACGTAGGAGTGACCTGGTCAACCGATGCAACAGATGACAGGACGGTGGGCGACAGCATTGGGATGGATGCTCATGGCGACTGCCGTGATGTCAGGATGTGATCGGCAGGATGCGGAGAATTCTTACACAAGTAGCTCTTCCACACAGACGCAATCGGCCACCAGAACGCCTGCCACGTCCGAGACTCCACCATGGGTCATAGATCCTACCGAGCCTGGGACGAACCTCCCGCCGATCGGACGATCCCTATTCGACTTCTTGATTACAAAGGACGTACGGGGCAAGAAAGCCTATGACATCCCATTTCCATTCCCCGCTCTGCTCGCTCGTATCGAATCGCACCTCCACTCCAAACGGACAGAGCCGGCCACGAAGCGTGTGCTCATTCCAGTCAATCGTTCGCTCCAGCGACGCGCCGCCGATGGCGCCTACTTTATCTACCCAAGGGCCGTGCTCGCCGTCGATACCGAAATCGATTCGCCTTCCGACCTATCTGGCATGCACCTCAAAGACCGACTGTTCATCGGCTACCACGAAAAAACAGGGGTGCTCGAGGTCATCAGCTATAACGAGGCAGCGGGCAGGTTCGAGTTTCAGGTTGTGAGCGACTATCAGCCCGGCGGAACGCCGACCGTTCGCTATGCCAATCGCGCACTCTGTACGGCCTGCCACCAAAATCAAAGCCCCATCTTTGCTCGACCCATGTGGAACGAATCCAACGTCAATCGTAAAATCGCCGCCTTGCTGGTCCATCAACGTCGTCAGTATCACGGGTTTCCTATTCAACAAGGGGTGGGAGTGCTCCAAGCCTTCGATGACGCGACCGATCGAGCCAATGACGTGTCGCTGGTCCAGATGCTTTGGCGAGAGGGCTGTGAACAGCCAGGCCATCCGGAAGAATCCATCACCTGTCGTGCTGAACTGCTCGAGTGGGTACTCCGATATGGACTGACTCAGGGGTCGATACCGGATTGGCATGCCACGGACGAGAAGCGGGCGAAGCCACCAGCCTTTCTTGCTGTATGGCGTGCACGCTGGCCACAAGGGTTAGCCATTCCAAACCCGGATATCACCAATAGAAATCCCTTCCGTTATGTGGCAGTGAGCGAATTTCCAGGCCTCAGTGAGGTGGAAGCGACTGCGCTTGAGGGACGAGAACCACGCTCTATGTTCCGTGGTCCCTTTGAACCGACCCAGCCTCGCGAGCCGCTTGAGATATGGACCGTTCCGGATTCTCCAGAGACGCTGGAGAAAGTCTTGGCTTCGTTCACACAGTTCTTCAGCAAGACAGACCTCAACCGGATGGAACGCTTGATCCATCGGCAACCAGATCGGCTCCAACAAACGTTGAGCGCATTCGTGCAAGACGCCTTGCTGGGTCGGACCGATGTGCTCGCGAATCAGCCATTCCGTCGTGTGACAGTGCTGGAAGCACTCGATCAACAGTTCGGAAATCCAGTCGTCTCGCGCTGCTGTCTGGATGATCGTGGCATGCCACCTCCCGTTGATGATGAAGTTGCCTCCCATCACTCTAGTGATATGGCACAGGAGACTTCACAGATCGGTGAGCTCAAGACGTACCATCAGTATTGCGGCGCTTGCCACCATGGAGCGGAGAATTTCCCTCCGAACTTTCTCCATGGGTCTCCCGCTGAGGTCAAAACGAATCTCGCACAATGCGCCGATCGGATCTTTGTGCGCCTGAGCATGTGGGACCTTGCGAGCCCTGAACAGCTAGAGGCGCCGATGCCGCCGGCCATGCATGTCTTGCAGCACCGAATCAGTCTGGACGAGTGGACACATCACCCTGATTTGCAGACGCTACGCAAGGAAGCCGTGGCTGCACTTCAGCAAAAACGTGGCGCAACATTCGCCCCAGAAAGCTTGCTTCGTCAGGACTACGACACGTTGCCGGCCTGCCTCGCACCACGTCATGAGGCAGCCAATGCAATGAGAGCACGGCATGGATAGGTCGATAGCCAACACTGCCATGGGATGGGTGATGTCGTGACTCCGCAGTCCCAATTCATGCTGGTCGCACAGGTTGCGCCTGGCCGCGAGCAGGACCTGCGGGAGCTGCTGAAGACCATGAATTCGAAGCCAGGCATGGCCGACCCGGCGAACGGAATCTTGCCGTTCGGGCAATTCGAACACCTGCATTTTGCGCGGCTGGCGGTGCTGGACGACCCCACACTCGGCGACATTGAAAAGCATGGTGTCCCGCCCCCGAGCCTGCCCGTCTACCTTGCGTTTATCGGCAGCTGTGACGGACCCGCAGGCGAGTGCATCGCGGATCTGGCACGGCGCGCGGATCCGGGATTGCGCCGAATCTTTGTGCATTGCGACGGCTTCAACGCAGATAGCGACCTGGTGGCCTGGATGCAAGCGCATCAACGGCAACTCGCTGCCGACTACATCAACTGGGTCGGTCGCACGGTACGGCAAGTCAAGGAGGAAAGAGCGCTGCAACGTGCGCTCGCCGCACGGGTGCCGCGCGCGCCGCTCGCATCGGGCGCGCACGCGCAGCAGCTCCGGCGCGAGCTGATCGACTTCGTCGATGCTGAAGTCAGTGCCGGGCGGCTTGGCTTGACGCCACCAGATCCGACACCACTGCGCTGGAAAATCGCGAAGCTCCTGCATCTCGTTGCGATTCCGCTGGCTGGCGTGATCCTGCTCCCGTTTCTGATTGTCTTGTCGCCACTCTTGATCGTTATCTTGCGAACGAACGAGAACCGCGACCCTGAAATTTGCCCACCCCCGGAACCCGAGGCGCTACAGGAATTGCAACATCTGGAAGACTACGACGTGACCAACCAGTACACGGCGTTCGGCTCGGTCAAGCCAGGGCTGTTTCGCCGTTGGCTCTTGACGGTGCTGCTGGTGCTGATCGATTACACGTGTCGCCATGTCTTCACGCGCGGTTTTCTCGCGCGCGTGCAGACAATTCACTTTGCCTTCTGGGCCTTTCTGGATGACAAGCGCCGGATCGTCTTCACCAGCAACTATGACGGCGGACATGAGGCCTACATGGACGACTTCATCAACAAGGTGGCGTGGGGCCTGAATCTCGCGTTCAGCCATGGGGTGGGCTGGCCACGCACCCGTTGGCTGCTCGGACGCGGTGCACGGATTGAACACAAGTTCAAACACTACCAGAGACGCCATCAGTTGCCGACACAGGTCTGGTACCAGGCCTATCCGGGCTTGGCCCTGGTCGACCTCAAACGGAATCAGCGTATCAGAGAAGGATTGGAGCTGGCGCGCGTGACTGATGCGCAGGCTCAAGCCTGGTTACAGCTGCTATGAGCACAAACCTGAGTCAGGACAGGTCTGTAGAGCTGAACGACGTTCAGGGCCTGGTGCGGTTCGGGTATAAACACTTGACGGAAGCTTGTTTTCTCCTCCTGCGCGTCACGGATCCGGCTGCTGCGCGCGCGTGGTTGGCGCAGGCGCCGGTCACAAGCGCCGTCAAGGCCGATCCACTGCCCGAGACTGCGCTCCACGTCGCCCTCACGAGCGAGGGACTGCGTGCATTGGAGATCGCCTCCGACCTGCTCGCGGAGTTTTCAGCCGAATTTGTCGCCGGCATGGCGAGCGACTCCGCACACGCGCGCCGTCTGGGAGATATCGGCGCCAATGATCCGCGCGGTTGGAAATGGGGCGTTGGCAATCGAGTGCCGCATATCGCCGTGCTTCTGTATGCCCGTTCCGGACGGCTGGCAGCATGGGAACAGGAGATCACAGCGCAATGCGCGGCCGGATTCGTGTGCATCGAACGCCTGTCGACATCCGATTTACATGGCATGGAGCCCTTTGGGTTCGTCGACGGCATTTCACAACCGCACATCGATTGGGAGCGCAAACGCCCGGTGCGCGACCAGGACCAGCTCGAGTACAGTAACGTGAGTTGCCTCGGTGAGTTCCTGCTCGGCTATCCCAACGAATACGGGCTCTACACACCGCGTCCGCTGCTGATTCCACAACGTGATCCCGAAGCTCTGCTATCGAGAGCCGAAGACGCGCCGAACCAAGCCGATCTCGGACGCAACGGTTGCTATCTCGTGTTGCGTCAACTTCGCCAGGACGTGCAAGGCTTCTGGCGCGAGCTGGACCGGCAAGCGGAAGGCAATACGGACGTGCGCAAGCGGCTGGCCGCCGCGATGGTGGGCCGGAAGAAGAATGGCGAACCTCTGATCGCATCACACCAAGAGTCAGATGTCGGACACGCTTTTGATCAGCGATCGAACCTGAACGACTTCACGTACGACGCCGATCCACGAGGGCTCCGTTGCCCGTTGGGCGCGCACATCCGACGCATGAATCCGCGTAATGCGGATGTGCCACCCGGTCCGCCGGGAATCCTCTCGCGCCTATGGCGTATGTTGGGCTTCAACGAAGCGGCGCGGGAGCAGGATTTGGTCGCATCGACACGCTTTCATCGCTTGCTTCGCCGCGGGCGACCATTCGGTCCGGACGTGGCGCCTGCGCTGTCTGTGACTAACGCATCGTCCAACACGGAGACCGGACTCTATTTCATCTGCCTGGTGGGCAATATCAAGCGCCAGTTCGAGTTCGTGCAAAGCGCGTGGGTGATGGGGAGTAAGTTTTCCGGTCTCACTGGCGAAAGTGATCCGTTGCTCGGCCATCGAATGCCGGATGCGGGGGATTCGCCCACCGACGGATTCTCGATTCCGCAAGCTGATGGTCCGGATCGCCGGCTGACCGGCCTGCCACAGTTCGTTACCATGCAAGGCGGCGCCTATTTTTTCCTGCCCGGTATCCGCGCGTTGCGGTACCTCGCCACGGCGCGCTGAAAGGGGTCACCATGACAAGGAACGTGTTGGGTTCAAACACGAGCCGCCCGGTGCCGCCTGCCAATACCGGCTCGGCAGTTCTCAATTGGATCAGCGATACCTCCCTGAGGCTGGTGCAACTGCAGCGACGTATCGACCCCTGGATGCGTCCGGCCTTCGATGCGGTGCTGCGCGATCCGGTCGCCCGCCTGACCACCGCGCTGATCAACTGGCAGCGCCCGAACGAAGGACTGAAGATTGCCGAGGAACGGGTGCAACCGGACGAAGAGGCCTCGCTCCAATCGATCATCGATTCGTTCCAGGAGCAGATGCGCGGGCTGTGGAAGCCCGGCGGATTCGAGCGAGGCGGAAATACCAAGACCCACGGCATCGTGCGCGCGGAGTTCATCGTCCACGACGGCCTGCCGCCGCAGTTCCGACACGGCATCTACGCGCAACCCAAAGCCTATCGCGCCTGGGTCCGCTTTTCCGGACCCGGACCCTACGTGACGCCGGACATCGACGACGTGGGGTTCATGAGCATCAGCATCAAGCTGATGGGAGTGCCCGGTCCTAAACTGATGGACGAAGAGCGATTCACGCAAGACATGTTCGGCGTGTCCACGCCGACCTTCGTCACACCGGACACACGCGCGAACGCTCAGTTGCAGCGTGAGAGCCTGAAGAATGCGCAGATGTTCTACTTTTTCAATCTTCGCCGTCCCCACCTGTTGGACTTCATCATGCAGGGACTGTGGATCAAGACCCAGAGTAGTCCATTCGAGGCGCCGTACTTTAGCTGTGTGCCCTATCTGCTGGGAGAAGGGCAAGCGATGCAATATTCGGTGTGGCCAAAATCAAACAAGAAAACTCCAATCCCACGCCTGCCGCTGCGGCCGCCTGATGACTACCTGCGCAAGGCCATGGTCGCCGCGCTCAATCAAGGCGATGTCGAGATGGACATTCGCCTGCAGTTACAGACCGATCCCCATCTGATGCCGATCGAAAACAATGCGGTGCTGTGGCCGGAGCAGCTGTCGCCTCGCGTCTCGGTAGCCACCTTGCGCATCCCGAAGCAAAAATTCGATTCACCGGCGCAGATCGCATTCTCACGACGCCTATCCTACAACCCGTGGCACTGCATCGCCGAGCACCGCCCGCTCGGCAATCAAAGCCGGGCGCGGCGCCGGATGTATTTCGAGTTATCGAAGTTGCGACACGACATGAACGCTGAGCCGCACTATGAGCCGACTGGGGATGAAACGTTTTGATGAGACACGCTCGCTGGCGACAGCCACAACACCCGATCGGTCATTCTTTGATCGGCTATGCCGCCTCCTTCCTGGATGGAATTTGGTTACGAACCCCCTATCTCCATCATGGCGCTGTTCTGACGCTTCAGGATCTCTTGGAGCCAGTTCATAAATGGCCCAAGGTCCTCTTTTTCGGCTACGACGTCTATAACCCGGTCAAAGTGGGCTTCATCACGACTAAGCAGGAGGTCGACATGATCGGGCTGGCGGATGAGCGAGAGCGGAAGAAATTGCATGAGGATATTGAACGAATCGGGACAAAGTTCGATGTTAGTCAACGGTCGAGCAGCAACCAGGGTCACACGTTTGGAACCGAACTGCCGGACAAACACAAGGATGCGTTGGTGGAGTATCTAAAAACACTGTAAAGGACAGCATGCAAAGCCTTGGAAGCCAGCCGCCTCCTCAAAATGACTCGCAATACGTTGCGATACCGTATGGCCAGGCATCGGATTCAATAGGTATGAACCTCTCCTTGAGAAACGCATTCCCTGGTAGACAACTTGGGATTCCTCTACGATCTGAGAGTCGACAATTTTCCGTCCCTCAACAGGGCCATGCGCTTCTCGTGAGTCCATCCTTCATATCCGAAAATTTCTGCAGGAGATCGGCATACAGGAGTTTGAGCAACCCATTTTCCTGCTCCAACTCCCTGAGACGCTTCACCTGAGAGACTCGCACAACCTGGCCCTTATTGAATGTTGACTGGCGCATAACAAACCTCCTCACAACAGTTGATTAAAATGATAACGTCCAGGACCTCATCCGTTAAAAAATTATCAGGATGTTAATGTCTACCCTTTCGTCTAACCATTCTCATGAGTAGCGATTCAGCAAACTTGATACCACGCAGAACTACTCATGCGAATTTTGAGAAACCATCATAGGAATGCCTAGTTAGGGAATCAGATGAATGGGAACGGCATGGAACGGGGGGAGAGGTGAATCAATTGCAGTATCGAGTTGGATACGAGGTGGATCAGAAACGATACAACCGAGAGGCTGAATCGTTTAAGCGAAGCCTTCAACTTTATCTATCACAAGTATCTCGTAAGCCGCTCTGGTCTGGGGTGATCGGTCATCGCTTGCCATGTCGCTTCTTCCAGCGTTGACAATGGAACAATCACCATCTCTCGATTGAAATCATGGATGGCCCAGGCCGTTCTTCCTCTTCATATAGGGCCGAATTAGGGTTTGACCGATCCTCGTCATATACCTATATTCCGGCTCAGTAGCCGCTTTATCTTATTCACAAGGAGGATTCATGAAACGGACGTTTCTACTACTTTCTCTCGCAGTGCTCATCGGACTCACCTCAGCAGGCTGTCAGATCGTTGCCTCTCCGTTGGCGGGCGGCATCTACAATGAAACCAAATACGGCGATGTAGCGACTGACGCCGCGGCGGCCGGTAAGGAAGGTAAGGCTTGCGCCACCTCCATTTTAGGGTGGGTCGCAACCGGTGATGCGAGCGTCCAAGCAGCTAAGTCGGCCGGTGGAATCACCACCGTGGCCTCAGTCGACCATTCGGCCAAGAATATCCTGGGCATCTTCGGCGAATGGTGCACCATCGTTCGCGGCAACTAGTCCACTGTAGTAAGCCAGTGGAAGGGCCTTCCGGAAATTCTCCTGAAGGCCCTTTCCTTCTCTGCGTTCATCTCTTCGTGGCTTCGTGAAACCAGACCTCCCGTCACGATTCGCTGCTCTCCTCGGTTTGTTACTCGCATATCTCAGTGCCACCGGCCATGCCTTCGCAGTCGAATTCGGTGACGTGGAAGTGAGTGCCTATGCACTGGGCGCCTGGCCGAGTGATGAGAGTATTTTTAGCCAAGAGACGACTGTTCATGGTTCGATCCAAGAAGGCTTTGGTGCAGGGTTGAAAGCAGGGCTCTTCCCTGCGGCACTGCATCGAGTGGTTGGTCTAGAGATCGATTCGAATGTCCACAGCGGATCGTTCTCGTTCCCCAATCTCCTGAGTGGACAGAACAGTGGGATCGGCCACTCCGACCTCCTCATCATCAATACGACATTCAACATGGTGCTACGCTATCCAGGCGAGAAGGTTCGTCCATATATCGGCGTTGGCCTGGGATGGTCACATGGCACACTCCTGAACCCGAACATTCCCGGACGGAATGATCAAGATTTCGACTCCGCCCGCGCCTTCACACATCAGTTCCTCGGCGGGGCGCAAGTTCTGCTCAGCCCCAAGGTCTTTCTCTTCGGCCAATACCGAGATTATTCCATTTTCCTATTCGGCGAATACCGGTACGTTTCGTCCAACTATCATTGGGACAAGCTGGCCATCGACTTTCGGACTCATTACGGCGTGATGGGGGTGGGGTTCAGGTTTTGATGCTCAAACACGAACCTGGTATGTGAAGCAATCATCAAATGATTGAAGAGGCCTGGATGTGTAATCTATCGAATCCTCACCACCGTTACTCCATCACCACCCTCAGCCCGATCACCGGCACGAAACTCTGCCACGTACGGTGAGCCCTTGAGATATTCACGCACGACTGACTTGAGCCGACCGGTTCCGTGACCGTGGATGACACGCAGGTATGGAGTACCGCTAAGAGCTGCCCGATCCAGCGCCGCGAGGACCTGGTC
Source organism: Nitrospira sp. (assembly GCA_965223625.1). Classification (GTDB taxonomy): domain Bacteria; phylum Nitrospirota; class Nitrospiria; order Nitrospirales; family Nitrospiraceae; genus Nitrospira_D. The sequence continues at coordinate 2,349,075 of OZ245008.1, forward strand.
GAGTACTTCGTCTGCAGCCTGGCCTCGTACGTCAACTACAGTCTGTTCATCTAGCCTCAATCCATTATTCGCCGAGACTCGCCGTGGACCAGAAGTCGATGCCGCCTGTTGTGCCGAAACCGCACCTAGTTGACGAGCAATGCCGGCAAGGCTCGAAACACTTGCCAAGATTTCCCCCTCCCCGACCTTGACTCGAACACGTTTCTTTCCTTGGGGCGCTTCCAACAAATTTCCGGTCGTGCCCAAGCCGACAATTTCCACCGTATCCCCGACACCAAGCTGCTCAAATGGTATGGTCTGACCAGGGGACGTGAGTTCCTGCCTGGCCTGTGTTTCTAACTCATGAAGCCGTTGTTTCGTCTCCTTCGCCTTGATGAGCTTTTGTTCTCGTTTCAAGGAGTCCACCGTGGCCTGCACCTCCGCCCGCGCACGTTGGAACTGCTCACCCAGCTTCTTCTTAAGCCCTCGTCGAGCGTCCTGCTGGGCCTCTTCCAACTCTGCCCGAAGCACCTGCGCTTCACGAGCAGCCTGCTCGGCTTCCTGCCTGGCCTGCCGGGCCCTCTCTCGGTCCTCAATGAGCTGGTGTTGCTTCCGCTGTAAATCAACCATCAGCTGGTCAAGCCGTTGATCCTCACGACGCAGCCGCTTCCTCGCATCGTTCAAAAGGCTTTGATCCATCCCAAGACGGCCGGCGATCTCCAAGGCCGATGACCCGCCGGGAATTCCTATGAACAATCGATAGGTCGGCGCGAGCCGCTCGACGTCGAATTCCACGCTGGCGTTTGCAAAACCTGGGGTCGTCTGTGCCAATTCTTTAAGCGCACCGTAATGGGTGGTCGCCACCACCTTCATGTTCAGTTCTGCCAAGCGGCACAGGAGCGCCTCGGCCAACGCGGCTCCTTCCTGCGGATCAGTCGAGGTCACCGGTTCATCGAGAAGCACGAGCGAACGTTGGCCGCTGGGTCCACTCGAAGTCAGTCCAACCGCACTCTCGGACAGAAGATGGATCATCTGCATCATATGTGCGGAAAAACTGGAGAGGTCACGTGTCAAGTCTTGGGCATCACCAATATCGGCATGGAGACCGGTAAAGATCGCCATTTCGGATTCTGGAGCACAAGGGAGATGCAATCCGGCCCGGACCATGAGTGCGAACAGCCCGACAATCTTGAGCGTGACGGTTTTCCCTCCCGTATTCGGCCCTGAGATCACCAGTACGCTGACGGTTTCATCCATAAGGATGTCGTTCGCCAGAACATGATCCTTCGCGAGAAGCAAGAGTGGGTGCCGTGCCTGTTTGAGCATGATCCGCCCATTTTCATTCAAGATAACAGGGCTGCATTTCAGCCGCCGGCTTACCTCCGCCTTAGCCCTGATGACATCCCACTCGGCCAGCGTCTCGATCCCTTGGCAGATCGCTTCCGCCTTGGAGGCCACCAACCCGGTCAGCTCCCGTAGGATGCGCTGAACCTCTCGCTCCACCTCCAGATCCGCTACTTTGATGGAATTGTTCAAGTCGACTAATTCACGCGGCTCAAGAAAGACGGTGGCGCCACTCGCCGACACATCGTGAACAATCCCAAGAATTCTCCCTCGCATATCCGCCTTGACCGGTACCACGTAACGGCCTTCTCGTTGTGCGAAATACGATTCCTGGAGCACCTCCTCATATCTCCTGGAATGTAAAATGTGCTCAAGCTTTTGCCGCATATCATGCTTCAATTCCATGGCATAATGAGTCAGGCGTCGCAACTCCGGCGACGCCGTGTCTTTCATGGACCCATCTGATTGAATCGCGCCCTCAATGGCCATGAGGATCCCCTGTAGACTCTTGATGACTTGTAGCGGCTCCACTGCACGGGCGAGGGCCTGGATCTGGTCTCGATGGGAAACTGTATATCGCTCGATTTCCGCCATCAATGACAAGGCGATCGCACAATCTCGCAATTCACCGCACTCGAGTACTCCTCCTTTCTTCAATCGAGTCAGCTGCTCCCGTATATCAGGGAAAGACAGCGCGGGCACTGGATCGCTCCCTTGGAGCAAACCCACCATTTCTGTGGTCTCTTGTTGCCGTAGCGAGACACTCACCAGCTCGCTCGACAAGGAAAGGGCTCGGCAGTAGGTAATTCCGATCGCCGACTGGGCATGTTGCGAGAGAAAGTCCAAAAACCGAGGCCATTCCAGTGCCTGCGCCGCCTGCTCGAATCCTGCCCCGTGCATGTCGAATTGCTCCCCGATGTCCTTCCGGAATCTACCTAAACGCCCGGATGTGAAACAAGATCCGACGTCGCCCGAATTGCGAACTCTTTTTTGGCCTAGGTGAATGGGAAATCCCAATACGCACGTTCTGTACCTTGACAACAAGGAGACGCCATCGATACTATCAACTTTTGTGTTGGACTGCTCAGTTTGCCATAAACAAACATAGTTCTAAGTAGAGGAATACACCATGGCCATTCGAGTTGGAATCAATGGATTCGGACGCATCGGACGCAATGTGTTCCGCGCCGCAATGGATGATCAAGATCTTCAGATCGTCGCCATTAACGATCTCACAGACGCCAAAACACTTGCCTATCTTCTCAAGTACGACTCAGTCCATGGCACGCTACCGGGCAATGTCGAGGCCAAAGAAGATCAGATCCTGGTTGATGGAAAGCCCATCAAGGTGCTGGCAGTCAAGGACCCCAAAGAGCTTCCCTGGAAGGCCCTGAATGTCGACGTAGTCATCGAATCGACCGGTCGATTCACTGATCGGGAATCGGCCGGCAAACATCTGTCTGCCGGTGCCAAACATGTGATCATCTCCGCACCGGCAAAAGATCCCGATGTAACCATCGTGCTCGGTGTGAACGACGACAAGTTCGATCCGAAGTCTCACCACATCGTGTCCAATGCCTCCTGCACAACCAACTGCCTCGCACCCGTCGCCAAGGTCTTGTTGGAGACATTCGGGATCAAACACGGCGTCATGACCACCATCCATTCTTACACGAATGATCAACAACTGTTGGACCTTCCACACAAGGATCTTCGGCGTGCGCGCGCTGCAGGGATGTCGATGATTCCGACAAGCACCGGCGCTGCGAAGGCGCTCCATCTCGTGATTCCCGAACTCAAAGGCAAGCTGGACGGACTCGCGATTCGGGTTCCGACGCCCAATGTGTCACTGGTCGACCTCACAGTCGAAACCGAAAAAGATTGCGACGCGGCGGCCGTCAACGCCGCTTTCAAGAAGGCAGCGGAGGGACCGCTCAAAGGCATCCTCAAGTATTCTGAAGATCCCATCGTTTCGGTCGACCAAAAGGGGGACGCGCACTCAGCCACCGTCGATGCCCCGTTGACGAACGTCGTGGACAAGCGTCTCGTCAAGGTCACAGCCTGGTATGACAACGAGTGGGGTTATTCTTGCCGGGTCCGAGACCTGGTTAAAGTCCTGGCAGGGAAATAGCCGCTCTAAACAACTGTGACAGGGATGACTCAGCAGGGTTTTACACATCGGCCCCACCCATTGCTTCATCCCCAAACTTTGCTGAATAAGGAGTGCGGATGAACTTGCACAAACAAACGATTGACGATGTGCAACTTCGTGGGAAACGGGTCATCATCCGGGCCGACTTCAACGTCCCGCTCGATGAATCGCTACAGATTACCGATGACACCCGTATCCGCTCAACTTTGCCGACGATCAATCGCGTCGTCGATGAGGGGGCTAGAGTCATCCTGTGCTCGCATCTTGGCCGCCCGAAGGGGGCATTCGATCCCAAATGCAGCTTGGCCCCGGTTGCGAAACGTCTGGGACGATTGTTGGGGAAAGACGTGACCTTTGCTCCGGATTGCATGGGCCCGGCGGTCGAGAAGTTGGTCGCCAAGATGAAAGAGGGGGACGTACTCCTGCTGGAGAATCTTCGTTTTCACGCCGGTGAGGAAAAAAACGATGATGCCTTCGCCAAGGCCTTAGCCGCGCTGGGTGATGTCTTCATCAACGACGCGTTCGGCGCCGCCCATCGGGCCCATGCCTCGACTGTCGGCATCACGAAGTACATCAAGGATTCAGCTGCGGGAGCACTGCTAAGGAAAGAAATTGAATATCTCGAGGGTGCCGTCGCCAATCCGGTTCGGCCATTTGCCGCGATTCTTGGAGGAGCGAAGGTGTCCGGCAAGATCGGAGTGATCGAAAACCTTGGTAAAAAGGTCGATAAGGTCATCATCGGCGGAGGCATGGCTTTCACCTTCTTGAAGGCAAAAGGTATGGAGATCGGCAATTCCCTCTGCGAAATAGACATGCTGGATTTTGCCAGAGGCATCGAAGACCATGCCCTCTCACGCGGAGTCAAGTTCTATTTGCCCGTCGACTGCGTGGTCGCAGCCAGCCGAGAGGTTGGCGCTGAAACGAAAATTGTCCCGGTCCAAGAGATCCCCAAAGGATGGTATGCCCTCGATATTGGTCCAGCCTCTGTGAAACTATTTAATGAGGCGGTCCAAAATGCGAAAACGATCTTATGGAACGGACCGATGGGTGTGTTTGAAATCGACGCCTACGCGAGAGGCACGCTCGCCATGGCTCACGCAATCGCCGATGCCTATGCCCTGACGATCGTCGGCGGTGGCGAGACCGCGTTGGCTGTTCATCGGGCCGGCGTATCGGAAAGCATGTCGTTCATATCCACGGGAGGTGGCGCCGCCCTTGAATTACTCGAAGGCAAAACACTTCCCGGTCTCGCGGCACTGCCTGACCGCGCTGATTGATCCATATTCCACCCTGAAAGCAACGTCACAGAGATGACCGTTCGCACAGTTCTCATCGTCGGCAATTGGAAAATGAACAAGACCGCGTCCGAGGCGGCCACTTTCATCCGTGTTCTGAGTGAACGCCTTCATGGTCTCTCCTCACACATTGAGCTTGTCGTGGCTCCCCCATTCACCGCCCTGCAAACGGTCCGCACGGCACTTGCGTCTTCCTCTCCTCTGCAGCTTGGAGCGCAAGATATGTTCTGGGAGGATCAGGGTGCCTACACGGGAGAGATCTCGGCACCGATGCTTGTGGACCTCGGATGTCGCTATGTCATACTTGGTCATTCGGAACGGCGAACCCTCTTCGGTGAACAGAGCGACGGCATCCAGAAAAAGATCCGCTCCGCGCTCAAACATGGACTCCGCCCGATCCTCTGCATAGGTGAATCGCTAAAGCAGCGGGAAAGTGGAATGACTGACGACGTACTCACCCAACAGTTGAACGAAAGTCTGTCCGGCTTCACCGCCGAAGCCTTGAGTGGAATAACGGTTGCGTATGAACCGATCTGGGCGATCGGCACCGGGAGGTCGGCAACGGCAGAGCAAGCCGTAGTTGCCCACCAAACGATTCGACGAGTCCTAGCCGACACAATTTCTCCCGTAATCGCGGATTCTACTCGGATTCTGTATGGCGGGAGCGTCACGCCCCAGAACATCGAATCCCTTCTCGCTTCCAACCAGGTGGACGGCGCCCTGATCGGAGGTGCTTGTCTCCAGGTCGATTCCTTTGCTACAATCGCGCGCGTTGCCTCAGCCGCTCGCTCAATCGGAGTCTAATATTTCATGCTCTACACCGTAATCGTCGTCATTCATGTCTTCGTCTGTTTTCTAATGATCGGAGCGATTCTTCTCCAATCTGGGAAGGGAGCGGAGATCGGCGCTTCGTTCGGCGGATCTAGTCAGACGGTATTCGGCAGCCGTGGCCCAGCCAACTTTTTGAGCAAATTGACGGTCGTCGTCGCGGCCATATTCATGGTGACGTCCTTCAGTCTGGCTATTTTAGCGAAACAACGAAACTTTTCATCCACCGTCATCGACATACAGCCAAAGAGCGAACCTGTAACTCCAGCGGCTGACCCTTCTGCCGATTCCTCTGAGGGCACACAGCCTGCGGCGGGAGAGACTTCGGAGAAAAGTCACTGATCAGGGCCTACCCCTTGGCGGTTCACTAGCCAGGCAAACCGGCCGAGCACCTTCGGAATCTATCCGTTCGGCAACCGCTAGATAAGGTTTCGGGGAGCGCGTTAGACCCGAGTCAGCCAAGCCTCGTGCGCAACATCTTCACCACGCACGATTGAAAAGAAGGCATTTTGAAGGATTCGTGTGATCGGTCCTGGAGTGCCGTTTCCGATTCGCCGATTGTCAATCTCTCTGACCGGCGTCAGCTCTGCGGCTGTTCCGGTCACAAAAACCTCGTCTGCAATGTACAGTTCGTCCCGCGTGAATCTTTCTTCGACGACAGCAATGTCCCGCTCTCGAGCCAGTTGCATGACGGAGTTTCTGGTAATTCCTTCTAGCACCGACGTCAATGGTGTCGTCTTGAGGATACCCCGACGAATAAGGAACACGTTTTCACCCGTTCCCTCGGCAACATAGCCCTCCGGATCAAGAAGAATCGCTTCGTCGTATCCATCAGCTTTAGCCTGTTGCTTCGCCATGATGGAGTTCACGTAATACCCAGATATTTTCCCTCTGGTCATGGACACGTTCACATGATGTCGTGTGAATGAGGAGATACTGGCACGCATCCCATTGGCCAACGCGTCGTCTCCCAAATACGCTCCCCATTTCCAAGCGGCGATGGCTACCCGAATGGGATTATCTCCCGGATGCACACCCATCGTTCCATATCCGATGTAAACCAGTGGACGAATATAACAGGCGTCGAGACGATTGACGCGAACCGTTTCCACAATGGCATCGGCGATCTGTTTCTTGTCGTACGGCATGAGCATCATGCTGATGTGCGCCGAATCGAACAGGCGATCGACATGTTCCTGAAGCCGAAAGATGGCGGATCCTGATTTCCCCTTGTAACACCGGAGACCTTCAAACGCTGCCAGGCCGTAGTGGAGCGAATGCGTGAGGATATGGACGTTCGCTTCTCCCCACGCCACAAATTTTCCATCCATCCAAATTTTTTCGACCGGCTCCAGCATTGAGGGCGATCTCCGCGGTTAAGGGTACCCGTTGTTAGGCCGTGTACCGAGTGGAATATAGCGTGAGGCTACTCGAGGGTCAAGCAAACGGACCGGCCATGGGACTATCATGGGACTATGAAGACGCGCAGTAGGCGCGGAGGCGAGAACTCAGAAATGTTCCGATTCGATCTTCACCATCCGGACTCATCGTCACAACTTTGGCACCAAACAGGAGCCCCCGCACCCAACGAACGACAACCCGCTGGATTTCCACTGGCTCATCCTTATCCGGGAGCGTAATTCGAACCACGAGTTCCATGCCTGGTACGACCTGGTGATCGCCCAGCACCCGGAACCCGTTCCGGCACAGATTCATCACCGTTCCTTTTCCAAGAAAATCTCCACCCATGTAATACATGACACAACGAACAGGAATCCGGTGGTAGGTGCGAATCACGAATTTATTAGCGTGAGGCATATTCTGCTTGCTCTCTCCCAGCCCGACAGGCGAATGTTTGTTTTGGTGTTCACTGAACTCGATGGAACAGAACATACGCGTTGCCGGAGGCTCCAGCCTAGCCCTCCAAGAGAGGGGGCCTGCCGGCACCTTGGACCACGTTCGCCTCTGCGTCGGCTTGACAGTCTGTATCACCACGTGTTAAATGAGTCGTTCTTTAATTTCGGAGAAGATATATGTATGCAATCGTTGAGACGGGGGGTAAGCAATATCGAGTCGAAGCAGGGTCCACGATTCAGGTTGCAAGCTTACCCGGAGACGTCGGAGCCCAGATCGAGCTGAGCCAAGTCCGTCTTGTGCATGGCGAAGCCGGGCTCGTGATTGGACAACCGCTTATCAATGGCGCGAAGGTAATGGCCCAGATCGTGCGTCACGGGAGAACTCGTTCGATCACCGTGTTCAAGAAGAAACGCCGCAAGAATTACCGCCGCACCCGAGGACACAGACAAGGTTTCACGAAGCTGCTTATTACCAATATCGCGTCTGCGTAACGGATTCGAGAGGACTCATCATGGCAACAAACAAGGGTGGCGGATCATCGCGTAACGGTCGTGACAGTAATCCACAGTATCTAGGCGTGAAAGCCTACGGCGGTCAGACCGTAACGGCCGGCAGCATCATCGTCCGTCAGCGCGGCACCAAGTTCTTTCCTGGATTCAATGTCGACCTTGGAAGGGATCATACCTTGTTTGCCAGAATGAGTGGTGTGGTCAAGTTCGAGGGGGGAAAAGGCAGACGGAAAGTCAGCGTGTATCCCCTTCCAGCCAAATCCTGATTCTCCCTTTCTGTTCCCTCTGTCCAATCCAGGGTGGGGAAATTCTCTCATCCTGTTTGTATGAGAGTCGGGTATATTTTCTCATCCATATCATTGCCCCATTGACAGAATAGACGCCACTCTATGTTCGTCGATGAAGCTCACATCAGCGTACGAGCCGGACGCGGCGGCAACGGCATCTGCAGTTTCCGGAGGGAGATGTTCGTTCCGCGTGGGGGCCCAGACGGTGGCGACGGTGGCAATGGTGGCGACGTCGTCATGACCGCTTCCCACCGACTCACCACATTACTTGACCTCCGTTACCAAAACCACTACGAGGCCCAGGACGGGCGAGCCGGAGGAGGCTCCAATTGTACCGGCCGTTCAGGAGAGGACCTGACTATTCTCGTCCCGGTCGGCACCATCGTCTATGACGACGAGACCAGAGAGGTGCTCGCGGATTTTGTCGAAGATGGTCAAACCGCTGTCATCGCTCATGGGGGCCGAGGAGGAAAAGGAAACAGTAATTTTGCCACGTCCGTCAATCGAGTGCCAACGAAGTGCACTCCCGGAACGCTTGGCGAAGAACGCACCTTACGGCTCGAACTCAAACTGCTTGCCGATGTAGGTCTTGTCGGATTTCCGAATGCGGGCAAGTCAACGCTCATTGCTGCAATTTCCGCCGCGCGTCCAAAGATTGCCGATTATCCTTTCACCACGCTGATTCCCAATTTAGGGGTTGTTCGCTGGGGATCCCACCGTAGTTTTGTCGTGGCCGATATTCCGGGCTTGATCGAAGGAGCCCACGAGGGGAAGGGCCTTGGTGTCCAGTTCCTCCGCCACATTCAACGTACTGCGTTTTTGCTGCACTTGATCGATGTGTCGGAGTGGGCGACCGAAGATCCAGTCGCTGGCTTAGAGACGCTGCAACGCGAACTGACCGCCTATGACTCGACTTTTTCCCATCGCCCCTTTGCCATCATAGCAACCAAGATCGACGTCATCGGCGCAGGTGAGCGGCTGGCCGAACTGCAGGCCTATTGCCGGCATCGAGGCTATCCATGCTTGGCCATTTCGGCCGCCACGAACGAAGGCCTGAGCGACCTGATCACCTACGTCGGAAAACAAGTCGATCTATTTCGAAAGACGCCATGCGAGACCAGCTCTTAGTACAGGCCAAACGGATCGTCGTCAAAATCGGCAGTAGCTTGATTGCATCACGTGCGGAGGGACTCCGGCCTGAACAGATTGAGCGATTAGCGGATGAGATCGCCGCACTCCGAACGCAGCGACGGGAAGTTCTCATCGTCTCATCCGGCGCCATCGTCTCCGGTATCCGTAAGTTACGCCTGAAAGACTATCCCAAAAGCCTTCCGGTCAAGCAGGCAGCGGCAGCCGTCGGACAAAGTCGACTGATATGGGCCTATGAAAAAGCCTTCGAGCGTCTCGCAATTCAAGTGGCACAAATTCTGCTCACGCACCACGACCTTGCTGATCGCCGTCGCTTTCTCAATGCTCGCCATACCCTTTCGGCGCTGATCGGGTTTGGCATCATCCCCATCATCAATGAAAACGACACGGTGGCCGTGGACGAAATTCGAGTCGGCGACAACGACAGCCTCGCGAGCGAAGTTGCTCACCTATCCGATGCAGATTTGCTGGTGATCCTTTCGGATGTCGACGGATTGTACACGGAAGATCCGCGTAAAAATCCTTCTGCCGCGTTGATTCCCCTCGTTCCTGACATTACTCCGGATATCGAACGCTTGGCAGGAGTTTCCAGCACATTTGAAGGCACTGGGGGAATGGCCACCAAGCTGCGGGCGGCAAAGAACGTCGCAGAGTACGGAATTCCGACGTTGATTATCAACGGTGAGAGACCCGGACTTCTGCCGACGGTCCTTGCTGGACATCCAGGAGGAAGCCTCTTTCTCGCCAAAGAACGCCGCCTGAACAGCCGCAAACATTGGATTGCCTTCACGCTGCGGTCTCGTGGCCAGGTCCATCTCGATCAGGGAGCAGTTGAGGCCTTGAGTGCGCGTGGCAAGAGCCTGCTCGCATCGGGTATTCTTCAAGTGACCGGTCTATTTGAGGCTGGCGATCCGGTCAGTTGCCTCACACCGGACGGGAAGGAATTCGCTAAAGGTCTTGTGAACTTTTCATCCGACTCAATACACCGGATGAAGGGTCTCAAGACCGCGGTGATTCAAGCGCAGTTTGGTCCTCAAGAATATGAGGAAGTCATTCATCGAGACAATCTCGTCATTCTTTAGTGTCTTGGGTGCCGAGTCCTAAGTTATGGGTCGTCCGACAGCCCAACACACAACGCCCGTCGCACAAGCCACCTCCTCGAAACGCCTGGGCCTATTCGGCGGTAGTTTCAATCCCATCCACAACGGTCACCTGGCAATTGCACGTGACGTGCGCGCACGCATGAACCTCGCTCACATGCTCTTCATCCCAACCGGAGATCCTCCTCACAAGCACAACCGATCACTGGCCCCCGCTCCGTTGCGGCTTGAGATGGTACGCCTGGCGATCGCCGACACACCGGAGTTCGACGTGGCAACCCTAGAAGTTGATCGGTCGGGAAAATCCTACTCCATCGACACAATCCGTGAGATACGGGGACAGTATGGTCAACCTTGGGAGCTCTTTTTTATCATCGGTCTTGATGCATTCCTTGAATTCCCGACCTGGAGAATGCCCGAAAAGATCTTAAAGTTGTGCCACTTCGTCGTCGTACCTCGCCCGGGGAGATTCTTCCAATCTCTCGCCGCGATACCCTTATTTCAGAACCTGGCGTCAGAGTCGCTAGGGCAGCTCGATACCGGTGTTATTGACAGGTGTGACATTGCCGTCCCTGAGGCCTTAGGAATTACCTGCTTGTCTATCCCTCCCTGCCCGATTTCGGCTTCAGAAATCAGACGGAGAATTCGGAACGGACTCCCCCTGGCAAATATGTTGCCCCCCCCGGTAGAATCTTATATACTTCAGCATAGCCTGTATCAGGAGGACAGCAATCGCACCCGCATCTAAGGCTACCGCCCTCGCCGCAGCCAGGGCGATGCTTGATAAAAAGGCTTTGGATGTTCAGGTCCTCCACGTTGCCCCGCTTACGTCGATCGCTGATTACTTGGTTATTGGGTCGGCTGAATCCGACAGACAGACCCGCGCAGTTGCCGACTCCATTGTCGACGAACTCTCTCGTGTAGGCCAACGACCGCTGAGCGTCGAAGGTACGTCTTCAGGCCAATGGGTCCTGATCGACTTTGGCGATGTCGTCGCCCATGTCATGAGGCAAGATTCCCGTGCGCACTATGCGCTCGAGCGTCTCTGGAGCGACGCGCAACGGGTTCCTGTTCCCGACGAATCGTCGACCGTATCCGCCCCACTCAAACGACGCATCGTCAGGAAAGCGAACCCGCAAAAGACAGTGTAGGCTATGCTCAAACTGCTGATCAGTATTTTCCTCATCAGCGCCGGACTGTTCCTCTATAGCTACTTCCGTGAGCTCAACCCGGGATTTGTCGTCATCCATACAAGCCCGGGCACCGAGTTTGAACTGAGTCCGGTGACTCTTATGCTGATTTCCATGGCATTTGGAGCCGTCCTCGCCACGTTCGCCGTCGGCCTGCAACAGACCGCGCACCTCATCCTGAACTGGCGGAACAGCCGTTTGATTCGTCGAAAGGAGAAGGTGGATTCGCTCCACCGAGACGGAACCCATGCATTCATGTCGAAGCGGACCTTGGAAGCGATCACCCTATTTGAAAAGGCTCTCGCCATCGATCCGAATCGCGTCGATTCCCTCCTGTGGTTGGGAAACGTCTATCGCTCCGAGCGAAATTTCCCCGAGGCCGTTCGACTCCATCAACACGCACATCGGGTGGAAGATCGAAACATCGAGATCTTGCTGGAACTCGCCAAGGATCTGGAAGAGGCGAAACGATATGAAGAAGCCCTCCAGGCACTTCAAAAGATCCTCAACATCGAGCCAGACAACTTGACGGCACTGATCAGGAAACGAGATCTGAATATCCGGATGGAGCGCTGGAGCGAGGCGCTCGAAATCCAGCATCGCTTGGTCAAGGCCAATCTTCCAGCCGCCGAAAAGCAGCCGGAAGCGGCACGGTTGGTCGGATGCATGTATGAGGTCGGACGCCAACTGCTCGAGCGTGGGCATCCCGATAAAGCCCGTCGGTACTTCAGAGGCGCCATCAAGAAGGATCGTAGTTTTCTTCCCGCCTACATCGGGCTGGGCGAAATTCTGATCCATGAAGGGAAAACGAAAGACGCCGTCGAAATCTTAAAAAAAGTCTACTTACGGACGCGAAGCATCATCATCCTGCATCGGTTGGAAGAGCTATTCTTGGATCAAGGCGAACCGAGCGAAATCATCCGTGTCTATCAGGAGGCGTTACAACACAGTCCTCAAGACCCCGTCTTGCAATTCTATCTGGGTAAGCTCTATTACCGGCTGGAGATGGTGGATGAAGCGTTTGACCTGCTTTCAACGATTGAAGGGCCGCAGGATCACTTGTTGGATTACCACAAGATCATGGCCAACCTCTATTTGCGCAAACAACAGTTCGAAGAAGCCATCGTTGAGTTGAAGAAGGCGCTGAGTTTCAAAAAGCGCGTCGTGGTTCCCTACATCTGCACCCAGTGCCAGCAGGAATCCGTCGAATGGACGGGGCGATGCCGACGCTGCGCCAAGTGGAACACGCTCACCGCCCTCCCCTGGCTTGAGGCAACCCAAGTCGGAGCACAACCAGACAGCGAATCCTCGACCGTTCCAGTCCCCTATCGAGGCATTGCTTCTCCGTTTGAAACCGTGTAGGTTTTCCGCCAATATCCGCTGATGGGTTAGCCTAGCGAGCGTGTGGAACTCCCCCTCGATTCGACGGCTCAGAACACCAGCGGATCATCACATCATCGCACCTATTTTCGAGGACTTCATGAGCTACATGACTTTGGCAGATAAAGCGCTGAACGACGAACCTCTTACCAAGGCAGAATGCCGATCCGTCCTGGATACACCGAATGACGATCTACTCGCGTTGTTACACGCGGCCTTTCAAGTCCGATCCAAACACTTCGGCCGCACAGTCCGTCTACAGATGTTGCAAAACGCCAAAAGTGGGGCCTGCCAAGAAGACTGCCACTACTGTTCGCAGTCATCGATTTCGACGGCGTCGATCGAACGATACAGCCTGTTGCCTCAGACGCACATGATCGACGGCGCCCGACAAGCCGCTGCATCGAAGGCTCAGCGCTATTGCATCGTCATCAGCGGTCGAAGTCCGTTGGATCGCGAGATCGATGAGATCGCCGGAGCCGTCCGCTCGATCAAACAGGAGGTGCCGATTCAAATCTGCTGTTCACTCGGCCTGATGAGTGAATCCCAAGCCAAACGTCTCAAGGCCGCCGGGGTCGATCGAGTGAATCACAATCTAAACACCAGCGAGGCCTTTCACTCGTCGATCTGTAGCACCCATACGTTCCAAGATCGGTTGGCGACCATCAGAAACGCACGCGCGGCGGGGCTTGAAATCTGCTCAGGCGGCATCGTGGGCATGGGTGAGAAAGATGAGGATGTGATTGAGCTGGCGATGGCCCTGCGCGACGTGAAACCGGACTCCATTCCGCTGAACACGCTGCATCCTGTCACCGGCACACCGCTGGAGAAGTGTGATTCCCTCACACCGCAACGCTGTTTAAAAGTCCTCTGCCTCTTCCGATTCCTGCATCCCCGGACAGAAATTCGCATCGCCGGCGGACGCGAACATAATCTTCGATCGCTTCAGCCATTGGCCCTCTATCCGGCCGACTCCGTTTTCGTGAACGGGTACCTCACGACCCCAGGTGCACCGGCTCCCGAAGTCTGGGGCATGATCGAGGATCTCGGCTTCACGATCGAAGTGGATTATCAGCAACCGGTCATGGGCTAATTGACTTCGTTGTTGCTGTACCAGTGGCCTCTATCGTCGTTCGATAAGCGTCCGAGTTGGGGTATTATTTGAGCCGCATCGTTTTCCGCATCCATGCGATCAAGCGCATGTTCCAACGACGGATTTCAGAGGAAGACGTCAAACAGGTCTTGGCCGGGGAAATCATCGAAAACTATCCCACCGATAATGCCGTATCCCAGCAAATTATTGTTAGGTTGGCGTGGGAGTCGCCCGTTGCACATCGTCGCTGCGGATAATGCAGAAAGCGATGAAACCGTTGTGATCACAGTGTATCAACCCGATCCTCAAGAGTGGGAAGCTGGGTTTGCACGGAGGAAACCTCAATGAGATGCGTCATTTGCAAAACCGGACACACGAAACCTGGAAAAGCAACGGTCACGCTGGAACGTCAGGAAACGACACTGGTTGTGAAGAATGTCCCGGCGGAGGTCTGTACGAACTGCGGGGAGGAATACGTGGACGAGAAGGCAGCGTCGCAGTTATTGAAAACCGCAGAAGAGGTGGCCCAACGAGGGGTTCAGGTGGACGTTCGATCATATGAAGCGGCATGATTCGGGAGTGAGCCGACCAGAGGCTGCACGGCAACTGATTGCCGCCCCGGCCGATCAGGCATTGATGATACTCCGCGCCTGTTAGAGGAAGGCCCATGAAGAAAGGAACTAGGAAGAAAGAGACGAAAGCCTTTTCAGAAGCGGTCGGACGCGCACTGCGCAGAGCTGCCAAGGCAGCGCGAAAAACTGCCAAGATGTATGGCACGCCGATCTATGTGTGGGAAAACGGCAAGGTGGTGGCAAAAAAACACTGAGTTTCCTTCATGACTCTTGCGATCACCTGCACTCTTGAGCTAGCACGACGTCCCTTTCAAGATGCACTCACCGTCCTAAGAACACACTTCCTAAGGTCTTTTCATCTCACCTCTACCTCACCGATTGCTATAGGAACCGATGCGCGTCGAGGTTCGGCGATCCTAAACCGGACCTCATCCACGTAGGAGTAGGCCGAAGTCTGCTCTCCGGAGAAGAGGCCGCAGCGGTAATACCCTGATGTCCATCCGGATTTCGGAGGTGTGAGGAGAAAATAGCCAGATCGGTCATTCATGGCGGTCATAACTCGATCCTGGACCGTTGCTTGTGGATTTTCCGTCATCTCGCGTGTTTCCGGTGAACATCGTGCGGTCAGCGGCACTGCGTCAAAGGAATCCGACACGAGTTTAAATACCAAATAAATCTCGGATTGCGTGCTCGGAAACGTGTCTCCCGGATTGAGCGGGATGAACTCGTGGGCACCGGTGGGAAAGTCGTCACGCAGCACCCTGCTGGCGGAAATCACATACCGAAACCAGCTGAAATCAGCATCGCGCCCAGCGATCGCCGCTCCGGTCTCCAGGGTCTTCTGTGGCTTCACTTTTTCGATCGCCTTTGCAAAGAAGGCTTCTTCCGATAGAGCGGGAGTACGCGCTCGCAATTCCTTCTCCCTTTTAGCCTCCTCCTCTTTCTGTTTGACCAGTTCAGGGACGTGAGGCCTCACTTTATCCAGCCAACGCGTGATCTTGTCCTTCGCCAGCACGCGGGTCCCGGCAGGAAGCACAATCCCCTTGTTAGCTTCTTCGAATTCGACGGCCGCGTCATACAGAATCTGAAAATGCATGAAGGCTTCTTCCCACCGCTCCAACTCGACATAGCACTGCCCCATCCGATAGAGCGTATCCGCGTAGTCCTCCTCTTTGGGATTGAGATTCGACATGTTCCCGAACACATCAAGTGCCTCTTCACACCGGTCCAATTGCATGAGGGTCAGTCCCAGCTGATAGGTGGCAACGGGGTCGCTTGGATTGAGGTCCAGCAACTTTCGGTACAGTGGCTCGACTTCGTTGTAATCACCGGCTTCGAACAGCTTCCACGCATCCGACCGAAGCGAGGCCCATTCCTTCAACTGATCCGCCGTGGCATCAGGCGTGAGCACCCGTTTAAAGCGTCGACCCCGATCCATCGACTCATAGAGTTGCGCGAGTTGGTTCTTGGCCGGAAGCTCCAAGGGAGAACCTGGCGCCACGTGCTGTAGCACATAGCGCAAATCGGCATCCGCACCTGAATAATCCAGCACATCGAACCGTGCGCGAGCGAGGGCCAACCGCCATCCAAGTAAATCCGGCTTCAGCTCCACCGCCCGTTTGTAGGATTCCAGCGACTCCTCCAAGCGATCGAGCTTCCGCAGCTCCAGCGCCAATCGCCAGTGGATGAGCGGATTGCTGGCCTCGATACGTGCGATGTGTTGCAACTCCGCGATTGCGTCGTCTCCTCGCCCCCAACGTACCAACAGGCTCCACTTCGCCCAATGGACATCCAACGCCGTGGGTTCGATGGCAAGGGCCTGATCATAGGCTTGAACCGCTTCCTTGGGGTCTCGAACCGTGGACAGGATATCCCCGCGCAATGAATGCAGCGCGGGCGCTCTAGGATGATCATGGATGCCCTGGTCGAGTAGTTCGAGCGCAGCGGTCACCGCTCCACTATCCCAGGCATCTTTGGCCCGCTCAGCGACCTGCTCTACCGGGAGAACTGTCGAATCCTCAGCGGACGCAGGTATCCCTGTCGCATTCACAAGTAGAAACAGCAGAATGAGAAAGCCTGTCACGGGATAGGATCGTAGGGACTCAAGGTTGGTCTGCGCTTCAGACTTCAATGGTTGGCTCCCACTTGTTGACTGATTCACTAACCGTGGATCACTATACCAAGAAGCCTTGGATCGTGAAATGGAACGGGCCTGGATGGCGAACACTCCACCCAGGCCCGTTCTCCTATTTCCGTTCGATCTGGATCGACACCGGCACTGGATTCGACACGATATCGTAGACCGGCGAGAATTTCGTCAGCTGTTCCAATTGCTCAGATGACGCATTAGACTTCACCTTGAACTTGACGCGAATTTCTTTATACCCTCGACGGACCTGGTCGGAGAGACCGAGAAAGCCCTGCAGGTCAAGGTCCCCCTCCAACTGCGACTCCACCGACTCAAGCCTAATCCCCCGCGCCGCCGCGTGATACACCAGTGAGGTGGTGACACAGGCCGCCAATGCGTGCAACACAAACTCAACTGGGTTGGCCCCCTTGTCCTGTCCAAGCAACACGGGTGGCTCGTCCGCATCGAGCACAAACGGGTTCGTACGTGAGGTATCCTCCTGCCCTGCTGCATAGAATCCCTGGATCGTGGACCGATTATGACCGCCGTTTACCCACCGATTGACGGCTCGGAACTGTGATTTGGCCACGCATGGATCCTTCTGGATGGCCTGGATCGTCTGACCCAACCGTTCCACATCGACGCCATTCATCACTCCGCTCATCGTTGCCTGTGTCATGTGTGCTCCTCCTTCTTGATTGCACCGGTTAATGACATATTGCCGAAAGAATAGCCGGTCGGCACTCCGGCATATCGATTCCCAGTTCATCCATGTACCCGCTCGAACCACGATCGCTGAAACACCTCACCGTAGGTGGCATGACAGTCTGACGGGAAAAGAACGTGCGAGCGACGAGATTCAACGATACCGGCTGCCGACGATTCCACCAGGCCCAAGACAACACTCGCGTCAGAAAAAAACATCATCTGCACCTCTTCATGCTCATCACTGCGCTGATGTAGTACCGCTACAGCAGCATTGATGCCACGATTCAAAAATCAAACTGTGTGAGGAATTTTCAATGGGTTAGATGCTGAGCAGGGTAAGAAGACGCCTCATGAGATTTCACGGCTCGTGAGATCTCACGAATACATTTGCGAGATCTCACAAAGAAGGATGGTGCGAGAAGAGCGGTTGACGAGAGTCGTGAAACTAACTCAACATGCGTCAGGTTTTTGAATCTTAAGCGCTTTCATGCGGGAGGACAGGGTCGAGGCATTGAGACCCAGCAGTTTCGCCGCTCCCTGTTCACCAGAAACTTTCCACTTCGTGGCCTCGAGCGCACGAATGATATTGCTCCGTTCCAATTCTTCCAGTTCCTTCGCAGTACGGATGGTCCCTGGCGCTGGCTCGCTGGTTCCGCTCGCCAAGGAGGCCGGTGCGGTTGGTTCGGGCAAGGCACGCTCCAAATTCAACCGGCCATCGGTCGAGGTGATCACGGCACGTTCGATCACGTTCTGTAGCTCTCGTACGTTCCCAGGCCAGCTGTAGGCCTGAAGCCGGCGTGCGTCGTCGGTCGCCAGTGACGCAAGTGTCCGTCCCATCTTTGCGGCAAACTGTTGGGCAAAGGCGGAAGCGAGACGGACCACATCGTCGCCGCGATCGCGTAAGGGGGGCAACCTGACCGGAAACACATTGAGCCGATAGTAGAGGTCTTCGCGGAACGTTCCCTGCTTTACCGCCGCGGCGAGATCGCGGTTGGTGGCAGCAACTACTCGCACATCGACCTTCCTGGTCGTCGAACTGCCCACTGGGTCAAACTCGCCCTCTTGCAGCACGCGGAGCAATTTCGCCTGCAGGTCGAGCGGCAATTCGCCGATTTCATCAAGAAAGATGGTGCCTGTGTGGGCCAGAGAAAACCGGCCTTCGCGTTTCTTGGTCGCCCCGGTAAAGGCGCCGGGTTCGTGCCCGAAGAATTCACTCTCGATCAACGTGGATGGAATGGCGGCGCAATTGACGATGACCAACGGCCGTTCACGCCGGTGGCTGGCAGCATGGATCGCGCGGGCGGCAAGTTCCTTGCCGGTGCCGGTCTCGCCCATGATCAGGACGGTGGTGTCGGTTCCTGCGACTTGGGCGATATCGCGAAGCACCTGCTTGAGGGCCTGGCTCTCTCCGATCAGCGTGCCGTCTTGGTGCAGCGCCCGTAGTTCTTCCCGCAGGATTTCGGTTTCGGCGGTGAGCGACTGAATCTTCTGCTCCGCCTCCATCCGATCGTGGATATTTCTGAGGATCAGCGTTGTGTACATCCGGTGATGCAACTCAAACCGGCTGATGGTCGCTTCGGCGGGAAAAGAGCCGCCCTCAGGACAACGAGCGGTGAGCCCGCCGGCAATCCAGCGCGAGCGTGCACCTTCTGGACGAGCATCCAGCTCATGAATCAATGCCACAAGACGCCGACCATCCGTCTCTTCGACGAACCGGCGGAAATCCTGCCCGACCATGGGAGCATCGCTACAGCGAAAGACTTTTTCAGCGGCGGGGTTGACGCGCAATATCCGGAGCCCATCGTCTAATTCGATGATCGCATCCATCGCACTGCCCAAGAGCCGTCCGACTTTTTCCTCACGTTGTCGGACTTCGGTTTCCGCGCGCAGCCGCTGCAGTTCGGCGGCTGCCCGTGCGGCAAATATCTTGAAAATGGCATGGATACGTGGGTCTTCTGGGATCGGTCGTCGGTCTATGACTGCCAGATGGCCCAGAATGCTCTCGTCCGTGTCCAACAGCGGGACGCCCAAGTAACTCACGGCGCCGTTGTCAGCCACTTCCGGATCGTCAGGAAAGAGTTCGACCAACCGGTCCGGGAAATGGACGAGTTGCCGCTTGTCGATGACCTGTTCGCAGGGCGATCCGGCGATATCGACCTCATAGTCCTGCACCCATTGATTGTCCATCCAAAAGGCGAGGGCGCGGAGGCGACGTTGTTCAGGGAAATATTCCGTGACCCAGGCTCCGTGTGTGGCAAGGGCCTTCGCCAAGTTCTGAACCAGAGCGGCAAAGAATTGCCGGCCCGTTTCCGTGGCAGTACCTTCGAGGATCGCGCGCAAGGCGACATCGGTTTCAAGATCCTGGAGCGGCTTGGAGGAATCAGCTGAAGAAAGCGCCATTGGGCGGAAGTATGGAGCGAGATGAGAAGCAGTTGCAAGAGGCAGGCTCCCCTACTCTGCAATCCTGTATCGTGAGGGGAGAGGCGACCATGCTACACTTCCTCGGCATGTTCGATGTCATTCTCTATCAACCCGAGATTCCACCCAACACCGGCAACATCATCCGCCTTTGCGCCAACACCGGCGCGCGTCTCCATCTCGTGAAACCACTGGGTTTTTCTCTTGACGATAAGCAACTGGTGCGCGCGGGCTTGGATTACCACGAGTTTGCCACGCTCAACGTCTATGAGAATTGGACCGAATGCGCGGAACGCTTCAAGGCCAACCGCCTCTTCGCTGTCTCGACTCGCAACACCCAACGCTACGATCACGTCGCCTATGCGACCCATGATGCATTTCTGTTCGGGCCTGAAACACAGGGACTTCCGACCGCCCTACTCGAATCGTTCGCCGAGAACCGGCGTATCCGTTTGCCGATGCTCCCAGAAAGTCGGAGTCTCAATCTCTCGAATGCGGTCGCGGTGATTGTCTACGAGGCGTGGAGACAAGTCGGATTTACGAAGGGGCGTTAACGGCTATTCATCATGCAACAGGTTCCTTGATGGCGTCGGCATTTTCTCACGCGTTTGTTGCCTTGGCATTGGGAAGAGCTACCCAAAATCCAGTTATGACCAGGCAAGTCTTGTTGGTGGGCATGGCCTGCTCGATCGTCCCGGACCTGGATGTCATTGGCTTTTCCTTCGGCATTCGATACGGCGACCTCTGGGGTCACCGGGGTTTCACCCATTCCCTCTTCTTCGCTGGCTTGCTCAGTGCCCTTCTCGTGGGGCTATGGTACCGACGAAATTCTCATTCTGCAAAAACCTGGCTCTTTGTGTATTTCTTTCTCTGCACGGCCTCACATGGTGTGCTGGATGCAATGACGGACGGAGGCTTAGGCGTGGCATTTTTCTCACCGTTCGATACCAGCCGATATTTCTTCGCCGTCCGACCGGTGGCCGTGTCTCCAATCGGGATCGGTGAGTTTTTCACCGCAGACGCGTTCCGGGTGCTTGCCAGTGAGATCACATGGATCTGGCTCCCGACTCTTGGATCATGGGTTCTAGTCCGCCTACTGCAACGTATCTGGCCGGGTCAGCCTGCGGTAGAACGCTCGCCCATAGATTGATCTTGGCGAGAGGCACAGTACAGCCGCTCAACTTCGCTATCGACTCAACCCATGGGCAGCGGCTACATGATCAATTCTGCAAGCCCATAGACCGATACCTGCTTGCCCTCATATTCCAGTTCACCGGTCACGACGGCCATAGAAAACCCACCAATCGCCCAGTTCCAAATGCCGGACCTTGTTACCTGCTTGAGGATCAATGCGGCTTGCCCCTGCGGCCCAGTCCAGGTGATGCGCCAGGCGGTCGGCCATCTATAAAAGCCCCGAGCCAGCTCATGCTCGAGCACCTCCATCTTCAAGTCTTCCATCGAATCAGCTGCCGAACCGAAAGCCATCAATCCGTCCATGAAACCCATTAAGGGGGCAAGACGCTCGTTCTGCTGGCCATGCAGATATACATCACCATCCGTTCCGACCTTCAGATAAAATCCTTGATATTCACTCCACAAATCCCAGGACAGGCGCGTCAGGCGGTTGAAGTCCGGCATCATGAAGTATTCGTAGATGACCCGACCAGCGATAACCCGGTCTCTCCAGGTCAGGATAGCCGGTGCCGAGCCTATCCACATGGCCGCCCCTTCATGCTGCCTACTCATGTGCGGTGAAATCGGCTTAATGTTCAGCATGAGCTGATTGCTCTCACCGACGATCGTCATCCCTGTTTTTGGTGTACCTTCAAATTGGAAGTATGGCGAGCCGGGGATCGTCTTGAGTTCCTTCCCGGGATTCTCGTAACGACTGTTTCCGTCAAGTCTGGCCCATCCAGTTTTCTCATCATGCAGCACGAGAAAATGCTGAGCCTGATAGGCATCCCCATCTCGTCCACGACTGTTATCCAATGCAAAAGCCACGTGCCCTTGGCTGTCTTGGCCGACGAACGAGAAATAGTCGGAGATGTAAATAAGTTCCGAGTCTGGAAGATCATCAACCAAACCATCGGCAAGAGAGTCACATTGAGCCGCAGTCGAGAGAAGGAACAGTGCAAGTGCCAGGCAAAGCCACATTTTTAGAACGACAGTCATTCGAGCCATAGGACAGCGGAGTGACCAAACACCGTTCAGCATGGACCCTCCTGTCATGTGACGACGGCTACAGGACCGAGGTCGATTGTTGATCTGAAACTCACCTTGCTATTTCCACGTGACCTCTTCCCAATACAGGTGAACAAAGGTATCAAACGGAGGAAAGTTCTTCGTATTTTGCTCTTTCGATCGCACCCAGAGATCAATCTCCATACCCGCCGGATCGGTTTCTCCGCCAGGCAACAGACGCTTTACCGGGTACCGAACTTCATGAGTTTCGGGGTCACGCGACCGTTCCATGACCATGAAGTGTGCATCGTAATCCTTGTAGAGCACCGCATCGTTCTTGAACATGGTGGCGGTCCCCCATCCCCCAAGATAGAGCCAGGTTTTAGGATACAAGGTATCACCGTTCCCAGAGTCGCCGTGCTCGTAGATTCTGGTCGCAATGCCTCCATCTTGGAAGGGAGCCTTGGCGGCAAACCGATCAAAAACAATCCGAAATTGATCTGGGCCCTCTGTAAACTCTGCGATCACCCGACCGCTGTTCGTTAGCTCATTGACCTCGATATCAATCGTTCCCTGCACTGAGGTGAGACGTTTGCCTGCATAATCCATATGATCCCACGGAACAGAATCGTTCATGCTCCCGATCAGCAAGGCTTTCTGGCCGGAAAGATGAAATCGCCCGCTATAGGATGGGTGCTCTGTGGCCTTGAAGATGCGCGTGCCCTCATCCTCTTTCGGCGTGCCGAATTGTCCGGTCGCAAGAGCGAACAGAGAGGAGCAAACCAGCATCACCACCATCGCGACCCCCACCACAGTGATGAGATTTCGATTGCCTCTTTGAAGCATGGGACCTCCTTGAACAATAGACGCCCGCTCACTGATGTGTGCCAGTTGATCGAGAATGGCTGCTCGGTCAGCAGAAAAGCAAGAGCGTTCTCCTCATCAGACTTCGGAGCCAGAGGCTTGACCTATGTGGGACCATGATTCTTGTGCGCCACAATACTTGACATATGTCTTGCATTATTGCTATCAACGTGTATGAAGAATCATGAGCGGAGGGACACCCCTTCTCCTCAGTTTTCGAATTGCCTCAAAGTACGTCGTACAGAAAAAGGCCTTTCTCAGGGAGAGCTCGCCAATCGAGCCGGCATCACTCGACAGGCTGTCTCTTCCATCGAATCAAGTCTGTATTTACCGACAACCGCCGTGGCCCTTCAGCTGGCCTCGGTGCTGGCATGCCGCGTTGAAGATTTGTTCGGCCTTATCCCGTCAGAAGAATTCATGGAGGGAACACTGATCGGCACTCTCCCTTTTCAGGAGGAGGCAGAACCTCGTTCTGCCCGCGTGAAGGTCTCAACCATCGGGAAACACACCTATGTGCGGCCCCTCAGCGAACTGGGTGACCAACTCTCCTTCGCCGTACCGGCCGACGGGTACCTCACTGATACACAGGGCAAATCGTCCGGTTCCTCCGTTCGCGTGAAGCTCTCTCGTGATCGTGAGGCGATCCGACAGGAAATCTCCGTGGCTGGATGTGATCCAGCCATTTTTCTGCTCGGTGAACATCTGCGTCGTCAAAAGGAGAAGACCTCGGTGGTGGGCTGGACGATGGGAAGCATGGCAGCACTCCGAGCCTTGCAGCGGGGTGAAGTGCATGTGGCGGGTATGCATCTGTTCGATCCAGGAAGCGGGGAATCCAATATGCCGTTTCTCAGGCGAGCCTTGAAGGGCTCCGGTTATGAAGTCGTGACCTTCGCAGCCTGGGAAGAAGGATTCCTCATTCGTCCTGGTAATCCGTTATCGATTCGCACTGCAACAGAGCTGGCTCAACCCGCTGTGAGACTGGTCAATCGCGAAGAAGGGTCTGGAGCGCGTCTCCTCTTGGATCAACGACTCCGAACCTCCGGTATGAAGCCCACACAGGTCCGTGGATATGACCATATTGTCTCGTCGCATTGTGAAGTCGCGAGGACGATTGCGAACGGTCAGGCGGACGTGGGAATCGGGATTCGGTCTGCAGCGCACCTCTTTGCGCTCGACTTCGTTCCATTGCAAACAGCCCGATACGATCTTGTCGTGCCCAAAGCCTATCTCAAGTCCCACCCCACTCTGACGCGCTTGTTTGAGACGCTTGTCAGCCGTTCGTTTCGGAACGAGATCGACGCATTAGGCGGCTACGACACCAGCGAGACCGGCAAGGTCCATCCGCTGCGCGCGGACTGAAATAGGATATTCAAGGCCCATGTTGCCATGTCATGAACCAAACAGAAAAATACAAGAAGGTCGGAATCATGCGGTCTGCCGCCATTACGATCATGATGTGGTTCGTCGTCGGTGTGGCCCTGGCCGAGGAACCATCTGGATGGCACTGGTGGACACTGAAAACATTGACCTCATATCCGTCGGATGTAGCCTCCGGCATCAAGCAGCAGGCCGATGTCCAGACAGGACAAGACTGGATTGAACCGGCAGATGCCGTGCTCATCCAACAGCGTGAGCTTGCGTGGAGTAGATACCTGCGGAGCGCCGCACATCTGCCCAACTGGCTCGACCTCGGCTTCGAAAATCGAACTCGTTTCGAATCCTATGACCACCCTTGGCGAGCGAGTCAGCAGAGTGGAAACGGGAGCCCGGATACGCAGGTGGCTCTCCGCTCACGCGTTCGTGTCGGCTTGGGCGGGAACGGTCCTCTACGATTTCTCTTCGAGGGCCAGGATTCACGGGCCTATTTGAACGGAGCTCCAGGGGATTTCCGGGATACCACGACGGTCAACGAATTCGACATCTTACAGCTGCTCGGGTCATTGACGGTGAACAATGTTTTGGGAACCGGGTTACGCACCGATGTTCATGTCGGACGCATGACGCTGGACTTCGGCCGACGCCGGTTGATCGCACGAAATGATTTTCGGAACACCACCAACGCCTTTGATGGATTCCATTGGCAGATCAATCAAGGCCAGATCTGGCGCTTCAGGACCTTCATCGTAGAGCCGGTCATCCGTGACGACGTCCGACTGGATGAACAGAACAGCAAGTCGCTCTTTTGGGGAACCTCTGTGGAGAGCCGCCAGTTCCTATGGTTCCAGATGGATGTCTACTACTTGGGTTTAAACGATAAACGGGCGAGCACCGTGGCAAACCACCGCACCTATTCCACGGTTGGAGGCCGTCTGTACAAAGACCCCAAACCGGGAGAACCTGATTACGAAGTGGAGAGTGCATGGCAGATTGGAACACACGGGGCGACCGATCACGTTGCCCACTTTCAGCACGTGGATCTCGGATACACGTTCAACCTCCCTTGGACCCCGAGACTGGTCTTCCACTACGACTACGCCAGTGGAGACCGGCAACCAGGCGATAGCCAGGATGAAGGTTTCGATACGCTCTTCGGCGCTCGCCGTTTCGAATACATGCCGACGGGCATCTGGGGTCCATTTGTTCGCTCCAATCTCAACTCACCAGGTTGGCGCCTGCTCGTGACCCCCTCCGCAAGCTGGATTTTCCAAGTGAAGCATCGCGTCTGGTATCTGGCTCAAGCCACTGACTTCTTCGGCAATTCCGGCTTACGCGATACCACCGGGCAAGCCGGAACTTCGTTAGGACATGACGTTGAGCTTCGCGCTCAATGGGCTCCCAACAGGAACGTGGACTTCGACGTCGGATACGTGCATTGGTTTAAAGGGTCCTATTTCGACCGGCTCCCCGCTTCAGCCGAGTTACCGGCCGGAGGAAACAAGGATAGCGATTATTTCTATGTCCAGATGCGTGTCAGGATCTAAGAGTTCTTTATGAAACGACTCATGCTCTTATTCTGCCTGGCAGTGACACTGAACCAGCACATGGCAAGTGCCGAAGAGATCACGATTGCCGCCGCGGCCGATTTGCACTTCGCGTTCAAGGAGCTGATTCCACGGTACGAGCAGGCAACCGGTACTCAGGTAAAGTTATCGCTAGGATCATCCGGAAACTTTTTCGCGCAGATTCAACACGGTGCCCCGTTCGATCTCTACTTTTCTGCCGATATCAGCTACCCACAAAAATTGGAAGAGGCCGGCCTGACCGTTCCAAGATCGCTCACGCGCTATGCCATCGGACGGATCGTACTGTGGACCAGGCACGACTCCCCGCTCACCGTGACAGAAGGTCTCCAAACACTTCGCCAACCCTCCATCAGAAAGATCGCCATCGCGAACCCCAAACATGCACCATATGGTCGCGCGGCGGTGGCCGCGATGAAACATTTCAACATCTATGACCATGCCAAGGACCGGCTAGTCTTGGGAGAAAATGTCTCCCAGGCCGCGCAGTTCGTCGAATCGGGTGCGGCCGATATCGGCATCATCGCGCTCTCGTTAGCGCTTGCGCCTGCCCTCAAGGACAAGGGGACATACTGGGAGATACCATCTGAGGCCTATCCACCACTAGAACAGGGCGTGGTGATTCTCAGATCATCGAAACGCCACGAACGTGCGGAGCAGTTCATCGAGTTCCTGAAGAGTCAACCAGGACAAGCCATTATGACGCGGTATGGGTTTGATGTTCCGGAGTCCCGATGAATTGGACGGCCATTTGGGTGACCTGTAAGCTGGCAAGCCTGACTTCGATCGCCCTACTGGTCATCGGCCTGCCCATCGCCTATTGGCTGGCCTATTCCAAGTGGCGTTGGAAGTTTCTAGTCGAGTCGATCGTGGCCCTGCCGTTAGTGCTGCCGCCCACCGTCTTGGGATTCTACATATTGGTCGCGATCGGACCGCAGAGCCCGATCGGGCAATTCTATACCGATATCACCAGCCATACACTGCCGTTCAGTTTTCAAGGACTGCTCATAGCCTCCATTCTCTATAGCCTGCCCTTTGCCGTTCAGCCCTTTGCCACCGCCTTTGAACAGGTCGATCGGAAACTCATCGAGGCCTCCTGGACGCTGGGGCTCTCAAAGCTGCAAACTTTCTTCAAACTCATCCTCCCGCTCTCGACGGCCGGACTCATTACCGGCGTCGTCCTGAGCTTCGCCCATACCCTCGGCGAGTTCGGCGTCGTCTTAATGGTAGGCGGCAACATCGAGGGCGTGACACGGACTGTATCGATCGAGATCTACGATAACGTGCAGGCGCTCGACTATGCCGGAGCGGCAAAAACGTCCGCGTTTCTCCTTGTCGTGTCCTACGCCGTGCTGTTGCTCGTCTATTCCGTCAATCGACGCGTGTGGTCGGTATGGCCACAGAAATAGCGTTGAACTTCAAGAAAACTTTTGTCGGTCGAGCCTCCATTACGACTCACTTCAAATGCCCGCTCGATCCGCCTTCCGTCACGATTCTGTTCGGTCCATCCGGCTCCGGGAAAACGACCATCCTCCGTTGTTTAGCTGGTCTTGAACAGCCCGAAGAGGGGACCATTTCCGTCGGCGACGAGGTGTGGTTTGATGCCACTGCTCGTGTGACGGTCCCACCACAAGCCCGCCGGCTCGGTTATATGGCACAGGACTATGCCTTGTTTCCACACTATACCGTGGAAGGAAACATTGCCTATGGACTGACCGGCCTCTCGTCGCTGGAGCAGAACCGACGCGTTGATGAAGTCCTGCATCTGTTGCACATTGAATCCATTGCACAACAGAAACCCACTCAGCTCTCCGGGGGACAACAGCAACGGGTCGCCCTAGCCCGCGCGATCGCCAGACAACCCCGACTGTTGCTGCTCGACGAACCGTTATCGGCACTCGATGCGCCGATGAGGACTCGGCTGTGCAAAGACTTGCGTAGACTCCTCACACAGTTGGCCATCCCCTCTGTCGTGGTGACGCATGACTGGACCGAAGCCCTCACGCTTGGTGATCAGATGGCGGTGATTGTCGACGGACGTATCGTACAAACGGGCACGCCGCAAGATGTCTTCAGTCGGCCCACGAATGCCGACGTGGCGCACGTCGTCGGGATCGAAACCGTCGTCCAAGGAACCATCCAGGAGCTGCGAGACGAGCTGGCGACAGTTCAAGTCGGCTCGGTGGCGTTAACCGCTATCGCTTCACCAAGTCTTGAGTCCGATGTGTTTGTCTGCCTCCGAGCTGAGGACGTCACACTCGAACCGGCCGGATCCGGAGAAACAAGTGCCAGAAATCACCTGAAGGGAACCGTACGAACCATCACGCTACTGGGCGCCCTCGTCCAAGTGACGCTTGACTGCGGATTTCCTCTCACTGCTCTTATTACACAGTCGGCGTTGCGAGACATGAATCTGGTCGCCGGCAGTGATGTACGGGCTGCCTTCAAAGCCGGCGCTGTGCACCTCATTCCACGGAACTCATTCTACCCCTCCACTGTCTAATGATGAACTGACTCTCCCCAGTTTCTGGGGATAAGACTGTGCACAATCGCTCATACATCGTGGCAATCAGTGAAGCACGGTGGGTCGAGAGCTTGTTGCCTAGTTTTTAGTCATTGCGTCTGATCGAACGTTCGCCACCATATCTTGCGTGGCACAGATGCATCAGTTTTCCAATATGTTGAATCATTTCAACGGAAAAAACCTTCGATTATCTCAACCCTCTTGACTGAACAGCACAGGCGTGTTACCAATGGCTACACCATGAAGCCACAGGACCTCAAACGTCACCGGGAAGAATTAGGCCTCACGCAACAGCAGCTCGCCAAGGCGTTGCACACTACTCGAGTATCCGTCGCTCGCTATGAATCCGGCATGCGGAAGATTCCCGGCGTCGTATCGGTCGTCCTCGATCAATTACGACAGAAGACGGAGATTCCCATGGCCGGTCTCGTTGCAGCCGGCTTTCCCATCGATCCAGTTCCGCAATCCGAACTCGTGGATGTCCCGCCGAGCATGTTACGTGGGGGAGAAACCTTTGCCCTGAAGGTCAAGGGAGAATCCATGAAAGATGAAGGAATCCTGCCGGGCGATGTGGTGGTGGTCCGTAAGCAGGAAACCGCCAAGAACGGGCAGACCGTCGTCGCGTTAGTCAATCGTGAAGCGACGATCAAACGGTATTTCAAGAAGGGGACGCATATCGAGCTTCGTCCAGCTAACGAGACGATGCAACCCATTATCGTCCACCCGTCGGATGAGTTTCATATCGAAGGACTCGTCATCGGCGTTATTCGACATTGCGCCGTCTAAACTCTCGAAAGGAGGAAGACATGCTCCCACCCGAACAACCAATCGTCACGAACGATCGACTGACGGATTTGGAACGGACCGTCGCCGCGTTGGACAGCCGATTGCGGACGATCCAGTGGGGACTCCAACGAACTCATACCGGTTCATTGAGGACGCGTTTGTGGAGCTTCATGCGATCCAATCCGAGCACCGAATTTATGTCAGCCGTCTGCAATCAACGGGTACGCTCCAATACCAAGCGGGTGACTCATGAGAGTTCAAGAGCATAAGGCACCATCGATGACAACCGGCCCCTGTTCCGATTGTGGAATGGTCGTTGAAGAGAGAATGGAATCGATCGACGGATTGACCCATTCCACGGTCCATCTCTGTACGATCTGTTGGCATGCTTATCGGCAACGGCAAATCTTCAGCGGGGGATGTTGTGGGTAGCTCACGCTACCAAGCATAAAGGCGAACCGAGAAGTGCCTCGACCAGAAACAGAAACCACTGGTTTCCGACATCCCTCGTGATCTCGAGCAAGCCCCGACAGACTGCCTGGAGATCGGCGTGGAGCGTATTCAACACCCGGACCCGCTCGTTCACCAGGCGCCGGCGCCGCCGTGTCAGCCGCTTCAAGTGTGCATTCGCCTCCGACACCGCGCCGACTTCCTGTAACACGGCTTTGGTTACCGGCGGATGCCCCAGCAGTTGAAACAATTCGAGCCCCTTGCGCTCATCCAGCCGATCGGTTTTGGTGGCCCCTGGGAAAATCTCTTTGAACCGTGCCATCTTGAGGTTGTTGATATTGTAGAGCCGATATACACGCGCTTGAATCAGCTGATCCAGGGGCTGTGCATACCCGTTGTAGGCCTCCATCGCGACCGCAACAGCACCAGGGTACAAGTGGTGATGGGTCTCGATCCGCGCAAACAATGGATAAACCCGTCCAGCTGGTGAGCAATTGCACATTCGTCCAGCGCCTCCTGACTGGGGAGCCTGATCGCGACATGGTATCGTCGGGCTCCCACATCCACACTGACTCGTAATTCGACGGGTGGTGTTGCAGCCAGAAGACCCCTCCGCTTGTAGATCGATGAGGCATCATCCCTCGGTCTCGTCTACCGTCAGAGCCATGTCTTCTGGCGAGAAGATGGCACTATCCCGGTCGACCCCGCAGATGATCCAGGTGACGGAGGCGGCATTTCTGACAGAGTGTGCCTGATGAGCCAGGCCACGGACCCCACGAGCCACACCTTCGTCAGATGGGCGTATACCCGATATGCACGGCCCTGTCACCTACAAATTATAGTAGGCCCCTCGAGTGTGGTCGTAACACGCGACGGCTTCTCGCTACTGAGACTACTTTCCGAACACTCGAATCTGTACGGCCTGTTTCGGGGGGTGTATGAGAGCATGCAGCTACTGCCCCGCTCCTAGTGGTCATCTAAATGTCCCCAGGTATGGTCATCGAAAATTCCCCACCCCGGTTAGGTGGTCGTTGCCGTTTCCTCTACTCGGACAAGCCCCGCTTTAAGTTTCTCCTTGAGCCGATAGGAATGGCCCCGGATATTGATCGTGATCGCATGATGGAGCACGCGATCCAGAATCGCGGTTGCCAGCACACGGTCCCCAAACACCTCCCCCCAGGCGCCGAAACTCTGGTTACTGGTCAAAATCATCGGCCCCTTCTCGTAGCGGCGGGAGATGAGCTGAAAGAATAGGTTGGCTCCCGTCCGGTCCATCGGCAGATAGCCGATCTCATCAATGATCAGTAATCGCGGGATGGTGTAGACCTTCAGCTTGTCGTCCAGCCAATGCTCCATCAGCGCCCGGGTGAGCGTGGCGATCAGGGCCGCCGTCGTCGTAAACAACACCCGGTAGCCCTGCGTAATGGCTTTGAGCCCCAGCCCAATGGCTAGGTGGCTCTTGCCGACCCCGGGTGGGCCCAGGATCACGACATTCTCGCCGTTCTCGATGAAGTGGCACATGGCCACCTGCTGGATCTGCTTCTTATCCAGCGAGGGCTGATAGCTGAAGTCGAAGACCTCCAGACTCTTCACGAACGGAAAGCGGGCGAGATTTGTGCGCATGAGGATATGCTTGTCGGCCTTCGACGCGACTTCTTCAAATCAGTCCTGGACGGGGGTGCTTTGCCCTCACCGCGGCCCACAGCGCCTGGCTCACCAACGCCGTCGTCATCCGGGGCCCCATCGCATGCCCGACGACTTCACAGGTGAACAGATCCTTGATGCCAGCCAGATACAGCCAGCCTTCCGTGGTCGGCACATACGTGATGTCAGTGACCCAGGTCTCGTTCGGTCGTGTGGCAAGAAATGTTTGGGCCAAGATATTCTCCGCTACTGGTAGGGCGTGCGTCGAATCCGTGGTGGTCGTGAACCGGCGGACTTGTTGACAACGCAGGCCCAATTTCTTGCGCAGTCGTTTGATACGCCCAACCCCAGCAGGGAACCCGTCCGCACGTAGTTCGGCTTGCAGCCGTTCCGGCCCATAGGTCTGCCGGGTACGCACATGGGCGGCCTGGATCGCCACTTCCAGCCGCGCATTCTCCTGCGCTCGTTTTGACGGACGCCGATGCAGCCAGGCATAGTAGCCACTTCGAGACACCTCCAGCACCCGGCACAACAGACTCAGCGGATAGTGAGTACGCAGCGTCCTCATCAGCGCGTACCGGGCAGCTGCGCCTTCGCAACGTACGCGGTGGCTTTTTTTAAGATGTCGCGCTCCATCCGCGCCTCAGCGAGTTCCCGTTTGAGTCGGGACAGCTCAGCTTCTAGTTCCGTCACAGGCCGTCGGTTTTCTCCCAGCATCGCGAGCTGGCCCTGCCGAGCTCGACACACCCAGCGCTCGAGCGTCCTACCCGACATGGTGAGGCGACGTGCTGCCTCCGAAATCGTCACCTGCTGTTCCAGGACCAGCCGCACGGCCTGCTCCCGGAACTCCTTCGTATACTGCTGTCGTGGTACCTGTTCCATCTCACACCTCCAGCCCTCTCATTGTAGGTTGAAGGCGTCCACTTTTTCGAACCTAGCACAAGGGCTGCCAGGTCGGCTGTCGCAGACTCCGTCGCACCGTCTTCCGGCCCCAGTCCAACCGCCGCGCAATCTCGGACAGCGAGACCCGCTCCTCCTCATGCAACCGCCGAATCTCTGCCCATCGCTCCTGATCCACCATGCAGACCTCCTCAGTGTGGTTCATCTGGGGGCGCATGATTGTCATCGCCCTCGTCTCGTCAAGCGCCATGCTCCCTCTCCTTCCATCAGAGGTGGGGAGAATTCGCTGGCCACACCTGGGGAGTATTGCATGACCGCTGATACCGACACATTTCAGGATAAATGGGAATGGGCCAAGGCATTTGCGGAATCCCATTCGGTTTGCAGGACTGGATCTAGATGATCCAAGAATCTCGGAAGGGCTGAAAATTTTCATTGAGGGCCATGCAGAGAATGTATGAGTGGGCTACCACAAGAAATATCAGATTCTTCGTTGTGCTGATACCCACCACCAAGGAAACAGTATCTCGCCAATTATGGGAGAATCCCAGAGCGAGTTCTCGTCGCACTAGGGAAAATGAAAAGCAGGTTTGGAGGATGACAAAGCACTGTCTTGAATGCGTCTGCATCACATATCTGGATGCGTTGCCAGCACTGCGAGAGCAACTCAAGATGGGGATTCAACCCTATTATCTTTCGCACTGCCGTTCGAAGTGATCAAATGGATTCTTGGTCACACAATAGTCAGGCACCCTGACCCGGCCAAGAATACCCACCACCTGCTGGCGGTTGCTGAAGAGCGAAGTGTTGATCGCCCTGTACCCAGTGCAGAGCCGCCGACTGTCTTGCGAGCGGCTATTGGCCCACGAGACGGCCCGGAAGTTCCTTGACGCTGTCTTGTGGCATGCTCAGCCAGAACCGGCGACCCTTAGAATTGCTTCGTTCCTTCAGAAAAGCCCATAGTTCTAGACTAAACTCCCTCATGGTACTTCTTCTTTGACTAAAGCCAACGCTCAGCGGGGATCGTCACATCCGAGAGCAATCCTGAGGTAATCCCATGTTTGCACCCTTGCTATCTGCTGGCGCGTGAGGGTTAACCCAAAACCCCTTTCACAGCCCTGTAGATACAGTTCGCTACGGCATTATTGCCCTGTGGGGAATAGTGCCCCCCCACGAACCTGTCAGCAGGGGCAACCTCTAACAGACAGGCCGTTGGGTCGATGTAGGGAATGCCAGCTTGTTCCAACATGCGCTTGCCGATTAA
Organism: Nitrospira sp.; assembly: GCA_965223625.1. Taxonomy (GTDB): domain Bacteria; phylum Nitrospirota; class Nitrospiria; order Nitrospirales; family Nitrospiraceae; genus Nitrospira_D. The sequence goes on from OZ245008.1 coordinate 2,382,637, forward strand.
CTGGCGCAACTCCTTCCCCTCAACGGAACCCTCTTCGGGAAGCCACACGATGAGCGGGATCGAGTCCGCTTCCGCAAACCGAATAAACCGCTTGATAATTTCCAGATTGGTTGACAGGATCGCGCCTTCCGAAAATTGGGGCCTCTCGTCTGACCAAGCCGGAAAGCGACTCGTGATCAGTCGAATAAGGTAGGAAGCATGGAGCCAGTCTTCATGCCAATGGCTCAGCCTGTAGCCGATATCGTACTGAACAAAGGGCAGGTTTGAAACATCGTCAGCAGCCAGGATCTGGGTGAATGGAACCGTGTTATGGTTGACCTCCTTCAGTTCTCCATCCTCCAGCACGAAACGAGGTTTGGAGAACGGCAGCCGCCAGGACTCGAAGATAAAGGGATAGACTCGCATGGTACGGATGAGATCGTTATCGATGAAGCAGAAGATCACCACGTTCGGAGCTCTCGGGGCGACATCTTTCATGTACCGCCGGTACGCTTGGCCTATGCTATAGCCAGAAACCCCAAAGTTGAGTACCCGATAGTCGTCACCCAGCAGCCGATCCAACTTATACCCCCAGGTTTCTTCAAAGGCGACCCTACTGCCGAAGGTGTAAGAGTCCCCGATGATAGCAATGTCGGCCTTTCCCGGTATCGAGTCGTACCTCACCCCTGGTCGCGGAGCGCGAAGCCCATCCGCGCTTGACGCGTATGGCGGCTCCGTACCCTGCGGAGGTCGATATCGATTCGCGCCCACGGTCCACCCCAGCCTGTCATCGTACACGAGCACGGACTGATCGACATCAAAATCCTCAAACACTTTGAGAGCCCGTTCTCTCAGTTGGTCCCATGATTTCGGCTTCAATCGCACATTGTAAAAGGTTTCACCGTTGAGGTCATGCCGGGTCCCTACGCGAACGAGGATTTCGCCCGTTACCAAGATCAGCAGGACCGTGACCAGATTCATCATCACGAACAAACGGAAGTGACCTGATGGTGATCGCCTCTGGTCCAAATAATGGCTTCTGATGATCCCACTGCTTATGAGAACGGCGATTAATGCACAGAAGGAGACCAACCCATGCTTACTGGACAGAAATACACTGACCGATCGCTCGCCTTTCATGTGCAAGCCCACTACGATGATCGCCAGCGAGGCTTCCATCATAAACAGCGAGATGAGAATGAGAAGCTCCCCTCTCTTGGCCTGTTGGAGTCGAGCCATGTGGACCCTGTAATAAAATGACACGATACGCACTGCACACAAGTGGGATGCCAATTGCTCTGTTTTTTACAGCACAAGCCACACTTTCGCGAGCTCTCTACCCAGTGCAACAAAAGCTATCGCCCTACTTTGTCCCTTACCTCGCAACCACAAAGCATGCTCTTACTTCGTCAAAGACACACGTTAAAGTGTGGATAGAGTCAGGACTTGACTTTGACATCAAGGGCTGACACGACTCGTCGGCGATCCATGGCCAAACGCACACGCACCGCACTGAAGCGCCGACTGACTCTACTGTCGCTCAGCCCCATGCGATCCGCTTCACCGACGCGGAGGCTGTCCGATGCGCCCGAAGCCTTGATACGCCCCTCTCTAAGTCTCGTGAGGCTGATCCTGCTAAGCCAGATCCAAGCTATCGCGTGAGCCCGAAGTGCGAGCTGGACTCTAGCAGAGACAGGTAGCGAGCTGAACTAGGGATCCTTCTAGTTCGGCGCTTGAATATACTAGTTCCGCAGTGAGTTAGGTTCATGTTCACAGCTTGGCCAATTGCTTCTAGGCGCCTGGAGGTGGACCTGCCATGGTGCCGATCCAGCGCCGCAACGTTGTATCCGAAGCGTCGGTATCGACAGTGGCCCAAGTGCTGTGGAACGGCCGGACAGTTATTGCACAAAGCTGAAAGAAGCCCTCGGAGGGCCGGAGGCTTCCCTATGAAGCACGAAGCACCTCCTCGCTTCAGCTGTGAGCGGTTATGCACTCATTCGCTTCACAGGTGGCATTCATCAGGACCTCGAGGTCATTGAGACCGAACGAGGTACCGTTGCGCCAGGCGCCGGATTGATCCTTGAATGGGCGAGAAAAGGTTGTTACGAAACCGATTCAAGCTCTACGGACTGCGCTCCAGACTGCCAAGGCAGAAGGGCAGTAAAAGCTCCAATTGGCGTGTAGGAAAACCCACCCCTAAGGAATTCGATTTGGTAAGGCCGAGATAACGGCAGAGTTCAGTCGACTGTGTCTCCCCACCCTGAGCGGATTCCTGTCAATCCTAAGAGTAGGAACGCCTAGGATCCCATCCAGTCTACTGAAGGCTCACGCACAGGTGATCTTCCCCCGATTTGGTGGACACCGGGTTACGCGACAGCCGCTCTCGCTTCGTACTCAGCCGGGGAGTGATAGCCGAGGGTCGAGTGGCGCCGCTGCCGATTATAGAACACCTCAATGTATTCGAAGATGTCCTGTATCGCTTCGTCCCGCGTGGTGTAGTGCCGATGATAGACTAGCTCACGCTTGAGTGTCCCAAAGAAACTTTCAACGCAGGCGTTATCCCAGCAGTTCCCTGTGCGGCTCATGCTGGGGATGAGGCCGTACTCATCGAGCAGACGCTGATAGCTCGTGGCGGCATATTGACTGCCGCGGTCCGAGTGGTGCAGGAGCCCCGCCATGGGAGCCCGGTTCGTCAGCGCCATCGCGAGGGCCTGCTCGGCCAGATCGACGGTTAACCGCTGCCCCATAGCCCAGCCGACCACTCGGCGTGAGTACAGATCCAGCAGGACGGCCAGATAGAGCCAGCCCTCCAGCGTCCAGACGTAGGTCAAGTCTCCGGCCCACACCTGGTTGGGCGCCGCGACGGTGAAGGCCCGATCCAGGGTGTTCGCGGCCGCAGGAAACCGATGCTGGGACTGGGTGGTGGCACGCCACTTCGTCACGGTCTTGGCCCGAATCCCTGCCCCACGCATGAGCCGAGCGACACGATGCTCGCCAATGCAATGTCCCTGCTTGACCAGAGCAGCCCAGATGCGGGGACTGCCGTAGGTTTCTCGCGACTCGTGGTGGAGCACGCGAATCGCCGAGAGCAGGGTGCGCGCTTGTCTTGAACGGAGACTCTCCGGCCGTGATCGCCACGCGTAGTAACCTGCCGCCGAGACCGCGAGGGCGCGGCACATCAGGCGGATCGGATAGCGACGGTCGTATTCCCGGATCACTCGGTATCTCATCGCGATTCCTTCGCGAAGAACGCCGCCGCACGCTTTAAAAAATTCCGCTCCTGCTTCAAGACCGCATTTTCACGCCGGAGCTGGGCCAGTTCCGCCTGCTCGGCCCGGAGAGATTGCCGGGTCTGTCCACGCCCCTCGGCCTGCTGCTGCTCCGCGCGCCACCGGTAGAGGAGATGATCGGCAATCCCCAGATCCCGCGCCACCTGGGCCACGGGATGCCCGGACTCCCGGACTAAGCGCACCGCTTCTTCCTTGAACGTCTCCGTATACGATCGTCGTGTCTTCGTGCTCATCCTGTCCTCCCATTTCAGCATTCTCCCACTTATGGAGGTGTCTGTGAAATCGGGGGAAGGTCACAGGTAACAGATTTGCGAATGATTCCTGATATGGTATTGCTGCAACGTACACAGTCAGAGAAAAGCATTCACTTACGGCGTCTGTTTCCATGGCCTTCGCAGCGCGTTGTGTATGTCCGACTGGATTGTTGTTACCTTGATAGAGGTGGTGTCGCGGGCCAGCCCTCCATTTGTGCCAGCCAGCGCTCTGCGGCGGTTGGTGATACAGCTCCTATGGCATCGACCAGTGAAAGCGCTCCAACCAGTCCACCCCTTGCGTTCAATACTGGGACATAGTTGGTGCGGTGCCTGATCATGGCGCGCAAGGCATCTGCCAAGATAGCCTCCTCCCGACATCGCACAGCTACGCGGTACTCGATCAGCTCATGAAGTGTCCTCATCTCGGGGACACCCTCTAGCGGTATTTTGTCACCGATGAGGTCAGGCTCGGCCAACGCTTGGACCGCTTCATTGTCTTGGTACACAACTAAGATGGGCACCTTCTGACATCTTAGGGTTTCGTATGCCTCCTTCAATGCCATAGAGGATTGAGCAACGATCACCTTCTTCGTCAGAATATCTCGTACAAGCCGATCCTCCCCTGGAAGCACGCCATAGGCTTCATCGCCGGTCGATTCTCCGACAAGACCGGAACGGGGACGTGGGGCGACGGTAACCATGGGCATCATGACTCTGTGCGGCCTCCAATACTGTTCAGGGCACGTGCTCAACCATGAAATTCGTCATCAGACTCGTCATCTGAGGTTTCGATCGTCGCCGGGGTGTTCACCCGTAGCCTCGTGGTCGCTTCGCCAGGAGCGTCCCCTCCTCACCGGTTTTCTGCAAAGATTTACCGAGAGACGTCTGGATCATCAACTCTCGGACCAGCTGTTCAATATCTTGATTCAACAGCGATACCGTGGCCCGGAGCGAATCCAGCATGTGCGTCCGCCGCTGTAGGTCTTTTGTCGTGTACACTCCTCCCTCACCGAAGAATAAGCGAGCGCGAGTCGCTTCTTCATCAGATCCTTGGTCCCCAAGCCGTCCCTCCTGCCTCCACCCGGCGATAATTTCGTCTCGGTACGTTCTTTGGTTTTCGTCTTTACGCATCGGTCTCCGCAGAAAGCGCCAGACGGACGGTGGAACATAGACTGGCACTTCTGCGTCTTCCCAGATTTCCTGCAGGATGTTATCGGGATGCCGGAAGGATCCTTTATTCTCGTGATAGAGGGCGCTCACACCGAGGGCTCCGGCAACCGTTCCGCCTATGATAGAAACAACTCCTTCCGCGACGCCGCTGATATCGGCGATCGAGAGACCTCCAGTTGCCGCCGCGGTCCCTGCACCAATTATGATAGCAAGCAGAGTTTGTCGCCTGATTTGGACATCCTCTGCCACACGGAGACGATCTACAACCTCGGAGGATCGTTCGATTTCACACGTGGTCTTCGCTACCGTGCTCGACACTTCCAACATTGCGAGCGTGACGCGGCTGAGGATCTCTTGAATCACCCCGTGTAAGCGAATAGCATCCGTGGACGAACTAATGGACCGTTCTTCAAGAATCTCGAACCGGTTGAGAAGCGAGAGTACGTCAATGACCCGCGCGGTCTGAATCGCACGCCAGGAAAATGTTTTCGGCGTTCGTCCGGCGGCTTCAGCAATCAGTGGGTCGTTTCGCCGATTTTCAAATATCGCCAGGGGGATCTTGCGGAGTTCAACTTGCTCCGGCGGAGCGCTACATCGACGTTCTGTCGGCTCCATAGACCGTGAACCGGAAAGATTGGGGAATAGTGTGCAGCCGCTACAGATGAAGAACAGGAGTAAGCAAAGAAACGACCACACCCTTGGAGATTCACCTTTCCTATCCCGTAGTCTGTACTCACGCACCATGAGAAAATCAGAAGACCATCCGCACCGCAGTCCCATAATTGTCAGAAAAATAGGCCGTTGGGGCGTCGCGCCCGTTGCCCTCTCGTCCCTCATTTGTTGGGATGGCATCCCCCATGGCCGCACCCACAGCCTCCCCCTCGTGATGCTGCGTCCCGGCAGGCTTCCGAGCAGTATTGCTCCCCATCCTTTACCTGGCACTGACATTCAGGATGACGGCATTTCTTCTGATCCATGGTGGCCTCCATTTCCCTCACTTCGATGTGGGTGAACAGGTAATCAGACTTTCCTCCTGCAGTAATATTAGGTTGAAAATATTGGGTATCTTGGCAGGACCATACTAGTCACATCCCTAGTTCCGGCCTGCTGCAAATCTCGTTTTGCCCTTACCTGAAAGGATTCAGTCCTGGTGGGATCCCGCCCAGTTTGCTGGCAAGCGAGCATGAGTCTTTGACAAAATTAAGGAATGAGAAGAAGTAATCGTCACCGTGGATCTATTTATAGACCTTTGTCTTTGTGTGGAGAAGAAAACTCCCCCTAGGAGTAGTTCCAGGGTCCTGGATCCATGTTCTACTATACAGTGGAATATATATGGTACGATGAACCGGATTAAACGGTACGCTAGCTCGGTCGTGGCTGGTTCCACACGGTAGCGATAAGCGGTGAACAAGACCGTCAAGACAGCCGGATATCTCTTATGTCTTTACTCAAACCCACGGTCCTGATCGCCGACGACCATCCCCTTGTTGCTGAGGGGCTACGTCAGGTACTCGAATCTGACTTTGAGATCCTGGGAACGGTCGGCAATGGCGACGACCTCATTGATCAGGCCAGAGCCCTACGACCACAGATTGTACTACTGGATGCCGTGATACCTCCGGAAAATGGTTTCAGTACCGCCAGACGGCTGAAAGAAACTGTATCTGACTGCCGAATTATTTTTGTGACGATGCTCGAGGAGCCGACCCATGTGAGTGAGGCGTTTCGCGCCGGTGCCAAAGGATATGTTTTGAAACAGTCCGTCTCGTCGGATTTGGTCAACGCCATGCGTGCCGTGTTGCGCAATGAGCGATACCTTTCCCCTGGCATCATGGGTGAAGTGCGGGAGTCGGTGGAATATCCTTGGACAAAGCCCGGTGGTTTTACCGAGCATTTGACCGAACGCCAACGACAAATTTTGGAGCTGCTTTCCCGAGGCGATTCCACGAAGGCAATTGCAGGCACGCTGAAGATTTCACCGAAGACGGTGTTATTCCACAAAACCAGTATCTTTCGAAAGATCGGTGTACGTTCACCCAGTGACCTCACGAAATTCGCTCTCACCCACGGTTTAACATCGCTGGCCACATCACACGACAAAAACCTGGAGCCTAAGTAGGCCCCTGGGAAGAGTTTTTCCCTCAAGCACTTAGGTTGTTCGTCGACGTCGAACTGGGTGGGGCCTCTCTAGGCTTGTGAAGGAGCGACCGCCTGAACCGTGATAATCCCATTGGCGATTGCATATTTTGTGAGCTCTGGCCGAGTTTTAAGACCGAGTTCCTTCATGATGCGAGTGCGATGGAACTCAACCGTCTTGGTCGAGACGTTCAGGATCGAGGCGATTTCCTTTGTAGAGCGCCCCTCAGCCACCAACTGCAGCACCTCGCGCTGTCGGGGGCTCAGTGCACGGTCAAATTCTTTGTTCCCAGGCTCCCCGTCCTGGACCTGCGTCGGTCGATTCATGTGCTCGACTAGGCCCTGAGCCACGCTAGGAGAAATATAAGTATTGCCTTTCAGCACCTCTTGAACTGCGTGCACCAGCTCATTGGAGAGCGATTGTTTGAGGACATACCCCGCAACACCCACGCGGAACGCCTCCACGACAAAGGCTTGATCGGCATGCATCGTCAGCATCAATATCTTGATTTTGGGATCCAGTTGTTTGATCTGTCTCGCCGCATCCAGACCGTTGAGTAGAGGCAGGGAAATGTCGACGATGATCAAATCAGGATGTGTGTCCGTGACCGCTCTAATTAGGGACCGACCATCCGCAAGAATTCCCACGACTTCCGCATCTGTCTCCAGTAGTTTCTGAATACCCTCCGCGACCAACAGATGGTCATCCGCGATCAATATTCGTGGTCTCATCGGGATCCTCCTTCGCCATGCGCCACAGATCCGTATGCCTCTATCTATTTGCACCTACGGCGTTCAGTGTCATCTCTGACAATTCAAAAGTCAAGAGGGCGCAAGCGAGCCTCGCTGAATCCGTTCGATGAGGTCCCATGCCTGACGTTCGGAAATAGTGGCGCGACCAAGGAGGCCAGCACGAATGGCGAAGTCTTTCCTCCATTCATTTGCTGCCACTCCAGGGACAATCGAACACAGAACTAGGCAACAGGCTAGTCAACTTCCATCTCCTAGATGGTAGAGCTAATGATGCCTAGTGGAAGTGTCGACCGGCAATCACGTCGGTGGCTGATGGACAACTAGAGCCTTCAGCGGAGGCACGAGAGGACATAATTATCAACCAGGAGGAAACTCTTCATGAACAATCTAACGGTGTGGGTCATTGGTTTTGCCTTAGTGGGAGCCGTCGGGTGTGAATCGATGACCGGCAAGACGGCGACCCGAACCATGAGCGATGCGGGCATTACCGCTTCCGTGCAGGCCAAACTGACCGCCGATAAAGTCTCCAATTTCTCACGTATCGACGTGGATACAGAACGAGGGATCGTCACGTTGAATGGGGTCGTCCAGTCGGCACAGGAAAGGGAGCAGGCAGGCCGTCTCGCGAAAGAAGCGGATGGGATCAAGGGGTTGAACAACAACCTCCAGATCCAGAGTCAGTCACCACAATCGATGAATTAAGACTTCAAGAGCGGGAGGGTGAGCAAGCCAGGACTCTCCCATCCCGCCACCTACATTCACGTTATTCAAGGAGGGGCAACCCATGACGCACTCATCCGACAAAGGCGACTGGGGAATCTGCATGGAATGTCAATGGTGGCAAGTGGAACCGGAGGCCAAAATTACCCAATCGACGTTAGGTTTCTGTATCGATGAAGACTTGCAATCCTACAAGTTGAGCATTCCAGGGAACGGTGGGTGTAATCGATTTGCACAGGGAGCTCCGGCCCGTGGCAGTGGATCGAGTCAACAGCCTCCGACTGCGAAGCCAGCTCGGTAACCTCAACGTTTACAGGAGGAGCCATCCATGAGTAAACAGGTCGCGAGTACGGCTGAGCCATCAACAGAACTATTGAATATGCTCAAAGCAGACCATGATAAGGTCAAGCAGTTCTTTGGGCAGTTCGAACAGACGGCAGATGAGGAAGAACGTGCTGCCATCGTTGGGTCGGCGTTGAAGGAATTGGAAGTGCACGCAGAGCTGTAGGAGAAAATAATGTACCCTGCCCTCCGACAACATCTCGAAGACGATGAACGTATTACTAAGTCCTTAGAGGAGCATCATGTGGTTCACCTCGATGCCGTGGAGTCTACCGTTGATCGGCAGAATGATCGTTCATGAATGAGTATGTAAACAGAACGACCTAGATGTGTCCTGCGTTGAGCGACAGGAGTCGGCGTACTACACCATGGGAGCAAGGAAGACACAGGAGGATGATATGCGTGCTGTCTCAACATTCTTTTCATCAATGCTCTGCGTCCTGTTTTTGTCTGGTTGTGCTTTGACCAGCACGGCTCCGAACTTCAACGGGTTGCATAATTTCGATGGCTCCGAGGCGCCGGTCCATATCAATTTGACGAAGGTCGCCCTGCATTTTGGTATGGTGGTGCCATTCATCGGCGATGCCAGCCTGGGGGGAGCCGTCGAAGAATTCACCAAAGCGGCCATGAAGATGGGCGCAGACCGTGTTAGGATCGTTCAATCCAACGAGACCACGCTCTGGTGGATTTTTCCGCCTTTCTCCTTCTTCTTCACTCCGAAATTTACGAATATAGCTGGTGACGCGCTCACGCAGCCTCCGAAGTGGTGTACGATTCAATAAGGGGGATGACTTGCCTAAGGCGGGAAAGGGTTGGTCTCCGCAAGATGACGCACATCCGCTTTCTGTTGGAGTGGCTTAATTGAGAATTGCAGGATAAGGCCCCTGCTGCCGAGCATTGGCACCCGGCTCAAGGGCGGGGCGGTAATGGTTTCTCTCTTCTGACGCTTGTCGTGACGGTGAATCTTGAAGCGCTGATAACGTCTGCTAAATATATCGGCGTGCGCTTGGCCAGCGGCAGTGAGTCCGCTTTTCACCTCATGCACGTGGCTGTGCTACGGAGGTTTTCCCTCCGATGGTGGCGTTTCAAGAGATGCCAGCTGATGAAGTATCCGGCTCCCATGAGCTTGGCTGCGCTCGTGCTACCGTCGAAAAACGCATTGGGTTGCTTCCTCATCAACCATGACGGAGATATGATGGGCTTCCGCTTGTGCCCTTATATCTGACCGCTGTTTCAAATGGAACCCATCTAAATAGATGATCATGGCATCAACGGGCAGTTTCTTTTAAAGCATTGCCGCGCCGGTCTCCAACAGCCTCGCCTTTGTCGACCCCTGTGTGCCTGGAGCCTATACGCTTAAAGCGGCCTTGTAACCAGCACAAGCTGCGACGGCACAAACGCGGAGTAGGTGGACGTGCCATTTGATATTTCGGGCGGTGACAAACATGATTGTTGCCCCCTGGCACCGTAGGCTGAGTATCCGTGCCGACAACCAAACGCTCAACTACTACTTGCTCTGACAACCAAGATGATTGCAGGCGCAGGTGGTGCCTTCTGTCCGGGCGGATCAGCATTCGTCAGAGCAGAATTCTTTTCCCGTTTCGGCGACATATGCACACGGAAAATGGGCATATTACTTTTCGGCTATAGTAGCCCGCTTCTAGAAGAAGCCATGACCATGTGTTCGTACCGTACACATGCTCTTCCTCCTCCACTAGTCCAGTCATTCATTAAAAGCACCAGCGATAGACCGCCTTAATTATCACGCTGCAAAGTCGTCGTATGGCCCACGTCCGTCACATAGGCTTTGACCATGTCGCCTGGCATCACTTTATCCAGCTTGGTACTCTTGTCGACATGGATCTTATGCACTTCGCCATCGTTATCTTTGATGGCATAATACTCTCCCTGGATATTTATTAAGGTCCCCGTTATCGTATCTTTCGTCAAACGCTCTTTGATGGTCGGACTGGCTTCTTTGTCAGCCATGGGATCGCCTGCGTATGTCACGCCTATTCCGGATCCCAGCAGTCCCATCATAAGCATCAAGATTAATCCTGTCTTCATTTTGACCTCCGTTTTAGAGTCTATCTCAAAATAGTTGAGGGCGTGAAATTCCATCCGTATAAGTCCAGGCATGCTCCGCCTGCGCGATGACCAATGGGACGGGATTCGGGAGCATTTTCCGGAAGAGCATATCCCGGACTCCCGTCCTGGTCGGAAATCCGTCCCCACTCGAGCGGTGTCGGACGCGGTGCTCTCGATTCTGAGTACGGGGCCCAGTGGCATTTGCTGCCGCAGTGTCATCCCAACTACAAAACCGTCCATAGGCGCTTTCAGTAGTGGTGTCAGCGTGAGATCCTGCAGGACGTACTCTTTCAGCTGGCCAATACGCTGCGCGAGAAAGGCACAATCGACGAGCGCGAGAGCTTCGTCGAGGCTACGTTTGCAGCGGCCAAGAGTGGCGGCGAGGTCGTAGGTCTCACCAAACGCGGCAATGGCATGAAGATTCTGGCGATTGTGGATCGGCACGGGTTGCCCCTCTCCGTCAGGACGCATGCGCCGAATCATCACGAGGTCACGTTAGTTAGATGACCCGGCTGACAGCCGATAAGCGAGGGGCCCACGAAAATAACCAGAAAAGATGTGGGAACAAAACCCTTTAGCATAAGTCCCCCCTTGCCTTTGCTCCCTTCTCTTGCCGTTAGGATTCGGAAGATCTCTCAACCCGTTATCCTTGATCACCACTCGCATAGGTTGGAGGGCTGAACCCCTGGCAGAACTTCTAGAAGGTAGGCGAGGAAGGCCTTGTTTCATTCGCATTAGAACAACATATCAAGACCTATAGGACCGTAAAGATGAAAGCAAAAGGCTTGAAGGGTGACGATCGAGGCCACGCACCCGGATACATAGGCAAGGGTTTCTGGCCGTTTTCTAGCCTGGACCACGCTCCTGATTCCCGGAGGAAGTGCTGACCTCAACCCGGTCTTTAGGGAGATACCGGCCTTCTTCCATAGTGCGCAGGTACCCAATGAGCGACTCCCGGATCTCGCAGTGGAGATCCCACGCATCGGTGGCATTCTTCGCACTACAGAGGGCGCGCAGCTCAATGGTTTTTTCAGACATGCCCGTGACCTGGAACACCGGGTCGACGGTCCGATCCCATCCTTCTGACTGCTCCAGCAACTCTCGAAATTTCTGCCGAACCTGGTCTACGTCAACCCGATAGTCGGCATACAGATAAATGGGTTTGAGGATCCGAGTATTGGACTTGGACCAGTTCTCGAACGGATGCGAGATGAAATAGGCCAGCGGAACGATGACGCGTCGATCATCCCAGGTGCGGATGGCGACATACCCATAGGTGATCTCATCCACAAAACCCCAATTCCCCTCAAAATTCACGGCGTCGCCGATAGCCGCAGGCTTGGTGATGGCAATTTGGACAGCCGCCAGCATGTTCCCGAGCACACCATGTGCTGCGACCCCGAGAATCGCGCTGGCGACGCCGGCACTCGTTAAAAACGAGAGGGAGAGATTCTTGATAACGTGGAGCTCATAGAGAATCAGGCCCAGCCCCATGGCAATGGCCAGAAACACCAGTGCGTACCGGCCGACGGTGATACTGGTGAGGCGTAGGCGCGCTTCTTCGCCTTCGAACGGGCCCATCTGCGCGCGGTACTTTTGCGTCACCGTGAACGCCAAGAGATCGATGAGATGAACACCCACCCAGGTCATGCATGCCACAATCAGGACCGTGGAGACGACGTAAAAGGCATGGATGATGGTGCCCGGTGCTGCCACCAGGACGTACGTGACGACCGTAAAGAGCACGACGGCCGTCAACCATCCCACGGGTTTGGCGAGGCTTACGACTTCCTGTCCCTGCTGTGAAAACTTCCACCGGAAGAACCGGTGAAGTGCCTTCTTTACGATCCAGCCGCTTAGGACGGCCGGTGCTGTCAAACCCAACAAAAGCACCCATTGCCAACCAGAAGAATCCTGTAGGAGCCCTTGCCTGACAGCATAGGGCAGGTGTTTGAACAGTGGGCCCGGCCCGTGACGCTCATACATGGCATCGATCTTGGTGACCATGCGCGGTGAGAACAGCCAGACCGGGTCACCGTTGTGGGGCTTGAATCGTTCCAGCCGAATCTCGACATTCCCGAGGGCCATTGCCACATCATCAACCATAATGCTTCGTCGTGGTTGCCCGTCGCTTCCCCTGGCCTGCTCATCGTCTCCCACAGAGGACATTTTCTTATCCAGCGCCCCATTGGGACGGTCCGGCACGTTTCGAAAGTCGATCTGCACTTGTTGCGTCAAGACATAGTAGAACCTTCTCGCGAGAAGATCAGGCTGACGTTGTTTCTTCGGAATCTCGGCGAAATTGAGCGAACGTGCCGCCCGTTCAAAATCTCCGTCCTGGGACGCGCGGATCATGTTGACCAGGGTCGCACGAGGCGTGGTGAGATCCGGAGAATCGTCCAGCTCAGGGAGCCCCTCGTTCAGGGACTCCACCTCATAATAGAGGGCCGCTTGGTCCGACTTCTCGTGACCGTTATGACCGGCCAAGCCGACCACGGGAAGAGCGACTGCCAGTATACTGTGGATCAACACTGCGACCCACGAGAGTCTAGCGATCACGACTCCTCTCCACAGGTTTCAGGCACCAGAGATAACCGTCATAGCGACAGTATCGAGCAGGCTTCTCAGGAGTATTATGGGCTGACACGAGGAGATAGGCGTAGATCAGACCTCTCAGTCAACAGCTGCATCTGTTCTGCACCAATTGAAGAATAACGGCTAGGGCAGAGGGCAAACCTCCTATCGTGTACTAAACCCATCCTCCATCGCTTTATGACAAAGATGAATCGGCGCCCACCCTAGCAGCATTCCTAGTTTTAGCCGTGCAAACAGCTAGTCTTGAGCGCTTGAGAAGAGAGGAGGAAGGATTGCATAGAAATGACGCGGTATAAGTCGAGGATTCCCCAGCGGGCCAGCCTCTTCGCTCCGGCATCCGATCATTCGTTGCGTGGATGGAGATGACCGCGACACGATGCTTGGAAGGAGAGTTCATTTAGTGATGGCAATTCCGGGCACAGGAACAGTACTTGGTTTGACGGTCATCTGGAAGAGATCGTAGAGAAGCGTAAACACTCGGAGGCTCCAGTCGCGCTGTGGATCATCCTTGGTCGCCACGGGCAAGGCATACTGCACCCCGTCAAACTTGATCGCCACAACGGGACTTTTCGATATATCCGGATCACGCTCGATGTGAAGAAGGATCGGTGCGTCGTACGCCTCGATCTGTGTTCGCTCATCCGGGGTGACTTCAAACTCGCGCCGGGCTACCAGATCCTCTGCAAGGAACTCCAGCGTATCCTTCAGACTTCGCAACTGCAGGGTTCCAAGCATAGGGACGTCGCCGCCGGGAAAACGCGGGTGTACATGCACCAAGATCTCATTGGGTGGCCAGGTTTGAAATTGTTCCCCCAGTTCCCGTCTCTCCTCCGGACTCAATGCCGAAGGGGAATAATTGGTCAACATGATCCGCTTGCGGGCCAAAATCATTTCCCCGGGTTCTGAAAATGACCAGACCAAATCCTTATCGAGACCAGCGACAATATCGGCGGGACCCGGCTGGACCGATAACCACCCTCTCCAGACGACCTCACTGGTTTCCTTCCCGATGGTGATGAGGTGTTGCCGGTGAAGCGATGCCAAATGAAGGATCTTGCGTCGAAACTCTGCGTATTCGTTCGGGTGTCCTGGATCGTTGGGAAGGGTCGTGACCCCTTCTCGCTCCACCAGACGGAAGCTTCGCACGACGAGCCGAAGCAACATGTTCAAATCTCCGTGAGTGGCCAATAAGCTGGTTACCCGAGATTCATCCATTGGAGTCAGCAGTCGCTGAGTGAATTCTTCTCCTCCCATCGGCAAGATCGTCACCGTAGGACTTTCACCCGCCGAAAAACTCGCGACAGGACCGGCCAGACCACGCCCGTCACCTTCCGGTGGAATGATTCCAGCGGTCGCTCGGAAGTCAAAGGTGGCGGCCACACTGGGAACGGTCGTGAAGTGAAGCGGGCGATGATGCGCTGCCCGCACAATGTTGAGCAGTAACTCTTCACTGGTCGCTTGGACAACGGATTGATCATACGCCACTACTGCCCGATGCAGAGCCGTGGGCGAAACACAGCCGACGGACAAGCTGATTGCGGCCCACAGACCAGTCGCGCGTAGAAGAAACAAGCAGCGTGGCACCCGCCTGAGCACCCATATGTCTCGATCATTCTTCATCGTTGCATTCACATGACCCGGATGTCCTGAGCAGGAACCCCCTTGTTCCCTCGTCGGTCATGACAACGAGCAATTTACCAGAAACAGTTCGCGCGGCGCATGGACTGTTTTCTTCCTCACAAAAAACCTTTTTTGACCAGTGATAACGTCGATGACTGGTGAGTCATGCCTCCTAGTACAACGACCAGGCCTCTTCAGGTGGCTCGATGTTGACCGGTATCCCCTCCTGCACTTGTTCTAGCCAGCTCACCGACAAAATGGCTCAACTCTCTGGGTGTCAGGGGCGATCAAACTAGGGGTTAGTCTGGTGGGGGTTCAGCACGTTTCCGTTAGACTGCTCACTCTACGGTTGGTCACGAGAACATTGTCAGTATGGTCATAACCAATACGCATGAAGCAGCACAGAGTGCTGGCGAGGGCCGATGAGCACTGTTCTACAAGAGAGCAAGCGGCGATGGCCGGCGGGAACACTCCTTCTCATGGGAACGGTCGCGATTCTTCTCTTGTTCGCCGTTGCACTGATGTTCATCGATGAGCCGCTCCGCCGCATCATAGAAAACCGGGTCAATGGAGCATTGACAGGGTATGCCGTTCGCATCGGAACGTTGGACTTCCACCCGCTCGGCCTCTCGCTCGAGCTCGAGCACGTCACCCTCGCACAAACCGACCATCCGAACGAGCCGATTATTTCGTTTCCCCGGTGGAAAGCCAGTTTGCACTGGTCAAAGCTCCTCACAGGCCACCTGGTCAGCGAACATCGATTTGAGAGCCCCCGAGTTTCAGTGACCCGAGCTCGGGCTGAAACCGAGATCGACGATGAGACCGATCTCGGCGACCGCGGATGGCAGGATGCAGTCATGGGTGTGTATCCATTTGAAATCAACCGGCTGGAAATCAGAGACGGTTCCTTTACGTATACCGATCGGCCTGATGGACCACCGCTGGAACTTCAACGTATCGACGCAACCGTGGAAAATATCCGGAACGTCGACTCTCCGGATCGCCCCTACCCCTCTTCACTGAGGCTCGAGTCGGATATTTTTTCGTCCGGACACCTGCAGGTCGAGGGACAGGCAAACTTCCTGGCGCAACCTTTTGCCGGAGTTAACCTCGACTTTGACCTGAAGAACGTGGCGTTGGGAGACCTGCTTCCTCTTGCCGGTCGCTTCAACTTCCAGGTTCGAGAGGGCACGCTCCACGCTCGCGGTCACACAGAATACTCACCCTGGGCAAAGCACGTGATGTGTTCCGCGCTGTGGATTGACGGGCTAAAAGTCGACTTCGTCCATCACGTTGCCACCCAGGAACGTGAGAGACAAGTTGCCCGTGCTGCGGGAAAAGGTGCTTCACAAGCTGCCGATGCCGAACGACTGACGCTCGAAATTCGTGAAGCGCGCCTTACTGACGCAGAACTGGGCTTTGTGAACGAAAGCGCCAACCCTAGCTATCGCGTTTTTGCATCGAAGCTGGACGCAGACTTGCGCGATTATTCCAATCAACCGGAGGCGGGGGCATCCGAGATCAATATGGAAGGCCGCTTCATGGGAAACGGAAACCTTACCGTCTCGGGCCGTTTTCGTCCGGCCGCTTCCACCCCTGATTTTTCTGTAGCCGTCAAAATCATTCACACCGAACTCAAGTCTTTCAACGAACTGTTCCGAGCCCATGCCGATCTTGACGTCAAGCAAGGAACATTCGCATTGTTTTCGGAATTGACCGTGAAAAAGGGTGCCATGCGGGGGTACATCAAGCCGTTTTTTAGGGATGTGGACGTCTACGATCCGATACAGGATGAGGACAAGGGTCTGTTTCAACAGGTCTATGAAGGCCTCATAGAAACATTGGCTGATAGCTTGGGAAACAGCGAGCGCGAGGAAGTGGCCACGACGACAGAGGTCGCAGGCCCGCTCGCGGATCCTCGGATGAGTACATGGGAAGTGGTAATCAATCTTGTGCGGAATGCCTTCTTTGAGGCAATCTTACCAGGATTTCGACGACACATAGGCCAGGCTGAATAGCCAGTCAGGCCGGGTGAGGAGGAACGTATGAGCACATCGGATCTAACCGTGGCCGGGCCGATCAACCTCTGGGAACGTGGTGGCCTGAGCTGGACTGAATTGGGGCGTCGTCTGTGGAAAGAAATTCAGGACGATGAAGTATTGGGGCGAGGTGCGCAACTCGCATATTATTTTTTGCTCGCCCTGTTCCCGATGCTCCTGTTCCTCACGGCTCTGATTGGGTTATTTCCGATCAACACGTCGACGTCGACCCTGCTCCAGTATGCCGAAGAATTCCTACCCGCCGATGCGATCGGCATCTTACAGCGGTACCTAGATAATGTTGTCCAAGGCAGCGGGAAAGATATTCTATCTCTGGGGATTCTCGGTGCACTGTGGGTGTCATCGAGCGGCATGACCGCCATCATTGACGCGCTGAATGTGGCGTATGATGCGACGGAAACGCGACCATTCTGGAAGGTCCGGCTGACCGGCATTCTGCTCACCATAGGGTTGGCTGGGTTTGTCATTCTGTCGGCCGTACTCGTACTGTTCGGCGGGCACTTGGCCGAGTGGGCCTCCGAATTGCTCGGATTTGGGATGTTCTTCGAGTTGACGTGGAAAGTGCTCCAGTGGCCGCTGGCCTTCATGCTGATGGTATTGGCCATCGGCATCATCTATTATATCTGTCCCAACGTTGAGCAAGAATGGCGCTGGGTGACCCCAGGTGCGGTCGTCGCCGTCGTCTTATGGCTAGGCGTCTCCCTGGCGTTCAAGGTGTATGTGACCAACTTCGGGAATTACAACGCGGCGTACGGATCTATCGGTGGCGTGATCGTCCTCATGTTGTGGCTATACCTGAGCGGAACGGTAATTCTGCTCGGCGGGGAAATCAATGCCGAGATCGAAGCCGCGGCTCGAGACCATGCGCGGCAAGGTATAGAACATGCCTGATCGACGAGCCGTCGACCGTCACTTATGGGAAATAGTAGCGATCCAAGACCTTCTCTGGATCATTGGTTTTCTGGTGGTCTGTTGGGTCGGCTACACCCTCAGCTCGATTCTTACCCCGATTCTTCTTGGATTCGGTTTTGCCTATCTCTTCAATCCGCTTGTTACGCTCATGCACCAACGTTGGGGGGTCCCACGGCTTCTGACGATCAGTTTTATCATCGTGATCCTCCTTCTCCTGGTGGGAGCTATGCTGGTATGGATCGGACCAACCTTTTCACACCAGCTGATGACGCTGGTCGACAGGATTCCGCGCTACATCACGACGTTGACGACCCACTACAAGATTGATCTCAACAGCCTCTTTCCGCAACTGCCCGACCTGGTCGGCACGCTCAAAAAGGACCCGATGAGCATCCTAGGGCCATTGCTTACCGGCACCGGTCAGGCCTTCGGCCTGCTCGGTACGGTGATCGGCTCCACCTTGAACATCACGCTCGTTGTGGTATTGGTTCCGATATTTTTCATCCTATTCGCCATGAATTTCGACCGTATCACGTCCCGGCTGATGACGCTGATCCCGCCCGCTGCACGACCGCGAGCCACAGACGTGCTGAATCGAATCGATCGAGCCGTCAGCGGATTTTTTCAAGGCCGTCTTCTCGTCGGCCTTGCCTCCGCCGCATTATATTCGCTTGGATGGGCCCTCGCGGATGTCCCCTATTGGGCGCTCCTCGGGATCGCCACCGGAGTGTTGACCATCATCCCCTATGCCTCTGCCGTGGGATGGCCCCTCGCCGTTCTGCTCAAGTACCTAGACGTCCTCGCCTCACCGAACAGCGACGCTGGCTGGTTAGCGATTGTGGTGTGGCCGAGCGTCATCTATCTCGCCGTGCAGTTCATCGAAAGTTGGGTTCTCACACCATGGATCCAGAGTCAATCGCTCGATCTGAGCGTTCCGACGGTGATGATCGTGGTACTCATCGGCGGTGCAGCCGGTGGGTTCTTCGGTCTCCTGCTGGCGATTCCCGTCGCCGCCGGCGCCAAAATTCTCCTGGAAGAATACGTGTTACCTGAGAGGATGTACTCCGCGCCCTGATGATGGTCATTCACACCAGAGATTTACCATATCGATGACCGGCGCAGGCCGACATCCGAGAGGATCCGTCCTGGAGAC
Organism: Nitrospira sp.; assembly: GCA_965223625.1. Lineage (GTDB taxonomy): Bacteria > Nitrospirota > Nitrospiria > Nitrospirales > Nitrospiraceae > Nitrospira_D. Next base: position 2,401,709 of record OZ245008.1, read on the forward strand.
GTCGAAAGGCTGACATGTACATCGCCCACCTGTGGCACCAATTGCGACAGAGCTTCTGGTTTGTTCCCAGTCTCATCACCGTCGGCGCGGCGGTCCTGTCGCAGATCACGCTGGAACTCGACGAGACCTTACCGTGGCATGAGTATAAGGGGCTAGGATGGATCCACTCTGGAAGCGGTGAAGGCGCCAGCATACTCCTCTCCGCCATCGTCGGATCCATGATCACGGCGACCAGCATTACGTTTTCCATGACCCTGGTGGCCTTGACGTTGACCGCCTCGCAGTATGGGCCCCGATTACTCCAAAATTTCATGCGTCGTCCGGGTAGTCAAATCGTGCTCGGAACGTTCCTCGCCACATTCATCTTTAGTCTGCTCGTCTTGAGATCAGTCGAGGTCAACGGTGAAACCGCCGTGGTTCCCCGCTTATCGGTGACCCTCGCAGTTGTGTTGGCCCTCGCGAGCGTGGGAGTCCTCATCTTTTTCATTCATCACATCGCCAAAGCTATCCAAGCTGATACGATCATCGGTCAGGTCTACGAGGACCTGTTGGCATCGATCGACCGCATGTTCCCGGAGCAAATCGGGAGCGGTGACTCGACCGAAGGAGACCACTCCACGGAACGGAACATACCTGATGAAGCCTCCCTTCGCCGCTATGCGCATGAAGGCGTCCCGGTCCGTTCACCGTCAGCGGGATATCTGCAAGCCGTCGATGCAGAAGGTCTGCTCGAACTGGCTACAGAACACGACATGGTGATTCTCCTCCACTGCCGTCCTGGGCATTTCATCGTTCAGAATCAGCATATCGCAACCCAGTACCCATCGAACGGAGACCCGAACGAGTCGAACCGGCGCCTGAACGATGTCATAATCCTTGGGCAGGAACGGACATCCGAGCAAGACGTAGAATTCGCCATCTTACAGTTGGTTGAGGTCGCCGTACGAGCGCTTTCTCCGAGCATCAATGATCCCCAGACCGCCATGCGCTGTGTGGACTGGCTCAGCGCGGCCCTCTGTCGCATTTCGGAGCGGAACCTCCCAGCCCCGTACCGGTACGACCCTCATGGGAATGTTCGAGTGATTGCCGAACGGGCCTCAAAAGCTGGGTTGGTCGATGTCGCCTTTCATCAAATTCGACAGGCTTCAGTGGGGAAGCCGGCAGTGCTTATTCGACTGCTCAAGTCCATCGCTGCGATTATCGTTCAGACCCAGGACCACGAGCTTCATGAGGCGCTGCAACGACATGCCGACATGGTGTTGCGCGAGGGGCAGCGCAGTGTGCCGGAGCGGCACGATCGTTTGGATATTGAGCAGCGACACCGGGACACGCTTAAACTCTTTCATCGCCAGGAAGATCGGCTGCCGCTCGGCACCCCACCGTGATAACCGGGCGCTGGTCGCGGCTAGACCGCCGTGGCTCTCGCAGACAACAACGATCCATTGCACTGTCGTGAAGCCGTCTTTGCAGGCTGACCATTCAGCAGAGCAGCGTATGCGACGGAAGGAGGGACGACCGGCGTACCAGTCATCCCCCTCCGATATCATTTACCGCAAATCATCGAGGGTTTTTCCTGGCGCTTTCAAGCCTGGCTTGGGAAGCTCTTTGAGTTTGACGACGGCTTGCGCGACCCCCCTGGAATTGAGTTGTGCGGCGACCTTATCTCCTTCCTTGTGCAGGCCACGGACCTTGGTTTCTGGTTCGACATTTACATGGATCTCTGATCCGTTCGGCTGTTTCAGTACGTACGTCTCCTCCACTCGTACAATCTCACCCATGATGGTGCGACAAGGTTGATTGGTCGTGCACTTGTCGTTCTTCGGAAACTTGACCGTCTCCATGCCTTGCGATGCCTGCGACTGTTGACCTTGTCCCGACTCAGCTGAGGCGAAGGACGGGAAAGCGATCAAGACGATGGCGGGAATGATTGCTGATCGAAAGAACTTCATAACAAGACTCCTTTCCGTTAATGAGAGCGATGGACATTATGGGAATGCGGCTCAGCCAGATCCCCGGTCGTACGCGGAGTACGCCTAGGGGGTCACTTTACCCATCATGCGTGGAAGGAAAACTGGAGTAAACCCTAGTGGGAGATGCGAAGGTCAGCGGGCGTTCGATGATGAGTCGCGTTTCTATGAGCGTGTAGCAGGGCTCCCCGTTGAAGCAGCTGGCCCATACCGTCCCGTTGAATGATTCGCAGCAGCCATTGATTCATCGATCAATCCCGAGTGATCTGGGCGCGCTTGATCATCCACTCACCGTTGCGCCTGATGAACGTACAGGAAAAAGTTCCTGTTCCTGTTGCTTCAACGAGGCCGAAGACCGCATCAACACCACTAAGTTCGAAGGTGCCGCTAGCGGTGGCTCTATCAGGCTGCTCGAAGTCGATGCTGTCGATCCATTTGCTAATATCTGTTCCCTGAAATATTTCCTCACGTTCTTTGGTCAGCAATTTCTGAATGTCTGAACGGGTCTTCGTCACAGTCCCTTCAGACCCGATGAACTCTCCATCCGGGATAAAGAGCATAGTCAGTGCCTTGGCCTCATCTTTGTTCCAGAGATCGACAAACCGTTGCATGACCTTTCGGATAGCGGTTCTTTCTCCGTCATTGCTGGGCTGTTCAGCACCCGTGATACTCCAGAGGGGACCGATAACACACAGTAAGATGACCGTTCCGATCCCGTAGGCAGCACCGGGGTACCGATGAATGAACGGCTTGGAAATCACTTCTTCTTCCCCTGGTTGGTCTTATTGGCATCGTTTCTCGAAAATGGCTGAATCGACAGGATATGATTTTGCTCATCGGCCTCCACCTCGATCCTATCGCCTTTTTTGATTTGCCCGCCTGACTTGGTCTTCTTGTCTCGATGTAGACGAACCTCTCCATCCTTGGTTTTGAGAACGACGTCGGCTCCGTCAATCCGAACCACCTCCCCTCTGAACCGACCTTCCTTAAATCCCGTTTCATCGGTGACAGAAAATGGCTTCATGTTGTCCGAAGGCGATGGTGAATCCTGAGCGTGAGACGAACCCGCGAATCCCAACGTCGCCACAGCGACAGCGAGACACCAGGTGATGACGATATGCTTATGAGTTTTCATGAGACCCTCCTGCTTGAATATCAGCGCTGTGACGTACCGCAATCTTGGCCAGTGACAATCTCTGAGGCAGACAGCTCCTTAAGGCCTGGATCATTCTTCGGCAAGTTGGTTCGGACGCTGCAGACGTCGCAGGTGATTAATAATGTGACACGCTGACTCAGCGCGTCGACCCGAAAGACAAGATGATATTGTCGAGCACCACAGGCCGGGCAGGCGTAGTCCGAGAGACCTCCCTTCGTGTCCTCGGAATCCTTGTGAGAAGAAGCGGCCTGATTACCATCTGCAGAAACGGTGCAAAATCGGCCCAACATGTGTGCCTCCCTTGATGATGAGACCAGGATAACCGAATACTGGTGAGACAAGCCTAGGCAATACCCCGGTTGAAGTCCGTTCAGCGCCTAGTACGCTTGGGTATCTTGGATGGGCGCAGCTCATGGAAGATCTGAAATAAACTTCCGACTCCATGCCAGAGATAGAGAGAATCACCCAGCAGGAGAGTGAGTATGCATGGCACAGGGTAATCGGCCTTACACGCTGGGCGGATCTTCTTGATCCTCACCGGCTAGCACTTTGGTCTCCTGAGCCTCTAACGCCTGCATCTCCAGGAGCATCCCCAGCAGAGCTTGCCGCCTCTGTTGTAGGCCCTTCTTTTCACGGTCCCTCGACTGTGGCTCCTGTGCGGATTCCGGCAAATTGACGAGCGCTTCGGCCTCGCCGAGGGTGGCGTACTTATAAAGTTCCAGATATTGGTGGGAGTCCCCATACAGCCGAGAAAGAACCTCCTGTGTTTGGGTGTCGAAGGACTCCAGTTCTTGCTGGTTCGGTTCCTGAGTGTCCATCGAATCCAAGATGTCCAGTTGGGACTTTATGATATCACTCCGGGTAAAAGGAACGAACGATGCGTTGGTGTTCGGCATACAAGGCTCTCCTTTCCGTTCGACCGATGGTGGCGCTAGGTACTCTACACGTAACGGCATTATGGTACGACAGACGCGGAGTGAGCGTACCTGGAATTGTCCCTTGAAAGAGGCCTCCCGCCAGCGTCACGACCAGTACAGGCGTTAACCGGGTCACATTTCCAATTTCATGAAACGTGACCCACTGCTTACCCGATTTTCCGTTGCCCGGCTTCCGTCCCTGACTGTCTATTCTGTATGTGCCCCGAGCGGTGCAAGCCACACCACGTCGACTAGACGCAGGGTCAATTCAGCCGGCGATCGATCGCCAGGATAGAGCGTCACATACCGTTGCTGTAACTCACGCAACGTCTGCGGATGATTCGATTGGGGTATCTGCGCCAAGGTGAGCAGCGAATTGAGGTACTCCCCACGCCCTTGGGCAATATCGTGCTGCAGGTTGTGGAAGTTATAGGCCGCGAAGGTATGGAGTCGCTGTTTGGCCCGTATCAAGTTCTCACTTCCCACGCGTGACCCAGGCGTCGTACTGGAGGTCAATTCTTTGGTCGGCTCGGTCAACTCAGAGGCGCCTTGAGTGGTGCCATTAGAGACAGCCGTCGTGGCGTCGAATGGGGCTTTGACGATTTCGACAGTGGTATCACAGGCGGTGATCCCGAGGATAAGACAGCACATCATACCCATATACAGAACGGGGTGTCGCACTGAGGTGATCATGGTTTCTCCTTTCGCCAGGCCGAGGAAATACCCGGTCCATTGCGCTTGGGGGATAATAGACCATCTGACCTTTTCCGAGGCCCTAGCATCTCCCCTAGGTGCACCAATACTGTTTACTAAGCCAAGAGGTGAGCCCCTTGAGGGGTGCGCGGCTGTTCCTGCATGATTTGTGAGACGTTCATGACCGGAAAATGTTTAAATAGATGAATGGTCTGTAATACGAGAGAGGAAGAGTGTCACGGGCTTGTGCACACGCTCGACGGGTGCATAGAACGACCGTTCCTCTGGATGTAGCGCAGGTCACCCACAGATGACCTGCGCATTTCATTTTTCCGTCGAATCAGTCCTTCATCTTCTCTTTTAACGCTTTGGCCTCGCCTTTCCCTCGCTCCACGGCTCCTTTCACATCTCCCTTGGCTCGTTCATATTCTGCCTTGACGTCGTTCCCTTTTGCTTCTTCCTTTAAGGCCTTCATCTCGCCCTTGGCCTCCTCAGCAGCGCCTTTGACTTCTCCCTTGGCGTCTTCCAGCTTTGCCTTTGCCTCGCCCGCTCCGCTTTCGATCACCCCTCCCAGCACGACAACCATCCCAATCATGATCCCCATCAACACTTGTTTCACGGTAGCCTCCTTTTGCTGACATAATAAATGACAATCTATAACTAGATGAGTCTACTCGTTTGTATACCCGGCCAATACTAGTGCAACTCCTAGGGGGTCGAGCCGGCAAGACCTAGTCTGTGGTGCATGAAGCTTAGCCTTGCCGCAATTCGTGTTCAACCCATATCCATCCATCAGCCTAACCAGCGGCACGTCGGAACTGGACTCGAGACGCGTATGTCCTTTGGCGAGAGGTCTAGAAGATGTCACGACAAAACTAGGGCTTTGTCCGGTACGAGAGCGATACCACGACATAGTAAGGTCCAACCTGCGAGTTGCGTTATTCAACTAAACTTTTACCGATTTATAAATTTGGAGGTGGAGTCATGAATAAGACCGAGTCGCTGGAAAAAACCGGAGAGCAGATGGGACGCAAGGCGGAAGATGCCGCTCAGAGGGCAGGAGAGAAGGCTCGTCAGGTGTCTGAGGACGTCGGCGAAATGGCCCAAAGGGGGAGCGACAAGGCCCGTCAAGTAGCAGAGCGCGTTGGAGACGAGATTGCAGGCGCGTCAGATAGGATCCAAGAGAAGTTGCGGGAAACTGGAAAAGGCGTGGGTGAAGTCGTGAATACCGTTTCAGAAAAGGTCCGGTCTTCGGCCCAGTATCTTGAGGACTCCAGTGTGGAGGATGTGATTGAAGATGCGACCGTGCTCGTCAAGCGATATCCGATTCACGCCGTCCTGCTCGGTGTGGGGATCGGGTTTCTGTTGGGCCGAGGGCGGTCTCGTTAGGAGATCTTGTCATGGACACTACACAACAAGAACACGATAAGTCGCGACAACCGGACCCGCCCGGTCCAACTGGAGTGCTCCTTTTGCTCCAGGGGATCGTGGCAGACGTCAGGAGACTGGTCGGTCAACAGGTCCGGCTGGCGATCCACGAACTTCAGCTCGAAGGCGCCCGTGCAGTCGGAATCGTTCTGACAGCGATCATCAGCGGCATCCTAGGTGCGCTCTGCTTACTGTTCGTGCTCCTGACGGCAGTGGCGGCACTCCACGAAATCGTCGGACTCACGGTCTGGATGAGTTGTGGTGCGGTCGCTCTGGCCCTCATGATCGTGGCCGGAGGGTTAGCGCTCTACCTCAAAGGGCAGATACAACGTTTGAGGGTCGTTCCGGTTCGTACGTTCCATACAGTGAAGGAGGATGCTCAATGGCTAAAGGAATGGATCGCATCGTCGAAGACGTGAAAGATATCGTTGAGACACGCACCGCGATCGCGGATAAGCTCGACAAGCTCGAGCACCGGTTCACGTCCACTGTTCAGGAGGCCAAGACGATGGCGGAGGACTTTGCAGGCCGCACCCAGTCCATGATCGAGGGCACGATGTGCTCGGTCAAAGAGGCGACCGATCCGTCACGTCTGGTCTCCAATCATCCGTGGGCCTTAGTCAGCGGCGCTATCATCATGGGCTTTGCCATGGGGCGGCTTCTCAGAGAAGAGGGGAACGGGGTCATCCCCTACTACCCTCCCGGTTCACATGCCGCGGATGTCATGCCTCCTACAGGAGCTGACACGACAGGGAGAGAGGGCGTCTATCCGTTCTCCCCTCACGCAGAGGAGGACGACTCGTCCTCACGACCGAGGCCTTCGACCCGGTCGTCGGTACTGAGTTCTCTGAAGCCTGTGCTTGCCGGCTCAGTGAGTCAGTTGACGGAGGAACTCATGGACATCGGTAAATTCGCCCTCCGAGCCTGGCTCAAAGAGCTGGCACAGAGAGAGCGCGTAAGATCATCGGCGCGGACGGACTCATCTTCAAGAGAGAAATACTAAATACCCCTAACAGAATAGGAGCTTGAACGACGGCGAAGACTTCGCCGTCGTTCAAAAGTTTCGTCGGTTACAAGGCGGTCTAGACCTCGACTCACCCGCAATTTGACTGTATTGACCCCGATAGAGCTACATCTAAGCGCTCAACTATGAGGAGACGTACATGTTCTCGAGGAACTACGGCACATTTTATCACTCACGGTTTCCGTTCCAGATTTTGCCCTTGTCGCCGGTCATCCGGACGATCAATCCCTTGGCCTATTTTATTTTCAGTCTGGGGAGATTGGCTTCTTTTCGCGCTGGGCTGCTCATCCGTTCTCTGACCAGCATTGCTCTTCGCGCCAGGTGCTCGCTTCATGGACTTATCCATCTTCTTTTTCGGATTGTCCATCTGTTGTGTGGAACCATTTGGAGTTGGATCCTCGTCGTGTTCCCTTGTGCCGACCAACCTGACGATCGCTGCACCAGAACCCATTCCATGCTGTGAGACGATGGTCAACCGCTCACCACCGGTGACCTTGACCGTCGGCATGGCTTCAGCGACCGAATAAAGCCCACAGGTTGCGATAAAGACGCTTCCCATTGCCAATCCTAACGCCTTATTCCCCGTGATCGATGCGACGACTTCCTTCATGATGGCTCTCCCTTCCCATGTTATTGTGGATGAGTGGTTGCTGATTCAGGCTGACTCACGACACCGGACGATTTCTAACCTTGTCCCACCTATAATAGACCCCCACCCGTCTGAAGAAACCTGGCAATACCCCTTGTTACCGAGGATTTGGCAACGACCAGCCATCTTGATCGGACGAGGTCCTCTAGGAATTGTGCCGGTAGCAATTCTAGCTCCCCATGATTAATTGGGAACGTCAGAATCAGGTTTCTTATGAGTGACCGCTCAGTCTTACAGAAATCTTACGGTACGGAGCCATGGCAAAACACGACTCGGAGGACATGCAGGACATAAAGATCGCCGGATGTGACGTTCATCTGGTTTTTTTCCAATCCGGAGGCGATTGGACAGTGGTCGGGACGCTTACAAGCGGGACTGAGGAAAACAAAAATAAGGAGACCCTCACCAGCGGTCCCTGGCCCAGTCGCGACATTGCCGAGCAAAACTCGTTGGACGAGATCACGAAGCTCCTGGGTAACAACGAAGATCAAAATACATCGCGCATACACAACCCCGGTGAGCAAACAAATGCTCAAAAAACCGAACAGGAGCCGGCCAGGTGAGTAATGAGCACGTTATGCCACACAATACACTCGAGAAAAATGGACCGCCCGATTTTCAATTATGAGGAGGAATGAGTCATGGGTAAACCAGACTCCAAGGAAGCTTGCGTCGGACAAGGGGGAGAAACCCATCAACAAGTTCAAGATTCGGATAGCACGGCCTGGCTCACCACCGATCAAGGCATTCCAGTGTCCGACAATCAGAACAGCCTTAAAAGCGGCGCGCGTGGCCCGGCGCTCTTGGAAGATTTCGTGCTTCGAGAAAAGATTTTCCACTTCGATCACGAACGTATCCCGGAGCGCATCGTGCATGCGCGTGGTTCGGCTGCTCATGGGTATTTTGAACTCCACAAATCACTCTCGGCAATCACGACTGCGGATCTATTCCAACGTGAAGGAGAGAGGACTCCGGTCTTCACAAGGATTTCCACGGTTGCCGGAGGTGCGGGATCGGTCGATACGGTGCGTGATGTGCGAGGGTTTGCAGTCAAATTCTATACGAAGACCGGGAATTGGGACTTGGTCGGGAACAACGTACCGGTGTTTTTCATCCAAGACGCGATGAAGTTTCCCGATCTCGTCCACGCCGTTAAGATGGAGGCAGATCGTGGCTATCCCCAAGCTGCATCCGCTCACGATACATTCTGGGATTGGGCCTCCCTCATGCCGGAGAGCACCCACATGCTCCTCTGGATCATGTCGGACCATACGCTACCGCGTTCCTTACGCATGATCCAGGGATTTGGGGTGCACACATTTCAGTTCGTCAATGCGAGGGGGGACGCGACGTTCGTCAAGTTTCATTGGCGACCAGTCCTGGGGGTGCAGTCCACGGTCTGGGACGAAACCCTCAAACTGCAGTCGGCGGACAATGATTTCCATCGACGGGACTTGTGGGAGGCCATTGCGTCTGGGAATTACCCAGAATGGGAACTGGGAATCCAGACGTTCGATCAACGGTTTGCCGACAGTCTGCCGTACGATGTGTTGGACCCCACCAAACTTGTTCCAGAGGATGACCTTCCCGTACAGTACGTCGGACGAATGGTCTTGGACCGAAATCCTGATAATTTTTTTAGCGAGACCGAGCAGGCGGTATTTTGTCCGGCGAATATCGTTCCCGGAATCGACTTCTCAAACGATCCCCTTCTCCAAGGTCGCTTGTTCTCATACCTTGATACGCAAAAGTCGAGGCTCGGGACAACGAATTTCCATCAACTTCCCATCAACGCGCCGAAATGCCCATTTTCCAACTTTCATCGAGACGGCATGATGCAGACACAGGTCCCCAAGGGGCGCGCAAATTACGAACCGAATTCCTTAGCCGAACATGGGGAAATCGGTGGACCTCGTGAAGTTCCGACCGGATTCCGGACGGTGGCCGGTCGGCCTGACCGTGATGAACAAGGTGAGAAGCTACGAGTTCGGCCGGAGTTGTTTGCGGATCACTACAGCCAAGCCCGACAGTTCTGGAAATCACAAACCGCCAGTGAACAGTCGCATATCGTCTCGGCATTTACATTCGAGCTCTCCAAAGTACAATTGGCGGACGTACCGAGCCGGATGATTGGGCGACTGCGAAACGTCGATGAGGATCTCGCTAAACGCGTGGCGAATGGGCTTGGCATGGCGATACCGGCCAAACTTCCAGCCGCCAAGAACCCAATTGACATGGGTCCAAGCCGTGCACTCTCCGTCCAGAAAAACATGAAAGCGACCCTGAAAGGTCGACAAATAGGTCTCTTGTTTGCTGAGGGCTCTGATGGCGGTCAGATGGAGCAACTTCGCTCACAGATCCAACGCGAAGGAGGAGCTGTATTTCTTGTGGCCCCCAAGCTCCATGGCACGAGCTTAGCCGACGGAAAGATACTGAAGGCGGATGGTCAGCTATCCGGCTCTCCTTCAGTCCTGTTCGACGCAGTGGCAATCGTCTTGAATGAGAAAGCAGCGCAGGACATTATCAACAACAGGGCAGCGGTCCAATTTGTGGCGGATGCATTCGCCCATCTCAAGGCCATCGGTTATACCATCGGCGCCCTCCCATTGCTGGAGAAAGCCAACGTGACCACCGACGACGGTGTCATGGGCCTCGGGTCTGAATTCATTGCCGCCGCCTCGAGACGCTTCTGGGAGCGTGAGCCGAGCGGTGTCTGATACTGTCTCAAACATCCTCGGCTTTCCATCGCTCCCATAACCGGGTTCGTTCGAAGGGGACCTCCCTCCTACGACGAACGGACCTACGGACCAGCCATCGCGTGTGGCCGGTCCGACGGTTACGTTCTCTCGCAATTCGACTCGTTCGAAATACGTCCGACCAAGTGCTGCTAGGGATTGTGCCAGTACCGGGCGCTGACAAAATTAGCTAAAGATGTCTCGATAGCTGCGGTGGATGTGGTCTCAATCCGATGGAGGTTCGCCATGGCGAGCAAAAACGTAAGAAAGGATATGGAAAGCACAGAAGATGTGACACGGGCAGTCATTTGTGCGATTACGACTCGCCCCAACATAACTATGGATGATTTAATTCTCTGCTGTAGACCCTACACCTGGAATCAAGTGTTTTTAGCTCTTGACGACCTCGTTAGGAACGGAGTGGTTACGCTTAAACAAGGAGGGGGATTCTATATGGTCTCTGTGGCCCTCGCCTATAGAAGCGGGTACGAAGACCGGAAAACGGTGGCCCATAGCTGTCCATCGTGACCCTACGTAACAGCCAGAGATCTAATGTGTAGTTATCAGATCTTCAATGAAGGCAGCTCAAACCATCTCGAAGAGATGAATTACACTAAAGCTGAATTCTTTCATCACTCACGATCCAAGCACATTAACACCCTATCCTCGTACCAGTCGTCGGACTCGGTCTGGCCTGTCGGACGTGCGACCGAGTCCAACAACACAATAGACTCCGTTTAGGCAGCATCTGCCGCATGACGTGAGATGTCTCTGCCCGCCCTTTTGTGTCTCGCAGCCTGGAGGTGCACCTCTTCCGGTTGGTCCTCCCAAACATCTTCTTTGAGGTCTGGGCGACCTGCCGCACCCGTATCCATGCGATTGCGAAGAATGACATGGTCGACTATGTCTCCGCATTGCACACAACGCAGACCCGAGATGTGTTGGTTTAGTATCGTATCGGCGGGACTGTCCATTCGTTCCGGGACCAGCAAGCCGCCACAGCGTTGACAATCCCGCGAGCCACGGAGAGTCAGAAGTTTCTGGGCCACACGGCAATCGTCCTGATACAAAAACAATCGATCCATCTCTCTCTTTTTGGCTGGGTGTTTGACTCGCATCGTTCTACCCCCCTCTTTTGATTTAGACCATTCGGCCAGCAACCCGCCTACTCCGTCGCCTAAGGGTCACTCTGCCTTTTTATGTTTGCACTTTAACGCTGAATGTCGGCATGGAGGGGCTAGCAAACCCTCCAGATCGGACCCTAGGGTGGCCCTGTTTTCATCGTGTATGGAGCTGGAACGAGCTAGGCGGTTGGATACTCTCGCGAGCGAAACCAGGAAGGCTGCAGCAGAAGGTCAGGAACGGGGACGGCGCAACCAACACCAGAGAAACCCGAGTGCACCGATGAGGATACAAGATAAAAAGAAGATCGTGGCGTGCGTACCGACAACACGATGCTGTGACAGACCACCCAGGATTCGCCAGAGCTGGTCGGGTTGCACCGGACGTTCAGGGTCGATGAGCGTCGTCGCCGGCAAGAGTCGTTCGATCTCATCATCCTGGTCACAGGAATATTCGTGCAATCGTCGACTTCCGTTGTTGAGATCATTGATTGTGCCGATGATGAATCGCTTGCGTCGTTCGGTTTGCTGCACTTCGGACGCCTGCCGACCCAGATGCTCCCCAAGAAGTTTGTGCCGTAGCCGTTTGAGACCGGCTCGAACAGTGTTGCTCTGAGTGCCGGCAATCACCAGATTGCATTCGGTATCAAGTCCCATCGAACGATTGGAGCAATTGGCCGATCCGATCGTCAGAATCGAATCGTCCACCATCAGCAACTTGCTGTGGACACCGATACAGGTGTCTGCCGACAACCAGCTGGCTGTCGGCCAGTACACCTGGAATCTGTTGGGCTTCGCCGCTTCGCGAAGCCGACGGATCAGCCTGGCACGGAGGGCATCCATCGTGTGACGCTCGAGCCAACCGTCACTCCTCATTCTCGTGACGATCACCACCTCCGGCGCACGCCGACCAGACAACCGAGTATGAAGGGCCTCTCCGACTTGATGCGCGGTCAGGTACTGCGATTCCATGAAAATGCTACGCCGGGCAACCTCGATGGCATCGAGGTAGAGGTGTTCGATCTCGCGCACCTCAGGTCGAGACTCAAATTTCGGTTCCGTACGCGCAACCCCGACAGCGAGACCCGACAAATCCGTTGGTACACCGGCCGGCCAGACCTCGGCAACCGGTCGCCGACGACTCGGCGGCAATGTGCGACCGGTGGCCCGTTCCCAGCGCATTCGCGCGAGATCCCCCAGGACTCCAGCCGCCTCGCCTGCCACGATCACCTGGACATCGTGAAAGGGGGGATAAGCATTCCCATCCGGATCCACCCGATGGGGCTCGTCATCCTGATGTTCTGGGGTATCCCAGCGGTGTTTGGTGAGATCGAGACCGCCGACGAACGCGACCGTATCATCGATCACGACAAGCTTTTCGTGCTGACTCGCCCCGACCGGATGTCGATCGTTGAGATGGAACTCCAACCGACGATGGGCCTTCCAACCGTACCGAATCGAGGGAAACCATTGCCGGTCCAGACCATACAGCATGGAATAGTCCCAATTGAGAATGCCGACCTGCAAATCCTTCTTGCGGCGCACCAGCTGGAGGAGGAAGGGCCCGAGCTCCGTCGGCATATCATCCGCTCCCTGAGAATGACGGAGAAGTCGCGTGTCCGTATCGATATCCCAACTCAGAATCATGATGGAACGCTCGGCATTCAGCGCAGCACGATAGAAGGCGTCAAAGTACGCGGCGCCGTCGATGAGAAACGCCAGTCTCTCGGCCGTCGCGCGACGCCAACAATTGCGGCCCGGTTGCAGACTGAATGATCGAACGGTCGGCGAGACATCCCGGTTCATGACGTGGGATTACCTCAGGAATCGAGCCATCGAGGGATAAGGGGGGGGGTGATCGTGCCGTACTGGGACGAGAGGGCAATCACGATCATCAAGTCCAAACCATGCCGCAATTCCAGTATCCGGATGGTCGGACGCCGAGTTGAGCCCCGTCCTGAACGTGGATTAGCCATCCGATGGAACCACCTTAAGTCCGCATCCACTTTATTCAAAACCGTGTGCGCTCGTGTGGAATCCGACACTTCACTCCTCCGCCCAGGGGAAAGCCAGCATAGAGACATTCGGCTCGATTTCATAGCATAATCACTCCCCGCTCATCCAGCCGCGGTCACTTGGACAATCCAGGGATTGTACTAGGTTGGGCTTGCGAAGAAGGAGCCTATACTGTTGCGTGGTCCAGAGTCGAACTACAACGCCTCATCCTATGTATCAGGCGCATTCCGTAGAGAGTCAGATGCTGACGCCCGCTCCGCCTCCGTTGGCTGCCATGCAAGCGATCGCCATGCTTGGAGGCCTCCTCGCCATCACGTGGTCTCTGCTGGCATTGGGAATAACGTCCATAGGCGGTGTCGGCCTGTTGGACGCGATTCCTGAATCATTCATCTTGAGCACCACGAACGCGGTGGGGTTTCTTGTGGCTGGAACCAGTCTGCTCCTCTATACCTACGGTCCCCCGTCCCAGATGCGCAGAGCTGTCGCTCAGATCGGAGGCGGTTTCGTCTTGCTCTGGGGTTTAGTCTGCCTCGCAGCCGGTCAGGGAATCTTCTCCTGGATGTCAGAACTGGATACGGGGCTTGCCGCTCAAAGCATGACGGCCCCCGTTCCGATTGTATGCGTCATTCCGGTCAGTCTCGGCCTTGCGATACTAACATTGCCCGTACAAAGCTCCGCCGGACGCCGTCTCTCCCAATATTTCGCCGTCGCAACCCTCCTGATGGGAGGCATCGCAACGACCGGCTATCTGTACCGTGTCCCTCCCATGTACGACTCCACAACCTACGGCCCCATCGACATCTCGACTGCCCTACTTGCAACCATCATGGGTCTTTCGCTGCTCTGTACGCATCCGACCGAGGGCCTCATGCGGACCCTGATGTCGCCGGACATCGGCGGGGCGCTCTTGCGACGCCTATTGCCGTTCGCGATCGGTCTGCCGATTCTAGCGGGATGGTTGCGGATCCTGGGGCAACGTCAGGAATGGTACAGTTTCGATTTTGGCGTCGCCGTTGTGGTGGGTGTCGTGCTCCTGATTCTGCTTTCCTGCCTGTGGTACCTTGCCGGTTGGGCCGACCGGATCGACCGCGAGCGGCGCAGCATGTTGGAGACGTACACGGAGCAGGAGGCCAGGCTCCACCTCGCGGCGGCAGCGGCTCGAATCGGGTATTGGCGCTGGATGGAATCGTCGGACTCGATTGAGATGGATCGAGTTGCGGCTGAACTACTCGGCGAACCTTCCCACGCGGTCACCACCATGGATTCATTCCGGCAGGCGATTCGCATGGAGGATCGCGTCGCGTTTGAGCAAGCGATCGCGGAGGCGCGCCGCAACTCCCAACCGTTTGAAATCGAGTGGCGGCCTGCCGTGGCGACACAGGCGAGCTGGATCAGTCTACGTGGATTTCCAGCGACCCATCCCCAGACCTCGTACAGATTTCATGGCGTCATGGTCGACATCACGGAACGTAAAACCACGCAGGAAGCGCTTCAGGACAGCCAACAGCGACTCAACAGCATCGTGCAGTCTGCGATGGACGGCATCCTCACGGTCGATCAGAATCAACACATTCTCTTGTTCAACAAAGCCGCGGAAGGCCTCTTCCAATGTCGCGCCGAAGACGCACTGGGAAGTCCGATCAGTCGCTTTATCCCCGAACGATCACGACAACGACACCACTCCAACATCATGAACTTCCAGCAGAGCGGCATCACCGCACGCCAAATGGGTCGGCCAGGGTCGGTCAGCGGCCTCCGGGCTGATGGACATGAGTTTCCAATCGAGGCATCCATTTCTCAAGTCACGGTCGGCGGGCAGAGTCTCTGCACGGTCATTCTTCGAGATATTACCGAGCGACTGCGCAGCGAAGATGCTATTCGCGAGCGGGAAGCCCGCTTCAGGAACATGGCCGATAGCGCCCCGGTCATGATGTTCATCACCGATTCCGAAGGATCCTGTACATACCTGAATCGTCAATGGTACGAGCTGACCGGCCAAACGGAAGAGACGGGTTTGAAGAACGGATGGTTGGACCAGGTGCATGACGACGACCGTGATCGCCTGATCGACTCACTGACCATCCGCAGCGGTCCGGGGATACGACGAGTGGAATGTCGGGTCCGCGGGCAGGCTGGAACATTTCAATGGGCCCTCTGCTCCATTCTCTCGATGATCGATGAACAGGAGGCGTCCTCCGGATGCATTGGGTCGATTGTCGACATCACGGACCGTAAGATGGCGGAGCAAACCCTGAAACGGTGGGCCGAAGAGCTCGAGAATCAGGTCACCGAACGGACGGCGGCTCTGAGCCGATCGCAAGAACGATTGCGTGCACTGGCGGCCCAACTCACGCGAACCGAACACCAGGAACGGCGACGGATTGCCGGTGAGTTGCACGACTATCTCGCGCAGCTGCTCGTCGCCGCCCACCTCAAGTTGGCGCAAGATAGACGGCCGTTGAAGACCGAACAGGATCGCGCTCTGGTCAAAGACCTGGAACGTATCCTGGACGAAGCCCTCTCCTACACCCGTTCATTGGTCGCCAAGCTGAGCCCTCCGGTCCTGTACCATCTCGGGCTCCCCGCAGCCCTTCAATGGCTCACGGAACAGATGGAAGAACATCAGCTGGTCGTCGAGACGGCGTTCGACGTGTCTCCCGCCCTGCCGAAGCTACCGGATGATGTGGCCGCGATTCTTTTCCAATCCGTGCGGGAACTGCTCTTCAACGTGGTGAAGCATGCAGCCTCCCCGCACGTTCAAATCGCGCTGCGGCTGACATCGGATCAGAATCTCGTCATCGTCGTCACGGACCAGGGGAACGGCTTCGACACGTCGCAGTTGGACCATGCCTCCGCCTCCACCACCTCATTCGGTCTCTTCAGCATCAAAGAACGAATGGACGCGCTCGGCGGGTCGATGCACATCCACAGCCGCATCGGCCACGGCACGTCCGTCACCCTCGTGTGTCCGTTGACGACCTTCACCAGGGCCGGATCCCTCTCGTCTCGTTCAGGTGCGCAGGATAAAGCCCTCGCCTTGCCGACCACGGGTCCATCGACCTCGCTGCGCGTCCTCTTGGCCGACGACCACGCCATGGTCCGTCAAGGGATTCGGGCGCTGCTGGAACGACATCACGACTTGGACGTAGTGGGAGAAGCGTGGGATGGCCAGCATGCCTGCGAGCTGGCGGATAGCTTGAGGCCGGACGTCATCATCATGGATGCCAACATGCCGCGTGTTGACGGGATCGAAGCAACGCATCGCATCAAGCGTGAACATCCGCAGATGATCATCATCGGCCTCTCCGTACAATCGGTGGCCCAGGTCGCGAACAGCATGCTGCAGGCAGGCGCCAGCCGCTATCTGACGAAAGAGTCCGCAGGGGACCAGCTCTACGAAACTATCATGGCGGCGGTTGGTCACCGAAACGGGGAGACTCGGCAAGCCACTTCGTCATCTTTGTAATGAACCTATTCAAGGAGACCCTTCTTAAATGGATGAGAGCAATCCTTCCCCCGCAAAGTTCTTAGTCATCGGAATCGGCGCATCAGCCGGTGGACTCGAGGCCTTTCAGCGGTTCTTTTCCCACCTGCCCTCGGAACCGGGCATGGCGTTCGTACTGGTTCAGCATCTCGACCCCAACCACGAGAGCATCATGCCGGAACTCCTGGCGAAACACACGTCCATGCCCGTCCAAGCGGTGGTCGACGAAACCCCGGTTCAACCGGACCACGTCTATGTCATCCCGCCCAACGCCACCCTCACGATTGAAGCCGCAGTCCTGCGCATTCAGACGCCGCTCGAAGCCAGGGGACACCGCACACCGATCGACAATTTCTTCCGGAGTTTGGCGGAGGATCAGGGAGAGACCGCCGTCTGCATCATTCTTTCCGGAACCGGCAGCGACGGCACGTTGGGACTCAGGGCGGTCAAAGAGCATGGTGGATTGACCATCGCACAGAGTTCGGAATCCGCGAAGTACGACAGCATGCCTCGGAGCGCGATCCAAACCGGGCTCGTCGACCACGTCCTTCCCGTTGAGGACATCCCGGCCGTGTTGCTGGACTATAATCGGCATATCGGGGATCTCAGGGAACACAAGGGACTCGAGGGCATTCGGGAAGAAGCGGCAGACAACCTCGGCACGATCTGCTCCTTGCTCAGGCGCCGCACCGGCCACGACTTCGTGCATTATAAACGGAGCACCATCGTCAGACGAATCCAGCGCCGCATGCAGGTGCTGCAGCTTGATTCGGTCCCGACGTACGTCGAGCGGCTTCAACGCGACCCGGATGAGATCGATCAACTGTTCAAGGACCTCCTCATCGGCGTCACGCACTTCTTTCGGGAACCCGATGCGTTCAAGGTGCTATCCCGCAAGATTATCACCGGTCTCGATACTGAACACCGAGATAAACAGAGCATCCGTATTTGGGTGCCTGGCTGTGCCACGGGAGAAGAGGTCTACTCCATTGCGATCCTCTTCATGGAAGCTTACGGCGCGCTGCCGCAGCGCATCCCGATCCAGATCTTTGCCACGGACATCGACGACGAAGCCCTGTCGGTGGCTCGGCACGGTCGCTACCCTGAGGCCATCGCGGCACAAGTGACGCCGGAACGGCTCTCACGATTCTTCACCAAGCAGGGGTCGATGTACCAAGTGAACAAGGAGCTTCGGGACTTTTGCATCTTTTCAACGCATAATCTGATCAAGGATCCTCCATTTTCTAGATTGGACTTGATTTCCTGCCGCAACCTGCTCATTTATATGGAGCTGGAGCTCCAGCAGCGGCTGATCCCGCTCTTTCATTACGCGTTGCGCGAGAACGGGTATCTGTTCCTCGGCTCGGCTGAAACGGTCGCCGGTCACGGAGAGCTCTTCAAGACCATCGACAAGAAGCACCGGCTCTACCAAGCCAAGGCCACGCTGCGGCGGCAGCCGGTCGACTTCCCGCTCATGGACTTATCGGCACAGCGGCAACACGCCATAGGGGCGGGACGCCCCAAGGATTTCGTCCGCGGGTTGATCGATCCCATGCAACAGCTCATCCTCGATCACTTTATGCCCGCCAGTACGATCATCAACGAAGATGGTGAAGCCCTCTACTTCGCGGGGCCCACAAGCCGCTTCATCGGCGCGCACGAAGGCATTCCCACCTTGAACCTGGTGGAGCTGGTACATAAATCACTGCGTCTCGACTTGCGTACGGCCATTCACAAGGCCGTTAAGACGGGAGAGCGATTCATCAGACCGGACCTGGAAGTGCCCACGCCAGAGGGACTTCAGCGAATCAATGTGATCGTGCAGCCTCTGGCGAAGGAGCCCTCAGGGCCCTTCGCCGTCGTGTTTCAGGAGGTGGGCTTGCCGATGGATCCCGCTACGACTCACCCTCGGCCACCGGAGGCGGCCAGCGATACGTACGTGCAACACCTGGAGCATGAACTACGGGCGACGAGGGAGCATTTGCAGACCACCGTCGAAGAGCTCGAGACGTCCAATGAAGAGCTGAAGTCATCCAACGAAGAGCTGCTGTCGATGAATGAGGAGTTGCAGTCCTCGAATGAAGAGCTTCACACCTCGAAGGAAGAGCTGCAATCCATCAACGAGGAGCTGCAGACGGTAAACTCGGAGCTTCAGCACAAGATCGACGAATTGGATGCGTCCAACAGCGATTTGGAAAACCTTTTCAGCAGCACCAAGATCGCCACGATTTTCCTTGATCGCGACCTGCGCATCAAGAAGTACACGCCGACCGCCGCGGAGGTCTTCCATCTGCTGCCGGCCGATCTCGGTCGCCCCTTGGCCGACTTGGCCGCCCATTTTTTCGAAGGAAGCATCATTCCCGACCTGCGAGCCGTGCTGGAAACGCTCCAGTCGACGGCCAAGGAGCGGCGCATCACGGAATCCGATCGTTTTTATCTCGTCCGCCTGCTCCCCTACCGAACCCTCGCGAACCACATCGAGGGCGTGATCATGACGCTCACGGATATTACCGAGCGGCGTCGCATCGAATCCGTCATCCGCACCAGAGCGCGCCAGCAGGAGGCGATCGCGGGATTCGGTCAGTTTGCGCTCGCAGAATCCGACTTGCAGACGGTCTACGCACGATCGGTTCAGGTCATCGCGACCACCTTGGACGTCAAACGAGTCCGTATTTTTGCCAGGGACAACGCCGGGCACATGGTGGTTCAGGCACGGTTCGGAGAAGCCGGACGAGACGACGCGGTCGCCTCGGCTGAGTCCGACCGACCGACTCTGCTGGAATGGGTCCTCTCCAAACACATCCCCGTGTCGGTCCTGGACATGCGGACGGAGGATCGGTTCACGAATTTTGGGCCGCAATTCGGTGAGGAGTTCGTCAGTGGAATGTGCAGTCCGATCGCCGGCCCGGATGATCAGCCTGTCGGAGCCGTCTTGGCGGCATCCTCCGTGCCTCGGGCATTCACCGACGACGACCTCAACTTTCTTCGTGCCATGGCTAACATTCTGGCCGGGGCCATTCGGCGCAAGCAGGATTTCGACACGTGTCAGGAAAGCGAGGCCAGGTTTCGCGCCACGTTCGAACAGGCGGCCGCCGGCTTCGGTCACCTTTCTCCCGAGGGCAATTGGATCCTGGTCAACGACTGGCTGTGCGACCTTCTGGGTACTCCACGTGATGAATTGCTCACGAAGACCTGGAAGGACATCACCCATTCCGAGAGACTGGACGAGGAAGCGGCACTGTGGCACCGGATGGCCGACGGCCAGATCGATCACTACGAACTCGAGAAACGGCTGATCCGTAAGGATGGAAGTACGGTCTGGGTCGAAAATACCGTCTCACCGGTTCAGTCCTGCGACGGCAGCCCAGGGTACATGGTTGCGGTCGTCCAAGATATTTCCGTCCGCAAGCACGCCGAGGAAGAATTGAACCGGCTGACCGACACGCTTGAGGACCGGGTCCAAGCCAGAACGCAGGCACTCGCCGCGATGGCGTCCCGGCTGACGGTCACGGAACAGCGTGAACGCCGTCGGCTGGCCACGGAGCTCCACGATCATCTGTCACAACTGTTGGCCTTGGCGAAGATGAGGATCACCCAAATCAGCACGAATCAAGATCTCCAACGCATCGACGACTTGGCCGAAGTCATCGATCAAGCCTTGACTTATTCCAGAACACTGATCACGGAGCTGAGCCCGACGGCGTTGTTCGAACAGGGCCTCCGCGCCGGCCTCGATTCATTGGCCGCCCGCATGAAACTTCAAGGGCTGGAAATACAGATCGACACGCCCAAGGAGGAGCTTCCGGTGCTTCCTGAGGAGATGACCATTCTGGTCTATGAAGCCATACGGGAGCTTCTCTTCAACGTGTTGAAGCACGTTCCGGACAGGCATGCGTACGTGGTGATCCGGCGACGATCCAACAATACACTGGACATTACGGTGCGCGACAATGGTCCCGGCTTCGACCCAGACCACATTCCAAGCGATCGATACGGCTTGACCAGTGTGCGTGAGCGTGTGCATACGCTGAACGGAACCCTCTCACTGGAGACCTCCCTGGATTCAGGAACGACGGCCCGGGTTAGGCTGCCCCTTCCGCAAGAAACCGAAGTGAAGGAGCCCCGACATCCCAACGCCTCGGTCGACGCGCAAGCGTCGAGGACGGCGAAGCGTTCCCGGGCGACACCCTCTGACGCGATCAAAGTTCTCATCGCGGACGACCATGCCATGGTGCGTGATGGCCTCCGATCGGTGTTGGAAAAATATCCCACGATCCGAATCGTCGGCGAGGCACAGGACGGTGAAGAGGCGGTCGCCCTGGCGGATGGGCTGCGCCCCGATGTCGTGCTGATGGATGTGTCGATGCCCCGTTTGTCGGGCACCGAGGCCACCAAGCAGATTCAGTCTCGACACCCGGATATCGTGATCGTCGCGATGTCCGTCAACGCCGACCCAGGCACCGTCGCGGCCACGTCGTTCGCCGGAGCGTCGGTCTTCGTGTCGAAATTCGAAGCGGCGTTCAAACTCTACGAAGCCATCCAAACCGCCCTCCAGGTCCGTGAGAGGAGGGACATATGAACGCGATTCTCATGCCGGACTTTTCGCTGGCGTTGGAACGGGTGCAGGAACTCGCGGCCGACTTGATCGGATCGATTCCGAACCTCATTCTCGGAGTCCTCGCTTTTCTCCTATTCTATGTGCTGGCTCGCGTCGCAGGGAAAGCGGCCGGTCGGTTGGCCGACCATCGGCTGGGGGGCCTCGGCGCGAGCCTGGTGGTCCAACGACTCACCAAAGGCACCGGACTGATTCTCGGGTTGCTCGTGGCCCTCACCGTCGCCCTCCCTAGTTTTCATCCCGGCGACCTCATTCAGCTGCTCGGCATCTCGAGCGTGGCCATCGGCTTTGCCTTTCGAGATATCCTGCAGAATTTTCTCGCGGGAATTCTGATTCTCTTCACCCGACCCTTTCGTCTTGGTGATCAAATCGTCGCCGGTTCGTTCGAGGGGACGGTGGAAGACATCCAAACCCGTGCGACCTTCATCAAGACCTACGACGGCCGACGAATCGTCATTCCCAATGCTGATCTCTTCACACAAAAGGTCATCGTGAACACGGCGAACGATGTGGTACGAGTCGAGTACGATTTCGGAATCGGCTATGGCGACGACATCGATCGTGCCAAGACCCTCATTCGAGAGGCTATCGGCACCGTCCCAGGAATCCTGACAGACCCTCAGCCAGATGTGATCGTGATCGAGTTAGGTAATTCCTCGGTCGTCCTTCGGACGCGTTGGTGGATCGCCAACCCGACCAAGGCCCAAACGCTCGATACGAGAGATCGGGTGCTGACGGCGATCAAGAACACCCTGTTCGCAAACGGCATCGATTTGCCCTTCCCCACCCAGCACATCCTGTTTCATGATCAAACAGAGGAGAGCGACGGTGATCGTGCGCAGCAACGAGAAGGCTGGCCTGCCGGGAATGGAGACGGGCCGCGGCCTCGCCGCATCGCCGATTCCATCGATAAACTGACGTCCGTGATCGCCGGCAATTCTTCCAAGAGCTCCAGGTCTTCACGTGATGCATCGTAGCCTACATGCAGGCAGAGGTCTGAAACAGAGGCCCCGCTTCTCTTCCAACGGGCAAGAGGGCATCCAAGAGGAGGGCCACCGGATTCAATCGTCTTGAATCCGATGGTCCAAGGCGGGAAAACTGAGATGGTCTCACCGACTAGGCGCCCGACGGTGACAGGTCAGGCCGTCGGTTTCCTCCCGGTAATGAACCCGACGATCGCCAGGAGAATAAAAATCACGAATAAGACATACGCGATATTTGTGGCCGTCCCGGCCACGCCGGACAAGCCCAGTATTCCGGCCACGATCGCAACGACGAGAAATGTCACTGCCCAGCTCAGCATAGTATTCCTCCCTGTTTATGGTTAATCGTTTCGCACCTTCTTTCGTGATCTAGAAGTGAACATTGGGGCCCACCGTGATCATGTGCCCGGTATCCTCGAATTTCTTATCGTCAAGGGATGTGTTCTTCGACTCGATTTTTTCCAGTCAAATATGCCGATAGGAGGCGTCGGCCGAGAAATGTTGACTGATGAATACCTGCAACCCGCCACCGACATGACCGCCGAATCGTTGCTGCGTGTCATCGAAATCGCCGGGTCCTGTCACCGACGTGAAGTACCAACCGCCTCCACCCAGGATTCCGCTGGGCCTCAAGCGCATCGCGCCCTTCATGATCATCAGCGAGCCTTGCACCGGATACGAGTGGACCCTGGTGTCCCCGAACTCGTTCCGCCGATAGTCAACCGAGCCTTCCACGGCAAGAAATCGGATGGGATGAATGCGTACCTGGGCCCCTCCGAACCACCGACCATCGCCTTCCTTCGGGTCAAAATAGGTCGCCCGTCCCCCGATGGAAAACAGCCCCACATCGACATCGTCGAAGATACTTTCTGCCTCTGCCCTCTCCAGCTCTCCCAAGGACAAGGATCCGAGTGTCATCAGCAGCGCCGCTAACAGCATGAACCGCTTTCCGCTACCCATACAACGATTCCTCCTTTGTGCCTCATGAACGTCGTCAATCATCCATGACCGTTCTTGACGTTTTCGTCGTGAATCTGCTCATCCCACATATGATGTTGTACCCGATGCTCCCGCTTGCGAAGTCCTGGCAGATGCCCTAGTCGTCTTGGGTATTCCCCCTAGCCTCATGCCGTGACGACGTTTGAACGGAGTGGGCCCCTGCGTCAGGAAACGCGACGGATGCCGACACAGTTGAATTGAGGGCTCCGAGAAGCGTAGTCTACACACCGGTTTATCTCACAGAGGCGAGGCCCTTCCGCTCGTGATAGGTCACCGGTAGCATCTGAACCAAATGGTCGCCTCATGTCCCATGACAAGACCTGATCTCTATTGGTTCACAATCGCATGAGTGTCCTATGACGGAGCGAAGGGTGACCCTCACCGGCCTCGGGCTGGGCTTGTTCGTGCTCATCGGTCTCGCGGCGTATGCGTTTGAGCGCGGATCGGAGCAGGCCACCCAGCGGGAAGCTTTCCGCGAAATCCGCGACATTGTTGAGCAGACGCAGTCGTTTCAAGCGCTGATCTCAGAGGCAGAGCGCGGGCTACGCGGCTTTTTGCTCACGCATGACCCCCAATACCTCAGCCCCTATCATGTCGCCGTCGAAAAACTTCCCGCTGCGCTGACGCGCTTGGAAGGGACGACCCAGACGGACCCCGCTCAGCAAAAGCAGGTTCAAGCGCTACGTGTGTTGACCGAGCGGAAGCTGGCTGAACTGCGCACAACCCTGGACATGGCACAGGAAGATCCCGTCAAGGCAATTCACTTCGTACGGAGCGATGCCGGCAAGCTGCTGATGGATGACCTGCAGCTGAAACTCACGGCCATTCTCGATCGGAAATACGAAATTCTCCGCGTCGTCGATCAACGCGAACGGCAAGCGTCCCGTGACATGTTCCGCACGATCGTGGGAGGCACCCTCCTCGCCTTAGGCTTGATCGGAATCGGTACCTACCGTGTGGTTCGCGATTCGGAGGCCAGAGAGCAGGCCGATCGTCTGTCCGCACAGACTCACCTCTTGAATCTGGCGCCTATCATGACTCGGGACATGGACGGCCGGATCCTCTCGTGGAGTAAAGGATATGAACGATTGTATGGTTGGACGGATCAGGAAGCGGTCGGTAAAATCAGTCACGCGTTGCTTCAGACTCACTTTAGCAAACCATTAGACGAGATCCATGCCGAACTTGTGAGAGACGGTGAATGGTCCGGCGAGCTTACTCATAGGAGACACGACGGGACGGCCGTCCCGGTGACGGCCCATTGGACGCTTCTTAAAGAAAAACGGCGACGCCCGACTGCCGTCGTGGAGGTCAATACCGACATCTCGGATCGACAGCGAGCCGAACAGGCACTTGCGGAACAGACCAGTTTCACCAGATCAATCGTGAATTCACTTCAAGCGCACCTTGCCGTCGTCGACCAACAGGGAGTCATCCTCCAGGTCAACGACGCGTGGCAGCGATTTGCGAACGAGAATATGGGAGGGTGTTTGCCCAGGCTTTTTGAATCGGGCGTCAACTATCTCGATGTCGTCCGCAAGGCGGCGGCGTCAGACGTCATGGCTTGTCGAATCTTGGAGGGCATCGAGGCGGTCCTAGCTGGAAGGTCCAGCACCTTCGAGCAGGAGTACCCCTGTCATTCTCCGTCCGAGCAGCGATGGTTTTACATGACCGTGTCGCCGCTGAAAACCGCCGACGGCGGCGCGGTGATCTCCCACGTCGACATCACTTCACGTATGATCGCGGAACAGGCGCTTCGGGCGAGCGAAGAACGGTTCCGCACACTGACCACGGCGATTCCTCAATTGGTTTGGACATGCCGACCCGACGGTAGGTGCGACTACCTCAGTGAACAGTGGTTTGCGTATACGGGAACCACGGCGGAACAGAATCTTGGGTACGGTTGGCTGTCGTTGATTCATCCCGAAGATTCCCCGAACGTCGACCAGATATGGAAAGAAGCCGTGGCCTCCGGTCACGTATATATGACGGACTATCGGCTTCGATCTGCCGACGGGAGCTATCGGTGGCATTTAGCTCGTGCGACGCCGCAACGGGACGAACAGGGACGGATTGTGCGCTGGTTCGGCACCACCACCGACATCTCGGCGCAAAAAGACAATGAAGTCACGCTTCAGCGGATCAATGGTCTCTTGGAATCCAAAACCGAGGCCCTAGCGGCAGCCAACAAGGAACTGGAAGCCTTTTCTTATTCTGTTTCACACGACCTCCGCGCACCGCTTCGCACCATGACGGGCT
Source organism: Nitrospira sp. (assembly GCA_965223625.1). Taxonomy (GTDB): domain Bacteria; phylum Nitrospirota; class Nitrospiria; order Nitrospirales; family Nitrospiraceae; genus Nitrospira_D. The sequence goes on from OZ245008.1 coordinate 2,427,755, forward strand.
TTGCCCAGGCCCTGCTCGAAGATTACGGCGAGAAACTGGAACCAGAGGCCTCGCGCTATCTCACGATCATCTCCAATGGTGCTCGTCAAATGGGCCGCTTGATCGACGATCTCCTTTCGTTCTCGCGGCTCTCGCGCCAGAACCTCTCCGTGGGTACCGTCTCGATCGCAGAAGTGGTCCGGGAGATCCGTGACGAATCGGCCGCGGATCAAGCCGAACGGACGATCGAGTGGGACGTCGCCGACGATCTCCCGCCCTGCCGGGGCGATCGAACGACCATCAAGCTGGTCATTGCCAACCTGCTCGGCAATGCGCTTAAATACACACGCCCGCGGGACGTGGCGAAGATCCAGGTCGGGTGGCAAGTCGACGAGCAGCAGCCGACGTATTGCCAAATTTTCGTGAAGGACAACGGGGTCGGCTTCGACATGCGGTATGCGGACAAACTGTTCACCGTGTTTCAGCGATTGCATCGCCCGGAAGAGTTCGAAGGAACAGGAGTGGGGCTCGCCATCGTGCAGCGCATCATGCACCGCCATGGAGGTCGTGTCTGGGCGGACGCGCGACCCAACGAGGGAGCCACATTCTGGTTCACCCTGGAGCTTGCCCCATGACTGCGTCCACCAACGCCGACATTCTCCTGGTTGAAGACAATCCGGACGACGTCGAGCTCACGCTCCGCGCCCTCAAGAAAAACAACGTCACCAACCGGGTGGTTGTGGTCCAGGATGGAGCGGAGGCCCTAGAATATGTTTTTGCCACAGGCCGATATGCCGACCGCTCAATCTCCAACCTGCCAAAAGTGATCCTACTGGATCTGAAGCTGCCGTTGGTCAGTGGAATCGAGGTGCTTCGGCAATGCAAAGCCGACGACCGGACTCGTCGTATTCCCATCGTCGTGTTGACCTCTTCCCGTGAGGAGCCCGATATTCAAGCCTGTTACAACCTTGGCGTGAACAGCTATATCGTGAAGCCCGTCGATTTCCAACAATTTACCGACGCGGTACGTCAGACGGGTCTCTACTGGCTCCTGTTGAACGAGCCACCGAATAGTGCGTGAAGGACAGAGGCCCATGCCCACTTCCACCTCGGCCGATAAGGAACAGCCGACGCCACTGCGTGTCCTCATCGTCGAAGATCGCGAAACCGATACGGAGCTGATTGTTCGCGAACTCAGGAAGCACGGCTTTGCCCCTTCGTGGGTACGGGTCGATACCGAAGATGACTTCCTGGATCAGATTCATCACCCGTTCGACTTGGTGACGGCCGATGCCATCATGCCCCAGTTCAGCGCGCTGCGCGTCGTCACGCTCCTCCAAGAACACCAGCTCGATGTCCCCTGTATCGTGATCTCCGGCTCGATCGGTGAAGAAGAAGCGGTCGCACTGATTCGCGCCGGCGCATCCGATTACCTCATGAAAGACCGCCTTGGGCGACTCGGGCAAGCCATCCGCCATGTGCTGGACCAGCGCCGCCTGCGCGAAGAACATCGCCAAGCCCACAAAGCCCTCGTCACATTGAACGAAGAATTAGAGCGGCGTATTGCCGAGCGCACCGCCAAGCTGGAGGAAGTCAATCGACGCCTGGCCCAGGAGTTATCCGAACGCAAGCAGATCGAACAGCGGTTACGGCAGCATGAGGCCACGTTGGAACTCCGAGTGAGGGAACGGACGAGCCAGCTCGAGCAGTCGCACAGCCGGCTCAGCCGATTGGCCACCGCACTGACGCTGACGGAGCAACGCGAGCGCAAACAACTCGCGTCTGAGCTGCACGACTATCTCGCTCAACTGTTGGTCGTATCGAAGATCAAGATCGCTCAACTTCGCCGTGAGGCTTCTCCTAGAGAGACCGCCCGACTGTTGAAGGAGACGGAGTCCGCGCTCGATCAAGCCCTGGTGTACAGCAAAACCCTCGTCGCCCGGCTGAGTCCGCCGGTCTTGTTTACCCGTGGGCTGGTTGCCGCGATTCAGTGGTTGACGGACTATTTCTCCCAGCATGGACTACTGGTCCATGTGCGGTCCCAGGTGGATGCCGTGCAATTACCGGAGGATCACACGGTCCTGTTGTTTCAATCGGTGCGGGAACTGCTGTTTAACGTGCTGAAACACGCCGGTACGAACGAGGCGACCGTGGAGATCGGCGTGATCGATCAGAGCCGCCTACGAATCGTCGTCACGGATCAGGGAAGCGGCTTCGACGTCACGGCTGCCGGCGGTGGGGACACGACGGGTTTTGGATTATTCAGCATCCGAGAACGCATCGAGGGGTTGGGGGGGACCTTTTCGGTGCGCTCCTTACCCGGAGCGGGTTCGACGATCGAACTCTCAGTCCTACTCAATAATGGCACCACCGCCGTACCTGACCGTACCGACCAGGCGCCTGTTACCGATCACGCGGTTTCCCGCGAGTCCTCCAGATCGAAGACCTGCCGCGTCCTGATTGTGGACGACCACGCATTGATACGCCAGGAACTGGTCACCCTCTTGACGACCGTAAAAGGCGTGACGGTGATCGGACAGGCTTCGACGGGCCCACAAGGCGTCGAGTTGGCCGACACGTTGCGCCCTGATCTTGTCTTGATGGACGTCAATATGCCGGGGTTCGATGGGATCGAAGCCACCAAGAGGATTCTCGCTCACAACCATGCCGTAAAAGTGATCGGTGTCACGATCAATACTGATGCCGAGATCCATGAACGGATGATGGCTGCAGGCGCCGTCGCCTCGCTGACCAAGGATACGCTCCCTTCCGACCTGGAACCCACACTCCGTCGAATTCTGGACCGGTCTGAGCTGTCGCCATCTTGCTAGGTTATCTCTCTTTCGAGAACTTCCTATAACGGAGTCGCGATATCTCGCTCCTTCGTCGAGTCTGTGGTCTCACAGAACCCCGAAGACGTAGAGCAAGATGACCACCACTCCTGGAACACCGAGGAACCATAAGAGTAATCCCCACATAGTCATTTCCTTTCTGCAACAAAGCCTAAATTCCAGCTTTTGCATAGGAGTGCGAGTGGAGGATCGGTCCCAATTCTAACCGATCCTCCCGTTCGAAGGAGTCAAGGATGTACCACTTGTCCCTTCGAATGTGCTCACCGTCCAGCGTCTTGTTTCGTTACTTCGTACGATCTCGCCCCTGGGCATCATGGCGTTCAAACCACTCATCCACCCACTTCTTCACTTCTTCCTGCTTATCGCCATACCGCTCTTGAATTTTGCCTTCCAGCTTGTCCTTCTTGCCTTCGATATAGAGCAGATCGTCGTCCGTGATGTCCGCCCATTTCTTCTTGAACTCACCCTTGAATTGTTTCCAGTTGCCCTTGACCTGATCATCATTGAGCACCGGCACCACATAGGCATCCCCTGGTTCGGTGACAACCGGCGCCCAGACCGGGGCTGGTGCAGCGAAGGATTGAGCCGCAAGGGCGACAGCAGCTGCAATGACAAATGTTGCGAGTAATTTTCTTTCAATCTTCATTGGTCTCTCCACGATTGGACGACCGCTCTCGAGCGATTTCGACGCCCTCCCTATTTTCGTGGTTACCCGGCTCTTCTCCAATTCCAGGGTGCCCATAGGAAATCTGGATTTTGGTATCGCTCATGATTCATGGTCGCTTTCTCAGGTTGTTCCTACGACGATCCAACGCGGCAGATTTGCCGCGCTGGACAATTGATTCACCGGTTCACCGATGACTAGGCCTTACCGTGACCCTGCCTCATTCGCCTGTTTTTCATACCAGTCGTTGGTCCACTTGATGACCTGTTCCTTCTCTTCACCGTACCGTTCTTGTACACGCCCGACGAACTTGTCATAGTTGCCTTCCGCCTGCGTAAGGTCGTCGTCGGTCAGCTTTCCCCACTGACGTTTGGCCTCCCCCTTAAACTGACTCCATTTCCCTTTGAATTGCTCGGAATTCATGGAAACCTCCTCTTGATTGTTTGAGATGGATGAGCGACCCTTTTTGGATACGGGTCAGGATTCTTACATGGCGTAGTCTACGCCGGAACCTATTGCGTCGGGGACTAGATCATCCCCTAGTTGTCAGCGACTGATTGTCTGGCCCGGTCGCCTGTGCGAGATGGGTTGACTGTCCGGACTCATAGCTGATCCTTGGAGAGGCTCGACCATGGTGAGCTATCAAGTCCGTCGCTTGGTTAGACTGCTGGAGCCTGATCTTCTCTGCCCGCTGATGACAAGACTCCAGTTACTTTACCGTCCCCATCGATCACCGGCAGATAGGTCTGCCCGGCCTGATGCATACGATCCCACACCCCCCAGACCGGGTCGTGTGGCGAACAAGGTTTGATCGTCGTATCCATGATTTCTCGGACCCGGATAGGGTTGACACGAGAATCCGCTGTCTGCATGACTTCCTTCAGTGTGAAGGCCTCTACCAGCCCCACATAATGCCTTCCATCATAGACAGCTAGTGCCGTGACGTTCATCGTGGTGATCAGGTGGAGAGCTTCCTTTAATCTCGCCTCCGGACTTACGACCGAAATACTTGACGCCATATAATCTGCTACCTGTGCGGTTTGTGAGGGCTTGCTGCCGTTTCGACGCATCAGTTCGGATGCTTGGTCATCATCTTCTTGATGGCGTTTCAGGCTCGGCACCTCTGTTGTGATGCACATGTCTTCACCTCCTGATCAGCTGTCAGTGCCATGGTGTTCAACCTGCTTCTTCCACCATTTCAACTCAATGGTCGCCGGTTCGCCAGCTGGCAAATACCCGAGTTCACCCCAGGAGCCGGGGCACGTTTTCACCCCGCTTGAAAAGTCCTTCGGGTCTGGACCGACGAAGACGAATGGGTAGGCCATGTTATGCCCTGTAGCCGAGATCGGTCGGTGCCGAGGCCATGGCCGCAGAGCGACGGCCCTCTGCCTCATAGGCGTATCTACAAGCCAACTTCCTGGTTGCGACTAGGGATACAACCAGCTCCGACGGTCGTCGGCTCGCGCTACACTCACGAAGGCTGACTTACGTCGAGAACAGTTAATCAGGAGGTGGCGCATGTGGTTACTCAAAGCAGGTGGGGGCGGGCTTCTGGGTCTTGTGCTGTGTATGGCCGTTCCGATGGCCGCCTGGTCTTCTGACAAGGAAGCATACGATGGTCCGGACGTTCAACAACCAGGACGAACGATCCATGGCAAGGTCATCAAGTCTGTAGAGCGTGACCGTGCCGCCCAGCAATGGGATGTATCCGTAGAGAATGTGCGAACTGGGGAAGTGGTGCAGGTCCATCTCGACAAGACGACGGAGAGAAAGGAGCAGGCCGCGGAGCCCTCTCCTGGAGATCTGGTAGTCGTCAAGTATGATGAAAACAGTAAGCATGCCCTCACGTTTGCGAAGGACATACCTAAGGCTCAATGATGGACGAATCGCACAGATCAGAGAATGGTGGCGAGTCGGGCAATCGAGCTGGATTATTGCCACTATTGGATCTTCGCAAGCCGTGTTTAGGTCACGAATTACATGACTAGAGGTTCGTGCTATTTCGGCCTGTATTCACAGGCGACTAACTTACTCCAGAGTGTGATGTTCAGCGATTCATAACAAGGGAGGTTGAAAATGACCAGTCTGCTAAAAGCACTTGGTGTTGGTGTTCTCAGTGCGATGTTCTTCCTGACGTTCTCTACCATGGCCTTAGCCGTTGATCGAGAGGTCTACGATAAGCCCGAGGCTACAAAATCCGGGAAAACAATGCAGGGGAAAGTCGTCAAAGTCGACGCACATGACGCGAATTCGCAAAAATGGGATGTGTCTGTACAGAACAAGGAAACGGGCGAGGTAGTCGTTCTCCACATTGACAAGACGACGACGAGGAAGGATCGCCAGATGGACCCTGATATCGGAGATAATGTGACTGTCAAGTATGACGAGAAGAGTAAACACGCCATCTCGTTTTTGACGGATGCCTCAATGAGTCACTAATCAGCAAGGCGGCGCCCCGTGACCCGAGTAATGGCAGCTTTTCGCCGGCATTCGGCAGCGAGGCGCAGATCATTCAGATGTCTCTGCCGCTCACGGACGCGCTTCGGCCGTCCGTGAGCCAGTGATGACGCCGCCTGGTCGTTTGTTCTCCGTGGGCAAATTGGGTCAGCTGTCCCTACGCAAGCCACCGACGTCGAAGTACCAACACACTGCTTACCAGCATCCGTCGTACATACTAGTTGAATCTACCAGTCGTCACTCCTCGATGAGAAGGAGTACATTCATCGTAGGCGTTTCTGTTTCGAAATGGAACGCTTCGACAATGGCTTACAAAAATGGAATTTCCTGCGATTACCGAGGAAGGTCTTTCGAGACGTTCCAAGAAGACCATCAAGAACACAGCGGTGCCCATTCTAGGGTTTGTTCTTGGCCTAGTTGCACTCGTGGGTCTGAGTGTTGTGGCGCTTCCAAAACTCCTGCGAAGCTGGGCGGAATCTCAGTTGACCAGCCTCTTGGCCCACAGAGTCGAGATCACGAAACTACACCTGAATGTACTTGCAGGGCGTGTCGAGCTCGACGGCGTTCGTGTCCGATCCCTGACCGGCGACTCGGACGTCATGGTCATCCAACAGGTGAACGCAACTCTTGATCTGCTTCCGCTTTTCCGGCAGCACGTGTCCCTGACACAACTGGAGTTCGTTTCGCCTGTCGTTCATCTCATTCGAACAAGGGAGGCGCCATGGAACCTATCCGCCATCGGCGGACCAGGCCCCTCAACAGACTCCCCGCCGAGGACCGTCGTAGTCGTCACACTTGTCTCCCTTCGCGACGGCGTCCTGATCGTGGACGACCGCTCGGTCGTCCCAATGCGAACCGAACGTCTCTCGGACATTCACCTCACGATGAGAGGCCTGTCGACTTCCTCGTCCGAACCGGCGAAGATCCACGGATCCGCCAGGATCGACGGCTCGGGACGCATCACGATCGAGGGAGCGGCGTCGGCAGATGTCGCGTCCGGCAACATGAACGTGGACTTGAACAATCTCTCCCTTGCCACGTTTCAGAAATACATCACCCGGCCTATCCTCGTACGAGGACTGCTGAACGCCCGGTTCTCAGTCACCTGGCCCGGTCACGGTGATTCACCGGCTCGGGTCTCCGGCTCGCTTGAGGGGCGCGAGATCGAGCTCCTCTCGCCTACTCAACCGCTGGCGCGCGTTGCTAACGTCGAGATCTCACTCGGTGAGGTCGCCTGGCCTGATAGCATCGCCATGGAACGACTGGTGATGAATCAGCCGGAGATTTGGATCCGTCGAACTGAACGGGGCCAGATCGTTGGGTTTGAATCGGAAGGAATCGACCGACCTGAGCCCACGCCGGTCTCCGGGATGGAAGATAAGGAGACCGGCGCGGCCGACACTCCGGTCAAGTGGTCGATCGGCAAGATCATTGTCGAAAACGGAGCCATCCATTTTGAAGATCGATCTATCACGCCTTCTTATTCGGATTCGCTACAGAATCTCGACATGACGATCGACGGTTTCGTCACGCGACCCCGTCACGCCGCGACAATCGCCGGTCGGTCCGATGTAGCCAGCGGCGGCTCACTCGACTTCAACGGTCGGGCAGCCCTCTTTGGTCCCGTACCCGACGCCTCGCTGAAAGCCTCTCTTCATCGGTTGATCGTGCCGTCTACCAATTCATACTTAGAGCGATCGATTTCCCATGTCACGACCGACGGAACGCTGACGTCCATCGTGGACTTCAAGCTGAAGGGTGACAGGCTTGAAGTCATCAGCGACGTGACGCTCTCCGATCTTCATGTTGAGCCGGTTCGCAACTCGACTGATCGGACCGTACAAGAACGAATCGGCCTCCCACTGAAACTGCTCATCGCACTGCTCAAGGATCACGCGGGTCGTATCGTCATCACATTCCCGATGTCAGGTCCGTGGTCGGATCCCACCTTCGACTGGACGGATGCCATATGGACGACCATTCGAAATACCGTCGTCAAGCTCATCACGCTGCCGATTCGTTCACTCGGCAGTTTCATCATGGACGATCGCCGCACCGACGAACTGGCTCTGGACCCCGTCAGCTTCGCCCCCGGCTCGTCGACGATGGGCCCGAAGATGGAACGGAGGCTGCACGACGTCGCACGGCTTCTCCGTTCGACGAATCGCATCATGCTGTATATTACGCCGATACTCAGCACCACGGATCTCAAGGCCCTTCAACAGCTTCCGCGTGAATCATGGCCGGTTCCGGACGTCGATACGCCGGAGACCGCACAGCATTTGTTGGCCGTACGTCGAGCCTTCATTGTGGCCGCACGCTTGGCTGCGCTGGGGAAATTGCCCTCCGCCCGCATCCCTGTAGGGATCCCGCAAGTCGACCGGTCGGAACGCGACACAGGAAGCGTAGAACTACGGCTGCAGTATCTCAGGTAGACACATGACGCCTCGTCTTCTCTCACGACCTTCGCGGACTATCGGGCGAGAAGGACGGGGGTCCTGGGGAACCTGCTTCATAGGACTGCATCGGCACACGATTGCTCTTCCAGGCGGCCACAATCGGATCCATGACTCTCCACGCTTCCTCGGCCTCGTCATTTCTGATGAAGAAGATCGACTCACCCTTGAGCACGTCCACGATCAGGCTTGCATACGCAGACATCGGTTCCGGCGCGAGTTCCGTATGCAGTTCGATCGGGTCGGCCTCCAGAGGATTGCCGGGACCATTTACATTGATCGTCAATCCGACTTCGTCCGGCTTGAGGCACAAACGCAACTGATTCGCTTGTACGGCGTGAGACGAGATGAAGGTTGAATGCTGAGGAGGCTTGAAGAATATGGTAATGTCTTGCCGGTCCCGCTTCATCGCCTTTCCCGTCCGTAGGACGAACGGAACATCTCTCCACCGCTGATTGTCGACGAAGAGACGGATCTCCGCAAAGGTTTCCGTCTGTCGGTCAGGATCGACTCCCGGCTCATCGACGTAATCACGTACCGCCCGGCCGTTGATCCTCCCCGCCGTGTAGCGGCCCCGCGTCGTATGCGACTCAATCTCCTTCTCGGAAAACGGCCGAACGGCCTTCAAGAGCTCGGTCTTGTGCGTGCGCAACTCGGATTCGGTCAGACGTGAAGGAGGCTCCATGGCCAGCAAACACATCAGTTGCAAGAGGTGGTTTTGGATCATGTCTTTCAGCGCACCGGCCTTGTCATAGTAGCCGGCCCGTCCTTCCAATGCGAACGTCTCTTCCCACACGATCTCAACCCTCTCAATGTGCCGACCGTCCCATGCGGACTCCAAGACGCGATTGGCGAAGCGAATCCCAAGAATGTTTTGGACGGTCTGTTTGGCCAAGAAATGGTCGACCCGAAAAATGTCCTGTTCAGGAAAGAGTACGTGCAACTTGTCGTTCAGTTCTTTCGCCGATGTCACGTCGTTGCCGAAGGGCTTCTCCATCATGACTCGGCTGTGTGGAGGGAGACGAACCTCATGGAGGTGATCCACGACCATCTCCGACACCGACGGAGGAAGGCCGAAATAGAGCACAACGGGGCCTTGTACGGATTCGACCACACGATTGAACTGTTGGACATCCGCAAGATCCGCCGTGGCTTGACTCACCCGCGTCAACAGTTTTTTGAGGGCGCCGATCCTTCTATTTCCTTGGCGCTCCTTGACTCGTTCTTCGATATGACGACGGAACTCACCGACCTTTTCCCATTCCTTTTTCGTGACTCCCACGATCGTAAATTCAGGAGAAAGCAGTTTCGCCGCTTCGAGCTGCGCCAGGGCCGGGAACACGTACCGGCAGGCCACGTCCGAATCAGCGCCAAGCAGGATGAAGTGATGATGATCAGCCATGGTACCCTCCTTTACCGTATCGATAGAACCGACGCACGTTGTCCGGCAGGAATCCTCGTACGAATAGTCTCTGTCCTACCACTTCTCCCGTTACCGGCAATCGAATCCTAACCACAGGGATGGTCGTCGAGGTCGATTGAGATATCTTTGCCGGACAGCTCCTGCGAGAGGGCATGACTTAACAAGATGACGGCGGCCTTACTGGCCGAAGAGGGGATCGAATGCTTGCCGGACTCCGGGGCTCTGATCCGGATCGTACCTCCAGGATTCAGAATCGGCACCAGCGAGGTGAGGAAGAGATACGGACCTTTGATACTCTGTTTGAACACGTGGTCCCATCCTTCCTCTAAGCGAGATCCTAGTGAGGCGAAACCGCTGACGCTTATATTGAAGCAGATCTTGTCGAGCATCACTCGTTTGTTTCTCAGGGATTGCGCCAACTTCCTTCCATCCTCAAGACCACCGGCATCATTTTTGACGATCACAACCTCGGGAGAGAGTTGTGCTGAGATTTCATCCAGTCTCATCGGTTCGCTATAGGTCATGATGATGATGCGGGTACCGGATGCCGTCAACGCACGGGCGGCGGCTATCGTGGTCTCAATGCAGCCGCCCGTCAGGAGGATGACTTTCTCGCGCAGCGCCTGTGGCATGATGGTTTCCCCATTTTCCGCACATGAGCATCCCGACCAGACCTGTTTCACCCACAATAGGATTAACCATGATGGAACCCTCGCCGGAATTGGCTGGCGAGAAAACCGCTCCCCTCACTATTTAGCAGGTAGAACCGCTGGTCTGTGTACTGGACCAAACCCTAGAGCGAACTCCTGGTGCGATGGAAATTGAAACCATTCCCGCCCTCCCTGAGGTCTGCAGCGTGGTCACCAAGATGACGTGGCCCAGTCGTCTGGTCGCCGGATGTCTTGTCCTGGGCAGGACATTCTGTCTTCTCGATGACCATCTGTCCAGCTTAGGTTCGAGAGGTTACGGTCTGAAACCTCGCATAAAAGGCATCTCAAGACCGACTGACCAATCGGCCAGCCGGAGGCATGTATCTTGCGCTTTTACGCCTGCGGCCGGCACGCATGATTTTTAGTAGAACAGAGGTTGTGATATGTCTTCTCTCTTTGAAGGGCACAGAATCGTCGTGACGGGTGGTGCTGGTGCGCTCGGCAAAGCCGTCGTTCACAAGCTCATACGTGAAGGAGCGATATGTGACGTGCCCTGTGTGTCAGAAAAAGATAGGGATACCTTTTCGGCTCTCGATGCTCAGCTCGTCCGTGCTGTTGCAGAAGTGGACTTGACCGAAGAGCAGACCGTTATCGCTTACTATTCAGACGTGGCGGCATCCGGGCAGCTATGGGGTTCCATTCATCTTGTCGGAGGATTTTTAGCCGCTCCACTCTTAGAAACATCCGGCAAGGATTTTGTCCGCCAATTTGAGTTGAACGCGCTGACGGCATTTTTATGTTCCCGGGAGGCCGTTCGTCACATCCGACAGACGGGACGAGGCGGCTGCATCGTGAACGTCGCCGCTCGCCCGGCGGTCGAGCCAAGAACGGGTGCAGGCCGTATCGCATATACCGCAGCCAAGTCGGCAGTGGCAGCGATCTCGCAGTCCATGGGAGAAGAATTGGCGGAGCAGCGTATCTGGGTCAATGCCGTTGCTCCGTCGATTATGGATACCCCGGCGAATCGTGACGCCATGCCCAAAGCTGATTTCAACAAATGGGTACAGGTCGAGGACGTCGCTGCTGCGGTCGTCTCACTTGTCTCCCCGGAGAACCGCTGCGTTCGAAGCGGAATAGTTCCCGTGTATGGATCGTCATAAACATCACAGACGTCACTCGGTCGTTGGTCTCTTACGTGATCGATGTGGCGTCCATCGGTACCAACGTGGATAGGATGTCCGGATGGACATAGGTCGTCCGGGGACCGTCGGCAAACCCGAATTGCCGGAGCTTGCGTAACAGTGTTTTCCGGTGGATCCCCAAGATCTCGGCGGATCGACCGAGATCTTGTTGGTGGTGCTTCAAGACTTGTAGGATGTGTGCTCGTTCCAATTCGGCCAACGTGACCCAGCCTCGTGCCTGTGCCGGTGTCGACTTCGGGGGTGTATGTACCGCATGAGGAAGATCTTCCGGATAAATCAGGGAGTGCGGTGCAAGGGCCACGGCCTGTTCAACGGCGTGTTCAAGTTCACGGACGTTGCCCGGCCATGCATATCGTGTGAGCGCGTCAATGGCTTCGGGTGAAATGCTCGTGACCGGTTTGGATTTGGCCCCGCCATACTTGTTCACAAAATATTGTGTGAGGACCGGAACGTCCTCCATACGCTCTCGCAAGGGGGGGATCTGAATCGTGACGACATTGAGCCGATAGTACAGATCTTCCCGAAAACGTCCCGCTTGGACGAGGGAGCCGAGATTTTGTTTTGACGCAGCAATGATGCGCACGTCGACCGTCATGGTCGTGGTGCTTCCCACACGCCGAAATTCTCGCTCCTGAAGCACACGAAGCAACTTGCCTTGCAGGGTTGGAGAGAGATCGGCGACCTCATCGAGAAAGCACGTTCCGAGGTGAGCTTTTTCCAAAAGACCTTTCTTTGTACCGACGGCCCCGGTAAACGCACCACGTTCGTGTCCAAACAGCTCGGATTCCAACAGCGTTTCCGTTAAGGCTCCCCCATCGATGGTCACAAACGGAGCCCTGCTCCGTGCACTGTTGGCATGAATCGCCCGTGCAATCAGTTCCTTCCCGGTCCCACTTTCTCCCTCCAACAACACGGTGCTCTCTGTTTGTGCCACTCGAGCGATGGACTTGTACACGGAAACAACCGCCGGGCTGCTCCCGACCAAGTTCTCCGCACGAATTGAGTGATGGAGTGGGTTCTCCGGTTGCCGTTGTTCGTGCGAGAGCTGTGTATGCTGAAGCGCTCGACGAACGACCAGTCTGACATCATCCAAGCTAAACGGTTTACTAATGTAGTCGAATGCACCGGCGCGAATCCCGTCCACCGCCGTCTTGAGGCTGCCGCACGCCGTCATGAGAATGATGGGCATGTCGTGCCCGAGCGAGCGTAACTCTCCCAACAACGAGAGGCCATCGAGTTCCGGCATGTTGAGATCGGACATCACCAGGTCCGGGCTCTGTCTCGTGACAATGCCGAGCGCAGCCCGCCCGTTGGTGGCCGTATCGATGGTGTATCCCTCTTGCGACAGTACACCGCGAAGTTGAGCTTGCGTATGGGCATCGTGGTCAACGATCAGGATGTTGGAATTACGCATGGTGTCCACCTCCTATTGAGCATGGAGAACACGCACCAAGATGGTCTGTCGCTGCAGGCTGCTCGAAGAGAAGGCCACAAGGTCCTTGAAAGGGTTGAGATTCCATTCGTGTAAACATTGGGCGACACCGATCGGGCGCGATGTGTTCTACTGATACCACTCTCTTCGAAGCGTTGGTGTTCGCCAACTGGTGAAAGCCCTAGAAGACCTGTCGCGCCTGTGGCCTCCTCCGAATTGCAGCCACACGAAGCGTGTCACCCATTGCGCTTATCCTGCACCGACGGGACGCCGTGTCTACGCATCATCTAGATAGAGAAAGACCTGCTAGGGCTCTGGCTTTGATTTTCTGGGGAAGTGCCCAGTGATGATTTGGGTTCCATCTCTGCCACACTTTACATCTGAGGATGTGTCGTGATCAGGAGGGCTCACCATGCAGACGATCGTCAGCACCTTATCTCTCGCGGTGCTCGTGATCGCCGCCTGTCAGAATCTTCCACTCTCTACTCCTGACGGTGACATCACAAACGTCACCGTCGGTGAAAGAGCGATAAGCTCTGCCTTAGCCGTGAACATGGGAGACGAAATCCGTTGGACCAATACAGGCCTGGGACCGGTCCGGATCGTATTCATGGAGCGGATGTCGAGTCAGGTTTCCTGCCGCCGTAATTTTTGTGGGTATTTTACCGGTGGGTTGGAGGCCTTTCTTGCACCGAATGAAAGCGCCAGCTTATGTTTTGGAAATCCAGGCGACCTCCAATACACCATCACCATGCAATCGCTCGTATCACACGAGCCGATCTCGAGACTGGGGTCTATTCATATCGGAGTGCGTCACGAATCTCCATATGCCCCATCAGTGCCCACGAGTCAGCCAAGTCGTCCGTAACAATCTTTCCACTGGAGGTTATGGCTAAGCAGATGTGTCATCAACTACCCATCTTCACCCGGAAGCTTCTCGCTCGGCACCGTGCCGCCGGGCACGGTGCCTCCCGGTAACGTCCCGCCTGGTACGGTTCCACCCGGCACTGTTCCACCCGGTAAGGAACCTCCGGGGACTGATCCGCCGGGGACCGTACCCCCGGATGGTGTTCCTCCTGGAACGGATCCACCCGGCACCGTCCCACCCAATAACGTTCCCCCGCTCGGCGTATTATCTAACCCGGTTTCCGACGTTCGTTCACCGGTCATCTCAAATCGGTCTACCTGATGTGTGCCGCCTGCTGTGCTAGGAAGATCCCCGGGACCTGCAGCGGTACGATGTACGGACATAAATATTCCGGATAAACCGAGAATCATGACAAGAATGACCATCGAAGCCGACATGGTGAGGAGCTCCTGATTGATATCGATGCAATATCCTCCGGCAACCTGCCGCCCTCTGGATTATGTAGACAGTGGATCAGCAAGCGGAGGACGCGGTCTTGTGCGTAACTCCTGCTAGAGAGCCGTGGCCATCCACCCATCGGCCGGAATCGTGAGAAGAGGGCAGCTGCACTCTTGTAACACTCGCTCGCTGTGACTGCCACGCAGCGCGTCCAAAAACCCATTGCGCCCGTCCGTCGCCATCACGATCAGATCGGCATCGATCTCTCTGACGGCCTGATGGATGACCTCGATCACCTCTCCATTCCTCGTGATTCGATTCCAGCGCCATCCGGCGACCTCAGGGCATGCTGTAGACGGCATCGTTCCATCCTCTCCGACATGCAAAAGCGTCAGCATGCCGGACTCGCAATGGAGCCCGGAGACGAGCATGGCGGCTGCATGCACGGCGGATTGCGCCGACGGAACCGATGCTACGGGGATCAGAATATTTTCCAACGAGATCGATCCGTCATCGGGAGACACAAAACCCTTATGGCCTTTGGGAAGAAAGAGCGTCATTTCCCGTGACTTGCGTGCAACGCTGGTCGCAACGGACCTGTTGAACCATTGAACCCCGCTCTTCTGTTGATCGGTCGCCAGGATGACAAGATCTGAGCCGTGCTCCTCAAGATGGGAAGTGATGGATTCGATCGGGTCGTCATGAATCATCTGCACCTTTTGAACCTCGATCCCGAGTTGTAACACATCGGCTCGCTCGCTGTTCGTTGGGAGCCTGCCCCAACGCTCGAGGGTTTCACGGACTCCGGGAAAGTCGGTCCATGAACCGCCTCGACCTTCCGATACGTGAAGGATGGTCAGCTTGGCTTTGGCGGCCATGGTCATGACCAACGCATGGGCAAACGCCGTGTCCCCGGCTTCGGAGCAGTCAGTCGGATGAAGCACTCGCTGAAGAAGAGGAACGACGGACGGACGAGTTTGAACCATAGGCCTCCTGGAATGATGTCTCTACGCCTGTCCCGACAACCTTGGCCAGTGCGGTAGACACTGACGGCTAGAACCCGCTGTCATGAGCGCGGACACCGCCATCATCACCAATCCAATGGCGACGAGGATAATATAGCGTGCTATGCCAGCGGATCATTCTACCGTACTTGGAAAGTGACATTCGATACCGTGAGATTCTCGTTGATGCGCTTCGCCTATGAGCCCGAGCCCGCCTTCATTCAGCGCTTGCTGCTCGGCTCCCCACCTTCGTAACCAGGAGCTCCGCCCGGTGGCAGCGAACGCGTCCCGCTCGGACCTCCGCCTCCGACCGACGACTCACCCATCGGACCTGTCCCTGACGCACCGCCGGTGTTCTGATCCTTTTGTCCACTCTTCGGATTCGGTTGATCGCGAAGCTCGTTGATTTCACCCATGTACTGGGAGACCTCAGGAGAGAGATCTTTGGAATAGGTAGAGCTCGCGACAGGATACAGATCCTTCTTTGCGGCATTTAACGTAAGTTCCCCTTGCTCTTGTTTGAACTGAGACCACTGGAGCGGCAGCTGTTCTTTCGTGCCTTTCAGCTGAAGGACAGCATACTCCGTCTTGCCTGTCTTAGAATCCTTGAGTAACTTTTCAATAGTCCCAAGTGTTTCTCCTTTCTTATTCTTCACGACGTGATCCAGCGCTCCGCCTTTTTCGTCCTTCAATTCCCCCCGACGCACCGGGACCACATCATACTTTCCAGCAAGGCTCTCTTGCTTTTCAATCATATCGGTTGCCTGGCCTTGCAGGGCGTTCGACTGTTTCGGCTTCGACTTGGACGTACTATTGCTGCGGGATCCAGCAGAAGTTTCGGCCGACGCCCATCCAGGTATTGCCAATATCGCAATCATGACCATTGCATGGATCACATAACTTATTACTCGATTCATGGAACCCTCCTGTCTAGTCAATTTTAACGAACGTCGAGCTTGATGATGGCGCATATCTCGTCAAACCGAGAAAGTGCAAGAGATAGACCCGCTATCATCACCCGATAGGGAGTGCGCCAATGATCTTTGAATCTCGTCCCAAATCAGTCTGATAAGCCCCTCGGTAGATCGAAAGCGGGAAAGGGTGGGAGATTTTGCGAAGGAGATCCGGTGGACAAAGTGTCCGGCTCGGGACAAGTCGTCCGACAGAACCGATCCTGTATTGCCTCGTTCTGTTGGGCGAGAGGTAGACAATTTATCAATTTTGCGTGTCAAGAGCGTGTGAAGAAATTGGTCTTCCTCGTGCGCCAATAAGTTTGAAGATCAGATAGAGGGTATAAACTGCTTCATCGAGTAAGCAGGCCAAATCACCCTTGGCTTGGTCCTTGCTGGTTTAATCCTTGCTAGGATATCCCGTCATCGACAACCTCATCCAAGGAGATCGAGTCATGCAATCCAACCAATTGTCTCAAGAACAGAAAAACTGTATTGATGCTTGTTTCGCCTGCGCTCACACCTGTGAGACCTGCGCAGACGACATGATCGGCATGACACAACACCATAGTGACGAGCTCATGGCACAGTGCACACGTCTTTGCCGCGACTGTAGTGACGCGTGCGTTCTCAGCGCCCGCTGGATCAGCCGAAACTCTCCTCATTTCGATGCCCTTTGCAAGCTCTGCGCTGAGGTATGCGATGAATGTGCGGAGGTCTGTGAGCGCCATGCATCACATCATCCACTGTGTGGTCCATGCGCCGAACAATGCAGGCGGTGCGCAGAAGCCTGTCGAGAAATGATTGGGAGTGGAGCTCAGGCGAGATCGTAATCTGATCTCACACGAGTTCAGCATTATGCGGTCTTCCTCCCCTTGGTACTGACCGCACTATTTGGCGTCTTTGTCATCGCCATGGCTTGTTAAACACTTGTGCAGCACATCGTATTCAGGGTTTCGGTTTCTGCGTGAGCACGAGTCGGCCAATGCTCGTCCTACGTCGATGAATAGGTAGATTTTCGAAGCGGCTCTGTCTATCAGTCGGTCTGACTAGGGTTTCTGCCAGCGTAGGGGCCACATGCAGAGCCCTATAATAACTTCACAAACGCATAAGGGAGCAGCAAAACCGGGAGGCTTGTCGTCCAGTCAATGGTTAAATAAAGGTGAAGTTACGCTCACTCACATTTCTGCCTTGCACGTGGAAAGGAAAACAAGCGCATGCATGGACATGGAAGCACCCTTCGGCCGGTCACATCCTGTACAACTCGATGTTCTAGCAGCGGGCTCTGTGATCGAGGCAGTCAAAAATCCATGAGGTCGACGTTGTTGGGGCTCGCTACGATATTACTGTCAGTGTCCTTGTCAAGCGATGTGCGCGGCGCCACTACTGAAGAAGTCGTCTCCGGGATCCTGGAATCGGTCAACCTGCAATCGAATACGGTCCAAATCCGCAATTCACTCGATCAACCGATCTTCCTGAAAAACACAAAACCGCACTTGCTTGAGAATGTCACGCCTGGCGAACGTGTGACGGTCGTGGTCAACGAACAGCACGAAATCATCAAGCTCATCGAGACCTCCATCCCAGAGCTGCCTCCACCGACCAGCCACTGAACGGCATATGCCTTTGACTGTTTGGAGATCTGTGTGAATATGCGTGCCGTTCCACGCTAGATTGGCAAAGAATACCCCACTAGCGTTCATCAGCTGCAGGTTGGTAAATCAGTTCTCTATCTATCTATCTATCTATGCGCGCCACGCCGTCCTTCCAACCGGATTCACGTAGAGGTCGCCATCTTCCCTTTGAGGTTCATGCCTAATTACCCGTGGCTTTAATCCCTTGTTTTCTTCTCGGGCTTCTTTCCGACCTTGGTCCCGTCTGCGATAGCCCCAGCCGGAACCGGCACGTGGTAAAACTCATACACGGGCTCGTAGTACACAGGGTCAG
The DNA here is from genome assembly GCA_965223625.1 of Nitrospira sp. Taxonomy (GTDB): domain Bacteria; phylum Nitrospirota; class Nitrospiria; order Nitrospirales; family Nitrospiraceae; genus Nitrospira_D. Next base: position 2,446,077 of record OZ245008.1, read on the forward strand.
CGAAGTTCGGCCACTGTTCTTTGTCGAATCTCGGGGCTTGTCTGAGAGCGTCTTCCGTTACGCCCACCACAAAATGCTTCCGATCGTGGCTTAAGGTAAGTGCTTCCCAGGGAATGGCGTAGTATTTTTCGCTCATTCTGAGAATACCCCGAAACGGCAGCACGACATACCGGACTTCTCCACCGATTTCATCGATGGCGAGATCTTCAATCTCACCCAACTGTGTCCCTTCCATGTCTTGGACCGACTTCCCGATGATCTTACTCCCTTTGACGATATCGGGCATCGTATGATCAGCCCAGGCCGGAGCCACGGTTCCCATCACAAGGATGGCCACGAACAAGGTGCTCATAGATTGCCTTCTCATGTGTCGACCTTCCTTCATGCACCATCACGTACGTCAATCACGGGCTACCCTTGATGGTAACGTGGCGCAGTTGGCCTCCACCCTGCAGCTCGAGCATGAACATCGCGTCGCCGGCAGAACGACAACAAACCGGCAAGAAGTGCTCGGCCGTGACGTGAACTCTACACCGCAGTAGATCGTTTTGTTTTCACAATCAACTTGAGGCGACCGTAGCGCAGAGGGGCATCGGGATTTCTGGTATACCTGGTCGGGTCTTCGGTTACCGTCACGTTACGCAGCGGAATGTCTGCGTTTTGATAACGGTGTGGTACCCCTAGTCCGCCCCCCTCAAGACGCAAAGTCACGACCTGTGTCGTGCAATCCACCACTTCCGCGTTGAGGTTAAACGCATCCTCAAAATCTACCGAGATTCTCTCTTCCGGATGAATCCATGGTCGGATCGCCTCCATCTTCTTGCGATTCGTCGTAATCCGTCCCGGTCCGTCGACACTTTTCGATCGCCTCTGTTCACGTCGTTGATTCACTGTGCGAGATGTCTTCATCTATCCCTCGTCGTCAATTCGTCGCAATACTGCCCCGGATGGGATCCAACCTCTTCAGTGCCATACCAGCGACTAGTCGATCCGGTAACTCCTATAGAGGGCCCGCGGGTGGGGGTCATACCGCCATCCCCAGGCTCCGTAGCGCCAACTCCGCATGACTTTCTTTTCCCAAACCGTCATATCCAGCACGTCCAACCTTGGATAGTGATACTCGACACCCTGTAGGTCCTCATGCTCCAGAGGCGCGATGCGCCCGATGATTGTCACCGCTGTTCCCGGTTCAACGACCGCGGGATCTGTGATGGTACCCTCGGTATCATAGACCACGAACCGCCCCTTCGAACGGGCTCGTTCCTCAGTTGGATACAGATCATCGGTCAATGGTAAGTGAAGGATTTCCAGTCTCGTACCCTCCGTGGTTCTCTTCCCCGCGAGGACTTCCCCTCCCCATGCCACGAGCTTCCCTTGATGGCCGGATGGAGCATCGCGCACCATCTCATACGTGAGGCCGTTAGCAAGCTGAGGCTCCAAATCCTTGGGAACAACCTCGTAGGTTTTGCATCCCGACGTCCCGAATATCGCGAGGCTCACTATGACCAGAGCAATCAGTTTGGTCGATCCGTTATACACATGGTCGCCGCACATGAATCCAGGGTACGATTTGGATGACCTCGTTGAGGTTCCCATGGTCGTCCTCTCCTTGTCGTTACTTGTCCTTTTTCGAGTCGTTCTTTTTGCCGGAGCTCTTCGTCGAAGGCGCCGACTTCTTTTCTGATCCACCGTCTGCTTTTGGAACCGGGACATGGTAGAACTCGTAAATCGTGGCATAGTAGACGGGATCGGCGAAGTCCGGCCAGTTGTTCTTGTCAAAGCCTGGCGCTTTCTCCAGCTCCTTTTCCGTTACGTTGAGAGCGAAGTGCTCTTTATTGTCGCTTAAACGCAATGCTTCCCACGGGATGGCGAAATACTTTTCGCCCATGCCGAGCAGCCCGCCGAAGGAAAGGACCGCATAGCGCACTCGGCCATCGATCTCATCAATAGCCAAATCTTCTATCTCGCCAATATCCTTGCCTTTCGTCGTCTGTACCGATTTGCCGATGATTTTGCTGCCTTTGACGATATCAGGTTTTGTGTGATCCGCCCAACCTGAGGCCGAGATTCCGAACAGCGCCACAGCCGCAACAACCGTCAAGGTCCACATTCTTTTATATTTCATGTCTTTTCCTCCTTCGCGCATGTCATGATTGTTTGGTATCGGTGCACCGGCAGCGCACCATTGTTGTTTAACGAGCCGGTCGGGAATCAGAAATCTCACGTGCCAAGCATCATCTTCGTCACATATCGCTGTTGTTCATGTGTATGGTCTCCAGGCTTCCACGGACAACCGTCGACAGCTGGTTTAGCCGTGGGTTCACAGGCCGTCTTCATCAAAAGATTGTTCGTGCCTACGCACATCCGCCGATTCTTCCGGATCCGACCGATGCCTACCGTCTTGAGCCCTAGCACCACCTCGAATGGTCGAGCGCTGGGAATCCTCTCCGCGCTCATCTCTCGATCGTCCGAATTTTCGAGCACGGTCCATATCATCATCCCGAGAGCGATCTCGATATTCGTAAGACGGTTGCCTGTCCTCGTCTTCCATAGCCCACAACGCGGGCAGGAGAGAACTGTCATGGTTCCGGCATGCGCTGAGTTCTTCCACACACGCTGAGCCCTGTTCATCAGGAACCGACGTCAGCGCTTCACTCCTCAACGGTGAAGTGATGACGACCGATACCGTCACCAACAGAAACGCTCCGACCCATGTTATGTCACACCCCTTGATACCTAACCTCAAGCCGTATCCACTGGTCACTGTTCTGGCTCACTCTGCAATAATTACTCATACGACTCGACTTGTTCGTTCACGACTGGTATTTTCCCTAGAATTCACTGGCCATTCGTACGGAGGCAGGGAAGCGCGTAATGCCCGGACATTCTCTCCTATCGCCAGTATCTCCGTCTCAGAGTTATTGAATATCCCGGGTTCTCATCGTTGTTATGCCGAGGGTTTTGTCTAGTATCTAAGAAGACGAGCGCCGGGTATTATTCCCGGGAGCAGCTGGAGATTGACGCTCGAGAATGATCATCCGCGATCATTTCTTCGAGGTGCCCGATTCAGCACTGAACCCGGTCTACATCTGGACGGGACGGTGCCGCGGACAGACCTCGCGAAAATTGAGAAGAAACCGATGCCTGACTCAAGCCTCAGACCGATCCAACGGATCGACGGCTATCTGCCGATCGAGGACTATGGACTGATCGGAGACGGCGCCACCGCCGCCCTCATCGGCCGCGACGGCGCGGTCGGGTGGCTGTGTCTCCCGCGATTCGATGCGCCGCCGTTGTTCTGCAGCCTGCTGGATCACGCGCGCGGGGGAGCCTTTCGGATCGTGCCCGACGGTCTGCGCGAATCGACGCAAGGCTACGAGCCGGACAGCGCTGTACTGGTGACGGAGATGCGATGCGCGGAGGGAGCCCTGCTCATCAGGGATTGCTGTCCGTTGATCGCGGGCGCCGATCTGACGGAGGATATGTCGGTGACTCGCCGCGAACTGCTCAGGAGTCTGACGGTGACGGAAGGAACCGTTCGAGTGACTATCGAGGTGGACCCGCACGGAGGGGCTGAAGCGGACCCCCGCGGAGGAGGACTGCGAATCCGATGCAAGGCCCAGCCGGATCTCTCCCTGCACCTCCATTCCACCGTTCGTCTGACCGGACTCCGCACCGTGGTCACGCTCAAAGCCGGACAATCGGTTCATCTCTTGCTTAACTGGAGACAGTCGTCCTCGCCGGCCGCGGCGTTTGACCCGGAACGGCTGCGAAACGACACTATAGCGGTCTGGCAGCGATGGCTCGCGCGTCTGTCGTATCATGGGCCTCAGGAAGCGTTGGTCCGCCGGTCGGCGATCACCATCAAGTTGTTGGATCACTTTGAGAACGGCGCGATCGTAGCAGCTCCGACGTCTTCGTTGCCGGAGCTCATCGGCGGAACCCGCAACTGGGACTACCGGTATGCGTGGGTGCGGGACGCGGCCTTCTCCGTCTACGCCCTCCACCGTGTCGGCCTCTCCCACGAAGCGGCCGGATTTCTCGGCTGGGTGTTGGATGCGGTGGAGCGAGACGGGAAACCAAGCGTGATGTATGACCTCGATGGACGGAAGCCTCCGGAGGAGCAGAAGGACGGCGAATTGGAAGGGTACCGACGGTCAGGGCCCGTCCGGTGGGGCAATGCGGCGGCCACGCAACATCAGCACGATGTCTACGGAGAAATTCTGGACTGCGCCTATCAATGGGCTGCGCATCATGGCTCCATCCCCGGCTCGCTCTGGGAACGGCTCCGAACACTCGCGGATGCCGCTACTCGGGAATGGCGGACGCCGGACCACGGGATCTGGGAAGTCCGCACGAGCGGACGGCCATTTACCTACTCGGCGGCCATGTGTCAAGTGGCGTTGGACCGCGCCGCCCGGATGGCGGAGCGGTTCTCGCTCCCCGGACCTTCCGAGGCATGGCAAGCCACGGCAGAGGAGATCAGGCAGGCAATTGTGAAGGAATCCTGGGACGAGAAGGTCCAGTCATTAACGGAACATTTGGGCGGGGGCGGGCTGGATGCAAGTCTGCTCACGTTGCCGCTCCGCCGAGTCATCAAGGCCGACCATCCTTACATGATCGCGACGACTCGCGCCGTCTCGGAGCGATTAGGAGCCGGGAAAGGGCTCCTCTATCGGTACTTACCGGACGAATCGCCCGACGGCATCGCCGGCCACGAAGGCGCCTTCGTCCTGTGCAGTTTCTGGCTCGTGGACAATTTGGCCAAACAGGGACGGCTCGATGACGCGCTGGAACTGTACAACTCCCTCTGCGCGCGAGCCGGCACGCTCGGTCTCTTACCGGAAGAAATCGATCCATCGACCGGGGCCTTTCTCGGCAACTACCCCCAGGCCTTCAGCCATATCGGTGTTATTTCGAGCGGGGTTGGGTTGGCGCGGCAATTGAAAAAGGCCGGACGGGATGCCACGTGGTGATCATGCTGCAACGAAGGCAGCACCAAAGAGGAAGATCGGCTCGAGACATGGGGATCGTGGTGTCCACGCCACGTATGGTCGCTGAGAAGCAGGCCGGAAATATCACGACCCACCTCCCAGCCTGTCGCGTGGAATCGTGAGACGACTGAACACCGGAGATCGACGTCACCAAACCGTGCGAAGCACATGGATCGATGTGACGGTACCGCTCCGAACCGGGATGGTTCGGTGGCCTGACAATCCACCGGTGCAGGTCCGGCGTGTGCTGGATCAGCGACGCGGCGACCACTGCACCGTGACGGCCCTCTCGCTGGGCGTGCATTCCGGCACGCACATGGACGCACCGCAGCACTTTCTGCGAACCGGCCACGGGATCGACGCGATGCCGATCAGCGCGGGAGTCGGTCGCGCACGAGTCATCGCCATTAAGAATCCGGCATTGGTGACGGTCGAGGAATTGCGCCGGCATCGAGTCCGGCGCGGGGAGCGCATCCTCTTCAAAACACGCAACTCACCTCGGTGCTGGAAAACGGACCGCTTTCTCAAGGATTTTGTTTCGCTCGACGAAGGAGCAGCCCGCTGGTTGGTGGCTCATGGTGTGCGCACAGTCGGCATCGATTATCTATCTATCGCGGGGTACGATTCGGACACGGTGTCGATCCATACGATATTGCTCGAAGCAGGCATTTGGATCATCGAGGGCATGAACTTGTCGGAGGTGCGGCCAGGCGCGTACGACATGCTCTGTCTGCCTCTGAAAATCGCCGGCGGTGATGGAGCACCGGCCCGTGTGCTCTTGAAGCCGCTCGGCTCGAAAAGGATCCGGTAACCTCATGAAAGAAAGAACGATGGTTTTGTCTAGTATATGGGAAGGCGCGGAACGGTTAGCCTCTCTCCATAACGATCGAGGGAGACAGGGTGACTCAATCGGCGTGTGCCCACAATCGTTGAATCAATGGTCGGCAATGAGCATGCCCCTCGCAATTCATCATGTAGAAAGGAAACCTTCTATGATTAGTCTGTCCAGTGTATCACAGCTCACCTCCCAACGAACCACGATGCACGTCCATTGTCGGGAGGCATGGCTTCCTACGATGGCCGCACTTTCCACAATTTTGATTCTCGCTGGATGCGGGTCCATGGGAAGTCGATCAGCAGAGAATTCCGGGACCGACAGCACGGTCACCACGTCCGGCATGAAGCAAGACATCGCATTACGCGACAAGCCGCAGTTGCTGGCGGGCGACCGCACGGTAGTCGGGACGGTCGATGCGATCCAAGGGGAGCAGATCAAAGTGGAGTACGCCGATTCACTCCAGCCGCGCTATCTGCCGCTCTCCGTCGCCAAAGCGAAAGGGATGGAGTTTCAGCCGGGAGACCACATCAAGATGGTCTTCAATGAACAGCATATCCTCGTGGATTTTCACCCGCTCGGACATAAAGATGATCATCACACGATCGTCATTGGATCATTGACTCAACCGATGCAGACCGGTCAGGAACAAGCCGAGATCAAGACAGAGTATGGTGAGATACAGACATACCCGCTTGGCCGGCTGATTCGCAGCAAGATGGCTGCCGTGCCGGTCGGCGCACCCGCTGTGTTTTTACTGGATAAGACCGATCATATTGTGGATGTGACGTTTGGGGACACATCCGCACTGGAAATAGTCAAGGGGGAATATCAGCAGATGTCTTCCTCCAAGTAGCTCCGGCCTTATTGTTTGACGGAGATTTCGCCCTCAAAGGATGAAAGGCTGCTCGATCAGAGAGAAGGAGCTCGTACCAGATCGCTCCGCTGGAAGGTAAACCAGAGCAACACAGTGTACTGGTTCATGAACACGGACCCTTCGATGATGGGTGATCGATGGATCAGTCCGCCGGTCTTTGAATCTGCAATCTCCAGTTGATACCGCGCTAAGCCTCGCTGTCCGGCCATGCGATAGATGGCCAGTTCTGGCAAGGCTGCTGGAAAGAACAGACTGCTACTGATCGGAGGGATTCCGAAGAATGATTCGCCGCGTTCGGTGCCGAGAGCGTGGATGATCATTCGGACTATGACAGGGGCGGCGTCCGTCGGCATAAGTCGATACCCCTGATCTAAAAACCAACCCTCCACCAGTCGACGAGCGAAGTCCTTATCCGGTGTAAATCCATATGCTTTGAGCGCCACCGTGGTGCCGACCGGAAGAGGAAGGGCCAGGTCACCAAGACCGCGTTTGATAGCCTGGGTAAGCAGCAATTGCTCGACCGACGTCATGGGAGAATTTGTCCGTTCTTGAACAATGCTGCAGCCCGAGGCCCCGATCGCAAGATTGAAGGCCAGCCCCGTTAGGCAGGTGCCCATCCATAGTCGCTTCATTGACAGGTATCGCCCTTTCACAATCTGCTCATCTTGTACACCCGCCCTTGCTATTGCTCTGGATCTAATCCCCGGGATCAATGACGCACCGCTCACTGTCCGATAGCGCGGGAGCATCCCAAGCCGCAGTAAGGGCTCGGCATGTGGCGACCACGAGATGGTTGACGGTAGGCTTTGACAAATAATCTTCATACCGCGCGCTCCCAACCCATGCCACTTGTCGTTCGGGGAGTGTCAGCGCCCGCACCAGGACCGCGGGTGCACGCTGATCGCCGACAAGGCGAAGAAAGACCACCTCGCGGAGCCCATGTCTCTCTGCCACTTCTAGAACAGACTCTTCGTCCGACACCAAACGTGTCCCGCTTACATCCGCGAGATTGACGCGGATTTCGGCCGGATCCATCACTCGTAACCCACGCTTACCAAGCCACAAAATGGCCGTGTCTTCGAGTGTCGGATGGGTCCCCCACACCCCGACAAGCGTGCCCTGATCGGGCAGCGTGGTAGGGACTCCTTCTGCGACAATCCGCGGTGAACAGCCGACCGATGCACTCAGGATCCCGATCCCGAGCAGCCAGTGAGCAGTCAGAGTCCTTAGCCATCCAAGCACTCGGGCGCCGAGACATGTCCGGCTGACCCTGTAAGATGCACCTATTTTTGCGTCGTTGCCTGGATATTGATTCGATGGTCGCATGGCCTTGCTCACTTCGATCACAGTCCCCTTTTTCCCATGTGCTTCACCCTCCGAGGCGAGTCGTTATTCAGATCGACCTTGCGAAGGTCCGGGGGTCATCGTCGGCTTCGAGTCCTCGTTTCTGACGGTTCTCATATCCTTCGATTGCATCTCAGCATGGGCGGGAGATAATCGATACTGGAGAATCCTCTAGATTCCACATGCCGGAGCTACCTGAGCGACTTCAAGATCGAGAGAACTTCGCTTGGAAATCGCGGGAACCTGGTTCCGATCGACAAAGGGGACTTGGATCAAGTAGATATAGAGAACAGACTTCATGGTACAAGTCACTCATCAGTAAGTTGTGAACGCTAGAACTTAATCTGACAGTCAGATAGAGTTCTTCCACAGCCGTGTAGAGGGGATGGCCATCTCCCTCCCGAATGATTTCTCGGATAGCCCGTTACGCCTGGCACGCAGATGTTCTGCCGATACCGCGTCACCCACATAAATGGTGCTGAGTCTTCCGCACCACATACGGTTGTCTGTGGAGTTGCATCGACAACTATCATCGCACCAGGCGACTCTCAACTCACATCCCTACCCTCCTAGGTGTTAAGCTCCCGCTGTGATTAGAACAGCTCCGAAAGCTGTTTCTGAATCTTGTCGAACCAACCCTTCCCACTTTTTCCGCCGGAGGATTTCTTCTCTAACTCATCAAGTTGCTCATAGAGAGGTTGATAGGCCTCCTTGTTTCCATAGCCCAGCAACTCGCCTCGCTCCAGCTGCTTGCGCGCGGCGTGAAGGGTATCAGCCAACTCCGTATTTTCGGTGTTGCTCCGATCCTGTTTTTCCGCAAGTTCCTGCGCATGCTTCAGGAGCTGTTCTGTCCGCAGCTTAGGCAGCTGTATCACTTCTGTTGTTACCAGCAGGGTACTGAGTGCCGCCTGCAACGCGGTCTTCGCCTCATCGAGCTTCCCGTCGTCAATCAAGGGTGTGATGGCTTTGATCGCATCCGGATAGGTGGCCAGCGGAATATTGATGATCCGATACTGAATCTCGCTGGAAAGCGACGCCACCAAAGGACGGGCTTCTTGAATTTTTCCATCATCGAGATAGTCCTTGGCTTTTTCGATGGTCGTTTTGATGGTTTCCGGACTGGCCACGACGTCCTCCGTCACGACCTGGACATCCACTGGAGCTAGCGCCAGGTCAGGTTCCCGCGCCACGATGACTTCGAGTTTGCCCGTCACCGCGGCCAAGGCTTCCAGCGCGCGGTCTGGTTTGTTCTCGTCCAACGCCTTGAGCGCCTTCTTGGATTCATCGAGGGCCGCAGTTGCCTCAGCCAGCAGTTTTTTTCGTTTCTCTGTGGCGGCATCCGCCGTTTGTTTGTCTACCTCTGGCTGCACCGACTGGGATGCCTTGGATTGAGTCTCGCCTTTCTGGGATACCTTGGACTTGGTTTGGGGCTCGGCTTTCTTGGATGATTGCTGGGCATCTGCGGCAATGACGACCGTGGGCAAGACCACTCCCACGCTCAACAAAGAAGCGGCAAGAGCCCATGTTGAGAGAGTCAGACGCTTCATGTGATTCCTCCTTTCGATCTAATCAATCAATATGAATTGAGCTCATCGAGAAACCGAGCCGGGATCCTTCAGAGGATGCCGGCCGCATCGTCAGCATTTGGAATAGGCACTGTCGTCGATCGAACATACAATCCTGACCAGCAGGACGGGACTGGCCAAATCCCTGGTCTTTGTGTGAAATGATGAGACGGACATATCATGCGCGTCGGCTAACCACTACCTTTCGTCATTTGTGACAGATGATTATAGTGTTCGCATCGCGACCATGAACGGCAACGCGATCAGCCAGGTCGCCACCAGCGCCCGAATCCAGGAGAGAACTTTCATGGCCGACCACCTCCTTTCGGACTGATTCCACTGGCAGTCTCCAATGATTTAACGACGTTGTGTTCCTTCTCTCTCGACCTTATCCACGTGATCCACGTGCTTGACTGGTCTGTGCCCCAGCTCCGTCCGGCACCGTCGCCTGTCCGTTCGAGATCCGATGGTCCGGCAACGGGATCGGGATACTCCGTTCTTGTGTGTGACGCGCTTGACCTTGCCCCGTGGTCGGTTGACGCGTGAGATCCGTTATCGTCAAGATCAGTTCTCGTTTGTCACCATTCATTTTGCGAATTTCCATTAAACTGGCCATCGTGGCAGGATTCTTCCAGATCGTCTTCTTTTCCGAATAGGCTTCAGGGTTCGCATAATATTCGTGCAGATTCAGACGAAAGGGTTTCCCATACGACGCTCGCAATTGTTCGAGCAGTCCAGGGTAACCACCAGGGACATCGGCATACTCATAATGAAAGACGACTTCCCGGAGTCGATCATCGGAGAAACGATATTCAATGCGGTGGAGGGGCCGTTCTTGTGATGACACCACCACCGTACGTTCAGCTTGATCACGCCCTCTGAGTGACACTCGCTTCGCCTCTGGCACGACCGCAGCGAATTCAGACCATGTCATCCCGAACTGAGCGCTCTGAAAAGCGCGCGGGAGCGCGGCGTCCGCTGACACACCTTCTGCAGCGATGCTCGGCGTGGCCACGAATCCCATGACCAGGCAGAGCATCACGAGTATGGGCAGTATGCTGAATTTGATTGGCATCGCAGGTCCCTCCTTTCCTGTATCGTCAACTCGCAGCAGGGACCCCCATGCGAATGTCCCTGCCCCTTATCGCGACCGCCACCTATGCGGCCACGACGAATAGTCAACCCACCTCAGAACTGTTTCTTTCCATTTTTGCCCGTGACACGTCGTCCTTGTGTCCTTCCTCATTCGTTCCGACTCGCGACGCACTACGCTGCGGCCTGAAGAGACGGATACTGGGTGTCGTCTGATTGACGTCCGGTCTCGTCGGAGGACGTGGACACGGTGGTGGAGTCTGAAGACACCACCGCCATCGCCCCACCGAGCGCCAGGCCTGCATCAATCATTGAGCTTATGTCCATCATCGTGTTCACCTCCCTTCAACTCCCGAAAGTGGGCTTGCCTACGTCATGGCAAGACCCTTACACACGGGTAAGCAGTTCGTCAGGAATCGCTACGCTGAAGCGGGAGGACTGCGTGAAGGGCCGAGGCGTACATCACCATGACAGCTGGCTAGACAGTGGGCCCTTCACCAACGTCCATCCAGTCCAGCCTGTCAGTTCTGACAATACGAGTAATTCCGAAATGGGATGAGTCAAGAGGGGGAGACGAGCGAGGGTGCAAGGGAATGAGATCGTGAGAGATCCTGGACAATCCGCGCCAGTCCCTGTGCGGATCTCGTCGCTGAGTGCATCACAAGATGAACCGTGTCTCATTACCAGTCTTCCATTAAACGATTCAGGAGCCTCGTTCTGTTCACCCCATGCGACGCCCATGAGCCTCCTGTCCAACTTGATTTTCTTTCTCCTGTTATTACCTCCCTCCACGTCACCGCATGCTGAAGCGAACCGTCACGCATACAGCATGAGGTCGCCCGTGACCATGCATTGTCTCTTCGCGATCGCCTGTCGGAGGCGATTCTCCGAGTGAGACGCCAGCTCACTGATGGGAGCTGAACCCAAACCAAGGAGTCGAGATCATCTCCGCGGATCTGTATGGTCCATTAAGGAGCAATGAGGTATGGGTGAACTGATCGCCACGCTCACGATGGGAGGGATTGTCGTGGCCATGGCGACTGCCACGGCGTACCTGGTCATTTATCTCTTCGGCAATCACGACACGCATGAACCTGGCAAATAGACTGGTCATCATACGCTGGAATATTCGATGAAGAGCAGGAGACCTAGTGATCAGCTAATCACTCGCAGCGGTAGCGTGCACCGAAGTGATGGGGTTGCTGACATTCAGCCTGATCCTCCTGGCCTTCATGGTGAGCGCCTGGGTGTCCTAGTGGAGGGACCGGAGGGGAACAAAGAAGTGAGAATTCGGAATCCTCAGCTTGGAACGACATCGACGATGTTTCAATCCTATACAGTGACATCGGGAGTGAAATACCGCTGCTTCTCCGACTCAGAGCATGACCATGGTGGCCTGGGCTGCAGGTTGGAGCCCTGAGGTATCTTATGGGCACGCGTGGAACGTCGCATACGAGGACTTGACCGGCGCGTGAGGAGCCTTATCGAAATCGGTGAAGGAAATGTCCACTGTAACAACTGGAAGAAAGGAGGAGACGCCATGGAGCTCATGAGCAAACTCAAAGACATGATTCCGTGGAAACGGAAACCGGTCGACACGCATGAGGTGATGTCGTTACGCGATGACATCAATCAGCTGTTTGATCGGTTTCTCATGTCGCCCTTGGAGACGGGATGGTCTCGGTTTGCCGGGGGCGGCTCTGGGATCGAGATGGACGAGACGGACGAGCACGTGCTTCTCCGTGCCGACATCCCCGGACTGGACCCGAAACACCTCAATGTCACCGTCCGGCCTGGTATGCTCCATGTCAGTTATGAGGACGAGCGTGAATGGCGTGATGGCAACGGGGAAGGCCGTGGCCGTCGCTATACCGCGTTTCATCGAAGTGTGGCCTTGCCGGACGGCGTCGATGTCTCGAAGACCGAGGCTGCCTGCAAGCATGGAGTGCTGGCTGTTCGAATACCCTGGACGCCCGAAGCCAAGGACCGATCGCGTCGGATTGTGGTATCCGTCGAGTAGACAACGGAGATGAGCAAGTTTCTGGGGCGGTTGCGTATCAGCCGCCCCTTGTGCTTCGACCCTCTCCCGAGTTCGCTTCGGTCACCGTGCCTGCTTTAGCCTGACGGCCTCTCTTCTGGTATCTCCTGCCGCTCTGACAGGGGCTCACGATCACCAGAGCGTTTCTGAGAGCGCTTCTGGATGGTGTTGTCGTCCTTGCGCAAGCGCCGTGGCCTCCAGCTTCACGTCTGTCGACCAATGGAAACATACCCGATGCCTTGCTGTTCACGGTCGCTTTTCCTCCTTCCTCTCAGGAAGACTTGACTTCCCGTACGACAGAATTATCACACATCCTAGTTGGCGGAATCGTCAGGCTCCCATTGGATGATGGCACCGCACGACGATCTCACCGCCAGCAATAGTTTTCTCAATCCACCAACTTCAAGGAGGGACGTATGAAAGTCACAGCTGTTCTCTGCGCGCTGTCCCTGCTGATTGGCGGGGTGGCGCTCATGCCAAGTTCTGTATCAGGGGCGCCGTGGATTTCGGGAGCCGAGACCTATGCCTCGTCCTGGGTGAAGGACATGGAGCAAGAACTGTTGAAGAAAGAATATCGGCCGGTCTACGCCAACGATCCTCGGACTCCTCAGGTGGTCGCCCTTCGCCTGTTGAATCAGGCCGCCAAAGCGCAGAAGGCGAATGATCCCGCGCTGGCGCAGCAACTCGTGCAGGACGCGCTCGAGGTGTTCGAAGAAGGCGTGCGGCGACACTATTACTCAGCCTCGGAGATTCAACCAATCACAAGCTTTATTCGTGAACATGCTCCAGGTACGAGCAGTTAACATCTCTGGCCGCGATGGCTGTCCATCGCGGCCTCTATCCTATGAGGGGAACCAGGGCAATTGATCTATTTCTTCATAGCAAGTGAGAAGATGATCATCGCGAGGTGACATATGACATGCGAACGCTGCAAGGGGCTCTTCATTCCCGTGTCGTTCGTGGGGAGCGATGACGCGGGTCGTGCTTGGGAATACGATGGGCTGAAGTGTGTGAACTGTGGCCATATCACCGATCCGCTGCTCGAGAAAAACCGGGAGCGTCGACCGCAGAACCTCGTGCGGCAGTACTCGAGAGCTAGCCGGGTGATGAAGGCCGATGTGGGGACCGTGCACGCGGCTTAATCGGATAGCACGGGGTTGTGATCCAAACATTGTTTCTCCTACAGATGATGTGGAGGGCGACGACCATGAAGCGAGTCAATAGGCTGAGCCAGCGGCTCTGGAATGTGTTCTTCGTGCCAATCGTGATGGTCTTCTTGTTTGGGACGGTGAAGTGTTCGCAGCTGGCGGACCAGAGTATGCAGGCACCGGTGGCCATGGCTGCCCAGACGACCGCTCAGGGTCCAGCTGCCCCGGCGGTTGTCTCTGGTCAACCCTTCATCGCCGTCGCCAAACAGGCCAAGGCCGCGGTCGTGAATATCTCGTCGGTCAAGAAACGGGGCACTCAACGGTTCGAGACGCCGTTCTTTAACGATCCCTTTTTCCGCCGCTTCTTCGGAGAAGAATTCGAACGACGGAATCCCCCGCCTCGCGAGCACCAGGAACAGGGGCTCGGGTCTGGTGTGCTGGTCACTCCGGATGGCTACATCATCACGAACAATCACGTCGTCGAAGGAGCCGATGAACTAAATGTCTCCTTACCGGATAAACGAACGTTCAAAGCCACGGTGATCGGGACAGACCCCAAAACCGATGTGGCGGTGGTCAAGATCGAGGCCTCCAATCTCCCCGTCCTTCCGTGGGGGGATGCGAGTCAACTGCAGGTGGGAGAAATGGTCCTGGCGGTGGGCAATCCCTTCGGGTTGAACCAGACCGTGACGATGGGGATTATCAGCGCGGTCGGGCGAGCCAATATGGGCATCGTGGACTATGAGGATTTTATCCAAACCGACGCGGCGATCAATCCCGGCAATTCCGGTGGAGCCCTAGTAAACCTCAAGGGTGAGCTAATCGGCATTAATAGCGCGATTTTTTCTCGGAACGGTGGGTTCATGGGCATCGGCTTTGCCATCCCCAGTAACATGGCCAAAAGTGTGATGGAAAGCCTCATCAACCATGGCAAGGTCGTGCGGGGATGGTTGGGCGTTTCAATACAAGAGGTGACGCAAGATCTTGCCAAGGAGTTTGGCGCAGCCAGTACCGCCGGTGCGTTGGTTGGTGACATTGTGGAGGATGGTCCCGCCGCGAAGGCCAAGGTCCAGCGCGGCGACATTCTGACTGCCTATAACGGCACGACGATCCGCGATCCGGGCCACTTACGGTCCCTGGTGGCTGAGACCGCACCGGGCACGGACGTGACGGTCTCGGTTTTCCGGGACAAGCGCGCGCAGGACCTGCGGGTGACGATCGGTGAGATGCCCACAGAGTTCGCCACCGCCGGTCGTCGAGGGGGAGCTGGCAGCAAGGGTGACCATGCTCTTGCAGGGGTGACCGTTGAAAACGTCTCGAAACAGTCGGAACGATTTGGTCGGTCCACGGTGCAATCTGGCGTGGTCATCACCAACATCGACGCCGACAGTCCGGCGGAACGAGCGGGACTCCGAAGCGGCGACGTGATCCGCGAAATCAACCGCAAGCTGGTGAAGGACGTCCGGGATTTTGAGCGACTCACCAGTCAGCTGCGTCCCAAGGCGTCGGTTCTGCTCCTGCTCCATCGGGGGAACGCGACCATCTTCTTGTCGATTACACCGGATGGCTAGGCGCCCGTTGCTGTCACCGAGCAATGAGCGGTCTTGAATGTGGCCTGCTTGTCTCGATGAACGCGATGCGCCATCGCAATGCAGATGTTGGGCACCTCATGGTCAGGTCGGCACACCGTGTGAATCGCAGGGAGTGCGGCTGACCGATGATCCGTCTCCCCCCCACCGATTACGACGGACGGTTGGGTGATGAACGTGTGGCCGAAGAGGAGGTTGGTTCCACATGATGACCTCATCGTCATCGAGCGCATTCCATCCCGCCCTGGCGATCCTGTGGGTCGGAGTGTTGTTCACCTTTTTTGCCGCGGTCTTCGTCGCTACCAGAAAGCGTCCGCCCACGCGCACCAACTGGTTTGGAGTCCGGACGCTCAAATGGGTGTCCATGATGAGATTGGTGGTTGTAGCCGCAGGGTTTGCGACGGGCTTGACGACGGCACACCCCTTGATCGACAAAAACTACGCGGCGGTATTCGTTACAACCTCTGGCTGGTTGCTTATCGCAAAACTGACGATTACGTGCATCATTCTGGCCATCGCCTTACGAATCCATGTTGTTTCGTTGCCGACCATTGCCAAAGATCAGGAATCGGCGACCACTGCGAAGCGTGGCCTCCGAACATGGGTCGTCATCGAGGGTGTGTTGACACTGGCGCTGATATGGGCAGGACACGTGGTGGCAAACGAGCACCCGCCAAACCATGCAACCATTTACGACTGGCCCTATCCCTTTCGCTTCTCCATCATGAACACCTGGGGCATGGGCATGCTGGACGCGGTGATCGGCATATGGACTGCGATGGTTCTGCTGATCGTGGCAGGGAGCCTCGCCATCCTTGGCCAGAAGAAGCGCTGGCAATCGAGTCGGCGGATCGGTCTCCCGGTCGCCCTCACAATGTCAGCACTCGCCGTTGGGTTATACGCCGTGGCCATTGAGGCGTTTCCGGAAACCTATCGGCCCACGCCGGTACCGTTCAAAGCCGAATCGATCGCGCACGCCATGACTATCTTTGCTGAAAACTGCGTCCCCTGCCACGGACACCAAGCGAAAGGTGACGGCATTTTGGCCAAGACCTTGCCGAAAAAGCCGATCGATTTACTCACGGAACCTCACGCGACCATGCATACTCCAGGAGATTTTTTCCACTGGCTCACCAATGGTGTTCCCGGAACGGGCATGCCTGCATGGGGTGAGAAATTTTCTGACAAAGAGCGTTGGGACCTTGTCAACCTCATCCATGCCATTAACCGGGGCTATCAAGCGCGTATTATGACTACTCGGATCCTCCCCAACCAACCATTTCTCGCACCTCCAGGTTTTTCCTATACCACCATTGACGGAACCACCGGCAGATTGAAAGACTTCCGTGGGGAAAAAGCCGTCCTGCTCGTCCTGTTTTCATGGCCGGACTCACGTGAACGACTCGATCAACTCCGGCTGGCCTACCCGGCGTTACGAGACCATAGGACCGAGGTGTTGGCCGTGCCACTGGCCGATCTCACCTCGCAGCAGATCGCTGATATCGGGAAGGACATCCCCTTCCCCTTGGTTGAAAAGGAGGCGACTGAGATCGCCCGCGCATATTCACTGTTTCGTCGAACGATCTCTCATCCCGACTTGATGGGTCCGGCAACCGTCCCAAAACACATGGAGTTCTTATTCGACCGATTCGGATATCTGCGGGCACGATGGATACCGGAAACCGATGCGGCTGACTGGAACGACATCGAGTTCGTCACTCAACAGGTGGATCAATTGAATCAGGAACAGGAAATCATGCCTCCACCTCCCGACTACGTGCAGGAGTCAGGACATGATATGCATATGATGGGCGGGATGAAGATGTAACTGACGGAACTGTCGATTAAACAAAGGAATGAATGGTTGAAACTGTTCCATCATGCACGCACCGGGTCCAAACACCTACCTTTCTGTTGCCCCTATCAGCGAAACGGACTCGAAATGTATCGCTTGTGCTGCGCCGTGCTGACCGGATCATTGAAGGCTTCGCCCTTACTCATGCTAAGCTGAACACCTATAAAATGATGTGTCTTCGCTTCGCATCGAGGAAGGCCGATGGGCTCGAGCCCGCGCGACCCTTCGACCATCAGCTCGTTCGAGATGGGTGAAACCCTAATCGACGGAACACTCAAGATATCACTCAGATGAGGGGTTAATCGACAATTTTCTTCGCCGCCACCAATCCTGCTATCAACAGAATGAGAAAAATGCCGAGGAAGAGATAAAACAACGCTTGAGCAATCGCCGCAGAGCCTGCAGCCAAGCCAGTGAACCCAAACAACCCGGCTATGACGGAAATGATAAAAAAAACAGCAGCCCATTTCAACAACGTCACAAGGCACCTCTCTTACTGTGAAAAGAGAAATTTGTAAGCTTGATTCCTCTACCTTACCCTTTAGCTCAGACTGCTATCACTGGACATAACCCTTGTTCGCGTCTCATTCACCCACTCTCAATGACCGAGTAGTCGTCCTTTAAGCTAGGGAAATCACTAGTCATCAAGAGATCGACAGTGCGAGACACTTGAAGGCGATCAGTGCGTTGGAGATAGGTGTGTTCTTATTCGGTCTATGAACACTTCAGCCAAGCTGTACACATGACGACATCCCCTGCAACTAAACCTCTTCCAGCCTCCGGAAACCCCACGGATGACGGAACCGAAGAGAAGCTGGTCACCGCTCAGAGCGATGTGTTGGGTGGAGCCCTCTTAGTCGGAGCGACACTGCTGGGGTTGGGGTGGGCCAACTCTCCCTGGTCCCACAGCTATGAAATGCTCTGGCACATTCCCCTCTCAATTTCATTCGGCGATCTTACCCTTGAGCGGTCGTTGCTGCACTGGATCAACGACGGGCTTATGGCGATGTTCTTCTTCGTCGCCGGCCTCGAGATCAAACGCGAGTTCTTGGTCGGAGAGTTGTCGTCGGTCCGCAGCGCCTCGCTCCCCGTGCTGTGCGCCGTCGGGGGAATGCTCGTTCCGGCTTTCTGCTACGTAGCAACCGTGACGATGATGGGCGGGACCGAACGAGCGATCGATGGGTGGGGCATTCCGATGGCAACCGATATCGCCTTTGCACTCGGACTCTTCGCCATCGTGGCTCGCCAAGCCCATCCGGCTTTGAGGATTTTTCTCCTGAGCCTCGCGATCGTCGATGATCTCGGAGCCGTGCTTGTCATCGCAATTTTTTACACGTCGGACTTATCCACCATGAGTCTTTCCGCTGCCGGTGGATTCCTCGCAGCATTATTGGTAGCTAACATGACCGGAATTCGTCATATACTTGTGTATGGAGTCTTGGGGATCGGTGGACTCTGGGTTGCATTTTTGATGTCGGGAGTCCACCCGACGGTAGCCGGTGTGCTGGCGGCATTTGCCATCCCGGCACGACCTCATCTTGACCGACAAGAGGTCGTCAGGGAAGGCACCCATCTCCTCACCACCTTTCACAAGGCCGGACAGGTCGAGGATTCTCCTTTAGCCAATCCGGCCCAAGCCGACGCCGCCCGGAACTTGGAACGCGTAAGCGATCTTGCCCAGACACCGTTGCAACGATTGGAGCATGCCCTGCGGCCCTGGACCGTGCTCATCATCATGCCGTTGTTCGCCCTGTCGAACGCCGGGGTCTCAATCGATGTGGACACCGTGAAATCATTATCGAGCCCCGTACCACTCGGCGTCATAGCCGGCCTTGTGATCGGCAAGCCTTTCGGTATCGCCGTGACCGCATGGGTCGCCGTGCGCATTGGGCTAACCTCGCTTCCGAAAGCTGTATCGTTCTCACACATCCATGCGATTGCCTGGTTGGGCGGAATCGGCTTCACCATGTCGCTATTCATCGCGAACCTCGCCTTCGGGACCGCTGAGCATCTCGCGAATGCGAAAGTCGCGGTGCTCGTGGGTTCCACTCTGTGCGCTGTTCTAGGGAGTCTCCTGCTGCGACGGAACTCTGCCATTTCAAACACATGAGCGTCGTCGCTCCATCGTCAGGAGTTGTAGACAACCAATAAGGGAGAGTTGCAGTCCCTCATCTAACCAGAGTGGCAGACACGGCCTGGACCAGTCTGGTCCAGGCCTGATCTACATGGCAAGAGAATGCTATTTACCAATAATAGGGATGCCCATAATAGCCTCCATAGGCCCCTCCCCAGGCACGCGGATAGCCGTAGCCAACATAGGGGGCATACCCACCTTTCACACGATCCCAATCCCAGACCGTCACGTGTTTCATGGCGAGTTGAGGAACCTGTTGTTGCACCTCGTCCATCTGGATGGTAGTTGCGCCCAATACTTCCCCCACAACCGTGATACGTTTGTCTTCATCATCAAAAACAGCCGGATCGGATACGTTGCCGCCGCGGTCGATAACTACGAAACGTCCTTTGGACTCGGTCTCACGACCCGTCGGCATCAGGTCTTCGGACAAAGGGATCTGCAGGATTTCGATTTTCGTGCCATCTTTCACACGTTCGGCCGACAACACTTTGCCGCCCGCCAGCATCAATTTTCCTTTTTTGGCCTGAGGGTTGTGTTTGATATCGGAATATCGCAGATCGCGATCGACCTTTCCCTCCAATCGATCCGGCACGACATCCTTCCGATTACATCCGCTCACGAACAGAAGCCCAACCGACATTATGGTGATTAACAGTATGTTCATGACCTACTTTCCTTTCTCCTTTCCACTTAACAATGTTCTTTTCCTGCATGCCAACAGATGCTATAACCTACCCCTCATGCCGATGAAACAACCCTAGCGCTCTTCTTAGCAGGAAACTCTCTTCCGAAGGTCTCTTCGCAACTCTATATCGCAGGGTGGCTAAAAGACCTCCCTATCGTCCCAATGATCGAGGAGGAGCACTTGGTGCTGAAAGGCCGCCGCTGCCGCCTAGATCTTTCACAGCTGGATCACCCACCGGTCCCGGTCTTGCGTCAGGAAAAGTCGGTAGGGGATTCGGGCCACCGCCATGGACACTGTTCGGCACATCGGCTGAGGGAGTCATCGACCGGTTGACTCCCACATCAGGCAAATTGATGTCGTCGGTTCCCACATTCCCCGACGATTGGTCTTGCCTGCGCTGGAGTCGGGGCATAGGATCACGTATACCTCCATAAGGGTCGTCAGGCATGCTGCTCTCACCTACCTTGTGGATGAACCGATTCCCCTGGAACCAATCTTGATGAACTTCATGGCGCTCACTCACTCCTATTCCAACAGGCAATCTCTCAGCTGAAACAGGAACCTCAACCGAGACGACAGCCACTCCGCATAGACCAATTAAACAGGCATAGATCAGTTTCATACGACAACCTCCCTTCTAATGATGATCAAAGGCTTGCGGTTTGCAAGTTTCGATATCATTAGTCTCTTCTGACCAGCTGTGAATAGTAACTCGCACTTTCCCTAGATAGGTCCGTACTTTGGTGTCTATCGCCGCCCACTGGTCGGTAGGAGACGAGCATCCTGAACATTTCCGGAGGGGTGTTGCGCTCCGACACGTTCAAGAATTCTCGATTTTGGAGAGTGCACACACTTCGAGCTTAAGAATTCGGCTGCTGTTTCTCACTCGCAGACAGCTCATTCTCAAAAAACTCGATCTGTCCTGTACCGACATTATAGATTGCGCCGACGACCGCCACTCGACCCTCACGGACGAGGCCGGCGAGGGTCCGGCTCTTCTCTCGAAGAACCGTCGTCACATGCAACACGTTCTGGCGGGCAACCGTATCGATCAGTTGGTCTGTCTCGGCAGCCGAACGTGCCTCGACCGTCTGGTCAGACGTCGGAATGGCCGATTCCTGGATGGCATGAATAATGTGGTTGAGATGCTCACACCCGGTCGCCTCGGCAACTGATTGAGATGAGCCGTTGAGCTTGACGGCGGTCGTCACGGCACCGCACCGTGTGTGGCCCAACACTAGAATCAACTTCGCTTGAGCCACCGCACACCCGAACTCGGCGCCGGCGAGTACGTCCGGTGTCGCCACGTTTCCGGCCACACGGATACTGAAGATGTCACCCAGTCCAAGGTCCAAGATCAACTCCGCCGGCGTGCGTGAATCGATACAACTGATGACGACGGCCAAGGGATGTTGCCCTTTGCCTGTCACGCGGATCTGGCGACTCCAATCACGAGTGAGCCGCTGACCGGTGCGAAACCTCTCGTGGCCCTCTCTCAGAATGTTCAGTACTTGCTGCGGGGTGAGCGCCGCTTGGAGTTCAGGGGTCGAGTAATCGGCATAGTGAATCCTGTCCCGCAAGTTGTACTTGTCCTGGAATCCCAGGAGACTCACTTTGATCCCACGGGCCGGTCCCGTTCGCTCTTTGTACTCACGAATCAACCCGAACACATCAGGGTCGATGTAATCCGTGCTTTGAGCGTCCAGCAAGACATGTCCGTGGGGGGGAATATCGGATAACACGGCAGAAAGGGCCGCGCGATTCAGAAAACTGACCTGGTTGGGCAACTCTATATGCAGCACCTCGTTGCCGGGATGCTTTTCCGTGTAAGAGTGCATCGGGCGCCGGAGGTTGCTGTGGAGAATGAACCCGATGGACACGGTCAACCCGATCAGAGAGCCGATCAGAGGATCGGTCAAGACGATCGCGACGACGGTTGTGGCAAACGGGAAGAACTGATTGTACCCGTCATGCCACATTTGTTTGACCAGTGAAGGACTGGCGAGTTTAGCGCCGGTGTCCACCAGAATGGCCGCCAGACACGACAACGGGATCATGTTCAACCAAGTAGGAATGAGCGGGATGCTGATCAGCAACAAGGCGCCATGAACGATCGTGGCCAGTTTTGTCTTCCCGCCGGAATTCGCATTCACGGAGCTACGAACAATCTCTGATATGACCGGAATTCCGCCGATCATCCCACAGGTCACGTTCCCCACACCTTGCGCCACCAGCTCTCGACTCGGAGGAGAGGTACGTTGCTGAGGATCGACTCTGTCTGCGGCCTTTAAATTCAGTAATGATGCCAGGGATGCCACCATCGCGATAGTCACGGCGGCGGTATAGATCTCCGGATTCGACCATTGAGAGAAGTCAGGTGTCCGGAAGAGGTCGAACAACTCGCCCACGTCGTCCGTCACCGGCACCTGAACGAGGTGGCTTGGCTCAATCAGCCATGGTTCACCAAGATGCTCAAACCAGAACTTGGCTCCTATGCCAAGCAAGACCACGGCCATAGGGGCGGGAATACCTGACTCCTTGAGCAACGGCCACCTGCTCCAGACGATGAGCACGGCCAGAGATAGAAGACCGATCACGGACGCCCCTGGTTCGATACCGCCGGTGAGACCGAGAATTTCAGTGAACGTGTTCTGATTGTCGATCTGGCTGAACGCCAAATTCCCCTCGGGATCGAGATCATGGCCGAAGAGATGGGGGATTTGTTTCAGTATCAGGATCAACCCGATAGCGGCCATTAATCCCTTCACCAGGCTGGTCGGAAAGAACGCGGAGATGGATCCGGCCTGAGCCACGCCCAAGCCGATTTGGATCATACCGGCAAGCAGCACGGCCAACAGGAACGCAGAGAACGATCCGAGGGTATGAATCTCAGCCGCCACCACGGCCGTCAAGGAGGCACCCGGACCGCTGATACTGATGTGCGACCCACTGATGACCCCAACCAATAGGCCACCGACAATGCCCGCTAACAATCCCGACAGCAGAGGCGCGTCCGAGGCAAGCGCAATCCCGAGGCACAGGGGGACCGCCACAATGAAAACGATAATGCCTGACTTCAGATCGTCAAAATACTTCATCTTTGCGTTTACCGAGTTGTAGCGGGATCAACTCACAAACTCTCATCGCCTTGCGCGCTCACGACAGCCGTACCGCATCATCGGACCTGACGCACCTGGAACAACTACCAGAAGGACGAACCGGCCTTCCCAAAGCTGATACGACGAACAATCGCTGGAGAGGTACGATCGGAGAGCCGATGGTTCCCTTTTCCCCGAAGAGGGCTAAGACTGGTCCTCCCGTTTCACAAGACTGGTCTGCGACTCGGACCTTCCCACGGCCGATCGTGGCCACATTCTGGACTTGAGCCGTCACGGATTAGGGACTGTTCAGGTAGGCGGCGGACCAGCCTCCGAAAAAACGAAACATGGCCGCCAAACTCGCCTTGCTGTTGGTGATGGAAGCCTTCTTGAATTCCTTGATCCTGACAACATGGCTCATGACACGAGCGATCACTGCTGGCTCGGCACCAGGACGATCTCGACGCGGCGGTTTTGAGCTTTCCCGGAAGCCGTGCTGTTGTCGGCGATCGGCTTACTTTCCCCGTACCCCATGATGTCCATCCGCTCTGCGGCGATCCCACCGTCGAGAAGAATCTTCTGGACAGATTGAGCACGGGACTCCGAGAGGGATTGATTGTACGCGCTCGACCCGTCCGAATCGGTATGACCCTCGATGAGCAGCTGTTGGTCCGGCACGGCCGCCAGCGCCTGCGCGATTTCCGTCAGTTGCTGTTGCATCGCCGGTTTCACGTCCGCCTTGTTAACGTTGAAAAAAATGTTTCCCGGCAACGTGACGACGACCCCACGAGCCTCCTCACGCACCTGAGTCAAGCGGGACAAGGTCGCCGTGAGCTCCGCGCGCGATTGCTCATGCTCCGCACGAAGCCGCGCGAGCTCACGTTCCGCCTGTTCTGCACGAGCCTGCTCAGCCGCCAATGCCTCGAGTTTTTCTTGCTCCTCCCGAAGACGAGTCGCCTCTTCTTCCGCGCGAGCCTGCTCGCCCGCCTGCACGAGTTGTTCCTGCTCCGCGCGCAGGCGCTCCACCTCCTGCTCGGCCAGAGCCCGCTCAGCGGCCAGTTTTTCTTTGGCCCGCTGGAGCGCCTGCTCTTGCTCGTTGGCCAAGGCCTTGATCCGTTCGAGCTCCGCTTCCTGCCCTTTTTCCCTGAGCAGGATCAGTTCGGCGTCGCGGACCGCAAGTTCATGTCGGTTCTTGCGGTTCGTTTCCCGCCGAATGACTTCCTCAGCCGCCTCAGCTTCCGCTGCGTACTGTGCTTTCCGCGCCTCCGCTTCCGCCACTCGAGCCTGATGGAGAATAGCCGACGCATCATGGTCTTTTTCCCAAGACTTGTTGGCGGCATCCAAATTTTCGGCAGCGGCGTCATACGACCGTGTCGCGCGTGTGTCCGCTTTTGCGCTCTTGGCATCTTGGAGGGCCAAGCGGGCATCAAGCAGCTCTTTCGGCGGAGAAGGTGGCGCCGCGCAGGCCGTGAGGGTCACCACACCGACGAGAACGCCGCTCACAACCACCATTCTATGTCTCATGGTTGCATCTCCTTTTTCTCACCTATTCGGTGATTTTCAAACTTCATGACTGACTGTAGGCTTACGGATTTCGTAACTGTTTACGAAGTTGGGTGGCTTTGGCCTCCAGTTCGTCGGCCTGCTGCTGAATCATGGCAGCCTCTTTTTTCTTCTCTTCGGTTTCGGCCCGAGCGCGGGCCGCTTCGGCGTAGGTGGTCGTTTCATTAAGACGCTCACGTGCCACCGCGTGATCGCCCTTCCCCGAAGCCTGCTGGGCGGCGCTCATCGCTTGTCTGGATTTCTGCAGCAGAACAGGAGCACGTTCGAACGCCCCGGCTGATTCAGCGCTCCGGATGGTCGCTTCGGTTTCCGCTAGTTGCGCCGGGGTCACGGGCGTCACGTTTGAGGCGCAGCCGATTGGAATACA
Organism: Nitrospira sp.; assembly: GCA_965223625.1. Classification (GTDB taxonomy): domain Bacteria; phylum Nitrospirota; class Nitrospiria; order Nitrospirales; family Nitrospiraceae; genus Nitrospira_D. The sequence goes on from OZ245008.1 coordinate 2,471,264, forward strand.
TGAGAGTGCAATGACCAGGGTTACCCACGTCACGTCTACCTTTAGATTCCTCACAGCGACCTCCTTTCAGCTGATTCAGTTGACGGAAGGCCCTCCTCTTCAGATGTCTGCGTACTTGCGGCCTCGCTCAATGGCTTTGTGAAGCTTCTTGGTCGCTTGCTCCGTGACATCTCCGGCTCGGTCACGGACATCTTCGCTAAAATCCGCGATTCGGCGTCGAGTGCGAGTGCCTGATTGTGGAGCAACGAGCAACGCCACCGTTCCACCGATCACGCACCCTGCCAGAAATGACAACCCAACCTCTAACAGCCCATATCGTTCATTTGTCATCGTGTACCTTCCTGTTTAACGTTATGTAAGGATCTCGCCCAGAGATCGAGGCCGTGCGGTTGTCATAGTGGCTATGCATATCCCTTGAAGTCGGGTTTTTTCTCGTTTTCGACCGCGTCTTCTGGAAAAGAAGGTGCCTCGACCGGCGTCGTATCGGGCGGTGATGACTGCTCCTCGACGATCTCAAGAAGCTGCTCGACCGGCTCCGGAGGCTTATACACCTCGATCAGATAGGATAGGATTTCATTCTCATCTCCGGCCAAAACACGTTCCCGATCACTGTCCACGAGCGTCGGGACTTTGGCCTGCCCCGACACCTTCATGAGCTGCGTGCGTTTTTCGAGATCCTTCGGCACGTTGCGGAGAATGTAGTCGATGGCCCAATCCGACAATCGCTGACGAACTTTTTGACTGTGAGGGCACTCTTCAAATTGATACAATTCAAGCATATGGGTCTTCCTCCGTTCACGAACGGTCGATTCAGGGTGTGTCTGCTTATGGGAGACAAGCAAGCAACCCGGACACTTCGCTGCTCAGTCTTTCCTCCTTCCACTCCTCTGTGTATGGCCCACTCTCACTGTCGGCGGAGTGCTCCCGTGAACGTGTGAGTACAGGTTAAAACGGACAAGACCATTCTTCCACTAGAACAACCCCTAGGCACCCGTGAGTGCGAGGTCGCAGGGTTAGATTCCTGGCCATCAGGATGTTCGGGCACAGGACACATGACCATCGAATGATTTTTCTGGATTCTTCATACCCTCCTTGCAGTCCCGATCGTCCTCGATCATATTGGGAATATCGGATGAGTAGCGTCCTACCATCCAAGGAGGCTCTGCTATGACGGCGCTTGATTCCAAATCTCTGTTTCTCAACTTTCTCAATATTTGCAACCTGGCTCTACGAACACACAAGGATCAATTTCTCTATCGCCAGATGCTTGAGGTCGCTGAACGAGCCATCGGCGAGAAAACCATCGGCATGGCGGTCATGGAAGAAGGTTCGGAAAGCCCAAGCGCGTATTTCACGCTCCGTTTTCAGGACGGGACGTTCGACGTCCTCGAACACGGGAAAAGTCAGCCCGATATCGAATGGACCTTGGAGCGCACCTACCTGGAACGAGTCGTAGAGAACTCATCCGAGTACGTCGATCATCCGGAAAAGCTCGAATGGGATTGGCTGAAGACGAAACTGGGGCTCGGCAGTTGACCAAGGTAGGCTCAACCAGAACCGACGATCCTCCACTCTCATTTATTAGTAGGATGCCGGCTATTGAACTGCGAGCAACATTACCGATTTTCTTTCATCGCGATTCTTTGGAGGGCGGCGCCGAGCTCGGGATTCGCATAGACTCCGAAGGCATCCACGATCATTCCGCGGGTGCCGTCCGATGCCTCCATCGCATAGATGACCGACATGTCGTCGGGATTGCTTATTCCTTCGAATCGATGATGCTCCACGATCTTCAACTCATGTCCTCCGAACGCGCGATCTGAACCAGGCACCCGAAACACTCCGCCCACGTACTCAAAATCGGCCTTGAATCCGCGCGCTTTCAACGAGCGCACGGCTTCGGTCATGCTGGAATAGGAGCTGGTTTTGTCTGTATTCATGTTCCGGCCCTCCCGAACAAGTTGAACACGATCGTGAGAATGATCCCCTGCACGATCCATCCGATGACGCAGACACCAACCGCTCGTGCCAGGCTATGGTAGTCCAAGGCTTGGCGCACGGCGATGATCATCGCCACCAGCATCCAGATCCCGGTTACAAGGAGTACCGCTGGGGCGACGGATGGACTCAGAGCCAGCACTCGGATGATCCCCGGTGAACTGGCAAACCCAATGGTTCGGAGCAGTTCGTTGTGGGTGGCGCGAGTCTATGGCTCCGGAAGGAGCTTCGTTCCGATGAAATATGTCAAGAACGCCCAAACATACCACCCGGACAAGGCCATCACGGTTCCAATGGCCACACCCTCGAGGCCACCGGTATGAAGGAGCCCAATGCCGGTCGAGACGCTGGACAAGACGACGATTCCCATGGCTTGGCCGAGCGCGCCTTGGTCGGCTTCCACTTCCTCATACAGTCCGGCATCGAGCTTCGCAGCTCGAATCATTCGATCAACGAATAGGCTCATATGCAAGTTCGTCTCAGCGCCGACGACCGACTCCGCTCACACCATAACCCTTGCGAACCTCTCACCTTTTCACCATTGCCCCCTGAAACGATCACTTTTCGTAATGTCGCGGTGATCGTCTGAAAGGCTTCTTACCAGGACATCGAAAGCGGTACAGCTGGATAAAGTACTAGCGACCCTTTCTGCATCTATGCATCTAGAAGAAGCAGCCGCGATGAGTCGAGATTCAGTGCTAGGGTTGCAACCAGGTCTGTAGATGTTTCCATTCGGGCAAAATCAGCGTGACAACCAGTATCTGTTTGCCTCCTGATTCGAAGTCATACATGAGGCTCGTCCACATGAATCAACAACCGGTCCAATTTTGTAACGGTTGCGGCAAGATCCTCGACGAGATTCAGCCGGTGAATCGCCAGACGGAGTGGATCGAGGCACGCTCTTTCCTGGTCAAATATGGGTTCCGATGGGAAGATCTCGATCTCCAGCAAAATTTTTGCCCTGGCTGTCAGAAAGTGGTTGAAACGACCAAACCTCGAGCGTGAGGAGCATCGATCCCGCTTTAGAGAAAGTCTTGTCACCAGGGAAAGCACCAGTGCCACAGGTCCATAGGTTGGCGTAGAGAGGGCCGAGGGACCATTAGGAGGAGGTCGTGATATGCCTCATAAACACGTCGATCAGAACAACGAAGAAGACCAAGTCGTCCGGCAGGACCATGAGGGAGAAGATGTCCAGCAAAAAGCAGCCTATCCTGATCCTACGCCGGTTTCTGATCCCACTACCGATCCACAATCGCAGGATGCCACACTGTACGGCGGAGATGTCGACGCCGCGCAGCAGCAGACAGATGCCGGCGAGGAGGCCGTGGGCGGCTCAAGCCCCACTCCGGATCAGGATGTAGTTGACGAGTTAGGTACTGCCGTGGGCCTCACCTATGAGGATAATGAACCTCTGCGGTTCGGAGACAAACTGGCAGATCGCGATGCGCAGCGATGGGAACTGAACCCCGCTTCTTCCGAGGACTACCCTGAGCGGCTGCACAACCTGTCAGGGGATGGCGAATCGACGACCGAGCAAGCTCCACGGGCCAAGCGACCGACACGAGCGCGACGTGCTGGGAAAGGCGCATCGCACTCGGGCCGTCGCACGCGCCCTCGTGCCCGCAAGGCACCGAAGAAAAATCGTTGATTCTTGTGGCTGAACCCTGTGCCTAGACCCCGCCACTTCTCTGTTCACGAAACGCTTCTTGTGCGGATCGTACCGCCGTGCGTCCCGCATCCTTCCCCTCCTGTACAAATTCTTTGGCCGAACGGTTGGCATCACGGAGAGCGTCTTCTCCCTTCTGATAATATTCCTTCCCCCGCTCCACGGTGGTATCCCACGCCTCTTGCCCTTTTTCTGCCAGATCGTTTTTTGCTCGGTCGGCGTAGGCGCGCAATGTCCCGCGTAGTTTTGATCCCGATTGCGGAGCGTATAGCAATGCCACGCCGGCGCCGATCAACGCCCCCGCTAAGAATATCGACCAATTGGTTGCGTCACTCATCCCTTCCTCAAGGTAAGTCCCACGGTTCATAACATGATCCTCCTTTATCGATTGTCGGTCGGTTCGCGATTGCTCTTCTGCCATCCTGGTCCTTAATGTCTCGCCCGGTGATTGTCGGCATTGTTCATTGTTCGTGCTGATTCAACGTCGCCCCTCCATCCATGGGCGCCTTGAGCGAAACACATTGCTTTTCCCATCTATCTTCCACATTTCCTCCACATTGCCATGCCCATGAGCGTGATCGGAACGCGTTCATGTAGAAACCCTAGATCATGCGGCGGCAGCCGTCATCTAGACTAAACCCTGGTAGGACGAGAGTGGGAAGTCAGACTCTTACAGGCTTATAGATGCTGAGATATTCGAGTATTGAACAAGCAATGTGAAGGTCTTGCTTTGGAACAGCCTAGATGTCCATAGTGAAAGGGGAATCGTTGGGTGGAGCCACGCGAGGTACCATTGAAAATCACAACCCTCTATGATGGCGCTGCAATCTCATCGTCTCCTTATCTCACGAAGGTTCTGCGTGCAACGTATGATGGCGATTTGTACGTCGGTGATTCACCACGTCGACCGACGGTCTTCTGCAATTTTGTTCAGACTCTGGACGGCATCGTCTCCTTCAAGATTCCAGGAAAGTCCGGAGGAGCTGAGATCAGCGGACACAACCAAGAAGATGCGTTCATCATGGCAGTATTACGCGCCTGTGCCGACGCGGTCATGATCGGAGAAGATACGTTTCGAAACGCGCCAGGGCACGTATGGACCGCCGGATCTGTGTACCCGGCATTGGCCGAAGAATTTCAGACGTTTCGCAAACAAGCGGGCAAGGCTTCTCTTCATCCCTTGAATGTGATTGTCAGCGGCAGAGGCCAGATCGATTTGGATCAGCCCCTGTTCAGGGATGAAGAGATCCGCAGCCTTGTGCTGACGACCCAACAAGGCGCCGCAGGTTTACAACGGCGATATGGTTCGCCTTTGCCCGCGACGGTCCGTGTACTTCCCGGTGATGCCAGACTCGCTCCGGCAGATATGATGTCATTGCTCCAGGCCGAGTTCGGAATACACCTGCTTCTGCATGAGGGAGGACCGTCATTACTGGCTTCGTTTCTGGAGCAGGCGTGGCTTGACGAAGTCTTTCTCACGGTCTCTCCTCAGGTCGTCGGGCGAGGTCCGTCTGGTGAACGTCCGTCCTTTTCTGGGCCGCTTGAGTTGTCCCCGGAACAAGCCGTGTGGGGAACGCTGCTTTCAGTGAAAAGGGCGGATAAGAGCGGCCATCTGTTTCTGCGTTATCGACTCTGACCGCGCAGCGTGGCCAGGATGGCCCGAGAAGGGTCTGCTCCGATCGGTGATTCGCCCAAGCAGCGGCATCACATCACAGTCCGAACTCTCCCATTGATTGGGCAGCGCTGATCAACATGCGCCGTCAAGGTTCGCGATAGGAGATTCGATAGATCACGCCGGCCACATCGTCGGAGACCAGCAGCGCACCATCCGGCATGACGAGGACATCGGCAGGGCGGCCCCATGCCTGTTGGCCTTGAAGCCATCCGTCCGCAAAAACGGAATAGTGTGTGTGCCCTTGCTCGTCTCGTGACACCACCGTGATCCGATAGCCGATTTTCTTGCTCCGGTTCCAAGAGCCGTGTTCGGCAATAAAAATTTGATTCCGAAATCTGCGTGGGAACATGTCACCGGTGTAAAAGCGCATGCCCAACGAAGCGACGTGAGGGCCCAGTTCGGTGGCAGGCGCTGTAAATTCTCGGCAAGGACGTTTATGGCCGTACTCAGGATCCGAGAGCTTGTTCCCATGACAATAGGGATAGCCGAAGTGAAGGCCGGGCTTCGCCGCATGATTGAGCTCGTCCGGGGGCTGATCGTTACCGAGATAATCCCGCCCATTCTCCGTGAACCATAAATCATGCGTGGTCGGATCCCAGTCGAAGCCGACCGAATTCCGCACTCCACGCGCGACGATCTCATATCCGCTCCCGTCAGGATTGAGACGACCGATGAGGGCATACCGATCTGGGTCTGGTTCACAGATATTGCAGGGTGCTCCCACTGGCACATACAGTTTTCCATCGGGACCGAACGCGATAAACTTCCATCCATGACTGGTCTCTTTCGGAAAGCGGTCCGTGACAACGACCGGTGGCGGCACATCCTTTAATCGATCGTCGATATGGTCGAACCTCAAGATGCGGTCCACGGCCGAAACATACAGTGACCCTTTTCGATAGGCGACTCCCACCGGCATGTGCAGCCCGCGAGCGATCGTCAACACCTCGTCAGCACGCTGATCGCCGTCCTTGTCCAGCACGGCGTAGACATCGCCTTTGTCCCTTGTCCCGACAAAGAGGACGCCATCTTGCCCTCGTGCCATGCCGCGCGCGTTCGGAACATTATCCGCGTAGAGGGCGATGGTAAAACCAGGAGGCAATGTGATCCTATCGAGCGGAAGAGTTCCGGCTTCGATCCGGCTCCCAAAGAAGAACAAGGTCAGCAGCGCACAGACCGGCCCGACAACACGAGGCAGGACTCTGCTGGTTCTCACGTGGATTGCCTTCATGACGATTTCCTCTCATAGAGATTGAAAATCTACTTTCCCAGTACCCGCACCTCCTCCGCCTCGTCGCGTCATCCTGAAGCACACCCTGGACCGGTCCGATATTCGAACAAAACCGGAATGCCGACTGAGCGACCGGCCTGAGCTCTGGCCGACTCAATGACGTGATGCCCGGGAGCCAGTGAGCACGCAGGATCGGGTAGTCCGGCATCTCCCATGAGATGAAACGCTTGGCAACGACAGCCTCCGAAATCCATGCTGCGACGCTCGCAGCTCCGGCAAGGATGCGGCAACCAATCCTCCCCCCGAAATCGGTTGAATCCCGACGAATGGTGCCAGATATCCGCAAGCCGGCACTGTGTCACACGCTCAAACTGCAATCCCGGGATCGTATGAGCCAGATGGCAGGGCAACGCGAGTCCTTCCGGGTTGACCACGATGAACCGTCGTCCCCATCCGTCCATGCAGGATTTGGGGTACTCCGCGTAATAGTCGGGGGTGACAAAGACGACCTCCATTGTTCCACGGAGGCGCGCGATCGCCTCAACGGCAACGGTTCGTGCCCGTTCGATTTGCTCACGAGCCGGCAGGAGCGCATCGCGATTCTTCAAGGCCCATCCAAGGTACTGCGCGTTCGCCAGCTCGAGCCGATCGGCGGAGATATGCTCGGCCAGCGCGATAAGGCCTTCGATTTCGGCAATGTTTTCCCGATGGAGCACGACGTTCAGGGTCAATGGAAGGTCGAGCGACCTGGCCCACCGCATGGCGTCGAGCTTGCGGCTGAACGATAGCGTTCCGGCGAGGCGGTCCGACAGGGTACGGTTCGTACTTTGAATGGAGATCTGGACGCTATCCAATCCCGCTGCGCGAAGTCGAGAAAGGCGTTCGAATGTGAGTGGAACCCCGCTCGTGATAAGGTTCGTGTAGAGGTCAAGCTGGTGGGCCCTCTCGACAAGCAGCTCCAAATCGCTTCGCAGCAACGGCTCGCCGCCAGTGAGGTTGAGTTGAACCACCCCGAGTTCTTCAGCTTCATGAAAGACCCGCATCCAGGTGTCGGCGTCAATTTCCTTCCCATGCGCTGCAAGATCGGACGGATTCGAACAATAGGGGCAGTGCAGCGAACACCGATAGGTGAGTTCGGCAATCAGCGTATAGGGGCGGTACTCATGGTTCATGCCGCACCGTCGAGCAGGCCACGATCGGTCAAGACGCCAAGGACCGCTCGTACCCCTTGCGCGATTTCGCCGGGAGAGACGTCCGTATGGGCTTGGGCGAGCTGATCGACCATCTCATCGATCGTCCATTCGCCCGTACAGAGTCGCACAATCGCCGTGGCGGTATCATTCAGTTCGAGTCCGGTTTCGGGGTACAACAGCAAATGAAGTCCGGTATGCCGATCGAACCGAAGGCGAACTTTCGGACTAAGCCGAGGCCTGACGGTGGCGAGCGTCATCGGCAGTCCGCATTGGCTCTGATTCCGTTTCACCATAGGCCAGTGAGAGATGATCGAGCATGGTCCACAAAATGTCTGCCTTCTTAATCAAAGCTCTCACGCATCGTTCTTGAAGCTCATAGGTGGCCGCGTGCTGCACCACGAATTCCACGGCCTGGCTCGAATCGAACGTTGCCCGAGCGATGCGCACCTGAAAATACTCCAGGGACTCCGACCGAACCCAGGGATAGTGGTGTGTCCACGCCTCGAGGCGGCGCGCCATCAAAGAAGGAGCAAACAATTCCGTGAGGGAAGAGGCCACGGCGTCGAGAAGCGGCGCGGCGCGGACGAACCGGACATACTCGTCGCACGCGCGTCTGACTCCCGGAAGCACGTCTCGGCAGCTCCTCACGGATTCGGCATCGAGACCGACGCCTCGCGCCAATTCAAGCCACAGCGCGAGTCCGCCTTCCCCTTCCCGTTCGCCGTCATGGTCCCGAATGCGACCAAGCCACATCCGTCGAAACGCCGGATCCTCGGACTTTGCGACGATGCACGCATCCTTGATGGGAATTCGCGTTTGATAGTAGTAACGGTTCAGCACCCACTGCTGGAGCTGTGCCTTCGTCAACTGTCCGTTGTGCATCAGCTGGTGGAACGGATGGTGGTCATGGTAGCGGCGAGCACCTTCCTGCTTGAGCCGTTCGATGAAGACCTCCTTTGAAAGCCGATCCGGACGGCGCGTTTCCTTCATCATCACACGAGGATTTCCATCCCGTCCCATGCAACCTCCCATCCGGCCGCTTCGACCAGGGTCCGTTCGTATGAATCTTCTCGCAACATCGGATTGGTGTTGTTGATATGGATGAACACCCGACGACGAGCGGTCACCTGCGACAGCGTCGCCAAACTTCCTTCCAGACCACCGACGGGCCAATGAGCAAGATCTTCCGCCGATTTTTCGAGGAACCCCGGCGCGGACAACTCATCATTCGACCAAAAGGTGCCGTCAAACATGACACAATCCGCTTCTTCGAGCGCGTTGAGAACGGCGGGGGTGATCCGGCCGACGGCAGGAAAATAGGTGAAGACTCCCCCATCGGTCGATTGCCGAAATCGCAGTCCCACGTTCACATCCGGCTCACCGGATGAGACGAGTCCTTCCAAATGGATGGGAAGTTTGCCGGGGACAGCCACGGCTGTGACCGTCAGCCCTGACGGTCTTCCATCCGCAAGCATGAGTGGTTCTTCCACATCAAGCTTCAACGTCCGCCACGTGACCTGTTCGGGGAAACGTTGGAGTGTCCGATACAAGACGTTGCCTTCGGTGAATCCGCGACGCACCGAGTCCGTCGCATAAATGACCAGCCGATGGTTCTCTCGCAGCGTGAGCAGACCCAAACAGTGGTCTAGATCTCCGTTCGTCAACAAAATCGTGTGGATTGGGGAAATGCGTGATTCATGAGGATGGAGAGGGACGTAACGCTCGATCTGAGCACGAATGTCCGGTGAAGCGTTGATGAGAAACCAGCCGCCATCTCCCGCACTGAGGCCGACGGATTCCTCCGTCCGTGGTCTCGCAGCGATAAGTCCTTTCCGCATGCCCGTGCAATTCACACAGGCGCAGTTCCATTGTGGAAAGCCCCCTCCGGCCGCCGATCCTAAAACTCGGAGCAGCATCAGGTCGAGCCATAGGGTTTCGGGATGACTCCGGATGATCGTAAGGTCCTTGATGGTTCATTGGCGTCCGGATCCTCTCGAAAATCATCTTGATACGAATTGATCTCCGAATCCATTTTTATTTCTACCAACGAAGGTGCTTCCCACTTCATGATGGCTCCTCCTGATTGAATGGGCATACTCCAACCTGAGGCGATTGTGAGAGCTGATCATGTACTGCGTCAACCCAACGTATCGTTCCGTCACCGGCCCTTCGGTAAGGGCAGTGTGGACCTCTTCATTGTTCGTGTCAACGGCGCCATCCTATCGGGGAATGGCACGCAACCGCTCAGTCAAACGAACATTCTCGTCGTAATCCACCGGGCAATCGATGATCGACGGCACCCGCTGTTTGAGAGCGTCGGCCAGCATAGGCGCCAGCTCCGAGGGAGCGGTGACGCGGTACCCGACAGCGCCGAAACTTTCCGCATAGCGAACGAAATCGGGATTGCCGAAATCCACGAACGTGCTGCGTCCAAACTTGAGTTGTTGTTTCCAACGGATCACGCCGTAGCCGCCGTCTCGCCAGATCAGCACGACGATGGGAAGCTGCAATCTGACCGCCGTTTCCAGTTCCTGTGAGTTCATGAGAAACCCTCCGTCACCGGTGACAGCCACGACCCTCCGATCGGGATACAGCAATTTCGCGGCAATCGCGCCGGGCACGGCAATCCCCATCGCGGCAAACCCGTTAGAGATGATGCAGGAATTCGGCACGTCGCAGGGGAACATCCGAGCCATCCACAGTTTATGGGCCCCGACATCGCATATCACCACGTCGTCTGGTTTCAGCGAGGCCCGCAGATCGGCAATGATGCGTTGCGGTCGCACGGGCCACGAGTCCGGCTCCGGTTCTTCAGCTGCAAATCCTCCAACAACGGTCGCTCGTGCATCCTGAGCCCAGAATGACGCGAAGGGTGTCGCCTGGATGCCGATCTGCCCCAGAGAAAGACGGAGGTCACCGAGTACGCCCACCTCGACCACGTAGTGCTCATCGACTTCCGCCGGCGAGACATCGATATGAATGATGCGTTTGTCACATCGAGGATTCCACAAGCAGGGGGCGTATTCGACGAAATCATAGCCGAGGGCGATGACCACATCGGCTTGTTCCAGAACGATCGAGGAATAGTCACGGGCCTGCAGGCCGACCGTATGCAAAGACAATGGATCACCGTCCGGAAGGACGCCCTTGGCCATAAACGTATGGAGCACGGGGATACGCAAGCGGCGGGCGAATCGTCTAACTGCCTCATGAGCCCACCCACGGACGACCCCGTTCCCGGCAAGCAACACAGGGCGCTTGGCTCTGCGCAGCGCTTCGACCGCACGGGTGACTTGAGTAGGAGACGGTTCCGGCAACACGGGCGATTGCACCGGCAAGGGTCCGAGTTTGACCGATTCCTCGATTGATTCCTCCGCAACGTCCTCAGGCAGCTCGAGATGGGTGGCTCCGGGTTTATCCGTTTCAGCGATTTTGAAGGCTTTTCGCACAGCCTCAGGTACGACCTCCATTTTCGGAATCGAGGTATTCCATTTCGTGATGGGCCGAAACATCGACAGCACATCGATGTACTGATGCGATTCTTTATGGCGTCGATTCAGCGAGGCCTGCGCCGTGATGGCGACAAGAGGTGCCCTGTCCAAATACGCATCCACGACGCCAGTCAGAAGATTCGTTGCGCCGGGGCCCAACGTCGACAGGCACACTCCTGCTTTACCGCTGAGTCGGCCATAGACATCGGCCATGAATGCCGCCCCCTGCTCGTGCCGAGTCTCGATAAATCGAATCGATGAATCGGCCAAAGCCTCGATCAATTCCAGGTTTTCTTCCCCGGGCAAGCCGAAGACGAATCGAACCCCTTCTTGCTCGAGACAGCGAACGAGGAGTCGGGCCGCGTTCATGTCGCCTCGTGCCAAACATGAGAGGCTGCAACGCCGGTTTGACAAACCTTCATGGTCGATTTGTACCTTGGAAATTGAGCCGTCTCTACTGGGACTTTCCCCAGTGGCTCGGACACGAGCAACCTGGCACACTCAAATGAGTACGCAACATCTTGGTTCCGTACAAACGTGACAAGCGGACATACCTGGATGTCCGAGATTCATGGTGAGGAAACCACGAAGGGAGCGAGCCGTCATGCCTACAGAGAGCCACTTCGATCTCATTGCGACTCAAGCGACACCCTCTCCCATCAAAGAACCGCCGGCGCCGGAGAGACGATCACCACCGGTCAGACCTCCGGATCGGAGTCCGAGCAAGCCGCCGATCGAGGAACCCCCTTCACCGGGCAACCCCGGTGGACCTTCCAAGCCTCCCATCGGCGATCCGATGCGATGAATGGAACCGTGTACGTCATCATCCTCATGGGACCAGCCGGCGCCGGCAAGTCGACGGTTGGACGACGTTTGGCGAACGAGCTCGGCTGGCGTTTTGTCGATGCCGACGACTTCCATCCGCCCGGCAATCTCGACAAGATGACCCGTAACCTGCCGCTCACGGACGAGGATCGACGTCCATGGCTCGAACGCCTTAGAACGTCGATCGCTGAATGGGTGGCTACCGGAAGCGGCGTGGTTCTGGCATGTTCACTGTTGAAGGCCGCCTATCGCACGCTGGTCCTCCTCCCACACCACGCACACCATGTCCGGATCGTCTATCTCAAGGCCACCCGTACCCTCTTGCAACGGCGCCTGCTCGATCGTAGGAACCATGTGATGAAAGTAGAGCTGCTCGACAATCAACTCGAGACGTTGGAGGAACCGATCGATACGCTGGTCCTCGATGCCTCCGAAACCCCGCCGAAGCTCGTGCAACGGATTCGCACCACTTTCGATCTTTTGGGTGCCGTGTAAACGCGCGGGGCGGTCTTTGCAGGTTCAGCTCGAACGGATTCTGAACGCACCGGTTGGGATTCGCCGCTGGCAGTACGGAAGCCGGCCGACTCGGCGGGTGCCAAGTTCGAACCGTATCATCGACGTCCACACCATGAAAAATCCAATGGACCTCGTCTTCTTCACTCGGCTAGTATACCGGCTGATCCTCGATACTGGGAGATCCGCGTAACTCCGAACCTTCCTCTACAGGAAGGACTCCTCCCAGTACGCCAGGAGGCACGAGATGACCCAACCCTCCATCGCATCCAATATCTCAACCGTGCTCGTGGCTGACGATGATGTGGTTGCCCTGTCTGCCAAGAGTCGCCTGCTCGATAAACATGGCCATCGGGTCATTACAGCAAGTTCCGGCGCCGACGCGCTCACGATTACCGCCACCGAACAGCCCGATCTGATCATTCTCGATCTCAGTCTGCCCGACATCAACGGCTTTGAGGTCTGTGAGCGGCTCAAGACGAAACCCGAAACGCAACACGTGAAAGTGCTGCAGACCTCGGGTATCCACATCAGCGCATCAGACCGGATCAAGAGCTTGGAAGTTGGCGCCGACGCCTTCTTGATCGAACCGGCGGCGGAGGAAGAAGTGCTCGCCACAGTGCGGGCGTTGCTCAAACTCGCGCGACAGGATCGAAACATCCGGTGGCTCGTAGACCAGTCACGAGAAGATGAACAACGCGTACAAATCACAGAGGCCCTGCGCGAATCGGAAAGCAAATACCGATTGTTGTTTGATTCGATCGACGAAGGCTTTTGCATTATCGAGGTGCTGTTCGACGAAACCGACAAACCCATCGATTACCGCTTTCTCGACGTCAACCGGTCGTTCGAGAAGCAGACGGGCATCACGCAGGCCGTCGGCAGACGGATGCGCGACATCGCGCCTCAGCACGAAGAACATTGGTTCGAGATTTACGGTCGTATCGCCGTCACGGGCGAACCGTCACGGTTTCAGAATCCCGCCACCAAGCTTGGACGGTTTTACGACGTATACGCCTTTCGCGTCGGAGAACCCGGCGAGCGTAAGGTCGGCATTTTGTTCAACGACATCACCAAGCGCAAACGGGCCGAGGATGAATTGCGCCGCAGTCGCGAGACATTCGTGAGTCTGGTCGAGCATTCCCCCCTCGGTATTTATGTAGTGGACTCGCAGTTCCGCCTCGCCATCGTCAGCAGGGGTGCGATGCCGGCATTCCGTAACGTGACCCCCTTGATCGGTCGAGACTTCGCGGAAGCCATGCACATCATCTGGCCGGAACCGTTCGCGAGCGAGGCGATCGGGATCTTCCGGCACACGCTGCAGACCGGCGAGCCGTACCTGTCATCCGGCCTGTCGCAGAAGCGTCTCGATCTCGAGACCGTCGAGTCGTACGAATGGCAAACAAACCGCGTGACACTGGCCGACGGGCAATACGGCGTGGTCTGTTACTTCTTTGATACGACGAGGCTGCAACAGGCTCACGAGGCAGTGCGCCAGAGCGAGGAGGAGCAGCGAACGTTCACCGTCCAGTTGGAGAGTTTGGTGAATGAACGCACGAAGGAGCTCGTGCGATCGCAAGGCCGCCTGCGCGACTTAGCAACTGAACTCAACCTTACCGAGCAGCGAGAGCGCAAGCGCTTGGCAACTGACCTGCATGACTACCTTGCCCAGCTCTTGGTGGTTGGGAGGATGCACGTGAACCGGATCAGGCAACAGCCCGAAGGGTCTTTGATCGATAAACTGGATGAGACCCTTGACGAAGCCTTGACCTACACCCGCACACTGGTGGCTCAGCTGAGTCCGCCGTTTTTCCAAGAATTCGGACTACCGTACGCCTTCAAATGGCTGGCCGAGCAGTTGAAGCTACGTGGTCTCCGCGTCACGGTTGAGGTGGAAGATGCGCGCCCCTTAGTGACGGAGGATCACGCCATCTTGCTGTTTCAAGCGGCGCGTGAACTCCTCATCAACGTGATGAAACATGCGGGAACCGATCAGGCCCGCCTCGCGATGACCACGAGGGACGGAACGGTCCACATCGAGGTCACGGACGAGGGATGCGGCTTCCATGAGGCCGCCTCGTCACAGGTGGCCAACGAGCGGACGAGTCATGTGCCAGGTTTTGGGTTGTTCAGTATTCGTGAACGAATGATCGCGATGGGGGGCGGTTTCACGCTGGTCTCCCGCCCCGGCGAAGGAACTCGAGCAACGTTGGTCGCGCCGCTCCACCGCGCAGCCGACGCCGGGACTGAAGATATCGAAACGCGGATGGAATCGGCCCAATCGAAGACCTCAGCCCTCAGTTCCCCAGCGCGATCATCGACGAGGATTCGTGTCCTGCTCGTCGACGATCATGCCATGGTGCGGCAGGGCTTGCACAGCATCTTGGACGCCTATGCCGACGTGGAAATCGTGGGTGAAGCATCGACTGGCTTCGAAGCAGTTACCCTGGTAGATCAGCTGCTCCCCTCAGTCGTCGTGATGGATATCAATATGCCCAGGATGAACGGTATCGAGGCCACGGCTGCGATCAAGGCGTGTCATCCCGCCATAGTGGTCATCGGCTTATCCGTTCAGACGGACGAGTTTGTTCGCTGCGAAATGCTCCGGACTGGGGCCTCGGCGCTGATGACCAAAGAGTCGGCGGTCGAGGACCTGCACCGTACGATCCAACAGGCGCTAAGGAAACCCACCTCCGTTTAGCTTGAACGTTCACTCCCGCTCTTCGAGCAACTCATCTTCTCCCGCTACTTGCGCTCCTCGATCGTCAGTTTGTTGATGACTTTCTTGGCACCGGCTTCGCGCGCGTTTTCCACCGCATCACTGGCGGCGCTCTGATCCTCCACCGACCCTCTGAGCGTGACCACTCCATCCCTGACGGTGACGCCGATAAAATCCGCGTCGACATAGGGGCTCATGGCGATTTCTCTCTTCACATCCATTTTTAGTCGCAAGTCCGCCCTGTGTTGAATGTAATGGGGATCATTTGGGACCGGTTTACGGTCTGGGACTATTTCATTCGTCTTCTCTGCGGCATGGATTGGAAGAGGCAGCGTCATCATTAATGCTCCTGCCATGACAAATCCAGCCAGTATCGCGGTACCTTGTGTTTTTCCGATAGACATCATGCACTCCTTTCATGTTTGTGATTTGGTCCTGGCGGTCGGACGCCATGGACGCACATGGATTTCTTTATCCATATACCTCAAGAGAAGTATGTGAACCTGGTCAAAGCCCCAGTTACGGCATGTTAATGAGACTTACTCGAGTGGCGAACACTTCGACGAGGTTAAATGTCTGCACGCTCTGTAGGCTCGACTATGCCCTCTATCAACGATCACCACGAAGTTGACCATAGTTATTCTTGCTTCTTGCTCCTTGCTCTCTTCATGCCGACGCTCCTTCCCTCGATGAGCCAGATGTAAAATGAAGAACTTTTGGCATAGGGAGCAGCTCAAGACGATACTCATGAGTCCCCAGGATCAGTAGCAACCGTTGGGCAAGGCCCGATGTGTCGAGGTCAGCCAGGCTGTGCGGAAAGCCCTATAGGCTGCAGCTTGACCGGACCCTTCAAGATGGCGACCTATCGATCGACTCAATAAAACCTCACGCCAAAATACAGCCCGGGCATCACGTTGGTGTGAAAGTCCTCTTCTCGCCCTGCGATACGGACATCCTGCCCGAGCGCGGTGATGTTGAGCATGAAGTCGGCCGTCAGGGACACCTGTTGATTCACGGCGTGATCAATCCCGATGCCGAGAGGAATCAAGAACGAGCTGTAGGTATCAGCAAAGCCGAGCTCAGGTTCCCGAACGCCTGCCCGCGCGAAGCCGATCCCGCCTTGCAAGACCAGCTTGGTCTGGTTGTTCGTATCGGGAATGGCCCACCAATACTTGCCCTGGACCGTGAGCCCAAAGAGAAAATCGTCTCCTGCGCCGGCATACTGGACCAGCGGACCAATAGAGATGTCCTCCGAGATGAAATAGTTAAGGTGTCCATTGAGGGCGAATTCCACTCCGTCAGGTGTGCCTCCTAAGAAACCGATCCCAGTCCCGCCAGACCACCGCCCCATGGCGTCGGCGGTAGAGTCTTGGGCTGACACCCACCCAGTGGGTATTATGATGAGCGCGGTAAGAAGCAAAGGTAAAACCATTGGGCGACGAGGAACGAATAAGTGTGTCATGCTGATCTCTCCCTTTATATGATGGCCGAGCGAGGCTGGTCCTTGATGGTCGATCCCCAACTGCACCGGCTAACGTTTTCACGTAATTCGTCGTAGGCCGGAGCCTGCTTGTATGCATCCCATTTGCTCATGCCCAGAGTTCGGTGGCTTATACTCCCGTACCAGCCAATAAAATCGAGGACATCGGTAAAGTTATCACGGCACGCGCTCCAGTTCCCGGCTTGTTCTTGTAACACTTCCAGGTACCCTTCATGACCTGGGCAAAACCATAGGCGGACGGCTGGCGTCCCCCCAGGGTATAAACCCAAGAAGATCATCTCTAGAATTGTCGACTCGCACAGCAGAGTGCCTAGGCCGCCGTAGAGGAGCGGCCACGTGGTTGCAAAATGCATCAGCCCTAGGGGAGACTTGAGCGAGGATCATCGGAGAGGGATACGAGAACGCGCCGAGGCACCGAGATGAGGTCGCCGATGAGTGAACCAAAGCGAACGACTTGAGCTCTCATCGATATCTCTCACATGCCTTCACGTTCGGCTACCGCACCGTCAAAGACTCCGCTTCTATATAGATACGGGAGACGTCAGGGTAATCGGCCTTGATCAGCCGTTCAATCCGATCAATCGCCGCGGTAACCTCTCCGGCCGATAGACCGGCATGAAACTGCACGTCGAGGGCCACTAAGACCTCGTGCGGTCCGAAGTACATCGTCAAAGGGCGCTTCGTGAGTTCTACCGCCGGATCGGCTTTCGCGATCGCCTGAATCCCCTTGAGCTTTTCCCGGCCCATTCCCTCGCCGATCAAAAGCCCTTTACTTTGCGACGCGAGAAAGATCGCCACTGATGCCAGGAGAACTCCGATGGTGATCGATGCAGCCCCATCGAAGTATGGATTTCCAAACCAGCGCGCAAGCAGAATTCCCGCGAACGCGATCACGATGCCGAGAAGGGCGACGGAATCTTCCAGCAGGACGGTGTAGGTCGTCGGATCTTTGCTGGATTCGATCGTCTGGAACACAGTGCGCCCCTTCCGCTGATTTCGGAAGACCTTCCAGGCCACAGACCACACCATAGCTTCAAAGGTAAACGCGATGCCCAGGACCACATAGTTCCACGTTGGATCAGCAATTGGACTCGGATGGAGGATATGGACGACTCCTTCGTAGAAAGACATGCCTCCTCCAACGGCAAAAATCAAAATGGCGACGATCAACGTCCAGAAATACAATTCTTTGCCGTGTCCGAACGGATGGTCGTCATCCGGCGGCTTTCTACTCATGCGAAGCCCGAGCAACAGAAGTGCGCCATTCCCGGTATCGACCAGCGAATGGATTCCTTCCGCCAGCATCGCGGAACTTCCCGTCATGACACCGGCAATGAATTTAGTCGCTGCGATGGTCAGATTGCCGGCGATAGCCGCAACCACCGCCGTTTTTGTCTCCGGCCGGCCCATTGCTATCCTTTACCACACGAGTACTGCACGAGCACGAGTCTCGCGTAGACTGTATGCCCCTCCGCAAACGCATCCACACGGTGACCTCTTCCATCGCACCACCCAAACAGCCATCAGCCATGTCTATGCGGTCG
The DNA here is from genome assembly GCA_965223625.1 of Nitrospira sp. Classification (GTDB taxonomy): domain Bacteria; phylum Nitrospirota; class Nitrospiria; order Nitrospirales; family Nitrospiraceae; genus Nitrospira_D. The sequence continues at coordinate 2,489,620 of OZ245008.1, forward strand.
CCGACTCACGCGCCCAGTAACGAATCTTGCGACAGGTCTCTATGAAATCGGACCCGCCTCGCAAGACCTCAAGGAGGATGAATCCCTCATCACGGCTTTCGTCGACACCCGCCTTCTTCAACAGAGGAGTCGCGGCTTCGACATACCCGATAAACTTCATGTGGGCGTATGCGTCGGCCACGAAATCGCGCGCGGCTGCATCCTTGGCCAGCATCGTGGCGCCTTCTTGAGACGGCAACAGCGCAACCGCGTCGTATAACACCGATGGTCCGCCCCCGACCTTCTGAGCTGCCTCGATCCATGAGCCATCACTCGCCTCGACACCGCCTACCATCGGCGCGACCACCTCGAGCATCACCCCTTCCGCTTCCGCTTCGGACTTGAGCGAATTGAAAAGGTCGATCTTCACTCCATCGGTGACGAGCACGCCGACCTTCCGTCCCTTGAAACTGTCAGGGCCGTTGAGCAGCATGCTGAGCGCCGGCGATTTTCCCAGGTCTTCTCGCGTGGGCCTCGCGGCATCCGCCGGGTCCGGCATGGTTTTCAGGCGTAAGCCGTCCGCCACCTGCTTGGCCAGATCCTGATGAATAGTACGCAGATGCGAGACGAGGCGGACACGGATTTCCAGTCGTTCACATTTGCTCAGCTCAAAGACAAATGCGTTTACAATATGGCGCTGCTCAACCTCCGTTTGACTGATATAGAACTGTCGCGCCTGGCTGTAATGGTCGGCAAAGGTCTCGGAGCGGGTCCTAACTTTTGGACCTTCCTCCTGAGCGGGATAGGAGCGGAATCCTTTTTCAGGCGATTCGCGCGGCCCGCCCTCCTGCCCGTCCCATGAATTCGGCTCGTAATTGGCCCTCCCTTTTGGATTCATCATGGCCATATGTCCATCCTGCTGAAAATGTGCGAAGGGACACTTGGGCGCATTGATAGGAAGGTGGGTGAAGTTCGGGCTCCCAAGCCGCTTGAGCTGCGTATCAAGGTAAGAAAAATTCCGGCCTTGCAGAAGCGGATCATTCGAAAAATCGATCCCCGGTACGATGTTCTGCGTACAGAAGGCAACTTGCTCGGTCTCGGCAAAGAAGTTGTCGACGCACCGATCGAGTACGAGCCGACCGACCAGCCGGAGAGGCACCTCTTCCTCCGGGATGAGCTTGGTGGCGTCGAGGACATCGAAGTCGAAACGTTCGGCAAAGTCCTCGTCGAAGAGCTGCAAACCCAGTTCCCATTCAGGATAGTCTCCCATTTGGATGGCTTGCCACAGATCCCGGCGATGGAAGTCGGGGTCGGCGCCGTTGATTTTGACGGCTTCATTCCACACCACCGACTGCAACCCGAGCTTCGGCTTCCAATGAAATTTGACGAAAGTGGACTTCCCCTCGGCATTGATCAGGCGAAAGGTATGGACACCGAACCCTTCCATGAATCGGAGAGAGCGCGGGATCGTTCGGTCGGACATGATCCACATCGCCATATGCATGCTCTCCGGCGTGAGCGAGATAAAATCCCAGAAATTGTCATGGGCGGTCTGCGCCTGAGGAAACCCTCGGTCCGGTTCCTGCTTGGCCGCATGGATGATATCCGGAAATTTCATGGCGTCCTGAATGAAAAACACCGGAATATTATTGCCGACAATGTCCCAATTGCCCTCTTTGGTGTAGAGCTTCACGGCAAAACCTCGGACGTCCCGCGCCAAATCGGCCGACCCCTTGTTGCCGGCCACAGTCGAGAAGCGCACGAATGCCGGTGTCTTTTCCCTGGCTCGCTGGAAGAGATCGGCACTCGTGATGTCGGTGAGAGACTCGTAGTTCTCAAAGTAGCCGTGGGCTCCGAAGCCGCGAGCATGGACGACCCGTTCAGGGATACGTTCGTGATCAAAGTGAAACATCTTTTCGCGAAAGTGGAAATCTTCGAGCGCCGTGGGACCACGTGCACCGATCTTGAGGGAGTTTTGATCGTCGGAGATCGGAGTTCCCTGCTGGGTGGTCATGACGGGCCTGTCACCACCGGCGGTCTGGTGCACTTCTCCGCCGGGGCCGGTTGACGCAGTCTGATCGGCATACTGAGCGGTCTTGCGGTCGGAACTAGGCTGGGCGCTGTGTTTCTTTTTCATGTGGTTCTCCTTAGGACACCTCGTGATCGTCGTGTGGACGCCTTCCCGCTATCAAACAGCATGTTCATCATGAGATCCGCTGCGTTGCTCGCCATCTGACACTCCTCATGAAATCGACTATGAATCTGCCTCTATTGTTCGTTCATTCACGTGTACCCAGTGCCCCTGTACACCGCCAACCGTCGGAATAGGCGGACGCGTCGGCGATGGGTCAGGCTGGGGACCTGGTTTGATAGCAGGTGACGGCGTGGGCGGCGGAAATGGATCAGGACGAAGTCCAGGGGGAAAGGGATCCGGATCTCGCGGTTGGAATGAATCCACCAGGGACACGAAAGCGGGTGATAGGAGCATAAGAGAAATTGGTACTCTCCGCACCTTCCCCTCCTAATTTCAGCTGTTGTTCTTTCAGTCTTTTCTAGCATCGTGTCCCGAAGAGCTACACTGGAAGAAACCCGAGAGGCGGATAGGCGGACGATGAGATCCATACTTAGCGATCAGGACTGACGACCCCTCCTTTGAAGATACGAAAAAGATAATAGAGCGACGGCAGCACCAGACAGGCTCCTCCCACCAGAATGCCGACCATGAATCGTAGGATCGCCTGTGGAGCCGCCGCATCGTACAGCGTGATATCGGGTTCGATCACATAGGGAAACTGCGACCAGGCCCACCCCCAAATGATCACCACAGTTACCGCGGCTGCAGCAACACGCGCCAATGCATACCGCCTTTTCCATAGGGCAATGAGAGCCGTTCCCGCCGTGAAGGCGCCCAGTGCCAGCAACGGCCCTTGCCACCAGCTTTCCGTCAGATCGCGATAGAGGTGTGGGGCCCCGCTGGACGCCAGGAACAGGGCCAGACCGCACAAGGCTGCGACGACTCCTCCGGCCACGAGTCCGCGCGCACGGAAATCTTCTTGTAGCTCCACATCCGCCGGCTCGAGCGTCAGATAGACCGCCGCCAAAAACGCGAACAGCGCAAGCGTGACCAGCCCCACGGCCACCGGAAACGGCGCGAGCCAGGGATCTACAAAGATCTCGACGAAGCTTCCCGTCCGTATGTGTGTTTCTCCGGAGGCGATCGCCCCGATCGTGATGCCCAGGAGAAGCGGGGCCATCAAGCTGGAGCCGATGAACACCTGATCCCACCACCGATGGTAATGAGTCTCCTTCACGTCCTTTGTCCGAAATATGAACGCCGATCCACGCATCACGATTCCGAGAAGAAGCAACGTCAGCGGAATGTGGAGAACCGTGGTCATGAGGCTAAACGCGTGAGGGAAAACCGTGAACAACACGGTGACGGCCACGATCAACCACACATGATTGGCTTCCCAGATTGGTCCGAGCGCCGCGGAGATCACGTCGCGTTGCGCTTGAGCCCGCGGGCCGGATGCAAGCAAATACCAGACTCCCGTGCCGAAGTCCGCTCCTCCCGTCAAGGCATACAGGGTCAGAGACAATACGATCGCGGCGCCGAGTACAACTTCAAGCGGCATCTCCGCGCTCCTCCGTGATGACCGGGCTGGCTTCGACATGGCGTTTGAGCAGCCATATGACGATGAGAGCCAGCACGACATAGACGAATGCAAATAGAACGAGAGGCACGACCAATCCCGGCATCGGCGTCACTGCATCGGCCGTCCGCATGACGCCATGGATGATCCATGGCTGCCGGCCGACCTCCGTGACCGTCCATCCCGCCTCGATCGCCACCACTCCGAGCGGTGACGCACCGATCACGCACCATAAAAACGGACGGGTTGAATAAAACTGCCTGTGCCGCTTCCAGATCCACGCGCCCCACAGGCCGACCACGGCCATGATGGTGCCGCACGCCACCATCATTTGAAACGCGATGTGAACGATCGCGATCGGCGGCCAATCCTCACGAGGGAACTCTTCCAACCCCCTCACCGTTGCGTTCGGATCAAGGTACAGCAAGAGACTCAACAGCGACGGCACTTCGACGCCATAGGATACGGTTCGTTCAACGGAGTCGGGAATTCCGCCGATCAGCAGAGGTGCGCCGGCTTGAGTTTCAAAGAGTGCCTCGAACGCGGCCAGCTTGATGGGTTGGTGAGAAGCCACGGCCCGAGCGAGGATGTCTCCGCTGATGGGTTGGGCCATCGCCGCGATTGCTCCGACGGCAAAGGCAATTCTGAACCCGAACCGATGAAACAGATTGTGAGGTTTGCCGAGCAGACCCCAGGCATGGATGCCGGCGACCGCGAATCCTGTCGCCGCATACGCGGCGAGCACCATATGGTGCACCTCCATCAGTCCCATCGGATTGAACATCGCCCGCAGCATATCTTCGAACCTCGGATAGCCGTCCTCGATCCGGTACCCGGTCGGGCTGTTCATCCATCCATTCGCCAATACCACGAAAAACGCGGAACTCACGCCGCTTCCTGCGACGATGGCTCCCGCACCCAGATGCATCCTGGGTCCAACTTTGTCCCACCCGTAGAGGTAGACTCCTAAAAAGATCGCCTCGACAAAGAATGCGATCCCTTCAAATGAAAAAAGTGGGCCGATAAACGGCGCGGCCCACTCCATGAAACGAGGCCAGAGGAGACCCAACTGAAACGATAAGACGGTCCCTGAGACGGCACCAACGGCAAAGAAGATGGCAGTCCCCTTGGCCCAACGCTGCGCAAGGGTGCGGTACACACGGCTACCGGTTCTCAGCCATCGCCACTCGGCAATGACCATCATCAGCGGCATCGCCATCCCGACGATGGCAAAGGCGATGTGGAAACCCAACGACATCGCCATCTGAATCCTGGCCGCCAACAAGTCACTCATCGCGTCGTCCTCGTGCTGAACGACTCAATGGCTGAAGAAACGCGTTCACGACGAGATCGGCCCACCTCGGTTCATCCGTTTCTCAACGACCTTCCAATCCACGTTCGAAAAGAACGCTTCGATATAGTCCGATCGCTCCGACGGCTTATGATCGAGTAGATAGGCGTGTTCCCAGACATCCATGACGAGCAGTGGAACAAATCCTGCGATATTCCCATGTTCGTGTAGGCTGACCCAGTGGTTGGACACGACTCCGCTTCCAGGATCCAGATAACAGATGGCCCACCCGACACCTCGCATCATGCCAACGCTGGAGAAGTCCGTTTTCCAGATGTTGAACGACCCAAAACTGTCCTCGGCAATCTGCGCGAAGGAACCATGGGGTTCAGGTTTCGAATTCGCCACTCGTTTCAAGTTGCCGAAATAATATTCATGGAGCACCATCCCGTTATATTCAAACCCCAGCCGCCTGGTGAGTTCTGAATAGATAGGCATTTCTTCTTGATCTACCTTTTCGTCCTCGATGATGGAGAAGAGTTGCGCCCTCAACTTGTTGGTCGATTTGACATAGCCTTCGTAAAGCTTGAAGTGCATCTCCAGTGTTTGATCGGAGATGCCGTTAAGTCCATGCAGATCGAACGTTTCCGTTTGCCGTGGTTGGGGTAGCTTCATCGATTGATCCTCCTCCCGTTATAGGGCGATGGTGCATTCTCGTCACTCCACTGTAACAGTTCCGGTCAGGCTTCCCTCTTCACTCGATGAAGAGGTGTCCGTCCGAACCACATAGTGTCGCGTCCCGACCTCGTTGAAACACAGGCTGGCGCTCTGGCCCTGAACAAGGGTTGCCGAATCGTGGCCGATTCCGGCCATCACACGAAAACCTTTGTTGCAGGAGAACTGCCGGCTGACGGTTTCATCAAATTCGATCCGCACATCCCGCTTCCGGTGATTGATCCATCGGACCTGGTCACCAGCTTGGACCCTGAGGTGATCCGGAGTGATCGTGTCTTTAATAAGGATGTCCTTGACTGTTCCTATGCGTGTAACTTGAGACGTGCCGGAACATGACGTCAAAAATATCAGGCTCACGAGGGCTACGGTGATCGTTGTGTTCATCTTTTTCATATCTATGCACTCCTTCGCTTTGTCAGGACTAGATAACCAGTTCGACCGCAGCGTCATGATCATCTTGCATCACATCCTCACCATGTCCAGGAGCATAAAAGGGATTTTATTCCCTAGCGACTCGCAGATGATTCTTCACGACACGAGCACCACCTTCTCGGGCATTTTCTTCTGCCAGGCTCTTTTCCCAAGGCGTGTCGACCGTTCCCGTGAGGGTGGCAACTCCCCGACGAACCTCCACCCGTACATGATCTTCATCGACAAATGGACTCCACCACAATTTGTTTTTGATCGATGAGCGGAGCTCCTCATCGGAGCGTCCGAGCTGGGGCACCCTCACTTCCAATCGGTTTGTTACTGCCACGACTCCGGCGACACGCCCGGCCACGTCCTCGGCCGTCTGTTGCTCGACATGGTTATCGATAACTCCGTTGAGGGAAACGACGCCGTTTTCCACCATCACACTGATGTTGCTGCGATCAGTCACGGGATGGTCATTCAGTCTGTGATGCACGAGATTAGCAATAGTTTCATCTACCGCTTCATCAGGCGGACGTACCTGCAAGCGGTTGTTGACCGTTCGGACTCCGACGGTGTGACGAGCATTTTCTTCAGCCGCACGCTTTGCAGCCAGATTGTCGACCGAACCACTTAAGGTCACGGCCCCTATTCGGACTTGAACGTCGGGCTCAAACGACCGGACACGTGGATCTTGCAAAAAGGCGTCTTTTACGGCACGAGCAATTTCATCGTCGGTAGGATCCGCGTAGACGGATCTCCGCATGCGAATGCGGGGCGACCACTCGACTGTCAGACCATCGGTATTCACACGTGTGATACCCAAAACATACGCAAGGGTTGTCGCACGTGACTTCTCCAAGGCGCTTCTGACTATTCCTTCCAAATGGGCAACACCATTTGCAACCCGCACGTCGAGGGCACGACCCATAAGCCACACGTCCGACTGGAGCCGGCGCTCAATGTCGGTCTTGATCTCCTCATCCTCTCGATGTTCTTGAGGATCAATCGTGAGCAGGTTTTGGATTGAGGTCACTCCTTTCACTGATTTGGCTGCCTCTGTCGCGAGCTCTTTCTCGACCCACGACCGCACCGAACCTGAGAAGGTGATCCGCCCATCTTGAACCGACACGTTCACATGTAGAGACTTTGTCGCAGGGTCTACACGAAGAGCCTCCTCAACTTTCTTGAACAACTCCTTGTCCAACCGCGTCGCCGTTTGGATGTTGATCCGATCCACGACAGCTCGTACTCCTTTGATCGACTCGGCATGTCGCACTGCTCGGCCATTCGCAATGAGATTCGGCACAACTCCCTCCAACGTCACGATGCCGTCTTTTGTGGAGACTTGGATACGATCCTGAGGAACCACCGTATCTCTCAGGAGAATCCGGTCGATCGCCGCTGAAATATCACTATCTTTTGGAGGTGAGGGTGCCGTGGCCTGAGCATTGCCGACCCAGGTGAGAAACGCGGCCACCATCACGCCGACCAGGATGCGACCGGCGATTGTTTGTGCTAGTTGGGCCATCATAAATGTCTATTGTTTATTCCCATTCTTCTTCTAACCCCTTTGCTTAACCTTCACGACTGGATGTTTCCCTAGATTCAGCCCTGCTTATGTATACGGAGTCTGGAAGCGGCATGGTGGTGGGACTTCGTGCACCATGGTCGGGAAATTCGCACGGAGTCTCTTATCAATCTCGGGTCTTACCCGTTCTTGAACTCGGGTTTTGTCTAGTGGGAGCGTGGAACCAGGCAGGGGGCACCGCGATCGCGTCTGTAGAAAGATCCACTTAACACTCCGAAGATGCTAGGGCATCTCCGTGTACGGAGAGATATCGCCACCACTTCATCGGTCACGGCAAAAAACATGGCGTCTCTCGAGTCGGCGAAATCTGCTTCAAGCTGCCATAACTTGTCCGAGAAATGATTCCCATCCGACTATCTCCTACAGTGCTATCCCGGCATACCACCGTCGTGATGAGCTCGGCCAACTTCAGGTCTTGAGTCTCGCCATCAGGGCGTAGCCCGCGCATCGAAGGGAGCGTGCGCACGATGACACGATTGCGCGTCACATCGTTGAAGAGCTCTGGGCGGTCGTTTCCCTACCTGATGCTTCGTGAAAATCACCGTATCGAAAAAGAAAGTGATGGAGTCAGAATGGTGGTCTGCACACACCAGATACCCGACCACCGCACGAGTGGGATGCACATTCATACCGGAGCCAAGAAGTAAGGCACATGAATCGGTTCCGATCTGCTCACGGCGCAACCTTCAGTCGATCAAGGACTGTTTGAGCTTCTACCTCCTTCCCATGAATCACCTGGCCGTCTTGATCTTCGATCTCAAGGAGTCCATCGCGCGAAATATACGTGTGGTTATTCGAGATGCCCTTCATCCCTTTCGGCGCCCTAACGAGTTTCACCATGACTTGCGGCGTGCAGCGGACCATGGCGTGCAGGGTCTGCCGCACATAGGCCGTCCGAGCCTGTGGCCTGCTAAACCGTCCGCTGGGACTCACAGGCTTGGCTGAACCCAAGTGGAGTACGCTTGCTGCGACGCGGCCGTGATGGGGTGTCTCGCGAAACGTTGAACAACCGACTCCCCCACTCATCCAGTCGCTCATCGATCCTGATGCGTGGTGGGGTCATTGGAGATGCCAACGCTCCACCGTCCCGCGCAAGACATCCGACACCCTGTCGGTGTGAGATCGGATCACGCGGGAAAGTTCGGTGATGACCTCGACACGAAAGGCTGTCCGGTTCTGCGGCGCGGTATTCAAGACTTTCGCGATCTGGTTCAAGTTCCTGCCCAAAGCCAACAGTTGCTGATTCGACCGGGCCAAGGCCTCCAATTCCGGCTGTCCGACCTGCGGCTCCCCGGTCAGCTTGGCCCGCACCATCGCCACCAGCCATTTCGTCAAGACGTAGCCTTCGTGACTGGCCATCTTTTTCAGGGCGGCGAGCTCTGAGGTCGTTAGGTTCAGTTCGATACGAGCGGTCGCTCGTTCTCGCTTTGGAGTGACGCGCAGCCGAGGCACCGGTGCCCTGGTTGCTCTCCGGTCCATGGCCTGCCGAAGAGCGTTCCGCATGGCATGACTCGGCGTGATGCCATGGTTCTGGCACCAGGCCTGCCAGAGTCCTTTCAGGTCACCCAGATCCACCGTAACCGTGGTCGTCCGTTTCGCCCGCTGCCCCATCAGTTCCCCTGTACCAGCCCAAATCGAGACGCCCCGCCCCCATCACCAACCTGCGCCTCATTCTGGTGATCGGAGGATCAAGAACATGGGCCCCAAGAATACGATAAACCCATAATGTAAGACAACTACGGGCGAGAGCCATATCCTGCAACCTCTCAAAATTGGTCTTACACTCTGCCTCTGCCGACACGCATCCAAGGCGAGAAACCAACCGCTGACGCCGCATCAAAGACGCCCCAAATGCCACCCGGATCGGCCGGTCCGTGGAGCCTCCGGCAAGCTGGGCTGGCTGGCATTAGGAGTCGGCTGCTCCGATGTCCAGCCATTCGGGGCTCGCCCCATTTGAAGGGGATGACGTTCTTGTTATCCTGTGACCCAGGGCACAGCCTGCGCGTGTCGCTCTCGGGTTGAGGAGGCACCCATGCGCCTGACATGGACGAACCGGCATCGATGCCTGCTGGCCATCAGCTTGATGAGCGGGCTCGTGGCTTGTGGCAGCTTCGCCAACTGCTTCAATAGCGGGTTCGCTCCCGTCGCCTGTGGCGGCGGGTATGGCGGAAGCGACGCTGTTTCCCTGCCGCAACCCACGGCCCCCTCGGCGGAAGGTCGCTGGACGGGCGTGACTCCCACCGGTCGCACCGTCGCTGGCCTGGTTCTCGAGGACGGCTCGTATTGGCTGTTCTATTCGGCCAGAGACCATCCCCACGACCTGGCTGGACTGATTCAGGGCACGGGCACGTCGCACTCCGGCTCCTTCGGGTCCCCGAACACCAGAGACTTTCATGTGGACGGCACGGGCATTCGCCAGGGAAGGATGAGTGGCACCTATGTGCCGAATGAGAGTTTTCACGCGACCATCATCTACTTCAATGATGACACAGACAGCGTGAGGAGTACGTACGTTGCGGACTCTGAGTCGGTCTCGAACTTGACTCTGGTGACCGGGACCTATGTGGGGCTCCGTGCTGATGATCACACGGTCACGGTGACGGTGGATGCAGCCGGGACGCTGTCCGGTCATGCATCAGATGGCTGCACCGTGACCGGCACCTTGTCTCCTCGTGCAGAGGGAAATGTGTTTCATGTCAGCGTCACATTCGAAGGCGGCGCCTGTCGCCAGGGAACCGACACCGTCACTGGGGTGGCTTTTTACGATGCTGCGACCCACCGACTGTACAGTGCAGCGGTCAACAGAGCCAGGACCACCAGCTTTTGCTTTCTCGGCACGAAGCAGTAAGCCTCACTGACTGAATGTTCTGCCAGGGTTGTCTTTTTTGACGGGGGCATGATCTGATCAGATCATGCCCCTTACATGCATCGATGAGATTACGGGGACAGGATTTCTCGCACCGCGGTAGAGGCAAAGAATCCCTGATCCTTCAGATTGGCAAACCAGCGCTCGGCAAACTCCGTCAAGTCCTGTTTCAGCGTGGGCAGGACATGGGTGCGCCTGCCCGCCTCGTCATACCGATAGACGTCTTGCACGATCCCGAGGTCGTCGTTCCGAAAGGACACCGGTTCGACTACCGCGCCACCGGGTACATTGTGAAACCGAAACACGATATCGGGATCGCGCATCAGATCGCCGTTCTGTTCACCATACTGGCAGAGTGAGACCAACCGGTGCCCATCCTGACTGACGCCGAACTCTTCGACTGAGAGGGGCATGTAGTCGGGTACGGTGATCCGCACCGCGCGTACGCCGTTGAGCAATTGAGTAAGATCCATCGCAAATGCTTGATACAGTTTCATCGTCCGTTTCCTTTCTTCGAGTACAGGAAGCCCCCGGCGCGAGGGCCGGAGGCTTCCAGTTTGCGGTCAGCGACCCGACCGCTCGGTGACCCAGAGTTTCGCCTGTTGGGCGACCGCCACGAGCGCGTCCAGGTCCGCGAGACCGAAAGACTCGGCATTCTTCCAGACTCCATCTCGATCCTTGTACGAGCGCGCCACGGTCACGTTGTAGAACGGACCGTTCACGCCCTCGTTCATCCAGATGCTCGCCTTGATGCGGCTGCATCGGAGCGTGGTGACCGGCTTGGGTTTCTTGTCTTGAGGTGCCATCGTGTTGTCTCCTTTAAGTTAGAGTTGATGTGTTGGCCTCTCACCAGGCGTGGAGGCCACACAGCGACGACACAGGAGACAGAGAGGCCGCCGCCACCTGGCGGGCCGGTGGGCGCGAAGCGGAGGAATGACCGTGAAAGACGACGCGATCGTTCGCGACGCGCGGGCATGATCGACGCAGCCCGCCGGTGGAAAGCCAGGGCGACGGCCGGATGCGCACAGGCACCGGACCTGAAACCACAAGCTACTCCCCGCGCATCACCAGCACAGCATGGCAGAGCAGATACAACGGACGAGGCGAGACGGTCCTGTTCTCACATGTCGACAGAGTTCGCCCGCTTGTAGAGGTGAAGGCTGATCAACGGATCGGCTCCGAGACAGTCTTGAGCGTGAGGCGTTTGCCGGCCAGCGGGCGACCGATGACACGTAAGCCGGTTGCTGCACGCAGTGGAATGCTGAACGGCTCTCGCAGGGTTACCGGGGAAAGCACCACCATTGTGGTGACGAAGGGGGCAGAATCAGAGACGAGCGGCGTGCGAAACGACCGGACGATCCCCGCAACGCTTAGACCAGACTGAGTTTGAAGGGACGGATGGACTGGATCGCGAGAAAGTCCCGCTGATTCTGTGTGACAACGGTCCCCCCAACGGCACGGACTGACAGTGCAATGAGGACGTCGTTGGAGAGTGAATGAGTCTGCCGGAGACGGTATCCATGGGCGGCTTGAAGCTGCCGTAAGACCCCACCGGCGTCTTCGTAGACCTCCGCAGACGGAACGAGCAGTCGACCCAGTTTCCGAAAAGTTCTGAACAAATCGTGCAGACGGGTCCGATCTCGGACGGCATGGGCACCGGCTAACAGCTCCATCATGACCACGGTACTCATCATTTTGACGGCATCGGATTGAAACAGGAGCGGCTCATGCGCACCCGTGTTAAACCAGTCGATGTAGACGTTGGTGTCGAGAATGAGGCGCCGCATCTCAGCGAAAGACTTTTCGCAGCTGCATGCGGCCCTTTGCCCGCTTTAACGGTTGATCAAGCGTGTGCTCCTCCACCACGAGCGCAAGGGCGCGTTCAATGGCTTCGGTCTCAGTTTTGGCACCGAGCACGGTCTTCGCACGCGTGAGCTTCGCTTGATCGAGTTGGAGATGTTTGTGTCTGATTGCGCTGGTGTGCCTCATACGCGTCCCCTTGTCAACGAACGAGATGTACATAACTATAACAGATATGAACATCGTGGGTCAACGTCAACTCGTGTAGACTCCTCCAGGGCAGCGTGAAGCTGCTGGTGCTGCACGGCGCATCTTCATCCGATCGCTTCCGTTCTGCTCCTCGATCCTCCCTGAAGAGCCGTCGCGATCACGAACGGACTCAGACAACGGACTCGCACATCGACCTCTTCTCAACATCGTGTTGTGCTCCTCACCCAGGCGGAGGCGCAACAGAATCTCCCAGTCTGTGGCCACGGCCGGCTGCACGCGTGACACCGTCAGCGGTGGCGCTGTTGCCACGAGGTAGCCACACCCCGTGATGGGCGACGGATGTGCTTTCCGCACGGTCGGGCCGCGTCGCGTGGAACGACGGTGCGTGGTTCCACACCCCACGGCGTAGCCGGACGCGGTGCCTCAGCAGAACCTCGTCCGAAATTCCGCTGTTTTGCGGACCCAGGTGAATGCCCCTCGGGACGCGGGCGTACCCGATCCCACGGTTCCTTCCGTTGTGTGACCTCCCCTCCCCCTACCTTTTCGGTATGGTGAATAATTCTGAACCCTCTCATAAGTGCCACTCCTGAGAGTTGTGCGGAGGTGTCAGTCGGCTCACTCGACCTCAATTGTAGAGCATGAAGGAACAGCCTGTCTGAAGCACCATGAATAATCTTTTGACAATGGATGAAGCCGCGAAGTATTTAGGCATATCCAAATTGACCCTGTACGGATGGGTCTCCGCGAGAAAACTGGGGTACGTCAAAATCGGGCGGCTGGTGAAGTTCAAGCAGGCTCAGCTGGACGCCTGGATCGATCAGCACACGGTCACACCACGGAGAGACAGCCATGGGACTCACCAAACGGCGCGATAGTTACTATGTGGAGTTCCGTGTAATAGAGAGTGCGGACGGCACATCGTGGAGCCTCGCGAGTGGCGTCCCCGGTGCCAGAAAAAAGCGATGGAAAGTGGGGTGCCTGAACAAGACGATCGCCCGCGAGATGGAAGCCGCGATCAAAACCCGCTTGCTCTTGGGCCACGAGAAAACCGAACAGGCCAAGCCGATTCTCTTCAGGGAATGGGCAGCGGCCTACCTTGAGCTCGAATCAACCAAGACACTCCGTAGCTATCAAGATCGACTCGAAATCATGGAACGGCAGCTCATCCCGTTCTTCGGTGGAAAGGTCTTAACGGAGATCCGGCCTCATGATGTCGAAGCCTTCCGAGCACAGCGAAAAAAGAAGGACGGAACAAAGCCCAGTATTCAGACCGTGAACAATGACCATGTTGTGCTCAAGCACTGTCTCAACGTGGCTATTCGAAGAGGGCTCTTACAGGTCAATCCCGCTACCAGGGTTCCGCTTCCTGATCCACAGAACGCCAGAGATAGAGTGTTGACTGAAGAGGAATGGAGCATACTCTATGAGGCTGCAAAGGGACATCTCAAGCCTGTCCTCTTACTCGCCTATCAGCTGGGCCAGAGATTTGGTGAGATTGTCGGTCTGACCTGGGACCGGGTTGATCTCAAGAGAGGCTTTATCACGCTTCGTAGTCAGGATACGAAGACGAAGAAGCCTCGCCAAGTCCCCATGACTCCGGATATACGAGTTGCTCTTCAACGTCTGGCGAAGGTCCGTTCACTCTCAACCCGTCATGTCTTTACATTCAGAGGCAAACCTATACAACGCATCAGCCGATCTTTTCGCACAACCTTGAAGGATGCCGGAATTACAGACTTTAAGTTCCATGATCTTCGGCATTGTGCGTCGACTAATTTGCGCCGGGCAGGAGTGGACACCGCAACCGCGATGAAGATCGTGGGGCATAAGTCTGAGAAGATGTGGAAGCGGTACAATGCGATCGAGGAGCGCGACTTGGTTCAGGCAGCGCTAAAAGTCCAAAAATATCTCCAAGAGAACACGCCGGGAACACTTGACCCCATGACCGAGAGTCTGTAAAAGTGTAAGTCATTGATATTTGGCTTTGCCCCCGTAGCTCAGTTGGATAGAGCAGCGGTTTCCTAAACCGCGGGTCGTACGTTCAATTCGTATCGGGGGCACCAATTTTTCAACCACTTACCTTGCCGACTTCCCAACTCCCCTCTATACTGTGCTCGAAATTGTGCTCAACTCGGGAAGAATCCCATGGTCACAGAACCCAACCGTAGCTTCGATGCGTTCGCAGAAGAGTTTGAAAGGGAAAGTGACCGGGCAGCAGTAATTTTGGTTTCTGCTAAGCTAGACGAACTGTTGTATCTAGCATTAACAAAAAAGCTCCTCCCCTGCCCTGCTGCACAAGATGATCTTCTTCGAACAGATGGACCGATCGGTTCTTTCTCGTCAAGAATAACTTTGGCTCATCGTTTGGGATTAATAGATGATGCTTTTGCGAGAACCCTTCATCTAATAAGGAGAATCCGAAATGATTTTGCGCATGAATCCGCAGGAGCACAACTAAGCTCTGGTTCTCATGCCGATCGTGTTAGGAGTCTTTTCCTCCCATTCAAGAAGTATTGCGAGGCAAGGGCAAAGCAGGTTTCTTCTTTTTCTAACATGGAAAAGAAAGGATTGCGCGGACAATTCGAGTTTGCCTGTTATTATTGTATTGTTGAATTGGATGAGCTTGTTGATTCAGTGGTCACTTTAGAGAAGCCTAACTCCAATTTCTTGAGTTTGGCAACCATCGATGAGGCTTAGACTTTCTTCATTGCCCACCCGAATAGCTCATGGTCCCTTTGAACCGTCAGAATCGTTACTTCAACTGTCTTGCCATTGTCACCGCGAAGAGAGTTTTCATCTTGAACAACTAGGTCGTTGACGGAACATGCTCAAGGCAGAGTACCGCGGTGAGTAGATCACCCTCACTGACGATAGTGTACCGATCGAATACTGATCTTGTCTTATGGCCAGAAATTTCCATTGCTACACGCTCTGGAACTCCTGCCCGAACCATATTCCGCACCGCTGTCCGCCGTAGATCATGAAATAGCTTTCCCTTGAGTCCCACCTGTTCACACACCTTCTGCCAGACTGTTTTGGGAACTCGTTGAAGCCGCTCCCCTCGGAAATGACAGACCCAGGGACAGGACGGATAACGCAGCAGCGTCTGTTGTTTCCATTGCCACAACGCCTCCGTGACTTCCTTCACGAGCGGAACAAGTCGACCTTGGTTGTTTTTCGTCGTGCCTGGTTCCAACCGCAAGAGGCCTCGATCGAGATCAATCTGCTCCCATCGTAACATCACGATTTCCCCTGCCCGCATGCCGGTCCAGTAGCCAATGATCAACGGCACCTTCACATGGTCCGGCAAAGCGGCCCGGAGGAGTTTGTATTCGTCCTCGGTCAAGAAGCCCTGCCGGACATTGTGTTCCTGCAAATGCGGAATATGCGGCGTGGTGACCACGAGCGGAGGCGTTTGCTGACTGCCAAGTCGGAACATACGTTTCAACGCCCCCAGTTCCCGATTGATCGTGCCGTTGGCCATGCCTTCGGATTGACGGCGAGCGATGTAGGATCGAATCTGTTCCGAGGTCATCCGGCAAGCGCGGAAGCGGCCAAACGATTCACGGAGCCGTGCGGTCAGTTGTCGCGCCCGCCCTCCGGTCTTCCGGCCATTGATCTGATAATCCTGGAGGTAGAGGGCCGCGAGGTCTTCAAAGGTCGTGAGCTCTGCTTTCAGGGTGGGGAGCCGTCCATGGCCAATGTCTCCTTCTCGGAGTTTGAGGAGCGCGATCGCGGCCGACTTCAGCTCGGAGCGGGTGCTTTCCCGGAAGAGTTGCCCCTGTCCGTAATATTGAATCCACCAGATCTGGCCCCGCCGATAGATCCGGCCCATCCCGCCTCCCTCCTGATGGATCGCTCCGTTCAGGTCTCCGCGTCAAGTCCCCGATCGGACTTTCATCCGGTCCAGGTAGGTCTCCAAATCGACTCGATCGACCAGGATCCGCCGTCGGATCTTCACGTGGGGGATCTCCCCTCGAAACGTCAGATCCCGCAAGGTCCAGTAGGAAATCCCCAAGTACGTGGCCGCCTCGCGCTGTGATAAGAGGCGCGGTACGACGGGGCTCGCCTTCGGTAGACGCGGCTTCCCACCGTCCAGGGGTTTTGGGTCTGGTCCGTGGCCATTTCTCCGATCCTTGACGGGGATGTTCATGAGGATGATCCTTTGAAAATCAGGACATATTCATGGAGGGTGGGAATAAACCGCGTGGGCCCATACTGAAAATGCCGGGCTCGCCGTTCATGATCCCCGGCTTTGATCAAGATGGTTTCGACCGGCAGGATATTCCATTGCAGGATGGAACTATGGACCGGATAGAAGACCCCGTTCTTCCGTCCATCACCGATCAACAGCACCAGATGCCCCTTGGGTGTGAGAAGAGTTTTCAAACGTTGCAACCCCTCCTGCATTCGCTGGAGGAAATCCTGCTGGTTGGTGGCTTGTGAAAAATCATTGGGATGGTCCGAGTACCGATGCCCCGGCCAATAGGGCGGATGCCAGAAGATCAGCTCGAACGTCCGGTCCGGCAACGGGGAGGACAACAGATCAAATCCGATCCGCAGATCCCGGCCTTCGTAGTCGACGTGGAGATCAAAGCACACCTCTCGGGTGGTGCCGGAGCCTTCCATCGGATCGAAGACGGATTGGGGTTTGAAGTAATCGAGCAGATCCACCAGCAGATACCCAGGACAGTTCCCGAAGTAGCGGCTTTGCCCCCAGGGCCCCCGGTCGGGATAGCGCAAGAGCGAGGTCAGCCCGGATCGTGTTTGGAGATGCTGCCGCATCGCCTCTTGGCGCTGTTTGGCCTGGAGCACCGCCCGTTCGACGGTAGATTTGGCCATCCCGGTGAGGCGGGCCGCTTCTCGTATGGAGCGACCTTGTTCCACCAGCCGAAGGGCCTCCCACGACCGATCCGGTTGATCCTGCTTGGACGCTCCCCTGTCCCGGCGAGAAGCGGCTAATATCTGGGACACCCGTTCCTGCGTCAGACCTGCCACCTTTGCAATCTCCGTCTGGGTGTACCCCTGAGCCGCGAGCTGAATCAGCACCTGATTCCTCTGGGCCGTGGGGATCGGAGCCCCGTGCACGTTCAACTCAAGGGATCGTGCAAGCTGATGCTCGAGCGGACAGTCTTCGAAGATGACGGGGATCTCGGCCCGTCCACACTCCTGATGCACCTTCAGCCGATGAAACCCATCGAGCAACACCCGCGTTTGTCGGTCCACGCGCACGGGCGGAAGATGGTCCGGACATTCGCGATACCGGACGAGAGCCGCGTCGTCATAATCGCCACGCGGCCACACCGCGTGCTGCTGGACGATCTCAGAGAGAGACAGCGACTGCATGCCCTCTCCCCTACCTGAAGACGACTCACGGATCGCCAGCCGTTCTCCGGTCGTTTTCGCATCACTCGTCCGAGAGGCACCAATGGCAAGCGCTTCAGATACTCGGTCGCTGTCGGTGCACGCGTTGTCCGTCTCAGCGCTCATGATGACACGCGGCCCCGCTGGCCGTGCCACTGCGCGTGGCAAATCAGCACCTCACGTACGTTCTGCGTCGTCTGGTCAATCAGCTCAAGGCCCTCTGCCGAGTCCTTCATACGCTCCCACGCCACCTGGATCTCCATCAGGTCGCGGTAGACCTCGTGGCAGCGGGTGGCATTCAGCTGATTGGTCCGGATCAGATCATCGAAGACGCCCCAACAGGTCGTGACCCGCTCGTCGAGACGGCTCCACCGTGGGAGCCCCGATGGGTCTGTCTCTAAGGAGAGCTTCCGAACCATGTATTCATATTCGCGCGCCGACTTGACTTCCCCCGCACAGTGCCGACGCAGGGCGGTCAGATCTTCAAAGATCTGAAACACTAATCGGAGCACCTCCGGATCTCGAAGGAGCCACACCTTCACTGGCCGCCGCTTCTTGCTGGACCTTGCTCGCTTTGGTGATTGTGCACGCCGTTGTCTTTTCATAAATACTCCCCGCGGTCACAAGACCGCCGTAAAGGTTGTTTCTACTGGCTCAGCCGGTCGATCCTGATGCCGGGTCTGATAGGCTTGACCCAGACATCTGATTTCGGCCTCTTACCCTATGCTGAGGACTCAAGGTAGGGGGGAGATGGCATAACCGCTTAAAAGAACACGGCATTATGCTGAATCTACGACTTGCCCGGTTCAAACACGGCGACTCAGTCCGTCAGCTCCACGCCCGTTACGGCAGTCTGGACCCGTCCGCCCTGTCGATCATGTGGCAACTGTTCCAAGAACGCCCGCATCCGTTGGAAGAGTCTCCCCTCCTCCCAACGCTGCGAACTCTGTTCCCAGAAGGTAGGGCGGATACGGGTACAGCGCACCCGCCATTATGGCTTCAAACCGTGTTTCCAAAGGACGAGGTGAGATTGCCCCTCATGGCGTTCCGCAATGGGGCCTTGTACCTGTACATTGAGGCAGCGGCGCTCCGAGTCGACACGCGCACCAAGGCGAAGGCAATCCAACGCCATCTGCAAGGATTGGGGGGACGGTTCGCGAGGGTGAAGCACCTGCCTGGACGGGACGACGAACAGCGGGCGATTGCAAAGGAAATCGAGCAACAGCAACAGGAACTGAAGCGGCTGGACCACTGGCCCAAGTTGCACGACACACAACTGTGGTGGCATTGGGCGATGGTCCGTGCCTATGAGTGTTTGCCTCGAATCAGAGCGGGGACGCGGGTCTCGCCGATCGATGTGAAGCACCTCTGCCAGTGGCTCTCTGTCCAAGAAATCGGCCTGGCCTGTACCCTGGCGGTGGTCAAAGCGGCCCGGCGTCGCTTCGCAGGTCGCGACTGGTTCGGCGATTCGTACCCTACCTACCTCGCGACACCCCGTCCGCCCATGGAGTCTTCCGAGATGGACTCCCAAAATGAAACGGACACTACCCTTGAGGGAGACGAGGATCCCATTCAGTTCACCTGTCACCTCTGCCACACCACCAGAGCCGAGACGCTCCACACACTCGGCCTGCATCTGCGAGAACAGCATCGAATCCAACCGGAGCACGTCGACCTGTCCGAGGCCGAACAAACCATACGGACGAAGGCAACTAAGGAGGTCGTTGCAACGTGGCAGGAGTTGACACCAACAAAGGAGCTCGGTGAGGACGAAGGTCCTGGTCAGTAAATAGTTTTAACTCGCGGGTGAGTCACGTGCCGGAATTTCTTAGGAAGCGTTGGCCCTCAAAGGAAGCGAGACAACAGATCGTGTTCCGCGCAAGTCGCTGTGAATTTGCTTCCTCACAGCATTGTTAACTTACGGAGATATCTGGCGCCGTGAATGCTGATTATTTCAACTGAGCTGCCCCGGATTCAATCCATCGTAAACAGAATAGGTCGTGGCTGGATGTGAGCTGATGCAACGTTCTAGATCCGACCCAGTGAGCTGATCTCCGTATTTTCATGATCGGACCTGTCAGGGTACATGCTCTCTCTCTTCAACAAGCCGTAAGGAGCAAGTACCATTATGCCATCCAATCCATAATCCATCAGGAGAATTATGCGTTCCTACTATAACTAACAGGAAGCCGATGAGCTCATGTGTTGACCTCTTAAAGGAGTCAGCAATACTGGCGAAATCATCGGCTGATGGCTTAGGGTATTTTTCTGGATGTGTATGCCAATCTCCAACATAATGCAGGCCTTGTCCAAAGTGCTCCTTGATGTCGTGGTTTTCCTTTTCCCGATCAGGATGAAAAAGATGCCGTCCTCGCGCATCACTCCTATAGGGCCCTGTGGCCTTACAGATTTCAATTTGAGCGAGAGATAGCTTGGCGAACAACTGCCCTCCAGCTTCGGAACACCAAGACCACCGCTGGCGATGAGATCCAAAGTGCTTGACCACATCTTCGGTAAAGAGAACTGTGTGACCGGTCTCTGCAACCTGATAGCGGAGCGGCAGCCGAGCTGTTATTCTTGGCATAATGGACAGTGTTCCCGTATAGGCCACGCTAAGCGGTAGACTCGTTCACCTGTGCCTATCTCGCCATACTGCGCGATCCACGCTTCGTTCCATTGAGCACCATGGCCGGTTAAGGCTTCCGAAGAACCAACCCAGAGTCGGTGGTGTGACCGTGTGATCGTTCCTTCAAGCACATCCAGGGCAGTCGAAGCAATCATGGCGTTGATGGGATTTGTCGCGATGGAACCAAAGGGTTGATAAAACCCCCCGCAGCCTGGTTCTCGTTGCGGTATCGGCGTTACGGACCAAGAGATGGGCGAGTACTGAAAAGTGCCTAACCCATCCATTCCACAGGTGAGGCAGCCTCCCAAATCGAGCACCGCCAGCGCGTGGCCAGCGCAGGAGTATGCCTCGCTCCATCCAAAGACCACGGGAGGAAAGCATGGACTCCGTCTGGCAAGCAGGTTCAGGGCAGCCTCGGAAGCCCAATCCCCTGTCGTCGACACAATGACATCGCACTCCCTAAAGAGTTGCTCCTTCTGCCGATACACCTCTTGCCATCGATGACCAGCCACGACGATATCCAACTCCGGAAACCGCTGTTGCAGTTCCTTGCCGAGCGCCTCAGCTTTGTTCGTCCCAACCTGGCCCGGACCTCCGAGGATATGCCTGCCCACGTTATCCCATGACAGTGTATCGTGATCGATTAGCAGCAACCGCCCAACTCCGCATTGTGCAAGCAACTCCCCGATTTGTGAGCCTAGCGCACCGCAGCCAATAAGCATGATCCGCGTTTGCTCATGGCGAGGCACCTTACTATCGCCTCCTCGGGTATGGATCCATGCCCGATCACACCGCTGGACTCTTCGCTTTTCCAAAAGACCGGGCGAGGCCAAGTACCGGCTAGCGAGGAGGGCTGGAGGAATCTTTCTGGGGCGAAAGCCTCGGGTTAGCGCCGAACAGGCATTGCGATAAGGGATCGACTGGTTCAGTGACAACGACCAAGCACCGGCTAGAACCGGATTTTGGCCAACATCAAATCCAAATACGACGGGAAAACCCTCTTGGCTCGACTTGATAACCTTCGCAAGAACATCAACACTGTGTTGACCTAGTTCCTTCGCGATGTCCCTAAGACGGGAGTTATTGGCCGGGTATTGTTCAGGATAGAGCGGTGCAGGAAGCCACAAGAAAATCCCGGAACCGAAGCAGAACTGGCTGTCCGTAGAATCTCCCAAGAAATGCTCGAGCCAGGTCCTCCCTTTCTCCGCCGTCTCGGCCAATAAAACAAACCGTTGTCCTTCCCAAGAGGCAATACTCCGAGTTGGTCCTACTGGCTTTAGTAGGCTCCAGAACCGCTTAACCTTCGTATCATCAAGGCCCGCGCCCCAGTAGCTGAGGACTTCTGTAGCCAAATCCGGTCGATTAGAGCCATCTAGACACTTGCGAATCAAATCACGGGCGTTCTGGACCAAATAATCGATAAGCCGCACATCCGTCGATATTTCGAAACTGGCATGCTCCGGAAGAAGGCAGAGCTTCCCGCTTTGTTCGACGTGTGGCCAGCTCAGGAAACGGTCCTGACCAACAAGAAAGATGCTCGGCAACGAGAAGGGAAAGTAGGAATCGACGACGATGTCTAGTTCAAACGATTGATCGCTGACCTCGGTCGAGATCCGCCATCCTCTCGACGGTGAACTAGACCGATAGCGACCCAGTTCTGAGGGAGATAACTCTCGGCCGGGAGGTGTTTGATTCTGAGCATACACGGCAAGTGCGGCTACAGCTTGTCGGTGCCAGGTTGCAACCGGCCAATCAGCCATATCTCCCGCCGCCTTCCTTCTTGACGGGAAATTGCGGCTGCTTGCCCGATGTCGTCAGAATCGTAGGCCCTCGTCCCTTTCCTTCGTCATCAATGAGTTTGTCAAAGAAGTCGGTATTGAATACCTTGCCCCACGCTTGGAGCGCTGCTTTCCTCGTGCAATCCCGATCATGAAGGATGGCCAACCACCCCAGCGCCTGCTTGAGCTGGGTCTTCAGCTCGATCATACATGCATCTTCGGCAGTTTTTGTCAAAGTCTCATCCACCACCGGATGACGAACGGTTAAATCCCACTCAAGCTTAGAATGGATGCCCCGAATGGTTTCATAGAAGCTTACATCCTCACGCCCTGCCAACGCATGATACTTTTCGCTAGTCAGCACTGAAAGGACAAAACCGCTGGGCATATTCCATGATTCACGGCTCTTCGCAAAGGCTTTCAGAAGCCGGACTTGACGACGCATCTGCTGTTTGGTCCCCTCCTCATCAGGACTATGCGTCTGCACTTGAGTGTCGAACCACTCGGTCACCGCCTTGGGATCCGATTGGCGCCATTCCACACTTGCCAGCTCTATACAGGCACCTCCGAGAATGGAAATCACCTGACGGTACACCGGAATGTCAACATTGTGTCCTTCCTCGTAATACACCCGCACGCAGTTAGTTCGTACCTCGGGCGCCTTCTTAAACCGTGAGTCCTGCACCGCCTGGCAGACGACCTGGCGCACTTGCAATGGCGTCCATTGTCCCCCTTGCTGACCATGTAAGTCGTCTGCCCTGAAAATGACCCCGTCGTCGATGTCATAGTCGTTTTGGGGTTGCTGGATGATGGTCTGCATATCATAGGAACCTTGAATCAGAAAGCTAATCGGCGTCAGGCCATGTGAGGCTTTGAGGCCGTTCCTAACACGCTCTCGATTGGCGTCTCGATGGCCACGCAATTTATCCTGCACGACTTCCGAAAGTCGGACCTTGTCATCATGCAATGCGAGTATTTCGCGTGAACAATCAAACATGTGCGTCCCTCCGCAACGGAATCCGGATGTGAGTACCCAATAGGCTAGAAATCCAAGACCCGCTCCTATCAGAATGGGAATTATGGCGAGGCGGACATCACCGGCATATCACGAAACAAACGATTCAAACACTCGCCATGATGATCTCCCGCTTTCTGTGTTAATCGATGTGCGAGGTCAGCATCTGTCTTGCCTAGTTCGCTTAATACATTGAGCGCCGTTTCCGTGGCCCTATCCAAGGCTAGATGGACGACCTGAGCCGGGGACGGAGGAGACTGCGGAAGACGGATAACGGTACAAGGCCTATTGAGATGTTTGGCAAGAAATTCGGCCATAAACTGATAACCGGAAGATTGTGCGTCAAGAGCGACTGACAACGCTCGCGATCCAAAACGCCATTCAAAAATACCCCAGGAGGTGGCGTCTTTCTGAATTGGCTCTCCCTCGGGAGGTGCACAGGTGCCAATCGATAAGATCTCCACCGGTTGATCAGGGGCTGCCGTCTCAAGTGCTTCTATCAAGCCGACCAGCACCGGGTTGTTAGCCCATAGACCACCATCAACAAAAGTACGGCGGTGGCCAGGATCGTCTGGATCTGGAATCCTGGCGATCGGCAAGAACATGGGAGCAGCGCTGGTAGCTAGGCAGATATCAACCAGCCGATATTTGTCGTCTCTCCGCTTGTTCGCCAGATGCGGCGTCTTAAAGACCCAGCTTTTCTGATTCCCCATATTCACAGTAGGGATACATAGCGCAATCTTCCGCAACTTGAAAACTTGCTCAAGCGTGAAGTCGTCAAAAAACTCCCCCAACGCCTGCTTCAAAATCTCGGCATCGCTGGGGGATTTTCGAAAATTTCTCCACCCCCATTTCAGGAGCCTCCAAACTGTCGAAGGCATAGGGTCGATAAATATTTTTGGCCCAAACTTTCTATAGAGATTTACCAACTCCCCAATTGGAACCCCCTTGGCAAGTCCACATGCCAAAATTCCTCCCGTACTGGTCCCGGTTATCAGATCAAATCCCCTGCCAATATCCAGAGCGCTTGACCGCGAAAAACGTGCTGCCAAGGTCTGTAGCAACACCGCTGTATAGAGGCCGCGCATTCCTCCTCCATCAAGGGCCAAAACGCGGTATGGACGAGTAAGCGTGGTCATGGTCAACAGGAATGGCGCAACGCTACGAGAATCTCTTGCATCAGTACGATCAGAATCCCCGAGTTATGAGCCGGCACGAGCATCCTCGTCGCCTTGCACCACACAGCTTGCACCAGTAGATGCAAGATGGTTCTTTCAACAATCGCCCAAGCAGACTATGGTACAACTTAACTTTTTATCATTGTCGCCCAAAACCTACGATACAAAATTTCTAATTGTACCCACCTGAGGGAGAGGTCAAAGCCTTCAACATAGTGTCCCATTACCCTATTGCCAGGTATCTTATTGACGATGGTGTGATAGAGGATGTGAGGTTTTTTTAAGTTTTTTACTCGCTATCTACCCCCAAAAACCAGATTCAAAACCTCCTTAAAATCCTTCCAGAACCTTTTGACCTGCCCCCAGTTGTTAGGCCACCCTTCCAGTGTCTTCATGCCGGAATTATCCGTCCATTCCGTCTCACTCAATTTAACTTGGTCCCCAACCCAACTTGTTGCCTTGTTAGCTCAAAACCTGTGCAACTCACGACAGCGTTGAGATTGCTAAACTACCCAAGAATCATTTCCCGACTTTGACACCACAACGTCGATAGCAAGCCTTGGTACATCTTCACGCGGTATCGTGGTTACCACAGAGCTCTCATAAAACATGATTCTTTAATCCCACCTGAAGGACAAGATCAAAACCCTCGGCATGGTGCCCCCACACGCGTGGATAGTTATTCTGTCGGGAGTGATAACGATACCGGGGGAAGGGGGTTTTGAAGGTTTTTATGCCGCTATATGCCTGAGAAAACCCCCTTAAAAACCCAGTTAAAACCGGGTTTGCAAACCTCGTTTCTAAACTCACCTCCTCATTTTAGTGGATATACTCGGAATTGAATCAGCAAGATCCCATATGTGAGGTCAACCATAGGAGAACTGGTGGGAGCATCAGATTGTCCTACACACAAGAACAACCTTAGGAGACAGGGGGGGGAATCCTGGCTGAGACATTCCGAGCCCAACCACAATTTCTGTTCAGCCACGCGCCTCTGTTCAACACCTCAACACGAAGGGGCCTTTTCTAGGACGTGGGCGGCACGGATTGTTGCGCCCTTCACGTGCACATGCCCGCTCCTACAACCCCCGTCCCTCCCATGAGAGTCCAACACAACTCCGTCACACCACGCCTATCGGATTCCGGCTTGAAAGACTTTCAGCGCCATCCGTAAACGCGGCTCGTCGGCAGCTTGCGCAACGTTGTTGACGGCCTTGCGCAACTCATTGAAACGGCACCAGCCATGGCGTATTGTTCACGAACCCTCGTGGTGTCTTATACGGACAGCACATGGCAGATCTAGTTCTTATGCGGATCGACTTACTCATTGTTAGGCGCCCACGGCGCAGAGGAACAAACCAGAAGAAGTCCTTCACAGCACGCATGATGATTGACACACACGCACAATACTGATGAGACAGGACGGAAATGATGTCCTCTGGACTGGTAGCACAACCCCAAAGTTCCCGCTTGGTTTATTACCAGTTCTTCTGTCCCTTTTACTGAGGACGAATCATTAAAAAAGGAGAAGGACCATGGCGCATGTGGAATGGGAAGTCAAAGCACGCGAATTTTCGAACTGCAATTGCAACTACGGGTGTCCGTGTCAGTTTAATGCCCCGCCCACACATGGGCATTGCCACGCCGTGGTCGGCTATGCCATTGACGAAGGCCACTTTGGCACTACCCCACTCGACGGCTTACGGGCGGTCTATATGGCCAAGTGGCCTGGTGCTGTCCACCAGGGGAATGGCGAGTTACAAATCATCATTGAGAAACGCGCCCATGCAATGCAGCGAGAGGCCTTGTGTAAAATCCTCTACGGCGAAGAGACTGACCCGGGGGCCACGGTCTGGAACGTCTTTCGGTCGATGATTACCACCGTGCACGATCCGCTCTATGCAGACATCGAATTCGATGTCGACATTGCGGCGCGTCAGGCCGAGCTGAAGGTGCCGAACTTGGTCCGGATGACCGGCGAACCGATTCGCAACCCGGTGACGGGCGCTGAACATCGAGCCCGCATCGAACTTCCCAATGGCTTTGAGTATACGGTCGCAGAGATCGGCAGTGGGACCAGCACGGCGCGCGGGGCTATCCCGATGGAACTGAGTAACAGCTACGGTCAGTTTGCTCACTTGCACCTCTCCACGCATGGCGTGATTCGCTAGCGCCGTGCGCCAATGCCTGGCCGCAGCGTGTACACGCCGCGGCCAAGGAAGGAATAATGCAAGAAACGTCTGTGTTGGAAGCCGTTGTCAAACGGGATCGCGCGATCGCGATTACAGGGCTGTTAGTGGTGATCGCCCTCGCCTGGCTGTATCTCCTGCAGGGCGCCGGGACGGGAATGACGGCGTTCGAGATGTCTTCCATCACCGTGCCCTGGCAGCCATCGTCAGAGATGGCCATGCCTCGCCACCAGAGTGGGCCGGGAGCAACGCAGGGGCAAGACCTGGGGACGGTGATGCGCCAGGCGCACAGGGTCATGATGCACCCCGCAGTCTGGACGCCAAGCTATGCGGGGGTGATGTTTGTGATGTGGTGGGTGATGATGATGGCCATGATGCTCCCAAGTGCGTCGCCGATGATTCTCCTTGTTGCTCGCGTCAACCGGACGCAAAAGGCCCAAGGCGGACCATTCTTACCCACCAGTCTCTTTGCTGCCGGATACCTGGTCGCTTGGGGTGTCTTTAGCCTGCTAGCCATCGGCTGCCAGTGGGGGTTCGAGCGTGTTGGGCTGTTATCCACCAAGATGGGTAGTACAAGCGCACTCTTTGGAGGACTTGTGCTGATCGTGGCCGGCCTCTACCAATGCACGCCGCTCAAGCACGCGTGTCTCAGGCATTGTCGCAATCCGTTCCAATTCATGACGCATCATTGGCGCACGGGGACACTCGGTGCGTTGCGGATGGGTATGGAGCACGGCGCATTTTGCTTAGGGTGTTGCTGGTCTTTAATGGCACTGCTCTTTGTGGGCGGCATCATGAACCTCTATTGGATTATCGGCCTCGCCCTCGTTGTCCTGCTAGAAAAGACGATTCCCGGCGGACACGGGTTCGGCTCGGCCACGGGCGTTGGGCTTATGCTGTGGGGTGTCTGGATACTGGTGGGAACGTGGTAACCGCCATCGAGAAACCGGAGACGGATATATTTTTGTCGTGTAACCTTAGCCTGGAACGAAATTGCCTCACAACGCCTTGCAGCCGAGGACCACTTTATGGCGGTGCGATCTCGGCGCCAGACTTCCACACGTGGCCAAGACTTGCCGGTTGATATGTGTGCACTCGTACTTCGTCTATCAGCTCACACCTAAGCTGTTGCGAATGAACGAGACAAAAGCCATGTGATTCTAGGCGCGTCTACCCTTCTGGAAACCTTTCCTGTCTAATACCACCTCTGAGAAATTCCCTTGCAGGCCTTGTTCCAACCTCACGCGCATCATGGTTACCACAGAATCTGAGGAAATAGTCTTCGTTGATCCGAATTGAGGAATCACTCAAAGACTTCGGTATGGCGTGCCATCTAACTCCTCGCCACACTTCCAGGGATAGCGATAATACGGAACATTGAAGTTTTTAACGGTGCTTCCCCCGCTATATATCCAGGAAAACCGCTAAAAACCCAGTTTAAAACCTGGTTTATAAACCTCGTTTCGTAAACTCTCCGCCGTGTTTTTCGGAAAGATCCGATGAATTGAGTCGGCAAGGTCCAATCTCAGGATCATATCCGGGAGAATCGGCCGGATCTCCGATCACCTTGCACGCTTGCGAAAGGTCAATAGCCACGTGTGGTCGAAGACCCAGGCAAGAAGCTCAAAGCGTCATCTCGATTTACTGCGGGAATATGCGTATCCTTTTAGTGGTCCAAAAACAAATATCTATGAAACCTTAGGAACGGAGAGTGGCTGGAAACGACCAGAGCGGACGTTGCTTAGCTACCCAGAAAAGAGAGAGCAAAACAATATACCCAACACCATTTATCTATTGGGGATAGCTTGGCTGGTTTTGGTGCTGTACTTCAGGCACTCCTCAAAAGGAAGACTAACTGCTCATGGGCTATTGGCCATCCTCACGTTCAAACGGATAAACCACTTTCCAGTCTTTTCTCATATCCACAATCGTCCAACCATGGGCTTTTGCTGCGTCAAGTGTTTTGTCTAAGCGGCCGATTTTCGAATTTCGATCATACGCCCATTCCCGCTCGGAATCGGTGTGGTGGACGATGAGCATAAACCGGGCACCTTGTCCGGCAGCGGTCCATTGCAACATTTGGAAATCTCCATCTGAATTGCCAAATGCGGCAATAGGACGCCGCCCGATGAATTTTTGAATCCCGACGGGTTTCCCAGTCTTGTCGTTAATGAAGTCAATTTCGGATAGACGGACAATCACCGGTTTTCCGTTGCGAATTTCAAAAGAGGTCTTGATACTACTGCCGACGACGTGCTCTGGAGGAATACCATAGACTGTTTCAACCCATGGACGCATAAATGCCACTCCACCTCCAGAGACGATAAAGGTCTTAAAGTCATGGGCACGAAGATAGGCTAGGAGCTCCAGCATGGGCTGAAAGACAAGGTCGGTATAAGGCCGCTTGAACCGCGGATGCTGGGCAGTGACAATCCAATTTTTTACGATATTTTCAAACTCCATAGTAGTCATGCCAGCGTGAGAGGCCATGATGAGCTTCATGATGCCTTCCGTACCACTAGCGATGAGCGTGTTCAGATCATGCTCCAACACGGCCTTGAATGGTTGCTGCCCTTTCCATTCTGGATGATGTGGGGCTAGTGCCGTGATTCGGTCGATGACGAAAGCGAGCTGACAATATAAGGGTTTTTCTGACCAGAGCGTCCCATCGTTGTCAAAGACAGCGATGCGTTCAGCAGGACGAACATATAAGGCACTGCTAGGGTCCGTGACTTCTTTCACAAACTGAACAATGGCAGTCTTAGCTGGGCGATCCTGCCACGAAGCCAAGGGGTCCTGAGCTCCAGATGAATGGCTGCCCCAAAAAGTCAGCAGCATGAGCACTACTGAAGCATGGAGACTGCGTGAAAGACGCATAAAATAATTCTACCTCACCGTGCTGCGAAAGAATATGCTTCTTCAATCATCGCGTGGCTTATCGCGACCTCTTCCTTCTGTCATCATTTCGATCCGCTGGATATTTTGAGCTTTTCCAACACCTGGTCGATGGAGAAACTTGCCGGTTTTTGTCGCGGCGGAAATTCCTTAAAAGTTGCCAGAAATTGCCCCACATACGCCTGTGCGGGAATCAGGAAGTACACGCGGTCGATTAACCAGTCATAGTAGGTATTGGAGGTAGCATAGGCTCGTTCATACGGATCACGCCGCAGATTGAAGATCAATGGCACACGCAACTCCGTCCATGGCTCAATCCATGCCCGAAGCGTTGTTTCTGCTTTCTGCTCTAGGAAAATGGCTTTCCAATCGTTATAGCGCAACGCGGTCAGTTCTCCGGTGTCAGAAAAATAGAAGATTTCCCGCCGAGGCCCTTTCTTTTCTTGACCCGTGAGGTAGGGCAGGAAATTGTACCCATCGAGGTGTACTTTGTATTGGCGTCCGATGGCCTTCACGCCGCCCTTCCTGAGCCTCTCCTTAATGTTCGGGTTCCCGGCTGCCGCAAGGAACGTGGGTAACCAGTCCATATGATGCATGATGTCATTCGACACGGTCCCTGCCTTGATCTTTCCAGGCCAGCGCACCATGGCTGGCACACGCCACCCACCTTCCCAATTAGTGTTTTTCTCCCCTCGGAATGGTGTCATGGCCGCATCGGGCCAGGTATTCATATGGGGACCATTATCTGTGGAATAAAACACAATGGTGTTGTCGGCAATACCAAGGTCGTCCACCTTCTTCAAAAATTGTCCGATGTGCATGTCGTGCTCGATCATGCCGTCTGCATACTCGTCTTGTCCTGAAATTCCCCGACGTTCCGGCTTGACATGCGTGCGGAAGTGCATACGCGTCCCATTCCACCAGATAAAGAAAGGTTTTCCCAACTTGTGTGTTCGATCGATAAAATCTAAAGCGGCTGTGACGGTTTCATCATCGATCGTTTCCATGCGTTTCTTCGTTAAGGGTCCTGTGTCTTCTAGGCGCCCATCGGCATACGAATGAATCACACCCCGTGGCCCAAACTTTTTCAGGAAATTCGGATTTTTAGGATAATCTTCATTCTCAGGTTCCTCCTCTGCGTTCAAATGGTAAAGGTTCCCAAAAAATTCGTCGAACCCATGGTTAGAGGGCATATGTTCATCCTTATCGCCCAGGTGATTTTTGCCGAACTGCCCGGTCACGTACCCCTGGGCTTTGAGCAATGCCGCGATGGTCGGATCCTCGGTCCGCATGCCGAGCTCTGCACCCGGCAACCCAACCTTACTGAGCCCAGTACGGTAGACGCTCTGGCCCATAATGAAGGACGAGCGTCCCGCGGTGCAGGACTGCTCTCCGTAATAGTCTGTGAAGATCATGCCTTCCTTGGCAATGCGGTCAATGTTGGGTGTGCGGTAACCCATTAATCCCATCGTATAGGCACTGATATTCGATTGGCCGATGTCATCCCCCCAGATAACGAGAATATTGGGGCGATCCTGAGCTTGGGCAGACAACGCACTCATCATGAGCAGTAGCAGTGTGCTGAAGATAATAGTTCTCTTCATGAGTCTATTTCTCCTTATAGGATGTATGAGTATTTCGGGATTTGTTAGCAACCAGCGTTTGAATAGATGGACGAACAAAATATGGCCTAGAGGTCTCAGCTTCGTCCTGAGAAACTAGAGCTAGCTATAGTCTTATGAGAAAAAATTTCCTAGGTGCAGACGAACGATATTCTGTGAGCAAGGACTTCTGGTCGAAATACTGAAAATCCGTAGGAAGCCTAACTAGCTGATCATAGGAATCGGCTACCACCGGACAATTTGGGAATCACTTAGTGTTGTTGCTCCACAGCGTTTCAAGTGGATTACTTCATTATTGTATTTTTTGCAGGATTCAATTCCGCTATTTGTCGACGACCCGTTTTCGTCATGCCTTGGACCTTCAACATGCGCATGCCGTCACTTTCATAGAGCGTGAATGTGGCACTTCCTGCATCTGGTTGAGATTCGGTCACTAATTTTCCCTTTTCTAGTATGAGCTTACCGCTTCCTAGCCAAACACCAATTGTGCGATAGCTGGAAAATTTAAATTGACCTTCTTCTGTAATGCTCATCTTCACCCAATCATCTTGGTGGCGTGTCCTTGGCTCAGACCACGTCAGGCCTTCCCATTCACCTACGATGCGTGTGATTTCCGTAATCGGGACTTCTTTCCAGTTTAGGCTTTCAGGAACGTGGACGCCTGTGCAGGCCATTGGTGTGACTAAGAAAAAAGTCAGTGGTAAGAAAAATACGAATCGAACAAATTTACCCAACATGATCTCCTTTTCTACTTTCATGAGCTTTTGGGTCAGTTCTCATAACCACCTGTCTTGCTTGTTCCCTTGAATGCATCAATAAGAGCAGAAACAGCGAATAACTTCAACCACCCTTGCCATGTCGCGGAAAAATTTCAGTATTCACGACCGCTAGTGTTTCAAAAAGAAACAGGCCTTTGTGGATGCATTGTACTAGACCATAATACGATAAACACCGGGTGTTGACAGCCGATTGAGAAACAAGAGACGGAGGTCTCAGGCAATACCTCGGAGAGTCCTGAGGAATGTAACTGACTACCGCATGTTGGTACCTAGCCTTATGTACATCGGCATCTTAGCTTCGTTGGGCGTCATTGAAACGCTATTGATCAGTCGTCCGCTAACGACGAACAATGAAGAACCACGGCCTGACAGCCGTGGTCTCTGTTGTTCATGCTTCGCATGAGCCGCTTCGCGGCTCCCGGCTCTCACCCCAACCCTCCCAGGTGGGGAACTCCCGCTGGATTAGAGATGACTCACAGAAATGGAGAGAATCAACCGCGCTATGAGTTAGAAGATCGTTTCAAATTACCGCCGTGACCGATAGTTGTCGGTCAGGTGATACCGGAGCGAGAGTCTGTTGCAAATCCTAAACAGGCCATTTCAGCTATATTGCAGACATGACAATTGAACCACTTGCTGCTCATCACGATGTCTTACCCATCCTGACTGATTGGTATCTGACGGAGTGGGAGCCGTACTATGGAACTGAGGGACCTGGGAATGCCCAGGCGGATCTGAAGTCTCGTTGCAATTATGAAGAGATTCCCATTGGTCTGGTAGCTTTGGAGGACGGCCAGGTGTGCGGAACAGTTGCGCTGGATCTCGATACCGCCACTAATCTGACACCCTCAGTGGTTGGTTTGCTGGTAGACCCCGCCTATCGAAGAAGAGGCATCGCAGCTGCGCTCTTAAAATCAGCAGAAGGCCTCGCGCGCACGCTTGGTTACGGTCGCATCTACATGAGCACAACGGTTCTTGGCAATCTACTTGAACGCACGGGGTGGCAAAAGTTGAGGGAAGTCGAGTTCATGAATTCCGAGTGTGGTTTGATTTATGTTCGCTACCTTTGACAATTGACCCTTTCGAGTCCGCTTTTTGCCGTAAGCGGACTTTCCTGTTTGTCCTGTTCCGACCTAGACCAGTCGGTCGGGTTCTCCACACACTATTTGGATTTGTCCGGAAATCGGACATGATATCTACAATAGAGCCCGGTGGGCTATCAGATGCTTGCCCAGCGCGGGGTAGAGCCCGAGGCGAACCTCCAGCACTGTATCGCCGCTCTGACGGAAGCCGCCCAGCCTGAGAAGGGAGCAAGCTAACTGGCTAGTTGGTACACCCGATCACTACTGTTCTTAGGACTCGCCTATGAGGGCAATGCCAAAATTGTCCAGGGTAGCAGATACTTGGAGCTTGCATTTGAAGCCTACCAAGAGACAATTGAATTGATACGCAGGACGCAGCCCACGGAATTTGAATCTCTGGCTACGACGCGGCTGAGTATTGTAAACGAAGCCTCTGGTTCTCAAACGGTGGATGTTGAGACAGGTCGAGCCAGACATTGATCTCTCCAGAGGAAGAGATAGCGCGCCTCAGATTCCTGTGATGTAGATCTATTGTGCTCATTTTGTGCTCACACCCAGCTGACTCAACCATATTCCAGCCAACTCCAGCCAAGATTGCGCTTCCGCATAAACCATTGTTTGAATTGGTCACAATGGGTTTGAGTAGGCCAAAGTGGGCCGACCTGGAAGCTTTCCTAAACCGCGGGTCGTACGTTCAATTCGTATCGGGGGCACCAATTTTTCAACACGTTAGCTTGTTCACATCCTAACTCCTTCTTCCACTGTACTCGAAATTGTGCTCGTCCGCTCAGAAAGATGAAATGACCTATGACCATTGTAAGGTGTAAGGAGCACAGCCCGCCTAAGGAGATGACAAGACATTACGTACAATCTGTGAAACCCCTTAGCTATCCAACAACGGGGTCATCTGCGGTCGACATGGATGCGAGAATCTGGCCTAATTTTGGTAGAGGCCAAGGAGCTCAAGAAATATGAAAACGGAGAAACAGTATTTAGTGTGCTAACAGATAGAGTGCGCGTTAAAGCTGAGGGGATGCGATAATTGACCTGCGATTTGTTAGATTGCTGCCGGTCAGAATGAAGTGAAATGCCAACAGCTATAGGGTGCTCTGCATATCGTACAAAGACTCAACCTCTTTCCTTCTTTGTATCATATCCGGGTGCGACTCACCATTTTCCCGACATCGTACTCTACCTTTTGTCACTTGATGGCTGAGACTACGGATCCTACGAGGGAGATCTGACGGGAGTAAAAACAGTGATCTAGAACGAAACCATCGTGCTCTCGCACCTGGGAAAATATCTGTTGTTAACCCAGGAGGAATGAGCCAGGTGGTTCAGCCTAGCCCCTATCGAACCGTGTCTCGCACGGAATTTACTGTGAGGACCATAAAATCTCCAATTGCCCTTGCTCCTCCATCTTCTTCAACGAGAAGGAGGAGCAAGGACGATCACCTGGTAGGCGTACCTACGCTTTGCCGATCAAAACCGTCTAATTCGGACATCCTGGCAACACGGGATTCTTCTGACAGGGCATGAGGGCTGTGATAAAGCCGTTGATTTCTGCCGAGGTATTGCCAGCTTCGCTTTCCGCCACGGTGTCCTGTATCCACCCGTCCTTGACTAAGGGAAGAGGAAGGATGCCTTGGCCACCAACTCCAATGGTTGGGGCTTGAGGTAACGCCGGTACTCCTGCTCCTGTACGGAGCGAGATTTGACCTGCGATTGTGGCATCGGTTCCGCTGCCATCGCCATCCGGATCTGGATCCACAATGGTGACCACGTTACTATGCTGACTGGTCACATAAGCATAGTAGCCGCCGTCTTTCTTGGCTCCCCAATTGACTCCATGTGCCCCAGCGGGTGCGGGCAATTCCGCCACTAACGCGCCCTTCCCTCCATCTGCTTTCGTGTCGATCACAGCAATGGTGTCAGGTGCAATCCCCGACGCCAAGGAGAACACCGCTGTTACGACCCACCGCCCATCGGGACTTGGCGGTGTTTGGATGGGTAGCTTGAGCGTATCGAGTACACTCCCCGCTTTGGTGGCAGCTGGCGCCGTCTTGCACATACCGTTGCCCCCAACCTGCACCGGGTTAAAGCAGGCTACACGAATATTGTTGATAATTTGAGGCATCGGACTTGTGAGATCTATCACGCTTAGGGTCCCGGTGCCGATATTGGCGACATAGCCTCGCTCGTTCCCTTTGATGCCGACCGCAACCGGCAGTAGTAACTGTCCGCCATCGGCATCGGTGTTGGTAATCTCGCGAATAATGCCTCCTGATTCGGCATTCATCACGGTGACCGAGCCAGCCAAGCCAATGCCTTGGAACACGTTGGGAATGAGAATCTTGGATCCATCAGCGGTAATCCATTGCCCGTGGGGATGATTCGGGCCGCTGCCGGTTCGAATTTTGTCTTTGATGCGCAGCTTCCCACCTTCATCTTCGATCTTCAGGATGTCGCGCTCCGCACTTAACGGCAAGGTTAAGGTCCCAAATTGCGATGAGGTCTCATTGGGAATGGTCACGATGTGGGTCGGCGCAAAGCCGACTTTGATGGTGTTCAGGATGGTCCCGCTCTCACGTTCCAGCCGGGTGAGCCATTGCCCAAACCAGTGGCTGTTGTACACGACGTTATGTCGCACATCGGTCCACATATTGTGAGGATTGTTCCACCCACGATCCCCACCCACGATGACGCCCGGATCAGGGCCGCCACCGGCCACACCATCGATCTTGTTCTTGATCGCCCCCGTCGCAGCATCAAGCACAACGATCGTTCCGGGCTTGAGGTTCCCCTTTTTATCGGTTTGCCCAGGCACCGCTTCGAACTGAGTATCCACCCACACCTCTCCGACTCCCGGGGTGGCTGGGAGGCTGGTGGGTTTGGTCAGATCCCATTTTTCCACCTTCCCAAGCGACACGACGCCTGCGAGTGGGTTAGTCGCATCACTATCAAATGGGGCCAGCACCGTCAGAATGCCGGCAACCACTGTCGCAGGCAAGCTTGGTTGCCCGTTTCCAATCACACCATCGAGTCGATCAATGAACCCTAACTCAGCTCCAGAAATCGTGAGCTGCGTCACATTTTTTTGTCCTTCTACGGCCACAATCCCCGCCATATACGGGTGGACTTTGCAGGCGAACAGGTAGGCGCCTTCCTCTGTGAATTGGACGCGCACCGTCCCCTCATGCGCTCTCTGCTGATCTATGGCGAGGGTGGACCCGTTGGGTTGGACCAGTATCGTCACGGTGTGTTTGGCATCTGTGACTCTTTTCGCATCAAATTCGACGACCTCACCGGCTTTGATAATGCTGATGGGGACTTTCTGAGTGCCGCTCCGAAACCAATTGCCAGGCTCGTCGGTCAGGTACATGGTATCGACGATACGACTCTTTGCAAACGCTGCAGGAACGCCTGGTACGGAAAACGTGAGAGCAGAATCCTGCTGCAACGGCGCGAGGACCGCTCGCCGTTCCATCGAAACGATCTTCTCACCGAGATAGAAATAGGACAGCACGAAGGCCACGACGATTCCGCCCCCGAACAGCCATCGTTTCATAAACACCTCCTTGCATATAGATGATTCATGGCAATTGAAGTGACTTTCTCGTACGGCGCTGCCTCCTAACCATAACTGGGGGCAGATTTAGCTACCGGCCAACGCGATAACCACGATTCTATTCAAACGCATCGTCGGACCCCTCGTGTAAATACAAACTCGCTCTTCCATGTTACTTGTGAGAAACTTTCTCTTCTGTGAGCTACCTTACAATCAATCTACGGACCTGGGCACCGAGCCTGATTCTTTAGCTCATTCTGTTCTCTCATTCTGTTCTAATGACATGGAGCACATCCCCGATATTGCTGTACAGCAACGCGTCTCCGTTCAGCGGCTCCATACGAAGGGGCCTGCTTCCGGAACCTGAGCCGGCGTGGATCGCAGCTCCCTTCACTTTGGAGTGACCGATTCTACGAACCCAGTCCCTCATGGGTGCAAACACCTCCCCGTCCGTACCGCGCCGATCGGATCACGACCTGAAAGGCTTTCAGCACCATTTCGTAAGCGCGTCTCATCGGCGTCCTGCGCCACCTTGGTGATGGCCTTGCGCAACTCATTGAAACGGCACTGGACATGGCATATTCTTCCCGAACTGTTGTGGTGTGTTCTGCGGACAGAAAATGGTAGATCCGGCTCTTATGCGGATCGGCCTAAACATTGTTCGACAGCATGGAATCCGAGGCCAAAGATTTTGCAACAAACGGATACGTCGTGCTCGCCCACGTTGTATCGGAGACCGAGCTCTTGGCGATCGAGGCTCAATTGTCCTCCGTGGCATTCGACGGGGCCGGAACACGAAACCTTCTGTCTGCCTCCTGGTGTCGCGAACTCGCCGAGTGCCTGCGGACAAGCTCAATCATGGCAACCGTCCTTCCTCCCGACGCCGTGGCCGTCCAGTGCACGTACTTCGAGAAGTCCGCAGACTACAATTGGCTGGTAGCGCTCCATCGTGATCTCTCGATCCCGGTCAAGCGACGCATCGAGTCCCCTGGATGGACGGCATGGTCCGAAAAAGAAGGCGTGTTGTTCGCACACCCGCCCAACGCTGTGCTTGAAAGCCTGGTCGCTATCCGCGTTCACCTCGAAGACAACACGGCGAGAAATTCTCCGTTGCAGATTGTCCCGAGTTCTCACATTCGCGGCGAACATCCAACGTATCGAATCACGTGTCTCGTGCCTCGGGGCGGCGCTCTCGTCATGCGACCGCTCCTCTTACACGCTTCGTCGAAACTGGAGGAAGGCTCACGGCGGGTGTTACATTTTCTCTTTGGTCCTCGGCATCTTCCTGATTCTGCGGAGTGGGCCCATGCTGTATAACCAGTCGTGGCACCCGCCCCTCGGCCGAGTGAACGGCACCATTCGGCTGCCTATGGAAAAGACGATCGTACTCACGATACTCCAAGCCCCTGCTTGGGCGTCGCCATCTGAGAGGAGTCCAGCGTCAGGCCCCTCTTCATCTTGTGAGGACGTTGGGGCGCCTCAACATCCGACGCAAGTGGGTCAGGGGGCTGATGCCTTCATGCGGGCACTTCCCTTCATGCGCCAGCTTCCGCCAGGACTGTTCAACTCGCTCGATACCTCGACCTTTTGTCTTCCTGTGGGCGAATCGGCTCGATTGCGGGCGGCGCTCGAACAGGAGCTGGCTGCCCACGTCATGACCTATCACGCCGCGTCTTTTGCGTCAGAAGCACAGAGGGGCCTCCAGCTCTGTCGCCTGTTGAAACCGGCGCGGTTGAGTCCGGAACAGCTGGAGTGCCTCCAGAAGGCCGAAGCAAGATGCCGTAATGGTGGAATCGTGCTGGTGGCCTATGAGAAGCCTCTTCAAATCAAATAAGCAACCGCTCCTTCTTGGATATGGCAGGGAGCAACAAGACATCGCCGAACGATGCGTGGCAACAGACGCTTGCTGGCCCCGCTGAACGTAGCCGTTATGCGGCCTAGGAACTCCTCATGTCTTTCAAGATCCAGCAGATGACACCAATAGACACTTCACTGATGGAAGCCTTGATGACGGTCTTCGGTGACGCATTTTCTGATGTCGAGACGTACACTCGGTCTCGACCAAGCGCAAACTATCTGCGTGGATTACTGAGCAGTGACTACTTTATTGCACTCGTCGCCCTGGAGAATGACACGGTTGTCGGCGGCCTCACGGCCTATGAACTGAAGAAATTTGAGCAGGAACGGAGTGAGATTTACATTTATGATCTTGCGGTCACACAATCGTATCGACGCCGGGGAATCGCGACAGCATTGATTGAGGAACTCAAAGGTATCGCCCTTGCACGCAAAGCCTCTGTGATAATCGTTGAAGCAGATACTGGCCTTAAGGACGAACCAGCCATCTCGCTTTACACGAAACTCGGAAAACGTGAAGAAGTCCTGCACTTTGACATTGAAGTGAAGGGTCGTGGTGGCACCGCATAACAACCTGTGGCATCTGACGGCACTTCGCGCTGCCGCTGAATCGGAACGTTGGGCACTCAACATTATCGGAAGCGAACATGATGCAGGCCGTCGTGATACGCCTGGCCAAGAGTGACGATCTGCCAGTTCTGCAAGAAATCCGGCAGGCCGCCTTTGCGCCGATCTTCGCGTCGTTCCGCACGATGCTGGGCGAGGCACTCTATGAGATGGTACAGGCGCGCGAGGATGCGGCGCAGTCGGAGCTCTTGGCCTCGTTGCTGGCTCCTCAGTCCCCCTGGGAGGTGTATGTTGCCGAGGAGACCGGCGCGGTGGTGGGTTTCGTCGCGATCCAGATGCGCCAGGACACACAGGTTGGGGAGATCGGCCTCAATGCGGTGCATCCCACCTGCGCGGGCCGAGGTGTCGGGACCGCTATGTACGAGTTCGCATTATTACGCATGAAGGAAACGGGCATGCAGGCGGCGACGGTGGCAACCGGCGGAGATGCCAGCCATGCGCCAGCACGCCGGGCCTACCACAAGGCAGGGTTTACGGCGCAGATTCCCAGCGTCTGGATGTGCCGCATCCTGTAGATTGAGGTTTTTAACGGTACTTTCCCCGTTATTCGTCTAGAAAAACCTCTAAAAACCCAGTTTAAAACCGGGTTTGTAAACCTCGTTTCTTGCCCTCCCCGCCGTGTTTTTGGGATGAGACTCGGAATTCAGTCGGACAGGTCCTGCAGCATGGCTCAGGCTGTCACCGTCTTGACCCGAATCTGAAACTCGTGACGAATGTCCTTGAGTGTGCGATCCAGAAAGTGATCGTGCTGGTCCCACGGCCATTGCTTCCGCAGCTGATGCTGCTCCGTGACATAGGCACGGAGCACATGCGGGAGCATCTTCACCGTCACCGCCACACTTCTCCAGATCCCGATTTCTTTGAGAATGGCTTGTGGATCAGACACCTTGAGGTAGTCCAGATAGCGCCAGAACCCCACCGTGGTCCCTAGAATGGCCCACGTATCTGCAAGGACCTCGTCTCGGAGATCGATACTCAGCCCAAAGACCACATGACAGATGTCATGACACTGAAAGAGCTGGCCCACCGGACTGGATGGATCGTTTCCGCCGAATGGCGTGGGGATGCTCCGTCTGAACTCGTCCAGTCCTTCTCGAAGCGTTTGCTGAGAATCTTGGTTGAGATACGCTGCCCGCTCTGCGCGACCACTGACCACCATTCGTGCCTCCTCTTCCATTCTATGAGGCCTCTGGCACCTCCACAAGATTCATAACCCGGTTTGCAAACCTCGTTTGCTAATCTCGCCGTCCTGCCTTTGGGGGAGATGCTTGGAATTGAGTTGACTACGTCGAACAGAGAGGGCCGAGGCCAAGAGAAGTGGCAGGAGTCTGAGATCGCCTTGCACACTCAGGAAGGCCTGACAGGCAGGTGAGGTCAAAACTTGGACGAGAAGTTCAAGGCGCCATCTCGATTTTCTGCAGGGATGCGCGTATCCTTTTAGCGGTTCAATGACGACTATCTCTGAAACCTTGAGAACGGAGCGTGACTGGAAACGACCCATAGTTGACAGAAACCAGAATGAGGAGCGTCATGAACATTACCAAACTGCCTTTTCACAGGTATATAGGTGTAAAAAGAACGAAACCTCTGTTTGCTTGAAACAGCGAGAAGACTTACTGAACCATGTCGGTTCTATTCATGCGACTGCCATTTATGGATTGGCTGAAGCAGCCAGTGGTGATTACATCTTTACTCATCTGATGCCGTTATTTCCTGATGCGTTGGCACTTGCCCGACAAGGCAGCATAAAATACAAGCGCCCTGCTGAACGTGAGAGCATGGCTGAAGTCAAAGTAAGTGATGAGTCTCTTGCTTCTTGTATCGAAACACTGAATAAACGTAATAGAGCGACGCTAACAGTTCCAATCCATATCTATTGTGATGATAAGACTGTTGCCACCGCTGAGTTTGATTGGTGGTTTCGCCTCAAGTAAATGTCCGTTTGGGCTGATAGCTGCCTGTCAGGTGATCCCATAGCGAGCGTCTGTTGCAGACCCGAAGTCGGTCTTTTCAGCTCTATTGCAGACATGAACATTGAACCCCTTGCGGATCATCACGATGTCTTACCCATCCTGACTGATTGGTATCTGAGGGAGTGGGAGCCGTACTACGGCACTGAGGGACCTGGGAATGCCCGGGCCGATCTGAAGTCTCGCTGCAATTATGACGAGATCCCCCTTGGTCTGGTGGCTTTGGACGAAGGCCAAGTGTGCGGAACAGTTGCGCTGGATCTCGATACCGCCACGAATCTGACCCCCTCGGTGGTTGGCTTGCTGGTAGACCGCGCCTATCGAAGAAGAGGCATCGCAGCTGCACTCGTACAATCAGCTGAAGATCTTGCGCGCACGCTTGGGTACAGTCGCATCTACATGAGTACAACGGTTCTTGGCAATCTACTTGAACGCATGGGGTGGCAAAAGTTGGGAGACGTCGAGTTCGTGAATTCCGAGCGTGGTTGGATTTATGTTCGCGACCTGTACACAAGGCGGCATGGGGAAACACCGACGTAGTGTCGGACCGCTGTCAAAATACCCTGGTATCGAAAGGTGAGCACTTGATACTCGGACACGCTGCAGCTGTACAGTCGCATGGTTCCTCCTTCCGGTCCAAGCATCTCCCGAGAATTCCTGGCAGTCCCCCTCGCTTTCTCTTCTGTATTCGCTTATCCTAAAACACGATCACCCACAGAGTGGTTCTAGCCATGCCGTATGAGCAAGCCGTCTCTCTGTGCGTCGTGGTCCAGTCACGCTCTTCACCGTTGGTCATCCACAACAAGCCTCTCACCGGAGGAGTGTCGCGCCATGATTAAATTAGTGATGTGTTTATGCAAGCACCCAGCATTGACCCGCGAACAGTTTCAAGACTACTGGTTGAACAAACATGGCCCCTTTTTCATGAAGAATGCGGATACCATGCGGGCCAAGCGCTATGTGCAATCGCATACGGTCGAGACACCGCTAAATGAAGGGATGAGACGTTCGCGAGGCATGCTGCCGGAATATGATGGTGTGGCCGAAGTGTGGTTTGACTCTGAAGAAGAGCTCATGGCGGCCATGAATTCGCCGGAGGGACAACGCTTCAGTGCGGCGCTGCTTGAAGATGAACAGCATTTTATCGATCACGCGAAGTCCACGGCCTTCGTGGTGCGGGAGCATGAGTTTGCAGGGAACTCATAGGACGGAGCACCAGACGGCCTGAACGAAAACCAGTCATCGGTCTATTGGGATGTCAGAACGTCTCATATCAAGATGACTGGCTTTCGAGGGCGCACCTGGTGACGAGGTGGAATTGAATTCGAGATCTATGGAGAATGCAACGCCCATTTATTCAACGGTCCCATAAGGCTCATCTTCAGAACCCTTTGACTGTCGGCCTTGTGGGAGAGCGTTATTGAGCGGGGACAAAGGATCATGGACTCGCCATTAGCCTCATCTCTATCACTGAAATACGCCAAGACTCGCTGAACACAAACACATGAGACCGGCTAGACTCCCTCCAGGTTTTTAGACCACCACTGTCACACGCAAAAATGTTGCGGGAATGGAGGTGGTGTCCTTGCGCGTGCTTTTGTTCTGGCTTTCGAAGAGGGCTTCAAGCTCTCGTTGCAGATCACTGGCCCGTCCATTCCGTTCTGCCGCTTCGAACGCATTCATCGTGGGCCCATAGTACGTTCTGAATGCCGCAACGAACTCCGATGGGGGTGTGGGAACGGTGAACGTAAAGGTGTCTTGCGTGAAAGAGATCTTGTTTGTCTCCACACCAGCCTGGGTAAATCGATCGAGCACTGTAGATTCCATCCCCCACGTCATCGGGCTGATAAAGCCCTCCGGGGGAGGCGGGGTGTAGCTGGTACTGATCCGCAAAATTTGCGCCACCAGGGTGGGATCATTGGGAATCCAGTTGCCCATGATGATACGACCGCCGGGTTTGGTCACCCGCACCATCTCCTTCGCCACTTCAAGAGGCTTGGGGGCGAACATCGCACCGAAAATCGTCACGACGAGGTCAAATGTCT
The DNA here is from genome assembly GCA_965223625.1 of Nitrospira sp. GTDB lineage: Bacteria > Nitrospirota > Nitrospiria > Nitrospirales > Nitrospiraceae > Nitrospira_D. The sequence continues at coordinate 2,532,751 of OZ245008.1, forward strand.
CATCGCTCAGTTCACGCAAGTCACAGGCATCACCTTCCTGAAACCTGCAGTTGGTGAGACCCGACTGCTTAGCACGCTCGTTCCCGGCGCCTACAAGATTTCTCGCGATATCGACCCCCAACACCTCCGCCCCGAGCTTCGCCGCGGGAATGGCTGTTGTTCCGTCGCCGCATCCAAGATCCAAAACCTTCAGACCGGTTGTGATGGCGAAATCTTTCACCAGCGCCTCTCCACTCTCTCGCATGCTCTCTGCAATCCGTGTAAAGTCTCCTTTTTCCCATAGCGCTTGATTTGGATTCATCGAACTACTCCTTCAGATTTGGTTGGTGAGATTGTGTCCACTATACGCCTCGCTGAGCTGTGCCAAGTCATGACCTGAGCCCTGCGTGGTTCGCAGCGAATTGTTCCAAGCTCACGGGTGGTCGCCCAAGCATTTTCTCGACTGTATCTACTGACAAGCTTGCCGCGCCCGATTCAAACGCCGCAAACAATTGCATCAGCACATCGATCAGCCACGTGGGTTTTCCCGACCTTTCCAGCAATTCGCGCGCCTGCCGTTCGGGTATCGGATGGTAGGCTGCGTCGGTATGACCAGCCCGCCCCAGAAGGTCAGTAGCCTCCATCATCGAAAGAGGCTGGTTTCCTGTGATCGTATAGGTTTTGTGATTGTGCCCTTCTTCGGTGAGTACTTTTACAAGAATTGCTGCCACATCACTAGTGTCGATGTGGCACATTTTCCCGTTGCCGACGGGTGGGCAATAATGGCCGTCCTGCCTGGGATACAAGTTCAAGAAGTTCTGCATAAATGGACTGGGACGAATGATCGTCCACTCCAGCCCAGAATCCGCCAGGTAATGTTCAACCATCTTCATCCATCGCCCGACTTGCACCTCCGGCCCCATCGCGGCCGCCAGTCCAGACAACCGCACGATGCGCCTCACACCGGCTTTTTTTGCCTTGTCGATCAGCAATGATGCCCATTCAAACTGTTTATTCGCGTGAGGCGTGATCAGACAAACCTGCTTCACCCCCGTAACTGCCGCTTCTATTGAACGGGGATTAGAAAAGTCACATGCAACCACCTCCGTGTGTTGCGGATTCGCCTGCGGGGCAGCTTCTAGTCGGTGCACGCCAGCTCGGACTCCTTGTCCTGTGGTCTGGAGCATATCGACGACCTTCCTGCCCACATGACCGGCAGCGCATGTTATCAATGTAATGTCCTTCATTGTGTCCTCCTTGATGGTATCCTCCATTGGTGCTCAAACGAGACAGGGAACTGGTACGCACCAGTTCGCAACCGTCTTGGCTCCCATATAGGCGCCCCACGCCCCTAACCGCACCAGGTCTGCCTCACTCACGCCGTGCTGTCTCACTTGCTCGATGACCCCGTCATCCAATTGGTAAGAAGCCTTGGCAACCAACAGGACCAAGCGGGCCTTGTCCTGTTCTTCACCCAGGAGTTCCTTGACTTCCTCCTCCACCCACCTGCGGGACAACGGGGCTTGGCCGCCCTGCCATGAGGCAAGGTTGTCCCTGATTATTTGTTGTGTGTCCACTGACAAGGACTGATGAATTTCTTCCTCCACGACACGATTCCAGCGGGCGAGACTATCCGCCACAAGCGGGTTCCCTTCGGCCCAGCGGAACTCTTCCGGTAATTCCGCTTCTGGCAGCATGTACAATGACGCCCCATGCTCCAAGTCCAGCGCGGATGATTCTTGGAGCTCCATGCCGAAGACTTTTAAGGCCCCGCTTCTGAACGATGAGGGCACCGGAGATCCATCAAGGGTAAAGTCGGAAATTTTATTGGTGTAATTAAAGACGAGTAACGTCCCAAGCGCTTCCGGCATCTCTGCCGGGCTAAAGGGAGGATCCTGCAATTCCTCGGCATTCTTGGTGATACTTGCCTTAGTCCAGTGGAGTCTCCTGAGCGTCAGGTCATCGTCGATCGCGTCCATCTCATTTTTCCGGAGCGAATTGGCGACGTTATTCTGCTGTGCCCCATGCGTGAGGCTTAACAGCATATCCTCACAATAGGGGCATCGATTGACTTCGGAAAGCGCGGCACCCATGGCTTTCTTGAGCCAGGCGGGAAGGTGTTGGTTCGTGAGCGCAATTTCTCTCCCGCTCACCCACATGCCTGCCATGAGGATGGGGCATGCGGCGTGGCTCGTAATCGTCCCATTCACAAAGAAATCTCGCTCTGACTGAACCAGAACCTCTTTGGAAAGCCCTTCGGCCTCCTTCAGGACTAAGGGATGAAAGAATTTCCGCATCGTGACCCCGGAAATTTTGTCAAAGATGGAATTTCTCAATTTGGTAGGCAGCATGATCCGTCCTCCTTTGTACGCTCAGGTTATGGTTAATGTGTTCCGATGAACTGTTCTGCACCACTCAACTCGCAATCGTTCTCCGATCCAATTTCACTTCATGCTGATCGCAACACTGAATTCGATGACGCTCTTACCGAGACTCTCTATCTGTATCCGAGCTCCATATCTGTCGGTTCTGACGGTCGAGGGGGCGGGGACTTTCATCATTGGTCCTCCTTCGTTAGTATGTTGAAGATCGTCCACAAAACCTTGTTCCCAATCACTGAGGTCAACATAGTCTCGAATGTCCAAAGGAGAAAGGGCGCAATCCGTAGCAACGAACTACGCTTTGTGTAGTAACGAGGGAACCGATGCTCGAATACGGTCAGTTCTGTCCGGTTTCCAAAGCTGCGGAAATTCTAGGCGAGAAATGGACGCTGCTTATCGTCCGGGAGCTGCTGCTTGGGGCAACCCGCTTCAATCAGATCCAGCGGGCCATATCAAAAGTTTCTCCAACCATCTTGAATAAACGCCTGGGTACACTGCGTAAGCACGGGATCATCATCCACAAGCGCATACCGGAACAGCGAGGCTATGAGTATCAACTGACTGAAGCCGGCCGCGAGCTCTACCCCATCGTGTTCAAAACGGCCGAGTGGGGGATGCGCTGGGCCCGTGGCCAGATGACGGATAAAGAACTTGATGTGCAGTTATTGATGTCGGATGTTCAACGACGCATCAATCCGACTAAACTTCCCGGCGGTCAAACCGTGATCAAGTTTTCGTTCACGGACTTGGATCACTACAACAAGTGGTGGGTCAAGATCCAAAACCATGAAGTGGACCTGTGCACGGAGAATCCCGGCAATGAAGTGGATGTCTATGTGACCAGCGATCTGCGAACGCTGACCGAGGTGTGGATGGGAGACCTCTCCATCGAGCAAGCCCGGTCTAAAGACCGACTCAAGATTATCGGCTCCTCTGAGTACACGAAAAACATCCGATCTTGGTTGGGACTCTATCTTCTGGCAGATATCCGGCCATCTCCCCCTCGTCAAGATCGGGGTTCGTGATGGTGGGAAGCATCGACGGATTTACATCCACAAGTTAGGGTCAAAGTTAGGGGTAAGATATGGTCGTGAATGATCCGTCAGTGATGGCGCGCCTGGTCGGAGATGAGCGAATCGAATCGGACCAAGGAGAGAAGGAGCATGAATTGCCTCAAGATGGCAACGCACCGTTCAGACTACTCCCTCCTAGTCCGGCCGTCCCAAGAGCGGACAAGCAGAGACCCTAAGCACCTCGGTAACCGGCTTCGGTTTCTGGCGCACAAGTTTTATCCAGCAGGAAATACACCGGGCAAAACCCTGTGAACGCGCTCTGGATCAGAGTGATACCAATCACGCCGGGTACGAGTAACCAGGCAGGATGCAGACCATAGCCCAAGGCGACGCCAAGGGTGATCACGGCCCCGACGATACCATCATGGATCCGCCTCTTTGTGTTGTTCATGATCACTCCTCCCTCAAAGGCCAGAATAAAGACCCTCAAGATTCTAACAGTCCTGACTCCACTGGTAAACAGGAGATCTCCATCCCTGTCTCGAGCTTCGATGATCCTTCGTTTGAGCAGAACATTCGGATCTACAAGGTCATCAAGGGTGTTCGGCATCTCACCAAGAACTCGACCACATTCATTGACGGCCGGCAGTGACATACCCTCCGCGTCATCACAAAAAATGTTAGGTCTCCATTTTTCGATGAGAAGCAGGTATTTGCCTAAGGTCAGCCCATGCCTAACCGTTGGATATACTTGGTCCACGTGGGTCTGAATAGGTTGAGGCTTGTGATCAAGCAGCTTCCCTAAACCGCGAGTCGTACGTTCAATTCGTATCGGGGGCACCATACCAACCTTCGGTTGATCCGTGCGCTCTTTATCGAACTATCGTAATTGTGGCGCACGGATCAACCCCTCCAGTGATCAGCCGTTCTCATCACCAAGCTTGCTCATACCGTGCGCACTCCCTTGATCTATCGTTATTGTGGCGCGAACACCCCCTTGAAGTGATTCTTCATCATATAAATACTTGCTGCTGCAAGCGCCTCGTCAGGTGAAGCCTTCCTCCTTGCAGCGCCGCAGAAACAGATTCAACATCTTCCTCTCCGCCACTGCCACAACGCTTCCGTGACTTCTTTGACGAGCAGCACGAGTCGATCTTGAAGGAATCGCATCCTTAATACCTAGAAAACGGGGATGTGCAGAAGAAAAGTTGGTCCAGATTCCCGTCGACCGGACAAAATTGTGCAGAGAGAATTTTACTCGCAGCCCAAACTCTGCTATATGACATATATACAATCACCATTTTTAAAACCGAAGGGAGGTGGAGTGCCCATGGCAACGAAGAAAGCAGCGAAGAAGAAGCCTGCCAAGAAGGCGGTCAAGAAGAAGAAGTAGTGGTCTTACCGTGAGGAGGCGTCGGCCACGTCGCCTCCTCATCATCCCGCGTCCTCGATCTTTCTCCACTTTCACCGCATCGTACGAGTCGCTGTCCAAACGAACACTTCTTCGGCCCGCTTCAAGGAGACTCGACCACCCGAGAGAACCAACGTCACCAACGAGAGCTCCCCTTCACTGACCAGCCCTCCATCGGGATGGAATCGGCGACGGTGTCGGGATATAACCCGTTACGCCGACGAAGCGTACCTCACGAGATGAAGAATAAGGCAAAAGAGGACGGAACGACCGGCAAGCTGAGATCACAACCAAGAAGCAACGGCGCGGAAAAAGAAAGGGGAGGTGATCACCACACCACCTCCCCCTATTTCCTTAGCACCAGGAGAGACTCCATGGCGTAAAGAAAGCAGCCCGTAAATCCTAACATGAACCTTCCCCCGAAAACAGAATAAAAATATTAACACAATCAATGAGTTGAGTAATTCTACTTGGCGATGCGAAATGGAAGGTTGTGGGTGAGGATATTCAACACGCGAGGCCACGCCCGATTGAGGTGCAACGATCGGACGGTCATTCCGCAGAGGAATGTCCAGAAAATCATCAAGAATTCTATCTCTCAAACCATCGTAAGTTCAGCCCTCCCAAACTGTCCGGTCGGTGTCCGTACGTCAGATAGTTAGGAGACAGAATTCTCTCTGTCTGTATTGATCGGCGAGACGTTGCCAGAATGATGTATCAGTCTTACTCGTCACTGGCAGTCCCATCACAATCCGACAGATCAGCATGTCGTATTTACTGTGACCCGAGGATCTCCTGCTCCGCTTGAAGCCAGTCATCAAGTGGACCTTGACGGATGCGTCGTTCGTAGTTCTCGAAAGCACGTGTGGCAATCTGTTCATGGAGTGTGACTGACACAGAAGGAGGAAGAGAAGGAGGGGGAGGTGTCTTTCGACGGGTAGGTTTCTTGCGTGTCGTCTTTGGCTTGGTCGAGGTCTTCAGGTTGATTGGCTTCTTCGATTTCACGAGTCCCTTTCCAGGTCATCCATTATGAATCATGATTGGTGGTGGCAAAGCTAGGCCATCCTTGAGGAGATGTCAAGGCGAGACCGGCGCAACCTGCGATAGCTTCACCCAGCGTACCGGTTGAACCGGCGCATAATGAGGTTCAGTGGATTGTCGGGTCGGCCAACCTCCCGTTCACTCTCGCCACTTCGTTCCAGCTTGGAGACATCCTTACCAATCAGTATTATGTACGGAGACTTCTTGATGGGGTAGTCGTGCTTAGGCAGTGATGCTCATCTAGCCATTTCCTGTGGTGACTGCCTACAATGCCCGCTCCGCACGTGGCGATATCAACCAAAGGGGGCCATGCATGCGTATGCGTTGGTTCAATTGGCTTGGATTACTGATGTTGATCGTCGGTGCCGCCATTTCGGAGGCGGTCTTTTTCGCCGCGTCGGTCAAGTTCGACTCGTTATGGTATATCTCCATAGCCTACGTGATTGTCGCGGCAGTATTATTTCTGTGGAGCAGTTCAGCACCTGGGAAGGTTGAATGACCTTGCTCCCGCCTTCTCGTCACATGACGCCCAAAGCCTATTGAGTGATACGCTGCGATGCAGCCAGCCTGCCCTTACGCACCATATGGGTCATGTCTCACGGCGCAGCTCCACTGATCCTTTCGGCTTCATAGTAATTGTTTTCGCCTTCATCGACATGCGTGCGGATCAGACGAAAGCCTGCACGCTCGAGAGCGCGGGTGTACGCTATTCGACCGAGTGACCAACATTCATGGCCCGTGTTGACGTCTTGCCACCCTCCTATTTCGATTGGAGCCGTGAAGAGAAAACGGCCTCGTGGCCCGAGAATCTCCGATACCCGCCGTAGGAAGGTGAGTTGCTCGTCCTCGCGAAGAAGAAATACCAGCCCGATTGAGATGGCCGCATCAAACGTCCGCCCGAAGTAGTCACTGTCCAGGGCCGACGCACATTGCGTGGGAATCGTGGGGAAACGTAGTCGAAACTGTCTCAGCAAGGTGGGCGATGTGTCGAGGGCCCATATCTGGAGCCCAGAGTCCACGAGGACCTGCGTAACGGGATACCCTCCACCACAGGCGATTTCAACGACGGAAGTACCAAACGGTAGCGATCTCGCCCAACTCCGAACAACTTCGGCTCCTACACGGGACCGATCTCGATCCTCAAGGAATGTCAGCGCCTGCGTTTCATAGACACGAGCCGCATCCATCGTCCGGCCTTTCCTCCATCAAGGGATCAACGGTCAAATTGAAGAAACGCCCTGCTAGACACCATGCGGCTCAACCGTGCGAGTCCGAAATCACATTTCGAAGACCACACGACCCACATCGGTTTTTCAACGAGCTCACCTGAAGGACGACTTGCGTAATGGCCAGCCTCCCGTCATCAGTCTCTTATGCGTATATTACTCCGCACTTGTCAAGCCGTTACAGACTGAGCATTGCAGCTCAGATTTGGCCTTCATCAGCAGTCCATCTCCAAACCGCAGCCGGCCTAGACGCGTCGATAGCCCCAGAGTGGATGATCGGCGTTCAGGGCGAGGATGCGCCATACAACGGACGCATTTCTCGCTGCGACGATCCCTGAGGTGCGTGCGTTGCTTTTTGGAGCTCCAGCGTCAGTTTCCCGACACGGTTATTGCTGGAGGGCCCTTTATGGCGGTCTATTTTCTCTTCTGAATCCATTGCCTCTCTCATACTTCTTGCAGACGGCTTCTTCAGCAGCGTAGGATGAATCCTCCATATCACCCGTGAGAATGTTCCCTTATCGTCTCACATCCTAACTACGCCTCATGCGTCTCACAGGGCTTAAAACGATTTGGATCACTGCACTGGCCGCAGGAGTGTGCATCCTCGGATATATGATGACGAGGAACTCCGATCCCACACCGCCGATGACAGACGAGTTGCTCACAGAGGTCATCCAGGACTGGCACAATTCCTACCCCTCTTCACAGCGGTTCGAGATACTGGCCGCGTTCAACTACGACGCAGTCCTGGACAAGACCACGGGGCTGGTGTGGGAGAGGTCTCCACAGACTGCGACTGTAACATATAACGAGGCCCGACGGTTCTGCGTGGGCAGGATGGCTGGCGAACAGACAGGCTGGCGGCTCCCTTCACCTATCGAGCTCCGCAGCTTAGTGGGTCCTATTCGCGGACTCTCTCGTCCCCATCTCCCCCCGAACCATCCATTCCTGAACGTCCAGGCCACCTCCTATTGGGCGATGGTATCGGAGACCGATCATGGGCCCTACGGAAAGTATGTCGACGCCTTTCTCGGCAACATCCTCAGCTTCTTTAAGGTCAAGATGGTCAGCTTCCCGGTCTGGTGTGTCCGTGGACCGTTCATAGCGGAGCCGAATTGAGACAAGAGGAGCAAGGGGAGCTATTCCGAACAATATTTGGAAATCTTCAACGTCCGACCAAATCGCCCCTCCGGCTCTAGGGAAATTTTAGCGACAGCCTCTGGTTCTCCCTAGGTACCACGACATGATGACAGCATGTATTCTTTTTGCCGACCAGAAGAAGTACACGGGTTCACTCAGTGACACCTAACCTCCTCTTGTGATGCCTGGTCATACGACAGAAGTTCAGGAACACGGAAGATACAAGCGCGAAAGGAGGATTCCGGATGACGGCGACAGCAATGAAGGGCAAACAGATCGCTCTCGAATATGCCTACAAGGTGGAAGACGAAGCGTGGGAGCAGCCTCGTCTGGTGACTTACACGCACGGAGCGAATCAAGTCATACGAGGCATCGAGTCGCCAGTTGAAGGGATGGCGGTGGGAGAAACCAAACAGATGGCTATCCCCCCTACGGACGGCTTTGGAGAACGCGACCCCAAGGCAGTCCGGGAAGTGAGTAAGCAGGAACTCCCCAGCGACATTCAGATCGGAGCACAACTCCGGTTGAAAGACAATGCTGGTCGGGACCTTCTACCCAGCGTCATCGAGATTAAAGACCACACTGCACTCTTGGACTTCAATCATCCGTTGGCCGGGAAGACCGTGCTCTACGAGCTGAAGGTGGTCAGCGTCGATTGACGGTATCAGCTGTGCCTTGATATGGCAATTTTTTCAGTTTTTTATGGAGGCGGCCCCCTGTTCCTAGCTCCAGACCGCGGACCGTCTTACAATTTTTTAAAGTATCGCGCGATCGGGAACGGCTGAAACCCAGCCGACTCATACGCGCGGCGTGCTGGGGCATGCCCGAGATCCCCGCCCGTGTCCGCCATCACCGTCGTCATCCCGACTGCCTTGAACCAGGCAAGGGCATGGGCCATGAGGGCCGTCGCGATCCCGCGCCGCTGAGACTCGGGATCCACGGCGAGCATGTAAATCTCTCCCAGACGCTCAGTGGAATGAAGCTTCAGTGCGACGAAACCCAGAGGTTGCCCCCCGTCCGAAGCGACCCAGACGGGCACGTTTAGATCTGCACAGGCGTCTTCAACGGCCTTTTGCTGGGTGACCCGCCAATCGGGATGGTGCGCACGATACACCTCAGGGTCCATGACGCGTTCGATCGAGGCAAAGACTGGAATCCAGGCACGCAGTGCGATTCTGACAATCGCCTGGCGCTGTGCGTCGTTATAGCGGGTGATGTGCATCGCTTGTCTCGTTTCCCAGAACGTTGAGGAACGTGGAGCACAGAACCATGAACCTGAAATCAGTCGGCTGCGGTCGCTGCAACCCGCAGCCCCTTTCCCATCCCCTCACGCTTAGGCTTCCCACATGATCGTCACGCCATCCCACAAGGACAATCAGCCAATTCCTGTCGCACCCACGTGTGCATGGAAGATTGTACACTCAGTTTTGAGCACGTTTGCAAGCCGGACACCTGGTTTGAGTCGAGCGCCGTGGCAATATTGTGCCTCAACCGTTGTCCCTTGCCTCTCTTCATGGGCCGCCGGATACACTCTTCCCGATAATTACCTGCCAACTAGATACCTGACAAACCCCTCTCGTCTGTTGCATAGTGTGAGAAACCGGGTAGGGCTTCACGTTCGGAGGCAGGGACAATGATGAACTGGATAGCCAATCGAGGGATCGCGATTCTTGCTTCAATGGCGGCGTTTGCTCTGCTGGCTTTTGTCATGTGGGATAGCAGCCCCGAGCGTAAGTACCGAAAGCTTGCTCTCCCTCCGAAGGTGGTGGTCTCGTACCTCCTCAATGAGAGCGGTTCCGGCTTTGTGATGACCAATGCCGGCGAGGGACCGGCGGTCCTATACTGGACGACTATCACGGTTGACGGCAAGGTCATGCCAACCTGGGTCGATGTCAGCGCCGCTCTGGGTTCCAAGACCATGCTCGAGTTCTCCTCTATCATCCCTGCTGACATGTTGAAGCCTGAGTCAGAACAACAGATATTCTGGGTTGACGGCGACGCGCTCGACAATGCCTGGCAAGGTAACGACTCTCGCGTCGAGATCGAATCGTGTTATTGCAGCATCTTTGAGGAGTGTTGGGTGACCACTCGTATGAAGCCCGACCCACAGCCTATCAACTCCTGTCTTGAAAAACCGGACGGCTATCTGCGCTCGTCCCAACCGGAACCTGTTTCCTAGCGAAACAGTGGACCGAACCCGGCCGCCGCTCAAGTGTGCTTGTTCTCTGTGCTGTCGCCTGCTCCAAATGCGTCCTACATGCAGTTCTGGTCGCGGTCATCATTTTTCCACAAACTCAAAACTCGCTTCGATCTCTCCCCCCTCTGCGACTTGGACCTCTTGCCGTTTCAGCCCCAATGCGGGGTGCCACGCAAGTAGCTCGTAGCGGCCGGGCGGCACCTGGTCGATGGTGAACGTGCCTTCCTGATCGGAAAGAGAATAGTATGGGCTCGTCACCACATAGAACCACGACTGCATGAAATCGTGGCGATTACAATGGATCCCGACGACACGATCTTTCTTGAGTTTGCTCGCATGAAACGTCTGCTCGGCCGCCGCGTCGGTACGAAGCTCTCGATTATGGATCGTCCGTAGGATCAGGCCCTTGTCGTCCCTAGATGAGACTGAGTGCAGGATATGTTTGATCGGATCCTGGTTCAGAAATCGCACCGGCTCGTCCAACGTGAGCACGCCGGTGAAGGGGCCAAAATTGCAACCCTTTGCAACAATTTCGAGCGAGAGATTCTCGCCTCCGGCATACCGAAATTCACCCTCACCAGGCGGTTCGCCTCTGCCGCCTCCAGCGGTAAAGGGTTTGCCCGCCTTGACTCCTTCGAGGATCACCACGACCCCTTGAAGCAATCCATTTCGGACGACCACTTCGTTCACCGTTCGCTCCGCCCCACACACCTCTGGGTCTTTCTTGACTGGAAACAATTTTGGAGATGGAGCGGCGCCGCGGAAGATGATCTTCCCGGAGATCGTCCCACCATTCACAATGTCACTGATCTCATACGCCCACACGGCACTCACTTCCCCTAGCATAGCCAGGACCAACAGGATGCTGGTGAATCCAACTCTTCTCTGGACCATGACTCCTCCTTTTCCTCCGACCTTCCTTTGTACCTGAAGGCTGGAGGCCGTCTCGACATTACTTCACGAATTGGAACCCGGCCCAGACGATCCAGTCAGTTTCAAGTTGTGGACCGGCGAGGTCCTGGTAAATGGGGACTCCCCCTTCCACGGAGATCCTGTTCTCAAACTCTTTCCATTCGGGAAGGAGAAAGTTGACGCCAGCCAAGATGTCAAGACGCTGGCCGCCCCGGCGGAGCGGGTCGGCGGTCGGAACCATCGCCGGATTCAACCTTGCGTCAGCGCCGCTGAAATCATCCCACCACCGGTAATTGAACCGGACAGACGTACTGATCCAATCCGTCCACCGGCGGGCGACCCAACTCGTAATATTGTAGTTGTTGCCCAAGGAATACCCGAATTTGTTCGTCCCGATGCGATGAGTCCCCAGGGCCTGGAGTCCCCAGGAATAATCGGGCGTTTGGCCGGTGTAGGTAATGCCCGGCAAAAAATCCACCGTTCCGGACCCCAGGCGCATGGGATACGGAAGAACCTGCACACCCATCGGAGTCCCGTCTAGCGGCTGTAGATCGCCCGTCGGCAAACTGACGCCCAGATTCAGGTGCAACCGATGGGTCCCGATGCTGGGCGCCTCGACCGCCCAGAGGCGCCAGAGCGTCGCCAGTTTAACGTCCCCAAACCCTCCCGACTCCGTTTGAAATTGTCCCCCTGGTCTGGTCACGTGATTCATACTCTTCTCCACGTACGGGAGCATCGCCATGAGGGTAACCGTCTGATTGAATCCGTACATGGCGCTGAACATGTACATGTTCGTGGCCATATCGGTCGGCGCGATCGGAAACTGGCCCAATACCTGTGCATCGGAGAGCGTCGTGGTGCCGGTTCGGTTTTCATCCATATCCATGTGCATGTAGCGGAAGGACATCATGAATTCGCCTTCGTTATGCGTGTGGTCTTGCATCACCCCGATCGGGGCATGGGAGTCCGGTCGTTCAGGCGTATAGAAGTTTCCGAGAGTCAAGCGTTCCCCCTTTTTCTCGACCCGCTCTGCCAGCGACCGTTCAACCGGATTCAGAAATCCGTCCAATAACGCGGCCCTAACTTGCCCCTGTCCAGTTACAAGAACGCTGATGAGGGTGAGCAAGATGACGCGATTCTTTATTGGAGTGACATACCCTCTGTAAATACGGACAAGCATTTCCTAATCCTCCTACGAATACAGTTGTTCCGGAACAAGTTTGGAATCTGCTGTTCTACGTAAGCCTCGGTCTAGCCCGGTCGACCGGCGCAAGGTGTATGGAAGCGTCCTGCTGGGAAGACTGTGATCTCCTCCTCTGCCTCAATGAGAAGCAAAGAGACCCAATCTGAGCCTCATCTCAACTACCAGCTGAGATTCATGGCGTGACGGCTAAAGACGCCTCTGTCACTGGAGATCCACACGATGTAGCGGAGGATCGCGGGAGTGAGAGGACTGGACTAACAGGAGGTCGACTGAGGAGAAGGTCCGCCACTCGGTGGTCCAAAGGGTGCGAGACGGACCCAAGAAAGGAGCATCACTGACCTGGAGCACTTGGCCTGCTGCGCACATCCAGACACACCGGAGGTCAGTATGCATCTTGGTATGATGTTGGCCATGATGATCTGAATGGAGAAAGGCATGGGCAGACAAGACGCCTCCCAGAAAGAGAACACACACGATGACCGTGTTCGCTAGTATGGGATGACGCAACCTTTTCATGCTTATAGAAGCCTCAAGTGCCTCTTACAACACTCCCCTCCCAGTATTCCGTGATCTTATAGAAAGGAAGAGTGGTTAAACAAGTCATTATTTCCGGACCATTAAGATCACGCTTGTACTCCTTAGCCGGTGCATGATGTGGTCGCTCTCCTCGCCAAAACCCGTTGTTTTCTTGCCAGGTATCTGACCCTCAGCTAGACTTTTTCCACACGATTATGGCTCGATCACGCGCGGCGGAACAACAACGGTCCCGACCGAAAACAACTCCTCTCGAAGAGATTACGCTTGGAATCGCCAAATTTCAGGAGGTGGTCGCCGCGATCCATGACATCAGCCAAGATGGATTCCCCTACCGCGATGCCGCCCAAAGCAAAGCCGAGCTACAATTTCGTGAATGCCTGCGACAGACCTTCGGCGAGCGTTCTCCAGAATTCCAAACACATCGAAACTTCAAAATTCGGACAGCGGACAGGGCCGACGTCACGCGATGCCTTGCCGTCATTAAAGGTCTGATCCACACCCTGGAAGACCGGAAACTTGAGATCCAAGGGCTGAAGCCGGCACCCAAGCCCGAGCCAGCCCCCGAGGAAGCCTTCACGAACACCGCGCGCATGGTGCTGGTCCCACCTACAACACCAACCGTCACCACACAAACCACTCCCCCGATGACATTCGCTACCACAAGGCCAGAAGACGTAGAACCATCACGTGAGCCAGCCACTCCGGTTCCTCAAGTGCAACCGGCCGGCCCAAACCCGTTCATTCCAACTCCAATACCGAATCCCACAGCCAACGTATCCCCGGCTTCGGCACCACCCACGACACCCACGCCAGTTCCTACTCCAACACCGACACCAATGCCTACAGCCCCGGTGACTCCTCCCGTCTCCGCCCCAATGCCCAGTCCTCCACCCACCCCTGCAGTGACTCCGGTTGTCCAACCCACACCTTCTGTACCTGATGCCTCAGTGGAGAGTACACCAGCACAATCGACAACCGTCCCGGTATCAGCAACTTCCGCCATGCCGATTCAACCAAATGTCCATCCATCGGCCCCTGCCGTGCCAAATCCGCAGCCGCGCGCAGAGCCCTCACCGTCCATCATGTCCGCCCCTCACGACTCATCGTCGGACAAGCCCTCCTCCGGTTCGCTCCCTCCTCGGGCGAGTGAGCCCGTGGTGGATCAGGATCCGCTCCAGCTCGTGCGGAAAGTCTGTCTGCGCCTCCATTCCGTCGCCCGCCAACTCCGGCTTCGACGTGACTATCGCCCGACGCTCGAAATCGAGGACGACCATGATTTGCAGGACCTCTTGTGCGCATTGCTGAAGGTGGAATTCGATGAGGTGGCCATCGAGGACTGGACCCCACCCTACACAGAGGGCACACCGCGGACGATGCTCCTCATCAATCGGGATCAGATTGCCGTCGTCGCCAAGAAGACCAGACCTGGACTGAGCGCGAAGGAACTGGCCGATCAGATCACGGCAGATTCTGCGTATTATCGAGCGCAGGGACGAGGCTCAACCTTGTTTTGTTTCATGTACGACCCAGAGGGTCGCATCGGAAGCCCAAAGCGACTGGAGACCACCTTAACCAGCGTCAGTGAGCACTGCCGGGTCGAAGTGCTTGTTGCGCCAAAGTGAAGATCATGGCGAAATCAAACTTAAAAGCTGTCCCGCCTGCCACGTCCCCTTCAAAACCCAGCAAGGCTAAGCCTGTATTGACAGGCCAGACTGACTTTGCTATAAAGCAGCCCACTTCCGGGACGATTCAGTATACGATTCACGGTCCGGCTCCCGGAGATCAAGGTATGTCGGATCGGGCATATGTGCTGATTAACGTACAGCCTGGACAGACGTCAGCAGTTGTTAACGCTCTCAAGGAAATTCGAGAGATCAAAACGATCGATCCTTGTTGGGGCAAGCCTGATATTATCGCGATTGTAGATATTCCTGATCAGGACGCTCTGACTCAGCTGGTTTTGAGCCGCATCCATCGTATAGATGGAGTGACGCAAACTGATACCCATCTTGTTTACCGTCTGAAGGAGGCCAGAACAAAATGATCCGAAAGGACTGTCTCGCCATTGTCGCACTCACCGCCTTTGCCTTTGGATGTAGCAGCGTTCAGCGCCCCGTCGAACCAGATGTCGTCGATGTGACGTTACCCGCCCCGGCGGATCAGGTCAGAGCTGCGGTCTCAAAAGTCTTGAAAGACGACAACTACGATGATGTGGATTGGAAGGACGGCGCTCAGCTTGATACCGGCTACCGTGGCGAGCAACCCAGCATCTGGGATTGGCTCGTAAAGGGTCGGCTTGGTGTTGTCAGGAGCCGTGCAGAAGCCTCTGTGGCTCCGGAAACAGACCAAACCACCAGATTGCGCCTCCAAGTGTCGTCGGAGGGTAAACAAACCATGTTCGATGGTTGGGGGCCTACAGAGCCACAGGTTCCTCAAAGTGCAGAAAACAAGCTTCGCCTGATCAAGAACGAGTTGAAAATCGTTCCGAGCACCTACACGACGGAAACGTTTTACGGAGCAAAGAACTAAACTAGGTTGGTTCTTTCTCCCCTGTTCCCTCTGCCTCCTCTCCTAGATCGAGGCCAAACCGCTCGGCCATTCGGTAGAGGGTTCGTCTGTCGATTCCAAGGATTTTTGCAGCTCTCACCTTGTTTCCGTTTGTTTCTTTGAGCACGCGAATTAAGTGCCGCTTTTCCACTTCTTCCAGCGTAAGAGATGCCTCATTGTTGGAATTGGTGAGCGGATGCCGTGCCTCGACTTCTTCAGCCGATCCTTGTCGAATCACCTCGGGCAAATCTTCTGGCGTCAGCAGGGGGCCATGACTCAGCGACACAGCCCGCTCAATCGCGTTTTCAAGCTCTCGCACGTTGCCCGGCCACCGATAGTCTGTCAAGAGTGCCATGGTTTCCGGTAGCACTCCACGCACCACATGCTCGGTCCCCGCCGCACACTTCTGCAAAAAGTGATGCACCAGCATCGGAATATCCTCGCGCCGTTCAGCCAAAGACGGCAACGTAATCGGGACGACTTTCAAACGATAGAAGAGATCATTTCGAAACTTTCCTTCTTTCACGAGCTGTTCAAGATCCCGGTTGGTTGCGGCAATGATCCGAACATCAACTCTGGTCGAGGTGGTGCTCCCGACTCGGCGAACTTCCTGGTCTTGCATCACCCGCAACAGCTTCACCTGTAACGCCTGCCCTAGCTCACCGATCTCGTCGAGAAACAGCGTTCCTCCATTGGCCGACTCAAAGAGCCCCATCTTGGTTCCCACTGCCCCGGTAAAGGCACCCTTTTCGTATCCGAACATCTCCGACTCCAACAGCGTGTCGGGCAGCGCACCGCAATTGACCGGGATGAACGGCTTATCACGACGCGGGCCGTTCGTATGAATGGCCCGCGCGATGAGCTCTTTTCCAGTGCCACTCTCTCCCTGCAATAAGACCGTGCTCTTGCCGTCGGCCACACGCGCCACCAACTTGTAAACCTCCAACATCGCCGGACTGCTTCCCACCAGCGGCGACCATTCCTCTTTGCTCTTCAGTTCCTGCCGAAACCGCGCATTCTCTCGAAGGAGTAGGCAGTGATCCAGTCCCCGTTTGACGACCAGCTTGATATCCTCTTTCTTAAATGGTTTCGCCAGATAGTCGTAGGCACCCTGCTTAATCGCCTCAATCGCACCTTCGAGTGAGCCAAAGGCGGTCAACACCACGACCACGGTATTGGGGTTCGTGCGTTTGAATTCCCGCAAGACCGTCAGTCCATCCACTGCTCCCATACGGATATCCGTCAATACCAAATCAACCAGGCCTTGACGTCCACGAGCAATGACTGCCTCCCCACCCGCAAAGGCTTCCACATGATAGCCTTCTTTCCTCAACGCCTCTGCCAAGAGCTCGCGCGCAACCGCATCGTCGTCGGCTACCAGAATCGTCGCTGGTTGCATCACGATCCCTCCATCGGATGAGCCGAGTCAGTTCGTTTCGCAGGTAAGGTCATCGTCACGGTGGTCCCACGACCAACCTCGCTCACCAGGCTCAAGCTCCCTCCATGAGCCACCACGGTCTCGCGACTCAAGAATAGCCCCAAGCCGGTCCCCTTTCCAATCGCTTTGGTCGTAAAGAACGGCTCGAACGCTTTTTCAGCGTCGGCCTCCGGCATCCCGCATCCGGTATCCTGGACTGCAAGGACCAGCACCAGCGGAGGCGCCGGATCGGCAACTCTTGCCCCACAATCTTGCTCAGCTGTGGTCGCTTCACGATCGACAGCCGAGATGGTCACGGCTCCCCCAGGAGAAGTGGCGACCAACGCGTTCGCGAGGATGTTCACCAGGACCTGATGAATCTTTTCTTTATCGGCCCAGACCAGCGGCAAATCATCAAGAATCGGGACCGTTAGCGTAATCCCTTTTGCATGAAACGCCGGTTCCATCAAGGCAGCTGCTGGGTTGACGACGTCCCCGACAGTACACCACTGAGGGTCCGGTTGACGTTGCCGAGTGGAGGACAGCAAGTCTTGGATGATCCGCACCACTCGCCCAAGTTGTTCGTCGATGATGGCGATCCGCTTCTTCATCTCCGGGGTCACGCCCGGCTCCTCTCCCAGTCCCTGGACATGCCATGCGATGGAGTGGAGCGGTGTGCCCACCTCATGAGCGACGGACGCGACCAGCTGTCCAACGGCGGCTAACCGCTCCGACCTATTCAACTGATCTTTTGCCTGCACGAGCTGGGCATTGGCCTTCAGCAAATTTTCAGTTTCCTTGGCCAGGGCCGCTCGCGCCGCCTCCTCCCGTGCCTTCCGCTCTTCCCAACTCACACCGAGGTAGGCCACCACCAGCAAGACGCCAACGACGACGCTCCGATTAATGACCGCCGCTTGAAATCGTCCCGGCTTCGTCGGCTGGAGCAGCCCCGAATAGGTTCCGGCCACACAGACCAGCACGGTCACCAACATCACGGTCCGACTTCGAAGGGTCGTGACCAACAAGATCGGGAGCACATACCCATAGGCGACGACGACATTGGCGGGAGAAAACTGTTCGATCACCAGGATAATGAGAAAGGACGATGCGGCAATCCCAAGTGCAACGCGGTCACGATACGTCATGGTGATCATGACCTCCCGCCGCTCCGCCGGCAGTCACAACACCTCAGCCAAGACATGGAATCACAGGCAGATTCGCCCACGGACATTCTCACACAGGAGGACGGGTCACGCGCAACTGAGCTGCAAATCGTTCGAATCGTGAGTCTTGAGTCAACCCTCTGATGGTTGAGTCCAACTTCCGACACCAATTCGGATGCTGATCCAAGGTCCCCGGAAGATTGGCTTGGGCACGAACACCGATAATGTCCTCAATGCTCGCCAACACGATCCAAGCCGGGCTACGGGCCAAGTAGTGATGAACCGCCTCCATCAACTCGGTCGTCATCGTTGGCACTTGGGCTGGATCGTCCGAGACACCGGTCGGCAGGAGCCCTTCGGACTTTAACGCGGCAAGAATACCGGCTCTCTCCCATCGCCTCCCGGACAACATCGCAGTCCTGGCTTCCTCCGATGGAAAGAGGCCGAGAGCGGATCGGGCCTCGATATCGACCCCTTCCCAGTATCCACTGAGCGTTGCGAGATCATGGGTCGTGACGACGGCAAGGGCTTGAGCGGGATACTGAGACGGAGGCTTCCATGCCCCTGAATCAGACCGCTCAAAATACAACACGCGATACGATAAAACGCCTGTCGCCTCCAGACGCTCACGCACCCAGTCCGGAACCGTCCCGAGATCTTCGCCGATCACCAATGCCTTGGCCCGCACGCTTTCCAAGGCCAAGATCGCCAGCAGTTCTTCATCCCGGTAATGCACATAGGTCCCCATCGAGGCAGGAAGCCCGCGTGGGATCCAAAACAGCCGAAAGAGTGCCATGACATGATCGAGCCGAATTGCGCCACCGTAACGGAGGTTCTTGCGTAGCAATTCGATGAGGTACTGATAGCCGCTTGCGCGAAGTCGGAGTGGGTCGAGCGGGGGGAACCCCCAATTCTGCCCTTCTGGAGCGAAGGCATCAGGAGGCGCTCCGCAATCGGCATTCAAGGCCAGCATATCCTGGGACCGCCATCCATCAGCGCCATAGCGATCGCTCCCTAAGGCAAGGTCATGGTAGAACCCGATCGGCATCCCTGCCTCGTGCGTCTTCTTGGCTAACGCCAGCAGCTGATCGGCTGCCAGCCACTGAAGATACTGAAAAAATCGCACTTGTTGCATGTGTCGACGCCGAAACTCCGCCACGGCTTCCGATGTCGGGATTCGGTAGGGCTCCGGCCAATCCGCCCATGTCGCCGAAACACCTTGTTCGGCTTGCCGCGATTCCTCCAATGCCTGAAACAACGCGTAGGAGGTCAGCGATTCCCCTTCACGCTCGACGAATCGATGGAAGGTCCACCCACGCTCCGTCCTCGGCTGCAAGTCAGGTTCTTTGCCCTCGAAATGTTCTTGGAGAAACGCTCGGTAGCACAGCTCGAGCACTTCTCGTTTGATCGACCTCACCAGGTCGTACTCCACGAAGGCGCCTCGTCTGGCCGCTTCGATTCGAGCCCGGAACGATGGATCCGCAAGGCGAGCCTTTACCTCCGCCGCTGTGTGATACTCCGCAACTTGCTCAACATCGATATACAGATCGTTCAAAAACAGACGGCTCGACGGCGAATAGGGACTAATGTGATAGGGCTGGGTATTCTTGAGTGCGTGAAGCGGGTTGAGCCCGATCACGGCCGCGCCCAACTTCCGCCCGCTCCATTCTTCTACAACAGAGTCCAAGTCTCCAAAATCGCCGATTCCCCAATTGCGATCACTTCGTAGCGAATAGAGCTGAAGCGCGATGCCCCACCATCGAACGCCGTGGTGGAGCTGATCCGGAATGTAGCAGCGCTCCGGCGCGACAATGAGGCGAAACGCGGTCTCCCACTCCGTACCACCTACCTTTGCAGACGCCTTGACTGAGTAATATCCAAGCGGCAGGTCATGAGGAAATGCCAATGCGATACGCACAAACCGGCTTCCTTGAATCGTACGCGTCTCATCGATTCTAAGCCCAGGCCCCTCTGCTCGCTCACACAGCTGTGCTCCGGACTCGGACTGGAGTGACCAGCGCACCTGCAGCACGGCATCATCGGGGACCTCGCATGGGACATGAAATGACCATGTTCCGACCTCACGTCCTAACCGAATCACATGGACCGGTTCACACCCTCGCAGCCAGGGACGGTTGTCCCACGCCGTGAGTTCCTCGATCAGCTCCTCACGGTTCCCGACTCGAAGATCCATGGCGGAGAGAATGGCCCTGCGCGTTTCATCCGTCGTCGTATGGCATGCCCCAACAATGTCTTGGTAATCAGCAACAATCCCCGCCCGATCGGCCAACAGGCGCAAAAGGTCGCTTTCCGACTGGTCGTACATGGTGGGGAGTGTGAGTGAAGGGCTATGTTAAGTCAAGGCATTGTCATTTTTACCGTACCGATTACGCGTCTTAATTCAAGGTAGGCAAACTCCCCGTCGAACGGGCGAGATTGATTCGCGCGGCGTTGAGTTGGAAGAGCGCGCTGACGAGGTTTTCTCTGGCACGAGCCACAGCCGAGAGGCCATTGGTGAGTTCGAAGTGGCTGGACGAGGTAATGACGGCATAGCGTTCCCTTGCCAAGTCCAGTTCCTTCGTCGCCATCTGCAAGCCAGCCTGTGCAATACTGACCTGTTCCTTCGCCGCAATCATGGAGGCCAGCGCGTCATGCACTTCCATTTTGACTTGATTGAGTACCGATTTCATGCGGAGTGTCTCTTGTTGCAACTGGCTCCTCGCTTGCGCGATCCGGCCTTCCCGCTGCGCACCATCAAATATGGGAATCTGGAAAGTCAAGGCCATATTGTAGGTATCGAGCGTGTTATTCCAGCGGTTGCCGATGAGCCCATACTTCCCTTGAGCGACGAGCGACGGGATCCGCTCCCCTGTGATGGATGAGTAGGTCAACGCTGACGCCTTCACGCGAGTGAGCTGCGCCTGAACTTCCGGTCTCCGGCTCAACGCCGTATCGACCGCCCCTTCCGGCGTCGATGCGTCCGTGACGTCCGTCAACCACTCATCACTCAAATCTAACGAGCTGTCTATCGGGAGCGCAAGCAGAGTGACGAGACTCAGCCTGGCATGTTTGAGCTGATAGCGCGCCGACAAATCCTGTTGTCGCTCCGACGCCAGTTGCGCCTCCAGCCTGGCGATATCGAGTCTCGTCGCAAGACCTCCACGTTGCCGCTGCAGGACGGTTGCGAGCAACTCGTTCATCACCTGCTGATTCGCCTCATGCATCTTGACCATGGCCATCGCCCTCAACCCTTCCATGTAAGCAAGGCCTACGCTGGCCATCGTGTCCAACATTCGCGCTTCTGATTCTTGTTCAGTCACGCGCAACGATTCCCGTGAGGCTCGCCAACGTTGAATCAAGCTGAGGCTAAATAGATTTTGAGTTGCGCTGATCCGAGCGTCAAAAATACTGAACGGGTCGGTCCGTACTGGTGAAAGCCCGATCGTTCCGAGAAATTGTGTTTGCCTGGTCTGCCGAACGTCGGCGGAAAGATTCGGTAGCATCGCTCCCAGCTGCGTCCGCACTTGCCCCTGTGCCTCCTGAATACGTTCCTTGGAGAGGAGTACGTCTGGATTGTTGTTGATTGCTGCAGTCAAAGCCTCTTTGAGAGTGAGCTGTAGAGGATGGGAGGCAGATGGTGAGGGGGAATGAATCGTCTCTAGGCTTGTGAACTCGGCCGGCACCGTATCGGCAGCCAATATCCCGATGGCCAATAGGCAAACACCAAGAGAGAAAGGCCATCTTGCCATCCTATTACCGTTCTCTCAGACTTTCTTTCATGGACTTCAGTAACGGACTGAACAAATACTCGATGATCCTTCGCTGACCCGTCTTGATCTCGACCGTCACCGCCATCCCAGGCGAGAGATTGACCGTCTTGCCGTCGACCTGGATAGATCCTCGATCCAGGCTGACTCTGGTCGGGTAGACCAGGCCCACTTTTTCGATGGAGGCCGCGTCGTCCGAGACCGTGATCACGCGACCAGGAATTGTGCCGTACAAGGTGAACTGAAAGGTTTCAACCTTGACTTCCACCGACTGCCCCTGCATGACAAACCCTCGATCCTTGTTTTCGATCTGGGCTTCTACTTCGACCGGATGATCCTTCGGCACGACAATCAACAACTGCTGGGCTGGTGTCACCACGCCACCGACCGTATGGACGGCCAATTGCTGCACCACCCCATCGATCGGCGCCACGAGCCTCTGCAGCCCGGCTTTTTGATCAGCTTTCGTCACCTCCTGCGCGAGCGAGGCGGCTTTGGTTTCGAGTATGGATAGCTCGGCCTGTTTCGTCTGTTGAAATTCCGAGAGCATGGCTCGGTAGTGGGTTTCAGCCTCAGCCAGCGCAGCACGGTCCTGTTGGAGTTTCTTCTTTTGGCCGGCTAATTCCTGGGCCTTGTCGATTCGCTGCTCTTCAGCCTGGAGGAAATCCATCTTCGTCACGGCTCCATGATCGAGCAGCTGCTTGTACGCTTCGGCTCGTTCGGCCTCCATCGGCACCGTCGCTTCTAAGCGACGAAGATTCTCCTTGGTTTGGCCCACGACGGCCCGGCGTTGATCCACGAGATGCTGAGCCGCTGACACTTTGGCGTGGTACTCGGCCAATTGGTCTCGCAGCAACTGCTGCTGCAACAGAACATACGCTTCTTCCGCGTCGGTGGGCGCCTCAAACGTGGCTTGATCTTGAATAAGGGCTCGCAGGCGGGCGGCTTCTACTTTGGCCGCACCATACTCATTGACCGCTCGTGCTCGGTCTGCGACGTTCAGCGTCGAATCAAGCTCGATCAAGACATCGCCCTGCTTCACCGCTTGTCCGTCCTGCACATGAATGGACGCGATCACCCCGGCTTCGTATGGTTGGATGATCTTCGAGTATCCGCTCGGAATGATCTTGCCGTGAGCCGTCGCGACGATGTCGAGTCTTCCGAGCGTGGTCCAGAGTGCTCCGGCTGTGAAGGCCGCCAAGACGGTCCAGAGCAACGCACGCCCGATCGGTGAGGGAGGCGCATGTTGGATCTCCAGTACTGCGGGAAGAAACTCGGTCGCACGCGAGCCAAACGTAGCATTCCCTAGAGGTCGGCTTGATTCAGTCTGCCAGGCCGCTTTCCATGCCGTCCAATGCCGAGCAATGGCCCCGAATGCCATTCGTTTCTCCCTCTACGAACCTACACCCTCTCCCTAGGCGGCTTGATGTGCGTGGAGCCTTGCATAAAACCCGCTGTTTCGAAGCAGATCGTTATGCGTTCCCTGCTCGACGACTTCGCCCTTGTCGATGACATAGATGCGGTGGGCCTGCCGAACTGTACTCAACCGATGGGCAATCATGAAGACCGTCCGTCCCTGGCTGATGTGGGCCAGGTTCTGCTGAATCACCGCTTCGGACTCATAGTCCAGCGCACTGGTGGCCTCATCGAAGATGAGAATGCGCGGGTTCGCCACCAATGCCCTGGCAATGGCGATCCGCTGGCGCTGCCCGCCCGACAAGGTGCACCCTTGTTCTCCGATCACGGTGTCATATCCATCCGCCAATTCCAGGATAAACTCGTGGGCCCCGGCTAATTGTGCCGCCTGCAATACACGCTCCATCGCCAAACCTGGATCTGTCAAAGCGATGTTGTCACGCACTGAGGCGTTGAACAGGAAATTCTCTTGGAGCACGACTCCGACCTGCCTGCGCAGCCAAGCCGGGTCGACCTGCATCAAGTCCACACCGTCCATCAAAATCCTTCCACGCTCGGGCACGTAGAGACGCTGCATCAACTTGGCGATCGTACTCTTCCCTGACCCGGACCGTCCGACGATGCCGATGATCTGGCCCGGTTCCACCGCGAAGGACACCTTCCTCAGGATCTCCGGACCATCCGGCCGATAGCGAAAGACGACGTCCTCGAAACGGACCTGTCCGTTTACGTGGGGAAGGGTCGTCCGATTGGGACTATACGAAGGCTCCGGTTGTGTATTGAGGACGTCACCCAGCCGTTCGACCGAAATCCCGACCTGTTGAAATTCCTGCCAGAGGTTCACCAAACGGAGGAGCGGCCCGGTCACTTGTGCAGACAACATATTAAACGCGATTAACTGCCCAATGCTGAGATCTCCATCAATCACCCGATAGGCGCCTACCCACAACACCGCCACGGTGGTGACCTTTTGAACGCAGGTGGCGGAATGCCCGGCAACGGTGATCAGGCTGGTTGCTCGGAAACTAGCCCGCACATACCCGGCCAGCTGCTCTTCCCATTTCCGCAACAACGGTGGTTCCACAGCCAGAGCCTTGACCGTTTGGACCCCGCTGACGGACTCGACCAAGAACGCTTGATTCTCGGCACCTCGATTGAACTTCTCATGCAAACGAGTTCGGATGGCTGGGGTGATGGCCACGGATAACAGCCCATAGATCGGCAATGACGCCATCACGATGAGCGTGAGCGTGGAACTGTAGAACCACATCACCATCAAGAAGACGGCGGTAAAGAACACGTCCAACAGCACCGTGACCGAATGGCTGGTCAAGAACTGACGAATGTGCTCCAATTCGCGCACACGCGCGACCGTGTCGCCGACTCGCCTGGCTTCAAAATAGGACAACGGGAGCGTCAAAATATGACGAAAGAGTTGGGCGCCGAGGGTGACATCGATGCGATTCGTCGTATGGGAAAACAGGTACGTCCGAAGGCCCCCGAGGAGAGCCTCGAACACGGCCAGCGCGATCATGCCGATGGCCAAGACATGCAGCGTCGTAAACCCTTTGTGGACCAGCACCTTGTCGATCACCACTTGCATAAACAGTGGGGTCAAGAGGGCGAAGAGCTGGAGAAAAAACGAGGCCATCAACACTTCACCAAAAAACTTTCGGTACTTGACGATGGCTGGGATGAACCAGGTGAAATCAAATTTGAGGTCCTGGAGCCGAATATTGACCCGCTTGGTGAAGAGCAGCAGGTCACCCGTCCAGATCATTTCGAACCGCTCACGAGACAGCACGAGGGGACGGGTCTCATCGCCATGCTGGACCAACACTTTTTCGCCCTGAACTTTTGCCACGACGAGATACCGCCCATCCACCAACCTCGCCATCGCGGGCAAGGGCATACCAACCAGCTTGTCCCACTTTGTTTGGACCACACCGGCTTTGAGCCCGACATGCTTGGCGGCGCGAAGGAGATCGGTATCGGAGAGAGCCTGTCCAGACTGCGCGTACAGGTGCTGGAGTTGTGAGCCGTTGGCAGGAAGATCATGAAACCGGGCGAGAATCAGGAGACAGATTAGTCCCGTGTCTGTGAGATCGGCTGAAGTTTCTTCCGTGACGGAATCGGGTTCAGGAGGAACCTGAGCGGCCTGTGCGGACATCCCGTCATCTTAGGATATGGATCACCGATGGCCAAATGAATTGATGATTATACGCAGTCGCCCTTACCGGTTAGCTATCAACCGGACCATGGACGATATCGTCGATCACGGCGAGAGGCTCACGGGCTATCCAAGGTACCGGCCATACAGAAATGCCACGAACTGCTTGGCTCCTCGCATGCGGTTCTTGACGTTCTCGTCAGAGACACCGGCCTGTCGTAGTTGCTGTTCAAACCTGATCAATGCATCCCGAAGTTCTTTTCGCAACTCTCTCTCAATCACCTTATCCAGCACGCTTGGCATGATCGCCCTCCTCAATTAGTTGGACACAGTCGTGTATGCACGGTTTTTGACGCGGTAACAGGTCTGAATTCTACAGAAATTACCGAAGAAAGGCAGTCCAAATTTCGATCACGACACTCACCCCAAATACATGCTCACTATGATGCCGAAACTCGGATAGCATGAAACAATGTGAGGCCGGGTTTGACTCTGGCCTTCGGCAGAATCGTCTTATGCATGAGGAAGGTCGGAAGTGATGCGACCGATTGATCCCAAGACAGCTCCCACCCGTCCCCTGCCAAAGACTCGCGCAATTCGGCTGGTCCGACGACAAAGACATGACCACTTGGTCGTACTCGGTCCCTTAATCTTGCCATCGTCGGCATGACGCTGGCGGGAGCGCCAAACGAATCATACGGTAGCCAGCAATAGACTAAATCATAAGGCTCCTGACCTGCTCCGGATTCGTCAGGGGTATCAGCCATAATCATTCGAATTCGATACAGCCAATCCCATCTCTTCACCGCAGCACACTGCGTCCAGATCTGCTGAGCCTGCCGTTGTGCATAGGCCACGTGTCGGACATGGACCTTGTAATCGCGTGGCCGATCGAAGAGAATACAGGTCGCGATCGCGGCATCCCCATTGTCAATGAGCACACGTTCAGCCTGTGATCGCAACCGCCCGATCTCTCGGTCCTGCTCTCCCAGATCGTCCAGATAATCCGCAACAAAAGGCTGCGCGGCAAGTTCGCCGATCTCATTGTTATCCTCCGGATAGAGCAGCACGGCCCCGAACGCCTCGGCAGGATGAATCTTAGGAATCCCTTGCACAAATACGGTTCGCCAATCCGCAGGGCTCAACAGCCGCTCAACAGAGGACGTTGCTGCGACCTGAAGACCCGTTGTCAACGAAACCCTCGTTTCCCTGTCTCGATCCTTCAAAATCAATTGACTCCCCTGGATATGGAGACTGCGGTCCAGCGGGAGCCCATGACGACTGCTTGAACTCATGTATGACAGGCCTGCAGGGTCGTCCCTGAGCGTGACCTTTTGAACCACTCCGTCCTTGGCCGTCAGACACAAACCTTGATTGTCGTCGATATACCGCACTGGGGGGGACTGAGCGGGGAGCCATATCATTGCGTGGGACTTTGAAGGATTCATAAAATCTACCAGCGGGTCCCCTCCAGTCGACTGCCTGGGAGCAAAAAAACTGCTGAACAGACGAAATGCTGCTTCGGAAGGATAGGTGGGAATTCCTCGATACCGTAATGGCCTCGGAGCCGCCTGATCTTTATTCTGATCGTCGTAGAGCCCACGGATCAGCTCGAATACCGCGGAACCGGTTCCAGGCAACAGCGACTTGAACAGCTCGACTACCGGAAGAAAATCGATGTGGTCCCAATGCATGGCTCCCATGCAGGACATGAAACGCGCCTGTTCGAATGCTCCGTGATCGAGAACATACAGCGCATCCTTTCGTTGTCGAATCGTCGCGGTTCCATGAGGATCGATGCTGAAGTCGTCATCCTGATAGAACCACCGCACTTCTTCGATGGAGACTCGTAGCGCCCCAGCCGCCATGGTACGAAGATCATCAGGAGTGATCCGTTGCCAATTGGCCCTCGCGGCAAGATTCACCTTCGTCTCATGGACCAATCCGCAGGGTTTGATTCCCACCCACCGGCCCCAATCGAGTCGGACCCTCGCGCGCGTCAGTATGGCAGGCCCTTCCACGGTCGACTCCCATTCGCACTCATGCAAGGGATGACCTTCTGGATCGGTTGCAAGAATCGTCGTCCATCGGGTCGATAAAAGACGAGATGCCCAGTTGGAAGAGTTTCGACACGGCTGCCGTTCCGATCGAAACGTTCAGCAAGTGCACGGGTAGAAGGAAACCGAAGATGACCAGGAGTGTTCAGGGCGACTGCAAGAGCATCCGATGACATTTATTCGCGGAGTTGACCGCTTCCCAGAACCATGAACTTTGAGCACGTCAGCTCTTCCAATCCCATGGGGCCTCGCGCATGAATCCGCGAGGTACTAATACCAATCTCAGCTCCAAGACCGAATTGGTACCCATCATTGAGCCGAGTTGAGGCATTCACCAAAACGGCACTGGCATCCACTTCTTTGAGAAACCGCATCGCGCGTCCGTAATCCATCGTCACAATCGCTTCCGTGTGCCGCGAGCCATACTGTGCGATGTGTTCCATCGCTTCATCCATATTCTTCACAATCTTCACGGCAAGAATGAGATCAAGAAACTCTTTCCCATAATCCTGTTCGCCGGCCGGCTTGGTTTCGGCGATCAACTGGCAGGTCTTTGGACAGCCTCGCATCTCAACGTTCCCAGCCTTGAGACTTGCTGCAAGCTTTGGCAACAGAGTTCTCGCAATCGACTGATGAACTAACAAGGTCTCCATCGCGTTGCAGGTGGAAGGACGCTGCACTTTGGCATTGACACAGATCGCTTCAGCCATCACCGGATCGGCATCGGCATCGACATAGACATGGCACACGCCCGCGTCATGCTTGACCACTGGAATCGTCGAATGTTCCGCGATAAGTTTCATCAACGATTCTCCGCCTCGCGGAATGATCAAATCGATGAAACGGTCCTGCTTAAGAAGCATAGGAACCAGCTCTCGATCCACTCGCTCGATGAAGGTAATGGCGCCGGCGGGAACACCGGCCCTCTCCGACGCTTCAGAGAGGATCCTGGCAATCGCCGTATTGGAGTGAATCGCCTCGCTCCCTCCGCGCATGACACAGACGTTGCCCGATTTTAGACAAAGCGCTGCCGAATCGGCCGTCACATTCGGACGGGACTCGTAAATGATCCCGATCACGCCGATGGGCACGCGGACACGCCCGACTTGCATCCCGTTAGGTCTCGTCCACATGGTTGCCATCATCCCCACCGGATCAGGCAACTTCTCCACTTCACGAATACCGGCAGCCATCTCTCCAATCCGTTTCTCAGTCAGCCGTAACCGGTCTGCCATTGCCTTTTTTTCAGGCGACATGCCAAACGCAGCAAGATCTCTTTCATTCGCAGCGAGCAGTTCGTCAGACTTCGCTTCCAGCGCATCCGCCATCGCAAGCAGCGCTTGATTCTTGGTCGACGTAGATAGTGACGCCAATCGCCTCGTTGCCCGTTGGGCCTTGGAAACCAGCTCCAGCACATACTCCGGCATAGGGAGCGGCTTGGATGCTTCACTCTTCTGATCCGAGACAGTACTCCCCAGCGTTTCCATGCATTTCCCCAAATATTCGTCTGGCTAGGAACAGTGCTGACAATACCGTGTGGGTAAGAGACGGGTCAAGGGCCCCACAAATACGAATGGGCATGTTGTCTCTTGTTTGGTAAGAAAGGAACTTCCAGCCTACGGAGCTGCCTCTGACGGCAGAATTGATGTACCAGGAGATTCCGGCGGCACATCGACGTCAGGCATTGGAAGCAAGTCAGTGGAGTCCATGCTCTCGTCTTGCGCATCCACTGATTCTTCCACGGGGGAATAATCGGAAGCCCCCACTTCTCCTTGGCCCATCTGTTGATTCGATATGGCTGGTTGTCTTGGCCCCAACGTCGTGATGGATCCAACTCCCGCTGCCATGGACGGATTGGGGTATTGGAATGCCCAATCGAAGTAGGTAGGTTTTCCTTCAAAGTGGCGAACGGAGAGTGGAAAATTGCCTTGTTTGATCGGCCTCTGCCGGCTTTTGCTTCGAACCCCCATGATACCTCCGGTTGGGGCACGAATGAGTTGCCATTCGCCACGTCCTACCGGATCGAAATAGACCTTCCTGAGAAACGGTTTGGGCGGCCTCGTTAGCTCGACAAGCGTCTGAGGGTACACCTCACCTGGCATCACTCTCCCGGCTTTGGCATGAGCCGAGTACAGCGCCAACGCCGTTTGGATCTCGATCCCCTTAGCCAATAAGTCCGCTTCCAACTCCCGCTGCACGATCGCCTTCCACTGCCGAGCTGCCATCGTCATGCTCAGACCTATGACCGTGATAGCCATCATAACCATAAGATAGGAGAATCCCGCTTCCTGCCGTCTCCTAGACGATGAGATCCCCCGCCTCACCTCTCACTCCTGTTCCATCGTTTCATCCGACAACAGCACGGTCTTCTCCATACGAGTATCAGTATCTCGCATGGTCACACTCTCGGCGGTGATGGCTCGAAGAATCACATGGTCCTCAACGTGGTCTCCTACTCTGAGAATCATGACCTCATCGCCCTTACTCAGCACAGCCACATCTTTACTTTTCTGCCGACTCTCACCGATGCGCAAAAAACCTAGGTATCGGTACTGTGTCCCCTCCTCCGCCTCCACGTGTTCCTCAACGGTCTCATCCGAAGGCGAATCTTGTTGGTTCTCCAACACCGTGTCATAGTTGAGAGGAAGTGAGCCATCAGGACGAGGTACTGCAAAAATGTTCCGAGGTGTCGTGAAGCTTCCCTCACGTTGAACACCTGCCGATGCAAGGAGCCCAAGATTTACGTGCCGGTTGGTTCCCATGGCCTCTGCGTGTCGGCCTGAGGAGGCGAGACCCGTGACATTCGTAAGCGGCACACGCACAGGCTCCTCCGTGAAGCGCCATTGCCGGACTGCCAATCCAGCCCATAACACAACCAGTGATGTTGCCAGAATCATCTTCTTTCTTGCGTCCATGATTACTGACCTGCCTCCGACAGGATGGGATGCCCCGAATCTGTACGAAGGTACGTCGCAATCTTAACATTGAAGGTCAACATGTCATCTTGCGTACCTCCAGACCGGCTGAGCTCTAGATCTTCTATGAACAACAATTCATCTGCCGTCTCCAACTTATGAATAAAACGGCGAAGATCCTCGTAGCGGCCGCTCATCGGCCCTTGGAGCACCCCTTTGCTCGTATGGGCAACGAACGTCGATTCGGTCCGATATGACAATGCCGGCATAGTAACTCGATCGCGCTTCGCTTCTTCTGAAATCCCTAGAGCCAAGGGGGCAAAATCCCGTTCGGCAGGCAACAATGTCCATACTTGTGTCAGATCCTTTTGTGCCCTTCTGGCCTCACGGTGCTGCATCAATGACTGCCGCATGGCCATCCAATCCTTCTCTAATCGTTCCCGTGTTGATAGGACACCAGCCAACCCAACATCGTGCACGAAGAACAGCATCAACAAAAGGCCGATGACGACACTCGCCCATGGAAGCAATGGCGCGAAGGGATGCTGCAGCACGACCATCAGACGCGCTTTCACTCGTTACACTCCATCCCGGAGATACTGTACCGTGACATCGAATTCCACCAGCCCGTTTGATCCGTCACGATGTTGAGCTAAAATTGGATCTCTGAACGTCATATGATCTTGAAGCCCCACGGTGAATGCTGTGATGTCCTCCAAGCTCATCGCAGTCCCGGTCAGGTGAACCATCGTCCCCGCTTGATCAAGGCGCACACTGCTCAGCGCCAGACGTGGCGGGACAGCCTGCTCCAATTCCGTCAGGAACTTCGTCCAGGAAAATATTCTCTTTTCAAGAAGCTGATTAGCCAATTCGACCTCGAAGGACAGTTGACTTAATGCGTGCTCAGATAAATCAACCCCCTCACGCCTTGCCTCTGCAATCAAGGTCAGATCTTGCTGTCGCACTCGGTCCAGCTCCGCTTCAATCGTTCGACATTCTTGATAGGTCACCATCGCCTGCGCGAGACTCCAGAGTATGGCAGACGCGAGCAGGACACAGGCCCCCATCAACAGGAGACGCAGAGGGACCATCGCAGATCGATATCTATGGCACAGATTTATCCGAAACTGCTCGTCACCTCCGCCTATCAGCCGGTTAAACTTCAGTGGTCTGAGAAATTTGCTCATTTGAATATTTGGCCCACAACGTTACGGCAATCCTGCCAGCGCCGCCAAGGATGTCATCCCTCGATTGTTGGATTTCGCCACCCAGCCGAGAGTCTCAACCGATTTCCAGTTAAGTTGCTCGACAGAAAGCTCAAGCTCCCCTTCAACCCGTTGCTGCAAGGTTGAAACTTCTCCTTCTGCACAGATCACAACTTGCTCGATAGTCAGGGAAGGATGCCGCTGGTGGCAGACATCCAGCGCCGCGCTACACTCTTCTAGAACCCTGTTCAGCCCCTCGGGTTTGCTCAGGACGTCAGAAATCTCTTCCCCCAAGAGTTTGCAGCGATAAAACATCGGACGTCCTCGCCGGCACACGATCGTCGTCAAGGCCCGATCGGACAAATTGACCCACAGCACATTACGACGACGCCACACCGCCCCGCTCGAAACGCGCCTCCAGAGATCAAGCAGCCTGAGACTTGTAATATCGACAGCGTAGGGGATCAATCCGACCGACTCGCAGAGTGATTCATACTGTTGAAGCACCGCGTCTTGGATCGATACCGTCAACACCGTGTAAACGCCGGATGCTCCTGCTCCGTGATCGTGAAAGACCTGGGACACCACCCTGGCCCCGTTTAGCGGAAAAAGTTGTTCCTGCCCCAACCGCCACCGGATGAGGTTCTCACGCTCCTTGCGCCGAGTGGGAAGTTGCTCAAAGTGAAGCACCGTCGCTCTCACGGCCGTATCTGGGAGCAAAACGGTGATTCGTCGAGGAAGAACTGAACGGGATACCCTACCGACTACCTGGGGTTTTCCCTCCGAATTCGTTAACGTTCGGATGTGATCGGCCAAAACCGAGAGGTCGGATAAATTGAGGTCCATCGGAGAGGGACGGATCATGCCGTTCTGAAGAGGCGACATACAACACCTGCGCCGACGCTGTCCACGCCAGCCTCGTTCACTTTCTGCCCATGCAAGTGAGTCTGTGCCGAATTTCAGGCAACGCGAGGGCCGACTGCTCCACCAATCCCACATCATGTCATCCCTCTTCACTGAAGGTTACGCGATTGACCTCACGAAGCGACGTCTCTCCATTCAACATCTTCTTGAGTGCCGATTGCCGAAGCGTGATCATTCCGTCCGTTACCGCTCGATACCGAATTTCCGAGAGCGGCCGCTCGGCATGGATCATCTCTTTGATCTCATCAGTCAAATCGAGGATTTCCGTGATACATTTTCGCCCGCGGTATCCAGTGCCATGGCATTGTGGGCACCCTTTTCCCTCATAGAACGGTGTTTCTTTGTACTGCTCATAGTCCAACCCAGACTCCTCAATCAGAACCTGCTGAGCCTTCACAGGCGTCCGACAGGATGAACAGAAGATTCTGACCAATCTCTGCGCCAACACGCAGTTGAGCGCCGCCAAGAAATTATAGGTATCAATCCCCATCGATGCGAACCGCCCAATGACATCGAACACGTTGTTCGCATGGACCGTGGTCAGAACGAGGTGGCCGGTCAGAGCCGATTGAATGGCAATCTGAGCTGTCTCAGGATCTCGAATTTCGCCGACCATGATCTTGTCTGGATCATGACGAAGAATGGATCGTAAACCTCGTGCAAACGTCAGCCCCTTCTTTTCATTGACAGGAATCTGCACCACCCCTGGTAATTGGTATTCAACGGGATCCTCGATCGTGATCAGTTTGTCTTCAAGCGTACTCATTTCGGTGATCGCCGCATATAATGTGGTTGTCTTGCCGCTTCCTGTTGGCCCTGTCACCAACACCATGCCGTACGGACGCGTGATCGCCCGGCGAAACCGTTTTAGATCTTCCGGATTAAAACCAAGTCGCTCAAGCTTTAATGCAGACACTCCGGTCGCAATAGATTCTCGATCGAGTATTCTGATGACGACCGACTCACCAAACACGCTCGGCAAGATGGACACACGGAAATCCACCGTCTTTCGATCCAGTCGCATGCGAAAACTTCCGTCTTGAGGCACGCGACGTTCGGCAATATCAAGCTCCGACATGACCTTCAGACGCGAGACCAACGGAGCATGCAATCGAAGATCCAGCGGTTCCATCGCTGGAATCAGAATGCCGTCGACACGCAGTTTCACTTTGGTTGAACGGTCGGCTGCTTCAATGTGTATGTCGCTGGCGCGACGTTGCATCGCGCTGAGCAAGATCGAGTCAAGCAACTTGACGGCAGGACTTTGATCTTTGCCGGCCTGATCGAGTGCAGGAACTTCTTCGCCTCGATCATCTTCTTTTACGAGAACCGATCGATATTCCGCTTCGAGCTCACGCAGCGCCTGACTGGATCCTTCACTACGTTCCAGTGCAGCCAGGATGGCGCTCTTTGAGCTCACCACCCGATCCAACGGCTTTCCAATCAGGAGTTCCAATTCATCAAGACCTAACAGGTTTTGTGGATCAGCGATAGCGATCGTGAGTCCTCCTGCATGCTCAGTAATGGGCACAAAGGGAAACCGTTGCATGAGTTTGACGGACATGGTCTCGTAATATCGAGGATCTACGCGAAAATCCGTGAGTGCATCATAGGGCAGATCATATTGAGCAGCCAACGCCTGAGCTAACTGGTCTTCCGAGAGGAGTCCTTCAGCAACCAATGTTTGCCCCAACGTTGCCGGCACGCCGCTCAATCGATGGAGAACCTCGTCAACAGCGTGTTTGTCGAGTAGGCCCTGTCCCACCAAGATGTCTGACAGGGAAGGACGAACAAGGCTACGTGGCATGGGGAACCTCTCTGATCATCTTATCCCTGTGGCCCACAGCTCGACTGATCCATCTCTAGCCACCAACAGTTCCCGCCATCTGAAAGACGGGCAGGTACATCACGATGACGATCCCACCGACCACTACTCCCATGATGAGCAGTAGGGCAGGCTCTATCCATGTAGTGAGCCGGGCGAGCCTGGTATCAAGCTCAGCCTCATAAAACTCCGCGATGTCGCGCAGCATTGCATCAAGAGAGCCGGTTTCCTCACCTACTGCGAGCATCTCGATCGCGAGTCGGGGAATGACCTTCGGACGATCCAATGCGCTCGCAAGCGTCGCCCCCTCACGAATCTCATCAACAGCCCGAACCAGCCGCTGCGAAACAAAACGGTTGGAAACCGCTGCACGGGCACTGTGCAGAGCTTCCACAAGCGGAGTACCACCTCCAAGAATCGTTCCCAATGTTCGCGTGAGTTGCACGGTATTGTGTTGGACAATGATCTGACCCACGAAGGGAAGTTTTAGGAAAAGGCGGTCGATCGAAAAACGCCCAGCCGATGTCGTGTAGTAGGCCCGCATCCCCAAAGGGATGCCGATCACTGCAACCATGACCGGTAGCGCCCATGCCTCAGCTTGAGTGACCCCATCGAGCAACAACTGGGTTGCCCATGGTAAGGTCTTCGCCGATTCTCCGTAAACTGATACAAAGGTCGGCATGACATACGTCAATAGAAACCCGATCACCCCGATGCCGATAAGGACAAGAACAATCGGATAGGAGAGGGCCTTCGTCACTTTTTGACGAAGTGCGATCATCAGTTTCAGATACGTCACGTACCGTTGGAGCACATCCGGAAGATTACCGGATTGCTCCCCCGCCTTCACTGTCGCAACATAGAGTTCGGGGAAATATGATGCATGTTTTCCCAGGGCGTCCGAGGCGGAGGCCCCACCCCGAATATCCTCCTTCACCTCGCGGAGGACCTGCTGAAATCCAGCATGCCCAGCTCGCTCAATGAGTAGGTCCCAGACCCGTAGGATCGGCAATCCCGACTTCACAAGGGCCAACAGCTCTTGATTAAAGATCAAGAACTGCCCGAGCGGAAGCCTTCCCTGAAACCAAGGCTTCCCCACCTCCACTGTGACCATCCCGCGCCTGTGGAGATGAAACACCAATAGCCCCTGGGATTCCAGCTTGGCACGAACGAGCGATTCTTCTTCTCCCTCTACGTGACCATGGACCGTCGAACCATCGGGACGTGCCACTCGGTACGCAAATACCGCCATGACCAAGACCTTTCGAGTGTATAATCTACATCATTGTGCCCGACTACAGTCCTTCGTACTCGAACTCGTCGACGGATGGCGTGGGAACTCTGAGGATTTGGCCGACATGAATGCGATCATCGCTCAGCTCGTTGATGACCATGAGATGCATCACCGATGTCCGATATCGCCTTGCGAGCCGCCAAAGTGTATCTCCGGACTTGATCAACACACTCTCTTGACTCGTCACCATGGAAGGTCGTGTTACCTGTGAGACCACGCCGCCAGAAGACATGTGTCCAGCCGATGGGCCAGCATCATCCGACAAAGCTTCCTGTTCCAAAGCCACATTCATCAAATCAAGTCGCTCGGCCAGCATAGCCGTGCTCGCGATCGGAGACACGTTCCCTTTTGTTTGCTTACCAATTCTTGACAACTGTTTTCGAAGCTGCCGCAGCTGACCCTGAAGAGCAGCTTCAGTCCGCCTCATCTGCTCTCGCTCAGAACGTGTCACGGCCAACTCCTCGCGCTGGAGATCGATCACATGGCGGGCTTCGACCAGCCGATGTTCAGCCTCCCGAGTGCTCCCTTCGAATTGAGCACGGAGAATCTGCGCATCGGCATATGATTGGCGCTGTCGATCAATTTCTATCTGCAGTTCGGCAATCGTTCGCTGCGCATCCCGTAATGAACTTCGGAGGGTATCCACGGTCAATTGAAGATCCGCAATCTCAGGATCCAGGATGGGTTCAAGCGGGCTACACGCCACCATTCCCATCAAGAACACTCCGCGCACCATGCTCCATGGAACCCCTTTGGATCTATTTTGGGACATATTGCTCATGGAACACGGTTCCTGCCAAAGTGCGCTCATGACTCTGTTACCATTTGTTATAGGGGGTACCATTCGTCCCTACCAGATCAGACCCGGAGTACACATCAAAAATACCGCCCTCTGTCGGCTCGATAATTTCTTGCCAAGAACTCGACGAATTCGTAAATGGGTCTTTAGGAATAGCTCGGAGATATCCCGCCGACACCAAACCATCTAAGGATGGAGGATACTTCCCCTGGTCCGCACGGTGATGATCAAGTAACTCGCGCAAGGTAAACAGATCCTGCCGCAAGACCGTCTCCTTCGCTCTCATCAGCGATGATTGATAGGACGGAACGGCAATCGTAGCTAAAATGCCCACAATAGACACCACGATCATCAGTTCGACAAGCGTGAAACCCTTTTCATACTCCATCCGATTACTCTACCAATCCTGATACTTGGTGCCATCCAACGCCGTCGCTTCACTTTGTGTCATCACATCATAGACATCCTCTCCACACCAGCTCGTCGGCTTTGGACGGTCCTTGTAACAACGCAAGAACCAATCTGGTTTTCCCGTCAGAGGATCTACCGGCATAACCCGCAGGTAACGCCGCACCGTCGTGCCTCGAACGGTCGCTTCCTCGCCGGTGAGTTTCACCCCCAACAACACATCCAGGGACTTCGGATATCCATAGGGGCCAGTGATCTCCTTGCAGACCAACTTATTTTTCAGACAGACAGGCCCTAAGAGAACATTCCCGTCACGATTCCACTCCACCTTGAACAGATCAATGGCACCGCGAATGATTCTGAGCTGTTGGCGCAACTCAATTTCATGGGTTCGTTTGGTCGATACTTTACTAAGTGGCATGGCTATGGAAGCCAGTAGTACGATGATCGTCATGGTGACAAGGACTTCGACCAATGTCAGGCCCTCTTCCCTCACCGCACCCTCACGATCCCCGATCCGGTGATACTGAAGGACACATCAGGAACAGAATCGGAATCACTCAGCCCAACACGAACGGGTGATACCCCAGGCGCCTTCGCCACAAAGGTCAGGTTCAGAGTTCGCGGTGGCCGCTGATCCTGATGAGCCAGTTGAAGCATGACGACTCCTGCTCGATTTCCATCTGTGGTCGCACTTGGAGGGAGCAGCTGGGCGTCGTCAAGACCTTTGAATTCAAGAATCTCAGGGTCGTATTCGAGCCTCAGGGCGCTCTCAACGGTTGCACGGATTCGACCATCTACAATGGCCATCCTGACCTCCTTGCCGACTTGGACGACAGCTTCATCAGGCTTAACCTTCAATAGAGGACCTGGCGTGGCCAACTCGGTCAGTGATTGGACCGGGTTCACCTGCGCAGAACCTTTAGGTGTCAGATCATGCCGATTGGCCGACTTTCCGTGGTTACCAAGCAACGGTGTTGATATCGTTCTCGTCGATCCGGAGAACACTGGTCTGGTCGAATAGTTGAATTCGGTTCCAGACCAAAACGCCTGATTTGTAGATCCTGGAGGAAGCGGTGGCTGTGCAATACGGGGGGTAATGGTCAAGATGACTTCCGTCGTGACCCGTTCGGTCTTGAACGAACTCAGCAAGTTTCCAATGAGAGGCAAATCTCCAATCCATGGCATGGTAACGCGTGTTCGGCGATCGTCCTCCTGAAGAAGACCACCAAGGACAACTGTTTCGCCATCTCTCATATTGAGTGTCGTTTCAGCAGAGCGGTTGCCAAATTTAAACTGCTGAATAAGAGGAGACGCCTGCAGTGTGACTTGATCACCAACCCGAATGACCTCCACCTTTATCTTCAGCGACAACTCATTGCTCAATCGAATGGAAGGTTCTACGGTCAGTTTGACACCCGTATCTCGAAACTCAATTGACGTGACAGTTGAAGTAGTCGGGACAGCTCCGGTGGTGGCCTGCCCCGGCAATACATTGGTTGTGGAAAGAAGGATCGGTTGTTTGTCTCCAATGTTAATTTCGGCTTTCTTGTTATTGATGACACGGATTTTTGGCGAAGCCAGTGTCTTGGCGTCAGATTGTTGTTTAAAGAAATCCAGCAACACGGTTGCTGGTAGCTTGAAGAGGTAGCTGTCGGGCCCCAGATTCGTGAGTTGCCGGTAGGTCAACTGTACGGCCTCTGCAGCCAGTGTTCCCGTGAATCCAGAGGCGATCAATCCAGCGCCGGCTTGTTTCGGATAATTCAGCCCATACGTCTGATTCTTCGTACGGTTGACCTCCAGCACTTCGAGATCGAAGAGAACCTCTGGCTCCTGTCGGTCATTGGCGAGGATTATCTTTTCAGCAAGTGCTAATTTTTCCGGCTGGTCACGAATGACGATCGCATTGAGCTGTTCATTCGCATGCATTCGCTTTGAATCCAACATGCTCTTGAGTAGGAGCACCATATCTTTAGCCTTCGCCGTCGACAGATAGAATGTCCGGATCATCAGGTCCTGATACTGTTCCTGTTTTTGTTTGGTATCCGGACTCACGACCAGAACGGTCGAAGATATCCGACGTGCAAATAAACTATTGCTATTGAGGATCAATCGAAACGCCTCTTCAAATGGTGTGTCCTGAATCGAAATTGAAATAGGATCATTTCGAACATCCTTATCGAACACGAGGGTCAGGCCGCCGGCTTTTGCCACCGCCTCCAATACTTCCTTGATACCGGCACTCTTGAATTTCAGAGTCACGGGCTGCGTCATGCCCTCCCCTCTTCTAAGCGCTTGTTGCTCTTCGGTAAGTCGAGCAATACCGTCTATTGGGGCTTGGTATGTGGGATCAAGCTCCACAGCCCGTGCGTAGCTACCGAATGCTTCCTCGATTCTCCCGAGTTGCGCCAAACGTTCTGCCTCACGATATTGGGATCGTGATTCCTTCACACGAGTGGCTTCCTGAAAGGCTGATTGGTATTCGGCACTGGAGGGTTCAATGGTGAGTGCGCGTTTGAATTCTTCAAGCGCGAGGTCACCTTGGTTGTCTCTCAGAAAAGTACGACCGCGTTCGGCATACATCGCGGCTGTACGCCCACGAGCCAACGCATATTTGCTCTGAAGAGTGGAATTAAATGGATCTTCCTTTAACGCTTGCTTGTACGCAAGACTGGCGGCTTCCCACCGCTCCTCAGCCACATGTTGATCCCCTCGCTTGACTTCCGGAGATACAAAGAGGGAGCACCCCGTTAGCGAGAGGATGCCGAGTGCGAGCGAATGTAGACATACTTGCCGACTGCAAGCCACGATACTGGTCTCCTTAGGGCATACCACGCGGTATGGCCCCATCGCCCATCCCAGCCTTTAATTTCTTATACTACGGATCAAGAAAGGCTCAAAGAAAAAGGCTAGAAGGCGAGGGAAAGAGGTAAGAAGCTTTTATGACAGGCTTGGTGAAAGAAAGAACTTCTGATCATCCTGGCTACCTTACTCCGAGAGAGATCGGAAAGACTTTACAGCCGCCAGTATTTTACCGTAGTAGGGATTTGGCGTGGATCCAGAATGCCCTTGACGTCGATCACGACGCCTTGTTGCCGACTTCGAAGAGGTTTTAATAGGTCCATCAACCCCGAGTCAGAAAATTTCTCATGTGCAACGGCAAGGACCAATCCGTCAAGATCTTTCATCTTGTTCCAATCGAGGAG
The DNA here is from genome assembly GCA_965223625.1 of Nitrospira sp. Taxonomy (GTDB): domain Bacteria; phylum Nitrospirota; class Nitrospiria; order Nitrospirales; family Nitrospiraceae; genus Nitrospira_D. Next base: position 2,572,905 of record OZ245008.1, read on the forward strand.
CTGAATGCCATACTCTGCCATCGCTTCCTCCGTTTCTGCGATAGGGTCATGCACCAGCACTTCAACCCCATACTCATGAAGTTCGCGAATGATATCAGGCACTCGGCTATTACGGAGATCCGGCACATTTTCTTTGAACGTGAGACCAAGTACTCCCACTCTCAATTCATTTGCAGGCCGCGATGACTGGCTCAGTAACTTCATGGTATGCTCCGCTACGAACTTTCCCATGCCGTGATTAATACGCCTTCCGGCAAGAATGACTTCTGGATGATAGCCCACCGATTCCGCTTTCGATGTCAGATAATAAGGATCCACACCTATGCAATGGCCACCAACAAGGCCCGGAGAGAACTTGAGGAAGTTCCACTTTGTTCCTGCTGCCTCAAGAACTGACTTCGTATCTATTCCCAGCCGATGGAAGATAAGGGACAGTTCATTCATGAGAGCAATATTCAGGTCGCGCTGAGTATTCTCAATGACCTTGGCTGCTTCTGCCACTTTGATACTGGATGCTCGATGAATCCCTGCCTTCACAACCAATGCATAGGTATCTGCTACGACGTCAAGGGATTCATGGTCCTGCGCCGATACGACCTTGATGATCTTTTCGAGCGTATGTTCTTTGTCGCCCGGATTTATCCTCTCCGGCGAGTATCCTAGTTTGAAATCAACTCCAGCTTTCATTCCAGAAGTTCTTTCCAAAATTGGCAAGCACACTTCTTCGGTCGCACCCGGATAGACAGTTGATTCGTACACCACAATGGAACCCGGTAGGAGGTTCCGGCCAATCAACTCTGATGCCTTCTGCAATGCGGTAAGATCTGGCTGCAACGCTTCATTGATAGGCGTTGGGACTGCAACGATGATGAAATCAGCCTTCTTCAGGTCTGCCGGTTCCGATGTATAGTGGACCTGCGTCGAGGCTAAATCTTTTTCTGACACTTCCCCCGTCCGATCGAGGCCTTTGCTCAACTCATCGATTTTCTTCTTGTTCACATCGAATCCAATAACAGGGCCAATCTTCCCAAATGCGACCGCGATTGGAAGACCAACGTAACCCAATCCCACAACAGCGATGGAACGCGATTGTCGCTTAGTCATACAACCCCCAATTTAGCCTCGACTCTAGTTCCAACATGAAGCGGGTTAACAATGGCAGAAGACACCGTGATCGTCAAGGAATCGATAGGCTCGTACTAGATTCCAGCATGGCTTTCGTTTCAGTGCTGGCTTCGTACGGACTCCATTTAAGATAAGAGTTAAGAGGAAAACGTTCCCGTACGGGGAAGCCATCCGGAATAAGTTCCAATAATATCAACCTGATCGACCAGAAACGAAATCAAGGCCTCGCCATATGATCATTTATATCAATCACTTGCACGACAAAACACAATCTATAACTTTATCTGTACGTCTCTGATAAGGGAGCTCAGCGTCATTCCAATTGAAACCTCCTTTGGAGGTCACTCTTCTACAGGCAACACTGTTTATCAAAATGCCTAAACGCACAATAAACCTCTGCATCGGAGCTTTCATTGGCGTGAGGTTATTTTCCCATTGCGAGGGGCATTCAATTTGCTCGGAGCTCACCCTAGTCCTTTGTCGCTCACGCGATTACGAACCATTGGGATGCTATGGAGGATTTCGACAATGCGCCAGAATGCTCAGCGATTGTTGTCTTTCGCAGTTGGTATTGGCACTCTTCTGGTATCTCTCGAACCTCTGATCTTTTGCACACAACCTGCCTTAGCGGCATCTGAAATGCCCATATTGAGGCAACTGGTGACTCCATCACCGGGTAATCCTATTCCACCCTCATCGCCTCTACTATCACTGCTCCCGATTATAGGAGTGGATTCCACGACCTTCTCCTTCAGTGCTCAGCAAGGTGAAGCCGATCCACCTACACGAATCCTCAGCGTTACCAACAGAGGCGGGGGAACCTTAAGCTGGGATGCGACCACCAATTCCACATGGCTGACTCTGAGTCCAACCTCCGGCACGGATGGTGGTACGGTCACATTGACTGCCACCACCCGTTCTCTTAGCGCCGGCACCTACAACGCGATCATCACCGTGAATGCCACAGGTGCTGCCGCGGTCACTATTCCGGTCAACCTGACTGTAGCTCCCGCCCCCATACCCCCTACGATTAGTGCAAGTCCGACTAACTTCTCCTTCACAGTCCAGCGAGGCAGCGGCAACCCAGCTGCTCAAACCCTTAACATCAGCAACACCGGCGGCGGCACCCTGACCTGGACCGCCAGCGACAGCGCCGCCTGGTTGGCACTCTCGCCAGCCTCCGGTACCGGCAACAGTACGATCACCGTCACAGCAGCCACCGGGTCACTCGCTGCTGGTACTCATAGCGGCACAATCACCATCAGTGCTCCGGGATCGAGAAGCGTTTCCGTGCCGGTAACCTTCACCGTAACCGCGGCTCCTGTTCCGCCCGCCATTGGCGCAAGCCCCGCAAGCTTATCCTTTACCGCTCAGCAAGGGGGTAGCAACCCAACTGCCCAAACACTGAACATCAGCAACACCGGCAGCGGCGCCCTAACCTGGACCGCCAGCGACAGCGCCGCCTGGTTGGCACTCTCGCCAGCCTCCGGTATCAACAACGGTACGATCACGGTCGCAGCAGCCACCGGATCACTCGCTACCGGCACCTACAATGCGACCATCGCCCTGGGTGCGACGGGAGCCACCAATGTGCAAGTTCCAGTAACATTCACAGTCACACCGGCACCAACCTCAATCACACTTAGCCAGTCGTCACTGACCTATACTGGAGTGCAAGGCGGCTCCACTCCGGCGAGCCAAGGTATAATTGTCACCTCGAATGGAAACTGGACTGCCAGTGACAACGCGGCCTGGCTCACATTGAATCCGACCTCCGGCTCAGGCAACGGAACCATTTCCGCAAGCGTCAATCCTGAAAGCGCTTCGGTAGGAACAAATACTGCCGCGATCACCGTGACTGCTGGAGGTACCACAAGAACTGTCCAGGTGACCCTGACGGTCGCTGCACCTTCATTGACCGTAACACCTGGGAATCTAGCCTTTACGGCGACGCAAGGTGCAGCCAATCCATTGTCCCAAACCATCACATTAGACGCAACCGGAACGTGGACAGCGAGCGATGACGCTTCCTGGCTCTCACTCAGCCCAACATCCGGCCCGAAGAATGGGTCGATCGTAGCGAGCGTAAATACCACCACTGCCAATCCGGGAAATAACACCGCCACGATTACTGTGACCAGCGGAGGCTTGACCAAAACGGCAATCGTCACCCTAACACTAAATACCCCATCAAGCTCATCAGCCACACTAACCTGGAACGCAAACACGGAGAAAGATCTCGCCGGATATAAAGTATATCGAGCAACGGCATCAGGGACCTATGGATCGCCTATTGCCACGGTCTTAGGAAGTGTGACCACCTATCAGGCAACAGGTCTCCAATTCGGCACAACGTATTTCTTTGTTGTGACAGCCTTTGACATTGCCGGGAATGAAAGCGCGTATTCGAACGAGGTTAGCAAGAGCATTTTCTAATTCGTATCCTCCTACGTCAAGGAGAGAGTTTCAAAGAAGTATAAGCTTCCTCATCTAGGAGATAATTTCAAAGGAGAACATTCTGGTTGTCGCCGTTGTGCAGGGAGACGTCACCGAAATCTATGGATTCGGGTGAGGCATCATGAAGAGTGCTACAAACTGACTCTTACAGCATGCCTTATACAGCTACACGACTCTCGCTCGTACCATAGTCCAACATGTAGCTGGGGAGGGCATTCGCGGCAACGCCATTAAGAACCACATGAATTGGCCTGGACGCACGCAGCGAACCGAGCGCCTGCGTGACGGCTTGTTTTGCTGTTAAGTTTGCTCGCACCACAAGAAGAAGGAAATCGCTGTGGCTTTCCAAGACATTCATCGTGGCAACTGGAAGGATCGGTGGAGCATTCAGAAGAATATAATCAAACTCTTCTCGCAATTGTGAAAGAACACGATTGAGTTGACCAGCTCGTAATAGCTCGTTGGAATCAGCCACAGCCTCTCCAGCTGGCATAATCCAGCACGGAACATCGGCGAATGGGCTCATGGCCTGCTGCGGTGGAATATCACTTCGCAAGCAATCGATCAACCCGTATCGTATAGGTGCTTCTACGAATGCCTTCAGTTCGGGAAAGGCAAAGTCGCAGTCTAGCAATAGAACACGCCTCCCAAAATCACGAGACAGCGTATAACCCAGATTAACCACGGTCGTAGTTTTTCCTTCGCCCTTGATAGCACTCGTCACTGCCGCTACCAGCGGAGCACCAGTTGAGTTGAGGAGTTGCAACCTTGCCGCAGCGACGCGATACTGCTCAGCCGCCATGGACCGCGGAAACATCTTTGTCACGAATCTTCTGTCGATTTCCCGGAAGCCTGGTCGATTGTCTAGCACTGAATTGTTCGGTACTGATTCAGGCTGAGACCTAGAAGCCATACTCAACGGCCGCCTTAGGAGATAGGATCCCTGCAAATTCTGAGAGTCACGATCCGGACGCCAAAGTGATGAAAAGTCTGGAATGGCTGCCAACAACCGAGGACCTGCCAGAAGGAGCTCCACATCTTCAGGACCTCGAAACTGTGGAGTGAGTCGCTCACGCAGGACCGACAAACCCGCGCCAAAAACACACCCGAACAAGAACCCTAACACCAAAACTCTTGGCCTGTTAGGAATGACCGGTTGGTTAGGAAGGTAGGCTTCGTCCAGTATGCGGAACTTTCCGCCTTTCTGCCGCTTTTCTATATTTTCTGCGATTCTCGTGTTTAACCGCTTATCCAAGAGCATCGCATAGTTAGACTTCATATTGTTGTAGTCACGTTCTAGAACCAGTAGCTCCTGCTCCACCAGAGGCGACCTCTCTAGTCGCCTTTCATAATCTCGCCTGCTGATCTGCAACTGCTCAAGGCGGCGTTGTAGAAGCGCTGCCTCAGCCCGTGCTTCACTTTGCTGCCTCATCAGATCCTGAAGGTAGGGGTCAAGCAGCGCCGCCTTGTCCGTTCTGATCGCATCCCGACCATACAAATTCGTCAATTCCTCTTCAACCTGCCGAATTTCTTCTTTGGTCAGGACGATCTCAGGATATCCATCCCAGAATTCCGCTCTCAGCTTGACCAGATTCTCTCGGAGCTCTCTCAAACGACGAAATAACGGGTCAGGCTCTACTAGACGAGCAGTTCCAATTGAAAGGCCTTGTTGCCCCGAAACTCGATACTGCTGAACGGCTTGATGCACCATGGCCAGTTTGTCCGACTGGCGCTGTAGGCTTTCCGTGGTGGCAGCAATCTCATTCTGCACTCGATCCAACGTACGGAGATTGGCATCTGCCTGCTGCGGAAGATCGTCCAAATGTTTTTGTTTAAAACGACTGATATTGGCCTCTTTCTTTTCCAGTTCCAGCTTCATGAATCTTAGCTCGTCGTCAAGAAACTCCCCTGCTCCCTCAGCCTCCCTCTCCCGCTCCTTATTATTCTCCTCAATGAATTTGTCTGCGATTCGCGCTGCCACCTGCATGGCAGTCCGGGGATTCTCATGTAGAAAGGAGACCATGAAGCCATCAACCAAGTTCTGCGAACCTTTGCCTCCAGCTGGGTCGATCATGGCCCTTTCAATCTTCGTATTCCTCGCTAACATGGCCCCGCCAGTACCCACTCCTTGCCCATCAAGTCCATCCTGGTATAGACCCAATTCCCTTGCGACTTCACCCATGAAAGCCTTGTTGATGATTTGCTTCTGGATAAAAAAGAGACGCTGTTCGAAATGTTTATTTGCTTCTTCTGTATTTTTGATAACGTTGTCGATTCCCGTGCGTCCTTCCTCTACAATCAACGTCTGTGACTGATAGTATTGAGTAGCGATCAGGCAGTAACCCCAGGCCAATATCAAACTGAGAGCTACAGCACCCGCGATGAGCCACTTATTGCGCGACGCAATGAGGGCATACTCGCGGACCGTCTCCACTCCTGTTTGATCTACAGGGATGGCTGACTCAGGGTTTAGCATTGCTTACGCTCCTAGCTCGCAGGATATATCTAAATCCGATAATTATAATGACTCGGCAGCAGCTTCATCAACATATCTATTTTATAACGGCATCCATACCGATCAGTAACGTCGGAAGCTCCTTATCGGAAACACAAGTTCGGAAGGTCGGAACAATTTCCCTGAGTCGCTCAATAACGGTGCTTGCTTCGTCTCGATGAATTGCCGACTCCAAGGCCACCAGTTTTTCCTTGAACTTTACAAAATCGGGTGGGTTTGTGGCTCGGATCTGTAAAATCTTGTCCAGGCGTGAGTTCGTTGCGATCTCGCCTTCTGCAACCAATTCTTCATAAAGCTTTTCGCCTGGTCGAAGACCAACGAATCGGATAGGAATGTCCTTTCCAGGAACAAGACCTGACAGCCTGATGAGACTTCTGGCCATATCAAGAACCTTGATCTGTTCTCCCATGTCAAGAATGTAAATGTGTCCTTGCTCCCCGATTGTCGCAGCCTGAAGAACTAGCTGGACTGCCTCGGGGATAAGCATAAAGTATCGACGGATCTCCGGGTGAGTAACAGTTACTGGTCCACCAGATCGAATTTGCTCCTGGAAACGGAGGACGACACTTCCGCTACTGCCCAGCACATTGCCAAAACGTACAAGAAGAAAACGGGTCTTACTAGTCCTCGCAATGTCTTGAATGATAAGCTCAGCTACCCGCTTGGTAGCTCCCATCACACTCGAAGGATTAACCGCCTTGTCAGTTGAAATATGGACAAATTGTTCGACCCCGTAAAGATTCGCAGCTTCAGCAGTGACCCGAGTACCGAGACAATTATTCTTCACAGCCTCAAGTGGATTCAACTCCACGAGAGGAACATGTTTATGCGCAGCCGCATGGAACAGAATCTGAGGTTTATACTGCTCTAGCACCACGCAGAGCCGCTGAGCATCAGTGACATCCCCAATCAGTGGGACAATGGGTAACCCAAGCTTCTGGTCATCCAATTCCTTGTGGATATTGTAGAGACTGTTCTCGTGGCGCTCATAGAGAAGTACCATGCCTGGATTGAGCAGGGTGAGTTGTCGAGCCAACTCCGAGCCAATCGACCCCCCAGCTCCAGTGATTAGAACGCTCTTCCCCCTGACCATCTGCCTTGTCGCTTCATTGTCCAGATCTATGGGCGTGCGCGACAAAAGGTCTGGAACAGATACGTTGCGGATCTGGCTAACTGTACTTTGGTCATCGAGAAGCTCCCCTTTGTTGGGCAAGGTTTTTATAGAAACCTCGTATGGCTCCAATTTGATGACAAGATCTCGAAGGAACTCGGGAGTGGCACTGGACACTGCAACAACGATCACTTCGGGCCTGAGTGCTTCCACAAGCTTGGGAATGTCGCCTATAGTACCCAGCACTCGAACTCCGTGAATCCGTTGATTGAGAAGTGCGACGTTATCGTCCACGAAGCCAATGGGCTGGCAGTTAAACACACTGCGCGTTTTCATTTCTCGCACAATTCGCTCGCCTGAGTCGCCAGCACCAACTACCAGCACCTTCCGTTTCTTCTGAAAAACTGCCTTATCCCGGAAGACCCTCGAGGACAATCTCACCCCACCAAGAAAGCCGATCAACAGAATAGCATCTATGGCAAATACAGAACGTGGGTAACTGGAAATCCCCATCACCCAGTGCACCCAACCATAGAATACGACTGTACTAACTAGGACACCCTTTAGAATATTTTGAAGATCCCAAAGACTGGTGTACCTCCACAAGCCTTCATTCAGGCGAAACAAGGCAAACGCCACCCCCCTAATACCGACCAGGACAAGCACCGTCTGTTCGAAGGTATGGAGCTCCGTACCTGGGATATTCCCATCATATCTCAGAGCAAAAGCAAAATAATTTGCTAGGATTATTAGGGCTAGATCAAGCACAACAATAATGGGCCTCCGCCACTTCACGATGAAAGACGACAGGCTTATCCATATAGAGGACAAGGGAGACTCAACCGCGGGCTTTAGTTCCGGAAGTGTGAACGTCGAAATCGGAATCCTAACAATATGTAATAGCGTTTGAACGATAATAGCAAAATCAAGCTGTAATGACATATGTTGGATATACAATTTCGCCAGTCGAAGCTTTTCGGGAAGTACTTTGGTCTGATACTCTTCCTCAGGATTTGAGGAGCGGACGAGAAGCGCTGCCTCATCGATATACCTCAAGGAAGCTAAATCCGTGATCCCTGGACGAACAACGAGAGTCTTTGAAAACTCGGAACGCAGGCGTTCAACATAACGCGGAACTTCTGGTCGCGGGCCTACGAAACTCATATCTCCAATAAGAACGTTCATCAATTGAGGCAATTCGTCAAGCTTAAATTTCCGCAAGATTCGCCCAACTCTCGTAATACGCATATCCTCGCCCACTGTGAGAGGGAGAGAGGTATCAGGAAAATCGACGACCATCGTACGGAACTTCTGAATGGCGAATGGGCGAAACCCTTGCCCCACACGGACCTGACGAAAGATCACCGGGCCAGACGAGTCAAGTTTGATCAAGACAGAGATAACCGCAAGCAGCGGCGACGTGATAACCAGTCCTATAGCGGCCATGCAGATATCAAACGCGCGTTTCATCACCGTCGGTTCCTCTTGACAAGATCTCGAACCGTGTCGATCACACGATTGATTTCGCCTTCAGACATCTTTGAATACAGCGGCAACGAAACGATATGTTTGAATACCCTAGTGGAAACGGGAAAATCTTCGGGTCGATAGCCTCCCATGTCTCGGTGATAGGGATGTAAATGGAGTGGAATGAAATGCACACTGCATCCGACTCCGGCTTCCTGCAGCTGACGGATGAATTCATCGCGACCAATCCTTAAAAGCTCTAAATTCAATTGGATCACATACAAGTGCCATGCGTGCTGGACGTGAGGAGCCGCCGGGGGACAGAGGATCTCAGGGAAACCCTGGAAGCCTTCCTGGTACATAGCAGCATACCGCTCACGTCCTTTCCAAAACCGGTCACACTTCTTCAGCTGAGCTAACCCGAGCGCGGCGGCAATGTCGGTCAGATTGTATTTAAACCCGGGAGATAGTATCTCGTAGTACCACGAGCCTTGAGCAGAGTAGCGGTTCCAAGCATCTCGACTGAGACCGTGCAGACTCATCATTCTCATACGAGCCGCCCACTCGCCGTTATTTGTGGTAATCATTCCACCTTCGCCGGTAGTAATGTTTTTCGTCGCATAGAACGAAAAACATGTGGCATCCGAAATCCCTCCAATCATCTTGCCATGATATCGTGCAGGCAAAGCATGTGCGGCATCCTCAATTACGCGCAAGTTATGAGCTTGTGCAATGGAATGAATCGGCTTCAGCTCGCATGGATGCCCAGCGAAATGGACAGGGATGATCGCTCTCGTTTTATTCGTGACAGCCGCTTCAATCAGGTCAGTATCCAAATTAAGGGTATCTGGTACACAATCGATCAAGACAGGCTTTGCCTTAAAGTAGGTCACTACCTCGGCCGTTGCGGCGAATGTCATCGTAGGGACGAGCACTTCATCTCCCTCGCGTATACCTGCCGCTTCAAGTGCGAGATGAAGTGCGGCTGTGCAGGAATTAACCGCAACCGCATATTCAGCTCCAACCACTGCCGCAAACTCTCGCTCAAATTCTCTCACCTTAGGCCCTGAGGTCAACCACCCTGAACGGAGAACGTCGACCACCTCGGCCACTTCTTCATCACCCACATCAGACCTATGAAAAGGCAAGAAATCTTTCATTCACAGATCTCCTTGTATGGGGTTAGGACCATGAACTCACAAGTCTTACACTTTCCCACAACCCTGAAAAATCACAACCCATCTTTAGGGTGGGGCCATGATGGCCACAATCATTCATGACATGGCTCCAGTGAGCCGTTCAGAGAGTAAACGTATGTATGTGGAGGACATAAGGCTATCGGGAACCCACAAATTTAACATTTTATAATATTTTTGCACTCCGTTACCAGAGGTACGTTGCTATTCCAATTTAACCGAACGTACTCCTGAAATGTGGTACGCCCAGCTCCTGTTTCTTCTTACCAACGTCTTACAAATTCGCCACCTGGTCTGACCGTAAGCTCTCCCGCGAGGCAAAGACCCTCTTCCGACTCGACTGAGGATGCTACTCACGGTGGTCTCGCAACCCAACGTGGTCTGAGCCATCGACTTCATGAGTGACACACTATCTATGGCGAGCGCCACCTCCCGATCTTCAATGTCCTGGATGAAGGCATCCTCGATGGGTTAGCTACTGCAATTGTTACGCCCCTTCCGGCGACGCGGGTTATCCGCGACCTGGAACAAGCCGTCAGTTGAAGAGGCCAGCCGCGGGCCTTGCGTCTCGATAACGATATGAGAGGAAGTTGAGCAAACCACATGGACAGATCTCCTCCGTGCCGTCTGAACAAGCACCACGCTGACGGTCAGCACACGCTTCCCATGGTCTTCCACGTCTTGTGAGGCATCCCACGCCCCAGCAGGAGGGCAGTCGTGAATTTCGCACGTTCCTCAACACGATTGAGGCGAATGTCTCGGCTTCGCTGGACGTACATCTAATCCGTGACAACTATGGCACGCATAAGAGGACCCTGATCCGACGGTGGTTGCTCAAGCAGCCGCGCTTCCACCTCCACTTCACTCCCACCAGCGCCTCTTGTCTCCCCTGGTTGAACGCTGGTTCGCCTTGCTGACGGAGAAACAGCTACGGCGGGAGACATCATAGGACGCAGGCACTTCAAGCTCCCATCCGAACCTATATTACTCACACTATTGAGCGCCCCAAGCCCTTCATGTGGACGAAGACTACCGACGAGATTTTGGCCAGTGTCGCCTGATGTTGTCAAAGGACTTCGGACTCAGGATCCTAGAACTGATTACGCATATGGTCGCGGGACCGGACGGCTCGGACGACTCGATAGGTATCAACGTTTTCTCCAACGGCACGATGCATGGAGTCTTTGCCCATTAGCCGCATGACAATCCCCATTGGGGTAATGAGGAGATAATAGACAATTCCGAGTATGATCCTCGTGTTAATCGAACCGAGAACATGGCCGATCTTCATCCACCCATGATGAATCTGTTTCAAACTCTGTGGAACCATCACCCCCAGGGCGATGAGCGAGCTGCCGAGGATCATCGCCCAAAGGCGTGGTGATTCAGCTCGAAACACCACAGGCCATAAGCCAATCACCGAGAACACCCCGCCGACAACAAGACCGAACTGTCGTAATTCCTTCTTGGTAACTTGATGATCCGGTCTTTCCATCGACAATCTCCTAATCGAGTTCAAATTCCTTTTGCCAGTTCGTATCGTTCATCAAAGGCTTTTGTTGCGATTTATAGAGAACACAATTCTCCAGCACCAACACATCCATTTCTGTCCTCATGAAACACCGATAGGCATCCTCTGGGGTGCACACGATCGGTTCTCCGCGAACATTGAAGGACGTATTCACTAGGACGGGATAGTCAGTGTGCGCCTCAAAGGCTTTGAGTAGACGGTAATAACGAGGATTCGTGGATTCGTGCACAGTTTGAATCCGCGCTGAATAATCCAGGTGTGTAACGGCTGGGATATCAGAACGAGGGACATTGAGCAAATCAATTCCCCAGAGCGCAGCCGGTTCAACAGACAATGGGAGACGCCGTTTCCCCTGCACCGGTGCGACTAGTAGCATATACGGGCTGTCTGTATCCATCTCAAAGAAGTCGGAGACTCGTTCCCGTAAAACGGAAGGGGCGAACGGTCGGAACGACTCACGATACTTGATCTTCAGGTTCATCACGGACTGCATCTTCGTATTTCGGGCATCACCCAGAATGCTTCGTCCGCCGAGCGCACGAGGCCCGAACTCCATCCGGCCCTGCAACCACCCCACTACCTTCCCGTCTGCTAAGTCTCTTGCAACTCGATCAAATAAAATCTGATCACCGAGCAATTCATACGGTGCATCGACCTGTCCAAGAAACTCCTCAATTTCCGCGTTACTATGTTTCGGCCCTAAGTAACTTCCCTTCATCTGATCACTACCGGTAGCGCGCCTTGGCTGATCCTCATAATATTGGTACCAGGCAGTGAGAGCCGCGCCAACCGCACCACCCGCGTCGCCTGCCGCCGGCTGAATCCAAATCCCTTTAAATGGTCCTTCTCGCAAGATCCGCCCGTTGCCCACGCAATTCAGCGCAACCCCACCGGCCATGCAGAGATAATCGATTCCGGTTTCTCGGTGCAAGGTTCTGGTGACACGAAGCATGACCTCTTCTGTCACTTCCTGTATCGAGCGAGCCAAGTCCATCTCCCGTTGTGTCAGCTTACTTTCGGGCTTCCGCGGAGGACCACCGAATACATCATTGAACTTGTCCCCCGTCATGGTCAGTCCCGTACAGTAATTGAAGTAATCCATGTTCATGCGGAATGTCCCATCAGGCTTGAGATCAAGCAGATGGTCATAGATGGCCTTGACATACTTCGGCTCTCCGTAGGGAGCCAGACCCATCACTTTATACTCGCCGGAATTGACCTTGAAACCTGTGTAGTACGTGAAGGCTGAATAAAGAAGCCCAAGAGAATGGGGGAACGGAATTTCCCAGAGTGGTGTCAGGGCATTTCCTTCCCCGAACCAAGCGGACGTCGTCGCCCATTCTCCGACTCCATCCATACACAGAATGACTGCCTTGTCATACGGCGACGGATAAAATGCGGAGGCGGCATGCGATTCATGGTGCTCGCCAAACAACAACGGCGGGAGATCAGACTTCCTCATCTCCGGTGCCAGTGCGAGGAATTCCTTCGTGAGCAGATTCCGCAGAAAGAGCTTTTCTTTCAGCCACACCGGCATGGCCGCCACAAACGATTGGAGACCCTTTGGCGCAAAGGCCAAATACGTTTCGAGCAATCGCTCGAAGTGGATGAGCGGCTTATCGTAAAAGACGATATACCGAAGGTCTCCGAGAGCAATTCCCCCCTCCTTCAAACAGTAGGTCACGGCATGGGAAGGGAACCCAGGATCGTGCTTCTTTCGCGTAAACCGTTCCTCCTGAGCCGCAGCAGCGATCTCTCCATCACAAACGAGACACGCAGCGCTATCATGGTAGAAGGCTGAAATTCCAAGAATATTAGTCACAACTCTCCTTCATCGCCCCTGGGCACCTCCCCCCGCATGCTCATCTGATACTAATAATCACAATACCCTAGTCATACCCACATGAGCAATCGCCCATGCCTCGAGTAGGCAGCCGACGACATTACCGTTTTCCCTAAAACACAGTATAGATAAACGGGGCTACTGCCGAACCTTGTGTCAGCACAATCAAGCTACCTAACATGAGCAGAATAACGAAAATCGGCAACAACCAGAATTTCTTCCGCTCCTTCATGAATCCCCACAGTTCCATGAAAAACTCGCTCATACCGTTCCTCCTTTTACCTTTCTCCGCGCTTAACACCAACACCGATGTCGTGAACTCCTGTGACGGCTTGATGAATCACAGGAAGCAGACATTTAGCAATTGCTGCGTTCCCTTGCGATGAATAATGGCCGCCGTTATGCCGCGTGAAGCGATCAGAGGGGTTTACCTCCAATAAGCATGAGGTCGGATCAACGTAGGCAATACCTTCCCGTTCCAGCGCCTGCCTGCCATGAGATAGTCTCGACGGTCGTCGATCAATCTCACCTTGCACAGGCAGATATACCACGAGAGGGATCGTTCCATCTTGCGTGGCTGATTTAACAAACGCTTTTATAAGTGCCGCATTGATCGACAGAAGCGCCTCCTCAGAAATCTCATCCCTATCATCGGGCCACGAAGAATACCAAGAGAGCAACAGCCGAACCAGGTAGGAGTAATGGTAGAAGTGTCTCTCCCATTGGCGAGAGTGGTATTCTTTCTGATACTCGAGAAAGGGAAGCTCAGAGATTGATCCTTTCGAAAAGATGGTCTCAGCAGTCGGGAGAGGCGTATTGATAAGAGTGAGTTCTTCTTCGCTCACGATGAAACGAGGCTTTGAATACGGGTTGCCCCACCGAAAGGCGCCAAGAAATGGATAGACCCACATGGTACGCTTAAGATCATGGTTGATGAAACTAAGGATCGCAACTCTCGGCTTCCAGGGACGCACATCTCTTTCATATCGCAGAAACATTTGGGCCAGGCCATATCCCGGCACTCCAAAATTCAAGACTCGAAACGGAGACCCCAACATCTTCTCCAAGTGCTGCCCATATGACTCTTCGTACGTGACCTCTTCTCCGAAGGTAAACGAATCCCCTACCACAGCAATATCCACTCCTTCAGCATTTCGGGGAAACGAACTGGTCCCATCCGGAGCACGTATTCCTTCTGGACTGGACCAATATAATCCATCAGCACTCCGCCTGCTTGGGCCTACCGTCCATCCCAAGAGTGGATCAGATACTTGATACGACAGGCCGCCAGGTTGGTTTCTGATACGTTCCTGATAGTGGTCCTTGATGGCATCCCAGTCCTTTGGCATCAAAACCAGCGTCCCAATTGCTTCATACCCGTGGTAACTGCGAACAACTGCTCTTACTGCGATTTCTGCGGTCACCACAGTAAGCACCACTGTGATGACGTTCATCGCCACGATCAAGCGGAAGCTGCGCGAAGGTGAACGTACATGCTCCAGATACCTGCGAACAAAGACGACGCCACTGACGAGAAAGAGGCCGGTAGCACAGAGAAATACCGTCCCCGACAAGCGGGGCAGGAATGCATCAAAGGACGTCTCTCCTTTGATGTGCAGAGCCTGCAATATAACCATAATTGACGCTTCTAGTAGAAAGAGGGAGCCAAGAACGATCAGATCGCGTTTCGAGACGAGAGTATCTGAGGTAACGGCATTGCCTTTACCAGCATAACCCCCAGGAGTAGAAGATACATCCGTTGCGGCTTTGTGTGGCATCTTGTTCTCGGTGGAGGAACAACTGACTGCACTCGGTGTCGATCAAAGATCGGACCGTCTGTAACAGGTTGATCGGGTTGTCACGAACTGTGTCTTATGAACATCCCCGGCTGCGGATCTGGTGTGCTCATCAATGGCGATCGCCCTTCTGTTGAGCGCTTGTCGTACAACAAAACTCACCGTGAGGACAGGTGATTTGCCGGCTACTCGATTGCTTAGCAAGCATCATCACTGTAAAACACTATAATCAGATCTGAATGCCCTTATTCCAATAGGTATTATTGGTCCATAGGTATCATTGGTCAGCAACCTTAGTCAACTCAACTCTTCTTGTCAAAAAGGGAGGATAACTTGAAACGAAAGGTGGGTGGTGCTTCGGCGGCCAGAGAAGTCTCCGGAAGTTCGGATGGTGTGATACGTGGTAGCCTGGCTGACGTTCTTCTCATGACTGTCTCCATCTAGGGAAGCTTACTAAGGCTATCTCGAAAGGAAACCACCGTCACACTTCATTCCTCCTGCGACAAGGCAGGTACGTACACATACCAACCTACCCTGGCCAGCATTACCCTACGACTTTGAGAAACGCCCCAGCACGGCTATCGGTAGAACGTGGCGAAAGCCTCAACGACCTCCGTCTGCTGCCCTGTAGTCAGCTCCGGATAGATCGGAATCGCAAGGGTCTCATTGGCCGCGCGTTCCGATTCAGGAAAGTCACCTTCCTTATGCCCCAAAAATCGAAAACATTCCTGCAGATGAAACGGAACCGGATAATAGATCTCCACACCAATCCCTTTTTGTTTGAGATGAGCCAGTAAATCGTCTCGCCTCTCGACCCGGAGCACGAATTGATTGTATATATGGTAATGCTTCACACCAGAGGCTCGATAGACAGCTTCCGGCAACTCCACGCTTCTTTTCTGGACCAGACCACTTTGTTGAAACAACCTCTCATATCGGTCAGCATTTTCTTGTCGGCGTTTGGTCCATTGGTCTAAGTATTTGAGCTTCACATTGAGCACCGCCGCCTGAATCGTATCGAGTCGGAAGTTCCCACCGATCAACTTATGATAGTATTTCGGCTTGCTGCCGTGGACGCGCAAGACTCGCATCCGTTCCGCGAGATCGGGATCGTTGGTCACGACCATCCCGCCGTCTCCTAAACAGCCGAGGTTCTTACTGGGAAAGAACGAGAAGCAGCCGATGGTCCCAATACTACCGACACGTCTGCCATCGGTATACTCGGTCCCGATCGCCTGAGCTGCGTCTTCGATCACAGCCACCTTCCGACGGTTTGCGATGTCCACGATCGGCCCCATGTCAGCCGACTGTCCGTAGAGGTGGACAGGGATGATGCCTTTGGTTCTCTGCGTGACGGCCGTTTCAATCTTGTTAGGATCCATATTGAACGTGCGTGGATCGATGTCGGCAAGAACCGGCTTGGCACCAAGCCTGGCAACTGCTCCCGCTGTGGCGAAAAAGGAATAGGGCGTTGTGATGACTTCGTCTCCTGGGCCGACCCCAAGAGCCATGAGGGCAACCAGGAGTGCATCAGTCCCCGACGTGACTCCGATTCCATATTTGGCCCGACAATAGGTGGCTACATGCTCCTCCAGCTTGCCCACTTCCGGACCTAGGATAAACGCCTGGCTCCGGAAGGTCTGCTCTAGCGCCGCCATGATTTCCTGATGGAGCAGTTCGTGATGTGCTTTCAAATCAAGTAATGGAACGCCCATGCCGATCTCCTAGTTGAATGCCAGTAAATAATCGCCGAATGGGACAGGCAGAAATGGAGTACAACCAAGGCGGTCTGCAATCATGCGTTCAATGAGTAATCTGCCGATCGCGAGGCAGGTTAAACAATCATGAGGGTTGGCCTGACCGCACCACCGATTAGGCAAAAAACAATGAATCAAGAATGTGCAAATTGCCTGTAATGGGAAGATATCACGTACGAAGTCCGGACTCCAGTTTTTCTAGCGACCAGCAGTCATTGAGGCTTAGACCCGATCCCACATGCGATACGCACTCGCACCGCCGTCTGATCGTTCACACGGATATTACAGGGAGCCTGCTGAATTCGGCTGGTCTTCGTGCCAAAGTTCCCGAATACCTTAAGAAGATTGGGCTGATCCCCTACTGCTAATTCTAGAACATACAGCCCCTGGGCGGAAATATTAGTCTCCATCTGCTTGGGTTTCTGGAATTGAAACACCTCCCATCCGGGTACTCTGAGCACGGCCCGTCACACCAAATAGCAACTGATGCAACCGCCTGGCAATTTCTTTTCGATTGTACAGCTTCTCTGCGGCACAACGCCCAGCTCGTCCCAGTTCTTCACGTAAGCCAGGAGAGGAGGCAAGCTTGCGGACGGCCTCTTCAAGACCTCGAGAGTCCTCGTATGGAACCACCAACCCAGCTCGCGCATCTAGCACACGCCGAGCACCCTCCCCTCCGCCTGCAAAGAGGATAGGCAACCCGCTGGCCATCGCTTCATAGATCTTGCTCGGCACAGCACCAGGAATTGCAAATTTAAGCACGTGAAACCCCACCTGGGATGTCGCCAGCAAAGCAGGAATTTTCTCCTTGGGCTGTGCTCGTAGTAGCCGCACATTGTGCAGATTCTCAACTTCGATTCGGCGTTGCAAGGACTCACGGTCCGCCCCATCGCCAACCAACACAAACTGGACATGGTCCAAATCGCGAACAGTCGCGGCAACATCCAAAACCATACCCAGCCCTTGTGCCATCCCCATAACCCCTGCATATATAAAAGTGATTCGATCCTGAGATCCCAGCAGAGTTCGAGCTACATCGTCGGCAAATTGAGGACCGAATCGGTCATTATCGACACCGTTGGTAATCACTTCCGCATCTGTCGAGGGACACCGACGCCGCACTGATTCAACAATTTCGTTCGAAGTTCCAGTCACCAATGCAGCTCGTCGGTAGTACGACAGTTCGATGGCCTCAGCTACAGCAAGGAGCAGGCGATTCTTAACCACTCCCATATATTTTGCCGATTCGGGCCAGAGATCAGAAACATTGAAGACCATCGGCACACCCCAATGTTTAGACAGAGACACGCCAGCATGCCCTATGAACAAAGGGGGTGACTCCACAAACAATACATCAGGTTTGGTGCATAGCTTTGGTCCCCAACGAAGAGTGGACCTGATGAATGAGAAGTAACAGGTCAGCCGATTGACCAAACCACTTTGGGCAGGACGCAGTGGAACCCTCACCACCGAGAGCCGTCCCAATACTTCTTTCACGGGGTTTCCAGGATCGTACCCTTCAAAGATTCGTCCCGTCGGGTAATTAGGTAGAGCGGTGAGAACTTCCACCTCCCACCCTAGACTGGAGAGTTCCTGTCCCAGTTCGAAGAGACGTGTCTGAGCAGCTCCGATTTCTGGAGGAAAATACTGAGTTAAGAAAAGTATGTGCGGCATGATTTCTTAAAACCAGCTTGAGTGAATAGTCTTTTCCTCGCATTCGATATTTTACTCTTACCTTCCGCTAAGGGAATAAGATCTCAATGTTTCGCCTAATCTCTCTTGATTACAGCAAGATAATGCGTATTAAATAGTCGGATTTGTTCAAGAGCATGGCACCCCAACCAGGTATAGGGGGCAAGCAAGCGGCACAACGGCGGTGCAAGCGAGACTCTATGGAAGTCGATGTGACAGTCCGGAAACAGACGAGTGATTTCACGCTTTTTTATCCCGCGCACATCGGGATTCGATGGATTATTGACAAAGAAGTCGTACCAAACAATGAGTCCTTTTTCCTTCAGCACACGAAGCATCTCGCGAGCAACCATTTCTTTTACGGTCATATCGAGGATGGAAGAAAAGACCACAAACTGTACAACGAGGTCGAAGCTTGCATTATTGAACGGGATCCTCGTAGCGTTGCCGCAGTGAATTTGCATCCTCGGAGGGCTTAACTGCCTTGCTTGGATCACGCGGTCTTGAAGAACATCGATCCCTGCCACATTTTCGGGGCTCGCTCCCCATTTTATTAAGTAACGAAGCCACTGCCCCTGGCCACATCCAATTTCGAGAATTTTTTTTTCTTGGAGATGTTCGAAATCTGTCGCTCTCAAGATAGACAAGATATCGCGTTCCAGCTCCTGAAACCTAAAAACGTGCGCTTGATTAAACCATGAATATCGAAATGCCCCCTGCCGCTTCGCGTAAACCGATTCAATGCGCGTCTCCTCCAATTCTGGATTGACCTCGGGTTGATCCATCATTGCACTTCTATAATCTTTCCGCCGTTCCTGCGCATGAAGTTAAAAGACATCGAGCCCCCGGCTTTTGGTCAGCAGTTTGAGGCATGACGTACATCAGCACCCAATACCTGGAAACTGGATATCTAGCTTCCTTGAATCTTCCTCGGAAACTAGGCCGCTGGGAGCCGTAAATCTGGTACCTCCCAAGTAAACCAGGTAGATGACGGACGGAGCTTCGCCACCTATTTCAATGTCCCTTTAATTGCCCACTGAACTTTCTCCTTCTTGCCAAGATAGACAAACAAAAGTCTACCAGGATATTGGGATTCATCAGCCTGCGACTTGCAATACCCAATCTTCGATGAGAATCCAAAACCTCGTGATAGAAGCTATGTAAATATTGAGCAGTTTGTTCTAATGAAAGTGCGCGCATCCTTTCACGACCCGCTATGCGCATCTCTCTAGCCCCCACTAAGCTCAGTTTGGTTCCTAAGTCCCCGGCATCTGCCCTTGCAATATAACATCCCTCGATCCCCTCAACTCTTTCGGACACATCCCCCACATCTACAGAAACAACCGGTATGTCACATGCCAGAGCTTCCTTAATTACGTTTGGCGACCCCTCGTGCAAGGACGTTAGGAGCACAACATTGCTGGCATTCAACCAGATGGGAACTTCTTCATGAGGCATGCCTCGAAGTTGATGGATCTCTGCATTCAATCCCGATCTGTTGGCTTCATTAACTGCCGCTTGTGCCAAGTAGAGCCGTTTACGAGGATCTCCCGCGTTCGTAGGGAATAAAACATGAAATTTGTTGGGATCCCATCCTAACTTAGTGCAACAATCCACCTGCTTGAGCGGTCTGAACCGCTCAAGATCAATGCCATTTGGAATGATTCGCACCTTGGATCGACTAACGGTGGCAGGGAGAGCCTCTTCGAGATTCCTGGATTTGACCACAATGCCAACAGCTCGCCTAGCTGCAATATGCGAGGCCAAAATCCCATATTCACTAATAATTCTCCTCATTGATCCGGATAAAAGTTCCCCTAAAAGGTCAGACCCACAGAATGAAACCACCGTCGGCCTATCTTTTACAATGCGCGTCACGCGCTCTGCCAGAACCCCTCCGTACATGGCATGAACCACATCAGGCTGAAACTGCTCGATGCGACTTCGAAGTTCTGCTTCCATGGTGAAATACGAGCTCATACCTTTCTCGGAGCGATCAACATGTATCACGTCAACATCCAAGCCACTACGCCTTAGCCCAAGAACTTGCTGTTCGATAAAGGTACCGCCTCCCGGGCTTCGCGGCGTAGGATATAGATTCGTCACCGCCAGAACGCGCATAGAATATTTCCGTGAGACAATTAGCCGAGAGTCTGAACCAATTCAGGCTTTTGGAGAATCAACAAGACTCCGCTCGTTTGAGCGTCAGCCGCATCCATTCGACGAAATCGAGAGGCCAGGGCCGGCACTTCAAGCCCGTGAGGCGTTTGATCTCGCTTCGTTAGAATTAATTCAAAACCCACTTTCTTGGCAAGAATAAGGTGTGTACTTAGCGGCTCCCGGTTTAATAGAAATTCGCGCCTCCCTCGCACCAGCTTCCACTGCCAATCGGAGTAGGCCCAATGTCCATTCCAAAAAGGCGATCGACGATGAGCCCTAAAATCGATCACATGTGAAGCATACCCACCTGGCTTCAACCAAGCAATCATAGCCCGATAGGTCTCTTCAAGGTTGTCAACGTGCTCAAGAACAGCTTGCGAAAAGATCAAATCAAGAGAGGCTTCATCAACCTGAGGCAACGATATCCAGGGAACCCTGTACTCTAGAAAAGGACCACTGTCCAGCCCACCTCTGAGCTGATTGCGAATCCCTTCGGCTTTAGTAGCGACACTCTTCTGATCAACGGCATGACGTGGAAACTCATATGAATCTATTTGCGGTCGAACGGAAGGAAATTCCTTTTCGTCCGGAACCCGCTCCTCCTCCATAAACATGGACAGCAGCTCATCAAGCATCTCTTTAAGATCAGCCCTAGCTGAATAGGGTACAATATCTAATCCCACGTATCGGGCCGCACCAGAAAGCAACGCCGTTAAACCTACGCCGAGACTGTCTCCCGGCCCTAGCTCACCAATTTGTGCTCCATTGATCTTAAAGCCATACCGATTCAGCATATTAAAATGACGAAACCAAACGGAATAGCAGTATCGAGCCGAGTCAGATCCTCTTGTCGACGCATGACGTTGACGCCATGCATTCACGATAGGCACCGAAGTCAACATCCCAAATAGGATGTGGCGAGCCTTCCACATTTGCATCACTCCACCTCCCATGTTCTTTGCTTTATCTCCTTCGCTCCAATTCACAGATGTGGGGAAGCGCTGCGACCAACACCATGACGTTAGAGAAGGTCTGATTAATTTGCGATTCCACTCCGAAATCTGTTTCTCGGGTGATACCCAGGTCAAACTCGGGAGGCATCCACTAGTCCGAGGGCATCTTCAGGGGGGAGGCCACCGTGTGATGGCCCGTGGATGGCTTCCGGCCCCACGTTCCCTACGCCCCTGCCATGAGCCGCCGCGCGACATAGAGATTCGCTAACCCGCGGTACCGGACTTTGGCCCACCCGAACATGCGCTTGATTACCAGGAACGCATGCTCGACTTTCGCCCGTACTTTCGATTTCGTGCAGTTCCGAGTCCGCTCCTCCTCGCTCAGTGGCTGATGCCGATGCGCTTTGGTCTGCACGAAACTCTTGGCCTGGGGCGCGTGCTGTCGAATCACGTTGCGTTGTCCACTATACGCGGCGTCGCCCCAGACCCGTGTCTCCTTCCCGTGCAGCAACTTCGGCAAGACTTGGCTGTCATGGACGTTGGCGGCCGTGGCCGCCACGGAGTGAACCAGCTTCGTCTGGCTGTCCACGCCAACATGCGCCTTCATGCCGAAGTACCACTGGTTACCCTTCTTGGTCTGATGCATCTCCGGATCCCGCGCCTTCTGGCGATTCTTCGTCGAACTGGGCGCACTGATGATGATGGCATCCACGATGGTCCCTCGGTTGACCTTCATACCGTGAGTTGCCAGATAGGCACCGATCTGCGCAAAGAGCTGCTTGCCCAACTGATGGGTTTCCAACAGATGTCGAAACTTACAGATCGTCGTCTCGTCGGGGACCGGCTCGCGCCCCAGATCAATTCCCACAAACTGCCGCATGGCGCGGAAGTCATACAGCGCTTCCTCCACTGTCGGATCCGACAGATTGAACCACTGTTGCAAACAATGGAGGCGTAGCATGCGTTCGATCCCCACCGGCGGACGGCCCGGCCCGTCGGCCGTGGGATATACCGGCTCGATGACCGTCACCAACTCCGCCCACGGCACCACACGGTTCATTTCGTTGAGAAACTGCTCACGGCGAGTGGGCTTGCGATCCTGTTCGAAGGGGATTTCTGCAAAGGTCGGTTGGTGCATACGCGTGTCTCCCGTTCGGTGCTGCATTCCTCATAGCACATCACCAGCAGGGAATAAATCAGACCTTCCCTAGAGAAAGGCTCTGTGACCGTCTTCGTCGAGGCTGATTCCTTCGAGAGTACGATACCTCACCTCCATACCGCAACCCAAGCCACCCACTTCGAGGCCTTAGAGACAAAGACTAGGCTCAGGACTCATTACGTTTTCGTATTCCCTCAGGAAACGAGATGTGATTCACTCTGGCTGGGAGGTGGCCATGAGTGACGTATTCATGTTGACCCGTCGGCAGCTGAACAGGATCAAACCGTATTTCCCGCTTTCGCACGGCATTCCGCGAGTGGATGATGTGCGGGTGATCAGCGGGATCATCTATGTCATCCGCTACGGCCTGCAATGGAAGGACGCGCCGAAGGCCTATGGGCCGCACAAGACGCTCTACAACCGGTTCGTGCGCTGGAGCCGAGCGGGGATCTTCAACAAGATCTTCCATGAGTTGTCGCGACCGCATGGGGCAAGAGACTGCCTGATGATCGATGCCACGCATCTGAAAGCCCACAGAACGGCGGCCAGCCTGCTCAAAAAGGGGCGCTACCCCGCTGTATTGGCCGCACGAAAGGCGGCCTGAATTCGAAGCTCCACGCCGTGTGCGACGGACCGGCAAGCCGGTGCGTCTGTTGCTGACCGCTGGGCAGACAAGCGATTACACCGGCGCAAGACACCTGCTCCCCGGTCTCCCTCGAGCCCAACATATGATCGCCGACCGTGGATATGACGCCGACTGGTTGGTCGCCGCCTTGAAGAAGAACGGTATCGCGCCGTGCATCCCGCCGCGCCACAACCGCAAGAAGAAGCGTCGTTACAGTAAACAACTCTACCAACAACGCCACAAGATCGAGATCATGTTCGGTCGCATCAAGGATTGGCGCCGTATTGCCATGCGGTACGACCGCTGCGCCCACACGTTCTTCTCGGCCATCTGCATCGCCGCAACCGTCATCTTCTATCTCAAAGAATGAGTCCTGAGCCTAGTCTGCACTTCATTTAATAGCCACACCACACAAAGAAGGAATACAAAGTCTGACGACACTTCGGATGTACTTTTTCGGGATTGATCCTAGAACTGATTCACAAACTGCATGATAGAAATACGGCATTCTTATGTCTAACCCTTTTCCACTCCAGTATGTGTGGAATTTAGAATATCCTAGATCCATCACCATCTCGTTAATTTCAGTATACGTCCATTCTTTTAAATGAAAACCCTCGGACTCATACGAAAAATGTTTAGATATATCATGAGGCCCTGTTAGTCGATGGGGTGTATTGAATATGTACTTGCCACCAACCTTAAGAATTCGATGGACCAATTGAAAATGAACCATTGTGTCTTCGGGATGAAAGTGTTCGATTAATTGATCACTAAACACTACATCAACAGAGCTGTCCCCTATCTCATTTAAATAGTGTCCATTATACACAATTAATCTAAAGTTATCCGGAGAGGTATCCTCAGGGCTGCGCTGGTCTGAGATGTCTACGCCAAAGACATACTTAACCCTCTTGGCAACCTCAAATGCAAACTTACAATCGCCAGGGGCAAATTCTACAAATACAGACGATTCATTCAGAAACCTACTTACATGAGAGAACTTGCCTTTGTTTGCATTTGAAGTTAATTCAACAGACTGTCGTCTGGTAAGTCGAGGATGGTCTGGCACTTTGCTGAAGAGCTCATCATACATAGTCGCTTGGATGTGTCTTCTCTCTGTACGACTAGATTTCTTGAGGTTTTCAGCGATAGATTTCTCTACAAAATAATGATTCAAGACTTGTTCAAGACTTCGATTGGGAGGTAATGGCTTTATTAATTTCATGACTTATCCATCCTGAGAGTAGGAGATGAGATTCCAGCCAATTCTACTGACAGTACAGTGAAGATGACCTGCCCCCCTTCTTTTCACACCAAAGATTCAGACCTCAGAGTCGTAGATTTATGGATTATGTAGGAGCCGACTATTCTTAAGCCTTTCAGGTGCGCGACCAGTTCGAAACCGACCTTTTCTATACCTCGAATAGAGGCTTTATTTTCTGGATTAACAAGAATATATGCATTGCTGCTAATATTGCGAGTCCTCAAATCATGGAGAATATAGTTCAATACACAAGGATAGATAGATTTTCCCCGATATGTGGGCAAAGTGTGAGAATAGCCTATCACTGGGAAACGCGAATCAAATCCAAACTGGGAAGGCAACAATGTATCAAAAGACACCCAGCTCTCGTGAACAATTTTGCAGGAATAGAATACTACATAGGCGAGATTGTAGGATGTGAGTCTCTTGTCTATCCGATCCACATTAGACAAGTTTTCAATTGAGAACGAGTTTATCGCCATCAAAGATGGCAGATGGTATGAGCACGGCTTTGATGGCTCCCTCCCCATGTAGAGCAATTCATTGATTGGGTTAGGTAAAAGAGCTTTCCCCATTCGTCGAACACCTACAGCACGCAATCGGCGAAAAAATAACTTAAGATTCATTGAGATAAGAACGCCTACTTTAGCTTGACATCTGAGCGACTGACCGACCTTCCACTTCTGAGTAAAACAGTTTTTCCTTGAGCCACTGTACTGCTGGCCTGGAAAACGACAGGGATTGGTAACTGACCACAACTACTTTGTCACCGATTATTTCCCAGCCGTGTTGCGTACGCATTACAGATGCATTGGCGAAATTGGTCAACGCGTCCCGCAGTGCCGTAAAGGATAACGTGACCACCTCCCTTTGATTTTGCTTTTCAGATATATATTTAACACCTTCTATAAATTCACGAATCAACACTGAATTCTCGCCGTCATTCACGAAACAATTGATCGTTCCATATGTACCCTTCTGTTGGCCAAAGTAACAATGTGCCAATAACAACCCATTCTGCTTACAGAGCAAGTCAACATTCGAAGGCCTCAATTGAAACGCTACGTGATTGAGTAACACAGTGTCGAAAACCCAGATCTTTTGATCGCTCATGAAGCTACATTGCCCACTCATGTCGTACAGAACCATTGGATTCTCATGAAAGTATCTTAGCCCCCGAGCTTGTGAAACAACGGACTTCCAGGTTCTCGCTCTCCATGGATTATCCATTATCGGCCGCACGTGAAATGGGCCAAACAAGTTCTTCAGCACAGAACTGCCGTAGTAAAGCACGAGAGGAACTTTCCCGCGTTTCTTGTCCCATAGGAAATAAAGCATATTGGTCAAGGCCATGGATGATTTCCTTTTCGCCCATACATCTAAGTGCCGTGTCGGATTTTCCCAAACATCGGAATAGGACCAATAATTTTCAACTCCAACCTTACTTAACATTTCCAC
The DNA here is from genome assembly GCA_965223625.1 of Nitrospira sp. Lineage (GTDB taxonomy): Bacteria > Nitrospirota > Nitrospiria > Nitrospirales > Nitrospiraceae > Nitrospira_D. The sequence continues at coordinate 2,599,017 of OZ245008.1, forward strand.
CAAAGAGGCACCTTCCTTAAAGGCGGCGTCTTTCGAAAAGAGGTACTTTCCACCCCCATGATCAATCCAAGTTTTCGGGGAATACGTACTCATCATATCAATTCTGCGTAAACATTCTGAAAGAGGAGGGGGATTGTTCCGAAAACTGAAGCCATGATAGGCGATTTCCGAGCCACTCTCATGTAGCATATCGATGTATTTCTTGTATTCAGGGACATCTAGACCGGGCACCATTCTCGCTGAGCCTGGATCACTACTTGGAAATACTCCCTTTGTAACTCGTAAATCGTTTTTAGAGAACAGTTCATAGAGAAGACGAAGCTTTGCTACAGTATCAAAATCTGGATGATCGGTTAGACAAATAACAGAACGGGCACCATTAGGGTATGGCTCGATCCATACGGCTTCTTGAATTGTTTTCAGTCTAATTGCTCGAATGTAGATTTGTTTTTCCATTGGAGACTTTGCAAGCTTGTGGTTGCCCCAGAGAATGAGACCGGCCCCTAATCTATCTTGGACCACAAAACTTGCGGTTACCCGACCTTTTTGTTGACTCAGTTTCAGATATGGAAACTTGGGTAAGTCAACCTGCCACAGAATCCCACCTTGCTTGAGCCACACCATGCACCCTACAGGAAACGGAGGACATACCTCTGTGGAAAAGGGAAGTATCTGACGGTTATGATTAAGAAAATAGGCTTCCTCAGCAGGGAAGTAGCAGGTGACCTGCATGCGATCCGTAGCATGAATATCTGTTGAGAGGGTTAGACAGTACTGCTCTAGCCAGTGATTCTCATGAACCACCGAAATTGGGACTTCACTGCCACTGATTGTGCAGTCTGATCTGTACTCCAGGTAGGCGCTAATCGCTAGTCTCGCCACAACGGGGCCTCTCAGTGCATCGCTTATCTATCTGTGAACCGTCCTGTCTACTGCTCATTTCGTACTTCGATGGAAGAACCTTGCATATTGAGCAAAAGTGCCTTTATATCTCTTCAGCGCAGGATAGATTTTCGTGAACGCAGCAAACCTCAATCGAGAGAGAATAAAGTATTGGGGGCTGGCAAATTCTATACAAGTAGGACAAAAACCTTTCTTGAATTCAGCCACTCCAGCACTTCCCCACGATGTAAGATCATACCCTCTTAGACCCATACCGCGAGCCGTTTTCATCGCTTGCCACTGCATAAAATCTCCAACTTTGTAGTCCTTTTCTGCTCTCACCGTGCCACCCATGATATAACTCCACCGTTGCCCAGCTAGGACACCATAGTGCGCTCCCAATAGCCGTCCGTTATGACAGGCTACAAGTACAACTGCTTGACCTTTGTTCACTTGTTCAATGAGCGTGGAGCCAAAATCTTCCCAAGATCTAGCATTATAACCTTGCTCTCTTCCGTTCAACTCAATGATAGAATAGGCTTCCTTCAACTCTGACTCCTTGATTGCCCGAAGTACTACCAATCCGTTTTTCTCAGATAATCGAATATTTCGCCTCTTGCTACTGCTAAAGTTATTGAGCAGATTGGCCTCCCACTCTTCATCGGAAGCGATATTCCCAAATTCTATCCAAAGCATCTGATTTGGGACTGCCATTATGTTAAAAGGAAATCCATCTCGATGAGAAACGCCTGTCGGCATTGCTATCGTGGGCAAAATGGCCGGATCGGCGAATTCCTCTGTAAATGGGATCTTAAGCTGGAACAAAAAAGCGCCAACAGATTGTGAGTACGATAACGCTTCTGAGATTAGCGAAGGGAAAGCCCCCTCTTGCCCCACATCAATGATGGGTCCCATCGGCGCAATAACAACATTTAAGGGCCTTTTCCCAAAGATGAGAAGACCTATTCCCCCTGTTATCTGATTGTTTTTTTGCTGCTTAGCCATGATGATATGATAGTCAAATCCATAACCGCGAAAGCTCTTAAGATACGTCGATAACTGGCAGTAATGCCCGCGAGGAGAGGACATAATGAATTCATCCCACTTAGTCAGTTCACGCGAGTCATTGCTTACATGTTGGATAATCATTTTCGCTGCCTTCTCTTAAGACCGGGTGACCTTCCCTTTGTCCTCACTGGTTGAAGGAATAAACCCAGCAGCACTAGAGGCCCAAGAGGGAATTATCAAGTTGTCCGTTGAAATTTTCTGAGCCGCTCCATGGTGATGGTTACGCCGCTTTCTTCGTTGAAGCTGATTGCGGTTCCACCTGCTCAGCCTCGATCGTTGTGAGGACCTGGGCAATTCCGGCCCAGCCCTTTACGCGCCGGAATCGCTGCTCGCAGGAGAGCAACACCGTCCCCAGCCAGCGTTGCAGCATGAAGCTCCCCCGGGTTCGCTTGATGTTCCGTTCGCTGTGCCGGACCAGTGAGAACATGCTCTCGATCGGGTTGGTGGACATGAGCGTCTTGCGCAGCAACGCAGGTACTTGGAGCCGATGCAGGGTCAAGAACTCCTCAAAAGCTTCCACGAGTGAATCCGCCGCTGACTCGTTCGTAGTCCGCAGCCACGCCTCCAACTCCCGCAGCATCCGTCTGGCGTCCGCATAGCTGGTCTGCTCCAAGGCCATCATGAGCCGCCTATGGGCCTCGTGGCGGTAGGGCTTGGCCAGGTGCCGTTGGAGGTTCCGGCTCTTATGAATCGCACAGCGTTGATGCCCCAGCTTTTTGCCGAACCGGTCCCGCAGCGCCTTACGCAGGCCGCTGCCGCCGTCGGTGACGAAGAGGAGCCGTTTGGAGAGCGCCAAGCCGCGACGCTCCAGGTCCCGGAACAGGGCCTCGCAGATCTCGTGATTCTCTGAGGACCCCTGCCAGAATCCGAGGGCCATCTTCTCCCCGGAGACGTCCACCCCCAGGGCCACGAGAAACGCCTCACCCCCTCGATGGATCGTGTCGAGGAAAAGGGCAAACGGCTGGAAATCGACCAGCGAGCGTTCTTGAAATGCCTGCAGCTTCGCGGCCGTCAGATCCACGAGCTTGCGCGAGATCGTGGTGGGCGACACTCCGACGGCGTGCGCCGCATGGAGCACGGTGTCAGCGTACTTCTGGGCCGATACCCCACGGAGGATCTTCTCCAGCAGTTCCTCTGAAAACTCGCCGGGGCTGCGCAACCGGGCATAGGACTGGAGGGTCACCTCCCCCTGGTCCACGTGCCGTAATCGGGGGCGGGTCACAGGGACTTTCTGATCGCCGAGATAGATGGAGCCCTGCTCATGGGCCCATTTCTGAAACACTGGGTTGGTCGGGTAATAATCCGGCCCCGCGACCTCCTCGCGCTCCATCAACATCACGCTCTCGGCCACCATCCGTCCCATCTCCAGCATCACGGCGTCCAGCGCCTGCTTACCAGAATTGATCACGCGGACCAGCGTCCCCAGCATCCAGTCCTTCTCCGCGATGGTCTTCAGTCCCGCCAGCGCCTGCTTTCGTTGTCGGGTCTCTCGTCTTCTCATCAGTGGCTCCCTCCTTGTAAGCCGTGGAGTATCCCACGGCGGAGCCACTCAGCAAAATTCAACGGACTTCAGCATAACTCCGCCCAAGAGGCCCATTGTCGTCCACCGAATTGTGGTAAGGCTTATCGACGCTCCGACAGTAGAGTACCGCTCGCATGGCAGAACAGCTGGAGTGCTGGCTTGCCCCACTGAGAAAGAGAGGTAATCGCAACTCAGGATGGACGCAGTACACATACAATCTTATGGGTGCCATCCTAGCCTACATTGTCCACATGAACCAGGAAGGTACTTCGTTCACCTCAGGACGTACCTAATTCTAATTAAGGTTTCAATACCGCTTTAGTGACCGCTGAATTTTCGAACATAGGTATGATACTCATCAAACTGGTCTACTATGATCGATAGAGTCCACGCAGAGCATGGAGGGGGCCATCCAATTCAGCCTCCAATATGACTCCCGGAGCATTGGGAAGTCCGATCCTGGATAATGAGAACTGATCATTCACCCCGATTTGATTGACTCGTACACTGTGATGAGATTGAAACACACACCGAAACCCCACAGAGATGGCCATCTTCACAAGGTCTGGAGTAAATGAACCAGCTGGAAATACAAAGGGAGGGCGTGTAACTCCACAATGATGTTGAATGTCGTGGAGGGAGGTCTCCATCTCCCATCGGGCCTCTTCTGGAGATAACAGGGCCATCCAAGGATGTGAAATCGAATGCGCTCCGAATTCGATTCCTCCGTGTTGCATCGTCTTGACCTGATCCCACGTCAACATTCGATCTCGCGGGATGTCTACTTGAAGCAGCTTAGACAGTTCCGCCACACTCCGCTCTCGCTCAACGCGAGGCATACGCCCAAGAACTTCCCTGACAGTGGCTCTTGCGGCATTTCGATCCCTTGATGATTTCAGTGGCACAGGTATTTCTTTGGTCGTTATGTGACAAACCCTATCAACTTTTGTTTTTTGAAATAGGTATCCAACCTGTTGAGGCCAAGGCAATTCGCCACTCGATACACAACCGGTCGCCAGAAACACAGTAGCCGGAACATGGTACTGCTGAAGAATGGGGTACGCGTACGTAAAATTATCCCGGAATCCATCATCAAAAGTAATGACAACCGAATTAGGTGGAATCGATTGGTGTCGTTCATAACAATCAAGTAGCTTGCTGAGGGAAAGGAACTGATAGTGCCGACTCAGGTAGTCCAGCTGCTCAGCTAGCCAAGAAGGCCTTAACCCCTGAAGACATCCTTCGTCATCGTCTGCCACCCGGTGCCCACAGAGAATTGTCGCACCATTTTTCGGACGAAACTTTCGACTCAACCCAGCCACTCCCGCGCCCACGATGACCTGACTCAATCCCATACGAATCAACTCTTTCAAACTCACAATAGCCCTCCAGATGACTTGGCCCCAGATCGACATGCGATAAGGTAACGAATTCTCTCATTCGCACATGCATTTCGTGCAAAATCTCCTGGCTCAAAAATCCACTCGGAACTCCCTGCCTTTTGTACAAACCTTCCCGGTATCCCGTCTTTTCGCATCTGATCCACCGAATGACTTGCCCCAAAGACTGCTTGTAGTTCATTAACAAGCAGCCGACCATCTCTGGTCTCAAACACATCAACGTCCATGCTTCGAAACCTTCCCTTTTCAGTAACCTCCAGAAGAAAATTAAGATGCCGTTCTTCAGGAACATCCCACTCAACTACTCCGGAACCGCTGTGGAAACCGCCGATAGAACCTTTTACGTGACCAAAAAATGAGTCACCAATCCTGACCAACCTCCATTCCTTGAGCACGGAGACGTATTCTTGGAGGAGCACCGTCCCCCATTGCCGGTCTCGGCGATCGAAACCATTGGGCTGAAAACCTTTTTGAAAAACCTTATATACAAATCGCCGAAGCGCATCCCGATCATGGAATAACCGTACTCCGGATGCCACTGCTCCAAAACTCGCTTTGAACATTATCGGCAGGTCACACGAAGCAACAAATTGTTGGCACTCATCTAAATCATAGAATACCCATGTTCGGGGATGGGGAATCTCATTGGTTGCGAGCCAATAAGCCAACCGACGCTTATCCTCGTAGAACCACATTTCATGCGTGGTGGGAAAGACCGTAATTCCCATTTCGCGATCGAGAATTTCGATCCGATCCTTGATCATCGAATTCCAAATACTTAAATAGGGATCCCCCCAAACAAGCATAGCCTCGCAGGAGGATTCCCGTACCTGGTCAAGCCAGTCAGACTTCGCAAGATCAATAACCCTAAATGGCACTCCCATTTCCAGGCATGCGGCTACATAACATCCGTGTGCCTGCATGGAATTCTTGATGATTCCAACAGGGAATGGAACACCACTAGAGTTATTGTCACTCGAGAGAATCCCAGAATGAGGAGAGAGTTCTTCACTCCACTGCAATTTGAGGGGAGTGAGACACACATATCGCTGCACCCAATATCTAATATTCTTGGGAATCCAATATCGAGCTAACGAGATCCACTGATTACTCTTCACCGAGAAAATACTCTCCTTCTCACTTGGTCTGGATGACGCTTGCCTGCTCGACAACCACAGCAGGGCATCACAAAGCAGCCCCTTTGTCAATCTTGAGCTAAGGATGACACACGTTCACAGTCGAAACAACAATAAGCAGCTCGGGTCAGCCCCAAGTCATACAGCACAGACCGGGGCACAACCATTAGCTTAGACCATGTAGTACGGACAAACAAACGGGTCAGTGTCTCCCTCCACCTACATCAGTCTACAGCCTAGTAATTCTTCTTGAACTTCTTTCCCCAATATTTTTATAAACTTATAAAGTACTAAAATTGGCACAATTACTGCATATTGACCTATACTACTATCAGGTCTTACAGATCTAAATAGCGTTGACCTGGATTCTGGCATACTGCTCAAAGCTTTGCTGTAAGCTCAGCGTGTTAAGGCTTACAAGTGCTCTTAATTGTAAGGAGTGCTAAGTATGTTTCAGCTCAAGCGAATAATCGGTGTCTGCATGCTGGCCAATGCCTTCTTACCCTCGATAGTTACCCACGCGACGACGTACCATGTCGCCACGACTGGGAACAATAGTAATCCGGGCACAAGCTCCAAGCCATGGCGAACCGTGGCCTACGCCGTATCTAAGATGGTCGCAGGAGATACGACCTATGTCCAGGGCGGCACATATAATGAAGGACCTATCGTATTTGGGAGATCCGGCACCCAGTCGGCTCCTATCAAGCTTCTCAATGTTTCGGGTCAGTTCCCGACCATTAAATTTATCAGCAGAACTACTTCGAATCATCAGATTACTATTCAGAACAACGCTGGTTATCGAAATGCAATGGGCTGGATTACGATCGAGGGGTTTGAGATACGGAATGGATACAACGGCATCAAGATCTATAATGGGAACGATCTTACTATTCGGCGAAATTGGATTCACGACAGCGGACACCAAGGGATTCTTGGGAATGGCACCAGGATTCTCATCGATCGCAATAGGATCAATCACAATGGTACCTGTGGAGCTGGTTGCAACCAAGACCATGGTCTATATATGAACGGCACCGCAATCAGGGTCACCAATAATCTTTTTTACGACAACTTGGGTTATGGCGTTCAACTGAACGGGACGGTCAGCTACTCTTCGAGTAAGCATGCGGGGTTGGAGTTCGCCCTCTCCCGTAATTGGCTCATTGCCAACAACACCTTTGCATACCAAAAAAACCGATCTGGGATGGTCGTGTGGGGCGGTAATTGTGACAATGCGGTGATTGAGAACAATATTTTCTATGAGAATGGCGTCACCCTCCCTTCTTACGCTGCAAATGGAATTGTCTTCACGTCAGCAAGCGGCAGTACAGGGATTAGGATTCGAAACAACCTCGCCTACGCGAGTGGGTCTGGTGCTAAGGTTTTTCTTGGCTCTGGAGCGAGTTACACGCAATCTGGTAATATTGTAAATACACTCCATCCGAAATTCGTCAATGCCCCAGCTACACTTCCATCCTCACCGAATTTCTCCTTGGCTTCGGGAAGCCCGGCTATCGACAAGGGCTTGTCCATCTCTGCAGCTAAAATATCCTTCCCCGGAACTAGTCGCCCACAGCTATCTGCCTATGATATTGGCGCCTATGAATACCATAGTAGTAGCACCCAACTTGCTGGGCCAACGTCACTCCAGGCTGTTAACTGAAGTACATGGTGCCGCTGTGAGCCGATTGGCCCAAAGACAACTGGCAACCTCCGGGTTTCAGTCCGCTGTCCGTATCGGGGCCACCGATTAGCCCGTCCGCGTACCACGGCCAGGCTAATCGGTGGTCTAGAAGCCTTCCAGAACTTGAACGCATTGTGAGCTGTACAAATCAGTATTTCTTCCTGTGGACCATCATCATCCGGCGCAGGAAGAACCACCTAAACCTGTAGAACCTCTACTAGCCAAACTTTCTCAACTGGAGGTGCTAATCCGATCGTTCAGCCCGGCAAGTTCGCGAGCAAGATCCGCAAAGAGCTCGTGCCTAGCGGCGTGAGTTCATTTGTGGGATCGTCGAGGACGATTAGCAACCGACGACGCAGTTGCGCAACCTGCCCTGGAACTGTGGTGTCATATTCAGTGAGGAGGCCACGAGTCTGGTTGGTCATGTACCGCTCCCGATTTCTTGGACACGGTTATAGCCGTATTCGACCCGACCGCTGGTCGCATCGGTCGGCGATGGTCGTTCCTGAGCCAACGGTGTGCGTCGTGCGTTCGCGCCCATTCATAGGGTTTCCGGATGGTCTGATTCATCTGGCCCTCATGCGGCTACAGACGTGGCTAAGAAGTCACGACGCACCTGAGCCGGGGAACGAAACCCATGCCGCTCGACGAGCCACTGCTCATTGTAGAGCCGCAGCCAGTCGTGGAGGGCACGGCGGAGATCCTCCACGGTCTGGAATGTGCGCACCCACAGCAGCTGCTCTTTGAGCGTCCGAATGAACCGCTCCGCGACGCCGTTGCCTTCCGGGACGCGCACGAACGCCGGACTCGACGTGATCCCCAGGAATCGGAGTTCGGCCTGGAAATCGTCACTCATATACTGACTGCCATGATCATGCCGCACCTGCAGGCCCGTTGCGATGCCCGCGGAGACAACTCCGAACTGCAGGCGCACGCCTTGGCGGATGGGTTCCAACGCCTCGAAGCGGGTGGCGCGTCTCGCCGCATGGATACCAATGCCTTCAAGCGTGCAATGAGCGATGGCCACGAAGACGGTCACGGGCCCGTCCTGCTGCGTCACTGTGCTGGTCGCATCGGTGCCCCACATCTGATTCGGGCGCTCGGTCGTGATCGTCCCGTCGTGGATCCGTGGTCCCAACACGCGTTGGGTCCGGCTGGGCGCCAAGAGGCCGGCCTGCCGCATGAGCCGCAGCACACGGGGTTTGGACGTGCGAATTCCCTGCGCCCGCCGGCGTGAGCTGGACCAGGTTTTGTGGACACCCGGTTAAGACCCACCGAGCCGATCTTCGAACTCCCACGGGCTCAGATAGCCAAGGCTCTGGTGCAGCCGCTGGCGATTGTACCACCCTTCGATAAATGCAAATGTAAGCTCCCCCGAGACCGAGACAGTCATAAGGAGAACGTTCTGGCACAATCGACACCTGAGCCAGGAGGTTCTTATGAGGCAGTCCAAGTTCACCGAAACACAGATTGTGGCAATCTTGAAGGAGGCTGACGCCGGTCGTCTCGTCAACAAGATTTGGCGGCACTACGGCATCAGCTCCGCGACGTACTATAAGTGGAAAGCCAAATACGGCGGCTTGGAGGCCTCGGATGTAAAGCGGCTGAAGGAATTGGAACAGGAGAATAGTCGTCTCAAACGGATGTATGCCGACTTGTCTTTAGAGCGTGCGGCGCTGAAGGATGTCATTGCAAAAAGCTATAGGGCCTGCTGCGCGACGGGAGCTCGCCCAGCAACTGGTGCTGGAACACGATCTTCCCGTTCAGCGGGCCTGTCGGGCCGTGGGGTTGAGTCGCGCCACCTACTTACCGGCCGGTGGTGGAATGGGCGCAGCGGGATGCGCCGGTGATTGCTGCGCTGACCGCCGTCGTGGCGGCCCATCCTCGCTGGGGGGTTCTGGAAGTGTTATCGGCGACTCCGGCTCGATGGGCATCCATGGAACGCGAAACGCGTCTGGCGGGTCTATGGTCAGTTGCGCTTGAATCTGCCTCGCCGCACGAAGAAACGGCTGCCGCTTCGCCCCCCGCAGCCCCTGACGGTGGTGCCTGAGGCCAATGCCGTGTGGGCCCTGAATTTTATGAGTGATGCGCTCTACGGCGAACGACGATTTCGGACGCTCAATATTCTGGATGAGGGCGTTCGAGAGGGCCTCGCGATCGAGATGGATCCCTCGCTGCCCGCTGAGCGAGTGATCCGGGTGCTGGAGCAGGTGATAGCCTGGTGGGGACAGCCCCAGGCCTTGCGCCTCGACAATGGACCAGAATTTCTGGCGGAGTGCTTTACCGGCTGGTGTGCGGTGCGCAGGATCGCCCTGCGGTACATTCAACCGGGCAAGCCAAGGCAAAATGCCTTTGTGGAACGATTCAATCGGACCTTCCGTCATGAAGTGCTGGATGCCTATATGTTCGACTCCCTCGAGCAGGTACGGGAGATCAGTGCCCAGTGGCTGCAGAAGTACAACGAAGAGCGGCCCCCTGACACGCTCGACGGCATCCCGCCCGCCACGTATCGGGCCCATCTGGAAGCGAGAACTTCTCCTTTCAGAGTGTCTCGTTGACGGGGGAGCTTACAAGTCCGGATAAACGCGTATCTCACGTGGACTCCCCCGCAAAGTATGGGTTTTTTAAGATGTCGCGCTCCTTGGTGACTCGTGCCAACTCCCGCTTGAGCCGCGCTATTTCGGCTGCCGGTTCAGCTTGGCGCCCCGATCCCAGGAAGGCCCCGCCATGGACGGCGACCTCTCTCTGCCATTTGTACAGGCGATTGCGGGGAATCCCGAGTTCCCTCGCAATCTCGGCCGCCGGGCGTTGTCCGGCAGTCAGAAGTTGTACAGCTTGTCGCTTGAATTCTGGCGTGAACCGTCGTCGCTGCCCCATGTGGCACCTCTTCAGGAGCTTCATCGTGCCCCCTTTTGAGGTGTCCGTCAAACCCGTGTTAGCTCAGGATGGGGCCATTCCATTAGGATAGGACTTCAATACAACTCCTCGATCTTGGCCCATCCAAGCCTGACGACGTGAAAGCCAGGAATGCTCACTCGATTGCGTCACGTTGATGCGAGAACTTGCACCGGGAGGAGATTTATCGCTGCGTCCAAAACAATCAAGCGCGGTACAGGTAAAGCATGGCGAGCGCTTACCACACTATCTCAAGCCAGGGAGACTCTTCTGACTTTGTAAGTCGTTCCCACTGCAAGCCAGAAAAGCATGGGCCTTGCGTAGCCTCGCTGAACTTAATATCATTATGTTGCGCGTTCCACTCCATGATCCAGACCCGCTCCTGATCGTCAATAGCAAGGTCCCATCCAATACATCGCGCATAGGGCACTCTCTTATGAAGACTCGTCACCAGCCTAAGACAATCATCATACGCAGGAATGAACTTGCCCTCAAACTTTATCTTACTAGTAGGGTGACTCTCAATCTCTAGCCAATCTGGAGTGAATCCAACGTTATTAAAGCCTCCGGTTTTTATGTCTATCGGTATCCTTATATGACTCCTAGATTGTACGTGAGTATCAGTACCGTCACCTAGCCTCAGGTAGCAAGCCCGGAGCGAGGTCGTTCCGTTATCGTCAATAACTGTGGTCATTCTCAGTGTCGCGACGGACGCCCCAGCAAATTCCCGAAAAAGCTCATGTTGATTAATAAAACTCTGAAATACTCCATTACCTAAATAATAGATATTACTTAAGTCGAAAGACTCCCTTCCAAAAAAGTAAATGCCTTTCCCTCGCGACGAGTTGTCAAGCTTAAATACGACTCTCTCTCGATCTGAAAAGATTCTATCTCTCACAGAATCATGGTGAATCACCCGATAATCGGTATCAAAGAACACGCCATTCGCGTATGAAAGGATATCAGGAAAACTTTCGCTCGAAAAGATCGCAGGGTGCAATGATTTCAGGCCCGAGATTTTTCCGAAAACACCTTTAAGTTTTGGGCGCACGACAGACCCATAATAATTGTCTGGTATCCACCCCTCCTTAAATTGCCCTGCTATAGCAGAATACACGTGCAACCAGGCTGCGAAGTAACGATGCCCAAAAACATCTATCGCGTAGTCATCGCACTGCTTAACAATCCGATGAGATAAGGAGCCTTTTGCACGCTCTATACTCTTCAGTATTCCTTTCGCGTCCGTCATATGCTGACGATGATAGTGATAGCTGAGCAGCGATCGTAGAGCAACTCCAATCAAAGACTCACGCATGGTTGCCATAAAAATCTCTCGCACATGACTTGGTGAAGTGGCCAAACCCCACTAAGGGAAGCCGTGATCTACTGTAAACGGTCACATATATATCAAAGTCGTTATCCGGAACGAAGTCTTAAAATATACAGCCACTCGGTAGCGATTTAGGGCATCCTAGCCAAGTTCTCGTCGATCCCTCACTACTGAAGAGAAAGCACGGGCTTCGGTGGCGCTGCGAACCAGCTTGATAGTGTGATCTTCTCCCGATTTCGTGGACACCGGGTTATGCGACTGCGGCCCTCGCTTCGTACTCGGCCGGGGAGTCATAGCCGAGGGTCGAGTGCCGACGCGTCCGATTGTAGAACACTTCGATGTATTCGAAGATGTCCTGTTTAGCTTCAGCCCGTGTGGCATAGTGCCGATGGTACACGAGTTCCCGCTTCAGTGTTCCGAAGAAGCTCTCCACGCAGGCGTTGTCCCAGCAATTGCCGGTGCGGCTCATGCTGGGCGTGATGCCGTGCGTAGTGAGCAGCTGTTGGTACGGCCCGGCAGCATACTGACCCCGGTCGTCAATAGTGGACACCATGAATGACCGCCTCACGCTGCCGACTGTTAACGGGCCCACTGCTGAGCAAATGCCACGGGCGAGCGATTTCCGAGCCGGGAGTGCCGCCGCTGCCGGTTATAGAAGCTCTCGATGTACTCTGAGATCTCGCGCCGAGCCTGTTCACGGGTCTCGAAGCGCCGGTGATGCACCAGTTCGTTCTTCAGCGTGCCCCAAAAACTTTCCATCGGTGCATTGTCGTAGCAGTTGCCTCGCCGACTCATGGACGCGGTCATGCCACACTGGCGGAGCTGATCTTGATAGGCTTGGGCACAATACTGCGAGCCACGATCGGAGTGGTGAATCAGTCCTGGACGGGGGTGCTTTGCCCTCACCGCGGCCCACAGCGCCTGGCTCACCAACGCCGTCGTCATCCGGGGCCCCATCGCATGCCCGACGACTTCACAGGTGAACAGATCCTTGATGCCAGCCAGATACAGCCAGCCTTCCGTGGTCGGCACATACGTGATGTCAGTGACCCAGGTCTCGTTCGGTCGTGTGGCAAGAAATGTTTGGGCCAAGATATTCTCCGCTACTGGTAGGGCGTGCGTCGAATCCGTGGTGGTCGTGAACCGGCGGACTTGTTGACAACGCAGGCCCAATTTCTTGCGCAGTCGTTTGATACGCCCAACCCCAGCAGGGAACCCGTCCGCACGTAGTTCGGCTTGCAGCCGTTCCGGCCCATAGGTCTGCCGGGTACGCACATGGGCGGCCTGGATCGCCACTTCCAGCCGCGCATTCTCCTGCGCTCGTTTTGACGGACGCCGATGCAGCCAGGCATAGTAGCCACTTCGAGACACCTCCAGCACCCGGCACAACAGACTCAGCGGATAGTGAGTACGCAGCGTCCTCATCAGCGCGTACCGGGCAGCTGCGCCTTCGCAACGTACGCGGTGGCTTTTTTTAAGATGTCGCGCTCCATCCGCGCCTCAGCGAGTTCCCGTTTGAGTCGGGACAGCTCAGCTTCTAGTTCCGTCACAGGCCGTCGGTTTTCTCCCAGCATCGCGAGCTGGCCCTGCCGAGCTCGACACACCCAGCGCTCGAGCGTCCTACCCGACATGGTGAGGCGACGTGCTGCCTCCGAAATCGTCACCTGCTGTTCCAGGACCAGCCGCACGGCCTGCTCCCAGAACTCCTTCGTATACTGCTGTCGTGGTACCTGTTCCATCTCACACCTCCAGCCCTCTCATTGTAGGTTGAAGGCGTCCACTTTTTCGAACCTAGCACAATGGCGAGAATGTCGTGATCCTCGGGCCTCCCGGCGTGGGCAAAAGCCATCTGGCGATTGGGCTCGCGGGCTCAAAGCCATTGCGCAGGGCTACCGCGTGTTACTCACGACGGCGGCCGCGATGATCGCGACACTCACGCGGGCACTCACGGAGCATCGCTTGGAGGACAAGTTGAAACTGTATACTATCCCACATCTGCTGATCATTGATGAGATTGGCTATCTGCCGATGGACCGTACGGGGGCGAACGTGTTTTTCCAGCTCATCTCGCGCCGCTACGAGAAGGGGCCTATGATTCTGACCAGTAATCAGAGCTTCGGCGCCTGGGGGGCGGTGTTTGGCGACCGCGTGCTCGCGACGGCGATCCTGGATCGGGTCCTGCACCACGCCATCACCATCAATATCCGCGGGCATTCGTACCGACTCAAGGACAAACTCAAAGCGGGACTCGTGCGAATGGAGGAGACCTCAACGACGACGTAACCGGGGTGGGGAATTTTCGATGACCATACCTGGGAACATTTGGGTGACCCTTGACTGTCAAGGCCGATGTTGGTTGTCCGCAGATCACCGATCTGAGATGTCCACTTTTCACCGATGAGATTGTCCGATTGTTGTGCTCAGATCGCGGCATCGGTCGTCCCCTCCTCAGTGGCCAGGACGGTCCGCCGACCCAGAAGCCCGGCCTTTCTCTTCTCCCGTAGGCGGTAACTCTCGCCCTTGATGGTCAGCGTCGTCGCATGGTGCAGGAGCCGATCCAAGATTGCCGTGGCCAGGACCTGATCATTGAAGACCTCCCCCCAGTCCGCAAAGCTTTTGTTGCTGGTCACGATGAGACTGCCGCGCTCGTAGCGGCGCCCGAGTCGCCGGAAGAACAGACTGGCCTCCTCTCGCGAGAGCGGCAGATACCCCAACTCATCGAGAATCAGCAGACGGGGATACGTCAGTTGCTGCAGCATGCGCTCCAGCCGATTCTCCTGCCGGGCCCGGATCAGCCGACTCATCAGCGTCTCCAAGGGCAGAAACAGCACGGAGGACCCCGCGTCGACGGCTTTGATTCCCAGTGCAATCGCCAGATGCGTTTTGCCAACTCCCGGTGGGCCCAACAGGACCACATTCTCGGCGCGTGCCACAAAACTCAGGCCAGCCAACTCCCGCCTCACCTTGCGGTCGAGCGAGGGCTGGCATTCGAAGTCGAACTGCTCCAACGTCTTCAGCCACGGGAACCGGGCCATCCGCAGCCGGAGGTCGATCCCCCGTTGCTGACGCCCGCGCCACTCCGCTTCGAGGGCCCGGGCCAGAAATCCTTGGTAATCCAGATCGCTTTTTGCGGCCTGTTCACAGACGCCGTCGAGCTGGGGGAGCAAGTGTTCCATCTTCAGCCGTTCGAGAAGGACGCTGAGTTCCATCATGACGCCACCTCCTCGTAGACGGCCAACGGCCGTTGCTCCACCGCCAGGGTCTGCGCCCCCAACGCCGCATGATGCTCGGGGACGGTTACCCCGCCCGACACGCCCGGCATGACCCGATGACTCGCCACCAGCTGCTCACCGTCGTAGACGGTGAGGTCCCCGTCCAGCGTCAGCCGGATCTGCACAGGCCGGCCCGCCACGTGAGTCGGCA
This sequence comes from Nitrospira sp., assembly GCA_965223625.1. GTDB lineage: Bacteria > Nitrospirota > Nitrospiria > Nitrospirales > Nitrospiraceae > Nitrospira_D. The sequence continues at coordinate 2,614,360 of OZ245008.1, forward strand.
CGCTGTAGCGATGCCCTCGGACGTCGATGTACGCATCCCAACTGACCTGCCGCGCCTCGCGATACGCGGTGTCATACCGCGTGGCCGGCAGCGGCTGGAGTGTCGGTGCTTCGCGGGCAAAGCGCTCCGCGACAATCTCCTGGACCGTCCCCTGGCACCGCGGATCCGCCTCCTCTCGGAGCCACTGCTCGGCGAGCTGATTGAGATGCGCCCAACTCTCGAAGGCGCGGTCGCGGACGAAGACGTGGTGTTTGATGTAGCCGACCATCCGCTCATCCTTGCCCTTGGTCTGCGCCCGGGCGGGGCGGCAGGCGCGTGGCACAAACCCATAGTAGCCGGCCAGATCCACAAAGCGTGGCTGGAACCGGGCGGGGCCGCCCCGAGGATGTGCGAGCACCGCCGCCTTTTGATTGTCCACCAGCACCGCGACAGGCACGCCGGCCAACCATTCGAAGCTGCGGATGAGCCCCTCATAGGTGTGCTCGGCGTCCTCGCGGTCCGTGCACCAGAAGTGGAATCGTCGTGAGAAGCCCAGGGTGTTGACGATAAAGTGGACGGGGGTCTCGGCCCCGGCAATCTGCGTCCGGTGCTCGGCCCAATCGCTCTGCAGTTGCTGACCCGGGGCCGTTTCAAATCGCACGGGGGCCCGACGAACGCGCCGGGCGCGCTTGGGCCGGATATAGTCCCGCAGAATTGCGAGCCGCCCCGTATAGCCCTTAGCCTGCCACTCCCGAAAGATCACGACCGCGTTCCAGACGTCTTCGGCCAAGAGCCGATCAATATCCGCCCGATACGGATCCAATCGGCTGCCTCGCCGACTCGGTCGCGGAGCCGGCGCCCCGCCCCGTGCCAACGTGCGACGCACCGTCCGGGGATGGACGCCCATCTGCTTGGCAATGTCACAGAGATAGAGCCCGCGTTGGGCTAACGTTTGAATCACCATGAAGTCCGCCTTTCGCCGCATCCGTCCCTCCTCCATCGTGATGAGCGGTGAAGGGACATTGTGGCTCGGTGTTCAGAGGACTTTTCAGTTCGGTGATTGGAGGACTTATAGCATCGGCGCTGACATTGACAGACGGTGCATGAAACCGCGACTCACTATGAACTCTATGAAAGCGGCACCTGGATCGCGCGGCATGTGAAGGCGCCCCGCCATGCCGTCGTCATGGAACAGGACCATTACCAGGGCTTGTTCCGACCAGGCGACACCACCCCAGCGTTGGGGCCACCGCAGTGGGATCCCGCCTACCAACCCGTGGGTGAGGTCATGGTTCGGGATCTGGCCCACTACACGGCGGTGGTCGAGGACGGAGGTGGCGCATGACCACGCCGCAACGGGATCGCCTTCAGACCTACTATCACCGGCTCTATCACATGGAGACTGAGCTTACCACGGTACTGGAACAGGCGGCCAAACACGACCGCTCGTATAGCGATTTCCTGGAGGACCTGCTCAGCCGGGAGGTGCACGCGAAAGGCGCCAAGCATCTGACCATGCGCCTGGCCATGGCCAGGTTTCCGTTCCAGAAGCCGCTGGAGAGTTTCGACTTCAAGTTTCAGCCGTCGATCGACCCCAAAGTGGTCCGCGAGCTTGCCACCGGTCGCTATCTCGATCACGGCAAGAACGTACTGTTACTTGGGCCACCGGGGGTGGGCAAGACGCATCTGGCCGTGGCGTTGGGGATGAAGGCCTGTGAGCAAGGGCACCGGGTCCTGCTCACCACCGCCATGGGCCTAATCGCCAGTTTAGGAAAAGCGCTCGGGGAGAGTCGGTTGGACGAGAAACTCAAACTCCTGACGCAGCCGCAAGTCCTCATCGTTGATGAAATCGGGTATATTCCGATTGATCGACAGGGGGCCAACCTCTTCTTCCAACTTGTCTCGCGTCGCTATGAACGGGGCGCCATCATCCTGACGAGCAATCAGAGCTTGGGGGCGTGGAGCCAGGTCTTTGGCGATCCGGTCATCGCGTCGGCCATCCTGGATCGTCCGCTCCACCACTCCAGCACCATCAATATCAAAGGCGAGAGCTATCAGCTCCGTGAGAAGCTCAAAGCCGGGCTGGTCAAATCGAAAACCGCCGCCGCGGCAGGCCCGGACGGAAACTCGGCTTCGTAAACGGTCGTAAGAACGACGATCGGCAGGCAGGTCGACCAAGAGGGCGAGCTCAGAAAGCAGATTCTTCAACCGGAGGGGGGAATTTCACATGATCGCACTGGGGGGAAGTTCAGGTGATCGTTGACAGGCATCCATGGAACGCGAAACGCGTCTGGCGGGTCTATGGTCAGTTGCGCTTGAATCTGCCTCGCCGCACGAAGAAACGGCTGCCGCTTCGCCCCCCGCAGCCCCTGACGGTGGTGCCTGAGGCCAATGCCGTGTGGGCCCTGAATTTTATGAGTGATGCGCTCTACGGCGAACGACGATTTCGGACGCTCAATATTCTGGATGAGGGCGTTCGAGAGGGCCTCGCGATCGAGATGGATCCCTCGCTGCCCGCTGAGCGAGTGATCCGGGTGCTGGAGCAGGTGATAGCCTGGTGGGGACAGCCCCAGGCCTTGCGCCTCGACAATGGACCAGAATTTCTGGCGGAGTGCTTTACCGGCTGGTGTGCGGTGCGCAGGATCGCCCTGCGGTACATTCAACCGGGCAAGCCAAGGCAAAATGCCTTTGTGGAACGATTCAATCGGACCTTCCGTCATGAAGTGCTGGATGCCTATATGTTCGACTCCCTCGAGCAGGTACGGGAGATCAGTGCCCAGTGGCTGCAGAAGTACAACGAAGAGCGGCCCCCTGACACGCTCGACGGCATCCCGCCCGCCACGTATCGGGCCCATCTGGAAGCGAGAACTTCTCCTTTCAGAGTGTCTCGTTGACGGGGGAGCTTGCACAATCAGCAGGTGCACACGGAGGTCGCCGCCTGATTCTATTTACACACCTATGGACAGGACTTCCTGATCCAGTTTTTTGGAATGCATCGCATCCTTTACTGCTAATGAACAGTTGTGAACCAGTTTGAACGAATTCATATAAGTTCATTTATATTTCTCAATAACTTGCGCACAGTAGTCTTGGCATGACAGTTGCTGTGAGCCTCAATCATAGTTACCGCACAAGGCATTGTCTCAGACCCAGCGTATGGAGGACTCGCATCTATATAATATTATCTTAATATCTCAATGGGAGACTCCTGATGCTTCGACTTAAGCACGCACTCGGTGCCTATATCCTGGTCAGTACCCTCCTATCAACCGTTGCGGCCCACGCGACGACGTACTATGTCGCCACAACCGGGGACAATAGCAATCCGGGTACCCAAAACCGACCGTGGCGCACCATTGGGAAAGCCGTGGATACCATGATGGCAGGAGACACGACTTATGTGCGAGGTGGGACGTATAGCACCGAGACTGCAATTCGATTCAGACGGTCCGGGACGGCAGCCGCCCCCATCAAGTTGCTCAACTACTCAGGCGAGTCCCCCGTGATCGATTGGGTCGATCAGCAAGTGGGTCAGACCGTTTTTGTTCATCACGCCTCAGGGATTAAGGTGGCAATGGGCTACATCACGATTGAGGGATTCGAGATCAAAAACGGGTACGATGGGATTAAGTTTTACAACATGCACAACTCCGTCATACGGAGGAATTGGATTCATAACAACCTCAACCAAGGCATTTTGGGTATAGGCGGGCACCACAATCTCTTTGATCGCAACATACTCAGCCGCAACGGCGATTTTGCGACGTGCGATACTAATTCTACTGTTTGCAACAAAACGCATGGGATGTACGTGGCCGGGGATACCTACACCATCACGAACAATATCATCTATGACAACCTGGCCTATGGTATTCAACAGAATGCGTCGTCGTCCGCTTACCGTGCAACTAAACATCCAAGCCCTGAGTTTGCTGGCGCAGCGAATTGGATCATTGCCAACAATACCATAGCCTATAACAACAACCGGCCTGCGATCGTCGTTTGGGGGCCTCTCTGTGACAACACACGAATTGAGAACAATATCTTCTATGAAAATTCCCAAAACATCTCTTCGGGGGCTAACGGGATTGGGTTTACAGGTTCTGGATGTCCCGGCTTGCAGATTAGAAATAATCTATCTTATGGCACATCGCCAGGAGGGACAAGCTTTCTCGGAAATGCCTCCGGAGCCACTTACACGGAATCCGATAACATTGTCAATGTCAGCTCTCCAGGGTTTGTCAATGCGCCAGCCACGCTTACGGCATCGCCGAATTTTGCTCTGACCGCACGAAGCCCAGCTATCAACGCGGCCTTACCTCTCGCTACAGTTAAAATGGATTTCAACGGCACTCCTCGCCCCCAGGGACATGCCCCTGATATTGGTGCTTATGAATACACCACAGGCGGCGACACCCAAGCACCCGCCGCACCACAGACGCTCCAAGTTAACTGAAAATTCTTTAGTTCGAGTTGTACCGCTCCCGATTTCTTGGACACGGTTATAGCCGTATTCGACCCGACCGCTGGTCGCATCGGTCGGCGATGGTCGTTCCTGAGCCAACGGTGTGCGTCGTGCGTTCGCGCCCATTCATAGGGTTTCCGGATGGTCTGATTCATCTGGCCCTCATGCGGCTACAGACGTGGCTAAGAAGTCACGACGCACCTGAGCCGGGGAACGAAACCCATGCCGCTCGACGAGCCACTGCTCATTGTAGAGCCGCAGCCAGTCGTGGAGGGCACGGCGGAGGTCCTCCACGGTCTGGAATGTGCGCACCCACAGCAGCTGCTCCTTGAGCGTCCGAATGAACCGCTCCGCGACGCCGTTGCCTTCCGGGGCGCGCACGAACGCCGGACTCGACGTGATCCCCAGAAATCGGAGTTCGGCCTGGAAATCGTCACTCATATACTGACTGCCATGATCATGCCGCACCTGCAGGCCCGTTGCGATGCCCGCGGAGACAACTCCGAACTGCAGGCGCACGCCTTGGCGGATGGGTTCCAACGCCTCGAAGCGGGTGGCGCGTCTCGCCGCATGGATACCAATGCCTTCAAGCGTGCAATGAGCGATGGCCACGAAGACGGTCACGGGCCCGTCCTGCTGCGTCACTGTGCTGGTCGCATCGGTGCCCCACATCTGATTCGGGCGCTCGGTCGTGATCGTCCCGTCGTGGATCCGTGGTCCCAACACGCGTTGGGTCCGGCTGGGCGCCAAGAGGCCGGCCTGCCGCATGAGCCGCAGCACGCGGGGTTTGGACGTGCGAATTCCCTGCGCCCGCCGGCGTGCCCAGACCTTGCGGTGCCCTTCGCCCAGAAAGGGCGATGCCATCAGCACCTGCCGGATGTGCGCGGTGAGTACCTCGTCGGTGTACGCCGTCTTCGGGCCTCGTTTCGCCAGCTCACGGGGCGGTGACACGCGACGGCCCGGCTGGGCATAAAAAGTGGACCGACTCAGGCCCCATTCCTGACAGACCCGGACCACACCATACAGGCGATTCGTGGAAGGCGACGGGGCGTGGCTCATCGCGTCGACCTCCCGGTGGCCAAAGGGGCGCCACCCCGAAGACGCTGGACCGCTTCTCGCGACAGTTCCAAGCGCATCGTCAAATCTCCGACTAAGGCCTTCAGCCGCGCCAGTTCGTCGTCACGGCCATTGGCGGCCCGGCTCTTCAACCCGGCTTGGCCACTAGCCACGAACTGGTCCCGCCACTCTGACACCTTCGCGGCGGTGATCCCTGCTTCCCGCGAGACCAGATCGAGATCGTCGCCACGCAACACGCGCCGTACCACCTTCTTCCGCGAGGAGAACCGGCCTCGCTCAGTCTTCGATTTCGCCATGAACACCTCCGTTGATGAGGGACAGTATGCCCTCAATTGAGTGTCCAAGGAAATCGTGGGGCGGAGGAGGTGAAGCCAGGCTACCACTTATCACACTGTCCGAATTTCCGGAGCCCCCTCTGAGGACGATTCCGGACACTCAATATTCTGGATGAGAGTGTTCGAGAGGGCCTCGCGATCGAGATGGCTACCTCGCTGCCCGCTGAGCGGGTGATCCGGGTGCTAGAGCAGGTGATGGCCTGGCGGGGACAGCCTCAGACCCTGCGCCTCGATAACGGACCGGAGTTTCTAGCAGAGTGCTTTACCGGCTGGTGTGCGGTGCGCAGGATCGCCCTGCGGTACATTCAACCGGGCAAGCCAAGACAAAATGCCTTTGTGGAACGGTTCAATCGGACCTTCCGCCATGAAGTGCTGGATGCGTCTGTGTTCGACTCCCTCGAGCAGGTACGGGAGATCAGTGCCCAGTGGCTGTAGGAATACAACGAAGAGCGGCCTCATGACACGCTGGATGGAATCCCACCCACCACGTATCGGGTCCAAGTGGATGCCAAAAGTTCTCCTTTGAAAGTGTCTCCTTGACGGGGGAGCTTACAATCTCCTCGAGCACACCCCATTCATAGAGCTCATTATCTGGCAAAAGCCTTTGACACTGAACTAATGGTTTCAATCTCCCCTCGATGCCATAGAATGATCGCCAATTGTTTCATCTCTCCAGCCTGCAACCCTATAGGCTGCCAGCGTTTCCGAGACAAGCCTCTCTAGCGTAAACTCTCGCTTGGCTTTCTCTCTAGCGGCCACTCCCATATTCAAGCAAAGATCATCATCACCAAGTAGGAGGGATACACGCTGTAGAAACATCGTCTCACCATCCTGTGGTACAACAAATCCTGTCTTGCCATCTTCCACAAGATATGGGATCTCACCCGTTTCCATCGCGACGACAGGAAGTCCACAAGCCATTGCTTCCATCACAACATTGGGGCACCCTTCACTTTGTGAAGTATGAACCAGAAACTTAGCCCCACTCAAGAAGGCCGGTATGTCATGAACTGCCCCTCGAAACTCAACAATCCCAGAAACACCTAGGTCATCTGCGAGTTTATCGAGAGCGGTACGCAACGGACCATCACCCGCAATCTGGAAGCGTATGTTCTCACCCAAGACACCTTTCAGGTCTCGAACCACTCTAAGTAAACGGTCCCAACGCTTGACCGTCGTCAATGCTCCAATTGCTGCCACATAATGTCTCTTCTTATAAACCTCACTCACACAGTTAAACAGGTTGAGGTCAAGCGCGTTGCGTACGGTGAAGATATGTCTGGATGTAAAGAGACTAAAGGCGCAACTTGCCGAATCAGCTGATGGGGTACTATTGACTATATGGAAGGTGGGCCATTTTGCGTTTAGCAACCGTTTGAGTCCTCCACGTCTTTGCTTGTGGGGATTATACTCGCTGCGCCGAGAGCCTATCGCCAGCGATTTGGTTGCCCATGCCGCATAGGCTGCGGCAAAGTTTGTATAAAACCCGTACGAATGAATAACTTCCGGCCGGAGCTGTCTCGTCAAGGCTTTTAGCGCTTTCAATTTAGAGAGAGGAGACCACTCAGGAGGAAATCCGTACAGTGGGATTTTCAGTGTTTTAATGTCCTTGTAGTACTTGTCGTTGTGATTGAGGTTCCAGACAACGACCCCGGGACAATATCGGGAATGATTCAGATTTGCGAGAAGATAGTACAGTTGCCGCTCTAATCCGCCAAGGCCAAGCTGTCCTACGACATACAGCAATCGACAGCGAGTTGGCATCTCTAATTGGGCGCAAATTTCGTCTGCCGATGAATGAATAACCATCAAACCGCTTTCTCTTCTGGCTCTAGTAAGCACAGGGTGCTTTCTTATTGATGAATAACCCCACCCTCCCCAAGGGCAGATGCGCACACATCAGAGGTAGCTCGGGGAAGGTATGACTCACAATGACTTTCCACTTCTGGATCTGCATACAATAAACTTAAGCCACTAAGGGAAGCATCTATTGTTTCGATGATCGGGTAGGAGGGGCACTCACGTGCCCCGTCCTCCCACACCACCGTACGTACTCATCGTATACGGCGGTTTCCTGAGAAGTTGGAGCGACTCAAACTGTTGCGTCAGACTCACTAACCCCTGGGCGTGGATCCACACCCCGTTCATCTCCTCTTTCACGGCCGGATGTTGCGAGGCCTTCCACCAGCGACGGCATTGACAGGCCCCCGACCACGCCCGCTCGATAAGGACTCCCAAGGTGTGCAGAAAACGCACGACGGTGTACGGTCGCTTCTTCTGCTTGAGCTCACTACATCGGAGGCGCCGCCGAATCCATTGGTCCAGCCCTCGGAAGACGGAGCCATACTTCTCATACCGGAAGTACCTCACCCATCCTGGAAGGCATCCATTCAGATCGTGGATCACCCGCTCCACGCTCACCCCGCGTGTTCTCCGTGTGATCTGCCGGATGGTCTCCTTCACTCGCTCCAGGCTGTGAGAAGCGACCGCCAACGTCCCATCTTCTCGCAGGCGATACCCCAGAAACGGGCGTTCGTCCACAGGGGCCACGGCCCTCTTCTTCTCATTCACCGTGAGTGTGAGCCTCCGTTCAAGAAACCGCGTCACCGAGCCCTTCACCCGCCTGCCAGCCACCAACGTCCGCACATAGATGTTACAGTCGTCGGCATACCGGCAGAAGCGGTGCCCGCGTTGCTCCAACTCCTTGTCCAGATCATCCAGCAAGAGATTCGCCAACAACGGGGAGAGGGGCCCGCCTTGTGGCGTCCCTTCGTCCCGCTCGATGCACACCCCTTGGCTGAACAGCCCGGCTTGGAGCAATCGCCGGATGAGACCCCGCAGGCGGGGGTCCCCCACATGCCGGGCGAGTCGGGCCATCAGCACATCGTGATTGACTCGATCAAAGAACGGCTCCAGATCGAGATCCACAACCATACGATGCCCCTCCCTCACAGAACGGGCTGCTTGGTGGAGGGCCTGATGCGCACTCCGCTTGGGCCGAAACCCATAGCTGACCTCCGAGTATGTCGGATCAAACCATGGCTCTAACACCTGGAGAATCGCGTGTTGCACCAGACGATCGACCACCGTCGAGATCCCTAATTGCCGGTTCCCTCCACCCGGCTTCGGAATACGGACTCCGCGTACCGGGGTCGGCTGGTACGTGCCCTGTTGCAACCGCTCGATCAGCAACCCTTGATTGGCCGCGAACCAAGCCGGCAACGCGTCAACAGACATCCCATCGATGCCCGGCGCGCCGCCATTGGCTCACATGCGCCGACACGCGCGCGCCAGGTTGGTCTGACGACACACCTGGTTCATCAGGTGCTGAGTCGCCAAGGCTGGTGAAGGGACCTTCGCCGCAGGTACTTGTCGCACCTCGCATCCCCCAGGTTGGGTGCTCCCCTCGCCATAGGAACCGTGGTGGGGGGATCTCGCCCCCCGTTGCTGCCACTCCATACCCATCGAGTCGGTCTTCACTCCTCCTTGCTCCTCACGATTTGGGCCTTCCTCCCATGAGCGGAGTACGATGCACGCGGCTGACTTCTCCTGGAGCCTCCCACTCTGTTGCCAGCGTGATGGTCAGGGAAAGCCCCTGACGCTCCAAGAGATCTCCCGGGGTAAGATGAGTCGCTTTCCTGAGGCCACGCCGGATCTACCACCGTGCTGCCCTGGTCGATTATCGGGTATCCGGTCATCGTCGGGTTCCCCAGCACACGACGGCCTCCTATCCGGTTTCTGTTCGTCGTCGCCTCACGTTGTCCTCGGCTCCCTTCAGACTCGAGATCGCTCTCGACGCCCTAGCCTCGACGAGCGGTTCCGATCTCCACGGCCCGCAGAGGACTTCCACCTCTGAGCTCCTCATCATGCCCGGCGCACAAGAACCCCGCCCTGACAGGCGGGGTCTCCTTACCATTCAAGCTGCGCTTGCCCCGTCTCCTGCTCGCCTTGGTGCCGCACATAGTGCCGAATCGTCGCCTCGTTGATCCCCATCGTCGAGGCGAAAAATCCTCGTGCCCAGACCCCGCCCCCATCCCAATACACTCGGCGCAATATGTGCGGGAATTTCTCTTGCAGCTGCCGACTGATCACACGCTTCAAGGTCTCCACCACCCGTGAGACCGCATACTTGGGCGGAATCACCATGTGCAGATGGATATGGTCCCGTTCCACCCCAATCTCCTCCAGAAACCAATCGGGGTGAAATTCCCGCACGCCTCTGAGGACCTTACTTCACGTACTCGGCCACCTCGGGCACGAGAATTTTCCACCGATACCGTGTCACCCATACCAAATGGTACTGGGTCTTGTACACCACGTGTGCTTGGCATTGGAGTTTCATCCATGGCCATCATCGCACCAGGCGAGCAACAGACGGCTCCCGGCTCACACCCCCACCCTGCCAGGTGGAGAACTCCCGCGTAATTAGAACAAGTCCTGGTGAATGAGTCCATCCAATGCACCTCTAAGGATATCTTGAGCTAACCTGGTGAGGCGATGGTCCTTGATGAATCTCAACAGCCGACACGATGCCCCTAGGCCAAATCCATTGCCGAGCACCGACCAACATGCCTATCCCAAAGGCGAAATGTTTATCATAAAATACGTGTGACTCAAAAATGAACATGCCGAGCGAGACCATAATCCCTAGTAGCGTAAGCGAAAACTCATCACGCCCGCATCGCAATGGAATTGAACGATAGACAAGCCAGATGAGCCACAGATACATGAAGAGGCCGAACATCCCCCAGAAGATTGTAATCTGCAGAAGTGAGTTGTGTGCACCTACCAGGCCTCCTCTGACACCGACCACAAATCCCTTCTCGAGTGCCCACCCTCCATAGTAATTTCCCGCACCAACACCGGCCATGATATATTCCGGCAGGCGGTTGAATGCAGTCGTATAAACATGCGCACGGGCCTCCATCCTACCACTGTCGCTCACCTGAGTTGAGAACGTCATCCGGGACCACACCGCGTCAGGAACCAGGATATAAATACCCAAGCCTACGATAGCAAGAAAGATCAACACTTTCGCCTGCTTGACTCCATGCGCATAGAGAATTGTTGCAGCGGACACGAAGCCGATTGCAATGGCACCCCTAGACATCGGCAAGAACGCGGCGACAAGGCAGAAGATACCTATTCCCAACAATGGGATACGGAAATGCTTGAACTGGCCAGCTAAAGACAGGGCAATGGCGACGATCGCTCCCTGCACGCACACGAAGGCCAACGCGTTTTTATTAGCCCTGAAGCCCGTATCCAGTTCAGCACGAAGATTGGTAGCCTCTCGAAAACTAGTTGTTGATCCCACTTCTTGCAGCACTCCATACGATGTCAAATAGAGGACGATGCTTACCCACACGGCGGCTGCAAGATATCCGTACAGGCCGGCTGCCAACCCTGCCCGATCTCTACAGAATACCGCCACACACACTGCACCTCCGATCATTTGTGCAAACCGGACAATCTCCGCATACCTGGATAGCGGACTCGAAAATTCAAGCAAGGCACTGACACCGACAAAGGCATAGGCCACGATGAAAACGGAGTGATACCAAATCTGGCCCAAGGCGCGAGAACGATTCATGATGACATATCCGCCCAGCATGGCAAAGATGAGAAAACTAAAGCTCATACCCGCCACTGTGGGAAGATGCTTTTCCAGTGGTAGCGTGGTAACGGCTGTCAATAGCAAAAATCGCTCAATCGGAGTGGTGCCGGATTGGGGCACGATGTTTGGCACTACGGTCCGGGCCGCGCTAGTCTGCGTCCTTTGATCCAATCTGATAGGTCGGTCAATCATGGATGTTGCTTGGAACTTTCTTGAATGTCCATTGAATGATCAATACCCCGGCGATAAGCCACACAACAGGCTAGAAAGTGTAGTTAAGCGTTTAGGCTTATGTGAGCAAGTTCACCGTGTATCATATTCTTGGAGACCTTCGTTACTCACCCCAAGCTATTACCACAGGGTACATCCGATCTAACGCGACTGCATTAGCGTATTCGCACCGTCCCGACCTCCATCTCCGTTTCTCATATCGTGACGGCAGATGGTAGACGTCATACACTCTCGTAGGATGGCATTGAGATTCTTGGAGAGGGTCATCCACGAACACATCTCGGTATTCTTGGGCTGAGGAGCCTTTCCGCAAACCACATCCTTGAGAAACGACACCATACCCTGTGTGTCAGAGCCCGTAAAACTTCTCACCAATCCGGTTGGGGCAAATAGAGCTGTTGCGTCGCTGCCAGGAGGGGCAATGAGAAGAACAGGAGTTCCCAATCCGATGGCCTCATATATTTTGGCCGGGATGATCCCTTTATCTTTTAATAGGCTTCGTCCATAGACCGAACTGATGACTACTGCAAGCCTTGCACCCTTCACTGCCGATAAAGCCTCGCTCCTTGGGACTCTTCCATGAAGCACAATACGATCAGTCAGACCATATTTAACTGCCTGTTCACGGACGTGGTCTTCATGCGCTCCATAGTAGTGGAAGTACCATTTCTCGCTCGCTTTGTTCGAAGATTCCCGGAGACATTTGAGCGCAGCCAGGAAAGATGAGATGGAGATCTTCGGTACATAGAAACTCCCTGCATACACAAAGGCCCAATGTCCGAAGTCGTGTGGTTCAACGGCTGCCATCTCACCAGGATCGTAGCCGTTTGTGACCACATGAACCTTTTCGCCAACACCATAACGTCGATCCAAGTCTGCACCCCAGGAAGGCGATGCAATGGTTACTGCTGCACAACCTTGAAGCACACTGGCCTCTTCCCGGACGGTCGCCAGCCGTGGTGAACGATCGACGATATGATTTTCAGTCCAAGGGTCACGATAGTCCAGAACATAAGGCCGGCCAAGCCTGGCTGAGAGCCTTCTTGCAAGTCGAAACGCCACGAACGGCCTACCGGATGCAAGGATTACATCCACATCCTTCGGGCTCAGAGTAGAACAAGCTTGCTCTACTGCTTTAATCCAACCTATATGCAACTCAATCCCCAAACCCCGCGCTATGGTGCGGCAGATTCCTCCTGCTAGCCAACCAAGGTGCCAATCCCAACTTTTCAGACCGCCTGGCAATAGACATCGCCATCGGTGGCCAGTCTGGATCCGTTTGATGCCCTCACAGTCTAACTCCGTCGCGACTTTCCCAATGTCACCTACATTTCGCCAAATCGAAGGATCGGGTGTTACTACTGTCACATCCCAATCTAACCTAGCCAAATACCTTGCGATGTTCCTCGTACGAACAGCACCAATCGTGTGCTGCGGTGGAAAGGAATATGCGAGGAAAAGAAGCTTTGGCCTATTGGTAGGCTGGCCCCTGTTACCCTCTAGATTAATACGCTCAAACAGGTGACTCTTGATCATTGTTCAATATCCTTGCACAATACCGAGACTTGGAACGTAGAGCGTCATCTCATGTAGAAATAAAAATCCAGAGCAATGTCAACGATCAACGCATAGATGCGTACTTGGACAATCGGGAGATTCGTGACCGGGGTTATGTTTCTAGCATAAGTCCCAGGTATAATTCTTCCAACTTCTTATTCAAGAAATTCGTATCAAACTTTTGCTCCACCTGCCTCCTTCCTGCTTCTCCCATCTCATTACAAATTTTTGGATGGCTTATCAGATATGCAAGAGCCTCCGCAAGGGAAGCTGCATCGCTCTCTGGCACTAACAAACCCGACACCCCATCAGTAACCAGTTCCGGTATCCCACTGTGAAACGTACTTATCACAGGTAATCCCGAAGCCATTGCCTCTTTAATGGCATTGGGGATTCCTTCCTGATCACCAGTTTCAGCAGTCAAACTGGGAGCCATTAGCACATGAGATTCCTCTAATAGCATTTTAACTTCTTCGTGGGTTTTCCAACCAAGTAATGTGACCTGTCGCTCAATACCCATGATCTCTATCAACTGCTGTAAATTTTGACGAAGTACGCCATCACCGACTATCCTATAGTCTATCTTTTCCCCTTTGAAGAAAAGACGTGACACAGCCTCAATTGCAAACGCCACCCCCTTTTTTTCCACCAATCGAGCAATCGTCAATACCTTTATGGGCTCACCAGACACCCGATGCCTTTGAACATATTCAAACTTTGAACAATCGATACCAGAGTGGTGAACCACGATCTTCTTTTCATCACAACCCTCCAGGATCAACCGTTCCTTAAGAAACTCACTTACCGGCAAAAACAAATCTCCCTGTTTGAATAACTCATGGTAAACCCCTGGATATTTCTTCGGAAACACGGTTGCATCAGAACCCCTGATGGATGTCACTAGTTTGCACTTACTTGGAAGGATTTGATTTAAGGATACCGCAAACAATCCGAGTGTGCCAAACTGAGAATGGATGATGTCAAAGGGACCTCTTTCCAACAAGGAAATGCTTATGAATAAGAGACTAAGAGAACATGCTAGTTTTCCATGCTTAAAGATATTCAGCGATCTGAATATAACTTTAGAATTATTTGGTGCATATTTCATGATGAAGAAAATAGCTTTTACTATTCTGAATATTTTGTTCTTGGGAATTCGATAGTATTGAGTCCTCCCTGGCAAATCATATTTTCCATAGCTGTCATGAATTTTGACATTACTGCCTGATTTGTTTGCGAAAATATGGACATCATGCCCCAAATCTATTAATCCCACAATCTGATTTAGGATAAACGTCTCGGGTGCTGAAGGAAATTCGCTAACAAGAAATGCAATCTTCATGATGACATGTGGCGGAGAAGCAACCCCAAACTAATAAACGTCCTTGGAATCACTGATTTCACAGACGATAGACTTAAATCTGCATTAGGACCTTGCCATTTTCCTCTTCACAATGTTTATGATGCGACGGACGCTCTTTACATATAGAAACTTGATTGGGGAATAGTTATAGTTAAAAGCCCTATAGACAGTGAGGTAGGCATGAAATCGTTCTACCGGTGACTTTATTCTCGCAACACGACCGTAATTCCTGTGGCAAAAGTATGGCGTGCCCTTTTTTATTATTACAGAAGCGTGCTCAGGCGCCATATTGCACATAACATCGAGAAGATACCGGCTGTCTTCGCACCATTCAGAATAATGGAACATATCACCGATGTTACTGCCATGCCTGCGAAAACTTGCTTTGGTGTCAACTATATCGACTCTGCCATATTTGGCGGCAAGATGAACGCATGCTGCCACATCGTCGTAACCAGTATCCGTTTTCGAATGTAACCCCCCAAGCTGTTTCAGTCTCTTCGTGTTGAATACCATGTTGCATAGGTATAAAGGCACTTTGCGCTCAAACCAGCCCAAAATAAAATCTGCCGTTGAGCATCCGCCAAGCATGTTGCGAGAAGCGGACAAGACTTTTCCCTGGGAGTCAATTTCACGCATACCGGTCAAAATTACACCAACTTCAGTGTGATACCTCACCGCATCCATGCAGGTGGAAATGAAATCATCGTCGATCAAATCGTCATCCAACAGCATGACGAAGTAGTCTCCCCGAGACTGTTCCAGGCAAAAATTGCGGTTCTTGACTGGGCCAATATTTTCTGTTTGCCTGTAATATCTTATTCGGGGATCGTCGAATGCCTTCACGACCGATTCGGTATTGTCCTGAGAGCAATTATCGGAAACAATGATCTCGATATTGTTATAGGTCTGACTTACCGCACTCCTTAGCGCGTCTCTAAGATAACTATTTGCCCTGTTGTATGTGGGTATGCCTATTGAAACAAGACAGTTCGTACAATCACTCATTCTCATCTCTTGCTCTTGCACAAAGAACCCATCGCGCACCGATGGATCTCCCTACAGTTGCTAGGCCTGCCCGATATCCGCAGATATTGGCGTCAGTCATGATGCCTATTCTGTCTCAATTGATACTCACCGGTGTGCTGACGTAGTGTTTCTCCTCCCATAATGCCAGGCTCAGCAGCGGCCAAAGTCCACGGGCATGGTTACATCTTCCGTTAATATGGCATTCAAATACTCTACGCAAGGCTCCTCGATTGATTTCTTTCCCCAAGATCTCAGTTCGTTTGAGGACATGTTCCTCGAACATTTCTTTTAGGGATGTTCTGAGCCATGTCGCCATTGGGACTTCAAAACCACGTTTCTTATAAGTCTGACACTTCACATTTCTAGCGAGTGTGTGCCTTAACGGCAGCTTTCCCAATTTCTGACTGACATTCAGGCAGTCTCGCCAATCGAGCTTTGATGCCACGTCCATTACCTCACGATCGAGTAAAGGTACGCGAACCTCAAGTGAATTGTACATGCTGGCTCGATCAACCTTCATCAATACCATTGACAAGTGATAAACCAACTCATGCCACCGCGACAGCTGCGCTATTCGATCGAGGTCACGGCCATCGTAAGCATACACATTGCTTTCTGACGGCCAAGCCGGCAAGGAGGGAAATATTCTTGTTAGAAGCGATTCGGGGAAACGGGTATGCATGGCACGATGGCCGTTGCCTAATGAATCCATAAGCAAGCACCTGTCATTGACTCTTGAGAGCACTCTTTTCATGCCCCACTGCAACCTTCTCAACCAAAGTGGAATCCTGAGATCCTCGGTCAGCTGGATAAGTCTTCCAAATCGACTGGGGTAGCCCCAGAACAATTCGTCGCCACCATCCCCGGACAGCACAACCTTGTGATCGCGGCCGGCCAATCTTGAAACCATCAAGGTAGGAAAGACCGAATAGTCACCAAACGGCTCTCCACAAGCATCAATGACATCGCTAACCATACTTAATGCCTGATCAGGTGATATATATTCGACTTTGTGCTCCACTCCTATTTCTCTTGCATATGCCTGTGCATCCAGGGATTCATCCGTTTCTTTCTGACCTGTTCCAATAGTGAAGGTCTGTATATTGTTCGAGCTGACGGACCGCATCTTCGCTACCACTAAGGGGGAGTCGATGCCACCGGACAAAAATGCCCCCACAGGAACATCACTGACTAAATGCCTTTTCACAGCTGCTGTTATGGCTTCATCCACTGCCTCCAGAGCTTCTTCTCCTCTCAACGAAGGTTCGGCATACTGAGGAAAGATATAGAAATGACCCCGTTTGAAATGTCCATCCGCAGCAATTTCCATCCACATACCAGGCTCAAGCATGTGGGTATTCTCTTTTAAAGCCCAAGGAGCGGGTATATGTCCTAGGCGCAGATATAGTCCCAACGCCTCCTCAGATACCTTACAACGAGAACTCCAGGGATGCACCAGTATCTGATCGTACTGAGAACCGAAGACGATACCGTCATCGCACAGCAAGTAGTAGAGCGGTTTCATTCCCGCATAGTCGCGTGCCAAAAGCAGCTTCTTCTCGACACTGTCATAAAAGCCCAATGCAAACATCCCGTTGAACCGAGCTAGCGCTTCAGTACCCCACTCTATTAATGCGTAGAGTACGACTTCGCTGTCACTGGATGAGCGAAATGTGACACCGCGGCTTTCCAATTTTCTTCGGAGGTCCATAAAATTATAGACCTCGCCGTTAAATACCAATGTATATCGGCCGTTCCCGACCGTCATGGGTTGATGGCCTCGAGGACTCAAGTCAATGATTGCCAATCGGCGAAAGACCAAGGTACAGTATCCGTCACCAGACCAGAATCCGTGATCATCTGGGCCACGGCGGGACATCAGAGAGCTAATCTTATCCCAGTCGGCACAGGCAGACTGCTGCATTCTGAATCTTAGCTCTCCGGCTATTCCGCACATATTCCTATTCCACTCTCTTTACTATCAATTGGATGTCAAGAAATCCGCTGCTTCATCGGGGTCACGTAGAAAGAAAGCTTCCCATCAATAAGACACCTACGAGGAAGAACTTTTGGCTTTTGACGTTGGTCGTGCTCGTGGTCTCAATTTCAAGACGAGCAAGATGCGAATGCCGTCACACGAGCGTCAAAGAGGTCATCAGCAGCCGATGAGCACTTACTGCCCTCAGCTCCAACTACGCAGATTCTTACCCCCTTGCGACTCACTCTAAAGGCTCAATGCTGACCATTCTTACAAATATTCAAAATAATCCGCTTATACTCTTCTGCAAACTTTTCTCTCGTATGATTTGCTCTCGCAAACTCCCAAGCATTTCGAGCCATTCCTTGCAGTTGTTCTCCAGAAAGGTCTGAAATGATTTGTACGGTATTTTTTATTGTAGTGATCGAGTTGTCCTTTAAAATCACGCCAAAATCATTCACATCCACGCTGGATTCATAACTAACAATCGGAATCAAGCCTGCATGCATACATACGATCGCACTTCCCCCTCCGGCTTCTGAACAAGATGGATAGACAAGTCCCACGCACTTATTCGTTATCTCTTTAAACTCGGGACCACCCACATCGACCCATCCGACGGCATGAATGTTCGTGGTTTCGTAAAGCTCTTTATAATAGGCCCTTACGAAATCCTTTTCTTTTTGTAGCGGTCCACATACATACAGATGACAATTCGGCATTTCAGCAAATGCTTCCAACACCAGATCCAGTCCCTTGTGAACAAACCCCCCGCTGCCGAACCAAAGAAAATTAGATCGACTAGCGCCGTAGTTTTTATTCTCAGACCAGGGGAAAACGGCGCATGTTGAAATTGGAACACGGAAGAGAGGTTTTTGCGCATACCGATAGGTATCGAGCGTAAATCGGTTTCCATAGGTGACAGCATGGTCGGCTTTTTCGATCGCCTGATTTACCTCGATCATGCGATGGCTTCCATTAAGCGCCACACCTCTCCGCTGTTGCAAATCAAACTTACGTTGGTAGGTCAAGTGGTTATTAGCAATCCAATGGGCCGTATCCAGGTGGGCAATCTTGACGCAGCCAGACTTCTTGAGGGAATCTGCAACTCTATCAAAATTAATACGGTGGCCGACGAAAAAAGAGTATCTCTTCCCCCCTGGACGAAACGTCTGATTATGAGAATCGATCACATCAACAGCGTACCCAAGATCCAGGAATATTTGTGCGATCTGCAAACATTCCCAATAGTGGGTGTGAGAATTGAAAATGGGGTCATCCGGTTTCACTAAAAACGGATCGACAAGAAACGAGAAAAGCACATCTCCCTGTGAGGGCTTTTCAGGCTTCAGCGATATCTTCCGTTCATAGGGGTCGGGGGTGTAGCGCGTGATTTCCAGACCGACTCTTCTTAAGGTCTCTCTAAAACGAGTTTTTACCCTCCTGCTTATTCCCGAGTAAGAGCACAAGGGGAGAGGCTGTTGTGTCTGAGGCGCCGATGGGTTGAGCCTAATAAGATTTGTCGGAAATAGCCGACCAGGCCCTTCTTCACCTTCTTCAAAACCCCTCTCTTTCAAGAATACTTCCTCCATGAAACATTCCCAGTCGTCGAACCATGACCAACACTTGTTTCTCTTGTAAAGGTTCGTAACATCTGCCGTCAGGTCTCTGTTCGTTCTGAACGCAACGGATTCAAAACAAAACCGTTCGACGTGACTGACCATCAACTTGAATGACTTATTGCTAACATAATTGGAGTACCACAGACTGAATTTCATTTGTGCCTGCAAATCTTTGACAACGCGGTATACCTGCACATGTTCTTCATGCCCATATTCCCCCCACGGATTGTGGGTAAATACATTGCGGTAACCGCTCAACTTTTCCCTGAGTTGCAGTTTCAGCGCATTGAAATTATTTTTGTAATGCTCCTTGGTGCTCGGGTTCTGCGTGCTTGCAATCTCGATTCCATACTCCGTCGTCACCGGATTCTGCCAATCCGCCTTATCAAATACCAGCGACGATTCGATATCAAGACAGGATATGTTTTGTATGGGATATTCCGCCAAGCTCTTTCGTCTACCGACTCCCCACCAGAGATACGCTGGATCTTCCAAAAAACAGACGGCTACGTCGTTTACCCTGTCCAAAATGGAACTAAACCACAACACCTCGTCATCCGGATGTGCTGCAATAATAATTGACTGTTCCAATATATCTAGATTACTCCCATCACGAGTAATCGCTAACATTCTGTCCTCCTAAAGGTTGGATTGCGAAATGGAATTGGGCCGCGATTCACGACCGCCGTCTTCACTGTCCCTTGGACCGTTCAGTAATTCTTGATATAGACGAATATACCGTTGCGCCTGTGAGCTTATGGAGTATTCTTCCAAGGCAATTTTGCGGCACTGTCGACGCATATCACTGCGCAAGGCTTCATTTTCAAGCAGTTCAATGATATGGTCACGAAACCCTTCTATATCCTCGGGCTGAGCTAATAAACCAGTTATTTTAGGACGAACAATATCCGCTAGACCACAGACTTTTTGGGCCACCACCGGCGTTCCACAGGCGATGCTCTCCACCAGAACGTTCCCAAAAGATTCGGCTCTGGTCGGTGTGACAAAGCAGTCCGCAGCAGAATAACAGATCGCCTTAATGCGATCACTACCAACGTACCCTAGGTAAATGGTTTCAACCCCCAGAGAGTTAGCAAGATCTTCTCCACGCCGTCCCAGAAGCAATACCACCGTTTCAGCCTTCAGCGATTCAGGTAAGCCCTCTACGGCCTTCAAAAACAGGTCACCACCCTTTAGAGGATTGCGCAGACTCTGGGCCATAAACATCAGAACCTTTTTCCCTTTTGGGATGTTTAATACCGAACGACAGAGTTCCGGCTCATGCGGTCGATATACCTCGGTATCGATTCCGTTAGGGATGTGATGGATCGGGAAACGGCGAAGCATGCTTTGTTCCGCCAAAGCAACCATCCAAGTACTTAGCGCAACCACCACAAGATTCGCTCGGCTGAACGCCCAATCTTTCAGTTTCCACGCCAAACGCGTATTATCTATAGCAACAGGTGGAGATATATTGGGATATGGACACTTTCCACAACCGGCCTTCCAACGCTCACAGTCTAAACTATGAAAACAGTGTCCCGTAAAACTCAGCATGTCACGAAGTACCAAAACTGTCGGTTTACTTTTGGTTAGCGCTGGAATAGCAAGAGAGGAATAACAAGAACTGTCATGGATAGTAAGAATATCCGCGTCCTGAAAAGCCTTATTTCTGAGAACCGTGAAATGCGTCGGATCGAGCATGCCGTTCAGCCCGATCTTACGTGAAACGAGATTCAAGTAATGCCCTGCCTTTCTCTCTATCTTTGAGGAATCAACCTTTATGATGTCATCGGGCGCCCCAAACGGCCATTTGGTCGTGCACAACACTTGTGAGCCAATACCGGCTTCTTTTAAGCCACAATGAAGACGGTTTACCGCAATCGAACCACCGTCGCCATCTGTAAGCCCCTCGGTGAGATGAAGGACCTTCATTGCTTACCTCCGATATCGTTCACCGCGTTTTAGAAAGAATTTGTTTCGGAAACATTTGATCAATGTACAGCCCCGTGTCATAGTCACGAAGGACCGTTCGGTTCGATCGTGGTGGGATCACCACCACGGCGCTTGTCTGCTGAACCCAGGGACCAGCTCATCCGCATCATTCCCCTTGTCGGCCAGCACGGCGTGAGCCCGGAAGCCTTCCAAATGTCGACAGATCTGAACCCCGTCAAGCTACGGGGAATATTCAAGTTGAATGAAAGCATTGTCCACGGATTTGCCCAGTTGACTGAAGTCCATCTGTGCGCCTCGCCGATAGGCCTAATCTTCCAGCGCCCAAGATTGGAATTCAATGCCATGATCACCATGATGGAGTGAGGACCAGGGCCCTTGCCGAGCACGCGATCCAGTATCCGACTCACGATTTCCCGCGACATCCGAAATCCTGCCTCTATCACGGGACTGGAGTGACTCTACTGATCAACCACGATGAGAATCCGGTACTGCCCGTCCCTCACTCAACCTATTTCTCATACACGAAATTCATACTCTAGCGTTCCTATGGCCAACCGGAAATGGAGCGGACCCGCAATGCAACGCTCGGTTTGTGCGTCGAAGCACACGCATCCGTAGCCGCAAGCCATCCAGGCGATACCACCGCCTCACTCGCTTCCGGCTGACCGCCCAGCCTCCCGCCGCAGCAACACTCAAATCCTTTGGCAGCCAAGCCTTGTTCAGATCTCGGATGTGGAGCCACAAGACCGCTTATTTTTGCCCGACTCTTCCGATACTACGAGGCTCGACCAAACCGCGCCAAGAGGCAGACCTGCGCACAGCTCACCTGAAAGGTTCCATGAAACAGTGGGTCAACTCTCGGCGGCGGGTGGGCCTTGGGCTCTTTTCTGCAGCGCCTCCGACAGCCTGTGCTCGTCGAGCGAGAGAGCGGCCACCAGCCATCTCAGCCGGGTATTCACTTCTTCGAGCTGTCGAAGTCGACGCAATTCACTCATCTCCAGATGGGCGTCCTTCTTCTTCCAGGCACACAAGCTCTGCTCGACAATCCCCCATCACTGACAGACATCTCCGATGGGGGTTCCGTTCCCAGTCTGGCGTGGGGCATAGGCCATTTGCTTTTCGGTGAACCTTGACTGCCTCATCGATGCTCTCCTTTCGTCGAGCACCGCCAAAACCATCATCTCCACTCTACTTTTTTAAGGCACCGTGGTTCTTGATGGAGACGTCAGAATGCTTCTCAGCGAGAAGCAGAAATCAAAACGACAAGCTGCCATTCTCCAATAAATAATCGGCAAATTGATAGTTTCTTTTTATGTATTCGCTCTTAAATCCTCTCTGCAGTTCTTTTGATCTTGAGCAGAAATAGATGATATGCTCAATGATACGCCATAACAGGAATGGCAACACAGCTCTAGAATCGTCTGATGTCAGTTGAGCTACTGAGGTATAACCGTCAAAAAGCCAGTCCTTTAACTCTTGCCACCGTTCATACGTTATTTTGTCCACTATAAATAAACTATGAAGTATCACTGCGAGGTCTTTACTAGTTGGGCCAACGCCACGATCGGCAAAGTCGTATACATATACATTTCCATTTATCAGAAATGGCGTGTGCTCCAAAGCGAGATCATTGTGGAGGATAGACTTTGTAAGACGAGACGATGAGAGACCATGACTCAGGAAGGAGTTCATTTTTTGGTCCACAACCTGCATATAGGCAAGCTCTTCGGAAGTAAAGGTGCCAACATTGGGAGAAGTAACAAGCTCATGATATCCTTCACGCTTTTCCTTGACCAAACGAACCTGTTGCCCAGAGTTTCGACCTATCCTGAAAACCTCTTGTGCCCGTCTCAAAATCGAAGCGCGTACACGTTGCCAATGGGAAATATCACAAATAGGGCTGCCTGATTTTAAATCATAGGGATATCGTTGAAGACAATCATGCATCCAAGCAATTGTTTGCGCAATTCTTATCACTTCATACTTTCTTATTGATGCAGATCGAGTAAATCGCAAATCTTCCAATTTCATTACTAAAATTGGATAATTATTCCCATCGATTTCCATTTCTTCGGACTGGCGCCCTCTCCTGCTAAGTAAAACTTTTGGAGCATTAACCCCGTGTTGATTTAAATATTCATATAGGACCGGCTCACCCGGGAGCTTTTCTTGATATATCTCATGCGGTGCATATACCTTAACAACCCAATCCCCTTTATTCGTCCTAAGATGCCACGCAGCATTTTCTCCTCCAGGCATTTGAACAGGACATTCTAAAGAAGAAACGTCGTAAAGTCTTTCTATCCCTAAGCGCACCGCTTCCGAAGATAGTTGCTTAGGTAGATGCTGACCCTTCAGCATTCTTTCCGTGCCCCCAATCGTAATCGACCAAAACGCCAGGGAAGTCGGCAGAAGGAAGAACCCCCGAACCATAGTAGTCACCTGCTTCTACATCAAATGAACCCGCATCTCTCAGCAAATCAAGTAAGTTGTCTCTTTTTTCAGCAAATAGAGTATACGTATAATGACCACTCTTAAAAGGCCATTTAGGCAATACACAGTCCGTATATCCTCTCCCCGGGTGAACATCAAGATTGACTCCAACCGGTCTGTTTTTGCAGCCAAATAAATGTGCACCAATCATGGTAAAAAATGAAATGCTGATACCTACATCCTCTAGGATGTGGGAAGACTTACACAGATAACCAATTCTGATAACAACCGGTTGACCTGAAATCAAAGCATTCCATGGAATCATGCCTTGTGGATTAAGAAACTGTACGCTAGTAAAACGAAAGACATCCCCACCTGCCCGGTCCTGTCGTTGATCAAGTGGCAACTTAAACAACTGCTCTCCCGTATCACAATATTGCATTACCGCTTGATCTTGCGACCCCTCAAAAGCAACTTGGCCTTCTTTTAGAAGAATCCCCCTTGTGCATAACGACTGAATGGCCATCATATTGTGACTTACAAAAAGCACTGTCCTCCCCGCTTTGGCTACGTCTCCCATCTTACCAAGACACTTTTTCTGAAATCCTGCATCCCCAACAGCCAAGACCTCATCAATCAGCAGAATCTCCGGTTCCAGGTGAGCCGCGACAGCAAAGGCCAGCTTTAAATACATTCCGCTTGAGTAGTGCTTTACAGGAGTATCGATAAACTTTTCGACCTCCGAGAAGGAGACAATCTCGTCAAACTTCCTGTTGATCTGCATTCGCCTCATGCCGAGGATTGCACCATTCAGATAAATATTCTCCCTTCCTGTTAGCTCCGGATGAAAGCCAGTCCCTACCTCCAAGAGCGACCCGACTCTTCCGCGTATTTCGGCGCATCCCGTCGTCGGTTCGGTAATCCTCGAGAGTATTTTCAAGAGGGTACTCTTCCCAGCACCGTTTCGTCCAATTATACCAACGACGTCGCCTTGCTTAATTTCGAAGGAGACATCCTTAAGCGACCAGATCGTATTTTCCAGGTCAGCATCTTCTGTTGCCTCTCCTTGCAATAGCTTCGCCGCCTTGCGAAATGGAGCTGCAATTGCCTCAGTCAACGTATCTCGCAAGGTTTGGTACTTCTCTCTTTTCCCAATGCGGTATTGCTTACTAATCCCTTCCACTCGTATTGCAATATCACCCATAATTCCTCGCTGCAAACAATATGTTTACAAACTTATCAGGATGCTGAAAAAGTCTCTTAGCGGCGACCTCCGTGTGCACCTACTGACCATCCGCAAGTCTCACTGCTCGATAGACCAGCGGCATGAACTCCGGATGTTTCACGCGACGGAAGACGTGCTCTGCCACCAAGGGTATCTTCCAGATCACCGCCATCGCGTTCTTGACCAGTTTGAAGCGCTTCGCGGCATCCGTCCGCAAACAAGCCGCGGCAAACGACGATTTGACGGGATTCGACGACCGCAGATGTTGCCAGTGCGGCTGCGGGAATCGGTCGAAGGGCACCAGCCGCGCACAATCCCCCATGAGACACCTGGCCGCGTCGGCATCGCCGTGCTGTCCGCACCAGGCCACAAACTGGTCACGCCGTCGCTCCGCCTCCCGACGTGTTGGCGCTGCCGGAATCTGTCGGAGCAGCCCCGTGCCCGGGGCTTGTGGCCGTTTCGGCAGCTTATCGAGCACATTGAGGATCTTGTGATTCCAACAGCGCTGCTCCTCCTCGGCTTCAGGATAGACTTGCCGCACCGCCTTCCAGATCCCAGATGCCGATCGCTCAACGCCACCAGGACCACGAGCAGTGCGGCCTTCTATTTCTCCAACTTGGCCTTCACATAGTTCCCGTCGACCCAGCGATACACGACTTCCAGGTCATCCACGCGTCGGGTTTGCCAGCGAGCTACGTCTTCCTGCCATTTCTCCTTGAGCCGCGCCACGGTCGAGCCCGATAGCAGCGCTCCCTTCCCGAACAGCCCCCCAGTGCCAACTCAAAGTCCCCCAGAGCCAGCCCATGCAGATAAAGCTCCGGGACGACCGCCTCGATCGTCGTGCTCTTGCGCTTGAACAAACGGTACACCTGACTGACAAACCGGGTTTCCGTGTCCCGCACCCGCGGCCGTTGGACCGTGATGGTGCCACAGCTCAGGGTCAGTCAAGCGACGGGGCTTCCCATAGCCATTCCAATAGCCGCGCTTATCGAGCAGAGCCCGACGCTGCGATTTCTGACGCCTCAAGAACTCACTGACTTCCTGCTCCAGCACCTGCTGGATAAATCCTTGCACGTGGTCACGGACCCAGGTTTCCAAGTTCTCCCACTGCACACTTGACGCCTCATGAGCCTAGGTTTTCTGCTCCTCCATGGCGGTGTCGTCCTCCTCTCTGGCTGAGCATCTCAGCCGGTTGGGTTTGGTCACCCGCGAGGATACACCGCCTTCATCTCATTTACACACCTACTGCTTATACCTCGAGGTTCACCGTGCCGAAGCGTACGCCTTGGTTTGCTGGGCAACCTTTTTGAGCATCCTGAAGTTATTCTGGCGTGAGCACCTTAACGGGAAGCTTCAACCATATTATGAACATCAACCGCGTTTTCGCGCAGCCTATTAGGAGTGATGTGCGATCAACCTTCAATAGGTTAGCGCCTAGCTTTACGTTCCCCGCCCACACTTAGCCCTTTTCAGATTTTTTGTCTTGTCACAATCCTCGAAGCATAAAATCAAACAACGTCAGCAAAGGTCTTTTCTAGGCGACGGAAGTAGTATAAACCGCTCACCAAAAGCGCCAGGGCCGCCATGGTAGATACGATAATCATCGGTCCCGGGGCAGTGTCAGTACCAAGCAAGGCCCAACGAAATCCCTCGACCACGCCCACCATAGGATTAAGGCTATAGAGAGTCCGCCAAGGTTCTGACAACAAACTGCTCGGATAGACGATGGGGGTTGCAAAGAGCCAGATTTGGGTCAGGAAAGGGATCACATAGCGCACGTCGCGGAAATGGACATTCATGGCAGAAAGCCAGAGAGAGACGCCGAGCGAAGTCGTAACTGTGAGCAGAAGCATGCAGGGAAGCCAGATTATATTGAGCGTGGGGAGGATACCGTAATAGAGCATCATGCCAAGCAGGACGATAAAGGCAATTGAAAAATCGACTATTCCGGAAGTCACCGATGCGATCGGGATCGAAAGCCGTGGGAAATAAACTTTTTTGATCAGATTCGCACTTCCAACTAAACTGTTGGATGCTTGCCCCAGCCCAAGGGCAAAGAAGGTCCAGGGAACCAGAGCAGCATAACTGAAGATTGGATAGGGAATTCCGTCGGAAGGCATCTTAGCTAGTCGTCCGAAGAAGAGGCTAAAGATAATCATCGTGCAAACAGGCTGGATAATGGCCCATGACACCCCGAGCGCTGTCTGCTTGTAGCGCACCTTCACATCACGCCAGATCAGAAAATAGAGCAACTCACGATAAGCCCATAACTCTTTGAGTTGAAGAGCCACCCACCCTTTGGTCGGCTCAATTCGAATTACAGGAACACTTTCTTCCATAAATACCCTTTCTAGCTACGTGTTAAAAGTCGAGTGCTGAGTGTTATGGGTATCCTGATGATGCAGAGCTGACTGGGAAAACCTTTCGCTCCATAGCTCTTCACGTTTAGCTCTCGGTTGCATGGCAATAAGATTGCTTCGTTTCAGACCGCGACATCCTCCATAGGCTTGGCCAAGTGATAAGACAGATCGGTTAATTCGCCCTTGACGGCAACGGTCGGATTACTTGCTCGTTATATTTTGCCCTGAATTACCCCTGCCGTATCTTCATAAGAGACCCATCACTTTCTCTTATGAAGTGAACCGCCATGCTCTCTATACCACTCCACCGTACGTTCCAATCCCATCCCTAGAGAAGTCTTTGGTGTCCAACCTATAGCCTCGTACGTTCGCAAAATATTCGCAACACGTGTTTGTTCCATAGGCCGGTCGGGCAGAGCGCCCCACATTAGTTCCACTTGAGGGTCTATTTGACCCGCCAATTGTTGAATAATCGACCGAATCGACAGCAGGGTCCCCGAACCCAAATCGATTGCACGCCCTTCTATGTTTGGAGCGTGAGCTGCTGCGATCAGCCCATCCACGACGTCTTCAACATAAACCCAATCAATCTGGCGCTGCCCACTCCCAAGCTTCGGAGATTGCTTATTTAGAAGGGACAGAGTCACATACGGGATCAGTTTGTTCACATCCTGTTGTCCTGGCCCATACACCATAAAGAGACGTGCCACCACCACGGGAGTCCGGTACAGCGCATGAAACATGCGCGCATAGCTGCTACTCGCCCCCTTTGCAGCAGCATAAGGAGAACACGGAACGGTCTCGCCGCTCTCGCATTCTGGCTCTTCCAATGAACCAGCCAAGATTATCCGTTGACAGCCTATTTCCGACGCGATGGTCAGCATGTTGACTGTGCTCACCAAATTGCCCTCAAAGGTGGGCCACACCATTCGTAGGTCTCTTGAACCGGTGACATGACTCGCCAAGTGGAAAATAATATCAGGCTTAATTTTAGCCACAAGACTCCGAATACCCCACATGTCTGCGAGGTCGCCTCGCCACCAACAAGTAAGGTCTTTCCCTTTACCTTGGTCTCTCCGAGAAATACCATGGACTTCGGCACCACAGCTCAGAAGCGTACGGCATAGGTGAACACCGATAAATCCCCCAGCACCAGTCACAAATATTTTTCGACCAGCCAGTTGAGACAATTCCACTCTGAAACCCTCTACGCAACCTACTCAGCAAACATCCACTTCTCCTCAGCCCCCTAGAAAACTTGCAGCCTAATCCGGATGGAATACCTGAGACTGTGTGTCAACGCTCGGCCGAATTCAAAACACAGCACTCTGTGCGAGGATGAATAGTCGTGAGCATGATACGTCCGGGGAACGGGATCCGAGCGAAGTAGATGAGTGAGCTAAATGATAGCACCAAAAAAGCTCGCTTGGCCTCTCAGTGATCGACTTCGGTCTGGGTGGTTCTATAATCGATTCCGCTTGAGCCCTACCCATCCGTGGCGTACCCCATCTCACCTAATCCAATCCGAGCGATTCGCCTAACGATTCCCAGAACACCGACACCGTAAACCCAATTTGATGGCGTGATACCTGGTACTCAAGCGCCGTTGTATCGGAGTTAATGTGTGTAAAGGCATAAAGGAGCTCTCCTCTGATATTCCTCGTTACCATATACTCAAGCCTGAATCTTCCCGTGACAGTCTGAAATTGATTTTCTGTATTGGGGAAAAACTGACTAATGGTATACCCGCCATTCCCGCTGATGCTAAGTCGCTCATAAATTCTGTGTCTGATCCCCACACGCGCAAGATGGTTGATCCGCGCTCCACCCTGTAAAAAGAATGACGGTCTGGCTTCCCGTGAAAGCGTAAGATTGAGAACGGTGTCTCGCTCCGGTTTAGTGGTGACCCGAATGAAACCAGACGGTAACGACCGCCCCGCTGGTTCGACAAACGTGACACCTCCGCGGACCACGAAGGTCCACTCCGGGAACACCTTGGTATAATCGCCTTCGAGCGTGATGATATTGGTGCTAGATGTCCTGCCGCCTTCAGACCGCTCTTGGGTAAAGAACGTCTGTCGATACAAGGCGGCGACACTGTCGTTTCGTGTCAGTTTATATCGAGGTCCTCCCGCCCAGGTGTGACTTATCGTATTGAAGAAGGTAGCCTCGGGTATATCTCCCCCTTCGGTTGCGCGAGTCACCCTCCGAAGGCCGAATAGGTATTCACCTTCCAAAGAAACGTCTCGGGAGAGAGGGTAGCGCCCATTGAAGCGTGTTCTGTTCAGAAGCCTGCTCCGCCGAAATGTTAGGAGGCCAGCCTCGAAGTCATCAACCGGCGTCGCTGTCCCAAAAGCTTGCTCAGGGGTAAATGACAGGCTCTCGGTGACGCTCAAACGCGCTCCTCTGACATACTGATCAACCCATCGATCCAAGCCAACAGTGCCATCCAGCAGAGCACCATAAAAGTTCAAGTTACTATTGTTCACAAACACGTTGTAACTTCCCCCCGCCTTGATATCCGCTTCAATATCTCGACTATCATGCCGTAGGTCTAGCCCGCCGTTCACAGTCGTCACAAAATCATCGAGCTGCGGGGTATTCCCTTGTGCGTCCCTTAAAAGGTCCTTTGGTCTACGAAATATATTGCTATCGTATCGTTCCCTCACAGACCCCCAGGGAACAACTTTAGTTTCCGCATAAACCGACACCGATGGCAACGCCCCCCAAATGAGCACAGCCGCAACAGCAATCCGAAATAATTTTCTGAATTCGGCACACCTACGACACCACAATTGTTGAAGAACCACCAAAATTCCTTTCAGAAGTAGCTGGAAACGAGCCAAGATCACGAGGGAACCAATCTGACTGCGCTGCCGCCTGGAGAAGACCGGAGGAAAGACGAACTCGGCCGCGTGCCGCATAATCCGTATCACGATGATCACGGTACGACGAGCGTATCACCGGAGGTCAACACGATGTTACCCGGCTCGCCACGACCGCGGACGAGGTCATCATAACGCAGAGGGATGTGGATCTCCTGACGCTTGTGGCCGGGGCTTTCGATCACTCGCACAACCTGCAACCTATTCTTACTCGCATAGTTTGTAAATCCTCCGGCCATCGAAATAGCTTGGAGCACCGTCACATAGGACTTGAGCTGATACTTACCCGGCTTCTGGACTTCACCCAAGACAAATACCGCATAGCTGTTGAGCTCCTTGACATTCACGGATACCGAAGGATTCTGGATATAGCCCTTGAGCCGCTCGGTGATCTGCGCAGCCAAAGCTTCAGCCGTGAGCCCCGCCGCCTGAACATCTCCAATGATGGGCATTGACACGTACCCATCCGGCCGTATCAAAGTGACTCGCGACAGATCCGGGTTTTTCCACACATTGATCTCGATCTGATCTTCGGAGCCAAGAAGAAATTCGGTAGGAACGTCGGACGCCTTGTACTCTCTCGACGTCACCGGCCCTAGGCAACCAGTCTGAACAATGGCGATGCACAGCACGAACCCAAGGGTCATCGTCTTTTTCATCGACAAGGTAAGCATTCTTGCAGAGAGTACGCAGTTTTTCACTGCAATCCTTTCCGGTATCCCCCTATCGACCAGGGAAGACCACCATCGATTCGCTTGGGACAACAAGCGTATCACCAGGCTTGAGCTCAAAATTATCACCGATGCCGCTCCGGAGCACGATATCGTCATAGCTCGCCGTAAATCGTTTCATGCCTGGGGCCGTTTCAATAAATCGAAAAATGACTATTTGATTTCGTGCGGCAGTCTCCTTAAAGCCTCCCGCGATGGTGATTCCTTGCAAGAGGGTCGTTTTACTCTTTAGCGGATACTTCCCCGGATTCGCAACTTCGCCGAGCAAAAAGATATTCGAGCTATTGACCTGATTCAAGCTGATGGCGACGACAGGGTTTTGAACGTATTCCTTCAATTTCACCGTCATCTCATCGGCTAATTGAGTAGGCGTTTTCCCTACAGCTACGATGTCTCGAATGATCGGCATGGAGATCTTTCCATCAGGACGGACTTGCAGCTGTTTCGATAGGTCCGGATTCCTCCACACAGTAATGTCCAATACGTCCTCAGCCCCGATGATATATTCGTTGCTGACCGCGTTTGAAAGCTTCTCGATCAGTGGCACGGCCCCGGCCGGCTCCTTACTCACCTGTGCCGCCACCTTTTCCCCTTGACTTGCAAGCATGGGAATCGCACCTGGATCAGTTGTCGGTTTACCTGATGCCAGTGGGATACGCGTTTCACACAACCCATAGCTCCAATTGATTCCCAGAGACAATATAATACCGATTGTGCACAGGGTGCATTTCATAGTGTTGACTCCATTTCCCTGGTCTTGGCACCCACGCTACTAACTTACCACACTACTCAACTTTTTCACTTGAATCAACATTGGACCCATTTCATACCACTCGCCGAGCAATCCAGAGACAATCCCCCCCTTGACTCAGTTATTACCGCACCGACTTCACCGAAGGAAGAACCGTCAGATCCAGTGCAGGATGCGGATTAATCCCCCGGACTGCTTCTAAATATCGCTGCTGGATCACACCGAGGATCGGTGATTTATCAGATAGCGCATATCCATCAATCGATGCCACTAGCGTAATCTCATGAAGGGTGCCACAAACCCCAAGCTCATCAGCAACCAGTAGCTCAGTTCTGTCTTATAGGGCGACGAATGAATTTTATGCCCAGAGACTGAGCAAGCGATTCCATAATATCGAGCGTGATGCTTTCGAGCGCACCCTCCGTGGCGGGCGGGGACGCAATGGCGTCGTCCCTGACCATGAGCAGACACGAAGCCGTTGCTTCGGCAACGCGTCCGGACTGATTGAGCAACACCATGTCATCGTAACCCCTGGACTTTCCCTCGACCCGCGCCAAGAGTGAGACTTGATAATTGCTACCCGTCTTAATTCGAGCTGGCACGGCCGTATCACTGCTTCGTTGCCGGTGCTCACTCCGACTTGGATCGACCACGGAGCACCCTTATCCTGATGGTAGGCTGTGGGGACAAGGTCTACGACTGTATCCTCGCCGAAATGGCCCTCCGTTACGAACAAGGTGCTGCTCACCCACATGTCTCGATCGGGGCTAGCTAATGTCCCAATCAGTTGATCGACGGCATCACGATATCCCTCAAAACTGTGTTCACAAGGGATATGAAGTAGGCGAGCCGCCCTCTTCAGTGGCTCGTAGTGCTGCCGCAGGATGATGATTTTGAACTGTCCATCGGTTGCCAATATCCTTTGAGCCCCTCGAATACATTTCGCCCACGTGTGACTGCCTCGCATCCGATGTGAAGCGTTGCTTGACCCCAGGGAACCAGCCTCCCGCTCATAACTGGGCGAATGCGGGCCTCTGCAGTTGTACCACGTGACCATCCCGTGTCTTCCCTGGCCTATGCCATCAGCAGATCGGAAACCAACGATTGAGTTGCAAAACGAGCTTGAGGGGTGCCGATAGATCAAGCAGACACCCTCGTGCTAACAATTTAGCTTTGAGTAAAAACACATTCACGCAGAAGTCCCACTCTTTCCAATTCAATCGCAGCCGCGTAAATATCACGGAATGGAATGTCCGCACGCTCGGCGATATCGAGTAACGTCATACCTCCCTCCGATCCATTTAAGACCCATAGGATGGCCAATTCCTTACTTTGTCGTTCTTGTTGTCCGGCCACAGAACGATAAAGTCCCCGTCGACCCAATTGCGGCTCACATTTGGGGTTCTGATTCAGATAGATCCGATTCCCTTCAAGTAGCTCGAGTACCTCTAGGCATAGGCCATACGAGTCAACCAGAGACTTGGTCTTCACAAAATTCAGGTTGTCCGCAGACGAATGATATTCTGGATATTCGCCATGCGGGGTCCGCATGAAACACCCAACGGGCAGATCAAATCCCGGAGAACAATACTGTCGCTCATCATAGCCATATGGAAAGAAGTCAATGAGGGCATACGGTATCGCGGAATGCTTCAGCACATGCGCCATGGCACGATCGATGTCGGCATTGCCCCGACGACTCTTCTTGTAAGTAACTTTTCCGGCATCGCCCACTCCTGTCAAGACCAGCCCATGCTTAATACGCGACACCTGCTGTTCATTCTGTGCCAGCCATGTGATTGACCCAATTGTTCCAGGGATGAAGAGAAGCCGGTAAGAATATCGCCTTGAGCAAGCAGCCAAAGTCTGAACCAGTCTCACCGCCACTGCTATACCGGAAAGATTGTCGTTACATAGTGAAGGATGACATACATGGCATGAAATAAGAACCTCATCGGTAATCTCACCCGGCAGATAACACTCTCCGTAGGTGAGGGATCCCGGCTGAAGACTGGACTCAATGACCACCTCGTACTCCTCGTCCGCTTGTATCTCTGATAATTGCTTCCCGGTCAGACAGAAACCCCAATTCTCCTTGTAGTAAGAGGTCCGGTAGGGAATCCATTCTGGATGGTCTGGAAGGGTGAACAGGTGAGGTCTGAGTTCATCAAACGTCATCTTTTTCCTAACGGGCAGGCTGTAGCTCATCAGGTGCAGATTATGGGCCTTGAAGTCAACGATGCGTTTCCCTTCCCGATTCATGATATAGGCATCGGCTACATTCCATTCCAGGGGCACTGTCCAATCGAACACCTTGGTTCCGCTAGGAACCTCGTGGATTTCAAGCGGGATAACCTTTTGGAGTGATCGAAGGGTTTCTCGTACCCCATCTCCGGTAATACTCCGACAGATCGGATAAAGCTCAGCCATCAGATCATGCATCGCTCGTCCCAAACCTTCACGTTCTAAAGTGGTCTGTGGATTAGTGAAAGTCATGTCTGTGATGGAACGTTCATGGTAAATGCCGGCCATGTTCGATCCTTCTCCGACATCACCAGGACGGGTTCAGGCCAAGTAATCTTGAATGCTGGATCGTCCCACCGGAATCCCTGAGCACTGGCTGGGCTGTAGAACTCCGACATGTGGTAGGACACTTCGCTATTGTCTTCAAGCGTGAGAAACCCATGGGCAAACCCTTTGGGAATATACACGGCCCGATGATTGTCTGCTGTCAGTGTTACGGCGACATGCTGACCATATGTCCGCGCTGTCGGTCGTAAGTCGACGATGACATCGTAAATCGCCCCCATCGTACAACGGACTAGCTTGATTTCTTCGTTCGGAGAAGCCTGATAGTGCATGCCGCGTAGCGTCCTGCTGCGACTGTTCACCGAAATACTCGATTGCACCCATACGACGTCAAGCCCGTTGGCCTCGAACTCCTTCCGGCACCAGGTCCTTGCAAACAATCCCCGCTCATCTCGTATCGGCTCCAAGTCGATGACAAAGGCCCCCTTCAGAGCGGTTTCAGTGAAAATCATGCGTATACGTTGACTTCAGGTATCGGGACGACGAACTTTCCGCCCCACTCACGAATATGGCTCATCTGCCGCATAATCTCCTCCTGGATATTCCACGGCAAGATCAGGAGGTAGTCCGGCTGAGTTTCTCGAATCCGTTCCGGACCATATATAGGAATGCGCACACCAGGTAGAAAGTGGCCTTGTTTGTGAGGGCTACGATCAACGGTATAATCGACGAAATCCGTTCGCACACCACAATAGTTAAGTAGAGTATTCCCTTTCGCCGGAGCCCCGTAGCCGACAACCCTTTTCCCCTCCTGCTTCGCAGAGATCAGGAACGACAGGAGTTTTCGTTTCGTTGCCTCAACTTGAGGACCGAACGAGAGATAATGGTCGCGCCGACCAAACCCTAGAGTCTCTTCGCGTGACTTCAACTCCTTCACCCGCGTCCCAACCGGCTTAGATGTATCATCATAATGGCAGGCATAGATTCGGAGGGATCCACCGTGAGTTGGCAACTCGTCCACATCGAATAGTTTCATCCCATGACGAACAAACACCTGCTCAACCGCCACGAAGGAAAAGTAGGAAAAGTGCTCATGATAGATCGTATCAAACTGGTTCAGCTGCATCAGTTGAAGCAGGTGGGGGAATTCCATCGTAATGAGCCCCCCAGGCCTCAGCAGTACCTTAAGCCCCTTCACAAAATCGTTCAATTCGGGGACATGAGCTAGCACATTGTTGCCGATAATCAGATCAGCCCCCCAACCTTCTATCACTAGGTCGAGTGCGGTCTTTTCGCCGAAGAAAGCCACTTTGGTATTGATTCCTTTTTCCCTCGCGGCGTCGGCCACATTCGCCGCAGGCTCTACGCCCAGTACGGGGATGCCACGCGTCACGAAGTTTTGCAGAAGGTATCCGTCGTTGCTGGCGATCTCCACCACTTTGGATTTTTGATCCAATCCGAACCGCTCGACAATCATGTCCACATAGGCTTTTGCGTGAGCCAACCACGAATCCGAAAAAGATGAGAAATACGCGTAGTCTGAAAAAATATCGTCCGGAGTTGAGAACTGTTCTAACTGAACCAGTAAACACTTCTCGCAAACGTATACATGTAGCGGATAAAAGGGCTCCATACGATTCAGTTGCCCGGGTTTGATATAGGAATTGGCCAATGGGGACATGCCTAGATCGATGAACGTGCGCTCAAGCACCGTGCCGCATGACCGACATTTTGACTGCCCCATGCTGAGATCTCCTTATTTGCAAATGACTATGTAGCGCACCCGACCGACGTGATAACTGGTTTAAGTCTTTACGAAACCTGCCAAGAATGCCACTCTCTTCCGAGCGGGGATGAATAGCAGTCCATAGCAAAGCGTAGGTGAAAACATCCTGGTTCTTGAAGGCCCTGTCCGGAAGAGCAGGGTTCTTTACTAACTGATTCATTCCTTCCAGGCAAGTTGGTCTGTCAAATGACCACTCTCACATAGTCTCTTTAAAGTGACCAGTCGTATCAATTCACCAATCCGGAACTCGGGATCATTGAATTTCATGGCCGTGAGTCCATCGCGGAGATCCCTGACGGCAGTCTGAAGGTCTACAACAGGGAGAAACCCTTGGGCCAACTTGGAGAACTTGTCGAAATTCACACGATATGACCGCTTGTCCGGCTGTGCATCTTTATTGATTGAAATTTCCACATTAGGCACAAGATGAGCCACAGCCTCCGCTAAATCTTTTACCTGATAATTCCATGCATCGCTTCCCACATTGACCGTCAAAAAATTTCCACCATCTCTAGGATCACGCTGAACCGCCCAATCGATCGCTCTCGCCATATCTTTAACATGAATCAATGGACGCCATGGTGTCCCATCACTGAGAATATTGATGCGTTTAGACACAAGCGCACCGGCCACAAAATCATTCAACACAAGATCTAATCGCAACCGATCACTCATACCGCAAGCTGTTGCAAACCGAAGGCAGGTTGCCGTGAAGGACTCGGATGCAAGTAATGCTAGGTCTCGTTCGGTATCTATCTTCGATTTCGCGTACGCGGTGAGCGGATTCAGAGCATCTTCCTCCCTGCGGGCCTCCCCATCTGCAAACCCATACACACTACAACTTGATGCAAATACAAACCTCTTGATCCCTGCACGCTTTGCCTTCGCAGCTAGATCAACGCTTGCACGATAGTTGATATCGCCCGTCACCCTTTCAAAAGTAGCGCCCATCGGGTCATTTGAGATGGCACAGAGATGTACGATGGCGTCTATTCCTTCCAAGATCTTTTCGGAAACTTGTCTGATGTCTCCGAAGTATTGCTGATCTGCCCGAGTTTCAGGTAGCCTCGGCGGCCCTGTCAGACAATGAGCGAAATAACCCATATCGTAACCGATTAGCGTTGCCTGAGGATGTGACTCCCGTAATTGGCGCAGCACCAATGGTCCGACGTAGCCCATGTTGCCGGTTACTAAGACCTTCATATCGTACTCCCTGATTTAATCGACCTGCTTTACCCGCCGACAAAGCTTTGAAACCTATGAGGGAAGCCCTCGAATGATGGCGGGACATCTACACACGGCAAGACATTGAAATTCAGATGTTCTCAGCACAAGATCCACTCAAAAATCTGCATCCTGATAAAAACCTAAACAAGGAAAGGCAACGACTTCAGTTCTTTCTCAGAATAGTACCCTGGAGAAAAAATAAGATGTTGTTCCACGCAATCGGTATTCTTACCATATCTTCCAGGGAGCCTTCGATGACTGCCATAGCTCCTCCAGGTAATTCTTCTCTTTCAGTGTGTCCATACAGGACCAGAAACGATCATGCCGATAGCCTATCAATTGATTATCTCTCGTGAGTTGCTCGATTGGCCCCCTCTCCCACACAGTGTCGTCACCTTTGACATAGTCAATGGCTGTAGGCTCAAGGACATAGAAACCACCATTGATCCACCCTTCATCGGCATGAGGTTTTTCTTTAAAGTCGACGATATGATCTTGGTCAAACACAAGTCGCCCGAATCTAGCAGGAGGGAGGACTGACGTCACTGTGGCTAACTTTCCGTGAGACTTATGGAACTTAATAGTGGCTTGAATATCGACATCTGAGACCCCATCTCCATACGTAAATAAAAACGTTTCACCGCCTATCCATTTTTTCAGCTGCTTGAGCCGACCTCCAGTCTGAGTATGTAGACCAGTATCGACGAGATGCACTTTCCAGTCTTCGTGCTGCCTCCCGTCATGAATCGTCGTTTTTCCACTCGCAAGGTCGACCGAAATATCTTTATTGAACGCATAAAAGTTGAGAAAATAATCTTTGATCATCTCTCCCTTGTAGCCAAGACCGATAACAAATTCCTTTATCCCGTGTGCCGCATAAATCTTCAGAATATGCCAGAGAATTGGTTTTCCACCGATTTCGACCATAGGTTTCGGTCGTAGGGTGGTCTCTTCGGATAGCCGGGTTCCCATTCCTCCAGCAAGAATTACTGCTTTCATACTCATTTCTCCTATACCTCAGCTCCAAACATCTGACAAAAGTTACTCGTCCAACGCCAATCAAGGACGAACCGCTAAATATTGGAGCAAGCCCAGCTCACGCTGCTACATACAGGGCAAGTTGGTTGGTGTCTACCACAGCCCGCGCCTGGAGAGCGAGGGTATGGAGAAACACTATTGCCCTTTGACGCCCTGGCATTTCCCGCATAAATACGGCCTCAAGTCCGACTAGCGGACCATCCTTGATTTGGACAAGCTGGCCACTTCTTAACTGTTGCGGTCTTTCCAGCACGCAGACCTTAGAATCCACCATTCGGGTCTTAATAGCGCCTATCACCGCAACATCGACTTCTACAGGACTCGATCCGAATTCCACGATCTTTCGAACCCCTCTGGCATAATTCACCGCGCGATAGTGCTGCGACAGATTGATTCGGACAAATAAATAGCCCGGAAACAGCGGACCAATTACGGTTCTTGTTCTTCGGCGGATAATCTTCTGTTCGTGCAACAGCGGCAAGAAACACTCCACCCCCAAGCGTCCAATATTCTGCTCGGCTTGGTTTTCGTGGTTTGGTTTCGTGCTGACTGCATACCAACGCATCTCATAGGAGCTCAACTTGTCCGATAAAGAATCGCTCATGACTAGCGTCTCCCACATGCACCATCTAAAGCCTTAACAGGCTACCGCCCTTCCGGTGCATACCAGATTTTCCTCTACAAATCATGTTCTCACCCCCTAAACTACCACGCGGAACCGTCGTCCTAGCAGGACAACGATGTCACTCACTCGCTATGGTCGAACCGCTTATTACTAACAAGTCAGGAGAGCAGCTTGCAATCCCCTGACAACTTAGCTTCTAAGGAATGCCAGCATCAGATCGGTTGGCTGTTTGTTCGCCCGATCACTTCTTTTCAATATTTCTTCATACTGTTTAAGATCAGGCTTTCGAAATACACTTCAAGACTCAGATTTTTCGCGTGAAAAGTACTCTGTATGGAGGTCTTCAGGACCAGTGAAAGACGTATTACAATAGGTCACAGAGTTTCACGCTCCCATGCCTGTTTATCCGCACTGGTGATACACTAGCTCAAAATATGATCAAAACATGAACTTTAGGCCAACAAAGCATATTCCATTGCTATTCGATTTTCCGAACGGCAGTTTTCTCGTCCACCGAACCTCCGCCAGCGTCGGCGTTTCAGCAATGGATACGGGCGTCGGCACGTAGACTTTCAACACCTGCTCTATGGCCGGGGTTTGATCCATAAGGATCAACATACCACCGCTACTAATATTCAGTGACAATGCTTTGCCATCTTTTGCGGCAACACCATTGCTGCTACCCTGCTCGGAAGATGTCATCTCATAAGGGATCGGCCTCAGTAGTGACGCCCGTTCACTGTGATTTTCATCACTATCCTCTACTGCCCATTCCCAATCTGTTGGCGCCACGTCGATCCTCCTATACAAGTACAAGATGGCTTCGTGCTTTCATCCGTTTAATTAAACAGTTCAATTATCACATAAGCACAATCCAGACCTACAGTTTGTCAGCTTGAGCAACGGACCAGATTGCGTAGTGAGATAATATGTGTCACTGCTGGAATCAACAATACCGATGATGTAGGCCGCTTTCTCAAAGGTATTATGTTGACTCCCTCGAAAGGGTTAGGTACTATTCCGGTATCAGCCTGAGGGGAGCCATGTCGACCTGGTTCAGATTGTCGGATCGAAAATCACTCCTGATCGTGAGCAAAGAATACAGTAGAG
The DNA here is from genome assembly GCA_965223625.1 of Nitrospira sp. Taxonomy (GTDB): domain Bacteria; phylum Nitrospirota; class Nitrospiria; order Nitrospirales; family Nitrospiraceae; genus Nitrospira_D. Next base: position 2,654,269 of record OZ245008.1, read on the forward strand.
TGGACTCTCAAGATTATGACCGACTTACCTAAGAGTATCGACCAAACAGACGCATTGGCCGATCAAAGAGCGGGGTCTGGTATTGTCGTGCTCTCAGCATCCATGCAACTTCTACATATGAATCGGCAAGCCGCAGAACTTGCCAAGAAGATCAACGCTGCTGAGCATGGAGGTAATACCGCGGTTTCAGCACGCGGCGTTCTACCAACGGCCCTTACTGAACTCTGCTCAGAAATCATAAAGGCGCTTCATATACGGACAGAGGCCAAAGATTGGGAACAATTCGAGCTCAAGCGTGTGACAGGCGACCCTAATCAGCCAATCCTCCTGAGAGGGTTCGGCTTGCCCGATCGAGGGGGCGTTCAATACGCCAGGCTGGTAGTTACCATGGAAGAGCTGGGGCGGAAACAAAACTTGAACACGGAGCATGCGCGAGAACGGTTCCAGTTAACAAACCGTGAGCAGTCTGTAGTTGAACACCTAGCGAAAGGGTGGACGAATAAAGAAATTGCTAATGCCCTTCAGATCACGGAACAGACTGTAAAAGAGCACATCAAACATATCATGCGAAAAACAAACGCGACCACTCGAACAGGCATTCTTGTCCAAATCTTTAACTCGTAGTCCCTACTTGTTCTCAAACCACACTCTTCTTACCACTGTACCGCTCACGATTTCTTGGACACGGTTATAGCCATAATGGGCCCAACGTCTCGGTCGCATCGGTCGGCGATCGTCGTTCCTGAGCCAACGGTGTGCGTCGTCTTTTGGGGCGCACGCCACAATGGGCCTCCCAACCTCGACCCTCGACATCGTCACGCGGCCTCCTGTGTGGCCAACAAGTCTCGACGCACCTGGCTCGGTGAGCGGAACCCATGCCGCGCGATAAGCCACTGTTCATTATAGAGATGCAACCAGTCGAGGAGAGCCTGGCGGAGCTCCTCCACCGTCTGGAACGTGTGTACCCATAAGAGCTGCTCTTTGAGCGTGCGAATGAACCGCTCCGCGACGCCATTGCCTTCCGGGGCGCGCACGAACGCCGGACTCGATGTGATCCCCAGGAATCGGAGTTCGGCCTGGAACTCATCGCTCATATACTGACTGCCATGATCATGTCGCACCTGCAGCCCCGCCGCGATGCCCGTGGAGACGGTGCCAAATTGCTGACGCACGCCTTGGCGAATCGGCTCCAAGGCCTCGAAGCGCGTGGCCCGCTTCGCCGCATGGATGCCGATCCCTTCGAGCGTACAATGATCCACGCCGACGAACACGGTGACGGGCCCATCGTGCAGTGTCACCGTGCTGGTCGCATCAGTGCCCCACATCTGATTCGGGCATTCGGTGGTGATCGTGCCGTCGTGAATCCGCGGTCCCACGACGCGTGGCACCCGGCTGGGAGCCAAGAGGTTGGCCTGTCGCAGGAGCCGCAGCACACGGGGTTTCGAGGTGCGAATCCCTCGCGCCCGCAGCCGTGCCCAGACTTTGCGATGTCCTTCGCCCAGAAAGGGCGAGGCCACCAGCACCTGGCGGATGTACGCGGTGAGCTCCTCGTCGGTGTACGCCGTCTTGGGGCCGCGCTTGGTCCGGACGGATGGACCATCGGCGCGGATCCGCTGGTGATAGAACGTCGCCCGACTCACGCCCCATTCCTGACAGACCCGGACCACACCATACGGACGCTGCGTGGAAGGCGACGTGGTGTGGCTCATCGCGTCGACCTCCCAGGGGCCAAAGGGGCGCCACCTCGTAACCGCTGCACCGCTTCCCGCGACAGTTCCAAGCGCATCGTCAGATCTCCGACTAAGGCCTTCAGCCGCACGAGTTCGTCATCGTGGCCATCGGTGGCCCGACTCTTCAACCCGGCCTGTCCACTGGCCAGAAACTGGTCCCGCCACTCAGACACCGTCGCGGCGGTGATCCCCGCTTCCCGCGAGACCACATCGAGATCGTCGCCACGCAACACCCGCAGCACCACGTCCATCTTCTTGCGCGAGGAAAACCGGCCTCGCTCCGTCTTCGAGTTCGCCATGGACACCTCCATTCAGCAGGGGGCAGTATGCCCCAATGGTGTGTCCAAGGAAATCGTGGGGCGCAGGACCACGAATCTAACCTGACTGTGTCACTGATACGACAGTGAGTCGAGATTAACACATTTTTTACTCGTCTGAATGGATAAATATTTCAATTTTTCCAATTTATTTCAATAGATACGGATTTGGCTTGCCATTTGCATTAACACACTCATCAAGATGAGGATATCGTAATCATGCAATGTGGTATTAGCCTCAGAAGATATTTCGTACAGGGGTTATGTAGCATCTTGGTGGTGCTTTTTGTTACAGGTTGCACAAATGGCCTTTCTACCCAAGTGTCGGAATCACGCAACAGTGGGTTTATGTCGTTGTGGAACACTTATGCTGATTGCAAGTCAACTTCCGATTTGGGACAAGCGGTATCAGACTTAGAGCAGCTTCGTTCAGTCAGCGGACAAAGGCCAGTGACACAGGAAGGATTTGTCCTTCCTCTGCCGAACCGTCTTGAACGCTTAGTGTCCAATCCAGCCAGTCGGGTCGCGGTCGATGTCGAGGCTATGGTTTCTGCCTGTGCTCTACACGCTGGAGAACTAGCCTTGGAGCAAGGAGATATCGCGATCGCTCGTGACTTCTTTGTTTCGGTCATCACCTTGCACAAAGAAGAAAATTCTTATTACGTGCTAAAAGCCAAAACCTTACTTGGGAAACTCGGACAAGGGATTAACGTTTCCTTTAACATCCGTTAGCCACTTCTCTCACACCTCCTTCCATAGCCCGATACAGTTTCGTGTATAGCTGAGCCGATCGCCCCCAGGATAAATCTGCACCCATCCCAGATTTGATGATCGAATTCCATGTTTCGTGCTCTTGATACACATGAAGAGCAAGCATGATCGTCGAGAGCAATGCGTCAGAAGATGCATCAATGAAATGAAAGCCTGTTGCGGACTTCGACTGGACCGTGGAGGGACGAAACGAGACAACCGTATCCGCCAAGCCTCCCGTGCGGCGCACGATAGGTACCGTGCCATACCGAAGGCCGTACAGTTGACTTAATCCGCACGGCTCATAGCGAGACGGCATGATTAACATATCTGCACCCGCTTCAATGCGATGAGCCAATCCCTCGTCAAAGCCAATGTACAAGCCAATCTTCCCCAAGTGCCCTGCCTGTGCCCCTCTAAGTTGTTGCTCTAGGTCGTACTCGCCAGCACCTAGGAAAATAATTTGAAGCTCTAATGACATGAGCTCAGGGAGAATCTCAAGCAAGAGATCAAAGCCCTTTTGGAACGTCAGCCGACCGATTACACCTAAGATAGGCACTTCAAGGTTCGGCAGACCAAATTCCTCTTGCAACGCACGTTTACACACTCGTTTCCCGGCCAAGTTAGCAGATGTATACCGTGCCGGGAGGTAGGGATCATGCTCGGGATCCCAGACGGTTGTGTCAATCCCATTCGTAATGCCCCTTACTCCATCTAAGCGGCCTGACAATACACCTTCAAGCCCGCACCCGTATTCTGCGGTGACGATTTCCTTTGCGTAGGTTGGACTCACTGTGGAAACAGCATCGGAATAGATGATGCCACCTTTCAGGCAATTGATTGATCCGTAGAATTCGATGGCACTCGAAGAAAATAGAGATGGAGAGAGTCCGGTCTTTTCAAGCTCCACCGCGGAAAATATTCCTTGATAGCCGAGATTATGCACAGTCAGCAGTGTCTTGATCTTTTGAAGTCCGTTATACTCATCAGGCAACGCTTTCAGATAAACCGAGCATAGCGCGGTTTGCCAGTCATGAAGGTGGAGCACATTAACTTCCTCTCCCTGCACTTCCGTCAGAGTACGCAGCACATGGAGAATTACACGGCAGAACAATGTAAATCGCTCGAGGTTGTCCGGATAGTCATGATGATCCTCTTGGTAAAGTCCTGGACGATCAAAATACGGATCATGCCGTACGAGGAACACCCTCAGCGGATGTGAAGCTCCCGTAACTGCCACGAGCTCCTCTTCGACTGTCACCTCCGTCTTCGACGCCATCACTAAAATTGAGAATCGCATGACTACTCGGCGAGCATTTTTTGCGGCTTGGCCACGGTACCTTGGCAATAGCAATGTCACACGATGCCCCAACTTAGACAGCTCCATTGCCAATGCAGTTACGACATCGGCCAATCCACCGGTCTTTGCATAGGGAACAGCCTCAGAAGCCGCCATCACAATGTGCAGCCTATTTAGGGATATTGAGGCCATGTAGGGTCTTGATCGGAAGAACTAGGGTTTGAACGTTTCATCAAGCCGGGTTTTAAAGCGCTCTTCATAGGACCAGGATGTAGCAAGAACGTGTAGCTCCTCAGGCTTGAGTTTTTCTTTGTAGACGAGACGCTCGTCGAGAAATACCAGCAACCATCCACGATCAGGATAGGCGAAATAGACGCCCTCACCAGCATGGACACCAGCTTTCCATCCCTTTGGTGCCTCTCCGATAGCTATGCGCGATTGAGGAATCACGCTGAAATCAGGCATCACAAAAAAATGGGTAAATTGACTATGATAGAAAGGAGGAGTGCCCCACGCACTGACAACCGCCTCCGTCGTGATTTGATCCAGCACAAGGTTATCAGCTTGCACTAAACGTTCTTGCTCCTCCAGAGTTGGCATACCCTTGCATCCAACTAAGACGAAGAAAGTCAAGAAACCCCAGAGTCCTAACATCTTCTTCACCCAGCTGATGTCCATGGATACCATGCCGTGTGCCCTCACATAAGCCGTTTGGATTTCGCTTCAACTGGTTTGACTGGTTGACAGACATCACATTGACACAGGGCCCTCAGCAACGAATAAGAATAAATTCCCGTATCATGGCCATCGCTCCACTTAAATTGGAACGCATATCGACCGACGGGCTGAATGTCCTGAAGCATGATCAAGAGCGGTACGTCTTCAGGTTTGAGACGACGCGCCCCTGTCCACTCATCGATACAAGCAGCGCAGGGGCAGTGCTGCCGCAAATAGCGAACCGGGTAAATCCCCTGGTGACCGTCACTCCACCGGATCCCCAGCACGCCCTTATCGCGCCACTCTATATCCCGTGGCTCTAATGAGGAAACTGTCATACTCTCCTCTTCGATCAGCCTGTTAAGCTCATCCTGGCAAGGCGACCGACAGAAAGTTCACAGGTGGTAGCCGTTTACCAGCTACTACCGTCATATACCCCTCGATCGCCTCTTCGACCTCGCGCCGCACCTGCCCCGTAGCCCGCAACCTCGTGAGGATAGCAGGCGTAAGCCGAATGGCTTGTTGAAGAAACGACAAGCTACCTCGAGAAAGCGCGACACATCGCACACGTTGGTGTGCCGCACAAATCTGGCAAACAAGCCCACCAGCGATCGGTGAAAATTGTGGCCCACCGACGAAATAGGTCTTCCCACAGGAGACACAATGATCGGTCTGAGGACGGAACCCTGTTAATCCCAACAACCGAATTTGAAAGAGCAATGCGGTAAAGGGAGGGTCTTCACATTCCTGAAGCGACACGAGTCCCTGCTCCAACGTATCAAACAAGGGAGGATCCGGATCTCCATCTGGAGTAATAGCCGCAACGACGTTGACCATCCGTGCTGCTGAATCCATTAGGCCAATGTCTTCTCGCAAGCCCTGCGAGGACCTGACAAGGTCGACATGTGAGATTCTGAACAGCGAGTCACCATTCTTTACAAACAGATCCAAGCGACACACACTGAACGGTTCAAGAGCAGCGCCAAAACGGCTCTTCTGACGGCGGGCACCACGAGCAATCCCTCGTATCTTCCCCATGTTCTTGGAGTACAATGTAACGATCCTATCGGCATCTCCCCACTTTTGACTCTTCAGGACAATGGCCGTCGTTTTTACGAGAGACACAATCGTTTCCCTGAGCTCCAATCCAGAAACAGCCTGACCACAAACATGCCGCGTTTACCGAAGATGCTCCAAGAACAGCGTAGCTAAGGTCAGATAGATCGTAATCCCGGTAATATCATTGGCCGTCGTGACAAAAGGACCAGCCGCTACTGCAGGATCGACCCCCATGCGCTTCAAAACAATCGGCGTAATCGTCGCCATACTGGTCGATACCAGAAAGGCAATGATCAGAGACGTACCGACAACCATGCCTAAAAAACCTTGCTGCAAGACCCACCCAACCAGCGTCAAGGTGACTCCGCAAGCCAGTCCCATGACCAAACCAATCTTCGCTTCACGAAAAAAGACCGGCCACACATGGCTCAGCTCAACCGTACCGGTAGCCAACCCACGAATAATCAATGTCGAGGACTGCAAGCCGACATTGCCACCCATCGCGGCGATGACAGGAATAAAACTCACGATCGCCACAACTTCCTGGATCGTATACCGGAAATACCAAAGGATTGCACCGGACAGGAGACTGCCGACGAGGTTCGTGAAAAGCCAGGGCAGCCGCAATTTTGCGGAACCAAAGCTCGAAGACTTCAAGCCCGATTCTTCTTCAATCGCCCCAGCCATCTTCAACATGTCTTCGGTCGCTTCTTCCCGAATGACGTCGACGACATCGTCGACGGTGATGATGCCCACCAGCTTGCCGTCCCGCTCGACCACAGGAATCGCCAGCAGGTTATAGCTGGCGACTTGGCGGGCAACCTCTTCTTGATCCATGTCGATCGCCACACTCATGACCTCACGGGTCATAATATTCTTAAGCGGTGTCGTCGGAGGAACCGTAAGGAGCTGCCGAAGTGACAGAACCCCGACTAGGCGGTCATCCTTATCCGTCACATAGATGTAGAACACCATTTCTGCATCAGTCGCTTGTTGCAACCGACGAATCGCTTCCTGTGCCGTCGCATCCTCCGACAACGAAAAGAATTCCGTCGTCATGATCGCGCCGGCCGTATCTTTCGGATACTTAAGGATGTCGGCGACTTCGGTCGAATCCTCGGCCTTCATCAAGGCGAGAATTTCTTTACTGCGATCTTCTGGAAGAACCCCAAGGATATAGGCTACATCGTCAGGGCCAAGATCCTTCAAAAGCCACGCGATATCGGAATGGAGAAGATCGGCAACCACCTGCTGAATGCTTTCACCGTCGAGCTCACTCAGCACTTGGCCACGTTTACCTTCGCCGCGAACCAGCTCGAAGATTTCTCGCTTTTCTTTGGGCGATGAGAGATGAGTGACGGCCTTCGCAATATCCGCGGGGTGCATGCGCCCCAGCATCCTGGAAAGATTGGTGATCGCCCCACGGCGCAGCAACTTCTGGACCGATTGAATCACGATGTCGGACTTCGTCTGACCACGATCAGACTGATCGCGCAAGACTTCTCGCAACACATCGCGCTCAGACACCCGAGAGCGTTGTTCCGGCGTGCGTGGCTCTATCGGTCGTTCCGTCGGCTGCATACTCCCTTAGTACCCCAATTGCACCAACGTCTGTTCATTCTCGCGCCAGGACTTCCTGACCTTCACCCATAGCTCAAGAAATACTTTCATGCCGAATAACCGTTCCATATCCAATCGTGCCTGGGTACCGATGGCTTTCAATCGCGCTCCCTGCTTTCCAACTAAAATCCCCTTCTGCGTTTCACGTTCTACCAGGATCGAAGCCTTGATTTTAGCCAGCTTTCCCTGCTCAACGAACGCATCAATCTCGACGGCTACGGCATGGGGGACTTCTTCCTCGGTTTCTTGCAACACCTTCTCTCGAATCATTTCAGCCGCCAACGTCCTCATGGTCTGATCAGTGACAACATCGTCGTCGTAAGCACCGTCTCCCGAAGGAAGATACGGCACGGTGACAGCAAGTAACCGATCAACATTGTCATCTTTTATTGCCGAAACCGGCACAATCTCAGTCCAGGTGCAGAGCTTGCCATAGCGATCAAGAACCGGGAGCAGCTTGTGCCTATTCACAAGGTCGATTTTTGTCACGACCAGAATTACCGGTTTGGGCTGTTTTGCCAGAGCCTCTTTCATATGTTTGATGGCCGCCAGATCTCCTGGTCCTGGCATACCTGTCGCCTCCATGAGCATGTAGAGGAGATCTGCCTCCTCCAGCGTTTCGACGGCGGTTCGCACCATCCGTCGGTTCAGCAAATGCTCAGGTTTATGCAGGCCAGGTGTATCGAGAAACGCGATTTGCGCGCCCTCGAGATGCACAAGGCCCATAATTCTCGTCCTCGTGGTTTGAGGTTTACTCGACACAATCGAAATTTTCTCACCCAACAAATGATTGAGCAGCGTCGACTTTCCCACATTGGACCGTCCGATGATGGCAACTGTCCCGAACTTCATGGTTTTGAAAAAGACTCCGATTTCTTCTCCGAACCTGGCACCAGCTGATAGACCGTCTCTCCCTTCCGCACATACCCCAATTGCTCCCGAGCCAACTGCTCAATCTTAGCCGGATCATGCTGCAAACGGTTAATATCGCTCTGCAGCTCGACGTTTTCTCTACGCAGGGTCGACAATTCTTGCTCCAAACTCCTAGCCTGCTCACGCATGGATATGTATCGCGTGAGGCCCATTTCTCCTGAAAACAACGCCACCAACAGCCAGACACAACCGGCAACACCGCCCACCTGCGCGATGGTGACGACGCGACGCTGCCATTCCAGCCATTGGCGGCCACGATTCCGCTTGATGATCATCCGTCAATCCACCGATTTGGAAGCAACTACGTTCTGACAGGCACGGCCTCTCGCCCGCGATAAATAGCGGCTGCCCCTAGCTCTTCTTCGATTCGAAGCAACTGGTTATACTTTGCCACACGATCCGTTCGAGATAACGATCCCGTCTTGATCAATCCGCTGTTCGTCGCGACGGCAATGTCCGCAATCGTCGTATCTTCCGTTTCCCCAGACCGGTGTGAAATGATCGCCGTGTACCCGGACCGTTTGGCCAGTTCGATCGCATCTAATGTTTCTGTCAACGTTCCGATCTGATTGAGCTTGATCAGAATCGAGTTGCCGATTCCTTCCTTGATACCTTTGGAGAAGATCTCTACGTTAGTCACAAAGATGTCGTCGCCGACCAACTGCACTCGCTTACCCAACTTCTCGGTGAGCATCTTCCATCCCTTCCAATCGAGTTCACTCAGCCCATCTTCGATAGAAAGGATCGGATAGCGATCAAGCAGCGTGCTATAGTACGCAATCATGTCTTCGGACGAATGGTCGGAATGTTTTTCTGCCACAAGGACATACCGACCCTTTTCATACAGCTCGCTCGCCGCGCAATCCAACGCGAGCGCAATATCGCGACCGGGCTTATAGCCAGCCACTTCGACCGCCTGAGAGATCAAACTCAATGCCTCTTCATTGGATTGAAGATCCGGTGCAAATCCACCCTCATCCCCTACTGCCGTGTTGAGCCCTCTCTTCTTTAAGAGTGCCTTCAACGAGTGAAAAACTTCCGTAGCCATTCGAAGACCGTCGTTAAACCGGCTCGCCCCCACAGGCATGATCATGAATTCTTGCAGATCCAATCGATTGTCGGCATGGGCTCCGCCGTTGATAATGTTCATCAACGGTACCGGAAGGACGCGCGCATTAGTCCCACCTAAGTAGCGATACAGCGGCTGCCCTGTTTCATTTGCCGAGGCCTTTGCCACTGCCAGTGACACCCCCAAGATCGCATTCGCTCCCAGTTTCCCCTTCGTCTTCGTTCCATCCAGCGCAATCATCGCTCGATCGATACCGGATTGATCAAACGCTTCTTTCCCCAGTAGTTCCGGCGCAATGACCTTGCTGATATTGGCCACCGCCTTCGAGACGCCCTTTCCCATCCAACGTTTCTTGTCACCGTCGCGAAGTTCAATCGCTTCTTTTTCACCAGTTGACGCACCAGACGGCACTGCGGCTCGTCCCTTCGCACCGCTTTCAAGCGTGACCTCCGCTTCAATGGTTGGGTTACCCCGTGAATCGATGATTTGTCTGCCTTTGATTTCTCTAATCACACTCATGCCGCTTGTCCCTCTCTTGTTAGGCACTCAGCTTCTTTTTCAGTAACTCGTTGACCTTCCCTGGATTCGCCTTCCCTCCGCTCGCCTTCATGACCTGCCCCACGAGAAAACCGAGAACTTGTTGTTTGCCTCCCTTGACCTGTGCGACCTGTGCCGGACTCTTGGCCAACACCTCATCAATCACTTTCCCCAGCGCCCCTTCATCCGAGACCTGAGTCAGGCCCTTCTCCTGCACAATTTGCTCCGGTGACTTTCCACTCCTATAGAGTTCCGGGAATAACTCCCGGGCAACTTTTAAACTGATCGTACCCCTGTCTACCATCTGCATGAGATCGACAAGTCGTTCAGGACTCACAGGCGAAGCCGCGATATCGGTCCCGGAGTTATTCAATTCTCTCGTCAACTCCCCCATCACCCAGTTGCTCACCGTCTTTGGCTGATTGAACTGCGCGACGCACGATTCAAAATACTCCGCCATCCCCTTTGATGCCGTCAGAACCCCGGCATCGTACTCCGGCAGTCCATACATCGCCATGAATCGGCGCATACGCACAGCCGGCAATTCAGGCAACGACGATCGACATCCTTCAATCCATGTCTGTTCCAACTTCAACGGAACGAGGTCGGGGTCAGGGAAGTACCGATAGTCATGGGCTTCCTCTTTGGATCGCATCACCACCGTTTCGCCCCGCTCAATATTCCACAACCTTGTTTCCTGACGAATCTTGCCGCCCTCATTCAGAACCTGAGTCTGCCGCTTGATCTCATAGTCGATCGCATCTTTCACATACTTGAAGGAGTTAATGTTCTTCAGTTCGACCTTCGTTCCAAACTCCGTTTGCCCAACTGGACGGAGCGACAGGTTGGGCTCGCACCGGAAATTCCCCTCTTCCATATTGCCGTCGCAGACCTCAAGATACATTAAGATGTCGCGCAACCCCTTGAGGTACGACACCACTTCGTCGGCCGACTGCATATCGGGCTCTGTCACGATCTCCAACAATGGGGTGCCGGCACGATTCAAATCCACTCGGCTCCCTCCAGCACCCGTCTCATGGACATTCTTCCCGGCATCCTCCTCGAGATGGGCTCGACGGATGCGAACGCGCCTTATCCCTTCGCCACCGTCAATCTCAATCCAACCATGTTGACAGATTGGAGACTCGTACTGGGAGATCTGATACCCCTTCGGCAAGTCAGGATAGAAGTAGTTCTTCCTGGCGAACTGGTTGCTTGCAGTAATGGTACAGTTCAGCGCTAACCCTGCTCGGACTGCCATTTCCACTGCTAATCGATTGATGACCGGTAGGCTCCCAGGTAAACCGAGACACACCGGACATGTCTGACTGTTGGCCGATAAGCCGAACGTCGTAGCACACCCACAGAACATTTTGGACTTAGTCCTCAGCTGTGCGTGCACTTCGACCCCGACGACCGTTTCGTAGGTCACCCTCGTTCTCCCCCTTCATCATGGACGCGTCCCCGCTCGCGCCTCATCGCTTCTCGACCAGCATCGAATGCCTCCCGAAGAACTGATCGCTTCGTCTCAACAAAGTCTTTGCCCTGATCGACAACGTCTTCAAACGCCTCACCCGCTCGACCAGCGAGGTCACGAAGATCGTGCTCTGCACGGCGTGCGTATCTCCGAAGCTGATCACGTGATTCATCACCAGATTGCGGCGCCAGCAACAATGCGGCAACTGCGCCCATCGCTGCCCCGCTTAAGAATGCCAATAAGACTGCCGCTGATGTTCCTCGATCATCCGCCATTGTGTGTCCCTCCTTGATGTTTCATGCGTTCCCGCACGACGTGAGTTGCCGCCTTAAACCCTGCCACCATGCTCGCGACATTGCTTAAGAGCGTGCCGCTAGATCCACGGACGACATTATGGACCTGTTGGACTGATTCACCGACCTCACCCACCGCATGCAGCAAGACCGCCGCATGCCCGATGCCGTCGCGAGCCTGATCCGTCACCTCATTCAAATTCTGGCTCATCGATCGAAGTTCCGCCACCAGGCCCGGCACTTCAGTATTCAACTTTGCGAGCAACTGTTCAGACTCGGCGACGGTTTTTCGGACCTGCATCAACACCGGCACCAAACACCCGACCAGCACGGCGAAAGCCACGGCCACGAGCAGCACGGCGATCTCAACGATTGTCATAGTCGGCAATCCTCCTGCTCTCTTTTCCCCTTGCTTCCATTCTTGCGTGTATCATTCGCTCCGCTTCCTACCGTATCGCAGGTCTTTTCTGATGCCATTGTGCCGACTGCTCATAGGCATGGGCAGCCCGCAACACAGTCTCTTCCTCGAACGCTCGCCCGATCAGCTGTAACCCAATCGGCAGGCCTGCTTTACTGAACCCGCAGGGCAGCGAAATTGCCGGCAGCCCTGCCAAATTAACGGAAATCGTAAAAATATCAGAGAGATACATCTGCAATGGATCTTCGCTCTTTTCTCCTAGCTTGAACGCGGGGGTCGGTGTCGTCGGAGTAACGATGACATCGACTTCTTTGAAAGCGGCTTCAAAATCCTGACAGACTAACGTTCGTACGGCTTGGGCCTTCCCATAGTACGCATCATAATACCCGGCACTGAGCACATAGGTTCCCAGCATGATGCGCCGCTTCACCTCCGGTCCAAACCCCTCCTGCCTCGTCTTGATATAGAGATCGAGCAGGTCTTTGGTTTCCTTCGCGCGAAACCCGAATTTCACCCCGTCGAAACGGGCAAGATTGGAGCTGGCTTCAGCTGTCGCAACCACATAGTAGACCGCGACAGCCACATCGGTCCTCGGCAATCGAATCTCCTTCACTTCCGCACCAAGGTGGCTCAATTCCTCGATCGCAGCCCGAACCGCCTGCTCGACCTCTGGATCAAGCCCTTCGGCGAAAAACTCCACCGGCACGCCGACTCTCAGGCGTTTGAGATCTCGCTTCTGCAACGACTTCAAATAGTCCGGCACAGGCCGATCCATCGACGTAGAATCCAGTGGATCGTGCCCCGCGATAGCTCCGAGCAGAAACGCCGCATCGGATACGTTCTTCGTGATCGGTCCGATTTGATCCAACGAAGAGGCAAACGCCACCAGACCATATCGAGACACCCGTCCGTAGGTCGGTTTCAATCCCACGACCCCGCAGAAAGCTGCGGGCTGCCTGATGGAGCCCCCGGTATCCGAGCCAAGCGCGGCCACGCATTCCTCTGCCGCCACCGCCGCGGCTGATCCTCCACTTGATCCACCCGGCACACACTGCAAATTCCACGGGTTCCGGCTGGGACCAAACGCAGAGTTTTCCGTCGAGGATCCCATCGCAAACTCATCTAAATTCGTCTTACCCAATAGAATGTAGTCCTGCGCTCGCAACTTGCTGATGACCGTAGCGTCATACGGCGGCACAAAATTCTGCAACATACGAGAGCTGCACGTCGTGGGCACTCCGTCCGTGCAAATGTTGTCCTTGACAGCCAGAGGCATCCCGCTGAGCGGCATGGTCCTTCTCCAGCTCTTGAGTTTCTGATCTAAGGCCTCAGCCTGTTCAAACGCGGCTTCCCTTGCTTGAGTGACAAAGGCCTTCACCTTCGGCTCTGTCTGACTGATGCGGAGAGAGTACGCCTGCACGATCTCCATCGCCGTTGCTTCTCCCGCCGCAAATTTTTTCTGAAGATCGATGAGGGTTAGTTTATGAAGGGACATGAATAGCTCGTTCTCGACACATGCGGTGAGTATGGGCAAGACGAGATATCAGCCGCCTTGCTTGATCCGGCCTATCAGTTCACTGTCACAATCCGGTTTCTTTCATCTACTCGGACAATCCTCGGTGCATGCTTTTTGATCTCTTCTTCTCCATAATACTCGTAACAGAAGATGATGATTTGGTCTCCAACTGCTGCTTTCCGCGCCGTTGGTCCGTTCAGAATGATCTCTCCCTTGCCTCGCGTACCATTGATCGCATAGGTCATGAACCGTTCGCCGTTATTCAAATTCGAACAGACAATGGCTTCGTATGGAAGGATGCCGGCCGCTTCCATCAGGTCTTGATCGATCGTCAGGCTTCCCTCGTATTCAAGATGGGCACCCGTAACCATAGCGCGGTGAATTTTTGACCGTAGCATTTGTCGAAACATCGATACTTCTCGTCATTCGTCAAACTTCGCTCGACCTTCGCAGGCTTCCATTCAAAAGACAGGCGTTTGACGGTTAACGCTCCTCTAAAATTTTAGGTACAACGAACCCGTCTGCCTCGCGCTCCGGCGCGTTCACCAGAGCTTTATCCGAAGGCAGTGACGGGCGTATGACATCTTCGCGAAAGACATTCACTTGTCCCATGACGGTTGCGGTCGGTTCGACCCCCGTCGTATCACACTGCTTCAACGTGTCGACGTGCGTCAGAATCTGACTCAATTGTCTGGCAAACGTATCTTTCTCAGCAGGCGTCACAGCCAATCGTGCCAGTTGTGCCACCTTCTCAACATCCTGTTGCGTGATCTCCATCGTCGGACTTCCTTACCTCAGCTCGACCCTACTCGACGGTAACACTTTTCGCTAGGTTCCGCGGTTGATCCACATCCGCTCCTCGAAGCACTGCGATATGATAGGCCAAGAGCTGAAGCGGAATCGTAAACAGAATCGGCGAAATCAATGGATGGGTATCCGGCACAGTGAAGATCGCATCCGCAATCTTGCCCAGTTCTCGCTCCCTTTCAGCCACCAGCGCGATGACCGGCGCATGGCGCGCTTTTACTTCCATCAGATTACTAACCGTCTTGTCGTAGAGCCGATCCCGCGGAGCCAACACTACGACCGGCATGTCTCTGTCGATCAGCGCGATCGGCCCATGTTTCATTTCACCAGCCGCATAGCCTTCCGCATGAATATACGAGATTTCTTTCAGCTTCAGTGAACCTTCCAGCGCAATGGGGTAGTTGATGCCACGCCCCAGGAACAGAAAGTTCCGCTTCTTGTAATAGCGCTTGGCGATCGCCACGATTTCAGCCTCTCGCTGCAGCACACGCTCCACCAACACCGGGAGACGGACCAACCGATCCAGCCAGGCCTTACCGTCGGCCTCCTTCATCACATTCCGAACTCGTGCAAAATGCAAGGCCAATAAATAGAGCGCGGTCAATTGCGCCGTGAAGGCTTTGGTCGAAGCGACTCCGATTTCAGGGCCACAATGGGTGTACAACACCCCGTCTGACTCGCGTGCCAACGTGCTTCCCACAACGTTGACGATCGACACCACGCGGGCACCCTTTCTCTTCGCCTCCCGCGCAGCAGCCAGCGTGTCGGCGGTCTCACCAGATTGAGAAATCGTAATGAACAAATCATTTTTCCCGACAAGCGGATCGCGATACCGAAACTCGCTACCGATGTCTACTTGCACGGGAGTGCGAACCATTTCCTCGAATAAATACTTACCCACCTGTCCTGCATGCCAAGATGTCCCACAGGCGACGATCCAAATCCGCTCCATTGAGGCGAACTCAGCAGGAGTCAGCCCGATATCAGGCAGATCGGCTTCACCGGTCTCATAGGAATACCGTCCACGCATCGTATCAAGGATCGTCTGCGGTTGTTCGTGAATTTCTTTCAGCATGAAGTGGGGATAGCCGCTCTTCTCCGCCGCCGATGCATCCCACGTGATGGTAGAGGATTTACGCGAAACCGCGTGACCGTCGGAGTCGCTGAAGTCCACCCCATACTGAGTCACCACCGCGACGTCTCCTTCCTCCAGATAGGTCACGTCTCGTGTGTGCGTGAGCATCGCCATGACATCTGATGCCACATAAGAGGCGTCTTGTGTTCGACCAACAACCAGAGGGCAACCTGATCGTGCAGCGATCAAGGTCCCGGGTTCTCTTTCCGAAATGACGGCCAGCGCGTAACTCCCCCGCACATCTTTCGTAGTTAACCGCACAGCCTCGGCCAATGACCCTCCTCGCTGAAGATACTTGTCGATCAGATGCGCCACGACTTCGGTATCCGTTTCCGACTCAAACTTGTACCCATCTTTTTCCAGCTGCTGCTTCAGCTGCTGATAGTTCTCAATAATTCCATTGTGAACTAGTACGCACCCTTTTGAGCGATGGGGATGCGCATTCTGTTCCGACGGCTTTCCATGTGTCGCCCAACGCGTGTGACCGATGCCCACCGTCCCCTTCAGCTCGTTGGCTTTGAGGGAATTCTGGAGGTTCACCAGTTTCCCCACACTCCGCCTGACGGAGATCTTTTCGCCCTGCAGAACCGCGACGCCCGATGAATCGTACCCGCGGTATTCTAACTTCGACAGACCTCCGATCAGGATCGGCACAGCCTCTTGATTCCCGACGTATCCGATAATTCCACACATGGCTCGTCTCTCCGAGTTCAGATTGAACGGATAGGCGGAGGGAGAGTGATAGCACCCTCCCTCCTACTCACCTTTTCGCCGACTTCGCTCGCACCTTCTTCGGCTTGGATAACGCCTTCTTGGTTGTCGTCTTTGAGACCACAGCACCACGTGCAGACTTCCCATTTGATATACCGAGAGCCAGCACAGCACGCCGTTTAGCCACCCATCCAACTCGATTCGTCTGTGCAACCCTGGCAATCGCCAATGAATCAGGCGGTACGTCCTGGGTGACTGTCGTGCCAGCCGCCACCACAGAGCCGTCTCCGACCGTGACGGGCGCAATGAGCTGCGTATCGCTACCCAGGAATACATTCTTGCCGATTACCGTTTTATGCTTGCGTACGCCGTCATAGTTGCACGTAATGGTACCAGCCCCGATATTGACGCCTTCAGCGATCGTGGCATCACCTAAATAACTCAGGTGGTTAGCTTTTGACCCTTCCCCTAATTCAGTCTTCTTCATCTCAACAAAGTTGCCTACCTTTGCTTTCCGCCGCATCACGACACCTGGGCGAAGATGCACGAATGGCCCGAGATGAGCCTCATCGTCGACATGAGATTCGCACAGCACGCAATGGTCAAGAACCTCTACATCATTTCCAATTACACAATCCGAAATATGGACACCAGAATGAATGGTTGTTCTCTCCCCAATCACCGTCCTTCCTTCCAACATCACGTTCGGATAGAGCACCGAATCTTTCCCGATGGTCACGCCGGCATCAAGCCACACTGAACGAGGATCTCGCATTGTCACGCCGGCATCAAGCCAGCGTTCGCGGATCTGCTGCCGGACAACTTGTTCGGCAGCCGCCAACTGTTGTCGCGTGTTGACCCCCAAACCTTCATCCGGGTCTTGAAGGGTCACTGCGGCGACACGCCGCCCTTGCGCCACAGCCATGTGCACGATATCGGTCAAGTAGAACTCCCCCTGCGCATTATCAGGCTCAAGCTTATCCAAGGCAGCAAAGAGAAAGTCCCCGGATACGACGTAGGTCCCCACGTTGATTTCCTTGACCCCTCGCTCCGCCGGAGTTGCATCTCGATCCTCGACAATCTTGAGCACATCGGACGAGACAACATCATCATGAGCGCCGTCAGACTCCCGACGAATCACCCGACCATACCCAGTGGGATCCTCGAGTTTCGCAGTCAGGATGGTGACCGTCGCACTCTGCGACTGATGAACCTGCAAGAGATCCCGAGCGGTCTGTTCTCTCAACAACGGAGTATCGCCGTTCAGGATGAGATACTGTGTCGGCTTTGCCGCTTTCTCGGGGAGGAACACGGAACGGCTTTGCATCACGGCATGGCCGGTCCCGAGTTGCTCCGCCTGCTCAACAACATGCAGAGACTCAGCTCCCTGTCTTCCGGCAACGCCCGCTTCAATGACCTCGCGAACCCGGTCCGCCTGGTGACCGACCACTACCGCAATACGATGACCCGCCAGTCGCAAGGCCACATCGACTGCATAGAGCACCATCGCCTGCCCGGCTACATGATGCAGAACCTTAGTTTGGTTGGAGTTCATCCGCTTGCCCAGGCCGGCGGCCATCACAATGACTCCTAGACCGGGAATTGGCGAGGAAGATACTTGGTGACCCGCTGCTTGCTTCATAATCAGGCTCCGAAGACGAGCGCATGTTTGGGAAAACGTGGCGACGCTCAATTATCCGATCGGTACGCCGGCATCCGGCTGTTTAATCTGACTCCACTTTGTCTCAGGGTTTAGCGCCGATGCGATGGTACCAGAGGGCGTATACAGACCGCCGGAGACGATCAGCTTCATCGCTTCCTCGATGCTGATATCAACGGATGTCACTTCCCGTTCCGGCACGAGCAGAAAATAACCGGACGTCGGATTAGGCGAGGTCGGCACATAGACGTGGACCAACGCATCTTGACCCAACGTCGTGGTCTCGCCCTTCGTCATCCCGGTCACGAAGGCAAAGCAGTAGTGACCGTTCTTTGGGAATTGGATCAAGACAACGCGACGATAGGACCCTCGCTCCGAAAAAGAAAGAATGTCCATCATGGACTTCAGGGTGGAATAAATGCCGCGGACGAGAGGCAGCCTGGTGAGCCAATCCTCCCAATGCCCGACGATCTGGCGACCAATAAAATTCGCCGCAAATAACCCGACAAAAAAGATAAGCAGCACCAGGGTGACGATGCCTAATCCTGGAATGTAGTGGTCCGGCACTAATTCCGCCATGGCATCGCCCAAGATACCGTCAAGAGCGATAAATAGCGTCTTCAGGATCAGAACCGTGCCCCAGATGGGAATGACGACAAGCAGCCCTGTCAGAAAGTACCGTCTTAAAGCGGTCTTGAGCATGAATCACCGACACCTAGTCAATGGCAAAATATTGGATCTTTTATCTTACAGAGTTCCGGACAGACCTCGCAAGCGTTTTATTGTAATTTTCAATGAGTTAGGAGATCGATTCGGTCCTCTTTCTAAACGGTATTGGTCTTGCTATTCACAATGGGCTGACATAGGATCGGTCGTCATTTTTTAAGGACCTTGCGAGGTTTGGTATGCCGAGTGCTGCCCGTCAATCACCTGGCATTTTCATTACACTTGAAGGCGGTGAAGGAAGCGGGAAAACGACACAGGCCCGCAGACTCTGTGCATACCTCACTACCCGTGGCTTCACGGTGCTACGCACACGCGAACCAGGAGGAACTCTTTTGGCCGAACGGGTTCGTACGATCCTCCTCGACCATCACAAGGAAACGATCGCTCCGGAAACAGAAGCCTTGCTCATTCTGGCAGCCAGGCGTCAGCATGTCGATCATGTCATCAAGCCGGCCCTCGCGCAAGGAAAGACTGTGGTGTGCGATCGATTCTCCGACTCAACGATGGCCTATCAGGGGTATGGGCGTGGGCTGGACCTTCAGATCTTGCGCACGATGAATAATTGGGCAGCCGGAAGCCTGGTCCCCCACCTTACCTTGGTCTTCGACGTTCCTGTTTCTGTAGGACTGGGGAGAAGGCGAGGCAAGGGCTCCATGCAAAATCGATTGGATCGAGAAGCCGAACGGTTCCACAAGAAAGTACGAGCGGGTTTTCATGCATTAGCAAAGAAGGAGCCTCGGCGTATCATGATGATTGATGCGTCGTCATCGATTGAACTTGTCGAACGTGAAGTAGCGTATATCGTTACGAACTGGCTTGAAACCCGCCGTTTCCCAAAACCACGTCGCCGTTAGGATGCATGCCCTTCGCTGATATCATAGGCCACCAACAGTCCATCGCCTTGCTCCAGGCGAGTGTGCGCAATGGGCGCCTGGCCCACGCCTACCTCTTCCACGGCGAGGCTCGGATCGGAAAGTGGATGACCGCTGTACGGCTGGCCCAGGCCTTGAACTGTGAACAGCCGAGCAACTCGGACAATTCCGACTGCTGTGGCCACTGTCGGTCCTGCTTACAAATCGCTGCGCGGACTCACCCGGACTGTTTCGTGATCGAACCTGATCCCGAATCAGCGACACCTCAAATCAAAATTGAGCAGGTCCGAGAGATCGAACAGCAATTCGTCTATCGACCACTCATCGGCGAACGGAAGATCTGCCTCATTGACGAAGCCGATCGATTGACCATCGGTGCAGCCAACGCACTTCTCAAGACCCTGGAAGAACCCCCTGGACATGGACTCTTTATCCTTGTGACCAGCCGACCACACGCGCTGCCGATCACCATCCGCTCTCGCTGCCAAGCACTCCGGTTCACCACCCCGGCCCGCACACAAGTCGAAGCGGCAGTGATACTCAAGCGTGAGCTTCCACCTGCCGATGCCCATTTCCTGGCCGTCCTTGCTGATGGACGCATTGGAGACGCACTTGAAACCAATGTTGTCGAAGTTCGAGCACGACAACAAGAATGGCTCACATTGGTGAAGCCACAGTCTTTGACATCAAGCACGGCCATCCTCTCAGCAGCCGAGAGCTTAGCCAAGTCAGATCGCGGAGAGGAAACACTCGGTTGGCTCACACGATGGATCCGCGATCTTGTCATTCTTATCGTAGGTGGAGACGAAGACCAGATTCTTCACCTGGACCGACTCAGCGACTTGCGGCACTACACCCAGCGGGCAGACATCGACGATCTCTTGACGCTATTGAATGACATAGAACGCATCCGACAGCAGGCCACACGACACCTGAACATGCAGATGGCTCTGGAAACGACCTTTCTTCGCCTGCGTGCAGCACTCGGGCTCGTCTCAACCGGGGTCTCTGCCTAGAAATCGACGCGCTCAACCTGATATCTTGCCTTCGTTATGGCGAAGGACAACACCTTTTACATCACAACGCCGATCTACTATGTGAACGACGTTCCGCATATCGGCCACGCCTACACCACGGTTGCGGCTGACGTACTGGCTCGTTATTGGCGACTGCGTGGACGCGAGGTATTCTTTCTCACTGGCCTCGATGAGCACGGACAAAAAGTACAGCAAGCAGCAGCGAAGGCCGGCATCGATCCGCAAACCCACTGCGACAAACTCGCGCCGCAATTTGAACATCTCTGGAAGAAACTGAACATTTCGAATAACGCCTTCATCAGAACGAGCGATCCACAGCACAAATCCGTCGTCCAGCGATACCTGCAGCAGCTCTACGACCAGAATCTGATCTACAAAGACTCATACACCGGATGGTATTGCACATTCGACGAACGGTTCTGGACCGAAAAAGATGTCGAGAACGGAATCTGCCCCGATTGTAAACGTTCCGTCGAGCAGCTCAGCGAACACAACTATTTCTTCAAGATGGGGCAATATCAGGACCGCTTGATCGAATACATCAAGACGCATCCAGACTTCATCCGTCCGGAATCGAGACGGAATGAAGTCATGGGATTTCTCCAAACCCAGAAGCTCGGCGACCTCTCGATCTCAAGACCAAAGTCACGCCTCTCCTGGGGTATCGAACTGCCGTTCGATAGGGACTACGTCACCTATGTCTGGTTTGACGCACTTGTGAACTACATCTCGGCACTCGAGTACAAATCTGCTACTCCGTCGGTCGCGAAGTATTGGCCTGCTTCAGTACATCTCATCGGCAAAGACATTCTCACAACCCATGCCGTCTACTGGTCAACCATGCTGATGGCACTGAATCTTCCACTTCCAGAGAAGATCTTCGCCCATGGCTGGTGGACCGTCGACGGCGAAAAGATGTCGAAAAGCCGCGGCAACGTCGTGGATCCTAACAAGGTAGTCGACGAATTTGGCATCGATGCGTTTCGTTATTTTTTATTGCGCGAAGTGCCGTTTGGCCAAGATGGGGATTTCTCACAAGCCGCCATGATCACCCGCGTCAATGGCGATCTCGCCAATGGCTTGGGCAATCTCCTCAGCCGGACGCTCACGCTGATAGAACGAACCCAGGCAGGCCGGGTACCAGCCCCTGAGGCAGTCGGACCACTAGAGCAAGAGCTGCAGGAAGCTGCCGTGACGCTCTTAAATGAGACGCTTCCCCATCATATCGAACAGTTGGAGTTCAATAGAGCCCTCGAATCTATTTGGCAAGTGGTCCAGTTGGCCAATCAGTATGTCGACAAGACTGCGCCATGGACGCTGGCGAAGACCGATCGCCATGCCGCACAACTCAGAACCGTGCTCTACACTATGTCGGAGACACTCCGCTGCCTCAGTCTAGCCACGTATCCCATAATTCCGATGAGTGCGCAGTCACTCTGCACCCAACTTGGCCTTCCAGTTGATTTCGCTACCCCGTTACTGAAAGACAAGATTGAATGGGGCAGTCTGAAACCAGGCACCACGATTCACAAAGTCCAGTCCCTTTTTCCGCGGATTGAAAAACAACCAGGAGCCAAACTCGTGACCGAATCATCTGTCCCTTCACAGCCGATACCTGCTACTTCAACGCCCACAGCACCCCAGGCACTGTCCGCTGCACCGCAGATCACTATCGACGAATTCACGAAGATCCAGCTCAAGACGGCGAAGGTGCTCTCCGCCGAGCGGGTACCGAAATCAGAGAAGTTGATTAAGATGCAAGTCTCAGTCGGCACAGAAGAACGCCAGATCGTCGCCGGAATCGGAAAAAAGTACGAGCCGGATGCTGTGATCGGCAAGACAATCGTGATTGTGGCAAATCTGAAGCCGGCCAAGCTCATGGGTATCGAATCGCAGGGGATGGTACTTGCAGCGGGAGACGCTGATGTCCGCGGGCTGCTTACCGTCTTAGAAGAAGTCGATCCAGGCACGAAGGTGAAATGACGCGATTACCCCCTCTCTCCCTTACACTCATCCTCTCACTCTTTCAGTTTCCCAGCCTTGTAACTTCAGCCAACAGCCAAATACTTCCTCACATACCCCTCAACGGGCCTCAACCGACGAAGGTCATTGTCCGCGTCGTCGCTCACGGAGCCATGGTGTTAGGACGAGAAGTTGGCGGAGCGCGCATCACCATCACCGATGTCGCAACTGGCTCAATTTTAGCGACCGGCCTGCAACAAGGGGAAGCCGGTGACCAGAACCAAATCATGCGCACTCCCCATATGATGGAAGAACCTATCTATAGTTCTCGTCCATCCGCTGCTTACACCATTACATTACAACTACAAAAACCAACCGTAGTGGAAATCTCGGCCGAAGGGCCGTTGGCGTACCCCGCCTCATCGCAGCGCACCAGTAAGACCATCTTATTGATACCAGGAGAAGACCTCACGAACGATGGCATCGTGCTACACCTCTATGGCTATCTCATCCATATTGAGCGACCCACGCCACGCGAGCCGTTGATCGCCAAAGATGATGTGAAATTGCGGGCATCGGTCAAAACCCTGTCCGGTTCCCTCGTCCGTCCCCATGGAGATTGGGACTCCCGGAAGATCCGCATTTATGGAGAAGTCCTGATCGGTGACCGGATCATTGAGCGACTCCAGATGTTCTACGATGAGAGGAGTCGAACGTTCGAAGCACCGTTCTTTGTCCCACCGTCAGGGGACATTCCCTACGGCATCACACTGCGGGTCATTGCAACCGACCTGGCAACCGGTAATTCAGGAATGGACCAGGCCAACTACCCCGTGTTGAGCGAACGTGTTTCCTCAACGCTCTCGCGCTGAGGAATATTCTCACATCATCATGCTATGTCCTCGATGCGGTGATCGATTCCACCAGGCAACCTCTTTTTGGAACGGATTTGGCATGACGCCCATAGCTGGCTCTGGACACTTAGTCCGGACTTTATCGACTTTGCTGCGTTCTCGGTTGTATCGATGCAATGTGGCTCGTTAGTTTTCGTTACTGGTCGACAAAGGGGACGAAACTGAACGAAATACCATCGCGTACTGACAGACGATACCCGTTCTCATTCGCGTGCGCCTGCATGGAGAGTCCGCATGAGTCGACAGAATCCTGACCAGATCATTCGCACATGATGAGAAAGGAGTGTGATGGAACCACTCTATTTGTCCACAGAAGGAATGCCGGACGCCGAACACATGTTGCTCTCCATGATTTTCTCCTTTGCAAGCGAGCAGCTGACCCGAGATTGGACCATACGGCAAGGTGGAGACAGCCATGTGGTGATCTACGATTTCACCAATCCACGGGCTCGGCTAGCCTGGGAGCGAAACCGAGACTCGACACATCCCATTCCTGTAGTCCTTTCAGAAGACCCAATCCCGAATTTGCAATGGGTTCTCCAAAAGCCCATCCGAACGCAAAGTCTTATTCCGTTCCTGAACCAGCTATCTGAGTGGATGGCCAACCAGGGTATCCACCAGTCCGAGACATCGTCTACATCCCAGCTCCACGATGACACGTTCAGCGCGCTGAAAAAACGCCTTGCAGAGGTTGCTTCATCCCGCTTGTCCAATGGAGGCAATCTCCACGACTTAAAACTCATCATTGCCGGTAATGTGGCCGCAGGGAAATCAACCGCCATACGCACAATCAGTGACATTCGGCCGGCCACTGCCGACGTGTCGGCATCCGACTCTGTCTCAATCCTGAAGCCCAGGCCGACGGTGGCGATGGATTATGGCGAGCTGTCCCTCGGAGACGGGAGAAAGCTTCGACTGTACGGCACACCCGGCCAACGGCGGTTTGATTTCATGAGCAAGATCCTTTGCCGTGGAGCATTAGGCCTCGTGGTGTTGATCGATAATCGCATAAAGGACCCAATGGCTGAGCTGGATTACTATTCCACCCTATTCTCCGACCTGGTCGATAAATCAGTGATGGTGGTTGGGGTGACCCATCGTGACCAAGCACCGGAACCCGGATTGGATCGGTATGAATGGCGCCTTCAAGCCTTTCACTACCCGTGGCCGGTATTCCCCGTTGACCCACGAAGGAAATCCGATGTCATCACGCTTCTTGAAGCGTTGGTGACGATGCTCGATCATCCACGAGAACTCCATGGCATTGTCGGGAGAAGCTGACCAGACGGTCATTGAGCGGGAGCTCGAGAACGATCCAGACAAGTGTGCAGTGCTGGACCTTGCCGTCACTCTCAACTTGGATGGCTGATTACGAGCGCAGAAACAGAGCAGCACCTTCGAGACGGAGCAGACGACAGCCATAGGCAGTTTATGATCATTCAGAGGACGCGTGTGGGAGGACTTCAGCCATGAGCATTCTCATCGTCGATGACTCATTGATTGATCGAAGCTTGACGGAAGGGATCCTCCACAAGTCTGGATATCCGAATACGATCACCGTGGATTCCGCCGATGCCGCATACACGTTTTTGGAGCAAGAAGCGCGTCATCCGGACTCGCCGACGGTCGACCTGATTCTCATGGACATCATGATGCCGAGAATCAACGGACTTGAAGCTTGTCGATCGATCAAGGCCGATCCACGACTGGCGGATATCCCCTTGGTCATGGTTACCGCCAACACGGACGAGGATAGTCTGCGACAGGCATTTGCCGCCGGTGCGATCGACTACATCAGAAAGCCGATCCTGACGGTTGAACTCGTTGCGCGTGTCTGTACGATTCTGACGATGCAGACCGAGATAGCCATACGGAAACGCCGAGAGCGGGACTTGGCGACAGCCATGCAAGAACTCAAAGCGTTGCGCGGCTGCGCACCCATCTGCGCTTCCTGCAAACGCATCCAGGGCCCAGGCGGAAAATGGGAAACCCTTGAAGAATTTGTGAAGGCCCATTCGGATCTCCGCGTCGACGACGCACTTTGTCAGTATTGCGTCGAGCAATGGCAACATGATCGGACAGCAGCCTAGCCGCCACTGTGTCATCTCAGCGCTGTCACCTGATTGTTCTCCCTGCCCGCCAAGATGAGTTCCTGACTGCAATCTGACTTGTGATGGCGAAGTAACGTACCCTGGCTCTCTCTCTTCTTTCTCTGCTTGCAACGCGGAATTCCCAGGATACAAACCGTCGGCAAGACTTGCCGCGTTGCGCCGCCCATGCGAAACTGTCACTTATGACGACGTTGGCCTCATATTCACATCTCCGATCACGTCTTCAACTTGCACTAGCCATCAATGCCGTGATCATCGCGGCGGAATTTATCGGAGGTTGGATGCTTGACAGTATCGGCCTCATGAGCGATGCGAGTCACAATCTCGTCGACCAAGGCTCGCTGTTCCTCGCCCTTTATGCTCATCTCCTTACAGCACGTCCTGCTTCCGAGACCCGAACCTTCGGCTACCACCGCGCCGGCATCCTTGCCGCATTTCTCAACAGTTTCATTCTGCTACTGACCGCCACTGGGATCGCAATGGTCGGCATGAAACGAGTTCTGCATCCAGTTCCTGTTGACGGCACATGGGTCATGGCTGTGGCTGCCGTCAGTTTCGTAGCCAATCTCGGCATCGCCCTACTGCTCCAGCATGGAGCGAAAGACGATTTGAATATTCGAGGTGCGTTCTGGCACATGCTGGGAGACGCCTGGGTGTCGCTCGGAGTCATCGTCAGCGGTGGAGCGATTCTCCTCACAGGCTGGACTGTTCTGGACCCGCTCATCAGCTTGCTGATCGTCGGAGTCATTCTCCGAGGAGCCTGGCCGATCTTTAAAGAGTCGATGGATGTCTTGTTAGAATCGACTCCTCCAGGGATCAGTGCCTCTCACGTCGCGACGACCATCGAGTCGATTCCAGGCGTCAAAAACGTACATGACCTCCACATCTGGGCGGTCGAGCCCCGTCTCATCATGCTCACCAGCCATGTCCTGATCGAGCACCATTGCACTCCTCTTGAATTACTACCGCTAATCCAGAACCGGATCACCGCGGAGTTCGGCATCAAACACATGACCATTCAACTGGAAACCGAGTGTTGCGATCCCGACGACATCCACTGCGACCTGCGGAAGCTGACAGAACAAGGCGGCGAAGCCCATTCCTTCGCGCATCACCATTAAGCTCTTCGGCTCCCCTCCTATTCAGATAGTTAGCCATGATTCCCGGAAAAATAGATAACAGACTTGTCGGAAATCCTGACGGAAAGTGGGGGCCTGAGCAGCCCTTCAGCTGCCTTCACCCTACCGAAAAAATAAGATCCAGAGATAGACCGCACTGATCGCAACGGACCCGATCATAACGGGAAAGCCCAACCTGAAGAACTGCCAAAACGTAATGTGATAGCCCGCCTTGCGCGCAATATCGATGATCACTACGTTGGCGCTCGCCCCGATGATCGTGCCATTTCCTCCTAAACAGGCTCCCAACGCCAGCGCCCACCAGAAGGGAATGATATCCGGTTGATGGACCAACGTCGTATAGTCTGAAACATCCGGATGTAGTGAGCGGGCCAGGTCGACAATCAGAGGATTCATCGCCGCGACATAGGGGATGTTGTCGACAAACGCCGACAGCACGGCCGAACCAGCTAACACCGCGAGCGTCGCTCCGGCCATGTTGCCCTCCGTCACATTGACAAGTCGCTCTGCGAGATATCGGATCGCGCCGATCTTCACAAGGCCTCCCACCAAAATGAACAGGCCGATAAAGAAGAAGATCGTCTTCCACTCGACCTCTGCCAAGTACTTCATCTCTTCAGTTTCATTCGATCGTCCTCGCGCATGGCCAAGCAGCATGAACGCACTCGCCCCTAGTAACGCAACCGTCGCCGGCTCAAGATGGACGAAGGAGTGGAACGCGAAACCGAGATTGACGCCCCCCAGAGCCCACAAACAGCGCCGAAGTAATCCGTGGTCGCGAACCGCATCTCTTGGGTTGAGCGCCATCACCGCTTCGCGCAGGTGAGGAGCCACCGTCATCTTTCGACCGAAAAGGATCCACATCGTGCCAAGAAACACAGCCATGATCAGCGTCGCAATGGGCCCGAGGACCGATAAGAAGTCTAGATAGCCCAACTCCGCTTTACTGGAGATCATGATGTTCGGCGGATCACCGACAAGTGTGGCCGTCCCGCCGATGTTGGACGACAAGGCTTCACAGAGAAGAAACGTGATAGGGTTCAGCTCCAAGCGTTTACTGATGGAAAGCGTGACCGGAGCCATCAGCAAAACCGTGGTGACGTTGTCGAGCATCGCCGAGAGAACGGCGGTCAAGAGGGCCAACAGGACCATCAAGCGGAACGGTCTGGCCTTGGCTCGCTTCGCAGCCCAAATCGCCAAGACCTCGAACAGCCCGGTCTCTCTGATGATGTTGATGATGACCATCATCCCGATCAAAAGGAACACGACATTATAGTCCACGCCATATTCATGGGAGTAAAAGGCTTCATCCTGGGTCACCACACCCAGAGCAATCATCAGCGCAGCCCCACTCAACGCCACAATGGTCTTATGAATTCTTTCGGTCATAATGACCAGATAGCAGACGCCGAATATGAGGAGCGCTAGACTAGTCGTCGTCATGGATGGACCTTTTCATTTCGTTCATCAGCGCATAGAGGACGGAGCCGTTCCGGCATTATCTAGAGACGGTCGGCTCAATGCAATCACAGTCGTCTTCTTGATGGCATCCGAAAGACCGAAAATCGGTTGGGTTCGACTGAGGGGGGGATTACCAGAACCGGAAAGGACCGGAGTCCAAATGCACAAACCTTGAACGCTTATAAAAACCGACCCCGCCGAATCGCAATTCCAGCGCAGCTTGGCGAAGTTTCTTGGGGTGGACACCGGGAATCCTAAGGTCGATCGCCTGCCCCTGCATATGGAGGCTATTTCTCGCGGCATGTCCACCTTTCCGCACCAAGATGGCATTGTACTCGGGAGACCGGAAACCCGAGATGAAATGGATATCCCTTTTGATCCCGAGTTTTTTCTGCACCAAATTCACATGCTCCAACACACGCACATCGATCGCCCCGACCTCGCCTGAGTAATGACAGCGCATCAGATAATTCACATCGTCGAGCGCCTCAAGATCATACTCACCCGCCTCATCACGATAGACGACGTCCAACCGCTCATCGGTCCGCACATTGACTAACGCCAATCGTCCTTCGGGAAGCGTACGAGCCTGCACTGGCTGTGGTCCGGCTAAGCGCCCGCTTAACAGGAGCGTCCCTACGAAAGACGTCTGAAGAAATGCTCGGCGAGTCCAGACCCATTTGGACCTATCGGCACTATTCACAGAAACACTCCTTATATGGGTGGAGAAAGTTCACCACGGCGGGTGCTGTCAGTCTGTCGCTTGTAACAAAAATCAATCATGGGGTCAACCCAAAATTCTTTCCTCCATGTGGCGTTGCGCAGCCCCCATCGCCCTTCACGAAGATGCGGATACGCCTGCCGTTGATTGGACACGAGATAAAAAAGACTTCTAGGCGCAACATCCATGAATAGAGCTGATCGACCCCATCATGCGTTCATCATTTGCACGTACAACTAGATATCCTTTATTTCTAGACAGTGTCCGACCTCATCAGTATGATCAACGTGTATCCTCTGAGCAGCTATGGCAACCATTCTAGTCATTGATGACGAACCATCTATCCGAGGACTTCTCAAAGAGGTCCTGGAAAAGGCGGGGCATCGTGTGCTCCAGGCAGAAGATGGGCGTAAAGGATTGACGCTCTACCAGCAGGAACCGGTCGATCTTGTCATCATGGATTTGTTGATGCCTGAAACGGACGGCCTGGAAGCCACGCTGCAGCTCACTCGCGAATATCTCGACGCTAAAGTGATTGCGATCACAGGAGCTCAAGGCGACCAGAATTTCTTGGATGTCGCGAAACTCTTCGGCGCTCGACGTGCATTTGAAAAGCCATTCGACATCAATAAGCTCCTTGAAGCCGTAGAAGAAGAACTCGCTGTCGCCTAATTCAGGTTGACAGGGGAACGCTCCTCACAGCGTTACCGCCTGCCTGTTAATTCTTTTCGTGCAAGGCCACGCATCATCGCAGGATCGTTGTATCCAACTTCGCTGAGTGCATCCATCAGGTGTAGACCCTTCGACGCGACCAATTCCTTCGCCTTCACATAGTTCTTCGCACTGAATCGTGCAACAGCCGGCTGACCATTCACGATCTGACAGGCCAACACCTCTCCATTCACATCGAGGGTGCCACCCTGTTCGATCAACGTTTTGGCCTCGGCGACCGTAATGCCGTGAATCTCGGCGAATTCCTGCAACCCACCGGTTTCGACAAGCCGGCCATCCGGCATGATACAGAGCCGCTTGAAATGCGGCGACCAGTCTTTGCGAAAATCGATGTACTTGATGTCACCGCCCTTGGCCACGGCACGATCTAACGTTCGGTAGTCCAAACAGAGATTCTTCTGCTCAAGCTTGATCTTCAGCTCATCCGGCAAGGTCTTACGAAAAATCTCCTGCGCGGCATCAAGAAGAGGAACAACTCTGGTTCGCACCAATTGTTCAGCCTCTGCAAATTGCATGAGATCTAACGTCCATGTTTGCTTAGGCGCATGACTAGTAGGATCGATCCAGCAGGCGAATAGGCCACGAGTGAGAAGACCTCCGACCTCTGGATACACATAGGTTCCCCCCTCGGTCAGCAGCTTCGTCATCGTCTCGAGCGGCACATCATAGCTTTCAGAGAGGACCTTCGCGTGGGATGCGAGATCTTCTGGTTCGGTCATGGCACAAACCGTGACATTTCCTGGTGCATCAAACTCAGAATAATCTTCGACGACGTTATAAAGTACCGCCCGTTTGGGCTTTTCGCCTTTCTTCTTGATCTTAAACATGCGCTGATTCGGTCCCTTCAACCAACATTCATGGTGAACGCCGTTGCAAGTGGTGATAGGGCGGCAAGGTTTGCAATCGTCTATCTTCCACAGGTCCGCCGATCGTGAAGTGATAGAGCGATTGCAGAGCTAGAGTCTTGATCCCGACGATTTCATGGACTGGATCGTCGAAGAAACAGCCGATCCCCGTTGCCCGAACTCCGGCTGCCTCCGCTTCAAGGTACAACACCTGTCCGAGCAAACCCCCTTCCCAAAACATGCGTGGATACCACCAAGCACCTCGTTCCCGCAAGGTCCCCTCGAACTCCGCCAGCATTCCGAACGAGAAGGCGCTGTCCCCGGCGATGTCCTGATGACAACTCACCTGCGCAGCTAACCGTTTCGCATCGCCTTCGAGCAGCCAATACAGAGGAAGTCCCTCCGGGCAACCAGGGGCGATCGTCCAGTTGAGTTCGGAATTCATGGCCTGCTGAACGAACGACAACTTTCTGCTGTCCCTCACGAGAAAATACAGTCCAGGCGTGAGCCCTTCCACGCGATGAATGAATATCATGAGGTGAATCGCGGGATCGTAAGGCCAGACATCCCATGGCGTCGGTCGTTCCAACTGCGGACGTTCAACCAGCGGCATAACACGCTGCAGCATGCGGAAAAATGTGGCGGCTGAGATCGACGTCTTGCCATCAAATGCAACCGCGCTTCGGCGCTGATGAATGATTTGCCCAGCTGTCGGACTAGCATCATTCGCTTTTCCCGAGGTCCCATTCACAGTGAGATCCGGTAGAGCGATTAGGTGTTGCTCAGCGGCGCCCTTCCAACTCGCCTCTGCGACCTCATCAATAATTTCCCAATGGACTCCGTGCTCTTGGCTCAACCGATTCGCCTTCCCATGCCAGGTTCCACCGGCCAATTCCTCTACACCGACCAAATCAATGGATAACGGCATCTCTGAATGCTCGCGCTTCACGTTTTCAGCTGGCCAGATCACCGTCAGGCAGTCCGGATGTTCCCGTTCCGCCTCGCCGAAGTCTTCCTTCCGATCAGTCCCAAGTAGCATCGCAATCGCGTTCTGATCCATGCCATCCAAGAGAGCCATGTTCCAACCAAGCGTGGCAGCTGCGATTCGTGCCGTCCCAATCGCATGACCGACATCGTGATTGCAGTAGCGGAATGCCCGCTCGCCATACTTCCAGGCTTCGCGCCAATGAATGGATGTGAGTCCAAAGAGAAAGGCGCCTGAAGGGAACGGAGCTAGCAACCGAACAAGAGAATCCTCAGGGAACTCGGCTCGAAATTCCAACCCATGTTCTCTCGGGGCGTAATGATACAGACCTGGTGACAGATCGAGTCCGTCGATCCTTGGTAAGACAACATAGCCCTCGGTCGGATGCAGATTCCCTGACGAAGGATTACTCCGTAGCGCCCATTCCGATTCCCCCGCCTTCTTCCAGGCCGACAAGGCAAGCGCATACTCGAAAAATCGCGAAAGCGTTCGCACGGTCAGAGACTGACATGGGACTGCTCCCCGTTCATAAATTGCTTCATATGCAGGTGACAAGGGCTCTTCATCCGGCCGGAGTAATGGAAGCGAAATAAGATGAGCCCCTTCGAACCGCCGAAACGGATCAGGCTGGTTCACCCAGTCCAGAAATCCCAGCGAGCGGGCGTAGCGATTGTAATGGTGCTTGGTCTGGATGTGATAGCGGATAACTCGATCGACAGAATCGGGCGAGGTAGATTCGGTAGCTGCAGACGGATTTGGGTTCTGGATGCTCATTTAAACGGTAAGTGGAGTCTACCGGGCGTCGCGAAGGAAAGTAAACGAGTATGGGGGATCGATTTCAAATATATGACCAATATTCAATGCATAGACAAGAGCCATAATATTCTGTAACTTCTCCCCCCATCGGTGAGAATCGAATAGTGGGACACTGCACTGTGAAAAGGTTCTCGGAACTAGAGCCCACGACCCGAGCTGGCTTTATCAGCCATTTGGACCGGCGATGGCAACAGCTTTACGAACTTGAAAAGGGGTGGGCAGAAAAAGCATTCAAATATCTATTCATAACAAATTCAGGCGGAGCAATTGCAACACTGAGCTTCCTTGGAACTTCCGACCAAATTAGGTACTTACCCGCGTTAAAATTTGCTTTGCTGTTTTTTGCCTTTGGAGTTTTGCTTGTAGGCATATTCACAGCCATGACATTCCACAGAATGGCTCAACTCCTGACGCAATACACGAAATCGGTCAAAGATTTTTATACTGACAAGATCGCCTGGGAATATCTGATCGAAGAAGACGAAAAGATGGTGCAACGAAGTTGGCGGAACTACATTGTTCCTTATTTGTCTTTTCTCTGCTTCATTCTGGGAATAGGAGCCGGAGCGGCCGCCCTTTTCTCCTAATTGGATTACTTTAAACCTGTATAGGTTACGCATTCACATCGAGATGGTTGATAGGTCCTGATCCCGCCCTTGCCGCTCAAGAAGTCCTTTACTGAGCTGAAGCCACATACGCACCAGTAAAAGAAGCGTTGAGCGAAACCCGCTCAACCTATGTACAATGTGGCCTATTGAGGGAGGCGCGTAATGAGTGAAGTCGAGCAGCTTGAGCAACGGATTTCGAATCTTCCTCCCAAGGATTTGGCACAGTTCCGTGCATGGTTCCTGGAGTTTGATTCCCGCATATGGGACGAGCAAATCGAGGCCGACCTCAAAGCTGGTAAGCTGGACGCACTGATTGCTGAAGTCCGTGCCGAATTCAAGCAGGGCAACTCACAGCCTCTGTGAAGCATTACGCCTCCTCACAGTTCTGAGCCACATACCGTGACCTTCCCCAAGAAGCTCGCGCCCTAGCAGATAAGAACTTCGCGCTCCTCAAAGAGAATCCTCGGCATCGCTCTCTTCATCAGGCCGCTCGAGAGGCCTGCGCGCCATCCACCTCAAAAGTCCCATCAAACCATCGGACCGGTTCAGTGCGGAGGCTGAGCCGAAGAGTGTTGTAACGCTGCGCCGCCGACAGCATAAGCCTCTTCACCAAATGGCACACCAACTCTTCCAGACTTCTTCGGTCGGCTGAACAACACGCAACTTGCAGCGAGGTTTCGTCGTATCACGAAACCTCGCTGCAAACCGGAAGAGTGGTGAAGTCGGCAATCTCCACATAATCAGCACTTTGTAGCGTCCATGAACTGGCACCAAGTTTGGAATGCCTCCTGGCATGCAGAGTCGACTTTCACAAGTGACCACGCAACGAGATGGAGCGGCCATGAAATCCCCACTTATTCAAAAATCTAAAGAAGATCTCGCAATCACAGGATTGCTCTTCGCATTCTTCTTCCTTGTGATCGCCGTCTTTCAAGTATTGAAACCCCTCAAGAGTGGGCTGTTCGTAGAGTATTACGGTGCCCACATGGAGCTCTACGCCAAGCTTGCCAACATCCTGATCGCGTCCATTGGCGTGGGAACGTTTACCTTGCTTTACAACAAGCTTCGCCGGCAGCGATTCATCTACACGCTGAGTGGGTTTTTTCTCATGAGTTTCCTCACCCTTGCGTTCGCGCTCGGAGATGAGCCCGATCCGTTCCTCATCTGGACGTTCTACCTGCTGGGTGACCTCGAGGCCACGATGATGGTCGCAGCGTTTTGGGCATACTTGACCGATCTTTCCCATGGACCGGACGCGAACCGGCTTTTCGGTCCGATTGGAGCCGGAGGGGTATTGGGCGGTTGGGCCGGCGTTTCGACCGCGAAGGTTCTGCTCTCGACTATCGGAACCCCGGGACTCTTGTGCCTATCCGCTCTCTTCATGGGCGGAGTGATTCTGATCGTCGGATCAACGGAGATACTGCTCCGGAGATCACAGGTATTCACCCCAACGATTCGGCCCGATGCTCGGTCAAAAGCTGAGTCATTCTCCAGAGGGTCATTGTGGGAGGCATTTGAAGGAGCCAGATTGGTCTTTCGCTCACGCTATCTCGCGAGTATTGCCGGCATTATGGGTTTGTACGAGGTCGCGTCGCAACTGATGGATTATCAGTTCAAATTAGCGGCCGAGGGCATGTCCGGTGTCCAAGCCACTCAGGCCTTCATGACGGATGTGTACCTGTACGCCAGTCTCTTAGCCGTGATCACCCAATTCTTTCTGGTTGGTACCGTGATGAAGCGATTTGGCCTTGGCGCAACTCTGCTCGTCCTGCCGGCAGCCATCATCGTCGGGTCATTAGGATTTCTGGCCATGCCCTCGTTAGTAGCAGTCAGCCTTCTGGTCATTTTCGACAATGGCCTGAGCTATTCCATCCAGCAGACCGGACGGGAGTCCCTCTACCTCGCCACCGGACCAGACGAAAAGTATAAGGGTCGAGCGTTTATTTCCATGTTCGTGCAGCGGACAGCCAAGGGAGTGAGCATTTTCGCGGTCCTTCTGCTGGGGGCAGCAGGAGTAGCCACGCAGTATTTGAGTCTCCTGACTATTGGGATCATGGGTGTGATGATCCTGCTGAGCATCAACGCAGGGCGCCACTATGCTTTGGCGACAAACCGGAATGCCTCAGTCGAACCGGCACAGGGCGACCCGACACCGGTGTTGTCCGGGTTGGATCGTCGGCCATTGGCTGCAGCTGCATAACCTAGATTAGGAGGTCCCGAGCGACTCGGTCGCGTGCAAAAAAACCATGACGCAGTCTTCTTCAGCGGCTGTGCTTGAGACAAGTGAGTTTGGATATCACCGTTAGATCGTTCCATCACAATGAGAAAGGAGTCCACCATGAGTTGTTCACGTTGTCAGGGGTTGATGGTCCGAGAGTTTATCGTCGATTTGCACGTCTCTCCGACCGGCGGCAGGGCCTGGCGCTGCGTCTCTTGCGGATATCTTGTCGATCCGGTCATTGCATCCAACAGACAGCGATATCAACGGGCTGTTCAGCCTTCAAAACGGAGCAAACGCCATCTGGATCTCGTGGCAGCCTGAATACAAGAAAGGAACACCATGGAAGGGTGCCGTGGAGGGAAGAAGTCGACCTAGTCATTTCCGCTTCGTGAGGCCGAGCTTCTTAATGCGGGAGACCAAGGTCGTAGGCTTCACGCCAAGCCGTTCCGCGGCACCGCCGGGACCATAGATTCTTCCATGACTACGTTCCAAGGCAGCGATCAGATTGGCCCGCTCTCGTTCTCGCATAACTTCGTCAGTCACGATGTCCATCCGGTACGAGGACATGTTGGACCGACCATGCTTCATCGCAGCAAGTGACAAGCCTCCATGACGAGGCAGATCAAACCGAAGGGGACGTCCTTGAGAAACGATGACAGCTCGGTTGATCACATTCTGCAGTTCGCGCACGTTTCCCGGCCAATCGTACTGCTGCAAGATCGTCATTTGATCATCCGGCAGGGCCGGTTTGGGGTAATCCAGACGATAGGAAGCTTGATCGATGAAATATGTCGCGAGTGAGGGAACGTCTTCCATTCGATGGCGCAATGGCGCCACCTCGATGGGATAGACATTCAAGCGATAATACAGATCCTGTCGGAATCGTCCTGCTTCCACTTCCCCCATCAGATCGCGATTGGTCGCGGCAATGATCCGGACGTCGACCTTTCGAATGGTTTCCTCCCCCACCCGTTCATATTCCCCTTCCTGTAAAACACGGAGCAACTTGCTCTGGAGTTCCAGCGGTATCTCTCCGACTTCGTCCAGAAACAACGTGCCGCCCTCAGCCGCCTCGAATCGGCCGGCTCGATCCTTCATCGCACCGGTAAAGGCGCCCTTCACGTGGCCGAAGAACTCGCTTTCATAGAGCTCTCTCGGAATCGACGCACAATTGACTCGAACCAATGGCTGGTCGCGACGCTGACTTTGGTTGTGGATCGCCCGCGCCACCAGCTCCTTGCCGGTTCCGGATTCACCGAAGATGAGGACAGTGGCTTCCGTGGGTGCAACGAGGTCGATCTGACCGAGAATCACGCGGAGAGTCCGACTCTGTCCGACCAGTTCCTGAACTGCTCGTTCCGACTTCGCCATCGGAGCAAGGTACGGCTTCGTCTGTTTAATCCGAGCATCGAGCCGAGCCGTTCCTTCGAGTGGGATCATCACTGAAGCCATAATTCACCTTCTCGTTCATGTTCGATGTGCACGGAAAGCTCGTCAATATGTCACGGAAGAGATTATTCTCCATATTCAATGTGAAGTCTGTTAGCTAGAGAACAGTCGATCGCGTCTCCTCTAGCCTGTAGGAGGAAGGATGAGGCGCTCTATTGGAGCGCGGCGAGGTTTTGAATACAGATCAAGGTGCGGTGATAGTCAAGGACGCCGCGGCTCTTGAGGTCGTTCAGCAGAGTACTGACAACCGGCCTGCTTGCGCCGACAAGGTCAGCGAGCTCCTGTTGGGTCAGCTTGATGTCCAGCTCGAACCCGTGCCGACAATGCCCGCCGTGGGTTCGAGCCAGGTCGCGCAGGGTTTCCGTGAGTCTTGAACGAACGTCGTGGAACCTCATCAGTTCTAGTTTCCGCCGGAGCGCGTGTATCTCAATGGCCTGCGCTTCGAGTGCATGCCATGCGAAATCTCCGTCGCTTGCCAGCAGCTTGCGCCATTCTTTGAGCGGAATCTTGTAGAGAACGGTACGGCCTTTCGCCTCAGCGGTATCAGTGATCGTCATAGGCGAGCCATCGGTTAACGCGGCCCCAAACCACTGTCCTTCCGTTAGCACCGCCATCACGAACTGATCCCCATCGCGATTGAGCCGCAGAAGCTTCACACGCCCCTTCACAATGACAAACACATCGTCGCACGCGTCCCCCTGGTGGTGTATGACCGTCTTGTCGCTCAGCCTGAGCACAGTAAGCGACGGACAGTGCCGCCGCAAGTCGTCTTCCGACAGATTTTCACAGGAATGAGAGGACGAAGGGTCGTGCAGACTCATCGAGGATTCCGAACTCGCGTGGTGCAACAGCGTTGGCTCGATCGAATGCCGGCCAACCGCCCTCACCTTAAACGAGATATCGTCGCGATACAACGACTCCTTGGTGATGACGAATCGTCGTGATCGTTCAGGTGGAGATCAGCCCAAGGCAGTTGGTCGAGATTTCAACGCGTTCGCAGCAAACGTCACTGTGGCACGCAGCTTGACATAGTGATGAGACAAGCAAGCCGTTCGAGAATCCAATGGAAACATTCTCCCATCGATCGGCGGATGCGATGACGACATAACTCTTAACTCGAAGGAGAACCGACATGCCACGTATTCAATCGCTCGATCCGGGAACCGCACATCCGAAGGCGGCAGAACTGTTGACCGGGATTCAACGCCAACTCGGTGTGCTACCCAACATCTTCAAGACCCTCGCCCATGCACCGGCAGCCCTGAGTGGGTATCTGAACCTCGCCAAATCCCTAGGGTCTGGTACGCTCTCCGCTGCCTCGCGCGAGCAAATCGCCCTTGCAGTCGCAGGCGCAAACCGCTGCGGGTACTGTGCATCCGCCCACACGGCCATGGCGCAGCAGACCGGAGTCCAGGCCGAAGAATTGGGCCGCAATTTGAACGCGAAATCCGAGGATCCTCGCACGCAAGCGGTACTGACGTTCGTCAGCCGCGTCGTGACGTCACGCGGCAATGTGACAGATACGGATCTGGCAGAGATACGAGCGGCAGGACTGTCGGATGGAGAGATCGTGGAGATCATTGCCAACATTGCGATCAACATCTTCACGAACTACTTCAATCTCGTGGCGAGAACAGAGGTGGATTTTCCGATCGTCGACGTGGGCCGACCCCACGCCGCGTAGTGGTTCCAATGGTTCACACTCTCACATTCACAAGGAGGTTCCCATGCATTCGATGAAGCAAGCTGTTCTGGGGTTCACGATGTTGATCGTCGCAGCCGTTGCGACACCTGCGTTCGCGACGGATTACACCCATAGCACGCCGGGTGCCGGCGGCTATGACGTGGTGGCGTATTTCACTGACGGGAAGGCGATGAGAGGCTCAGGCTATCACGTCGCCGATCACAACGGCGTCACCTATGCCTTCACGTCGGAGGAGCACAAGAAGCTGTTCGTGGCGAATCCGACAAAATACTTGCCCGCCTACGGTGGCTACTGTGCCTATGGTGCGTCGGTGGCAAAGAAGTTCGTGGCCGATCCGGAAGTCTGGAAGATCGTGGATGGCACCCTCTACTTGAACTTGGATAAGGGGATCCAGGTCAAGTGGGAAAAAGATATCCCTGGAAACATCAAGAAGGCGGACAAGAATTGGACCGCTATCAAGGATAAGGCTCCGGGCGACTTGTGAGCGTTGCGGGAGAGAGGCTCGTCATTTGACGAGCCTCTCTCCCGGGCCAGGTGCAGAGGAAAGGAAGCAAGACATGAAACAGCGGATCATCTCAATCGCCTTGTTGGCTTTGGTCACGATCCCCTTGATCAGGGCGATGATGAGCACAGACGAACAGCCCTTTGCTCCGAACGTCGATATGACGACCGGAGCGATTCGAGTACCTGACAATTATGCGGAGTGGCCCACGTTGGGAACCTGGACCCATGCGCACACGGACGAGAAGTTGGGGAAAATGGGTCCCGGTGTCCATGAGTACCATGTGGTCTACACTCAGCCGGAGACCATTGCTTACTACCAACAGCATCGGCGTTTTCCCGATGGGGCCGTGCTGGTCAAAGAACTCTTGAATGCCAAGACCATGGCGATGACAACCGGACCGGCCGTGGCACATGGAACCACCATCAAGGGCTGGTTCGTGCTCGTGAGAGACACAGAGGGTCGTTTCAAGGATTCCAAATTGTGGGGGGACGGTTGGGCCTGGTCCCTCTTCAATGCCGACGATCCCAAGCACACGGTCTCAAAAGACTACAAGACTGAATGTGTACCCTGCCACTTGCCGGCACGACAACTGGCCCCGGAGAAGGCAATGGACGCCGACAAGTGGATTTACTCGTTTGGCTATCCCGTGCTGCAGAAACAGTGACTTGTTACCCAACGGGCCTAGTCCACCCGGTGAGACGGTGCCGTCGCGCACCAGGACTCTCTCGGTCGCCGATGGTGGCAGCCGAGGGCAACTCATTCACTTCATTCCGGAAAGGAGTTTCATCATGAGCAGGATCACGAAGTCATTAGGCTACCTCACTCTGGCGAGCACTGTGCTGGTGGGCTGCGTCACAGCCACCAACCCGGCGAAAGCGGAGAAGGGCAAGGCACCGAACGATCTGGAGATCGCCCACATTGCCTACACGGCGGGCAACATCGACATTCGCTACGCCCACCTGGCCTTGGCGATCTCGGAAAATCCCGAGGTCAGGCAATTTGCGGAACTAATGGTGCGCGACCACACAGCGGTGAACAACAAAGCGTTGGCGTTGGTCAACAAGCTCCAGATTACGCCGCAGGACAACCCGACGAGTCAGCAGTTGTCGCAACGGGCGAATGACATCCGGAACGAACTGACTCAGCTTCGTGGAGATGCCTTCGACAAGCGCTATGCGGCCAACGAACTCGAGTACCACAAGTTCGTGAACAACGCCGTCGAGAACGCCTTCATTCCCAATGCGAAGAACGAGGAACTCAAGTCGCTCCTTGGTGCCGCGTTGCAGACGTTTAAGGCTCACGAAGGTCACGCGTCGTCGATGAACCAGAAGGTCAGTTAAGAACGAAGGGGTTCGACCATGTTTCGGACGATCATTATCACAGTCCTGAGTCTGGTCGTCATGGGGGAGGCCGGAGCTCCTTTGGAACTCGCAACGGCCTCTCCACCCAGACTTCACCTCATCGAGATCCAAGCGTTTCGTTTCATGCCGCAACAGACCGTTGTGGCACCAGGCGACAGGACCCGATGGGTGAACCGCGACATCGTTCCGCACACAGTCACGGCGGAGGGAGGCGTGTGGTTGCCGCGGATTTTGGCGGAAGGAGAATCGTGGGAATTCGCCGTTGAGACGGGTGGAACCTACTCGTACTTCTGCGAGTTTCACCCCCACATGAAAGGCTCGTTGGCAGCTCAATAGGTGTTTGTGTCCCGACATTCCACACTGAGGTGCGTCATACCGATCATCACCATACAGCTCTCGGGCGGTCCTGTGACTCAACTGCAGAAAGACGCGCTCGTTGCCCATTCGATCGACATGGTGAGAGATGTCCTGCACCACGATCCACAGATGACGGGAGTGCTGATCGAAGAACGGGGCGTGGAGTCTTGGAATGGCTCGCTAAACCCTGTGCTCCATCGCTTTCACAGCACCAAAGAATATCAACAATGTCTGAGTGCCAGGTGGCAACGGGGTCAGCGATCGCCCGGAATCTTAAGTGAAGCGGACAGAAAGCAACCTACTAACTGGAATGCTCAGGTCCGTCGGTAGCGAGGATCTGGTGGATTCAGGGTCTTCACCCTACCGGCAGGAAAGACGCTCGAACGCCAACAATGGTGCATCTGCTGGTTCGTCATACAGGTTCACCTACACTCTCGTACAGACTAGGGAGTTTGATCGGGGGATCTTTCAATCCCCATTTTTTTCATCCTCGACGCGAGGGTGGTCGGTTTGATTCCCAGACGTTCGGCCGCGCCCCCTGGCCCATAGACCCTCCAGTTACTGAGCCGCAGGGCAAACATCACATTCTCCCGCTCGCGCCGTTGCATCTCGTCATCGGGAATCACCTCTCCCTCGCTCAACGGTTGAGCTGCTGTTGTCGTGGGGGGAGAGATGCTCGGCTGTCCTTCTACGCCAACCGGCAGGTTGAATCGGAGGGGGGCGCCTCGCGAGATAATCACGGCCCGTTCGATGACATTCTGCAACTCTCGTACATTCCCCGGCCAATGGTACTGCTGGAGTTTCGCCACCTCGATTTCCGACACACGCGGTTCGAGACACTTGAGTTTCTTCGAAGCTATCTTCACCAGATGAGTGACGAGGAACGGCACGTCATCCAATCGCTGGCGAAGGGGAACCATCTCGATGGGATACACGTTTAATCGGTAATAGAGGTCTTGTCGGAACCGACCCGCTTCGACCTCTTTCTCGAGATTTCGATTCGTGGCGGCGATGATTCGCACATCTACCTGGCGCGTATGCTCGTCCCCGACCCGTTCATATTGTTGCTCCTGTAAGACGCGCAGGAGCTTGCTCTGGAGATCCAAAGGGATCTCCCCAACCTCGTCGAGAAACAAGGTGCCCCCGTCTGCAACCTCGAACCGCCCTGCCCGATCTTTCAACGCGCCGGTGAATGAACCTTTGGCGTGGCCAAAGAACTCGCTCTCATAGAGCTCCCGAGGGATGGAAGCACAATTGACCCGAATTAACTGTTTGGCTTGCCGCCGACTACGCGTGTGGATCTCCCGTGCGAGCAGTTCTTTACCGGTGCCGGATTCTCCCAGGATGAGAACCGTTGCATCGGTCGGCGCCACGAGTTCCAGCTCACGCAGTACTTTGCGCAATGCCGCGCTGTGTCCCACCAGATCACCGAATCCCTGTTCCGTCGAAATTTCCTCTTGTAAGTAGCGATTCTCTTGCTCCAGGCGGTTCTTTAACCTCTTGACTTCTGTCAGGGCCTCACGCAGGGCCTGTTCCGATTTCTTCCGTGCTTCGTACAAGCCCGCATTCTCCAGCGATATCGCGGCCTGCGCAGCCAGGCTTTGCAGAATTTCGACGCGGTCGGATGTGAATATTCCGGGGGCGAGATTGTGTTCCAGATAGAGGACGCCGACCAGGTCCCCTCGGTTCGTAATCGGGACGCAGAGCACCGAGCGAACACCTGACTGTCGGACCACGGCGTCCCCGGAGAATCGCGCATCTGCACCTGCATCGGTGAGTGCTAGGGCCTCCTTCGTGCGCGCAACGTAGTTCACGATGCTGATCGGCACATCCTTCTGCGTCGAATCGACCGGGATCGACGGTCGATCTCGATGCCCACCCCGGTCGAACGTACTCGATGCCTCCACCAGCAATTTGCCCCCGTGGGAGAGGAGCAGATAGCCACGCTGCGCGCCGGCCGTCTCGACCGCGATACGAATCAACTGCTTGACCAGCTCTTCCAGATCAACCTCTTTCGAGATCGCACGTGAGGCCTTCATCACGGCCGCGAAGTCCAGGGCCGATCCGGTACTGCTGACTAGCGTGAGAAACGGCATGGACGTGAAGCCCCCAGGTGGCGACGCCGCAGGTGCGCCCGCAATCAGTCCCTCATACGCTCCCGCTAACATGCTGGCCTTCCTCGTGGCGCCCCATAACTGATACCCGTGTTGCGCTTCGGTGAGATACAGGGCGGCGATTTTGCGCCGTTGTTGGGCCAACCAAAATAGACCGGCTCGCTCACGCGCGAGGGCCTCTTCTTGGAGATAGCCACTGCGACCGGCTTCTTCGATGGCACGGTCATACAGCTCGGCGGCTCGAGGACCATCTCCATCGAGTCGTGCGATTTCAGCGCCGACAAGCAGCGACTTGTGCAAGAAGTTGTCCGGGCAACTTTCAGCCCATCGCTCGAGCTGCCGCTGACGCTCACGGATCGGCTCCAGACGTTCCGAGAAGTGGCCGTGACCTGCACGCTCGATGGAGGCCGCTGAAATAAGAGAGGCGTAGAACTCATGCACCGCGGTCGAAATATGACCTGAAATGAATGAGAGATGGTTCGCGGCCTCTTCCGAGCAACGTGACGCATCGTCCATTCGACCGTAGAGATACATGACCTGGCTTTTGATGATGTGGTAGTGACCGATCGCCGGCCTTGCATTCCGTGACAGGAGATCGGCCAGGAAGTTCTCTTCGCTCGTCTCTTCGAAGAGGAAAGAGCCGGGTTCCGGCGTCTCTTGTGCCAGGTCGAGAACCACGCGCATCACGGCCACAGCAGGATCGGTCCCGTGTTGATTGCGCGTCTTGCGGCTGAACCGAATCAATTCTTCCAGTTCGCCGACCAGATCTTTGAGATTGGTGCCGAGGTGAAACAGACAGAGAGCCCTGTTGTAGCGGTGGTAGCCTGCAAATTGGAGCTCGCCCGACTGCAGCCCGGCTTGAAAGCCACGCCGATTGACCTCGTCGAACTCCCGCAGGTGCCGGTTCCAGTGGTTGATGAAGGCGCAGAACATGTGTGTAGTCCTGCAGACCTGTGACGAGTCGGCATGTCGCTCGGCCAGATCGATGGCCAGTCGACCAAACCTATAGGCGTCTCGATAGTTGTGGAGGACTGAACTGTGCAAGAGGCCAAAGAATCCGTAGGCGATCGGCGAGTCTGGGGTAAGACCATGGGTCAGGGATAGGGTGACGCCCCTCACGCTCGCGAGGCGACACAGGGGAGGATCAGCGATGTAGCAGAGCGGTAAAAGAGTGGCCAACAAGCGCACGGCTACCGCCGATTCGTGGCTCGTAGTCTGCGGCGCGTCGATCAGCGACTCAGGATCGCGACTGCCGACGGCCTTCCGGTAACGAGCCAGCTCCTCGTGAAGCGCCGCCTCTAGATCCCCGGTCGGGAGGTTGATATCGAGCTTTGCTAGCGCATCGCAGCATGTCGCGATGGCATCTCGGTAACGCCCTCCCAGCGTCTGCTGGACGACAAGGGCACTCTGAACCTCGGTTTGCTCGACCGGCGTGTGCAGTTTGGAAAGCATTGTGCTGATCAACTTTTGCGAGGCATCGAAGTCCCCACGCAGATATTCAGCATCGACCAAGACTCGATGCAGGTCACGAGTGAGCTGATACTCCTTCCGCCAACCGTCGGTCGGAAGTAAGCCCAACCCCACCGTCGCATAGGTGCAGGCCGCGGCATAGGCGGTCGCCGACACCGCTCGACGGGCAGCCTCGAGATTGAGCCTCGCAAGTTCCTTTCGCCCGGCGTCGTCGGTGATCAAGTCGCTCCCGAAGTTGAGCTGCTCGACTGTCTCGAACAGGCGCTCGGACTTCGCCGTGTCCGGCACGCTCGATCGCAATTGCAGCCCGATCGTAAGGTGTGTCCGACGCTTACCATCCTCGGAAAGCATCGCGTACGCCGCCTGCTGCACGCGGTCGTGCGAAAAGCGCAACCTCGCATGATCGGTGACGATTCCGATGGGACCCTGGCCCTTGGATCCGT
Source organism: Nitrospira sp. (assembly GCA_965223625.1). GTDB lineage: Bacteria > Nitrospirota > Nitrospiria > Nitrospirales > Nitrospiraceae > Nitrospira_D. The sequence goes on from OZ245008.1 coordinate 2,698,872, forward strand.
CGCGGTCATGAATCACCAATCCAGCCTCGATGGCCGGCTGGAGATCATCCAACACATCATGCTTTCGTTCACTCGAAAGCGCCTGAAGGGTTTCAACCTGGAAGCGGCTGCCAAGACATGCAGCCAGGCTGAGCGCCCGTTGCGTCGCCTGCGATAACCCGTCCAAGCGGCTCGTCATCAATTCGACGACGTTGCTGGTGATATTCATGGCCTCCAGCTCGTCGATATCCCACGTCCATCGATTCAATGCGTAGTCGAAGGACAAACTTCCCTTTCCGTACAACGTCGTCAAAAGCTGGCTGAGAAAATAGGGGTTCCCGGCGGTCTTTTCGAGTACCAACTGCTGGAGAGGAGCAACGGCCCTTTGATCACGATGTAAGGTGTCGCACAGGAGTTCCGTGACGGAGTGCGGGGGGAGAGAGCCCACCGTGAGATGAGTCACGCGAACATGCTCCTCCGTCGCCAATGCCTGAACGGCCGCTGTCAGGGGGTGAGCGGCATCGACTTCGTTGTCCCGATAGGCTCCGATGAGCAAGAGGTGATGGCTGTCGTCATCCGGCAGGATGGTATCAAGAAGCGCGAGCGAAGCCGGATCAACCCACTGAAGGTCGTCGAGGAAGATGACCAGCGGATGTTCGGTGCGGCAGAAAACCCGGAGGAAGTTGCGGAACACGAGTTGAAACCGGTTTCGGCTTTCGGCCGGATTCAACTCTCGAACCGGCGGCTGTGGCCCCACAATGTGCGCGACCTCGGGGATCACATCGATGACCAACTGACCGTTGCCGTCCAAGGCTATGAGGAGCTTGCTCTTCCATATCGCCAGCGCGTCGTCGGATTCGGTGAGAAGCTGCCTGATGAGTTCCCTGAGCGCCACGACGAAGGCACTATAGGGGACGGACAACCTGAGCTGATCGAACTTTCCGGACACAAAGTAGCCACGGCGATCGGTGACCGGCGTCTGCACCGAATGGACTAAGGCGGATTTTCCGATGCCGGAATACCCTGCGACGAGAACCAGTTCGACACCGCCCAGGCTGACGCGGTCGAACGCCGCCATGAGGGACGTCGACTCGTCATGGCGTCCGTAGAGCTTCCGAGGAATCGAGAACCGGTCCCTCACATCCCGGCGTGCAGGTCGGAACTCTTCTGGTGCGTCGTGAAGGTGCTCGATGCAGGTCCGGAGGTCATGCACGATGCCAAGCGCACTTTGGTATCGATCTTCTGGCGCTTTTTCGAGGAGCTTGCCGATGACATCCCCCACGGAGCGCGGGATGTCCCGGCCTATGTCGTGGACTCGCGGTGGAGGGACGGCAAGATGACAATAGACCAATTCCATCGGGTCGTCTGCTTGGAACGGCAGACGACCGCTGAAGAGTTCAAACAGGGTCACCCCGAGGGAGTAAAGGTCGCTGCGATAGTCGACGGGTCTGTTCATACGGCCCGTCTGTTCGGGGGACAGATAGGCCAGTGTCCCTTCGAGCCTACTGGGATGAGACACGGGTACGTGATGTTCCGGCTGTCGTGTGGAGATACTGAAGTCGATCAACGTAACCGCACCGGTCTGGTCAACGAGGACGTTGGCCGGATTGAGATCTCTATGCACGACTTGCTGACGGTGTACTCCATCCAACACCTTCGCAAGATCGAGCGCGATGTGGAGTCCCGTTTTGACGTCGTGTTTCGACGAGCGCATGTACTCCGAGAGCGTGGAGCCGCCTCGATCCTCGAGGACGAGATGGATGGTATCGCCGTGGGAGACGAGGTCGTAGGCGCGGGGCACGCCGCCGATGGAAAGGCTGGAGAGGATCTTATACTCGCGTGTAAGGGCATCCACTTCCTGATCGGAAGCCCATCCAGGCTGCAAGGACTTGATGATCAATGGGCCTTGATCACTGTCGCGCACTGCCCGGTACACGATCCGGCGCGTGCTTCGATGGAGTTCTTCTCTGAGGGTGTACGCAACGTGCATTGCCTGTTCCGGAACCTGTGCGACGAACGGTTCCGTCCTTCCAGAAAACCATAGCGGTTGACTGCCGGCACTGAGAAGGAATGGTGGATCAAGGCGGGTGCTCTCGATCATCACCATAAGGCGTTGATACCCGTCTATGCAGACCATAAACGAAAGCTCGTCAGAGTTGCAACGAGTCTTCATTCCACTACGAACTTTCGTGTCGAGCCGAATCCTCTCTCAAAAACCGGAAAGGTCCGAGATTCAACGGCTTACGTAGAAACACAGGTTGGCACAAAGATTGATGTGAACACCAAAAAAGAAATCGAAACAGCGAGCGGGAAAGGACTAGGCAAGTCCTGAAGCGGCGATGATGACGATATGTGCGCATCGCCTTTGCTCAGAGCAAATTCGTTTCATTCATCTCAACAAGGAGGCCTCACATGAAGTCGATGAAATATGCACTGATGGGAATCATGGCGTTGGGAGCTGTGGCTCTCACCACACCGGCGATGGCGATGGATTACACCCACAGTACGCCGGGAGCCTCGGGTTATGACGTCGTGGCTTATTTTACAGATGGGAAACCGATGAAGGGGTCTGGGTATCACGTCACGGTGCACGAGGGCGTCACCTATGCCTTTACGAGCGAGGAACATCAGAAACTGTTCGAAGCCGATCCTGCGAAATACCTTCCGGCCTACGGCAGCTACTGCGCCTACGGGGTGGCGGTCGGGAAGAAATTCGTGGCTGATCCCGAGGTGTGGAAGATTGTCGAGGGCAAACTGTACTTAAACCTGGATCGAGACATTCAAAGCAAGTGGAAGAAAGATATTCCCAGCTACATCAAGAAGGCCGACGGGAATTGGACCAAGATCAAGGACAAAGCCGCGGCTGATCTGTGAGGCGCTGACCGGTGGTCCGCTGCTCCAGGAGTAGCGGACCAGCCGTCTTTTGTGAAGGAGCAGATGACGCATGAGCTCTGTACACCGAGCAGAAAAACTTCTTTCAACCCATAGCACGACCGTTGGCGAGCTGTTCACACCGTATCGGCTTGGTCCCTATGAACTGCGGAATCGCCTCGTCATGGCGCCGCTGACACGTAACCGGGCTGGCGTCGGCAATGTGCCGCAGGCGATGAACGTCGAATACTACGCCCAGCGTGCCTCGGCGGGTCTCATCGTCACAGAAGCGACGCAGATTTCCCCACAGGGTGTTGGGTATCCCAACACCCCAGGCATCCATACTTCTGAACAGGTCGCCGGCTGGAAGACGGTCACCGAGGCCGTCCATCGCCGCGGTGGGCGCATCTTCCTCCAACTTTGGCACGTGGGCCGCATCTCCCATCCCTCGCATCAACCCAACGGCGAACTCCCGGTTGCGCCATCCGCGATCAAACCGGAAGGATCAGCCTACACCTATGAGGGGCTTCAGCCCTTTGTGGCTCCGCGCGCGCTGCGGATCGATGAAATCCCCGGCGTGATTGAGCAATATCGCAGGGCTGCTAGCAACGCGCTCGAGGCCGGCTTCGACGGTGTAGAGATTCATGGAGCCAACGGCTATCTCTTGGATCAGTTCCTCCGTGATGGCACGAACCATCGCACCGATGCCTACGGGGGGTCTGTCCCCAATCGAGCTCGACTCCTCCTGGACGTAACACATGCCGTCACAGAGGTCTGGGGAGCCGATCGGGTGGGCGTCCGAATCTCGCCGGTGCATTCCTTCAACAGCATGTTCGACTCACAGCCGGATATCACGTTCTGGCATGTCGTCAACCAGCTGAACCAGTTTGGACTGGCCTACCTCCATGTCGTTGAGAGTCGCTATGGTGACGGGGTCTATCCAGTTCGTTCCGTCCAGGCATTCGATGATCGGAAATTGCGAAAGGCCTTCCGAGGGACGTACATCGCCAACGCCGGCTATGACCGTGAGCGAGCCATATCAGCGATCCAGACGGGAGAGGCCGATCTCATTGCGTTCGGAACCCTGTTCATCGCGAATCCTGATTTGCCCCGGCGGTTGGCGCACAACGCGCCGCTGAATGCACCGAATGTCTCGACGTTCTATGGAGGAGATGAGAGAGGGTACACGGACTATCCGTTCCTCGACCCGGAACTGTTCCCAAAGGATATGTCCGACGCAGCCTGAACACCACGCGTGAATCTGATCGCTCGAGTTGAACGCGAATTGAGTCATGTTCCTTAGATGGTTGGGCCTGATCATAAAGATGACCGGTAACTCACGACGAGAACACGTTGCCGAATAATGAGGAGAGATACATATGAGTCATACCCCATCACACGTGAGCGAGTATGACGCCATCGCCAAGGTCGTCCAGCACTACCTCGATGGTGCCAAGTCCGGCAAGGGCGAGGACATGAAACCGGCCTTCCACAAGGATGCGACGGTCTTCGGATATGTCGGGACCGACCTGTTTGCGGGGCCCATCCAAGAGCTGTTCCTTTGGAACGACAAGAACGGACCGGCGAAGGGCCTTCAGGCACGTATCACCAACATCGATCTCGTTGACACGATTGCTACCGTACGGCTGGAACTCGACAACTGGACCGGCCACCGCTTCACCGACCTCTTCACGCTGCTCAAGGTCGACGGCACGTGGAAAATCATGAACAAGGTCTTTCATCAACATCCCACGACCAACACGGCGAGCTCACCGGTCCAACGAAGGAGCCATGGAACTGAAGGTCCTCCTCAGGATGAAGTTTCTGTGGTTTTTGGCGCCAACAAGGAACACTAAACATGAGCATCACGGCCTTACAACGCACCCCAAAGCCGGCTGCCGTCGACGCGCAGGAAACTTTTCACGACACCTGGCCGTACAAAGCCCGGTATTCCACGGCGCCAAGCTTTGCCATGCACTATATCGATGAAGGGAATGACGCGACATTGCTTTTCCTCCACGGGGAACCGACGTGGGGGTATCTGTTTCGCCACCAGATTGCCGCACTCAAAGACACCTATCGCGTTGTTGTTCCCGACCATATGGGATTCGGCAAGAGCGAGACGCCCGATCACCGCACCTATTTCCTGCAGGACCACATCGATAATCTTGAAAGGTTCGTGCTTGATCTGGACCTCGAGAGCATCACGCTGGTCATGCATGATTTTGGCGGGCCCGTTGGAATGGGACTCGCCATTCGCCATCCAGACCTTATTAGGGGGATCATCAGCATCAACGGCCCTACACCGTTGGGACAAGATGATCTGATGAAGCGAGTGACCGACAACGTATCCATCTCGCCGTGGTTTCAGTGGATGCTGAAAGCCGAACGCGAAGGCACACTCGAAAAGATCCTGGGCGAAAGCCATTACAACATGTTGAGCACGCTCAAGCTCAATGGCTTCGTGGACAACTCGATCATCACAGACACATGGCTAGAAGCCTATCGCGCGCCGTTTCCGAGCCCGGCCCACGCCTTGGGGGTCATCGGCTGGGCGAAGGGGTATGCCACAGGGCACCATCGCTTCGAGGTGCCGTCGGAAGGAGTCAAAGACATGCTCGCCGGCAAACCGGCCTTGGCTCTCTGGGGCAAGCAGGATCGCACCTTACACGGGGAACATTTCATCCCATTGTTCCGGTCAGCGTTTCCCAACGGCATTGTTCACGCGATTGACCAGGCCGGGCACTATAGTCCCGAAGACCAACCCGCGCTGGTCACGCATCTGATCGATCACTTTATGCGGATCACTCAACGTTCATGGACAGGAACAAACTAAGGATTTCAGGGGGGGACAGATCCGTAAGTCATAAGGAGATACACGCATGGAACGTTTGAAAGATCAGTTGCCAACGAACTCAGTGCAAGAGAGCAAGCTCCAGAGCGTCGATGTTCCGACGGACTGGAGAGACGACTTTCGAAAACTCTTCGATGTCGCAACCGGTCGCTATCAGTCAGGGCGCCACGGTACTTCTGAGATCTTCGAGATGGAAGAGGCAGCATTCTTGGCTTCGATCGGCGCCCACCCATCGGAGATTTATGATTTCGTGGAGGATTGGTGTGAGACGGGTGAACCGTCAGTTGAGACGATTCTCGCAATCACCGCTGTCCGCTATGAATATTTTGTGAAAGAGCAAAGCCGAAGGTCATCCGGCAGGCCCAGGATGGCAGAAAGTTTTCCGTCCGGTGGCCTGAACCTGGGAGGCATCCGCTGGCTGCCAAGAATCATCGAAAAAGCCAGAGCAAAATTGACGGGAGAGTTACCGCCAACCCTCATGTATGGGTGCGGCATGGATCGTCCGTTTCTGAAAAAAGTCGGGATTGCTCCGGAAGATTTTCTCAAGACCGTCTGGGAAGCCGGATCAGATGATCATGCCATTCTCACACGTGTCCAAGAAGCGGCGGGCCAAAGCAAAGGGGCATAATTCTGATCAGGTTCTGGAATTTGTCGTGGAGCTGTTGGGTCGCCATAGGAGCCTGATGTTTTGCGTTACCCATCTGAAGACGAATGATCAACTCCTCAAGACGGCTATGCTCAGGTAAGCGACATGGCTCATTGACAACACAAGGGTTCACGTTAATCGCCTCTACAGTATTGAAAGGAGCCAAACCATGACCAAGACCATTCTCATCACCGGCGCCTCCACCGGTTTCGGCCGCGACACGGCAGAAACTCTCGCCCGCGCGGGCTACACAGTATTTGCCTCGATGCGCGATCCAAGGGGAAAGAACCGTGTCCATGCCGAGGCGCTCAAGGCTCAAAACGTTGAAATCGTAGAACTCGACGTCACCAATACCCAATCGGTGGATCTTGCAATCACCTCCGTCCTCTCGAAGCTGGGTCGTCTCGATGTGCTCGTGAACAATGCGGGAGTGTCGGCAGCCGGCGTCACGGAAGCCATCACGGCCGAGCAGGCATCAACGCTCTTCGACGTGAATGTCATCGGACTCCACCGGGTTACTCGTGCGGTGCTACCCCATCTTCGTCGGCGCAATGATGGGTTGATTATCAATGTCGGCTCGGTAGTCGGTCGTGTCACCCTTCCCTTTTTCGGGCTGTACGGCGCGAGCAAGTTCGCGGTCGAAGCCTTGACCGACACCTACCGCTACGAAGTCTCACAGCTCGGCATTGATGTCGTGCTGGTACAGCCGAGTGCCTACCCCACACAGATGTATGCCAGCGCCATACAGCCGGCGGACTCTCAACGGATTACTGAGTACGGTCCTGTGGCCGAGATTCCCGGAGCCCTGTTCCAACACATCGGATCAATGCTGTCCGGGCCCGGCGCACCAAATCCCCACGATATTGCCGAGGCCATCGCCATGCTCATCTCCACCCCCAAGGGCAAACGACCGGCGCGTACCGTTGTGGGAGCCAGTTATGGGGCGGATGCCGTGAACGATGCGACCGCACCGGTTCAGGCGAGTACGGTCGAAGCACTCGGCCTTAGCCATCTTGAGACCATTGCAAGTGGAGTTGCCTAAGCATGATCGTCCGAGGCGCTGGGACGCGGCATGTGACGGCCCAGCGCGGATCGTTCAACACATCTCATCATCGGAGAGGATGCCATGACTACACCAGTTCAACTCGTACAAACCTTCTATGAAGCGCTCGGCAGTAGGGATATTCCGACTATCTTGAACGTGCTTGATCCCAACCTCGATTGGACGGAGGCTGAGCGATTTCCCTATTATGGGGGAACCTGGCGCAGCCCACAGGCCGTTATCGAGAACCTCCTCGTCCCGATCGGCCGGGACTGGGATGGTTTCTCTGCCCGAGCCCACGATTTTATCGCGCAAGACGATCGCGTGGTGGCATTCGGAACGTACAGAGGCACATACAAACAGACAGGGCGTTCAATGTCATCCCCCTTCGCGCATGTCTGGTCGGCTCGTGACGGACGGTTATCGCGTTTTGCGCAATATACCGACACGGCCAAGGTCCTTGAAGCGACCAAACCGTGAGAGTCGCCATTCAACGACACCACCAAGGAGGTGATCGCCATGCACTTTCCACTCCATGATGAAACGACCGCTCCAGAAGCAGCGCTCGACGGACTCGCGACGACGAAAAAGAATTTCGGGATGATTCCAAACTTGGAGAAGGTCATGGCTTCGGCGCCGCCGCTCCTCAAGGGCTATGCTGTGCTGTGGGATCTCTTTGATCAAACAACCCTGTCGCCGATCGAACGACAAGTCGTGTACATGACCGCGAACTATGAGAATGAATGCGACTATTGCATACCCTGGCACAGTGTGCTCGCCAAAAAGGCAGGCCTGGATGCCAAGTCGATCGAGGCACTTCGAACTGGTGGCCCCCTCACGGACCGTAAGCTCGAAGCATTGCGGACATACGCGAGAAGTCTGATCGCGAATCGCGGGAAGGTGTCTGAGGCCGAGCTCAAAGCATTTCTGGATGCAGGCTATAGCGAGATCCAGGCCATGGAAGTGATCATCGGCCTGGCGGTCAAGGTTATGAGCAACTACACCAACTCGATCGCAGGCACGCCCCTCGATCGGGAGGTTGAACGGTTCCGATGGAGGAAACCCAAGATTCCCATGCGAATCGCCAGCTGAGAAGAGAGGCACACCCATCCTGGTGAGCAACCTCGTTGAAAGGGATGAGCGCATGGTTGAGAAAAAATCGTAGGAGACAAAGCGTTACAGACTGATGAGGCGTGGGAAGGGTCGTGCGAGCGGCTCTCAATCGGGTAGATGCCGAGTAGGTGGTCTTACAGGTACAGGATCGGAAGGCCTTTCCACGCCTTTGGAAACTGGGACGGAGATGAAGAACTATCGTGAGAGTTGTCTTTTACGTTCTCTTTGTTGCGACGGTGCTGCTGCCATGGCCTTTCATCGCCGGGGCCTGTCCGGCCGAATTCATCGGGCCTTGTGTCTCGTTGCAGGAGAAGAGGGAAGAAGCCACTGTGTCTTCATCACGTCGGGAATCGAAGAATACGATGCACGAATTGCTCCGGGACGTGCGTGGCGTCGGCCAAATGGCTATCAGCGATGCAAAATATCTGCTGACTTCTCCCTTCCGGATCGATGGCGAGAGCGCGCTGATCGTCGGGGGAGTTGCCGCCACCATCGGCGGTCTGATGGCGGCCGATCGTTCGATCCAGCGAGCCTTTCAGGAGAACCGTACCGACACGAGCGATAACGTTGCCAACGTCTTTGAGACGATGGGGTTCGCGAGGACGGTCTTGGGTGCAAATGTTGCCTTAATAGGTGCCGGGTGGCTCTTCAGGGAGCATGAGGCAGGCAACCGACTGATGCGGACGGCGCTGGTGAGTCTTGAATCGCAACTCTTCGTGGAGGGCATCGTGGGTGTGACGAAGTTTGGTGTCGGGCGAACTCGACCCGGTGAAGAAGACGGCACCCATACCTTCGTGCCGTTCGACAGCTTCGATACCTCCTTCCCATCGGCCCATGCGGCCCGATCGTTTGCCGTGGCTGCGGTCTTTGCAGAAGCCTATCCTCAACCAGTTCCAGTGCTGGCGTATACCAGCGCGGCCTTGATCTCACTGTCACGGATTTATCAGAACAGACATTTTGCTTCCGATGTCGTGGCAGGAGCGGCGCTTGGCTTTTTTATTGGGAAAGCCTTGAGTTGGCGACATAAGAATCCTGACTTCCTCCATGGGATGAACATCATGCCCTTCGTGCCGACTGCAAGCAGTGGGCTGGGTCTCACGGTCCACGGTCGGTTTTGAAGGATCATGAGGATGGACGTATGGCCAACAGGTGCATGACGGAAGTGGACCGACAGTCGGAGTCACGATGAAGATTCAAAGCCCTTCCATCGCCTCTCTGCTCTCATGGACACTCCTGGTATTCGGGGTAATCCATGAGACGGCTGACGCGGCGCAACCGCTCGACGACAAGGTGTTACAGGGAGCTGCGCAGCGACCTGATTCAATCCAGGGCCGGGAGGAGACGACTCCGTCAATAACAGACGAGGAGTCGGAAAAACGCACACACGAAGACGAAGAGAACACCTGGATCAATCGACTCCTTGCCGCACCGGAATATGCGTGGGCAGGAGTTGCGTATCCCTTCAAGAAGTTTGCGATCGCCTACGAACAACATGATCTGATGAACCGCGCCTTGGATCTCTTCCTCAACGACGAACGGACCGGTGGGCTGTACCCTCGCTTTGCCATCGGCGGAACGCTGAGCAGCGGCATCGGCCTGACCGCCTTCGACAACAATCTCTTCCGGAGTGGGAAAGAGGCACGAGCGTCATACCTGATCGCGACGCGGGAAAATCAGGTGGGCGAGCTGTTCTACCGAGATCCCTCCCTCTTCGGGTCTCAATGGACTCTCCAAACTTCCGGATTTTGGCTGGACTTCGACGAGGGACACTTCTTTCCGGGGGGAGGTCGTTCGCGGGAAGAGGATCAGACGAATTTCGCGCTCAATCAGTTGGCATGGGATGTCACGTTGGGTCGAAGAGTGATCGGCGACCTGAGCGCGGCGATCACCGGTCGACTGTTGATCGCGGACGCTAAGCCGTCCGATCGACTTCCAGCCACGCCGACGTTCGTCACGGGCAACAACAGTTCCATGACCGCACTCGCCATCGAGCCCAGCATCCGGTATGACTCTCGGGACAATCCTTTCAGACCGACCATGGGTTGGTTCGTAGAAAGTGCCTTTACCTATACCGATCAAGTCGATCGGAATCAGTTCCGCTATCTCGGCTACCGGGTAGAGATCCAGCGCTACATTCCTGTCTTTCACGGCGATCGAGTGCTGCTGCTCCGTGCCTATCTGGCGAAACAGGACGGTGTGGGCGGAGGTTCGATCCCATTCTATGAATTGAATCTCTTGGACCTAAACAACGGCTTGAGGGGATTCGACCGAGGACGCTGGCAGGATGAAGGTGCTCTCCTCTTCAATATCGAATGGCGCTTTCCAGTCTGGCAGGATGTCGAGGGGAGTATTTTCCTCGATGAGGGACAGGTATTTAACAACTACCAGGATATCGGGCTGAAACGTTTCCGGTATTCCGCCGGAGGAGGACTTCGATTCGTGTCAAATCGCAAATTCGGCTTTCGGATTCAAGTCGCTGCCAGCGAAGACGGAGTGTTGGCGCTGATCCGGGGCAATTTGGAGTTTACCCGGCAACGTGCCGCTACGCTGGGGTTTTAAGAGAGGTAACAAGATGCGTGCACACGCGATCGCCATCCACCTACTATGCGGCGCCATCCTGCTCTCGATGTTCGGCGGATGCTACAGCCGACCTGGTCCAGAACGACCGACTGTCCGGCAAGCCGATGACCGGCGGCCTATCCTCGAGCCACAGGAAGAAACCGAGGGCCAGTGGGCCCTGTGGGACGGTGCCGACAAAATGATTTTCTATCGAGTCGGGCAGTTCCTTAACGTCGGTCGTTCCTTCCGGACGATCGGAACCTGGGTGGGGCTGGCCGATCCGGTGGAAGCCCAGAACATCAATGCCTTCGACGAAGTGCCGGACTCGACCTGGTTTACCAATCGGCACCACGTCAACCGTCTGTCTCAACAGGCGCTGGCTCGTGGGATCACGAAGGAACAGGGCGCACCCGATATGACAGGCCCCTGGGAGGCTATTAGTGGAAAAGAGAGCTTGGGATCCACACCCGGGTTTGTGATTCGAGACCGAAAAAACGATGCCTATCTCCTCAAGTTCGACCCGCCGCTCCATCCGGAGATGACGACGGCATCTGAGATGATCTCTTCCCGGTTTCTCCATGCGGCAGGGTACAACGTACCGGAGCACTACTTGGTCGAGGTCGATCCGTCACGCATCACGATCGGCGAGCAGGCGAAGTTCCGGGGTCGGTACCACGTTCCAAGGCCCATGACACAGGACGATATTCGCGCGATCCTGGAGCGGGTTCCCCATCGGCCGGATGGCACCATTCGGGCGATGGCCAGCAAATTCTTGCCGGGAATTCCAAAAGGGCCGTTTCTCTATGTCGGCCAGCGTTCCGACGATCCCCACGATCGGATTCGCCATGAAAATCGCCGGGAACTGCGGGGATTCCGCGTGATGGCCGCCTTTCTCAACCACACTGACACCAAGGCGGCCAACGCACTGGACATGTATGATCCTCAAGCGCGCTACGTGACTCATTATCTCATCGACTTCTCGTCGACATTGGGCGCGGACAATGCCGATCCCCAATTGACGCGCTACGGCAACGAATATTTTCTCGACTTCGGCTCCATCGGCCGATCGACCATCCAAGCTGGGTTCTACGTGAAGCCGTGGGACACCCCGCTCAAGATGATGGCTCCGGCCGTCGGGTACTTCGAATCAGAGTATTTCGATCCCGAACGCTGGCGACCAACCTATCCGAATCCGGCGTTCCTCCGGACGACCGTACGGGATGCCTATTGGGGAGCTAAGCTTGTCACCGCGTTCACGGATGAGGATATCGACACGATCGTTCACACCGGCGAGTTCACTGATCCGCGCGCGGAGCGATATATCGCAGACACGCTGAAGGCTCGCCGCGATAAGATCGGTCGCTACTATTTCACGCTCGTCAACCCACTCGATAATTTTGCCTTGACGGACACTGGGTCGAGCGAACAGATGCTCACCTTCGACAACATGGCGTTGGAACTGGGGTACGCACCCGGGAACAACGCGGATTATCAGTATGCCGTTCGGACATATAATCTGGCAGGAGTGGATTCAACCCTTGTCCCAAAGCGAATTGCTGAAGCGCCACACATTCATTTGAGTACGGCGCTTGTCCAAGCGCTGCAGTCAACGGCGAGACACACAGGCGAATTGCCTGACCGGGGTCTGATCATATCGATCAAGATCCAGACCAGCTACAACAAGGGCACACATTGGAGCAAGTCTGTAACGGTGTATCTCAAATTCGACCCAGAGCAAGGGAAGTTCCAACTTCGGGGCGTTGACCGGGAAACGTAGGTCGTGACCAGAGGATCTCGATTCGTTGCTGTGTAGAAGTCGTGACGGATGAGAAGGGACTCGGAGCATCGTGACTGACGGGTCGTAGGTAAATGGGATTGGCGTATGGAGAACTATAAGATGCGAGAGAAGCTGTTTCATTTTCTCAAACCAGCCGGCATCGGTGTCGGGCTCGTGATCATGCAACTGTTGCTTGCCGGTTGCGAGATCCGTCCCAAGCCTTTTGTCCATTTGGTCGAGTATCAATCACGTACGACGTGCGAAAGGACGGCCTCTAACCTGTGCCCTTGGACGGAGTTGGAACAGGAAGCGGAGTTCTCAGCATTAGTCAACTGTCTGCTCACAGGCGCCAATGTCTTAGAGATCAAGGAAGACGGCAGGGAGGAGAACCAGACACGTTCTCTCGTGGTGGCACCGCTACGTCCCCGTTACGGGTATGAGCGTCGTTACAATGGAACAGCCGAGAGGTCCTGTTCATCAGAACAGACAACATGTTCTGTAGCCAGTCAATATGACCGCCCAATCACGTGGGCCTCCTGCGGAGCCAGGCCTGTGGCTGATTTCGAAATGCGCGGTGGAGAGGATGAAGCCCGAGCGGACAAACTCAGTCAGACCGATGTTTTGACAGGAACATTGGCCAAGGCAACGGACAACTATCAACTCCCAAATGGATTGGACGGACCAGACCACTGGTATCAGCTCACGATCAATGAACCAACCAGAATGGAGGTGGCTGTCGCTGCGAACCGGGCGATGTGGTCTGGTCTGGCCGGCTTGGTCCAATCGGCCTGGCAGCCGGCCCTCTACCTGTTATCATCGGACAAGGTGCCCGTTCAGCAAGGCTACGTGTTGCGGGCCGGGGTGACCGCATTATTTCCATTCGAACTTTCGCCAGGGACGTATTACCTCGTCGTTGATAGCTCCGCTCAGGAGTGGACACGAGGAGATGGGCTGTATCGACTGTATGTGGGATTCAACCGGACGCTCATGGGGGCCCCATTAGAAGAAGGAGAGAAACGGAAGCCAGACTAAGTCATATACTCAGCTGGGAGCAAACGGTTACTGCGTTCCGAGCGCTTTCCTGAGGGCCTTCTTGCTCGCTTCATCTGCGAACAACGTGGCACCGGTCGTCACCAGATCCGAGACCACTGCATTGAGAGGCCGCATGGCGGCTTTGCGTTGCGCCTCACTCACGTCACCGATGTGGGGCCAAAGATTCTTGCGGATGTCCTCGGGGAGGACGTGTTCAAGGTATTCGAGGGCGAAGCTTTTCAAACGTTCATCGACCAGAAGGATGCCATAGAAGGCGATACGGACTGGTATTGGATCCAGTACCAGCGTAAGCATTCGAAAGGTATGTTCGAGGCTGAGCATTCCACGGACATCTATATGCCGTTCAATCAGATCATCCTTTTCAGCTGCATCGACTTTGTCAAGCAGGCGTTGCATCTCCCAAACCGCCTTTTCACGACAGACTTCAAAGCGGACAGCCCCCCAAATCTGCTCGATCCAATCGCCTTTTGGCGGAGCCAGTTGATTTCTTCGCCGGGCTTGTAGGGCTATTGCAGCACGATAACGGACCTCAAAGCGTTTCGCGCGGAGCACAGCTACGAGTGCATCACCTGCCTCCTCAGAGTTAAGAACGGCTAAGATATTTGGGATCCGACGCCGTATCACAAAATCCGCATGCTCATCGCGGAGAGTGTGGACCAAAGGTGTGATTGAAGTAGCGCTCTGATCGATCAGCAGTTTTGTCGCTTGATCACGACAGGTATCGCGTGCCAGCAAGTTGATCAGAGCCGGCATATGTTCAGATCCCCAATCATTCCCCTCTCGCAGTGCTCGAAGTACCTTTTGGGTGTCGCTGGAGCGAATCATGTCGAGCGTGCTTTCTTTCGTTTGAGGGTTCCCGGCTGCGGGAAAGGGCGGTTTTTCGCTGGGCAGGGCAATACCCAGCTGGCCTAAATCTCGTGAGAGGTCGATCTGGGCCATTGAGGCAGTCAGCAAGTCACGACCTACCACACGTTCCGACACCGCAAGTTCGAAATCCTTAGTATCGCCTTCTTGTAACCGAGTCAGCAATGTCTGAAAGTATTGCTGTTTCATCCCGCGGGCCAAGACGAGAAAGCCTCCGGCCAGCCCCATAATAGGCAGCGACAAGAAGATGGAAGGGAAATTCCACCACGTAACCCATACAAAGATGATTCCTGCCCCGATGCCCTCGGAGATACTATCCAGGACTGAATCGATGAACGTTTTCGTCTTGCGCCGAAGCCGGCTAGGAATAGGCACATACAACACCTCGAGGACAGATCGATGGAGCGATTTGCGCAATGAATTGTCTGCTCCCCGAATCAACGTCATTAACAGGAGTCCGGAGAACCACAAAAACGCGAATGACCCCAGGAGCACAATGATGGGGAGGACGGACAGCGCTCCGCCCACGCCGAATACCTTGAGGAGCCGAGCCCCCAGAAAAAGTTGCACCATGAGTGATGCAGCCCCCGTCCAGCCATAGAAGGCTCCAAAGAAGCTCGTGAGGCCTTCCTTGGTCACCACTTCAGCACGGACGAGCTCCTTGAACTGGTAGTCGAGTAACGTCGTTGCCATTGTTGCGGTCATCACAATCAAGGCGATCGTCTTAAGGTGGGGATTTTCCCATATCCGAGTAAATCCTTCCCGCAAGGAGGTCTGTTCAGCTTCCTTTGGCTCGACGCCGACTTCCTCCTTGAGTGGTGGGAGAGCTCGCTGCGTGATGAAGAACAGGCCGATTAATCCCATGAGGCAAGGGACTAACCATAGTAAGTCAAACAGGTCGGTGAGCCAGCTGAGGGAGGTTCCGATGATCATTGCGCCGCTGGTCCCACCCGCACTGATCACACCGAAGAGGCGCTTGGCACTCCGTAACGGGAACACTTCAGAAGTGACGATCCAGAAGCCCGAGGTGATCACTAACGTGCCCAACGCTGTCCAGAGATAAAAAACAACGACGGCGATGTCTGAAACAGGCAAGAGAGGCCAGAGGAACGCGAGGCCACTCCCTTGAACTATGAGCACGGTTCGGAGTACTGCACGTGCGCTGTATCGAGTAAGCATGCGCGCAAACACATCGACGGTTGGGAGTCCAAGGATGGCCACCGATGCGGTGATGTAGGGAAGGGTCTTGATGTCAAAACTGCTCAGGAAGAGCGCCTCGCGCAGCGACCGGGCGAGGATCAGAAATCCGATGACGAGAAAGGCCCCGCCAAATGAGAGCAGGAGTGGGCGAGTTTCATGGGGCCGAATATCGAGCCACCGTAACACATCCTGGAATGGATTCATTGCAAGAGGACTACAACGATTCTACGAGCTCTTTTGGGCCGATCTGCCCTTGAGGAGGGGCAAATGTTTGCTCCTTTGCTTCTTGGGGTGTGACGACACGCCCGGAACAAGGACAGATGTGAATTTCGTCGTTCAAATTAAAATGCAGGTTCCACCAGTCACAGGCTTCACTCAGGCCCCATGTCGTGGCGGTTTCGATCCAACTGAGTGCACAGAGCGCATCGGAAGCATTTTGATAGCGATCAGCTGGTGCCTTTTGAAGGCACTTCATGACAAATGCATCCAGTTCCGATGGGATCTCCAGTTCCGAAATTTCTGAAGGGCGTGGGGGGACCGTCTTGACTTGGTCGACGATCAATTCGACATCCGACGACTTGGCAAAAAGAGGCTGGCCGGTCAGCATCCAATAGGCGACCGCCCCAAGGTTGTAGAGGTCAGCGCGACAATCAACCTGCGCAGAGCCGTAGACGCTTTCGGGAGCAACGTAGCGTGGTGTTCCTAAGAATGAACTTGTGCGGGTGATTCCTGATTGATCATCCGTGTGCAGTTGCTTCGCCAAGCCAAAATCAAGCACCTTGACAAAATCGTGGAGACCTCCGCGGCGGGTCAAAAAAATGTTCGACGGTTTGAGATCGCGATGGATGATATCCCGGGCATGCGCCTCGGCCAGTGAACCACAGACTTGTTTGAGAATATAGATGACGCGTTCTGCTGGCATCGGTCCAAATTTCTCGATGAGTTTTTGCAAATCCATTCCCTCGAGAAATTCCATTGCATAGTAAAAGGTATTGTCGTCGGACCGTCCAAAATCAAAAATCGTAATGGTGTTGGGATGCGTGAGCATGGCCGTGAGCTTGACTTCTCGTTCAAAGCGCGCCAACGCCTCGTACGCATTATCGCCGCTGATTTCCACGACTTTTAGCGCAGTCGGACGCTTGATCATGGCATGTTCAGCAACATATACGCGACCCATGCCCCCCTTTCCGAGTTCTTCTTTAATGAAGTAGTTTCCGAGTTGCGTCGCCCTCGAAACTTTTTGTCGCATGTTGTAGAGGGTCATGTTGACGAATGCACTGATCGCACCGAGAATGGTGAGATCAAATCCGGCTGAGAACAGGTGTCGCTGAAGTTGCTGAGAGCCGCCTGTGTTTTCCCAGAAAGCTTGGATGGCAGAGCTGCCGCTAAGGGTGAGCAGTTGAAACAACGGGTACGTGACTAAGGTGAGAACCACTAGACCAACTTGAAAGCGAAAGGGCGCCGGTATGATGGCGGCATAGGCAAAGAGCATTATCGCGGCTGGAAACAACGGCCCAACATTGGGGTGAAACGCGGCGTACGAAAAATTCACGCAAACCAGGTTCAAAGCCATCACAATGAAAGCAGCCCACAAGAGACGGCGGCCCGATCCTCTCAAGAAATAGACAATGACAAATCCAAGTAGAAAGGAGAAAGGGTGCGCGAGATATAAGATGTCATAATAGGGGGAAAAGATGCTCTCGATAATAATTTCCTTTTCGTGTAAGACATAAACATCGTTAAAATATTTCGCGAGGCTTGCAAAGAAACCAATCCCAAATAGAACGAGCAGGCGTTGTTCTAGTAGGCTGCGGGTCGCAGTATCGAGCGAGCTGATGGTGTGCTCGGATCTGGCCGTAGGACGAACAATGATTTTCGGATTGGAAGCCATGTGCCACCCAACATGTGAAAAATCTTATTCGATGACACTCTTGCCATTCAGTAGGGTGAGCCGCGATATATGGTCTTTTATTCCTCTCTAGGATACGCCGCCCCTCATCGAGAAATCGAGCTGCCTTTTTACTCTGAGTGAGATTTTGATCCGCAGGTATAGAGCAAAACCAGTCAGTTACACCCAAGACTAGAATAAGAAACACTACGAACAAGGATTTCGGAACTCATGAGTGCGACCAACCCACTTTCAGCAAGTCGGTCTAGACCTGAATCGATGACCCGCTGGGTTTCGTGATTCCCATTTTCTTCATACGCGAGGCGAGCGTCGTGGGCTTGAGCCCGAGGCGTTCGGCGGCGCCGCCGGCCCCGTAGACTCTCCAACCCGATTGTTCGAGCGCCGCGATAATATTCGCACGTTCCATCTGACGGAGGTCTGACTCGGCCAGCACGTCATCATCGGTGCTTCGTGGGGCCGAGGTCGAGGATGTGGTCGCCGGACTCCCTACAGAGCCTGAATGGATCGGGAGTTCAAACCTGACCTTTCCGCAGCGCGCGGCAATCACCGCCCGTTCGATGATATTCTGCAGCTCGCGGACATTCCCAGGCCAATCATAGTCTTGGAGCTGCCGTCCGTCGGATTCCGTCAGTCCCGGCCCTTCACATCCAAGTTTTTTCCTGACCTGCTGCAGATACCTGGCCGCGATCGACGGAATATCATCCCTACGATCGCGAAGCGGAGGGACTTCGATGGGGAAGACATTCAAACGGAAATAGAGATCCTGCCTAAAACGGCCTTGTTCCACTTCTTGCAGAAGGTTGCGATTGGTCGCGGCGATGATTCGGACGTTGATCTTTCGCGTGCGGTCGTCGCCGACACGTTCGTATTCCCCCTCCTGCAGCACACGCAGCAACTTGCTTTGTAACTCCACTGGAATTTCTCCGACTTCGTCGAGAAAGAGAGTCCCCCCGTCGGCCATCTCGAATCGACCGGCGCGGTCCTTCAAGGCCCCGGTGAAGGAGCCCTTGACGTGGCCGAAGAATTCACTTTCGTACAACTCTCGTGGCACCGAGGCGCAGTTGACGCGAATCAACGGCCTCCCCTTTCGTCGACTCCGTTCATGAATGGCCCGGCTGACGAGTTCCTTTCCCGTCCCGGACTCTCCCGTGATCAGCACGGTCGCTTCAGTGGGTGCTACGACCTCGATCAGTTTCACGACCTGTGCAATGGCAGGACTCTGGCCGACAATGTCTCCGAACGATTCCGATTCAGAGAGTTCTTCCCTCAAGTAGGTGTTTTCGGCGGCCAACTGAGCACTCAGCCGTTCGATCTCCTCGAAGGCCCTGGCATTCGCGATGGCCGTCCCGGCATGGTCGGCGATCATGCGAAGCCAGGCTGGTTCGTCATGGGGAATCTGGACCCGCGAGAACACCCCAAGAACGCCTAGTACTTCTCCTTTATAGGTAATCGGCTGTCCCTCAAAGCCTCGTATGCCTTCTAGCTCTGTCCATTCGGGGCGAACGATCCACTGACGATCCTCATCGATCTCACGAACGACGATGGATTCACCGCTCCGGGCAATCTGCCCGACCTTTCGGACCCCGAGCGGGAAGCGGCGGAAACGCCCCTGCAAGTAGGACCAATCTTGTGACGGATCGGCTGTCGACTGTCCAGCACTCGCGACCAGGTGCAAGCAGGCCGTCTGGTCGGGACATTCCTGGCGCATCGGACAGGACGTGCAGATATCGCCAGGCTTGATGAGCCAGATACGGGCAAGGGCGACATGCGGCCGTTCGGCGAGCCGTCGGACAACGAGGGATAAGAGCCTGTCCAAAGTCCGTTCCTGCGCCATCTCAAGCAGGAGACTCTTCAGCGACTCGAACTCCACTTGGTATTCGGCCACCCCGTCCATTTGGTGAGGATAGATCTATTCAGTAGCACGATGCAACGACCATTCGTGATGCACGAAAGCTCGTTGCAGGATTCATGATCAAGAAATTGAGAAAGTCCCCTTATTGCAACGGATTATGAGTTGGGCGTCTTTGGCACATGATTTGAGAAGGGATGAAGGCAGAACTCTATTCCACCTAAACGGAGCTACCAGCAAGGATGTTTCTATCACAATTAAGTTTTTCCAACTTTCAACCACAGGAAAGGAGATTCACCATGGCGCTTCCAAATCCAGGAATGGCAATGGTTCCGGAACAGACAGCCCTAGTGATCACGGACCCACAGAATGATTTCTTGAACCCCAACGGGGTCGCTTGGGACGTCGTCGGCGAAAGTGTGACTGAAAATGGCACTGTTGAACATCTTGAGGCTCTCTTTCGAACTGCCAAGGAAACCGGGATCCAAGTATTCATATCGCCTCATTACTACTATCCCTCAGACCACGGATGGAAGTTTGAAGGGGCATTGGAAGCGGTCATGCACAGCATCAACATGTTCGATCGCGTCGATCCGCTAAATTTGAATAACTTTCACGGTTCTGGCGCCGATTGGCTTGATCAGTTCAAGCGATACATTGAAGACCGGCAAACCATTGTCGTTAGTCCGCATAAGATCTACGGCCCCGAGACCAATGACCTTGTCCTCCAACTAAGGAAACGAAAGTTCAACAAGGTCATCCTGGCCGGTATGTCATCAAACCTTTGCGTGGAATCACACATGAGGGAGCTTCTCGAACAGGGTTTTGAGGTGACGGTTGTCAAGGATGCAACTGCAGGAGCAAAAGTGCCCGAAGGGAACGGCTATGAGAGTGCACTGGTCAACTATCGAATGCTGGCTAACACGGTGCTGACGACGGAGGAAGTGATTCAGCAGTTACGCGAAACCACAGCTTCAGTATAGATAAAACATGACTTCTTCTGGAGCTATACAAGGTCAAGGGTTGAAAGGAAGGCAGGTTTGTTTTGCTGCCGTGAACCGAGTGAAGAAGCTCGCTACCTCAAATCGAACGGAGGGCCCAACCATGAGTAATCTTTCACACTCCATGAGCCAGGTGGGTTTAGTAAAGGCAGATTACCCCACGCTCCATAAAACAGTCGAAGTCGATGGCCTCGACATCTTCTATCGGGAAGCAGGACCGAAGGATGCTCCAGCGATCTTGTTGCTGCACGGTTTTCCGACCTCGTCCCACATGTTCCGGAACTTGATCCCAGCCTTATCGGACCGACTTCATCTTGTAGCACCAGACTACCCTGGATATGGCAACAGTTCCATGCCGACGGTCGACGAGTTTGACTATAGCTTCGACAAACTCGCTCAGACGATCGATCACTTTACAAAGAAAATCGGGTTGGAACGATACAGTCTGTACTTGATGGACTATGGAGCCCCCGTCGGATTCCGTTTAGCGGTCGCCCATCCTGACCGAGTTGAGGCTCTCATCATCCAAAATGGGAACGCGTATGTGGAGGGTATTGACAACAACTTCTGGGAACCGATCAAGGAATATTGGAAGGATCGCAAGGCAATCAACAAGGGACTCGACAACGCATTCTGGAAGAACGTCAAGGCCGCATATAACCAACCGAACATGGCCAATGAGGATGCGCTTCGCTTCCTTGTCACATTAGACGCGACGAAATGGCAGTACACGAACGGGGTCCGTAATCCCGAGATGATCAGCCCCGACAACTGGCATGTCACCCAACGACTCCTGGATCGAAAAGGGAATGCCGAAGTTCAGTTGCAGCTGTTTTACAGTTACGGCACGAACCCCCCACTCTACCCGAAGTGGCAAGCCTACCTCCGGCAGCATCAACCACCGACGTTGCTGGTGTGGGGAAAAAACGACGCAATTTTTCCGGCAGACGGGGCGCATCCCTACAAGCGAGACCTAAAGAATCTGGAATTCCATCTATTGGATACGGGACACTTTGCCTTGGAAGAGGATAGTCATGCAATCGCTGATCATATTCGTCATTTCTTTAATGAAGGACCCACACGTAACTGAGTTAAACAGATCAACCGGTCGGATAGAGATTCCGGCAGAAAGAGCAGGAACATGAGCACCACGATCCGTCCCCCATTCACCTACGATACTGCCCTAGCTAAGGTCCAGGCTGCCGAGGATGCCTGGAATAGTCGTAACCCAGAGCAGGTCTCGTTCGGTTACACCGAGGACTCGGAGTGGAGAAATCGCTCGGAATTCCTCCGAGGTCGCGAGGCTATTCGTGCGTTCCTTACCAGGAAGTGGGAACAGGAGCTCGACTATCGCTTAAAGAAAGAATTGTGGAGTTTTGGAGGGAATCGAATTGCCGTTCGCTTCGAGTACGAATGGCACGATGACGGCAGCCAGTGGTATCGCTCGTACGGGAATGAGATGTGGGAGTTCAATGAAGAGGGTCTTATGACACGGCGGTATGCCAGTATCAATGATGTCCCCATCCAAGAAACCGAGCGACGGATATTTCCTCCAGAGCGATCAACGGCACAGCCGGAGGTCTCATCATGACACTTCGAGTTGAAGGATTATGGCGTTACCCGGTCAAGTCATTGGCCGGCGAGGCGCTGAAAACAGCTGAACTGACAGCAGACGGCATCCCCGGCGATCGGATCGTGCATGTACGTGGCCCGGAAGGAGTGCGCACCTCACGCCGGCACTATCGTTTGCTCGGCGTCCGCGGGACGCTTGATCGCGGCGGCCATGCGCAGGTCAACGGCCATCCCTGGGACAGCCCGGAAGCATTGGCTGCCGTCAAGGCAGCAGCTGGCGATGACGCGTGGCTTGACGCATACGAAGGGCTGGAGCGTTTTGATGTCCTCCCACTCTTGGTGGCAACCGATGGAGCGGTCGCAGCCTTTGGGCGTGACATCCGCCGGTTGCGACCCAATATCCTGATCGGTGGGGTCCATGGCATGGACGAGATCGATTGGCCCGGAAGTGAGTTGCACATCGGTGAAGCTGTGATCCGGCTGGACTCACGTCGTGGCCGGTGCCCGATGACCACGGTGGACCCGGACACGCTCGAACGAGATCCCGAAGTCTTGCGGGACATCGCCCGTCGATTCAATGGTCAGCTGGCGCTCAATGCAGACGTGCTGCACCCAGGCATGATCCGAGTTGGGGATGCCGTAACACTCAAGCGTGTCGCTCCAGTGTCAGCTTAAAACATATGGATCCGGCGAAACGGCATTGACCAGCCTTCCACCACCTGAGTATCCTTCACTCTCCTCGTGAAACGCGACTCAGGAAATGTGGGGTCACATGCGCTTTGATCCAGCCCTTGCCGCTCAAGAAGCGTTTTACCGAGCCGAGAACGAACTCGGCTCTGATTGGGACAAAGCCGTTGAGCTGGAAGAGACGTTTTCCTCCAATGCCGGTACGACTGCTCGCGAAGCCTACGAGGGCTTGCTCGCCCTCGCTCAGCAGTATCCCAACGCTCATTCCTTTCAGGCCTTCTGCATCTACATCACTTGGCAGCAGGTGACCGAGGAGACGATCGCACGCCATTTCGAGACGGGTGTGAAACTGTGTGAAGCGTATCTCGCGTCTCGCGAAGCATGCCCAGAACGAGATGTGAAACAGATCGTAGAGTTGTACGGTTCGTTTCGGGCGGGGTTAGGCCTGGAAGAGCAAGACGAGTTGCAGATCGAATTCAAGCGAGACACGCCAAAGGGCGGAGACTGACTTAAACCGTATCTCGTGAAGTGTCGTTCGTATCTTGCTTCGAACAGGGTTTCATCCTGAGTTTCACGCTTCACGGATAGCACTTCACAATCCCATGTCGGACAACGATAAACATCGTGCCCGGATCTTTCTCCATCGTGGAGATCTCGTTCAGGCTCGTGCCGCCTGGGAAGCGGCCGTGGCCGATGACCGGACCGCTAAGAAACCACAGGTGCTGTCCGCTTCTCTTGGGAACCTCGGCAATACGTGTGCCCTATTGAACGATTTTCCCCACGCCGAAGAGTGCTATCGTGAAGTCCTCGACATTCAACGAACTGAATGCAATCTCGCCGCTGTGGCCCATACGCTCGTTAACCTTGGCAATCTACAGATCGCCTCAGAACATCCTGAGAAAGCGCGTCCCTATTATCTTGAGGCCATGGATCTCTTGCACGAGTTACAAGACAACAGAGGTCTTGGGATTCTCTATACCAACCTGGCACTACAAGAGGCCCGTGACGGCCGGTCGGAACAGGCCGTCGCATCTTTTAAGCAGGCCCTTGATCACCATCGGACAGTCGGCAACGAAGAAGGGCTCGCCGTGACCTACAGCCAACTCGGCAAATGTTATCTTGACCAAGGCGACCTCGTGAGGGCTGAGCGGTGCTTAAATAATGCCTCGGAGCATTACATTAAGCTCGGTAACGAGCCAGCTGAAGCCGCCGTGCTCCGTCTTCTTGCGACGGTGTATGAGGCGCGGCAGGACTTGATCTCCGCGTTGCGTTGCCTTGAGCGTGCGGTGGCTCTTGATGAACGCTATGCGTTGCCTGAGCTGCGGGCCGATTCACAGAGCCTCACGAAGCTGAGGCCAAACGAATAGCTCACCCCCCGGTTTTCATCAGCCACTCCCTCCATTCGACTTCCCGACAACCCCGCGAAGTCCTGGACAGAATTCGATCGTCTGGTACCTTTGAAGCATCACGCCTAACTATCGTTCGATCAAGTTTCATCTGACAAGAGCCGACAAGATAGTGACCTGGAGCCAGCATGGAGTGTTGTGGCCGCACCTTCGCGATCGTCGTACTTGCCGCCGTTGTGGCAGTACCCATCGCCCAGGCCGACGATCGTGTGCCGAACATCACGGTCGGCACACAAGAAGTGGGACTCACGGCCGGGTATATGTTCTCCCATCGCCTCACAGAACTGCACAGGACCAAGCAGCACGGACCAGCCGTCATGCCGTCGTGGATGATGACGATCACCGACCCCATCGGCCATAGCTGGTACCGGGGACAAATCTCCCTTGGAGCGGAAATGGTCTATTTGGAATTCCGAGAGCCGCTTGTGACTCATGGCATCGGGTTCACCCCGAGAATCAAGTACACCTTCGTGGCTTTGGGGCGTCTTCGCCCCTATCTGGAATTCACCGGCGGCCCATTCTGGACGGATCTCGGTGGACGTATTCGAGAGCAGGCCAATGAATTCAACTTCATCCTGTCGGGTGGCGTAGGCGTGTCTTGGTTCCTCACACCGCAACTTGCCCTGAACGCCGGTTACCGCTTCCATCATATCTCCAACGCGGGGACGGCATTCCCGAACCTAGGACTGAATGCAAGCCTGCCCTTCGGTGGGTTTTCATTTTATTTCTAAGGAGGCAGCGATCATGACGAGACAAGCCGTTCGCTGGTCGGTCATGGGATTCAGCGGAATCGTACTATGTATGACCCTCGGATGCGCTCGATCGATCGAGGTGAACGCTGTCTCCTCTGAGACGCCAGCCGTTATCACCCACTCACTCCCAAGCGACGAGCGCGTTCCTTTTGTCATGGATTCGTTTTACCTGTCACGAAACGGGGCACCGCAGAATCCCTCGACCGAAGCAGAACAACGGATTCTCAACAGGGTACAGGAAACCCGTCTCTTCTCGACGTTGATTCCACGTGGAGGGCAGGCGGATTCGCTCGGCGAAAAAATCGTCTCCGCACGCATTACCATGGACGAAAGTATTGATCCGCATTCCTGGCTGTCCGCGTTCAAAGGCATCATCATCGGCAGCTCCATGTTTCTTCTTTCGCCCTTTGTCGACTTTGAATACGACTATACAGCCAAAGTCGGTCTCGAACTTGAACGCTGGGACGGACAGGTTAAACGGTATGAAGGCATCTCGTCCGGTACCGTCCAATACAAGCTGTTCGGCGCCACACCGGTGATGATCGATGAGTTGAGGGGACACGTGATGGAGGCCTGTCTCAGTGAATTAACTGGCCAGCTCGTCCGGGACACCACGCAATACATGGCCAGCAGCGCGCCAACCCCCAAGTCTGGCATTCGCACAATCACCGTAAAATCCAAGAGGCCATCGGATACACAGCCTACTCTTTCCGTTGTTCCCACTACCACCCCGAGACCCTAACGCAATCAAACGTCCCCCCGGCCGACTTTCTCATCTGGCCGATCCCGCCGCTCCAATGCTATAGTACCAATGAAACATCGGAGCCACGCATCATGGACATTGACGCGTTTCGGCAGATGGTCGCCAAAAATCCCAAGGGCTTCCTTGGTCGCTATGGGCTCGGCAACAAGATCCTTCAAGAGAACGGGAGTGTGGAAGAGGCGGTCGAGCATCTGACGGCCGCTACAGAATTAGACCCAACCCATGTGGCCTCACATCTAGCCCTAGGGCGTGCGTTGATCCAACTAGGACGGAACGCCGATGCCAAACCGGTTCTCACCGCTGGTATCGAAGCTGTTCTTTCGGGACGCGCCAACGGCGGCAAGGATCTGGTGCCGGACATGCAGGAGCTGTTGCGCTCCCTTGATTGAAGATGACTATTCCACTGGAAGAAAAGGAGTGACCTCATGAACCTCGACGCTGCCAGAAAGCGGATCGAATCAGCCGTCACACAATATGGACAACATGCTGCTCCGGCCATCGACCTCGTCATGGCCGAGGTCCGTTCCGATATGGGGGCCGGTGCATTCAACGAACTGGTGGAAGAGTTCGATCTTGAGTTGATGTATAACATCGCCCCAATGGAATCAGACCACTCCAACAGTTGAATAGATTCGTACTCCACCATGTGTGACTCGTGACCCTCACACGCTCCCGCCTATGCCGCTGATCTGGGCCGCCATCTCCGGACATGGATTCGGCCATGCCGCGCAAGTCGTGCCGGTACTCAATGCATTGGGCCGTCTTGTGCCGGACACCCGAGTTCTCCTGCGTACGACCGTCCCTGCAACCTTCTTCAAGGATCGCCTTTTGATTCCTTGGGAAACAAGTGTCGTCCAGCAAGACATCGGGTGCATCCAACAGGGCCCCATGACGATCGACGTGGAGGCAACCTGGCGCGAACATCACCGATTCCACAGCACCTGGAATGAACGTCTTCAGACGGAGGTCGAAGCCATGCGTGCGGCAGCTCCAGATCTTGTCTTGGCCGATACTCCATACTTGGCGCTGACAGCCGGAAGACGTGTCGGTATTCCCACTGTTGCATTGGTCAGTTTCACATGGGACCTCATCCTGTCCGAATATCAAGCCTCGTCATCAATCGATCATCGGACACTCATCGAATCGATTCGTCGGGCCTACGCCCAAGCCGATCTTGCCCTACGAATCGCGCCGGCTCCTCCAATGACGATCTTCAAACAGCTGGTGGACATCGGACCGATCGCAGAACCGGCTCTTTCGGCTCGTGAACGACTCGTCGACTTTCTCAAGCTGCCGCCTGGAGAGCGCACCGTGCTCATCGGATTCGGCGGTATTCCGTTGGACTCGCTCCCGTTCGACAAATTGGAATCGCTCACCGGCTATCGCTTCCTCTTCGATGGGCCGGTTCCGGCAAACAGCACGCGCTTCATCTCTACCAAGTCTCTCCCCTTCTCATTCAAAACATTGATGGCTTCTGTCGATGTCGTCATGACAAAACCAGGCTATGGAACATTGGTGGAGGCCGTAACTCTGCAAACTCCCATGGTGTACGTTCGTCGATATAACTTCGGGGACGAACAATCATTAGTGGACTATCTCCATCGATATGGAAGGGGCCTCGAACTCTCCTCCCATGATTTCATCAACGGCGAGTGGTTGTCCGCGCTCGAAGAGGTTATTGATCTGACCCTCCCAGTCACTCCTCCTCCCCCAACCGGCGCAGGTGAAGCCGCGACGGAATTGGCAAAGTTCTTGTAAATCTTTCACCTGCCACAGTGGCGACATCAATGTCCTCAATCCGCTCAGAGCTGCTCTCACAGCTTGACAGGTTCCCCGTAGACGACTATCGTGTGGCCTCAGGATTCCTAATATCCATGGGATGGTTGATGCGTTTTCGCGTCGCTGAGAATGTGGTCTCTCGTGATTTAGCAGACGAGTCTGTCTTATTGAATCTCGACACCGGAACCTATTTCGGGCTCGATGCGGTAGGGACCCGTCTGTGGCACCTTCTCGCAGAACACGGTTCACCCGAATCGGCCATTGAGACGCTTCTCGCAGAATATGACGTAGATGCGCCACGGCTTCAGAAAGACGTAGACACGTTGATCGACCAACTCATGGCCAAAAAACTATTGACGATCGATGCTGAGCACACTCCGTCGATTCGCTGATCTGACTCTCCTCGAACAGGCAACCCTTCTACAATTTATCGCGTTGTCCCTGTGCATGAAGGTTGCACTCTCTGTCATGTCCGTTCCTCGGCTCATCTCCTTTCTGTCAAGAACCCAATCAAGTCTTGTGCGGAAACTCGCGGTTTCGCTCCCGATGCATTCCAAACCAACACAGCTATTCTTACTGGCCGATCTGGCAACTACGGTCAGTCACGGAGACGGTCGCTGCCTACCACGCGCCCTTCTGCTTTTCTGGCTGTTGCGCGCAGATGACCCTTCTGTCTCGGTCTGTATCGGTGTCAGTAAGAATTTGACTGCCTTGGAAGGACATGCGTGGGTTGAACAGGACGGCGTGGTGTTGGGTGACACAGTTTCGTTCATCGACCGCTACACACCCATTCTTCGGTTGCCTACATGAGCGGACTTGCTGGAATCTATAATCTCGATGGCCAGCCGGTAAATCCCACGCTTCTCCATCGCATGATCGATCGGATCGCCCACCGAGGGCCTGATGCCTCAGATTGTTGGATAAACGGGTCAGTCGCCATGGGCCACGTTATGCTCCAGACGACACCCCAGTCTCTCTATGAACAACAACCGTGGTTGGATGAATCAGGAACTATTTGTCTGACCTTGGATGGCCGGATAGACAATCGCCAAGATCTTATCCTCTCCTTGGAGTCCTCCGACTTTCGCCTTCGAACCGACACGGATGCCGAACTGATGCTCCGTGCCTATCAGTATTGGGGCGAACATTGTCCTGAGCACGTCGTTGGTGACTTTGCCCTGGTCGTCTGGGACAAATCGCGCCGACAACTGTTCTGCGCACGAGATATTCTTGGTCTGAAACCCTTTTACTACTGCCTTCAGGACACCAGTTTTTGCTGGGCCTCGGAGATCCCACCGCTATTCGAACATGAAGCCGTTGTTCGTCGACCCAATGAAGCAATGATCGCGGAGTTCCTGAGTGGAATGGTCGTCACCAACACCGAAACCCTCTACGAAGGAATCTCCCGGCTCCAGCCGGCTCATACGCTTGTCGTTCGAACAGACCGAATCGAAACACGACGTTATTGGACGATTGATCCAGGACGCCGAATCAACTACTCGAGCGATGATGATTATGCCCAGCATTTCTACGACCTCTTCAGCACGGCCGTCCACTGTCGACTGCGGAGCCATAGACCAGTCGGCCTCGAACTTAGCGGCGGCCTTGATTCTTCATCCGTCGTGAGTTTCCTCCAGGCCTCATCTCAGACTCATCCGGAAGACCACGATCGCTTTCGGATCTTCTCGCTCGTGTTCCCGGGCTTACCCTGTGACGAACGTGTCTTTATCGAAGACGTGGTCGCACAGGGCCCTTTTCGTTCTCACCGCATCACGCCGAAAACTCCGAGCTTGGCCGACTTCGTTGGAGACATTCTTCGCTCGTACGATTTCCCAGACCACCCCAACGGCGTCATGAATGCCCTGCTTCGAGCCCTCGCACAACAACTGGGTTGTCGTGTATTGCTAACTGGGTCCGGGGGAGATGAATGGCTGACTGGTAGCTTTTTTCATTATGCGGATTTGCTCCGCAATCTGAAATTCTGCTCGCTGCTCCAGCGGCTACGCGCCGATCGCCACTGGTACGGCGAGGACCCTTCGCCCGACATCTTTTCCCTCCCTCTGGTGCAATTCGGTCTACTCCCCCTCATTCCACGATCCTGTCGAAATCTTGGGAAACAGCTTCTGGGAAGAACCAATCGGCCGGAATGGGTCTCGTCAACATTATGGACACGAACGCAGATGCAAGAGCGTATCAGCCTGGCCTCCTATAGTCCTCGCGGTTGCGGGCACGCGCAGCTGGACCTCTTTCGCTCGACGATACATGGTGGCGGTATTCACGGGATCGAACTGGACGAACGAGCCCTATCGTCCTTCGGCCTTGAAAGCCGCCATCCATTCAACGATCGCCGACTCATCGAATTTGCACTCGCCTTGTCTGAGGAACAACGCTGGCGGAATGGATCCAAGTTTATCCTTCGTCAGGCGCTGAAAGGAATCTTGCCGAGATCAGTGCGGGAGAGAACGGACAAAGCCGACTTTTCTTGTATCTTTGCCCACACCCTTCTGAGCGAATCAACGGCTTCCATCTTTCGCTCGCTCTCCGTCGCGTCGATGGGATGGGTGGATGAGGGTCGGATCCGGAACGATTACGAGTCGATGGCCAGTCTCTACGCTAAAGGAAACGAGGACTATCGATTCCATGTCTCACCCCTCTGGATGATTCTCGGAGTCGAACTGTGGTGGCGAACCATATTCCTCGGGCAAAGCATGACTCCGTCTCTTCGACCTCGTGAAGAATGTGTCCCGATACATTCGTCCTAGCGACTATACGAAGAGTTCTGTACAATCGCGCAACGATGGGAGGGGAACCCAATGCCAGAAGCGACTGATGACGACGAGAAAACGGCCCAACCGAAGAAGCCCTACTCGACGCCAACTCTTGTGGAATACGGCGACATCGCCAAGCTGACTCAGGGCAGTCCAAGTGGACGATTCCCGGATGGTATGTCGGGAATGTTCCGGCCAACAGCCATGGGCATGGGTATGTGTCTCTGATCGCTGGAGAGGGTGTCTACCGTGTCACTGATCGTCGACGAACATCGCCATTACCTACAAGACCAGATCCGTCTCACCGCGTTCCGTCGGGCCATTCAGGAGTTAGTCGCGCCCGGCTCGGTTGTCGTTGATCTCGGGAGTGGAACCGGAATCCTGGGACTGCTCGCCAGCGAAGCCGGGGCAAAACGTGTCTACTCCATTGAAGAAACCGGCTTGATCGAA
Source organism: Nitrospira sp. (assembly GCA_965223625.1). Lineage (GTDB taxonomy): Bacteria > Nitrospirota > Nitrospiria > Nitrospirales > Nitrospiraceae > Nitrospira_D. The sequence continues at coordinate 2,729,766 of OZ245008.1, forward strand.
CTCGCTCGCGAGATTGCCCAGGCCAACGGATATGCGGATCGGATGCAGTTCATCAAGGAGCTTTCGACCCGCGTCGAGTTGCCGGAGCCAGCCGATGTCATCCTGGCCGACCAAATCGGGCACTTCGGCTTCGAGGCGGGACTCTTCGACTATTTCAGCGACGCGCGCCGACGATTCCTCAAACCGGGCGGCGTCACGATTCCACAGCGCCTGACCTTTTGCGTGGCTCCTGTTGAACACCAACCCTTGTGGGAACAGATCGAATTCTGGAACCAACCCTCCATGGGAATGAATGTGTACCCGGCTCGTGCCCTCGCCGCCAATACCGGCTATCCGGTCAAGCTGAAACCTGAGCAGCTGTTGGGCCCGTCGGATGAACCATTAACCGTCGACCCCAGTATCTCTGGGCCCCACCCTCTTCAGGTTCGCTGCACCCTACCGATCAACCGGACCGGAACGTTGCATGGCTTGGGCTGCTGGTTCGTGGCTCAACTTTCTCCCTCAGTGACGATGTCCAACTCACCATTGACCGAACAACGGATCGACCGACGCAATGTCTTCCTTCCTCTCGATCGACCGGTTTCCGTCCAAACAGGCGACTCCGTACACGTAACCATGCACATTCTCCCGGTTCAGATTACCGTGACCTGGACCGTCGAGATCCAGAGGAAAGATGCAGCGATACCAGCCCCTCTTCGCTACACGCACAGCACCGTCAAAGGCATGCTGATCTGCCAGGAAGATTTGCGAAAGACTCGTCCGACCTTCGTCCCAACGCTCACTTCATGGGGCTCTGCACGATTGACGGTCCTGACGCTCTGCGATGGCAAGCGCCCCTTGGCAGAGATCGAACAAGAGCTGCTTCATCGCCACTCCGATCTCTTTCCTTCGCTCTCCAACGCCGCCACCTTTGTCGCCGAGGTTGTCAGCGGGTATTCTACATGACCACTGGCACCCGTCGACATGCCACAGCAACTCGCTATCGCATATATGGCTCTATTCTCAGCTGCAATGCACCGATCCCCGAACTCGCACGTGCCTGCTGCCCAAGTCCGACAGAAGAGACGGATCTGCATATCCTTTTCTTATCAACCGATGCTGATATTCCGTCACCATCATCGTGGTATCTGACCGTCTCACTTCCCGACGGCAAGCCTTGGTTGCGTTGTGCCAAGATCGCTCCCGGCTATTTCTTGGACTTTCCGGATCTGGCTGCCTTCGTCTTTACTCCATCAGATCATTCGATTCGGTGTGTTCCATGTCGGAAGACTCCACCGTACACCTTGCGCCACCTGCTGTTGGACCAGGTCCTCCCTCTCGCGTTGAACTACAGGGGAAAGGAGGTGCTGCATGGGGCGGCGGTCGCCACCCCTTCTGGAGCCTGCGCATTCATCGGTCCAACAGGAAGCGGAAAATCGACTTTGGCAGCAAGCTTTCTCTCCTCCGGATATTCGGTCCTGGCCGATGACTGCGTCGTCCTTGATGGACGGGGCGAGGACATTGTCTCCATTCCCTCCTATCCTGGCCTTAGACTATGGGCTGAGGCGGTCGGCGCCATCTTTGGTAAGACTGGACGGTCCACGCCTGTGGCGCACTACACCCCAAAACAGCGGGTCAGTGCGGCCACGTCAGCATCAATATTTCACTCCTCACCCATTCCATTAGCCGGCATCTACCTGCTTGAATCATTCGCGGGAAGGCATGCCGCCTCAGCCACCCCTATCGAGCGGCCGTTAGTCGGAAAACGGGAGGCCCTAATGACGCTCCTTTCCCTGGCGTTCAAACTGGACATCGCAGACCAGCGCATGTTGACCAGGGAATTCGATGTTCTCCATCGCCTTGTCAGTCGGATCCCTGTTCGCCGACTCTTCATTCCAAAATCCTTTCACGTACTCCCAGAAGTACGCGCGGGTATCCTTCAGGATCTTTCGAACTCATGCTGACGCTGCCGGCCGTACACCCTTTCTTATTGGGCTTCCTGACAGATAACGTTCCTGTGACACTGCAACCGACGGTTCCACCGGAATATTCGTGGCACGCACTCGTTGAGGAAGCGCTCACACAGCGAATCGCACCCCTCCTCTACCAGTGGATTGACCTCCCCGGCCATCAGTCCCTTGTCCCGCCCGACTTACTGAACCGACTCAAGCAAGAGCTGGCCCAACACGCAGCATGGAATCTCCTCCTGACGACGGAACTCAGGACAATACTCTTGGAATGCGAACAAGAAGGCGTTCCTTGTATCCCGCTTCGTGGCCTAGTGCTCGCTGAACAACTATACGGCGAGCGGTGGGTCCGTCAGATGGATGACTTGGATCTTCTCGTTCACCGCAAGGATCTCACGGCTGTCAAGAACATCTTCGAACAGTTCGGCTATCAACAGCATGAGCAACGTCCTGGTTTTCACCAAGACTTTTCCTATTCGCTCGAATTCGTTCATCCGACATATAGCTTTCTTGTGGAACCGCACTGGACGTTGGCCTATCCACCACACCTCGAGATCGAACCCATGCAACCGGTCTGGATGAGGTGTCGGGAGCGACGATGGATGGATATCGACATCCACTGTCTCAGTTGGGAAGATCTCATCCTCCATCTCTGCCTCCATATACAGCATAAGGGTCGACAAGCCCCGCTACTGTGGTTTTATGAGCTGGATTCTGTCATCCGACGGCATGAAGCATGTCTCGATTGGAACGTCTTCCTCGAACAAGTTCGCCTCATGGAGCAATCCACCGCAATCGCTGAGGTGCTGACGGCATTGGTGGAGACGTTTCGGTCCCCTATCCCTCACTCGGTGGTCGAGCATCTTACCGATCCACACAGAAGTTCTTCGTCGTCTGGGGTTCACAAGATCGACAAAGGGATCCAGGCTCGGTCGCTACCCAATAGCGGGGAAGAGCTTGCACTGCTGTCGACTCTCGGGACTTTCAATGACAAACTCCGATACATCTTGAGTCTTGTTTTTCCCTCCCCTCAATACATGACTCGTCGCTATGGAACATCCGCGCCCGCAAAGCTCGTCGGCTGGTACCTGGCGCGATTAGGTCGAATAGGAGTTGAAGGGTTTCGATTCGCTGTCACATGGATCACGACTGTGCGTAGGACAAGGCACAACTGAACCAGTGATGCATTCGCTGAATAACGATGTAAGGCCTCTCTCGTAGCTCTCCCGCGCCCTCTACCGCCGATCGCAGAAAATCAATAACAATTCTGTTTTCGTACGGGCACGGACTCGCATTCTTTTTCGCGATTTCTTCGTGGCAGACATCGAGGGTGCTATAGTTGGCACCTGTCGTCGAACAATCTGGTCCATCGCCACCACTACCATTCCATGAGCCCATCGCTTCCGAACGCTGCATCCGCGATCGACCCGAAAATTGCCGCTCGGTCCGGCAAGGGCGATCACCTCGCCTTCGGCCAGCTCTATGATCAATCAAGCATGGTACTCTTCAGTCTGGCGGTGCGAATCCTGGGGAGCCGAGAAGAGGCAGCCGAAGTCTTACAGAGCGTGTACGTCGACGTGTGGAGAAAAGCCGCTCGTTATGACGTTGGACGTGGGACACCGATCGCCTGGCTGTTGACCCTGACTCGTAGCCGAGCCATCGAACGCCTGCGATCGTCTGGCCTCCGCGTTCCTCGACAAGATGGATCGAGTGATGGCATCCAGAGTACAGCTGCAGGAGAGTTCGAGGCCCCGGCCGATCAAGCCCTGCGGACCGTGATCAGCAACACATTGTCCGAACTCCCACAGGTACAACGACAGGCCATCGAATTGTCCTACTACGAAGGACTGTCTCCAGTAGAGATTGCCACGAGGCTCGGTCAGCCGCTCGACGCAGTCACCACCCGCCTCGGGCTCGGTCTGTCGAAACTGCGAGAGTCATTATACGCCTACTGGGAGCAGGACAAGTCGGCATGACGCATGAAGATCTCGCGGACACCGTTCCGCTCTATGCAATCGGCGCGTTAGAAAAGGGTGAGCGGCAAGCGCTGGAGGCCCATCTGCTTTCCGGATGTAGTCCTTGCCGTACGGCGCTCAAGGAATTTCAGTCCGTCGCCATCGCGCTCCCGTTTGCTCTGAACCTCACACCGCCTCCCCGCGGGTTGAGGGCCAAGATCATGGGGGTTCGCGCCCAGGAGTCTCTGGCAGAGACCGGCTCTCCCCAATCCGCCACTCCCAGCCTGGAACCGGGCGAATGGATGAAGCACCTCTTTCCTCCCACCTCCACCTCCACGACCTCGTTCGGGTGGGCATTGAGCATCGTGATCGTTGGAGTCCTGGGTTTGTTGATGTTTCTCGGTTGGAATACATCGTCTCGCGTCACCGAAGACGCAAGTAGGCTGGCAGAATTACAGAGTCAGGCGGCTGCGGCCAATGCAAAGCTGGCGACCATTCGGCAGCAACTGAGTGAACATGATGCAGCTCTTGCGCAGACGCGTGAGGAGCTCCAGCGCCGAATAGAGGAACTGGCAGAGCTCAAAGACCAGCTGATTCACCGCGAAGCGGAGTTGGATAACCTCAGAGCTCAGCTGGCTGAACGCGGCGGACCTTCAGCTCAATTACCGTAAAATCAATCCACCCCCTCCTTTCCACCACTCCCTCTCTACCGAGCGGGCATGCCTCTACAATGGCTCTCCCTTCTGTCCCTGCCTCGCGTTCCTGTGCTAGCATGCCCTGTGACGATCAAGGCCTCCATGGTATCTGCCCTCGATGGAACAAGAGCTGAATGATGTCCACTACATGGAACTGGCTCTCCAGCAGGCTGAACATGCGCCTCAGGTTGGAGAGGTCCCCATCGGCGCCGTGCTCGTGCACGGCAATGAAGTGATTGCATCAGGACACAACTATCGAGAGATTTCCCAGGACCCGACGGCCCATGCAGAAATGATCGTGATTCGGAAGGCGGCTGAGCAGCTGCGGACCTGGCGGCTCACCGACACAACACTGTATGTCACCCTCGAGCCCTGTCCCATGTGTGCCGGTGCGATCATCCAAGCACGTATTGCGCGCCTGGTATTCGGCGCCTGGGACCCTAAAGCCGGAGCCTGCGGATCGGTTATCGATATTCCGGCAGAACGCCGCTTCAACCATCGTGTTCAGGTAACCGGTGGGCTCCTTGACCAGAAGAGCCGGACAGTCTTGCAAAAGTTTTTCCAGGCCAAGCGAGGCAACACTTCGGAGGGAGACCGACCACCACATACCCCCGTCTAGCACCCGACACGTGATCAATTCACCGCTGTGCCAACAGAAAACCATTCAGACAACTCCTCCTTTGCTCCTCAGACTACCGGTGAGACACTTCACCGTCATCTGAGTTTTTGGAATAGCCTCACCCTCGGGTTTGCGATGGTGTCTCCGGTCGTGGGGCTCTATGCCATCATGGGGGTTCAGACGACCGTGACGGGTGGCGGCTGGTTTCCCGCACTCGCTCTCTGTCTCGTGATGCAGCTCCTGGTGGCAACGGTCTATGCCGAACTCGCCTCGCAATTTCCCATCGCGGGCGGTGCGTACAAATGGGCGCATCATCTGGGTGGGCCTGTGACGGGTCAGTTTGCCGGCGTGATCTACGTCAGCTCAACGATCGCCATGCTCACCACCACTGCCTATACGGGAGGCATCTGGCTCGCCATTTTCTTTGGCTCGTCGAGTGAAAGCGGGCTCACCCTCGTGCTCTGGGGCGTCGTCTTTCTGGTGCTCTGCGCGTGGCTCAACTTGGCTCGCGTGCAGGTCTTCAAGATGACGCTGTCGATGGGCGTCTACGCAGAAATCGTCGGCTCGTTCGGTGTGGCCCTCCTGTTGTTTCTCTTTTTTCGAGAACATGAATTTTCCGAACTATTCCGGCATCTTGGGACCGGCACCGCCCCAGGGCAGATATCCGCTTTCCTCGCCGCACTCGCTATTGCGGGTTGGGCCTTCATCGGCTTCGATGCCTGTTCCACCATCGCGGAAGAAACCCTCGAGCCAAAGCGGGCGGTACCGCGGGCTATCTTCTTTTCTCTCTGTCTGGTCGGAAGCGTGGTCATGTTCAACTCCACTGCCCTTACCCTGAGCTTCGACCGCACGACCTTGGCCACGACAACCTCCACCTCCGATCCCGTCACACCAGTCATCGTCAACAGCTTCGGGGCCTGGGCGGAGAAGCCGTTCCTGGCGATCGTGATGGTCTCGTTCCTGGCCTGCGGCGCCACGGTCGTGAACTACGTGTCGCGCATCATCTATTCAATGGCTCGCGAAGGAAATATGCCTGCATCTCTTAAGCATGTGGCCCTCGACGGCACCCCGCGTCCGGCGATTTTCTTTACCGTGTTCTCGGCAGGAGCAGGGCTGTTGTTGGGGTTGAACGATCAGGCAGTCGCCACAATCATCGCGTTTGGAACCGGTGGACTGTATGCGATGTTCACGATGACGACGGGGGTCGGACTCTGCACTCGTCTCGCAGGGCGCTGGGATCCTACGCGTGGGCAGTTGAAGCTCGGACGCTGGGGATTGCCGATTAACGTGATCGCGTTCCACTGGTCGGTGTTCGAATTCATCAATATCGCCTGGCCACGGCCCTATGCCGTGTCGCCCGACGCACCCTGGTGGCAACTCTGGGCCGTGCCGCTGGTCCTCGGAAGTATTCTTGGTTTGACGACGCTGTATGTCGTCATGAGGAAAGTTCGGAGGACTGTGCTGCCGGAGTCGTCCTTGTGATGTCGGGCTCGTTCCACCTCCTCACGGCCCCTGCCATTCATTCAAGAGTTCCACGCGCCCTTTCCGCTTGGCACGCTTCAGATACATTACATCTGCCGTCACATACCATCCCTTTGTTCGCAGGGCTAAGACATGATACGCCGAGTCATAGAACGTGACCCCTGGCACCTCCTGCATATGGGCTAACACATCGAGTGCATAGTCCGCTTGGAGCGGAACCTCATCAAACTCATAGGCGAGTAAGGCACCCATCAGTTCCGATGCCATCTTGGGCGTTTTCAACCCGAGAACGTTGCCGACTTCATAGCGCCAGAGTGTCGGCAAGCGGATCTCCACGTCGTCCGCTAGGATAGCTTCCTGCAGCTTCAGCGCCTGGGCATAGCCTGGTTCATCGTCTTTTTCGAGCACCCACTTCAGGATGACCGAGGCATCCGGGATCACGATCATCGATCAGTCCGTTCCCGATCCCGCCGCACCGCCTCGACAATCTCGTTTCCGCTCAACGTGGCGCTTCGCTTCCGGAGCCCCTGCACCGCATCCGCGGCCTGTCGGCGCTTTCGACGAAGCAACTCATGCCGTAATGCGTCGTTGACCACCTGGCTTCGTCGGCGAGGCGGCACCAGCCGAAACAGTTCGTCTCTCAGTTGATCATCGATGGATACATTGAGCTTAGCCATCCCATCACCCCCACTACGAAGAATCATTAGGCGCCTACACTATGCGCCTATACTAGACACCTAGTCAAGGGGCGTTCAGGATTCCGCAGATGACATAACATGCGGGTGTGCGAGCAGATGTTTGGCGGGATCGACGCTCAGTGCGTACTGTCACCCTACCCGATGAGTTACCGGATAATCGAATTCTCAAATGTGCGGTGACATGATGGATGGCTCCCGGAAAACGGCGCTGGTCCCTCCAGTCCATGCAACATGCCAGGGGATGACCAAAGAAGAACTAGGACAAATTCATGGTTTCTGACTCATTTTCTTTTACCCGTGACAACGTGTAGACCGGATCAACCAACGCCTTCATCTTGTTTCCTCCACTGAGGCCAGGCTTAGCGACCAGTGCGCTCGGCTCTTCCGGCTGTGCCAGAGACAGGTGGGAAGAGTGTTGCGATGATTGAGGGTGCATGGTAGAGTTTAACCCAGTTCAACTTGGAGGTAGCTATGGCACGAAAGACGGCAGTACTGGGGTTTTCGGTCAGTCCTGCGCTGGCCAAAGAGTATGAGCGGATTGCGCAGCAAGAAGGCGCGACAAAGAGCGATCTCTTTCGTCGGATGGTGAACGCCTACAAGGCAGAGCGTGAAGAACAGGAATTCCTTGCGCTCCAGCGCAAGATGGCCCGCCGGACCAGCCAGATAGAGGTGCTGACAGAGGAGGATGTGGAACGCATCGTCCATGAGGACCGCTGATGAAAGTGGTCTTCGACACGAATGTCTTCGTGTCGGCGTTTATTGTGCCGGGCAGCCGAAGTGAGAGCGCCTTCCTGTTGGCCCAACGCCGTACAGTTGAACTGTACAGCTCAGTACCAATCCTAACGGAAACCGCTCGGGTCCTCCGAACTAAATTCCACCAATCGGAGCAGGATATCGCGACTGCGCTCAAACTGATCAGCCGTGCGTCCATCATCTCTCGCCCAGTGCGTACCATCACCGCACTTGAGGATCGACCAGATAACCGCATTCTCGAATGTGCCGTCACGGCACAGGCTGATGCGATCGTCACCGGCGATCAGCATCTATTGAAGCTCAGAACATTCGAAGGCATTGCGATTGTGCGCGTGGCGGATTTCTTGAGGATGATCCCTTCCCAATAACGACCATTCAACAACGAACGATCCGCTGTCTTGCGAGGTCGAATGTTGGCGTTTGAGCACGATCGGATGCCGTACATTGCCTCGCGCGATGACATGATGGAGGCCACCCGGAAAGTTGAGCCATCATTGACGCGCCATTTGGAGAAGCTAGAATTCTACAATATGCAAAGTTAGGGAATGCCCCCCAATTAACTCTCTCCTGATTCAACTTAGTGGAGCACCAGCGGGAGCAACTATGGGCGGTGCTCAGTCTGGCGGAGATCCGAACAGCATGGTGCAAGGCCTACTCACAGATTTCGTTAGCGGTGCGGTGGCTGGAGGATATGATGGTGCGCCCGGGATGCTAGCAGGGACTGTGATCTCGGTCGGAACGAGTAGCGCATACAATCTGGTGAACAGGTCTCTCAATACCCCTGTTCCAACTGCTCCCCATGTCAGGCAATTGAGGTACGAACATGGCGTTAGAGGATCCCGAAGATCTCATGAGGCAGATGGTCGCGTGGATGGTGATCATGCTCGTGGCTGCGATATTTAGCGCGTACATGCTGTACCACTCGGAACGAGAGGCCAAGCGGCTGTTGACCACGAAGGAGGCCGGGGGTACGGACAAACTCAGTGCGGATGATCCCGCTGCAGTTGCGCGAATCCGCCGTCGCCTGATCATCTTCTATGCCGTGGGTATAGCGATCTGTGTCTTGGTGGACCTGAAGCTCTTCATGGCTATTCTGGAGTTAAAGAATCGTAACCTCGTGGCAGAACAGGAGGAGCAGAGTACTGTGCCGGCGCAGACAAGTCCGAGCGGGCACGAAGCGGGTCCTAGTGCAGGGGCCACGGCGCCGGCGACGCCGAACAACGAGGCGCACGTTCCGCTCTCGACGCAGCCTCCACTGCGCGCTCAGAAACGCACGGGCCAAGCCGAGACACCCATGGTGCTCGTACCGGGCGGCACCTTCTGGATGGGCATCAGCGACGACGAGCGGGACCGGGTCATTGAGGACTGCAAGACGGAACTTACGAAACATGCGGCGTCTTGCACAGGGTGGGTCCTCACAGCGCAGCCCCGTCATCAGGTGACGCTCGATCCCTTCTTTCTGGATCCTTACGAAGTCACGAACCGCCAGTTCGAGCGGTTTGTGCAGGCCACTGGCTATCAGACCACGGCCGAGAAGGAGGGTACGGCCTTCGTCTGGCTCAATAGCCAGCAGGGGTGGCAACAGACGAAAGGAGCCACCTGGCGGCAGCCGAAAGCGGGACCCGATGTGTTTGCGAGCAACCGAGCCGACCATCCCGTCGTCAACGTCTCGTGGTATGACGCGGAGGCCTATTGCCGCTGGGCGGGCAAGCGGTTGCCGACGGAGGCCGAATTTGAATATGCCACCCGAGCCGGGACACAGACGGTCTATTGGTGGGGGAATTTCTCGCCTGGCATCCGTCAGGTCGCGAACGTCGCGGACGAGAGCGTCAGGGCCCTTCTGCCGGCCGTCATCACCGGGTACGACGATGGATATGTCACCACCGCGCCGGTGGGGTCGTATGAGGCCAATCCCTTTGAGTTGTTCGATATGACGGGCAATGTGGCCGAGTGGTCGGCGGACTGGTATGACGGCCTGTATTACCGCAAGAGTCCGGAACGGAACCCGATCGGCCCGTCGAGTGGGGAATACCGGATGACCCGTGGGGGAGGCTGGAACGGTGCGGCGTACACGAGTCGACCGGCGGTTCGGACCGGAGGTACACCGACGGAACGAAACACGAAGTTCGGGTTCCGTTGCGCGCAGGATCGGGCCAAATAACTTGGCGGCTTGGGCCAGCACTACGAACGAGAAGAGAAAAAGGGGCCAACCTACTTGTCTAAGGAAGGTCTGATTAATTCACGGTTCTACTCAGATAGCTATTCCTGAATGGATCAACATGAGTGTTCAGCTGGAAATTTGCTGAGTTTTCACGGGGGGCGTCGGGTTGCCCGGAACCTTGTTCGCACCCCCTCCGCTAGGTTCTCGCCAACAGTCGCCGTCGTGCCACATACAAGTTTGCCAACCCGCAGCTGATCTGGAGCCAGTGGGTATTCTTCGCCACCCCCCGGTACCGGACTTTGGCCCACCCGAAGATCCGTTTGATCACCAAGAATGCATGCGCCACTTTCGCCCGCACTTTTGATTTCGTGCGGTTCCGGCCCCGCTCCGTCTCACGCAGCGGTCGATGCCGATGAGCTTTGGCCTGGATGAAGCTCTTAGCCTGAGGCGCGGGCTCCCGGAGCACGTCGCGCTGTCCACTGTAGGCCGAGTCGCCCCCCACCCGCGTCTCCTGGCCATGCAGCAACTCCGGTAACACCTGGCTGTCATGCACATTTGCCGCTGTCGCCACCACGGAATGAATCCGTTTCGTCTGGCTGTCGACGCCGATATGCGCCTTCATGCCAAAATACCACTGGTTGCCTTTCTTGGTCTGATGCATCTCGGGATCTCGCTCCTTGGTGCGATTCTTCGTCGAGCTAGGCGCACTAATGATGGTGGCATCCACAATGGTCCCATGGTTCACCTGCAGACCCTGCGTGGCTAGATACTCCCCAATCCGGGCAACGAGCTGTTTCCCCAACTCGTGCGCCTCCAGCAGATGCCGGAACTGGCAGATCGTCGTCTCATCGGGCACGGGCTCGCGGCCCAGATCAATCCCGCCAAACTGCCGCATGGCACGGGAGTCGTACAAGGCTTCCTCGACCGCCGGATCTGAGAGGTTGAACCACTGTTGCAAACAATGGAGGCGCAGCATGCGTTCGATGCCGACCGGCGGACGCCCGGGGCCATCGGCCTTGGGGTAGATCGGTTCGATCACGGCCACCAATTCCGTCCAGGGCACCACGTGATTCATCTCATCAAGGAACCGCTCACGGCGGGTGGACTTGCGATATTGCTCGAAGCTCGCTTCCGCAAAGGTCTGCTGCATGGGGGACACCTCCCGTTCAGTGCTGCGCTCCCCGTAGCACATCCCACGAGAAGAATAAATCAGACCTTCCCTAACAATAGTGTGAGCGGGATGTGGCGTTGAAATGGTGAAGAAAGAGCTCTCATGAAGCACATGACGTTCGGGAAACTCTTTTCGGTTGTGACCTGCGTGTTGCTGTTCTGTGTGTCCGTCCCGACACCAACTATCGCCGATCAAGCCCAATACATCTATGACGACCTGGGTCGGCTGTCGCAAGTGATCGATGGGCAGGGGAATGTCGCAACGTATACCTACGATGCTGTCGGGAATCTGCTCTCTATCACACGGAACACGGGCGGCGTCGGCGCGCCGACCATCACGGCCTTCACGCCGAACACCGGTAACGCAGGTGAAACGGTCAACGTCTCGCTCACCGGCACGAATCTGACCGGCGCCTCGCTGGCCACGAGCAATCCTGGCATTCTCGTCCGGAATGTGCTCACACCGCCGACCATGCGCTTTCGCCGACTGGTCGAATAACAATCGTTACGCTTCCTCCACCGATTTACTTGTGATAATCACATTCTCACATCTGTCCTGAAACAAATTAGCTCCCCCACTTTGACTTCTTTTATTCTGTCCTGCCGGTTACGACCAAGCCCGCGAGTCCTTCGGTGGCCATAGATGACCTGGCGATTTGTTGGACATGTCCAACAAGATTTCGCCTCCTCGATTGATAAGATCGGAGTACGCCGCGGATCGATACTTGAAATCAAGACAGGTTGTTGGACATGTCCAACAACCTACCATCAGACTGAACTGCGCCACGACCTAGACAGGATGCAATGGCAGAATATCGAACGTGAAGATTCAGGAAGGTTTGAGCTAAGGATGCGTCTACTGCGTGGTTAGTGAATCAGAATGCCCCCTCCCCGTCTAAGATCGGAGAGGGGGAGAATGATAGGGATCTATTGAAAGATAATTTGTTCTATCTGGCATTCTCGCGCCGACACTTCTTCTTGCTTGCCATCCGAAAAATTGATGATCAGATGATTTGGCTGTTCCGGGGCGCGACGAAGATCGACGGTGCCGGATCGTTGGTGAAAAATGACGATCAGTGATGGCATCGATGTGGATTGCTTCGGTTTCCTCTCCTCGTCTCTGCTCTCAACTTTTGCGTCGATGACTTTCTCTTTTTGCAATCCTCTGAGTTCGGACGCTAACGCCGATACGGTGGCTCTTGTAATATCTTGCGCCGTATCGCTCCACTGCTCGACTTCTCTTGGAAATTCCTTATGCAGATTTCGCAAGTCGTAGAGGGTCTTGGCTGAGACACATTTCCCCGTCGCATAGATCTCCTCCATGCAGGCAGGCATATCGATCAGCGCCAAATGATTTGTGACCATGGATCGATTCACGCCAAGAATTTCTGCGATCTTGGCCTGCTTCTCCCCTTCATCCATCTTCTTCTTGATGAACATGGCCAGCTCGCGCGGCTTCAGATCTTCCCGCTGCAAGTTCTCGATGACTTGCTGATAGTCCGTATGCGAGCGATCGATGAAGGCAGGAATCGTCGTCTTCCCGACGGCCTTCGAGGCTCTGAGCCGTCGTGCTCCAAAATTGAGAATCCAGCGCTTCTGCTCAGTCGGATGGGGACGAATCGAGATCGGCGTTTTCACTCCGTGGAGCCTGACGCTCTGCTCCAATTCGTCCATGCTCGCCGCATCGAATTCTTGGCGAGGTTGGGTAGGATCCTCCTCGATGTCTTTGACTGGAATTTGAAGCGGACGGCCCAACACTTCCGCCGTGACGGTCCGCTCTTTGGCGACCGGATCCGGAGCTGGTGCGGTCCGATCAAGCGCGGTGAGATCCAGTGTCGCTGTGATTGGTTTTTTCATTCCATCACCCCCATCGTATGAGCCACTTTTTGAAAGATTGGTTTGAGATGCAGCCACGCTTCGCGTGAACTGGTTTTTTGCAGGGTCCAAATCGGCGCCCCCATCGCCTGCGCTTCCGCCACGGCCGTGCGTGACGGAATGGCGGCCATCCGCCCATCCTCCAATCGAATAAACAACGACGCAAACGCCGTGCAGAGTTGTTCAAAGTTCGCGCGTTGAAAGGGCGTGGGCTCCACCAGATTTGGGAGCAGGCCGATGAATCGGAGATCTTTATTCAGCGTACTTTGTATCTTCAGGACCTGCGCCCGGAGTGCGGCGATGCCGTCGACGGCTTCTTGATTCAGTTGAATCGGCGACAGCACGAAGTCGCCCACCACGAGCGACGCGAGCACCCGGATATCCGGGTTTGGATTCGTGTCGATAATCGCCACATCAAACCGATCATCCATTTCGTTGAGAAAGATTTTCAGGTTGGTGGCGAACTGGTTGTGATCTTCTTCTCGCCGCTCAAGTTTAAGCAGATCGGCGTGGGACGGAATCACCACAAAGGTACCACCCTCAATGGTGGTAACCGGCTCGGTCAACAGTTGATTGGCGGTGATGTCTGAGATCGTGGCCAGCTTGGAGGTGCTGATGTTTTTCGACGTGTTCCCCTGATGGTCCAAGTCGATAATCAAGACGCGCTTCTTGAGCTGCTCGACGAGAAAGTACCCCAGCTGGCAGGCAATCGCCGTTTTCCCCACGCCGCCCTTCTGATTCGCTAACACCAATGTCTTCATCAACGCCTCTCCTTCTTCACGGGCCAGTAAGTCATCTCCTCATCTGACGAGACACCGAATTGTGGATACCGAACTGTGTGTGGTGGAGCGTGTGATCGAACCAGTTTGAGAATGTTCTACTTTCACGATCTACGAACGGAGCAGTATCCTAGGTGATGAAAATTGTCAATCATCTTTCGCTGTAAGGGATACAAATTGTTTCAACTCAGCCGCGTGAGCTGCGGTGACTTGAAGGCGATCTTTCCTTCAATATGAATCTTGACATCCTTCCCAGCACCGTATAATTCAGGCGTCCAATTTTTGAGCCATCACAGCGAGGGCAGAGATGAGCGGATGGAGCACACGGTAATGATGAGATTGTTCAGAGCATCGGTGCTCTCCTTGGCAAGTTTATTCCTTGCAGGCTGTTCCCTCATCGAGTCCTCGAACGAAGGAGCAACTGCTCAACCTCCTTCCACCATCGACCCAGCGAGCGTGGCGGTTGTGAGCAAGGGTCATTACAGAGAATCGTGCAGAGAGAAAGGCGTCCCGGTTCCACCGGATTGGTCATCATCCTCCTCCGAGTGGAAAGGCCATGGCAACCTTCACACCATATTACTGACGCCGAACTCGCTCGATCAGACTCCGGTTACTGACACCTCGTTCGCGACTGTCTGGTCCTATGCGTCACCAGATGTGCGGGGAGCTTGCATTGCCTTGGGAAGGAGTAGCGGGACCTTTCAAGTGATCTGTCAAAGCGCCACGACGGGACACGCCTGTTTTTGGAGTAACGACCCGAGTGCACCGAGTACAAGCTGGAACCCTGAGACTGCCGAAGTCTCCATCGCCTCTCTTCACGATCCGGTTCAGGGATTCGCTCCAGATACGGTAGCCTGCACCGAATGCCATCGTGGAAACAACGCGTTCCTCTATGCCCCTGACGATCCCACCTGGGCGACGGTGCTGAGACCGGAACAACCCCGTCCGACCTTTACGACCAGAGTTGAGCAATCCTCTCACCAAGGACAACTCACGTTCGGATCGACCACGATCACGTATCCGCGCTTTATCCCAATCGGGGGAGCCTCCGTGACACTCACAAATCCACTGCCACCTGGTCCCGCATGTTCCGGCTCCTGTCATGAGCTGCATGGAGTGATCTTAAAAAAGAACTACACCATTGAAGGCTATGTGAAAGCCCCGCGGCCCATGGGGCCCAAGTGCGCAGCCAATTCCCCAGACGATGATCCAACGAGGAATTGCTATCATCGGTAACTTATTGTTAATTAAGAGTGAATGGCTCTTTCTCTCGAGTCGTCGAGTCGTTATGTAAGGTGAGTCCATGTCGCCTTCCAAATCCCAACCACCGAAGAATTGGCGTCTGAACGCCATCATCGCGCGATCGGTCGGCATTGTAGCTATCGCGCTCGGGTTCGTGCTCGGCATGTACGGCCTCGATCATCCTGAGTCACATTGGCTTCAGACCGCACTAGGGCTGCTGGTGACCGGAATGGTGGCGCAAGGATATGCGCTCTACTGTTCAATCAAACTGATGTAGCAACGGAATTCCTGAAAGTACTCCCAACGTGACTCATACCGTGAGGGTCGCAGGATGGTACGAGAGAAGATCGGACACTTTATCGAAGTGTATTGCAATGTCCCTTGGAGGTTGTCAGCAGGAGGGATGCGAAAGGCTTGTACCGGAAGGCGTTGAAAGGGGAAATCCTGAACTTCACCGGCATCTCAGATCCGTACGAAGCGCCAGTGACCCCGGACGTCGTATTAGAAACTGATAAGGAACCGCCCGCACGCTGTATTGAGAAGCTCTTAGAGAAGCTGAGTAAACAGGATACTTAGCAGGGTCCTAAAGGGGAATTGGTTCCATGACGACGACACTGTGAAATATGAATACTATCCAAACTTCCTTTGTCGATTCATCGGCTTCCTGCCTCGAAGCGAATGTAGATTCCGCTCCTCCGCACTCCGTTCGACGTAGCTTGATAAACAGTGAGCATTCAATGTGTCCCATGTGTCGAATGACGAAGGTACAGCTGAGGACCGGGTGCAATACGGTCAAGGCCCCGCCACCGAGACCTCGATAATGAGAACTGTGTTCACACTTACCAGCGGGCGTTCTGGAACGAACTTTCTTTGTGGCCTCCTGCAAAACAACGCCCGGGGATGCGTCGTCGTCCATGAGCCTTACGTCGATTGGGGAAACCCGACGATGTTTGGCCTACCCATCTACGACCACTCGATGGGCAATACAGCGCCCATCCAAGCACTCCTCGACAGGAAGGCCAAGCGGATCGGACGGTACGCGCCGCGAGTCTACATCGAGACGAGCCATGCCTTCCTCAAGTCGTACTGGGACCTCGCGCCCCTGGTCTTTCCCGATATGTCCATCGTACACCTCGTGCGCCATCCGCTTCAGGTGGCCCGGAGTGAGGCAAATCGAGAACTCTTCATCAAGCGCTGGCACCTGCCGTATCGGTACTATTACGGCCGCGATGGCCGAAAGTACTTCCGCTGGTCCCTCACCGGCCTCGAGCCGATCTTCGGCTTCTTCAATACGCTGAGTCTCACGCGCTTTCAGTGGTATTTCATTCAGTGGATCGAGATCGAGAACCGAGCAAGTCAATTTCTCGAACGCTTTGGCAAGCAGGTCAAGTGCTTCACGCTGCACGCACCCATGGATTTGAATGACCAGGGGCGGATTGGAGAGCTTCTCCGGTTCCTGGACGTCGAACCACAAACGTGGCCGCCAGTCATCGCCGGAAATCGAAACCGCACTCCGGCACGCCGGACAGCGGTCGGCACGGATGAGGAAGGTGAGTGTCGGGAGGTGATCGAACGGATCCCGGATCGGTTTCTTCGTATCTTCCAGGACGCTCCGTATTCACGCTTCGAGTGGATACGGTGGCTGCGGAAATAGAGGAGCGGAGGAAATGTGGGCCTGACAAGTTTCTGCCTCTGCTAAAGAGTTCAAGAAGGCCCCAAGATTGAGCCGTAGGATTAGAGTGAATCCATGCAGCCTTCCACAAACCCACCACAAGAGAATTGGCGTCTGAACGCCATCATCGCGCGGTCAGTCGATATGGTGGCTCAGGGGTATGCACTCTACTGTTCTATCAAACTGACGCGGCAGCGGAATTCCTGAGCAGGATTCTCTTGATTCACATAGCTAGCCGACCAGGTATAGACTCCTCCATCCTCACCAGCAGCGTCTTACCATTCCGAGTGGAGCCGTCCACACCAAGCAGTCGCCAAGCCCCCATTATGCGTCGTGATGAAGAGAGTGGGAGGCCATGAATTGGGACTTTGCGAGAGTACGGGAGACGTACACCGTTCTTCATTGTCGATACTGCCAAACTTTGCCTTCCCCACCAATAAGGAGAGTTTCTCTGTCTCCTTCCTCTGTGGGAAGAACAGCAACCGCCGAGCCATTCCCCTCTAGAATTTCTTGGTAGACAAGGGCTCCAGATGGGTCATAGAGGTACAGGATCGATCTCTGCCAATGACTTAGCGTAACCAGAATCGCAAGGCAGTCAGGTTGGCCGACTTGGAGCATTACCGGAACCCCCCTGGCAAATCCGCCGTACTCAGGGGATAGCGGTGCTGGGAACTCTGCCACAACCTTTCCGTCAAAGTCTAGAATCCATATGGTGCCAGCTGATGATAGCAGTACATACTCAGGGTCGGTTTGCCGTGGCCATCCAACGAGAGAGAACTCGGCGAGGTACGGATTCGGCTTAATTTGACGAATAATCTTTCCCTCTCGGTCTCTAATGATCATATGCCCAGCCGCATTACTATGGACAACCTCCGCAAGTCCATCTCTGTTCGTGTCTACTATTTCAACGTGCCATACATTTCCGTCTGATAGCTTCGATACCAATTTCCCATCTTTGTTGAGGAAATGGACCCCGGCACCCCCATTGAACCCAACCGCGTACTCTGCTGTTCCATCTCCGTCCATATCGCCGGAAGCCATGTCATCGACACCAGACCCATAGGTCCATACCGTGTTGCCATTGTGATCAATTAAGGATGGATCGATAGCCCACTCACCTCGATTGACAAATTCAACCACTCCATCGCCATCCACATCTTTAATCTGAACACGCCCCGCTCTGCCGCTGAACACCACAGTCGAGACTGACCGACCTCTGTCGCCCAAAAACGCGGCGCCCCTTGAACCTGCCACAATGATCCTTGGGTGCATTCCTTCAGCGCCTATGAAGACATCCGTAACTGGACCAAGGCGATGATCCTGAACAAAGAGGCTCTTCGACAACACCGACGCCCCGGCAACAACTCTTGGGGCCTTGAGTTCGAGCGGCATTTCTAAAGCGGGAAGCAGAGAGGAGAGGAAAAACTGATATCCCAAATAACCGGCCAATACAAAAAGAAGGGCTGCTATCCCGAAACCTATCAATGCCCATTTGAGTCTCAAGCTATTCAAAGAGTTGCTCAGATCCCTACGTGCCTGGTCTCACCCTGTACTCTCCTGAATCGTTGAATTCTTGCAGGGTATCGATTGTCCATGCCTATGAACTGCTCATTGGATATCGATAAGGCGTTCACTATGAGTGAATGGTTCTTGTCGCCCATTTTTGTAGACGATGGTGACGCTAGATTCCATTCGTCCGACTCCCCTGCAATTGGAGCCGTCTTCTGTCACCGATAGCTCCTTGCTTTCGAGCGGGCAGGAATATTGGGCACACTGAACTTGTTGGCCTAGAACACTCCGTTGCACCATTCCCGTAATCCGACAGACCCCTTTTGCTTTAATGTAGACTTTCCGCTGCGATTTGTCCTCGGTTGGTGTTCCTTCATCCACAGGGCCTGACATGACAAATTCAGACACCCAGGTTGTTCCTTTCCTCACCGGACCCCTTAATGTAATGCCTGCCGCAGAACGCGCAGCAGGCATTGAGCGGAAACGGATAATGTCGTTCGCGAGATCAAGCTCCCAGAGAGCTCTTCGAGGCTGTCTAAAAGAACCCGTTGAATCGGATCCTTCCATTCGTTCTTCCGTCTCGACAAGAATCCTTTGGTCGTTTTGATGTGTGACCTTGACGATCTGAATCGTTCGATGCACTCCAGCCGAAGCCTCGTAAACGAAGCTCTTCCCTTCTTGAAGAGGCCAGAAAAATGTACTGGCAGGTTCACCGGCTTCTCTTTCACATCCATAATGCGACAAAACCCCGATCAGCGCCGTCAACAATACAGCGCCTCCCTTCGCAACAGACATCAATTAAACTCTCCCTCCACGGTTGGTCTGAATGCTTACATCTCAGTTGGTGTTCTGGTCATCAGTCTGAAGAACTGAGGTAGGATTCTGCACGCTGATATCACGCAAGAGTTGGACGATGGCCACATACCCTCGCCGCTGGGCGATCATGAGTGCCGTCTCCCCGTCCATATCCTTTAGGGTTGAGTCAGCGCCAGCCGACAGAAGGAGTCGTACAATATCAGAATGGCCGTATTCGGCACCATACATCAGTGGCGTGTTCCCATGGTCATTATGAATATTAACATCCCCTCCTCTCGCGAGAAGGACTTGTGTGACTCCCGTGTTTCCGTGCTCAGCAGCTATTGTCAGCGCCGACGCTCCATCTTTGCCCTTAAAATTTACCTTTGCTCCTTTCTCAATAAGAATCTCGGCAATATCTGGACGCCCTTTTTCCGCTACACGCATAAGAATGCTCCATCCACCGCGGACATAGTTTGGATCAGCCCCTTCAAATATAAAGCTCCTTACGTTGTCGGCCTGACCACGCATTGACGCTTGCCAAAGATGCTCATCTTTTGGGTCAGTGCACGCCGTCAGTAACACGGCTGGGATGATCAATAGTGGGCACCGAATCAGAACTCCAACATCCAGCATTATGGTCAGCCTAACTGGAGAGTCTGTAGTGGGCAATCCGTGCGTAACGGAACATCGGTCTTCGATTCAAACCCCGTTGCTCTAAACCTGGCAACTCATCGCCAGAGCCTAGCACGAGTAATAGAAACTACCTAGAAAACTGGTTATTCGAACAGAGGTTGAGTTTCCGGCAAGAAGTGGAATTATTCCCTGTATGCTACGAGTGAGATTGTGACCGCTGCTGTCGGATATCGCGAATGCGCGCGCCGAACGTACAGGCATCTCACCGATGGGATCGGCAACGTCTGGCGGCTAGCGCCTACAGCTCCTGCAATCCATAAGTAAGAAGCACGAGTACGATCAGTGTCACGAACCAGACCACCAAATAGATGGTCATGGCCCGTTGAGCTTTCTCCTTCTCATACCAGGTGCGTGGGCGGATGCCTTTGATGAAGAAGACGATCTTGCTCGATAAGTTGATACACACCACATTGATGTTCAGGAGCAACCCCGCATTGATCGCCAGGTTCACTTCACCATGACCCAGCATGAGCCCGAGCGTCACCGCCGGGGGCAGCAACGCCACCGCGACCATCACCCCGACGAGGACACTGGACAGTCCGGTCGTTAAGGACAGCGCCGCGGCAGCGCCGGAGGCCAGCGCCAACACCACGGAATCGAGCCCGGCCCTGGTGCGCGCGGCCAATTCAGGGCCTGACACATCAAAGGGCCAAAGCGCTCCGATAGCAATCGATAAAACAACGGCCAACGTGATGCCGGCAAACGTCGTTAGGACCGACTTTCGCATCAGGTCGATATCGCCCAATGCCGTGCTGAGGCCGAAGGCGAGATTAGGGCCGAGAAGCGGGGCGATCACCATCGCCCCAATCACCACGGCCACGTTGTTTTCGATCAGTCCGATCGCGGCCACCGCCGTCGAGAGCACAACCAGGACAAGAAAATTCATGTCGAGTCGAGCGTTTTTCCCGACACTGTCATACAGCACTTCACGCGCTGCGGTGGCGGACGCCTCTTTTTTTCGCTCATCCTCCGTCCCTTTGGGAAGGGACATCTCGACCGGCAGGACCACGATGCGCGCGAACGGCTGCGCCCCGAGGATCGTTTGCAGGGCATCCAGCACGAACTGGACCTTATCGTCAGCCACCAGCAACCGCATCGACTGCATGCCGTCATCTCCCACCATGCCGAGCCGAAAGTCCTGGGCGTCATACTTGGTCGCAATGCCCGACAGAGTCCGAACACTCCCTGTATCTGCCACCACCTCAACGTATTTCATGAGAGACTCATTCCGGTGGAATACAACCAGCAGGTGGAAGATAGCAGGATCACTGCGTGGAGGCTACCGGGTCGTTACTCAAGTGGGTATGATAGCGGTGGTCGGTTGTTTTCGAACTCAGAAATCCACTCAACGGGGCCGGGACTCTTTTCTAGCGTGTTGGATAGCAGCCCCTCACGAACGATGAGTTCACCGTCCCGCCAGCAGAGAGCGGAATGATTTCACCCATGCGATAAGTGAGATTGCAGCCGCTGGATATCACAGATGCGTGGAGAAACACGGACCGGAAGTCCTTAAGGTCTATATGACTCCTTGATTGGCTAGGTCAAGCCTTCTGTCCGTTTCTTGCACGGTTTAAGATCCTACCCTTCTTCTGCAATCAGAAGCCTCAGCGCGCTCTTATGAAATTACGCGCTGGGGCTTCAACGGTTCGTTCGAGCAGCGTTGCGAGAACGAGGCTTACGGGCAACACGATGGCGATTCCCCATAGGGGCATGGGCATGTTGGAGCTCCAGGCCTGATCAGGTTTGGCGGCCCAGACGACATACTGAATGATGGGTTCGTGGACCAGATACAAAGGCAAGGAAATTCTGCCGAGGAAGAGAAAGGCTGGCCACCTAAGCAGGCGTTGGGTGTATGGATTTGCTCCTCGGCTGGTCACTGACAGCCCGACAATGATCACGAGGAGCACGTACGGGAATACACCTTGCACCCACCAGGAACCGAGAAGGTCGATGTCCCCTACTACTTGTAGGGCGGACAGCCCGATCACGAAGACCACGAACGTACCGGCGTGCCAATCTATGCGTTGCGCCCAATGGTCCTTTTGATCGGTCTGGACACCCATAACGCTGACAGCGGTATCGCGATCAGGGCGTCCGTGGCGGAGCATGAGAAGTCCCGCGATGAGCCCCATATCAAACACAGGAAGCCGCGATATGGGCCAGGCATGGGAGGCCCAGAAGGCCCACCAGCGATCTACGGGTTCGATAGCCAACCCCAAACCGAAGAACAGCACGGCCTGCCCCACCGCCAGTATTGTGATCCATCGATTTAAAGACCGGTCGGTCTGGCTCTGGTGCCATCGCAGGAGCCAAGGGAAGACGAGATAGAAGAAGGCGAGTGTGGAGATCGTCCAGGCAGGGCCTACGAACGAGAGCGGGGGAGTACTTGCCCACATCTGTACGGCGAATGTGTTGGTCACGAACACCCACCCAATGTCGGACGGCAACACCCAGCCATGGCCGAACACGGCGAGTGGAAGCGCAATCAACATCGCGGTGTAGTAAACTGGAGCAATCCGTGCGAAGCGGTGGCGGTAGTAGTGTTTGATGTCGAACCTGGACTGCTTCCCATACACGATGGCGAGTGAATAGCCAGCCAGGAGGAAGAATAGGGGCATCAACGCTGAGCCGTGCAGGTTCCAGCCAGCGGAATACGCCATGGCGTGAAACAGCATAATGTAAAAGGCCAGCAGACCGCGAAGTCCGATGTGGGCCTTGACGAGCTCTGGACTGGAAGGAGTCTTTGACGGCTCCGGTTCCAGGTTCCGCTCTGTGACAACCGCAGTTTCCGGCATGAACGCGCAACCTCCCAATTGCTGCCGGATTGGCATTAACCTTACGTGCTCGGTTAGCCTCACACTTACGCTCCCACACAGTCAAACACCCTTCTCCAAGCTGGATTGCGAGAACTCGGTGCCGGATGGGATCGGATCTTGAGTCGTACCTGGCCAAGAACTATAGATACGGTGTTGCCAATACAATCAGGCGGGCGGCACGCGTTCAGGTCAATCGCTACGCACAGCCCGGTTGATCGCTCTCACTGATCCAGAAGGTGTACTTGTCACAGTCGTCCACCGTTGGTGGCCGCGCTGGAGGAATTTGCTTTGAGATCGGCGGCAGGGTTCGCAGATAGGCGATGATGGCGCGGAGGTCTTCCTCGTCCCAATTCGAGGCATGGTCCCAAATCATGCCCTGCCAGTGCAGCATGCGGCCATCCGGGGTCACTCCGCTGCGGATGGCGCGCGCGATCTCCCGGTCGCTCCAGGCACCGATCCCGGTCTCGCGATCCGGCGTGATGTTCCGCGTCCATAATGTCCCGAAGGCCTTCCAGCTGATCTTGAGTCCCCCGTCACCCTCCGGGTGGTGGCACAAGGCGCAGGAAGAGACGGTGTAGAGAAGACGCCCACGTTCCACCAAAGCGCTCTACTCCGGTGATGGGAGTTCAGGTGGAGTCGACAGCGGCACGCGATCGAGGAACTGTGTAGCAATCTGTTCAGGAGGCACAAAGTCGAGCGCTGGAAGATGATACACCAGCCACCCCAGAAACCCGAGAAGGACCACGATGACAACTGGTCCTCCGATCCGCCGCCACCAGGAGGCGCGGCGCCGACCTACCCGGTCACTTGGCCGGGCGAAGACAAGCAGAACAGCCCCGAGCGCAAGCACCACTAGTTGGGCCGTTATCAAGAACTGCTGTGGCCGCTCACGCGGTGGCTCGTCGGTGGGTTGCCCAAAGTTGCCATCCACAAAGACCAAGACGGCTGGAGGAAAGGCGGGCCATGGTCGTGCCAACTTTCTAGCGACAGTTTCCACCGCCCCGTAGTGAAGGGCGGGAGGAATTCGATTCTTGACAGGAGGCAGCGTTTTCAGAAAATCGGCGATTGCGTACGCGTCCTCATCGGGCCAAGCATGAAAATAATTCCATGGCATATCGAGGACGTTCAACACGCGATCCGGAGTTTGTCCGTTGCGGAGAGCCTCGACGATCTGGTCTCTGGTCCATGCTCCGAGTCCAGTGGCTGGATCGCTCGTGAGGTTCCGGCTCACGATCTGACCATGGCCCCCCACATCAACGCGCATGCCTCCAGCCAAATAGAAGTCGTCGCCGCGATAGATGCCGGTTCGATTGATCTGCGTATGACAGAGCCCACACACCTCGGCATGGATTAAGTACGCGCCGCGCTTGATGGGATCAGCCGATTGGCCTGGTCCATCGAGTTTTCCACCCAGTTCCCACGGCGGGGTCCGTTCGAGGGAGAGGACATAGTTGACAAGATCCCACCGTTCTGCAGGCGTGGTCTTCTCAGCAAATGATGGCATCGGGCTTGGAGCCATGCCGATTGTTACTCTGAGCCAGATCTGTTCAGGCGCAGCTCCACCGCGAAACGTCCAGGGCGCCGTCAGATCTCGTGACACCACTTCATAGCCATTGGCGTCCTTGAGGCGCAAACCTCCACGTCCGTCCGGACCGTGACAAGTCACGCACCCCTGCATCACAAACAACTTCTGGCCGCGGGCAATGCTGTCGGGATCGGATTCCGGTCGTGGAGGAATCGCGAGGATGGGGAATTAGGGACGGGGCTGCCGGTCCGTTCCCACGCCCGTCTGGACCATGGCAGACCGCGCAGCGTTGCGCAAAGATCCGTGCGCCACGTGGCGTGTCCGGAGGCAAGTCGGAACCGGGAGGCCATACCAGGTCAGCATATTGAGAGGGATCCGGTTGCCAGGTGTCAACGGGATCCGCATAGCCTGTCCGGGCGTATAGCGAGCGGGCAATGTCAAGCGACAGAAGGAGGCCGACCATGATCAGCAATACTTGTTTGCGCGAAAGGAACCGCCGCCGCATCATCCAAGAAATCCTCCCGGGTGACGCAACAACCGAGCGAGGGAGGAAAATAGACGCTATCGTACCATTGGACCTTGGAATCAGTCCCCGGGTGGAACCGAGAACACTGATTCATGAATCACCGATAGGCACGCGTGAGGTGACGGTCAGCGCACCTGTCGGCGGACATTATTGCTTCATCGGCTTCTGTTGCTTCGCAGAGGAGGAGAATTGGACTTCAGTGGCTGTGAACTTACCATCTTTCTCCGTAACATCGACAGCAACTCGATCGCCTACCTTAGGCACGTTCTCTCCACCTCCCTTTCCCCTATTCTTATATTTTGTCTCGGCGACGGTACCGATTGAGACTGTTTTCCCTTCTTTCGTCAGCACCTGAATCTCAGCCGTGTCGAGGGCCGTGATCGTACCAAAGACATGCTTCGCCTTCCCATGCGCGGCCGCTATCCCTGGCACGAGTAGTGCCATCAGCAGAACCAGTGCTCCTATTGGTTTCACGATGTTGGTCAACATTCCACCTCGATTAATGTTAATGATGGTGTGCGGGAGATGGCGGATCGAGCTCTTCTCCTTGCAGAAAACGATCGATCTGTTCCTGCTCTTCCCGTTCCGCTTGACTCACAGGATTATACCTCTTCATTTCCTCCAGTTCTTCGCTCGTAATACGCGGGAGATGACGAATGAAGTGGACGAGTTTCCAACTCTCAAGATCCGATTCGGGACGATCCTTCCCCCATGCGGGCATTCCGGTAAATCGAATGCCGTTTTGGATCATGTAGAACAATTCCCCATCGGAGAAGGACTGCGTCTCTGGTTGAGTCAAATCGGGGGTTCTCGGATAGAAGTTCTGCCCGATCTGGGTAGCACCACTCCCATCATTCCCGTGGCAGGTCGCACAGTGGTCCGCAAAGTGAACCCGCGCTTCTGCGAGGACCTCATCCGAGGCGGGAACGGGGTTCGTCATCTGCTTCTGCGCGTTGGGCATTGCCAGATGTCTAAGCTGACGCGCGACCAAAACCTCAAGCTCCATCGGTTGTTCCGTTGCACTAAAACCTGACTGCAGGAGGAACCAGAGCATTGCAACATTTCCTGTCACGACGAGTATGGCCACCGCGAGCACCACCCAGACACCTTTGGTCATTAACGACGCTCCCTTGTTTCCCCTTGCTGCGAGAACAGAGCCTCGGATCTTGACGACCCATCACGATCGGATTGAACTCGAGCATCGATCTGCCCCCATGTCATCTCGATCAGATGAGGATGAAGCAACACACGCACGGGACACTATATTATTATTCTATCAACAGTTACGCTCACAATGTTGACACAATTGCCGGAACCCGTGCGTGCTGGTTGCCTGCCCTGCATGACGGACCAAACACGTGAATGCTCGCATTACCGATGATAGGGATGGATATCAATCAACGTGTTCGCCTCGTCTAACTCCGCCCTTACAAGGGCACCTTCTTCAAGCGCACCAAGTTTGCTGCCTGCCAACGCGTCGACTGAAAACGACTCTAACCCATCACTCGTAAAGAGCTCAACCACCTCCCAGAACGGATCTGCATAGGCCAGATTCCCAACCAAAATGCGATGACCGTGGATGGGACGGCTCGGATCATGAATGTCCAGGAGAACATTCGATTCATCCAGCGTCACAATCACCTTATCTCCTACCTTGGCTTGATGGAGTCCCATGCGATCCGCCTTCTTTACGCTGACCGATCGGGGAGACACCTTTCCTCCTGAGGATCCTTCTATGTCAAGATACATCAGCCCCGATTCGATCTTGGTAATCGTGGCTGATACATTCTTGTGGCTATATGGCCCACTGAGATCGGCATCGTGGGCCATGGCCGGTGTCGCTAGGAGCACGACTGCTAAGCAGGCAGGCGCACAGTATATGAAAGGTCTCTCATACATACCGTTCCCTCCTTTTTTGGATTGTCCACCAATTTGGGATCACGCTGATGTATTTCCGTGGTAGTCCTGGAGCGACCTTGCCGGACACAGCATACTGGATCATCAGTATAAAGGGCGATAGTGCACAACTGAACACAGGCCAAGCTTCTGTGATGATCTGGCTTGTTCCCAAGGCTCTTCAAAGAGAAGAAATTGCCGGTCACAAATGGGTTTCCGATGGAATAGAGATAAGACTTGCCAGGGTTGAGTGTACCCCGCCGATACCCGGCATACAGGGTGAGAGAGAGGAAGAAGAGACTTGCAACCATAAGTCCCATCATGTACCTCTTCGCTATGGTGTAGCCTAAACCCCTGTAGAACACAAGGTCAAGGAAGTCGATGGCACTGGGTCAAAATTTCACATCGCCTCCTCTCACTCGTGGTTGAAATGTTCGTCAAACAAGGGGCGAAGCGCTTACCGTGGAGGGGTAGGCGGGCACTTCTTTACCGAATCGGCCTGGCAACGCAGTCCGACTCGACGGCCAGTAAATTCACAGCTCTCGAATTGGAAGGGGCTCTCCTCCGTTCACAGGTCTTTTCCGGTCCTGCGGGTTGGTCTGACCAGAAATTGGAGCAGCTCGCCATCCGTCGTCTTGGTCATCACCGTATGAGATCCTGACGAGACTCGACGGCGCTGCCTCCACCCCTTGTACAGAAAGGCCCCAACCATCATCGTCACCATCCCACTGGCTACCCACCATCCGATCATGTTTCCTCCCACCGCTTCAGGCTCACTGCACCCCTCGTAGCCTCATCTGTCCACGGGTACGAGGCACTACCATACACCAGATCGACGTCACGTTGTCCTGTCCGATTGGACAGAGCCCATTGGAATGAGGATGGTCCTGAATCTTTCTCAAGACCGAGATCGTCGCCTTGGGTCCTTCATGCCTAGAGACTGACCAGCCCTCATGCCCTGATACCTTCCACGATGCTCAGCGGACACTTCGTCGGTACAATTCGGGTGAGTTTCAGTCCAGCCGACGCAAACAACGTCGTGAATTCTTGTTTCGTGCGTTCACGACCCCCGATGATCAGCATTTGTATGTCGAGCAATTTCCCCCAGCTTGGGTCGTTCCCGGCTGACACGACGTTGTCGACGACCAGCACTTTTCCCTTCTCATTCATCGCAGCCCTGCAATGGGAGAGAATCTTGATGCACTCGACGTCGTTCCAGTCATGAAGAATATACTTCATGAGATAGGCGTCTCCGCCTTTGGGCACTCCTTCAAAGAAATTTCCTGATTCAAGCCGACATCGTTGTGCGATACCTTTTGCCGTGATGTGCTTGTCATTCTCAGCGCGGGCAATGACTGCGCTCTGATCGAACAAGACTCCCTTCAAAGAAGGATTCGCCTTCAAGATCGCCGCCAGGAGACTGCCGTGCCCGCCACCGACATCGACCACTGTCCGACCCTTGGGAAATGTATACGCCGCTGCGATCGCCGGGTTTTCAGCCTGTGAAAGGCTCGACATCGATTCGCCGAACACTTCGAGGTCCTCGGGATGGTGCTCCAGATACTGAAAAATCGGCATTCCGTGTGCCTTGAGGAACGGCATTTCTCCGGTCTTTACTCCGGGAAGCAACTCCTTCCAGCTATCCCACATCCACGGTTCGTTGACCATCAACGCCCAGGCATGCATGGAATTGGGAACGCCGGTTTGAAGCGTGGCTGCGAGAGGCGTGAGTTTGAATCGCCGGCCTTTCGTTTCCGCAAAGATACCGACGCTGGCAAGTGCGCGAAGCAGACGATGGAGAGGAACCGGCTGCACATCGGCAGCCGAGGCCAAGTCTTCAACGGTCCTGGAACCGCCTTTCAGCAGGTCGGCCAATCGAAGTTTCGCCGCAACATGCACGAGGCGCGACACCCAATACCCAATGGCGAGATTCCTCATGAGTTCAGGTGGTGACGGCTTCCTGGGCATACAAGGCTCCTTCTATTCTCTCGAAAGACTCCCGCCAGATTCATCGTATCCGGCCTACAACATACCGGCCATAGATTCTCTTGATTCGAAATCGTGGAGACGTAGCGAATCATGCTGGAGGAAGAGGAAGGTGTCAAGACAGAACAGGGTTCGGATGTGACTGATTTCGAGGAAAGGCTTGTCAGGGAGATAGAAGGAGAAACAGAATCCGCGTCGATCCTCTCACGTGTGGTTTGGCTGGGCAAGGACCAGTGCGCGCAGCACCGTATTGAGATTTTCTAGGACCCAGAGATGCCCCGCATCGAGGACAAACTCAGATTCACAGTTCGGGATCGTATCGCGAAAGTAGTGCCCCATGGCTGGGGGGACGCTGAGGTCCAGTTCGCAAGACCAGCAATGGACTTCGACTTTGATCTCGTCCAGCGCAAATCCCCATGGACGCCCATGGTTCGCGTGCATATCGTCCACCATCCCCTGTGACCCACTGCGCAGCGCCTCGGTAAAATCCTTGACCATCAGCTCCTTGATTTCGGGACGAGCCAGTATGGCTTTGTCCACGTCATGCACTTTGTACTTCATCGCATCGATGTAACGCGCCGGACTCCGGCGAATCATCGACGCCAGGAACCAGACATTGAGGGTGGAAAGCCTCGGCAATCGCCAGGCCAGTTTCATGAAGAACCGGTTGGTCTTGCTCATACCATCAAAGACACCGGGAGCGTCGGTTGGAGCTGGACACGCAACGATGCCAACTGCGGCCAGGCGATCTGGAAGCTTCCAGGCACAAGCCAGCGCACCAGGACCACCGCCGGAAACGCCGACAACTGTGAACGTGTTGATAGCCAGGGCGTCCGCCAGCTGAGTCACGTCATTTGCCCAGTCGAGAAGATTACGACGAGGATTGGGATCCGATCGCCCGTAGCCGGGTCGATCCGGCGCTACGATTCGCAAGCCCGGTGGGAATGGATTATCCGGAAGAAGGCCCCATACAAGACGGGACCCCGGAAGACCGTGGAACAGGAAGACGGGAACGCCGCTCGGATCCCCATACTCGGCATAGGCCAATCGCCGTTTGTCGGATAACTCTATGGCCGCATCGACTCGGGCCGGTGTCATCGAGGTCAGAATCTCTACATTCAGCAGGGCTGCACAGGAAAACCTGCCATTCGGCCTGCGACTCACGTGTTTAGAACCTATTTCAGTGGTCGGCCATGCGATGGACGCCCGGATGATGAGGAACTTGGTGTGGGGCGCGCTCAGGAAGGCCCTCGATACCAAGCGCCCAGCACCGGGACTCCTGCATCACTCCGATCGCGGGTCCCAATATTGTGCCCGGACTATCAAGAGCAGTTGCGACAGTTCGGCCTGGTTCCGTCCATGAGTCGGAAGGGCAACTGCTATGACAATGCGCCGATGGAAAGTTTCTGGGGGACTCTGAAGAACGAGCTCGTACACCATCGCCGGTATGAAACACGGGAACAGGCCAGGCTGGAGATCACGGAGTATATTGAAATCTTCTACAACCGACAGCGTCGGCATTCCCGGCTCGGGAATCGTTCCCCCGCCGCGTTTGCCCGGCAGTGGGCCCGTCAACAGCCGGCGGCATGAGGCTGCAATTCATGGCGTCCACTCTTGACGACTGAGGTCACATCACCAGATTGTAAGCAGGACATACGCTCCAAGGGTACGGGGTTCATGGGTACCGAATGAATTGATAATGCAAGACATGAATGCCTAATACATGATTCAGCAAGGCATCCTTGCGAGTCAGAGATGCCTGATCGTTGTCCTGATGGTATTCAGTGATAAATTGTGACAGGCGTTTCCAGTCGAACAGTCCTACCGTCTTGACATGTTCTCTGCTTAGAAACCGATCCATGAGCGCTTGTAACCCCTTGCGCTTTTGTTGTTGTGTGTGAGCCGGGGGTGCCATAAATGCCACTTTCTGACGTCGATACAACGTATCCGGCAGTACATGGCGCATGGCCTCACGAAGGACCCATTTTTCAATATTCTGATGAATACGAAAACCGGGCGGAATGTTTCTTGCTATTTCCGCTACTCGATGATCTAAGAATGCCGGACGTGACTCCATGCCGTTGGCCATATCGACCCGGTCTCCACCCCAATTCAGGATCTGACACTCGAGCATGGTTTTCATCCAGGTGTATTGCGCCACATCCAAAGCATGCCGATGACGAATCTTATCTTGGTTCAGGGCTTCGGCAATAGCCGCAAGTGGATCATAGTCGCGTAACGTGTCTAAGACATCATCATGTAGCAGTGGCCTCGCGATCGACAGGGTGTGAATCCATGGCTGAATCCAGGCTGGAGTAAATCCACACACGCTGTTCCAAGCTGGATGCGATTGAATGTTCTGTGCCAGAATTGCCCCGATAAAATGCGCGTTGGTTTTTTCGAGCATTTGTGCATAGGCCGTTCGATCACGCGACGTTCCACTTTGCAAGTCATGACGAAAATAATCCTGCTTAAACGCTGGATAGCCTCCAAACAATTCATCAGCACCTTCTCCGGTGATCACGACCTTGTACCCGCATTCCTTCACACGTCGACTCATCCCTAATTTGGCCACACCCAATGTGTTATAAAACGCCCGCTCAGCATGCCACAGGGTCGAACAAAAATCTGGCCCGTACAGTTGGTCTGACTTCACATGTAAGATCTCATGGTCGGCTTGAACTTGTTGTGCCATTTCCTGGGCAATGGGCGCTTCGTCATACGTTTCATGATCAAAACTTATCGTAAACGCTTTAATAGGCGCTTGTTGCACGGCTGAGGCGACCCCCAACATTGAGCAACTATCAATGCCTCCGGATAAATAACATCCGACAGGCACATCAGCCTCTAGCCGGAGATGCACGGCTTCGATTAATTGTTCCCGGAGTGCCTCAATATAGGACTCAGCAGAGTGTTCTTCGTTTCTCTCCTCGATGCGGGGGAAATCCATATCCCAATACTGGTGTTTTTGTATGTGAACGCCATTTGGGCGTTGCGTCATTACCAGCAACTGCCCTGGCTCTACAGCATGAATTGATTCGAACGTACTCGTTCCTGGCACCATGGTATGCATCAACTGATGCAAGACGCCACGTGAACACAATCCCCGTGGAACTTTTGGATGGCCAAACAACGCTTTGATTTCAGAACCAAAATATACCGAACCGTTATGAATGGTATAAAATAACGGACGAATCCCAAAGCGATCTCTGGCCAAAATTAGTCGCTCCTGTGTGTGATCAAACAGGGCAAGGGCGAATTCCCCACGCAGATGATGAACGAAATCCAGTCCGTGCCGTTGATACAGGGGAAGCGCGATTTCACTATCGGACTTGGTTCGAAATGTGGCGCCAGAACACACTAAACTGGCCCGGATGCGTTTATAATCATAGAATTCTCCATTGACTACGAGAACGTGCTTCTCATCCAAACTGACGAGTGGCTGCTGCCCGGTTTCCAAGTCGATCACCGACAGTCGCGCATGTCCTATTCCCAACCCTTGCTTCTCATGCAAATAATATCCTTGGCCATCAGGACCTCGATGGTGTAGTCGACTAGTCATGGCCCTCAAGATGGATTCGTCTTCGGGTTCAAGCGTGGTTCCGTGCCAAAATCCTGTTATTCCGCACATGATCGTCCTCCTGATTCGGGATGAGGCCGCCGGCTGACTCTCTCTCGCATTATTGTTGGAGAGGAATGGTTCGTGGCAACCTGTCAAAACGATCGAAAATAGAAATGAGAAGTGCCTGCCTGATAAACACGGCACCATGAGCTTGGGTAAAATATAAGTTATGCTCTGTGTGATCGAGGCTGGTACTCAACTCATCGAGCCTAGCCAGAGGATGAAGAATGACAGCTCCGGGCTTCAAAGGGCTGTCCGTGTCGAGTCTATTTTTTTGGTCTAACACCTTATAACTATCCCCAAGGAAGGAAATGGAATTCATATAGATGACATCCAAGTCAGGAACCACTTCATTGATATCCACCGTGGTGTTGTAGGTTATTCCTGATGCCTCAACCGCGGCTTGCAATTCCGGGCCCAGTGGATCAGCCATTTCGGAGACGATCGAAAGACTTTGAATGCCCTGATGAAATAACAGGGACATCAGGAGGAAACTTTTCACGGCTCGCATGTTGCCGGGCGTCCCCATAATGCCAATGTTGATTTTTTTCTGAGGCGAACCGGTATGTTTGAGATCAGGATACCATTTCAAAATGGCATACCAATCCGCTAATGCCTGGGTGGGATGCTCTCCTGAACCGTTCCCGGCATTAATGATGGGCAGACGAAGGTTCGTCGTGAGGTCCTCCAATGCCTGCGTTTCCGTGTGTCGCATGACGACCAAGTCACCATAGGCATTGAGCATTTCTCCCATATCTGTTAAGGATTCGCCCTTTTCCAGGCCGGATGTTCGACCATCAGGGATACTAATGACTTTTCCATCAAGACGAAGCACCGCACTTTCAAAGGACAGACGGGTTCTCGTACTCGCCTCAAAAAATGCCGTCACCACAATTTTCCCATCAAGCGGATGGCCGGACGCGATTTCAGTCACCTCAAGAAAGGCTGCGAATTTGCACAGCTCCAAAACCAAAGTTTTATCAAACTGCGACGCAGAGAGAATGGATTGTCCGGCGAGCCGCTTCAAGGTTTCTAGATGGATTCCCTCTTCAGTAATCAATGATCGAGGATCGAGGTTAAGCCCCTTCGATTGAAGAGGGTTGGTTCCATTCTGCTGGGTACTCGTTGACGCGTTCTTCAGTCCAGTCACCATAAGTCCCCCCCTTGCCAGTCACGATAAAACAGAAACCCGAGAATAAACACCCCCAAACCTGTCAGCCCAAGTGCCCCGAACATCAGGATCGTAAAAAACCACTCAGGAAATGCGACAATCATGTGGGCACCACCGTTTCGGATGAAGGTTCGTTCAGCGTTGACCAAGCAAAATCATGTTCTCGTGTCACCGTGAATAAAAGAACCGCAAGCATCGATATGGCCCCGCCGACAAGGGCGCCGGAATACCACCCCCACGTAAAATAGGCGAGAAGCCCACCCACAGATCCCAATACCATTCCCCCGCACGCACCCATCCAATTCGCCCGTTTCCAGAGCAATCCAGTGGCAATGGGCCAAAT
The DNA here is from genome assembly GCA_965223625.1 of Nitrospira sp. Taxonomy (GTDB): domain Bacteria; phylum Nitrospirota; class Nitrospiria; order Nitrospirales; family Nitrospiraceae; genus Nitrospira_D. The sequence goes on from OZ245008.1 coordinate 2,763,698, forward strand.
CGTACTCGCTACCATGGGCCCTGCAAGAAATAACACCGTGGCGAGCGTACCAATGCGTGGAAGGCAGGCGACCCAGGTGATCATTCCGAGCCCAATGATCGTGGCCACGGAAAGTTTTCGCATCATGGTGTCATCGGCCGTTGGATAGAGCCATTGTTTTCCAAAATCCCGGGTGATTAAGTCTGCAGTCCCTGCCAGCAAGCTGTCTAAGCTTGAGGCCAATGAACAAAACAAGACGATAAAGGTGATGATCGATCCCATGGATCCCAACACATGGGAGGACACCAATGGTCCTACCATATCGGCACGCGGCACATTCATGCCCAACACTCCAGTTGACAATGCGAGAAATCCACTGGCTATGGGGATCGGTAACCAGAGAAATCCCGCGAGAACGTAGGCTCGTTGTCCAACCGATTCACGTAAGGCAAAGGCACGACTCCACCACACATTACTGTGAATAATTTCTCCGACCCCGAACAATAAATTATTGAAAAACGCGAGAAGGGCTGCAGGCAACAGTATATTCATCAGCATAGGCTTTTCTGTTAACACGTGGTGATAGATAGCCTCCGCCTCAATGGTCGATAACACTCCGGCTCCCACGACGACCACCCCGATCGCAATAATCACACTTTGCAAGAAATCCGTTCCGATGACGGCATAGAGTCCCCCACACAGGGTGTACATCACGCACACACCCAACAAGACGGACATGCCCAGGATGTAGGGAATGCCCGCTAAGGCTTCCAATAAAATCCCTCCGGCCATGCTCATGCTGATCAACCACGTCAAGGCGTAAAAAATCGAAATGAAGAGAAACACCATCCACGTGGGTTTCCCATACCGCAGCCGTATGAAATCTCCGCTGGTATATCCTCTGGGCATTAATTGACGGATACGCTTGGCGAGAGGGGCAAATAAGAATAGGCCGAACGAGGCAGTGGAGTATGCCAACATGCCCCAAATTCCAAACTCTAAGGCGAACTGAGGAGCGAGCATGGTGGTATTGGACGTGACCCAAGTCGCCATGACGGTGGCCGTCCCAAATGCTAATCCGACATTTCTTCCTGCGAGCAGGAACCCCTCTAAATTCTGAACTTTTCGGTTGAGATATAACCCGAATGCGATCCATATGATGCTTAATCCGAAAAGGAGGACCCACCCGAGCATGGGATTCAAGACTGGGGAAAAATCGTTCATAACATGAAAAGAAAAATTATGGATCTATCGTGGTTTCGCATGGAAGGCGATTCTTCACGAATGATGTTTGATGCCCCTCAGAATCATGACGACAGTCGAAAAGAACACCACACTGCCAATGCTCATCAATGAGAGCGCGAAGATCAACGAATGATGACCGACATTTCGTTGAACAGGAGCTGACCACGGGCTCAAAACCTTATTGTCGGAATCAACCATTCGTACGCGGTAAAAATAGGAACCATTCGGCAATCCGCTCACAAAGGTTCCTCGATCAGCGCCCACATTGATCGTGACCGGATTGGTAAAATCCTGCTCCGTTGACTCTTGCAATTCAAAATAGACAGGGAGAAAAAGAGGGAACTTTTGAGGAAGAGACCACGATAACTGAAAGCTTCCGTCCTGAACCGTCCCGGTTGTTTTCACTGTAAACCGGGGCACGGGCAAGTCCTTCTCTCCTAGTTTGTCGAACAAGATGGCTTCTCCCGCAGATGTCCAGACCAGGATGCTGGCAATCCCTATCCCCACTAGCGCTATTCTCATTCCTCGCTCACAACGGTTCCTCATATGAAAGGCAAAATCCCTTCTCCGTGGATCAAGACATGGATTGAAACAGTTTCTACAATTTCAGACACCAGGAGGGAGGATCTTCTAATTTCTTTTGAATGCTCTCGGCACTCGTCTCCGGACATCTCGTCTTGACAAATGCCTCCACAAATTCCTTTTCTCTCTTCGCAAAGAGTTTTCGGTTTACTTTTAATCCTTCAACCAGCTCTTCACAATCGTCGACTTGTTCATTCGTGTAGGCTCGGAGCACGGAGTTTTGGCTCAGTTGAAGAAGAGGAATGTGCGGGGATAAGGTCGTGTCGAACCGAATAGGGAGGGAGATATTGCCATTATCAAGTGTTTTGACTTGGTGATACCAATACGGCGGAATATAAAGCATTTGGCCGGGCTCCAAGATTCCTTCATAGCACGTGGTTAATTGCTGTGTGTAAGAGGAGGAACCTGTACCATCGATAACCGGAGCCGGCTTGAGATCATACCGAGCCTCAGGCGGCCAATTCGTTTGCAATGTTTCTCCTTCAAGGAAACTAACTAAGGTGAATTGCTTTTCTCCTCTCACTTGGGCGAGAAAACTATGCCACCAATCATGATGAAAAGGAGTGACGTTTCCTTGCTCTCCCATCCATATTCCTGTCGCTGGGGCATTATACCCCTCGATAAACTCAGGGATGATGAAATCCGATGATAAGGCTTGGAATACCGGGTGTTCACTGCCGACCCTCAAATAGCATTGATGATCGTCAGGGACCGTATTGTTAAACACCACATCTACAAACGAGGAAAAGGGAAGAGTTTTCGTGGCATTCGTTTGTTGCAGAAATGTCGCATTGGCTTCATGGGCAATGAAACACGAGACCTCATGAGAACCGCATGCCTCCTTTAAATATTGAGGAGTCCATTTGGTCATCGCCTCCCACTCAGAGACGACATCATCGATAATAAGGGGGATGCACCCAAATGGCAGACTCGCCCCATTTATTCGTACTCGCTGATCTTTAATTTGTGCAGTGGATATATGCAGTGGAGTCATGCGTAATTCCCATCCCCAGTTCCCTTACGTTTCAACCTATCCATAAATGAAAATCTCTACTCTCATCTCTTACCCAAGACCATACTTCTGAACGTATGCCAGGAACACTTGCTGTGGCATGTTCACGGCCTGGACGTGCGCACTCACAGCAATGAGCTTACTCGCCGATTGATGGTCAAATGGGAAATTGTTTTGCAGAAGGCTATTCGTTTCTCGTAGCCACACCTGATAGGGCTCGCCGGTTCCACGGGAGCATCGGGTCGATCATGGGACGATGCTGGTGCATGGCTTTGAGCGTTTAGGCCACCTGGAATATGCTCACCTCTCTGAGCGATGTCTTGATTGTTCTGGGATATCGTGCCATCTGTGGTTTCATGACCGATGGACTTCTTGAAACCCTTTATGGCTTTTCCAAGGCCTCCACCCAACTGCGGGAGCTTGTCTGCACCAAAGAGAATTAAGACAATAACCAAGACAATGAGTAATTCCATTCTTATCCAACTGATCCAAACATATGTTCCTTACTCGATGAGCAATAAAACCTGCAGCACACGACCGACAGTTTGAAAGCAAAGCCTTGCAGAGACTTCATGGGTCTAAACGATGATGGCCTATGGTAGCAACAAATTGTCTATTGTCTATCCCTGCGCGAATCGCATTCCTTGTTTCACCACTTTGCCCATTTGGGTCTTAGTATCTTCCGTCAATTCTGGTGCTCGCTCTTTTGCCTCCTCGACGTCATCACCTAGTTGCCGACGAGTCCGCTGGCCAAATAAGAAGTTTGGACGTTGTGTTTCCTAATAATCTTGAGCAAGCCAATTGCTTCTATTCAAATTTTCATAATCTCGACAAATGGATACCCCACCAGCTTTATCCACCAGACTGCCACCACGAAGTGAAACCCAATTAATGAAAGAGTGTGATGAATCGCGAGTTGTTTGGGTCTAGGGTACAGGTCACAGCTCAAACTACAACTGGGGAAATCCCTAGAATCTATCTCAAAAAAACCCCTGAGGACCATCGCGATGCACGCGAGCTGCACAAAGCCCGGGAATTGGTGGCGTAATACTCCCAGCGCATGAGCAGCCGCCGTTTCCACTGGAGCCAGGCAAGAAGCGTTCAACGAGCCAACGGCGTTCATACCGTCGTAGGTGGCGACCATCTTGAGTCTTTCAGTTTCCGCGTCGAGCGATGAGGGGCAATCATGTTGACACCGTCGCCTTTGGCCGCGGCAAACGTGGCATCAATGAAGCTCTCCCGTTCATCGAGGGCCCCGTCCTCCCGCAGCGTATTCGCCAGCTGGGTGAGGACTTCCCGCAAGACCTCGCGCTGACACCACTGTTGGACGCGGCGATGGACAGTTTTGTAGTGGGGATAGCACCGGGGGAGGAAGCGCCATTGTGCGCCGGTGTTCAAAATCCAGAGCACCGCCTCCAAGACCGCCCGTGTGGGGACCGGTCTACGGCCAGGACGACTGTCCGGGATGTGTTCTTCGGGGAAGTGCTCCCGAATCCGGTCCCACTGGTCATCGCTCAGACGAAGCATGACCGTGACTTCTAGAGAGGGAACTTTATGCCGTCAACTATTTTGAGATAGGTCCTAGATGGTCAGCGCTTCACCGTACTTCAGAATTGTGCACTCGACACCCAGCCGCTCTGCCTCTCGCTTGAATCGCTGATCGTCTGCCACGGCAAAACGCCGCCTCCAGAACAGCGGAACGCTGTAGTGACAGGGGATGACCCGCCTCGGTCGAATCAACTTGACGGCTTCCAGCGCCTCATCAACATCCATGGTCCAGGTGTGCCGGCCGAGGCCGCCGATGGGCAGCATCAGCACATCTGCAGTCACGTCTTTCCACTCTCCCAACAGTACGGAGTCGCCGAGATTGAGAATGGAGATGTCATCGATGCGAATCCTGAAACCCATGGATCCAAGCCCCACTCTCTCGGCCGGTCCAGGCTGTGCCTTGAGCGTAAAACAAAGAATCGGGATCGCGATGGGGCCATGGACTGTCTTGACCGCATCAATCTTGACACGACCGAGAATGACTGACTCGCCGACGCCGAGCGGATGCAAGTTATCGATGTTCACCCACGATGTCAGCGCTCGACCGCGAGGATCGACAACTAGGGTTTGACCATTGATGGCCCGGGTCAGGCCTTTTCCACAGACCACATGAGCACCTGAAGCCTTGGCCACGCGATCGGATTGCCAATGGTGATCGGGGTCTCCGTGCGTAATCACCAGATGGGTGATGGTCGGCCATTCGGACTTGGGAATCAGGCTTTCGAGCTTGAAGATCCAGAGGTTTTGCCCCGGATCGATCGCGATCTTCACGCCGCCTTCTTCGATCACGAACGCGTTGTACAGATAGTGAGTGATCTTCATTGGGAGCGCACCTCTAGCGGACAACAGTGGCCTTCCTTCAAGCTACTGCCCTTGTCACCACAACGCAACCGGGCGTTTCCGAATGTCGGCATCCGACCCAAACCGGTCGATCTCCTCATTGAAGGTGGCCGTTCAACGTCTGCCTGTGCAGTGGACTAGGGATGCCAGCCTTCACAAAAGGGAGGGGTTTTATGCGGATCCGTATAAGAACTCGTGAGAAATGGTCCTATAGTCGCAACGCATTGAAACAAAAGCAGTTATGGCGTATGGTTCGCAATTGAAGCGGCATGTTATACGGACATGACCCGGCCGATCCAGCTCTTATGCGGATCCGCCTAAACATAGCTAGAGCCCGTCAGAAATTGAGGAAATAAATTGACTTACGCGTTGATCGATAATTCCACGTTAACCGCAGTTCAAAGATTGACTGGGCAAGCATTGACTAAGTCAAAGGACTCAGTCGACACAGATATTGTTGCTTTTGAGAATTACATCCAAGCCATTCTATTCTATGACAGATTGGTAGCAGTTGATGATTATATTCCTGCGCATCGTGACGCGAGAATTGCTTCATTTCCTGATATCACATTCCTGAATAAATCTGATTTCAATTTGGATGAAATTGAAGCTACCGCTACAGCTAAGGCAAATCAATTAAAACCAAAGCTGCAGGGAGGGGAGTTTGTAAACGATTACTTTAAAAAACTTATAGAACTCTTGCAGACACACATTGTGTGCACGTGGGATATTAGCTCGAGCGTTTACCACCTAACGCTGAAAAGCCTATCGGACAGTCGCCGAGAATTTGATAAATACGGAAATATTGCCGCCTCTATATTCTCTGAACTAAGCGATGCAAGTGAAGCAGGGGTGAGAACCAGCGGGAGGGTCGAGCTGGTTGACCGGTTTGGATATCCGATTGGCAAAGGGTACAGAGTACCTGGGGCAAAATGGGGCGATGGCACATCAAGTGGAGAGGCATCTGGTGCAATCAAAGCATTTGTCGCCTCACTAGTTTGGCTTGCTAACCGATCAATATTTTATTCTCTAACGGCGAAATATCTGCAAGCTGACACTTTTCTCTATCCAATCAGGCAGGCGTATCAGCAAAGTTATATTAGTCAAACCTGCCACTATGGTTTTGATTATGCGAAGCACATAGTAGAACATTTCTCCACCTCGCTAAGTGCAGACCTGATAGATGTGCATAATGGAGGATTAACTACCTCTACTTCAACTGAACTCCCCGTTTTCTCTGCTTGGCTAGCAAAGCAAACAGGCGATCCTACTCAAATTGTTAAGGCAGCTTATAGCATCCGAAAAAATCAAGAGTTCGTTGAGGCACGAGAAAAAATGAGAGAAGTTCGTCGTCTATTCGATGAACACGCCATCGTTGATGCAAATAAGGCTGTGTCGGGCATCATCCAAGACATCGGAAAAGCCTCCGATGATATACGTATCAAGTATGGCCTTCAGACTAGGAAAGGTGTCCCTGTGACTAAACTGGTGCATGTATACAATACCTATGCGGCTCTAAATAGCCTTCCTAAAGTCCCGGGATATAACTTTAAAGTTAAAGTCCCCGAGTTCTTTTACAACTTAAGGCAGCCTAGGGGATTTCGTGCAGTCTACAGAAATCTTACCCATGATCTATCAACTGTCTGGTCTCTGGGTGAGGCCAGAGATATTTTGGGTAGTCGGGTGAATGAAGATAAAGAAGCCAGAGCATACATTCCTAAACAAGAAGAACCTAGGTATAGAAATGTACATTCGCGAATTAAGAGCCCAATGTGATTGCTCTAACAAGGCGCTGCTGTCGGACAATTTGTCCGCTGCGCTCCAAATTTGCCGCAGAGCGCGGCGTTAATGCGGCAGGGCTGATGAACGCTCTATGGCAGTGGGGTCTCAGCGATGAACTTCCGCTTTTGGCCGTTCTTCGATTGTCGGTATCCGACCCTAAGCGGACGGTTGCTACATAAGATCGGCTTTAGCTGTATTCGTATTCACGAGCCTCATAACCCAATCCTTGACTTATACATTTCAGACGTTAAACAGGAGAAAGAAAATGAACATTCAAGGCGTATCCACTCAACCCGACCCCTACGCTCCGTACCTACTCTCGCAGGCGATAAAAACAGGGCCATTTGTATTCGTATCCGGTCAAGCTGGCTACGATGATAATGGGAAAATTGTAGAGGGAGGTTTCGCTGCCCAAGGTGAACAAGCATTCTTGAACCTCAAACGCGCGCTTACGGCTGCGGGAAGCTCTCTGGATAAAGTAGTGAAAGTCACGATATTCGTAACTGATATGGGTCAGTTCAACGATGTGGTCGATCTACGCAGAAGGCATTTTTCGGTGCCGTATCCAGCAGACAGTATCGTTGAGATTAAGGCGCTTTATACGCCTGACGCAATGATTGAAATCGAAGCCATCGCGCTCACCAGTGATTCAGACTAGGTTCAATAGAACCTAGAACGAAATGTCGTGAATTATTACGCCTGTCGGTTTTGAGATGTCAGATTAATGAAGGATTGCAAAGTGATATGTGCTTTCAATCAAAAGTGTCCTCTCGAAGGCGATGCATGGTCCCCTTTTTTATTACCAAAAGACTATAATCGCGTGATGCAGGACGGTAATTGTGTTCAGGATTGTAGACGGCGCGAGGAAGAGTTGGAGAAGCAAGAGCTGAGGCAGGGAGCCATGGCGATAAAACGGAATGGGGTATTCGGTAACACTTTACACTAACGCCTCTCCGATCAGCTGCCACTTTTTCTGGGGTCCGCTGTATCGACGGGTTAGGCCGGCATCTTGATGGCTCCAAATTGTGTCCGGTTTTGGCCGTCCTCGACCATCGGTATCCGACCCAAAGCAGAAGTACAGGGCGTCATTTGCCCTGATCTGATCGAACATTCCGTTATCCCGGCTTCTCCCCAATCCGCTGCCGCTGCCGGTCTCAATGTCTTCAGTGACATCCGGAATTGTTTGGGGCGTTGATGGGGCAGGTATGGGCGGAGGTTCTAGCAGACCTGAGTGTAATGGTTACGACATGCCTTGTTCGACCAACTCATTCTCGATCGTGAAGCCCCTTCGTTCTATCAGCCGAGTGAGTAATGTGAAATGGGCACGTGAGTCGGTCGCAACGGCCAGCTGTTCAGCCGTCGCCAGTTGTATTGTATACACCAGTGAGGCGGAGGTTTTCAGTAGGGCAAGGCCGTAGTCGAAGAGATCCGCTTCTCTGCCGATGAGCCGTCGCCGGCTGAGTTGACGGATACCAGCCACCGTAAAGGGAGTCGTCTCGAACGAAACATTCTTCAGACGAACCATCAAGGGCTGCTCGGCCTGGCCATCTTTGTGACGCCCCGTGATGTCTGTGCCGTCGAACAGACCGCGTTGGAATCGGCGATTCTCCACCAGCGCGCGATGAAAGAGCCCACGCCAAACTGAATCTGTGAGATCACGATCCACGGCGATGCAGGTGTCCGGATCGAGGGGTCCGCTGACGTTGTAACCCTGCACCAGTCGCTTGCTGGCCAGGAGGTCGTGGAAGGAATCGCCCATACGTTCGGGAAAGGCCGTTGTCCCACAGAACGGACTGACTTGTATGGCCATATAGTCCCGGAAATGCACCTGCTGATACCGCTCCAGCAGCCACTGCAAGGTGCGCTCGTGGCACAGATGAAAAGGATAAAATATGACGCCGGATCGTGTCATGCCAGTGATTCAGAATAGCTGCTCTGCAACCGTATCGGCAAGCTGTCGTCCCAGGGGCAATGGAACGGAAGCTGGTATATTGCGCCACAACGATTCTAACCGTTTGAAATACTGCGCTGACTATCCCTGGAGACAATACGTACGTTGCATAGCGGAAGCATTCTCAGTGACTGACTGATAGCCCGTGGGCACGTTGGAATGCTTCATGACTGTTGCGTGGGTTCAGCATGTCCCGCGCCGTTCGTTCCTGATCACCATTGAACATATGGCGGTGTATCGCACCGGCCGTTCCCTTGCCCCTCGTAGGAAGGACTCCTGTATGCTGAGGTGAACATGAGCGCGGCAGGATAACAGGTTTATGTGGCAGGCACGACGCCGATGCTATTCAGCGCTGAGGCTGACATCTGAGAGGCACGGTTCCAGATCTGGTCAACAGGAGGAGAGGCGTGTGGCGGGATATGACAGCTTCCGTTCTATTGGCCCAGTTATGGCGAACGTTATTGCGACAGGGCTGAGGACCTTTTACGGCGGTGCGGTCTCGGCGCCGAACTTCCGCTCTTGGCCGCAAGCAGCCGGTAAGTACGTTAATCTTTTTCGATGCTCCCATCGTACCACCGAACGCTCCTCATGACCGGCTGCCGCCGCACGAAGCGTGTTGAGCACCCAACAGCGGAGCTGGAAAAAGGTGGCGCATACCTTTGAACCGCAGGGGTTATTCCTGCAATGAGTTCATCGACCCATCCCAGTGAGAATGGAGCTATCTCAACGGCACTCGAGTCAAAAACCTACTCAACGTCCTCTGACTGGAGTCCTAAAACGGCAACACGTTTTTCACGTCCCGTTGCAACCTGACCAGATCATACTTCACGAGAAAATTAATCCTGAATCCCTCTCCCGACACGTCGTTCTTGTTGACTCGCTGCCCCCATAGAAATCCCCCACCAATCGTGATTCCTTCCGCAGGACTATACATGAGGTTGCAATCGAGATACTGCGTTCTCTTATAGGTATCGGCTGGAGAGCCTTCCGTCGTATTGATCTGGAGGAACCCGTAGGTCACTGTCGATCGCCATTGATCATTCCAGAAATGTTGAATGGCCGCGTAGCCTCCGTACGCCGGCTGAGCCTTGAGGAATCCGGACGAGTCATAACCTGCATCGAGGTTGAGATTCTTCGGGTCGATAAAATACCGAGAGATCCCCTCACCATAGACTGCCTGAAAGACGATGTTGTCTCTGCCCCATAATCTCAGCAACCCCGATGCCATCACCCCGTATCCGGTCACATGGTCCGACTGTCCGGAACTCGTGACACCACCGACCCGACGAAACAGTCCCGCCGTGTTGAAATGGTAATCATCGGTCTCATACCGATACCGCACCACAAAATCGGGAAGAGGACTGGTCGAAGAAACGGTCTGGGCCGTTACGGGGTTCACCGATGGAATGCCCGAGGAAGGTTGCTCGGCCGACACCGAGATAGTGTGCCCCATAGCCACACTGTGCGTGTATCGAACTTGTGGATTAAACTGAAAGATCCAGGAGTTCGGGCCGTTGAAGTCGACGGTTTCAGGTATCACATCGGAATCGTGGAATGTCGTCCACGCTTGTCCGACCAGAATGTTTTTCAGCTGGACATAGAAATGGCGCAGACGGAACTCGGTGCGATTGCCCGGGCCGACGAAGTCGATCTCGAGATAGGTCCGCAAGACATCCCATGGGGTATCGGTCCGTGATTCCAAACTGAGCCGAGAGGCCCGTGCAGCCATATTGTAATTTGATACATCCAAGTTCGGAGTCGGTATGGATTCTGGCCTGAACTGATTGACATTGCCGAGCTGGCTAAAATCGTAGATCGCATCGGTCCTGAGATAGCCCCCTACCCGCATCAGGGTGTGAGAACCGGGGATGCGAAAGAATCCGCGAAGGGCTGGATCAAATGGCGCGTTATCCAGCCGAGCGTCGGCATAGGCATCTTCGGTGACCAGCCCTCGCTCCCGATCGATGGCAGGAACGACCGTGTTGGTTCCCGGTGAGAGCGGCTCAGCAGGCTTGGATTCTTTGTTCTTGATCTCCTCGACTGATTCCTCCAGCTGTCTCACCTTCGCCTTCAATGACTCTATCTCCAACTGTTGAGGAGATGGTTCTGGACCATGAACCTCAGCGTTATGGCCCTGTGCCAATGCCGAGACCGTAGTGACGGTCGTGGTCAAGACGATGATCATCGCCAGCACGACCATCTTCCCCCATGGAATACAGGCCTCGGCTCCGGCACGATAACTCTGTCCCATGGCGACTTCTTGCCTCTCCCTCCTCATGGAGCCCTTTTCAGGAAAATGCCTCAAGCTTGTGTGATTTCTTAGGCAGCCAGGAGTGTGCTGTCAAGAAACACTTCTCTACCTCCTACCTCCTAGGAGCGCACAAGCTGTCCCAGTTATTCGGAATCCGATTCTTACTCCTCGCTCCGGAGGGGATTTTTGCCACTGGGAAATCCTGGCGCTCAACCAAGGTATCTTCCTAGTTCATGTATGACTCTTGGTGGTTCATCATGAGGATGAAGAAAGGCGTCTGAACATGGATTGATAGTTATTGCCACAAAAGGAGGACATTATGGACAAGGTTTGGCTGTATATCGGAGGAATTATCATTAGCGTGGCCGCTGTCGGCTATTTCGTCATCATGACCGTGCGCGGCTCGGTTCCCAGCTATTGAGACGATGACAATAGCCGATCTCGTTGACTGATTCAGTCAATGGGTCCAGCGGAACGATCGGACGAGGAAGGGCGCCCAGCTTTCTCGCGCGAACTCCCATGCTACAGATCCCCTGAAGTTCGTCATACATGAGATGTCTGGACAAGTGCGGAGAGACCAGGAGGAAGGGTGTGTGCTTTGTTACAACTGCCATGAATTTAACTGGATTCATGAGGTATGATGGAAACTGGGAGGTCTCTCGTTAGGCAAGCACAAGGGGATCTGCCTCCGCAACGTGCCCATGTCCTATCTCGCCCAACATAAATTTGCGATACCTCCCGACCGAGATCAGATCGCCCGCGACTGGGGAAAGCGCGGCTATTCCTGTGATCTGTTCACGGATCCTCCCGGCAGGGAGTGGAATGATTTCGTCCACACGACGAACGAGCTTGTGACCGTCATGGTCGGCAAGCTCAAGCTGACCATCGGCGATGAAGAAATCGTCGCCATACCTGGCGATGAAGTCTTTATCCCGCGAGGAGTCGTCCATTCGGTCAAGAATATCGCGTCTGCCACGACGCGTTGGCTCTATGGCTATGACTAGCTCTAATTCCTCAAATTCGGCTTCTCTGGCCACTTGCTCTCACGTCAGCCTCGGTGTAACCTTCGCCTGAGTCGATCCTGGAAATGAAAGAGAAGAAACGCCTTCCCACTGACGGTGGACCGGTCAAGTGGGCCAGTCCGTTCGCCACGCTGAAGCACGCGTCGCTCCCATCAGCACCACCTACGCAACCTGTTACCACCCAGAATGCTTCGAAGTCAGCCACATCCAAGAAGAATCGTGGGCACGTGGATGTCATTCGCCAGACGGCGCACCGTGGCGGCAAGACGGTCACAGTGATCACAGGGTTCGCTGGGATCAGCCCGGCTGAGAAAGAAGCCCTTGCCAAACGGATACAGAAAGCTTGTGGAGCAGGCGGAACGGTCAAGGAGGGACGGATCGAAATTCAAGGCGATCAGCGTGAGGCGGCTGCGCTCATTCTCACCGACGCGGGATTTCGCCCCGTGTTCGCTGGAGGATAGGTTTCAGATAGTTCTCCCCCACGCTCTCCCACGCGCGATAACTCCTCACGCTCTTCATGTTCCATCGCAATCCCGGTACAATGCCTCTTGCGTAGTTGAGGAAACTCATGCTTGCAACGCCTATCCCGTTCTATATTCTTTGTGGTTCGCTCGGTGCCGGCAAAACCACCCTCTTGATGCGGCTCCTGGAACATTGGAAAACGCAGGGCACACGAGCCGGTGTCCTGATGAATGAAGCCGGCTCGGTCAGTATCGATGGGCCTCGGGCCGGCACACTCGCCGAGCAGGTGATGAACCTGGCCGGAGGCTGCGTCTGTTGCGATACGAAGGAAGACCTCTCATGGGGGATCGCGCAGCTCGTGCGCGATTATGGCTCGGAGGTCCTCATTCTCGAATGTTCAGGGTTGGCGGACCCCGCGGAGGTGATCGACGCGGTGACCGATGCGTACACGGCGCGGCTGGCGACTCTTGACCGTGTGATCGCGCTCTTGCATCCGGTCTCGACAGAAGAAAGCCACTCAAGCGCCTATGTGACGACACAGGCGATCCGGTGCGCCGACGAACTCATTTTGAACAAACGAGATCTGTATGTCCCCGGTCACTGGGAAGGATTCCGCTCATCGATTGTCGAGCAGAACCCTTACGCGCGCCTATGGGAAACGTCCCACGCGCGACTCGATGCCGCAGCACTCTTGGCGTCGCATCCTTCGACTCAACACGCGATACCGACGAACGTCGTGTTTGGAAAATCCAGACCTCCTTCGTCTCAACGCGCCGCCTACCATCCCATCGCAACAACGGTTCCATTGCCTGGGCCACTGAATCGCCAGCGTTTCTTGGCCTGGATAAAGACGCTCCCGAAGCAACTGGAACGCGCGAAAGGATATTTTCGGTTTACCAAGGAACCGGAGCTGCAGGAGTTCCAATATGCGTTGCCGGGATACGCCACGATCACGCCACTCACCCTCTTGGATGAACCGGAGCCGGTGCTGGTCTTGATCGGACGTGGGTATGATGTGGATCGTCTGCGAAACGACCTGTTAGCGACCGTAGAAACGCCGACCGAATCCGTCTAGCCGTTACGACCGGGCTTCCACCTTCTCAATCGGTGACACAGGTGACGAGACTTTTTCCCGGAACCTCGGCCATTGGAGCAGTGCCCATGCGGCCCCTCCTCCAATGAATCCCCCAAGCATCCACCCACCGAGGACGTCGGTCACATAATGAGCGCCGATGTACACACGGGCAAATCCAACAAGAGCGACAACCGGCCAGGTGATCCAGCCGGACTTGGGATAGAGGACTTGGAGGAAAGCGGCAAGTGCCGCAGTGTTGGCTGCATGGTTCGACGGAAAACTGAACAATCCTCCGCAGCCGTTCGGCTCGATTTTGACAGCTTCGGTGATCGCCCGGCAGGGTCGAACTCGCTCAAAAGCCCACTTAAGTTGTCCACCAACGAAATCGGTGAGCCCGACCGCAGCTCCTAAAACCGGCCCCCCCAAGAACGCTTCTCGCCTGTTGCTCCAAATCCAATAGGCAATAGCACAAGCTCCTGGTAAATAGAGCTGGCTGCGGTTTCCCAACTCTAGAAAAAAATGATCGACTGCCGGGGACTTGCCTGCCAGTCCATTGATGGTCAAAAAGAGGGTCTCGTCCACACTCATGCATGCGACGATAAAGCCTTACTCCGCAAGCGTCAAGCGACAACCGATCTCCTGCCTCTCTCAAAAAGACGACATCACGACAGACAACGAGACCTGGAGTGCCACCAGGGAAAGTGAAGCATCTTAAAAATCTATCCGGAGTCCTGTTCCGTGCCGACGATGATTTCCATAGTCCCCTCCGCAACAGATGAATCGAGCACGAGCGAAGGCTCAAATCCGATGGAATCGAAAGCTCTCGCAATTTGCAACGCATACACTGGGACCTTCACACGGTCTCGAATTCGGATTTCGAACCCATCGATACCTCCACTGAACACGCCACGACGAACGTGGATATCGATCCATCCGGCTTCCTTGAGAATATCCGAAATTTCTTTGGCAAACTTTCCAGCTTCTTCATCTCCCAGAACGGCAATGATTTTTATCGGCTTCTTTTGAATTGGTTTCAACGCTTGCTGTAAGCGAGTGCGCTGCACGTCCGAAATGGCCCTTCTCTCTATTCGCTCTTTAACTTTCATCAGTTCACTTTCCGCGTGAGCGGCACGCTCGTTCGCGGCCGCCGTTTCAGCCAGCGCCTTGGCTCGACCTTCACGCGCATGTACAGCCTTTTTCTTCGCTTCCTCTGATTGCGCCTCTGCGACTTTCATCAAGTCTTCTGCTCGAGCTGCTTGTTCTCGCAGGCCTGCCGCCTCAACTTCTAGGTTGCCGGTACGTTCGTTCGCGGCTGCCAGATCAGCCAGTGCTGCTGCATAATCCGATTCGAAACGCATGCGGGCTTGTTCTTTCGTCTCGCTGACCGTGAAAGACAACCACCAAGACAAGCAGCCGAACAGAGCGCCCATCCCAATAAAAGCGACGGCTGCCTTCCGCGCCTGATCTGCAGATCGTTGTAGACGAGCAATCGATTCAGTGAGTGCTTGGGCTGTTGTCTCCTCTGCCAAGCTCCTCCCATCTTTCATAAGTTTGGCTCTGGAGGAGAACCAAAAAAGCACGCACGCAAACAACGCACCCGCCGCAGTGCCCCCTACGGCGGCTATTCCCGTCCAATACGCCCACGATTCTAGTGTGAACGGACTTATCTCATTCGGCATTGTTCTCGCCCTACCAGTTTAACCGCTGCAGACAGGTACTGAAATCATACTGATTGTGCGAGTCGATTACAAAGGTGAGTGTGAGCCGTTGGAACAGATGATATGGACTCCAAAATAGCCCACAACCGAACGGAAGAGAAAGAACGTATGTGTGATCGAGCACACGCGGGTTCGGTGTTTTGATGACAAGGCAAGAATGACTGGACGTGGAGGGCCGCCTTCCCCCGGTTCTAAATGGTCATAGCGATGGTCACTGCGTGCGGAAATGAATTCTGACCGTCAGCTCGCCGTCCACCGGATCATCCCCGTTCATTTGGGGATCGAAGGTCCACTTCCCGAGTGCACGAACCCCGGCTGTGGTTAGCTCACGATGTTTGCACGGCTCCAACACAACGACGGTGACCTTCGCCTGCTTGGACACCAAGAGACGAGCCTTCATCCAATCATCGATTTCCTGACCGCTCAGAGAGGGAGGGATACCGGGCCAGGGTGTGGACCTGGCTACCGGCCCTAATTGCTGATCTTTGTTCAGCGGCAGTCCGTGAACATGCACCTCCGGGAGTTCAAGAACATCCTCCTCGTGGTCGCTCTCGTGCGTGGCTTCGTCACCAACCACCGCATAGAGCACCGCAGGCCACAACAAGACGACAGCGAGGAGTATTCTACAAATATTTCGCATAGGCTCCCATTCTACGCTATCACCGACCGGATGCTCAAACGGGCCACTCAACAAGGCCGCAGGCGATATGCGAACCGGAGGCGTACCCTCTGGGGTACGTTGAGGATTCGCACGAGCCGAGAACGCAGTTGATGACTCGTTTCAGCATCCGACTAGAAGAACCATTGCCCGCGGAAGAAAAAGGACCGCGGCATCCCGGCATGGGATACACCGAGTCCGATGGTTCCTTCCCCTTGGTTGATGAAGTACTGTTGATCCAACGCATTGACGATATCGAATCCCAACAGAAGCTTTTGACCATGCCACGGCAACGGAATGACATGGCTGATCGAAAAGTTATAGATCGTATAGGTCGGACTATGGCTCGAGTTGGTCTTTGCCCCTTCTGCTGCCGTCCGCAGCCCTGAGCCAAACAGCACCTG
Organism: Nitrospira sp.; assembly: GCA_965223625.1. Taxonomy (GTDB): domain Bacteria; phylum Nitrospirota; class Nitrospiria; order Nitrospirales; family Nitrospiraceae; genus Nitrospira_D. The sequence continues at coordinate 2,780,227 of OZ245008.1, forward strand.
CCCGGTGAGGGTCGTTCGCTCAAGCAATCGATAACTCAGCACTCCCGAAGCGGTGAGGGTCTGCTGATGGTCACAATGGACTCCGCTGCGGGAATTAATATCCGCAAGCTCCTCTTCGTGCACCAGATTGTGCCCGGACTGCAAGCCATAGCCCTTGCACTGTCCCCAGGCGATATTGGCACGACCCGTCAGATTCTCCATGAACCACACCTTCAGCGCGGCATCGGCGCCCCTGGTCCATCCCCGTTCAAAGGCAATATGGTTCAGCAAGGGAGTCGTGCCTAATTGGTGTGCGTCCCCAAGATAATTGGCGAGCTTGTAATACCCCGTGAGCTGGAGGGTCGCCCAATCCGTCAGGGCATGGACGCTGCCGATTTGAAAGTAATGGGCCCGCTCAGCCCGCGGCTGATTGTTGGTCGTGTCCTCGGGCTCCGCCTTCGTTCCCGCCGTATTCAAGCCGGCAAGGGCAAGCCTTTCGAGCTGCGGGGGAGTAAAGAGCCTGCCATAGTACGCATGAAAGGCATGGGCCGGGTTGTAGCGGTACGTCACCCCGATTCGTGGGCTAATTTGAGCTTCATCCCGCTGATACTGCAAGACATCGGCGCGCACCCCGAGGTTGAAGGTCCAGTGTTCGTTCGGCGTCCACTGGTCCTGGATCCAGAACTCCTGCCGCCACCCGATAAGGCGGTTGTCGCCACCGGCGTTGATCACGCCTCCGATCGGGTTTCCCGCGCCGTCATCGAGAAAGGTAAACAGTCTGGTTTTGTTGATGGCTTGGGTCCGATCGATCTGGAACCCCGCTTTAATCAAGTGTTCTTTGCTATGCACATACGTGTAATCCATGCGCACGCCACCGGAATAGCCCGTACGGTCTTGGCTCCCGGCCGAGAAGGGTTCTTCGACCTCCGGCACATAGGCGAGTACATTCAACGGATCTGTTATAAAGGTGGCTCTCGTGTGGCGGAAATACCCAGCCAAGCTGAAAAAGTTTCGAGTATTGATGTCGTGGCGCCACACCAGGTGGCCGTATTGGTTGTTTTCCTTTTGATTTTCATCCACCATTTCCGACGGCACCGGCGTAAATCCTCCGGGCAACAAGCCGAGAATAGTCGGATTCACCTCCTGTCCAGGAGACGTCGGGATCTGAAATTTCGCGATAGAGTTCAGGAACAACAGGGTAATGTTATTGTTATTGTCATACTGATAATCGCCACGAAACATGGTCTGGTTCCGCTCGCTCTGCCCGTGAAAGATCGAATGGCCGAGCGTCGGGGGTTCAATGCCCCGATTGGTCGCGAAATGACTGTTCAAGAAATAATAGCGGAACTTCTGCCCGATCGTCCCCCCATATTCGAAGGACGGATTGATCGTGTTGTTCGATCCTCCATTCATTTGAAACGACCCGAATCCGGGCTTCGTCCCGCTCTTCGTCGTGATGTCGATGAGGGCAGCCGTTCTATTTCCGACATTCGCTTCCATCCCGCCCAGCACAATGTCGGCCCGTTCCCAGGCTCTGGGCGTAATGACATCCGAAAACGTTGACGAGACCGTGTCCGGAATCGGCACCCCGTCGATACGGAACTGAATATTGGCATGTTCCTGGCGAATGTGAAGCTGCTTTAATGACCCGTACGCCGCGCTCGGAATCGTCAACAAAAGATCTTCCAGATTGATGTTGTTCCCTCGCGGAAGGATATCGATTTCCTTTCGGCTGAATGAATAGGTCTCGCTGGATGCCTTGGTGTTGACCGGCGGCAAGGGTGCCATCACCTCAAGGGCGACTTCTTTCGTCTCCGAGAGGGTGAGGGTCACCGGCTGCGTCGGCTCCTCGCCTAACGTCAACACGACATATTCGCTCCGGTAGGTTTCCTGCACCGCGCTGACGGAGTAGGTGCCGCCCTCCTTGACCGAAAGTGTGAATTCACCGGCATCGTTCGAGACACCTGAGGATACGATGTCGCCCTCTTGACTCTTCACTTCGATGACCGCCTGCGGCACTCGACGAAGATCCTGATTTTGAACCACTCCCTGAATGGCCAAGGCTTGTTCGCCGTCCGCTGCATGAACGACCGGCAACATCCCCCATAGAGCCGACAGCACCATCATCATGAACGTCAGATCCAACGCACGTCTGATAACCGGGTACATCATACTCCTCCTCACTCACAAGCCGGTGATGAATACACAAGAATGGATGAGATAGGCGTGCGTAAACCACACCGCCTCATCAAACCCGTCTGAGTGTTTGGCGTAAGGCGCGGCTAGGCTTGGGGAGGAGCGCGGGAAGGACCGACGAGCGAAGGGGCCGCTGACAGCAGAAGAGTTTCAAACGGAGGCTCCTGCTGTCGGACTGATTCGCAAAGGGCTAACCGAGGAACATCATAATCGACCGAGCCGGTTGTATGGTGCTGGACCCACTGGCAGATATCGGTATCCGAATGCTCGTGCGCATCTGAGTCGGCCGCGGCCAACTCATGGTGGACATCCTGGGCCACAGCGAGGGGCGCGAGGACCATGAGCAGGAGGATGAGGCCGACCGACAGACTAGCTTTTAATCGATCTAGGATATTCACGGCGGTCGAAGTACCACAATTAGAAGAAGCCTGTCAATCACGGCGTATGACCAGGAGATGCTTTGTCTTATCCTTCAATGAGTTCATTTTCGTCATAACAAATTCGACGGTATGGACTTTTCTGCTATGATTCGTTACATTACATGCCCTTTCCGGGCCTGAGCATATCCGGGGCATACATAGAACCAATAGCCGTATTGTGAGCGTTGTTATGAGTAGACCTATCGATAATCAACACGTTATTGAAATCAAGGCGCTCCCCTCACCACGCGCCATTAAAACCAAGCTTCCGATTACCGATCAAGCCGCCGCGCTGGTCGTTGAAACTCGAGAAGCGATCCGCCGAATCCTCCACGGGCAGGATCGTGACCGGCTTCTTGTCATCGTCGGCCCTTGTTCCATCCATGATCCCGACGCGGCCTATGAATATGCCGTCAAGCTGAAACCTGTTGCCGATGCCCTGCGCGACCGTTTCCTGATCGTGATGAGGACCTATTTTGAAAAGCCGCGGACCACCGTCGGGTGGAAGGGTCTCATCAACGATCCGCACCTGGATGGCACGTGTGACATCGCAACTGGGGTCGAGTTGGCTAGGGGAATTCTCCTCAAGATCAATCAATTGGGCCTTTCCTGTGCAACGGAGTTGCTGGATCCAATCAGTCCTCAGTATGTCGCCGATCTCATCAGTTGGGTGGCTATCGGTGCTCGGACCACTGAAAGTCAAACTCATCGGGAAATGGCCAGCGGTGTCTCCATGCCTGTCGGGTTCAAGAATGGGACGGAAGGCAGCTTTCAGGTTGCCGTCAATGCCATGATTTCTGCCCGTGCTCCCCACCACTTTGTCGGCATCAACGCCGACGGCCAAACGGCGATCATCAAAACCATGGGTAATCCCGATCGTCATATTGTGCTTCGCGGTGGAGGGGGGAAGACCAACTACGAAGCCGAACACGTGGCTCGAGCGGAAGCCGCCGTCGCCTGCGAAGGCATCGCACGGCCGATCATGATCGACTGTTCGCACGACAATTCCAGTAAGGATCACACCCGCCAAAGCTTGGTCGCCCATGAGGTTCTCCGACAGTTCCGTGAAGGCCGGCAAACGATCATGGGATTGATGCTTGAAAGCAACCTGAATCCCGGTAAACAAGCGTGGAAAGAAGGGGTCGAACTGCTTCATGGCGTCTCCATTACCGATGCCTGTCTGGGCTGGAACGAGACCGAACATTTGCTGCATGAACTCGCCGCTGCAATCACTCCAAAGACTGTCTCGTAATCTAAACCTTTCTGGGCCAGTCTCGCTAACAAAGTAGACAGTTCCCGTTGATGCTTATCTTCTGTGGGCCTTGTGCTCGCTTCAATGCGGCAACATGGTCAGCGTTCCAATCGTCACCATCCCCGCAATCATCATCACGAATTGCCAAACTCCTTTTGCTGCGCCAACTCGCCCATGCAGACCCGGCACCAGATCGGCTAACCCGATATAGAGGAAACTAGCCGCAGCAATACTGAGGGCATAGGGCACAATGGGTTCGGCATACGCCAGCCATCCATACGCCCCTACGACTCCTACCAGAGTCCCCAATCCCGATAACGTGTTCCACAGAAGTGCCTTGGCACGAGAGAAGCCGCTCGAAATCAATATGGTGAAGTCACTCAGTTCCTGGGGAACCTCATGGCCCAAGACTGCAAGAGTTGTCACCAAGCCAAGCCCAGGTGATGCCACGCAAGCTGCACCAATAGCGATTCCATCGGCGCAGTTATGCACCGCATCTCCAATCAAAACGAGCATGCCGGTTTTCTTTTCCATCTGATGGTTTTGTGTCGACGGATGGCCGTGTTCATCATCCATTCCATGAGCATGCCTCCAGACAACCGTCCACTCCAATATAAAGAACAGGACCAGTCCACAGAGTAATGAAATCCCTACTTCGTAAATGGAAATTCGTTCCAAAGCTTCTGGAATGAGACCTATAATCGCTGTCGCCAGCATGGCTCCGGTCGCATAACTGAGGAGATATGGCATTACGCGTTGTCTCCAGCCATCTGGGATGAACAGCACCAGGCACGCCGGCAGGAGAGCACCGAGGCTGCCCAGCAGGCCCATCAAAATGACAAACCACCAGGTCGACTCTCCCGGCAAGCTCACTGTGTTTCACTCTGGCCATGCTGCCCCTCATGAATGCGTTTACAATTCGGCATCGGTTCCTTCACGCCTTACGGAGCTCATGGCTCCTCATCCGATCAGCTCATGCTCCGACAGTTCGATCACCCGCGTGTTCACCAACCCTTGTTCACCGAATGAGACGCGCCGACGCCAGGGAAGCCAGATGCCTTTGAGGTCCAGATATTCATTGACGTAACTCTCCATTCCGATGACGGACTGCCCGTCGAGCGAGAAATAGGTCATCACGTAGTGGCTGGAATATTGTTTTCCGTCAGGTGCGTGATCGCAACGTTCGATCGTATTGACTCGCCGCTCCGTCATCGGCGTGATGCGCCCGATTTGTGTGTATTGGCCATCCTTGATGCGGTACCACGAATCGAGTCGCCCGCCGGTCAGCAAGACTCGTCGGCCTCGCGGGTGCGGCACAGCGGGATCATCGTGGGGATCGAAAGACAGCACATACTTGCCGTCGCCTTCCTCGAAGGTGGAAAAAGCCAGGTGCATCGCCTGGGTCCAGAGCCGTTCTCGCACCCACTCTTGCAGCACGGCGTCGGCTCCGTCCAACTCAACCGTCGTCTCCTTCCTTGGCACCAGACTGACCCGTCCGGTGTAGACACGCCCCTCATCGTTCAGCGAGAGTCTCGCTCGATACCCTCCAAAGCCGGCCGGCCATCGATACATACGGCCATGGGCGTCTTGAACCAGTCGTCGCGCCGCTGGATCATCGGCAGGCGTTGCCACCTGGACTTCCATCGGTTTCAACGTCTCGTTTCCTTGCATCATGAGGTCCTCCTTGTCGTGCCACTCCATCGTGTCGTCTGACGTTTCTTTTGGTGATTCGTCCTGCGAACCGGCTTCACAAGACAGGTCTCCAGGCCTTCGAGGAATCGTTGCCACGGGACACGCCGTCCGATGACCACGAGTCTGGCTTGTGATTGCCTGACTCCTCTATAGGGAGTCAGCGCCAACGATCCCATGATCCATTGAAGTTCTTGAAACCCAGTTCGCCCCTGGACTTTCACAAAGCCTTTCATCCGGATCACGGATCGCTCAAACCGTTTCAACCAGGCTTCGAGACGGACTGGATCAAACGGTTTCAGAATTTTGAAACTCCCGCTCTGATACCCGGTTGCTGAATCTTTGACCGCCGCCGGTTCAATTGATGGCACCTTCATCATCGCCACCCCCGTGAACAGTCGGCTCACTTCAACGTCGGCATGCACGGCCCGAACGATTGTGGCTGTCGGATTCACAACCTTAATACGCCGTTCCATGAGATCGGCCTGACGACTGTTGATTTCATCGAGCTTGTTCAACACCACCACATCAGCCTGTTTGAGATGATTTTCTGCCGCAGGCCAAAAGGCTCCGAGCTTCAAAAACCGTGGGCCATCCACCATCACGATCACCGAAGCCAAGGCCCCTCTGAGTTTTGAGCTTGATTGGGTTAGCGCCTTTTCAACCCCCGTAATCACTTGCCCGGTATCCGCCAGCCCCGTCGTCTCAATAAAGAGCGGCGCCCCCTTGCTCTCCTTCACTAAATGACCGACTTTTTCGCTGAACTCTCCCGACGCGTCGCAGCAGATACAGCCACTGAGGAGCGCCTGGAGTTCGACATCCTTTGAGCGAGGATGGTCGTGGAGCAACGATCCATCCACATCGACCTCTCCAAACTCATTCATAAGCACAGCCGGCTTCACACCCCTGTCGAGTTCGTGCGCCAGCGTCCGCTTGAGCAGGGTGGTTTTTCCGCTCCCCAAAAACCCGGCGATCACATAGATCGGTGTCACCTTGTCGCGGCGGCTGGAGTGATCAGTGATGGTCATGGCGTGACTCCCCGTTGACGACCAACCCTTCGACATCAGAGAGACCGATCTGGTCGACCGTCTTGTGAATCTTGTACTGCTGAGTGTTTCCCGGTCCCTTCAGCAGGGCAATCACGGTCTCAACCGGTGGACAGCCGGGCTCGCGGCATTCCAATTCCGTGACCATGACGGTCGTCTCGTCGTTCAGATGAAAGACCTCTCGGGTCCAGTCCTTGATGCGATCGGCTTGCTCCGGTTGGATGGTCCGTTTCCCGCCGAAGAGATTCATGCTCGTTCCTCAATCCCATGGACGGAGAAGAGTGACACAACGCCATCACTTGCGCCGGTCGCCAACCAGGAATCATGGGCACTCCAGGCCACGCAGGACAGTCCGCCCGTCTTGTTCACTTCTTGGCTCAAGAGTGGTTTGGTTGTCTGCGGTTCCCAGAGGCAGAGCAAACCGTCTTCCCCCACCGTCGCCACGAGCGATCGGTTGGGATGGCAGGCAATTTCCTGGATCCATCCCAGATGCCCCTTGAAGAGGCGGCCGCCGGTGCCTTCGAATTTCTTCATGTTCCAAGCGACGAGGGCCGGACCGGAGGCGGTGAACAGGTTGAGACCCTTATGGTCAAATCGCACCGACGTGACCTTCACGGGATAGCCGGACATGTGCCAGTTCTGCTCACTGTCCGTGCGGAACAAATGGACTGACCCGTCGAGGTTGCCCGAGGCCAGGTATTCCCCGCTCGGACTCACGGCGATCGTCAGTAGGGCTCCGTCATAAGGAAATGAACGAACCGGCTTTTCCTGACCGATCTTCCACAGCCAGGCTCCCACCATAGGCAGAGGCCACAACACCGCCTCCACGCGGCATCCAGGTTACGGCTGAAATCGTGGTCTTATACGCCGGCACTTCTGCGGCAAGTTGAGGGGTTGACGCAGGGTCGATACTCCAGATGCGAAGCATTTTCCCTGCCGACGCGGCCAGAAACTTCCCATCCGGCGACCAGGCCAGATGTTCGACCCACGAATGTTGTCCTCCAACGGGAAGTGCCGCACGCTCGTGCCCTGTATCCGAATTCCAGATTCGGACGACACCATCTTGCCCCCCTGTCACCAAATCCTGTCGCGTTGGATGCCAGGCCAGCGTCAGCGCTGATTGCTGATGCCCCTTCAGCTCACAGACGGAATTGAGGGAAGAGGCTTCCCAGACGGCCACCTGGCCCGACGCGGAACAGGCGGCGAATCTGGTTCCGTCAAACGAAAAGGCCACACGATGGACATAATCACCGAGCAGTGCTCGACCGATGGGGCTCACCGTGACAACGGGCTGACGTTTCGCTAGACGAGGCATGACCGGAATCCCTTCGTCAGCGCATCTCGATCCAAATCCTTCCCGATGAACACAAGTTGGTTATTGCGCATCTCTCCAGACTTCCACGGACGATCAGCCTTCCCGTCAAACAGCATATGCACCCCTTGGAAGACGAACCGATGGTCGCGCCCTTCGACGTTGAGAATGCCCTTCATCCGATAGATCTTTGTGCCCATGGTCGTCAGTACTTCGCGGAACCAGTCGTTCACCTTTCCTTCATCGACCACTCCATCCTCAACCAGTGCCACCGAAAACACGCTGGGATCATGCTGATGCGCCTCTTCTCCCAGAAAATTCGGATCGATTTCGAGCTTGCGGCTCAGGTCGAACGCCCCGATATTCAGCAAGCGAGCGACCTCGATGCTGGCGTCTTTCGTTCGGTGAATCTTGGCCATCACGTTGATTGCCCGGATGCGTGCCTCCAACTTGTCGACATCTTCAGACGGAACAAGATCAATTTTGTTCAACAAGATGACATCGGCAAAGGCGATTTGCTCTTTGGCCTCCGGACTCTTGTCGAGGTGCTCCCAGATATGTTTCGAATCGACCACGGTGACAATGCCGTCCAGCAACAGCCTCCGCTTCATGTCGTCATCCACAAAGAACGTCTGGGCAACCGGAGCCGGATCGGCTAGTCCAGTCGTTTCGATCACCATGTAATCGAAGCGATCCTTGCGCTTGAGAAGATTTCCGATAATACGGATCAAATCGCCCCGCACCGTGCAACAAATACAGCCGTTGTTCATCTCAAAGATTTCTTCATCCGCGCCGATGACCAACTGATTGTCGATGCCGACCTCGCCGAATTCATTGACGATGACCGCCACACGTTTGCCGTGTTCTGTCGTCAAAATACGATTGAGCAAGGTCGTCTTCCCTGCTCCTAAAAAACCGGTCAACACCGTCACCGGAACCATCATCTCAGTAGTCGTCGCCATCACACACCTCCTCATGACGCAGAGCGAGAAACTCCTCCAACACCCTCTGCAGGAGAAGATCGAGTACCGTTCTTCTGGGCTGGTGAAGAACGGCCACCCCCATGAGCGTCGGGTTCCGGAAGGCAGAACGCGACAGCTACCCGATCTTCCCCGCACAGGGTGCAGGGCTACACAATCGATAGAGCGATACTTCGGATTGAATGACTACAGGGAAGAAGCAGGAGGCCCGCGGACGGAATCATTCGAGCGGGAAACTGACCTGAAGATGAGATCCGGCGGAGATACTGTGGCGACAAGAACAGGAACAAGGACTGGCGGTGGAATGAAGGAATGCAATCCGGCACTGGCCGCATGATCCAGCCAGGCACAGACATCTTGATCCGAATGTTCGTGAGCAGTCCCAGCCGCAAAGGTATGTTCGAGCAACAACGGCTGAAGGGTCAGCACCAACAACACATAGCCCAGGAGAAGCACCCAGTGGCTGGCCTTCTTGTCGAGTGAGGTCATCGGCATTGCGGGCACCAACCAAAAAACTCTAAGGCATGACCATCGACAGCAAACTTGGTTTGCTCTTCGATGAGCTTCGTCAACTTCTTCAACGGGCACAGCATCAGATCAATGATCTTGCCACAGCCCCGGCATTGAATATGGTGATGATGGGCCCGTCCATGAACCACTTCATAACGCATCTGCCCTTCATGGAACCCGACAGCATTCACCAAACCCAACTCTTGGAGCATCGCGAGATTGCGATAGACCGTCACAAGATCGACATTCGTTCTTGCCTTGACCAAATCCTCGTGCACTTCGGCTGCGGTAATTGGGAGTGCGTTCTGTTCAAGAACGGCAAGAATGGCCTTTCTGGCCTTCGTGAGCTTCTTTCCCCCGGACCTAAGACTTTCAACTATAGAAGTGGCCATCGCGCTCTTAATTGCAATTGTCTTGCATTTACCATTTTGCAGATGTGATGTCAACTTTTGTAAGTGCCGCCTCCCATGAAGAGTTTGCTCCACGAATGGACCCTTCAAAAAGATCTAGCGAGTTCACTATCGCACCCTGTAGGATGACTCCCATGTTGATTGATACACACACCCATCTCGACGATGCGCGCTATGACGACGACCGCGATGCCGTTATTGCCCGTGCCCGCGAAAACGGAGTGGGTGCATTCCTCACAATCGGTTGCGATCTGACAACTAGCCAAGCAGCCGTCGCACTCACTGATCACTACCCTTTTGTCTACGCCTCAGTCGGAGTCCATCCGCATGAGGTCAAACACATCCGGGACGGCTGGTACGATGAGTTCCGCCGCCTCGCGAAACACGGCAAGGTCGTGGCCTACGGAGAGATCGGGCTTGATTACCACTACAACCATTCGTCACCGAAAGAGCAGCGAGATCGCTTTCGTGAACAGATCCAGCTCGCTCGCGAGCTCACACTGCCCGTGATCATCCACACCCGAGAAGCTCAGGAGGACACGATCACGATTCTCAAGGAGGAGAACGCCTCGGAGATCGGCGGCGTGTTTCACTGTTTTTCTGGGAGATGCCTGGCTGGCAAAGGAGGCGTTGGATTTAGGATTTTATCTCTCGTTTTCTGGGATTTTGACGTTTCAGAATGCGACCGCGCTACGCGACATCGCCAAAGAGACGCCATTGGATCGCGTGCTCATCGAAACCGATTGTCCCTATCTCACGCCGGTGCCCTACCGTGGGAAGCGCAATGAGCCGTCCTACGTGTCCAACGTCGCTCAGCAATTAGCGTCTCTCCATAGCCCGACTCTCACCGTGGATCACATCGCCAGGCAGACGAGCGACAACGCCAAGAAACTGTTCAAAATCGTCTAAATTGGCGGACGCGTTGCCGCTGAGACTTTGGAAGCTTTCTCGGATTGCCCTTTTTCTCCTGTCCACGTCTTGAGCGAACATCATCTCCAGGATCCAATTCCTTGTGTGGAATCGCACTGGACGGAGACGATGGGCCGCGGAGCTTCTGGGTAAACTCCTGAGCTCCTATGACAAAGGCTCCATGGGCCCTGGCTACGTTCATGATTTCATGGTCGGAACTGACGACCGCACAGTCTGTCCCGTACTCCCGTGCCAAGCGTTGGATAACCTGATCCGCCCGCTCCCCGCGTTTTGAATAGATTACCTGGACCCCGGCGCGATGCTCTCGCTGCTCGGTTGATCGGCCATGCAGCCAGCCATCGAACACAACCGTGATGGAGTGGCGTTTTCGATGTCGATAGGCGCTCAAATCATGCAGCAACATTTCACGGTCAGATTCGATGTGTCCCCTGCAGACTCCGCTCGTTCCCAGTAGATTGTACCCATCGATGATCAAGTGCGTCGGCATTCCCGACGCTACCGCGGCGCTGCTTGGACAGTCAAGACGCGTTCCGCGCCAACGCAAGCAGTGTAATTCTTGACAAGCTGCGGAACATCTGAGAATAGTTTCAGCATACCTATTTCATGAATGGCGCTATGAGAAATCGCGTTTCACGACTGTTGTCGATCCGGCCCTTCCCTATCCTTATATCTTGTGCCGTTCTTTTCTTCCTGGCGGATGTGATTGTCATTCAATCCGCTTGGCCCGGCACGAAGGATAGTCGTCATCCCAAGGTCTCAACCCCGTCGAAGAAGTCTCGCGTGAAGGGCACGCCGGCTTCTCTCCCTCCCATCAACGTGATGGATTTGCGTGGTGCGAGCAGTCCAAGGAAATCCAGGCTTGTGCTGGATCTTGATCGCCAGCCCGACGTCACCGAGAAGCGAGTGAACAATCCGAGTCGTGTCGTCATCTCCCTTCCCAATGCCTCTCTCAGCCAAACCGCACGAACGAAGGTGGATGATGGCACGGTTCCGGCTCCATTCATCGTCACTCAAATGACTCCCAATGACGTCGCCATAGCCCTTCCAACCGCATCCTACGGATCATACAGGCAGTTCACCCTGTCCGATCCGCCACGGTTAGTCATCGACGTGATGCCTCCGCTGGAACAGAACCCCCCTTCGACCGACGACTCACAGACCTCTGCTCCGACCGAAGAAGGGCAATCCTCATCACCAATCGGAGGTGCTCCGATCACCCAGCAGCCCTCACCTCGTACTAAAGACTATACGACAATTGTGATCGACCCCGGCCACGGGGGAAAGGACCCTGGAGCGCTCGGCCTTCGACGGACTGCAGAAAAGGACGTCACGCTCAAAGTCGCACTCCAGCTCAAGGAACTCCTCCGGAAACGACCAGACGTGCGTGTGTTGATGACTCGAGATCGTGATGTGTACGTTGAGCTCGAGGAACGAGCCAAGTTTGCCAATAGCCATGCTGCGGACTTGTTCGTCTCCATCCATGTCAATTCGCATCCGTCGCGCTTAGTCAAAGGCATTGAGATCTATCACTTTGGTGAGGCGAAGGATCAGCGAGCACTGGAGGTAGCGGCGCGTGAGAACGGCACGCCCATCAGCAACACCGGGGTCGGATGGGAATATCTCGTCGCAGATCTCCTGACGACGAAGAAAATTGAGGCTTCGCTGGAGCTCGCGTGGAATGCCAAGGAGGCGATGGTTACCCAGATGAATGGGTCGCACGACGTCACCGACCACGGTGTCAAGACAGCCCCGTTTTACGTGTTGAGATTTACGAGCATGCCCAGCATTTTGGCGGAGGTTGCGTATATTTCAAACCCCGACGAAGAGGCTCTCCTTCGAAGACCGACATTCATCAAAGGCGTCGCTCAATCGCTTTATCAAGGGATCCTCGCATTCCTTGCCAAGAACAAGTAAGACCCACGATAATTCCCCTGGTCGTCAGGATCCCAAGGTTTCATGCCTACCATCAAACTCATCCTTGAATATGACGGCACCGCCTATGCTGGATGGCAACGCCAGCCCGACCGGCCGACGATTCAAGAAGCCGTTGAAGCAGCCATCCTCGGTGTCACTCAGGCCCACGTACCGGTCATCGGAGCCGGGCGTACTGATGCGGGGGTTCACGCGCTTGGGCAAGTGGCGAGTTTCCAAATCAACCGTGACATGACCCCGCGTGAATGGACCAGAGCTCTGAATGCGCATCTCCCTGCGAGCGTCGTGGTCCGCTCAGCGGCGATCATGCCGGATACATTCCACGCGAGACACTCGGCGAAAGGCAAACTGTACGAATACCGAATCCTGAATCGTCCGGAGCGTCCGGCAGTCGCACGTGACTACTGTTGGCATATCCATCAGACCCTCAACGAGGCCGCGATGAATATGGCAGCCTCTCATCTCATCGGTACGCACGACTTTTCTTCGTTCCAGACTCAACCCACTGAAAACGAGGACCTCATCTGTCGCCTGAAGCAACTTGTCGTCTCTCGACAGGGAGACCGATTGCGGATCGAGGCCTATGCCGATCGATTTCTGAAACAGATGGTTCGCTCGATCGTAGGAACACTCGTGGAAGTCGGCGTGAAGAAACGTCAGCCTGACAGCCTGACGACAATCCTCACGGCACGTAACCGTTCGGCTGCCGGCAAAACGGCCCCACCGCAAGGACTCTTTTTAGTACGTGTGGATTACGATTAACCCAGATCACGGCCAGAAGCTCAAAACACTCCTGCTTGGACCACGTCATCCAGACTGTTGATATCCAGCCAGTGGCCAACCGTATAAAGCACTCGAATAGGGTGTTGACACTTCAGCAGTTCCTGCAACAGATGAGGGATCCCTGCTTTGCGGTTAGACGGATCGGTCATCATCATTGCAAGGATCGCCTGGAGCTGGTGACCTCCAGACGGAGACACTTTGAGAAACCCCATCCATACGCCATGGATACGCTCCCTTGAAACGGTATCCCCTAGCTGTTTGAGATAGATCTTCGCATTGAATGCTTTCTTGGAATTCGGCAACGAGCATTCGGCAAAGCCACCCAGTCGAGCATAGCTGCTTTGGTTCTGCCAGTCGCTATCAACAAAGATCACGAAATCTTCATTTTCCTGACACAAAGCCTGAGGGATATACTTGTTGAACAACACATCACCGTACGAAATGATCAGATCCTTGGGCATGCCCTTGCGTGCACGCAACGCTTTATCCAAGGAATACAGCTCGCCCGTTTCCGCAAAGTCGTCGTTGTCGAGGTACGTCAGGTTGGGCAGCGTCACCGCCTCCTTCTTGTAGCCACGGACGACCGTGATGTCCTTAATTCCTACAGCATTATAACCGTCCACAATGTGAGCAAGGATCGGCGTGCCTTGAATCTTCACCATCGTCTTGGGTTGATGCTCGGTCAACTCTCGAAGTTCCTCACCACGGGAGGCAGCCAGCACAATGGCACTGGTATTCTCAGCGCCTCGTGGAAGATAGCGATCTTCGGCATCTTGAAGTTCTGCAGCGTTTTGCAGACGGAAAATTTCTGACACCGGCGCGACCTTATCTTCTATGGAAAGCAGATGCTCTTGCTTTTTTAATGTCCGTGCTGTCTTCTGCATGGCAGCGACGGCCGCCCGCAACATGTGATTGGCCCAAATGACCATTGAAATCCCATGCTGCCGAAATACGTCAGTGGGCGTGGCATAATATTTAGTGGGGACAATCACCACAGGGCATCGATTTCCCCATTCCTGTTTGAACGCCAGGATCTCATCCGGTACCGCTAGGGCACTATGAATGAGAATGCCGTCGGCGCCAGCCTGACGATACGCCTCGGCCCGGCGCAGCGCCTCGGCCAACCCCCAGCCACAGATAAAGGCTTCCACCCTGGCAATAATGCAAAAGTCCGGATCGATCTGAGCGTCCTTGCCCGCCTTGATCTTCCCGCAGAACTCCTGCATGTCCGCCATCGGCTGCGCGTCCCCTTTAATGAAGCTATTCGTTTTGGGGAAGAGTTTGTCTTCAATGCAGACGGCCGCGATGTGGCGCTGCTCCAGCTTGCGAACAAGCCGCTGCATATTATTGAAGTTGCCGTATCCCGTATCGCCGTCGAGCAATATCGGGATCGTGGTCGCATCGGACATAAACTCCAGGTCTTCAAGAACTTGTGTCCAGCTTGCTTCATTATTGTCACGTACACCGAATTGAGCTGAAATGGAGAGACCGCTGGCCCAAATGCCTTTGAACCCTGCTTCCTGGACGATTTTTGCGCTCAGGCCGTTATGAGCTTCACAGATGAATTCCAGCTGATCCGACGTGAGCAGCTTGCGAAATTGACGCGATCGCGTGATACCAGGCGTTGAGCTCATGAGTCCCTTTCCTTGCGTCGGGCAAAACAATCAACGGTATTGCGTCCCTGAATAATCCAGGCCACGTAACAGACAAGGATACTCTTTCTCCCAAAATAAATCATTCCATCTGTGACCGGAAATATGCCCCTGTCCATCCTACAGACACTTACGTATTTCTCTGCTATGATGCTACTCATATTTGCATCTCACCCCTCACTACAAAGGAGATTCGGTATGTGGACAGTCGTGCGTACGCTCACTCTTGGGTTGTTTGTGGTCAGTCTTGGATGGACTTCGCCCACCATGGCCGCGCCTGCTCAACAGAATAAGATGAAGGCCTGCAACGAACAGGCGAACGCAAAGGGGTTGGGAGAGGGGAAAGGCGAGAAACGGAAGGCGTTTATGAAGGAATGTCTCTCCGCCAAATCGGGGAAAGGTGGAGGTGGCAAAGAGACTCAGCAGAATAAGATGAAGGGGTGTAATAAAGAGGCGGGTGAGAAAGAGCTGAAGGGTGATGAGCGGAAAAAGTTCATGAGCGACTGCTTATCGGCCTAGCACTCCTCTTTCCGGCGCGGCACCTGCCGCGCCACAAGCATCAAATCAGCACATCAACCTGTATTGATATCCCCTATGAAGGAGAACTTTCATCCCGGTTTTCCAGCTTCTTTCGGAGCTCGATCAATTCTTGTTCCAGTGCAAGGAAGCGGTCACTGATCGGGTCGGGAATGTTGGTGTGATCCATAGTGGCATCGGGAACGCGCTCGCCCTGGGTCTTAATGATGCGGGCGGGAACTCCGATCACGGTTGAATTGGCGGCGACGTTCTTGAGCACGACGGAATTGGCCCCGATCTTCACGTTGTCGCCAATCGTGATTCCACCGAGGATTTTAGCCCCGGCACCCACGACTACATGGTTGCCGACTGTCGGATGCCGTTTACCTCGTTCCTTGCCTGTTCCGCCCAAGGTCACGCCTTGAAAAAGCGTCACGTAATCGCCGATCTCAGCCGTTTCTCCGACTACGACCCCCATACCGTGATCGATAAAGAAGCCAGTTCCGATCTTGGCTGATGGATGGATCTCTACACCGGTCAACCATCGGGCTAGCTGTGAGAGCACGCGTGGCAAGATGGGAACATCTCGCACCTTCAGCCAGTGGGAAACCCGATAGGCCAGCAGCGCATGAAACCCGGCATAGGTGAGAATCACTTCCAGCTTACTGGTCGCGGCAGGATCTCGGTCAAAGACCGCTTGAAGGTCTTGTTTGATCAGACTCAACATATGCAAAGTATCTTACGACGTCAGATTGGTTCGATCAAACACACGGCGTGGGCAACCATACCCTCCTCATGCCCAACCGCATCCAATCCTTCTCCGCTCTTCACCTTCACATTGACCAAACTGGGATCAATCTTTGCGACCTCGGCAATTTTCTTTTGCATCACGACTAGATGCGGACCGAGACGAGGCGCTTGAGCCACAATGACGGTGTCGATGTTACCCACCTGATACCCCTTGGCGCCCAGTTTCACCAGCACGTCCTCCAGCAGTTTCAAACTGGAGATTCCCTTGAACTTGGGATCGGAACTGGGATAGTGCCGACCAAGATCGCCCTCCCCCATAGCACCCAAGAGAGCATCACAGATCGCGTGAACCAGAACATCGGAATCGGAATGGCCCAGCAATCCTTTGGTGTGCGGGATTTCAATTCCACCCAGTATCAGTTTTCGATCAGGCCCGAGCGGATGGACATCGTAGCCATACCCTATGCGACAGCCCTTTTTCATACTCATCCTTTCATGGCATTGGCCTGTCGCGAGGCCAAGATCGCTTCGCCGATGACCAGATCTTCCGGGCGGGTGACTTTGATATTTTCTCCGCTCCCTTCGACGACCGAGACGGAGTGCCCACACCATTCCATCAGATAGGCATCATCCGTTGCGCGGACCCCCTCTCCATGCGCCTTTCGATGGGCTGACAACAACCAATCTCGCCGAAACGCTTGCGGGGTCTGAGCCAGCCACAAACCTGCACGATCAACCGTCCGTTCAATGACATGGTCTGCGCCGACCTGCTTCACAGTATCTCTCATCGGCAGCGCGATAATCGCCGCCCCCTTCGCACGAGCCATCGACACCACCTCTTCGACCATCCGTTCCGTAAGGAACGGTCGGACCGCATCATGAACGAGCACCACATCGACATCGTCATGTACCGCCTCAAGCGCATGCCGGACTGAATCCTGTCGCTCCGCTCCTCCAGGCACCACTTTGGTCACTTTGGTGAAGTGATGTTTGGAGACGATTTCCTTGAGGCAATAGTCCATGTCGCTCTGCGGGACAGCCAGAATAATCTCATGAATGACGGGAGACGCCTGGAGAACACGGAGGGAATGGAGAATAAGAGGCTGCTTACCCAGCGAGAGAAACTGTTTGGGCACTGAACCGCCCATGCGGAGCCCCCGTCCGGCGGCAGGAACGAGGGCCACAGTACGACTACTCACGGATTAATCGAGACGTCATGATTGATGATAGAACGCTTAGAAGGAAAGATAAATCCCTGCAGCCTTATGTTTCCCCCTCGTCTCAACTCTCCGACTTGTCCGCGTATCATGGACGGAGTGTCAGGTAAATTGTCCGGCCTTGCCGTTTCAATAGGAGCAACACGGCTTGGTCGTTGGGCAATTTTCCGGCAATCCGCTCAAAGACCTTCACCGACGTCACCGCTTGTCGATTCACCTCGAGCACGATATCGCCTTCACGGACACCCACTTCTTCCGACGTACTTCCCGGCTTGACTCGGACGATCACCACACCTCGTTCGCTCGACTTGAGCCCATACCGATTTGCCAGCTCTTCGTTCAAGTCTCGAACTTCCAGACTCGAGAGCACACCCGTCGCAGTGGCAGATTCACCACCATCGTCTTCGCCGTTTTGCGACATCGATTTGGGCTGCTCTGCGATGGTAAGGTCGAGAGTTCTCGTCTTCTTGTCCCGAATAAACTTAATGGTCACCTTCTTGCCGACCGGCGTCTGGGCGACGGCGTTCCTGAGATGCGTCGGCGAGTCCATGGATTTCCCGTCATACTCGATGATGACATCGGCCCGTTCGAACCCAGCCTTCTTAGCTGGGCTGTCATCCATCACATCACTGACCAACACACCTTTTGTGTCACCCACGCCGAATTGGGAGGCCAACTCCGGCGTCAGCTCTTGAATCGATACGCCGAGCCAACCCCGAACGACTTTTCCTGTCTGGACCAGCTGCCCCATGATCGACTGAGCCATATTGCTCGGAACGGCAAACCCAATCCCCATGTTGCCACCGCTCTGACTGAATATAGCTGTATTGATGCCCACCAATTCGCCTCGCACGTTCACAAGTGCTCCGCCGGAGTTGCCTGGGTTGATGGCCGCATCTGTCTGGATGAAGTCTTCGTATTCCGCGATGCCGGCCGCCCGCCCCAACGCACTGACAATCCCCAAGGTTACCGTCTGCGTCAACCCGAACGGGTTGCCTACGGCAAGGACAAACTCTCCGACCTCTAGCTTGTCGGAATCAGCCCAGGATATGGTGGGGAGTTCCGTGGCGTCGATCTTCACAACAGCCACATCGGTCTTCGGGTCGCTGCCGATGAGTTTTGCTTTAAATTCACGCTTATCCGAGAGCGTGACCCGAATTTCATCCGCCTTGCCGACGACATGATTGTTGGTAATGATCAAGCCGTTCGACTCGACGATGACGCCGGATCCAAGGCCCCGCTCCTTTCGTTCCTTCGGGTGCTCGAACTTCCTGAAAAACTCATCGCCGAAAAACTTTCGAAACAACGGATCGTCGAACGGCGTCAAACCCGACCCACCGCTCCGCCCGCTCTTGGTCGCATAGATATTCACCACCGCCGGCTTCACGGACTTGGCAATTTCCACGAAGGTTTGACTACCGCCGGCTAACGTAGGCTGCGGAGCGGTTGAAACTGGCCGGGCAACCGTGGGAGAGGGAGCAACGGAGGACGAATCCGGCACTGCATGCCCAGTAGGGAGCCAGCCGAGATCCGAAGCAACCACTAAGCCGATAATCATCCCTGCCGTCAGCAGGGTGGCGGCCACGATCCAACTTCTTGCTCCTCGCGCAGATTTTTTGTCGAACTCCACTTGATTCATGACCTCAATTTACTTTTATGGAAAGCACGGTATTCACTGAATCTCGCCGGCATAAATTCCCATGATCGTGTTGAGGAACTTGACCGCCTCCGGATTCGGACGCTGGAACGAATTCCGTCCGATGATGCTCCCGAATCCTCCCCCATCTCTGATGGCTCGTGCTTCGTCGAACACGTTCTTATCCTCGCTTTTCGCACCCCCGGAAAAGATCACAATCCGGCGACCATCGAATGCACTCTGAACCACATGGTTGACACGTTCCGCTAATGTCTTGATCGGAATCTTTTCGGCCTCGTAGACTTTTTTTGCTGCCGCCTGTTCCAGATGGGCGCTTGGGAGCTTGACCTTGATCACATGAGCGCCGAGTTGCGCTGCAATCTGGGCGGCATAGGCCACCACATCGATCGCTGTCTCACCTTCTTTGCTCAACGCCGACCCACGCGGATAGGACCAGACCACGACGGCAAGACCGCAAGCCTTTGCCTCTTCGGCGATCGCCCGCAACTGCTCGTACATGGCATTGCAGTGCGAGGAACCGGGATAGATCGTGAACCCCACAGCAGAACAGCCCAAGCGAAGCGCGTCCTTGACGCTGCCGGTCACCGACGGGAGCGGATCCTTCTCATCATGCAGCACATCATGATTGTTCAGTTTCAAGATGAGGGGGATTTGCCCGGCGAAGTGGCTCGCGCCCGCTTCCAGAAACCCCAGGGGGGCTGCATAGGCATTACATCCCGCGTCGATCGCCAGTTGAAAGTGATAGTGCGGATTGTATCCAGGCGCATTGGGCGCAAAGCTCCTCGCCGGACCATGTTCAAATCCTTGATCCACCGGCAAGATCACCAACCTGCCTGTCCCGGCCAATTTTCCAGAGCGGAGCAAGCGCGCGATATTCGTCTTCGTCCCGGCGTTGTCGCTCTCGTACCAGCTTAGAATTTCTTGTACCCGGTCTCCCATAATTTCCTCCCGACGACTTTACAGTACCATAGAAATGAGCGCTTAGGCTCTCCCCTGAATATACATCTCGGCCTGCTCAACATCATGGCGGCTTCCGATAATCAAAGGCACACGCTGATGCAGTGTCTTGGCTTCGACTTCCATGATCCTCGAGGTTCCTGTTGAGGCCTTTCCACCGGCCTGCTCAACAATAAGCGCCATCGGATTCCCTTCATAGAGTAATCGAAGCTTCCCTTCGGGCTTATCGACTTCTCCTGGATAGAGATAAATTCCTCCTCCGAGCAACAGACGGTGCACGTCGGCCACCAAGCAGCCCGAATACCGGCCGCTGTAGGGACGGCCTGTCGCTTTATCGTTGGCTTTCAGTGAATCGAGATACCTCTTCGTACCCTCTGACCATTTGCCATAGTTCCCTTCGTTCGTGGCGTACACCTTACCCTTTTCGGGAATTCTGATCTGCTCGTGCGACAGAAGATATTCACCGATGCCAGGCTCCAGCGTGAATCCATAGACACCCTGTCCCACAGTGTACACCAGCATCGTGCTCGATCCGTACAGCAGATATCCGGCCGCCACTTGTTCAGTGCCTCGTCGTATCAACTCCGCTTCAGTCGGCAAGCGATCGGTTCGATCGTACTTGAGTATGGAAAATATGGCGCCGAGCGGCATATTGTTGTCCGTATTGGAGGAGCCGTCGAGTGGATCGAAGAGCAGCATGTACTTGCCATGCGGCCAATTCCCCGGCAAAAAAACAGGCTTTTCCATTTCCTCCGACGCCAAGGCACACACATATCCGCTGGATTGAAAGACTCTGACGAAGTCGTCATTGGCAATCGCATCCAGCTTCTTGACCGTTTCACCCTGCACGTTCGTATCGCCGGTTGTTCCAAGAATGTTGATCAATCCGGCGCGCCGAAGATCCTGCGCGACAAGCTTACCGACAAGGCCGATTTGGGTGAGTAGGCTCGAAAATTCTCCGGTGGCCCCCGGATAGGCAGCCTGACTCTGAATGATAAACTGGCTTAAAGTAAGGGGAAAATCTCTCACAATGCCCTCAGTATAGCCGGTTTGATCCGCGCGAACAATAACCTCTTCCTCACTGTTCGCATTTTCCGGTTTCGATTTGACGAGGTCGGCAGAAGACCGAGGACGAGCACCGTCTCGACATACCGCGCCAAACACACTCGACTGTAAGAAGAGGTGAGCTGAAAGAGCCGTGGCCTAGCACCCGAGTGCTTGTCTCGCCTCCATGAGCTCATTCTCGATGAGCGATTGAATGACACCGAGATGCGCCGAGGACAACGCTTCAAACCGTAACACTAAGGCCGGCTGGGTATTGGACGCCCGAATCAGCCCCCACCCCTCCTCGAAAATCGCGCGAACGCCGTCGATGGTGATCAGGTCTCGGAGGATGAGCTTCTTGGGTCCGAGGCCTTGTTGAGTCTTCAGACACTCCACGAACTTCTTCTGAATTCGCTCAACCACGCCGAACTTCACGGCATCAGGAAGATCCACTCGTATCTCCGGCGTGACGGCCGATGGAGGGAGATCGGAGATCAAGAAGGACAGCGGCTGTCGGGATTTCGCCAGAATTTCAACCAATCGACATGACGCATAGACCGCATCGTCATATCCAAAATACCGATCCGCAAAAAACATGTGGCCGGACATTTCCCCGGCCAACACCGCGGACTCCTCTTTCATCTTCGCCTTGATGAGCGAATGGCCGGTTTTCCACATCAGACCCCGGCCACCGTGTTTGGCGATATCGTCGTAGAGGCTTTGCGATGCCTTCACTTCCGAAATGATCGTACTCCCAGGCTTCACCGCCAGAATATCACGTGAGTACAACACTAAAAGACGATCGCCCCACAGAATGTCGCCCTGCTCATCGACGGCTCCGATTCGATCGGCATCGCCGTCATATCCGATACCCACATCTGCCTTATGGTGCCTGACTGCCTGTATGAGATCGGACAGATTCTCTGGAACTGTCGGATCGGGATGATGGTTCGGAAATCGCCCGTCAAGGTCGCAATAGAGCCCCGTCACTTTGCATCCGAGCAACTCAAGCGCTTGTTTCGCCACGATAGAAGCCGCTCCATTCCCGCTATCAATCACAACATGCAATCGGTCCGCTCTGACATGCGCAAAATGTTTTCCAATGTAGACGAGATAATCAGGGATGATCGGATGTTCCGACAGCCTTCCCTCTCCAGAAACGAATGTGCCCTTTTCCATCACACGCCGAAGTTCCTGGATCTCTGCTCCATGGATAGCAGTCTTGCCGATGCAGATCTTGAACCCATTGTACTCTGCCGCGTTGTGACTACCCGTGATCATGATGCCGCCACCGACCGGCAGGGTAAATAAGGAGAAGTAGAGCAGCGGAGATGTACAGATTCCAATGTCGATGACATTGAGACCACCGGCCAGCAATCCTTTGAGAAGGGCCTTATGGAGGACCGGAGAGCTTAACCGACCATCACGCCCGAGGCTGATCGTCGTCACGCCACGCGTGCCCACATAGGTGGAATAGGCGCGACCCAACTGCTCGGCCAAATCTTCCGTCAGTTCACTGCCGACGATTCCCCGAAGATCATATTCACGAAATAACCCCACGACCCCCTCCTTCACAAGATCGACCTTGGAACACCGTCAACATCGCACCCACTCAATACTGCGTGACTCATCCTGATCAAGCATTCGCGATTCGTCCGTAGTCATCCTTAAACCTCACAATGTCGTCCTCGCCAAGATAGGGCCCGTTCTGCACCTCAATAATATGGACGGTTTCCTGCCCAGGATTCTCCAAACGATGCTTGGTTTTGACCGGAATGGCCGTACTCTCTCCTACCTTCAAATCAAACACTTCTTGGTTCCTTGTCACACGCGCCGTCCCGGCTATGACGACCCAATGTTCGCTGCGCTGATGATGCATTTGGAGCGACAGTCTCCCGCCTGGGTTAACCGTGACACGCTTGACTTTGAATCCTAGCCCTTCTTCCAACACCGTGTAGGAACCCCATGGCCGTTGGACCGTCAGGTGTTCCAAGTGTTCGGGTGCCTGCTGCTTTTTGAGAACCTCGACGATCGATTTCACATCCTGCGCACGTGACTTTGGACAGACTAAGGTCGCATCAGGCGTATCCACCACGACCATATCTTGCAGACCGATCGTTGCAACCACACGCCGATCGGCATAGACAATGGATTGTTTGCTCTCAAGATCAATGACCCGACCGGTCATCACATTCCCAGCTCGGTTCTTCTCTGCCACTTCATCCAAGCTGCCCCAGCTCCCGACGTCCGACCACTTGAACCGAACCGGCACGACAGCGGCCTTTGACGACCGTTCCATCACCCCGTTATCGATAGAAACCGGAGTGATTTGACGATACACATCATCGATCGCCTGTTGCGAAGAACCATTTTCCTTGAGAGTCCTGATTCGTTCCATCGCCGCCAGGATTGCAGGCTGGTGAATACCAATCTCTTCCAAAATCGTTGCCGCACGCCAAATAAACATGCCGCTGTTCCAAAAATAGTTACCAGCCTTCAAATACTGGGTAGCCTTGGCAACATTCGGCTTTTCGACAAATTTTTGAACGGGGTGCCCTCGCAATTTCCCACGCTTACCAAGCACTGTGTCTTTGGGCCTGATATAGCCGTAGCCCGTTTCCGGCCGAATCGGCTTGATCCCGAACGTGACAAGATAGCCTTCTGCCGCCAATTCTGACGCCAACGCAACAGCGGCTTCAAAATCCTGTTGGCCGGTCACCACATGGTCGGCCGGAACCACCAACATCAGGCCGTTGGGATCCCGTGTCAATACTTCAAGAGCGGCGAGCGCGATAGCCGGCGCGGTATTTCGCCCTTCCGGTTCAAGTAGGAATCCGTTTGTGAGCTCTTCTTTCCAATCCGTCAACTGGACACGGATCAGATCCGCCTGGGCTGCATTTGTCGAGATCAGAACGTTCGAGGCCGGTGCGCACCCTAGGATTCGGCGCATGGTCTGCTGGATGAGGGTATGCTCCCCACCGATCCGAAGCAGCTGCTTTGGGAACAGATGGCGACTCAACGGCCAGAATCTGGTCCCGCTCCCTCCAGCCATAATTACCGGGTAGAGTGCCTGCGTCTTCGCCATAGGTTCTCTCACCGCCTCCCTACAGTATTTTCAGTCTCACCGCGTGACTGTAGAATCATTTCCGCAAGCTCTCTCACTGCGCCCTCGCCACCCTTCAGCCGGCAGATATAGTCAACGACTTTTCGGACTTGAGGCAGACCGTCTGCGGGAGTCGCAGAAAAACCCACTGCTTTCAACGCTTCGATGTCGTTGACATCATCGCCAATATACGCGATGTGACGGAGCGAAATGCCATGTCGCTCGGCCATATCTCGAATCACCGACAACTTGTCCATCACTCCCTGATGAAGCTCGGGAATGGCGAGTCTTTCTGCTCGCCTCGCCACCAGCCGGGTTCTTTCCTGCGTCACAATGGCCGTGACGAGTCCGGCCTTCTGTAACAGCTTGATTCCCATTCCATCCCGGGTGTTGAATTTTTTCCATTCATCACCCGACTCGGAATAGTACATGCCGGCATCGGTGAGGACACCATCTACATCGGTCGCAAGCAGACGGATCTGCCGAAGAATTTCCCGAGAGGAATGCCCGCTTG
The DNA here is from genome assembly GCA_965223625.1 of Nitrospira sp. Lineage (GTDB taxonomy): Bacteria > Nitrospirota > Nitrospiria > Nitrospirales > Nitrospiraceae > Nitrospira_D. The sequence continues at coordinate 2,805,075 of OZ245008.1, forward strand.
CCGGTAATCGTTTGGCGGTTTTGCGTGTTGTCACAAGGAGAAATTAGCTAAGAATACCTGGACAAGGGGTATCATACCTGGCAGGTGATTTTTTGCAAATTAAATAAACCATAACCTCTTAATTCCTACGCTGCCTAAACAGGAGACAGGCCAAAAGGAAAATGTTCTCGTTTATACCGGTAGGTCTTCAGGCGACAGCACGAAGGGCCGTGGTGAAAACCCAAGGTCTCGGGCAGCATCGACATGGTCAAATACCAGGTCACGGTTCATACGGTCCGCCATCTCTACGGTCCAATGCCTGTACCGTGGCACCAGATGTACGGTTGCGACTGCAACCTGAAAGATCCACCGTGGGATTGTCACCAGATGGGGCACCTTGCCGACGATGGCAAAAACGCGGCTCACCATTTGCCGATAAGTCAACGTTTCCCCCCCGGAAAGGTTGTACGTCCTTTTGACCGCAGCAGGCAGAGTCAGTGCCGACACACATGCCGCTGCAACATCCTCGGCATGTACAGGTTGACGCAGGCCTTCGGCCTGTCCCAACAGGGGGAAAAAGCCCCATCGACGTACAAAGCGGACAACCTCCGTCAGATTCTTGTCTCGCCCACGTCCATAGATCAACGTGGGACGCAAAATTACCCAGTCAATCCCATGCGCCTCTGCCCAGGCACGCAAAGCACGCTCTCCCCCCGCCAGACGGTGTGCAATATGCTGCTCACCGTGATCCAAAGAATTAGCCTTGACGAATAGGCTGGTGGAAGAAAGCGCCACCACTCGGCGGGCACCGTGGGCCATGATCACTCCAAAAAACTGAGGCAACACCCAAATCGGGGCCACGCACAACCAATCCTTGATGGGAAGAACTTTGGAAGGGGCGGACAAAGAGTCAGAAAGCCGCAGCCACGTCACTCCCGCTTCGGCATTGCCATCTGGCGGGTGTCTGGAAAACGCAACTATGTGACGGCCCTCTTTACTCAGTTGCGAGATCACGCATTCGCCGACCAGACTGTTTGCCCCCAGCAAACCGGTATTTGGCCCTTCATCCACGCTGAATTCCGAGATGCCGAAGAGTAACCAATGCTGAATGATATGACGCGACCAAGCCGAATCGCAGCCAGATACCGAGTGCCACCAGCCACATCAAGGGGCCTGGATACTGGTGCTGGAAAAACTTTCGGTAAAACCGCATCATCCCTCGGTGCTTGTGCCATTCGACAAATAGCGGCCGAGAGCGGCTACACCCCCCTTTGTCATGAACGATTCTAGCATCGGGCACAAACATGATTTTCCAGCCTTTGCCTCTCAACGTCATGGAAAAATCAAGGTCCTCACAATGCAAGAAATAGCTCTCATCCCAATGTCCGACATCCTGCATCGCAACACCGCGGACTAACATACAGGCACCGGAAATTGCCTCGACTTCAATGGGGTGAGTCGGCAGCGGCTGCTTGTGTAAATGAAAATCGAAAAATAAGCCCGGCCATCGACCAGCAAAGCGGGACAAACCAAACGCGCGCACAAACGACCGCCAAGGCGTTGGAACCGCCCGCCGCCCTCCAGCCTGCTCACTTCCATCTGGATTCACCAGCATACCACCCACCATTCCCACGTCAGGGTACCGCTCGAGCGTCTCGATCAATTGCTTCACAGAGCCCGGCTCAAGTACACAATCAGGGTTAAGGAACAACAGATATTTACCGGTTGCTTGCTTACTGCCGATATTACAACCAGCCGCAAACCCAAGATTCCTTCGATTACGAACAATCCGCAGCTTCGGCTCAGATGAAAACGCGGCTTCAAGTTGCAGTAGGCTGTGGTCCCTCGATGCGTTGTCAACCACAACCACTTCGTCCACCTGGCTTAAGGCTGACGAGACGCAGGCGAGAAGGAAGTTGCCTGAATCATAATTTACGATGATGAGCGATACCGTAGCGGATCTAGAACTGATCTCACGATTCCTCGACCGCCATGGTGAAGATGAGGTGAGCTGCTGTCCAGAAGATGTCGTCAGCATTCCAGCCCTTAGCGAAACTCCGTTACGCTTTAGCCCTAGGGTTGACCCTAGTCCAGGGCTACTCCCCAAGTCAACTAGGCGATGCCCTAGTCTCCGGCTAAGCAGGACTGAGCACCATAGGATCTATGGTGTGGAATAGCCTTACCTTGATGGAATGAGTTGCTTGCCCATCAACTGCCAAATCTCACGCGCGGTTGCAATACGGGTCGATTGAATCGCTTTCCGCTTTCGCCACATCGTCGTCAGCCCCAGCAGCGCATCGCGCTTGGCTCGCAGGATCACGCCGCCACGTCCCTTCAACGTGAACCAGAGGATGGTTGCCAAATTCATCGCGACATGTAGGGGCAACAACAGCCAGAACAGCATGCCCGGCATGTTCTTCACAAAAGTCCAGACTAAGTTGCGGTGTCCGTGATACACAGCAAAGTCGCTGTGTTGTCCTCCAGTTGTCGCCGATCCGACATGATGAACCACCGCATCCGGCACATACATCGCTTGGTGTCCTGCCAGACGAAGGCGAAACCCAAGATCCACGTCTTCCACATAACAAAAAAAGTCTTCATCAAAACCACCGACATCCATCAAGGCTTGCCGTCGATACAAGGCCGCTGCCGCACAGGCTGAAAACACCTCGCACACTTGCTCCGGGAAAGACGCGACTGATTCGCCATGCCCCATGCGCCGAACAAGCCCGCTGACGTGATAGGCATCTCCTTCTCCATCCAAGATGGTTGGATCATGCGCCTTCACCAACCTACCGCCAAATACATCGAAGACCGGATGGTCGCGCGCCGCCGATAGTAACACTTCGAGCCAACGCGGGTCGGCAAACGCATCGGGATTGATCAGGGCGATCCACTCTGATTCGGCTGCAGAAGCCTGGGTCGCCACATTATTGCCTCGCGCAAAACCCAGATTTTTATTCTGCAGCAGCACACGTACTGATGGGAAGCGCTTGACGATGTCCAGCGACGCATCAGAACTTGCGTTATCCACCAGAATAATCTCGTTTGGAACGACCGACTGTGCCATTAATGCCGACAAGCACCGATCCAGGAAACGTTCTCCATTCCAGTTGACGATGACGACGGTTACCTTGGGCCACATAATGTTGGCCCCGTTGTAACGCCAGCAAACAAGCCATTCAACATACTGCCTCCCGGCTAATACTGGCGTATGCAGCAACCATCTCATCAAATGTCGTCATCTGAGATATGCGTTGGCGAGAACGTTCACCCATTTGGAACCGACGCGCTTCGTCGCTCACCAAATACTCAATGTGTTGCGACAGTACACGGGTGTCACCTGGCTGGTAAAACAACGCATTCTCCCTCTCAACCACTTGCTCTACCACACCATATACGGGGGTCGTGACAATGGGCAGGCCAAAAGTCATGGCCTCAAGTACGGCTCTGGGAAAACTCTCGACTTTTGAGCTGAGGACAAAGAAATCGGCAGCTGCATAAAAAGACGCTATTGATTCGGTTGCTGGAACGATTCGAATCCCACCACCATTAGAATTAGTGTGAAGCGAATAACATCTCTTCATCAGAGCCTCCGCATAGCTTCCACGACCATCACCAACCAGCAGTATCTGAACACGCCTTGAAATTGCACTAGGTAGAGCAGCAAAAGCTTCGACCAAATCCATCTGCCCCTTCCGATCACACAATGTGCCAACACTGAGAACTGCAATGGAATCTGGCTTTAAGCCTAATGCATCGCGACAGCGCCTGCGCTCAACCATATCAGCGCAAAGAGGAAATCGGTCAAGATTAATCCCATTGTGGATCACATGAAAATTGTGACGTTTGTCAAAATCATCCCAAACTTTTCGGGTGGCATGGGCAGTAAACACCACTTTTCTCGGCAGCCCAATCGCTGCAATAGCCCGCTGCGCAACAGGATCGGGTAGAAAACAAAAATACTGATCCCACGGTTCGCTCTCGCGAATAATCCAGACTGACGGCACACCGGCACGCTCTGCTGCCAAGACTGCCGTGAAATTCAGCAGTGTATTGACCAAGACCAACCCGGCTCCAGTTTCCTGAATAAGCGAGGCAAGGTGATCAACTTCCATGTTCAACCGTTTAAGAGTTGACACTTTACGCAACACGCCAGGCATTATGTCCACCCAGATCCCCTGTGATGCATATTCAGACCGCAACGGCCCGTCCTCAAAGGCGACTATCCGTGGAATCATAACTCTCCGATGAAACAGTTCTACAACCAGCTCTTTCAAACTTATGGAGGCTCCCTCGAAACCAAGGTTGTGAGAAAACACGACCGCGTTTATGGTGCTATGCTGCTCCACAGCCCTTCCAGAGCAATTGGCTGAGGTTCGAATCTGTGATAACAAAAGTTCGGGGCGAGACACGGGTTTTCGCATTCCCAGAGCAACTCGTACGTGATGAATCAACCACGTGCCATCGGAAGATAGCACTCGTAGCATCGCGTGCAGAATCTTAGAATTATTCAAAGCTAGTTAAACGAAATCAGATCTGAATTCGTAAACTCTTCCGATCTCGTTCGGGTCGGAATTGTCAGTTGGAGAGAAAATCAACGTGTCATTTGCAATACGGTAGCGTCCGCCACCCCAGCTCTCGATTGAGGACTGGGGAGCATTTGGCCATCCCAGCGGACTTCCGTTCTCGTAGAGCATAAAACGTCCGGGCTCGCCTATTCCATTTTTCAGCACAGGCAGATTCACTCGCCAAGCATTGCCACCGAGGCCATGGAATGGACCATGCAGCCTGTATAGTGGTGATTGCGAAATCACATCATCCCAATAATTGATTCCACCAATAGGTCGAAAAAGAAATTCTGTATTGCCCTCGCCTGCCTTTATATGAATGAGTTCGCAATTCAAGCTGTTTCTTGCAAAGACCTCCGTCTCTTTGTTACCAGCAAACTCCATCGGATAACCACCCAGCCAATCCCGGACATCGTGCCAGTACGACATGCCTCTCGAGAATTTGTATTCCCTCATATACGCAAGTGGACTCTCGCCGCGCCTCAAACATCCCCTTATGGAATTTCTCCACGCATAGCACCATTCCATCCAGACTTTCTTGAGAGGGTTGGCAAAGTTATATTCGCGCTTAACTTTCAACCAATACTCTGCAGGCGGGTCCACATACACGTCGCTCGAATACAGTGCAATGTAGAGGACACTGGCTTTATGTACACACCGGGCTGTGTTTTCAATTGCTTTCCACATGCTGCCGGTATGGTGTAAAACCCCCCAGCTGTAAACAATATCTGATTTAGGCAGCGAGTCCATAAAGGCTTCATCGAGCACGGATCCCTGCATAATGACCCAATTATTGGGGCTACCAGACAATTTATGAAGTTTTTTCGTAGTTGCAATCGAGTTGTGATCGTAGTCAAAACTGACAACCTGTTCGGCACCTGACCTCCACGCAGCTAGAGAATGCAACCCACTTCCACACCCAACGTCGAGAAATGTTTTGCCCTTCAAGTGATCGAGCTTCAAGAACCCCAGAAGATGACGTCGTGAAATTTCAACACGCTCATCAGAAAAGTGCTTCTCAATGTAATCTGTCCAGTTCGCACCAAAACCGAAGCGTAAATCTTCTTTTTTAGAGGCATCATTGCCCACGACAATATTCGTCATATCATTCCCATTCCCATGATCAATAACTTGCGATAGTTTCCTGGATCATTCGATCCAGACCAAAGCACTTCCGAATAAAGGTTGGCCCGGCTTTGGCCATACTGGCTCTCAGGTCTGGGTCCTCCAGCAACATCAAGACGGCATGTTCAAGGCCATCGATATCGCCCACATCCACAAGCAATCCTGTTTCTTGATGTGAAACCGCATCGAGTGCCCCGCCTGCCCGAGTCGATACGACAGGACATCCAAGCCACTGTGCTTCCAGTAAAACGTTAGGCGTACCCTCTTGCCGAGAACACAGCAACTTCAATGTTGCTGATGAAAAAATAGTTGCTACATCGGACCGCCGGCCCAACAGAATAACACGATCTCTCAATCCAGAATCCGTAACAAAAGTCTTAAGTTCTTGCTCTAGCGGACCGATCCCAGCAATTACCGCAAATACATTGGAATGATGATTCAGTACCCTTCGAATAACTTCCAGAAAAACAAAAGGTTGCTTTTCCTCGGATAGTCGGAATACCCCGGCGACGATTTTCCCATCAATCGGGATGCCAACTTTATCTCGAAAATCAGTTATTTCTTGAGTCGATGCACGCGATAAATCAGAAAAATCTACGCCATTCAATACAACCTTAAACCTTCCCTTCGGAAGATTAAGCCATTTTGCGTAGTCTTCAGCCCCAGCATGGGAGTTGTTAATAAATTTGACGCTAGGGCTACGAGCAAACTGATTGTACATCGCATGAAAATACGGGGACGCAAGGTACGGAAAATGGGTTGGGTTTACATTTCGTACGCTCAACACGATGACAGGAATATTAGCCAGTAAGGCAGCAACCCCACCCCAGATATTCGGATGGTCCAGCCACGAGTGAAATATATCCGGGGGATTGGATAACAACTCACCCAAAACATCGATAGTAAAAGGACAAAACTCTTCTGGGATAGACGCAAGGTATATCGGACCGCCTGGTAGCTTCTTTACCTCAGATATGAATCGAGGATCAAACCTCTCACCAGCTACACGAACCAGTATTCCTTCCTTGTCCAAGATTTCAGTATAGTGACCATGTTCACCGGTCGGCTTGAATAGCAATAAAACGGTGACCTCATATCCCAACCGCTTGGTCCCTATTACACAATTACAAAATTGCCGCTCAGCTCCTCCAGGCTGTAGGCTACCAATCAGGTGCACAATCCGGGGCTTGATCCTGGTTCTAGACGGCTGACCAAATTTTGCATGTTGTAACGCTTTTTCCAAAAACAGCGCCCGCTGACTCCAAACATCATGCTGAGCCCGTGAGTCAAAGGCTTGCCCGATCGCCGTCTTGTGAAACCGCTGACCGAGTACGATGCTGAGAAACCTGCGCAGGATCTTGCCGGCAAGAATTCGAATTGCCGCCCGTCTGCGCCACCGCATATCAACCCATGCTGCGTACTCTCCCAATGCTTCCAATCTCTTTACTTGATGTTTTTCCTGATCCAAGCTTCAAGAATAAGCAGAGGCCACACTTGATAGATGGAAAAACAATTGGCGTCCGCTTGTTTCGCGACCATTTGTTTGAGTACGCTGGCATCAACGTGGTCTCGCAATTTGCTGTTCGTGCCGCACAGGAGCTCGTTGGTCAATGAAAGAACCTCACCTTGTGACCAAGAATTCGCGGGCAAGCCAAAACCCAACTTTCGCCTGTTCATCCACTCTTCTGGCAAATAGCGTGAGGCTAGTTTCTTTAATATTCGCTTTGTTTCATTAGGAGCTTTCCAGCACGAGGCAACGCTTATTCTTTCAGCGAACCTGGCCAACTTTGCGTCGAGAAGAGGGCACCGCACCTCAAGTGAGACCTGCATGCTCATCCGGTCTACTTTTGCTAAAACGGCGCCTGGCATATAACTCTGTGCATCGAGATTTCGCATGCGATGGAGCAAGGGTGATCTTGGATCATCAAGGATCCCTTTCCAATCCTGCAGAGTCTGATGCACTCGATCTGGCATCCCTCCCAACAATTGGCTGACCTGCTCCGGTTGAAATATGAGCCAGCGCGGTGAAAGATACGCATCCGAGGCACGCCATCTACTATCCATACCTATTTTTCGTAGGGCATTCCGCATCCATCCCCCTTCTTCATTAAGGGTGTCGCGGTAACGACCATACCCACCAAACATTTCATCACCACCATCCCCAGAGAGTGCGACGGTCACATGCTCACGAGCATACTGGCACAGCAAAAAGGTTGGCAAACAACTCGAATCTCCGTTCGGCTCATCCAAGCGTGATGCAATTTCATCTACAAGGTCGATAGCATTGGGTTTTAAGATTCGCTCAAAGTGATCAGTGCCTAGACGATCTGCAATCTCACGAGCAGCAACATGCTCGCTGTCACCGGCTCCATCAAAACCGATAGTAAACGTCTTAAGGTTACGCCCTAGCTCCTTCGTGGCAACTGCCACAACTAAAGTCGAATCTACGCCGCCAGATAAAAAGGCGCCCAAAGGGACATCAGACACAAGTCGCTTTTCAACTGCATTGATAACGATCGCCCTTAACTGATCGATTTCCCTAACCCTGTCCGGTATCATGTCTGGTTCAGAAGGCGAAAACCGCGCATAGCGAGCTACCCGGACCTTCGGAGCACCTTCCTGTGAAAAATCAGCTTCAAGATAATGGCCGGGTGGCAATTTGTTTGCGCCAGCAAATATCGTTTGAGGCGCAGGAACATATTGCAGCAATAGGTAGAAAGACAACCCCGTACCATCCAAAGACGAATCAAATGAAGGAACTGCGCGAAGGGACCTCAATTCTGAAGCGAACGAAAACCAACCTGGCCCCTGACTGAAATAAAGCGGTTTTTTTCCAAATGGATCCCGAGCCAATAGTAGCCGCTTTTTCTTCTCGTTCCATACCGCAAACGCGAACATGCCGTCTAGCAATTCCAGACGCTCAGGTTCCATTCTTTCGAACAGATGCGGTAAGACTTCCGAATCAGTATGTGAGCGGAAGCGATGTCCATCGGCAATAAGTTGGGCTCGCAGTTCCTGGAAGTTGTATATCTCACCATTAAAAATAACCCATGTCGTACCATCTTCGTCGCTCATGGGTTGTTTGCCATCTACACTGAGATCAATAACTGAAAGGCGACGATGGGCCAATGCGCAACGGCCTGAATCGTTGCTCCAAATACCTGCATCGTCGGGACCGCGGTGAATCATTCCGTCGCGCATCTCAATGGTAATTGAGGCAAGCTTCTCTTTGCCGAAACCAACACCCCAATCAACCAAGCCAGCTATTCCACACATAAACCACATCTCTTTAATAGCTGTTTGGCCATACTTTCAGGCGACAAATACGCCTCGGCGTAAGCTCGGCTTTTTTGACCCATATCAACCAGGAGACGCCTATTGCGTCCTATCATCATCAGATGGCTCGCGATCTGTTCTGGTGTTTCTGCATCAAAACCTGGCAATGGTTCAGGAAAGCGCTGGCTGAAGATTTCCGGTCTCAATTTGGCCATCACCGGACGACCTAACGCGTAGGCATCTGTGGTTACCATACCGGGAAACGATGAGCCAAACTGATCACACACGACATCAGCAGAAATCATCTCTTCATAAAATCGCAGAAGAGGCATTTCATCTAGCCAGCGAACCCGTGTTGAGATGGCTAACTCGGATATGAGATCAATCGCCGCTTGAAGATCTTGGCCCTTGCGTGGAAGTCGCAACTCCCCTTCTCCTCCACTCTGGCAATACAGAGCGAAACCCTTAAGTAATACATCTGTCCCCTTAAAGTCCATCGCACTCAAAGCCGGATTGTTATCTAGGCGATAGACCACTCGACTTCCACAGAGAAGGATCAGTTTGCCGTTCTGAACCAACGGCTGAGGCTTCAAGTCAATCGTATTGGAAAAATGCAGCATCAAACGACGTTCATCCCTCACCCCAATGCTGTCGAGGATTTGGTCACCTGATGGGACCAATCCTCGCTGCCCATAACAAACCACTTCCGCCCCCAAAATCCCATCGCGCTGGCGAGCCACCGAATCAGCCATACGCCGCAGGTACCGCCGCCCTTGTAGGGAACGTTTGAATTCCGGATCCCACATCCTAGTTTGCATCTTAAGCGAATCAAAATTGGCGTAATAGGCTAAATCTGAACCCGTCAACACGACGGCATGGGGAGTCTTCAGGTAACTGGCGAATGCCGGGCCTATATCGTTGAGAATCACCAAATCAACCTTGTGCGTCAGGTGGTGGATCGCCTGATCAATCGCTGGTGTTTCAAACGCAATGTCCTCATTGGACAGATTCGAGCAATCCACAATCCAATCCGGATAGGCCGCTCCCCACTCCGGATATCGAGCCTCCGGGCGGTGTAAGAGTTCCTTGCGATTGAGCACCAAGCGAACGTGATGCCCAAGCCCACGTAGCCCTTGCGCCAGCAACAAGAGGTAGTTATTTGTATTACCGAAGATGGCGATGGAAAGAGAGGTCACTCTACAATAACCTTATCCGGCGAGTTACTGAGAATCTGTTTCATGGCACTAGGTCCGCAGTTGGCGATCACATCCAGTACCGTCACAGCACCATCAAATGGCCCCCAAAGTTGTGGATAGGGTCCATAGTCATACGACTTATACTCTAGACGTATTCCGTTTCTGCGAAAGGCTTCCTTGTCGAGGTAGGCATCTGCGCTGGGACCACTCAGATACGTTGTAGCGTCTAGTTTCTTCAGCAAATCAATCAGACGGTCTGTTTTGCTGCCGACTAGAGAGAGCTCGGAAGAGTTGATGAGCGGTGTAGTGATACCAAGGTATTCGCATACCCGCTTCGTCAATTCCATGTTCAGACTGCTGATTGTTGGACGTTGATCAATCTGAAGTGAAGCCAAGACATCCAATGCATCTCGAACATAGGGTGCTTCATGGTAGCTCGATTGTACCTTCCGCAGATGTTTTTGATGCCATGCAGTGGAATAGTCTATGGTGGTTTCGCAGATCAGTTGCCCCACTTTTTTGTAATGCACAGGCACAGTGATCCACTCTCTACCTTTCGAAGTCTTGATGCAATTGCGATTACGCCAATCACTTTTTGTGTATTGAATGTCTTCGTGAAACACGAATCTATCAACACTGGCAATAAAATCGAAGTACCCCCGCCATGGAATATACGATGATTGAATGACACCAATTCTCACTAGTCAAGCTCAATGAATCCAGTTGGGTTGCTGTGCCAGGGGAATTTGATTACGCGGGGCCGTTTCCCAAATCGCTGCACAAAATATTCATCAACTGCTTTTGTTTCTCCGCCAAAAGTATCCACCGCATATTCGTCAACAACGATGATGCCTCCACGGGCCATCCTCGGCACGAAATACTCCAACGCGACACGTGTAGGTTCATAGAGGTCGAGATCGAGGTTAAGGAGGGCAACCCTTAGTCCCTCACCCTTTTCACCGACGTATTTAGGGACCGTCTCGCAAACATCTCCCTTGACGAATTGGATACGGTTCTTGTGCCGTAGGTGACGATCATGATTCATCGCCTCTTGTGCGAGGCTAAGGTCGGCCTCGACGGAAGCCCCACCAAAATATCCGCCTGGAACCACATCCTGCACCGGATCTTGGCGCCCATCCTCTGCGCCGATTTTGGGGAACCCACAGAATGTGTCGAACCCGACGACAGTCTTACGAATGTCGGTTGAACAAAAGATTTCACACAATTTAGCCCAGGTAAAAGTTGACGCCCCTCGGAACACACCGAGGTCAATAATTACACCTGGTACATCCATAACCTTTTTGAATATCTCATAGTGAGCAAGAAAGCGGGCAATGTTATAACGTGGAGTCACCACTGGGAAATTGCGGAACAGGTCGAATGTCGACAGCTCTGTAGATGCGAAAAGACGCTCAAGTGCTTCGCGCTGCAGGCGCTCCGGCTCGTGTCTTTTTGACATATCACTCATATGCGTAGCCCCATCTAGGGCTCAGTGTTCGAATGCAATAAACTTCTTACGCGCAACGAACAACTTGCGCGTCATCTGTTGGCAACATTCATATCTTGGGTTAGCAACAATATGCTCTGAGATCGCCCGGCTGACTCCGTCATAGCAAGTGAATGCGTCATCAAAACAAATCCAGCCACCCGGTACAATGTGCGTGTCGATATTCCGTATATCGTCACATACCGCTTCATATCCATGATCTCCATCAAGAAAAGCGAGACGACATTTAAAGTCAGGTCCATATTTAGCTAATAGCGAAGCTAGGTCGCCACGATGCGGTAACACGACGTCGTTCATACCTCGCTTGGTGATTGTCTCGAGAAAGCAATCGAATACACCGTTGTAGGTCTCGTAAATCTTTCCCGTCTGTGATTCAAATGTCTCCTTCCACACGGTCTGCTCCCGATAACCTCTGTAGTGCTTGCCTTCGATGACCATGTCCAAAGAATAAGTTCCGTCTGGATTTTGTTTCCAGTCGCTCATCTCAGGGAATAGATCTACGCAATGTACCTTAGATTTCCCACTCGCCTTGGCGGAAACTGCCAACACTACCGCGGAACGTCCGCACCAGGAGCCAACCTCTACAATGTCGCCAGGGAGCTCTGCCGAGGCTAACGCTAGCGTGTAAAGCGTGAATAACTGATCGATGGGCGTCCAACCATGCACGTTGTCCACAAGCGCCTCTATTTGCGACCATACGGGAGCAACACACTTGTAATCAGAATGGGCATTCATCTTGGCTCGATTACTAATTAGCCAGATCTTGGCAAAACATGCTCGACCGCCTCTATGCAACGTGATACATGAACATTGCTCAGTGCTGGATAAATAGGTAAAGAGACGGTTGTCTCGAAATGCTCTATCGCGTTTGGGAACGAAGTATCGGGTAGCCCCATTCGACGGTGTAAGAGTTCATCAACTCCCCTCCTGACTTGAACGCCAAACTTGGCGAACGCATCCTGGCACGCCTCGAGGCCACCTGGAAGGTGCAAGGGAAATCGAAAGAACATACTACGACTGAGTGCGGAGTGGTTAATCGCTGAGGGACAACAGGAATCGACAACAGCAAGATACCTCCTAGCTAGCTCCCTCCGACGCTCCAAGCCCGACTCATAATGATCTAACTGCGAAAGTGCAAGACCAGCAGCCATATCTGATAAGGGCGAAAACTGACGGTCACAATAAATGGCTCCGTCGCTACCGTTGCCATCTCGATAGGTACGCATACGGGCCAGCGTCGCAGTATTTGATGACAAGACCATACCGCCCTCACCTGCTGTTAAGCACTTCGTCGGATGGAATGACAGTACCGCCACATCACCCTGTACAACCCTTGCACCCTTGGCATCTACTGCCTGGGCACAATCTTCGAGAATGGGAACGTCAAACGAACGAAACTCATTGATGTCCGCGAAAATTCCATACATGTGTGGCACCACAATGGCACGTGTCCGTGAGCTAAAAACCCGAGAGACATCCGAAGCCGTTACAACCCAGTCAGGGCCGACATCGCAAAGAACAGGCATTGCACCCGTAGTAAGTACAGCTTCAAGTACTGCACGACAAACATACGTGGGGAGTATCACCTCATCGTTAGTCCCCACACCGATTGCATGCAAAGCAAGCACAATTCCGGCCGAACCGGAACCAATTGCAACACCACCTGCGGCATGAAACCATCCGGCCAATCTCTGTTCGAGTTCCCTCACACCATTACCTTGGCCAACCATGGATGAAGCAAGAACCGCAGCGACTTTCGAGATATCTTCCGAGGTAATCCAAGGCTTGGAATGGGGAATGTGCTCCATTAGTCTTGTTTCATTTCGCTGATGAGATCCGCGTAGCCATTTCCATGCCCAGGCCAGCGCGTCTGCTTCCAGTCTGGGCACTGCCCACAGAATTGATGACAAGAATAGTTATTATCTATATGTGCAGCCCTTAGGGTTTGATAAAACTCACTTTGCCAAATAGCTGCTATGCTCGTCTCACGATAATCGACAATCGATGAACCTCGTGTCCAGTCTGCTGGGCAGAAGGCGAGGTAACCTCGCGGGGTGAGAACGATTCTCTCCCACGGATATACACAAGGTCGACGAACTTCATGGCGCTGCTCCACGCGCATACTTTGTGCGACCTTTACAACAGCGCCAGCAGCGGAATGCAGTCGTCGGATCACGACGGAATCCGCCCCCTGACCAGTCCAGTAATTCCGAAAGGCATCTGCCTCATGCAGATTCTGAGGCTGTTCGATGAAACTAACTACCACCTTTGTAGGCGAGCCTGACTGTTTAACCCATGCCAGCAAATTGTTAACGTTAGCGCGCGTAATCGTGAGGTCGCCATTAACTCGGACCTTTGCGTAGGTTTGTTCAGTCATGGCGTCAATACTGATGTCGATCATGTGCACTCCGGAATCGAGAAGGCGCCGAGTCCGCTTTTCATTCATGATTGTCCCATTGGTTGTCAGAGTGACGAAAACGCCAGAATTCCGCACTGCATACTCAATCATTTCGTAGCCCTTGGGATGAACGAGCGGCTCTCCCTCGCTGGAATAGCGGATATACTGCGTAAGACCATCTCCCTTCTCTTTCACTTCGTCAACGATTCTCTCGTTAAGAACGGGATCGAGATGACGGGCATCGTAAAACGAGGACTTCTTAAATTCTGGGTGAGGACAATGGATGCATTCAAGATTACAAACTTCAGTTATATCTATAATCACCTGCGACGGAAAGCGTTCCGTCAGCCGACCGAAAAAACCATATTCATTTGCCGTCTCGGTTTCGTGATTGCGAATGGTCATAGCGTTTCCTTGGGCTTGCCTAACACGAGCTTTAGTTGTTCAACGACGTAGTCGACATCTGAGAGACGCATCCCTGCGCTTATCGGCAAGGTCATGATCTGCTCCGCCAACTGTTCCGTTATTGGTAAATAAGAGCCGCCTGATTTCGAATAGAATGGTTGCTGGTGCAACGGGGTGTAATGAACACTGACACCAATATTTAGTGCTCGTAACGCAAGCAACAAATCATTTCGGGACATTCCTGTGATCGCCTGATCAAAACGTGTCACGAGAAGGTGCCTCGCGTGGCCCTCGTCAAACACGCCGCTTTGAAAAGGAAAGACGCTCGGAAACAACGCCTTATACCGATTGGCAATTTTCCCCCTATTTAAAGCCATTTCGTCGAAGCGACGAAGCTGCACTCGACCAATTGCTGCCTGCAAATCAGTAAAGTTCATCTTGTAACCAAGTTCTACCACCCCAGCAGAAGGTACGTGGGATGGCTTGATATATCTGGACCACGCATTCGATTCCAAGCCGCTCATGCGTAAGCACCGAAGACGTTCTGCTTTATCAGAGTCGAAGAGTGCAATCGCACCACCATCGGCCGTAGAGAGATTCTTGTTGGCGTAAAAGCTGAAACAGACGATATTGCCGGATGCGCCTACCCGCTTACCATTGATATGAACTGACCCGAGTGCGTGGGCAGCGTCTTCAATGATCGCTACATCCGACGGCAATGCACGACGCAACGTATCGACATCGATCGCATAGCCCCCGTAATGCACAACAATGACAGCCTTGGTCCGGGGGGTAATCTTAGCAAGGATAGTTTCATGCGTCGCACACATACTCTGCGGATCGACATCGCAAAACACCGGTGTCGCACCGACATAGAGGGCAGCATTCGCCGTCGCACACCAAGTCAGGCTTGGGACAATAACCTCATCCCCCGGCCCAACCCCTTCCACTAACATGGCGAGGAAAAGAGCCGAGGTACATGAATTGACCGTAACAACTTCAGGAGCGCCAATGTATTCCGACAACTCTCCTTCGAAGGAAATCGTCTCCTGCCCCATGCCTACCCAACCAGACCGCATCACGCGAGTCACCGCTTCAATCTCCGCTTCCGTGAAATCAGGACTACCGAATGGTAGATAGGTTGACCGTACGATCATGGAATATAAAGGCTTTCCGGAAACAGCGCTCCAACGTCTCCAGTCAGATACCCAAACTTGGCACGCACAGAATTTGCCTGGTCGGCAATGGCCCTCCTCAAACTCTCCGTTATACGATGGGCATGTTTCTGTGCCGTATTCTGCTGGAACTGCCCGATTTGAAAAGCGTGGTCTCGCAAACCGCAAAACGAGGTGATACGCGCCAATATCTCATTGGGCTTACGCAACAAATCCTCATACCGGATCGTCAAAAGCTGATCCGTCTTTCCCTGCATTTGCCTTTCAATCCCGACATTTACCTTGCACCAATAGTCAATCCACAACGCCGATCCACCTCCTGGGAAAAACTGCTCGTGACGATCCAGCCTGGCAAGCGCCACGGCATTGCTGGGCTTCGGCATCAACCAAAAACAGGGTAACGCTTCTCCTTTTGGCCAGTAAACGACCAAGGAGGGGTGATCATCCATAACTGAGAGCCAACTCGCGACCATCGGCTCACAGTCCCGGATAATGTGCAGTATTTTGGCATCTGGGAAAATACCAAGAACATAATCGAGCTTATTAGACAAATGGGGTTGTTTATTCAGAACCCGTTTACCACCTCGTTTCTCAAGGATATTTTCCCAATAATAGTTATGCATATCGCCAATGATATCCTCGGTCACATCTTCTCGGGTCATATGAAGACAAAATTGCTGTCCATTAATCCCATTGCCGTAATGCGAATGGTGAACGTTTCCAATCCCGGCCATTACACATTTGCCATACCTAATCCACCCCTCGTGATCCTCGCCATCCGGATAACCAGTAGTGCGCACCAAATCCGGGTGCTCCGAGAGAATCTCAAACAGCAACGTGGTGCCTGAACGGCCACAGCCGACGATAAAAACAGGTTGATGGACTTTAGCTGGCTCTCCAGCAAATACTTTTCTTACCATACCCAGCATTAACTCATTCCTTCAGTTGCCCAAGGCAGACAATGTCCAAAGATGCCGGCAGCGCGACTAAACCTCCTATCATTCCGTTTACCCTTGGGCGCATTTTGAAATCTAAGGCATGCTGCACGACATCGAGAAATATCCAGTCTTCACCCGGCACCATCGGAGGTAACGCCAGGCCAACGGACAACACGTAATTTCCGTGTTGTAATGGCAAATGGACACGCCAGCGAAAAGCGTAACATTGGCTAGGAATATAGCTTCGTTTGAGTTGCCCTCGCAGGCGTGTATCCCAAAATACCACGTCCGTTCCTTGAATGGTACGTACCTTGATCGCCAGGTTCACATTCGACAAACCTCTGTTGAATGCAACCAGAGTTCTGATCTCGACCTCGTCGTCGAAATTAAATTCGCCCGATAGTCTTCCCGACGTGAGCATTTGTACATTCCGAATCACAGCCCATCCTGTCCCTATCCGCTCCCCTTGGGCATTTTTCTCGAACTTCTCCATATCGCAGCACCACTCGGAAACGGACAGCCCTTCGTCATCATCAAATCCGGTGGACATCGAAAACTCAGCGGCAACCGACTCTTTCCCCGACCTCTCTTCAACTGGTTGGGAATCGCTCTTGTCGTCAGATCTAGGACAAAGTAACGGTAGCTTCCCCTCCGCCAACCGGTTACGATCATCGAGTTCTATCCGTAGATACTGATCGACAACCGTCTTAACGCCCCCTATGGCTATGGCCTTTCCATCAGAAAGGAGTACCGCCCTGCTGCAGAGTTGCCTCACCGCGCCGACATCATGACTGACAAAAAGCAGACTCACACCATCATCGAGGAGCCGTCTGATGCGGGCTACGCATTTTGCCTGGAAGAACATGTCGCCGACAGATAGCGCTTCGTCTACGATCAAAACCTTCGGCTCAAAAGCCGTCTGAACGGCAAACGCAAGTCGCATCATCATTCCAGAACTATAGGTTTTGACGGGCTGATCGATAAAGTCTCCGATGTCTGCGAAGTTGGCAATATCATCAAAGCGTGTCAGCGTGTCTGTATGGGAAAGACCTAGAACTTGAGCGTTCAGAAAGACGTTCTCTCGCCCTGTAAACTCAGGATTGAATCCACTCCCTAATTCCAGCAATGCGGTGACTCGACCAGTTGTGTGCACCGTACCGGAAGATGGCGCAACGGTTCCGGCTATGATCTGTAGCAGCGTACTCTTCCCGGCGCCATTGCGGCCAAGAATGCCAATAGCTTCACCAGGCTGAAGCTCAAAACTGACATCTCGCAGGGCCCAGTGCTCACGGTAGAGAGGGCTTGCGCTCTTTTTGCCAAGCACACCTTGAAAGCGATCGAGCAGAGCTTGTTTGAATCGATCTTGTGGATTCTGAAAAATCCTGTAACACTTGCTGATGGCGTCAAGGCGGATTGGCGGTATTATCGGCAGGCTCATGTCAAATTACATCAGCAAATGCAGGGCGGGATTTCTGGAAAATCCAGAGGCCTCCAAGAGCCACGACAACAGAAACAGCAAAATAAGCTACCCAGTGCAACCAATCTGGTTGATTGCCTAAGATCAACACGGCGCGCAACTCTTCAATAGGATAAGTCAGTGGACTGAGGTAGATAAGCTTTTGTGCCATCAGTGGAGCGGATGATGCCGGATAAAACACGGGGCTCAAGAATAACAGCATAGACATGATCACCCCGATCAGCTGCCCAACATCACGGAAGAACACACCAATGGATGCGAGCAACCAGGCCAACCCGACTGCGAGCATCAACAACGGAGCAAGCACCAGCGGCACATATGAGGCCGTGAGTGGGATTGATTGATGCTGAATGAGCAAGAACATACCCAGCAATCCAAGGCTAATCATGGCATTAAAGACAGCGGAGGCAAGATGGCTAACAGGCAGTAGTTCTAACGGAAACACTACTTTCTTCACATAGCTTGGGTTGGAAAGAATCGCCGAGGGAGACCGCGTCAGCGTTTCAGAAAAGACCGAGTGTACGATAAGACCACAGTAGAGCATGAGAACAAAATCTTCCATGCCACCACTTGTTCCCCAGCGTACCTTGAACACCCCGCCAAACACGAACGCATACACGGCGAGCATCATGAGCGGAAAGATGACGGCCCAGAGAAACCCAAGCATCGTGCCGCGATATCGAGACTGGATGTCACGAACCACCAGCGACCACAGCAGCCTGCGGCCCGTATACAAGGTCAAAATTCCGGAGTAAACTCCAATTTTTTTCAAGTTGGCTCACACCTAGAATCTATCTCAATATTGAAAAGCAGTCTCCCACGGGAGACACCGATGCACCGCTCAGATGAGCAAAGCCGCCATAGATATCTATCAGGCGATCGTACCGAACGGTCAGGGCCGAAAGTTGCCCAGTCAATCGTACGCTCCACGATCCTGCAGAGTACCCGCGCTTGGTCAGCCCGACTTTGGTACCCTCTTTTTCTGGAGAACACCACTCCAATCGACGAGACACTCATCCATCACAGAGCTATTGGGCGTCATTCAATTTCCCTTGCTTTACCAAAGCATTGGTTGATTCCTCAATCGGAAAGAGGCGCCGCCGCTTTCCGATTTCCACACCTAAAGATGATACCTCGCAGAAGAAAACTGGAAGTAGGAGTGTTCATGTCAATTCTTCAAAGGTTGCGGCTATTAGGTACAAAAATAAGTTCAGCCGTGATATATCCTTGAAGGCAGTTTTCATGATTCACAGTGCGAGAGCAATCCTTGGAGGGCTCCCCAAACTACATAAGGATACACACTTGTGAAAAGCTATAGCCTTTAGAAGCATTTTCTAGGCTGGCTTGGTGGTTCGTTCAATGTGAAAAGTGGGAGAAAAATGTCAGGATACTGGTCGACCGGAAATCCTCTCGAGCGTCCTGTCAATGAAGCAGTCGATTTCGCAGTTCATAGCGCCAACACTTTAATCAAATTGCTGCCGGAGGGAAAGGATTTTCTCTTAAACAAAACCATTCTGGAAATAGGGGCTGGACAGGACTTAGGCCTGCCCTTGATCCTTACGGGGCTCGGGACAAAGACCGTCGTGGCTGACAAGTATCTATGCAAATGGGACGAAGCTTTTCATCCATCGCTCTACCGCCGATTGCGTGAGGTCATGGTGGAACAATTCCCCGGTATAAGCACGACAGCTATTAACGAAGTCATCGACAGTGAATCCCATATTGCCGCTGGTATGACCATTTTGGATGTGGGTTTAGAAAACGTCCATGAGTTGCCAGATCGCAGCATTGATATCCATTATTCTAATGCGACCTTCGAGCATCTATCAGCTGTCGAAGATGCTATAACTGAACTTGCACGTATTACAAAGAACGGTGGTCTGGGCTTTCATCAGATTGATTTTCGCGATCATCGAAACTTTGATCGACCCTTGGAGTATCTGACAATCCCGGATGAAGAGTTCTCTGCTCTTCTGGAAAGCGCTAGCTGGTCATGTGGCAATAGAATACGTCCCACAGAGTTTCAGGAAATGTTTGAAAGAAGCGGATTTATAGTGCGATTTGAGCCCAATCTATTTGTTGAAGAGAATTATCTTTATGAGGTTCGCCCACGTCTTCAAAAACACTTTGTTTCTTTACCAATCGATGCACTGCGAGTCTTAGGGGGGCGGTTTTTCTTGAAGAAAAAAATGAGTGCTACACATTTTCCTAATGAAGAACCACAGCCTAACAGCCGTGGTCTCTGTGTTTCATGCTTCGCATGAGCCCCTTCGCGGCGCCCTGCTCTCACCCCACCCTCCCAGGTGGGAAACTCCCACGTCATTAGAATTGAGAGGAGATGAAGGATTTCTGTCCGGAGCTATGACTAACCTGCATAGCAGACACGACAATGTAAAATCTAACGATCAAATGGAGATCATCTTAATCGCAGCATATTTGCTGATTGCTTTTACCGTCATGTTTTGACCGCATAGCTCTGTCCTGGACTAATCCGAACACACCCCAGCTCCTATAAGGAGCCGCTACTGGTGAATTGACTTGCCGGGACTCCATAGAGATCAAGTGTTTTGTCAATCATCTGTTGTATGCCAAAATCCTGAGCAACAAACTTTGGCCCAGCCTCGATTGCATGCTCCCGCATCCGATCATTGTCTAAATAAATACCGACGAGTGATGCTAGGCTCTCCGCGGACGGGAAAGTTGCTAGTAACCCTGTCTCACCTTGGTTGAAGCTTTCTTTCGTGCCACCCGCGTCAGTCGCCACGATCGGTAGCCCCAACCACTCAGCTTCAAGTACCACGTTAGGTGTCCCTTCGAACTCGGAAGTCAGCAGGAACACATCCATTGCTGAAAGTGGAGTTGCAACCTCTGGTCGAGCACCAGGCAAATGGACCCGGCCTTTTAATCCGTTGTTGCTGATGAACCACTCCATCTCTCGGCGCATGGGGCCTTCTCCGATAATCAGAAAGTGTACGTCTGGATAATGCTCTGCGACCAAAGCTGCTGTATGCAACCAGAGCATAGGACGCTTTTCTGCCCAAAAGCGAAAAATAGACCCAACCACCAGTGCATTGTCCGGAATGTCAAGATGTTGCTTGTATTCTCTGACTAAATCACCCGCCACTCGCTTCATACAGGTAAGATCTACACCGTTTCGGACGACCGCGAATCGTTCCCTTGGAAGCCCGAGCCATCGGGTGTAATCATTGGCACCGGCTTCGCTGTTATTGAGGAATGCCACACAATCCATAGACGACAACGCCCGGTAAGCAGGGAACATATAGTCTTGATAATAGGTGAAGTTCATCGGTGCGACATTGCGACTTGCGAGAATGATACGAGGAACACCGGCAATCACTGCCGCAATACCGGCCTTGACACTGCTAGAATCCTGCCAAGCATGGACGACCTCTGGACGCCTGGACCGAAATTCTTCGACCAAGTTGAGTATTTCTTCAATGAGACCCGGTGAGATATCAGCCAATAACTCCGCCACTTCTGAGTCGACTGCTGAAAGGCCGTCAGCACCTAACGATAAGGTGCGTTCCACCTGGTTGACGTCAATGCCTGCCATCTCCAACTCATGCAGAAAGAAACCAAGGTTCGGTGCGTGGTCGATGTATTCAGCCAGCAGGGTGACTGACTCGCATTGTCCTGATCCTTTCAAGCCTATCAGTGTATTGACGATTTGACGCTCAGCACCACCAGCAGCTAACCCCGCATTGACAAGCACAACACGACGCGGGATGGGCTTATAACTTCTCTCTTGTGCTGATTTACGCGCACGCTGAAGCAATTCTCTGTAGAGCGGTTCACCAGTAAGGGCATTGGCATGCTGCCCCGTGTTTCCGAGTCTGCTGGGGGACAAGTCTTCGCGTTTGAATGTGCGCCGCCAAAGCGTCCTGAGCAAAGGAACTTCTCTTATTCGCACAACAGCTTTCCGCAAGGGATGGCCTTCAGGCTGCTGGCCGATCATGTGGACCAGCTTCTCCCCCGCACGCCACAGAAGAAACCGATGCATGAACAACCGCTGATACCGACCATTCACCTTGCAGGCGACGAAAATCCGCCGACTCGCAACCACCTGAGCCGCCATTTTGCGCGTGAGCAGGAGCTGTGAGCCAAGAAACACAATGGGCGCTTCTACTGCTGGCAATTGCCAGCCATGATCTTCGAAGCGTCCGAGCCATTCTCGTGCCGCAAGGGATGTCACTTCCCGCGAGGGATTCTGCAACACCAGACCTTTGCATCGCGGATGATCACGCAGAGCAAGAATGTCTTTAAGTCCTACAGGGAATGGGACAGCAATTACTACGCCATTCCAATTCATACGCTCGACAAAGTCCATCGCTTCCAAAATTTTCTTATTCACGAGGTTTGCTTGCCAACAGGAAAATGCCCGCAGTCAGGAGATCTTGCTCGGAAAGAGTTTTAAAGCGGCCTGCTAGTTGCTCACGCGAAATACCGAAGGAACTGGATTGTTGTGTTTCTGCACGAATGGTGAAACCAACCCGCGTGGCAATACTGATGTGCGCGGAATACGGCTGGCGGTTGATAAACCACGGTCGGCCACCACGCATTAAGCGCCAAGTCAGTTCCGAGTATTTCCAGTGGCCATTCCACTCTAGAGCTGTATCGTGACAACGAAGATCGATCTGGTGGGACATAAATCCACCTGGTCTCAAAATACGGAAGCACTCCGCGTAGGTCTCCTCAAGGTGATCGACATGTTCCATGACGGCTTGCGAAATGACAAGGTCAACGCTATTCCCTTGAATTTCGTCCATTCGGCCCATCGGCGCAAGGTAGCAAATGGGCCCCGTCGTGAGCTCTCCTGCTAGTGCATTGCGGAGACGCATCAACCGCTCAGGAGCAAGCGCCTGCATAAGTCTCGCTTCACGGAGTACGGCTGTTGGAAAGCGATAGTCCTTCAGCCTCGGCAATATCTCGCCAAATTCCCCACCGGTCGGAATAGGCGATTGACTTATGAGTAATTTGACAAGCTCATCAAACACCCGGCGGTTTGTCTCTTTCACAGCATGGCAAACCGAATCAAGGGCATAATACTGCTCAGCCCCAGTAAGCAATGCCATCAAGCCGATTCCGATTGAGTCGCCAGGCCCAAGTTCGATAACCGTGCGAGGAGCAGTCGAAAAACCGTGTTGGTCCGCCATGACCAAATGCCGCAAATACACGGAGTAGCAATACGGAGCCGAAACAGTACCCCCAGTTCCAACGGGGGGAGCAATGACCATGGACTTACAGCCACGAAGAATTTGCTTCCAAACCGGTGTGCTCATGCTATTTTTGTTGCCTCACATCAATGGTGATGTGATAGGTGGCGACAGCGGCACTTCGGCGGGGTCAATCCACATCTGAAACCATAATTCCAGCATGAGCAAGGCCCACAAACGAGTATGGTGCAAGCGGATACCGCCGCAATGCTCGTCCAGCATGGTCTTGACGTAGCTTGGTGAAATTAAGCCCCTTCGGCGAGCCTGATTGCTAAGCAGTATGTCATGTGCGAACTCTTTGAGTTCGCCTTTGAGCCATTCATCAATCGGTACCCCAAATCCCATTTTGGGGCGGTAGAGTACGTCGTTGGGTAGAAAAGGCTCCAATGCTGATTTTAGAATCGACTTTGTCACGCCACCCCCCATTTTCTGGCCGGATGGAATGCGAGCCGCCCATTCCATGAGCTTGTGATCCAATAGAGGTGATCTAGCTTCTAAACCATGAGCCATACTGGCGATATCAACCTTTACCAGAAGATCATCCGGCAAATAGGTATGGATATCGGCCCAGGCCGCCCCACCGACATGCGACTTGGACTGTCGGAAATAGGGTTCAAGAAGGTCGAGTGACGAATCATCAAGAAAGGGTCGCATATGATGGTCGTACCCAGCAACCTTGTCGTGATCGTAAAAATACACGATGGACGGAGCATAGCGACGAGAAGACTTTTCACTCACGTAGGATAACCATCGACGCCCTACCCGCAACGCTCGGTGGCGATCCATCGTAGGCGGAATGGACTGGACGATACGAGATGCGAGTTGGCGCAATTGCCAAGGCAGACTGCTTATCCATTCTGTTTTCAAGCACTGCGAGTAGCGTTCGTAGCCTAAGAAACTCTCGTCTCCTCCATCACCATTGAGAACGACTGTAACGTGGCGTCGTGCCATCTGCGCAACATAATAAGTGGGAATGGCCGAGGGGTCTGCAAACGGCTCATTGTAATGCCACGTGAGCAGCGGAAGAATGGCAGCAGTCTTGGGGCGAACGACCATTTCATGATGATCTGTATCGTACCGTTCAGCGACCATCCGAGCGTAGCGACGTTCATCGTAACCCGCTTCATCAAAGCCAATGCAGAACGTTTTGACACGTCCACTGGCATGCCGCGCCATCATGGCGACGATGGCCGATGAGTCGACTCCACCCGAAAGAAACGCCCCCAGCGGCACATCGGCAATCATGCGCCTGCATACGGCATCATCAAGTATGGCGAGAAGTTCTTCCTTTAATTCAGGAAGAGGTCGGTGATGCGCTTGCGCTGGTACAGGTAAAGCCCAGTAACGTTGGAATGTGGCCCGTCCTTCACGAGTTACAACCATATAGGACGCAGTAGGGAACTTCTTGACGCCTTTAAAGGCCGACCATGGCGCTGGGACATATTGCAGCGTCAAATAATGATGGATGGCTTCGTACTCAGGCTCGCGCCTAAAACCTGGCCAGACAAGAATAGATTTGATTTCCGACCCGAAGAGAAGAACGTCGCCCTGCCAGGCATAGAACAAGGGTTTCTTCCCCACGCGGTCTCGCGCAAGGATCAGTCTCCCACCGTGTTGATCCCACAGCGCAATCGCAAACATGCCTTGCAAACGCGCAAAGACCTGTTCGCCCCAGCAGTGGTAGCCGTGTAGGATAACTTCGGTATCGGTATGGCTTCGGAACTTGTAGCCCCGTTCGCCGAGTTCCGTGCGCAGCTCGAGAAAATTGTAGATTTCACCATTGAATGTTACCTGAAGGCTTCCATCCTTGTTGGGCATAGGCTGACGTCCCGCTTCGGTTAGGTCTATCACCGACAGACGCGTATGTCCTAATGCGACACCTACGCCAACCCATGAACCTTGCCCATCCGGTCCGCGATGCCCTATAACTTCCACCATCCGACGAATCGTGGCCGAGAGCCCCGCAGGCGCAGATGCTTTCGTGGCAAATATTCCGGCAATTCCACACATTTGTACCTATAACCTATCTTAAAATTGGTTGAGGAGGCACGGTGATGCAGGCGAGCTAGACAAACCCTAGAAGGTCGATGGTGTATTACTCCGAGCGTATTTAAAGACGCCGCTTCCACCGCAGCCAGACAAAAAATCGTCCGACGAACCAGCGCTGTTCGTAGGGGACGGAGCATGCGTGGTTTTATGGATAGGAACTCAGGCCGTCAACTTTTTTGAGATAGAAGCATATCTTCCGATGACCCAAAAATGACGAGCATAGCTTCGGAGCTTTCCCCCAGCAGATGCTGTAGGGGTGAAATACATCGATTGCCTGGCTCGATCATGTAACTTGTCGTAGATGCAGCAACTCTTGAAAAAGTCGCTGACCGTAATGGTCGTATCATCAACACTCACTCGGAGTCGTTGAATGGACATCTTCATCACCTTTAGCTGGCGCAATGCGAACCATCACTTCAGCAAGCAAGTTTTCTGCGCACTCGGATGGTGAAGCGATCGATGTGTTAATTATCACGTCCGGTGTTCCGGGTGATTCATATGGATCATTCACACCCGTAAATCCTAATATTTGGCCAGCCCGAGCCCGTTTATACATACCCTTTGGGTCTCGAGCTTCACATGTTTCAATGGGCGTGCTGACATAGACTTCTACAAAATTCTCTGCACCGACAATCTCTCGCGCCAATTGTCGGTCCTCACGGTATGGTGAGATAAAGGCTGTGATGACAACTAATCCAGCGTTATTCATCAGGTGCGCAACTTGCGCTACTCGCCTGATATTTTCAGTTCGATCCGGGTGTGAGAACCCCAAATCCTTGCTCAAACCATGCCGGACATTATCACCATCCAGCACATAACAAGCATGACCGATATCAATTAAGCGACGCTCCAATGCAAATGCCAGTGTGGATTTTCCTGATGCGCTTAAACCAGTCAGCCATATTGTTAGGGGTCGCTGCCCAAGCAAGTGATGACGATCCTTGGGTCGGACATGCCCATCATGCCAAATGACACCGGCCGTTTTGATATCGTCAGAAGAGATCGGCAAGCCCTTTTCTTATTTTCTGGCCCCATGCAAATCTAGCCCATGAGATCAGCATACCTGCTCCCAGCATAATTCCCCATTCCCACTGATTCGCACGCTACCCCGGATCAACATCTTGCAGCCTTCTTCAAGAATGGCTCTGGGCAGATTCAGCTGCATCCATATCTGATTCTGGACCAGCAAGACACTCTTGAGATATAAGACGGGCGACAGAAATAATCATGCGTCGTGATCATGCTTAGATGTGCTTGATCAAAATAGCTCTTCTTTAAGCACCCGCAGCAGATACTGCCCATACCCGTTTTTGGTCAAGGGCTGTGCAAGCTTTTCCAGTTGGGAGGCATCGATCCACTGTTGCCTATAGGCGATCTCTTCAGGGCAGGCAACCTTTAGGCCTTGTCGGTTTTCCAGCGTGGCAATGAACTGGCTGGCGTCGAGCAGCGATTCATGGGTTCCGGTATCCAGCCAGGCATAACCTCGACCCATCACTTCGACATTCAACTGTCCTTGCTTCAGGTAGCTGCGGTTCAGGTCCGTAATCTCTAGTTCACCTCGCAGGGAAGGCTTCAGGTTTTTAGCCAAATCAACCACCTGCTGATCGTAAAAATAGAGACCAGTTACAGCATAGTTGGATTTCGGCTGTTTGGGCTTTTCATCCAACGATCTCACGTTACCGCTTGAGTCGAAATCGACAACACCGTAACGTTCAGGGTCCTGTACATGGTAGGCGAACACGCTCGCGCCTTCGGTGCGAGCCATGGCATTACCCAGCAAGCGGTGAAAGTCATGGCCATAAAATATGTTGTCGCCCAATACCAAGGCGGAGAGATCATTTCCAATGAACGATTCACCAATGATAAAGGCTTGAGCCAAACCGTCGGGCGAGGGCTGCACCGCATAGTGAATGCTCACTCCCCACTGATTGCCGATCCCCAGCAGCTGCTCGAAGCGAGGTGTGTCCTGAGGCGTAGAGATGATGAGGATGTCACGAATGCCGGCCAGCATGAGAGTGCTGAGCGGGTAATAGATCATCGGCTTATCAAAAACCGGTAGTAGCTGTTTGCTGATGGCCAGTGTAGCCGGGAACAGCCGACTACCAGAGCCACCAGCAAGGATGATGCCCTTTCGTTTGCTCATGATTCCGTCAGGATTTGTTGCAGGATGTGCTGAACCCCGCTTTGCCAGTTGGGCAATTCCAGACCAAATGTTTTGCGTAGCTTGGCGCTATCAAGCCGTGAATTGGCTGGGCGTTTAGCAGCCGTGGGATAGTCCGAAGCGGGAATCGCTCGAATGGCATCCGGCGAGAGCTTGAGAGATTTGCCAGCCGCTGTGGCTTCCGACACGACAAACCGTGCATAGTCACACCATGTCGTCTCTCCTCCGGCCACAAGATGATACAAGCCGAAGGGGAAGTGTTCATCACCCTTGCGAAGGCACTGCCGAACAAGCTGTGCCGTCACATCAGCGAGCAGTGCAGCAGAGGTGGGTGCCCCATATTGATCAGCCACGACATTCAGACTTCCTCGTTCGCGAGCCAATCGAACTATGGTTTTGGCAAAATTACACCCATGCGCGCCGACAACCCAGCTTGTACGAAACGTGAGATGTCGGGCCCCACTTTCTTGTAACGCGACCTCGCCGTCCCATTTTGTCTTCCCATAAACACTGAGTGGGTTGGTCAAATCATCTTCGGTATAGGCACTCGGTTTGGTGCCATCGAATACATAGTCGGTTGAATAATGCACAACCCATGCGCCAAGTTTCGCTGCTTCTTCTCCCAGGACTCCTGGCGCGACAGCATTGATGGCATGAGCTAGCTCCGGTTCTGACTCTGCCTTGTCCACCGCCGTGTAGGCTGCGGAATTGACGATCAGGTGTGGCTTGACTGACCGTACCAGCTCACAAAGAGCAGCGGCATCGGCTAAATCACACTCAGCGTAGTCCACGGTACAAACCTCGCCCAAAGGAGCTAGCGATCGCTGTAACTCAAAACCGACCTGACCGTGCTTGCCGGTTAACAAGATCCTCATCGCACTCAGGTGCCGTACTGCCTGTCTATCCAGTTCCGGTAGGCACCGCTGGTCACATTGGCAACCCAGCTCTGGTTCGCCAGATACCAAACCACTGTCTTGCGGACACCGGTTTCAAATGTTTCCTGAGGTTTCCAACCCAGCTCTCGTTCGAGCTTACTGGCATCGATGGCATAACGGCGATCATGACCTGGGCGATCCTTGATGAAGGCGATCTGTGCTTTGTAAGATCTGCCATCATCTCGAGGCTTCAGTTCATCCAGGACTGCACAGAGAGTCTCTACGACATCCAGATTGGCTTTTTCGTTCCAGCCGCCGATGTTATAGGTTTCTCCGACACGCCCCGCTTTGAGGATCTGACGGATAGCGCTACAGTGGTCCCTGACGTAGAGCCAATCCCGTATTTGCCGTCCGTCACCGTAGATAGGAAGTGATTTACCTGCCAACGCATTGAGGATGCAGAGTGGAATAAGTTTTTCAGGGAAGTGGTACGGACCGTAATTATTCGAGCAATTGGTCGTAAGAACCGGCAAATCGTAAGTATGGTGATAGGCGCGTACAAGATGATCACCAGCCGCTTTGCTGGCCGAATAGGGGCTATTGGGCTCATAGCGATTTGTTTCGCTGAATGCAGGGGCATCTTTCGTTAATGAGCCATACACTTCATCGGTGGACACGTGTAGAAGGCGGAAGCCATCTTTATCTTCGCCTTCTAACTCTTCCCAATACGCTCGGACGGATTCAAGCAAGTGAAAGGTGCCGACGATATTCGTTTGAATGAATTCACCTGGGCCGTGGATGGAACGGTCGACATGACTCTCAGCGGCAAAATTAATCACAGCACGAGGCCGGTGCTCGACCAGTAATGTACCGACGAGTGCGGTATCACCAATATCGCCACGAACGAAGATATGCCGCGCATCGCCCTGCAAACCGTCAAGATTCTCCAGATTGCCCGCATAGGTGAGCTTGTCGAGATTGATGACAGGTTCCTCGTGTTGGGCCAGCCAGTCGAGAACAAAGTTTGCTCCAATAAACCCCGCTCCGCCAGTGACGAGAATGCTCATTTCCTACTGTGACCTCTCTATCGGATTTGAAGGATGCACGAAAGATCTTGGCAGCCTCCTTCGACATTTGGAATTCTTCAACCTGCTTTTCGAGCGAGGACCGATTCATAGCTCGGCACAAGCCGTCTGAGATCATGCAGCAGCTGCTCTTCACTCCACTTCGGAAGATTTCCCTGCAAAGACTCCAACCATGCTCCCAGCTCGCCAACGGGGACAGGAGCCCCCACGGCTCGACGAATTTTCGGATGGGTCGTTGGCTCGACTTGCTCGCATTCCTCGAACAACTCCTCGTAGAGTTTCTCCCCGGGCCGTAGGCCGGTAAAGACAATCTCGACATCCTTGCCAGGGACCAGGCCGGCCAAGACGATCATGTTTCTCGCAAGGTCGGCGACCTTGATTTGTTCACCCATATCGAGAACAAACACTTCTCCGCCCTTTCCAATGACACTCGCTTGTAGAACCAGTTGCGCGGCTTCCGGAATGGTCATAAAAAAACGTTTGATCTCCTGATGAGTAACGGTGACCGGGCCGCCCTTGCGAATTTGCTCGTAAAAGACCGGAACGACACTTCCATTGCTTCCTAACACGTTACCGAACCGTACGACGGTAAACTTGGTCGGGCCTTCTTGATTGAACTCTTGCATCAGATGCTCCGCCACTCGCTTCGTGGCCCCCATGATGCTCGATGGGTTGACGGCTTTATCGGTGGAGATCAGGACAAAGCGCTCCACACCCGTTCTCAACGCGACCTCAGCCACGACACGAGTACCCAGAACATTGTTGCGAATGGCCTCCTTCGGGTTCAGCTCCATCAGCGGAACATGCTTGTGAGCGGCAGCATGAAACACGATCTCGGGGCTCGTCAGGTGAAAGACTTCCCCCACACGGTCCGGCACCGTGACGTCTCCGATGACCGGGAGGATGTGTACATCCGGAAACACGGCTTCCAACTCCAGCATGAGCGAGTGGAGGGCATTCTCATACCGCTCGAACAAGATCAACGTGCGCGGTTGATGCCGGGCGATTTGACGGCATAATTCCGAGCCGATCGATCCTCCCGCTCCAGTGACGAGCAGTGTCTTCCCCGCGATGAGAGGGTGAAGCTCGTGGCGATCCGTTTCGACCGGCTCACGTTGCAACAAATCGTCCAAGTTCATCGGTTTCACTTGCCGGAGGGAGACCGGATCATCGAGCAAACGTTTGACGCTCGGCAAGGTCTTAATCGGAATCGTACAGCCTTCTGACGCCGTCAGAATTTTTTGCATAACGGTGGTTGACGCCGACGGGATGGCGATGATGATCTCACTGGCCTCAAGCCTCTTCGCAGCTTCTTTGATCGCTGAGATCTTTCCGACGACCGGGATCCCATGAATCCTCATTTTGCGCTTGATCGGGTCATCGTCCACAAACCCCACCGGGCGGCCGTCATAGTCTCCACCCGACAACATATCTCGCGCCAGCAACTCGCCTGCGTTCCCGGCCCCGACAATCAACGCTCTTCTGCCGGTCGGCCCGACAATTCGTAGCCATTCCCTGAACCCGCGCACCGCCAATCGTATGCCGATCAAATACAACCCGTTCAACAGACCCGTTAAGATGATGACGGATCGAGGATAGTGACTGACTCCGCCAACCACATGGAGAATCACGTACAGCGCCCCGACACTGGTCAGAGAGGCTAACACGATCTTCCCGATGTCGTGGAGACCGACATATCGCCACAGCCCGCTCTGCGCTCCAAACACCCAGAGGCCGGAACCGAATATCAACAATACGGCGGGTATGTGATCCCACATCACCTGCTCATATTCAGGAGGAATGTCCGCGTCAAACCGAAGCACAAAGGCAGTAAGGTTTGCCGCAAGAATCAGGATCAATTGCGCGCTGATGACCAGTAATGATCGGTAGGCAAGCACGGTGCTTCCATATCGGTCAGAAAAAGCGTGAACGAGCTGAGCGACGATGTGTTTCATGTGAGACCCGAGGTCGGGGCAAGGCACTCGCGCACTCCAAGCATGGTTTCGGCCGCCTGGATCACGCGAGGCACTGGAAGTTGCTGCAGACACTCGCTGAGACTCGTAACATGACGATCGCACCCTTCAGCAAGGCAAGGCACGCACTCACCTTCTCCTTGGAGCAGGAACACATTTCCCTGACGCTGCGAGCCTTGCCTGTGCCATGGACTTTGGGTGGTGGCGGGAAAGTCCTTCGGCCAGGGCCCCCATTTCACCGGGTTCGATGGCCCGAACAAGACCACCGACGGCGTCCCGACGGCAGCCGCCATATGACTCACGGCCGTGTCTGTCCCGATATACACAGCCGCTCGGCCCAGAAGATACCCAAGCGCCGGGAGCTCCACTTGGTCCACAAGATTCACCGCACCCGGCAAACCTTGAACAATGCGCTCGCAATACGCGGTCTCGGCTGATTCCACTCCCGTCACCACGACCATCAGCCCTTGCTCTGTCAACCACCGTCCAAGCGCGATCCACCCGGCGACCGTCCAGGTTTTATAAACGAACTTCGGGGAAACATGCAGCACGGCCAATCGCCGAGAGCCATCTATCCCAGGCAATAGACGACGCACGCTTGCTTCATCTTCAGGGCTCCAACTGACGACAGGGGTCCCCAGCGGCGTGATCCCTAACGGCGCAAGTAACCGTAGATTCATGGCGACGGTATGAGTCTGGAGATTGTCGAAGGGGACCCATTCATGGAGCAGGCGTCGTTTCCACCATGATTTGCTGTCCGGCAAGAGCGTCCCGACTCGATATCGACCAGCCACCCACGCATGAAACGTCGGCCGATCGCCGGCGAGCACCGACAGCGCAACATCATAGCGGCGCCGGATCGAACGAAGCAGTTCGAGATGAGTCGCAGTCGATGGCCGTTCAGGAATGGTCCAGACCCGCCGGAGATCTCCATAAGCCGAAACGACATCTTGTGTGCCTTCGAAGACCAACATATCGACCATGAGGTGAGGCCTTGCAGCCTTGAGCGATCGAATGACGGGTGTCGCCAAAAGCACGTCCCCGATGCGACGCGTACATATAACCAGCGCGCTGCGAATAGTTGGTACCACTCACACCTTTCTAAGAAAAGCGAGCATGTCATGTCCCTTGTCCAGAAAACCTGATGGAACGTTAAGCACTTCTCCCATCACCTTCAACGCATGATAAGCAATCGGCGAAACATGATGAGACTCCGCAAACCGGACACGCCTCGTCTCAAGTCACTCTATTCGAAACCCACATTGCTCAGCGAGACGGGAGAGCGACCGAGGAGAGAAAAAACTGATGTGGCCTCCCATAGAGATCAGGCTGAATCCATCCCATCGTTCCCTCATGAACCGAGCGGTCCAACTATCCGCGTTCGGGGTATTAATGGTTACAATGCCATCGGGTTTCATAATACGGCGGCACTCCGTCAGCAGACCAATAGGATCGTCGAGGTGTTCGACAAGTTCAAAGCATGTGATGACATCAAACATCGAATGAGGAAAGTTCGCCCCATGGAGATATCCGCAAAACACCTCAAAGCCGGCAAGTCTGGCTGTCTCAACTGCGTTGCTCGCTATTTCGACACCAGTGACCGAAAACCCGACCTCAGTCGCCACGCTAAGAAGCGCACCACTTGAGCATCCGATGTCGAGTAGGCGGGGACGTGCGGGCAGCGAGCCGAGAAGCCTATGGAGGTCACGCAATCTCCGTTGCGTGACCTGGCGAAAACGAGAGACCGATCGAGGGTCAGGCTGAGTGCCGTTTGAGGTATCCCACTTCCTTAATGCGCTCTGATATTGTTCCTTGGTGCAACTACTCAGGAGTTGGCCGCATAGGACGCACCGTAAGAGCGGCCCCTCAGCCAGTAGGATATCAGTCTCCACCAACTCTGTTCGGCACCCGACGGGACAAGCAGTGATTAAGCGATTAGCCTGCATGGCATTACCAATTCTGACACCGTACCCAAGCGCTTCACGCAGATCCATATCGATCGAGTCCAACGGCGGCTCGAACGGTCGACGAACGCAAAAGACCTTCCAGGCGTTTCCGATTGGCCAAGAGCATCCCGCGCTCCTGTTCAGGATGCCAGAGATGGAACACGGTCGCGGCGAACCGGGCATTTTTATGCTTCACGCCGGCATGGAGAAGCCGAATGACCAAGTCCGAATCCTCCAGGCCCCACCCTTCGTAGGACTCATCGAGTCCGTTCACGCGAACCAGGTCTGCCCGCCATGCCGACAGATTGCAGGTTTTGATCCCATTCCAGCGATTCGGCGACCACTTACGAAACGGACCATCAGGCAGTTTCATCAGTGGAAGCAGGCGATTCACCTCGCGCCGAGACCAGCACCGTGCCCACTCAACCCCACTCCACATATGCATTGGGATCCGCTCACGCACCACACGAGCCGTCAACTCAGCCGACAGCAACACACGATTTGATCCGAGGAAGTAACCAGGTTCTGCGAACTGTTTATGGACCTGTACGAAATGGGGTGAGGGCACACAGTCCCCGTCCGTAAAGATCACATAGTCGGCGCTCGTCGACGCGACGGCGCGATTACGGATCGCGGCGGCTCGAAATCCTCGGTCTTCATGCCAGATATGCGCGACAGGAAACGGAGTGCGTCCGGCAAATTGCCGCACGACCTCGCCCGTTTCCGCTTTCGAACCGTCATCCGCAACCACAAGCTCGAAATCGTGATCTTGTTGGGCGCAATAGCCTTCCAACACAATCGCCAGCGCATCGGGGCGATTGTAGGTCGTGACGATGACCGCTGTCTTCATTTGGGAGATGGGCCGTTGGGGCGTCGAAGAGGTGTCTGTTTCGGAATCGACCACATCTCCTGCTGCTCAAACCGTTTCGCATATCGATAGAACGTGCCTTCGAAATTTCCAAAGGCAATGACAAACCCAGGCCAACCGTCCAAAAAGCCCAGCTTCGCCACGTAATGTTTCAGGAACGACCAGATAGCGTGAAACAGGGCAGTGCCCATGGACACCCGTTGATCTACCAGCTTCGATGCTCCAAGGGACGAATAGCGGTTCGCTTTCTTGACGACTTCTTCAAAGTCTCTGAAGGGGATTTGCCAAATTGCATGCTCCAGACGACCGGCCGGCTTGACGGTCAAGAGTTCGTATCCTTCGTGGACGGGAGACTCCGCATATCTCATGGTCCCTTTTCGAAACAGTTGCGGCTGGCGAAAATTTGGATACCAGCCGGAATGTTTGATCCAACGTCCCATGAAGTAATTTCGCCTCGGGACAAGGTAGGCATCGTGCGCCGGTGTTCCGGCAAGGAGCTCCAGAATTTCATCTCGGACCTCCGGCGTGCACTGTTCATCTGTGTCGAGGCTCAAGATCCATTCATGTGTACAGGCTTTGATGGCTTGATTTCGCAGATGGCCGAACCCCTGAAACGGAATCTGAACGACCCGGGCGCCCAAATCCTGTGCGATCCTCGCCGTCTCATCGGTGCTGGCGGAATCGGCTACGATGATTTCATCGGCCCATAGCACGCTGTTAATGGTATCGGCGATCTTCTTCGCCTCATTGTAGGCAATGATGTAGGCGGAAAGTTTCACGTCCGAGTTTTCGGTTGCGGAGCAGCCCCTGAATAGAGGAGACCGCAGAGCCAGCAGAAGAACAGTTTCTCGGTATGGTCGTTGAGCATGGGTTGAAACAGAGATCCGATTGCGATGGTGACCACCAGCCCTCTGGCCAGCAATCTATAGGCGTCACCTTCAATGAGGGCAGCCGATCGCCATTGTTGCACAAAGATCCAAAGCAGTAAGCACAGTCCGAC
The DNA here is from genome assembly GCA_965223625.1 of Nitrospira sp. Lineage (GTDB taxonomy): Bacteria > Nitrospirota > Nitrospiria > Nitrospirales > Nitrospiraceae > Nitrospira_D. The sequence continues at coordinate 2,840,313 of OZ245008.1, forward strand.
TATTCCCACTTGTGCCATGATAAAGAGGTATTGATTATGGGGATGGGGAGGAACGTCGAGACCAGCCTGTTCCACACGCGCGCGATAGGCTTGAACAAATCCTCCAGTGCCAACACCCATCAACGGGTGGTCCTGAATGATTTCAGCCGTGTGATAAAAATACTCCAATCGCCAGCCTATCGGATCGTCTTTTACGGCTACCTGCGGATTCCACTGTGCGACAGCAGAAACAGCAAGGTTTACGCGCGTGTGGAATGAAGACGAAACCTGATAGGCCGCCGAAAATGACAGGCTGAGCACCACAATCGCTGCCAATACGCCCCGCCGCCCAAAGAGCATAGAAAAGGCCAACAAGGCGAGCCCCACCAATACGGCATACCCTGTTCGGCCCTGAACCATCAACAGAACATTGCCCACGGCCAAGCATGAGGCTCCATACCAAGCCCATCGTACCCATTTACGTGACGATTTCCAGGCCAACACTCCAAACAGCAGGACACCGAATGCCATCAACACGTTATGGGTGGTGTGTTTCTTAAAGATACACGGGTTAGAGATGTCACAGCTGTCAGGTAACTTAACGATACAGGGACTAGAGGGGCTACAATTCGCGGCTCCACCGGCCGGAAGAACCCCCCAACCCACCACCAGCGACAGCGTCAAAATCGCTGCTAATGAGATCGCCAAGGCGAAGATTGCACGGTTTCGTTCCTGAGTAGTGATCACCATCGAAATCAACAAAGGGATCAGCAAGAGATCGGCATACTTCTTCACGGCTAGCATTCGTTCTTCTAGAGAGCCCAGTCCCCACAGGCTACCCACCAACAACCATGCGAATAACAGTACGGCGCTCACCGCAACAGGATTTGAAATAGTTCGACGAATTCGCTCTCTCCACTCTCCACAGACAACGCAACAGGCCACAAGGAGAACCACAAGAATACTGTCGGCAACAACCCAAATAGGAATGGTGAACCCCAGAGCGGTCGTCGTCCAGCCTGCAGCGCGTCTGGCTTCCGTCTGAACGCGATCTCCCCAGCTAGGAGACGAATCAACGGTCTGTTTGTTATTTAACACCCGCTCTGTCGTGGACATGACCTATTTGTATCGTGCGGTGCGATGCTCGGTAAGAATACGCTAAGCTTTTATGGTCTCTCTTTCAGGGCTTTGTGATGAGACAGGTATTACAGGTTTCTCTTTACTTGCTGCACGAGGATCCCGAGCTGGATACGAGCGTTTTGCCTTCCGTTCCAACCGACTCACAAGCCTCCCCAAGACAAGAAACATCATCACCCAGGTTCCGAGGATGATAAGTCGCCATGCTTCCGGTGAATGATGATAGAGAATAGCCAGTCCTCCACATGTGATCATGACGCCATACTCCACAAGCACAGTCCGGTAATGGCTCCATCCAATCAGAACCAATCGTTGATAATAGTGCTCCCGGTGAGCTTCCCATATTTTCTTACGATGGAATGCTCGTCGAATTAGGGTTACCGTTGCATCAATGATAAAAGGAGAAAAGATCATGATCGGGACCCACAAGCTGAATGTTCCGTCTCGAACTCCAAGGATCATCAACGCCCCCGCCAAGAATCCAACCGTGATGCTCCCCGCGTCGCCCATGAAGATGCGCGCGGGGGGGAAGTTATGGACGAGAAATCCCAACGCACCCATTGATACGAAGGAGGCAATGATGAACATGACTGGAAAATGCGCTTGCCAACCAAAATAGGCGAGAAATCCGAACCCAAAAAACGTCATTCCACCCGCAAAACCGTCCATACCATCCATAAAGTTATAGAGGTTCGCCATCCAGAGCAGGACGAGGACGCTCACCGGAATTGCGGCTATCCCCAGCAGGATGACCGGTCCTCCTGGTATCGGAATCGAAGACAATGTCAACCCAACGCCGACAATGATAATCAGCGCGGAAACGGCCTGCACACCTAATCGGAGGCTGGCTGGAAGTCCCACACAGTCATCGATGAAAGACACGACAAAGATGAGGAGCATCGAAAGTATGATCCAGACGCTTCCGGAGGCCATCACTCCCTTTGGAAGCACGGCCTTTGAGGGTTCTGTCATGGCCAGCACGCTTGCAGCCACGATGAGACTGATCACCACACTAGCCACAATGGCCAGCCCTCCCGTCTGCGGCGTCGGTGCGGAATGCAACGTTCGATCATTCGGATGGGCGAATATCGAAAGAAACGACTTCGGCGAGCACAAACTTCTGGTGATCAACCAAGCCGATACAAAGGCTAATAAGGCCGGAAATATGACTGTCATGGTTAGCATTCCTCGCGCGTTATCTGACGAGGTGGCCCTCTCTATTCGAATTCGTTGCGGATCTGACGCTTCCCGATTTACGGTAAGAGGCGACCAGTTCAGGAACCGTCTCCGCAAGAGAGTGCGTAGCCTGATATCCCAATTCACGTGTAATAGCCCCGGCACTAAACCAGGCGCCACCAATGAGCTTCGTCAGACGCTCGGACGATAAGGGAATATGCCGTCCGTTGACTCGTTGGAGCAAATCCCCAACGCGGGCACCGCCCTTGAGTGCCCAGAGCGGAACTCGCCACCTCGCAGGTGATCTGCCCAGTCCCGCTCGCAACCAGTCATACAGATCGGTTATACAATAGGGTTGGGCATCGGTGACAATGTAGGCCGCCTGTTTAAACTGCGGAGCCTGAAGACACAATTCTACCGCCTGAACAAAATTCTGGACATGCAACAGGCTTCGGACGGTGCGAAGTCGTGGCAAGACTGGAAATCGCCCCTGGTCGATCGCTTCGATCATCCGATAGAGATTACCCTTATTCGTCGGACCATACACCATGGGCAATCGGAGTGAAACCGCGGTGAGCCTGTGTCGTGTTGCGTAGTTAGAAATAAGCTGTTCTGCCAGCCATTTTGACCGACCGTAGCCTGTCTTCGGGTCGGGGGGCCAACTTTCATCGATACATCCACTTGTTTCTTCACCGAAGACTTTGACTGAACTCGCAAACACCACCCGTCTTACTCCGGACTCGAGGGCCGCATCCAGGACATTCCTCGTGCCTTCGACGTTAACCGCCTCATAGTCCTTTTCTGATCCAGAATCATCAATCGCATGAACCTTGGCCGCAAGATGCACGATGGCTCCGCAGCCGGCCGTAATTTCCTGAACCCTTTCCCTATCTCGGATGTCCGCAACGACAGTCTCGACCTGTGGCATGAACGAAATGGATCGACGCGCATCATGAAGAAGAGCCAGAACCTGATACCCAGATCGGCTGAGGTCTTCAACGAGGGACGATCCCAGAAATCCTGCTGCCCCTGTCACCAACACTCTGGTCATGCATACCCATGCGAGTAATCCGTCGCCGTTGTCTTCAACATGTCATTGTAGAGGTTGAGCACTTGTTCAATGATCTTGGGCCCAGCCCATTTAGCCACAACCATTTCACGGCTTCGACATCCCATTGTTTCGCGTGTGCATTGGTCGGACAACAGCCCGGCAATTGCCGTAGCGAGTGCGGAAGAATCTTTTGGTGGAACCAGGATGCCGTTGATCCGATCCTGCACGACATCACGACAACCGGGAACATTCGTCGCCACAATCGCCCTCCCGCAGGCCGCCGCCTCCAGAAGTACTTTCGGCAAGCCTTCCCGATAGGAAGGCAGAACGACAAGCGTCGCACCCGCGTAGACAGCCGACATGTCGTCCCTATGCCCCCACCACTCGACGACTCCTTCAGCAACCCATTGTGCTAATTCTTCGCGCCGTATGGCGGCCGGATTATCTTCGTCACAGCGACCGACCAGAACAAACCGGACGTCCGCTCCTCTTCCCTTTAGATCGCGGGCCGCCTGAACAAACTCTCCCACGCCCTTGTCCCACAGCATCCGCGACGGCAACACCACAAGCGGAGTCCCCGTAGGAGACGGCTTTACCGAAAACGCATTGATATCGACCCCTGACCCAGCGATGACGCGTGTGCGCGACGGCTGTACAATGGCTGCCTTCACTAACTCGTCGCGATCGGCCTCGTTTTGGAATAATACGGTCGATCCGCTCCTTCTAATGACGGATCGTAACGCAGCTCTCAGGACCCAATGTAGGCCTCCCTGCTGTCGTTCAGAACTCGTAAAGAGATACCCAAGGCCGGCAAATGCGTTGAGGACTACTGGCACCCGAACCACCCAGGCCGCCATTGATCCGTAAAGGATGGGTTTCATCGCCACATGATGAACCAGGTGCGGCTGAACACGCCGATAGACGCGAACCAATTCCTTGATGGCGCCCAACTCTCGAAGCGGGTTGCGACTCCGCCGGAAAAGCGAGATCGGGACCAAGTGAAATCCTTCCGCCTGAATATGTTCTTCATGATCTGTCACGCGAGTGGCGATCGTCACGTCAAACCCTGCATCTCGCGCAGCTCGAGCCAGATCCAGACGGTGAGACCAGAAATACCAATCCTCAGTGATGAGATACAGCAGCCGCGGGCGACCGGTCATGAGCGCTCAGCCAAGCTTGAAACATCAACACATTCCAGAGCCAATATTGCCAGTTGCGTCGACCAGAGAGATGTTCCCGCCATTTTTCTCTGACCGGACCAGGATCGAGGTAGCCTTCACACCGGAGACGGGACTCATCCAATAACGCCTCAGCCCAGTCTCTCAAGCTGCCTCTTAGCCACGAGTCCAACGGCATACCAAACCCCATTTTGGGACGGTCCACAAGAGACTTCGGCACGTAACGGTAAAGAACCTGGCGGAGTAGCCATTTCCCTTCCGTTTCTTCCCGAACCTTCATCGAAAGAGGGAGACTCCATGCGAATTCCACAACACGATGGTCGAGCATCGGCATCCGCGACTCAAGGCTGATCGCCATCGACGCCCGATCAACCTTCGTCAGGATGTCATCGGTCAGATACCCCACTAAATCGTGGAACATCATCTCTTCACCGAAATCCTGCATGCTCAACTGTCGTGCCTGGTTGTCGGCCCATATGTCTTCCTCATGAGCGTCGAGGACCAGCCGTCCCGGCTGTTGATGGAGCGATACCAAACGGCGATAGAACTCCGCCTGACTATCGGCATCCACAATTCCAGCTAGTTTATGCATCTTATCCCCAAGCGCCGCCAATTGAAGCGTAGCTGGGAGCCCAGGTCGCAATAATTTACCCAGTCTGTCCCACCGCCCAGGTGACAGCACGGTCAGAGCACCGGCTAGGATCGATCTCACAAAAGTGGGCACCCGACCCATTCGGCGCCAGAACAAACGTCCCCAAGAATACCGATTGTAGCCCCCGAACAACTCGTCACCTCCGTCCCCAGACAGTGCTACTGTGACGTGGCGCCTCGCGAGTTGTGCAACAAGGTGGGTAGGTATGGCTGACGAATCGCCAAATGGTTCATCGTACATCGACGGCATAAGTGGGATTACCCTCAGCGCATCCGTCGGACTCACATAGAGTTCGGTATGCTCGGTCCCAAGATGGTTGGCTACGGCTCGTGCCTGTGGCGCTTCATTGTATTCGTCTTCAACAAAACCCACCGAAAAGGTTTTGACCGGTCGAGACGACTGCACCTGCATGAGGGCTACCATCGTCGAAGAATCGACACCGCCTGATAGAAGCGCACCAAGTGGTACATCAGCGACCATCTGTCCCTTGACAGCGCGACTCAGCAACCGATCCAGCTCATTCACTGCTACTCCATCGGTCCAATCAGACCGTCTGCCCTGTCCCGCAATGGCCACTGCAGACCAGTAGGGTTTCGGTTCAGGCCAATCCCCGGTCGAAACTGTGGAGGAAATCGCAATATAGGTTCCGGGCAGGAGCTTTCGGATCCCGACATAAATCGAGTACGGGAGCGGCACATAGGCATAGCGCATAAAGGAAGCCAGTGCTCCGCGATCGATTTCACCGCGCCAGTCCGAGTATGCTTCCAACGCCTTCAACTCTGAGGCGAAGATGAACGCCCCATTGCACCACCCATAGTAGAGCGGTTTTTCCCCGATCCGGTCCCGCGCCAACGTGAGGCGCCGTTCAACGCGATCCCATAGCGCTAACGCGAACATGCCCACGGTGGCCTGAAGCGTTTTTTCAACGCCCCAGGTCTCAAAGCCCACCAACAGCGTCTCAGTGTCGGAATGTCCGCGCCATGCTCGGTCCCTGAGCTGCTCTCGGAGTTCCAAATGATTGTAGATCTCTCCGTTGAATGCGATTAGATATCGACCTGAAGCCGATTCCATCGGCTGGTGACCGGCCTGCGACAGATCCAGAACCGATAGTCGGGTATGACCAATGGCAAGCCCGTAGTTAGGGTCACACCACACTCCTGAATCGTCCGGACCACGGTAGCGAATCGCACCAACCATTTCGGAAACGACACACCCCAGGTCAGGGCCTGTATACTTCAAAATACCCGCAATGCCACACATGATAGTTTTTGCATCCAAGCGTATACCAATGGAGTAACCTGTCGCAGAGGCCGTTTATTAGTTTAGACAAATATCCTAGGGCCTAACTGGGGTTTGCTTGCTCGGTGGTAAGCCATCGACTGCCAGCAAGAAATAGGTAATGCTGAGTTCTTCTAGTTGGGCTTCTGTTCATTCGAAGACACCCTTGATATACGACTAAGTTGAACATGCGCTATCCGTTTCAGGTACTTTGCAATAGAGAACGTGCTGCCAAGGGCGAGCAGCATCCAACTGATATGTTTTGCTTTGTATAGCGAAAGCAGGCTGCTCAAGTCTCCCTTCTCCATGGGCCACAGCTCCGCACTTAAACCGGAGACCCCGTATGGAGCCTTGTGCATATAGGCAAGAGGACTTTCAATTCGCATAACCCTGTTGCTCGTGCAAGCTACCTGCCGCCAAAGATGCACATCTTCGGCGTACCGCTTATTCTCTTCAAATCGAAACGGAATGTGCCTCTTCAGCATGATTGTCGGAGTAGAAAGCCTGGTCCCCAAAACCAGATCCAGTACGCTTATCTTCGTGATCGTCACCTCGTCGAGGACTTGAGGCAGTGTCTCGTCAGCCCGCACCCACAGACATTGATGACCTGAAACATCGATGTTTGGGTTATCACGCATGAACCCATACTGAATCCGTATTTTCTCCGGGTGCCAGGAATCGTCCGCATCTAGGAACGCTAGGTAAGGCTGGATTGCAGCTTCCCAACCTGCGTTGCGTGCAGCAGAGGGGCCTTGGTTGTGAGCCAATGCCAGTACTCTGACCCAACCTGGATACTCAGAAGCAAGTTTCTGCAATGCGGATGATGTCTCATCTCCGCTAGCATCATCAACCAGAAGAACTTCAGCTGGTTTCTGAGTCTGAACAGCAACCGATGTTACTGCACGGCCTATGGTTGGGCTGCATCGAAAACATGGGATTACTACGCTCACCGGAGCAGTCGCGCACTCGCCCATTTATGTTCTGGTCCAATAGGCAGGCTGGCCGATGATCCGCCTGCCAAAATCGAGGGTCTTGCGAGCGATCGGCTCTCCGAATACCTGCCAGAGCAACAACCGCAGGTATGCTTTCATCATTGAAAAGAGCCAGCTCGAAGAAGGGAACAGTTGGCCATGCATCCGTTGCGCACGCCTCGTCTCATGCAACAATCGCAATGTAGAAGCGGGATGGCTACTTTTCCCTTCTCCTTGTCGCATTCCAACCGTCACCAATTTTGGAACAAACACTGCATCGGCAGTTTTTAACTCCCGTAACAACAATTCATAATCTCCTGCTATGCGAAAGGATTCATCAAACCCGCCATGCTGTTCGAATAAGCTTCTGCGATGCATCATGCCCGGATGCGGAACGCACATACTTTTCCTGAATGGTTGTTTAAGCCTCTCCCATGGCTCACCGACTGTATAAAGCTGCTCTCCTCGGCCATTAAGGAGCATGATTTGCCCATACACCACGCGGATGCTCGACGAGAGTCTTTCCAATTGCTCTGCGATCCTGGTTAGCACATGCTCATCCCAAAAGTGATCATCTGCGCCTAGAAAGCAGATCCATTCTCCACGCGTACGAACCAACGCTTTGTTCCATGCGTGGTAGATCCCCTGATCAGGTTCGGAACTCCAATAGCTAATGTTCTGCTGGTTGGCTTTCAAGAACTCAACCGTACCATCCGTGGAACCCCCGTCGATAATAATCAGTTCTTTATGCAGATAGGTTTGCCGCGCAATGCTGTCGATGCACTGCTGCATCGTAGCCGCGCTGTTGTAGGCTGCAACGACGATCGATATCAAAGCAGGAGCTACATGTGTGGATGGATCGCTCAATTGATCGGAAATAACAGGAGCCAATTTGATAGGTAGCGGATCTCCTCCAGTTACCAATGACTCCGGATTCGCACCTGTGCGGACGGCTCAAACACGATGTGCGTTACTACTTTCCTTTCCCAGACTGACCTGGGGATGGAGTTTCTACGTCACCTTCTTGAAGCATAAAACATTTGTCGGTTACGCTCGGTGGTTCCCAATCGAACAATGTGCGTGAATCCTGCCTTTTGCAAGTTACCTTCGGCCTCCGTGTCGGACTCGTGCCCTTCATAGAGCAGTTCTTTGTGTTTCGAGATAAATGACCAGACGCGTTGCTTATCCTCAATCCAGTGCAACACGGAAAGAGCAGAAACAATGTCAAACCCACTCAACTCTTCTTCCCAGGGGAATGAGTCGGCTAAATTATATTGTCGATAGTCCACATCCGTTCCAAACGCACGAGCTGCCAGACCTGCGGCAAGGAGCACATCTTTATCCACATCGACGCCAAGACAAGACTCCGCGCCCGATAATTTGGCGTGGATCGACAGCAGGCCCATGTTACAGCCAAGCTCTAACAGTCGTTTGCCCTTGAAATCCACGCTCTTTCGAATACGTTCCCATCTTAGAATCCAAGGACGCTCACCAGGGAAATTGATCCCATCGATATCGATAGAGTAATAGGCAATGTCAGCACCCGGTGCAGATGCCTTAGAGCGCGACGCAATACTCCAAGCTTCGGCCAGTGTTTCCAAAGCCGGATCCGCCTGAAGCATTGCGCGCTGCCTAAAAAGTGATGGTGCAAGATGATTACGTTGGGCAGATGAGGAACCGGCTCTTGACAGAAATTTAATGAGATCTTTGGCCAGTCTTGCCAGCGCGCGGAGCAAGACTCCGACACCTCGCACGTAGCGCAACCGATTGAAAAGAGAAAATTCACTCCTTCTCTCGCACGTGCCAAGCCCCCATATATCGCGCATAGCACAGCGCCATGGAGAAGCCACACAAGCCTGATCAAAGTCGAAGACGCTCACTCCCCCCTCAACATTTTTCCCTACATTATGCCAATGGAGGTCCCCATGCGAGCATCCAAGTCGGTTGATTTGCATCGTCACGCGAACAATGCCCCAGAAATCCTTGAGTGCTTCGCAAGGCCTTCCGAATGTGGGGTCATACCCACATAATTCCGGCAGCAACTCCATTTCAAGCTGCTCCCACTGCCCCCTCCGCTTATAACTGCGAACGGCCGGAACCCCTCTTACCGATGACAATTGCTGCATGATGAGATATTCGTCTTCGAACGAATTGTTTCTCCCCCGTATTGAAGAAGGCGTGAATCGACGGACCTTAAATATTGCATCTACTGTTTTATAAACTCTACAGTCCGAGCTGAACTTGCTCACACTTACAAGAGCCGCGTTCTCCCCAAGATTGTCTCCAACAACTCGGTCCCACTCCTCTTGTTCTTGTAAATATTTCACAATCTAAATCGCCAATCTTCGCAGATAAATACTCTGGTATATGAAAAACCGTGTTAGATTCAAAGCGCGTCCCATCAGATGGCGGGAAGAACAATGCGTGGCAAAGATCTTTCGGAGTGTTTCAATGTGCTCCCTGGGAGGTGCTTTGGATAACCCGAGTGGGTTATTCCGGTAGGCAGTTCCAACTTCTCCTGAATAGCCCCACGTACATCTTTGACTGAGACGAATTTTTAGATCCCAGTCCTCGTAGAGCCGCAAAGAGGGATCGAACCCCCCAGCTGCAAGATAGTCTGCCCGTGAAACAAGGTAATCCCTTGGTATGAAACCGCTCAGATGCCTGATATAGAAGGAGAGGTCACCCTCTCGTATTCGCTTGCGAGATGACACTAGAGATAGTGGTTCTCCAATCGCGTCTACACACATTACATCCGAGAACGCAATCCGTCTTTCCTTCGAACTGGAGGCAAGCACTCTTGCCTCCGCAGCAAGTTTCTGGGGAGCATAGTAAAAATCATCGGCATCTAATGTAGTGATGTATTCGCTCATGCTTTGCAGGATTGCCTTGTGACGGCTGGCAGCAACGCCAAGCAATCTCTCATTGAATATCGGCTTGACGCGCCCGCTTCGCATATATTCTCCGATAATTTCACGAGAGTTGTCGGTGGATGCGTCGTCTATCACCACCACCTCCGCAGGTTGCAGTGTTTGAGATAGGACACTATCCAGACACTGCGGCAAATAACGAGCGTTGTTTCGATTCGCAATAATTACGGCGATAGGAAGCATGGTTGCGCTCGGCGCATCAGCACTCTAGACCACATATGCCCACCAACCGGTTACCCTTCCACATGCACGCTTACGCGATCAAACAACCAGCTCAAGAACTGCTAACGGCCATCCCCCGAGCGCAAGGTCGCAACGATGTTCTGAAAAGCGAACAGTTCACATCGCACAGGAACGTAATCGTCGATTCTTTGTAAGTCCCCTGGGAGCATACGATGGAACTGGTATTGCGGAAGCATCTCGATGAAATCCTTAAAAAACACTCGAGAAACAACATTCATTTCATTGAATTCAAACTGAATCGCCTTGACGGTTCCAGCGCGAATGGCCTTAACGCCACCCTTTAGAACGTTCAGCTCGTATCCTTCCGTGTCAATTTTTAGCAAGTCCACGCGTGTCAGCCCCTTCCCCTCGATGAACTCATCTAATGTAATGACATTGACCTCGCTCGCTGATGATTGGACCTTGTGAATATCTTCTATCACTCTTCGAAAAATTGAAGCGTGCATTGTCCCACCCTCGGAACACCGGTCATAAAGCGTTTGCCGGCCTGGCTTATCCCCAACTGCATAATTAAAAGGATGGATGTTTCCATGAGCATCAGTATTCACAACTAACCTTTCAAACGTAAGTGGGTGCGGTTCAAAAGCAAAAACCGTCGCAGAAGGATTCACCGCAACGACATCCCTCGAATAGCCACCCACATTTGCTCCAACGTCAAGGACAACTGGGTGATCTTTATCTTTTAGGCACTGGCGAAGAAACGTGAGTTCCCCGCTAAGATTTCTGTTTTGATGGTTGAGAATACCAAGCCCTCGCAACCCAAGGTCTAAAAACAACATGTTCAGTTTCCGAAACTGTCGACGCGCAAAAAGAGAAGCGTACAGTCTAAGCAGAATACTGTACACGGAATACCCTTGTCAGCAGGCAAGCTCTCAGCTTCATCCAAAACATAAGCCTCGTTTCCTTATGAACCACATCAATGAACAGAGCAGCCACTGCTTGCGAAACCAAGGTCGCAACCGCTGCACCAACCCCGCCATACTGCGGAATCCATAGAACATTCAGGCCAATATTGATCCCCATCCCCCAAAACACTCGATGCAACGCGAGCACCTGGCGATTCTCCGCGAGAAACCATTTCCCGCTTGCCACTCCAAGAAACACGAACAACGCAGTCCATATATGGATGGAAAGAATGGTTCCCGTCTCAAGGTATTCCTGCCCAAAAATGGCCACTACTATCTGACTTGCAAGAAATGTCACGGGGATTGCCACCACAAGTGCAATCACAACAAGGGTATCGTAGAGCTTTTGGAATTTCTCAAGGTACAGAGCTTCGCTGGTCTTTTTCGCATCGAGTAGCGCCGGAAACACCGACCCCGCAATTGCCATAGGAATGAAATACCATGCTTCACTGATGCGAACAGCGGCTGAATAGATACCGACGGCCTTATCACTGAGCATTTGGCCCAACATAATCTGATCGATACGCATATACACCATGACGGCAAGCCCGGAAAGAATGAGTGGCCAACTATGTTTCAATAGAGTTTTGGCACGAGTGATACTGAACTGCCATGCCCGTATCCTCCCTTCGGCCCACTGGTACATGGCGAAAAGCACGATCGCTGTGATCAGACCTTCGATAAACGTGATCCACACAAACGCAAGAAGGGAAGCACCGACCAGTATGAATCCAATCTTTATCCCCGCCATCGCCACAAACACGGAGTTCTCTGCCCATACGGTGTACTTGGACTGCACCTGCGATTCGAACCAGTACTTTATGCTTTCACTGCCTTTCAAGAGCAACGTAAGACCAATTATGGTGACCACAGCAAAGGCGGATCGATCATGTGGCCGAAAGATAGAAATGAGAATGACAAGTACAGAAAACGCTGTGAGTCCACCTGCGGTCTGAAGCACGGAAGCACTGCCTAGAGTTTCCAACCTGCTTTTGGGGTCACTGACAATATCCCGAACCACAATGCCGGGAAGACCGAGGGTGGAAAGCGCGCCGAAAAGCGAAACAAAGGCAATTGCAAAATTGAACAGTCCAAAGTCTTCCGGCCCCAGATACCTGGCTAGCCATACACTGACAAATAGCCCCACGCCCATGCGCAAAATTTTATCACTGAAGAGCCATGATGCATTATTAAGAATCTTCAGTAAATTTGGTCTGTGTTCAAGCTTCGCGCGAAGCAATACAGGCAAATAACGCAGCCAGAACGGATTTGGTAGGGAATTCACTTCGCTCACCTTTCCGACATCAGTTCACCAATTGGAAGGAGATAACTTGATGGGAAGATCCGTAATGCCTGCGGCTACTGCAAATGAGCATATTCCTGACATCAAACCTCAGATCAATCTCGGTACCAATTGCCTTATGTCAATTTCCACCGCTGCCACTTGGCCAGCCCGTCAGATAGTTTGGCTTCAGTTCCTCATGCCGGCACCACATCATTCACATCGATCTCAACCGCCGCCGCCTGCTGAATCAGTCGAATACCGATGACGAGCCGATGCCGCTTCTCCTTTCGCAGGAGAATTCCTTGAACTCCCTGCAAGGGGCCCCGTATCACTTCCACCCTCATCCCTTCATGGAGATAAGGATGCGGATCATAAGGAAGAACGCTGGTCATGAGGCGGCGCAATGCGGCGATCTCTTGTTCCGGAATCGGCTCGGGTCGACTTCCGCTGCCCACGATTTCAACGACACCGGTGACTTTTTGCACCGGCGTCTTTTCTCGCTGAGCAAACCTTACAAAACAATAACCGGAAAACAACGGGACCTCGATTTCCTTCTTTCGATCCTTCCATTGACTCAACCGCTTGACCGTCGGGAGCAATGGTTCAATTCCCTGTTTGTCGAGTTGGTCTCGCACCAGTTTTTCGTGACGTGACCTCGTTCGCAAGGCGTACCAGTGAAGGCTTTCGGTCTCGGTGCGTTCCTTATCCTGATGCACACGGTCGTCGGACACAGCTTCGCCCTCTCACTTACAGACAGAGAAAAAACACCGCTCTCTCTCGTGCCTCTAGACGGAAGGACCCAGCACGAGAATCTTCTCATCTGGAACGCATCGACGGCCCAGCTCTTCCTGGTACCGTAAACTTTCTTCTAAGTCTGCCACCAACACGGCATCAAATTCCCACTGATCCAAGGCCTTCGATCGCCAGACCGGATAGGAAAGAAATGACTCCTGTTGCCCATCATCGACAAATCCGACCAACGTCAACTGCATTTCGCGAAGAGAGAGGTACGCCATCTCGGCCAACTCACCGGTCCCATAGATGACCACCCGTTTCATCCCTCGTTGAGCAGCAAGTGAAAGCGTTGCCCGGAGCTGTGCTCGCATATCCCGATAATGGGATAATGAATATTGCATATAGAGATATGTGAGCCTTGATTTCTCGGCAAACCCTTGCGGCGTCAGCAAGTATCGAACGCGCTGAGAAGGGATCGTGGTGATCTTGATATATCCCTTCCGGGCAAGTCGCTTGAGATAAAGATTGGTCAAACCTAGTGCGACACCTAGCTTGGTGGCTAAGGACCGTTGGGTCACAGCCCCATCTCGCTCGACTTCGGTCAGTAGAAGAAGGTCTCGTTTACCTTGAAGATTCATGCAGTTACGGTTTTATCTCTGACGTTCATAATATGAACACATAAAGAGTATGGAGTCAAGCGCAATACCGATACATCCGCACATCAAGCTCGTTAACAATCCTTTCTTAAACGTGCAGAATTGTGACCGCCGAGGAAGGTTCTATCGTCTGACCGATGGCTGCCACCACCTTCTGTATCGTAATCCGATCAAGGCAGTCCCAATAGGGACAGGACTCTCCGATGCATTTGTCACAGGTCGGAACATCCGGCCGCAGCAAGATTCCCGTTCCAAGAGGCTTCCATCTGACCGGTAAATTATTTCGTCGAGGATCAAATAGGCTGACCGTTGGTATCTTCAGCGCAGCCGCTATGTGAGCCGGCCCCGTAGCTCCGGACACCACCACGTGGGCATTGGCAATGACGGCCATGAGTTCACGGATTGAAAGTTGGCCCATGTGATTGATGATCCCGGCAGGAAGTGGTACGGGATATCGCGCATCCTGCTCAAACTGGCTCCTTTCCGTTTGGCTGCCGGTCAACATCACACCGTAACCGGTCCGTGCCAGTTCGACGGCGAGCTCTCGATAGCGCTCTGGCCTCCAGCGGCGCGCGGAGAGGCCTCCTGAATGAACAACGATACGCGGGCTCGACACAGTCGCCCAACGTAACGCCCCCGCGCTTCGCTCCTGATCAGTTAGAACCAGAGTGGGAGGATCGACATTCCCAGGACGCAACTTCAGTCCACTGAGCATTTCCACGTTGTACTCTGATTCATGTTTGGAGAATTCACTGCGATGTTCGTAAACGCGTCGATTGGCCAATAGGCTATACCATCGATAACCTGTAGCCACGCGCACTGGAACTCGAGCCAGCCAGGCTGCCCACATCAGACGACGGAAGGGTTTCAGAAAGATCGCCGCATCAACTCCCTGGGAAAAAGCACGACGTAACTCGCCCAAGGGATCCGTGAAACCAATCGTTCGGACGTAGTCGACATCGGGATGCCATTCCAAGAGAGGAGCAACTGTCGGGCTGGTAAGAAACCCTATAGTAACACGAGGAAGAAGGCTTCTGAGCTGAGTCGCAACGGGGAGAGACAAGAGGACATCGCCTAGGCCATCAGGGCGAACAATCAAAACGTTCATCGACCTGTTCCATGTGCCAACAACAGTGGTTGCACCACGTCCATCACATGAGCCGGAGTGATGAGATCAAGACACTCCATTTCCGGATCGCGTCGGCAGACCCGACTGAAGCATGGGCTGCAGGAGACCCGCCTCGTGAGCACATGATGGCTCGTCCCATACGGACCGGTCCGAGTCGCGCTGGTCGGCCCAAACATCGCGACCACCGGGACCCCACATGCTGCGGCGATGTGCATGGGTCCGGAATCATTGGTGATCATGACAGCCGCCTTTGAAAGCAGGGCCGGCAGGCACTTCAAAGGGACCTCTCCGCTCAAATCAATACAAGGTCGTTTCATCAGAGCACGGAGCTCATCGACATATTGCCGGTCATCGGCACTTCCTATCATAACGACCGGATCGCCCTGCAACTCATACAGCTGATCCGCAACAGTAGCAAAAGATGTGAGTGGCCAGCGTTTCGTCGGCCAGCGCGCCCCGACATTCATAGCAACCCAGGGCCTGTCTAGAGAGTGGTTGTTGCGTTCAAATAACGGTCGAACTGCCGCGAGATCTTCATCCAATACTCTGAAGGCAAATCGTGGCCTCTTAGGCACTGATATCCCTAAGGCCGATGCAACGAGAAGATATCGGTCGACCGCATGGATATCCGGATTGAGAACAGGTACACGATGCGTATAGAACCACGGACTCCCTTCCCGTCCGTTGGCAAACCCGATTCGTATCGGTGCCCTGCTCAGACGAGCGAGGGCAGCACTGCGAAACAGCCCTTGTAGGTCAATGGCGAAGTCAAATCCCTCCGTTCGCAGTGCATGCCCCTGCTTTACCCAATCCCATACGGTGGGATCGACCGGCCACACCCGATCAATGCTTTCGACTCGCTCGACAAGCCCAGCCCACTGACGCTTGACCAGCCAGGTGATATGCGACCTCGGCCATTGCGTTTTGATAGCCGACACCACAGGAAGCGTGTGAACGATATCCCCAAGAGAACTGGGTTTGATGAGAAGGATACGGCGGTGACCTGACGCTGAAGATGAACCATCATCGATGGGAGTTACGGATGAGACCGGAGGACTTTCCACAGAAGCCATCCTTTGAAGGACATTCCAACGCCAGAAGAACACACCTGACCATCCCTCCGCTATTTGTGTTGATTCATTGTCGTACGGAATAGTTTCTCAGCGGATGAGAATAGAGCTGGTCAAGTAGCGCCTTACCATCTGTTGCGCCTACTGTTTCTCGCCGCTCCACTAGTGACCGGTAGAGACGTTGCCAGGCCCTGAGGTACGGCAGTGGTGTCAGGTGACGGCGAAGGTTGCTGTGCCCTCGCACAATCCTCGACACCCACTCGTAGTTGCCTGGGATCGAAGCTTCGAACGGCTCTTCGAGTGTAGGGTGAGTGCGCGTGAGAAACATGGTGATGTTGCCTCCGTCTCGCGAGATCAAATGCCAGGCTTCATGCATTCCGTGTTTCTTGGCCAACCTGCGCAATGACACCACGTTAAAATTGTAGAGATGCGCTTCATGAAATGTGCTCTTTGGGGCTTGGCATGTCGATTCAACATTGGGAACCTCCACGACAAGCATGCCGTCGACTTTCAGCCATGATCGCAACAAGGACAAGACACGACCCGGGTCTTCTGTGTGCTCCAGCACATGCCAAATCGTCACAATATCGAACGATTCAGGTGTGAACACCGCGTCTTGCACAAATCCAACTTCAACCTTAAGGCCGTATTCTCGTATCGAATGATCGGCATAGCCTCTATTTGGCTCTACCCCACTGACGGAATGTCCCAACGCTTGAAGCAGGTACGCAAATTCTCCTCCCCCAGTTCCGACATCAAGCACAGCTTTCCGACCCGATAGCAGCCGCGCAATTTTCTCGAATCGCGACAGTGCCACCTTGCCGGCCCGCAACACGTGTTTCGGTCTCGGGCTGTAGGTCTGCTTATACGAAAGCCGATACTCTTCCTCATAAAACCGCCTGGCTTCATAGGGCCGAGGATCCGACCATACAAGCCCGCACGCACGACAAACGACTGTCTGCAGCGGCTTCCCACTTCGACTTCGATTCGACAGAATCGCAACCTCCTTCCCGCCACAGAGGTTACATGGGATCGAACACACCTTGTCCTGTTGGCTCATCCCCGAATTCCTTTCGGTTGTTTAAACCGATAGTCTCCCCGCATCGGACAACAGCCAATCCGCAGCTTCGGTCATTGAGGATGCGATCCAATCCGGATTCAGCATCGTCGCGCTCAGCCCTTCAAGCTCATGCGGGCGAACCACTCCCGTCGTCACCAAGATACTCCGTGCACCGATGCACTTCGCGAGTTCAATATCTCGAACATGATCGCCGATCAGGTAGGCACGTTCAAGGTCGACTCCTCGCTCGCGCACCGCCTGGTCGATCATTCCTCGATTCGGCTTTCGACAGTCACACCCGTCGTTGGGATGATGCGGACAGAAATAGATGGCGTCCAGCGATGCACCTGCACGATCGAGAAGCGCGTTCAGTTTCGCATGAATCGCCGCAAGATCGTCTTGCGACATCAAGCCTCGAGCGACACCTGATTGGTTCGTCACAATGATCAATCGGGCACCAGCCCGTTTGAGCTTCGCCAGAGCCTCCGGAACCCCAGGAAATAACTCAAACTGATCAGGAGACTTGATATAACCGGGATCTGGATTCAGCGTCCCATCTCGATCGAGAAAGATGGTGTAGCCATCAAGAACTGCTAAAAACTTCTGTGCAGAGGTGGTGTTCGTCAGACTCATCAGCTTGTTAGGAGCAGCTCGCTTTCTACGATCCAGTCCGCTCAGATCTGCTTCATGGCTGCTTCATACACTCGATCGACCGAGACTCGTGTCATACACCGGTGGTCAATGGGGCATTCCCGGAGAAGACAGGGTGCACAGTCGACAGCCTCTCGCACCACCGCTTGTTCTTGCCCATAGGGGGCCGTCGTGCGTGAATCTGTCGGGCCAAAGACTGCAACAATCGGGACACCGTAGGCAGCGGCAATATGCATCGGACCCGTGTCGTTCGTAATGAGCAGGCGACAACGCTTCACCACCGCCATGAGCTCGCGAATGGTCGTCGCTCCGGACAGGACAATGGATCGACAGTCAAGCCGAGACGCAATGTCCTTTCCGAGGGACTCTTCCCCTCTCGCACCAAGAAGCACCACTGCTACAGATGCACGCTCTTCCTTCGCCAAACGCTCAGCCAACTTCCGAGCCACTTCAGCAAATCGATCAGGTAACCACCGCTTGGCGTTGCCATATGTCGAGCCGGGATTGATCCCGATGATAAAGTCTGAGGAGGCAATACCGGCCAAAGCGAATCTCGCATCTACCAATCGGTCTTCCTCAGTCGAACTCTGGAGTGTCGGCGATGGAGGTGCCCCGGAAACTCCGAGCGGCTTCAACATGTTCCAATAGTACTCGACTTGATGCACCGGGTTGTCATGAGGCAGAACTGCGACCGGCTCCGTAAGAAACACCACTCTCCCGTCGGTGGCATAACCATATCGTCGTGGAATACCGGCAAGCCAGGCGAGGAACGCGGCTTCAAATGCATTTTGAAACAGTACGGCCAGATCGAAGCGGTGTCGGCGTAACGCCCCTGCGAGCGACCATTTTCCAGCAAGCCCTGCATGAGCCCCCTTATCATCGTAGACAATCACACGGTCCAACTCTGCATAACCGGTGAACAGTTCCGCAATAAGAGACTTACCCAGCATCGTCAACTCTGCAGCCGGAAACAGAGACCGAAGCCCGCGAAGAGCGGGTTCACACATCACGGCATCGCCGATCCAATTCGGCGCCCGCACGAGAACTCTTCGTGGGAGCGTCTTATGCATGAGCCTCCAATGGCTGATCCCCTTCAGACAGTGGCACACCGATCAGCGCGCGCAGGTGCTCTTCACCATGCACCACGTCCGTCCCAAGCCGAAGCATCCACCAGGGATCGCCGGGCGTCAGCAACGCGGCGAGCTTCCCTCCGTCTTTTTCAGTGGTTAGCACGATCTCGCTCCCTGTGCCCTGCATAGCCTTACGAATGTGATCGATTTCACTGGGCGTGTAGTGATGATGATCTTCAAATGCAGATTCGCCCACGATCTCGACCCCGATGGACTCCGCCGATCGGCGAAATGATGGGCTATTCCCGATCCCACTCACCAACCACGCTTTTCTCCTCAGGCCCCATCCAACTGATTGTTGCTCTCCTGCAATAATCGAGACGAGGAGCACTGGCCTGAACACAACCTCAATAGCAGGCAATGGGAAACGAACCACATCTCGCAAGTAGCTCAGCATCCCGTCGACATCCTGACGGACCTCGGCTCGAGTAATGATAATGGCGCTCGCTCGATCCAGTCCAGTCAGTGGCTCCCGGAGCCTCCCAGCGGGAAGCAGCGCGTCCAGTCCGGCTCGATCGCTCCCATCCAGTAATACCAGGTCGACATCACGATGAAGCGCGAGATGTTGAAAGCCATCGTCGAGAATCATGCAATCGACAGGATGCTCTTTCAACACCCATCGACCGAGGGCGACCCGATCTGCTCCCACCGCAACGATGGCTTGAGGACATCGTTGTGCGATCAGGAACGGCTCATCCCCAGCCGCTGCTGGACCAGCCAGCAGTTGCGACCCGTTCGACACGAGAAGATACGGTCCCTTACTCGTTCGTTTGTACCCCCGGCTCAAGATCGCCACTCGCTGGCCTTTAGCCAACAGCCATTGTGTAAGAAGAATGACGATGGGAGTTTTCCCCGTTCCCCCGACTGTAAGATTTCCCACACTGACGACACGACAGGGTAAGCGAGTGGTCGACAACCACCCCTGACGATAACACCACAGTCGAAATCGAGTGACGAGGCCGTATACCCCCGCGATCCATTGAAGTCCGTGGCGGACCGGCTGACCAGGTTGCAAGAACGCCATACTCAGGGTTTGGCCATAAGCGGCCCTGACCCTGCCGCCGCACAGCGGCCGGAGTAGGAAGGCGTTGTACGGAGACAGGATTCTATGAACTCTACACTCCGTGCGAGCGCACCTTGATTGTCCAACACCGCGCGTTTCGCAGCCTGCCCAACTCGAATTCGAGTCTCCGGCTCCCCCAGCCACTGCATTAACGTGGCGGCTAAATCTTCAACTTCCGTCACGCGGCGCCCGCCTCCAGCCTCCTGCAAAAGGGTGGCAACCTCCGCGCAATGGTCTGTATAAGGTCCAAACATCACCGGAGCCCCCCACACCGCCGGTTCAAGTAAGTTATGTCCGCCCACTGGAACAAGCGTTCCACCAACGAATGCCACGACGGCTTCGCGGTACGCAAGAGCCAACTCTCCCCTCGTATCCAGAATAATCACGCGCGGGCCGGACTGTTTCTCCTGGAGCTGACTTTTTCGTTGTACCACAAACCCAGCCCCTCGAAGCATCGTTTCTATGCCCTCTGCTCGCTCGATATGCCGAGGTGCCAACATCAACACCGTTGAAGGGTAGATGGTTGCAATCCGGCCATAAGCCGACAGTAACATGTCCTCCTCTCCTGGATGGGTGCTGCCCGCAAGGATGAGTTGCTCATGGTCGTCGAGGCCGAAGCTTCGTCGGATCGACTCATCTGGGCGACCGACCGGTAACGGTTGATCAAATTTGATGTTACCGGTGACGTGAGCACGAGCCGAATCGGCCCCCAATGCCACAATACGCTCTCTATCCCTTTCGGATTGCATCAATGCGAGAGAAAGAGTTTGTACCACTGATCGCCAAAAAGATCGAACGACGGGGAGGTCTTGGCGGCGGAACGACCGCGACGACAACCGCCCATTCACCAACACCGACGGCACGTGCCGGTCTCGCAACGACCACAAAAGATTGGGCCAGAGTTCGGTTTCGACGAAGATATAGAGCATAGGCTGCATATGCCGGATCATGCCGTTCACGGCCCAGAAAAAATCGAGCGGGGCATACCGGTGTTCGGCAATGCCCGATAAGCGCTGGAGGACAGCCTCGCGTCCTGTTTCAGTCACAGTCGTCACGATATAGCGACAATCTGGATGATGCTGATGGAGCGTCTTCACGAGTGGCGCAACCGCCACCACCTCCCCAAGCGAAACGGCGTGAATCCAGATAAGCGGCCGAGACGATTCAACAGCCTGAGGCGGATGGGCATGCCAACCCATTCGTTTGAAGAATCCAGGTCGGCAGCGTGGCTTGGCTAGCAGCACACCCACAACGACTGGGGTAGCAAGGATGAGAAGGACATTATAGAGGAATCGCCACATGATCACGAAATGAAACGTGCAAGATAAAAGGTACCATGCCCCTCGTAACTCCAGATCTTTTACGTTTCACATCTCACTTTTCACACTTTTCCAGGCGTTACGGCTTGCTCAGCCTCATCCGTCAATCGATTGAGAGTCGTTTCGAGCTGCTGGCGAGCCTCTTCGAGTGACGTCTCGTCGGCTTCGCGAGAGACCCAGAGCGGATGTCCGTACAGAAACGCGCCTTTCGAAAATGGGAATGGGACCATATAGCGATCCCAGCTCGCAAAGAGTTTTTTTTTGAACAGGCAAAGGCTAGTGGTACAATAGGAAGGCCGGTGGCTTTTGCTAAATGGATGACGCCGAGCTTCGCTACGTGCCGTGGCCCCTTGGGGCCATCGGGCGTCACCACCACGTCCCTGCCGGATCGTCCTAACTTGATCAAAGCCCGAAGTGCGCCTGCCCCTCCACGAGTGCTCGACCCACGAACCGCCTCATGACCGAATCGGGCAATAATTCGCGCGATGATCTCACCGTCGCCGTGCCTACTGATCAACACATGGGAGCCAGTTCCTCGATAACCGATCGGAATCATCAACTGCTGGGAATGCCAAAATGCCAGAATGATAGGTCGCCCTTCCCCATAGAGAGCATCGACCGCTTCATGACCCCCAGTCGAGAACCGCATCGTGCACGCGATCCCGCGAATGGCTGCGGCTCCTAAAGGAGGAACAAGGGAACATTTCACCCAACGCTCGCAGGACTTGATGAAATCAGACACTGGTCACATCCTGAAATTGCATCGCGTGCAGCTTGTGGTACACGCCGCCTTGCCGCAGCAACTCCTCATGCGATCCCGATTCGACAATAGTTCCTCGATCCAAGACAATAATTCGATCCGCATTCTGGATGGTGGAGAGCCGATGCGCAATCACCAACGTGGTCCGGTTCTTCATCAGATTGGCCAACGCCAGTTGGACAATACGTTCGGATTCGGTGTCGAGCGCCGAGGTCGCCTCATCCAGGATCAAGAGCGGCGGATCACGCAGAATGGCCCGCGCAATGGCCAGGCGTTGCCGCTCCCCGCCCGACAGCTTGACTCCACGCTCTCCGATCATCGTATCGTATCCTTCGGGCAGCCTGAGAATAAAGTCATGCGCATAGGCCAGCTTCGCCGCCTGCTCGATCTCAGCTTGGCCGGAGCCGGATCTACCGAATGCGATATTGGCTCTAACGGTTTCATCGAATAAGAACACGTCTTGAGAAACAATCCCGATATGCGAGCGCAGCGAACGTAGCTCGTACGATGCAATAGGGAGGCCGTCCAGGAGAATGCGTCCTGCCGTCGGCTCATAAAAACGAGGCAGCAAACTCACCATGCTGGTCTTTCCGCTTCCGCTGCTCCCAACCAGCGCAATCACTTCACCCGGTCGAATCACGAGATCGATATCGGCCAGCGCGGGGATCGTGTAATTCTCATACCGCAAGGAGACGCCTTGAAATTCGATGGCCTGATTGATCCCTACCAACGGCACAGTACCGCTATTTTGAGCATACTCAGTTCTGAGGTCCAACACATCGAACACTCGTTCAGCGGCCGCCAGCGCTTGCTGAACCAAGTTATTCGATCCCGAAAGTTTCCGAATCGGGGTATAGGCCATGAACAATGCCGCCATGAATGAGAAAAAAGCCCCGGGAGTCATAGTGTCGTGGATAACCAAATAGCCGCCGTACCAGATAATGGCCGCAACACCAATCACTCCGATGATTTCCATCTGGGAATGACCAAGCGACCAGACCTGATTACTTTTGAGGGTGGTCGAGAGCACTTTTCGGTTTCGTTCTTCGAATCGCTCCGCCTCCGCCGCTTCCCGCCCGAACGCTTTGACCATTCTGATACCAGCCAACATCTCTTGCAGCGTGGAGGATAGATCGCCTAGTTGCTCTTGCCCACTGGTGGCCAATCGTTTCAATCGCTTGCCGACCCGCACCATGCTCAACGCTGAGAGTGGAATGACGATGAGCGAGAGCCCCGCCAACCTCCAATTCTGATACAGGATGACGCCGATCATGGCTAGAAATGTGAGGCCGTTCTGAAAAATATCTTTGATGACGCTTGATGCGGCGTTGGCCATCATCCCGACATCGTTGACGACGCGAGAAACCAGGCGCCCGGACGTATTCGTATCATGAAAGCCGACGGAGAGTCGCATAAGTTGTTGGAACAATTCCTGTCGAATATCGGCCACGACTCGATTGCCGACATAGGCCATGAGATAACCTACGCCATAGCTGAACAGTGCCTTCAATGTGGCTACGCCAAGGAGGACCAACGGCAGGATCAGCAACATCCGCTCATCTTTTTGGATGAAGATATCGTCTAACACCGGCCTGGCGAGCCAGGCATACACACCGCTAAGAAGTGCGACCAGACCGGAGCAGGCAAAGGCTGCGAGGAACCGTCCTCGGTACGGTTTTACATACCCCATCAGTCGTTTGAATCGTTCTAGACCCGACATCCTGCCAACACGGCCTCCGCCGCCCTCTTCGACGCGCCTGGTTCACCCAACGCGTCTCGCACCTTGGCCAACTCTCGCTTCATTTCATCATAGACGACTCGATCGTCCAAGATTCGAACAGCCTCTTCATAGAGTCGCTGCCCTGTCGCATCAGACTGAACCAACTCCGGCACGACCGATCGACCGGCCACCAAATTCGCAAGCCCGATCCATTTGACTCGCTTAAAAAAGCTCGCGATCCACCATTCCAGTGAACTGATTTGATAGAGTAGCACCATGGGGGTCCCAACCACGGCTGCTTGCAATATGGCTGTACCCGACTTGACCAGCGCAAAATCCGAGACCGCCAGCACTTCACTGGTCTGCTCTTTCACAACGGTGACCGACACTCGGTTCTGTTGGAGGAACGGTTGTAACAGATTATCCTGAATTGTGGAGGCTTGTGCTAGGAGAAACTGTGTTCCCGGCTGATGCCGCGCCAATTTCTCTGCTGCTTCAAGAAGGATCGGCAGCAGAGCGTGGACTTCATGCGCTCGACTCCCCGGCAACAAGGCAATCACACGCTCCTGAGGAGAGAAGCCGAACTTGGCACGAAGCGCAGTTCGATCGTAGATCTCCTCAACAGCATCCAAGATAGGATTCCCCACGAACGTACACCGCATCCCAGCTTGGTCAAAAAGGGGTTTCTCAAACGGCAAAATTACCAACACATGATCGACCCGTTTCTTGATCCAGTACATCCGCCAGGGTCCCCAAGCCCAAATCTGCGGTGCGATATAATAGAACACGCGCAACCCAGCACCCTTGGCAAAATAAGCGTATCTTAGATTCAACCCAGGGTTATCGACAAAAATGACCACGTCCCAGGGTTCGGAGCGGAACAATCGCCGCATGAAGAAAAACCGTCGAATGATCGCCACCAAGGCCAAGGGTCCGACCATACCCATCACGTCGAACTGCCTCATCTTGCCGACCAATTGCACGCCAGCCGCCTCCATCGCACGCCCGCCAATTCCTGTCAATGAAACCTGAGAGTCACATGCCTTGAGGGCCTTAGCCAGATTGGCTCCGTGGAGGTCGCCTGACGCTTCACCGGTAACGATCAGAATGCGTGCCATGATGATCTACAGGCGCATAGACCGCAATTGCGATTCGATCTCCGCAGTTGCGAGGATTCTCAACCGTGAACCCGTCTGCGATAGTCGGACGTCTGCTGCCGATCGAACCCGCTCATCGCGGACAGCACACGCTGCGCGAGTTCTAGAACAGCGACTCCGTCTTCACCCGATACAACAGGGCGAGATTTTGCACGAACCGCATGAAGGAACGACTCAAGCTGTAATTTCAGCGGCTCATCATTGCCAGCTTGGACCTCTTCAACCGCAACCATCGGCTTGAGGCCAGGTTCACTCGAACGACGGACGATTACTCCTTGGCGGGACTGGAAGTCGATCGAGACAGACCCATCAGATTGGAACAGCCGCCATTGTCGCATCGCCCTCGGTGAGATGCGACTTGATGTAAGGGTCGCGACGCACCCGTTTCGAAACTGGATTCGCACGTTGGCGATATCGTTCGTCGAAGAAAGCACTGAAGCTCCGACTGCCCTCACATCCTCTATGGGACCGGGATTGCACGACAACAGGAGGTCAAGATCATGAATCATCAAATCCAACACGACATCGACATCGACGCCACGCTTACTATAACTCCCCAATCGATGACACTCGATCAGCAACGGCTTGCGAATGTGGGAACGCATCAACGGCATAATCGGGTTGAAACGCTCGCTATGCCCGACCTGGATCGTGCATGCTTTGCGGTGTCCCAACTCCACCAAGTCCTGTGCTTCCATCGGGGAGACAGCGATCGGTTTTTCGATCAACACATGCTTGCCGGCCTGGAGGCAGGTTTTCGCAACCGAATAATGACTGGAGGTAGGGACGGCAATGGTGACGAGATCGACTTGCTTCAGCAGATCCTGCAGATCTCTGAAGACCCGTCCACCGTACTTCTGAGCGATGGTAGACGCTCGGTCCTGATTGTGGTCAACCACGCCAACCAGTATCGAGTCCGGAGACGAAGCGTAAAGACGCGCGTGGTGTTGCCCAAGATGTCCGACCCCGATCACACCAGCACGTAGTTTGACCATATACCTCTAACTAGAGTTTGAAGAGTCGTCAAATCAAAGCACGGATCGAAATTCCAACCTCGACGGACCTGCGAATGATCAGAGCTACCGATTGGTCAGACGTTCACCGAATTCTCCGGACTCGGCTCTTTTTCGCGTGTCAGTCCGATCACGGCGATGCTTGCCTCCTCCGCTCGGCTGAGTAATTGTTCTCGATCCAGCATCACGGAGCGACCAGCTTCAACAGCCAGAACCGACGCCTTGACAGATTGCATTGCCTCGATCGTCCGAGGACCGACGGCAGGCAGATCAAATCGGAGATCCTGTTGTGGCTTGCACCGTTTCACGACGACCACTCCATCTTTGGCAAGGGTGCCACCACGTCTAATTGCCTCATCAGTTCCTTCAACCGCTTCGACTGCCACGATTGTTCGATCCTTCACAACCACACATTGGCCGATGTCCAGGCGCCCAGTCTCCTTGGCCACATCCCAGCCGTACCGGATGTCGAGCCACTCTTTCTTGGTAGGTTGGCGAGAGGTGAGGGGTCCTTCCGTGACCAGGATCCCTTCGAGACCAAACGTCGATTCACAGATCGTGATTCCGTCCCGTTCGAGTTCCGCAGCCAGGGCTCGAAGAATGTCATCATCTTTCCAAAGCACCAATTTCGTCGCGAGCGCCATCACGCGAAAGTCGGGGCGAGCGTTGCTATAGATATGGGTCTTCTTGATCCCTCCCAGCATCACGACGTTTCGCACACCATCGCCCTTGAAGGCATTGATTAGTTTGTTCAACTGACCGATCTTGACCCAATGAATCCGATCGACATGCTGCTCAAGCTCCGGGTCTGTTTCACCCTCATGAGCCACGGCAGAAACCTGCAAGCCCATCTTGCGCGCGTTATCCGAAAAAATGATCGGAAAGCGTCCATTCCCTGCGATCACTCCGATACGGCCATCTGATATGGGCATAGCGCTGGTCATGTCGGATGGTCTCACACCTGTTGATCGAACTCGCGTTCCATTTCAAGATTGACCGCCCGCGAGATCCCACGCTTGGTACCTTCCATAAACGTGAGAATCTTCGCCACATCGGCCTGCCCTTTGAACTCCTTTTTAGCCAGTCGAATCGCCTCCGCAGTTCGATGCCCTTCTCGAAAGAGAAGATCAAACGCCTTCCTGAGCGAGGCAATGCGATCCGCTGAGAAGCCATGCCGTTGGAGACCGACCGTGTTCAGACCATACAGATGGGCTCGATACCCACCGGCTGCGAACGTAAACGGAGGAATATCCTGACCGATTGCGCAACAGCCGCCGACCATCACATAATCGCCGACACGCACAAACTGAAGCACGCCGGTCAAACCTCCGATGACGGAATGATCCCCGATGGTAATATGCCCGGCAAGACTTGCCGCGTTGGCCATAATAATATGGTTGCCGAGCCGGCAATCATGGGCCACATGCACATAGGCCATCAGAATGCTCTTTGACCCGAGCGAAGTCACTCCACCCCCTTGAACGGTTCCTCGGTTGATCGTCACATATTCCCGAACAGTGTTGTCATCGCCGATCACGACCTTCGTCGGCTCTCCCTTGTACGCCAGGTGCTGCGGCGGTCCCCCGATCGAAGCGAACGGGTGGAGTTCGTTCCGTTCGCCGATTTCAGTCCACCCGTCGACGATGACATGGGAAAGTAAACGAGTGCCTTTCCCGATCGCGACATGTTCTCCGATCACACAGAACGGTCCTATTTCTACGTCATCAGCGAGCTTCGCCTTGGAATTGACGATGGCTGTTGGATGTATTTTCACTCATGCCCCCTTTACAAACATTGTGACGTGGACAAGGCGACCTCGTGTCGCGTCGACTGCCGCATCATGACTATTTCCGGCCCTGTTCCGTCGTTTCATCCATCACCATCGCCGTGACCACGGCTTCACACACCACTTCGCTGTCTACGAATGCCTTGCCCTGCATTTTCCAGAACGGCGGACGTTTTTTGAGCACGTCAATCTCGAAACGGAGCTGATCGCCCGGAACCACCGGCTTCCGGAATTTTGCCTCGTCGATCCCCGTCAAATACATGACGGTTTTTCCGACCGTTCCTCCTGACTTGAACACCAACACACCACCTGCCTGCGCCATCGCTTCAATAATCAGCACTCCAGGCATGACCGGACGACCTGGGAAATGTCCTGGAAAGAACGGCTCATTCACCGTCACATTCTTGATGGCAACAATACTCTTATGTGGTTCAAATTCCTTGACACGATCCACCAGCAGGAAAGGATACCGGTGGGGAAGTAACGCCTGAATTTCAGCCTGCTCGACTGATGCCATTGGCTCTGCCTCCTCTCGCTCATGAGATAATGCCGATATTTAAGGGTTCTGTCGATCGAATTCCTTGATCACTGACTGCGTCACATCCAACGCAGGCTGATGATAGAGGACGATCCGCATTAATGCATCACTGCCTTTGTCGACAATAGCGACATAGCCTTCCTTCTGCGCCACAGCCTGCACCGCGGCGGCGATCTTCCGTGAATATTCCGTGACTAGCTCACGTTGCTTCACCTGAACCTCTCGGTTGAACTCTTGGAGACGGTGCTGAAAGGCTTCGGCTTTGCCACGGAACTGCTCTTCTTTTTCTTGCCGTACTACCTCGGTCAGTTTCCCATTTGGATCTTCGAGAGACAGTTGCAACTCTTTGAGCTCCTGCTCATCGGAATTGATAATCTTCTGTCGTGTCATCGAATAGCCTTTCATGTCCTCCAAGGCCAACTTCCCGGCCTTGGTCCGTTCCATGATCATCTGCTGATCGATAACACCAACACGCACCGGCTCTCCCGCATAGAGTGGTTCTCCCCACTGCATCAGCAATAACGCAATGCCCACCAATACCGCTCTCACCGCACTCATCATGGCCTCTCCTCCCACCCACAGTTCCTAGGGATATTCACGGTTGAACTCTTCAATAACTTCGCTCGATATGTCGAGCCCCTCTTCATGATAGACCGTTGGACCACCCTTACTCTTATCCATCACGACCTGCAATCCCAGACGCTTGGCGACCTTCGCCACCACCATTTCAATTTTGTCACGAAACCCTTCTAGAACGTCTTTTTGCTTTTCTTGGACTTCTCGATTCAACTCCGCTGCCTTCTGCTGATATTCCTGCATACGCCGTCGAAATTGCTCCTCTCGATCGCGCTTGGCAGTAGGACTCAGAATCGAAGACTGTTTGACGAAGTCCTCTTCCATTCGCCGCAATTCTCGTTCCTCCAATTCCATCAGTGCCTGTCGATTTTTTGAGTAGGAGGTCAGGCTCTCTTTGGCCCGCTTACCTGCGTTTGTATCATTGAGCAACCGCTGTGAATTAATCACCCCTACCTTTCCTTCAACCTTGGCAACCGGTCCGGCACAGCCGCCCAACAAGAATGTCAGGGCCGCTACACTTACGATCCAAATCCAACCTGTCCGCCACAGCTGATATCGCCGTCTATTCGCCTTCAATCCCATCACGTCAATGCTCCGACTAGAACAAGGTCCCGATCGTAAATTCGAAGACACCTTGACGCTCGCCGGTGCGCGCATCAAGATTGATCCCATAGGCCACGCGCAAGGGACCAAAGGGAGAGATCCAACGCCCCTCCAAACCCGCAGCAGGCCGGAGATCGATCGACAACGGTTCACCGTCATCAAAGCCTTTGCCATAGTCAAAAAAGAGAACTCCATTTAACTTCGCTTCAGCGGAGATCGTAAAGATCAACTCCGTATTGAAGATCAACTGCTTTGCCGCACCGAACGGCGCGCGCGTCGTGGGAACCACAGGACCAGCTCGCCCGAAAGCAAACCCTCTCATGGTGTTGATACCGCCCACAAAGAATCGTTCGTTCAGCGGTACCTGTGTGCCTCCAAGCGCATGCACCTCTCCGTAACGGGCCCGTAACGAAACCCTCAGGTCCAGCGGAAGAGGTGTGACCTTGATGACGTCCACGTGGTACTTGATGAAGTTGTTGCTTCCGCCCAAATACGGGGTTCCAATATCGACCCCACCTCCAACCCGCCAACCGCTTCTGGGATCGATGTAATAGTCCCTGGTGTCCCTGAACAGCGTGGTCCGAAATCCCGTGGAGGACTGAGTCCCCAATTGCCGACAGACGATCGGTACCAGATCAGGACAGATGCCGAATTGAGGATCCCTGAATGTGATTTGTTCAGCAAAGATGCCAACACTACCAGTGACATACTCCGATAACCAACGACCAAGCGTGATACTGCCACCTTTTCGCTCTTCACGATAGGAAAGAAAATTTGTCTGAGTAAGGTAGCCGTCTACTTGCAGCGAGGTCAGCGAATCGTTCATATAAGGATTGCGGAATGTGATGTGTCCTAGTTGTCTTCGCTGGCCGAACTGCCCACGAACACGCCCGAGCCAACCGTACCCCCCCAAGTTCCCCTGCGTGATATCGGCGATCGCCACAAGTCGATCCAACGTACTGAACCCTCCACCGACACTAAACATGCCAGTCGGCTTCTCCTTAACACGGACATTCAGGTCTACCTTATCAGGAGCCACTTGGGCCGGCAGGATTTCGACGGTCTCAAAAAAATTCAAATTATTCAATCGTTGGAAACTTCGCTTCAACGACGCGGTATCGATCACGTCCTGCTCGTCGACCCGTATTTCTCGGCGGATGACGTTGTCCCGGGTTTTATCGTTTCCATACACATTGATCTGTCGGATCCGCATCATCTCTCCCTCTTTAAGGCTGAGGATGATGCTCACCGTCCGTTCTTCATTGTTCGGATTGACGCTAGGCACCACTTCGGCAAACGAGTACCCTTTGCTCCCGTACAGATCCGTCAGCCGGGTGATCTCATCTCGGATTTTGGCCCGCTGAAAAATCTCCCCCTCTTTGATGTTCAATCCTTCACGAAGCTCCGGCTCTTCAAACACCGTATGCCCTCGAAACCCAATTTCACCGACGGTAAACGGCTCCCCTTCCGCAACCGGATAATTGATAATGAACCATTTCTTGTCTTCGGTCAGCTCGACCGAAGGTTGGCCGACTCGAACATTAAAGTAGCCTTTATTCAGTAACACTTCCCTAATCCGTTCCACATCGTTGGCCAACTCGTCGCGTTTCAACACGCCGGCATCAGAGACCATAGAGGGAAGTTTCAATTTGGTAAAGAAGCCGTACCATGGGATCCACTCCCTGGTTGCCATCGCTTTGAACATCTCAGCCTTGGTCGCCGCCCGCAGTCCCTCGAAAATCACCTCTTTGATTTTGGCTTTCTCTCCCTCTCTAATATGAAACATCAGACGCTTGCGATCTTCATCTAACGTCTGAATGACTGGGATGACCTGTGCGTTGTAATACCCGTCATGCTGGTAGAGCTGCCGCATGTTCTCAGCGCTCTCCTTCACCAGCTGCTGGTCAAGAAATGTTTGACTCTTGATAGTCGTTTTCTCCTTCAGTTTATCGTCGCTCAACTGATCATTGCCGTCAAAAACAATCTCCGTGATAAACGGCTTCTCCTGCACCACAAAGGTGACGGCCATTCCCTCAGCAACAGAGTCCGCTTCAACCTGAACATCTTCGAAAAAACCTGTGTCATAGAGAATCTTGACCTGGCCACGCACCGTTTCAGGTGTATAAGGATCGCCTGATTTCAGAGTGAGCCGCCCTGCAACGGCTGGCACTTCGATTCGTTTGACTCCACGGATTTCGACCGACGCCACCCTAGGCTCTGGGACCTGGGCAAGAGCCTCAACCATACCCCACAACACGAAAACGACCAAAGCCGCGACTATAAACGATCGAGGCCTGTAGACGGCATGCAGAGTCACCGATGAAGATTCCTAGAGCGAACTGTGGAGATGGATGGCGTGAATGGACTCATCCCACAGCTCCTCACTACGCTCAACCGCCCGAGACAACCCCCTGTCACCAGGATAGGCTCCGCATTCCATTTTCCATCGAGACGCACGGGCACCCTCACGTGAAGGTTCCCACTAAACCACCAGCACAAAGACGTGGCATCCAACCAACTCATGCAAAACTTCAGGATTATATTGGGGTGATTCAATATTGTAAAGAAGCCAGCGGTCCTCCCAACGCCGGAGAGACGAATCGTTCCTAATCTGATTTCGCATCCATAATGCTCGACACCATGCCATCTCCTGAGAATGCGTCAGAACCACCATTTGGGGAGACCAGTTCAGCGGTTTCTTGACTTCATACACCCCATCACATAGTATCGGCTTCATGTCTCGTTTGACCGTAAGAAAAGCAGTCATCCCTGCGGCCGGCTGGGGAACCCGATTCCTTCCCGCCACGAAGGCATCTCCCAAGGAAATGTTGCCGTTGGTCGATAAGCCGCTCATTCAATACGCAGTGGAAGAAGCCGTGGCCTCGGGCATAGAAGATATCATCGTGATCACTGGCCGAGGCAAACGAGCCATTGAAGATCACTTTGACCGTTCGGTTGAATTGGAAGAGACGCTGAAAGGAACCGGGAAGAGTCAGATCCTCCATCAAATCCGACAGATTTCAAACCTGGCCAATTTCTGTTACGTCAGGCAATCGGAGCAACTTGGTCTAGGACATGCTGTATTGTGCGCGCAACACTTGATCGGTGATGAACCATTCGCGGTAATACTGGGAGATGAGATTATTGACGCGCATGTTCCAGCGCTCGCGCAATTGACACACGTGTATAAGAAACGACATGGCGCAGTCCTGGGAGTGCAGGATGTTCCCAAGGCGGATGTCAGTCGATATGGAATTGTCACTCCCAAACACCTGGCGCATGGTCTGCATCGAGTTGAAGGGTTGGTTGAAAAACCATCTCCGACGGATGCGCCCTCCACACTGGCCGTGATCGGACGATATGTGCTGCCTCCGGAAATCTTTCCCATTCTGCGGAGGACTCGACCAGGAAAGAACGGAGAGATCCAGCTCACCGACGCCCTCAAAGAGCTTGCGAAGAAATCTCCCATGTACGCGCTAGAGATCGAAGGACAACGCCATGACGCAGGAGACAAACTCGGCTTCTTGATTGCTACCGTAGAGTTTGCCTTGAAGAACCCGGCACTAGGAGCAGAGTTCCGCGACTACCTTTCGACTCGTATGCGTGCCACACCGAATACTCGACGGAGTTGATCTCATCAGCCTGCGCGTCGTGTCCCAAGGATCTGTCGGGGTTGAAGTCGGCTTTCGAAGAGAAGTGACCGGACGATCTACACCCACGTCGATCTATGGTTTCGACATGCGATTCAATGCCTGTAGAAATGGTAGAAGGATTAGGAAAAGCGCCAGCGTATGATATGCTGTGTGATCAGCATGGCTGCGTAGTCGACACTTCGCTCCTCGGCTTAACGAACAGGCGCGTACATGACTGACCCAAACGAGCAAGATATTCAGCCTCCTCAAAATATTGAAGTTCCAACCCAGCTGCCGTTGCTGCCAGTCCGGGATATTGTCGTCTTTCCGTACATGGTGCTCCCACTCTTTGTCGGTCGTGATATGTCGATCAAGGCGATCGAAGCGGCGCTTGCCGGAAATCGGATGATCTTCCTGGCCACTCAAAAGGCGCTCGATGTCGAAAATCCGTCTCCCAAAGACATCCATACGATCGGTACCGTCGGCATCATCATGCGGATGCTGAAGCTTCCGGATGAACGC
Organism: Nitrospira sp.; assembly: GCA_965223625.1. Classification (GTDB taxonomy): domain Bacteria; phylum Nitrospirota; class Nitrospiria; order Nitrospirales; family Nitrospiraceae; genus Nitrospira_D. The sequence goes on from OZ245008.1 coordinate 2,874,218, forward strand.
ATCAAGATTTTGGTCCAGGGGATCGCCAAAGCAAAAATCACCAAATACATTCAGACCGATCCGTACTACTCGGTTCGAATTGACAAGCTCTCTGACTCCAAGTCGACAGCGACGACGCTTGAGGCAGAAGCCGTCATGCGGACCGTCAAAGAGCAGATCGAACGGATCGTGAGCCTGGGGAAGGTCCTCATCCCCGATGTCATGGTCGTCATTGAAAACCTTGAAGAGCCCGGCCGGCTGGCCGATATGGTGGCCTCCAATCTCGGACTGAAAGTCGACGCGACTCAAGCCGTTCTGGAAATTTCCGATCCCATCCAACGTCTTCGCCAGGTGAGCGACATTCTCGGGAAAGAGATCGAAGTCCTCTCCATGCAGCAAAAAATTCAGGCACAAGCCAAAGGCGAGATGGACAAGACCCAACGCGAGTATTTTCTCCGAGAACAGCTCAAGGCCATCCAAAAAGAGTTGGGCGAGCTTGATGAGCGAGCTGAAGAAATTACGGAATTCCGCAAACGCATCAAAGACGCCAAGATGCCGGAAAAAGTTTTGAAAGAAACCGAGAAACAGCTCAAACGGCTCGAAAAGATGCATCCGGATACCGCTGAATCCGCAACCGTTCGAACATACCTGGAATGGATGGTCGAATTGCCGTGGTCAAAACGGTCGAAGGACAACCTCGAGCTGAAGGCAGCTGCAAAAGTATTGAACGACGATCACTATGATCTTGAAAAGGTCAAGGAACGGATCCTGGAATACCTCGCCGTCCGAAAACTGAAAGAAAAAATGAAGGGGCCGATCCTGTGCTTCGTCGGTCCGCCGGGGGTCGGGAAGACCTCGCTCGGCAAGTCGATTGCCCGCGCATTGGGTCGAGAATTTGTGCGCATCAGCTTAGGCGGCGTTCGCGATGAGGCGGAAATCCGTGGGCACCGTCGGACCTATGTCGGCGCGTTACCCGGACGCATCATCCAGGGGATGAAGCAAGCCGGCACCGCCAATCCTGTATTCATGCTCGACGAGGTGGACAAGGTTGGCATGGATTTTCGGGGTGATCCCTCGGCGGCCTTGCTGGAGGTGCTTGACCCGGAACAGAACAGCGCGTTCACCGACCACTACCTCGGAGTCCCGTTCGACCTGACCGAAGTCATGTTCATCACCACGGCCAATTTGATCGATCCCATCCTGCCCGCGCTACGCGACCGTATGGAGATCATTGAAATTCCTGGATACACGGAAGAAGAGAAACTCGGCATTGCTCAGAAATACCTGATTCCACGTCAGCTTGAGGAACACGGGATCACGAGCAAACACGTCCGGCTGACGGAGCCGGCGATCAGGCAGATTATTTCTCACTATACCAGGGAAGCTGGAGTACGGAATCTCGAGCGTGAAATTGCCAATGTCATGCGCAAGGTTGCGAAGAAAGTCGCTGAGGGCAAGAACCAAGGATTTCCGATCGATCATTCCAATCTCCACAAGTATCTGGGTGTTCCGAAATATGTGCCGGAAGCGGAACTCGAGAAAGACGAAATTGGGGTGGCAACGGGCCTGGCCTGGACCGAATCAGGTGGCGACGTGCTGTACATCGAGGCGACGGTGATGAAGGGGAAAGGCCAATTGACGCTCACCGGACACCTCGGAGATGTGATGAAGGAATCTGCCCAGGCTGCGCTCAGCTATGTCCGCTCACGAGAGAAGACCTTGAATCTAAACCCAAGGATGTTCAGCAGACAAGACCTTCACATCCATGTTCCGGCCGGCGCTATCCCCAAAGACGGTCCTTCGGCCGGCATCACGATGGCCACGGCGATTGCGTCGGCGTTTTCAGGAACTCCCGCAAGGCGAGATCTCGCCATGACTGGAGAAATCACCCTGCGCGGTCGCGTGCTTCCGATCGGGGGACTCAAAGAAAAGATCTTGGCGGCTAAACGAGCCAAGCTCACCACCGTCATCCTGCCACGTCGAAATAAGAAGGACCTCGAGGAAATTCCTAAACATCTCCTGAAAGGCATCCAGTTGGCGTTCGTTGATACCATGGACGACGTTATGAAGATTGCTCTTCGGAGGAGACCCAAGACTCCTTCGACGTCAAACAAGCCGTCGGCGCCTCCGGCGCCCGCCCGTATCCGTCCCTTACGATCGGGGAAAGGCCGACGATCACATGAACTTCCTGCCACTTTGAAAGCCAGGCGCGAGCCAGCCCGCTCGTAGGACCGCCTCGTGGCCCCGCATACGGCCAAACCCCTTCAGGAATTCGCTCTGATTCGAAAGTTAAAGAATCAGTTCGGCCATCAGACGCCGGGTTTGGTGCAGGGCATCGGTGACGATGCAGCAGTGATTGAAGCCATCTCACCCATTTGGTGGCACCTCACGACGGACTTGCTCGCCGAAGGAATCCATTTCGATCTGAAATCTGCTCCTCCCGAATCAATCGGTTACCGAGCCGCGATCGCCAACCTCAGCGATCTTGCCGCAATGGGAGCAGTCCCTCGCTATCTGCTCATATCACTCGCCATCCCTAAACACATGAGTCAGTCACACATCTATGCCTTCTACAGTGGTATGATGAAGGCCTGCCGGCCTTACGACGTGGTGCTGATCGGTGGAGATACTTCAGCATCTAAGGCGGGCCTTTTTCTCAGCATCACCCTACTTGGGACTACGGCAAAACACCGGGCACTGTTTCGTCATCGTGCAAAAGTGGGAGACCTGATCTATGTGTCCGGCACACTGGGAGATTCGCTCGCCGGTTGTCGCCTGTTGGCACAGAACATGTCTCGTCGATGGTCCAAGAAGAACCGGTCGCAATTCTCACGATTTTATCGACAGTTTCTGATCCGCCGCCATTTGTATCCTTCGGCGAGGGTCGCCGAGGGTCAGTGGCTCAATAACGGACGACTGGCCTCTGCCGCCATCGACCTATCCGATGGTCTCTCTGGAGACCTTCGACATATTTGTGAAGAAAGTGGGGTCGGAGCAGAGGTGGAGATAGACAATCTTCCACTCTCGCCGGCTTGCCGAGCCTACGCAAAAGCCTGTAATGTCTCGCCTGTTCAACTCGCGATCACCGGGGGCGAGGACTACGAGCTTCTGTTTACCGCGCCGCCGAGATACCGCCACACTCTTGAACGACAAGCGCAGGCACAAGGCTATCACATCACCCACATCGGAACGATTCACCCAAAGAGATTTGGCATTCAGATGACGTCCCATGGCCGAACGCAGCCCATACCGAAGACCAGTTACGAGCATTTTTGCTGATGGCAGAGGCAGGCAAACATCCTCCTGCAGGGGGCACTCGCTCATTCCGGGTGCTACTGCGGCAAGTGCTGCATCTTCAAGAGTCGCCACAACGCACGGCGTTGGCCTTTGCGTTGGGTGTCTTTATCGCGTTCTCACCGGCCTACGGCCTTCACACGGCGATGGTGGCGTTGTGCACATGGCTATTCGGTCTCAATTTTCTTGCGCTACTGGCCGGAGCTTTTATCAATAATCCCTGGACGATCATTCCGATATTGGGCGCGACTTATTGGACCGGTGCCCTGCTGTTAGATCGAACCGATGTACCGACGTTCGATTGGCACGATATGAGCCCCAGTGGTATCTACGACCAGGTCCTTCCATACGCTGGTCCGTTCGTTCTTGGAGGACTCGTGCTCAGTGTGCTCGGGGCATTGGTATCGTATCCTCTGGTATATTTCTTTTTTGTCAAATACCGTCAGAAACCAGTCGCTCCCACTGCGGAGCCATTGCCGCCGTCAGACTCGGTGGGCTAAGATAATGGTCGACCATGGAACGGGCAGACCGATCGAACGCTCCCTATGATGGATCGGCACTGATCGCTGATCCCATTCACAAGTACGTCACCTTCACCGTTCCCTTCGCGACCCCTGATCCTCACGAGTTTACAGAGAAGGATCTGATCGATTCACCGTGGGTCCAGCGTCTACGATACATTTATCAGCTACAAAGCGCCCGCTGGGTCTACCCATCGGCAGAACATACCCGGTTCGTCCATTCCCTGGGGACGATGCACGTAGCCGGACGATTCGCCCGGCATCTATATCCCTTTCTTCAGAAAGTCGTCAAAGATGTCCCTTCGGCCAACTTCGTCGAAGAGCTCTTGCGCGTGACAGCCTTGGTGCACGATATCGGCCACGGTCCCTTTTGCCATTTCTTTGATGATAATTATCTCCATGCGATCGGTCTTAGCCACGAACGATTGGGGCAGATCATCATTCGCGAACACTTGGCTCCGGTCATCAGAAAAATCCGACGAAGCCCATCCGGGCCCTTTGACAAGGGCGAAGAATTAGATCCCGATCAGATCGCACACCTCATCCTCAAGGAAAAGGGGAAAGACAATTCTCGCCTTCCCCATTGGCTCAACGTACTCCAACCCGTCATTTCAGGAAGCTATACCGGTGACAACCTCGACTATGTGTTGAGGGATTCCTACATGTGTGGCGTGGCTGTGGGCCCCGTCGATCTCACACGGTTAATTCATTACACGATCGTGACCGAAGAGGGGTTCACCATTCACAAGACCGGGCTCCCCGCGCTCCAAATGTTCTTGAACACGAGGATGTACCTTTACTCCAATGTGTATTTTCACCGCACCACCAGGGCGATCGACATCCACCTCCGCGATATTTTCGGTGAGACGATAAAATTGCTGTGCCCTCGTGATCCTCAAAAGAAGATGGAGGATTATCGCACCCTGACGGATTGGTCACTCCTGGAAGAAGTTCGCGGCTGGAGACACTCTCGCCAGAAAATCCGCCGACAATTAGGCCAGGAATGGGCACGGATCTTAGACCGCGACGTTAAATGGAAGATGGCCTACAGCACGACCCTGAAGGAAAAAGGCCAGGAGCGTGGCATGGCGTTTCCCAGCCATCGGCACTTCGAACAGCAGATTGTCAAAGAATTGCCGACGGGATTGAAGCGACTCCAATTCCGGGTAGACATGGCCCTCTTGGATCCACGACCCGATCCCAAAGATCGACGCGGGAACCCCTTATATGTCTACGATCCCGGCACGAGCCAGGTTTCTCCCGACCCACTGGAAGAATTCCTGGATCTCCTGCCCACCCGACTCATTCAATTTCGAATCTATTCACTGGACCATGCCCACGACGCCGCCCTATCGCAAGCAGCCGCGACCGTGTTGAATAAAACACCGACCAGTCTGGAATCGAATTATTAGGGTAGCGTCACCCCTGTGTGGTGGTGAGGTTCATTAGGCCGACATTTTCAACGGCAGGCTTTTCACCAATTGAGCTTTCTTTACTTTCATCGCTTCCCGCTGTTTCTCTGACGGAAAATGCGGTCCCCGTTTCGTCGACGGGAACCGACTTTCAAAACGCTCGATCACTTCGAGTGCTTCGGCCTCTTCGCCAGCACGCAGGAGCAGTTGCATGAGTCGAAGATAGGCCGGAACGAGGAGCAACAGGTGCCGGACCTCTCTCGCTTCTTCCACGACATAGCGATACCCCTGGATCGCGATGTCCTGATTGATCTTTTCATAGGAGAGCGCCTCGATCATCTGGATTCCCAACCGATCCGTATCGGCGCTGATGCAACGTTCCCATTGTCCGTTCACCAAGGCCCGCACTTCTTCCGTTGAGAGTTGTATCCCTCCCTTTCTGATATTCCTACGAAGATTTTCCAGCACCCCTCTGGCTTCCAGCCAAGCCCCGTACAGTCCTATTAGGACACCGCCACAGCGAGTCGGTCGTTTGCATCGCCGATCGAGAGGTGAAAAATTCTTCTTGGCAACCTGGGATGGCGAATACACTCGCCCATTCGAAGCCGCACACACCTCACAGATATGGTCATCATCGGGCGTGACATAGAGATACATCCGAATGCCGGAACGGTCGAAGATATCAACGGCGAGAATGCGACCAGCCATGATCTGCATCTGGTAGTATTGCCAGACGACGAGAAGGCCAAGAATGCCCACTAAATAGACAGTCACGTCCGAAAATTGCCACCCGTCAAGCATCGGCGCCACCCTCCACCTTCAGTGTCAGATGATCAACACTATCAACTACCCATCACGTCGCCCTAAGAATTGCTTGTTTTCTCATATGGGTACTGGACTGTATCGGCTAATGTCCCGGCGCACTTGATCCCCTTTAGGCGCTCGAAAGCTTTTCTTATTCGTTCTGATGGGAACTGGCAGGAATCCTGCACGATTGCTCGCATACCCAACTAGCAATATCCACAGGAAGGAGGCTGAAATGGAAGGTGTAGGGAGATGGATGTTCGCTGTCTGTGGGTTTCTTATCTCATTGACCATTCCCTCCCATGCGCAACTCGGAGGAGGACAGCAGGAAGCGGAAAGAATCCTCAATAGTATGCCTCCGGATATGCTGGCGAAGGTTCAATCTTTGGCACAAATCCTCCAGCAGAACATCAAAGAAGGGAAAATCACCGACGACGAAGTCAAACGAAATCTGATGTCGGGCAACCTGGGGGAACGGCTGAAACAATTGGGCCCTGAAGCGGACCAGCTCTTGTCTGACATCAGTCAGGCGTCAAAGGAGGGTAAGGGGCCTGGAGAAGAGAGCCTCATGCCGCTACTCGGAGGATTAGGCATCTCGCCGGAATAAAAAACTCACAACAATCAAATCTCACCTTAATACGTTGGCGTCAGTTGGATTGGCTCTAATTCTCTCTCTCTTCTCCTCCGACGTGGATGACTTCTTCGTACGCTCTTCTCGATGTTCAGAAATGAGCGCGACGGCAATCAGCAGCTGGATACCGATGAGGAGTAGAAATAGAGCCCCCTTGAACTGTCCAGTCTGCTCAGCAATCGAAAATTGACGAGTTGCAAGCAGAAGCGAAACGATAGACAGAACAAACAGGAAGATTCTCATGTGTGATACCCGTAGAATGAGTCAAAGGGTATGCCTACGTATGGGGACAGGTCAACCAGAAACAAGCCGGCAAAACGGAAAGCGAAGGGCGACTGGAATCATGGTTCCGGGGAGCCGACACCGGCCTCCGTGTCGGTGACAGTTACCGGAGCCGCCGATTGCACACTCCCCTTGAACGGCAGCTCCAGCAAGGCATAGGGATTCACACGCGCGCCATTGAGTTTCACACCCCAATGGAGATGGGGACCGGTCGCGCGACCGGTGGCGCCCACTTCCCCAACAATCTCTCCGGCCTTCACGAGATCGCCCTCCTTGACAAGCACTTTGGAGAGATGGAAATACATCGAGAATAAGCCCAGCCCGTGATCCACGAAGACACCCTTTCCAGAGAAAATATGATCAACAGTGAGCCGTACAATGCCATCGTTCGTCGCAACGACTTCGGTTCCGAGCGGAGCACCGATGTCTTCACCGTTATGAGGATTGCGTGGTTGACCATTCATGATCCGGACACTGCCAAAAACCCCGGTTCGCTTGCCCGCGACAGGCTCGAAAAACTTCCCTTGCCAGAACTTCGTCTGAGAATCGTTTGCCAGCAATTTTTTTACCTGGGCTTGTTCTCGTTTCCATCGTGCCAGGCTTTTTTTATCAAGATCGACCTTGTTTTTGGGCAGAGTAAGGCGCTCCACATGAAATTGCTCTTTGAGCACGTGGACACGATAGCTCATCATCCTACTTTGTTCACCAGCCTTGGTTTCGACGATCAGCTCATGGATTCCCGGTTCATCTTGCAGGTCGATCCCCAACAATCCGACGAACCCGTTTGGTTCATCAGGTCTCATGTCGGGGAAGAAGCTGACAGAGCGACCGAGAAACGTTCCCTGCACCCGGGTGGCACCACCCTCGTTTGGAATCTTCACAACAAGAATCTGGCCTTGCTTTCCGCTGTAGTGGCTGTCCACAGATTGCGCACCGGAGAGAGGGTCTGCAAAGAGATCCACGGGAAAGATAGCGACGAGCAGAACAATGGCCCCACGCCTAAACCGCCTCCAGGACTGACAATATCGAGTACGCCAATCGTGCGTCTGTGTCATCGATAGAACCGCCCTCCGGACACTTGGGAAATCAATTCTTCCACACGCCGATTGACTGCGCTGAACGGATCCATACACAGGATCGTTTCTTCCCAGTACCCGTTCAATTTCAGGTAGGTCCAATCCACCGTGTAGGATCGGTTCTTCGCTCGCGCAAACCGAATAAAGTCTCCCCGTACCTTGGCCCTCGTCGTTTGTGGCGGCGTGGACATCGCCCGTTGAACCGTCCCTTCCTCGACCACCCGTTCGATCAGCCCACGAGACTCCATTAGATAGTACAATCCTCGCGTCCGCTTCACATCATGGTACTGCAAATCCAACAGGAACACCCGCGGGTCGTCCCACCCGCAATGTCGCTTGTCGACGTACGATTGGATCACGTGTTTCTTGGTGACCCAGTCGATCTGATGCGTGAGCTGCATGGGATCGTCCTCCAACTGCTGCAGCACGGATTCCCACTTGTCACACACATCGTCCAAGATCGGTTCATGATCCTCCTGGGCCAAATATTCTTGAGCTCGTTTCAAATAGACTCGTTGAATCTCGATCGCCGTCATTTGCCGACCATCATCAAGCTTGACTTTCTTTTTCAGCGTCGGATCGCGAGACACCTCTCGGATGGCTTTCACTGAGTCTTCCAGCTCCATTCCATGCACCGTGTACCCTTCTTCGATCATCGACAGCACCAATGCCGCCGTCCCTACCTTGAGGTACGTCGCGTACTCGGACATGTTTGAGTCTCCGACGATGATATGGAGCCGCCGATAGCGTTCCGCATCGGAATGGGGTTCATCACGTGTATTAATGATGCTCCTGGAAGATGTCGTGGAGGACGACGTTTTCTCATGGATATGCTGCGCCCGCTGCGAAATGAAATACTGAGGCTTTCCGGATACTTTCAAAACTTTTCCCGCCCCACTGAATACTTGTCGCGTCACAAAAAACGGGATCAACTGTTCAGTGACTTTCCAAAAATCGACGTCCCGCCGCATGAGAAAGTTCTCGTGACATCCATAGGTATTGCCTAAGGAGTCCGTATTGTTCTTAAAAATATAGATCTCTCCTGACAACCCTTCTTCGCGAAGCCGCTCTTCTGCCGCCGGCAAACAGGCCTCCAGAAGCCGTTCACCGGCCTTGTCATGGACCACAAGGTCAAGGATGTTGTCGCACTCTGGAGTCGAGTATTCAGGATGGCATCCGGTATCTTGATAAAACCGCGCCCCGTTGACCAAAAATGCGTTCGACGGCCAGCTATTGGGAATCAATCCTTCGAAGATGTACCCGAGCACCTTCTCCATGGGAAGGTAGATCCGGCCATTGGGTGAAAAAATAAGGCCGTACTCATTTTCGAGACCGAATATCCTTTGTTTCATAGGACCTGAAGGCATGACACAAGCTCTAGAAACAGGTTACACGCCCGTTCCCGGATGTGCAACAAACGAAGCGTTCACGAAAGTGGAAGCTACGAAGAGAGGATTCGTTGGACGTCGTTCACCGACAAACGACGAAACTTTCGGCCGGTGCGGGTTCGGTCCAAGACCGCCACTTCCAAGCCTTCAGGTTGCAGCTTTTGATTCGCCGTCTGCTCCAGTGCCTCGACACATAGTTTCAACGCAGCGTCGAGTGCGGGCGCGTGACTGGGGCTTTTGTCCTTCAAAAGAGCCTGGACGGCTTCGGATCTTCCCCCGATCACCGCAAAGTTCTTTTCATCGATGATGCTACCGTCGAACGAAATACGATAGATCTCATTCGGGTGGTTGTTGGCACCGGCCTGCACGACCACAATCTCCACCTCAAGCGGCTTCATTTCCTGACTGAACACCGTGCCGAGGCTTTGCGAGTAGCCATTCGCGAGAGAGCGGCCGGTGACATCCTCGCGGCTATACATAAACCCTTTGAGATCGGCGTGACGGATTCCTGCCTTTCGCAGATTCTCGAACTCGCTGTACTTGCCGGCTCCGGCAAACGCGATGTTGTCATAGATTTCGGAAACTTTGTGTAGAGAGGCGCTTGGGTTATCCGCGGTCAAGAGGATGCCGTCGACATACTCCATCGCGATGATCGAACGGCCTTTCGCAATCCCTTTCTTGGCATACTCGGCCTTGTCCTGCATCATCTGCTCAGGGGAGACGTAATAGGGCATGGCCATGATTAGGTCTCCCTTGACCGACGCGCGGTGATCATGTCGTCATAGACCGCTTTCAGCTGTTCATCGATCACATCGGTGATACCTTGAGCAGTGACAAACTTGGCAGTCGGATAGATCCCGCGTATGAGATCCGGTCCACCAGTTCCGACATCATCATCTGCGGCATTATAGAGTGATAACAACGCCAGCTTGAGCGCCTCAGCCTCGGAAAGGTTCCTCCGAAAATGCTCTCGCATCGTATTGCGGGCATCTTTCCCGCCGGAACCGATGGCGTGATAATCAGACTCTTCATATCTCCCACCCGTGATATCGTACTTGAAGATACGTCCTTCCTCACGTTTGACGTCATACCCAACATAGAGCGGCATCACCACCAACCCCTGGAACACCATCGGAAGATTTGCCTTGACCATCTGCCCTAGTTTGTTGGCCTTCCCCTCGCATGACAGCACCATCCCTTCCAGTTTCTCGTAGTGCTCCAGTTCGGTCTGAAACAATTTCGCCATTTCGATGCAAGGCCCGGCCGCTCCGGCGATTGCCATCGCCGACCATTCATCAATCTTGAACACCTTCTCGATACGGCGATCCGCGATCTGAAACCCCTCTGTTGCTCGACGATCTCCGGCGATCACGACACCAGCTTGATACTTGATCGCCAACACGGTCGTGGCATGGGGTACGGGCATAGGCCCAGCGGTCCGCATCGGCTCCAATGCCGGAATCTGACCATGCCCCCCAGTCGTCAATCCTGGATAATGTTTGGTGAGAAAATCGAAAAAGCTGGAGTCGTCGTGATCAGGGAGATATGGCAGCTTCATCGTGATCTTAGGCCACCATTCCTCATACTTGGAGTCGTTCAAGCAACTCATCAACAGAATCTGCCGTATCCAACAGTTCCTGTGTCAATGATTGCGTCCCGCGATGTGGATCCATCAACGGCACTTTCTTGATGGTGTTATTGCCGGCATCGAACAGAACGGACGTCCAACTCGCACCGTAGAGGGCCGTCGAAAACTTTCGCACACAGCGCCCACGAAAATAGGCGCGAGTTCCGATCGGTGGATTGAGCTCAGCCCGCAGAATCTCCTCTTCTTCGACGATTTGGTCAATGAGATGACCACGTTCCAGTGTATAAAACAGTCCCTTTTCAGGACGAACATCGTGGTACTGGAGATCCATCAACTTCATTCGTGGATCATCCCATCCACACCCTTTACGTTCCATGTAGGATTCGATCATATGGCGCTTGGCCACCCAATCCAACTCCCGTACGAGTAACCGTGGGTCGCGCTCCAATCTGTTCAAGACATCTTCCCAGCGCACCAATACATCCTGTGTAGCCGTTGCACAGCCGTGAGCCGTATAAAATGTCTGGGCGGCTTTCAAATAGGCTCGTTGAACCGCAAGCGCCGTGGTCGGCCTCCCACCGGCCATCTTCACCGTCTGCTTCACTTCAAGATCACGCGAAACTTGTTTGAAGACCCGAACCGGTTCATCGAGTTCAAACTGCGGCAACTCAACCCCGGTTTCGAGCAACTCCAACACGATATCCAATGTTCCCACCTTCAGATAGGTCGAAACTTCAGCCATGTTGGCATCACCGGTGATGACATGGAGCCTTCGAAATCGCGCTGCATCGGCATGCGGTTCGTCTCGTGTGTTGATGATCGGACGCTTGACCATCGTATTGAGGTCCATGAGACACTCAAAGAAGTCCGCACGCTGGGAAATTTGATATTCCGCTGAACGGGTCTGGTTTTCTGCACCGACCTTTCCTGCTCCGGTAAAGATCAGCCGAGTCACGAGGAACGGGGTCAGTACTCGTGCGATCTTGTCGAACGGCACAGCCCTAGAGACTAGGTAATTTTCATGGTATCCATAGCTGTTACCTTTGCCGTCTGAATTATTCTTGTACAAAAGATACTGTTCGCTCCCTCTCACGCGAGCCATCTCCTGAAGGCTTTTTGCGAGGATTCGCTCTCCAATGCGCTCAAACGCCACCACCTCACGAGCGGTTGAACATTCCGGCGTCGAATATTCAGGATGAGCTCCATCGACATACAAGCGGCCCCCGTTGGCCAATACTTTATTCAGCTGTCGGTTATAGTCAGGATTGGGACGCTCGCGTTCACCATCGACTTCAAAACCTCGGGCATCCAGGAGCGGATTTTCATGTTCGTAATCCCAAATCGCTCCTGGCGCAGGCAAGGCCTGGTAGTGGCCGATCACAGCGAACGAGCCGGAGACCGGATCCATCGCGAACCCGTCCTTCGCCGCAATCCCAAACTCGGTCTCAGTTCCAAACACTCGTGCGCGGTTCATAGGAATGTAATCTTGCATACGGTTGCTAGAGATAGTGGCCGGTGCTGATGGTTTCGATTTGTCGATGTTCCGTCGGCCCACCGCTGATGGTCCGAATATGAACGATCTTTTCGCCTTTCTTCCCGGCTATTTTCGCCCAATCATCCGGATTGGTCGTGTTAGGCAGATCCTCGTGCTCCTTGAATTCTTCTCGAATCGCGCGAATCAAATCGTCCGAGCGCAAGCCTGAACCTTCCTGCGCGATCACGCGCTTCACGGCAAACTTCTTCGCACGCGAGACGATTCCTTCGATCAATGCTCCGCTGGCAAAATCCTTGAAATAGAGCACTTCCTTTTCCCCATTGGCATAGGTCACTTCAATGAATTTGTTTTCCTCACTGGCCGCATACATCGTGTCGACAGTCAACGCCGTCAATCGATCGACGAGCGCCTGTCGATCGCCTCCGTGTCGTGCTAAATCCTCATCGGCAAACGGAAGATCTATCGAGATATATTTCGAGAAAATATCACGAGCCGCCGAGGCATCCGGTCTGCCCACTTTCACCTTGACGTCCAATCGGCCTGCACGAAGTACCGCAGGGTCGATCAAGTCCTGGCGATTACTGGCTCCGATGACGATTACATTCCGCAAACGCTCCACTCCATCGATCTCGGAGAGGAATTGAGGAACGATCGTGGACTCAATATCCGACGAGATCCCCGTGCCACGAGTCCGAAACAGTGCGTCCATCTCGTCGAAGAAGACGATCACCGGATGGCCATCCTCAGCCCGTTCCTTTGCCTTTTTGAAGACCTCACGCACCTGGCGTTCCGATTCGCCCACATACTTATTTAGAAGTTCAGGCCCTTTGACATGGAGAAAGTAGCTGCGAATTTCTTTACCCGCTCGATGGCCCAATTTCTTCGCGATCGAGTTGGCCACGGCTTTGGCAATAAGGGTCTTCCCACAGCCGGGCGGACCATACAGCAGGACGCCCTTTGGAGCGCTCAGCTTATAGTCAGAAAACACCTGTGGATGCAGGAACGGCAGCTCGACGGCATCGCGTACGTGTTCCAATTCTTTTTGAAGACCGCCGATATTCTCATAATCGACGTCAGGAACCTCTTCCAACACAAGCTCTGCCGCTTCGGATTTCGGCAACTTCTCAATCACATAGCCCGAACGGGCATCATACAGGAGATGATCCCCGACACTCAGTCGTTCCGCCAGAAGCGGATCACCCAACTCGGCCACCTTCTCTTCATCGAAATGGAGCGTGACGAGGGCTCGCCCACCCTCCAGCACATCTTTGAGCCGAACAACCTCGCCCTGACTGTCGAATCCCTTCACCTCGATCACGTTGAAGGCTTCATTGAGCACAACTTCTCGCCCCTTACGCAACTCCGTCGGTCTGATCGAGGGATGAAGGCTGACCTTCATTTTTCGTCCAGACACATAGACGTTTCCGGTGCCGTCGGCATTCATGCTTGAGAAAATGGCATAGGCCGACGGCGGTGCCGTCAGCTTTTCGACTTCGGTCCTGAGCGCCTCGATCTGGGCCTTGGCTTCCTGCAACGTGGCTGCTAGTTTTTCGTTCTGCTTATTCGCCTGATCGAGTTGATGTCGTGACTGGTACAGCCGACGAATCTCTTCTTCCATCGACTGAATCTGGACACGAAGCTTGTCCACTTCCCGAGTGTGTTCGTCGTTCTTGTGCATCATTTCTCCATCACCCTCAGATAACCGCTTCGTAATCTTCTTAACAGAATCTCGGAGGGACCGGAGTCGATTTGGCTGACCTTTGCTTTCCGCCATATCGAGACGACATGAATAATTCGCAGAATTGAACGCGAATCAAGCTAGTTTTCGGATTCTAACACCCGACCTAGGGGTGGTCAACTCCAACTGACGATCTCACGCGAGCGATGTGCACGCCGCGATGGTAGAACGACTCACATCTCCAGCGCGCGCGTGAAGTCATGGACCGCTGTGCCTATATCGTCACGTGTCAGTAGCGCTCCGATTACGGCGGCCCCGTGTGCGCCGGCTTGACGGACCGCGCGGACTCGCTCGCATGTCACACCTCCGATGGCAAACACTGGAATCGGCGATTGGCGACAGACATCGGCCAGCAGGCCGAGCCCAAGAGGCAGGCCAAAGGAGCGCTTGGAAGGAGTATCGAAGATAGGACCAAAAACGACGTAGTCCGCGCCGTCGTGACTCGCTCGACGCACGTCCTCGGCCGAATGCGTGGAGACACCGATTAGACTATGCGGACTAATAATCCTGCGTACGGAACGAGCGGGCAGACTATCGGCCCGCAAGTGAACCCCCTGCAGATCAAGGGCCATCGTGAGATCTACACGATCATTCATGATCAACGAGACAGAGCGCGAGGTCGTCATGGCCTGAATCTCTCTCGCTAACGAAAGAAGGTCGTCAGTGGAGAGATCGCGCTCTCTCAGCTGAATAGCCTGCACGCCGGCCTGGATCGCATGCTGAAGCACCGTTGAAAGAGAACGCCCTCTGACTTGATGACGATCAGTGACGAGAAGTAAACGAAAATTTACTCGAGGCATCGGTGGAGGACTGAGACCGACGTTCTGAGTGCTGAGTACGTTGAACGCCGCTTGCGGAAAACCGTTAGGACCATTCTATTGCTGCCGACCAAACTCAGCACTCTGTTCTCAGCACTGTTTTCAGAGCATCCCTTCGATCGGGCTGCTCGCTGTAGCATAGAGTTTCCTCGGAATCCGACCAGCCTTGTACGCTAAGCGGCCAGCATGAACGGCGTATTTCATCGCTTCCGCCATGGCAATAGGATCCTGCGCGCCCGCGATAGCGGTATTCATGAGCACCGCATCGGCACCATACTCCATGGCCAAGGCTGCATCGGATGCGGTCCCGACGCCTGCATCGACGATAATCGGTACCTTGACGGTTTCCATGATGATTTTCAGATTGTACGGGTTGCGAATACCGAGCCCTGATCCGATGGGAGCCGCCAAAGGCATGACGGCATGGCACCCGATATCCACAAGCTTCTTGGCGACAATCGGATCGTCATTCGTGTATGGAAGTACGATGAATCCTTCTTTGATAAGAATCTTCGCGGCTTCAATCAAGCCTGCCGTATCCGGGAACAACGTCCTCTCATCGCCGAGCACTTCTAATTTCACCAGGTCCGAGACTCCGGCTGCCCGGGCCAATCGGGAATACCGAACGGCATCCTCCACAGTGTAACATCCAGCTGTGTTTGGCAAAATCGTATATTTCTTTGGGTCGATGTAATCGAGGAGATTTTCCTTCGATCGATCGGTGATATTCACACGACGAACTGCAACGGTCACCACTTCGGCACCCGACGCTTCAATCGCCTTTTGTGTTTCGACAAAATCTTTGTATTTCCCCGTCCCGACCCACAACCGTGACTTGAATTCACGACCTGCAATGATCAGCCGATCGTCCGTCATAGTATCCTCTTAGAATGATCCGCCGCCGATAAAACCAAGAATTTCTAGTCGATCACCATTGTTGAGTACACGTTCGCGAAAAGCTGCGCGATCAAGAATTTCAAGGTTCAGCTCGACCGCCACACGCTCTGCCTTGATATCGAGTTCCTGCAGCAGATCAGCAACGGTGGCACCGCTGTGCCAAGCCCGAACTTGTCCGTTTACCTGGATCTGGATCTCGCTGTTCATATCGATCATCCTATGAGACCGGAATTCAGCTTGTCAACAAAGTGCCCCTTGCCTGGTACACCGAGGAGGCCTCACAATGAGGCCCACTATGATACAGAATAACCAGCAGCTCGCCACGCTCTTCCGCTCGATGGCCGACCTCCTGGCATCTCGACGAGCAAACCCCTATCGAGTACGGGCCTATCGTCGCGCCGCTGATTCTCTGCTTGCTTTAGACAAAGACGTGGCAACCCTGGCAGATCATCAGAAACTTGAGGAGATCGATGGGATCGGAACTGATCTGGCGAAAAAAATTGAAGAGTTTCTTGCGACGGGAACAGTCCGAGCCTATGAAGAACTCAAAACCCCGCTGCCACGGGAAGTACAGGACTGGGCAACGCTCCCCGGACTCTCTGATTCGCTCGTGACCTACCTCTACTTTCGACTTGGGATACGGACGCTTACAGACCTCGATCAACTCGTCCGATCGCACCTCATTCGAACGTTGCCGACCTTCTCGGGATCAGAAGAACAGCTGCTACAAGCCGTTCACCAACGCATGCAGAATCCCAACCCCTAGGAGACTTTCAGTTCCTTAAAGATTTTCCAGCTCTTCAGCAACTCCACCGCTTTCTGCAGCTGGACATCCTGTTCAAGCGACAGTTCCCCGCTCAGTTCCGGCAAAGCCGGGGGAGGGGTTCCGTTTTTCAAACCAGGTTCGTCTGGGGTCTTTCCGTCGTGTGGCGAGGCATCCTTACCGACCGGTGGTTTAACTGTTTTCCCCTCCCCCTCCTTCTCAGTGGGTTTCCCATCAGAGGCTTTGGCTACGGTGGCGTTTGGGAGCTTCACCACTATGTCCGGGGTAATCCCAGTCGACTGAATGGACCGACCTTTTGGCGTATAGTACTTGGCGGTTGTCAGGCGAAGTCCTGAACCATCCCCCAAAGCCAGGATCGTCTGCACTGAACCTTTACCGAATGAGGTTGCCCCAACCACGACCGCGCGTCCCCAATCCTGCAGTGCTCCAGCCACAATCTCCGAGGCACTGGCCGACCCCTCGTTGACAAGCACGATCACCGGAAGATCTTCAAGCTGGTCTTTGGATTTTGCAAACCACTCATCCTTTTTCCCTTCCCGACTTTTGGTGTAGACCACCAATTTGCCGCTGGGAAGAAATTGTTCGGAAACATCAACGGCTGCAGTCAGGAGGCCACCAGGATTATTGCGTAGGTCGAGTATCGTTCCTTGCACTTTCTGGTCTCGAAACTGTTTAATGGCTTTGGAGAGATCCCGACCGGTCGCTTCTTGGAACTGCGTCAGCCGGACATATCCAACGTTGTCGATGACCTTTGATTTCACACTCTCTATCTTGATGGTATCCCGAACAAGCGTGAACACCAACGGCTCCGGTGCGCCATCTCGTTGAATGGTCAAGTTGACCTTACTGCCCTTTGGGCCTCGCATCTTGGTGACGGCATCCATCAAACTCAGATCTTTTGTCGGATCTTCATTGACCTTGGTGATGAAATCGCCGGCCTTGATCCCGGCGCGATGAGCGGGGGTACCCTCGATCGGAGCGATGACCGACAAGCGGTTGTCCCTGACTCCAATTTGAATCCCGACTCCTCCGAATTCTCCTCTCGTCTCAACCTGCATCTCTTTGTACATCTCAGGGGTCATGTACGCCGAGTGTGGATCGAGCGTCGCCAGCATGCCGCGGATGGCGCCCTGAATGAGGTCTTTGGGCTTCGTCTCTTCGACATAGTGCTTTTGAACCTGGTTCAGGACTTCAGAAAATGTTTTGAGTTCCTCATAGGTTTCGCTCGCATGCCCGGTCCGCTCCCACCCTTTTCCAATGACGACGCCACAGAGCAGGGCAAGTGCGATCATCGGTCCGACAACCCAAGACTTCCGTCGCGGCTGCTGTTCCATCATCGTGGGATCCCTTCTTTCCTCCGTCATCCGACGACCTGATGACCGAACATCACACACCGCTTCATCGCTTGGCCAACCAATGAAGCGGGTCGACCGGTTCGGTCCCTTCGCGCAACTCAAAGTATAATGTATTTTCTCCGATCATGCCGGTATCCCCAGTCTCTCCAATAGCTTGGCCTTCGACAACGTGTTCACCGACTCTCGTCAGTATCTTGGATGCGTGCGCATAGAGCGAGAAGAAGCCGTTGGCATGATCCACAATTATAACGAGTCCATACCCTTTCAGCCAGTCGGAGTAGACCACGCTCCCCGGCATGACAGCATGAATCAAGCTTCCCTCCGAGGCTCGGATCTCAATTCCTTTACGCTGAACATAGGTATCGAACGTCGGGTGCTTCTGCCGTCCGAAGAATGAGACGACCTTCCCCTCGACCGGCCAAGGCAGCATCCCCCGGCTGGCGGCGCGCGGCGGCGGTAACGTCGGAGACGTCGTCGTCGGTGGGATCATGGCCATTGCACGTCGGCGCGTTTCCAGTTCCTGCAACAAGCTATCCAGTCGTGAGGCAGATCGTTCTAGCTCCTTCACGGCTCGATGATATGAATCTTTTTGGTGCCGAATCTTGCCAAGATAAACTTTCTTTTCCTTTTGAAGGCCCCGAATGTCGGCCAGCTTCTTTTCAATGTTTTGTTTGAACGCCACCATCCCGGCTCTAGCCTCCGCGCGCTGACGTTCGGCTTCCTCCATCAGAGCCATATCCGTCCGGAAGGTCTCGAGCAACTCGTAATCCTTGCGCGAGACGGTGGAAAGATACTGTGCGCGACGTTGAAGATCTCCGTATGAATCGGATGCCAAGAGCGCCTTCACATACCCGAATCGCCCTTCCATGTATTGTACCCGAAGCCGTGAGAGAATTGCGTCGCGGCGAGCCTGAATACCGGTTCGCATCGCCGTGAGCTGCGCAGTGATCTCCTCGATCTCTCGATCCTTTTGCCGGAGTTTCTGATTGATGTCACGACGATCTTGTCGATGACGGATCAGCCGTTCATCCAGCGATTGGATACCGTGGAGAACCGCTTCCCATTTCCTTTCCGCCTCATCTGCCCGCTTCCGTTTTTCTTGTATCCTGCCCTTCAACGCCTCAAGGGTCTTTCGTTGGCGTTCGATCTTTTCCGCAATGGGATCATCCGCAGCCTCCACGACAGATGCCACCCCCCCGAACGCCGCACAACAGAGCAAGATGGAGAAAGAAATTTTCATGCGCGTCCCTCTCCGACTCGGAGGAGCGAGACCACACTTCCTGCAAGCCCCAACCCCATTCCAGCCATGATGAGGGCTATACAAATAGACAAGGGGAAGAACGACAACATGCTCTCGATTCCACTGAACCGACCAGTCAACTGCATCTGCTGACGAAACAGTTCAAACCCAATCTTCAAGATCCCTAAAGATAACGCGCTCCCAAAGGCGCCAAGCACGGCACCTTCGAGAAAATACGGAATGCGAATGAAGGTGCGCGTCGCTCCGATCGAACGAAGGATCTCAATCTCCTCTCGCCGGGTAAACAGTGCAAGCCGAATCGTGTTGC
The DNA here is from genome assembly GCA_965223625.1 of Nitrospira sp. Classification (GTDB taxonomy): domain Bacteria; phylum Nitrospirota; class Nitrospiria; order Nitrospirales; family Nitrospiraceae; genus Nitrospira_D. The sequence continues at coordinate 2,893,848 of OZ245008.1, forward strand.
CGATGATCGTCACCGAGGCGGCAGAAAGCAGCATCCCCACGCCAATTGCCACGAGCTCAATGTAGCCGATCAGCTCAGCCAGCACATTGATCCATTCTTGATTATAGTCGACCTTGGCGACACCTTCCATCGTTTGCACCCGATCAGCCCAGCCTTGCATTGACTCCGGGGACCGATAATTCTGGGCAAGCGTAATCACAAACGAAGCCGGAAGCGGGTTTTCACCCAGCCCCTCAAGCAAATGAGAATCCGCAGGGAATTGCGCGCGGAACTCCCTCACGGCCTGCTCCTTTGAAATAAACAACACTCCCGATACCATCCGATCCATCTTGAGTTGTTGCTCCAGGGCTTGTCGCCCTTTAGTAGCAACTCCGTCATCCAGATAGACCATGATCTTGACGTCTTCCTGAAGCCACCCCGCTGCATTGCGTAGGTTCACGTACAAAAGCAGAAAGATCCCGACGCAGGCTAGAGTAAAGGCCGTGGTCAAGATGGCCACGATCGTCGTCGTGCGATTGGTCCGCATATTGGCCCAGGCTTCACGAACGATATACAAGAACCGTCTCATACTTCGACTCGCTCAGCCAATCGGTGTTCCTGCGTCAGCACACCGTCCAGCAACGTCACCGCTCGCCGATTAATCTGTTTCATGACCTGAGGATCGTGCGTGGCAACAATGACGGTGGTCCCACGGGCATTGATCAACTTGAACAACTCGATAATCTCTCCGGTACGCTCGGGATCGAGGTTCCCCGTCGGTTCGTCCGCGAGGAGCATGACCGGGCCATTGACAATCGCTCGCGCAATACACACGCGCTGCTGTTCCCCGGCTGAGAGACTGTTCGGGGGCTGATCCTTCTTGTGATCGACCCCCACAGCACGCAACGCTTCCGTTACTTTCCTTCGGATGTCCTTCTCGGACACCCCTTGGACGACCAACGGAAGCGCCACATTGTCGAAGACGGATTTTTTCGATAAGAGACGAAAATCTTGGAAGACCGTTCCGATCTTCCGTCGGAGATAAGGAACCTCGGATGGTTTCAGCTTTGTCACGTTTCTACCGTGAACGAAGATCTGTCCCTCATCCGGCTGTTCCTCACCAATCAGCATGCGCAGCAAGGTGGATTTTCCCGCTCCGCTTGGCCCCATGAGAAGGACAAACTCCCCCTTCTCAATTTCAACCGTGACATCGGAGAGCGCCGGTCGCCGGTCATAACATTTCGACACATGGATGAGTTGAATGATCGCGTCCACAGAATTCCCTTAACAGAGGGATAAGAAGCCTCACCGCTCGGTGAGGTCAAACGCGTTCTGGACGTGCTCGATTTGTCCCTGCGTGGAAGGTCGCCCATGGACCAACACCACATCAAATCGGCAGACCTTGTCAGACCACCGGCGTCGTGCCAAATACTGTTCAGCTAGTTTTACTAATTTGGTTCGCTTCCGCTGGTTCACCGCCAGCAGCGCTCCACCAAACGCGTTCGTCGTCCGACCTTTGACTTCGACAAAGACCACGACCCCACGGTCTTCCGCTACAAGATCTAATTCTCCGATGGAAGTCCGTACGTTGCGATCGAGAATCCGATAGCCTTTGCCACGTAGGAGCTCTTCCGCCAAACTTTCGCTGGTTTGACCATACACATGACGCTGGTCAGGAATAGCTATCCCCCTACAGTTCAAAGGGCCTCGCGCTCTCTAGGGAGCAGCCCTCATCTTCGCCTCACGGATCACTTCCTGTACTGGAGAGAACGTTCGTCGGTGAATGGAACAGGGGCCGTGGCGAGCGAGTCGCTCTAAATGCTCCGCTGTGCCATACCCCTTATGGGAAAGGAAGCCATATTCAGGGAACGTCTCGTGGTATCTCGTCATCAGGCGATCGCGCGTGACTTTCGCGACGATGGAAGCCGCCGCAATCGAGACGGAGAGGGAATCCCCCTTGATGATGGGCCGGGCCGGCACTGTGACCCCAGGCAGCATCACGGCATCGATCAGTAGATAGTCAGCAGGGGGAGCCAGTTGATCGATAGCTCGACGCATCGCCAACCGGGTTGCCGTAAGTATATTCAGCTGGTCAATCTCCGTAACATCCGCCGCCCCGATTCCGACCGCCACGGCCTGCTCAAGAATTGCCGCATACACATCCTCGCGATCCTTTGCCGGCAGCTGTTTTGAATCGTTGATCCCTACCAATCGACATCGGGCCGGTAAGATGACGGCCGCCGCAACCACTGGGCCAGCTAGAGGCCCTCTCCCAGCCTCATCGATACCGGCGATGCGTCGATAGCCACAGAACCGGGCAACCCGTTCAAACTCCTGGGTAGGCCCCATCGAACAATCCTTCATTGGCAATCATACGATCATCTTGCCATGATGGAACATATTTTCAAAGAAGTGATCTACGCTGTAGCCGTGGTTTCTTCCGAGGCAGCAGGCTGTGTAGACGTTTTACTCTCTCGCCCTCCTCCTACAAACTCCCGTTCCTCGACTTTTGCAAACTTCCCCTTCTTGCCACGCAGGTAGTAGAGTTTCGCGCGTCGAACCTTCCCCTGTCGAACCACATCAATCTTGGCAACAATAGGAGAATGCACCGGGAAAATCCGCTCAACCCCGACTCCATACGAAAGTTTTCGGACTGTAAACATCTCCGTATTCAGACTTCCCTTGCGGGCAATCACTGTTCCTTCGTAGACCTGAATCCGCTCTTTCTCGCCTTCGACGACTTTGACGTGGACCCTGACGGTATCCCCGATCTCGAAATGCGACACTGACTTCTTCGTCAACGACCGCTGAATTCGTTCCAACTGATTCATATCCCTATCCCTCCTCCCGGCATGATATCGGAGCCGCTACTAAGCCTTCGCTCATCAACTCATCGAGTAATCGCCGATCTTCACTCGTACACAACCGATCGCGCAACAGATCGGGGCGTCTGAGGTACGTACTGCGCAACGCTTGTTTCCGACGCCACAACCGAATCGCCTCATGATGGCCGGACAGCAAGACTTCAGGCACCCCGATTCCCTCGATCTCAGTCGGTTTCGTATACTGCGGATACTCCAACAGCGATTCGGAAAACGACTCTTCCACCACAGACTGTGGATCTCCTAAAACACCAGGAACCAGCCGTGCGGCAGCATCGATCAACACAAGAGCCGGCAACTCGCCCCCAGTCAAGACATAGTCTCCGAGAGACACCTCGTCCGGATTCAAGGCCAGACGCACACGTTCGTCCACGCCCTCATAATGCCCGCAGAGAATCACGATACGGCGAGGCTCACCGGCCAACTCTTGCACATAGGACTGCGTCAATCGGCGCCCTTGAGGAGTTGGAAATATGACCCGAACATCCTCTCCATTCGACTGTGCGTCTTCCCGTACTGCGGCAACCGCCCGAAGGATCGGTTCAGCCTTCATGACCATCCCAGCTCCGCCTCCATAGGGCGTGTCATCCACCATCTTATGGCGATCTGTCGCAAAGTCCCGAAGGTTGTGGATGTGTACGTGAAGAAGGCCCTTCTCTTGTCCTCGCTTCAGCATGCTGTGAGCCAACACCGGCTCAAACATCCCAGGAAACAATGTCAATATCTCGAACCGCAACATGCTAGACATCCAATCCGTCAATCATCCGAACCGTCATTGTTCGCGCGGAGAGATCTACTGCTAGAATCAGCTCTTTCGCCGCCGGAATCAGAAGTTCTTTCTCTTCCCGACGGACAACAAATACCGGATTTCCCGGAAAATTCCAAATTTCTTCCAATCTCCCGATGGTCCGCCCCTCTTCGGAACAAACGCTCAACCCGATCAAATCACATTCATAATACTGCCCATGCGGAAGGTCAGGCACCACCCCACGAATCGTCCGGATGTAACTTCCTCGCCAAAGAGAGGCTTCCTCCGGTGTCGTGAGACCGGTCAGTCCAAGTATAAACCTGTCACCAGCCCGTCTGACATGCGTGACACTGGTCTCAAGAGTCCGACCATCCCTTCTCATCAAACTGACTCGATTCAAGCCCTCAAATCGGCCGGGCACATCGGAGAGCGGCCGAACCTTGACCTCCCCACGCACGCCGAACGGGCGCTCGATCTGTCCCACCGTGACGGTCTCGAGCTGATCCGCCATACAACGACGTTATGATTTGGACGGCGCCTTTTTCTGCGCGGCCTTTTCAGCTTCGAATTGTTTCCAGACTCCAGCCCTACGCAGCAATGTCCGGACCGTCACTGTGGGCTGAGCACCATGGTGTAACCACCGGAGCACACGCTCCGGCTTAAGTTCCGGCACACCGGCCTCTTTTAGAGGGTCAAAGATCCCGAGGATCTCTAGGAAACGCCCGTCGCGGGCCTTCCGCGAGTCCGCCGCCACCACTCGATACATCGGTCGTTTGTGTCTTCCCGTTCGAGCCAGCCTCAAATGTACAGCCACAACTGTCCTCCTTCTCTCGCGCTATGTGAAGACTGCCTATCGAGACCGTAGGAGCTGGGCGAGCTGCCGACGGCCCCCCGAACCGGTCATCGCTTTTGCCAACTTCTTTGCGGACAAGAATTGCTTGATCAGGCGATTCACGTCCTGCACCGTCGTCCCGCTCCCGCGGGCAATCCGCTTTTTTCGGCTCCCATTGATGATCGTATGATCGCGGCGTTCTCGCGCGGTCATCGAATCGATCACGGCCACAACCCGGCTGATCTCGCGCTCCGGCTTATCCCCTTCGATCGCTTGCTTCAACTTTTGACCGCCCGGGAGCATACCCAGAACTTGCTCCAAGGACCCCATTCGATTCACCTGTCCCAACTGGGTCCGAAAATCCTCTAAGGTAAACGTGTTGCTGCTAAGCCGTTTCTGCGCTTCTTCCGCTTGCTCCCGAGTGATCGTTTCTTGCGCTTTTTCAATAAGGGACAAGACGTCGCCCATTCCCAGGATGCGGGAGGCCATCCGATCCGGATGAAACGGTTCAAGGGCATCTAACTTTTCGCCGACGCCCAGAAACTTGATCGGCTTCCCCGTTGCAGCTCGAATGGATAGAACCGCTCCTCCACGCGCATCACCCTCGACCTTCGTCAAGATCACGCCGGTGAGTCCTACCTTTTGATCGAACTGACCAGCCATCGTGACGGCGTCCTGACCGGTCATGGCATCAGCGACCAGCAGCACTTCATGAGGAGACACGGCGGATTTGATCGCAATCAGCTCCCCCATCAATTCATCATCGATGTGCAACCGACCGCCTGTATCCAAAATGATGAGGTCGAAACCCTGCTCTTGTCCCCGCTCAACCCCTGCGCGACAGATACGCACAACATCGGCTTGGGAAGCCTGGGCAAGATCAGTTCGATGAACCTCCACCCCAAGGTCCCGACCGAGGGCCGCCAATTGCTCTCCAGCTGCGGGTCGGCGAGGATCGGCCGCAACCAGGAGCACTCGCTTCCCTTGATTTTTAAAGAGACGAGCGAGCTTGCCGCTCGCCGTCGTCTTTCCGGCACCTTGCAAACCAACCATCATCACGATCGTCGGCGGTTTGGAGCTTAAGGCAAGACCTGCCCGTTCATGCCCCATCATCGCACGCAGTTCATCCCAGACAACCTTGACGACTTGGTGACCGGGAGTCAGACTCTGGAGCACTTCCTGCCCTATCGCTTTTTCGCGGACCCGATCGATAAACTCTTTGACAATTTTAAAATTGACGTCCGCTTCGAGCAACGCAAACCGCACCTCTTTCAGCGCGTCGGTAATATTTTGTTCCGTGAGCACACCTTGCCCCCGGAGCTTCCGCAAAATTTTCTCAAACTTTTCGCTTAGCCCATCGAGCATAGTGTCAGACCGTCACAAAGAAAGAGGCCATCGAGGCCTTGAACCAGACCTTCGATCGCCTCGAAAATCCTAGAAAAAGAGCATCGAGGAGTCTATAGGACCAGTCAAGACAAGTCAAGGTCATCACAAGTCAGGGTAGTGGGTCAGTTTGGATTTCTTTGAATTGCCTCTGCTTAAGCGGTCATGTATGATGGAGGCATGAGAAAAAAGAAACCATCCACCGATCCAAACGTCATCGCTCACGACATCCTGCAAGCTATCACTGGAGAACCTGCCGGGACAACCTCGGTTAGGAAAGAGCCCGACGAAGCGCCCACCAAAAAGAAGCCCAAGCCCGAAAAGAACCCCGCTGCGGTTGCGCTAGGCCGCCTCGGAGGGCTGAAGGGCGGGAAGGCGAGGGCGGAGAAGCTCTCCGATAAAAAACGCCGTGAAATCGCAAAGAAGGCAGCTACGGCCAGATGGAGATCTGGATAAATTTGCCGTACCACACAGAGCCTACTCATCCTTGTTGACAGCCTGAATTCTTTGAGGTACTTTGCCCTCCACACCACCAAATGTGGAGGGCATATGGTAGCCACACCAGCAATAGAAGCACTCCAAGACAAGATACTATCATTACAATCGTGTATTGAACGCCTTCAATGGCGGTTCCGATGCCCTAACTGCGGCCATGGTCATCGGTCAACGGCTCTAAGCGACCTCCGTCCCCGCGAAGTCATAATCCATTTTCTTAAACAAGCCGATGCTCCGGTTGGCATTGGTGCCCTCAAGAAAAAAATAGCTGAGGGTGGCTACCCCATGGAGCGATTCGGCCCACGGCACAAGTATTTCTATACGTTGATAGGCAGGTTGTGTGAGTCAGGATTAGCCATGAAGGACGGAGATGAAGTGATGCTGAATGGGTAAGAGATACGGAATTGAGGTTATCGATGTAAAATGACGCTCAGGAGGTGCGCCATGAGAAGAGCAATAGCCTCAACGTTCATGCTCACCGACGTGAGAGGCAAATAACCACAAGGCCCGTCTCTCTGCTTGGTAGGCGGAGAAGAGACGGGCCTTGGTGAGCTTAAACCTTAACGCACTGGAAGACGGGGTGACTGACCGGTAAGGTAAGGGGCCTGCAACCCCTGGTCTTGCGTGTTCGCGCACGCAGAGCGGGTTCGATTCCCGCCCCCGTCTCCAACCCCTATAGGAGGTAGCTTTACTATACCAACCCCCTTGTCGTTGTCAATCCCGGAATCGGTTATTGAAAAACGTGTCTAGGCATTTCTATGTTGACTTATGCATGACCGCTCAAGCATAATACCTCTGTCACAACGGAGGGAGTCATGAACCAACTGACGCAAGCCAAACGAGTTCAAGTGATCGCCGCATTGGTTGAAGGCAATAGCATTCGTGCAACGTGCCGCATGACCGATGTTGCGAAAGGCACCGCGCTCAAGCTCCTCGTGGACATTGGCAAGGCTTGCGCTCGATACCAGGATGAACATCTGCGGAACCTCCCCTGCACACGCATTCAATGTGATGAGATATGGTCGTTTTGTTATGCGAAGGAAAAGAATGTCCCTGAAGAGTACAAGGGTATGCTGGGCTTTGGTGATGTGTGGACATGGACGGCGATATGCGCCGATACCAAGCTGATTCCTTCATTCCTTGTTGGTGGGCGCACAGCGCTGTATGCTCGGAAGTTTATCGAAGATCTAGCATCCCGGCTTGCCAATCGGGTGCAGCTCACCACGGACAGCCATAAAGCCTATTTGACTGCCGTAGAAAACTCCTTCGGCATCGATATTGACTACGCCATGCTCGATAAGCTGTATGCGACACCCCCGAAGCCGGATGTTCACCGCTACAGCCCTGCGAATTGCTGCGGGATTGTGAAGAAGCGGATCAAAGGCAATCCTGATATGAGCAAGGTTTCAACATCCTATGTGGAACGTCAAAACCTCACCATGCGGATGCAGATGCGACGCTATACCCGCCTGACCAATGCCTTTAGCAAGAAGATCGAGAACCAGGCCCATGCCGTGGCCCTGCATTTCATGCACTACAATTTCTGTAGGATTCATCAGAGCTTACGAGTTACACCTGCGATGCAGGCAGGTATTACGGATCATGTGTGGAGTTTGGAGGAAATTGCTATGCTTATTCGCTAATCCTAGATAGTATTACCGGGCTATCTTTAGTTTTTTAGGGTGAGCTATACTTACCTTTGTGAAGCGCAGCTTCCCTTGGCAAGGAGGGCCTGGTTATGAAAATAAATGATTTGGTGCTCCGTTGCTACGCGGAACAAGAAAAGGACAGTACATGGTTTGCTATCTGTCTAGATCTCAATCTTTATGCTCGTGGCGATAGCTATGAAGAGGCACGTACGAAGCTCAATAAATTAGCCATTTGCTATTTAAGAGAAGCCATAGAGAAGGATTCAGAGTATTTCGAGGATCTTGTGCCTAGACGTGCGCCAATCGGATTTTGGACTCGATATATGTGCGCAAAGATGATGAGCCTTATTGCTCATAGATTACCGTCCAAGCATGAATTTACTATGCCGCTTCCGCTTGTGCCTGCCTGCTAGTGCCTTTCAAACCGCTTCCCTGTCGCGTTGTTCGGTCTATTCTTACAGGTCTTGGCTTTATAGAACAACCGTGTAGGTCTGGCACTTCTCATGAGCAATGGGAAAAGATCGAGAATGGCCACCTTTACAAGGTGACCGTTGATTGCCATCACGGAGAAGTTAAGGCCCAGGACATCAAAAGCATCATAGGCCAGGCTGGAATAACTAAGAGGGAGTTTTGGAAGTTAGCCGGGCAATGATAATTCAAACTGACCCACTACCCAAGTCAGTAGTTTTATTGACATGCCGCAAGCCTTCGGATATGGTGCATTTCAAGCACAACGAATTTCATGTCACAACCCTGTAAGGAGGACGAGCGACCGCGTGCGAAAATCGCCCTGGGTGCTTTTCATGTTTGTACTGATCGGTGGCCTGCTTGGCGGAATCCTGGGAGAAATTCTCCACGTTATGGCACCTCAAGGAACCATCCAGAGCATCTTCTCGACTCATTTCACACCAGGCATCGACCCACCCCTCACCATCGACCTCGTCTTGATCAAGCTCGTACTAGGATTCAGCGTGAAGATCAACATTCTGAGCGTGCTCGGGATGTTTATCGGCATCTACCTGTACAAACACGTTTAGGATTTCGCATTCAACGCCTGAAGCCGCAACGATCGAATCTGATTGCGCAGCTCAGCAGCCCGTTCAAAGGCCAACTCCTTAGCGGCCGCTTTCATCTCCGCCTCTAATCGTTCGATCCATTGATCGATTGATTCGGCCTCCCCATACGGAGTCTCCGACTCCGCCGCAAGATCCAGCTGCACGTAATCCATCTCGCCGACGGCATACTCGAGTGGATGAATGGTCTTCGTAATCCCGACGGGGGTAATGCCATGCTCTCGGTTATACTCGGCCTGAATACCTCGGCGTCGGTTAGTTTCCTCAATCGCCTGTTTCATCGAATCCGTCACGAAGTCGCCATAAAAAATCACCCGTCCCTCGAGATTGCGTGCCGCTCGCCCTGCCGTTTGGATCAAGGCGCGATAAGAACGTAGGTATCCTTCTTTATCAGCGTCCAAAATAGCGACCAGACTGACCTCGGGGAGATCGAGCCCTTCCCGCAGTAAATTGATCCCAACCAGAACATCAAAGAGGCCGCATCGGAGATCGCGGACAATTTCAGCCCGCTCAAGCGTCTTGATATCGGAATGCAGATAACGGACCTTCACGCCGAGGTCGTGAAAATACTCGGTCAAATCTTCCGCCATCCGTTTCGTGAGCGTCGTGACCAGCACCCTGCCACCTTTGGCAACCTCCGAACGAACCTGACCAAGAAGATGATCGACTTGTCCCTTTGCCGACACTACCTCGATCGGCGGATCCATGAGTCCAGTCGGCCGAACGATCTGTTCGATCACATCAGGACCGGCATGCTTGAGTTCAAATGAGCCGGGCGTGGCGGACACATACACTACCTGATTGAGACATTTCTCGAATTCGGTGAACTTCAACGGGCGGTTATCGACCGCCGAGGGTAGTCGAAACCCATACTCCACCAACGTCCGTTTTCTGGAATAGTCGCCCTCGTACATCCCCCCGACCTGCGGAACGGTCGCGTGCGACTCGTCGACGATCAAAAGAAAGTCTTTCGGGAAATAGTCGAGCAACGTGGGAGGTGGCTCTCCCGGCATGCGGCCACTGAGATGACGTGAGTAGTTTTCGATGCCATGGCAATAGCCCATCGCTCGGATCATTTCGAGATCGAATTTGGTGCGCTGTTGAATTCGTTGCGCCTCCACCAATCGTCCGGCTTTCTGGAGTTCCATCACGCGCTCATCCAGTTCCTCCTCGATGCCGGTAATCGCCCGCTCATAGCGGTCCGGCGCGATGAGATAGTGGGTGTTTGGATAGATGGCGACCTTCGGCAACTTGCTCAAGGATTTTCCCGTGAGTGGATCGATTTCATGGATGGCATCGACGATATCGCCAAACAGCTCGATACGCACCGACTTCGCTTCCGACGAGGCAGGGAAAATCTCGATCACATCGCCTCGTGCTCGAAACGTGCCTCGATGAAAATCCACATCATTCCGCTCGTATTGGATCTCCACCAACTTCGCCAAGATCTTTTCCCGCCTCGTCTCTGTCCCCTCCTCCAGATAAATGAGCATGTCATGGTAGACCTCCGGAGACCCCAGCCCGTAAATACAGGATACAGAGGACACGATCAGCACGTCATTCCGTTGCAACAGTTCGGTCGTGGCAGAATGGCGCATCTGATCGATGGCGTCATTGATCGAGGCATCCTTGGCGATGTAGGTATCGCTCTGGGGGATGTAGGCTTCCGGCTGATAGTAGTCGTAATAACTGACGAAATATTCGACGGCGTTATGGGGAAAGAACTGCTTGAATTCTTGATAAAGTTGCCCGGCAAGGGTCTTGTTGTGGACAAGCACTAGCGTCGGCTTTTGGACCCGCTCGATCAGATTCGCCATCGTGAAGGTCTTGCCGGACCCAGTCACGCCAAGCAAGACTTGGTGCTTCTTTCCGTCCAGAACTCCGGTCGATAGCTTGTCGATGGCAGCAGGCTGATCCCCGCAGGGTTTGAAAGGAGCTTCAAGCTTGAAAGGCGGCACGGCAACCTCCGGCCGCCCATCTTAGCAGATCTCACAGAACGAGTGTGCTGAGCACCATCGAATGGCCAACTGCGTCCGCCACAGTGTTCATAGACCCATCTCTCGCCAGTGAAGCCGGTCAGAATCGTTCCGATCAACCTGATGGTAACGCTGGCACCCACATTGTCGGCATTCGGCATCACCACCGCTGATTGAGTGCGTGATGCAAAGTCAAGAACTGTTCCTAAGTATGCGCTCTTTCTTCTTTCCACAAACAGTCGCATGTCCTGTTTGTGTGGCACTTACAAATTTGTTCTCAGCAACGGCGATCATCCGAAATCTTGCCTGTCCCTATTTTCTTTTCAGGGTTTTTTCTCAGCTCCCACAATCGATGCTTAACCCTTTCTAAAGCGTTCTCAAACTCCTTGAGTTTGAAGCGCCAAGACTCACCACCTTTTCTCGAGTGCAGATGTATGTCCAGAGAGTCGATGCCTGCCTCTTGACTAACAAGAGCAACAAATTCGCCGTTAAAATAGATCTCTGCGATGAGATCCTCATACCCCGGATCGTCTCCGTATATGAAATCAAAGCCCTCCTTCATGCCACCGCCTCGTCCAACTCTATTGCTTCCTCCCTAATAAGTAAAATCATTGCTTGGCTTCGCATCTTCCGGAGAGGCCAATATAGGCTCAGCTCTTATCATGCAGTTTTCGGCCTGCCTGAGCCCAAACCAACTTAACGGCAATTGCTTCGATTGATTGTAGGAGATGAGGCCAAGAAGGCAAGCAAAGACCGCCTGTTACTGAGCAGGTCGTCAAATAGTGCATGTTCTATCCGCTGATTCATCATGAAATAGGGCATTCGTGAGTTTCTGCTCGCAATGGGTACGCACTATTTAGTGGTCGGCTCAGTAACACTGATCCTTCGCGCACCCCACAGGGTCTGTTCTTATATTATTCATCCCAGAAGCAGGCGGCTACAGGTCCGATGTCGACATCAAGCTACGACCTCGCTTCCGGTCCGCACAATTGAATTGAATCGATTCCATGCTCGGTCTACAATTACTGCATGATTGATTGGTCTGCTTGTCCAGCTGTGGAGCGTGACCCCGAGCGTGTGAGTGGCGCGTGGGTGTTTCGCGGTACTCGTGTTCCTGTGACGGCCCTCTTCCAGAATCTCGAGGATGGGGCACACATCTCAGACTTTATTGACTGGTTTCCGGGCGTGACGCTCGCGCAAGTCCGCGCCGTGCTTGAGCACGCCGCCCACTCTCTCGAAGCGGCGTAAGTGCGTGTCCTTCTCGACCAGGGTACTCCAGTCCCACTTCGCAAGCACCTTCCCACCCATCACGTTACGACGACCTTTGAGCTTGGTTGGAGCAATCTCAGAAATGGTGAACTGCTGCAAAAATCCGAAGAGAGCGGATTCTCCGTGCTGGTCACAACCGACCAGAATCTTCAATATCAGCAGAACCTCACGGGTCGCCAGATCACAATTGCCGTACTGACGACTACCAGTTGGCCGTGAATTGAGCGAGCGGTGGGATAGGTGGCAGATGCCCCTGACGCCGCTGTGGCCCAACGAAAAAGGGCTGCCGGAAGTTCCGGCAGCCCTTCATCTCATACAAGGTCGATCCGAGGTGGTTAGCGACCGCCGAAGCCTCCACGCCCTCCCCCACCGGAACGGGGTTCTTGAGGCCGGGCTTCATTCACTGTTAAGGTTCGTCCGCCGAACTGCGTGCCGTTCAACGCGGTAATCGCTGCCTGCGCCTCAGCATCCGACGACATTTCGACAAAACCAAATCCCCGGGACTGTCCGGTGAATTTGTCTGTGATGATCCGCGCCGAGGCCACGGCTCCGTGCGCGGCAAACAAGTCGCTCAGTTGTTGCTCGGTCGTTGAGTATGGTAATCCGCCAACATAGATCTTCGCACCCATCAGGCTCCTCCTTTGACACAATGATGTTGTCTTGGACGCGAGAAAGCAACGAGGAAGGGATGGGCCGAAGACGTCAACACAACGGCGACTTAGCTCTGTCTTCCGATCAGATTCCCGGGCGAGCCCAAAACAACAATCGTCCAGGCCTTGTCACTCTCAACGCCGGTCTTGCCAGGCCTTTCGCAAACCAGCAACGCGATGCTACTCCAGACCGCTAGAAAAGGCAAGCGTGAGATGGACCCGTGGGGCAAAACTAGTAGGCCGGCGGCGGAGACAGCGGCCGGCCTGAAAATAGAGGAAACGCATGGAGGTTATCGAAACACATTGCTGATTTCCCGACCAAGACGAATCCAACCCGGCCTAATCCCAGCGTTTGGTCTTCAACGGAAAGCACGAGCGTTCCATCGACATAGACTTCGATAAAATCCTTGCTGATGATGGTATTCCGTTGCACCCGGAGGGAATGCCAATCAACCGGTTTGAGCTCAGCGTCGTTCAACCACCCACACCGTTTACTTTGTGTTTTTGGGTGGCTTGATCTGCAGAATTTCGCGTTGTAACCGGTCGCGTTCCTCAAGGATCTTCTTTCTCCGCTCCCACCGATCCCATGTCCACCACCGTAGCTTCTGCTTGAACGTCACCGTCGGCGGCTTGGCGCTGCCACCTGGAGCCTCCTGGAATAAATAGCCTTCATGACTGTCGCGCTGCTCAAAAAAACGCCGGTACAGATGATCGTACAGTCCTTTTCCTAATTCTCCGCCTGCCATACTCGCTCCATTGCCGTATCGCTATTCCTTCTCTCAGCTCGACGGCCAGCCTATGAGGTGCCGAATAGTACCTGGGCACAATGTGGCACTGCAACCTGCTTTCATGGCTATGCTATGATCCGCACAGTGAAAAGGCTGCTCACCAGGATGAGGATGTCGTCCTGACTTCCAACGGATGAATATGAATGCATGGATCTCCCGATTAGTAGCCTTTCTATTCGTGTCATTCGTAACAGACTCGCAATTCACTCGCGCCCAATCGTCTGAACCGACCCTTCAAGCTGCTATCGAATCTCTTTCCTCAGACCGGATGCTTGCCGACATCCGAATGCTCAGCGGTCCTTCTTTTAATGGCCGGCAAACCGGCACGAAAGACGACCTCGAATCCGCTCAGTGGGTGGCCCAGGAGTTTCTTTCAGCTGGGTTACGGCTACCGCGCATTCGCAACGGCTCCCTGATCATTCCTTTCCCAACAGGAAAGGATGGTACCACATCAGGGGCCATGGCCACCCTCGTACCCACAGCTACTCTTTCTCCGAATCCAACGCTCGGATTGGCACCGCAAGCGGACTGACAACGAAGCGAGCCGTCACCGATTACCTCCCCATCTTGGATTCTCCATCCGCTGACATCCAAGGCCGGATCGTCTTCGGCGGATACGGCATCGTCGATCTTGATCGAGGCATCGACGACTACGCCGGTGTAGACGTGAATAACGGCATCGTGCTGTTTCTCCGGGGCAAACCGGAGCACTACCCGCACCACTTCAGCCACGCCGACAAGGTGCGCATCGCACGAGAACACGGCGCGCTGGGCTACCTCACGGCAACTGGCCCGATTCTCCAGCCCTACGAAATCCGCCGTGGCGTCACCGGAAGCCCCAGTGCTTTCTACGGACAACTACCCCTCGATCTGGCCATTCCCGGAGCCTGGATCAGCACCGCTCTCGCCGAAGCCATTCTCACAGAGTCGAAGGGAAAAAAACCGGATCGCCTCCGCGTCTTTCAAGAACGATTGAACCAATCATCCACTTCCCAAGCCGTCGTGACTGATCAATTCGCATCGCTTTTGTGGAAGACGACCGAAGAGGAAGGGCTCTTGGTGAATGTGATTGGGATGATTCCCGGCACGGGACCAGAAACTGTGATCATCGGCGCGCACCGTGACCACTTTGGTCGCCCGGGGGGGATACTCTTCCCAGGCGCCGATGACAATGCATCCGGAACCGCCGTCATCCTGGAGGTAGCACGCGCCTTGGCAAAAATCGACCCGCGTCCATCACGAACGATTCTGTTTATCTCGTTCAGTGGGGAAGAGCGCGACCTCCTCGGTTCACGACTGTATACGTCACGGCCGATCGTCTCGCTGGGTGCAACGAAGGCCATGATCAACATCGACCATGCCGGTGTGGGAAATAGACGGCTCACCGTCGGGGTGACAGGGATCGAGAAGGAGGTTCTACTGGAAGCTGGAAAGAGTGCGGGCGTTGACGACAAAGTCGATCTCTACGGATTCTTCCCCGGTGGCGATCACGTGCCGTTCAAAGAAGCAGGCGTGCCGACAGTCACTGTAGTGAGCGGAGGAGTGCATCCACATTTTCATCAACCGACAGATACCGTCGAAACCATCAACCCAGACATCCTCTCTACTGTGGCACGGTACGTGTTGGCTGTCGCGTGGCAACAAGCTTACCGACCATGAGGAGGCGCCGATTCTCCTAAGTGAGGGATGGCAAGACCAAGATCGGAACTGCCGCCGCGTCCCTACGGAAGAACGTCGTTCTCGTCGAAGATACCGGATTCAATCGGAGGCAATGGAGAGATTTCGCGCGGTGGGCCTGGAAGGACGGTGGCGGATCCAACCTGATTCGCACCTTGTATGAGGCCGATGGACAGTTGTGGACCAAACGTCATCACGGCTCCACTCCAAGCCTGACCTGTAGTAGGGTTTCGAAAGTTATAGGATTGAACGAAACTCCGTCCCGGGGAAAAAAGAAACCCCTGTGTCCCCTGTTGATCAACGTACAGGCTCCCACCTCCTAGCCTGAACAGATTGCCGATCCCTCCATCAAACGACCGCACGCTGGAGGCACCCGAAGAGGCAGACACATTCTGCGCCACAGCAGATAGGTCGGCATCGAATGCCCCGACCATCAGAAGAATGGACAGCAGACCACCCATCGCACAGCCCCGTCGAACATGGACCCCTGGCTTTTCGATGGGTGGACGAGGATTAATCTTCATGACATGACCCATTGGACACTTTATAGTTATAGTATGCTCTTGTTCCAATCATCGATCAAGGAGGCACATATGAATTGCAGATCCTCAGGGTGTCCCTCTCGCCTCGCGACCATCTTGATCGCCTGCATGGGGTGCATCTTATCTCCACCCAATGGCTGGAGCTTGGACATCACTCAACCAATACCTGAGGAGCGGCGCGAGACCGTCTCGTTGGAGGACGCAGCAGTTCGTGCGCTGCAACACAACCTCGACATCACCATTAGCCGCCATACCAAGGAAAGCCGCCTATTCGACATTACCGTTGAACAAGCCAAGTTCGATCCGACCATCAGCGTAAACGGTCAATATAACCGGACCGTAAACCCATTGAACAGACCTGTGTTCGGCGGAACATTAGGCTTTCTGAATGAGATCACAACCTTCGACCAACGCAGCACGTCCGTGACCTTCGATGCCTCAACAAACCTCATCACCGGAGGAAATTTCGATGTGAACTATGCCCCGGCCCGTAGCAGCATCAATCAGAATGTCGCTCGGGGATTTCTATTCAATCCAGCCTGGACCGGCGGCCTTGCCTTCACCTTCACCCAGCCGTTACTCCGAAACGCAGGGATCGCGATCAACAAGACCTTTATCAAGGTTGCGCAAAACAATGCCGACGTCGAGCAGCATGTCTTTCGAGACCGTGTCATGACTGTCGTCGCCACAGTGGAACAAGCGTATTGGGAGCTCGTCTTTGCAAATGAGAATCTGCACGTCGCGCAAGCCGCGATGAAAGCCGCCGAAGAACTCCTGGCAACCAATCGCGCCAAGGCAAAAGCAGGCATCATGTCCATCGTCGACGTGCTCCAGGCCGAAGCGGCGGCGGCATCGAGAGAGGAGCAGGTGTTGGTGGCTGAGAAAGCCATCCGCGATCAAGAGGATGAACTGCGTCGCCTATTAAATCCGGGCGAAGAAGAGCTGCGGCAAGACGTGCAGCTTACACCGGCGGATGCTCCCATGACGTTCCTTGAGCCCATCAGTCTCCAAGAAGCAATCGATACGGCGATCGAACAGAGACCTGAAATCGCCCAAGCCAAGAAGAATATCGAATCCGGCGAACTGAACAAGCAGTTCGCCCGCAATCAACTCCTTCCGACATTGTCATTCCAAGGCACCATGGGGCTCGCCGGATTGGGCGCTGACTATGGAGATTCGTTCACTAAAAACTTTAGTGGGGACTTCTACAACTACGGCGCCGGACTGGTCTTCAGTTATCCGCTCGGCAATCGATCGGCCGTCAGCACCTACAACAAACGGAAACTCGAGGCTCAAAACGCCGAGGTGGCGCTTGCCAATGTTCGTCAGCAAATTATCGTCGGCGTCCGTGAAGCCGTGCGTCGTGTCCAAACCGACTTCAAGCGCATCGAGACGACCAAATCGGCGCGCATCATGGCTGAGAAACAATTGCAGGCCGAGCAGGAACGGTTGAAAGTCGGGCTCAGCACGACCCGCTTCGTGCTCGATTTCCAACGAGACCTCGCTACTGCTCAAGGCAACGAGCTGCGAGCCATCGTTGATTACAATAAGTCGTTGTCCAACCTCGCGCGCCACAAAGCGACGACCTTGGACCGTTATCATCTCGAACTCTCGTAGCCGTCCAGTGGCATCGGAGCCACACCAGCCGGCTCTCGCTCACGCATCCACGGCAGGGGCTGCCCTGGCGTTGGTCCCCATCGCAGCCACATTCGGCTACTACGGGCTTCCCGCCTCCTGCCGTGAACAACTGCTCGTCCAATTTGCGCCACAACTCCTTGCGTATGTGGGGCTCGGTCTCTGGGCGAAGTGCGACGGTCACGTTCTGAGTCAACTCGGCTTGGAAAGGGGAAAGATTAAGGGCGGACTCCGTTGGGGAGCGGTGACGGGACTGTTGTTAGGTGTGATGAACACCGTTGTCATTTTGGCCATCTACCCCTCGCTTGGGTACGACATCACCTTCTTGAAGCAGACGCCGCACGGCCGGCTTCCCACCCTCCTCATGGTGCCGTGGGTGATCTGCGGTATCGCCTTATTCGTCGAGCTGAACTTCCGAGGCTTTCTACTCGGACGCCTCGCCGAATTCGAATCCTGCCGGTGGAGAGCACGTTTCAGCAGGCAACTAGCGCCGATAGCGCTCATGGGCAGCGCACTCACATTTGCATTCGATCCCTTCCTGGTAAATACTTTTCAGCATCTCCACTGGATCGCGCTATGGGACGGACTCACCTGGGGTATCATATGGCTCTACACGCGAAATCTTTGGATGACAATCGTGGCTCACGCGGTTGAAGTCCTCATACTTTACAGCGCCGTCAAAGCGGCGATCGGATGAGAATTTGACGATCCGTCGATCTGTGGATTGGAATCTAATTTAACAGATCGCTGAATGATTCTCCCATGAACCCTTCCTTCTCCAGCTATCTCGTCAACGATGTCTTCGGCGACCCCGGCTTGTATGTAGAAGTCCGCTGGTCGAAGCGAGCCCTACTCTTTGACCTCGGGCACAACGACGGACTAGGACCTAGTAGATTGCTGAGGGCTGGTGAGATTTTCATTTCCCATACACACATGGATCACTTCATTGGATTCGATACCATGCTACGTGTCGCACTCGGACGCGGCAAGACGCTCACACTGTTCGGTCCGCCAGGTTTGATCGACAACGTGCAAGGCAAGCTGCGCGGCTATACCTGGAACCTCGTGGACGGTTACCCCCTCACGATCAACGTACGGGAGTTCCACGAGAGAGAGGTTCGGCAGACTGTGTTTCGGGCGAGTGAGGGATTTCAGCCGTCCATGCAAGCGACCGTTCCCATACCCCACGGCGATGGTCCGCTCTTCGCTGTGCTGGAGGATCCGATGTTCACGGTGAAAGCTGTGGCCCTCAATCATCGGATTCCCTCCTTCGCCTATTCGCTGGAAGAGCAATTCCATATCAATGTCAACAAGCAGAAGCTGCACCAGGAAGGACTGCGAGTCGGCGCCTGGCTCCAAGACGTGAAGCAACACATCTGGCAAGGCCAGCCAGATGATTTCCGTTTTAGGGTGGCGCTGTACGACAAGCATCGTCGAAAAGATCGGGAGTTGGTGCTGGGAGCTGTCAAGGAACAGTTCCTGACCATCTCGCGAGGGCAGAAAATCGCGTATGTCGTCGATGCGCGGTACGACGAGGAGAACGAAGCCAAAATCATCGCGCTTGCCAATGGCGCTGATGTCTTCTATTGCGAATCGCCATATTTGGATTGTGATGCAGAAAAGGCTCGCGACCGGTACCATCTGACAGCCAGGCAGGCCGGACTCATGGCACGTAAAGCTCAGGTTCGCGATCTCGTCGTGTTTCACTTTTCGCCGCGCTATACGAACCAGGGGGAGATGCTCGAGCGGGAAGCAATGGAAGCGTTTCAGGGCAACGAAGAGGAGGCTCTGTGAGTGATCTTGGTAAGTATCTGCTCTATTTCTTGTTAGGCGGGAGCGTCGTCACCTTCTCAACCTATCTTGGCTCACAGGGGAAATCGTTCCTGGCCGCGATGGCCAGCACCTTTCCCGCCATCACCGGTGTGACGTTCGTCCTGCTCTACGCGAACGGCGGTGGAGCGACAACGGTGGCCTACGCAAAGAGTCTGCTCTGGTTTGTCCCGCCCTGGACCGTCTACGTTGTCGCCATGATTATGGGGATTCCCCGCCTCGGCTTCTGGCCAGCGATGGTCGGCTCACTCGTCCTGTATATGGGGTGTATTGGGCTAGTGAAGGTGTTCTTGAAATGAAGAAAGCGAGCGGCCCGCGCTTACACCATTCTGCCAAACTGCAGTCGATTGATCTCCTCTAAGGCCGACACCATTTCGTCAAGGGCAGCTGTGACGGATTGGCTGGCTGTGTGAGATGGGTTGTTGCCATCGCTCCAGAGATCGGAAGGATGCTCATGCTGGTGTACGTTCTGACAGAATTGGCCGATCGTTTTTTCCCAAGACAGAGCCCCTGACTTTTCATCCAAAAACCGAGCGCGATCTTGCGAGAAAGGCCCATCAAATTGTCCCGCCCGCAGTTGCCACATTCCTTCCATTGCCTGCCGCCGTTCTGGGCTGAGGTCCAATCCGCTGGCTCGTTCGTTGAGTGCAGCAAACAGTCCCCCAACGATGTGATCGACTTGCTCCTCTGGAAACACACCCACGCAGGCCTGCATCAACAGATATTTATGGAAGAGAAAGACCTCAGCACCGATACGTGCATCATCCACGGAGGGATCATAAGCCCGAGCCAGTTCGCGGAGCGCGTCTGCCGATGGCCCGCATAAAGCAGAACCGAGAAGGGGCATAATGCGACGCCCCAGCCCGAGATACTCTTCATTGGTGAGGAGTGCCATGAGTTCGGCTACTCCACCACCACAGCGGTCCCATTGGCACTGACCATCAACATGCTGCTGTTCGTGCCGATGGTTTCATAATCAATATCGATCCCGACGATCGCATTGGCGCCAAGAAGCTTCGCCTGCTCGCGCATTTCACCGAGCGCGATATCCTTCGCCTTGCGCAGCTCCTTTTCGTAGGCAGCGGATCGTCCGCCGACGATATCCCTCACCGACGCGAAGAAATCCCGAAAGATATTCGCGCCCAGGATCGCGTCTCCCGAGACCAATCCGAGATATTTCACCGCCTTCATACCTTCAATCGCGTTGGTCGTCGACAGAATCATGTGCCCTCCTGATTACATACTGCCATCCTCTCACTTAGTGGGCCGCATAGCCAAACCATTTACTGAATTCCTGCCCCTGCGAGCTATTTCATACACCGAAACCTGGTGCGTTCTTGGTTGCCTGTTCAGCCTATGCTCTAGCCCCGTGCGATCCGAACCCCTGCCGGTGGATCATTGTGGACTTTTCCTCCGGAGTGTCCTCTAGCTTGCACTGATTCATGGACGAAATCGCCTGGATTGACGGTTCGTTGTGGGTCCTTCTTCGGATCAAAGTTTTTGGAGACGATGGCATCCGGATCACACTTGAACTCATAGTGCTTCAACTTCTCCTCATCGACCGGAAGGCCGGTCTCCTTGGCGCGCCGCAGCATCCAACTCAGGGCAATGTTGGACAGACCAGGACATTGTCCACCCCCGACATCGGAATGGACTCCGCGAAACCACACCTCCTGCAGCCGATCGCCGAGCTCGCTCCCTTTCCTTGGCTCGACCCGAGTCAGACAAAAGTTCCCCCGCCGTTCATCGAGCGCCATCGCGTGGTAGCAATGTTTGACGTTGTCGGGCAGGGTGAGATGCCACCCAATATTCAGATCATTCCCCGGCAGGCCGAAACAAGCGACCGTGTCCCACAGTCCGAGAAAACGCACTTCGGCTTCAGGTTGCTCCTCCTGCACTTGATTGGCAAAATGCAGCGCCAGCGCCGCCCCACGACTAAAGCCGATGATGTCGACCGTCCGATCTCCCTCCGCAAAGTACTGACGCATTTGCTCCAGCCCCCTGGCAATCCGAAAGGGCCCTCCCACTCCGGCCAGACCACCAAGGAGTTTGCCAATGAATCCCAGCCGCGTCCCAACTCCTTCCAAGTAGAACACATTCATATCGAGCGGAAGGCACTTGCAGAATTTGAGAACGTTCGTCTCCTTGGCTTCTTCAGCTTCATCTTCATTCCATGTTCCGTCAAAGGCATAGAGCGCCATATTAAGGACCTCCTTTCTCGATATCCAATGGTTTTCAATGAGCAACCGCGTGAGACCCTGATGTTCATCCCAGCATAGAGTTACTGCATAAAGGGAACCGTACTACTCAAGGTCCTGGGCAAGACGGAAGCCGATTTCGTCGTACCGGTCAAAGAACCTGACAGCACTAAGCCCATACCGGTAAGACGCGCGCAGGATCGCTGGCGCCTTGTGCCAGGAGCCGCCCCGGATGACGCCCCAGCTACAATTGGCGCCGCCCGCTTCTAACCAGGCTGACCCATCATTCGGAGCGCCTTCGTAATTTTTGTGCCAGCAATCCTCCACCCATTCCGACACATTGCCGACCGTATCATAGAGACCAAAGTTGTTGGGTAGGAAAGAGCCGACAGGGGCCGTCTGCTTGCCATCCCATTCACTGCCGCAGCCATTACAATTAGCCCGATTTTTACCGATCTCATTCCCCCACCAATAGATCGTATTTGTCCCCGCTCGTGCAGCATATTCCCATTCAGCTTCGGTGGGCAGCCGATACCGCTTTCCCGTGAGCTTTGAGAGCCATTCGATATATTCTTGAGCATCTACCAAACTAACATTGATGGCGGGCCGTCTCCCACGCCCCCACCCCTGATCATTGATGATCCCATTGCCATGACCAGTCACCTTGACAAACGATTCATAGTCATCAAAGGTCACCTCATACTTCCCGAGCTTGAAGTCTTTGTGAAGCGTGACATGGTGAACCGGTTGTTCGCTGGGACTTTCGGTTCCCTGAAGGTCTCCCATACAATAGGTCCCTGCTGTAATCGTAACCATCTGCGGAGAGATGAGATCGAAGCCCAGTCGCGTGAGAATGACTTTGGCTGCTAACTTGGTCTCCAACCCGTTGAATTTCATTTGGGCCCACCCTGCAACGGCGGTGTAGGGAATCAGCACGGAAGCGATCACCGCCATTATGATATTTTGACCATTCATCAATCGCTGGCTAGCGGCCACATAGGCTGCCGCATCATCGGACAGGTCGTGCAGAGGCTGAAAGGCTTTGCATTGCGCCCTGGTCGCCAACCCAAGCCAACAAGAACTGCCCTTCTCGCGCCACTCCTTCGCGAGCGCTTCCGCCAGTTGGCGATTTTCGATGGCTTTGCGTTGTGTGGTAATTTCTGTTCGAAGCATCCCCCAATAGGGTTTCTTGTTGCGGTCGTATCGAAGTAACGTTTCGTGGGCCAGGTCCACAAGATCCGTTGAAGTGCCGTCCCGTGTGGCGGTCGAAAGCACCACCAGCCGAGGCCTCGCTGGAGCCCCTCGCGAGGTATCCTGTCCTCGTAGCCCACTCAGTTGATTCAGAATCATTTCTGCCTGGGCGCCCCCACCTGCTGCCTGGAGCGCGACCGCTTTGGGAATCGTGCGCCGCGTATCTTGGAGGTCCTGATTGTGCCCACCGACATTGACCAACGCTGTGAGCAGACTCAATGCGTTCCGTTTTCCAGCTCCAAGGCCTTCCAGGAGCGCATCGGCACTCTTGGCCAATGCGCCCCCCACTCCCCCCAGGTCGTTATAGATTTGCCGACTCAGCATGTTGGTCTGCTGACTCCGGCTCTCATCCCACAAGAGACGCAGGAGATTTTCGACCAGCGGGAGCGCTCCCGGCTCATCGCGCACCTTTTGCACAATCTCCTCGGGCAATTCCTCATCGCTCCACCGCAGGCCCGCGAGTTTGGCCGGCGTCCGCACCACTGCCCGAAGCCCGTTGACATCAATGGGATTCAGCAAGTACCGCTTGGCCTTCTCGTGCAGAAGAGCTTGCAGGCGCAGCAGGGCCGTAAACTGCATCATGAAATCGCTTCGGATGGTGGTGACGAGATGCAAAGGACCATCTTGGTCGGCCAATGCGTTTGCAAGCAAGGCGTCGAACCGGTCGCGCACTTTGCTGTCTTCCGTCAGCGTGAATAGCTCTTCAAGCTGATCGATGATCAGCACCAACGCTTCGCCCGCCGGAACCCAACCACGAAGACCAACTTGAAAGGCTTTCTCATCGCCCCGCAGTAGGCGATCGTTACATTCATTGACTGACGGCGCTTCTACTTCATGGGCGAGGCTCTTGCTCAGCACTTCCGCCAGATTCAGGATCGGGTCCGCTCCAGGCCGCATCGGCTCAACGACGCGCCAGCTTCGCCACGTCGACGCTTCACTGGACCCGGCCCACCCTTTCTTGATCGTGGGGATCAGCCCCGCTCTAACCAGCGAGGATTTTCCCATGCCGCTCGCTCCCTCAACCTGCAACCACCGGCGATACACGCCATCCAGCCCCAAGCCCAAACAACTGACCGCATCCAGGGTCTCCTTCTGGCGACCAAAGAAGAATTGTGTTTCGTTCTCTCCGAACGCTTCGAGCCCTGGAAACGGACAGACGTCGCTGGGAACCACACGTGTGGCACTGGCTGGTTGGGCAGGACGCTCATTAGAGAGGCGCTGAGCCAGCCGGCCGTAGTCAATGTCGCTCAGCTGTTCGGGTAACGGCTCGGCTTGAAGAGTGGCTAAGAACGGAGGCAAGGCTTCTGGCATGACGCCCGACAGGAGGAGGGGAAAGATCGGAAGGTCCTGCTCAACATGCCGCTTGATGGCGAGCGAGAGTTCGAACTTCACCCACCGTCGCACACCAGAGGGACCCACTAAAATGACGTATCCACCACATTGAGTAAGTGCATCCTCAAGCTTCTGAATCCAGTTATCTCCCCACCCAATGCCATCTTGGTCCCACCAGACTTCAACTCCTGCCTCCTTCAGGCCTAGGGCGACTTGCGCAGCGACCTTACGATCGAGACCGGTGTAACTAAGGAAGATCGAGCTCATGTTCAATTGCTTACTTCAACTTGTCGCAATAGATCATGGGCCTGCCGCTCCAGCGCAAACCTTCGCACACGACCCGCTGATAATCCTTCAAGTCTTCGTAGGTGGACGATAGATAGATCGTGGCCATGTCGATATCAGATGAACCAGGATCGATACTTAGTAGCACATTCTACATTGCCGCCGGACAAAGGCAACCCTGATCAGGTCTACTCTCAGGCTGTACCCCTGATACGTTCACTCATGTAGCGTGCCCTTTCTTGTTCTGCTCTGCCTAACGAGGTAAGATGGAATCGGTTAGTCCTTGCTCTATCGCATGGCCGAGGGCGGAATGAAAACGGTCATCTACACAGTTTCGTCGGAACAACGAGAAGCCCTGCCCCATCGACTCCGAGAGCATCTAGAACAGGAGCCAGGAGTCCGGTTCGCTTATCTCTACGGCTCCGTGCTCGAATCCGACAGGGTCCACGACGTGGATGTTGGACTCTTTCTTGATGACACAGCAGTACCACGGCAGGCAACGATCGCCGACCGTCTCTCGGCGACGCTCACTGCGGCGGTGGGATTACCAGTCGATGTCCGGGTGCTCAATAACGCGCCGCTCTCATTTCAGTATCATGCGTTGCAAGGACAACTGCTTCTGTGTCGGGACAAGACTTTCTTGACGGACATGCTTGAAGACGTGCCACGCCGCTATCTTGACCTGGCTCCACTGCTCCACACCAGCACGAAAGACGCCTTCGCCGCATGAGCCTCAATCCGGACCTCATCCGGGCACGGTGTGCTGAAATTGATGCTTCGTTGATCCGGCTGGACCAGCTTCGTCAGCTGCCGCGAGAGGCATTCCTCTCGAACCAAGACACTCTCGATGTTGCCTGTTATCGATTGCTCATTGCGATCGAAGCAGCGCTGGCGCTCTGCTTTCATGTGTCGGCGAAACGACTGCATCGGGTGCCTGAAGAATATGCCGGCTGCTTCAGCTCGCTCGAACAGGCTGGGCTGATTCCCCCCGACCTCTCCAGCCGCCTGCAACAGATGGCGCGATTCAGAAACATGCTGGTCCATGTGTACTGGAAGATCGACCATGCGCAGCTATACGACATCATTTCGACGCGCCTTGATGATCTACGTGTCTTTCGCACCACCATGGCCGGATTGTTGTGATAAATCCCCCTTCCTCGCATTGCGTCCTCTACGTTTCATAGATGATTCGTTCGTGCTGAGCTCACAACACGTTTCATCGCCCCTGTTCCCTCATTGAACCAACCCACGCCAATTGCTACCATAATCGGTCACTCTCTCGTTGGAGCGATCGCTGTGCCAAACCCTGTGACCCCCAATCCCTCAACCAACCACCTCATCATCGAGGGTGCCAGGCAGAACAACCTCAAGAACATCTCGCTGCAGATTCCCCACAACCAAGTGACGGCCATTACCGGCGTGTCTGGGTCGGGGAAATCGTCGCTCGCCTTCGACACGATCTTCGCCGAAGGTCAGTGGCGGTATGTCGAGTCGCTCTCGACCTATGCCCGGATGTTTCTCGACAAAGTCGCTCGCCCGGATATCGACCGCATTCTCAATGTGCGGCCGGCCATTGCCATCGAACAGAAGAATCAGGTGCGCACGGCTCGTTCGACGGTCGGCACGACGACCGAAATTGCCGACCTGCTGCGCCTTCTCTTCGCCAAGATCGGCAAGCCGACTTGCCCGGACTGCAAGCAGGAAGCCCGCTCGTTTCAGCCGGACACAGTCACAGACGATCTGCTCACGCGATGGCCCGATGCCAGAGCCATGGTGCTCTTCCCAATCGAGACTCCCTCCGCCAAGGAAGAGGCGGCCTTCGTCCAATCACTCCTCACACGAGGATTCACTCGGTTGAAGACCAATGACGACGTACTGGATTTGCATGAGGTTGGACAGCCTTCACTCCACAAATGCTCCGACCTCTTCATCGTCCTCGATCGCTTGGTAATCCGTGAAGACAACCGCACCCGGCTTGTCGAGGCGATCGAAACAGCATTTTGTGAAGGAGAGGGACGCTGTTCGGTCGAGATCATCGACCATGGACGGCAATCTTACAGCACGAAATTTCTCTGCCAGAGTTGTGGGCGCACCTTCGAGCCCCTGCGGCCGATTCTCTTTTCGTTCAACCATCCAGTCGGAGCCTGCCCTGAATGCAAAGGCTTCGGGAATGTGCTGCGCTATGATCCAGAACTCGTCATCCCCGATCCCACCAAGTCACTTGCAGAGGGTGCTGTCGAGCCTTGGAGCAAGCCCAGCTCTGCCTGGTGGCAGAAGCAGATGCTCGCTCGCGATGAAAAAACAGGACGTCGATGTCGACGCTCCATTCAAGTCGCTGTCGACAGACCAGCAGCGCTTGCTCTGGGAGGGTACCAAGTCGTTCGATGGGATCAACGACTTCTTCGAGTACCTTGAAGGCAAGCGCTATAAACTGCACGTCCGCGTCTTCCTCAGCCGCTATCGCACCCCCTTTGATTGCCCCGGTTGTCACGGGAGCCGCCTGAAACCGGACGCGCTGTTCGTCAAGATCGCCGGACACGATATCCATCAGGCGATGGAGCAAACGGTCGAGCGTCTCGCCGGATGGATAGACGTTCTGCCTCTGCAGCAGTTCGAGCAGACGATCGCGGCCGATATTCTCCGGCAGCTCAAGGCAAAACTGGGCTTTCTCCAACGCGTCGGCCTCGGGTACCTGACGCTCAGTCGACAAACGAAGACCCTGTCGGGAGGAGAGGCCCAACGGGTGGCGTTGGCCAATCAGCTAGGCTCTCGGCTCGTCGGCACACTCTATGTCCTCGACGAACCGACCATCGGTCTTCACGCGAGAGATACGGATTTGTTAGCCGGCATCCTCCGCGATCTGGCCGACACCGGCAATACGATCGTGGTCGTCGAGCACGACCGCCGTATGATCGAATCGGCCGACTACCTGGTTGAACTGGGCCCCCAGTCCGGTGAAAAGGGCGGCGAGATCGTCTGTGCCGCGCCCACCCAGAAATTCATCCAGGATCGTCGGGCGGCCACAGCTCGATACCTGCGTGGCGAAGACTCCATTTCTTTGCCGACCAAGCGGCGCACCGGCAACGGCAAGATGCTGGTGCTCGCCGGTGCTGCCGAACATAATCTCAAGGACCTCCTCGTCCGCATTCCCCTCGGCATGTTGGTCTGCGTCACCGGTGTCTCCGGATCGGGCAAGAGCACACTGGTTGAGGATACCTTGTACCGAGCCATAGCCCGCGCCTTTCGTGTGGAATCTCTCCCCATGGGCCGATTCAAAGCCATCAAAGGCCTCGAGCACCTCAAGGGTGTTCGCTTGATCGACCAGCAGCCGATCGGACGCACGCCGCGATCCAATCCTATCACCTACCTGAAAGCGTTCGATGAGATCCGTCGGCTCTTTGCTTCGGAACGAGACGCGCAGCGGCACGGATTCACTCCCGGCCACTTTTCGTTCAACGCCGCCGGGGGCCGATGTGATCGTTGCGAAGGCAGCGGAGTCGAAAAACTGGAGATGTATTTTTTTGAAGACATCTACGCACCCTGCGAGATCTGCGAAGGCAAACGCTTCAAGCCCCAGATCTTGAAGATTCGCTACCGAGGCAAGAATGTCTCGGAGGTGCTCAACCTAACGGTGGAGGAAGCCCTTTCCTTCTTCAGCGGGACACCGAAGCTCCAGGAGCGGCTACATCTCTTGACGTCCATCGGCCTTGGCTATCTACGGCTCGGCCAATCCGCCACAACCCTCTCCGGCGGCGAAGCTCAACGATTGAAAATCGCCGCAGAGCTGAAGGACTCCAGCGCCAAGAACATGCTCTACGTCATGGATGAGCCGACCACCGGTCTGCATTTTGAGGATATCAAGAAGCTCCTGACCGTCCTCCACAAACTTGTGAACGCTGGCAACACACTGGTCGTCGTCGAGCACAATCTGGATGTCATTAAATCCGCCGATTGGATCATCGACCTCGGCCCAGAAGGCGGCGCCGCCGGTGGACAGATCATTGCCGAAGGCCGACCAGAACAGGTGGCCAAGGTCGAAGCATCCCATACGGGGCGGTTCTTGATAAAAGCACTCACGCTAGAACCTACCAACGTGTGAGGCGACGAACCGTTTGTCCGTCGCCTCAACACGGAAGCTACTTCTTTTGTTTCGGTGGTTCGGAGACCTTCTCCATTGTATTGATGCTCACATGCGGCCATTGTATGAGACCTGGGCAGCAGCCTGGAGGCAGTCCATCAATACGCGGGAAGAAATCCAGCATGACCAGCTGGGAATACTGCAAACGCAGTTTGGGCTGCCCGTACTCGTCCTTTTGATCCAATTCCTGGATCCAGAATGTAGACTTCATAACGGTGGCATTAGCCTGCCTTACGATAAAAGGAATGTTAACGACCCCACCTGTTGGATGTGTCGAATCAACATCGAGGACTGTGGTCTTCACAATCTTAACCCCTTGCTCCTCTAATTCTAAATTCGCTTTTTCTAGCAAATCGTTTGGGCTGACTGGATTAAACAATCCCTGAAAAAACTTCTCCTTCTTTTCTCCGAAGTGTTTGTAGGGCTCCAGGTAGGGATTATTGAGGTCCTGATCAACCCCAATCGGCAAACCACTAATATCAGGAATGCTTTGTGCCCCAAAGTGTTCACTGCTGCGACCCAAGGCCAGAACTGAGTCACCGTGCGGTATGGTCGCGAGCCTCCCGATATTGAAGCCATCCGTAATGCCATTCGTCATATGCAACCACAATCCCGGCTCATGATGAATTACAGGAAGCTTACCAGACGGACTCGGCGGAACCGCTAAACCACTTTTCGGGAAGTCGTCTCCGGCGATTTGCTCTATGCTCTGTTGATAATCCAATGCCACGAGAAGCTGATCGGTATTAGCGGGATTGCCCGGAGCGAGACGGATGCCACGATTCGGCACGGCCTTGTCTACTAACTTAAACTCAAGCACCTCGTTGTACTGGTTCAGCAGCAACCGGTAATTGAATCGAAATCTCTCGTCACCCGTTCGTGGGTCTACAAAAGGCAGGGCAATCATATTCCATCCACGGCCTGGCAGACCGGAGCCTTGCGACCTCGGTACGATGTTCGCCCACTTCCCTGGCAGAAGCTGTAATGGCCCCAGTTCTGGGTCATTCGGACGAGCCTGTTCCTCAATCCTCCGCGTTTTGTTGTCAAATTCCGCTGGCTTCGTTTTCATCGTCTTAAATTTTTCCATCAGAAAATCTCCTTTTGATTGTGATGGCGGTGAATATTTTCGACTACCGATAGCTGCCGAGCCATGGTTTGTCTGGCGAACTACATGATGAAATTTGGGACCGCGGCACCTCCTTTCCTCCATTCGTGTGACCAAGTTTATTGGTCAGATCTGAACTGGTAGACATCGCGTGCAGCTCTCATCGCGCACAACGGTTCATTCACCAACGCAAGTCAGATGCCACGTGAAGGCGTGACCATCAATCCAAAGCCAAAATCACCCAGAGCTCTATACCTTCAGACTGATAGGTCATGCTGTGCGACAGCATATAGGGAATGTGTATCGTCCAGATCCCGCGCTCATGAATCGAAACAGATTCAGGCGATGTATCTGATCCGATACCGCACGAAGAAGACCCACTCGCCTTTTCTGAATTGTCCGCAGGAATCAGTAGCGAGAGTGACTGGGGTAATATATGAACCTCGACCAAGTACTCTCATATATACGAATCCAGCAACATTTATAGGGGGGACACGCCAATAAAACGGTATTGTTCGCCAAGATAGTGCCCTACCGGGGGAGCGTGGACGCTGTGATGATGGATTACCGAGTCACACTTGCGACTCTGGTTCGGAAGAAGAGCGGAAACGATGGATCAGATTATACGGCGGACTATTCTCTCGGATGATCGCCTCTTGACGCTGTCGATACCCTTTCCAGTTTCTTATGTAGAAACTTCTTGCTCACCGTCGTGACCGCGAACGCCAGCCCAACGGCGACAGGAACGAAGATCGCTGAGGCAAGGTTCGCATTGCCGAGCCAGCCTAGTTCGGAAAGTCCCTTGAAGACATATCCTGGCCAGCCCGGCCAGATAGTACGCAATCACAATCACCGACAACCCTTCGACCGTGTGCTGGAGGAGCACTTGACTCTTGGTCGTCTTATCGACACTTTGGAGCAGCGACAGATTTTGGGCTTCCAGGATCAAGTCGATGCGGGTGCGAATGATCGCAATGATGCCTTCGAATCCACCACGAAGCGTGTCGACACGTCGCAAGAGTTGTTGATAGCCTTCCGCGACACCGGTAATGCCGCTCAAGACATAATCCGAGATCGGACGATACGATGCCATTCGCTGTTCGTCGATGGATGTCAGTGTGGCATGCACGATCTTGTCGTACGGGATCGACGCCGAGAGTTCGAAATGTAATTGACCGGCCATGCGATTCGTTTTCAAGAGATCCTGGGTCAGACTGTTCAGCCACCGCTGCAACGTCTCCGAGTTCGCGTGCCCGATATGAGAGGTGATGATTTCTCGTTGCTCCAGATGCACCTTCTCGAATTTATAGACATGATCTATGGCGGCAGAGAACAGCGGTTTCTGCATCAACAGCAAATGGTAGTAGGTCTCAATCCGCACAATGGCATCCACAATATCCTTCAACCGCGAGGTCTGGGCCTTCGGCTTGAGACTCACCCAATAGCGTTCACGCCCCAACTCGTCCGGAGTAAAGCTGGTGACCACGTTGGTCGAGTCGTCGAAGATCCGGCTACCGTAGAGTACCGGCCCGGGAAATAGAAGCGGCATTTGCTCGCCTGTCGGCAATGCCTCCTCCGTGAGCAGAATATCGAGTCGGCAGACTACATTTCCGAGCGGCGAGATCATGAATTTGTACGTTGGAAAGGTCAGCGGACCGAATGAGACCTCCGGTTTGGCCGGAAGGTGCCAGATCTGATAGTTGTAGTATTCCGTGTGAGCCTGCCACACAAGGATCAGTCGATCGCCCCCCGCTGATTCCTTAACGCCGTATCCAAATGTTTCCTTCAACACGGTGGACTCTGCCGCCACATCGAGCGTCTCAAGGAGCGACTGGAATTCTGCCCGACTGGCTGGACGCTGTGTCGGAGGATCGGACATGCGAAACGCTTTGAAATGCACATGAGCCGGCGCACGCAACCATTGCCCGATCGGCTGATGCGGGCGTTCATGCAATTTTCTCAGAAATGTTTCAGCCCTCGATTGCGGAGTCTTCGATTGATTCACGTAGTTTCTGCGCCTCCCAGGATCAAGCCATGACCCTAACACCCATTGCGACCAGCTTCAACAATGGCGTGCGAGATTCTGAAGAAACAGCCAGAAAGGTGTTAGTTGCAGGATGGATCGAACGGCATCTCGGCATACGGACGATAGGCCTCACCAAGCGTGAGAAGAATATCTCCCCAAACACGCGTTGGATCTTTCTCAAACACCACTTGAGGATCGGCGGGTAAGGTAATCCACGAGCCGGTTTTCATCTCATTCTCGAGCTGACCCGACCCCCAGCCCGAATACCCGAGGTAGGCACGGAAGAATTCTTTGGTTCCAGTCCCGGTCAGAATCCGCTCGACCATGCCGACGTCACCCCCAAGACATACTCCATCGAACACGTGGTGCGCATTGTCCGGAAACGTGTCTCCCCGATATAGCAGCATGACCTGATTCGTCTGCACTGGCCCCCCCGCATAGAGGACATGCCCGGCCCCCTCAATCACCGGCACCTGCGGGAGGGCCTCAGAAATCGACATGGCCGTGGGACGGTTCACAATGACACCGAGCGCTCCCTCCGGTCCATGCTCACAGAGCAATACGACGGTCTGCCGGAAGTTGGGGTCGCGGAGACTCGGCGCCGCGATGAGAAAAATGCCTTTGCGGAGTTCAGTGCTCATCAAATAAATCCTACCGTGCTCAGGTCGCTTGCGCAAGCACAGTACTCATCTTGGCAGGGGTGTGACATGAGGAACTACAGTTTGTACAGCGACGTGCGGCGATCGCCGAACAAATCGTTGTAGCGATTCAGGGCTTTGTCGCGAGCCTCGATAGGATCGATATCGATGATTGCCAGCTCTTCTCCATCACGGGACGCTCGGTGTCTGATCACCCCCTTGGGAGTGACGACTTCACTTTGGCCGATGTAGGTCAACCGCTCTTTTCCGCCGCGGGCCTCGCCCCCGATACGATTACAGGTTACGGCGAAGACCCGATTTTCAAGGCACCGTACCGGCATGGAATCCGGGCAATTCGGCAACACCAGGTTGGAGGGATGGCACAGAATGTCCGCACCCTGCAAGGCTAAGGTCCTCGCAGCCTCAGGATAGTACCAATCGAAGCAGATCATCACGCCGATCTTCGCCGGCCCGATATCCCAGACGTGAAAACCCGAGTCTCCAGGGCTGAAAAACTGCGTCTCTTCGTAGAAGAGATGGGTCTTTCGATAACAGCCAAGAAAACCGGATGGCCCTACGACCACAGCGGAATTGTAACAGCGCGCCTCGGATCGTTCCGGAAGTCCTGCCACGAGATGCATTTTTCGCCGTTTCGCGAGCTCACTCAGTCGACGAACAGTCACGCCATCGGGGATCGGCTCGGCCAACCGCTGAGCCTCTTCCTGGGAAACGAATTGATAGCCTGATGCGAACAATTCTGGGAGCACAATGAGGTCGGCATCCACCGCTTCCAGCTTGGCCGTGACCGCGTCAAGGTTTGCGGTCACTTCACCAAACTGTGGATCGAACTGGTAAAACCCAACTCTCACTGTGCACTCCGCTCCATATGAGAAGCGGGCAGGGACGATGTCCCTGCCCGCTTCAACAAAGGCACCTTGTCGTAGCCGTGGCTGCTTCTCGTCGACTACTTCTCTTTCACTTCAACCAGGTGCGTGGCCCCCGCATCGGCATGTTCGGTGCAGGCGTCTGCATGCCCAGCCTTTCCGTGTTTCACGGCTTCCGTTAGGTGCTTGATACCTTCATCCAAATGCGGGCTCTTCACTTTCGCACCCATCGCACTCTTGAGCGCTGCATCTGCATGTTCAACACAGACATCCGCGTGTCCTTCCTTGCCGTGCGACACGGCGGCCTTTGCATGCTTAACCGCATCACTGATATGTCCGGCTAGCGCCACCCCGCTCAGCACCGGTAGGCCGACCAACGCGCTCAGACCGAATACCAACATCGCACTACGAAGGATTCTGCTCATCATGGTTGCCTCCTTGATGGTTGAGAATTCGCAGTTTGCGTCGACTGAGTATCGTGGATTCACCTTACACAGCGCTCCTCAGCGCTGTCAAGAATGTTTGGTGGATGGATCAAATCCAAGAATTTTTTGGAGCGCGTGCAAATCTTTTTCGACCGGAGCCGCAAAATCCCGACTCCACTCCCACCACGACCCCGGGTAATTGCTGAGCTTCGGATATCCAATCAGGCGGAGAATGAAATAGAGCCAGGCCGATCGAACACCGCCGGTACAGTAGCAAACGATGTCCTGCCCGCTTCGAATGCCTTTTGCCTCCAACATTTCCTTGATGACAGCCGGGTCCTTGACAGTTGCATCCTTATTCAAGAATCCGTTCCACGCCACATGGATGGCAGTGGGAATATGCCCGGGTCGCGGAATGCCGGACACTTCTTTCCCGAGAAATTCTTCGACGCTGCGCGCGTCCAGAATGGCCGTCTCGGGATGCGGCGATCTGATGATCGCCTTGATGTCCTCTTTCAGCGCAAGCAACGCCTGCACCGGATGAGCCTTGAAGGTACCCATCGAGGGAGAAACAGGGCCGTGTTCGAAGGGCCGCTTCTCAGCCGTCCACTTCACCCACCCCCCATCTAAAATCCGGAGACGCGTGTGGCCGAGGTATTCCAACATCCAAAACATTCTCCCTTCATCACCCCAGTTGTCGAACGGGTTGGAGTAGATGACGACCTCGCTGTCGTTGTTGATACCGAGACCACTGAGAATTCGCTCAATCTGACTCAGATCGGGGTTCAGGAGCCCCTTCGGGACGGCATTCGGATCGCTGTAGTCATGCCACGTTGAATGGACGGCACCGGGAATATGGCCGCCGAATTCGTAGGCGGCTTTGCCACGCACATCGATGAGGACGAGATCCAGCCGTCCTAACTGCTGCTGAAGCGACTCGGTATCGATCAATAACGGATGGGTCACGTTGTCGTTCCTCTCACGTCTCCGCACATTCGATCATCACCTGTCATCCACGCTGTTGGCATCTGTTCGTCTCGTGGGATGCACCGAGACTTGGCAACGCATCCGGCTCCTTCGCCCATGCAAAGTTCACATCGCCGGACAACGGGACCTCGCGTTCATAGACCACGAAGCGATAGGGGTCATCCCCGGTCAACCCGTACTTCGTTTGCAGCATCTCGTGCTGCGCGTCCGTCAAAATGTGGTAGCGTACTCGTGCTCTGAGGCGGAGTCCGTCCGTGCTTTCCGGCAACCGATACGTAAACTGATATTCTCGGCTGGCCAACGGCAACAATCTGTTATCATACAACTCTACAATTGCCGGCTGCCACAGAATCCAACGTCCCATCGTCGAGCTCTGCTGCTCCAATACGTTTCCCTGTTGATCCTCCACCGAGAACTCCACGGTAAAGAATCGGTCGGGGTCTCCCGTCGGAATCTTGTGCCCGGCTCCGGCGTTGACGAGGGTGAGTGTCACACTGATTCGGTCGCCTGGCTTTGGGGAATCCTTGTCGGCTTTGACCTGCACCGCCACCGCCCGTTTCACCATATCCGGATCATGCCCGCCGCGCCAGAGATGCTGGCGCCCTCTGCGCACCGGCCCACCTAAAGCCACCGGCCGATCGATCTCGGGCATGTGGCAACTCTGACAGATGAAGCCACGTTCTTGCATGAAGAATTTGCCTTCATACTCGGCATAGGTACCGCAGGGCCCGACGTTGTAAAACTGTGCCGGTCCGGACACGACATTGTGACAGCGGTAACAGGGCTGCGCCGTTCTAAAATTTGGGTCGTATTTCGTCGGGTGCGGAGCCACCGAGTCTTCGAAGGGCCCATAAATCATGCCGTCGCGCACGTGACAGACTGCACAGGTTACTGATTCCTTTTGATACTCAGGATCGTATCGGGGGTTGGGTTCTTGAATCGCTTGTTCGACTCGCCCCCGTGGGATCTCTCGTATCAGTGTGGGCTGCTGGTTCTCAAGGGGGGTATGACAATTGAGGCAGACCCATATGTTGTTGTCCTTCTTCCAGTAGGCTTGGAAAAACGGATCTTCGTAGGCATGGGCATGGATGCTCGTCTTCCATTCTTCGTAAATTTCGCGGTGACATTGGCCACAGGCCTCAGCCTTGAGGCTGGCCAGTCCCGGAGGGACTTCCTGGAACGGAATGGCATGCGCATAATCCGAGCGTAATCCGAAAATCACGACCGGTTTGATCTCGGTGTAATACAGATAGACGGCCCCAACGACTGCGCCGAGGCCAAGCAGGATCTTGACTCCGCGGGTCATGCGTTCAACAACGCCTTGACGTGAGCCTCCACTGAGGCAGCGAGCGCCGTCAGGTTGTACCCCCCTTCGAGTGAGGAGAGCACACGGCCAGTCGCATGACGTTTGGCAATCCCAGCTACGATCTCGGTGAGGTCTGCATAGCCCGCTTCCGTCAATCCCATACTGGCCAGAGGATCGTCTGTATGCGCATCGAACCCCGCCGATATGATGACAAACTCGGGCTTGAAGTCATCCGCTGCCTCGACGAGCACTTTCTGAAACACGGCACGGTATTCATCGTCTCCTTCGCCTGCCTCCATCGGTACATTGATCGTAAAACCCGCACCTGCTCCCTTGCCTCGCTCGGTTCCACGACCCGTCCCTGGGTAATGAGGATACTGATGGGTGCTAAAGAAGAGAACTGAGGGATCGTTCTCAAAGCTATGCTGTGTGCCATTCCCGTGGTGAACGTCCCAATCGACGATCAGCACTCGTGTGAGCCTGTACTTTTTCTGGATGTAGCGTGCGGCTATCGCCACATTATTGAGGAGACAGAAGCCCATCGCCCGGCCGGATTCTGCATGGTGACCTGGGGGGCGAACGGCACAAAAGACGTGGTCCACCTGATGACTCATGATCGCATCGACCGCTGCCAATGTCCCGCCTGCCGCCAAGTACGCGGCTGACAGCGAGCCGGACGACATGGACGTGTCCGGGTCGAGCGAGACACGCCCCGTAGCAGGAGCCGCTCGCTTAAGCGACGCAACATAGCCGGGAGTATGGACTTGCGTGATCCACTCATCCTCAGCTGGTCGTGGCTCGATCCTCACCAGTCGAGCAGCAGTTCGGCCCTCCTCCAAGCGTTGCATGATCGCACGCAACCGATTAGGAGACTCCGGATGGCCGGCTCCCATATCATGCTCAAGATAGGTGGGATGATAGACGAGACCCGTCTTCCCCATAATTGCACCGTCACACACGTAAGACTCAGTCAGATTAGCACGCAAGAAAGTTCATAGACAACGGACCAACGGCACTGTTATCGTCCGTACAAGGGAGGGGGATCATGGCAAACCCTAGAATAGAACCGCTCAAAAAAGTTCTCACGATGGACCCGAATGACGATGTCGCCTGGTTCGGCTTGGGGAAAGCCTATATGGACGACGGAAACTTTGAAGAGGCCGCGAAGGCGCTGCGGCAGTGCGTCACAGTCAAGCCGACCTATTCCGCTGCTTACTATGGACTCGCCCAATCGCTTCAAAAACTTGGGCGCATCGACGAATGTCGAACCGTGTGCGCCACTGGTATCGAGGTCTCAACCAAGAATGGCGACGCCATGGTGACGAAGAACCTCGAGGCGCTGAAGAGCTCGCTACCATCGTGAAATCTGTCCTCTCGCTCGCTTCTCCATTTCGACTTCCATCTTGGATCATCCGTGCTGCGCGCCGCCGGCAAAAACACATTATATCGGCTAGTGATCGCATGCGATTCGTCATCCGACTCGCGTTGACCAACGTGACAGCGAAGACTGGTGGACCTTTCGGCGCGGCAGTGTTCGAAGCTAATACGGGACGGCTCATCGCCGTCGGGGTAAACGTCGTCGAGCCCACTAGCTGTTCACTGGCTCACGCCGAAATGGTGGCTCTGGCCAACGCACATCAAAGCCTGAAGCACTCCGATCTTGGAGCAACTGGCATCCCGAAGCTCGAACTGGTCACGAGCTGTGAACCTTGCGCAATGTGTTACGGCGCGATTATTTGGTCCGGCATTCGCAAAGTCGTTTGCAGCGCGCGAGGGAACGATGCATTGGCGATCGGGTTCGATGAAGCTCCGAAACCCAAGAACTGGGTTGCGGTGCTGGAACGTCGAGGGATTTCCGTGGTTCAGGATGTTTGTCGATCCGAAGCCATCGCGGTCTTTCGGCATTACCAGCAAACCGGAGGCCGAATTTACAATGCCCGAAAAGGAACACGGTGACACCACCCGATAAAGAACCTAGAGCATTTGCGTGATCGAAGCATTATGGGTTTCTGAAAGTGGGGCTTCGGCATTGGGGTTTTGAATCAGCATACGCACACGCGGCTGAATACGCTGATTCTTGGTCCGTTCAATCAGCTCGACGTTGGCCAGCTTCACCGCCGATCGTGAGGGGATGGGTTCCACATCCCAGAGCGAAATCATCACAGCACTCAGCGTCGAGAGCTTAGTCAGTAAGACCGTCACCAACCCGGCAAGGGCCTTCAGGTCCACCCAAATGGGTTCAGGCCGGGAGGGCCTGTCGCCCTGGAGGTCGGCTCGTGGGATGGAGATGCTGAGCACCACCGGATCCCCATAGTCGGCCAATTGCTTGGCCTTCTGTCGGATCCGCGCCAGAATCCGGTGGGTCAGGATCACGCCGCGATCTTCTTCCTCCCCAACGACCTCATCAAGATCGAGCCCGCGAAGTGGCAATCGTTGCCGCTCGGCTGAGCCCACCATGGAGGTGATTTCCACGAAGAACCGCTCAGGTCCAACACGGCATTCGAGATCGGCCGTTCGAGCTTGGGATTCAGGCAAGAACGTGACGTGGACCCCGATGCGAATCAACTGGGTAGCCAATGCCAGCTCAGCGAGCGCGGATTCTCTCACTCCATAATCATAGTGCGTGAGGCGCCTGACGAGTCGATTGAGGCGAAGATGGCTCGATGAGTCGGCGCAGTGACGATGAAGCGTCGACCACCGGTCATGGAGGTGGCGGGAAAGGCCTTGCTCCTCTCGCTTCCACGCGGGCACTGGGCCCAAATGCTCGCCTCGAAGCGGCATCGCCGGCCTGAACGTCTTTCGTGGTCGGAATCTCGCCATCTCTCATACAGGTGCCGAGTTCTCGTCGTCATCCGCTGACGAGCCTGGGGACTCTGACCGACGCTGGGCAACCTCTTCAGATAGTTCATCCAGCCATCGCCCAGCACAGGCCAGCACTTCACGCACTAAGGGCTCCGGTTGCCTCGTGCGTTTGATGGTCCACTGTGACACATATTCGAGCAGGGCATCCCTCTCGAACGATTGAGTGGAATGGGTCGCGAGCGACGACAGTTCGGTAAACCCTGTTTGGAGAATGTCGCACACGGTCTCTCGTGCATAGGACGTACTGGCCGTCACATATTGGACAACCCGCTGCAGTTCGTGATCGTTCATATTGTTGAAGCTCACTTGAAGCCATCTTTACATCCAACTGATTGATAGTCAATGCAATCGAGCTCCTTTCATGACCTGACAATTTTCTCCACCGGCGCCATCGGCTGATGATAAAATCACGTTCCCGTAGACATGAAATCAACCTAAAGGAGATTGTTCATGGCCGCTCAACGCCAACCTCGTCGCAGGACTTCTACTCGCATCGCGGACAACCGATGGGACCTCAGTGATCTTGTGAAGAAGTCACCGATCGATGTGGAACGAGGCTTGGTTGACCTGGGGAAACTTGTGGGGCAAGTAGAATCGGCGCGCCCTCAATTGCAGGCGACCATGTCCGGTCAAGATTTCTTGGCTATCCTCAGACTGACCGAATCAATTGCCGAGATCTCAAACCGACTGGGAGCGTTTGCCTATCTCTGGTTCTCGGAGAATACGAAGGATGCAAAGTCCCGCTCGCTCAAATCCCGAGTCGAGGAGCGCCTCACGGCAATGAACAATCGCCTGCTCTTCTTCGATCTCTGGTGGCAAGGCGTCGATTCGTTCAACGCCGAACGATTGATGGCTGATGCGGGCGATCTCCGGTATCACTTAGAAACCATCAGACGTTACAAATCCCATACGCTCTCGGAAGCCGAGGAGAAAATCATCAACGTCAAGAATGTCACCGGACGCAGCGCAGTCAATACGCTCTACGACGTGGTAACCAACGGACTGACCTTCACCCTGACCGTCGACGGGAAGAAACGCACGATGAATCGTGAGCAACTCATGACCTACGTGCGAAGCTCTCAGGCGTCTATTCGCCAGGCCGCCTATCAAGAACTCTATCGCGTGTTCTCAGCCCAGCGCGATCTGATTGGAGAAATGTACCGAACGCTCGTCACCGATTGGAAATCGGAGAACGTGGAACTCCGAGCCTTTAGCTCTCCTATTGCCACCCGGAACCTCGGCAACGATGTCCCGAACCAGGCCGTTGACATCCTCCTCGCGACCTGTGCCAAGAATGCCGATATCTTTCAAACCTACTTCAAACTGAAAGCCAAAGTCTGCAGGATCACGTCGATGAGCCGGTATCATATCTATGCGCCTCACAGGACCGAAACGAAGACCTATCGATACGACGACGCGGTTGCGATGGTGCTCGAAGCCTATAGAGGTTTCTCACCTCAATTGGCCGATCTGGCTGAAGAGGTCTTTCGAGCAAGGCATATTGATGCGCCGACGCGCCCTGGGAAACTCGGCGGAGCCTATTGTTATAGCGTCGCGCCGGGCTTAACCCCCTACGTCATGTTGAACTTCACGGGCGAAGCTCGAGACGTGGCCACGATGGCGCATGAACTGGGGCATGCCGTCCATGGAATGATGGCGAAAGACCATTCGATCTTCACCTTCCACGCGACCCTCCCCTTGGCTGAAACGGCGTCCGTGTTTGGCGAACGCATTCTTTCCGATGCCTTGATGTCCCAGGAGCCGAAGAAGACGGTCCGACAGGGACTGTTGTTGAGCCAATTGGACGATATCTACGCCACGATACTCCGGCAGGCCTATTTTGTCCGGTTTGAAAATCTGGCCCATCAGATGATCGCGGACGGCGCAACCGGCGATCAGCTGGCGCAAACCTATCTCACTGAACTCCGGCAGCAGTTCGGCAAGAGCGTGAAGGTGCCGGATGAGTTTCAATGGGAGTGGTTGTCGATTCCTCATCTCTTCGCCAGTCCGTTCTACTGCTATGCCTATAGTTTCGGAAACCTGCTGGTATTGGCCCTCTACCGCATGTACAAGGAACAAGGCGAATCGTTCGTGCCGAAGTATCTAGAACTCTTGTCCGCAGGAGGGTCTCAATCCCCTCACGACATTCTGAGCAAGGTAGGCGTCGATATGACGTCGGAGGGCTTCTGGCAATCGGGCTTCGATGCGATCCGAGAGATGGTGGAGCAGCTGGAAGGAACCATGTAGGCAACTGACAAGGGAATGTATGACTGACCGGGACTAGCGCAACTTCAGTCGCTTCATTTTCTTCAATAGTCCGGCGCGAGAAATTCCTAATTGCTGCGCGGTTTGTGAGTGGAATATTGGCCTGACAAGGTTACGTGTGATACGTCATAACCTCACCGATTGATCATTCGTTCTGCAGATGGCCTCGATTTCATTCTTCTTTAGAGCCCGCCATCTACCAGGCTTGAGATCGCCCAGTCGCACCGGCCCAATAGCAGTGCGCACCAGCCGCAAGGTCGGATGCCCCACCGCTGCGGTCATGCGACGAACCTGACGATTCATTCCTTCATGGATCGTGATTTCCAGCCAGGCCGTTGGAACGTTTTTCCGAAACCTGATGGGCACGGGCCGTTCTGGCAGTGTCGGTTCCTCGGCCAACAGCCTCACCTCCGCCGGTCTCGTTCGTTTCCCAGCGAGTAGCACTCCATCGCGCAGGCGTTTCAATGCGCGATCATCGGGAATACGTTCGACTTGCGCCAAATAGACCTTCGACAATTTGTGCGTCGGATCGGTAATTCGATGGGCCAGCGCGCCATCCGCCGTCAGAATCATCAGCCCTTCGCTGTCCTGATCGAGACGCCCCGCCGCATAGACATCGGGCACCGCGATGTAGTCCGCGAGCGTCGACCTCCCTTCCGGATCGGTAAAACATGGCAGCACGCCGTAGGGCTTATGAAACGCGATGGTGCATGTCGCCATGATCGATGCGAGTGCAGTTACGGGCGAATGAGATTTTCACAGTATGCCATACCTAAACGAAGAGGAAGAACCCTGCGCCGACTGAATTGGGGACAGTAATCGGTTCTCTTCAGCCGGTTTGCGGGGTCATGTAGGTGACTTGACAGAACCCCAAGCTCATGGCATACTGAGAATGCTTCTCATAATCGTTGAATTAAGAAACGGCAACCTAAATGTACGTTTGTTTGTGCAGGGGAATTACAGAATCAGATGTCCGTGAAGCGGGGCGGGCGGGGTTCGTGATGCCTTGTCAGCTCAGGTCAAAGTTTGGCCTCAAGCAGAACGGCAACTGCGGTCGTTGCACCAAAAATATCCATGAATTGGTAGAGCTTGCGGTCCAAGGGGCTTCGACCAGTCCCGTGGAACGATAGAAACTTTCCACGCCTTTCCTTTCCCATTCGCACCGAAACATTCAATCGTCAGTTGATCATGTCCTCATCCACATCCTCATTGTGAGGACCCTGGCCGAATGAGTTTCGTCACCTCGGCCACCCGTCGGCCTAAGGCCTGAGCATCAGCCAGTTCTCGATCATCAATCCCTGGACTGTCGCCCTCGGTAGTCGCAGACGCTCCAAACGCCCCACCTTCGCTCACGACGATCATCTGATTGCCCAGCATTGCGGCGAGAATCGTCAACATCGTGACTTCTTTACCGCTGGAGACTTGCCCCCCTGTGGCAAAAGCTGCTCCAACCTTGTTTTTCATCTTGAACTCGGGAAAGACGCCGAACTTGAACTGCCAGTTATCGAAGAACGTCTTCACCTCACCCGACATGTTTGACCAATACACCGGAGAGCCGACGATCACGGCGTCGGCCGAAAACAGATCGTCCGCCGTCACGTGGCCGACACGCTTAAGAACGACCTGTGTACCGGCGACCGACTGTGCTCCAGCCACCACGGCCTCTGCCATGCGCTCGGTGTGTCCTGAGAGAGAATGGTAGGTGACGAGGATCTTGATCGACGGCGAAGCATCACCGGCCCGTGACAATGCCACACAACCAGAAGTCAGACTGATGCACGTGAGCGCGACGGCCAGAAGACGCCGCAATCGATAGAGAGGCTGGTTCTGCACAAGGTGCGGTAGCACGACGTTAGGATTCGCCGAACATGGGGAGAGAAGTCGCTAGCGT
The DNA here is from genome assembly GCA_965223625.1 of Nitrospira sp. Taxonomy (GTDB): domain Bacteria; phylum Nitrospirota; class Nitrospiria; order Nitrospirales; family Nitrospiraceae; genus Nitrospira_D. The sequence goes on from OZ245008.1 coordinate 2,936,849, forward strand.
CGAAATGTCTCTTCCTCCATATGTTCTTCGACCGACACTTCCGTCAACGTCCCACGGTAGGTACAGCGATGGCAGCGAATCCGCCATTCTTCGATCCACTTTTCCTGTACATAGGATTGACGACATCCCGGGCACACGAACACACCTTTTTTATAGAGCACGCGTCGTTTTTCCTGCATGCGATCCTCTTCTTTAACTAGAATGGAGGATCGCACAGGGTCTGACATGATTGCAACATTCCTTGGCCCATAATCAGACCAATCGCAGGGGCTCAAAAAACACAACCTTGACTGTAGGCAACCCGATCATTACGATGCCTTCATGTTTCGCAAACCGTTACGGTTGAGCGTATTTTTCTCCATGGTCATGGTTGGAATGCTCCTCGGTCAGATGCCGGTCCATGGGGCGCCTGATCCAGAGCTGATCTCAATCCGCACCCCTTCGGGTATCACCATCCGTGCTGAAATTGCCGACACCCCACGAAAACGATCGCATGGCCTCATGTACCGGGAATCCCTCAAGAAAGACCACGGCATGTTGTTTTTTTTCAGCGAACCCGAGGCCTGGACCTTCTGGATGAAAAACACCAAGATTGCACTCGACCTCATCTGGCTGGACGAGAAGAAACGAGTCACACATATCGAACGAAACGTCCCCATCTGTACAAAGAGCGACGACTCGTGTCCTCAATATCGTCCAAACAGCGCCGACGCCGTGTATGTCCTTGAAATTGCGGGTGGGACCGTCGATGGGTACAAGATCGAGAAAGGCACGAAGCTTCAATTCGGCCAACCCTGACACCGCTGCTTCAAAAACTTCTTCAAGCTTTCGCCCGCCATGCCCTCAACCGCCGTGCCGTAATCACTCCGACCACACGTTCGATGGCCTTCAGCACTCGATTGAGGTGATTCGTATCGGAAATCTCCACCACGAAATGCAATTCGGCCTTACGATCTTCTCTCGTCGTAATTTCAGCACGGCTGATATTCGCGTCAGATCCGGCAATCGCCGAAGAAACATTCGCCAACACGCCGGTCCTATCTTCAGCAATGACGGAGATGTTGACCGCATGTTGACCCGGTGTGGCTGTGTCCCATTCGACTTCGACCAGACGATCCCGATCATAGTCCAACGCGCCTAAGTTGGGACAGTCGACCGAATGGATGGTGAGCCCTCTGCCACGCGTGATGTATCCCAAGATCTTGTCTCCAGGGACGGGGTTACAGCAGCGTGAGAGTTGCATCAGGAGATCACGTCCTCCTTTGACTAGGACGCTCGCCTCAGTCCCTCTCCCACTGGCTACTTTTGGAACAGGTCCGGACTCGAGAGGGGTCGTACGTTTCTCTACTGTCGGAGCGATCAACCGCCCGACGATCTGAGCCGTGGCAATGTGGCCAAATCCCACGGCTGCCGCAAGTTCATCAACCGTCGCGTAGCCTTCCTGCTTGGCGAGTTCGAGAAGCGCATCAGACTTTGAGACCTGCGAAGGAGCCAACCCATGGCGACGGAGCTCCCCTTCGAGGAGACGTCGACCGATTTCAAGGCTTCGCTTCTGTTCCTCCGACTTAATCCAGTGCTTGATCTTAGTTTTCGCCCGTGATGTTCGAACGAACTTCAACCAATCTTTGTGCGGAGTCTGGTTCGGTGATGTCAGGATTTCTATGGTATCGCCGCTGGACACCTCGTGCTTCAGAGGAACGATCTTCCCATTGACCTTCGCCCCTACACAGTGGTCACCGACTTCCGTGTGAATGGCATATGCAAAATCAACCGGTGTCGCCCCCTTCGGCAGTTCTTTCACGATCCCTTTCGGCGTAAAGACGTAGACGACGTCATGGAAGAGCTCGAGCTTCACCGAATCCATGAATTGACGGTTGTCCGGAAGGTCTTGTTGCCATTCGATAAATTGCCGCAGCCACCCGAACGCCTTGCTGTCTTTATCCTGCACACGCCCCTGTTCTTTATATTTCCAATGGGCCGCAATGCCGTATTCGGCCACACGATGCATCTCCTCCGTACGAATCTGAAACTCCACGTGCTCTCCTTTCGGCCCGACGACGGTCGTGTGCAGCGATTGGTAGAGATTGGATTTCGGGATGGCGATGTAGTCCTTGAACCGTCCCGGGAGAGGGCGCCACAGCGAATGGATGACACCGAGCAGAGCATAGCAGTTCATCTTCGTATCGGTAATGATCCGCAATGCCGTGAGATCGTACACTTCTTCGAAGGAGATCGATTGTTTCTTCATTTTTTGATAGATGCCGTATAGATGTTTTGGTCTCCCATTCACAGCACCGACCAACCCATTCTCGGCCAAGGCTTTTTCGACAAGCGCTCGCACCTCTTGAATGTACTGTTGGCGATCCTCATCACGCTTCGCCACCCGCACCCGTAAGATCTCGTAGGCGTCTGGATTGAGATGCTTCAAACACAAATCTTCCAATTCGTTCTTCACCCAACCGATCCCAATGCGATTCGCCAGGGGTGCATAGATCTCCAGTGTCTCTTTCGCAATTTCGTACCGTTTACTTTCTTTTAAATGCTCCAGGGTGCGCATGTTGTGAAGCCGATCGGCCAACTTGATGATGACAACCCGGATGTCATCGGCCATCGACAACACCATTTTTCTGAAATTTTCAGCTTGTCGTTCTTCCGAGCTACGAAACGTGATTTTCCCGATCTTGGTCACACCGTCGACAAGATGGACGACCTCCTTGCCGAATTCCTTCTGAAGCTCGTCGGCCGTCGCAACCGTATCTTCGAGCGTATCGTGAAGCAGTCCGGCCACAATCGCCGTGACGTCGGTCTTGAGAGACGTCAGCACACCGGCCACTGCCACTGGATGCTTCACGTAGGGTTCCCCGGATCGGCGTGTTTGTCCTTCATGAGCCCTCGCTGAAAACTCGTAGGCTTTTCGCACCATACCCAGGTCTGCCTCAGGCTGGTAGGCCTGCAGACGATTCAGCAATTGATCGATATCCGTCACCGTTTCGTACATCATTCCTTACTCGCACCCTGCCGCACGGATGTCTCGGATGCGCAACTGAATCCGGTCATAGCCGTTCCAACGATTCAGCTCCGGTGTGCAGGCCACATCGATAGGCGTGTGGGGGGACAACCCGCGATCCTCCAACGACTTCATCCCAAACCCGATACTATCAAACGGCATGGACCCACCCTGTCGGACCGTCATCTTCAGATGCTTTTCACCGACCACTCGAGCATTGAGAACGTTCAGGTCTCTCACCACAAAGGTCGGTTCAGGATTTCCTGCACCGAACGGATGGAGTGTTCCGATTTCGCGAAGCAGAGTCAACGTAATTTCGTTCAGCCGAACTTCTGAATCCACGTGGAGTACCGGAGTGCTCTGAGTATCCCTAGCCCACGTCTCGGCAATCGCGGAAAACCGATCGGCAAATGCCGGTAAATTCGCTTCTTGGATGGTGATACCGGCGGCACTGGGATGCCCGCCAAACGCCACGAGCAAATCCCGACAACCAGCCAAGGCCTGATACAAATCGAATCCCGGCACTGTTCGAGCCGATCCTTTTCCGATGCCGTTATCATTTACGGCGACCACCACAGTCGGACGATGGAACCGTTCCATAATGCGGGCGGCTACGATTCCAACAACCCCGAGGTGCCACCCTCGTGCATACAAGACAATCCCGCCGGACAATTGCTGAGACTCTGCCTGAGCAAGCGCTTCTTCTAGGATCGCACCCTCAAGTTCACGGCGACATTGATTCAATCGGTCAAGATCTTCAGCCAACGTATTGGCTTCCCGTTCAGATTCGGTCGTGAGTAACTTGACGCCCTTGATGGCCTCGTCGAGCCTGCCTGCCGCGTTGAGCCGAGGCCCAAGTTTAAACGCGATGGTTTCCGCCGTACATTCGCGACTGATGGCGGCAACGTGTTTCAAGGCTCGTATGCCACAGCGTGCACCACGTGAGATCTGAGCGAGACCTTCTCGAACAAAGAAGCGATTTTCATCATGCAACGGAACGACGTCGGCAATCGTAGCCAGCGCGACAAGATCTAAGAGCGACTCCAGAGGCACTGAGCCGGATCCGTATTTTGCTTCATAGGCCTGCGCGACTTTATAGGCAAGACCACCGGAACAGAGCCCTTGAAAGGGGTACTGCGCGTCTTGCCGATGCGGATTCATGACGGCCAACGCCGTCGGCATTTCCATGTCGGTTTGATGGTGGTCTGTGACAATCACATCGAGGCCAAGTTGATTGGCAAGACAGATTTCATGGTGCGACGTAGTGCCACAGTCGGATGTGACCAATAGAGTCACTCCTTCCTTAGCCAAGGTCCGAACAGCAGACTCATTGAGCCCGTACCCCTCGCGGAGGCGATGGGGAACATACGCCCTGACCTGTGCACCCAGTGTGCGGAAGAATGACAAGTAGATACTGGTCGCGGACATCCCGTCGACGTCGTAATCGCCATAAAAACAGACCTGCTCATGGCGTTGCATCGCCTGATGTAAACGGTCAACTGATCGTTCCATATCAGGAATCAGGAAGGGATCATGGGTTTGGATGGGAGACATCCAGGCGGTCGCCTGGTCTACACTGGTCACGCCACGGTTGAGCAAAAGAGCAGCCGTCGCCGACGAGATCGATAAAGCCCGTGACAACAGACCGCGTTGGATGGGATCGACTTGACGAATGACCCAGAGCTTGGATTGCATTCTCGCCTCCTTGAGAGCCTGGGCCCTGTCTACGTATAGATGATGCATCACCGAGGATGCGAGGCAGACTGTAATAACTCGCTTCTTCTTTGTCAAACCGACGGGTGGGAAGACGGCGTAGACTGAATCGCGTGGGAGCGGAGAATCGGAAACGGCGCTATTCCCCTCCTTTTTGAACGTAATTCTTTACAAACTCCTCGGCGTTCTTTTCAAGCACATCGTCGATTTCATCGACCAGCTTGTCGATATCTTCCTTGATTTTCTTTCCCGCCTCGACGACCTTGGGATTGGCCTTGACCTCTTCTTTCCCCTGCGGTTCGCGTCGCGGCTCCTGCTTACGTTCCTGCTTTTCCATTCGAGCACCTCCCATACATCTGGGGAAACTCTCGCGGTCAGTCAGCAACTTGAGCTGATGAATTCACCATACTCCATGGCAAGGAAACCCGTCAAGCCAAGGCCATAAATGACAAGCGCCGTTTCCCGGGTGGGAAACGGCGCGGCTATTCGACATAGTGAACCGTCTATCAGACGATCAGCGACACAATAAGAAGGGCGACGATGTTGATCACTTTGATCATCGGGTTGACGGCTGGGCCTGCCGTATCCTTGTACGGATCTCCGACCGTATCGCCGGTGACCGCCGCTTTATGCGTCTCACTCCCCTTCAAGCCCTGTTCCTCGATGAACTTCTTGGCGTTGTCCCACGCGCCGCCGCCACTCGTCATGGAGATCGCAACGAACAAACCCGTCACGATGCTCCCCACCAGTACGCCGCCAAGTGCCTGTGGGCCGAAGATCAACCCGACGACGAGCGGTGATGCCACCGGAATCAGGCCGGGGATCATCATCTTCTGAATCGCCGCTTGAGTCACAATATCGACACAAGTCCCGTACTCCGGTTTACCCGTACCCTCCATGATGCCCGGGATCGTTCGGAATTGCCTCCGCACTTCTTCCACGATCAAGCCACCGGCCTGACCGACGGCCTTCATGCAGAGAGCGCCGAAAATAAACGGAAGCATGCCGCCGAGAAAGAGACCGACCAATACCTTTGGGTTCGATAAGTCAAACGCCGCCAGGGCGGGATTGTGTGCTGCGACTTCCCGTGCATATTCAGCAAAGAGCACCACTGCCGCCAACCCTGCCGATCCGATCGCATACCCTTTCGTGACGGCCTTCGTCGTATTTCCGACCGCATCCAAAGGATCAGTGATGTCTCGAACCTCTTTGCCAAGATGAGACATCTCAGCAATACCTCCTGCATTATCTGTAATCGGGCCGAAGGCATCGATTGCCACGACGATCCCGGCCATCGAGAGCATGGCCACGGCCGCGACGGCCACGCCATAGAGTCCGCCTGAATCCGCCCCTCCACAGACCCAAAAACTCATGAGAATGGCCAGCGCGATTACCACCACCGGGGCCGCAGTCGCCTGCATGCCCACCGCCAGACCGGCGATGATATTCGTGGCATGACCAGTCTCACTCGCCTTCGCGATATACTTCACCGGCTCATACTCTTTTGACGTGTAGTAGTCTGTGATGAATACGAGCGCTAAGGTGACGCCTAAGCCGAGGAGCGCGGCGATATAGTAACTGAATCCACTGACACCGCCGACTCCACCCATGATCATGATGGTGAATGGGAGAAACGCAACGGCAGCAATTCCACCAGCGACGAACAGCCCCTTGTAGAGGGCCGGCATGATGTCACCGCCTGGAGTGACCTTGACATAGAGAACGCCAACGATCGTGGCAAAGATCGTGATGCCTCCTAAGGCTAAGGGATAGAGGATAGGAGCAGTCGCTCCCTTGAACATTGTGAACGCTAACACCATAGCGGCCACCGTTGTCACGGCGTAGGTTTCAAACAAGTCCGCCGCCATGCCCGCACAGTCGCCCACATTGTCACCCACGTTATCGGCGATCACGGCCGGATTCCGCGGATCATCTTCCGGAATCCCCGCCTCTACTTTGCCGACCAAGTCGGCCCCGACGTCCGCCGCCTTCGTATAGATCCCACCGCCGACCCGTGCAAAGACTGAAATCAAGCTGCCGCCGAATCCAAGGCTCAGCAACGCGTGAATGGCTTTCTCTTTTCCCGCCATTGATTCGGCAATGGCATAGAACCCTGTAATGGCCAAGAGGCCCAGGCCGATCAGAAGGAGACCGGTGACCGCGCCTCCTCGGAAGGCCACGACCAATGCTGCATTCATCCCGTCATGCGCTGCTTGTGCGGTCCGCACATTGGCGCGCACGGCGATGATCATTCCCACGTAACCGGCAAGGGCTGAGGCGCCGGCGCCGACGAGAAAGCCAATGGCCGTGAGCAAACCAAATTTGTCCGACACAGCTCCAGCTAGCCACAGAACGACAAACAGGCCAGCCGCGACATAACCGACCGTCTTGTACTGCCGATTCATGTAGGCGCCGGCACCTTCTTGAATCGCCTTCGAAATTTCCTGCATCTTCGCGTTACCGGCGTCAAGTCTGAACACCCACATCGCGAGATACACCCCATATCCAATGCCAGCCACGGCAGCTATCAAGGCAAACGTGATAATCACTGAGTCACTCACGGGACATCCTCCTGCTGATTAAACGAACTCCATATGTCACACGGCTCTCCGTGGCTTCAACCCATCTAAACTACATTCGCGAGTGGGTAAATCCAAGGCGGGCGGAGTCGAACTCGAAGCTGACCACCCGAAAAGCTGCGTCATTTTATAGAGTCACACGGGGCGGATCAAGACAAAATACTACCGATCAGACCCCAACTTCTCACTACTCGGTCTGGACGAGGAGCTCACTGGAACAAGGCTTTGCCAGTCCCGAACTGGGCTATCGACGGTCAGCTGGGCGAGAGATTTTCCACGAGCAGGCATGATAAAGTATGAACGATCTATCAAGCAGAACAAGGGGTTACGCATGAAAACGATGATCTTCAGAGCCATGCTGTGCGTGTGCCTCACTGGCCTTCTTGCCGCCTGCGGTGAAGAAGGTGACACCCAGGATACCAGCCCGACTTCAACGAACCTGACGCTCCAGCCTATCGCAAGCAGCCTGAATTCACCGGTCTTTCTGACGGCTCCCCGCGGAGATGTGAATCGCCTGTTTGTCGTGGAGCAGGGCGGCACCATTAGAATTCTGGATCGGACAACGGGAAACCAGCTCTCAACCTTCCTGACATTGACCGGCATCACGAGCGGTGGGGAGCGAGGATTGTTGGGTCTAGCCTTTGATCCCAACTACAATGCCAATGGCCGCTTCTACGTCTTTTATACAGACGCCAATGGCGCGATCACGATCAGTCGATTTGTGGTGTCGACGTCGGACGCCAATGCCGCTGATTCAACCTCGCAGGTGATCTTAGCTACCATTCCCCATCCAAACTTTGCCAACCATAACGGAGGCATGGTGGCGTTCGGACCGGATGGATGCCTCTACGCAGGAGTCGGCGACGGAGGAAGTTCGGGCGATCCGAACAACAACGGGCAAAGCCTCGGGAGCAGACTGGGCAAAATTCTCCGTATTGATCCGGCCACCCCAGAGGCAGCCTGCACCAGCGGAGGCGTCAATCCCTTTATCCTCACCGGGGGCAATCAGCTGGTATGGAGCTATGGGCTGCGGAATCCCTGGCGTTTTGCCTTTGATGGGGAGGATCTGTACATTGCCGATGTCGGACAAGCGGCGAGAGAAGAGATCAACGTGTCGACAGGACCCAATGCCGGACGCGGACTGAATTACGGCTGGCGCCTGATGGAAGGAACAGCCTGCTTTAATCCATCCAGCAATTGTAACAACGGAGGACTGACCTTGCCGATTCTCGACTATCCACACGAGGACGGAGCCTGCTCCGTCACCGGTGGTTTCGTCTATCGAGGCCAAGCTGCCCCTGCCATCCAAGGAACCTATTTCTATGCCGATTTCTGCGCCGGCTTCGTCCGCAGCTTCCGCTTCAACAACGGGTCAGCCGTCGAACGCACTGAATGGCCTTTGCTTGCGAGCTCTTCAATCACCAGCTTTGGTCAAGATGGCTTGGACGAGCTCTATATCCTGACTCAGGGGGGCACGGTGTCTCGGATCGTCCCAAACTAGAATTTCACTTAATTCGCTAGGCGGCAGAGCCTTTCTTGCTCTTGGCCGGTTTACGAGCCTCGTCTACTTTGCTATAGTTCGCCTGGCAAAGGACCTATGGGACTCGAACCCAACTACATCGTGGTGGACGGCCAGACGTTCAACAAAGCCAAACTGGCGTTGGACAACCATGTCTACAAGAACTGTCAGATCGACGACTGCGATCTGTACTACAGCGGCGGGCAATATGAACTGCTCGATACCCATATCACCAACTCTCGGCTGATTCTGAATCATCCTGCCAAAGGCATCTACAATGCCCTGCAGATCTTTAAGATGAAATCACCGGGCTCCCGCATCGTCTTCGAGTAACCAGCTTCTTCATGCCCTACACCTACGACTACACTAGCGCCGCTATCGGCGACGAAAGCCTGTTGAGGCGCTATTGGCGTTTCGCCAAAATGACGCTGACCCGCTGGACGAGGGCCAAGACCTTTGTCTTCGATGGGAGGTCCTATCCGTACCTCTATCATTTCTGCAACAAGACCTGGAAAAACGAACGCGGCGTTGAAATCCCGATCTTCCGTGAACTGCTCTTAGAACATGGCGGCAAGCGCGTGCTCGAAGTCGGCAACGTTCTGTCGCACTATTTCCCAATCCACCATGACGTAGTGGATAAATACGAGGTTGCACCAGGCGTCATAAACCAGGACATCGTGGAGTTTACTCCACCGGAACGCTACAACCTGATCTTGAGCATCTCGACGCTGGAACACATAGGCTGGGATGAGACCCCGCGCGAGCCGGACAAGCTCCTGCGCGCCATCGAGCATTTGCGGAACCACTGTCTTGCCCCAGGCGGAAAGATCGTGGTCAGTTTGCCAATTGGCTACAATGAGTTTTTCGACGGGTTGCTCCGCGACGGCAAGAGTCCATTTACCCAGCAGCACTTTCTCAAGCGGATCTCAACGCGGAACTATTGGGTGGAGTCGGATTGGAACAGCTGCAAGGACGCGACCTACGGACGGTTTGTCGCACATGCAATCGTGATTGGGACTCTCCGAGGCTGACTGCGCAACCAAATTGGAGTCGATTTAGACCAATAGTAAGAGGTGCCCGCCTACTACTGAAAGCAATGGCGCTGGCTCACTTGAAGGGATTCCAGATTCGCAGTTTCCCAAACACCGCGCCATCCTGAAAATCTTCAGAGTACAGGAGCGTCGCGCCAGCTACGAGAGCTGCTTCTACAATCAGTGCATCCCAAAATGAGACTTTTGCCTTACGACTTCGCTGGATCGCCAACAGAATCAAGGGGGTATCGATTGGGACGATTGGGAACACCGCAAGATCTTGCACGGCCTTGAGTGCAGTGTCGGGATCAAGTGGGATGGCCAGCTTCCGGGTCACGGACACATAGAATTCTTGCAGCACCTGAGTGCTCAAGATCATCTGCACCCGCAGTTCTGGGCTGGAGAGGAGCGCTTGCGCACGTTGCTGTTTAGTAGGCGCATCGGCATCAAATAAATAGACCAATACATTCGTATCAAGAAACACTCGCTCCTTCATCTTTCGTGGAGATCTTCACGGGCCCACCGCCGATTTCCCCGTCTTGTTTTCGTCCGCTGAGACAGACGCAATAAGTCATGGATCGCCTTTTCCTTTTGGGCCTTCATTCCAGCATAGTCAGCCAGATAGTCCCGCACCACCGCGTTCACAGACGTCCCCTCTTCCAGCGCCCGCATACGGGCACGCTTCAGAGTATCACTTTCAATCACAATGGTTAAATTTGCCATAGCCCCTCCTTAGTTACACAGGATCAGTGTAACACGGGTTTTTATGTGGCAGCAACTTTCCGGGGGTGAGAGGATGTGGTCCTGAAACCAGACTGGCACGCACATTTCTGTTGGTTACTACGGAGTCAAACCACTTTTATAGCTTCCTGAACTGCTGGACCACCGGAGGAGACTCACAGTTTAGCGACACACAACACAAGATCCGACCCTATCCTTGCCTCCTCTGCTGGATGGAGTCGGATTGGGAGCAATGCTGAGACGTGGCTTACGGACGATTCGTCGCACACGCCATCGTGATCGGAATTATCCATGGTTGAGCGGCCACTGAGCACTGGCCGATTCACACCTGCAACGCAACACTCTCGTTACGAATTATAACCTCTTTGCCTTATTCCACAGTTGCTTGAAATTATTCGGAGCTATGCTCTTATACAACTGGAAATCACACTTATAATCCTTGCATGTGAAAACCCACCATTCATCAGGACCTTCTTCCATATCGAAGAATTGTAAAAGATGTGGGCCTGTTTCTGAAGGGGGAAGGACACGCGTTTCCACTTTGGCATCTACGGTATGTCCCATACCGGGAAGCTCATATTCGATGGTCGAATCATATCTTTCATGTTTCTCATCATAGCTAAATTCATAAACTCGCACATCAGACCCTCCATCGAAATCTAGAGCTGTTAGGAAGATCGTAGGTTCGCATTCAATACAACTAGCGTGTTTTACGAAGATTGTCTGCTTTGTAGGCTTATTGCCGAAACGGTGAGCAGCATGGATAGTACCGTTAAGGAAGGGGCCGGCATAATATGCTTTATACACTCCCCGCTCAAGCTTCAGGCGCCAAAGAGATAAATATGGATACTTGGATTCATCCCTACTCACATCGATATACCCAACGATAAGATCCTTTTTTTGATCGCCGTCAACATCGAAAAGCCAAGCAGTCACGTTATCAATAGACAGAGTTGGGGCCAGATTGACCACGAGTCTCCTGATATTGTTCAATTTCACGACGTCGCAGATGTTGCTCGACAGATCCACACGCCAGTCCCTGCCCGATGCATCCCCCGGATACAACGGGGCCTTCTGAACGAGAACTGATCCCGCTTTACAATCCTTATTCGAAGCCTTGACCTCAGGAATGGCTTGCTTGAGTTCGGCGTGTTGAGCTTTATCGATCTCTGTGAAAGGGGTGTTCTTGTCGTAATTCGGAAGGCTGTTGAGTGCCACCTGAACAGCATAGCGAATCTCAGCGTCTACTGGACCAATCAATACGAATAAGATTGCTGTTACGACTTGAATCGCCTTCATTGACAACCTCCCTTTGAGGCTCAACGCACATGCAAGTCACGCACATGCGGCACTAAACAGTAGACAGAGGTCTTCCCCGCTCAACGTTACTCACAGTGTAGGCGCCTCCAAGGAAAAGACAAGAAAATGAAGATGCGGTCCTCGTGAAAAATTTCACGTACTCTGCCACACCCCAAACTCGGACTGTATATGGCTTACGATATGAGTCGTAGAAGACTTGAGCTTTACTTGCCGACCGGCACGTTCTCCGTCCGCTTCACGATCTCGATCGGCTGGAACACGGGATCTTGTGAGCCGTGTGATGATTCGGCTTCGACCCGTTGGAGGAATGAGGCAGGGCCGGTCAGCGGACCATAATTGAGCGCGACTTCCACGTCAAAGGTTTTGGTGTCTTTGGGCGTTGGGAAGGAGAAGGTTTCTTCTCTGGTCTCTTCTGGTTTCAAGACTGTGTCCTCGGCCACTTTCACTGCTTCGAAGTCGAAGATCGTGGGCTGGCCCTGCGCATCCAGATACGTCCGACCATAGTTGCGTGTATCGGAAAACACGGTTTTGAGATTTTTCCCTTTGATGTCGAGGTTTAACACAACGGTGGCCCAGGCCGGATGGGTAGTCGGCAGATTGTGAGGCACCAGGCTTTGAACTTTAACCGTCACCGTCGTTTTCTCGCCATCGACCTTGGTCTGCACGTCCAGTTTCGCCGCGTCTTGACGAAGCTTTCCGATGCGCCCAGGGAAACTGTGATTCGCGATCGTGCGTTTTTTCTCCCCATTGGCCGACTCTCCGACCTGCTGCGGCATATGGCACGTCTGGCATTCTTTGCCTGACTTGATCGCTCGGCTCTGATCCCAGTTGCCAAGCAAGTCGTTGGTCTTGCCCAAGTTCGCAGCCGAGGGCACCGACTGATGACAGTTGAGACATAAGTCTGACTTTTGAAACAGGCTCAATTCCATCGATTGATGGGCCAGATTCTGAACAAAGTCCTTATACGGCCCATAGAGCGTCTTTCCGCCGATCTCGTACTTCGGTTCCGGAGGATGCTTGGCTCGATCCACCTGTTTGATCAAATGGCACTGGCTGCAGGCGACGCCATCCAAGGAAGGGTCGCCCGCCTTCGCTTGCTCAACAAAGAGCTGCACATGATCCGAAAATTCTCGCACGTGCGGAGCGTGACAGCGGAAACACACGGCCTTGTCTTTTCCCCCGGACGACTTCAAGTAAGCGTCGAGAGACGCCCGAAAGGCGGGAGAATGGATCGACTTCGCCAAGGGCGACGTTTCCCATTCTTCATAGACCCTTTCATGACACCGTTTGCATTTGTTGGAATGGGGGAAAGCCTTTTCGATCAATGACTGATTAGGGACAGTCTGTGCCGATACGGATTTAAATGATCCGAACACGATCACCGCAGCACAAACCAGGACGGCAAGGATGCACCGACCGATGCCCCTGGTATGTGTGGCGTGACCAGTCGCTGTTGTTCTAGGAAAGTGATTTGACACGATAAGTCAGAAAGTGCCGCTGTGAATATTCCTGAATGATTTTCTTCGCCTCTTCCCTTTGTGCATCCGTCGCCAGCGAGTCGAGGTACTTTTGCTGTAACGCTGGTGTCGGCGTCGGAATCAGTGAATAGGTCAGTACCGCCTCCACGGAGGACGCAACGGCCCCAGCGGGCAGCGCGAGCGCAAAGGGAACTTTCCTTGTGGTGCCGCCTTTCACAAATGGATCAGGTACGGCGCCGCGAAGCATTTCGTCGTATGACAATCCGAATTGCTTCGTCTCCTCCGCTAACGTTTCGCCTTTTGCATCCTTCACTGTTATGGTCAGAAAGAACTGTTTCAGAACGGGGTCGCCATCGGGAAAACTGTGCGGGAGACTTCCGACCTTCACCGCCCCGATTCCTTCCACGATCGAGTCGCTTTTCGTTATCCCGATGTCGATGCGAGGCATCCATTCGGCCTGGACGTTCCGGTTTTTCAATAGCGTACCGGAGACGACGACCCCGCGAAACCAATGACGCCCGATCGGTCTGGTCATCGCTCCTCGTCGAGAGGTAGAACTGCCGGTCGACGGCTCCATGTGACAGTCTTGGCACACGGTCCCCTGAAGGATTTCTCCGGGCAGGTCTTTCTGACCGACATCTTTGACTTTATCGAAATGGCAGGAGGCACAAAAACTCACTTCACGAAAGTGATCCGACTGCGCAGCCTGGTGGACGAGATTCTCCTCGGGATTGGGATAAGGCCCGTAGAGGGTCTTACCTGGCTGTATTCGGAAGCTCGGGTGGGTGTACGCGCTCGTATCTAGTCCGTTCATCAAATGGCAGGCGGCACAACCGATCCCCTCCACCCGTGACTTACCAGCGAGCACGTCTGCGACAATCTTTTCAGTATGTTGCGGGAAGATCATCACGGAAGGCACATGGCACGAGAGGCATGCCCGCTGCTCATCAGGCGTCGGATTCGTCTGTTTCCAAAGACCTAATATGGTTCGAAAGACAGGCGATCCCAGTGCCGTGCCGTGGAGAAGTGCTGCGTCCACACGGCCAAACGTTTTCAGGTCCGGAGTCTGCTCTCTGACCCCCTTCCACTCTTCATAGTGACGAACATGACATTGTTTACAATCCTCAGACCGAATAAAGACCTGTTCGATTTCTGCTACCCAATCAGACGACACGTGATCAAGGGAAGTGTGACCCTCTGGCCCTTGAGCCATCGCGCGCTCACCAGACAAACCGCTGAGGCAACTCAACAGGACCACCACCCCTATCGTGCACAGACTTCGCAGCACCGTCATGTCGATCGACCGTTGCCCCCTAATCCCGCTTGCAGCCAACGAAATGGAAATTGACACCCCAGCTCACCGGCTCGCCCGGTTCTGCCGGCTCATACGTTCCGACGGTAAAGTTGCAGCCTGTCATGGCTTTCTTCAAGGCTCGACCGAAATCCGCCATGTTGCGGATCTCCTGTTTGTCGATTTCCTTGATGACGGACCGGACCTTGATCCCTGCATTATCCGCTCGTGAATTTCCGATCACCTCAAACACCGCGACGCCCTGAGGTCGCTGCAACTTCAGCTCCTTCTGGATTTCTTCATCCACCGGCCCTACCACGATGCCAAATTCCTCCCCAAGGCTCGACGCCTCTTCCTCCGTCATGGAACCATGGTCAGTGGTTGCTCGTGCCGACTCTAGCCCAACACAAATGAGCAGCCACGACAGCAGGATTCCCACCAGCATCGGCACGTTCACAAGTCCTTTTCTCCAACTTAGGAAACCACCTCGTATCGAGAAACAACTGACTGCCCGCATTCTGTTCTGTGGTTATGTCATGGGGTCGAGACGAAGGTGAAACCATGGAGCCACGGCCTTTTGTCCGTTGCGTTCCTTATTTTCCCCATTCCACACGGAAAACGAAATGGCTTGCACGCGCCCCGGGGCCAGTTTCGCGTCGTTTTCTTGCTCTTCGCTCTCAAGTGGCCGGCGCATCTCGACATGCCAGACACCGTCCTTCCAGAACGCGTGCCCCTGCACCCGCCCCTGTTTCTCCTTCGTGGTCAGGGTACTGAATCCCCCACCGATCAGATCTTCCACGGAAGACACCCGTCGCGGAATGACTTCGAAGGTCCGCACACCCCCCTCTTTCCGTTCCGACGCTCGAGCCGCGCGGCGGTCGATATCGCTCTGCCAATCCGCCTTCCAATGCCAGATATTGATGTAGTGATCCAACTGTCCCATACAGAAAAAGGCGGGAGCCTCGCCGAGGGGAAGACCGATCGCCACTCCATCACGAAACGTACCCGGAGTCAGCCGATCATTCTTCGTGTTGTCTTGCCATTCAAGGAGAAAGGCAATATCAGTCCCGTTGTGGATAGAGCGCACGGTCAGTGCACGCACCGTAGGCTCTGGCCAGACCGGCCTTGTAATAACCTGCCCGCTCAGAGGAATGGTGGTCGGCGAAACAGCTTGCCAGGTGGCATCGTCGGCAGCGGTCGGCAGATCTCCTTGGACGAAATACGATCTGATGCTCATCCCCTCAGAACTGACGAGGGGAATCCCGAATGCCCCGAGGACACTGGCGAGGATGATCAGCCCAGACAAGAAACCAAAGAGATGAGAACGGGAATTGCCGATCAAATCCATGGACACAACCTGATACTCCGATAACGAGTCGGATTCAGATTACCACAAAATTGGGGCGAGACAAACGTAGCGAAGATGGTTCTTGACTATGGGAGCTTGAGTCGGCGGATCTTGTTTTCTCCGCGCTCACAGATATAGAGATGGTCCTGGGAGTCCAGCGCCAACCCGACAGGAGAATTCACGACCGCGTCGATCCCCAGCAGACCGTCGCCGTGTTTCAACATTCCGGCTGATTCCTTGGCGACAAATCGAGCGGCGCCGCAACCACCAATGTTCTTGTCTTCATACCCGCTATCCCCGTTCCCCGCCACCGTGGTGATGACACCGGTTTTCCCATCGACCTTACGGACTCGATGATTCATCGTGTCGGAGATATAGAGATTGTCTTCTCGATCAACAATCACGGCTTCGGGAGCGTGGAGCATGGCTCTGATCGCCGGTTTATCGTCACCATCATACCCGTACCGGCAGATCCCCGCGACGGTCGAGATGATGCCAGTCCGTACATCGATCTTTCGGACACGGTTACTGCCCTTGTCGACTACATGCAGATCACCCTTGCTATCCACGGCGAGGCCGACGATGTCATAAAGACGCGCCTCCAGCGCGGACTTGCCGTCGTCCAAGTACATCGACATGTCCAATCCGTCTGAACAGACCGGCATGAGCCAGCCCTGATCATCGCTGAAATCGATGCCGATCGCATCACCGGACAGCACGACCAGATTTCTCGCCACCAACGGTTGATCGCGTGCTTCATCCTCAGCCGTCCAGGTTCCTGCAATGGTCGTCACCATTCCGGTCGTGAGATCAACACGTCGGACTTTATGCGCTTGCGTATCAGCGATATAAAGGATATCGTCTTCCCCGAACGCGATCGCGGCCGGCCAAGTCAGATTGACCTCCAATGCTGGACCATCCCCGTTGAATCCATGCTGACCGGTCCCAACCACCGTCGTAATGACGCCGGTCTCATGATCGACCTTCCGAATCCGATTGCTCCCGGAATCACAGATATACAGATTGTTCGATGAATCAAAGGCTACGCCAAGCGGAAGATAGAGACCGGCTTCAGCGCAGAGCCCTTCATCGCCGCTGTAGCAGGTCTCACCGATACCGGCGAAATTATGAAGTGTGCCTTCCTGCAGATGAATGCGGCGGACACGATCGGATCCTGATTCGGCAAAATACAGCCACTGCTCATCCCGATCGTGTGCCACGTGGTGGGGGAGGGGAATCCCAGCCTTCACGGCACGCTTGCCGTCACCCGTGCTTCTCGCCTTGCCGTTTCCAGCAAAGGTCTCGATATAACCCACAGCCAACCCGAGTTCAGTATCCATCGTATACGCTGCCTACGATCGTTGGGCAGGCTGGGCGGAAGACCCAGCCGGCTGATTCAGGGAAGCATCCTGCGTCGAAGCCGAGGTGACAACCTGAGGCGACGTTCCCTGTTGAGCAGTCGTTTGGGCCTCTGCCTCAATCGCCTCCGCTTCGTGCACGGACTTCTTGAACCCCTTAATCGCTTTGCCGAGCCCTTCGCCTAACTGTGGAAGCTTCCCTGCACCGAAAATGATCAAAACGATCATGAGGATGAGGATGAGCTCTGTGAACCCTAAGCTACCAAACATAGTGCCCCCCTTCCTAAGTAAGAATCAGGACCGAGGATTGTCTTTTACCTTCTTGGCAAACCGTTCTTTCAACCGTTTGCGAGCTTCTTCCGCCTGTTCGAACATCTTACACTTATCGTAGACGCTGATGAGATTGTAATAGGCCAGCGGTTCGTCAGGATTGTGCTCGACGGCGCTCTCCATGACCTGAATCGCCAAATCGGTCTTCTTGTGGCTGAGAGCGATTTCCATCAGCTTGAAGCTCGCCTCGAGATGCTTCGGATCAAGCTCCAATGTACGAAGGTAACACTGAATTCCCATATCAATTGTATTGTAATCGGATACTTGCGGGTTATCCAATTCGACATAGACCCCGGCGAGGTTGTACCACGCGATGGGATCATCTGGAGTGATTTCTACGAGACGCTCGTAGTAATTCTTCGCCTCCAAATACTTCTTCTTATCCGCGTACAGCCTCCCCAAGTTGAAGAGGGCCAGGACATCATGCGGGAAGATCTCCAACGCATGTCGGAATTCAGCTTCAGCCTCGTCGCTCATGTTCTTGGTCGCATAGATCGTTCCAAGATTGGCATAGTACATGGCCAACGAGCGATTCATCTCCGCACGAAGACCCTCGGCCATCTCGATCGCTTTTTTGACTTCCGCCAAGGCATCATCCAGACGCCCCTTACTGAAGTACAGCTCACCGAGTCGACAGCGCGCCTGAAAATCGTCCGGCTCACTGGCCAGCAACTGTTCAATCCCGGCAATTTCCTCATCGGGGGAGAGAGGGAGATCTCCAGGGTCAGCCAGAGTATCTACATGTGATGTCGTCTGTCCAGGTGTATCCATAACAACGCTCGTTCTTTGGTTTATACGTGCCCCGTGATCAGCCTCTCCGATGTCGGCATCACAGAGCCTTCCCTTGTCGACACTGCCGTCGTGGCTGCCTTCACCCGATCAGCGGCCAGCAACATGACTCCAAGGACGACCATCAGTGTCAGATTCGAGAACAATAATGCATAGCCGGCGATGAACATGAGGCCGATCCCATACCCTGCCATTCGACCGGTCATCAGCAACTTCACGACCGTGTACGACCAACAGAGCAGTCCCCCGACATAGATCGCAAAGGGTAAATAGAACGTGTAGCCCATCCCAAATTGGAAGATCCAACCGATACCTTGCGAGGCCTGCCGAAAGGCAGAGGCAAATACCGGGCTGTACAGATCTAAGAGATAATCGGCGACAATCAACGTCGCAAACACGATCGTCGTGACTCCCCAAAACCACATGGCTCGGCTCAGTTGCTGTCGATTCTTCGTGCGAAGTGATAGGCTTCTGCTCTTCCCGTACGCCACAAACACCAGATAACTGGCCAGCAGCATGAACGCCTCACCTGCACGGTGCGACTCATACGCCAACGGTGGGGCCGCCAGCACCCCCATCCAGCTATAAAGGCTCGACACGATCTGATAGTACAACCATCCCGAAACGCCTAGATAGTAGACGGCAGCCAGTACTCGTTGTGCCGATTCACGATGCGAGATCCAGTACTCTGATACGAAGGCCGTAAGCACGACGAGCGTCAAGCCGTTGTAGATGACGGCACCCAGCATCCCCGGCTGTATAACGAGAAACAAGATGGTCAACAGCAGGAGCAGGACCGTGCCGGCAATTCCTCCCCTCACCAGCCAACTTGTGTCATGGCCTTTCCATCGGTTGATCATGGCTAACGCCAAAGCCAGGAACAACAATACGGCGACGATATTGATGAGCCACGTCCCTACTTCGGTCAATGCGGTGAACATCGGGGTAATCCATGGATGTTCGGCAGCCATCTTACTCAGATGCATTCCAAGGCGCGAGAGCAGGCGATATAGGACCAACTCGAGAAAGGAAGTCAGCAGAACCAGCTTGACGGCATATTCAAACAACGGTCCGAAGTCCGAAATTTTTCCCGTCAACCGTTCACTTCCTACTGCTGCTTTCACGCCTCCACTCATGAGAACCCGTCACTCCTAGTGGTCGCAAAACATGAAGTTCACCGTGCGGCCACCGGGGCCTGTTCCGCACCTTCTCTTGCCCTGGAGATATACAGCAATCCATCGGCCATGGCATAGTTGAACGGCAGTTCGCACACGACTTCGCTGATCCGTTCATAGACGTATTGGTAGAGCCGTTCCGCTTCATCCGGGGTCATGCCCTCTTGCACTTCATAGAAGAACCCAAGACTGAGGTCCTCCGCGGACGGTCGCATGATTCGACGAATTCCGTATCCGCCGGGGTCGCTCATGATCGGAGCTTCCTTTTCCAAGTCGAACAAGCAGGGTTGACAAGAAAATCCGTATGACTGATGCAATTTCTTGTTCTCCACGATGAAGTTCATCGTTTCGAGCGCTTCTTCTTCTTTTTCCGTCGGGAACCCGACGATGATATAGCAATGCACGGCGATCCCGAGATCGACACAATCACCCGTGATCCGCCGAACCCATTCTTGCTTGACTCCCTTCTTCATGAAATCCATGACGCGTTGGTTGAAGGATTCCAGCCCGAAGACGATCTTTAAACACCCGGCCTCCCGCATAGATGCCAATAGTTCACGAGAGAGGTTTTTCTCGAACCGCATCTCGCACGTCCATTTCACATCGAGTTGGTTCCGGATCATCTGCTGACACAGCCGTTTCGTCGGCGCCAGCGCGAAACACTCATCCGTAAAAAAGAAATGCCGCGCGCCATAGCGTTGTTTAAGCCACTGTAGCTCCTCGATGGTCCGCCCTGGGTCCTTCTGGCGGAAATTCTGGTGATCGAGCGTCAAGGCACAGAAGGCACAATCTTTATAGTAACAACCTCGAGAAAACTGAACCGGAAGCACCGGCTCCGGTGACAGATAGAGATCCAGCGGAAACCCGTCATAGTTCGGCGCCGGAAGTTGATCGACATTTTCTGAATAGAACGGCTGATTGACCGTAATTTTTCCATTGTTGCGATAAATTAGGTTTGGAACTTTGCTGTAATCCTTCTTGCCGGCCAGCTGGTTCACCAATTCCAGCAACGCCGTTTCCCCCTCAAACACGACGATATCGTCGGTCAATTCAAACAAACTCGGACAACGTCGGATGTTGTCGACGAGACGAGTAAAGATACTTCCTCCGATGGTCACGTGCAGATCGGGAGCGGCCTCTTTGATCAAACGACAGAGGGTCAGGCCGGGAATGATTTGAGACGTCGCGGTAATTGAGACCCCGATGAGATCGGGCCGGCTGTCGACAATTGACGGAATGAATCGGTTTCGGAAGAGACTGAGAAAAGGATTCTGCTCCTCGTCACGAACGACCTTCATCAAATCTTTCGAGGAATAAATCGAATAGCTCCCAAACTGATTGTCGACCACGGTCAGGCGCGTCGGGAAGTAGACTGCGGAGACAACTTCCAACCATTTGTCGATCATGAACAGGCTGGCGCGATAGGCATCGAGATCGTAAAACTCCCCGCTCCGCAGGGTCTCCTTGGCCAGCTCAATGCGGTCGACAAGATAGGCAAAGCGATCGAGCGAATCGGTGACCTTGGCATAGTGCTCTCGGCTCCCTGCACCGGTCTCTCCGGTTTGAGTTCTCTCGAGGTCACGCTGCTTAGCGATCAGCAGCTGATAGACTTCGGCTGCGTACCCTCGGGTGAGTATTGTATCCAGTAATTCGATACCGAGATCGCGCTGCGAAACGTCTGAGATCCCGCCCTGATGCAGAAACCCCGTGAGGGAGGGCAAGCTGAGATAGGGTTGAGACGGATGCCATGTCGGTGGGAAAAGCAGGGAGACTTTCACGGCAGAACAAGTCCTTTTAGTCTTGAAAATCAGCCATTTCGATGGATATACCTTTTATACCCCCCGCAGTTTGTGAAATGCAATCCCACGCTCTATTCACCGGCCAGAAATACCCCAAAAAAAAGAGCCTCGGGTGGCCCCACACAGCTCACGAGCCAACCCGAGGCGTCTTTTCATCCATCCGTATGCTAGCGCAAAAAGTTGCAGCCGCCAGCAAATACGGCCACAACTAGAGCTTCAACGTAAACCAGGTCGACAACGACTTCATGCCGTTTCGCTCGATGTTGGCGCCATCCCACACTGCAAACGCGATCGGCACCGACATACCCGCCTTAAACTGCACGTCGTTCGCGTCACCGGTCTCTAATGACCGCTTCACAACAACGCGCCATGTTGGCCCAGTATAACCTCCACCCTTCACGGACCCGGACGGCTCCCACACACCGTTTCCGATCACATCCTGGTGCGCTTGCGTCGTGAGGGTGCTGAAACCGTTCGCGCTCAAGTCTTCCACTGGGCTCACGCGAAGCGTCGGATCAGACATGATGTTGCCGGACCAGATGCCGGAATTGAACGGACCGAGGCTCCGGCCGATACGATCTGGATACGTGACGCCTCCGGCGGGCTCCTCAAAATAAAAGTCCCAGAAAATGCCGGGGTATTGATCGTCCACATCCCAAATACCGGCACTATCCTTGCCGATATCCTTCTGCCACTCGGCATTCCACCGCCAGATGTTGGTCGTCCCACCGGACTGTCCCATGCATTGGAATGGCGGCGCCCCCGCCGTGTTGACGGGAAACATCACGGCCACCTGGTCGCGAAAGTCCTGCGGACCGATTGCAGTGTCATTCTTCGTCTGGTCAATCCACTCTAAACGCAACCCAACATCCTTCCCATTGGTCATGGCCTTGACGAACACCGACTTGACCGAAATATTGGGATGCATCGGTGTTGTGATCAACTGACCGCTCAACGGAACAACGACGCCTGGAACACTTTCCCAAACGGGATTGGCGCCGTCCATGGGAATCGGGCCCTTGACCGTCTTCGCCGGTATGGCGACCGGTTGGCTGACGGCTAGTGGTACTCGCCCCATCGTCAGTACAAATCCGACGATCAGAGCGGAGAGAAGAATGGCAAACACCAATTTCTTGTTGGTCGTCTGCGCTACTCTCATAATGCTAATTCCTCCTCTCGATGATGGTAGATGATGGTAAAGGTAACGTTTCGTTCAATTCTCGCTGTCGAGTCTGTCACGCATTCCCCGCAGGTCCACCCTGCTCCACATCCGCATCCTTATCTTTCTCTTTCACATCCATGTATGATTGCGCACCAACCTCGTTCAGCAACATGCTCAGCTCATTGCCTTGATCTTGGGCACCACACTCGTATGTCTGCCCCTCCGGAGAGCTGAAGGTGGCTGGACGATAATCGGTCTCAGTATAAGGTTGAGGCGCCACACCGAGAAATGCGGTCTCGAACTCCATCCAGTCGGCGATCAGATCGGCGATCAATTTAAACGGACCGGAATCCGCCTTCTTCGCCAACATGCGGCAAAACAGCGGCACCCATCGGCCGATATGGTTCTTGACGAACTTCTTCTGAGCATCCACCACGATTTGGGTTTTTTCGATCCCGTCATGACAGCGAGAGTACGATTCTTTGTAGGCGAGGAAGTGCATGAATTCGAACTCGACGCTCAGATGGTCCAGCCGCTCATGGATGTCTTTTGATAACTCAACGCCGAAGGCCTTATAAAATCCTGAAATATCTCCCATCACATGGGATTGCGCGAATACGTGGTCGTTCCCGAACAGAGTTTCGTATGGAGGACAATCGAGCGTGATGACGTTACTAAACACTCGGCGATGTTCAGACTGGAGATCACTCAGTTGCCAATTAGCACATTCTGAAGTAACCAAGTTTTCTATCGAGGCCATCTGCTTCCTCAGCGCGCTCAATTTCCCCTTGGCTCGCTCATGACCGTCCGAACCGAGGGCAACTTCCAACGCATCAAGCGCAGCCCTGCCATCCTCCACGAACTCTCCGCACCGGAGGTAATCGAGAAATTCTTCGTCTTCCGGGTACAGCAGACTCCAGGAGATCAACAGATAGATCTTGCTGCGCCCGAGCGCACGTTCAACGGCTGGAGAATCCTTGATAGCAGAAGGGGTTGGCATCGTGGCGGTCGCTACAGGGGATAACACTTTTGTTGGTTGTTGGCTCGTCACAAACATCGCCTCCTAGCCACTTCGCTTACGGCACGTTTCCTCACGATGGTCGAAAAGCGAAGCCATGTATGTATATGAAAAGGTTTGCACGAAGTCAAGGGCGAATTGGCTTCATCTTGGTCGTCGAAATTTTCTCTCGACCGTTCACATCGCTGGAATGGCGGCATCATTGGTCGTTCTCCGTCAGATGCCTCGCAGGCACCACTTGAATCGCCACATGGTCATTGACGGTCTTGCAGACCATCTCACACATCCCACACCCCACACAGGCTTCCGTCATCACTGAAAGAGTTAACGACGCGAAATCCATGGAAAGGGCGTCGGTTGGGCACCGCGACACACAGGCGTGGCACCCTTGGCCCGCCGTGCAGTGCCGATGCGAGATCACCGCCATTCCCATTCTGACCTGGCGGCTATGCTCAACCGGCAGAAGCGCATCGGCAGCACAGGCTGTCACGCATGGAAAGTCTTCACACAAAAGACAGGGTGATTGATCGGCATAGAGAACCGGTGTGCCGTCGTTCGGATGGACAACAACGGCGTGAGGCGGGCAGGCCTCCAAGCAGTCAGAGCATTTCGTACATCGCTCAAGAAACAGTGGTTCTTCCACCGCACCGGGAGGGCGTAACCAGTCCAGCCGAACCTGAGTCGGGGCTTGCTCCGTTCGAGGGCCATCTACCTCCTTGACAAGCTCTTGCGCAGCTTTGACCGTGGAGAAAACGGAATCTTTCAGAAAATCTCGCCGGCCGTATGAAGGGTTGGTGGCCATGGTTGTGGATCTTTTATTATTAGAGGAGGGTAAAAAAGGCCGGTTCGGCAAGGCCGCAAGTGATGCAAGGACCGCAGACGTACCTTCGAAGGTACGTTAAAGGATTCTTGCGAGCCGAGAACGCAGCCAGCGGCGTTTTTCACCCTCCTCTATCTATCTACATGACGCCATCGGCACGCAGCTTATATACCTCGACACAGCGATCGCAGGCCCCGAATTCAATATCCCACCCTGGATGATTCTCACGGATGAAGTCGAGCACATACGGTTCCAGTTTCGTGCCCATATCCTCCACCCATGAATAGGTCGGAAACCGACAGAGCGGGCACGGAAAACCCGGCATGAGCATGATCTTATTTTCAGTCTCCGGCACCTCGCCGCCTTCCACATCCACGGCTCGATCCATGACGCGCAGCGTGTCGGCGGCCATTTCAATCAACTCTGAATGGGTGAAGTACGAGGTTTGCCACAGGCCTTCGAACACCGACTTCAGTTGAGGCGGTGGAATTTTTCGGTACCACGACCGAAACTCCTTGAACCGGTCGTCCTTGCTCAACATGGGTTCCTTGCCCGTTGCCACCAACCGGCTGTCCACGCTCAGGCTCCAGAGTACGCGATAGCGCTGTAAGATCAACGTCTCTTCACCGGGGTTGAGTCCCATCTTGGTATCTGGATCGTAGCCGAACTGCGGGTCGATCATATCCGAAATATGCATCAACTCATGGCGGCAATAGCGGGTCAACGCGGGATCGTAGAATCGACGGGGAATCAATTTAATCCCGACGCCTTTCAGGCCTTTCTCTTCAAACTCTTTGGCCAGATCCTTTTCGACCGACCCCCATTTCCTCAGGATGTCGACACCCTCCTGATCTTCCTTCAGCACGCCTTTCACCAGCACGATGCCGACCTTTTGTTTCAAGAGCGGATACTCGTTGAATGAGTCGCGAACGATATCCGAAAACCCCCAGATACCGAAGAGATACTGATACAGTTTTTTGAACTCCGCCTCCCGATCTTCAAGGATGAACTTCTCGTAAATCGGGTCGGCATGTTCATGAAATTCCTTGTAATACGTTGGATCGCCTTCCCGTTCCGTCTTCTCGACGAACGAGTCGATCACTTCCTGCAGCAAGGCTGGTTGGAATCTGATTTCCATTTAAAGAACTCTCCGCGGCTAGAAAGAATCACCCTGAACGATTGCGCGTGCTCTCCGGGCCAACATGGCCACCGGAGCCGACTTGACTTAGCCGCGAGGCATCTCTTACGATCCGTAACGACCACCGGGATTATACTGGCCGGGCTGTTGACCAATCAAGCAAGCAAGAACCAGACAGCTGCGGAAACACACGACACATGCAGGAACCTATGACGTCCCATTCACTCCCAACCGTCTCTCCAGACCCATCCCCATCATCCACCTCTCCCCTCGACTTTTTGGAGTATTGGAGTACCGAGTGTCGTGAGGTGAAAACGTTTCGTGGCCATTCGCATGGGATCTGGGCCGTCGCGTTTTCACCGGATGGAACCACGCTCGCCAGTGGTGGTGCTGAACGCCTCGTCCGCATGTGGGACGTCGAAACCGGTCGGCTGCTGCGCTCTCTTCGCGGCCACACCCATGACATTCGCGCCATCGTCTTCACCCCGGAAGGACAGACCTTAGCGACCGCGAGTGAAGACCGCACGATCCGCCTCTGGAACGGAAAGACCGGCGAATCGATGAAGCTGTTGTTCACCCGGTACGATCACAGTGTCTGCAGTCTTTCGCTCTCGCCGGACGGTCTCATGCTTGCGCGCGGCAGCCATAATAAAGACATCAAGATTTGGGAAGTCACCACCGGCACTGAGCTGATGACTTTGCTCGGGAAGGATGAGTACGATCACCACTGGTCGGTCTGCGTGGCCTTTTCGCCGGACGGCATTCATCTCGCCAGCGGAACAGACATCGGAAAGATCAAAATTTGGGAGGTGCTCCCAAGCGGTGAGGAGAAGGTACTCCATGACGGCCATTGGCGACGAGACCAGGAAGATTCCACCGAAACTCGTGGCTACTTTATCGAAGATGACGGGGGATTCCAAAAGCCGATGGACTACTGGATCGGCGCGATGACTTTTACTCCAGATGCCAAACTCTTGATTACCGGAAGCCGAGATTCCGCCATCAAGCTGTTCGAGATGCCGACCGTCGTGGAGAAGAAATCCCTCACCGGCCACAAGGGCTGGGTCCGCAGTCTTGCGGTCTCGCCGGATGGAAAAGTCTTGGTCAGCGCAAGCGACGACCAGACCATCAAATTTTGGGATCTCTCCACGGGCCGAAACTTCCGCACGCTCAAAGGTCATAGTGGCGGCGTGCGTTGCGTCGCTTTTTCTCCAGACGGCAAACGCCTCGCCAGCGCCTCTTGGGATCGAACCGTCAAGCTGTGGGAAGGGGGAGCAAAAGCAGAAGAGTAGCGCAGCAGATTTATACTCGCTGACCAGCATCACCTGTTGAGAGCTTGCTCCAGTCTTCGCGCCTCTGGAACACCCAAGCTTACAAGTGCTGCGAGCACTCGATCCAAATCCGACCGTATCGTCCAAATCGTATCAAGGATGGCTGGTTCAGCCTTCCGAATTTCTTCGATCAACACGCAGATGCGACGACCAATACCGTGAGCCACCCAGAACTCGCTATCTTCAGTGTAGCTACCGAGCCAGGCCTTAGCCGCTGCTACTAGGAATGGTAGATGCGTGGATCGTGGAGATACTTCCAGTAAGCTGAGAGTCGCCAGAGCGACAAAGAGTGACGGACCACTCTCAACCAGCTTTTCCAGCACAGGGAGGAACGGGGCAAGCCGATCAATGCACACTGAAGGCAAGTAGCATCGAGGCGACTGGCCGATACCATAGTCGTTGAAAAAGAGTGCGGCGATGGCCGGGCCGATACGAGTCTCAATGGAACTCCCTCGTTGACCTCGTAGTCGCTTCCAGCCCGCCCTTGCCATCAAAGAGCCAGCGACCTTGGAGTGAATACCGACCGCGACTGACTCTTCCAGTGCTCGATCATTGAAATATGTGACATCACAGCTCCGGAGGAACGATGGAATGATGTCGAAAAACGACGTGTCCGGCAACGAGCTGATTGGAGCCAGCGCAAGCTGCTCAATCTCTGGCAACGAAAGCCCCGGTAGGCACCGGGCCAGCAGCTTGAAGTACGCTTCGTTCCATTCATGAGGAGGGTTATCGACGTCCTCGAACTCATCCAATCCAGCCCCATTAGCCTTGGCGGTCCAGTTCGCATAACTCCGGACAATCTCTCGAAACCACAGCCGTTTTGCTATATCAAGCAGGTCGTGGCAGTTGGTGAGCCACACGGCAGCAGCTTGATGGTCAACGTATTCTGCAGATCGCGAGCGCTGTTTCACCGGCTCACCCCACTCTACACGTCCAGCCCGAAGGCGAATATGCCGCCGCGGTCGTGGAGCCTCGGCTGGAAAGGCCGGCCAGTCAGGTTCAGGCCGCTCATTTGCCAGCCAGGCCAGTTCGGCCTCCACAGCTTTCTGGACCCGCTTGTGTTGACGATTGACACGGTCGGCGACTTCTTCCTCGGGAGTCCTCCATCTGCGATGAGCCAGAATACATGCTGCGAATGCACACCGGAGAACTGCGCGAGGTAATCGCTCGTCGATGGCAGCTAGCGTAGTAGCAGCCACACCGAAGCCGTGCGCCGCAGCCGGCTCCTCGCGTGCAGCAACCTCAAGTAGCTCCCGTATATCTTGACTAGGGGGACGATCTCTTAACGCGTGGATCATGCCGACGAATGCAATCGCGACTGGATTGTGCCGGAGTCCTGATCGGAATCGATAGACCGATTCTTCTTTGGCTCGCAGCGCCTGAGCGAAGACGCCGTGTGCCCAGGCTCGATGCCTTTCTCGGAGCTCGGCATCGCCGTCGCGCATAGCGATTGTCGCTGCACTCACAATGGCGTGTTCGCGCATCCAGGCTTCATCTTCCTCCTCATCGTGGTCCTGGCTCTTCGGAATGGTCGCTACGCGTTGTGCCCACTCAACCGCCGCTGCGGCAAACTGGGGTGACGAGCGGGACGGGTCGTCAAGAGCCTGCATCACGGCCATCTGCATGTTGAAATCATCAAACCCATTCTGCGAGGCACTCTGGAGGGATGACAAGTGTTGCTTTTCGACTTCTGGGGACACGTATTCGTAACCTTGCCCCGTTGTACCATCGGTAAGCGGAACAGAGACCTCACGCCAATTGTTGGGATCGATACGGTTGAGTGCATGGGCGGTCATGAAGGCGGCGTCTCGGAAGTCCGCATGGACATCCGGTCGGCCGAGGCGCTCAGCAGCCTGATGAAGCAACTCGGTGAGCCTGGCCCGCAACTCGACCGGCTCGAATAGGGCATACTTATCAAGAAGCTGATCGAGAGAACATCGCCGAGAAGGTCGCTTTTTTTGCTCTTCCGAACCGGGTACACCAGGCCGTTCTCTTGTAAGGGCCTCGAGACCAAATGGATCGAAATCGGGAATGTCTTCCAATTGCTGACGTTGTCGATCCAGACACAACAGTTCAGGGCAGGCTACAAACGGTACCGCCGCCTCACGGGATTTCGGCCAGTGTGAAAGTAGGAGATCAACGGCGACAAGAAGAAAAGCCGCCGGAGACCCAGGAGGACCTAACACGTCAGCGAGCACCGCTTCAAATGTCTCCGCGTTATCAATCCGGCGATGCGCCCAGGCTTCGAGTGCCATCAGGGCCGATGTGAGGCTATTGTGGCGTGCACCCTGTCGAGACCACACATACGAGTTCGTCCATGGAAAGGCCCGCTCACCATCCTGAAACGAGATGATGAACGCGTCCGCACCGTACCCTCGGCCACCGCTGTAGAACGAAATCGCGTGGTCGACAAGCTGCCGGATCAGCGCTAGCCCATGTTGAGGGGCATGGGTTAGCAGTTCATAGAACGGACCCTGCCCAGGCGACGAGGGAAGAAAGTCGAGATCATGATGGGTGAACGGTCCCCTGATCCTGATATTGTCATCCTCCGCACCCTCGTCACGCTGAGGGATCAATGCCGTTGCAGTAAGCTCGGCGAGTTCGGCAGGAGCAGCCTGGGCAAGGGCTCCACGGAATTTCAAGATACTGCGTATAACGTCACTCGGGCTATGATGACGTTGACTCAACGATCGCAGGTATCCGACAGCGAGCTGTGGCGTGTGGTGGCAGAATCCGAGAAAGGCCGTCCTAAGGTCTGATTCCAGCGACAGGATCCGCTCGCGATCAAGCTCGCCGCCGAACGGTTCACGAAGCTCTAAAAAAGTCTTTGCATCGCGAGCAGTCTCAATTTCAAGCAGCCACCGATAAAACGACGGTATTAGCCGGGGCGTGAGAGGATCGTGACCAAGTGTTGCCCTCGGCCACATTGAGTACAGGTCGACCACGTCGGGGATGATTGCAACTGGCAAATTCTCTCCCAGACTGAGAAGCCAAGCAATTAACCGGTACCAAGAGGGGCCGCTGGGGACATCGAAACTTGCGGGAATCAGTGCCGGATCAATCCCGAAAGCCTGAAATATTTTTGGAGCTGGTTCGACATCGACCGCCATGACGGTTCGGATGAGCTCTCTGAGCATGCTTGCGCGATTGGCAAGGAGCAGGTTCGAGACTCGTGCCAGCAGCTGCCCACTGACCTCCGAACGCACAAGCGCTAGCAATACAGCCCTACGCCACGAGCCGTGCTTCCGCTCGCCGCTTAAACCTTCTAGGAGGGGCTGCCAACCCGTGTCATCAGTTGAGCGTTCGAGGGCCATTCGTGCAGCAAGCTCGACGCCCCTTGCCAATGCCGCCGAGGCGGAGTGGTCGAGAGGTAGCCGCGTGATCATCGTCGGCTCGGCATGAAGGAGGTTCCCGATTGCCCATTCACGAAGGACATCGTGACGGAACGCGACGCGGTCGTTTCCTAGATCGCGTAGCGCCTCACTTCTGACTAAGGCATCAACTGCCCGTGGTGGCTGATGACTCACATCCAGCACGTCGACCGGTGAGAGCGCTGCTCCCGCTAGAACCCGAAGCAGCCTGGCCCGATCTCGGTGTCCATTGTCGCGTGCGCCATCGGCCGCCTGCCACCATTGCTCAGCCATGTCGATCTCTGTGCGCAGACCATGGGCCTCTCCTGGCAAGGTCGCAAGACGGGCAAGACGAAAGAGGTTTCGAGTCAGGTCGCGTGCCGGATGACTATCTTCCAACAGTGGGGTTAGCTTCGGAGCAGCGTGCCGGATTTCCTCAACCTCTGCCGTAGTCAACTCACCGATCATGATGGGCTCGGCTTGGCCTAAGCGGTCGAGCGCTTCAGACGGAAGCCAGCTCGGTTCTTCAACCCCGAAGTTTCGCCTGGCTGTTGCGATAACGGCGAAGCCCGGAACATGTGCGGCTTCCCGAACCAGATCAATAGCGGTACTTCGCTCTTCATCGTCGAAGAAGTCCAGATTATCAACAAACAGCACCGCTCCGCCGTCGGCCGCAAGATCCACCAGCAACTCGCGAGCAGTGCCATCGAACCCAATCACATTGCGCATGGCACTCCAGCCTCTTGGAACCGTGCGGTTAGGCTTGAGCACGATAATCGGTGCCTCTCTACCAATCTGCTCGGCGAAGTGTTTCAGGACACCAGACTTCCCGACCCCCGCATCGCCGCGGATCTCGACATAGCGGCCGCCGTCAAGGGCAGCGCGCACCGCAGCGACGTGCTCATGTCGAGTCAACGTCATGTCTGCGATGCGATCGTTGATATCGTCAAGTGTGTGGCAGGAATCCTCAGCAAGCCTCGCGCGTGCAGATGCATACCGCCGTTCACCGGCAAGACGGAAGGACTGTCCTCTGAGATCCTCGATCAGGCGATCGCGGGTGCGGTCTCCAGCGCTCGCAGCCACGTGCAGCGCGAGTTCGACCAAAGTTGCCCACAGGGCTCCCGCCCGAATGCTGTCATCCACGTGTAGCGCACGGACGGCACGTTCTTTTGCGAGTTCCTCGGATACGGACCCAGGAGCCGTGAAGTCGAAGACGAGGATCTGGAGCCTCCGCAAAAGTCGCCACACAGTCTCGTCATCGTCTGGCGACCCAGCCTCACGCATATGGGATTTGAAAGTCTGCACGAACGTGCGCATATCATCGTTGGCGGAGCCGGGTCGGTTGATCCGTGCAGCGAACGTCGCCGCATCACCGATCTGTCCTGCCCAGGTAAGAACATCTTGATAGGCACCATCGATCTTCTGAGACGTTCGGGCCGTTGCGATCGCGAGTTCGTAGCGGATACACGAAAATTCTGGTTTTCGAGAAGCTTGGACGATTTGCTCAACGACCTTACGAAATACCAGGTCACCGGGCGCAAACGTAATGCTCCTCTTAACCTGGATTTCGAGAACTATTGCCTCGCCGCGTGCATCGTGGGCATGCACGATCACGTCGTCGAGTGGGTGTCCCTCAGCCGCCCGCTGGAACTGGATGCGGCCGATAATCGTGCCTGGCAGACCACGGGGCCCCGTGCCTGTTAGCATTGACAACAAGTAGAAGGCCCCGACCTGCCCTTCGAAATGGCTGCCAGCCGGTCCGGTTGAAGCGGGACTGCTTACATTCCCCATCATCGGCCTCACCTACACAGCGATGGCTTGACAAGGTACCTCTTTCTTTTTGAAAAATCAGCTTTCCGGTGGGACAAACTGCGCGGCTGCCGGAATGTACAAGTTAGTTACGAGGTGATGCCGAGTTGAGAACCGCCACAGGAGCTGAAGGCTGGAACGGATTTCCAAATCCTGTTGCTTGACCTTTAGATTCTTGAAAAGTTCTGAATAGGAAAGGATGTAGGCTGTATCGACCTTGCGCGTAGAATCTAACTCGCTTTGGTTTTTGGAGCCCTTGTCAGAGCCTTAAGGCGTTCCGTGCTGACCGGCTGGTTCTCGAACGCCATGGATTGGCTCACCCGCTCCAGCAGAACTTTCCGATGCGTCGATGCGACCTTCTCAGGCGTGTTGTGTGCCTCTCGCCACGCGCGCAGCTTGACATCCAACTCGTCAGCGTTCATGGAGGCGATCATGAGCCGGTCTGATAAATCACAGGCCGGTACCGTGGACGAGGAATGGACTTGCCCTCGGCACGGGCGGTTTCCAGCCACGCCTTCTTAGCCAGTTGCGCCTGCCTGAGTGCCTCGGCTGGGGTTTTACCAAAAGCGGAACAGGCTTCGAGATCAGGAATATCGGCAATGTAGCCCTTGTCGGCGTCGCTATAGAAGATGTTGATGTGATCGTCCTTCATGCCTCATCTCCCAATTCCAGCTGTAGATTATACCGTTCCACGATATCAAGCAACTGACGCACTTGATAGGGCTTTGCTTTGCCTCCAACCTCTTGAAGGTTGATCAGTTCCTTGATTTTAGGATGAACGAAAATGTGATGGCTCCCTTTGGTCCTTGCCAAACGATAACCGAACGCTTTCGCCAAGAGAAGTCATTGGCCATTTGCTCCGTCAAATGCGTCACGTATGAGTCAAGTTCTCAGTCAACCTTCCAGCAGAAACAGGAAAGACCGAGGAACCTACTCCTCCTGCTTGACCTTGACCAGGTCGCTGGGTCATCCTAAACCCTATGGCGATGGAATCCCTCATGCTTCCCCTCGGCACCCCAGCTCCTGCATTCGAACTCCGAGATGTAGTGAGTGGGCAGATCTATTCACTCAGCTCATTTTCAGACAAAACCGCGCTCCTCATCATGTTCATCTGCCGGCACTGTCCTTACGTGGTACATGTCGAGCAGGAGCTGGCCAGGCTCGGACACGACTATCGAGACACAGGGTTGGGGATCATCGCGATCAGTAGCAATGACCCAGTCGGATATCCCGACGATGCGCCGCCAAAGTTAAAAGAAATGGCGCAGCGGCTCGGCTTTACCTTTCCATTCTGTCACGACGAGACGCAAGAGGTTGCGAAAGCCTATCGCGCAGCCTGTACTCCGGATTTCTATCTGTTTGATCGTGAACGGCGCCTGGTGTATCGCGGACAACTCGACGATAGTCGTCCAAGCAATGGCAAACCGGTGACCGGGCGTGATCTGCGCGCTGCCATCCAGGCTGTACTCGCGGGTAAGGCAGTCGATGGCGCTCAGCGTCCCAGCATCGGCTGTAGTATCAAGTGGAAGCAGGGGAATGCTCCCGCCTACGCATAACGACTTTTTCCCCCGACACAACCTCCTGCTTTTTTCTTTTGTCTCGCACTTCCAAAGTTAGTTCCTCTTTTCATAGAGTCGGTAATCTTGTCGGGAGAGATCATGCAGGACAGTCAAGAAGAAGTGTTTGGCATGGAAATTTTCGCTCCACATCTTCTGTGGATAACCTTGTGAACAGATCGCCATTTTCACGCAATCATGCACCAATGACGTGTTTATTTACCAAACTGCCTATTTTTTAGGCATCCGCTCCATATGATTTGAACCACAACTAATAGTGGTGCAGACATGCATTCCATACATTCTTGCATATTCCTAGCAATATCCCTTGCCACAACAGGGTCTTCGTTTTGAGAACCTCCCGTAAACCCATCATTCGGATCACTATCCACAGGTATAAGATTTTTCTGTGGATGACGATTCCCAGCATTAGGAGCGGAGTTTCAGAACTGTCAAGAGCTATGACCTAAAAAGAAGACTCCATGAACTATGAAAAAGCTCCCGAGACTAACGCCTCGACTGCGGGGCCAAATGGGATTGCCTGGGCAAGACAAACGGCCATTGGGATTGGAGTGGCCTCATACGAGCCCATATTTCACATGCTGCTTTGGGTTCTCAAACGGAAGAGCGATGAGAAAAGGAGCCTGGAATGAAAAAACGGACTACCAGGCGTATGCCTCAGGTGCCGTTCCACCAGGCCCAGGAAAGATTTCGTCCAACTGTCTCAGAATGTCGCTATCAAGAGAAAGACTCAGGGCCCGCATGGCCCCGTCCAGTTGCTCCATAGTGCGAGGCCCAATGATCGGCGTCGTCACGACTGGTTGGTGTAGTAACCAGGCCAGCGCAACATCGGCCGGTTGCTCACCCATCCGTCGACATAAGGCCTCATAGGCTTCGAGTTTAGGACGAGACTTGATCACCTCTTGTTTTAACTCTGTGTCCGCACGTCGCCCCTTGTCTGCAGACTGTAGGGCCCCAGCCAAGAGCCCACGCCCCAGGGGACTCCACGGGATGAGACCAAGACCGTAGGCCTCACAGGCAGGGATGACCTCCAGCTCAATCATCCGATCGGCTAGATTGTACAGACTCTGCTCCGACACCAATCCCAAGAAGTTCCGGTTGCGGGCAGCCTCCTGGGCTTGGGCCAAATGCCAGCCAGCGAAATTGCTGCTGCCGACATACACTACTTTCCCCTCCCTAACCAGCTGCTCCATCGCTTGCCAAATTTCTTCCCAGGGCGTTTCACGGTCCACATGATGCATTTGATACACATCGATCCAGTCAGTCCGTAGCCGACGAAGACTCTCCTCACAGGCACGTTTGATATGAAGAGCCGATAGACGGGACTGATTCGGCCACTCACCCATCCGGCCATACACCTTGGTGGCCAACACCACCTTGTCTCGGCGAGCTCCACCTTGTGCGAACCACCGACCGATAATCTGCTCTGTCCACCCTTCACCGAGTTTCCCCCCATACACATTGGCAGTATCAAAAAAGTTGATGCCGAGCTCCAAGGCGCGGTCCATCATGGCAAAGCTATCAGGCTCAGTCGTGTGCGGTCCAAAATTCATGGCCCCGAGACAGAGGCGACTCACCTTCAACCCTGACCGCCCAAGATGTCTGTATTCCATGGGTAACTGCCTACTAGACCGCACGCATGTTGTTGGGAAACCTCTGGAATATCGCCCGCACACAGGGAGCGGATCGGCCTAATATCCCCGCCCTGTACTCCCCCCACGCCCCATCCGGTCCAGTGGGAGCGCTTCATAGCGTTGCTTGAGGTCCGGATGCTCATTAAGATACTGCTTGACCGCCGCATCATCCGCAAAGACGTCCGGACTGCGTTGGCGATATTCATCGAGAGTCAAATCATGTTTCGCCAGGAGCGCTGTGAGCTTCGCATTGATATCGGCACCCATTTGGCGCATTTGTTCCTGTGACGGACGCTGGCCGTCACCATACCCCGACCCACCTTTGAAATAGTTCGTCATCATTTCACCGATCTCGATTCGTGCCTTGACGAACTGTTCCACTTCAGCCGGTTCTGCGGCATGGGCCACGCCGGCACAAAGAACGACCCCCAATGAGATGATGATGACTCGGTTCCATATATACATCGTCACAATCCTCCTACAAGTGAAAATGGAGCAGCATACAGTTAAATACCTTCTTCGCCGTCACTGTGAGCCGATGGAATCCCGTAGCGTTTGCACTTTTCCCAGAGAGCCTTTCTGGACAACCCCAAGACCTTCGATGCGGTCGTGCGACTCCCATCGACTCGCTCCAGCACAGAGACAATATAGTCTTTCTCGAATCCTTCCCGCGCCGCGGCAAGCGAGGTGAGAGCGATATCTCTTTTCTTTTGCCCACTGGTTAAGCCTTCGCTGCAAAAGCCGCAGGATTCCTGCGGCGCCCCGCCCAGATAGGGACAGGATTGGAAACCACACAGATCTGCCGGTTGCACTGTCGTTCGATCGTGACTCAGCGCCGCGGCTCGTTCGACCATATTCTCCAGTTCCCGCACATTCCCAGGGTACGAATAGCGAAGCAACAATTCACGGGCCGGTTGCGAAAACCCGCGCAGCGGCTTGTTCAACTTCTCCGAGCACGTTTCCAGGACGTGTTGGGCGATGACCATGATATCTTCCTGCCGTTGCCGGAGCGGTGGAACGACGATCGGCACGACGTTGAGGCGATAGAAGAGATCTTCTCGGAACCGACCCTGCGCCACTTCTTTGCGCAGGTCCTTTTGCGTGGCACACACAAGTCGCACGTCCGCTTCGATCGTCTCATTGCTTCCGACCCGTTCAAAAGTCCGCTCCTGAAGGACGCGCAAGAGCTTCACCTGTACGACCGGCGATATTTCACCGATCTCGTCGAGAAAGAGAGTCCCTCGGTTGGCCATTTCGAATCGACCTCGTCGTTGACGAAGCGCACCTGTGAACGCACCCTTCTCATGGCCAAACAATTCAGCCTCCAGCAGCGTCTCCGGCAGGGCCGCACAGCTCACTTTGACCAACGGATACCCTCGCCGAGAGCTGTTCTGATGCAACGCGTTCGCGACAAGTTCCTTCCCCGTTCCGCTCTCACCGACGATCAGCACCGTCGAGTCGGTCTCGGCGACCAACTTGATCTTTTCGAGAACGGCACGCATGTGACTGTTGGCCCCTAAGATGCCATTAAAGCAAAATTTATCCTCGAGTTGGCGTTTAAGATCCTGATTCTCTCGGCGCAAGGCAATCACCGCGCCGATCCGCTCGACGATCAACAGCAATTCATCCATCTGAAAGGGTTTCGTCACATAATCGAACGCCCCCAGCTTCATAGCCCCCACGGCTGTTTCTACAGAACCATGAGCGGTAATGACGAGCACTTCCGTCAGCGGATCCTTTTCTTTGGCTGTCTTGAGCACTGCTAACCCATCTGCACCCGGCAACCGGAGGTCCGTAATGACCAAATCAAACGCTTTCGCACCAACCGCTTCAATCCCTTCCGTCCCTGTCGATGCCGCATGGACGTTACAGCCGACGGCCTCCAACGCATCCAGCATTGAGAGACGCATCAAGGGCTCATCGTCCACCAGCAAAATGTTCAACCCCTTCATACTTCCCTCTCCGCAAGGGAGCGCACTCGTGACACGGGCAAGCAGAGCGTGAACGTCGTTCCTTTGCCGACTTCACTTTCTACTAGAATTTTTCCGCCATGACGCTCCGCAATACCGAGATTGACCGACAACCCCAGCCCCGTCCCCTCTCCCTCTCCTTTGGTCGTAAAGAACGGGTCGAAGACACGCGGGAGGATGGACGCAGGAATCCCGGATCCTGTGTCCGTCACATCCACACGGCACACTCCTTCAACCACGGATGTTCTGATCGTCAAGGTCCCTCCGTTTTTCATAGCCTGTACGGCATTCAAAATGAGGTTCATCAAGACCTGTTCGATCATGTGCCGATCAACCATGACACTCGGCAAATCATGCCCTGGAAACACTTCGAGGTGGATCTGATTGGGGGCAAAGAGATGGGTCGTCAGCACCAGCACCTGCTCCACGATGCGATTAATATCACCTGGGCTGAACTCTGGCTCGTGCTGCTGCGAAAAATCGAGCAACTGCCGAACGATCTTCTGAACGCGCCGGACCCCATATTCCATGGACGCCCAATATTCCTCTTGGCGCGCCGCCGATAGCGTTCCCTTTCGAAGGTTATAGAGGCAATTTAAGATCCCTCCGAGAGGATTATTGATTTCATGCGCCACGCCCGCAGCAAGCTTCCCGATGGATGCCAGTTTTTCAGCATTTCGAATTTGTCGCTCTAGCTTTTTCGTCTCCGTCATATCACGTGCGATGCCGAGTACCCCGAGGATCTCACCGCCGACCCCGTGCAGAGGCGACACACTGACCATCACGGTACGCGGTTCTCCCAGCCGTGTCACGACTTCGACTTCATAGACCTGCTTAGCGCCGATATCCAACGTGTTCTTCAGTCGGCGTCCGCGATGGCGCCGAGATAGAAGGGAGAGGTATGGACGCCCGATTAAATCATCTTTGCGATAGCCCCACGCATTGACCTTGTTATTGACATAGGTAAAGTGTTGGTCCAGATCGAGGACATAGATGACGTCATTGGCATTCTCAAGCAGATTTTCCAGATACTGTTTGGTTTCTTCGATTTCTCTCGTGCGTTCCTTCACTTTCAATTCGAGACCTTCGCGGTACGATTGCAACTGACGTTGAAGCTTTTTCCGATCGGTAATATCGCGTAGTTGCACCATAACGAGCAATGGATCGGTTTCAGTCACTCGGATCAAGTCCATTTCCACCGTCATCTCGCGCCGATCCGCATGGTACACGGTGATTTCCTGCGTAGGCACCTGCCGTTCTTCCGAGCTGACATCATACAACCAGCCCGTGAAGGTCCGATGGTGCTCCCTGGGAATGATCTGGAGGATATCTGTTCCGATGATATCCGATTCGACATAGCCCAGGACCTGCGCTTCCCGCTGATTCACGGCGACAACCGTCCCTGTCGGTTGCACCATGAAGACGGAATCGGCCACGAAATCGAACAAGGCCTTGTATCGCGCCTGCGAAGTCGTCAGCTCCTTGGTCCGATCAGAAATCGCCTGTTCCAACCCTGCCGTGTACCGCTGCAGCTCCTGTTCCAAACGACGCCGTTCGGTCACGTCTCGGACAAAGGCGCGCGAATGCACCAACCCGCCTCGATCATGATCGATCAGTGCCGTCGCATGAATCTCCACATCGACATGACGGCCATCCTTCGTCAGCAGCATCGTCTCGATTGAGCTCTGCCCCCGCCTGACAAGCTGCTCAAGATAATGCAACACCTTCGATTCCTGCCCGTCGGGAATGAGGTTCCAAAGTTTCATGCCCAATATTTCATCACGCGCATACCCAAGTTTGTCGAGACCGGTTTTATTGACATGGACGAGCCGACCGCCTCGATCCAGTTGGCAAATCATGACGGGAGCATGTTCGATGAGATCCCGATATTTCTCCTCCAACTGCCGAACCTCTGTCATCCGCTGTTCCAGCTGGCCGAACGAACGTTGAAGGTTGGAGGCCATGTGATTGAAAGCGACAGCGAGCCGTTCGATCTCATCGCCGGTTCGTAAGTCCAGCCGCTGATCCAATCGACCGCTTCCGATCTGCTGAACCCCATCCTGGAGCAACCGAATGGGCTTGGCGATCCGGCGAGCCGCGAGGATTCCGATCGCTCCAAGCCCGATCAACACAGCCATACCAAAAATCACCATCTTGATCATCAACTCATCCAGCGGAGCAAAGGTTTCCGTTGGATCCTGACGCACGACGGTAATCCAGCGTTTTCCGCCGAGACTGCCGTTCGCGAGGCGATCGGCGAACCGCACCGGCGCATGCCCAATCAGCGCTTGCTCATGGCCATGCGAATCGTCGTCCACGACCACCCATCCAGGCTTCACTGCCTCCAGTGCGGCGAATAGCTTGGTATCGACGGAATGGGCTTCAGGTCCAAGGACTGGGCAAATCACCACTCCCCCATCCGAGGCGAATAGAATGGCATGACCCGTCGCGCCGAACGAGCCCTCTGTAATGGACTGGAACAACGTGTCACGCCGAAGCAGAACGGTCACAGCCCCGATCACGGCACGACGTTGATCATCGAAAATCGGCGCCGCCACGACGACGACATGAGTCCCAAAGGCCGGATCGAACGCGATGTCACTCACGTAGGGTTGCTGACTTCCCTCTTTCACCACGGCTTGCCACCACGCGGTCTTCGCATAGGAGTATTCCACTTGTGGGATGGAACTGACGACCAAGGCTCCCTGTTCATCAGTGATCAAGATGCCCACATAATCCGACTTTCGAATCTCGTGCCACCGAATCAAGTAATTGGTCACGATCTGGTTGACGAAGAGCGGAAACTCGCTTCGCTTATCACGTTGCTTCCATCGCTGTTGCCAATCTTGGATCATCTCCGAAATGCTGCGCTCGTCTTTCCCCTCATAGGTTCGATTGGCTTCCGAAACGGCGGTGCGGAGAAAGGGCGTGGTCGCGAGCTGCTGAGCCTCGTTGACACTTCGGCTCACGTGCGATTCGATCCGACGAGCCGCTTCGACAGCTGCCTCCTTGAAATTTGCCCCCGTAGACTCACGTAAGGCGCGTCGTTCTTCTATATAGATCAGAACCAAGAGGAGGACGAGTGGCAGGAGACCGACCATCACAATCGCTGCGATGATCTTCTGCTGGAGACTGTGAGACCGGCTCCAGGGTATCATACCTACACCAGGAAAAGATCCGTAGGCCCTATCGACGTTTTCCCCTGTCTGCCTTGTGCCAGTGGTTCAGATGGCATTCACCGCACCACTCAACCCAACAACCACGGCACACCAGACAGCGCACAACAGGTGAGTCTCTATTCCACCAATCACTTAGCGGCGTTTCAAGAGTCGGCCCTGCGTGCCGGGCCACATGAGCAGAAGTGGGCTGGCGACGAATACCGATGAGTAGGTGCCGAAGATGACGCCCCAGAGAAGTGCCAATGAGAAATCATGCAGAACTTCTCCTCCTGTCAGGGTAAGCGGAATGAGGACGAGCACGACTGTCACACTCGTCACGATCGTGCGGCTCAGAACTTGATTAACGGCCGCGTTGATCGTCGCTTCCTCACTCTCGCGTCGACGTAATCTTAAATTTTCTCTGATCCGGTCAAAGACGACGACGGTGTCCGTCAACGAGTACCCCGCGAGCGTCAAGAGCGCCGTCACGACCAAGAGGGTGATTTCTTTGTCCAGTATGTAAAAGGCCCCGACCACCGCCAAGACGTCGTGAAATGTGGCTAACGCGGCAGCGATGCCGAACCGGAGTTCAAATCGCGCTGCAATATACAAGATGATACCTGCAAAGGAGATGACAATGGCCACGAGGGCATCTTCTTGAAGTTTTTTCCCGATGGTCGGACCGATCTCGGTTGTGGAGTCCACCACGAATTGGTGGCTCGGGAATTCCTTGCCGAAGATTTCCACCACGCGCTCCGCGATCTTCTCTTCGATCGTTGTTGAAGCCTTCACACGGATAAGCAGTTTGTTGTCTTGTCCAAATTCCTGCAACTCCGCATTGTTCAACCCATTGGTCTCCAATGCTTTACGAGCCTCATCAATTCTGATTGGCTGCTCAAACTTAAGCTGAACAGCCGTCCCACCGGCAAAGTCGATGCCCAGGTTTGCTGAACCCCATCCGATCTGGATGAGGGCGATGAGCCCGAGCAAGACCATGATCCCCGAAAAGGGAAATGCGAACTTGCGCTTGCCCATGAAGTCAATGTTGGTCTTCCCGAGAATCTCTAACATGCGCGCTCCCTTGTGCTGGCCCTTCGTCTCCTCGTAAACACTTATCGTCGATGAATTCATCGCTAGATGCTCAGCGCTTCCACTTTCTGTTTCTTATACAACAGATCAAAGATGACTTTCGTACCGACCAACGCCGTGAAAAGATTGATCGCAATGCCCAGGCATAACGTCACCGCAAATCCCTTGATCGGCCCGGTCCCGAATAGGAACAATGCAACCCCCGTGATCAACGTGGTCACGTGCGAGTCGATGATCGTCAACAATGCCTTATCATACCCCGCATCGATCGCCGATCGCGCGGCTTTCCCTCCCCGAAGCTCCTCACGGATGCGTTCAAAAATCAGGACGTTCGAATCCACACCCATCCCAATCGTCAGGACGATACCGGCGATGCCGGGGAGGGTCAACGTGGCGGTCAATGCAGACAAAGCCCCCATCAGGCACACGAGATTCAAGATCAACGCAAAGTCCGCGATCACGCCGGACAAACGGTAGTAGACAACCATGAAAATGATTACCACGGCTCCAGCGATCAATGTCGCTCGAAGACCCTTATCGATGGAATCCTGCCCAAGCGATGGTCCAACCGTGAGATCCTGCACGATTTTGAGAGGCGCAGGCAGTGCGCCTGCACGGAGCACAATCGCCAAATCGTTGGCCTCCTGCGTGGTGAATGTCCCCGTAATCTGAGCCCGCCCACCGGAAATCCGCTCCTGGATGACCGGTGCCGAGTAGATGGTGTTGTCGAGGACGACCGCCATACGCTTTTTGACGTTCTCTCCTGTAATCCGTTCGAATTCCTGCCCACCTTTTGAATCGAATGTGATGGACACATACGGATCGTTGAACTGCCCGATGGCCACCCGCGCATCGTTCAACACGTCTCCGGTCAACATCACTCGCTTTTTGACCACATACGGCATACGAAATTCGACGCCGGTATCTTTGTCGACCACTCGCTCGAACAAGATCTGATCCTCCTCAGGTAGTTTGTTCGCAAACTCCTGAAGCACTTCAGCCTCCTTGTCCTTCATGACACGAGCGGGCAAATCAAGCCGGATATCTTCGTCCAACATTTTGAACTCAAGCAACGCCGTTTCTTTAATGAGGTCTTTGGCGCGTTTTGGGTCCTTCACACCCGGCAGCTGGACGACGATCTGCTTCAACCCTTGCCGTTGTACGATGGGTTCGGTGACGCCGAATTGATCGATCCGGTTGCGAATGGTTTCCAAAGCCTGGTTGATCGCCGAGTCCTTAATCCGCTTCGTTTCCGCTTCACGTAGCTCCCACACCACGGTCGTGGCTGATCCCGTCAATTCCCTCTCAACGAAGACGGGGAAGTTGTCGATCAACTTTTGGACCGACGCTTTTGCATCGGCATCCTGGGTTAGAATGGTGACTTGGTCATACGCTGTTCGCTT
Organism: Nitrospira sp.; assembly: GCA_965223625.1. Lineage (GTDB taxonomy): Bacteria > Nitrospirota > Nitrospiria > Nitrospirales > Nitrospiraceae > Nitrospira_D. Next base: position 2,979,786 of record OZ245008.1, read on the forward strand.
CGTCGATTCGATCGCTAGTTGTTTCTCGTCGACAAGGTCCTGGAGAGCCGTGACAGAACGGTCGACTGCAATCTCCACGGCACGGTCTTCATCCACCTCCAGCACCATATGAATGCCGCCCTGCAAATCCAGTCCCAGCGCGATGCCCTTATTCGGCAACATCTCTCGCAACCAGCTCGGCATCGCTTGGTATGCCGGTTGATAAGACGGCAGAAAAGAGACCACCGACACAACAATCACCAACGTCAACAACCACAAGCGCCCACCTACTTTTTTCATCTTGTCTGCAACCTCTTGTCCCGTGTGGCCGACAGGTCCTCAGTCTTTCTCGTCGTCTTCTCCGCGCAGTCTCGATATATTGTCGCGCTGCATCTTGATCTTGGTATTGTCAGCAATCTGGAGCGTGACCGTCTCCTTCCCAAGATTCGTAATCGTGCCCCAGATCCCTGACGTCGTCACGACTTTGTCCCCCTTCTTCAACGCGTCCAGCAAGGCACGTTGTTGCTTTTGTTTTTGCTGCTGTGGCCTGATCAGCAGAAAATAGAAAATGATAAAGATGAGGAGGAAGGGAACCAGCGACAAAATTCCTCCCGCCCCTCCGGGAGCCGCGGCCCCACCTCCACCCGTTCCTTGCGCCCACGCTAGTGATTCCATCAACATCGAACAAATCCCCTTCTATGCATGAAAGCTCTCATGACATTCACCGTGCAGTTCCAGCTCGCCGTCCGAAGACGCGGGCCGATTTGCCTGTCGGTCACGATTGTGGTAGAACATTTCGCGGAATGCCGGGAACCTTCTCTCTGCTATGGCTTCCCGCATCTGGCGCATCAACTCAGAAAAATACCAAAGGTTGTGGATCGTGTTCAGCCGAACGCCCAGCATTTCTTTGACTAAGAACAAGTGATGTAAATACGCTCGCGAGTATCGGCGACAGACAGGGCAGCCACACTCAGAGTCGATGGGTCGTTCATCATGGGCGTATTGTGCCTGTTTGATGACCACGCGACCCGACGTCGTAAATAACGAGCCCGTTCTGCCGTGACGGGACGGGACTACGCAATCGAACAGATCAATCCCACGAGCGACGCCTTCGACTAGATCTTCAGGAAGCCCGACGCCCATGAGGTACCGAGGCTTTTTCTCCGGCAACTCGGGAACCGTGACATCGAGCATCGCGTACATGTCGGCTTTCCCTTCTCCAACCGACAATCCCCCGATTGCGTATCCTTCGAACCCTAATGCCACGAGCTCCCTTGCTGAGGCAACACGAAAATCGACTTCCAATCCACCTTGGACGATACCGAACAGTGCCTGATCGGTCCTGCGTCGCACCGATTGGCACCGCTCGGCCCACAGCTTGGTCCGACGCACGCTGTTCTGAATCACTTCCCGGTCGGCCGGCAACGCGACACACTGATCCAGCACCATGATGATATCGGCCCCCAGCGACTCCTGAATCTCTATCGCTGTTTCAGGCGTAATGAAGTGGGTCGACCCGTCGATGTGTGACTGAAATGTGACGCCGTCATCGGTAATCTCACACAACTTCGCCAAACTGAAAATCTGGAACCCCCCACTATCCGTCAGAATGGCCCCCGGCCAACCAGTAAACGCGTGGAGCCCTCCCATTTCAGCCACGATCTTGTGCCCGGGTCGCAAGAACAAATGATACGCATTATTGAGGATGAGATGAAACCCTAATTTCTGGAGATCATCCGACTCGAGTCCTTTCACAGGACCCAAGGATCCTACCGGCATAAACGTCGGGGTATCGATCACCGCATGATCGGTGGTCAGCATACCGATACGGCCCTTACAGAACGGATCCGGCTGGTCAACCTGGTACTGCGTCATTTTGCGTAGGATCTCATCTACTACATATGCTCAGGCGCTGAAATGCCGAGTACATCGAGCCCATTTCTGAGCACTTGTTGGACTGCCCCCATCAGAACGAGCCTCGCTGCAGTCCGTTGCGGTGTGATTGTTTCAGCAGGCGCCGTTCCATCACGCTCTTGATCAAGGGCAGCGGGTAACACCCGATGCTTGTTATAAAACGTGTGCAGCTGCGCTGCCAACTGTTGGAGATAGTACGTCACACGATGCGGCTCAAAGGCCAACGCGCTCGACCGAATAACCTCGGGATAGGAGGACAGTTTTTTGATCAGCCCCAATTCATCGGGATCCGTCAAGACGGTGAGATCCGTCGCACCCGCCGTTGGGCGAGCGATTCCCCGTTCGGAAGCCACACGCCAGAGGCTGCATATCCTCGCATGCGCATACTGAACGTAGTACACGGGATTGTCGGCTGACCGCTGCTTGGCTAACTCCAAGTCGAACTCCAAATGAGTCTTAGAATCGCGCATTAAAAAATAGAACTTCGCGGCGTCCGCTCCAACTTCATCGATGACTTCCCGCATCGTAATGAATTCACCGGTCCGCTTGGACATCTTCACTTCGACTCCACCCCTCAACAGCTTGACCAATTGGACAAGCACCACTTGGAGGCGCTCTTTCGGATGTCCGTAGGCCTGCATCACGGCTTCCATCCGATGAATGTACCCATGATGGTCGGCACCCAATACGTCGATCAACAGATCGTACCCACGTCGCAGCTTGTCATGATGATAGGCAATGTCGGAGGCCAAATAGGTATATTGCCCGTCCTGTTTCCTGACGACGCGGTCTTTCTCGTCGCCATAGTTGGACGATCGAAACCACCACGCGCCGTCCTGTTCAAACAAGAGGTCACGACTTTTGAGTTCATCAAGAGCCCGCTCAACGGCACTCGACTCCAGTAGTGAGGCCTCGCTGAACCAAGATTGAATCTCTATTCCAAATACCGTGAGATCATCGCGAATGAGTCCTATGAGCTCTTGATACGCAAACACCCGGCAACGGGCTTCGAGATCATCAGGAGTCAGGTCGCCTGCAACTCGATCCAGCTGTTCCTTGATCCGGTGAGCGACCTCGATGATATAGGTGCCGTGATAGCCATCCTCCGGAAACTCAATGGTCGTCCCGGACAGCTCTCGGTAACGAGCATAGACGGACGCACCCAACAGTTTCATCTGCCGTCCGGCGTCGTTGATGTAATACTCACCCACGACGTCATACCCGGTCGCTCTCAGCAATCGGATCACTGCTTGCCCGACTGCCGCACCTCTCCCGTGGCCGACATGCAACGGACCGGTCGGGTTGGCGCTTACATATTCGATCAACACTCGACGCCCGGTTCCTATATTGCTATGACCGTACCGGTTCCCTTGCAGTTCAACTTCTCGGAGCACCTCCTGCCAGAGAGCGGGCTTAATCGTCAGATTCAAGAAACCGGGTCGGACCACTTCGACTCGATCAAAAAGCTGATCTCGCTGCAAAAGGTTTTCCACGATGATCTGCGCGATATCGTGAGGCGCTTTCTGTTCGGACGATGCCAAAGTCATGGCTACCGTCGACGCCAAGTCACCCCATTCTGGCCGTTTTGGCGCATCCAGGGTCACTGCCGGCCAAGTGGTGGCCTTCAGCTGTCCCTTTTGCTTCGCACTGTCGAGCGCACCAAGCAAAGCGGTCGCCACCTTCTCCCGTACAACACCCTGCGACACAATGCTTCTCCCACACCCTTACCAAGAAAGAAAATGAACGGGGCACTCTAACACATGGGGTATGGAGAGACAAGGCTGTTTGTCCTTGTATTACAGTAGCTTGCGTGTCTCATGCGAACACTCCAAGTCCCAACGCAGTCAGAATCTCCTCAATGCGAAGATCAAGACAAGGTTTCTCATGGCAATTTTTCACGGCCTGCCATGTAGGACACACACAGGATGTACCGTGTACGATCGTCACATGGCGACCGTGAGGGGCCCAACGGTGATGATCGGTCGGTCCAAATACCGCAACAACGTGCACACCCAAAAGAGCAGCCAGGTGGGTGACGCCTGAATCATGGCCGAGATACAGATCTGTATGCGCAAGGACTCCAGCCAGCAGCAAGAGATCACAGTCGCGAAGAACCGGCGGCTTTTCGCTTAAAAGCCTCAGCACACCTTCCACCATATCTTGGTCGGCTGGTCCCTCCAAGAGAACCGGAGACATCTCTCGGTACCGTAACTGATTAATTATGTGAGCCATTTTCTCAGGGTTCAGACACTTGTGAATACTTCCACTCCCTGTATGTACAAGTACCAGGGAGGAACTCTTCGTGATTCCCTTACTCTTTAGACAGATTCTCCCCTCCTCGATGAGGTGGTTAGGAATCCGGAGTGGCTCATCTCCAAGACCACGTGCGCTACCTTCACCAATGGTTTCAAGAAAACGATCACGCTGGTGCTTCCTCCGCAATGCTGAAGAAAATGGTGATTGAATCAATATGCTCCGCACTCCATATTCCCGCAAAGCATTGACAAGAGAGCCGTCGGCATCTTCGACCCATGCAACGGCTGCATCGCATCGCTCTAAGTGCGATCCCAATTCATTGGATTGACAAACGAACCTCGCAAACAATCCCGAGCATATCTGCGACTCCGCAGCTATCCATTCATCAACTACACGGCACTCAGCCAGAAACCGACTGACGGACGCCCGAGCGATTAACAAGAGATTATGTCGAGGAAACCGTAAACCAAATTTCATGATGGCAGGGACAGCTAGCAAGACATCCCCTAGAGCACCGGGATGAATGATCACAACATTCCGCTTCATATGGATGCCTTCACCGCTCGTAGGTCACAAGCCTATCGAGTCGTCATACATCAACCGAGCGGCTTCAAGATCCGCGGGGCTATTGATGTTAAGGAATGAGCGTCCTTCGGGATCGATTTGCCTGACCTCGTTCTCTGTTATGAATCGTACGGTGAGAGATGGATGTTGAAATGCATCCTGAATTTTCACTTGGCGCCTACGAATCATGTCTTCTAGAATCGGCGCACATCGTTTGGAATATATGGCATGGGTCGGCTGGATCCGGCTATTCCAAGACGCGACAACAATATCCGCTTCTTCCTTCACCTCGATCATATACCTGATCAGATTCGCGTTGAGAAACGGCATGTCGCATGCTGCTAGGAATATATGGGGAGTGGAGGCTTCACGGAGGCCGGTATACAGTCCAGCAAGGCTGCCGCAGTGTGCAACGACATCTCGGATAACCGGCACATTTGCCGAAAGGAACGGGCTATCTTGTGCAACCACAATATACACATGTTGTAACAGCGAGCGCAGCGTACACAGCCCACGCTCAAGGAGTGTGCGGTCCCCGATGGGGAGAAAGCGTTTGTCCTGTCCCATCCTGATACTCTTTCCGCCAGCCAACAGGATACCTGTCACATCAGAAATCATCGTAAGAGTACCGGCTCTGTCAAAAAAAAAGAGGAGGTAGAGCTATCTACCCCCTCTCCTTCATTCTTTCCTATATTGAAAAGCTAGAGTGTCTTCCCCTTCTTCTTATTCGCCCGGCGTGTCAACACCCATCCTTCCAGAAGTACGACACCCACGGCAATGACCACAGGATAGATATATGTCTCCTGAGGAATTGGCGGGTTCATAAAGGTGTAATAGAAGGCCGACACGGCCATCTTTCGTCCTGCATCACCATTGTGTCCGTCCCATGCAAAGAACACCGTGGGGATATATTGACCAACTTCAAAGAACGTGTCTTCGTCGTAGTCCTGATCATCCTCATTTCCGAGTGGCCGTTGAATCATGACATACCACCGGCCGTCCTTCCACTCACCCTTCAAGACCTTCAGTTCATCTTCATAATCCCAGCGCTGCTGAAAATCCTGATCCCATCCAGTGCCCAGAAACGCGTGGACTGTTCCATCAGCCTCCCACTTCACGATATCAACAGGAAACTGCTCGTTGGTCCCGAACAAATACCGAGGCTTGATAGGAGCGGGCAACTCTTTCCACTTCACTGCAGTCTGAATAGCAATCGCGTCGTTGTACACAGTGTAATTGTTTTGGTTAGCAGCGATGGACCCGTCCTCACCGGTGCTTGGGTCCTGCTCCTTGATATCAACGTTGACCTCGGTCGGCTCCCATGGAAGTTTTCCTTCCGCCACACTCTTGGTTCGATCATCCCATTCAAGAAGATAGACAATGTGCTGATCATTGTAGAGAGACCGAACCCAAATATCATCGATCCGATTGACAAAGTTTCTGGGCTTATGGGTGATCTGGCCGCCCATAGCCACATATCGCTTTGGCGCCTTCTGCCAAGCTTCATCTTGAATATCCGTTGGAATCTCTCCTTCAACCGGATCCGAAGGAATCACGAAATTGATTTTCGGCTTATCGGTCAAAGGGTCGATCGGCAAGGGATTGCCAAGCGCATCTCGCTCACACAGAGAATTCACAAAATTGGCAATATCCCATCGCTCATCAACCGTCGTGTTATCGGCAAATGATGGCATCGGTGTGCCGTTGATGCCGGTTGAGAATGTCCGGAAGATATTCCCGACATTATAAGGATCTTGACGGCTGCCACGGAAATTCCAACATTTATGCCAGTCAGCAGGTTGAATGGAAAAACCCCAGTCATCCTTCAGGTTGAAGGCATTTCCATCACCACGTCCTTCCATACCATGACATTCAACACACTTTTTTTCTACAACAAGTTCCGCCCCGCGCTTTATGCTCTCTTCGGTCGCTTCTTTCGGTTGGAGTTGATCTAGCACTGTCTGAGTTTCCGTCTCTTTATCCGTAAACTCACGATCCTTCACCAGCTCAGTGGTAACAAAGGCGAGCACTTGCAGGCGTTGCTCCTCGGTCAGAATACCTTCCCAGGGCGGCATCGCTGATCCGGGCAAGCCATGGGTAACCGTGTCAAAAAGATCGTTTTGACCGGAAATAGGCTTCTTCGCGTCAAATAATGGCAGCTCACCGCTGGCGGTGTGCCGAATCTTAAACGTCCCCTGATTGAAGTTGCGCGGCCTGGGCCACAATCGGTCAGCACCCGGCCCGTCTCCAGCACCATCCACTCCGTGACACCAAACACACTTGGTGAAATACACACGCTTTCCTGCCTCGATCATTTCAGCGGAGGGGGGGGGCGCTAAATCTCCGTTCTTAAAGCCTTCCGGCATGTCTTGTGCCGAAGCAACCGTACTTCCGAAGCCGGCGCCTATAAGGACTCCGAAGGCAGCAGCCGTCAGAAACCCGGCCTTCTGAGTAATACTGTCCATCATATTTACCCTCTTTCCTAATAGATACGAATTTCGAAGTTGGCAGTCAGTGTTGTAAATGGTTAATCCCATGTACGTGGGTAATAACCAGTATGCCAGTATTCAAATAGAATGACCTTCCAGATTTCATCAACCGTCAAATGCTGCTCCCAGGGAGGCATGACCGAGGCCCACGGGAACCCCTCGTTAGGCAAACCGATACCTCCCTTGGCAACGCGCCAGAAGATGAAGGTTTCTTGAAGCTGCGCGATCGTACCGGGATCGGTAAAGTTTGCGGGAATCGGGTTAAACGCAAACGCGTGAAGGCCACGCCCATTTAAGTTATCTCCGTGGCAGAAATGGCAATTTTGGAAAAAGATCTCGCCCCCTTCTCGAACATATTTCAGATAGCCCTGACTCTTTTCATCCCACGGGTTGGCATTGGGCTTCATCAACCGCCCCATGCCCTGTTCGACGATGTTGGCATCCGTGTATGCCTGATCGTATTTTCCCTCTGGATTCACTCGATAAGGATTCTGAGACGTCTGCAATGTGTAGGTCTTGCCGTGCACTTTTGTGCTTGCCGGAGGCGCCGGATGGACAGTCCTCAACTCAATCGGCTCTTCAGACTTCGGCATCATCGCGTTGTAGGAAAAACCACCGATGAGGATCGGCAGGATAACAAGGTATGCATAACGCAAAAGCCGATTCATACCTGTCTGTGCATCCAGCACATTCATGATGGGCTGCTTAAACTTTTTCCAGTCTTCTTCACTGGCCGATATCCACATGAATACGGCAACCAACCCAACCGTTCCATACATCGCTCGCACGCTGAATGGAATAGGCGGATAGACGCGATACTTGAGGTACAGCAGAAAGAAGGCCCAAAAACCAATACCTTGCCAGAACCGGGGGATCCCCATCCCCATGGCGTTCAGGATGTAACTCAGCCCAGCAAAGCCAAGAACGTAACATCCCACCTCGACCAGTAACTGCATGGGCATATAGCCTTCCACCAATCGTATGGTCGTGGATGGAACAATATCGAAAATCATCCCACCCAGAAGGAGTAGCCCTGCGACTCCAATCAAAGCACCAAGTGACATCAAAGCTTTCATCTGCAAACTCCCTTTACTCTCCGCAAAAGATAACGCCACTCAATTAAGAGATCTTTGGCGGCGGCGCTCCCGTTTTCACTTGCGATAAATAATCGACCATTTTCTTCAAAGCTCCGGCGCTTAATTTTTGCCCGAATACCTTAGGCATCGTGTTGTCAGGGAACGGCTTCACCACATAGGCACTAGGATCGATGATGGACTCCATGATGTAGTCCGTTGCCGTTTTTGCCGTCCCCTTATAGTCCGGCTCTTTGATCCGTTGAGCTGCCGTCGTCCCTTCCTCTAGCTTAGGGCCGACAGTCCCTACCGCCCCTGGGATTCCAGGGATCGTATGACATGCCACACACTGTGCCTTGGCAAAAATTTGGTCCACTGGTTCGGTCCCATCAGCCATCAGAGAAGTTGCTCCGGCTGGTTTGTCATCTTCCTGTTGTGGCCTGTCCGCTTCGGGAATAAACTTCTCGTATGATTTCACCAGCTCATCAAATGAAGGAGGCTCGACCCCTTCGCGCACATACATCCACGTGTCGACTGCTGCAAGCTCAGGAAGACTGAGAGAAATTGGTGGTTTATGGATGACTGGCATCGGGCTTTCCTTGTCATTCGTTCCCTTGACGCCATAGCCTTCCACCACATAGCAACTCGGACAAGCATGCGACTCGGCAATATATTCTTGGACGGTTTCAGCAGTGCCTGAACCTGGAAACGCTTCCTGGACGGAATATATGCGCTTCGAGGGATCACCCTTAGAATATTTCGGATCTTCTAGCCGATCCTTGCGAGTCGGAAGGCCGAGCAAATTCGGCGCACGCTCTCCTAGCATTCCGGCATGGAATGCATGGCAAAGCGGACATTGCCCTTTTCCGATGGCCCCCTGCTCCTTATTCTTCCCGACACCACCAAAAATAATCTCCTCCCCCTTATCAGCCAGCTGCTGCGTGGACATGGTATCCCACGTAACCTTCTCTTCTACCGGTGGAAAACCACCCTCGACTTGCGGCAGCCAGTTCCCGTACCCAGAAAGAAACGCGGCCACAAAGAACATGAAGCCACCAATCTTGAGCAAGGCGCTAAGATTGGTGAAGTACAATGCCATCACAAAGGTTGTCACGGTAATCATAACGAGAGAAACGGGAAGCAGGCGGCTTTCACCGTAAAAATTCGTCTTATAATTCGCGATTGCCATGAACAACAGCAAACAAGAGACAAGTCCAATAAATGTCTTGAACACGGCGCGCTTCTTTGCGGCAGGATCGCTGATGGACACCTGAAAATAAATCAGCAGACCTGCGATGATGGCAAGAGCCATCCACCCCATCGAGATTGCTTCAGTAATCAAGTTACCCAAGGTCTTGACCTCCTACAACTACAGCGAAGAGCTGGAAGCCTCTTGCGCTGTTATGCCAACCGTCGGTGCCGGATATCCGTTAGTGGCTAGCAGCCGGCTGCGGGACACTTCCAGGAATTCCCGCCTTTGATTCCACAGGAGCTTTCTTCGCCGTTAAGCTACCCAACCAAAAGACAAACAGAATACTTATCCAGAAAAATAACACATTAGCCGAAATCATATTGGCTGCAAAGCCTACCGTATGCGTATACGCCCAGGGAGAATTGTCACGCATGATTTCGTTCACATGCCAGAAGAGCCGGACAGATGAGCGAATGTAGCCCATCAGCCCCATCATCCACGTGAAGGCAGTTGCCAGCATGATAAGTGCGTACTGTGATCTGGCTGAAATCTTTCCCCATTCTATCGGCCCCATTTGTTTCGCCCCCTTCATCATCACACTATTGAGTGCGAACATGAAGAATAGGCATGACAGCGTGGTCGCGACTTGGGGCACAGATAAACCTACCCGCACGTTTGCCGGGATGTAATACCCGTAAATGGCAAGCCAGATAATATTAATGTACGCGCAAGTAAAGAATACGCCCATGAAGATATTGCCGAACTTCGCCCACGAGACAGTCGACACCTTATTGCCCCGCATATACCAGACGAAACTCAGGACGGTCGTCGTGATAATAACGTTAATACCGCCGTTTTTCGCCGACATCACCCCGTAGTTACCCAACACCGGATGCTGCTGGCCACCCATAGCTTTCAGCTCAGCCGGAGTCATGACCATTGTGTGAGGCGTGATAAACACTATGTAGCCGGCTGCAAGCAAAAATACGAGATACTTGATATAGCGCTGATATTTTTCTGCGCCGCGCATCCGCCCCATGGCCTGCCAGAGGTAGTAGTTGGTGCTAAGAAACAGAATGCCGATCATGGTCGCCTGAATAATAAACAGCCAGGCGAGCAACCCACCCATCAACGTAATTCCCATCTGCTGCCGATAGGCGTAGACTTCGCGCATCAGCCAGTAACCGGCGAAAGGCAAAGGGATCAAGAAAGCGACTCCCAGAGCCATCGCGATGTACCCCATCCAATCGTAGTGGGCGCGGTCCTCATCGGTTTTCGCCGCCAGGAACTTATAGGCCGCGTAGGCGGCGACAACGCCACCGCCGAATGCCATATTTCCCAGAATACGATGCAGATTGAGAGGATTCCACAAGGCTGTGTGAATGACGTGCCAAATATTGCCAAGATACCGCCCCTGCTCATCAACACCGGCCGGCGACATCATGAAGCCGATCCATGAGTTAGCCAGGAACATGAGCAGAGTGCCGATAACATTCAAGACCACCGACATACTCAGGTGAATCCACTTCAGAAACCCCTCTTTCATCTTGTCCCAGCCATAATAGTAGATGTAGAGGGTGCCGCTCTCAGCCACGAACATCAATGCGTAGATATGCATGACCGGGCGGAAAATTCCGGATAAATACGAGAAAAACGCCGGATAGAGCGTCAAAAAGGTGAAAATCAATATGCCGCCCAAGATAGCCGTCAAGGAATATGCGGTGAGACTGATCTTAATGAAGTCGTAGGCGAGTTGATCGTACCGCTTGGCAAGCGCCTTGTCCTTGGTCACAACCCCCATAAACTCGATGATCATACAGAAGATCGGGACCGCCAGCACAAAGCTTCCATAATAGAGATGTTGCTGATTGGCGAACCAGATCAACACACGGCTCTCAAAGTTGTACCGTGGATAGTCCTTCGGCCCATCTGTGGTCTTAGGAGCAGGAGCACCAACCACAATACCTTCGGTCTTATAATAAACGTCGCGCCCCTTTTCGACCTTCTCCCCCTCCTCCCCGTCCTTCTTCACCTCCTCGCCAGCGACAGGAGCTTCTTCACCGATTGCCGGCGAAGGCAGAGCCACGACGATTGGAAGCAGAAGGAGGCCAACCATCATGCAGAGCGCCATGATCGAAAATACGCGCTTGCCGGCTAACAGGCCCATGGAATACCTCCTTAGATACACTGAATGTAAGTTTAAAAACTTTCAAGAAGACTCGACCACGATGGCATTATCTACTCACGGAACAGATACCAGTAGTCCAGCCCCTGCATATCCATAAAATAATGATCGACCAGCGTAAAGTAGGCAACCGAAATAATGAGAGACACGATAACCGCAATCACAGGATTGTTCAGCGCGCTCATTTCACCTTTCTCCTCTCATAACCGCACTCACTCATTAATAAAATTGCGCGGCGGGCGTCCAGCGATAGAGTCTATCCTTCAACTCAACAAGGACACTGAATGCCAGCAAACCAGTAGAAAAACCATAAACCGAGAGCACACGTGATGTAGAAAATCATCTTGCCGATTTTTATCTTGATGTCGCTGTCAGGGGTAGATGTTGCCATTGTGGTATTCACTCCAGATCAATATAGATTGGTGGGCAATTCAGAATTGTTGCGTTTTCTTGACAGGTACCCAGGCCTATGTTATCTGATTCCGTCGCTTGCGCACGAAACAACAGGAGAAACTGTGACAAAAAACTCAAAAGTGTTCGACATTATAGTTTTGGCTGGTATGGTTGTCAACATCATTTTGGCCGTGTTTTTGATCCTCTACTACTTTGACTTTCTGTAATTTCTTCACGTGGTTTCCCCTTCATCTTCACGCGTTTCCTCTTTCGAATTCGCGCATCGAAACCCGATCGTTTCATCTCGGAAATCAGGCATCATCTTACTTCTGCTGGTAATCCGGATATCCAATCCAGTAGTCGTATAGCCTCCCCCCCTGAGCACCCGATAGGTCCCATGCTCGGGACTCGTCGGATTTCGTTCCGGCGAATCCTTATAGTAGGTCTCGTTGTACCAATCGGCTACCCATTCGATAACATTACCGGCCCCATCCATAACTCCATATGGACTCTTATCGGTCGCAAAGGTCCCTACCCGCGCGGAGACCTCATAGCCATCTTGCACTCGGGCCCAATTGGCACCATTGGGTTGCTCACTATTCCCCCATGGCCAAAGCCTGCCGTCGACACCTCGCATCGCCTTCTCCCACTCTGCTTCAGTCGGAAGTCGCTTTCCCCTCCAGCGGCAGTATTCCGCCGCATCTTCCCAGGACACATAGACGACCGGCTGATTGACACCCCGTACCTTACTCCCACTCTTTGCATAGCGAGAAGGCAGCCCCGGCTTTCGATGACCTGTGGCCACGACGAATTGTTGATACTGGTGATTCGTCACTTCGTACCGATCGATGGAAAAGGCGTCGAGAAAAATAGTGCGCTGCGGCCGCTCGTCAAACCCGCCGTCATTCGTTCCACGGATGAACGGCCCTGCTGAAATGGCAACCATCTCTTCTTGAACGGGTTCTTCCCCGGAAACAACGTCCACCTCTTGCTCAACCTCGGCACTGCCGTCGGACGCTGACTTCTCGTATGGGGTCAAGGTAGTGCCGCGCATAATCGCGACGATCGGCATGGCAGCACATGCCAGCACCACGAATAGAAATACCAGTTTAAACTTAGCTTCTAACATCTCACCTCGAACAAAGGCCCCCGCTACCTATTCCAGGTCACTTGCACAGCGAATACCGATGGTCACGTCCGCGCGCCAATGTTTAGCAGCAAATCGCTTAGATAACCGCGCGTTGTGCTCGGTCTCTCGCCACGAACCTCCGCGCACGACTTTGAGGTCAGCGTTGTCAGGCCCCTTCGGGTCACGAAATGGAGATTCCTTGTAGTACTGCTCATCGTAGGAGTCCTCAACCCACTCAGCGACATTACCCGTCATGTCATAGAGGCCATAGGGACTTCGTCCTGATTCGAACGATCCAGGTGGTGCCAAATATTTGTACCCGTCTTCACCGCCATCGACATTCGCTGCATTGGTGACAAACGTATCTCCCCACGGATATTTCCTCTTACTCTCTCCACGACCGGCCTTCTCCCATTCTGCCTCCGTGGGAAGCCGTTTGCCCGCCCACTTACAGTAGGCTACCGCATCGTCCCATGAGACACTCATCACCGAAAATTCCGGCTTCAAAACCTTCGACTGGTCGTCGTCGAATACTTCGATTCTGGGCTTGCCTCGCTTAGTCATCTTTGCAAACCGCATGTATTCTTCTTGCGTGACCTCCTTCCGGTCGAGATAGAACCCCTTCAAGTAGACTTGATGCTCGGGAGCTTCGTCGGGATCGCCATCATTGCTTCCCATCGTAAACGGACCTTCTGGAATCTGGACCATTTCTCGCCCCTCATCTCCTATCCTCGTCCTGTACATCGAGAAGTCTTGAGCGGGCAGACTGCTCGCCGTCGGTCGATCTTCCGACTTTACCGATGCAGCCAGCTCTTTCATTTGTTTCGCCTTATAAGACTCGTAGCCGAGCAGGCCGATCATCAGAAAAAATGACGCAAACACGAAAATGATGGACCCGATGAGCACACCCTTATTTTCCACGTATACCTCTACAACCGTCCAGTCATAACCTACGACGTTGCTGATGGCCCATGTTCGGCTTCAGCCTTCCTGGCAGCGCGCACATCAAGCAACATTGAAATTTGGACTCCAAGAAAACCTCCCATGGCAGCTCCAGCTCCGGCACCGACCCAAATCCGGTCGGCCCCCGCCATCAGCCAGGCTAAAAGGCCTCCGAGCACGGTCCCGACAAGGATACTGATGAGAAATCTGCGGCCGCCAAGAACGCCGATCACTCCTCCAAGGACAACTCCGATAGTGAGGGCCAGCGGCATCAGCCCGCCGCCCATCGTCTGGCCGATGAGCATACCGACGGTACCCATCACGACCAGCCCTAAGGCAATGTCGAACACTTTTCCTTTTGTCACCATGGCTCGAGCCCTTACCAGAAGCTGAACGTCCCGATCGCTAATTGGCCGGAACGGCAATCAGTGGACCAAAATCGATCTCAACCCCGGGAGCGGCAACAATCGAAATACCCCAGGCCTTCGCCGCCGGCTCATGCTCATGGATTCGCTTAAAGTCATCGTACACATTGATCCGTTCTTCAAACCACTGCCCAATATCCTTCGTCCCGCTCTGCACGACGATTTCCGAGCCGCTGAACATGCCGCCTTCCGTGAACGTGCCTTCCGGTTTTGAACCACTCCACACATATTTCGTAAAAACAGGGATAAAAAGAAGATCTGTATCCAACGAAGCATAGACGGCGGCCAGCGGTTCCGTTTCACTCGAAGCCTTATTGAGGCGCCATCGCCAGGTCAAGACGGGATACGCCTTGGGGTCCCAATCGATTTTCTTTTTTTTGATCCGCTGGCCTGCGTCTTTCGCCGATAGGAAGTTATCCCCGTTCTCAGACTGCACCTTGTAGGCTTCGCGCCCTTTCGATTGGCTTCGCTGATTTTCATGATCCCACTGCGAAGGGAATCCATCAGGCTCCTTCGCTTGGAAGTCTTCCAATACCAACACCTGTCCCTCTGCCGTTGCAGGGTCCTGTCCCACACACAAC
This sequence comes from Nitrospira sp., assembly GCA_965223625.1. GTDB lineage: Bacteria > Nitrospirota > Nitrospiria > Nitrospirales > Nitrospiraceae > Nitrospira_D. The sequence continues at coordinate 2,994,908 of OZ245008.1, forward strand.
GTCACGATGATCCCGAGAACAATTGCTGCGAACACCGACACACGACTCCTCATAGACGTCATTCCTTTTCTTAAGTTTCTTGCGACGAAACCGGTGAGAGTACCGGGGCCTGTTCTTCCTGGAACTCCTCGCCCATCACAGGCTGCTGCCCCCGCTGACACATCCAAAACAACACGAGAACCGCCGCCCAGAACACAACCATATTCAAGGTCACCATTTTCGTGGCGTATTGCAGGTCAGGGGTAAACGCCCATGGTGAAACATCGGCCATCAGTTCACTGACATGCCAGGACAACCGCCCAGAAGAACGAATGTAACCCATCAAGCCCATGACCCAGCTGAAGGACGCTGCCAGCCCAAATAATCCGACCATGCCACGCAATGGAATCTTCCCCCACTGGATCGGTCCATGGACCACCGCGCCTCGAAGCATCAAGCGGTTGACGACCACCCCGATCACAATCACGGTCAACGTGGTAAACGCTTGCGGAGCCGAGAGACCGACACGGACCTTTGCCGGCAAGTAAAACCCATAGATGGACAGCCAGATCACATTCAATGCGCCGATGATATAGAACACCGTGATCAGCGTGTTTCCGGCTCGGACCCACGAAATGGTCATCGTTCGATTCGCTCGGCGATAGTACAAGAAGCTCAGTGCGGTGACGAGAATCATGATATTGACGGCACCGTTCTTAGCCGACATTACGCCGTAGTTGCCGATCACGGGATGCTGAGCGCCTCCCATGGCTTTGACCTCGCTGGCAGACATCAGCAGGGTGTGCGGTGTCAGCCAAATGAAAAGGGCCAGCATGAGGACGCTTAACAGGAGTTGGTAATAGGGTTGATAGCGATCGCCTCCTGTGATCCTTGCCATGCTTTGCCAAAGATAATAGTTGATCCCCAGAAACAGGACCCCTATGAGAAGCGCCTGAACCACAAACAGCCACGTGAGCAACCCACCCATCATCGTGACGCCCATGGTTTGACGAAACACGAATACCGACTTCATCAGCCAGTACCCGGCGATCGGCATAGGAAGGAGCGCACACACGGTCACAAACAGAAAGACATAGCCTACCCAATCGAAGTAGGCTCGTTCTTCGTCGGTCTTGCTGGTAAAAAACCGATAACAGGCATAAGCCAGTACCACGGCTCCACCGGACATGATGTCCGCGAGAAAGCGATGCACGTTCAGCGGATTCCAGAGCGCAGAATGCAAGAGATGCCAGATGTTTCCTAAAAACCGGCCCTGGTCATCCACTCCTGCCGGTGCCATCATGAAAGAGGACCAGGAATTCGCCAGCATCAGTAACGCGGTACCTACGATGTTCGTCAGAATGCCGATTGCCGCGTGGATCCACTTCAGCCCTCGTTCAGCCATCTGATTCCAGCTGTAGTAGTACACGACCAGCAGAATCGTCTCCCCGACAAACACCGCGGCGTAGAGCGGCATAAACGACTTGAATGTCCCGCCCATGTAATTCATGAAACTGGGATAGAGCGTAATGAACAGGGTGAGCATTAGGCTCCCGATCAGCGCGGTCACGGAGAGTGCCAGCACGGCTACCTTGGCAAGATCCCGCGCCAGGCCGTCGTAGCGCAGCGCCAGGGCCGGCTTGTGCGTCGTCAATCCAAGGAACTCGATCAGCGCACAAAACAACGGAAGCGCCAGCACAAACCCACCAAAATACGTATGTTGCTGGGTGACAAACCATATGAGCTGTCGACTGTCCAACGAACTGATCTGTGGATAGACAGTTTCCTGGGGAACCGGAGCCGGAGGTCCTTGCGGGGTTCCCTCCGTCCCAAAATAGACATCTACCGAAGATTCGGCAAACGACGGATCAGGGCCGTTCCACGCATACCCCATCGCGATCGCCAATACCGCAGCGCAGATCGCGGCACCGAACGTGGACCGCATCACCCGAACTACTGGCCCCATACCCCTCACCCCTTTGTTCCCTGCTTCTCAAAGGCCAATTCCACTCCAACCCCTTTAGGCGAACTAACCTGTTTACCAAGAATCCCCATCACAAATGGGCAGCGCAACATACCGCTTGACAGTTGTGGCGCCTCTTCATTTTCCACGTAACGACGATAGCCCAGGTAGTACCCATACACCGCCATCATCGCCGCCACGAGCGTGCTCATCACAGCAGCGACACCCAGTGTAATTTCTGGCTGCCTGGCCACGAACAACACGAGCCCCATGGCCACGAGGTAGTAGGTCGAAGCGAATGCCATCCCAGGCCACCACCAATATTTGAGCAATTCAGCCGGTGTCGTCTGACGGAATGTCTGAATCCAGGAGCTGGATGGATTGAGCCCTCGCAAATAGGCACAGAGGGCGAGCCCACCAGTCAGAAGCGTCATGCCCAATAGTTGCGCCAAGGCAGCGTTGTGCGCATCGACGATCGCCATCCCAGACAACGATGCAATCGCGCCGATCCCCACGCCCGCCATCGCCCAAACTCCCAGCTGCCAAGCCCGGCGTTGCACCAGTAGACGAAGCTCCTTGCCATCTGGAAACGTCAGAAATGGACGCCCCAACACTGACAGCTTGCGCACATGGCCGATCTCAAACGCATCACGTGCGACGGACGTACTGGAAATGATGATCGCCATCATCGCCGGTCCATCAGGGTGCTGAAGATAACTGTAGTGCATGATCCACAACAAGGTCAGCACCAACAGGGACAGCTGAATGCCATACACACCACCGATCCAGCCGACCAACCATCCAAGGAGACGTGGCCCGTCTTGGCTGACAATGGAGGACCAGCGTGCGGCACGCCCAACCCGATAGGCCAAGAGCGCCGTGACCATGGCCAACACACCGCTGACCGCCAGCAAGACCAGCGGCTCGGTGATCGGCACGAGGTGTTTTACCAGCCGATACACTCCGAAGGCGACCAGACCAGGCACAAACATGACGATCCGCTTCTGCCGACGGACGGCCTCCTCCGTCACCGCGAGGGTCAAACTCGGAAGCACTCGTAATGCCATTCTGTGTAGCATCGTCGTTCTAGCGTTGCCCTAAGCTTTTGGGGCTCCCATTCCAAAGTATTTGGCCTTGACCTCTTCCATCAGAGAGACCGTGACGCAGGAGAGACTTCGATCCGCCGCTGTCCTCTCAAGCTCGATCCGCGCCATGGCGCGAACCGGAGCCGGCACTCGTTCCAACCGCCGTTCCGCCTCCGGGTCCCATTCAATACGTTCTCCAGTTCGAGGGCGCATCAGCGCATCATACGTCACAACGCGCTGACCGTGACGACGGATATCTTGCTCCACTTCCTCTCGAACTAGCGCGGCCATATACGGCGGCATACGATCCAGTCTGTGCAATGCCTCATCGGTCCATAGCAATCGATCGACAAGCTCATATGGCTGCCCTTCCGGCACATCGATACCGACTTTCAGCCCACAACCTCGGCATTCCGATCGGATGAACCATTGAATTGCGCCATCGGCATTTATCCGCTCTTCGATCCCCTCTGTGTGCATCCAACGACCACAGCCGCAAGTCAGCATCGCAGTACGCTACCCGATCTTCCCAGGGTAGAGGATATACAGCATCGTGTAGGTAAAGCTTCCCGTGACGAACAACACGCAATAAATGATCATCGTGAACCGACCGAGGGCTCGATGTCGCTTTGCCCCGCCTGGCCAAATCCGTTGAATGGTCATTTCGATCGCAAAGACGAACGCCACGAGGAAAAGAAATGCCAGATACACTTCAAGCTTTCGCATTGAAAATCCAGCCGTGGCAACACGCGAATAAAAGAGCCCCAGCACCACCGTGGCAATCGCACCAAAGATCAGGCCCACCTTCTTCCACGTCGTGAGCAAGTGGGATTCTCGAAGAGACCGAACGCCTTGGATGAACTGCTGGGAACGAAAGCCCAACACGATCATATAGACTGCCATGATCAGCCCGATGATGACGAGGATGATATGGAGCGTCAGGACGGGAATGAAGACATAATCGTAGAGCGATTGAGATCCACCGAATCCTTCTTTCCCCTCAACGGCCAGGACGCCGAGCTGTCGAAACAAATAATACGCAATAAAGAAGCTGAGCATGGAAACCATTCCGCCCAGCATTAGCCAATGATGTGCATCGGCGTGTCGTTTTCTGGCCTGGAACCATCCCACGATGAAGAGCCCAGTAAACAGCGTCGCCATCAGCTGACTGAGATCCGCACCGATCGTTGCATGGGTCCCGAAAAACCCTGGTTCCCGTAGCCAATCCATTATTACGACTCAACCACTATCTCAGCTCTCCGTCCCTATCTGCTCATCAAGAGAGCGATGACCTAACTTGGAGAAAAGCGCGTCTCTCTTTCAAATCTTTCACAGAACCAGCAGATTACGGCTTCAGACCTTGCACCACAGCCGTTTTTTCCAGCTCCACAACAGAGACAAATCCTGCATCAGTCAGCCATTGAATGGCATCACTCGCCCGATAGCAACTGCCATGTTGTGTATTCACGAGTATGTGAACCGCGAAAGCTGTGGTCCAAGCCGGACCGGCACCAGATTCCTCCAGAAACCGGTCTTTGATCGCAAGTCGGCCACCCGACCCAAGAGAGGCGAGGACTTTTTCAACCAAGCGCCGATTCATCTGAAAGGTTTGATAGTGCAAAATATCGGACATGAGGACGAAATCGTAGGGGCCACCGAGTGGATCCGAGTTGAAATCCCCTGGTAACAACCGAATTCGAGACTCAAGTCCCGCTTCTTTCACCGTTCTTTCAGTCAATTTGAGCGTGGCTGGAAGATCGAATACTGTGGCGGCCAATTCAGGATACACTTGGCAAAAGGCAATGGCGTTGGTCCCAGCCCCGCCCCCTAGATCTAATATTCGTTCTGTCCCCATCAGATTCAATCGCCTGGCCAAGTCCGGACCACTTTGTTGGCCGATGCGGTTGAGTACCGCGAGCACGTTGCCTCCCAGCTCCGGGTCATTCTCAAAAACATGCCGATCGACCATTCGACGCCCTGTGCGAATCGTCTCCTCCAATCGTCCCCAGTTGTTCCACTCTGCATCATGTAAGAGCAGGAGGTGCCCCACGTATTGTGTCGAATGTCGGACAAGATGAGTCACGGCCGTAGACGAATTGCCAAACAGCTCGCCGCTTTTTGTCAGAAGCTTCATCGCCACGAGCGCATTCAAGAGAATACCAAGCATCGGGGTATCCGCGCCAACCCGCTCCGCGATCTCATGGGCAGATTTCGGCCTCGTATCGATTGCCGAAAACACGTCCAGCTTCACAGCGGTAAGTAGGATCTTGGTTTCCCAGTAGTACCCAAGCTGAAAGACTTCCGCGAGCGAGAGTTGTCGCGACACACCAATCCCTTTAGCCTTACTCTTCAAAAGTTGGCATATTACCCAGAGGAGAAACTGAAAGGCAAGGCAACTAACTGGTTGGAATTCAAACAAAAAATAAGAAAGGCAGCGGATTGCTCCGCTGCCTTTGCTTACGGATTATCGATCAACAAAGCAGTCGTTTACTTGATCTCAGCCTTGAGGTTGGCGGTTCCCCCATCCGTCACATCGACGTCGAACTCAACCCTCTTACCTTTTGCAGCAAACGGATGCCAGGCCACCACCTTGTGCTTGCCGGCCGGAACATCCTTGATCTCGAACGAGCCATCATCTTTCGCCACAGCAAAGTGGGCGTTGGTGACGGGGAGAAAGAAGGATTGCATGAACTCATGTTGGTCGCACTGTAAACGGAAGTACCCAATCTTATCCGCACCTCCGCGCATCACAACCGGCTTCTCCAAGGTGTCGCCCTTCTTCGCAAGTCCGATGTTGAACACCGTTGCTGACGAGTTGCCCTTCACTGAAAAGCTATGCGGGTTGTGGAGCACACCGGCCACCGACTTGGGATCATCCGGATCGGCATCCTTATTTTCGACCTTGAATGGTCGTTTATTGACGACCACTCCGCTGAACGGCTGAAAATCACAGAACTCAGCTGCGACTTCCGTTCCGGCGTAGCCATCCATAAACGCCTTATCTTCAATATCCATCACTGCGACAACAGCTCCCTTCAAGCCGCCATCCTTCCCTACTTCGATCTGTTTCAGAATCCGCTTGTCCCCATCAACGACCGCCTTGTTTGGGATCTTCATGCAGAAATTCGGATTAGGGAACTTTGAGAAAACGAACTCTTTCTCTTCGGATTTACCCGAATAGGTCACCTTCCCGGAGATTGTTCCGCCTGCGTACGAGGTGAGGGGCGCCGCGACCAAGGCTACGGCGGCCACGCCAAATACTATTGATAACGCACTCTTCATTGGACTGCCTCCTTGTAAAAGACCATCATGGCTCCAACTGACTCCATCCGCTTTCCCCCGACGGGAAAGCACCATTCTTCTCCCTCTGGCATTGGGATCGAAATGCAATGCATGGTACAGCTCGTGTGGACCGATTATGTATATGAAATAATACCGTCCGCTGTCAACGTTAAACAAGAGGCCGCCGGATCTTATCTCCAGTAGCTATTTCTCCTTCGTCCTGGTACAGTTGGGGCGGTTCATCGCTCAGTCCTTTGAATCAGGATCTGCTCGAGAGCCTCGGCATAACTCACATGTATAGACACTCCCTCCTTCATTAGCATTCCTATGTCAATACCTGCAGAATCCGCCATTCGACTCAAACGGACCTACCCGGTCTATGTCACGAAGCTCCTGTTTGGCCTTGTGACGCTTAGCGCGGTGATCGGGGTACCGGCATACGGTTTACTCGTCGGGTACACATGGCTGGACTGGACGATGTTCGGTCTGCTGTACATGATTACCGGCCTGGGCATTACAGTAGGGTACCATCGCCTGATCTCACACCGAAGTTTCGCCTGCCCGAACTGGGTCAAGGCCACACTCCTGATCGCCGGCGGATGGGCGCTCCAGAACTCCGCCCTCAAGTGGGGAGCAGACCACATTCGACACCATGCCAACTGCGATCAAGACGCTGATCCGTACAACGCTCGCCTCGGTTTCTGGCATAGCCACTGTGGATGGCTTTTCTCCGACCAGCGGTATGTGGACGAGAAATACGCGACTCGCCTCCGACAGGATCCGGTGATCATGTGGCAATATCGCAACTACCCCGCGATCGTGCTGTCAGGGCTCGCGCTGCCGTTCGTCGTGGGCTCAATACATGGCGGCCTGCTGGAAGGCTTCGGTTGTTTCATGTTGGCCGGTGTTGGCCGAACGTTCGCTGTTCTGAACTCGACCTTCTGTATCAATTCCGTGTGCCATCTCTGGGGGAATCAACCACATAGCCAATCAGATTCCAGCCGAGATAGTTGGGTCGTGTCGCTCCTGACCTTCGGCGAAGGGTATCACAACTATCACCATACCTATCAAAGCGATTACCGAAATGGTCCGCGTTGGTATAATTTCGACCCATCGAAATGGTTGATCTTCTCCCTTTCGCTGGTCGGACTCGCATGGTCGCTCCGCACAGCGTCTGCCGGGGAAGGAAAAGTATCCAACCTGTAGGTTCTTACCTGTAGCTACAACGATGGTGGATAGGAAGTGCAGTAGCCCTTCTCCTTAGTACTTCCGCAAGGAGACTGGTGCGAGGTTCCATAACGCTTCACGGGCCGCCGCCCATAGCAAATCCATCATATGGGTGAGGTCGGGGGCAGTTCGGGTCAACAATTTGATCACCAGACCTGGAATTGCCGGCGTTGAAACTCCACCCAGGACCCGTCCCGGAAGCTTATCCAAAATAGAGGCGACCTTCGATTCAAGTCCAACCCAGATCTCCGGTGAAACTGCATCGTTCACTATATAGAGAGAGGCAACATAGTCCCACTCCTCCGCAAGCCCGACACACCCGAGATCTGATGCGGGCTCCAAGACATAGCGCTCGACAAGCGCCTTACCCGATGCCGTTGTGATTTGAATTTCGTTCTCGAGGTCGGTGAATGCCCATCGTTCGTCTCGGGCCATTCGTCCTGACGCGAGAGCATCCCATAAGACAATGGTGGCACCCGGTGCTAGTGTTGCATGAATCGACTGTCGAAATCGCGATCCGGCAAAGGGAATGGTGTGTTCCGGTAACCATTCCAAAATAGCACCAGGCCCCACGGTAATGTTGATGATCTGCTCGGACAGTTTTCCGTCTGATCGATAGACTCGGTTGGCAGACGGCGCTGAGATAAGGACATGGGTATTCCGATCCAGGTTCATATTGATGGAGAGACTGTCGCCCCCAACCAAACCGCCTGATGGATTGATCAACAGCGTGTAGGCCGATCCGGTTTCATCGAGATAAATCGGTGGAAGCAGGTGCCAAGGGGTCGTGCAGTATGAACGAGTGATGACTGTCTGGTGGTCGCGCTTGGCATATTGGAGCCGGAGCTCACCGACTCGCCCGACAGATTTGGTCGAGACCTCCGGAGAGATTTTTCTTTTTTTTGTCACGCAAGCCAGCGAGGCGATCAAGAGCGCCTGGTTCGTTGAGGCATGCGTTGCTCCACCCAGGCTACGACGGAGTCAAGCCCCTCACCGCTGAGAATATTGGTAAAGGCAAATGGAAGGTCACCCCGCATTCGCCGGGTGTCGTGATCCATGACGGACAAGTCTGCTCGAACGTACGGCGCCAGATCCATCTTATTGATGACAAGAAAATCCGATCGTGTAATCCCAGGCCCGCCTTTTCGTGGGATCTTGTCCCCTCCCGATACATCGATCACGTAGATGACATAATCCACCAACTCCGGGCTGAACGTCGCCGCGAGATTGTCCCCACCACTTTCTAAGAAGATCAATTCTACGTCCGGATGGCGCCGAAGCAGATCATCGATCGCCTCTTGGTTGTGCGAGGCATCTTCACGAATCGCCGTGTGCGGGCATCCCCCGGTCTCAACACCCAGAATCCGGTCGACCGGCAAGGCCGCACGTTTGGTGAGGATTTCTGCATCAATCTTCGTGAAAATATCGTTGGTCACCGCGGCTAAGCTGTAGCGTTCGCGCAACCGTTGGCATAGCGCCTCTACGAGTGCGGTCTTACCAGACCCGACGGGCCCTCCGATACCAATGACCGGGATGCCTTTTTTTCTCGCCTGTGTTGGCGTCCAATTGTGATGATGTTCACGATTCAGGTCATGCATGTTCATGACAAAGAGCAGGGCGTGTAACGGCTAACGCTATTAACCGCCTGTTCTTTTCCTTTCCATTTCAGAAATGATGGTTGCAGATCTCCGGGTTACGATCGAAAGAGTCTCCAATCCAGAGAACCATGACGCATCGAATAAATGTCTTGAATGGGCGACCAGGAGCTCATCATGGCATCCGAGTTGACCTCTCGGCTGATGCGTTCTACCAAGGGGAGCCATTCACCCAGGATGCGTTGCCCCTCATGTTGCCCGAGCGGGCTCAATCGCATGGCCGCTGAGACAAAACCGACGGCCGTTTGGTACAGGAAGGCCGCCGCTGTTTCTTCCGAGCTCCAGCCGCACACCCCCAGAGTAAGGCCGAACGTCACCGCGAGATGTCCAGGAGCTCGATCAGATTCCACCTCATCACGATACTCACTGAGAATCGGTTTCGCTTTGATTTGGTCGGCCGCAACTCTGATCACCTGCCGCCCCATCTGACGACTGGCCATCCGCGACTCACGACTCAGCTTTGCCGCATCCAGCCTTCGATCGATCTCGAGAGCGGCCGAAATCATTCCTTCAGCCCCAGCCGCATTGGCTATTTTTGCAGCCAACACTTCCCGGCGGCTCATGCCCCCTCGCAGCAAATCCTCAATGTATCGTGCGAACTGATCCGAATTTTTCACCGCACCGCCTTGCACGGCGGCTTCCAACCCTGAAGAAAATGCGTAGCCACCTGAAGGGAAAAACGTATCGACAAAGCGTAACCCTTCGAGTAATGCGGGTGCGTCCATGTGAGGCATCCAGACATAATCAGCCGGTCGGCTAGGCTCGCAGCGTTCCACGACCCATAGCCAAACCAGCTGTTCTGTTCGTCAAAAGAGGAAGTACCGCTGCGCCATCGGGAGCACAACCGCCGGCTCGCAGGTGAGCCGCACACCGTCTGCCGTCACAACGTACGTTTCCGGATCGACTTCAATGTTTGGAAGATAGTCATTCAGCTTGAGGTCACGCTTTTTGATGTTCCGGCAATTCTTAACGGCGGCGATGCGTTTCTGTAGTCCGAGATTTTTTGGGACTTCGCGGTCCAGACTCGCCTGCGATACGAACGTCAAGCTGGTGCTCGACAGCGCCCGCCCGAATGCGCCGAACATGGGGCGGCTGATGATAGGTTCCGGAGTCGGGATGGAAGCGTTCGGGTCCCCCATCTGGGCCTGAGCGATGAACCCGCCTTTCAGGACCATCTCCGGCTTGACACCGAAGAATGCGGGCTTCCAGAGCACCAGGTCTGCAAACTTCCCAATTTCCACGGAACCAACCTCGTGTGCGATCCCGTGGGTGATCGCTGGATTGATCGTGTACTTGGCCACATAGCGCTTGGCTCGGAAATTGTCGTTCTGTGTCGAATCCTGCGCACCAGCCGGTGACAAATGCCCTCTCTGGACCTTCATCTTATGCGCATTTTGCCAAGTTCGAATGATCACTTCACCGATCCGACCCATGGCTTGAGAATCGGAGGCCATAATGCTGATTGCACCGAGATCATGAAGGATATCTTCTGCCGCAATGGTTTCACGACGGATACGAGATTCGGCGAAGGCCACATCTTCGGGAATCCGCGGGTTCAAATGGTGACACACCATCAGCATGTCGAGATGCTCATCCATCGTATTGGCCGTAAACGGCATGGTGGGATTGGTAGACGATGGAAGCACATTCGGCTCTCCACAGACCTTGATGATATCTGGTGCATGTCCACCACCAGCGCCCTCCGTATGGAAGGTGTGAATCGCCCTCCCCTTGAACGCCTTGATGGTGTCCTCGACGAAACCGGCTTCATTCAATGTATCGGTATGGATCGCGACCTGCACATCGTAGCGTTCTGCGACGCTCAAGCAGGTGTCGATCGCAGCCGGTGTCGTCCCCCAATCTTCATGCAGTTTGAGACCGATGGCGCCTGCCTCCACCTGCTCGTTCAACCCATCGGGATGGGATGAATTTCCCTTCCCCAGGAATCCCAGATTAATGGGAATCCCATCCGACGCCTCCAGCATACGAGAGATGTTCCACGGTCCAGGTGTACAGGTCGTGGCATTGGTGCCGGTGGCAGGGCCGGTTCCACCCCCTATCATGGTCGTAATGCCGGACGAGAGCGCATCCCAATACTGTTGCGGACAGATAAAGTGGATATGGCTATCGATGCCGCCGGCGGTCACGATATGCCCTTCGGCGGCAATCACTTCGGTTCCTGCACCGATCTCCATCCCCTGCGTGACATTCGGCATGAGATCAGGATTGCCTGCCTTGCCGATTCCGACAATCCGCCCGTCCTTAATCCCGATATCCGCTTTAATAATCCCGCTATAATCTAGAATGAGGGCATTCGTGACGACGGTATCGAGCGCGCCGTTTGCACTCGTGGCCCGTGTCGATTGCCCCATACCGTCTCGAATGACTTTACCGCCGCCAAAGACGGCCTCATCGCCGTAGACCGTAAAATCCTTCTCCACCTCTATAATCAATTCCGTATCGGCGAGCCGGACCCGATCCCCTGTCGTGGGGCCATAGAGGGATGCATACTGTTTTTTTTGAATCTTCATCTGATCCCTCCTTTCCCAGAAAATCCACGATCAGCTGCAAGCTCGAGAGCATGAGTCTTGACTTGGGAGTCATCGAGCGATCCCTCTGTCAACCCATTAATACCATATGCGATCCGATTTCCAGCCACTGCCACGATCGTGACACGCTTTTCTTCTCCCGGTTCAAAGCGTACGGCCGTGCCGGCAGGAATGCGGAGTCGGAATCCAAATGCCGCTTCACGATCGAACATGAGTCCGTGATTCGACTCAAAAAAATGGCAGTGTGAACCCACCTGTATGGGTCGATCGGCCACATTTTTAACCGTAAGTTCTTTAGTTTGTCGTCCCTGGAAAGCCTCAACCTCTCCAGAGGCAACAAGAATCTCTCCCGGTATTACCGGTTTGGCCAACTCAGCCTTGATTGTCGCCGCTAGAGAACCTTTCGTTCGTTGGAGGGACTTCTTTTTCTGCGCCGGAGCTCGTTTAGTCTTCTTCGGCATAAGTTTCCTCCTGCAGGGAAATAGGATAAGTGATAGGGCTTACGCCCATACCTATCGAATTGGATTGTGAACGGTTACAAGTTTGGTCCCGTCAGGGAAGGTCCCCTCAACTTGAAACTCGTGAATCATCTCCGGCACGCCTGGCATGACATCCTTGCGTGTCAGAAGCGTGGTCCCGTAGGTCATGAGTTCGGCCACGGATTTTCCGTCGCGAATCCCTTCAAGAACCGCGGCCGTTAAGTACGCAACGGCCTCAGGATGATTCAGCTTGACGCCTCGCTTTTTGCGATCTGCAGCAAGTTGTCCCGCAACGTAAATCAATAGTTTTTCTTGTTCTCTCGGAGTCAGATGCATGAGTCCTCCTCCCTAAGGCAGTAGCCCTGCCATACTTCCCAAGAAAAATAGAACCGGTGAGGATGATACCGGAATCTCACGCCGACCAAGGCTTTCTACTCCAGAATGGAGCGGCGTGTCTACCCGGTCGATCAACGGCAAGAAAATTCATTCCAGAAATCCGAATAGGCCAGAAGGTAGGGAAAACTTGTGAGCATCCTCCCTTACACCGTCAAATGCTGGCGCACCATATCGGCATTAAGCTCCGTGCTTTTGCCCTGGGCCATGACAGCGCCCTTGGCCATGACCACGTATTTTTCCGCCAGACGGGCGGCGAAGTGGAGCCCCTGCTCGACCAAGAGGATGGCGAAGCGGCGCGACTGTTTGAACCCGATAATGACATCCTCGATCTGATCGACGATGGAGGGCTGAATCCCCTCCGTGGGCTCATCGAGCAAGAGCAGCTTGGGACTGGAGAGGATCGCGCGCCCGATGGCCAGCTGCTGCTGCTCGCCGCCACTGAGCACCCCGCCGGGGCGATGCAGGATCTGCGTGAGCTTGGGAAAGAGCTGATAGACCTCCTCGAAGGCCGCCGGCTCCGATACATCCCCCGGGATCGCCGGGCGGTTCCAGTAGCCCAATAACAGATTCTGGTGCACCGTCAGATGCGGAATGATTTCCCGCCCTTGCGGGACATAGGCCAGCCCCTGGCGCGCCCGGCGATCCGTCGGCTCCTGCGTGATCACGTGGCCGTCGAAGGTGATCGTGCCGGACTTGACCGGCAGCAACCCGGTCAAGGTCTTGAGCGTCGTCGTCTTCCCCATCCCGTTGCGCCCCATGAGACAGACCACCTCGCCCGGCTCAATGGTAAACGAGACGTTGCGCAGGATATGGCTCTCGCCATAATAGGCATTGACCTGCTCAACGACCAACGTCAGTGGGGGGGATGTCGGTGCGGTCTGGTTCATCGGTCCTCGTATCGGGGGCGCGTTACTGCGCGACCTTCGCGCGCCCTAAGTAAATCTCCCGCACATGCTCATCGGCTTGCACGTGCTCGACGGGGCCTTCGCAAATGACGGTCCCCTCGGCCAGGACCGTGACGATATTGGCGATCTGCCGGACAAAGTCCATGTCATGCTCGATCACGACGATGGCATGTTTTTCGGACAGGGTCTTCAACAAGTGCCCGGTCTGCTCCGTCTCCTTATCGCTCATCCCCGCCACCGGTTCGTCGACGAGGAGCAACGAGGGCTCTTGCAAGATCACCATGCCGATCTCGAGCCACTGTTTTTGGCCATGCGAGAGAGCCCCGGCGCGCGCATGCGCATGCGCGGTCAAGCCGATGGTCTCCAACACCTCGCTGATCTTCGCCCGGTCCGCCGGCGTCGAGCGGCCGACGAGGGTCGGGAACACGCCCTTGCTCGCGCGCTTGACCGACAGGTCCAGGTTTTGCCACACCGTCAGGTTGCTATAGATCGACGGCGCTTGGAACTTCCGGCCGACACCGAGCTTGGTGATGTCCTCGGCGTTCTTGCCGACCAGATTGATCCCCTGACCGAAGCGCACGGTCCCGGTGGTCGGTTTGGTCTTGCCGCAAATCACATCAAGCAAGGTGGTCTTGCCTGCGCCGTTCGGCCCGATCACGACGCGCAGTTCGTTGTAGTGCACACTGAAGGTACAGTTATTCAAGGCTTTGAAGCCGTCGTAGTCGACGACGACGTCCTCGCAGGTGAGAATCCGGTCGGCCGTCATGCCGCAGGCCTCCCCTCGGCCGGGAGCCCCGGCGCGGCCGCCGGTTTCCGGGTGGTCAGTCGCCGCAGCAGTCCGACGAGGCCGTCGGGGAACAGCGTCACGACGACCACGAAGAGGCCCCCCAGAATAAACGGCCAGGCTTCGGGGAAATAGTTGGTCAAGACACTCCGGCCATAGTTGACGGCCACGGCGCCGATGATGGCGCCGATCAAGGTGCCCCGCCCACCGACGGCTACCCAGATGACCACCTCCAGCGACGGCAACACGCCGATCTGCGCCGGCGTGATGATCCCCACCTGGGGCACGTACAACATTCCCGCCAGGCCCGCCAACCCCGCCGCCACGACAAACACGAACAGCTTGTACTTCCACGGGGTGTAGCCCGAAAAGGTGACGCGGGATTCGCTGTCGCGGACGGCAATCAGCACCTTGCCCGCGCGCGAGGCGACGATATAGCGGCACAGCAGATAGGCCGCTCCGAGGGCCAGGACCGTGATCAGATACAAGCCGCGTTGCGTCGAGGGATCCGACAGCCGAAACCCGAGCAGTTGCTTGAAGTCGGTCAAGCCGTTGGTGCCGCCGAGGCGCGTCTCGTTCCGGTTGAACACCAGCCAGGCGGCGAAGGCCAAGGCCTGGGTCAGGATCGCGAAATACACGCCCTTGATCCGGCTGCGAAACGAGAGAAACCCGAACATCAGGGCGAAGAGGACGGGCACGAGGATGGCCCCGATGAGCCCCCCCCAAAAGCTTTTGAAGGGATACCAGAACAGGGGGAGTTCTTTGACTTGGGTCCAGACCATGAAGTCCGGCAGCTCGCTGCCGTAGACGCTTTCCGCCCCGATTTGCAGCGCGAGATACATGCCCATGCAATAGGCGCCGAACCCGAAAAACACGCCTTGTCCGAGACTCAAGACGCCGCAGTAGCCCCAGATCAGGTCCAAGCCCAGGGCGAGAATGGCAAAGGCGAGAAACTTCCCGAATTGATTGAGACGAAAGTCGGAGACGTGGAACCACGCCTCCTCGGCCGGCAGCACATTGAGGGCCGGTAAGACGACGAGAAAGAAGAGCCCGGCCACGAAAAACGCCAGGGTCTCCCGCCGATCTTGCGTCGCGGGCACGGGCTCAGGCATCGGCACTCCGTCCTTTGGCGGCAAACAGGCCCTGCGGCCGCCACTGCAAGAAGAGAATCACGCCGACCAAGATAAAGACTTTGCCGTACACGGCCCCGCTGAACGGCTCAATCAGCTTGTTGAGCCCCCCGATGCCCAGCGCGGCCCAGATGGTCCCGGCCAGTTTCCCCACCCCCCCGGTCACGACCACCATGAAGGAATCGACGATGTAGTTCTGGCCCAGCCCCGGATCGACGTTGCCCACCATGGTGAGGGCCCACCCGGCGATGCCCGCCAGCCCCGAGGCAAAGGCAAAGGTATAGGCGTCGACTTTGCGGGTCGGGATGCCGAGACAGGCGCTCATGTTGCGATTTTGGGTGACGGCGCGCACCCGAATCCCCAGATTGGACCGGAACAACAAGAAATAAATCCCGAGGACACACAGGATCGAGAGCACGATGATGAAGATCCGGTTGTACGGCAGGTAGACGCCGACCATGACTTGCGCCCCGCCGCGTAGGGCCTGCGGCGCAATCACCGCCGTCAGGTCCCCGAAGTAGACGCGCGCCGTCTGCATCAGGATCAGGCTCACGCCCCAGGTGGCGAGCAGGGTCTCGAGCAGCCGCCCGTAGAGAAAGCGAATGACGGTGGCTTCGAGCAGTAACCCAAACAGCGCGGCCGACAGAAAGGCCACGGGCAGCGCCACGGGGAAGTACCAGTCGAAGGCCTCGGGCGAGACCCAGGCCTGAAAGGCTTGTTGGGTGACGAAGGTGGCGTAGGCGCCGATCATCATCAATTCGCCGTGCGCCATGTTGATGACGCCCATCAGGCCGAAGACGATGGCCAGCCCCAACGCCATGATCAACAGGATCGAACTCAGGCTGATCCCTCGGAACAGGGTCTCCAGGGCGTTGGCCCAGGACGACCACGATTCGATTTGCGCAATGGAGGCCGCCGCGGCCGTCGCCAGGGCCTGCTGCTCGGCGGTCGCCTCCGGTGATTGCGCCGCATCCACCAGCGCCTGCAACGCGCTCACGCTGTTCAGGCTCCGCAGTTCGCCCAGTTGTTGCACCGCCTCCCGCTGCACGGCGGGGTCCGCCGCCTGCAATTCCAGAAAGTGTTGCGCCTCTTGCATGGTGTACTGGACCCACCAGATGTCCTCCTGCGCGGCCGCCGCCTTCAGGTATGGAATGGCCTCGGCACGCCCCCCCATGCCCAGATCAGCCGCCGCCGACCGGCGCGTATCCGGCGAGGCGCTCGCGAGGTTGGCCCGATTCTTCAGCAGGTCCACCACCGGTTTGATGGCGATCCGCACCATCCGGCTGCCCACTTCGCGAATCTCATCGAGCCGCGGAATCAGGCTCGCGTCGCCCTGCGCGATCAGGAGCTCCGCCGCCTGGGTGCGCACGGCGGCGTCCTCGCTCTGCAGGTCCACCAGCGCTTGCTCAATGGGATCGAGGGGATCGGTCAAAGAACTGGCGGCCGCCGGCTCGTCCGCCGCCCAGACCGACGGGAACCCGAGGCCCCCTGGCAGCAGCATGAGCCCCAGGAGCACCAGCCATGTGTTCAGGATACCGGCCCCACGCCTCACCACATCACCCTCTCTTCGCACTCCTCGTCGCAATCTCCCAACGATGGTCTTCTCGACCGACACCCTAGGAAGGGCCGGCGGAACCCGCTGGTCGCGCAATTCCCGCCGGTCCCGCCCTCCATTCTCGACCCTTATACCCCCGCTGCGCCCCGTCCGCCCACCAGGGGCCCGGTCTCCGTGCTGAGTCCTATTTCGTATAGGTCCCCTTGTGCTTGATCCAGTCGCACCCCTTATCCGGGTTCGTGAATTCGCTCCAGGGCTCTGGCTTCACCAACCCTTTGGACCGGTGAATGACCTTGAACTGCCCGTCTTTGAGGATTTCCCCGATCAGCACGGGCTTATGGGTGTGATGGTTACAGCAGTCCATCATGATTTCGCCGCCCGGCGCCAGGAACTTCTGGTTGTACACGGCCGCCCGCACCTTGTCGACGTCGGTCGATTTCGCCTTCTCCACCGCCTGCTTCCACACGTAGACGCCGAAATACGCCGCTTCGATCGGGTCGTCGGTCACCCGATTCTCCCCGTCCGGCAGGTTGTTGCGCTTGCAGTAGGCCTTGAAGTTGGCCACGAATTTCTTATTCTGCGGGGTGTCCACGCTCTGGTAGTAGTTCCAGGCGGCCAAGTGCCCCACGAGCGCACTGGTGTCCATGCCCCGCAGCTCGTCTTCGGCCACGCTGAAGGCCATGATCGGGGCGTCTTCGGCCCGCAGGCCCTGGTTGCCGAATTCTTTGTAGAACGGCACGTTGCTGTCCCCGTTGATGGTACTGATCACCGCGGCCCCCCCGCCGGCGGCAAATTTCTTAATCTTGCCGCAGATGGTTTGGTAGTCCTGGTGATGGAAGGGGGTATATTCTTCGGCGATGTTCGCCGCCGGCACCTTCTTCGCCAACAGCATCGCCCGCAGGATCTTGTTCGTCGTCCGCGGATAGACGTAGTCGGTCCCCAGCAAATAGAACTTCTTGTAGCCGCCCCCTTCGGGGCTCATCAGGTATTCCACCGCCGGCTGGGCCTGTTGATTGACCGCCGCCCCGGTATAAAACACGTTGCGCGAACATTCTTCGCCTTCGTATTGGACGGGATAAAAGAGCAGCCCGTTGTTCTTTTCAAACACCGGGAGCACGGATTTGCGGCTCACCGAGGTCCAGCAGCCGAACACCGTTACGACTTTGTCTTCGAGCAGCAGCTGTTTGGCCTTCTCGGCAAACAGGTCCCAGTTCGACGCCGGGTCGACGACCTTCGCTTCAATTGGCCGCCCCATGACGCCCCCGGCCTTGTTGATCTCTTCGACCGCCATCAGCACGACGTCCCGCAACGACACTTCGCTGATGGCCATGGTGCCGCTCAAGGAATGCAGCACCCCGATCTTGATCGGCGGGCCGCTCGCCGCGTACGAGAGCGCATACTGCCCCAAATTCCCCAACAGCGCCGCGACCCCCACGCCCGCCGCCACGCGCCCCGTCTGGCCCAAAAACTCCCGCCGCGACGCCCCCGCCGGCGGCGTCCCGGTGGCCGGCTCGCTCGGTCCTGTCTGCGTCTGCTTGCTGTCCTTCGTCTTCATGGTGCATCGCTCCTTTGTTATGCGGTGAGGTGCAAACTTCGGTTGATGCTACTCAAGGCTGAGAAACTTCTTTGGAACACATCAGCCCTTACAAACATGCCCTTCATCCGATCAGACGGATACAGGGATACAACGAATTAAACGACTTTTGAGCAGACTTATCACCCCTCCTTTCTTCTTCAAAAAATCGCCAATGAGCCTGAGGATAGTTCTGCCTAACGAGAGAGAGCTGAGAAGCGCCGTCGTTATCGTGAGGTGTATGTTCTGGGATAGTGTCGGGATCGAGAAATGATTTGCGAACCAGTGAGGCTGTACTTATTTTCAAACCGATCATTCCCCCCCCTGAAAGACGATGTACTTATATACTGCCATTCCTCACAGTGTCAATAGATCTGGAGATGTCGCATCGGCATGGATCCAGGGAAAGCCGTTCACTGGAGCCACTTTACGCCAGGCATCTCCATTCTTGACTTGCTCTTTTCCGTTCGCATCTTTTTCAAGCGTCACAGCGAGACTTGATTAGTCTGACTTTACATTTCTCATGCTTGTGAATGCTTACGCAAGAACTTTCAAGCTACCGTCGCCACTGACGTCCTGAAACCTAATACCCACAATGACCTAACCATGGAATAGTCGAAACTGGAACCTTGTCGGCCACGGTGGATAGCTTTTTGTGTTTGCCTCACGTTCCTGCTACACTGTTACCCTTGTCTAACCATACAACGCGATGAGTCACTGCTATGCAAGTCCCAGCTCAATCAGTCGTTAGACGCCTACTCCACTTTTCCATGATCAGTTGTTTGACCGTCATCGTCGTCGGATGCGCCGCGTCTCACCCCTCGACCTCCATTCACGAGGCTACTCTTGGCAAAGTGTTCCTTGAACAGGTCTCGGACAAGTCTTTCCAGGCCGCGCACCCCATCAAGCTATCGGAGACGACGGTCGCGGATATCTTGCGTGGGGTACACACGAAAGAAAAAACCGGACTCTTGCTGCTGCTCGGCAAAGCCTTGAAATCCACGAACCTGAACGACATCCGCACGTTCTCTGAGGATGACATCGCCTACCTCGCTCCTCACATTACGACCGCCCTCGCGCAAGCGACGCCCAATCAACGGATAGGTTTTCATGTGTATTCCGGACCAGAGATTTCCCAACAACCAAAAGTCAGCCAACACAGAAAAACCACGGCAGGCTATCTCTTCGCAGACGGCCTATCCTTGCACTTTACGCTGACTCAATACCGATACCGCCCAGGGCAAAAGTCTACCAGCAGCCAGAAGGAGCCACGTCCTCTCCCGGATACGGATGGTTTACGCGACCGGGAAGTCACCTTCCTTCCGGAGGCTGCTGTGCGACCTGACGTATACGATCGGTCAAGTTGGATTGGAAAATCTGAAGATCGTTCGCTTGCGATTGATTACCAACTATTGACGAAAGTCCTCACCGCTCCTCCACCTCAACCATCTTCAACGGCCCAACATCCCGCAGTTTCACCAGCCGCAGCAGCGTCCCAATCACACTCTGTTCAATCGCTACCTGCTGAAAAAAGTGACGCGGATATACAGGCGTTTAAGGAAGAACTCAAGGCTCTCCAAAAGAAGGTCGATGAGCAAAGCGCCGAACTCCAACGACTGAAGAGCGACCAGTCTAAGAAAACACCGACCCCCTAGTCATCATCAACACGCTTAGGCGATCAGAGCCCTGCACGAAGCTATCGAAGTCGCAGCTCCATACCTGATACAAAAGTTCACGCAGCGTTGCGTCTGGCAGGACCGGACAACGAGCTGGCCGCGATCTTGTGAGCTTCAGGAGCGGTTAGTGATTGGCCGGTTGGGGATCAAACATCTCCTGCAACTGAGAAGCAGACTGGGCCTCGGCAGAGACGGACGGTCCCTCATCTGTCTCGATCTCCTCCACTCTGTCCTCCCCCGAATCTCCTTCCAAAGGCATTGCTCCATCGATCGGCAGGAAGGATTGTTCGCCCTCGCCAAGCTCTTTGAACTCTCGGAGCGGGGGCAGTTGCGAGAGATCGCTCAAGCCGAAGTGCTCCAGAAAGAATTTGGTGGTCCCATACATGATTGGACGTCCAGGAACCTCTTTGCGCCCGACGATTCGGACCAGCTTGCGTTCCAACAGGGTGCGCAAGACACCGGAAGCTTCTACCCCACGAATTTCTTCGATTTCCGCGCGAACCAGCGGTTGCTTGTAGGCAATTATCGCCAAGGACTCCAGGGCTGACCTGGAGAGCTTCGCGGCTGTCTTGGTCTTTTCCAGCCGCTTGATCCAGGATGCATATTCCTGCTTGGTCACAATGCGATACCCACCCGCGATTTCGGCCAGGCGCACACCACGTCCTTCCTGTTCCAGTACTTGGCCAAGGCCCCGCAACGCCTCTTCCACTTCAGCCTTGGTCACGGTACCGATCACCGACGTGAGCCGAACGACCGACATCGGTTCCGGCGAAACAAAGAGAAGCGATTCTAGAATTGCCTGAAGGTCAGCCACACTCTGTACGTGGTCGAGATCAACGGCTCTCTCCTCAGAACAGCCATTGCTCGCCACAATGTCCATCGCGCTGACCTCGGTCATCTCCTGAGCCAAGTCTGCCTCTTCTGAAGTCATATCCCCTTCCATTCTTCCCCGATGGTGTTAAGCTCCGCCGGATCTGGCACCAGAGAAAACGTGCGTGACACGAGAATCGGTCCGAATGTCTCGGCTTGGAACACACGGGCAACCCGAAGCCTCATCAGTTCAAGCAACGCTAAAAACGTGACAACAATCATCACCCGATGGATCGGCCCTTCAAACAGAGCGGCGAACGAGACCGAGTCTTTCCCTTCAAGTGTTTCTAGGATGAGATTCATCCGCTCACGAACCGTGAGATTGTCGGGCACGATTTCGAGCAGCCGGCTGCTCGGATTTCGGTCGAGGACTTCCTGAAGCGCATCAACCAGGTCAAAGAGAGAGACATTTTCTAAGGGGAGATCTTCTTCAACCTGCTCGACCACTGGGGCGTCCTCACGCCAGAAGATCTCGCGCCACATTCGTTCCTGACCATCGAGATGACGAGCCGCTTCCTTATACGCCTTATATTCGAGCAACCGTCGGACAAGCTCTTCGCGCGGATCCGGCCCCTCCTCTTCGTCGTCGGCCCTCTCATCTATAGGCAACAGCATTTTGGACTTGATCTGCAGTAACGTTGCCGCCATGACCAAGAAATCGCCCGCCACATTAAGATTAAGTTCCTCCATCGCCTCCAGATACTCCAGGTATTGCTGAGCAATCATGGCAACTGGAATATCGTAGATATTGATTTCATTTTTCTTGATGAGATGGAGCAAGAGATCGAGCGGCCCCTCGAAATTCTCGATGCGAACCTGGTACGGCAGTTCGGTCTGTTCACAATTCTCTGGATGAGCGTCCACAGGGGTGTTTATATCAACTTATAGAGGGACGGGCAAGCCTGAATCTATATATTGGGGATGACCAAGCCACATTCATTTGAGCTTTATGAGGTACACGATCAGCAACGCTGCCACCACGAGGAAGACCAAAGTGAAGCCATATTGTCCCTCCCGAGTATTGAGAAAGTCATCCGATTGCTCGGAGGTGAGACGTCTTGTTTGAGCCAAGAGCGGCGGCCGGTCGAAGCGCGCCTTTTCCAAGTCGTCCGATTGCTTGAATTCCGCACTCGAAAAATCGGTAGCCCCGAGAAACTGGGCTCCGGCAAACAGTACCTCGTTCTCAAAAACCGTAAATC
This sequence comes from Nitrospira sp., assembly GCA_965223625.1. Classification (GTDB taxonomy): domain Bacteria; phylum Nitrospirota; class Nitrospiria; order Nitrospirales; family Nitrospiraceae; genus Nitrospira_D. The sequence continues at coordinate 3,017,215 of OZ245008.1, forward strand.
CAAAGAAAGTCTCACGGCTGAAGATCGCCTCGCCAAAATTGATTCGACTCATGAAGTGACTTCCAGAAAATCCTGTTCCTTGACCAAACCTCGACTGCTCAAACGTGACCGGTTGCTCAAATGTCACTTCAAGGAACTCCACCATACCGTCGAAAAGCGCACCCGTGCAATCCAGCGGACCCTGAAACGTCGATCGATGAAATCTGGTGCTCGGTCCAAACTTCGTTTCCCTGCAAACTGTTTCCCCGACGAAGCGCCCCTGAACAAAATAGGCTTCCTTTTCAAAAATGGCGCCGGAGAGATCGACTTTTTTCTGGAAAACCGAACGCGAGAGATCCACCCCCTCTCGGAAACGAGACCCCTGAAAGTCCACCGAACCTTCAAACCGAAGGACACCCTCAGGCGACCGATGCTGCAGCACTCCCCGCACATCGGAACCTCTGATCGACAATGCTGCCCGCACAAACCGCTGCTCCTCTTCCTCATCCTCATTCAGACCCTTCCGAGCTTCGACGGCGAGGCGATCAAACAGAAGGTCTCCGCGGATTATGACTCCAACAAGATCGACTCGGCGCGCTTGAGCAATCGCGTCGATCACGGCGTCCCCGTCCACTGCATAGGCTTCACGTTCATCTGGAGAACACGTAGTGGGAAGATGAATGACGAGTTCGGTCGCGGAGTCACTCGTCGGTTGTGCCGGCACGCAGGTCGCACCGGCATCATAGGTCCCCGCGGCGATCATGCTACTGATCGCGAGAGCGCCATACCAACAGCGTCTTACCCGCATCAGATTGAGAACTTTCACGAGGATTGGCGGAATCAGCTCTCGGGTAATGCCTATATATCACGGAGAGAGCAACGAAGTACTTCTGAGTTGGTCAGGCACCCGCCGGTGGACGCCATCGGTTCCAGCGGCGGGCGGTAGTCACGATCAATTTCAACCTAACCATTCTCGCTCTTGGGATGGACCAGCCGCATCGGATGGGACATATTTCTTTCTATTCTGACAATGACATGCAGGGGGCAAGAATCTAATCAATTATTTCGGTAATCGTCGTCCAGCAAATCTTCCGACTTTCCGATCAGCTCGTCCCCGTCGTCATCGGCGTCAAGGTCTAATTCTTCCTGAACCTCGTCCTCATCGATCTCATCTTCCATTTCCAACTCATCACCGATCATCTCATCTTCATCGAGGTCGACATCCTCAGGCTCTGCGGCCACGGCAGGCTTTGGGACCACCGGTTGGCGTTGAGCGACATCTTCCTCCTGAGAGATCAGATTCTTGACGGGTACACTGGTTCGATGAGCGGAGGGAGTCGTCTTCTTCCTGGCAGATTTCCCAGCCGCTTTAGCCGGTTTTTTGACAGACTTTTTCTTTGCCGCCGGCTTGGATTTCTTGACAGCCATGCGTTTTTTCACTGTCTTCTTTGCCGCCGGCTTTTTTGCCACTGCCTTCTTTGGCGCTCTCTTCTTCGCTGATGATGCGGCTTTTTTCTTGCCAGACGGCTTCTTTGTGACGGCCTTTTTCTTCTTGTTCGCCATTCCGATCCCTCCTCTTCGTTTCAGCGCGGCGCAACGGCCTCCATCTAGCATGAACGAACAGCCTCTTGCAACCACCCCGATCCAATTTTTGATCAACCAACTGCTTTCTTATTGCTTCGTATTCAACAATACATTGACTCATCAACCCACCAGTTGGTTTCCCCTGCAAAGACCAGAGAAGACTCCTCACCTCCCCGTCTCCGCACCATGCTAAGATGGAAATCTAACGGACAGTCAGAATCCTTTACCCGTTTTTTGTTTCTTATGATCATAACGTCTTGTTTTATTGAGAGATGATTTCGTGAGCCGGATACTCATCATGCTGATTGCCTTAGGAGGTGGCCTCGCCTCAAGCGGCCTGGCTTTCGACACATCTCTGCCGATACGGATCATGATGGAGGATGGCTCACCCTATTATATTCCCATCGCTCCAACAGTTGTGAGCCACACCCCTATTCAGTGGGACAATCCGACACCCACTCATCATACAGTTACCCACAGCGGCTGCATGGAAGACGAAGGCTCGTGCTTGTTCGATTCCGGAGCGGTGTCTCCTGGATCGTCGTTCAGCGTACCCGGCTTGCCGGCTGGTCGTTACACTTACCACTGTCGGATTCATCCCATCATGCGAGGCCAGCTGATCGTGACCGACGATCCCACAACACCTTCCCAACTATAAAGCGTGCGTACATTGCCATCTTGCAGGACAGTTGATTGCTCCTGTAGTCTGCTGAGGCCTGATACAAAACGTCCCCTGCCGCCATGAAACCTGCTGCCATCCGTCAACCACATCCCTTAACTGGTGAGACCCTCGCTCTCCTGGCCTGGCATATTCCTGACCTTGTGGCCTATCAACACGGCTCAGACGAATGGTGGTTGGCCCCACTCGATGACAACCTGCCGCTCATCCGACTGAATCGCAACGGTTTGGATCTGCTCAAAGCCATGTCCGGCCACACCACTGTCGGTACACTCGTCGAACAATACGGCGCGAAGATCTGCGGACCGGATGGACAACCTGGCGAGTGGCATCTTGCTCGATGGGCGACTCCCAACTACTCACTCTGCTATTACGGAACCGAGCCACCCGGCGGTCACCGGCATAAGGTCAAATGGGATATCCTGCTGCAGCAGGTCCGCGAAGGATGGTCCGGGCAAGAAGAATTTGAGGGAGAGCACCACCTAGAAACGTTCCACATTCATGAATTGGCCCAGAGCGAAGGAGATGACCGTCACTTTGACCTCATTGAAACCACGGTTTCTCACCTATTCCGTGAACCAAGCGAAGCGCTGAACGGGTTGACCTACGGACAGCTCCTCATGCGGCAGCTACGGCGGCTAGGCTGGTTCAATCCCAAGCCAAGGGTCTTGCTGGAAATCGGCGGTGGCCTGGGTTACGTCGCGCAGGAACTCGGCAAGAGCCTCCTTCCCTTCGAGAAACAAGGGATCACCTATCTGTCGCTCGACATCACACAACCGTTCTTGAAACTCCAAGTCACTCGGGCAAAAGCCGGTGGATGGAACGTCACCGGCACCAGGGCGAACGCCGAATCGCTTCCGCTGGTCGATCATTCCGTCGACCTGGTTATCGACAATGAGAACATGGCGGATATGACACCGGTCCAGCTGAATAGACACGAGCTGACGAGCGGGATCAGAGATACCTCGCAACATCAAGAAGCTCTGAATTGGATCAGACGGCTCCGTTTGCCGATCGACGCTGATCTCCCGGACTCCGTTATCTTTAACTTGGGGCCCATTCGCTTTGTCGCCGAATTGTGGCGGGTGCTTAAGCCGGGCGGCCGAGCCTTTCTGACCGAGTTCGGTATTGAGCACGGATGGCCGGCGCCCGTGAAGTTGCCGGGGCATACCGAATACGAGGTCCAATACAGCCACCTGCGACAAGCGGTGCGCTGGCTCGGGTTTCAGGAACGGTACCTTACCCTCCCGCAGTTTCTGGGGCTCAAGCCGGACACAAAGGTCCTCTGCACCGGCGCCACCTATACGATCCAGCGGTTCTGTCAGGCCATCAACAAGCCCTTCGCGGTGCGTGCCTACACCGAAAAAGAATTACAGCAGGCTTTGGGTGACATGCTTCCCAAACTGCAGGGCATCCACTACCACGACCTCGCCGACCCGGCCTGGTTCGGGCTTCAGGATTTCAAAGTGCTCTTGCTGGAAAAACCTGGCGGGACCCCGAAAGCCCAGTTCACCGAGAGCAAAGGCTATCGGTGGTATTCGCAGAAATAAGGGCTTGAAGGTAGCCTGGTTAGTTTCCTGTGTTCGTCGACCGCGCACGGTGGAAAGCTTCTTGTCTTGTCGCCGGGCCTCCGGGTCGAACAAGTTCCCTTTGGCGTTGGTCGATTAATTCGCACAGTGGGGAACCAACCAGACCATTCCCAACTGGCGGAGAGACACTTCTTCGAGAAAGTGGGATATTACTCAACCTCCTTAACCTCTATTGCAAACCGACGATCATCTTGCAAGCATTCATAAAATGTGACTGGGTGCCCTCGATCTCCTACCCACCCACGAACGCGAGCCCTATCAGACTTGGAATTATCAAGTTGTCCGTTGAAATTTTCTGAGCCGCTCCATGGTGATGGTTACGCCGCTTTCTTCGTTGAAGCTGATTGCGGTTCCACCTGCTCAGCCTCGATCGTTGTGAGGACCTGGGCAATTCCGGCCCAGCCCTTTACGCGCCGGAATCGCTGCTCGCAGGAGAGCAACACCGTCCCCAGCCAGCGTTGCAGCATGAAGCTCCCCCGGGTTCGCTTGATGTTCCGTTCGCTGTGCCGGACCAGTGAGAACATGCTCTCGATCGGGTTGGTGGACATGAGCGTCTTGCGCAGCAACGCAGGTACTTGGAGCCGATGCAGGGTCAAGAACTCCTCAAAAGCTTCCACGAGTGAATCCGCCGCTGACTCGTTCGTGGTCCGCAGCCACGCCTCCAACTCCCGCAGCATCCGTCTGGCGTCCGCATAGCTGGTCTGCTCCAAGGCCATCATGAGCCGCCTATGGGCCTCGTGGCGGTAGGGCTTGGCCAGGTGCCGTTGGAGGTTCCGGCTCTTATGAATCGCACAGCGTTGATGCCCCAGCTTTTTGCCGAACCGGTCCCGCAGCGCCTTACGCAGGCCGCTGCCGCCGTCGGTGACGAAGAGGAGCCGTTTGGAGAGCGCCAAGCCGCGACGCTCCAGGTCCCGGAACAGGGCCTCGCAGATCTCGTGATTCTCTGAGGACCCCTGCCAGAATCCGAGGGCCATCTTCTCCCCGGAGACGTCCACCCCCAGGGCCACGAGAAACGCCTCACCCCCTCGATGGATCGTGTCGAGGAAAAGGGCAAACGGCTGGAAATCGACCAGCGAGCGTTCTTGAAATGCCTGCAGCTTCGCGGCCGTCAGATCCACGAGCTTGCGCGAGATCGTGGTGGGCGACACTCCGACGGCGTGCGCCGCATGGAGCACGGTGTCAGCGTACTTCTGGGCCGATACCCCACGGAGGATCTTCTCCAGCAGTTCCTCTGAAAACTCGCCGGGGCTGCGCAACCGGGCATAGGACTGGAAGGTCACCTCCCCCTGGTCCACGTGCCGTAATCGGGGGCGGGTCACAGGGACTTTCTGATCGCCGAGATAGATGGAGCCCTGCTCATGGGCCCATTTCTGAAACACTGGGTTGGTCGGGTAATAATCCGGCCCCGCGACCTCCTCGCGCTCCATCAACATCACGCTCTCGGCCACCATCCGTCCCATCTCCAGCATCACGGCGTCCAGCGCCTGCTTACCAGAATTGATCACGCGGACCAGCGTCCCCAGCATCCAGTCCTTCTCCGCGATGGTCTTCAGTCCCGCCAGCGCCTGCTTTCGTTGTCGGGTCTCTCATCTTCTCATCAGTGGCTCCCTCCTTGTAAGCCGTGGAGTATCCCACGGCGGAGCCACTCAGCAAAATTCAACGGACTTCAGCATAACTCCTCAGACTTTGGCATTCGAAGACCAAAGATAACCCCTTTAAATAGCTTGGCTGGATACGGTCGAAATCCTGCTCCCCTCTTTGTGTCAATAATCCTCCATTCCCGCTCATAAGCCCAGCCTTCGTGTTTCGTTAGGAAAGTAAGCTCGGTCTGTTTATCTATCGAGGCGTTGAAGAATTCGACAACTGGATATTCGGCAGAATAAGAAACTGGCTCAGCAGCACCAAACATATTATCGTCGTTGGCCGATGAAAATTCGACACAGTACCCACGGTGCTGGTCTGCATAGTGGGACCACATGAGGATATTGTCACACACACTCGACAAGCAATACAGCCCAACATTACTTAACCTTCGTGCAAAGACTTGTCTCACTAGCTCTTGTACCTGAATGTCACGATGCCGTCCCTCAAGAACTAGACGAGTCGCCTCAGCAGCAGCCATGTCAGACGTCAGGTCCGGACGCTGCTTCTGAAGCATCTTCTGAGCTACATCAGCTATCCGATCAAGACTCCCATCAAATTTGTACCAGGGCCTGCATTCAAACGGATCATTCAACTCCGAAGGAGAAGAAAACCAAACTCGCGGTGCTACAAACAACTCTTCTGAGTGCTGGTTCAGGCGTCCATATTTATATAGATACTTCATAATCACAATACGCGACTTCTTCCTGCTAGTTCCAGCAACACCCCTTCCCTCAATCCCAGATCACTCACCAAACATTCCTTCAGATTCAGCGTCTCCATGGTCGTCCGGATGATGATCGCGCCGGCCGCGATGACCTCTTCACGGTTTTTCTCTAAGCCCGGTAGGCCGACCCGGTCGGCCTTCGTTCTGCTAAGCAGAGCATGCTCCAGCTCTCGGATGGTTTCCAGACCCAGCACGTAGTTATGGATTCTGGCTGGCTCATAGCTCAGGAGCTTCTGGGCCATGGAAGCGAGGCTGGTAACCGTTCCGGCTGTGCCGATGAACATGGCCTGTCGATAATCACTCATGTCAGCAATGGCCGCCTTTGTTTCTTGCTCCACCCACTCGCGTGCCTGTCCCACTTCTTCATCGGTGGGGGGATCGTGGCGCAGCACACGTTCACAGAGACGAACAACGCCGATATCGATCGATCTTACGATCGGTTCTTGGCCTGGCTTATCCAGAATGAATTCGGTACTCCCGCCACCGATGTCCAATGCCAGAATGTCTGTTACTCCGACGGGTACACCGGATCGAATACCGAGCAAGGTCCTCCGGGCTTCTTCATCGCCTGTAATGATTTCGACTTCGAACCCGGCTTCACGTTTGACCCGTTCCAGAAATTCTTCTCGATTCGCCGCATCGCGAACCGCGCTCGTCGCCACGACGGCAGTAGCTTCAATGTGATAGCCATTGATAACGTTCTGCCATTCCTGGAGGCAGGCAATGGTCCGATCCATTGCGGCTGAACTCAGTCTCTTGGTCCGATCGACTCCCTCTCCTAATCGAAGGATGCGTCGGTCAGATCGAAGTTCTTTGAGTGGTTGTCCAGGGTGCAGATCTGCAATTAATAAGCGACAGGTAAGGGTGCCGATATCGATGCCTGCACATCGGTGAGTGTGCGGGGGTAGGTCGGTCACTGCTCGTTCCGGATCTGGTTCATTTCTGTTTCTAAGTTCTTGCGCGACTCCCTCAGGCCATCAACCTGTTTGACGAGCCGCACGATCTCGGCATCGTAGACGACTCGCTCCGTCGTTTCGCCCCGTTCCTTCATGTCAACCGCCCGTTCGCCGATGTCCTTATACAGATCGGACAGTTGCTGGTCGAGCTTGCGAAGTTCCAACCGCATGCGGAGCAGTTCCGTCTCTTCCAACGCACGTCCTGCCGCATGGACGGTCCCCAGGCGCAGAGTGGCAATCCCAGCGCGCAAGTCGTCCTTCAACCTTTGAAAGAATCCCATCGATGCTCTAGCCGATCGATCCGAGATCAAGCTTTTTCTCCCACTTGCGCAGCATGGCCTCGCGCAGCTCTTGGTGAGCCGGTTCTTTCAGCCCCGGATCCGATTGTAACAACGAAAAGGCCTCCTGCCTCGCCTGCTGCAACAGATCACCGTCTCGCACCAGATTCGCCACACGAAACTCCGGCATACCCCACTGGCGTAAGCCGAAAAATTCCCCCGGCCCTCTGATACGCAAATCGTCTTCAGCGATGACAAACCCATCGTTCGATCGGACGAGTGCCTCCAACCGTTGTTTGGCTGAAGACATTGGCTCCTGATGTCCCTGAGCACCGCGTCCCTGTTGCGTCTTTCCCTGCCCCACATTCTCCGCCATGAGTAGGCAGTACGATTGATGGCTGCTCCGCCCTACTCGGCCACGTAATTGGTGCAACTGCGCAAGGCCGAATCGCTCAGCATGTTCGATCATGATCATCGTGGCGTTCGGCACATCCACCCCGACTTCGATCACGGTGGTGGCAACCAAAAGTTGGATCCTTCCAGCCTTGAAGTCGGCCATCACGGCTTCCTTCTCTGGTGTCTTCATGCGTCCATGCAGCAGGCCCACGCGGAACTCTGCAAATTCCCCATTCTGCAACTGTTCGGCCCCCTGAATCGCGGCTTGGAGATCGGTCTTTTCCGATTCTTCCACGAGTGGATAGATCACGTAGGCCTGCTTCTTGTTGCGGAGTTCATCACGGACGATCTGATACGCTCTCCCCCGTTGTCCCTCCCCAAACAGAAAGGTTCGCACCGGTTTTCGGCCTGGCGGCAAGACATCGATCACGGAGACATCAAGGTCGCCATACACCGTCATCGCCAGTGTTCGAGGAATGGGTGTAGCCGTCAGGACCAGCACGTCCGGCTTATAGCCCTTGTCGATCAGCGTCTTCCGCTGTAAGACACCGAACTTGTGCTGTTCATCGACTACGGCCAAGCCTAGACTCTTAAATTTCACATCTTGCTGAATAAGGGCGTGAGTGCCAATGGCCACATGAATCTCACCGCTTGCCAACTGCTCGGCCTGTACTCTCTTTGCTGAAGCCTTTTCTCCTCCACGTACGAGGATCGCCCGCAGCCCCAAGGCCTGAAGAGTTTCAGAAAGGTTTCGGTAGTGTTGTTCGGCAAGAATCTCAGTCGGTGCCATCAGCGCCGCCTGATAGCCTGATCCGCAGGCCATGACGATCGCATGGAGCGCAACCGCCGTTTTTCCTGACCCCACGTCCCCTTGCACGAGGCGATTCATGGGACGCGGCGAGATCATGTCTCGAAATATTTCTCGAAGGACCAAATCCTGGGCTGTCGTTAGGCGAAACGGTAAAAGCGACTCAAGTTTTTTCAATAACGGCGTCCTAGGGTTAAATCGCAGGTCCTTCGGCTCATCCTGGGCTGAACGATGCCTCATCGCCAACGCCAACTGAAGCAGCAGAAGTTCTCCAAATGCCAGTCGCCGATGCGCCGGAGTTTTTTCGCGCTCAAGAAGCTGAAGGTCGGTACCTGGCTTTGGAAAATGCACATCCTGCAGCGCCTCATGAAGCAGAATCAACCGTTGTCGCGCCCGAAGAGCAACAGGCAGATGGTCCTCCAGCTCCAGACCGTGGTCCATGAAGAGATTTCTAACCAGGACTCGCATCTGACGAGAAGTCCATCCTTTGGTCTCATGGTAGATGGGAACAATTCGTCCGACATGGAGCGTCGATTCGCTCCCTTCTCCAAGGACCTCATATTGCGCCACATCCATCCGTGGAACCATCCATCCTTGACGGCTTGCCAGCACACGCCCGCTCATCATGACGCGAGTGCCGACGGGCAGCATCTCTTCCAGATATGGCTGATTGAAAAAGACGACCTGCATCCGCCCAGATTCATCCTCGACGCCAAGTTCCAGCACGCTCATCCGTCGATTTCTTGTCCGTTTCGCATCACACTTCCCAACCGTCCCACAGATCGACGCCACCATCCCCGGCACGAGATTCCCGATCGGTGTCATCACCGACCGATCTTCATACCGCCAGGGGATTGTCCAAAGCGCATCTTCCACTGTTTCGATACGCAGCCGCTGCAGAACACTGGTACGTTTCGGACCCACACCTTTGACGAACCGAACAGAAAGATTCCAGAGCGGCGGTCGCCCTCCCCCGTTCACCTCCGAATCATGGGATGACTGCACGGGCGCCTCTCGAGGATGGATGACCTGTGGCTGAACAACCGTGCGAAGCGCATTGATGTGCAACACAGCCGCCTGCAATCGGCGGCGTTGCTCCTCAACTGGGAGCGTCGGTTCAAAATCAACAAATAGATCCCGAAGTGCAATAAGACGAGCTTCTATGGTCTTTGGATAGGTCGCATGTCGGAGCGCAGATAGGACTTGTGCGGAGACAAATGCGCTGAGATTCGTGACGGCCTTCATATGGGCGCAACTGTCTCGACTGGCAAACTCAATGGGGCGGGCGATGCGGTCCAACCACTCCTGAAGCGGCGTGTGCGGACTCGATTCAGTGGGAGCCGACATACGTGGAAGATCGTAGCACAGCCTCTTAGAGCGCTCAACGAGCGATCTGGTTCGCGTTTCAGAATCTCTCGTCCGCTTTTGCTCGTTTGCTTGGTCACTTTTTCCTACGATGCTACACTCGGCACTAATACGCATGTACCGACGCAATATTACCCATATCTTGATTCCTCTTGGGCTCGGGGTGGCTGTATTAATCAGTTACAACCTTTTCCTGAAGGCGCCCCCATCCCCATCGTCCGCTCAACTCGCAGAAACCATCGAGCCTGTCGCGCCACCGCCGGCTCCCCCGCCGAACAGAGCACCCGAGATCGATTCGAAACACGCGCGTTCACTCGACCAAAGCACGATCCCGTCCACCCCGTATGAGGGGCTACTGGAAGCGGTTCGTGATGAAATCGAAAAACATAACCTTTCCCTGGCTGAGACCAAGCTGAAAGAGCTGCCTCCAGCAGTTTTGTCGAGCAGGGAAGCCAGGCCTTTTGTGGCGATTCTGTGGAACAACCTGGGCTTGCAACAGGAACGGCTACACGGTACGCGGGCATCTCTCAATGCGTTCAAGAGAGCGGCGGAACTGGACGACTCGAATCCCGTCATCCTTATGAACCTCGCCCACACCTACTGGGAACAGCGGGATCGTGCACTCAATGCAGAGTTTCTCGCGAAACTGATGCGGATCGCTCCGCAAGAACCCTTTCCGCACCTGGCCATGGCCGATTTGTTACAAGAGCAGGACGACTTAACAGAAGCAGCGAAGCACTTAGCTCAGGCAGCCGACCGAGCCCGGCAAGATCCGGCACTTCAGTCTTATCTGGATGCTGTGACAGCCAAGGTTCAACGCACTCAGTCAGTCGAGTCCCAAATGACTGCGCGAAGCAGCACCCATTTTGTGGTCAAGTTTGATGGTGAGGAAGACCAGGCTATTTGGACATCAGTGCTTGAAATTCTTGAAGAGGCCTATCGAGACATCGGACAGAAGTTCGGACATTTCCCTTCAAAGCCCATCATCGTTGTCCTCCACACCAAAGATTCATTTCAAGGGGCGACCGGAAGCCCCGCTTGGGCTGACGGTCTCTATGATCCCTCACTTGGGCGCATTCAGATTCCCACTCAAGGAGCGATGACAGATAGCAAGTGGCTCGCCAGCGTACTACGCCATGAGTATGTCCATGCGCTCCTCCATGATCGCTTAGGAACAAACGTCACAGCCCTGCCGACTTGGCTCAACGAGGGTCTCGCCATGCAATGGGCCGGAGATACATGGCAAGACCTTGAGCAAGCCATGCAAGGCGAGATCAGTGTAATTCCTTTAACCAACCTGGAAGGTTCTTGGAGCGAGCTACCGATCGGGACCTCAACCGTGGCCTATTGGGGGGCGAATTCCGCGACTCGTTACCTGATCGAGCGATGGGGCTTGGCACGCATCGATGAATTGCTGAATGCGTTCCACACAAAGTCCTCTGTGGCCACAGCCTTTCAAAATACGCTGTTTATCTCTTACGAGGAGTTCCAACGCCAGTGGCTTGAAACCTTAGAACAAAATCGTTCGTAGCGTCGCGGGCCTTCCATTCCAGTTCCTTAAGGATGGATACGGATTAAGAATTAGATCGACTCCGCGGGAGCCTCCTCGTCCTGAGATTGCCTTGGCCAGGCAGGAAGTATAGAGGCACGGTCACCCGACGACTCCGTTGCTCCTTCATCCGATTCTACTCGAGACAATAGATCCTCCCAGAGAACTCTCTGTCCATTGGGATCAAACATACGAATTCGGAATTCAAAGGCATGGGAACTTCCCACTGAAATTTCAGCCGGTTGAATCGACCGTCCCGTGATCGGCTGGACCTTCGGAATCCGCGTCTGCATGGCTGTAAACTCATCTTCCCAGACGGACAAGCCAGAAACTGCATCAACTGCGCGGAGCAGGAAAACGGGTTGATCGGAGACCGATTGTACTGCCTGCGTTCTCATCACAGTGGCACGCCGAGGCATGCTAACTGACACCTGCAATTCTCTCTTACTGTCTGGCTGCACGAGATTAAGTCGCCCTTCCCATTGAAATGCTCCGGTGTTCGCATCATAGACCCGCAACATGAAATTGGATAGGTCAGTGGCACCCAAGCCCACACCACCGGCAAAAATGCGAGGACCGTGAGCTGCTCCTCCACCACCATTTTCCTTCACGGCTAGTTCATAGACTTCATCGGACAAGATGGTCCCTGATTCAGCGTCATACACTTTCACTGAGATTACGGAGGCCGAACCAATTTGGTAACCAAACCCTGCCGCCACGATACTCCTAGCTTCGGCAGATTCTTCTCCCCATGCCAGACTGCTGGAAGAGAAGAGACAAAATCCGACAACCATGGACCAAGCCAGGATAGCCAAACGGGCTTGACACGACCATCCCAATTTTTGATTCCCATCCTGTACTGAAACTAGACAACTCGGTGGTACCAGTAAGGTATTCAACATGTATCCTCCTCACAAAGTGAGCGCATTCTGGAGGAGGACACGTTACTGGTAAATTCCTCGCTGTAGGAATTGTCCCCCCGAAAGAGGGGCCTCTGAGTGGAACGGAAACTGATGGTTATAGTGGTGGGCTTTGTCTCACTACCTTGGCTTTACCAAACCATCGATACCGATGACGGGCGATGGTCCGATAACACTGTTCCGCCAGCTGCCTGGCGAATGACCATCGTAAGACTCGGCATAGGAGTTTCCCTCCACGGAGATTTGGAATGATCGGCAAAAAGGCTTCAAGACCTTGCAGCACTTCCCCGGAAGGCCTGATCAAGAACGCTGCCTCAGGGCGACCTGGGCAATAGCCATGTCCCATGGCCTTCATGGCTTCTTCGCTCTTATGAGGAATGAACCGGATATTGACGCCGGCTTGTCCTATCTCCGCCCGTTCGAGCTTCGATTTTATGGTTACACAAAGCCGACACTCTGCGTCATAGACCAACCGGCAGGACTCTTCAGATAATTGGCTCTTCGGCTGCAAGTCCTTTTCATGATTACGCTAGCATCCCGTAGCTTCCGACCGCAAGCCAGCCGTTGCCGACGTTTTCCTTGTCAGGCTATAGTTCTGGAATGAACCGGTCTGCCCTGCTGGCTTCATTGCTCGGCCTATTCGTCATCGAGCTCGGGATACTTTTTAATGAGAACGGCGCCTCCTCGATACCAAGTTTTACATGGAGGATCGGCTTTTTCATTCTCCTACCTCTTGCACTCGCTGTCTTGATCTGGCTTCGGTTCCGGTGGGCTGCAATGGTGTGCGTCATCTATGCGACCGTTGGATTAGCGATGGATCTCGCAACCATCGTACAGCTACCCACGCAGGATCTTGATACGGTTCATTCCTTGATAACCAACGGAATCAGTGGGCTCTTCAACTTGCTCTTGATTGCGTTCGGCGGACGATGGCTCCTGGACGTCGGCTAGGAACTGACGCCTCCACAATCCCGTCCTCCCAATCCTCCGTCCCTTTCTTGATCGGCAAGGTCCTGATACCGCCGAATCCTGCTTCCTTCAGCCACTTCGCCGTCTCTGAGGCGGAATAGGTATTTCCACCTGTCGTAAACAATAGCATTGACACCGCAAACAAACTTGCCTCCGTCGGATGCAAGCCTTCACGATCGTGCAGAAACGCATCTTGGATGACGAATCGCCCACCCGGCGCCAACGCGGCAAAGGCTCGACGAAAGATGGCTTGATTGTCTTCAGGAGAATAGATGTGCAGGACATTTGAATACCAGATCACATCGTAGATTCCCGGGATTGGCTCCTTGGAAAAATCAAGCGGCAGATACGAGAGTCGTCGTCCTGCTCTGTGAGTGCTGGCGATTTCTTTCGCCACTGCAAGGGCTGCCTCTCGATCGCAGACGGTGGCGCGAAGCCTTGGATTCCTGGCCAGAAACGCCATCGCATAGGTTCCGGGTCCTCCACCAAGGTCCAGCAGCGCCCGAGCGTGGTCCAGGCGAACTTGAGCCGCTATCGCCGGGGCAATCTCCAACGTTCGGTGATGCATGGCCCAGGTGAATTGTCGACGGTAGTCCGGGGTGTCAGGAATATCATGGTCTATCGGCAATCCGCTCCGAACAGACTCCAATAGTCGGCCCCAATCTTGCCAGTGAGTCTGCATGAGCTCTATATACCCACCACGATAGGCGCGATGGTTCCGATTCAGCGCAGTCGCGCTCAATCGACTGTTCTTATAGATAGATCCTTTTTTTTGTAGCACCCCAGCCGCCGCAAGATTACGACAGAGAATGCTCAAGCCCCGTTCGCTGACCTTGAGTTCCTTCGAAAGATCGGCGATTGTCCATGATCGGTCGCCGACAGCCGTAAAGAGATCGAGCTCCAAACCGGCCAACAACACACGGGGCAATCGATAGGCAGAGATGGCATCACGGAACTCCTCGAATGTCGTGATACTCGGGCTCACGATGCCCTTCCGATTTCTCGGCAACACCAACGGAGGAGATCCTCAAGTTTTGGGCGATTCTGAAGATCGACTGTTCTGGAAAATGTGACCGCCACGAATTCGTCGGTCGTTTCAGTCTCCTCGACAAACCCGGACTGGAGCAGAAGTGCCCGATACTTGTTGACTGCCGGCTGGAGGAAATACTTGGCCTGCTTTGCAACTTCATCGGTTCCCAAATCCTCAGGCGTCCCATCCGACATCAATGCCATGACATCTTCCATCGCGACGCCATACTGGCACACGACCTTGCCTTCTGGTCTGACCTCTAGGAGCCAACCCTCCTTCCCTAAATCCATGATTAGCGGTCCGTTGGGTTCCAATTCGTAGAAACCAGGCAAAGACCGACGTAGGTCATGACGAAGTTGTGTCCAAGTGGAAGAGACTGATTCAGTCATACGGACCTTGGTTAGTAAGCCTGCAGTGGAAATTGCTCCACTATGCGGGCACGCAGCGCTCTCAGGCGTTGCGTGTTTTCTTCAAGTTTGGGCAGGCCATACTTACGGTCCATGTCGACTACCAGCTCGAGCAGGCTTGATGCCTCTCGCAAGCGGCCCATCTCCTCATAACATTGGGCGAGCACGTAACGAGCGCCACCTGTGCGGAGCTCATCACATAATCGCTCGGCGATGGATTGGCTGGTTTGACAACAGGCGATGGCCTCGTCATAGCGTTTTCGCATCAAGAACGTGCGGCCGATCATGCGCCATGCGTCCGCGACGCCCCCAAGATTGCCTAATCGCCGCATCAACGCCAACGACCGTTCGTAAAATTGGATGGCCTCCTCAAACTGCCCGGTTTCCCGAGCCACTAACCCAAGGTCAGAAAACAATACGGCTTGGGCAGCCTCATCCTGGGTCTTCATCATGAGGTCAAGGGCTTCCAGATAATAGGCTCGAGCCAGAGTCCATTCGCCAGCGTCGGCACGGAGATTCCCTAAATTTGCCAATGTTGTTCCAATCCCCTTCTCGTCCCCAAGAATCTTTTGCAGCTCCAAGACCTCCTGATAATGCTCCTGTGCAGAATCTCGACGCCCGCTGACTGCACAGATGTTTCCAAGATTTCCAAGCGTTGCAACCAAAGCCCGTCGGTCGCCGGTGAGCCGGTCGCATTCCAACGCCTTGGTATAACAGACGTACGCCTCGGTGTAGTACCCGCGCGAAAAATGTTCGTTTCCTTGGCGGTTTAATTCCCCGGAAAGACCATTCCGCAGCGTCATGGCGTACACCCCAACAGCTGTGCCACTTGCTGCTTTGCGCCGGTAATGATGGAAACACCATCGCCCACCAGAAGGCTGTCGAAGTTGTACTTCAGGAGGCGACAGAGGCCTACCTTGGCTTTTTCGATGTCGACATACTTTTCAGCAGGAAGCAATCGTACGGCTCCTGGAGGCTGGCCGATGAGTGAATCCCCCACAATCAGAATCCCGCGTCCCCTATCAATGAAGAACGCAGACTCACCTGGAGACTTCTGATCCTTCAGATGAACAGCCCAAATCCCACCGGGCAAAAGCTCGCCATCTTTGTATGTCTTAGTCGCGTTCGTTTCCATGAGGGCAGCATCAGCTTCCGGCAGATACAATTGACAATTGAACTCGCGCTGATACGCCGATGCTTCACGGAGATGATCTCGGTTCGTGATCAGAATGTAATCGATCGGCGTATGACGCCGAACAATCGCGCTCGCCTCGTCGGACATCGGAGGGGGATCAACCAGGATCTTATGCTCACCAACCGTCAAGAACAGGCCGTTGAAATCCATCTGCTTCTCATCTGAAAACCACGACCACTGCCAGATACCGGGCAAGATTTGTTTCATGGCAACACACAGTGTCTTATCGAATGGAATTCATGACACGACATAGGAATTACAGAGACCCGAGTGCATCTTGAATCGTCTTCGTGACTTTGGTCTGGATACTTACCTCATTGGGTAAATCAATTATGTCGTCTTCCGCTACCGTGATAAATTTTCGGTTAGTCCCCTTCGTCAAGGAGATCAGGAACATGCTATTGGAGGGAGTCGTCGGGATGACAACTTGTACAGACCCGTCAATGGCCTGCACCACTTCCAAAAATTTCCGCTTTCCGCTCTCGATTTCATCGTCATCCATCTTTTCCTCTCATCCCAGACCGTAGCCTGGCTCGTTACATCTTAGCCGCTCCGGTTCCCAAGAGTTTGTTCACTTCCGCAACAATCACCTCGTCTGCGGCCAGCTCCATGTTACCGACCCGTTGCCAACGGATAATACCCTGCTGGTCGATCACGTACACATTGGGAATAAACTTGCCCCCGCCGTAGAGCTTGTCCGTGATCTTATCGGGGTCCAGAAGATACGGATAGGTCACCTTGACTGGGAAGCCGGACAAAAACTCACCGACTTCTCGCTTTCCATTGCCCGATGAGTTGACACCCAGTACCACCACATCCTTGCCTTGCGTAGATTCGTAAACCCTTTGCAAGGCGCTCCCCTGTATCATACAAGGGTCACAGATGTGGAAGAGTCCGAGCACAACGACTTTGCCCTGATAGGAGTTGAGCGATATCGCTTCCCCCGTAATAGCGTTGAGGGTGAAAGACGGTGCCGCCTCTCCTATTTTGAATAGGCCTGCAGCATGAACGGGTGGACCGCTCAGGGCCGACAACAATAGCCATCCAAGTACGGGTAACATCGGTATCATGTTCACCTCCCTTTCGAGAGACGTCCATAAATTTCGGCACCAAGAAACCATAGTCATTCCGACAAGAGGCATCCTACCATGACAATTTTTGGAGCAGCAACCGCATGGGGAGCCTATCACTAGTCCGCAGAAGAGCTTTCTCGTTGATTCAACATATCTTCGAGTTGCTCCTTCGCGTTACCCTCAAAACGAACAAACTCGAATCCACATCGATCGCTGTGCCGCCAACGGACGACGGCAAGAGCAATGGTAATGGAAGGTCGGGCACCGGGAGGTACCACTTGGACAGACACATGCGCTCCGATGCGAAACTGGCTGTGACTCTGGACTTCGCATCCAGCAACCGTCAGATTCATCACGGTTCCTTTGACGAGCCCCCTCCTCTCCCCTGACTACAGCAGGATAGTCGACCGGTACTCGAGGTCGACTTCTTGGCTGCTGCTCATTCGGTTTGTCCTTGGAAGACGTCATGAGTCCGTACGGAGATATCTCAGCGCGCCGCCTCAAAGAGGCCGAGCTGAAGTTCTTCCGCACGGGTGAATGGAATTGGATAGCGTTCTGTGAAACAGGCTGTGCAGTATTGATCGGGCGTCTGCGGGGCGGATTTCAGCATTCCATCAAGGCTGAGATAGGCCAGGCTATCGGCGGTGATGTATTTGCGAATCTCCTCGATGGAATGCTCCGATGCGATGAGTTCTTTTTTCGTCGGTGTGTCGATCCCGTAAAAACAGGGTGACAGAATCGGTGGTGAGCTGACCCTCATATGGACTTCTTTGGCTCCGGCTTGCCGAATCATCTTGACGATCTTCCGACTCGTCGTGCCACGGACCAAAGAATCGTCGATGACGACGACCCGCTTCCCATCCAGCACCTCCGGCACGGCGTTCAACTTCACCTTGACGCCGAAGTGGCGAATCGATTGCTCCGGTTCGATAAACGTCCGCCCGACGTAGTGATTGCGGATCAATCCGCTTTCGAACCTGATTCCAGCACCCTCGGAATAACCCAGCGCCGCCGGCACGCCGGAATCCGGAACCGGGATCACCACGTCAGCCGGTACCCAAGATTCTTGGGCCAACTGTCGCCCCAACGCTTTACGGGTGGCATAGACAGCATTCGCTCCAAAGATTCGGCTGTCCGGCCTTGCAAAGTACACATACTCGAACACACACATGGCCGGATCCTTCTTCGGAAACGGATGGTGGCTATCGAGTCCCTGATCGCTGATCACGATCAGTTCACCCGGTTCGACCTCGCGCACATATTCGGCATCCAATAGATCAAACGCACAGGTTTCGGACGCGACGATCCAACTGCTGCGGAGCCGCCCGATACACAAAGGCCGCAGCCCATAGGGATCACGGGCGGCGATGAGACCATTGTCAGTCATCAGCACGACCGAAAACGCCCCGCGTACCTGGCTCAGCGCATCCACGATTCGTGCGAGAAAAGACCCCGCGCGTGAATGCGCGATGAGGTGGATAATCACTTCGCTGTCGGATGTGGATTGAAAGATCGCCCCGTAGGCCTCCAACTCGTGTCGAAGCACCTGAGCATTAATGAGGTTGCCGTTGTGAGCTAAGGCGAGATTGCCTAATGCAAAGTTGACGGTGAGCGGTTGCACATTCTTCAAATCGTTGCCACCGGCAGTGGAATAGCGATTGTGTCCGATGGCCATATGTCCGGGCAGCTTCTCCAGTATCGATTTATGAAAGATATCGGCAACCAGGCCCATGCCTTTCTGTATGCAGAATTGCTCCCCATCGCCAGCCACGATACCGGATGCTTCCTGCCCACGATGCTGGAGGGCATAGAGCCCGAGATAGGTCAGATTGGCAGCTTCCTCATGACCAAAGACCCCAAAGACGGCGCATTCATCGTGAAACTTATCGGGAGATATCATCGGGAGTTCGTGGTTCATAACCCCTCTCGCCATCCGGTCCACTCGACTAGGCTTCATGTATCGTTCGTTCCAGGGAGAAGGCCCACCGGTCGTGCAGCGTCGCAACAGGCTGATCAATCACTTTTTCCGTGGAATGCTCGTCTCCCACGTACATGACCAAACGGTCTCCTGAAATCGATCCAATCACTTCGACCGGTACCCCATACTGAGTCGCCCTGTCGAGAATCGCTTGCCGATGGACTGGCCTCGCAGAAATTACAACCCTCGATTGACTTTCACCGAAGAGGACGGCGTCTTTCCTCAGCCGGCCTCTCGTCAATTTTACCACAGCACCAAGGGGCTGTTCTGCTCCGGACATGCAACATTCAGCCAACGCAACGGCGAGACCGCCTTCCGAGCAGTCGTGCGCGGACTGAATCAGCCCCTCATGAATCAGTGAGAGGACGCACTCATGCAGTGCCTTTTCCTTTTCAAGGCTCAAGTACGGAGGGGACCCCTGTTCACGTGCATGAACTACCTTCAAGTATTCAGTCCCTCCCAAATCCTCTCGAGAGGTGCCAAGCAGGAGCACATCATCCCCTTCCTCTTTGAACCACTGCGTCATGGCGCGCTCAGAATCTTCGATCAATCCGACCATACCCAACATCGGTGTGGGATAGATCGAGAGCCCGTTGGTTTCGTTATAAAAGCTGACGTTCCCACTCACAATCGGGATCTGGTAGTGTTCGCACGCGTCTTTCATCCCTTCGATCGCCATCACGAACTGCCACATGATGTCAGGGCGTTCCGGATTCCCGAAGTTCAGGCAATCGGTCAAGCCGATCGGGACGGCACCGGAACACACCAGATTGCGCGCCGCCTCAACCACAGCGAGGCGAGCCCCTTCATAGGGATGCAGGAGACAATAGCGACTGTTGCAATCGACCGTCATGGCCACGGCCTTATTCGTGCCTTTGATCCTCAACACCGCGGCATCCGACCCTGGACGGACCATTGTGTTCGTCCGCACCATATGATCGTACTGTTCGTATACCCATCGCTTGCTGGCGATCATCGGCGATTCCAACAAGGCCAGCAACGCCGTATTCGCATCTTTCACATCGGGGATGGCATCGTAATTCAGGTTCGTCAACATATCCTGGTAGGAGGGTGGCTGGTAGGGCCGTTCATATCGTGGACCGTCATCTGCCAATGCCTTAGCTGGGATTTCGGCTACGACTTTCCCTTGCTCCCTGACACGCAGCATTCCATCCGCTGTCACTTTCCCCACTACGGCAACATCCAGATCCCATTTCCGGCAAATGGCGAGGCATTCCTCTTCCTTGCCCGCTTTCGCCACCATCAACATCCGCTCTTGAGACTCGGACAGCATAATTTCGTAGGGTGTCATTCCTGGCTCACGTCGAGGCACCTGGGTGAGGTCCAATTCAATCCCGTTCCCCGCGCGCGAAGCCATTTCACAGGAAGAGCTCGTCAGGCCCGCAGCACCCATATCCTGAATCCCGACCAGCACATCGCGTTCCATCAGTTCCAGACAAGCTTCCAAGAGCAATTTCTCCGTAAAGGGATCGCCGACCTGCACCGTAGGACGCTTCTGCTCGGATTCATCGTCGAACGAATCCGATGCCATCGTCGCTCCATGAATTCCATCGCGACCCGTCTTCGAGCCGAAATAGATGACGGGATTACCGACGCCCGATGCCGTCCCACGAAATATCTTGTCTTTGTGTGCCACCCCCAAACAGAACACATTGACCAACGGATTGAGCGCATAGATGTCGTTGAACACGATCTCCCCGCCCACCGTCGGAACTCCCATGCAATTGCCGTAACCGGCAATGCCGGAGACGACCCCCTTCATGAGGTGGCGATTTTTCGGCGTGTGCAACTCCCCAAACCGCAGTGAATCGAGCAATGCAATCGGCCGTGCTCCCATCGTAAAGATATCGCGCAGAATGCCGCCCACCCCGGTAGCCGCCCCCTGATAGGGTTCGATAAACGACGGATGGTTGTGCGATTCCATCTTGAAGACCACGCACAACCCATCGCCGATATCGATCGCACCAGCGTTTTCACCCGGCCCCTGCACGACACGGGGGCCAGCCGTCGGCAGCTTCTTCAAATGCACGCGGGAGCTTTTATACGAGCAGTGCTCGGACCACATCACGGAAAACATCCCGAGTTCCGTCAGGTTGGGTTCACGCCCGAGCGTCTCGACGATTTTCTGGTATTCTTCGCCCGTCAGGTTGTGGTGAGCGATGAGATCTTTGGTGATAGGCGGCATGCCGACCTGCATCATGCCCTAGGGTTTAGGATGGCCAACGCTCTTACTGGATAGCTTGAGCTGCCAGGACCTAGTTTCACACTACGCATGCCAAAGTTATGAGGACTTCACAACACCACCGGCGAGGCGCCTTGTGCGCCTCGCCGGTCCATTGAATTTAATTGGGATGACTTCAAGCCCTTTTACCGCACTTCGACTGTCACGGAGTCTTCAGCGGCTAACGTTTCATGGTCCTTATCTGCCACCACAACCTTGATTTCATGGGTTCCAGGTGACATTCCCTTGACCGTCTTCTTATCCCATTTCTTTTGGTATTCCCCGTCCACAAAGCAGTGGGCATGGGTTCCCTTGCTGCCCTTCGTGAGCTCGTAGACCAGTTCGATGTCTTTCCCGACCTTGGCTCCAGACGCCGGACTCGTGATCGTGATCTTACTACCGTCATCCATCGCAGCGAACCCATTGATCCCCATCCCCAACGTCAACACCCCAACGGCCACCAAAACTGCTGCTACACGCTTCATCTCGACCCTCCTGATTTATAAGAAAGTAATATGGGACTGACCCACATGCACTGACACAATACTTTACCGTGGCCACTTCCCATTCTTCAATCCTCCGGACAACATTCACGTGCAGGCTGTTACAGGAACGCTCACCGGACGCCAGTCAACTTTTTCCCTTCCCATGACGCAATCATCGACTGAAAGATTGCACGCCCATCTTCATTGCCCAACATCGCTTCAGCACTGCGCTCCGGATGCGGCATCAGGCCCAGGACGTTGCCTTCTGCATTGCGAATGCCCGCGATATTGTCGAGTGAGCCGTTCGGACAAGCTTCAGGTGTCACCTTCCCCTCGGCCGTGCAATAGCGAAACACCACCTGCGCGTTGGCCTGAAGGCCGGCCAACGTCAGCGTATCGGTGTAGTAGTTTCCGTCCGCATGAGCGATGGGGATCTTGAGCACCTGCCCAGATTTACAGCGATTAGTAAAGGGAGTTGCGGCGTTTTCCACTCTTACGTAGGTCTCCCGGCAGATGAAGTGCAGCGACCGATTGCGCAACATCGCACCGGGCAACAAACCCGCTTCCAACAGAATCTGGAATCCATTGCAAATCCCGAGCACTAATCCTCCCTCAGAGGCAAACTGCTTCACCGCTTGCATAACTGGAGAAAATCGCGCGATCGCTCCCGTACGGAGATAGTCTCCATATGAAAACCCCCCTGGTAGGATGATTGCGTCCAAACCGACTAACGACACCTCCTTGTGCCATACCATGCTGACATCTTGTCCAAGCAGGTCCCGAAAGACATACTGACAATCATGATCGCAATTACTACCTGGAAACACCACAACGCCGATATTCATCATTGCCTCGGAAAGTTATCCCTGAGCGCTTACGCGCTCAGTTCGTACCGATATTCCTCTATGATGGTATTCGCCAGAAGCTTTTCACACATCGACTTGACCTGAGCCTCGGCCTTCGCCTTGTCCTTTTCATCAAGATCCAACTCCATGTATTTGCCTACCCTGACATTTGCGGCATTCTTAAATCCCAAGGACTCCAGCGCATGTTCAATCGCCTTGCCCTGTGGGTCGAGAATTCCCTGTTTGAGTGTCACATGAATTTTAGCTTTCACTCTTGACTCCTCTGATCAGTCGCGTTGGTCTGGCGATCAACATATTTCTTGATCCACAAGATGGCGAGGACGGTCAGTCCGCCGGCGAAGACCAGACCGATGAAGGCCCAACGCCAGGGGGACTCGTTCAATCGATAGGCCATCACCCCCACGATCGCCGCCCAGACCACTACCGATGCAATCAGACCGTAATTCAGGTATGCCCGCAGCATCCTTCCTTCCTCTCTCTTCCCATTCCTGAAGGGGATGGCGAGGTTGTCCTCAACTGCGCGCATGCAACGAGCATCGCCCGTTTGATCATAACCTCATCAATCCCGCATGCGCGTTGCGCGAGCAACGAGGATGACCTCGCCATCCCCTTCTCACCCGCACACCCGCTTCAACACCTCCTGATACGCCTCTTCGATCTTTCCCATGTCCCTCCGAAACCGATCCTTGTCCATCGACTCACCGGTCGTCATGTCCCAGAATCGGCAGGTATCCGGAGAAATTTCATCCGCGAGGATCAACTTGTTGTGGAACACCCCACACTCGAGTTTAAAATCGACGAGCTGCATCTTCCGCTCGGCGAAAAACGGTTTGAGAACTCTATTCACTGCGTGACCCAGCTCACGGAGCTCGCGCAACACGCCTGGCGTGGCAACATTCAGCAGCCGAAGATGATCGTCATTGACCAACGGATCTCCGAGCGAGTCGTTCTTGTAATAAAACTCAACGATCGCTGGATCAATGCGAGTTCCTTCCTTAACTCCCAACCGCTTGGCCAAACTCCCCGCGACCACATTCCGCACCACGACTTCCACAGGGACGATCGTGACTTTCTTGGTGAGCATCTCTCGTTCGTTCAGACGCTCCACGAAGTGCGTACGAATACCAGTTTGCTCTAAAAGCTGGAACAGCCGTTCAGAGACCCTGTTATTGACCACCCCTTTATCGACAATACTCCCGCGTTTCTGTGCGTTGAAAGCTGTCGCATCATCCTTAAAATACTGCACAACCTGATCCGGGTTCTCCGTTGCAAAAATCTTCTTTGCTTTTCCCTCGTACAACAACGTACCGGTCGCCATAGTCGATCCTCGCTGAGTCAGCTCACTGAGCCAATACTTCGATTACTTCGTCCAGTGATTGCATCGTCCCGATCAGCGTCGGATTCCCAAATTGACGCGTATAGCCGAACTCCTTCACCTTCTGAAGCGACAGCATAAGGCTGTGGAAATCTGCTAGTCTGGATGTCTCAAAGTAGGTAATGAAGTCCACATCGTCAAGGCCACTGGAGTGATAGAGCTTTCGCTTGACGGTCTTGAGAAATGGCAGTGTCACTGCCGTATGTTCCTGCATCAGCGCCGTCCGTTTCTCCTGATCCAGCTCCCACCATTCAGCCGATTTTCTGATCGGGATGACGATGGCATACGGCTTCTCACCAGTCTCGCTCGGCGTTTTCAAATCTGTCCTCAATTGAGCCGAGAATCCGGGAACATAATTCGGTTTCTTTGTAAGCCCCTGCATCACCTTGATGCCTGTAAGGTGTTTCCCGAATTGGCTGCTCTGAAGATCAAGAAGAAACTCCTGCGTATCACGTAACTCCATGGCGTGAATCCGAAATAACATATCGGCTTGGTCGGAAAGCCCTCGAAGGAGATACACATCGATCGCCACGTTCTCCCGATGCTGCTCCACCACCCCCTTCAGAGTCGCTAATCGAGCGATGCGCGTTGAAGGTTCTAATCTGCTCCATTCATCGTCGAGAACAAAGACGGCAAACGTCCCGTAGATCCCTACCTCTGCAAGGAGCCTCTCACGATCGACCTCTGCGTGGGCAGGAACTATCCAGACACCAACCAGCCCCCAGAGCAGCACCAGAGTGATGATATGAAGTCGAGCTATCACCGCCTGTTGCCCTTCTTCGCACCCCCCGCCCGTCGTGGTGTTAGTCCGAATACCCGCTGATAGATCTGATCCATGTGGCGAAGGTAATGCCTGGGGTTGAAGCAGGTTGAGATTTCCGATTCGGTGAGATGGCGTGAGATAAAGGGATCTTTGTTCACAAGGTCCTGCAACCCGCCGCCACCTCTCCAGGAAGCCATCGCGTTACGCTGAACCGCTTCATAGGATTCTTTTCGCTGCGCCCCCTTCTCGACCAACGCCAACAGCAGCCGCTGGGAATAGACGAGCCCCCCGGTCAATTCTAGATTTCGCTTCATTCGATCAGGATAGATGACCAAATGCTCGATGAGATCCGTGACCTTGGCCAGCATGTAATCGATCAAGATCGTGCTATCCGGCATGATCACCCGCTCAACGGACGAATGGCTGATATCGCGTTCATGCCAGAGCGCGACGTTTTCCATCGCTGCCAAACTGTTGGCACGAACCACCCGTGCCAAGCCGCAGAGATTTTCCGAGACAATCGGATTTCGTTTATGCGGCATCGCCGACGAACCTTTTTGGCCCTCAGAGAAATACTCTTCCGCCTCAAGCACTTCTGTACGTTGGAGGTGACGAATCTCC
Source organism: Nitrospira sp. (assembly GCA_965223625.1). Classification (GTDB taxonomy): domain Bacteria; phylum Nitrospirota; class Nitrospiria; order Nitrospirales; family Nitrospiraceae; genus Nitrospira_D. Next base: position 3,042,690 of record OZ245008.1, read on the forward strand.
GTGGCAAATTTCTCAATACTTGCCGCAAGCAATGCAAGCGCCGTCGCGTAAGATGCGTGGCGATCCCGTTGGACGACCTGGTTCGAAACCGGATCTGCCTTCAGACCGAGCTTCCCACAGACATATTCCTCGATTGCTGGCCCCTGATGAGCGAACGTCCCCATCGCGCCGGAGAGTTTTCCGACGGCAATATCACTCCGTACCTTCTGCAACCGTTCTTGATGACGGCGCACCTCCTCGTACCACAGCGTCAGTTTCAAACCGAACGAGATCGGTTCACCGTGAATGCCGTGCGACCGCCCCACCATCACTTGATTCTTGTGGCGAAACGCCTGCCGCTTCAACACGACGAGCAAGCCATCAATACCCTCTAAGATCAGATCCATCGCCTCGGTCATCTGCACAGCGAGAGAGGTGTCGACGATGTCGGAGGACGTGAGTCCCATGTGAAGATACCGATGTTCAGGCCCGACCGTGTCCATAAGCGATTCAAGAAAGGCGATGACATCATGCTTCGTCACTTTTTCGATCTCAGCGATACGCTCGACTTCGATCTTGGCTTTCTTCCTGATCTTCGCAGCCGTGCCACGGGGAGCCTGCTTGGCTCGCTCAAAGGCCTCGCACGCTTGTAGCTCGACTTCCAACCAGATTTCGTACTTATGCTTCAGATCCCAGATCGCCTTCATGGCGGGACGCGCGTAGCGATCAATCACGGTCGGCTCTCCTCCAAATTGCTCGATCCGGCGAGGCCCGTTTCTCAACGAGTCGCGATTCGGTTGCCAAGACCTTGTCCAGCACGGCGTTCACGAACTTTGATGCCTCCTCGTCGCCGAACCGCTTGGCGAGCTCGATGGCTTCATCCATTGTCACCTTGGCAGGCACATCATCCAGCCACAACAACTCATAGAGACCGGCCCTCAAAATATTACGGTCGACAACCGGCATACGACTCACCGTCCAATTCGTCGCATACCTACCAATCAAGGCGTCGAGTTCTTTCTGATGCTTAACTACACCACGGATCAACTGTTCAGCGAAGGCTTTGGACTCATCTGATACCGCGTATTCACTCCAAAACTCGTCGAGAGGGAGATCGACCCTCCCGTGAATGTCGTGCTGAAATAGAATCTGCAGGGCTCGCTCGCGAGCTTGATGACGGGCTCCCATGGCTACCATGACAGGATGGCAAGGCTGTACGCTGATACGCCTGCAGGCTGACAAGAATCCAGTCCGGATGGTCGGGAAGTATGACTCATCGCCTTCTCCCAGCTCGGCGCTTGACCTTCTCGTTTGTCAGTTTTGAATTTTCGGACCCGTCGACCTCTCCTTTCAATAGCCTCATAACCCTCGCCATTTCGAGAGCAGATTTCGCGGCCTCTCCACCACGGTTGAATTTCTTGGGATCTGCCCGCTCTTCAGCCTGCGCGACGGTTTCCGTGGTCAACACGCCGAAGATAATGGGCACGGCATTCTCCAATGCCGCCTGACCAATACCCCGGCTGACCTCGGCGCTGATGTACTCAAAGTGTGGCGTATTCCCACGAATCACAGCGCCCAGACAGATCACCGCGTCAACACGACCCGCCCTGGCGATCGTCTGGGCAACCAGCGGGATTTCGAACGCTCCGGGGACACGCACGACATCGATGGCATCTCGATCGACACCATGGCTCTCCAAAGCATCCAAGCAGGCACGAAGTAGCGTGCCGGTGATGCGTTGGTTAAATTTGGCCGCTACAATACCAAACTTTAATCCCTTCGCTGAACGTCCCACTTCACGCTGTTTCCTCTATTGAATTATGTGTTCCGATCCGTTTCCCTAAAGATGAGCTGCTCCTCCAGGCGTTCTTCAGACTTTCTTCAGTAAGTGCCCCAACTTCGCTTTTTTGGTCCGGAGATACCGCATATTCGCGGCCCGGGGGTGCACTTCGATAGGGACTCGCTCGACAACCTTGAGCCCATATCCTTCAATCCCAACGATCTTTCGCGGGTTGTTCGTGATCAACTTAATCTGGCGAAGGCGCAAATTCGCGAGAATCTGAGCGCCCACCCCATAATCGCGGAGATCCGCCTTAAACCCGAGCCGGAGATTGGCTTCCACCGTATCGCTCCCCTGATCCTGTAGGCGGTAGGCCTTGATCTTATTCAGCAGCCCGATTCCGCGGCCTTCTTGATTCAAGTAGAGGAGCACCCCTCGACCTTCTTTCTGAATGATTTCCATAGCAGCATGTAATTGATCCCGGCAGTCGCACCGTAACGACCCCAACGCGTCAGCCGTCAGACATCCAGAATGGACGCGGACGAGCGTCGGCGTTCCACTGTCGACGCGGCCCTTAACCAACGCGATATGTGTCACGCCATCAATCTGATTCTCGAATGCCACCGCTTCGAACTCACCAAAGGTTGTCGGCAAGCGCGCACTCGCCATACGTTTGACGAAGGTCTCCCGTTTCATACGGTATTCGATCAAGGCCTTGACCGTCACCATCTTCAATTTATGAGCCTTGGCAAACTTCGTCAGCTCAGGGACGCGAGCCATGGTCCCATCTGCGTTCATGATCTCGCAGATCACCCCGGCAGGACGTAGACCGGCCAATCGGGCTAGATCAACCGATCCCTCAGTCTGCCCGGCGCGTCGGAGCACCCCGCCTTTTTGTGCCTTGAGGGGAAAGACATGACCCGGTCGAGCGAGATCGCCCGGTTTTGATTTCGGATCAATCGCCACATGAATCGTGGTGGCCCGATCAGCGGCTGAAATTCCCGTGGTGATGTCTTTGCGCGCGTCGATCGAGACGGTAAAGGCGGTGCCAAACGTTGCAGTATTCTCAGCAGCCTGTTGAGGCAACTGCAGTTCTTCTACCCGCTCCGGCGTCAGGGCCAGACAAATCAACCCGCGGGCATGTGTGGCCATAAAGTTAATGATCTGAGGGGTTACTTTTTCTGCGGCAATGACGAGATCACCTTCGTTCTCTCGGTCCTCGTCGTCGACCAAGATAATGCACTTCCCCTTCTTGATGTCACGAACCGCATTTTCAATGCTGTCGAAAGGGGACGTCATATTCCTATTTCCCTCGGTGACGACCTGACAATTTACCATTAAACATCGAAGATTTAGCAAGTAAGAGGGTGACACATAACCCTGTTTCTCACCCGACTGTCAATCGAAAAAATGGCCTAGGGTTGGCTGGGTCTATCCACAGGCATCCGAGAGATACTCAGGAGGAGAGTTCGGCGGGTGAAGACTTGTCGCTCCGCAACGCCACCATCACCGTCCCCCACGCGCACACCGTGAACCCCGCAAAGAACCAGAGTCCAAGTTCATAGCTGCCTGAGAATCCCTTCACCGTGCTGATGAGGATCGGCAACAGAAAACCGCCGATGGCGCCGGATGCTCCAACCACCCCAGACGCCAACCCGAGGTCCGCAGGAAACCACTCGGCGACGAGCTGAAACACCACACCGTTGCCAAATCCCATGGCGGCTGTCGATACCAGCATCATCACGACAGCCGTCGTGTGCGACGGGCTGATGACGGCCACCACAGCCCCTGCGATTACAGGGAACACATAGTAAAGCGTCCGTAGCCCCCCCTGCCGATCCGCCACATGACCACCGATCGGACGGATCAGGCTGCCCATGAGTCCACATAGAGCGGCTAGCGCCCCGGCCTGAATCGCATCAATCCGGTAGACCTCAGACAGCAGCAGCGGGAGCAGACTGCACACCCCTACGAATCCGCCGAATGTGACCGCATAGAGAAAACAAAGCCAATAGGCAGAACGCCTGCGGATTAACTGCGCCACGTTGTGCCACCACGTCACGCCCTGGAGTCCAGGAACTGTTGCTGACGGCACGGCCACCGCAAACACCAACAATGTCACCGCAACCACCCCGGCCATCATACCGCAGACTTGATGCCAATCCGATGCCGCGGCCCAGCGCGGCGCCAAGAAGAAGATGAGGACGGTACCGATATTTCCCGATGCGACAAGACCAAGTACAAATCCTTGGGCTTCCGATGGGTATGCTCGGCTCGCAATGGGGAGTGCAACCGAAAAACTTGCTCCCGCCACGCCGAGGCAGACCGAAAAGAGCAGGGCGTCTCCGTACCCACTCACACCGAGCCAGCCCCAGCACAATACCAACAGCTCTACCAAGAGAATGGCCAGCGCGGTGGACCGTGCACCCAGCCGATCCGCACTCCACCCAGCCACCATCCGTAACACGGCACCGCTGAGCAACGGCAAGGACAACAGCCAGGCGAGTTCTTGATCGCTGAGCTGCAATGCCTGGGCAAGCGACAGACTCATCGCCCCGGCGAGCAGCCACACCATGAAACTGACCGTCAGATGCAACCATGCCCCCACAAGCGAGGGCCAATGGCCGCTTCTCAGAATGTTCCAGATCTCGGACACGTCCGGCCTCCAGATTAAATGGCACTATAGGGGAGCCCTGTTGATAGGTGCAACAGATACCGCCCCTATCCACATCCACACAGTCGATTCGAAGCAGTTTTCAGCATTGTTGCGACCTAGGAATCTGGTGTAGGCTTCCCTGCCATGCCCATCAGTGACGAGACTAACACCGTCCCGGACGAGCCTGAAGACTTGGAGCCCTCTCCGGCTGAGCTACACGATATCCAAGCCAGCGCCGAACTGAGTCCACTTCCCAATCAGGAAGCTAGCCCGCGACCTGATACGACGGCAGTGGTCCCGGTTACCGCCCTACAGCAATATCTCGCAGAAGTACGGCGATACCCCTATCTCTCGAAGGAGGAGGAGCTTCAGCTTTTTCAGGAGTACCACGCGCACGGAAGCCGCGAAGCAGCCGTCAAACTCATCATGGCCAACTTACGCGTGTCGGTGTCGATCGCGGCTGAATATCTCCATACCGGCGCCGACCACATGGATCTGATTCAAGAAGGCAACGTCGGCTTGATGCACGCCATCAAGAAATTCGACCCTTCAAAAAACGTCCGGTTCTATGCCTATGCCGCCTGGTGGTCCCGCGCCTATATACTCCGTTATCTGCTGCACACCTTCCGACTGGTCAAGGTCGGGACGACCCAGGATCAGCGAAAACTCTTCTACAATTTGAAAAAGGAAAAAGCCAAACTCGAACGGGATGGATTCGCCCCCGACACCAAGTTACTGGCCGATCGCCTGAATGTGCGAGAGCGCGACGTGATCGAAATGGATCAGCGTCTCGGCAACTGGGAACTCTCGCTCGATCAGCCGATCGGTGAAGACCAAGATAATACCCTACTGGATGTCTTACCGTCCCACCAAGAACCAGCCGACGAACAGATCGCCGATCATCAACTCAAGACGCTCTTCCGGAAAAAGCTGGCCGAGTTCATCAAAACATTGGAAGAACGGGACGAAGATATTTTGAGAAATCGTATCCTATCCGATTCCCCTCTGACCCTGGATGACCTCGGCAATAAATACGGGATTACCAAGGAACGGACCCGCCAGCTGGAAGCTCGCATCATCAAACGCCTTCGAGATTATGTCAAAAAGGACATCAAGGATTTTGACCGATTGCGGACATAGACCTCACCCCCTAACCACTAAGAAAAACACTAGAACTTCGATTTCACAATGAGTTATGATACCTAAACTTCTAGGAATCAGGAAAATCGCGGGGCTATAAAAATCCCTCGTATCCCCTCTTGACTTGGTCAAAGTAAGGTCTATCTCCACCCAGTCACAGGCTTCCGGGGTTACAAGCGAGTTCAATCCAACATAACCGTCAACACATCACAAGTTAACTTTCACGAGGAGGAGGAGGTTCTGTTATGAGTACAGCCACGAAAGAGAAGAAAAACGTCGCCAAGGGGTTCCAGCCCTTGGGTGAACGGGTATTCGTCACCTATACCGAAGAATTGGAGAAGACCGCAGGTGGCATCTATGTGCCTGATTCTGCGAAGGAAAAACCTCAGCGAGGCGTGGTCCAAGCAATCGGCAAAAAGGTGGAAAACGTCAAGGTCGGCGACCAGGTCCTATTTGACAAGTACTCAGGCAGCAAGCTTCGCATCGAGGATGAAGAGTGCTTGATTCTCAAGGAAGAAGACATCCTCGGAATCTTCACCAGCTAATGCATAGGCTTCAAGCAATCTGATAACCCATTACAAGAAACAGAACGCGTTATAGGAGGAATCTCATGGCAAAGCAACTTATGTACGGCGATACGGCACGAGCCTCCATCCTGAAAGGGGTGAACCAGCTCGCGGACGCCGTGAAGGCAACACTTGGTCCGAAGGGTCGGAATGCGATTTTGGATAAGAAATTCGGTGCACCCACCATTACCAAAGACGGTGTGACCGTCGCCAAGGAAGTCGAGTTGAAGAACCCCTATGAAAACATGGGCGCTCAGCTGGTTCGCGAAGTGGCCAGCAAGACCAGTGATACGGCTGGTGACGGCACCACCACCGCAACGGTCTTGGCCCAGGCGATCTTCCGGGAAGGTGCCAAGAATATCACTGCGGGTGCCAATCCGATGGAGATCAAGCGGGGGATCGATAAGGCCGTCGAGGCGATCACAGCTGAACTCAAAAAGCTCAGCAAGCCCTGTCAAAACAAAACTGAGATTTCCCAGGTGGGGACCATCTCCGCCAACAACGACAAGACCATCGGCGATCTCATCGCAGAAGCCATGGAAAAAGTGGGCAAGGACGGCGTCATCACGGTGGAAGAAGCCAAGTCGATGACCACCTCGCTCGACGTCGTCGAGGGCATGCAGTTCGATCGCGGGTATATTTCCCCCTACTTTGTCACCAATGCCGAACGCATGGAGTGTTCGGTCGAGGAACCGCTCATTTTGATCAACGAAAAGAAGATCAGCAGCATGAAGGACCTGCTTCCGCTGCTGGAACAAGTGGCCAAGATGGGCAAGCCGCTCGTCATCCTGGCGGAAGAAGTCGAAGGTGAAGCCTTGGCGACCCTCGTCGTCAACAAGCTGCGCGGCACCTTGAACGTCGCAGCGGTGAAGGCTCCCGGCTTCGGCGATCGCCGGAAGGCCATGCTGGAGGATATCGCCATTCTTACCGGCGGCCAGGTGATTTCTGAAGACATCGGCCTCAAGCTCGAGAACGTCAAGTTGACCGACCTCGGCCGCGCCAAGCGCGTCACGATCGACAAGGATAACACCACCATTGTCGAAGGCTACGGCGACTCGAAGAAAATCGAAGGTCGCGTCAAGCAGATCAAGGCCCAGATCGAAGAGACGACCTCCGACTACGATCGCGAGAAGCTGCAAGAGCGGCTGGCAAAGATCGTGGGTGGCGTCGCCGTCATCAATGTCGGGGCTGCGACCGAGACCGAGATGAAGGAGAAGAAGGCTCGCGTCGAGGACGCCCTCCACGCCACAAAGGCGGCGGTGGAAGAAGGGATCGTCCCCGGTGGTGGGACGGCTTATATCCGTTGCGTCAAAGCACTCGAGGGTCTCAAAGATATCTCTTCGGAGCAGAAGGTGGGACTTGACATCGTGCGACGGGCGCTCGAGGAACCGATCCGGCAAATCGCCGAGAATGCCGGCGCAGAAGCCTCGGTTGTCGTCGGCAAGGTTCGGGAAGACAAGAACGCCAACGGTGGCTATAACGCCGCCACAGACGAGTATGTCGACATGATCAAGTCCGGCATCATCGACCCGACCAAAGTATCGCGAACGGCGCTTCAGAACGCCGCCAGCGTGGCGGGCTTGATGCTCACCACCGAAGTCATGATCACCGAACTCCCCGAGGAGAAGAAAGAACCGGCTATGCCGGGTGGCGGACACAGCCACGGCATGGAAGGGATGTACTAATCAGCTGACGGCGCACAGCCGACAGTTGGCGACCATGACGAAGGGTCCGGTGGGAAACCACCGGGCCCTTCGTGTTTTTACCCAAGATCTCGATCGGCCCCTCACCTTCGAGACCAACCTTGAGTTGGGAAGCATGCGTAGCATGAGACGGTGATACCAAGCCGCTTGAAATCTGGCGAACGATCCTCCATGACCGAGCACTGGCATCATGCGAGCGACCGGTCCGTTTTGTCTCCAATCTTGAATACCCTCTATCAACAAGGTATGAAAACCTTGCAAGAAATTGAACAAGCGATTGTCACCTTGCCATTGCCTGATAGGCGTCGTCTCTATAAGGACATGCCGCACTTGATCGCCCTGAATGCCGAAGACCTGGACTGGCAGTCATTGGCTCTCGAAGGTTTCTTCCAGAACGACTCCCCTGAAGATCGCATCTATGACCACCTATAGGGTCGGCGATATCGTTTCCGTAAACTTTCCCTTCGCCGACCTTCAAGTGCAGAAGCGCCTGCCCGGCCTGGTGCTGATGAGCGATGATATCGACCTCGTCGTCGCCCGTATCACCACACACTCTCCACGGCATCGGGCCGATGTCGCATTGACCGGCTGGGCTGCGAGCGGCTTGCCCCATGCATCGACCGTTCGCCTCACCAAGCTCGCGACCATAGACCATCGGCTCGTTCACCGTACTGTCGGGCACCTGCACCCAGGAGCAATTGACCGCAAACATCGTGACCGGGCTGAGTCGGTAGAAAACTACGGAGCCGTCCGCGGAGCCTCCCCATTGTGTCGTTCTCCATCATCGGAGGGCACATATGAAACAAGAATACGATTTTTCACGGGCAATTCGAGGAAATTTTTCCCGCAAGGGAGCGAGGCTTAATTTTTCCATCTACGTGGATGGCCCCATGCACAAGCGTTTGGAGCGCCTGGCCAAGAAAAAGGGAAAGCCGGTGACTGATCCGGTGAATCAGATGCTCAAGAGAGGGAAAGTGATCAATCGTGCAGATTAAGACGCCCAAAGAGCCTGAGTCGGCACAAGCCAGAGTTTCTCACCGAACGGGACGAGATGGTCACCTGCATACAGCACAATGCCGGCATGAAACCGTTTCTTCAGTTGATCGCGTAGGACTTGTAAGGCGACGAAGTCAGAGGCCGTCACGGTTGCGCTCCCTTTGACTTCAACGCCGACGACCGAACCATCGGCTTGTTCCAGTACCACATCCACCTCCGAACCGCCGGCAGTACGAAAATGATAGAGCGCGGTGTGGGGAGCCGCCCATGACAGCTGTTTGCGCAGTTCGCCCACGACGAACGTTTCCAGCATCCGTCCCAACAATGCACGATCGTCGTTGAGTCGTCGGGTATTCGCACCGATCAGATGGCACGCCAGTCCGGTGTCGAGCAGATGCAGCTTGGGGGCTTTCACCAAGCGTTTCCCCACATGTGGCGACCAGGCCGGCAGACGATGCACGAGAAACACCGTTTCCAGGAGGGCCAGGTAGCGGGTCAAGGTCGTGTGCGGGAGTCCGGCGTCCCTGCCGACATCGGCGAGATTGGTCAAACCGGCCGTACGGGTGGCGAGCAATTTGAGCAGATTGGGCAACTGGTGCAACGCATCGACCCGTGCCAAATCACGCACGTCCCGTTGGAGAATGGTCGAGATGTAGGACGCAAACCACGCCGACCTGCGATCTTCTGTATTGCGCTGAACGGCCTCCGGATACCCGCCGCGAGTCATTCTGGCCGCAAGATTCTCTGTGCTCGCGGTGAGCTTTGTGTCGGCGATGGTGCCGTCAAGCAGGCGGGTCACAAATCGCTCACGCGTACCGGCAAGCTCACCCATGGAAAACGGGAACAGCGGAATGACCTCCATTCGTCCAGCCAGCGATTCAGATAGCCGGGGGAGTGTCAGCACGTTCGCCGATCCCGTCAGCAAAAAGCGACCGGGCCGACGGTTCTTGTCCACGGAAACTTTGATCGCCGGAAAAAGATCCGGAACCTTCTGAATTTCATCGAGAACGACGGGGCCTTGCAGGTTGCGGATGAATCCGGTCGGATCACTCGCGGCCAGTGCGAGCGTGGCCGCATCATCCAGCGTAAAGTACTCCGCACCGGTCTGCTCGGCCATGGCTCTAGCCAGTGTGGTTTTCCCCGTCTGCCGAGCGCCATTGAGCAGCACGACCGGCGTGTCAGCCATGGCCGAGTGGATCGTACGCTCTATATTTCGCTTGATCATAGATACATATTCACCTGTTTCTGGTGAATTTGCAAGCAGAGCCGCTGTGTGATCGGGTTCCCTGTGGGCATAGGCGCCAAATCGGTGCTGAAAGTCCATGAACGCGATCGAGACCGGTCCAGCGCCTGGCCAAGAAAAATAGAAAGCCGGTGACAGATCTGGTGAACCAGTTGCTCAAGAAGGAGCTAGACTTGCTGGAAAGCTTATCGTAACGACAGGAGAGAAGACTTTATAGGCGACATCATCTCGATGTCGATGAAAGCCCATAAACCTTACCGAGATAGATCGAGTGCCTTGCCTTTTGTTTGTGGGGCTCGGCGGGTTTCCCGCCGAGCCCGATGCAACTCCTCCATGCTAGAACGGCGTGAACGTGAGCGTGCCGTTCAGCTAACCTGTGCCGCCTTACCATCAGCCTCAGATAGCACAGCATTTACGAATGTCACCTTCCCAGCTGACTGGTCCAGCGTGATGCCATCACACTTTGGTAAATTAGGGAAGGTCTGATTAATTCACGGTTCTACTCAGATAGCTATTCCTGAATGGATCAACATGAGTGTTCAGCTGGAAATTTGCTGAGTTTTCACGGGGGGCGTCGGGTCGCCCGGAACCTTGTTCGCACCCCCTCCGCTAGGTTCTCGCCAACAGTCGCCGTCGTGCCACATACAAGTTTGCCAACCCGCAGCTGATCTGGAGCCAGTGGGTATTCTTCGCCACCCCCCGGTACCGGACTTTGGCCCACCCGAAGATCCGTTTGATCACCAAGAATGCATGCGCCACTTTCGCCCGCACTTTTGATTTCGTGCGGTTCCGGCCCCGCTCCGCCTCACGCAGCGGTCGATGCCGATGAGCTTTGGCCTGGATGAAGCTCTTAGCCTGAGGCGCGGGCTCCCGGAGCACGTCGCGCTGTCCACTGTAGGCCGAGTCGCCCCCCACCCGCGTCTCCTGGCCATGCAGCAACTCCGGTAACACCTGGCTGTCATGCACATTTGCCGCTGTCGCCACCACGGAATGAATCAGTTTCGTCTGGCTGTCGACGCCGATATGCGCCTTCATGCCAAAATACCACTGGTTGCCTTTCTTGGTCTGATGCATCTCGGGATCTCGCTCCTTGGTGCGATTCTTCGTCGAGCTGGGCGCACTAATGATGGTGGCATCCACAATGGTCCCATGGTTCACCTGCAGACCCTGCGTGGCTAGATACTCCCCAATCCGGGCAACGAGCTGTTTCCCCAACTCGTGCGCCTCCAGCAGATGCCGGAACTGGCAGATCGTCGTCTCATCGGGCACGGGCTCGCGGCCCAGATCAATCCCGCCAAACTGCCGCATGGCACGGGAGTCGTACAAGGCTTCCTCGACCGCCGGATCTGAGAGGTTGAACCACTGTTGCAAACAATGGAGGCGCAGCATGCGTTCGATGCCGACCGGCGGACGCCCGGGGCCATCGGCCTTGGGGTAGATCGGTTCGATCACGGCCACCAATTCCGTCCAGGGCACCACGTGATTCATCTCATCAAGGAACCGCTCACGGCGGGTGGACTTGCGATATTGCTCGAAGCTCGCTTCCGCAAAGGTCTGCTGCATGGGGGACACCTCCCGTTCAGTGCTGCGCTCCCCGTAGCACATCCCACGAGAAGAATAAATCAGACCTTCCCTAGTATTAGTAGTCGGGGTCGAACAAAGCCAAGTAAGGCCTGGATCGTCCAGCGATTCAACGAATCCAAAAGCTCCTACAGTAATGCTCGGGCCGAGGAAGCGACTGAAGCTTATGATCAGAACTTCCTGATGATTCGCTCTCTCTTCGAAATGAAGACTTATTGCTCCTGTACCTGAATCAAATATACGAGTAAACTGAGGATTCACCACAAACGTACCATTGACGCTGGCTGGCGCATTCGACACCGTCAGCGTGCCGCTTCCGCCCCCAGTGCCGCCTCCTCCAGTCGGACTGATGAGAATGGCAAACTGCCGTTCAGCTGATTGCTGTGACGTCGCACTATCCCGCACCTGCACTCTGAACGGGAACGCTCCAGCCGTTGTCGGCGTCCCGCTAATGACCCCGGTTGAACCATTCAGCGATAATCCCGTCGGCAAGGTCCCGGAACTGACGATCCAAGATTTGGCACCAGTGCCTCTGGTCGCCACCAAGGTCGTGTTGTAGGCTGTGCCCACAGTTCCGGCGGGAAGCACCGCGGTCGTAATTGACAGCCGTGCTGTACGCATCTCCTATTTCTCTCGACCACCGAGGCGTCTCCTTCTGTTCAAACCAATCGAATGGAAATTCGGCTGATTCGCCGAATTATGGTGCGCACCCCAAGAGTTCTATCTCGTATGGGTTCAGCAAATGGCCCGGCCATGTCTCGCCGGGCCCTTTGTGTTTACGAGACGGATCTCTGTTAGCGCCTCGCTTTGATGACTTTGAGCGCTGCGCCTAGAGCTGGAGAGGTCTTTGGTTCGGCAAAAAGAGACTGGAATGCTTGATGGACGACGGTCGTATATCGTTGATGGTCGACGAGAAAACGTTCCCCCGCCTTCGTACGATCGTCCGTGCCATAGCCCATCCGAATTGCACACCGTTCCAATTCTTGCTCCTCAGCGGGAAGCGAATGGGTTTGAAGATCATGGACCATTTGTAGTTTATGCTCTACATCGCGCAAGAACACATAGGCGGCCGTGAGATCATCCTTCTCGTGGTCTGAAATCAACTTCCAACGCGAAAAGCGTTCTAGGGCGCCAATGGTGCTTCGATCGACCACCGCGGGAAGCTGCTTTCCTGCCAGCACTTGGAGGGTCTGGGCAAAGAATTCGATTTCCCTGATTCCGCCCGTTCCCAGCTTCACGTTGCGGCGTTCGTGACCCCGACCGGCCATTTTCCCGTCGATCATGTCCTTGACGGCCCGCACATCCTCAATCACACCCGATGCTTCAGCAAGATCCGGCGGTTTCTTGTCGATTCCAAAGATGAACGGCCTGACCGCCTTTACAAAAGCCGTCCCGAGCACCGGTGAGCCGGCAACCGGGAAAGCTTTGAGCAGCGCCAACCGCTCCCAGACTTGGCCTCGCGCGAGATAGTAGCGCTGGTAGCTGGCAAGTGACCGCGCCAATTGACCGACGGAGCCCTCGGCCCGTAATCGCAAGTCGACCCGAAACACATACCCCTCTCGAGTCGGCTCCGTCAAGACTCTGGTCAATTCGCGTGAAAGAATTTCGAAATACTCTTCATTCGAGATCCCAACCCCGGCTGGAGTGTCGGCACGCTTACGGCCCTGAGCTCTGGTTTCGCCGTCATCGGACTCATAGATGTAGAGCAGATCCACATCCGAGCTGTAGTTGAGCTCATGCCCACCCAACTTTCCCATCCCGATGACGGTGAACCCGGTTTCCACCCATTGTCTCTGCCGATTCCGATGCATGGGTACCCCATACTGTCGCTTCAGATCGGCATCGACGATCTCGTAAGCGGCATGAATCAACAGGCAGGCCAAATCCGACAATGAACCGGTCGTCTCCGGCACCGTGGCAAGTCGGAGCAAATCCCGAACACCGATGCGTAACATCTCGCGTCGTCGAAACCGACGAAGTGCGTCCAGTTTCAATTCCTTGGACGTCAGGTGCCCGATACTCTCGCGAAGCGCACGCTCCATTCCCTTCCGCTTCGGTGGTTTGGACAACACTTTCTCCTCAGCCAACCAATAGACCAGCGTCGGGTCCCTGAGGAGGGTAAAGGTCAAGGCGTCGCTGCTGCCGAAGATTGCACAGAGGAGATCCCGCATGCGTGGCCAGTTACGCAGGTAGTCGAGAAATGAGGTGCGGGATACGCTCCCCAACATCCGCTCCCAGTGGTTCAGCGCCTGATCGGGGTCGGCCGTCCTGGAAATCGACTCCATCAACATCGGCAGGATATCCGCCAACCGCCGACGTTGGATGGGGTCGCCGGCCATGGCATTGAGATTACGGTCGGCCTGATCGAGATCATGCAGACCGTACGCCGATAGGATGCTCCGTACTCTCTCAGGATCTCGCCGCTCCGCCAATAGGATGGGACGGGGATCCGGCTTGGTCGCACTTCTTGCGGGGAACGGATGCGACAACGATCGCGGCGGCAAGGGTCGTCGAGCCATGGCGCGGCATTATACTGACAGCTTCCTCTACGCACAATGAACCGGTTCGGGTATACTGGGCCCCATGTCGATCGACTCTCCCGACCGAACCTTTCTCCTCGACAGCGTTCGTCCGCTGTGCTCGAACGTGGCGGAGGACATTCTCCAAGATTTCTTCAGCCGCATGGATCCGGAATACTTCCAGCGGTTCGAACCAGTGACGATCGCCGAACATGTCCGATTGGCGGCGCAGCTGGATTCCGACCACCCCTGCAAGATCACCTATTCCGAACAACACGACACGCGGTTTGAGATTACGATCGTGGCCTACGATTACTTCGCAGAGTTCGCCACCATCTGCGGCCTACTGTCGGCCTTTGGCTTGAATATCGAGGAAGGCGATATCTATACGTTTTCCGAACAGGTCGCCCCGCCGCCCTCCCGCACAAGTTGGACAGGATATGGACCGCGCGTTCGCGCGAGGGGAACCCCCGGCTTGAGCAGGAAAAAGATCGTCGATGTGTTTCGTGTGCTGCCGGTGCCGGGGGAAAAATGGGGCTCGGTGCAACAGGCTCAATTGGAGGAGGAGCTCCACTCGGTCATTGCATTGCTCGACAAAGGACGATTCGAGGAGGCACGGTTTACGGTCAATCGACATCTGGTCGAACAGCTCGGAAAACACCGCGGATCCTTCAGCGGTCTGCTCCTTCCCGTGCAGATCACGTTCGACAACAGTCAATCCGCTATGGACACGGTTATGGACATCCGGTCGGACGATACACCGGCTTTTCTGTATGCTTTCGCGAATGCCCTTGCGATGCGTGATATCTATATTTCTAAGGCGCAGTTTGACGTGGAGAACGGGAAGATTCATGACCGCTTCTATGTCCGTAACCGCCACGGTCAGAAACTCACCGACGCGGCCGATCAGCAGCAGCTGCGCCTGACGGCCGTGCTCATCAAGCAGTTCACCCACGCCCTCACCTGGGCCCCTGATCCGACGAAAGCCTTGGAAGCGTTCGACCAGTTTCTCGACCTGACCATGCAACAGGCGAAAGGAAAAGCCCAACAAGAAGCCCTGGCCTTTCTCAGCGACAAAAAAACCTTCCCTCTTCTGGCTCGTCTGCTTGGGGCCAGCGATTTTCTCTGGGAAGACTTTCTTCGCCTCCAATACAGTAACCTTCTACCCCTGTTACAGGACTATCGCGATGCGCCCCTCATGAGACCACGAGCCACGCTGCGCAAAGAACTTGATCGTCAGGTCACGCGGGCAAAGAGCGATGAGGCACGGAAAACCGCGCTGAACAGTTTTAAAGACCGCGAACTCTTTCGCATCGATATGAAGCACATCGTCGAGGCAGACACCACGCTGCCCGACTTCTCTGCCGCCTTGACGCAGCTCGCCGAAGTCATCGTTGATCGGAGCTTGAAAGACTGCCAAGCCAAGCTGAACAAGCTGTACGGTCCGCCACGCTTGGCTAACAAGAAACCCTGCCCGTTTGCCGTGCTCGGCTTGGGAAAATTCGGCGGTCGAGAGCTGGGTTATGCTTCTGATATTGAGGTGATGTTTGTCTATGACGATGCAGGTCGTACCGGTGGCAAGAACCCGATCGAGAACAGCGAATACTTCGAACGGCTGGGGCATGAGCTTCTGCAGTGGATCGAAGCCAAGCAAGAGGGCATTTTCCATCTCGATGTACGACTGCGCCCCCATGGGGGAAAGGGGTCCCTGACCAACCCCTTCGACGAGATTGCCAAGTACTACAGCGACCATGGACTCGCGGCCCCGTTTGAGCGCCAATCATTGATCAAGCTGCGACATGTGGCCGGTGACGCGACGCTCGGCAAACGAGTCGAAGCCCATCGCGACAGCTACGTCTACAGCGGTAAACCCTGGGACCTTGGCACCGCACTTGACTTGCGCCGCCAACAGCTAAAAGAGCTCGTCGAGCGAGGCACGGTGAACTTAAAACATAGCCCAGGAGGCATCGTCGATATCGAATATGCCGTCCAGTATTTCCAGATCATGCGTGGCGATCACCTTACCGTCTTGCGCACTCCCAACACGATGCAGGCCTTGGCAGCCCTCGTAGACTGTGGGCTGGTGACGAGACAAGACGGGAATGACCTGAGAAAGGCCTATTTTTTTATCCGCATGCTCATCGACGGCCTACGGATGGTCCGGGGCAATGCCAAAGACCGCGTCCTCCCACCAGTCGACTCCGATGAATTTATCTTCCTAGCTCGTCGCGTCGGTTATACGACGGATGATTGGCAGGCGGGAGCAAAACACCTCAAGTCAGACATTACAGATCACATGGGAAAGGTGAAGGAGTTGTTTGAGCGAACCTTTGGGAAGGTCTAAAGAAAAGTAGAAACGGGATCACCGCAACGGAAAGAAGAAGGCCAGCCATGGGAAGCCGTTGCTTCTAGGACTGGCCATCTTCGAACTCTTCACCACACTAACGTCAAAAAACGGTGGAATCCAAACGAGAACCTACGGCTTTATGTCAAAGTGCAGCGACATGCCCGCATGCACATGGATCGTTCTGATCGTGGATTCATATGGATTTACAATTAGATCTCCATCGGGTTGGGATGCCCCAAACCGATCCGTCAACAGCCCGTCGTGAAAGGCATGGGTATACTTTGCCTCAGCAAACGCAGCCAGGTACTTGAAGAGAAACACCTTGAATCCTCCCTTTGCCTGAAACGCGGGAGCCGTATCCCGTTGGTCGGTGAAGGGAGCGCCAGCATTCCCCCGGGATCCACCTGGCCTCATCGAGAGCTGATGCGCGCCTCCACCGATCCCGATGTAGGGATGCCACCGCCCGTTGGGATAGGCCTCGGAAATCCCCATCGGTCGTCGAATCATGAAATTGGCGCCGACATAGATGCCTTGGATTTCAGTCGTGGTACCCTCGAACGACCCATCTGGGAGAGTTACCCCATTAAAATTTTCCAGACAGCAGGCCACATCCGGATACCAAATGTAGCCCTCGATTTCACCGCCGAGATCGAATCCCAACAACTTGTCTCTGGTTGGAAACCAGATCCCCCCATTGCCCCCGATCGACTGTTTCATCTGGTAGTCGATATCCCTCATCTCCCGGGGCGTCGTCCCGTCAACAAACGTGGCGTCCTCACTGAACGGAAGTGACACGCCCGCCATAAAGGACAAATAGGGCTCGATCGTACCGGACGAGATTGTCGGGAGCTCATCCCCAACTTCCGCCGAAGCGGAGAGAGGATAACCAAGGACACAGAGGAGACAAATCATCGCCGAAATTCTCGTTTTCATTCATCGCCCTCCCAAGGTAAAGAAAACATTCTCTTCGACGAATGTGGGTCGCAAAATTTTATATCAGTCGGTATTTCGTCGATGGTCAGCGGGGTGATACGAGACGATAACCTCTTCGTTATACCCGAATCGGTCCCCGGTTCCCCTGTTGCGGTTATTGGCATGAGAGTCCAAATATCAGCCTCCAGAGCGATCATGAGAGGATACTCTTGTCGCATCGTAGGGCGGACGGCGCCAACAGTAGCAACCCCACGTTCATTTTTGAAAATAGATAAAACGGATTGGAGTTATCGGTAAATCCAATACCCCGGAGAACCTGGCTCTAAAAATGGAATGCTTGACTATTGCTCGAGCCTTTGGCAGCCACCGTTACGATTCGCTCCGAATAGGATCCCGCAACACTCTCGAACAACCTATTGAAAGACACGAGAATCATCACATCTGCCTCACGGGGCGAAGTTGATGGACAGGCTAGAGAGCTGACGTCCGCAAAGCAGCAGGGAAAGAGAAGGGGGAACAGAAGCATGTACTCAGGAAACTACCGTCCTAACGCTTTCTTAACCGCGTCACCGATTTCAGCCGGATTCTTGACGACTTTGACCCCAGCCGCTTCCAAGGTTTTCATCTTTTCGGCTGCGGTGCCTTTGCCACCGGAGATAATGGCTCCAGCGTGACCCATGCGGCGTCCAGGAGGTGCCGTGATGCCCGCGATAAAGCTGATGACCGGTTTCTTCACATTTTTCTTAATAAACTCGGCAGCTTTTTCTTCTGCATCGCCGCCGATCTCTCCGATCATGACAATGGCCTGAGTCTCTCTGTCTTTTTCAAACAACGGCAAGACATCGACAAACCCTGTGCCGTTCACTGGATCGCCACCGATCCCAACGCAGGTCGTCTCGCCCAACCCCAAGGTCGAGAGTTGATGGACGGCTTCATACGTGAGGGTTCCACTGCGAGAGACCACTCCGACTACCCCCTTCTTGTGAATGAAGCCAGGCATGATACCGATCTTCGCTTCATCGACCGTGATGACGCCGGGGCAATTCGGTCCAACCAGCCTCACGTCTCGACCGCGGAGCGCCCGCTTGACTCTCACCATGTCGTTAACCGGGATGCCTTCAGTGATGCAGATGATGAGCTTCACGCCGGCATCGGCTGCCTCGAGGATCGCATCGGCGCAGAACGGCGGCGGCACGAAGATCAGGGAGGTATCGACCTGTTGCTTCTTCACCGCATCGCGCACCGTGTTAAAGACCGGAATACCTTCGACCTCCTGCCCGGCCTTGCCCGGAGTCACCCCAGCCACGACCTTCGTCCCATAAGCCTTGCACTGCGTCGCATGAAAGGAGCCTTCCTTTCCCGTAATCCCCTGCACCACCACTCGCGTATTCTTGTCGACTAATATGCTCACGATGAACCTCGTTTCCTAATCATCAATCTTTAGAAGGTGCGCTGGGTCGGGTCTCATACTGCGCGCATTCACCGAGCACCGCCCATATTGATCATCATCAGATCGATCCCGTGTGCGCGGGGGGCGAGCACTGAGACCCGACCCGGCACACCTTCTCTCACGCCGCCTTCCCTGTCAGTTTCACGATTTTCTGTGCGGCTTCCCAAAGGTCGTCGGCAACATCAAGCCTCAAGCCTGACTCAGCCAACAGTTTGCGACCTTCCTCAGCATTCGTCCCCTGCAAACGCACCACCAGCGGCACTCCGATCTTCACTTCTTTGGCTGCGTCGATTACACCCTGGGCAATACGCTCACACCGAACGATACCTCCGAAGATATTGATAAAGATACCTTTGACGTTCGGATCTTTGAGCAGAATGCGAAACCCTGCTGCCACTGTCTCTTTGGTTGCGCCGCCTCCGACATCCAAGAAGTTCGCCGGTTCACTCCCAGCCAGCTTGATGACGTCCATCGTCGCCATGGCCAAACCCGCACCGTTGACCATACAGCCAATGTTCCCGTCCAGCTTTACATAGTTCAGATTGTTGGCCGTGGCTTCGATCTCAAGCGGCTCTTCCTCATTAAGATCACGCATCTTCTGCACGTCTTCGTGCTTGAAGAGGCCGTTGTCATCGAAGGATACCTTCCCGTCCAAGGCCACAACGGTCTTTTCTTTGGTGATGATCAGCGGGTTGATTTCAACGAGGGCGCAGTTCTTTTCCATGAAGAGCCGGTAGAGGTTTCCCACCATCTTGATGAAGGGGCTGACCGCTGCCGGCTCTATGTTCTGCAACCCAAGCGCAAAAGCGATATTCCGCCCGTTATAGCCTTGAAAACCGACGGCAGGGTCGATCGGTTCCTTGATGATCTTTTCCGGAGTATGGGCGGCGACTTCTTCGATTTCCATACCGCCTTCTGTGCTGGCGATGAACGTAGGCCACCCCGTGTCCCGATCAACGAGGATCGAAAGGTACAGCTCTTTCGAGATGTTCGCCCCTTCTTCCATCAGCAGACGATGGACCTGGCGGCCCTTGGGACCTGTCTGATGGGTGACGAGTGTCTTGCCGATTAACTCCTTCGCCAAGCCAGCTACAACAGCCTTGTCTTTCGTGATCTTGACGCCACCGGCCTTGCCTCGGCCGCCGGCATGGATCTGCGCCTTCACGACGAACACCGGCGTATTCAATTCGTTGGCCCATGCCGTAGCATCGTTCGGCGAAATGATTTCTTTCCCACGCGGCACCGGTACGCCGAACTGGGCAAAGAGTTGCTTGGCTTGAAACTCGTGAACGTTCATGTCTTCTCCTTGGAAACAGGCTGTCAGCTGACCTTTCTCGTGTACGCGGGCAGGACCATGGGAGAGATGACCTCGCTGGCATTCCCATGTTTCTTCGCTTCGGCTCGGAACAGTTCGAGATGTCCCAAGGTCAATTTCCCTTGTTTTATCGTCCCAACCCGTCCGGCTGCGGTCAGCCCCGAGCGCTTGCCGAACACCATGAGATCGAGCAATGAGTTACCCATCAACCGATTCCGCCCGTGCAGCCCACCGGATGCCTCGCCTGCCACGAACAGATTTTTCACGTTGGTTTCCGAATTCGTATCGATTTTCACCCCGCCGTTCTGGTAATGCAGCGTCGGATAGATCAGGACCGGATCCTTGCTGATATCGATTCCGAACCGCTCAAACTGCATCATCATCGCGGGAAAATGCTTTTCGACCGTACCTGGGCCATGCTCGGCATCCAGCAACGGCGTATCCAACCAGACTCCCACACGACCCGACATCGTCCTGATGCCACGCCCCTCTTCACATTCACGGATGATCGAGGACGACACGACGTCGCGGGTGTCGAGCTCGTTGACAAACCGCTCGCCCTTGGCATTGACCAGATGGCCGCCTTCGGAGCGGATGCCTTCCGTCACCAGCGCGCCGATCAACTGCTCCGGATACACTGCCCCTGAGGGGTGGTACTGAAACGTATCGACGTGCGCGAGCTTCGCCCCCATACGATAGGACAAGCAGAGCCCGTCGCCGGTCGCCCCATAGTGATTGCTCGTCGGAAATCCCTGGATATGCAGTCGGCCGATACCGCCCGTCGCCAATATGACGGACTTGGCCGCCACGACAATATAACGTTGATTGTCGAGATCTTTGAAGATCGCTCCGGTGCAGACACCGTCGTCGTCGCTTAACAGCTCGATGGCCGCGGCAAACTCCAACAGGTGAATCTTTTGGTTGATGACCTCGTCCTTGAGCACACGCATGATTTCGAGGCCGGTATAGTCGGAGCATGTGAGTAACCGAGGCTTGGAGCTTCCGCCTCCCTTCTTGACGTGTAAATTGCCGTCGGCTTGACGGTCGAACAATACGCCGAGCTCGATGAGCCATTTGGCGATGGAGGGCCCCTCTTCGACCATCACCTTGAGCAGATCGTGGTCGTTCTCCATGTGGCCGCCCTTGAGCGTGTCAATGAAGTGGGTCACGGGAGAATCTTCAGGCGCCACGGAGATCTGCATGCCGCCCTGCGCCATCACACTGTTGGAGTCGCCCAAACGAAGTTTCGTCGCCAGCATGACCTTGGCTCCGGCTCCATGCGCATGCAAAGCCGCGGCACAGCCGGCGCCGCCTCCGCCGATCACCAACACATCGGTCGTATAGTGCGGTGTCAACTCTCCATGGACCTGAATCGGGCTATCACCTTCAAGCAAAGTAGCCAATTCAACGACCGTCCGATCTCCTTCGTTGGGACCAAATCGGATCGGTCGGTAGGCGCTGGCACGAAAGTCGGGATGGAACTTGTGAATGAGTTGATCGCGATCGGCGGGAGAGAACTTGGGAATGGTCTGCTTTCGCCGGGCATCCCGAGTCTTGTGCACGATTTGTTGGAGTGCGTGGATATCCATCTCGGGTGCCGTTGCGGAACGATCACTTCATCGCAGCACAATAGTCCGCTAATTCCTTCTCGTTCATCTTGAGAATCTTATTCCAGTCATTGTTGAACCGGCCGTCCTGAATTTCTTTGATGCGCGTCTCGAGCCCAATGGGCTTTTCGGTGAAATGAGCCCCCTGTGCACGGCTCACATAGAGCGCCACGAGATTTGGAGCGATATCGGCGATGCAGACCGGCGTGCACATGCCGCACATGACGCAGTCCATGAACATCTCGGAGACACTCTTGAAATCGCCGAAGACGGCCTTCCAGACCCCCTCACGCACGTCAATCTTCTGCGGGCAAGCCTCGGTGCACGCATTACAATTTCGGCAGAGCGGGGCTTCGGGATACAGATTGAAGAGATCTTGTTTGGGATCTTGGAGTTTTTGAATTTCGTAAGTAGCTTTCCTCGCTGGGAACGGCGGCATCATCGTAAACGACATGCCATCCTGAACGGCCATCTGGCAAGCCAGACAAGTCTTTACTTTGGGGTCGTCTTTCGTCCGGTAGTAGGTCGCGCAGGCGCCACAGAAACCACCAAGACAGCCTACGCCACGAACGACGTCGATGCCAGCGTACCACATCGCGCGGACAACCGTAATGCCTTCCGGCACTTCGACTTTCTTGCCGGCAATCTCGATCGTGACCATCCGAGGCGTCATCACCTCAGGCTGATCGATCACATTTTCAGGAGAATCTTGAGCCATGTCCTAAACCGTTACCAAGTGAATGGCGAGAGGGGCATGGCGTCACCGTACCCCTCTCGCACCACCATTTTTACGCAAACGAATCGATGATCTTGTTCAACGTGGCACTCGGCCGCATCGCCTTTGAGGCCTTCGCATCGTCCGGATGATAATACCCACCCACATCCTGTGACTTGCCTTGCGCAGCCAACAACTCCTGATCGATCGCCTTTTCGTTGTCGGTCAGGTCTTTGGCGATCTTTTGGAACTTCTCGGCAATCTTCTTGTCCGCCGTCTGCGCGGCTAAGGCCTGCGCCCAATAGAGCGCGAGGTAAAAATGGCTACCACGGTTGTCGATCTCACCGACTTTCCTAGCCGGTGACTTATTGCTCTCAAGGAACTTTGCGTTGGCCTGGTCCAGCGTGTCCGCCAGAATCTTCGCCACTGAATTGTTTCCGGCTTTGGCCAGGTGCTCCAATGAGGCAGCCAGAGCTAGGAACTCACCCAGCGAGTCCCACCGTAGATAGCCCTCTTGTTGAAATTGTTGCACATGCTTCGGCGCTGAGCCACCCGCACCGGTCTCGAACAGCCCTCCACCGTTCAGCAACGGAACGATCGAAAGCATTTTGGCACTGGTACCGATCTCAAGGATCGGGAACAGGTCCGTCAAGTAGTCACGAAGGACGTTGCCCGTGCAGGAAATGGTATCTTTGCCTTCTTTCATCCGCTGGATTGAGAACCGGCAGGCCTCCGCCGGGGGCATGATCTTGATTTCAACCCCCGTCGTATCATGCTTCGGCAGATAGGCATTTACTTTCTTGATGAGCTCCGCATCGTGCGGACGGTCCTTGTTCAGCCAGAACACCGCCGGCGCGCCAGTCGCGCGTGCGCGCGTGACTCCCAGCTTGACCCAATCCTGAATCGGCGCATCTTTCACTTGGCAGGCGCGCCAAATGTCGCCTTCTTCCACCTTGTGCTCATGCAGCAGCGCGCCCGATGCATCCACAATGCGGATCGTGCCGTTTCCAGGAGCTTTGAAGGTCTTGTCGTGTGAGCCATATTCTTCCGCCGCCTGTGCCATCAAGCCGACGTTGGGAATCGTCCCCATCGTCTTTGGATCAAAGGCACCGTTCTTCTTACAGAACTCGACGACTTCGTGGTAAATCGGCGCATAGCTGGCATCCGGAATCACGCACTTCACATCCTGCAACTGACCCTGCGGGTTCCACATCCTGCCACTGTCACGGATGACCGGAGGCATCGACGCATCGATGATGATGTCGCTGGGGACATGGAGATTGGTGATACCCTTGTCGCTGTTGACCATCGCCATCGGCGGGCGCTTCTGATACACGGCTTGGATGTCCGTTTCGATCGCCTTCCGCTGATCTTCAGGCAAGGACTTGATCTTGGCATACACATCGCCGATCCCGTTGTCCGGATCGACGCCAAGCTTCTTGAATATCTCGGCATGCTTCTCGAATACATCTTTATAGAAGACGGTCACGGCATGACCGAAGATCTTCGGGTCCGAAACCTTCATCATGGTAGCTTTCATGTGGAGCGACCACAGAATCCCTTTGCTCTTCGCATCTTCGATCTGCTCTTCGAGGAATTTGCGAAGTGCTTTGACGCTCATGAACGTGGCATCGAGAACCTCTCCCGCCTGTAATGCGATCTTGTCCTTCAGAAGGGTGGTCTTCCCGTCAGTCCCGACAAACTCGATCTTCGCCGTGGTCGCAGCCGGAATCGTCAGCGACTTTTCATTCGAAAAGAAGTCGCCACCCTTCATATGCGTCACGTGCGTCTTGGAATCGGATGACCAAGCCCCCATCTTATGGGGATGTTTGCGGGCATAGGCTTTCACGGAGAGCGGTGCACGGCGGTCGGAGTTGCCCTCGCGCAATACCGGATTCACGGCACTCCCCTTGACCTTGTCGTAGCGAGCCTTGATGTCTTTTTCCTTGTCGTCTTTGGGATTTTCTGGATAGTCCGGCAGTTTGTAGCCCTGACCCTGCAATTCCTTGATGGTGGCGACAAGCTGCGGAATCGAGGCGCTGATGTTCGGCAACTTGATGATGTTGGCTTCCGGTGTCTTGGCCATTTCTCCCAACTCAGCCAAGGCATCGTGCTGCTTCTGGGCCGGAGTCAAATACTCAGGAAACACCGCGATCACGCGGCCCGCGAGTGAAATGTCGCGCAGTTCCACCGACACACCAGCCGCCTTCGTGAAGGCGTTGATGATCGGCAGAAACGAATAGGTCGCCAGCATTGGAGCTTCGTCGGTCTTCGTATAGATGATTTTGTCTGCTTTCGCCATGATTCTCCCTCTCAATCTATCGGTTAGTTCAGCGCATTCAGGGCTGAACCGGCCTTAAACCAGGTTAGCTGTTGTGCTGTCATGCTGTGGTTGGCTTGGATCTTCACGTCCCCGCTGGCCTTGTGCACGACTACGGTCACCGGTTTCCCCGGCGCCAGATTAGCCAGATCCACGACGCTCAACCGATCGTTCATCTCAATCTTGTCGTAGTCTTTCGGATCGGCAAACGTCAACGGGAGGATGCCCTGCTTCTTCAGATTCGTCTCGTGAATACGGGCAAAACTCTTCGTGATGACCGCACGCACATTGAGGAATCGCGGCGACATGGCCGCATGTTCACGACTACTGCCCTCGCCGTAGTTTTCGTCTCCGACAACGATGGAGCCGATGCTCTTTGCCTTGTAGGCTCGGGCGATCTGTGCAATCGTCAGGTTTGATTCGCCGGTCAATACGTTCGTCCCCTTGCCTGGCTCGGACGCAAACGCACTGTTAGCCCCGAGGAACATGTTGTCGCTGATCTTGTCCAGATGGCCTCTGAACTTAAGCCAAGGACCGGCAGGAGAGATATGGTCCGTCGTGGTCTTGCCCTTGGTCTTAATCAGCAACGGCAACTTCTCCAAATCCTTGCCGTCCCACCGTGGGAAGGGTTGTAACAACTGCAACCGTTCGCTGGTCGGCGGAATATCGACCGTCAAGTTTGCCCCATCTTCTGCCGGGGTAACATACCCCTCTTCGCCCTTGGCAAAGCCCTTGGCCGGAAGCTCTTCCCCAACTGGAGGCTCAAGCTTGAATTCCTTGCCATCGGCAGCCTTCAACTTCTGATTGACGGGATCGAACCCGAGGTCGCCCGACAGAGCGTAGGCCGTCACGACTTCCGGACTGGCCAGAAACGATAACGTGTCACTGATGCCGTCGTTTCGGCCGGGAAAATTCCGATTAAATGAGCTGACGATTGAGTCGGCCTTCCCCTTGACGCCATCGGCACGTTTCCACTGCCCGATGCAAGGGCCGCAGGAATTCGACAACACCGTACCGCCCAGCTGCTCAAAGGTATCCAGGAAGCCATCGCGCTTCATGGTGTGGTAGATACGCTCGGAGCCTGGCGACACAAGAAAGGACGTCTTGGCTTTCAAACCGGCCTTCAGCCCCTGTTTTGCGATATGCGCCGATCGACTGATATCTTCGTACGACGAATTGGTACAGCTCCCGATCAAAGCCGCCTTCAGTTCAATCGGATAGCCCTTTTCCTTCGCTTCCGCAGCCAGCTTTGAAATGGGCCGCGCCAAGTCCGGAGTATGTGGACCCACGACATGCGGCTCGAGCTTAGACAGGTCGATCTCGACGATCTGATCGTAGTACTTGTCCGGTGTCTGTGCCACTTCGGCATCAGCAACAAGCAACGCCTGATTCGCCTGGGCTAATTTTGCCAAATCTGCCCGATCGGTGATGTTGAGGTAGTCGACCATCTTCTGATCGAATGGGAACACGGAGGTAGTGGCACCCAATTCTGCACCCATGTTGCAGATGGTTCCCTTCCCGGTCGCGCTGATCGTCTCCGCACCAGGGCCGAAATATTCGACGATCTTGTTCGTGCCACCCTTCACCGTCAACAACCCGCAGAGATAGAGAATCACATCCTTCGGTGAAGCCCACCCGTTCAACTTGCCGGTGAGTTTCACGCCGATCAATTTCGGATGGAGCACTTCCCAAGGCAACCCGGCCATTACTTCGCCCGCATCCGCACCACCGACGCCGATCGCCAACATCCCCAAGCCACCACCGTTTGGCGTGTGCGAATCGGTCCCGATGATCAGGCCGCCAGGGAACGCGTAATTTTCGAGCACGACTTGGTGGATGATGCCGGCACCCGGCTTCCAAAAACCGATCCCATACTTCTTCGCGGCGGAGGCGAGGAAGCTGTAGACTTCCTTATTCTCATCCATCGCGCGAAGCAGGTCCTTCTCAGAACCCATTTCGGCGCGAATCAAATGGTCACAGTGGATCGTGCTGGGCACCGCGGCTTTCTTCTTGCCGGCCTGCATGAACTGAAGCATGGCCATCTGGGCCGTGGCGTCCTGCATCGCCACACGGTCTGGACGGAGCGCCAACATGGCCTTTCCCCGCTCCCAATTTTGGGTGTCGAAATTGTCCGTATGCGAGACGAGAATCTTTTCCGCCAACGTCAACGGACGGCCGAATTTCTTTCTGGCCTTCTCGAAGACCTCGGGCATTTTGGCGTAGAGCTTCTTCGCGAGCTCGAGTGACATTGCGTTCTCCTTACAAACGGGCCGGCAACTTGGAGCCAGGAGCTAGGGAGTCGTACTCCTCAGCCACGCCCCATCACCAGCCTTTGGTTAGGGCGGCCTGCCCCACCACTCGTTGAGCGGCGGAACCTCCCGCAATTATGTCAGTTGTCGCACGTCGCGTGCCTACTTTAACGGCGGAACTTCCCCCATCTATTTTAAGGGCGGGACCTCTCGCCGTTTGGGCGCCGCGTAATTCACCAAGTAATCGAATAACCGGATCAACCGGCTGTCTTGCCGCTTTTGATCGACCCAATGGCCGATCAATCCGATCGTTCGAGACAGAATGAAGAAACCGTTCAAACTATCGACCGGGAATCCCAGGTCAACCAGAACAGCCGCCATCGTCCCATCGACGTTCAGAATGAGATTATCTTTCTTCGCTGCCGTCACCTGCTCGACCTGCAGGGCAAAATCGAGGCACGGTGTCTTGATGTTCAAACTCTTCACATACCCGACGAGCTCCTTCACCCGCTTGTCCGGATTCCGCAAACTCTTGACGCGGTGACCGATGCCGGGCACTGGCCCCACGCTCTTCTTCATGTAGGCGAGGAACTCATCCACGTTCATCTTGTTGTCGACTGCGTACTTAAACCAGCGTCCCGCATCCGTCACAGCGCCGCCGAAACGCGGTCCAATCATGATCAATCCGGCAGCGACCGCTTGTGACATGCCGATACCGGCACAGGCCGCAAGGATGGTCGCGTACGCTCCGCTCACGCAGGGGCCGTGATCGGCAGAGAGCATCATGATCCGCTTGATGATTTCGGCTTCCTGCTTTGAGATGAGTCGCTTGTCCCAGAGAAGACCGATGACGTGGGGAATTTCGTAGCCCTTATTGATGAGTTCGGAAGCCGGATATCCGTCGTAGCACGGTTCATCGCCACGGTCGTCACTGATCGTCGTGCGAATCAGCGGCGCCACCATGACTTCGTCCGCCTTCATCGCCTCTTCCACCGTCTTGGGAAGTCGTGGGAGCGTGGTCGGCTCGACAATTTCCTTGACCTGGCCGGACTTCAACAATTCCTGGTAGGTTTCCTTGATCGCCGGACCCAATGCACCGAACGTCGCCGGGACAATCGCACCGGACTTCTTGAGCGCGTCGGACTTGGAACGAGCCGACCCTTCGCCTTTCATGCCTTCCTTGGCACCGGCATGGCCGAACTTCATCCCTTTCGGCAAACTCTCCTGACAGAAGCCCGACACAACACCGATGAGCTTGATGCGGCGCTTCTTGGCGCCGTACCACTCGGCAGCCCGCTCCTCGAGATCGCCGCCCATTTCCCCGACGACGACAACAGCCTTGGTCTGCGGATCGTTTTCGAACATTTCGAGATAGCTCACATAGTCCGTGCCGGGATAGGCATCGCCGCCGATGCCAATGGCCGTTGTGATGCCATCAGCAAACTGAGAGCAGATCCAGATGATTTCGTTGGACAACCCACCTGACTTCGTGATGACACCGAATGACCCTTCGCGATAGAGCTTGGAGAGGACCAGATTGTCGAACGCACCTCCGATCACGCCCAACCGGCAGGCTCCGGCGGAAATAATCCCGATGGAAGACGGACCATTAAACACTTTGCCGAGCTTGCGTGCATGGGCGCCGAGCAGCTTGGCATCCTTCTCCGGCACGCCTTCGGTGATCATCGACACGACCTTGATACGTGAATCATCCAGCGCTTCCATGGCGCCCTTCATTGCACGATCGGCTCCGATATAGACGAGACTGGTATTGATCGTCGGATGGTTCTTCGTCGCTTCGGCAATCGTCTTGTACACGGGGATGGCAATCAACCCGCTGCCATACGTGATTTCGTTGGTTTTGCCGGCATCCGGCGGATAGACAAACGCTTCCACGTTAAGCGGGCGCTTGATCAAGTAACAGAACTCCGCCATACGGCGGGCCGCGTTGACACCAGCAGCGCCCCCTTGAATCACCACGCGGGTGTCTTTATTCGCCAGAATACTCATCAGAATCTCCCTCTGTTCTCAATGTTCAAGTCTTGAGTGTGTAAGCGAGCTGAAGAGCAGCAGCGCTGCGAAGCAGTCAGAACGCGACACTCTTCACTTACTTCTGCAGGGCCTTGTCGACGATGTCCGTCAGCGGGGTGTTACGATCGAAGACGTTGATGTCGAAGCCTTCGTCTTTCAGCGTGCGCATCGCGTCAAGGCCTTCCTTTTCACGTGGCCCTCCGCGTCGGACCCAAATCTTGACGCCCTTCAACTTTCCGTCGCTCTTTGCCTTGCGAAATCCGTTGATGATTCCGCCGAACGTCTTCTTGACGTCGGTAAAATTCGCAATCGCACCGCCGACGATGATGTTTTTGATGCCAGGCAATGAGCACACTTTCTCCGTGAGCACTTCTACCGCCCAATCGGGAGGATCGCCGGAATATTCGGCATAGTTTGCCAACTTCCCCCCGCGAGCCACGACGGCATCCGAGTAATACACACTAGCCCCGCCGCCGGCCGGCAGCATGGCCGTGTCGCCTCCTGGAATCTCGATGAACTTGACCGAGCCCTTGATCTTGCTGTCAACCGCCATGACTTCCATTTCGTCTTTGCTGTAGGCACGCCCGAACTCTGCCGCAAACTGAAAGTTCCAATCCGGATGACGGAACTTCGCATCACCATCGAGGAGCGTCACGGCATCGAGTGCGACCAATTCACCGTCGCTTTCGCGCACAACGACCGGATTCACCTCCAGATACTGGGCGTCCTCGCTGTCAAAGCAGGTGAACATCTTGCCGGCGAAATCGGCCATCTTCTTGGTGAGGGCACCGGTAAAGCCGGCGTCCTTCGAGAGTTTTTCGAGCGCATCGGGGGACGGTGTCTGCCCGACTTCGAGGCATAGGCGCTTGACACGCTCCCAGTTCGACTCGACTTCGATGCCGCCACAATTGGCGACGAGGACCTCGCTGCCCTCGCGGGTGGACTTCACGGCACAATAATACTCTTCTTTGTGAGGAACCATTTCCGACACGATGACTTGCGTCACCTTGATGCTGCCGACCTGACGGCCGATCATTTCTTTGGTCGCCGCCACAGCGTCCTTGAGATCCAAGCCGACCTTCACGAGGCCGAGTTTGAAGCGTGATCCCAGCGCCTCATGCGCCTTCGCCACCAACTTCGAGGTCTTCATCCAATCGTTGGCTTGTCCCAGCTTGGCCAGCTCGTCTGCCGACGTGACGACCACATAGTTGGGAATATGGAGACCCCACTTCTTCATGAGACCCATGCCGGGACCCTCTAACACCTTAGCCATGCGAATTCTCCTTCATCGTGAACTCAGTCGATAGGGAAGGCGGATTGTAGCGGAAAATAACAAGATGTCTCAAGACACCAGAGGGACTAAACCGAGGGGGTTCAAAAGGCCTAGCTGGAATGTACCGGGGCTACCTTGCCCTAAACGGGCAGAAAACAAAATGTTCTTCTCCGCAGCCCATTACCGTGTGGACCGGAGAGGTTGACATCGTGAGCAGAAATAAGAGCTTCGCTCACTGTGGAGACGCCGGATCACATGTCCACATCGGTTCGGACAAGGCTGCCCCTCTTTTCCATAGACCCGATGCCGGCGTTTGTAGTGCCCCTCGGTTCCATCGGGAGCAAAAAAATCACGGACACTCGAGCCTCCTGAGCGAATCGCCTCCTCAAGAACCTCTCGCATGATCGAGTACAGACTTTCGATTTTTCGCACTGAAAGGCGGCTCGCTTGCATGTTCGGATGGACCCCGGCCCTAAAGAGAATCTCATTCGCGTAAATGTTCCCGATACCGGCAATGACTTGTTGATGCATGAGCAACGGCTTCAGCCGACCGCGCCGCTCTCGAAGAACTCTCATAAAGTCCTGCTTCGAGACAAGCAGAGGATCAACCCCGAATCGGCGTACAAGGTATTGCTCGAGCCCCGTCTTGTCCAGCAGTGAGAGCCGTCCGAACCGGCGGGGGTTCCAATACCGCAACTCTGGCTCACTCGCGCCCTCGAACGACAGCCGCACATGTACATGCTGTGGATATTTCGTCGGCACCGACCGGAACAACAGAAGTCCGGTCATCCCAAGCTCCGCCACCACATAGCGGCAGGCATGCTGGTTCCCAAAACCCAAGACCACACTCTTCCCGAATCGCTCGACAGACTGCAAGATGCTCCCTCGATACCACGAAAGGCTGCTGAAGCCTTCCCGTACGATATCGGCACGTCCGACCCACAGCTCCCTCACGCGCGCTCCGAGGAGACGAGTGCGAATCTGCCGGGCGACGACTTCTGCTTCTGGAAGCTCGGGCATGGCTCGACCACCTTCGTGAGAAGGCCGCATTACGCCACGAGGACGACGGAAAGGCAAGAAGCTAGGGAGGCGGAAAATGAATTATGAACCGGAGGACACAGATTTACCGGCACGCCGAAGTTGGCGGACCTGTTCAATAGCGACTTGCAGATTCGGCAGCGGCATGGCGCCAGGCCGCCGAGCCATCACCAACTTCAGCACTTCATCATAGGTCTTGCCGTCTACACAACAGAGATAGGCTATGGCCACTGAAACCGAACGGCCCATTCCTGCTCGACAGCAGACCAGCGTCCTGCCCTTGGGGACGCGCGATTCAAGCCATTGGACGGCTTCCATCAGCTTGGCAGGATCGACCTTGGCGAACTCTCGAAAGGGAATCCGATGATAGTCAACCCATTCAGCCGGCGCGATCGTAAACTCTTCAGCGACAAACAGAAGGGTGCCGACCACCGCAGGAGGCTCCTGCGCATCATTGATGCTACCCACCAAGAGATTCTCGGTAATCATGTGCATCGTCTAGTCAGTATAGCTCGAGCTTGATGCGCGTCAAGCGTTCCGGCAGGTGCTGTGGCGCGGTTGCGATTTCATTCCCTTGCCCGTTATACTCACCCCACATGGTCACCCTTACCCAACAGGAAGTCGAACGGCGCCTGAATACGGTCCAATGCGCCGTGTGCAAACAATCCGACTTCGCCATCGATGAACGGTTTATGGGACCGGATGGTGACTGGCGCGGCATCTGCAAGAAATGCTTCTACACCTTCCCGGTGTATACCGACATGGAATTTTACCTTCGCACACAGCCTGATGTGCCGCTGCGGTTGAAAGAGATTTCTTGCACGGCGTGCAATCACCAAGGGGTGAATCTCGATTTACGCGCTACCCTATCCGTGCGAGATGCCTATTACTTTGTAACCTGCCAGAACTGCAAGCGGCAATTCCCGGAGAAATCGTCGCTGGAAGCCTTTGAATAAATCCACAGTCCCAGCCTCTGCTGGTGTATACTGAGCTTATGACTGACAAGCCCAAACAGCCTGACCAGCCCTCGTCGGATGAAAAGCCAAAGGCGAGAAAAGAAATCCCTCTCATCCCCATTCAAGACGACGCTGACGCAATGGCGGAAGAAATGGCGGAGCTCTTCGAAGAAGACAAGGTCTCCCACCAACACGGCAGCTCGGAACCGGAAGCGGATTAGCTTCCCAAGCTTTCCATCAAGCCAATTGTTCAAGACAGTTGAGCAGCGACGAGTCAATTCCAGACCCCCTCGTTTGCGTACACTGCCCTAGTTAACTTCAGAAGATATTTACCATTTCTTCCTGCTCTTTCCAGCATCTTCATTTTTTGGTAATCGTGGCGGTGGAGTATCCTCGGAATAGAATTGGTCGATGGAAAGCGACCGTGCATAATGCAATACCCTCTGTTCTTCGTCTCTTATCAAACTCTGAACTCTTTCGTGTACAGATTTAGCAAGGGCCTGTAAACGCAGCATATCATCAATGCTCAATGACGAAATACGGTTAGGACGAGCAGAAACGCTTGATACACTCTTTGGCCCCCTTTCTTCTGGTGTGAGATAAGCAACAACTTCCGTGGAATCAAAAGGGTTAACGGAATGTGCTACCCATTTATTACGAAGATCCATGAAGAAAGCATGAGATTCTCGATGTTCACTGGGAAGTTCTTTAATCAGCTTATCTGATTCTCTTTCTCGAATTCCTGAAACAAACGAGCGCCCGTACCTAATAATGGCTGCCGTACAGAGCGCCTCAAACAAGATAAATCCCTCAGGCCATTCTAACTTCTCGAATTGCTGGCGTTTTCCGATAAAGATCCTACAAATGCCTTCGGTCGTTTCCAGATCAGCCGCAATACTTGCCAAGTCCCCAAGCCGCTGAGCCTCTTTAACCGAAAAATCGACGTACCGCCAGTTAGCCATTTCTCTAACTTCGCCCCGAGAAAATGAATCCCGCAAGAGATGCTGGAAAAAGAATGTACATCCCGCTTTATCCCTGATCGTAACAGTCAGAGCGACCTGACAATCTGCACAACTGCATCCCGTTCGATTCGTCCTAACGCCGACACCTTTCCACTTCGTTCTTTGTGGACGATTTTTTCAATCTGCACAATGTCGCCGCGGTGACACCGATCAAAGGCCTCGTTTTGATGAGATGCAAGGCGATCTTGCCGGCCGACTTCCTGTCGGCCTTGTTCACTGCAGAGCCAGGCCCGCTTTTCTCCCTTGAGCACACGCAGCTCGCTCACGACTCGATAGACATCAGGCCGCCGCTCAACGATTGTCTCCCCATCTTTGCGTATGAGGAGATATGAGAATTTCAACGCATCTTTAATGAAGCCGACTTGCTCATCGATTTCCTGAATGATCCCGGGCGGGTCCCAGACCCGTTCTTCATGGCACCAATCATCGGGCTTCACTAAGGCTGGACAGCTCTGCTCATGGAGACATGGGCTATAGATGGAGCCATGCTTTTCTTGGAGAAGGCGGTCTCGCACTTGATGGAGTTCCCGCGACGTTTCTCGCAGAGCTGGCTCTATGATCATCAGTGTCCCGTGCGGTGTGAGCAGCGAGAGGGCCTCTCTCACCAGATCCACTCGCATTGCAATCGGGTCTTTGGCATCCACATAAACTTCGTTTAAACAATTGGCCAGAATGATCAGATCAAATTCCTGCCTTCCCTTCACCTGTTCCACCCAGGCTCGCCGCTTGAGATCTCCCTCATGTATTCGTAAGTTTGCTTTTGTAATGCTAGCTGCTTGACAGTATCGATCCCATAACTCTTTCGCTTGCCCAAGTGCGGCAGCGGAACTATCAACGGTGATCATCGATAGAGCATGGGACATCGCAAGGCGATGCCACCAGTCCAGGACTGCTAGCGCGCCGGTTCCTGGCCCTGAACCAAGGTCCAGGACAGAAAACGCCGTTCCTGATTGTGGCACTGGCATTTCATCGAGCAACACCAGGACCTTGGCGAGGTTCACCGGCATGAAATATTGCAGATACGCAGCCCGAAGAACCTTATCGTCCAAATATGTTCGGCCGAGTCGTCTCCGGTCTTTGGTAAAGAGACGGGAGAGTTCAGCGACAGCCTCCACGACTTCCCTTCGTGAAATGCCTTCTGCCTCAACGAGTTGGTCAATGGCCGCTTGAACAACCGGAGAGACCATGGCGTTGAGCCGTCGCATGGGCGTAGTGTATGCTCACCTTAAGACGGAGGACAACTATGACTGATGAAATCTTGAAAGCTTATAAGGACGTTGAATCGGCGGTGGAGCGCTACATCAGACTGCTGCACGACCATGTCACGATGTTGCAGAACGTGGAGCCACCAGGCTCTGACAAAGTCGTCCGACTGACCGCCGGCTCGAAAGCAATGACCGACAGCGCATCGATTTATCTGTCCTACGCGAAGTACGTGGCCTATGGGATGCCAAACAGTGAAGAGATGATCGAGGACGAGATTCAGGGCTGACTGTTACGAAGGGCTATAATACGAAGGGCCCGGCCGGCTAAGCCGGACAGGCCCTTGTTCTTTCTCACAATTCTTTGTCTAAATACTGCGCATGAAGTGCTCAACCTCGTTGGGATCGACGACCCCACCCATGATCTGCGACATTGCAACGTTGGTTGATTTCTTTCCACTCACGCCTGATTCTACCTCGTCGACAATCAACTCCACCGGCATCGACTGACCACCATACACACGAGGACCGCCGATGATCTTGGCCTTGGAGTACCCATAAATTGCCGTCGCCACTTCTTTGGCCAACCAGCCGACGTAGTTGAATTCCGGAACCACGATCAGCTTAGCCTTTGCGCACAGTAGACGGAGTTCCTTCGTCGGGAATGGACGGAGGGAACGGACCTTGATCAATCCGACCTTCATGCCCTTTGCCTGACAGAGCCGAACAGCTTCGCGCGACTGCGCGGCAGCGCTGCCGGAAGCAATGATGATGACTTCAGCACCTTCAACATTCTCCGCCGTGAGCAATCCGCCCAAATACCGATCGATGTATTTGCGCGATCGTTCGACGGCTGCCCAGACTTCCTGTTGCCAGACAGCGTGAATGTTGTAGGCCATAAAGTTCGACTTCTGCACCGGAGCGTCACGGGAGAGACGAGCGGGAGGATTCTCCGCATCGAGCACAGGAACAGCTCCGCGCCAAGCTTCACGAGGCGGCAACTTGATCCCTCGATCCTGCATGCGCACATAGCCACGAGCATGGGTGACGAAGAACCCGTCGCAGCAGACCCCGACCGGCAACGTCACATCGTTCTTTTCGCTGATCGTAAATCCAGCCATCGTGAAATCGAACATGTCTTGCTGATTTTCAGCATGGAAGACAATCATGCCGCAGTTCAGCAGGTACGCCACCTCGATATTGTCCGGTTGAATGGCCAATGGCGCATTGACGACGCGGCAAGTAAACATCGCCACGACGGGAAGACGATGGCCCGGCCAGGACGCAATTCCTTCGAGGCCACGCAACGTCCCTGGACCGGCTGTCGCGGTATAACAACGGACACCCGCGCGTGAGCCTCCGGCGATGGCTGCCATGACGCCGACTTCTTCTTCACCACGATAATACTCTTTCACATAGCCTTCGCCATAGAGCACGCCCACCAACTGCATCGTTTCGCTTTGTGGTGTGATCGGATAGGCGATGGCCAAATCCACGTTCGAGCGGCGTATGGCTTCCTTAGCCGCCTCGCTTCCGGTGATGAATTCCTTCGTCCGTGGAGCTTCGAGGAACAT
This sequence comes from Nitrospira sp., assembly GCA_965223625.1. Taxonomy (GTDB): domain Bacteria; phylum Nitrospirota; class Nitrospiria; order Nitrospirales; family Nitrospiraceae; genus Nitrospira_D. The sequence continues at coordinate 3,078,885 of OZ245008.1, forward strand.
ATATTCAGGGGTGACGACCTTCTGTCTCTTCGCCTCCCCATGGGGATCTTTTTTCCCATCTAATTTGGGCACCGCCACACTGGTGATCGGATCGCCTTGCGGATTGGTTTTGACTTCGGTCTCACTCATGGTTCACCTCTTGGCTAGTTCGAGCGTTGCCGCTCGGCCTTATCCTTCACGCTTCATATGCTCGGCAGAATGACCGAACATCGCCGCACTGCCCGCGCCACCTGGGGTTGGAGCAAATGCCATTGGATTCGTGTGAGTCTTACCACCATGCACTTTGGACTGCGTGCCAGTAAAACGTACGTTTTCACCGTTTTCCGGCAACTTAATCCCTAACTCTTCACGAACGCGCTTAAAAATCTGTGCAACCCGTTTAATCTTAAGCGTATCGGAGTCTCGGATCGTGAGCATGGCGTCTTCATGGCCTTGCTCGGCACAAATCGCCATCGTGCAGCAATTCGTTCCTGCCCGGATCATCTTGAGAGTCAGATTCGCGTAATGACAATGCACTCCGATAAAGATGCAGGCTTCGATTTTATTGCCCCAAATCGTGAGATTTGGATGATTGGGGTTGATGACTTCTTCTGGGTCGATTTTCGGATACTTCGGTCGATAATCCGGCATCGGGATGATCATGACTTCCGGGATCTGCGCGGCAATTTCAAGCGTCGCCTTTGCTTTTTCCACCGCATGATCATTCCAGGCCCAGAGCAACAGCGGGCCGGGGAACAGAGTCGCGTTCGGACTCGTCAGCATCTTCCGAGCCATCTCTTCAATGACAAGTTCCTCATTCGGCTCAAGCAATCCGTAGAATAAACCTTGCCCAGGATCCGGCAGCGACACACCCAACTGCGCAGCTGATGGAGGATGAAAACCCGCAGGCCCAGGCATAATGATGCGCTCTCTCGTATCCTGTGTTGTTGCCACGCCCTTTTCCCCTTTCCTCGCTCTTTACCCGACAACCGGACTGGCCAAAACGGCCGTCGTGCTCTTTTCGCCGTATGTAACGTTGTCCGTCAGCGCCGCCTTCGGCAGCTGATCGATCATAATCATTTTAATGGCATTGTTCTTGGCCATGTTGTCGCAGACCCACACACACTGCGCACAGCCCTTGCACCGGTCCACCGCGACATACGCTGAACCATACTTAAACCCTTGCTCTTTGCCCATCTCCTCGCTGTAGAGAATCGTGTTGGCTTCTGGACAATACTGCGTGCACAACTTACAACTCTTCGAGGCACAAATTTCAACGTTGATATCAGCTACAAGGTACATGAAGACTCCTTTGCGGCTCCGCTACGCAGTGGCAGCGGCCGTTGCCACTGGCTCCTCTACGCGTTTGACCTCGGCTGCGGCCCAACCGTGGTCGACCGCGTAGTTCCATCCTGCCCGCATCACCGCGACGTTTTTCTCGATCAGTTCCTGTTTCTTCTTGAACTTCCGTTCTACGACACTGTCGAGAGCGGCAGTGCCGCCGGATACCACGAAGCCCTTCCCGAGGAACCGGTCTTTTACAGCCTGGTCCAACCCCTCCATGTCCGTCAAGCCTGTAATCGCGCCGATACAACCCATCAGCGCCATATTGGTGGCGAGATCCATGCCCGCCACTTCCAGGGAGATCTTCGTCGCAGGAAAGTAATAGAGCTTCGCCCGAAGCTTCTTCAGTTCAGCCGCCTGATCTCTATGGAGATTCATCGGCCCATCATTATTGATCAAGGCAACACCATCTTCCTTCAGACCGAAGTAGAACGGCATCGTATAGGACTTACCGTGGGTGATGACCTGCGGGTGAAAAATGATAATGATGTGTGGAAACGTGATTTCTCCAATTTCATAAATCGGCTCATCCGACACGCGGACATAGCTTTCAACCGGGGCCATCCGCTTTTCCGAGCCATAGAACGGCACGATGGTGCTTTCGCCACCGGCATTAATAACGGCCGTACTCAGAATGTGAGACCCCGTCACGACGCCCTGTCCGCCGACACCTGCCATTCGAATGTTGAAGCGTTTCGCCATCGTGAAATCTCCTTCGATCGCTTAGGCTTTGTTAGGAATCGCAGCAGCCGGCTTGGCAAGGAATTCCTTGTAGCCGTAACGCTCGGTCAGGTATTGCTTTGCTTCTTCGCTGACATATTCCGTAAATTGGTACCGATCGTTCTCGACCGTCTTTGCGTCTTCCATGACCTTGTCGGTTGGAATCGCGTACTCGATGTTACAAGACGTGTAGGCCTGAATGTAGGTCGACCCGACTTCGCGAGCGATCAAGACGGCTTTCTTAATGACGCTTTCCACACGGCGCGGATTATTCGGCACCACAGTCGCGACATAGGCACAACCGGCAACCTTAGCCATCTGCAACATATCCATCTTTTCAAACTTCTTACCGAGTGGGGCCATTTTTAACACGGCGCCCCGATTCGTCATTCCGCTTTCCTGACCTCCGGTATTCCCATACACCTCGTTATCTAACATGATGGTCGTAAAGCGTTCCTTGCGGAACCAGGAGTGGAGCACCTGTTGAAAGCCGATATCCGCCGTACCACCGTCTCCGGCCATTACCACCACATCTTTCGGCTTGTCGCCGAAACGAAGGCGGAGACCTCGGGATAATCCACTGGCTACTCCGTTTTGATCGCCGTAGTTGCCATAGACAAATGGAATGGCGGCCTGAGAGATCGCAAGACGACCACAGCCAGCCGTTCCAACTGTAATGGTGTCTTCAGGATTTGGAAACGCAACCATGGCGAGCCGGATAAAGAGCGTCATAGCACAGCCGGCACACATGGGATGCTCTTCCAGTACTTCTTTGAAGCTCCCCACTTGAGAAACACTCACCTTTTTCCCAAAAGGTCCATGCTCCACCATGTCTCGGTATTCCTTTGGCATGAACTTTTCAAATCCGTTGGAAAACTTGACATAATCAAGGCTCATCAGGCACCTCCCTTATATCGTTAGCAACGGCAGACCGCTGCTTTATTTTCTTCGCACCACCGACCTGCATCCTAAACAACGTGGGGATTGAAGGTTTGAATAATCGGGCCACTACCCCTTCGATCACTGACACATCTGGCATCCTAGCAAAGCCGAAAAAAGACTGTCAATTCTTTGCTGGATCCTTCGTCCCGCCCGTAACCAACTCTCCCCCGCATACACATTTCGCTCACACGCCTTGTAGATAGTATAACGTCAGGAAAATCAAAGCAACTTCAAAGAGGGCCCAAGGTATCCGAAAGAAGGCCTAGATCAAAACATAGTGAAATAGGCCATTCGCCCCAACCACAATTGACAAAGATGCCAGGTTTCAAGAAACCGTCTAAACCTCCCATAACAATTCATGTTTAGAGATTGCCGATCAACCACGTTCGGTTTACACTGCAACTCATGCCACTACGTGTTCTCATCCCAGGTGAAGATGATGCCGGTGCCAACGTCGGCGGAGTTCACAAACGCCCGCCGATTCCCGACGATTCACTCAAGGCTGAGTGTCCGAAATTTATGGCTCACGGCCCTTGTGGGGGTGTCCGCCGGGGAGGACTCTGCGAGGTATATCCAGAGATGAAATGTCCCTGGGTCTCGCTCTACATACAATTGGAAGAAATTGGCCAGACCGATTGGATGAAGCAGGTCTAAATAGTGAGAGGTACGGCGTGAAAGGTACGGGGTCAAGCAAAAGCTTGCGGACAACAAAGTTCGGTTATAATGAGCGACATGCAAGGAGCGGCATCACCGCACCGCTACCGGACATTGAAACGTTCCCGAATCAGTACAAGGGCTACGAGATCACGATCGAAATTCCAGAATACACCGCGATCTGCCCCAAAACGAACTTGCCCGACTTCGGCACCATTACGCTACACTACATGCCTGATAAAGAATGCCTGGAATTGAAGGCACTCAAAACGTACATCCACGCCTATCGCAATCTGGGCATCTTCTACGAGAACGCCGTGAACCGTATCCTTCATGACATCGTGAAATCGTGCCACCCCGTTTGGGCAAAAGTCACCGGTACGTTCACGGCCCGAGGCGGCCTGTCGAGCAAGATCGAAGCAAAGTATCCATAATTGGCTTTTCCTGCCTCGCTCTGAGACATGTCCACGTACGCAATCGGCGACATTCAAGGGTGCTTCACCTCTCTCCGCACCCTACTCGACCACATCACGTTCCAACCTCGCATCGATCGACTCTGGCTCGTCGGCGACCTGGTCAACCGAGGCCCTGAGTCTCTCAGCGTCCTTCGCTATCTTAGGCAGATTGAACCGTCCATACAGGTCGTGCTCGGGAATCACGATTTGTTTCTGCTGGCCGTTGCGGAAGGTATCGTGCCGCCACGAACGAAGGATACGATTCAAGATGTGCTTGCGGCTCCTGACCGAAACGAGTTACTCGCTTGGCTCCGGCAACAGCCGCTGCATCATCATGAGAATGGTTTCTTCATGGTCCACGCGGGACTGCTCCCACAATGGACGATACCGGACACGGTGCAATTGGCGCGAGAGGTGGAGGCGGTGCTGGCAGGACCTGACTATCGACCCTTACTCCAGGCAATTTTTCGGAATCCGACCCTAGCGTGGAGACCTTCTCTCACAGGAATGGACCGGCTGGTGAGCAGCGCGCGCGTATTGACCAAACTCAGAACTTGCACACCAACCGGTGAGATGTCGCCTTTTTCCGGGACACCGGAGAATGCTCCCTCTGGATTCACTCCCTGGTTTCGCATCCCCGACCGCCGCAGCACCAACACCACGATCATCACGGGTCACTGGGCAGCACTCGGCTTGCATATCGAGCCACATCTGCTCGCTCTCGACAGCGGCTGCGTCTGGGGGAGGCAGTTGACGGCCATTCGCCTGGAGGACCGTGCCGTTTTTCAGGTGACGGGATATTCAGGGTACTGACGCTTCGACCGGTTAGACTCCTGCCACGAGACGGGCTAGCGGAACCTTTTCACCAATCCCGAACGAGAGGGGTTCCTTGACCTGGTCTGGATTGGTATAGGTTCCGAACAGCCGATCCCATACGCTGAATGTCACACCGAAGTTGGAGTTGTAGTAGGCCGGGGCACAGCTATGATGGATATGATGGTAACGCGGTGTCACCAAGACCCACTCCAGCCAGTTCGAACGCCAGGTCACGTTCATGTGCATCCAGTCGTTCAACAACATATGGGAGGACAGCGCCAGCATGTACATCCACCAGGGGGCCATACCGAATAAAGAAGACGCAAACATCCATGGCAGGTTGAAGAAGACCAGCTGAGCAAACGATGTGCGGTAGCCCGCCAACCAGTACATAGTGGTTGGCGAATGGTGCCATTTATGCATTCTCCAGAAGGGAGTGAGATGTAAGAACCGATGAACCCAGTAGGCTCCAAAATCGCCCACGAGGTAATAGACTACGAAAAGCATCGCCGTCGGCAGGGTGAGGATGGCTTCCGGGAGGACCGGATGAATGACGATCTTCTCACTGAGATAACGAGCAGCAGGGAGCATCAGATAGCCGACCAGTGCAGCTCCGACTATATCCATGGCAAGCAGTGTTCGATAGGGCACTTTCCGAGCCGGAACGACCCACTCCAGCGCCGTCATCGCCAGGACTCTCCCAACGAACAGCAATGGAATGAATAGGTCGTGTCGCAGCACGAACTGACGAAACTCCCTGCTCAACAACCACTCAATCCAATCCATCAGCGTCTCTACCTAAGCGATCATTCCGGCGAATGCTACCAAACAGACGCAAGCCTGTCTGCCCCCGCTTTTGGTGGCGTCACGCCACGACAACCCGGGACGACTACCGGAAATAGGAAGAGAAATTCGAAGGACCGATGAAATCGGCCTAGTGGTAGCTTTCGGAGTCGCTGGGGAATTTCCCCTGTTCGATTTCTTCTTTATAACGACCGAGCGCTTGAAGCGCATCGGCTTTTAGGTGGGCATACGTCTTGACGAACTTGGGAATGAACGTATCGAAAAGTCCCAACAGATCGTAAATGACGAGGACTTGGCCATCACAATACGGGCCCGCGCCAATGCCAATGGTGGAGATCGAAAGAGCTTGAGTGATTTTTCTTGCCAGATCGGCTGGCACCGCTTCTAACACGAGCGCGAACGCTCCGGCAGCTTCAAGTGTCTTGGCATCTTCCAATAACTTAGCGGCGTGATCTTCGACCTTGCCTTGGACCTTATAGCCGCCTAGCGCATGGACCGATTGGGGCGTCATACCCAGATGGCCCATGACGGGAATACCGATGCTGGCCATGGCTTTGATTCGATCGGCCATTACGGCGCCACCTTCGAGCTTCACCGCGGCAGCTCCTGCCTGTAACAAGCGACCTGCATTTCGCACAGCCTCTTCTGTGCTCGCCTGATAGGACATAAACGGCATATCAGCAATCACCAGGGATCGCTGCACAGCACCAGCAACAAGTTTGGTGTGGTACAGCATGTCTTCCATGGTCACGGTGAGCGTATTCGGCTTTCCCTGTACAACAACTCCCAGGGAATCTCCCACCAGGATCACCCTAATTCCTGCTTGTTCGACGATGCGAGCAAACAGCGCATCGTAGGCCGTTACGACAACCAGCTTCTTCCGGTCTTTCTTATATTGCTGAAGCTCGAGAACCGTCATCAGCCTAATTCCGCCTTGGTGATGATCTCGGCCAGGCGATGCGTGGCTTTAATCGCCATGATATGCACCCCGTCACAATGGGGTCGCACCGCCTTGATTGATCGCACTGCGATCTCCACTCCGACATCTTCAGCCCGATCTCCGGCAGCCTTGAGCTCATCGATCATCTCTTTCGGCACCGACATGCCTGGGATGTTGGCATTCATGAATTCCGCCATCTTATGATTTCGCAACACCAAGATCCCGGCAAGCACCTTCACCTTGAACGGCCGCACCTGTTTCATAAAACTGGCGAAGACGTCCGGATTATAAACCGCTTGGGTCTGGAAAAACTGGGCGCCGGCCTTCACTTTCACTTCGAACTTCGCCAACACCGGTCCCACCAAATCAGCCTCGGGCGTGACAGCCGCGCCAATCGTGAACGCTGTGGAACCGTCCAATTTGTTGCCAACCATGTCTTTGCCGTTATTCAACCCCTGTACCAGCTGCATCACCTGGACGGAATCGAGATCGTAGACCGGCTTGGCCTCCTTATGATCACCGACCGTCGGGTAGTCTCCCGTCAGGCACAGGATGTTTCTGATCCCGAGCATGTGCGCGCCCATCAAATCGGACTGCATCGCGATCCGATTACGGTCGCGGCAGGTCAACTGCATCACGGGGTCATGCCCTAATTCGTAGAGCAGCCGACAGACGGGGAGAGAACCGGCACGAACCACTGCTGCTGTATTGTCGGTCACATTCACTCCGTGAACTCTACCGACCAATTGCTTGGCACTCTCCAATAGCGATGAGATACTAGTGCCTTTAGGCGGGTTGTACTCAACTGTGACCGCGAATGTCCCTCGATTAAGGACATCTATGAAACGCTGAGGCTCTCGAGTCATCGATGGCTCCTTATCGAAGTCCGACTGATCGTTTGGCAGACTCCACCGTATTCTCAAGCAGCATCGCGATCGTCATCGGGCCCACTCCACCTGGCACAGGGCTGATCCAACTGGCTTTTGGGCTAACTGCTTCAAAATCCACGTCCCCGCACAACTTGCCCTCAGGTGTTTTGTTCATCCCCACATCGATGACGACGGCACCTTCACGCACCATCTCTGCGGTCACAAACTTCGCTTTTCCAATCGCGACAAGAAGCAAGTCGGCTTCACGGCACACGGCGGGGAGATCTTTCGTTTTCGAATGGCAAATCGTGATCGTCGCATTTCTCTGGAGAAGCATGAGTGCCAACGGCTTGCCGACAATATTACTTCGACCAACCACGACCGCTCGCTTACCTTCAATCGGGACTCCCGCAGACTCAATCATCTTGATGACGCCTTTCGGAGTACAGGCTTCGAATACAGGGTGTCCCTCAACAAGACGACCGAAGTTGTAAGGATGAAAGCCATCTGCGTCTTTAAGCGGCGAGACAGCTTCGAGAATGACTTTGCTGTCGATGTGTTTCGGCAGCGGGAGTTGAACCAAGATCCCGTGGATCTTAGGATCGGCGTTTTTCATCTCAATGAGCGCCAGTAACTCGACCTGTGTCGTGCTTGCAGGAAGTTTATGATCGTCGACATGGATTCCCGCCACTTCACAGGCCTTTTGCTTGTTTCGAACGTAGACATGCGAGGCGGGATCATCGCCAACTAAAATGGTTGCCAGACCAGGCTTAATCGATTTTTTAGCGAGCAGCTCAGCAGATTCCATTGCCAATCGGTCACGGACTTGCTGGGCAAGTGCTTTTCCATCAATGAGTTTTGCGGCCACAACGCCCTCCCCTTCACAATTTGGCCTGTAAAAATGTCGCAACTTAACAGGGGAATTTTAGGGAAGTCAACGCTGTTCGATCCCTAGACACCCCCACGCCAGCGGCCAGGAATCAGGAGTCTCTACTTCTTGTTATTCCCCTCTTCTCCATCCCTTTCTTGACAGCCTCTTTATACCTTGGATACGATAGCTTTGTGTTCAATTGAGGACATCCCTCCGTTGCCCTTTCATTTTCATTACCTGTTCTTCCTCCTCGTGGCTCTGACTTGGGGCCTCACTTTACCCAGCGAGGCAGCACAGATCACAGGCTTGGAGTCTCCCAACAGTTTCGTCGGTGACCCATCTGGCAGCGAATATTTCATCTCCAACATTAATGGCGAGCCGGATGGTCGAGATAATAACGGCTTCATCACAAAGTTGAATGCCGAGGGGAAGGTCATCCACCTCAAATTCATACAAGGCGGTAGGGGAGAGGTCTCCTTACATGCTCCTAAGGGGATGGCTCTGGCAGGGGAGCTGCTCTATGTCGCAGACCTGGATCAATTGAAGGGTTTCGATAAAACAACAGGAAAACTCGTCGCCACAGTTTCATTCTCGTCTCGTTCTCAGGCTCAGGTATCGCTGACCGACGTGGCGGCTTCACCGACCGGTCTCCTCTATGTCTCCGATCAGACGGCCAATGCAATCTACCGCGTGGCCCCGACCGATAACCATCGAGTCGACCTGCTGATTCAAGATGACAGGTTGGCAGGCCCTACGGGAATAGCCATCCATCCCAAAACAAACCACCTTATTACCGTAAGCTGGGATAAAGGCAAGATCCTTGAAATCACTCCGGATGGACATCTAACCGAACTAGAATCGAACGGGTTTTTCACCAGCCGCTTTCAGAACCTGAGCGGTGTGGATTTCGATCGATGGGGAAATATGTATGTGTCGGATTTTACAAAAGGGAAGGTTTGGCGCATGACCAGGGATCATCGATTCCAAGTGATTGCCGAACATCTCCCCGCTCCGGCCGATATCGGCATCGACCGTACGAACAACCTGATCTTGGTCCCCTACCACTACATGCATGCAGCCGAGATGAATGGGTTGGAGACTCCCTCCTCAGCCAAGTCTAAAGGTGAGAAACGCACACTCGCCGACTATGGATTCATCCCTCCGCCTCCAAAACCTGGTACCGAGGGGGCCAATAAATGAACTCATGTGTGTATTGTCACGACCGAAAGGGCAAACGCCCTTGTCCGGCCCTCGACGGGTTGATCTGTAGCCCCTGCTGTGGCGAGCACCGGATAGCAAGGATCTCATGTCCTGATGACTGCCGCTACCTTGATAGCGGAAGCGATTACCAGCAAAAACGACTGGCCACGCAGTTTATGCCTGTTCGCCGGAACTTCTATCTGGATCTGGAGCAATTGGCCGGTCGTAAGGCTGTCGCTCTATTTAACCTGATTGAAGTGGTCACCTTCGGCTACTTTGAAGGACGTAGGGATGCGCAGGACGCCGAGATCGTAACGGCACTGCAAGCGCTCCGTCGCACATTGAGTCCTCTTCATGTGCCTGCTGCACCCATGCCCGTGTTTGCTGAGCACCTCAAGAAGGAGTATGAGGTGTTCCACAAGCAGAACCCCGACCAAATTGCTGAATCATCAGATGCCCTAGAAGTCTTGGATCATGCTGCTCGATTTGTCTCCGAATTTTCGGAGAATGATTTTCAATCAAGCCGGTTTCTGGGAGGACTGATCGGTTATGTCAAGATGATGCATCCGGATATTGCAGCGCATCTGAAGAAGAAGCATGAACCGGGACATATCCTTGTACCGGGGCAATCCTTCTTACCGCCTCCGGCAACCGAAGTTCACACCCATGGTCCCGACTGCAAGCACCATCAATAACCAGGTTTTTACGGTAATTAGACTGCGATCGTGGGTTGCTGTTGCAAGACCCGTTCGATATGAACAGCTAGACGAAAGTCTGCCTCGTTTGAAAGAAAGACAAACTGGACACCGAATTCCTGCCCTCGCACCCACCGAACTATCGCCAGATCAACATCCAGACTCTCTTGTTGACCCGGCAACCAGAGGCGCACCATCACCAATGGGTTGTGCGGAAGATCCGAAAAGCTCTGGATCCGAACTCCATTTAAGGAAATATCTCGTATGACCGCCTGTCGCAGCACCTGGCCCATGAGAAAACAGCTTGGATAATCGGCTGAGACTCGACGATACATGCGGCGCGTCACAACTTGTTTCATGAGCCCTCCTTTGGGGAGACGAGGAACGTGACGCTAAGAATAGCCGCCAAACCGGTTGGGGGAAACCCCGCGAAAGCCACCCCTCAGAAGTACGGAGTTTCAAGAATACAGAAGGAATTACGTGAAGAGACGGAAGAAGACAGCATCGAGAGATACCGAGGGAAACCATTGTACTATTACACAGATAATCGAGTCGTTGCTACTCCACAATGGTCACCGTCATCTCCACACGCTCTTTTGGATTATCCCGTTCGTCGCGTGGCAAATTGACGATCTTGTCGGCCACACCAATTCCCTTTTTCACCTGGCCGAATACAGAATATTTGCGATCCAGGAACCGTGAGTCTTCTACGACGATAAAGAACTGAGAGCCTGCCGAATCCGGATCGGCTGCCCTCGCCATAGAGACGATACCGCGCTTGTGCGGAATATCATTGAACTCCGCCTTGACCGTGTAGCCGGGGCCACCTTGGCCATAGGTCTCCTTCTTAAGGGTATCCTTCGTATTCGGGTCTCCGCCTTGAATCATGAAACCTGGAATGACGCGGTGGAAAATCGTTCCATTGTAAAACCCTTCCTTGGCGAGCTTTATAAAATTCTCTACGTGTTTTGGCGCAACATCTGGATAAAACTCAATCTCGATATCGCCGAATTTCGTTTTGATGATCGCCCTTGACGTTTTCGGTACCGAATCAGAAGCCATGACCGACTCGATACGAGAGGCTAACAATGCCATACATGCCAACAATCCAATAAGCATTCGCCATCTTGCTCGCTTCAACATCCTTGTCCTCCCCTGCCGTACAGAATGGTCTTGTGTATTCATCTTAATGGAAAAGCGTCTCCACGCTCAACCTGCTGAAGTGCCCTTTGCGCCGCCTGCTGCTCCGCCTCTTTTTTGCTGCACCCTCGACCAAGACCACAGACCGCATTGTTCAGGTATACTTCCACTTCAAACAACTTTTGATGATCGGGTCCGGTTTCCCGCGTAATCACGTACCGAGGCAACACGTCATGGTGCTTCTGACACCACTCCTGAAAGCGTGTCTTGTAGTCGCCTCCACCAGGCCTCGTTTGCAGCTCGTCGATGCGGCGTAGCTCTTCACCCAAGACATCGACCGTAAATTTGCGACTCGCCTCAAGGCCTCCATCCAGATAGACCGCCGCGATGACGGCCTCCAAGGCGTCGGCAAGCAGCGACGGTTTTTCTCGCCCTTTCGAGCGTTCTTCGCCACGACCGAGTCTCAATCTTGCCCCAAGATCGAGACGCCTGGCAGCCTTGGCTAATGGAGCTTCACTCACCAATATGGCTTTGAGCTGCGAGAGGGCACCTTCGCTCAATTCAGGGTATCGACTCGCAAGATAATCACTGACAATGAGGGACAGCACGGCATCGCCCAGAAATTCAAGCCGTTCATTGTGGTTTTGCCCTGAGGCTCGCTGCTCGTTCACGTACGACTTGTGTGTCAGCGCCTCGTTCAAGAAAGCTGCGTTCACAAATCGGTAGCTGGATATGCTCGGAGGAAAATCGGCTGAAGAAGCCGGTTTCATGGCGACACGCGTACTTAAGGGTCCAGCCTCTTGAAGATCAAACAGGCATTGACCCCGCCGAACCCAAACGAGTTCGACAACGCCATTTGGATAGCAGCCGGCCGTGCTTTGTTAGGCACATAATCTAAATCACAGGCTGGATCAGGATGGTCGAGATTGATCGTAGGTGGAAGAATCCCGTGATACAAGGCCAGGATGGTGAAAACGGCTTCGATCCCACCTGCAGCTCCGAGCAAATGCCCGGTCATGGATTTTGTTGAGCTAACGGAAATACGAAAAGCGTGCTCCCCGAACACCTGTTTAATCGCTCGAGTCTCAATGGCATCGGCCATGGTCGAGGTCCCATGCGCATTGATGTAGCCGATCTGGTTACGTTCAATACCCGCATCTTTGAGCGCCAATTCCATGCAACGAACAGCTCCCTCACCTTCTTCTGGTGGAGCCGTTATATGATAGGCATCGCTGTTCATGCCATACCCAACGATCTCACCATAAATCCTCACCCCACGCCGAAGGGCGTGGGTCAGCTCTTCGATGACAACCACACCCGCCCCTTCACCTAACACAAATCCATCCCGGTCCTTATCGAAGGGACGGCTCGCTTTCGTCGGCTCGTCGTTCCGGAACGACAACGCCTTGGCCGATGCAAATCCAGCAACGCCGAGTGGGGTCACCGCCGCTTCGGCACCTCCGGCGACCATGACATCAGCATCACCTCGCTGGATCAGGCGGTAGGCATCTCCGATGCAGTGGTTGCCCGTGGCACAGGCTGTGACGGCACAAGAGTTCGGACCTTTGGCGCCGATCCGAATCGCCACTTGCCCAGAGGCAAGATTGATGATGGTCATCGGGATGAAAAACGGAGAGACTCGACCCGGTCCCTTCTCTTTGAGCACATCATGGTAGTGTTCAATCGACCCAAGCCCGCCGATCCCGGAACCGATGTATACCCCGACCTTGGTGGCTTCTTCCGGCTTTACTTTTAAACCGGCGTCATCCACAGCCAATTGGGCAGCCCCCACGGCATAGTGGATGAACGTGTCCATCTTCTTAATTTCTTTCTTCTCAATGAACCGAGCCGGATCAAAATCCTTGACCTCGCCTGCGATTTGAGCGTCGTATCCCGTCGGATCAAACCTGGTGATTCGGGCGATTCCGGACTCACCGGCGCAGATCGCCTTCCAGGTTTTCTCAACACCCGTGCCGAGTGGGGTCACCAGCCCAAGACCGGTTATCACAGCACGTCGCGCGGTCGGATTGGACACTTCATGTGACATGTCTAGGATTTTTCCTTGATGTAATCTAACGCCTTCCCGACAGTCAGAATCTTCTCAGCATCCTCATCGGGAATTTCGATCGAGAATTCTTCTTCGAGCGCCATCACAAGCTCGACGGTATCGAGCGAATCCGCGCCAAGATCTTCGACGAAGGAGGCTTCCGGCGTCACCTCATCTTCTTCCACACCGAGTTGCTCAGCAATAATTTTCTTGACTCGCTCTTCGACAGTTGCCATCGCTATGACTACCTCCTTCCCCAATATAACTCCCTCTACACCGTCCCATGGGGATCTGAGACGGCCGTATGCCAATACAAATGGTTGCTCCTAGACCATCAACATCCCGCCGTTCACGTGCAGGACATGGCCGGTAATGTACGCCGCCTCTTCGGACACGAGGAACCGTACGGCTGCAGCGATATCCCCCGGCGTCCCCAACCGACCCAACGGGATTTGTTTCAGCAACGTATCCTTCACATCGGTGGGAAGACCGTGGGTCATGGCCGTATCGATAAATCCAGGCGCCACGGCATTTACCGTCACATTACGACTGGCATATTCCCGCCCAACCGTCTTGGTGAACCCAATGACGGCGGCCTTCGATGCAGAGTAATTCGCCTGGCCGGCATTTCCGATGACCCCGACGATCGAGGCAATATTCACGATGCGACCATATCGTTGCTTGGTCATCGGCTGCAACACTGCCTTCGTGCAGTTAAAGGTGCCGTTCAGATTAATCTGAAGCACCAGATTCCAATCTTCCTCTTTCATCCGCAAGAGCAGCCCATCGCGAGTAATCCCGGCATTGTTCACCAGGATGTCGATCTTTCCCCATGCCTTCACCACCTGCTCAACCATCGCTTTAGTATCGTTGCTGTCAGCAACGTTGACTTTCAGATTTAACGCCTTTCTCCCGAGCTTCTCGATAACCCCAACCGTTTCCAACGAGCGCCCAGGATCGAGATCGGCCACGGCGATATCGGCACCGGCTTGGGCAAGGCTTTCAGCAATGGCCCGACCGATACCTTGAGCAGCGCCGGTGACAATAGCAGTTTTCCCTTGTAGTGACATGAGCTACCTTTCTGACGATACGTTAACAGGCTAACAGGGAGTTCGTCACCTGGTTTTCCTTGTGAAATCAATCCGGGCTTAGCTGACCGCCGTGAGCGTCGCATCCAGCGACTTTGGATCGTTGACGTTCAATAATCTTGCATCCGGGAGAATTCGTTTGATCAATCCCGTAAGGACGGTCCCCGGGCCGACCTCGACGAACGTCGTGACTCCCATCGTCCCCATGGCGCGCACGGTATCCTCCCACAAGACAGAAGACGGTAACTGGCGGATCAGCGACGCTTGGATCTCATTGGCACGACAAATCGCTTTCGCTTCAGCATTGTTCACGAGCGGTGCACGGAGGTCCGACCACCGAACCTGGGCCAAATCCTTTGCCAATCGATCGGCAGCTTGTTGCATCAACGGCGTATGAACCGGCACGCTCACTGGTAGAGGAATAGCTTTTTTACAGCCTTGGGCTTTCGCCAATTCGATCGCCCGTTCTACCGCAACCTTCTCACCTGCAATGACGACCTGTCCCGGTGAGTTAAAATTGGCCGCCGCCACAATCCCGGCAGATGACGCAAGGCGGCAAACATCCTTCGCCACCTCAGCCGTCAACCCCAACAACGCTGCCACCAGACCAGTTCCTGGGGCCACGGCTTCAGACATGTAGCGCCCCCGTTTTTGAACCAGACCGACGGCATCTCGAAATCCGAGTCCGCCTGCCGCAACCAACGCCGAGTACTCGCCGAGACTATGGCCTGCCACCGCAACCGGCTTGATCCCAGCCGGTTCCAAGAGTGTAAATGCCGCCATGCTGCTGACCAGGAGAGCCGGCTGGGTAAATTCGGTGAGATTGAGCCGCTCCGCAGGTCCGGTAAAACACAATGCGGCGACGTCATATCCCAGGACCGAGGAGGCCTCCTCGTAGACGGACTTCACCGAGGGATACGCGTCATAGAGCAATTTTCCCATTCCAACCGATTGGGATCCTTGCCCTGGAAAAACAAACCCGATTTCTAAAGCCATGGGGGGTTAGATATCTTAGAAATACCGTGCAAAGTCAACGGGAAAAGTTTTCACCTACCACCTTCACTGAACGGCCAGAATGGCCGTCTACCACCGGATCATCGCAGAGGCCCATGTCAATCCCGCCCCAAACGCCCCAAGCATCACCAAGGACCCCTCCTTGATGCGCCCCTCTCGAACCGCTTCATCTAGAGCGATTGGAATCGATGCAGCCGACGTATTCCCATACCGATCCAGATTGAGGAGCACTTTTTCCATCGGAAGACCGAGCCGTTCCACCACCGCCTTGAGAATTCGTACATTGGCCTGATGCGGGATGTAGAGATCAAGATCCTCCACCCGTAGGTGATTGGCAGAGAGAGTCGTGCGAGCGATTTCTTCCAGCGTACGCACCGCGACTTTGAATGTTTCGTTGCCCTTCATCTTGATGTAGTGCAGACGCTCCGTGATCACTTTTTCAGACGGCGGAGTCCGCGAGCCTCCTCCCGGTACCATAATCAGCTCGCAGAGAGTTCCGTCGGAGCGGAGGTCGGTAGAGAGAATCCCCCTCTCACCATCGCTCGCACTGAGGACAACCGCCCCTGCTCCATCTCCGAACAGCACACAGGTATTCCGGTCGGTCCAATCGGTAATGGCGGACATCACTTCGGATCCGATCACCAAGACATGGCGCATCCCCGTCTTGATGTACGCGTCTGCTACGGATAGCGCATAGACAAACCCACAGCAGGCTGCGGAAAGGTCACACGCCCCGGCCTTCGTCGCACCAAGTTGATGTTGCACAAGGCAGGCAGTGGCCGGAAGCGGAAAGTCACCCGTGCACGTCGCCAGCAAAATCATGTCGAGATCGGTCGCCGCCACACCGGCTGCCGCCAGGGCCCGCTTCCCGGCTTGAACCGCCAAATCCGAACAGGCCTCGCCAGTCGCGGCGATTCGACGTTCACGGATACCGGTGCGCTCTCGAATCCACTCATCGGATGTCGCGACCATCTGTTCGAGGTCCGCATTGGTCAACACCCTGCTGGGCGCATAGGAACCGGTTCCGGCGATGCACGCTTTCATGTCTCGAGTTCCACGGGTGAGTGGGAGTGACTGGCTTCAATATTTCGCTGGATTCTGTCTCTGACACGCCCCTCAGCCATCCCCTTTGCTCGTCGAATCGCATTCTTAATGGCTTTGGCCGACGATCGTCCATGACAGATCATCGTAATCCCGTTGACTCCAAGGAGCGGAGCGCCGCCGAACTCAGCATAGTCGATTTTGCGTTTGAGATTCTGTAGAGGGCCTGCGATGAAGGGGTATGCAAGCCGGCCCAGAAAATGGCCTGAGATTTCCTTGATCAGAAGCCGTTTGATCATCGCGGCGACTCCTTCAGAAATCTTCAGCGCGACATTGCCGATGAACCCGTCGCACACCACGATATCGGCGATTCCACTGTACACATCACGCCCCTCGACATTCCCGACGAAATTCATCGAACTGCCCTTGAGCAGCTTAAACGCCTCTTTGGTGACTTCGTTACCCTTGGTATCTTCTTCTCCGATGCTCAGCAAACCGATACGAGGATTCGGCTTTCCCAGCAGATGTTTTGCATATTCGTTCCCCATCAACGCAAACTGCTCAAGGTGCGTGGCGGTACAGTCGACATTCGCTCCCACATCCAGCATGATCGCTTCTCCGCTCAGCGTCGGCAGGCTGGTCGCGATAGCCGGTCGCTCAACCCCCTTGGCCAACCCGAGCAAGAAGAATGACGCGACCATGCTGGCTCCGGTATTCCCGGGACTCACGATCGCATCAGCCAGGCCGTTCTTCACGAGTTCCGTTCCAACCCAGATAGACGAGTCCCGTTTTTTACGAGCGACCGCGGCAGGCGATTCATGCATTTCAACGACCTGGGACGCATGTCGAATAGATACGCGGGAATCGTGGCAGGCAAGACGCGCACATTCTTGCTTGAGCGTCGTTTCATCGCCGACGAGGATAATCTCGACGTCGAGCTCTTTCACGGCCTCAACAGCGCCCTCGATACAGGGCGCGGGACCATGATCACCCCCCACCGCATCAAGCGCAATCTTCATACGAGATGGTGTACTCACAGATGGCGTCGAAAAGAGTGGCTGACCATGCGTCGCCCCCCTGGCTCACAACGGACGCGCTGGAATTCCGATGGAGCGAACCGATGTGTCTGCCGAGTGACCCTCTACGGCCCCGCCAACAACGCGCCTAGCTGAATCAACGCCTGACGTTTCGGCACGCTGGCGGATGTTCGACATTCCGCTTACGCTTCCTCGACCTGAATAACGGCCTTGCCCTTATAGGTACCGCAATTCAAACAGGTATAATGCGGCAGCTTTAACTCATGGCACTGTGGGCACACGGCCATCCCTGGTGGGGTCATACGCAGCTTTTGGGTACGGCGCTTATCGCGTCTCGCCCGTGAATGTTTATGTTTTGGGTTGGGCATGGTGACTCCTTATTCCTCGCGACCCTGAACGTCGTTCAGCGATCAGCGGACTCTCGCAGTTTTTCCTTGATCGTGCGCAACACCTGAAAAGGACCCTCCGTCGGCTCTGCGGCACACTGGCAGGGCCCCTCGTTCAAGTTTTTTCCACAACGGGGACACAACCCGAGACAGGCGTCAGAACAGAGCGGGTGCATCGGAGATGCGAGAATCACCTGTTCACGCAACATGGGGGCCAGCTCCAGATGATCACCTGTAAAGTAATAGCGATCGTCGTCCTGCTGTTCCTGTTCAACCTCAGGAAGTGTCGTCGTCTTTTTCTTTCGTCTATCGCCTCGCGCTGAAGGAGACGCCGGTGTCTTCGCTTCACGTTCGTAGACGACTCGCAACGAAAACGCCAGCGGGTCATCGAACTCCTTGAGGCAGCGCACACATTGGCGAATCGCCGTCCCCTCCACAACTCCCGTCACATAGAAGGTACGTTCGATCGCTCGAAGATCCAATCCCACCGCCACCGTTCCGCGAATGGACACATCTGCATCAGCGAGCCCCAACTCTTCGCCTGTCAGGTCTCCCGACAGGGAAAGGCCTTCCGCTGTAATATCCGCGATCTTCGGTGTCAAGATATCCATGGTCATCCCCGACAACGTACTCCCGCTTCGCCTCGATGCATCGAAATCGCCGAGCACGTTCTTCATCTCTCTTCAGCAAAGCTGATAATGGCGATATGCCGAGCCCGCTTCACGGCCACCGTCAGTTCACGCTGATGCCGCATGCAATTCCCAGAAATGCGACGAGGAACGATACGCCCCCGCTCAGTCAAAAAGTTCCTGAGCAGGCCGGCATCCTTGAAATCGATCGGCGCTTTATCCAGACAAAATCGACAGGGACGTCTTCGCTGAAATAACCGTCCCCCGCCTCCACGTTCGCTGTCACCTCGATCCATACTGCCTCCTCATGCGCTTGGCATTAACCTTCTTCGCTCATGTCATAGCCCGGGTCGTCGTGCATCGGGGGTTCGGTACCCATGCCGCTATCTTGACGCTTCGGCATGAACGTGACCGTTTGCGCGACCACTTCATGCTTGCTGCGTTTTTGGCCGTCTTCGGTTTCCCATCGACGCTGCTGCAATCGGCCTTCGATGATCGCCCCGTTTCCTTTACTCAGGTACTGTCCACAATGTTCCGCCTGCCTGCCGAACACCACGATATCGACAAAACACACTTCTTCCTTCAGGTCTTCACCCTGTTTAAACCGACGGCTCACCGCCAGGCCGAAACTCGCGACTGGCGTCCCACTCGGCGTGTACCGAAGCTCAGGGTTCCGTGTGAGGTTCCCCATCAGAATGACTTTGTTAAACCCGGCCACCGGCGGACTCCTGTGCTGAGGCTTCTACCGGGCGCCGCTCCATCAACGGTTTCTCGTGGTGCACCGTCAGAAACTTGATGATGTTGTCTTCCAAGCGGTAGGCTCGCTCCAACTCCCCGACCGTGTTGTTCGGGGCCTTAAAATAGAAATAGGCGTAGGTACCCTTCCGCTCACGACGCACTTCGTAGGCGAGCTTCTTCTTCCCTAAATTCTCGGCTTTGATGAACTCGGCCCCGGTCTTATCGGCGACGCTTTTCATCTTGTCGATGAGGGCTTTGGTCTCCTCATCAGAAACGGACGGACGAATAATAAACAGAGACTCGTAGAGCTCCATGCAGCAATCCTCCTGGACAAAGGCCCCCGAACCAGTCGGGAGCGAGGTGTAGGGCGCCTATTTGGCGCAAAGAAGGGTGGACGGTAGCACAGGATTTCTCACGCTGTCAATTGAATCCCAAGGAGCAATCTGTCCACCAAGCCTGTCAAAAACCAGTCTCGATTAGACCCTGCGATCGGATCCCCGACTTCATTTAAGGACGTTATTGGCATTGACAGAAATATGCCAAAATGTAACCATTGGTTACTAAGTGAGTTGGTATGGACCGACATATTGTCTGCCTTCGCATCCCTTCCTTTGGAATTGTACTGGCCCGGGCAGTCGACCGGTCTCTTCGAGACAGACCGGTAGCCATGGCACTAACCCACACACCTCGTGCCTTGATTCAAGAAATTTCCACGGAAGCGTTCCAGGAAGGTCTTCAGCCCGGCATCCCCGTCGACCTCGGACGGCGCATCTGCCCTGGCCTACGAGTGATTCCCCCGGACTCATCGCTGGTTCACGCCGCCCATCGTGAACTGCAACGGCACATCTCATCCTTTGCACCGACCTGGGAATCGATCAGACCCGGTTCGCTCTTTTTAGACCTCACCGGCACGACCCGACTCTTCGGGCCTCCCATCGATCGAGCAGCCCGCATCAGTCGCGAACTGGCCCATCAACACAGATGGCCCAGCACAATCGGACTGGCAGGCAACAAGTTGGTCTCACAACTGGCCGCGATCACGCTGACGAAGCCACCTCAAGTCTTGTCGATCCACTCAGGGGCCGAACAGTCATTTCTCGCTCCATTGCCGACCATGGTGCTCCCCGGCCTTCACCGAACGCACGCCTCACGGGTTTGGCAACGATTGGAGGATTTAAACCTCCTCACACTCGGGGCGATTGCCTCCGTTGCACTCGCACACCTGCAAGCCGTTCTCGGCACTCCGGCCAATGTGCTGCACGACTGGGCTCAGGGAATCGATGGTTCCCCCGTGCATCCACCGATTGCACAGCCGGTCATCGAACGCGTGACTCATCTCGATCCAGATGAAGTGGATGATCGGATCTTACGGGGACAGCTATACCGGCTCTTGGAACAGATTTGCACAACGCTTCGGCAGCAACAGCGTGTGTGCCGATCCATCTTGCTGACGATTCGGCACAGCGACCATGTCGAACGGACAGCGGAAGAAACACTGCTCCACGGCACCTACTGGGAAGCCGATCTCCAACCAGTGCTGGCGCGCCTGTTTTACCGCTGTTTCAAGCGACGGGTGTGTCTCACACGGATGATGCTTCGGGTCGGTCGGCTGGAATCACCGGCGCAGCAACTGTCGCTCTTCGACGAGTCGGACTCTCTCTCGGTTCCCCGCGCACACAGACTCGTACTGGCGCTGGATCAGGTTCGCGCAAAATTCGGCGAACGGGCCCTGTCCTGGGGAAGGACATTACGATGACGGGTGCTCAATTCGTGCACCTCCATGTCCATTCCACCTATTCACCGATGCGCGGGGTGTCGCCATTGGAAGAACTCTGTGCCTTGGCACAGCAACAGGGCTCACCGGCCATGGCCTTGACCGATACGAACGGATTGTACGGAGCCATTCGATTCATCGAACAGGCCAAGCAGCGGGGCCTCCGACCGATTCTCGGTGCTGAACTGACGACCGACGACCATCGCGTCGTCTTGCTGGCCAAAACGCCTGACGGCTATGCCAATCTCTGCCGCCTGCTGTCTGAACGACATTGCAATCCTTCGTTCGACATTCTCACGTCCGTCTCTCGCTATCGCAACGGGCTCATCATCTTTACAGACGATGAGGCAGCCCTCACAGCTTGGATGCAAGACTCACGGCAAGACCTTTACGTCGAGTTGACCCCAGGATCAGCGATGCACGAGGCACTCCTCTTCAGCCGCCGCGTCGAGCTGCCACCCGTCGCCACCAATCGTGTGTACTATTCTCGTCCTGACGACTTCGCCACCCATCGTCTGTTGCGGGCCATCGCCCTCAACACGACTGTGTCCCGATTGCCAGAAGAGGCCTGTTGCACGCCCAGACAATGGCTGATGCCGCCTACGTGTATGGTCTCTCAGTTTCCTCACGTGCCCGATGCAGTCGAGAACACCCTGCTCATTGCCGAGGCCTGTTATAGCAACTGGCGCTTTGGCGAGACGATCTTCCCAGCCTTTCGTCGGCTGGCCGATGAAGAAGCATTTGTGACCCTCAAAGACAAAACCTATACCGGCGCGCAGGGTCGATACGGGGTCATCACCCAGGAGGTTCGCGATCGGATTGAAAAAGAGTTGACCATCATTCGCACCAAGCGCTTCGCCCATTATTTTCTTGTCGTAGAGGAAATCGTCAGCCAAGCGCCTCGTACCTGTGGCCGTGGATCGGTCGCTGCTTCGATTGTATCTTACTGTCTCAACATCACCCATGTGGACCCGATCAAACACAATCTCTTCTTCGAGCGGTTTCTCAATCCAGGCCGGAAAGACCCGCCGGACATCGACATCGACTTTCCCTGGGATGAGCGCGACGAGATGTTGAACTGGGTGTTTGCTCACTATGGTGAGCGTCAAGCCGCCATGGTGGCGAACCAGAACAGCCTCGGTTTCCGGGCCGCGCTCCGCGAAACGGCGAAGGTCTACGGCATGCCGGCCGAAGAAATCGGCACGATGCTGTCGCAGATCGTACGCCAGAAGGGTGTGTTGAGTTTTTCCACTCCACCGACGATCGAGCAGTGGCTCGGTCGCCTCTCACAGACATTGAAATTGAAAGCACCCTGGCCCGAGATCCTGATGCAGGCGCTCAAGGCACAGGATCACTTTCGTCACCTGTCCATGCATTGCGGCGGAGTCGTCATCGTACCCGACGAGATCAGGCGCTACGTGCCGATCGAATACACAGCGAAGGGCCTGCCGGTCATTCAGTGGGAAAAGGACCAGACGGAGGACGCGGGTCTCGTCAAAATCGACATCTTGGGCAACCGGTCATTGGCTGTGATCCGGGATGCCCTCGCAGCCATCGCCGAACATACGAGCCGACAGATCGACTATGCCACGTGGGATCCGTTGGACGATGCAGCCACGCAAGAAGCCATCCGATGCGGCAACACGATCGGCTGCTTCTACATCGAGTCGCCCGCCACACGTCTCTTGCTGAGAAAACTGTGGCTCGGCATGCCGCCACACCGTCGCACAGTGGCCGATGTTTTTGAGTACCTGGTCATGGTTTCGTCCCTTGTCAGGCCCGCAACCAATCCCTTCGTCGAAGAGTTTATTCGTCGAGCCCACGCGGGCATCTCCCCACCCTGGCATCCCAAATTAGACAAAATCTTGGATGAAACTCACGGCATCATGACGTATCAGGAAGACGTGACGAAAGTCGCGATGGCGCTGGCGAATTTTCCCATCGATGAGGCGGACCAGCTCCGAAAAATCCTGAGCAAGAAATACAAGGCTAAGCAGCTTCAGGATTACCGTGTCCAATTTTTCAACGGCGCAGCGAAAAACGGGGCGTTACCGGATGTGATCAATGAAATCTGGAAGATGATCATGAGCTTTGCCGGCTACAGCTTTTGCAAACCCCATTCGGCGAGCTACGCACAGGTGTCGTTCAAATCCGCTTACCTCCGCACCCACTATCCAGCGGAATTCATGGCCGCGGTCATCAGCAACCAGGGCGGGTTTTATTCGATCTTCGCCTATGTCTCAGAAGCTCGGCGCATGGGGCTTGCGATTCTCTTGCCGGATCTCAACGAGAGCGACTGGGCTTATCGTGGTGAAGGGGAACGGCTGCGGATGGGCTTGATGCAGGTGAAGACTATCCCGAAAGACCTCGGCGAAAAGATTGTCACTGAGCGCACTCAACATGGGCCCTACCGATCATTCCAAGACTTTCTCCGGCGTGTGAAGCCGAATCCAACCCATGCCAGAGCCTTGGTCCGCGCCGGCTGCTGCGACTCCATCGCCGGTGAGCTGACTAGGCCGGCCTTGATGTGGCGACTGTACGTGGGAAGCGATGTCACGGCAGGCCCCCTCCCGATCCCGGACGACTATGCCGTCGCTCAGAGACGGGCCCATGAAATTGAATCGTTCGGCTTTTTGGCCAGCCGCCATCCCCTGACCCTCTATCGCCACCAGATCGAGCGGCTGAAACCGGTTCCCGCTTCCCAGATGTATCAATTCGTCGGCCAGCGCATCACGATGGTCGGTGTGCTGATCACGGAGAAATCAGCCGAAACCAAGCAAGGCCAGGCCATGGAATTTATCACGCTGGAAGACGTCACAGCCCTTTACGATGCCACGCTGTTCCCCGACGTTTATCGTCGCTGCTGTCACCTGCTCTCCCCAAACCGTCCCTACGTCATCCGTGGCCTGGTGGAAGAAAGCTTCGGCGTCGCAACGCTGACCGTACTTGATCTCCAGCCACTGGAGCCAACAATAGGAAACAAACGTCACCAGCGAGCCAGGCATGAATATGTTGGCGACTGATACACTTCCCAGCCTGTGAGCCAATTTCAAACCTTAATCGGCTCATAAGTAACGCTTTCAATGATCCGATTAATTGATATAATCGGCTCATGACTTACAATTGGCAGCAACCAGACTGGCCGGAATTTCGATATGACCTTTCCGGAATCGAAGAGGTCTTGTTCAAGCTTGCCGAAAAAACCGGTCGAGCCAGCGGGCTCCTCAAGGGGCTAGCGGTCGATGCGCAGCTAGAGGCCACGATCGAAATGATGGTGGTCGAAGCGATTAAGACCTCTGCAATCGAAGGTGAACTGCTCAGTCGCAAAGATGTCATGTCTTCGATGAGGAGGAATCTGGGGCTGGAGGCAGGCCATCCTTCCGGGGATAAGCGCGCCCAAGGCACCGCCGCATTGATGCTCGCGGTCCGCAACAGCTTTGTCGATCCCCTGTCGGAAGAGACGCTCTTCGAATGGCACCGGTTGATCATGAGTGGCCACAGGCACGTGGCTGCCGGACAATGGCGAACCCATGCCGAACCGATGCAGGTCGTCTCCGGCGCGGTGGGTCACGAGCAAGTGCATTTCGAAGCACCATCATCGTCGCGCATCCCGGACGAAATGGCGCGGTTCATCCGGTGGTTCAACGACACCGCCCCTGGCGGGAAGGCGGAGATCCGGAAAGCACCAGTACGCTCAGCGGTCACCCATCTCTACTTTGAATCGATCCATCCCTTTGAAGACGGCAACGGCCGTATCGGGAGAGCCTTGTCTGAGAAAGTGTTATCCCAAGGACTCGGATGGCCTGCCTTGCTCAGTCTCTCTCGAGCCATGGAAGCCAAGCGGCACGACTATTACAATGCGCTGAAAGAGGGTCAGCAGTCGAACGAGGTCACCCCGTGGATTATATGGTTCGTCAACATCGTGCTGGAGGCACAGACCCAGGCTGAAGAGCTGATCGACTTTACTTTGAAGAAGACGCGACTCTTCGACCGATTTCGGGATCAGCTCAACGACCGGCAGATGCAGATCCTTCGCCGTATGCTGGAGGAGGGACCGGATGGCTTCGAAGGCGGTATGAGCGCCAAGAAGTACATGACCATCACCGGTGCATCGAAGGCCACGGCTACACGCGATTTACAAGACCTGGCCGAGAAGCATATCTTCATCCCCACCGGCGGCGGCCGGAGCACGCACTACCGGATCAACCTATAACCTCACAACTCGCAACCTGAAACACGCCGGTTTCGCAAAGACCTAAAGCCCCCTACTATTTGAGGTTCGCGGACAGCCCTCATCACTCACTTTCATTGACTCCCGCCTAGCACCTGCTAGGCTTAGACTCGATGAGAACGATCTTGGTTCAATGGAGTGCGGTGGCCTCCATCGTCATCCTCGCCACCGTGGTCTCGGCACAAGGTTCTGATCCATCCTCCCTCCAGCCGCGCACAGGTCGTACGATTCAGAGCGACTCCCCGCTCCCGATGAAAACCAAACGCGGGCGTTGCAATCCCGCCTCCACAAGGTGCCAGCTCCCACGACATCGCGTGCAGCCCAAAGACTCCGATCTCAATCAACGGACGCAATCAGGCCCTCGATTGAGAGACGAAAGCTCGTTGAATGACGACAGCCGTACCGGCTCTACCATCGAGAGGCCGACAACCGGGCGATAGCCATGAGCTCCCGCTTATAGCTAAACCCATAATTACTGATAGACAGAGATGATCTCTCTCTGAAAGAATAGGGCATGCGATGTTCATCGGATTTGCGTAGGCGGGTGGTGAGTTTTGTGCGGGGCGGTGGCAGCAAGGCGGAGGCCGCTCGGCGGTTCAAGGTGGGCGAGGCGAGTGTGTACCGGTGGCTCAAACCCGGCGGGCTGACACACCAGCGCCCTGGTCCGAAAACCGCCCATAAACTGGATTGGGAGGCGTTGCGGCGTCACGTGGCTACACATGACGACCTGACACAGGCGGAAGCGGCCCGGCACTTCGGCGTCTCGCGGCATTGCATCTGGAACGCGCTCCACAAGATGGGATGGACCCGGAAAAAAAACGATCGGCTACAAAGAACGCAGCCCCTTGCAACGACGAAGGTTTCTGCGTCTTCGTGAGCGGTATATTCGTCGCGGCCTGCAGCTTGTGCATGTCGATGAGTGTGGTTTCACACCTTCCGTGATTCGCCGCTCTGGGTATGCCCCCAAGGGCCAGCGCGTGTATGGCCTGACATCCGGGCACCGCAGACCGCGCACCTCGCTCATCGCTGCGCGTATCGGACCGGATTTTGCTGAACCCGTTCTCTTCGAGGGCACGTGCGATGCCGACGTGTTCAACTCCTGGCTCCAGACACGGCTGTGCCCACGTCTGACTCGCGCGCACCTGGTCATCATGGACAACGCAGCCTTTCACAAATCGCCAGCAACAGCGCAGCTCATCCAGGGCACCGGGGCCACACTCCTCTTTTTACCACCCTACTCACCTGACCTGAATCCGATCGACCACGACTTCGCCGCCCTGAAGAAACGCCGGGAATATCATGAAACCGCTTCCCTCGACCGGATCGTACAAACCTATCAATGATTATCAGCTCGACCATAAATTGCATTCACCCAGGACCTGGCATACAATTCGTAGAACCTGTGAGGCACCCTGTATGAGCACGAAAGAAGCGGTTCTTGACCTTGTAAGGAAGCTGCCGGACGACTGCTCGCTTGATGACATCCAGTACCATCTCTATGTGCTGCAGACGATCGAGCGTGGCAGAGCGGAAGTCGCACAAGGTAAAACCGTCAGTCACGAACAGGTCGAGCAAGAGTTACGGACAAAGTGGCTGAAGAACGGCGTGAAGTAATCTGGACAACCAGTGCACGAAATGAACTCGACGACATCGTCGCTTACATCGCTAAAGACGCTCCCCTCTCTGCGATGACCTTTCTTGAAGAAGTCCTAAATACAGCTGACTCGCTCACTACACTCTCAGAGCGTGGACGCATTGTTCCTGAATACCAGAACCCATTGATACGTGAGCTCTTCGTCAAACATTACCGATTATTCTACGAAGTTCAAGACCGTACTGTGTATGTACTCGGATTCATTCACGGAGCTAGAGACTTCAAACCAGGCAAGAACAACTGACTGGCGAGCCCGCGATGCACGATACAAGGTCTAACCCCGCTCTATAGTGCTAGGCCTGCCTGTGCACATGAGATCGGTGTGGGCCTGTGATGCACAAGACACCATCCAGCGCTCTTACCTTCCTGCAGGTGTCAGGTCAAGAAATGCCCCTATTAGACGTCCTAGGTTGACACAACAATTTGCACCGCAAGACTCACACTCCTATAATATCCTTACATTTCTTGGCCCTCACTGAAACTTCGACACCTCAAGAATGCGTGGTTCATGCGAGGCACAGTGGGACATAATAGGTGAGACAATGAAAAACCACATCCTACGCTCACCAGCTACGATGTCCTTTTTAATCATGTTTTTTATTCTGCCTATTGCCGCATTGGAAAAACCCGAGCACCTACACGCCGGCACATCAGCTATCGTGGCGTCAGAATCTGAGCCAACGCTCCAGAGTCCAGTAAAAACGCAGTATATTTTTGTCCAGAGAATCTCCAGAGAGATCCTCGATAATTTTGGGATGTTCAAGCTTATCGTTACCGTAAAAAACACGGGCAATCAACGCGCTGAATACATGAGCATAGATGTGCGGTATATAAACAACGCTGGAAAGCCGCTTGACCGCAGGACGCATTTTGTTCGTGCTTCGGTAGACCCAGGTCAAACTATGCAACTGTCATTGCCTGAGTATAGTCCGGCAGGTGAGGATGGTAATCCGAGAGTGACTGCACAGGCAATTATTAGGCCCAGAGATACAGAAGAATGTTCGCCCCCACCTACACCGACACCGAAAACCAAAGAGCTCACTCCACAAAAACATGATTTGCTTTTGCTAAAGGGAAAGTCCTTTACATCTCTCAATGACCAAATGAGAGAGCTAACCATCGTGCTTGAAAATACTGGCAATCAAATTGTTGAAGATTTCGGAGTAAGAGTGAGATACAAGAATAACTGTGGAGATCCGCTCGGAGGCATAGATCATTACATTCAAGCATCTATTGCTCCAGGCAAAACTGTTCGGATGTCATTGCCCGAGCATAGCCCACCAGGTGCCATAGGAGGACCTTCTATCGACGTGAAGGCGAATCTTCAGTAATTGCCCCATGCAAAGCATGCTTCTAAAGGAACCTCAAAAGCTGCTGAAACGGGACAAAGGCCTGTGGTCAAGTCTTGATTCTTGTATCAAGGCTTATTTGCGATTCGGCTGACGGTAGCGTAATGCAGACCTAACCAATCCGCAACCTCTCGCTGGTTGTACTCGTACCGATAGACCGCCTGCCCAATCGCGGTATCGCGCTTGGCATTGGTGCGCGAGCGATCATCTGGGGTCTGACATGCGTATTGACTTATTTCTCGCAGCGCGTGGCTGATCCAATGACTGCTGTAATCCCACAATGATAATGTCCGGTTTCCCCATAGTAGAAATGTCCTCTTCATGGATAGACTACCGACCCTCACCCGGAGGTCGGGATGGTCGGAGAGGACCGGATCATGATGAGTGGGAAGGAATTGCGACGGGTGCATGTCATCCGCCAGGTCATGGAGAAGACGCTGACGCAGGTGGAAGCGGGCACGATGTTGCGGCTGACGGATCGTCAGATCCGACGCCTTCTTGGGCGGGTGAAGGAGGAGGGCGACCAGGGACTTGTCCATCGGGGACGGGGAAAGCCCTCGAATCGGCGCATTGCGGAGCCGGCCAAGGCGAAGATGCTGCGGCTGTATGAGACTCGCTACGGAGACTTTGGGCCGACGTTGGCGGCGGAGAAATTGGCCGAGCGGCATGGGCTCTCCGTCAGCGACGAAACCCTGCGGGGCTGGCTGCATGCCAAGGGCGTGACGCACTTCCGACGCCGCAAGCGGCCGCATCGCGCGTGGCGAGCCCGGAAGGCCCACGTCGGCGAGTTGGTGCAGCTCGATGGGTCGCACCATGACTGGTTCGAAGGCCGCGGCCCGGCCTGCGTCGTGCTGGCTTATATCGACGATGCCAGCAGTCGCGTCTTCGCCCGGTTCTATCCCTATGAAGGGACGATTCCGGCCATGGACAGCTTCCGACGCTATGTGCGGCGCTATGGCATGCCGCTGGCGCTCTACGCCGACAAGCACACAACCGACGAGGAGCTTGCTGGGGTGGAGCCGGCGAGTCAGTTTGGCCGGGCGTTGCGCGAGTTGGGGGTGGAGCTGATCGCGGCCCACTCCCCACAGGCCAAGGGGCGAGTGGAACGGCTGTTTCAGACGTTTCAAGATCGACTGATCGAAGAGATGCGCTTGGCCCAGGTAGCGACCATCGAGGCGGCGAATCAATTCCTGGAGGGGTATCTGCCGCGCTACAACCGGCGGTTTACGGTGCCGCCCGCCCGGCGGGCTGATGTGCATCGGCCGTGCCCGGCCCACGGAGAACTGAGTCGCATCCTGTGCATCAAGACGAAGCGAGTCCTGCGGCGTGATTGGACCGTAGCCCACAACGGACATCTCTATCAGGTTCACACCAATGTGCGCGCAACGCAGGTAGTGATGGAAGAGCGGTTGAATGGGACACTCCGGATGACACATCGGGGCCACGTGCTCGACTATCACCCGATCGCCGCACGTCCAGTGCGTGCGGCAGCGCCACGGACGGTTCCTCGCCAACATCGGCTGGTTAAACAGGCGAGCACGCATCCGTGGCAAAAACGGCTACTGCCTCCTCGAGAACTCGTGGCAGGCAGGGCATCACATAAACCGGACATTTCTACTTTGGGGAAAATCGGCGGACATTTCTAAATTGGGTTGACACTGATCCAATGACTGCTTGATTTTCCATCTATGGAGGCTTAGCCTGATGCCAGTTATTCTGCTGAGAGGCTCTTCATGGCCAAAATGACGCAACTGAAGATCGAACTGGAACAGGAAGCGGACGGCCGGTGGATCGGCGAAGTGCCTGCCTTGCCGGGCGTGATGGCCTATGGGGAAACCAAAGCCGCAGCACTGGCCGCTGTTCAGGCCCTGGCTTTGCGCGCGATGGCCGACCGCCTCGAACACCAGGAAGCTGTGCCTGAGGAACTGCTGAACGTCTCCTTCATCGCCGCATGAGCCAATGACCTTCGACCCAGGCCTCTCGCGTACTCTCCACACTTCTTCGCATCGGCTGGCACATCAAACGGACTACCGGCTCCCATCGAGTGCTCCAGCGAAGTGGCTGGTCCGATGTAATCTTCGCCTTTCACGACCGCGAGGAAATTGGTCCACGCATGCTGGCTCGCCTATCAAAGGTAACTGGTCTCACACCGGATGATTTATAATTCACACCCTGCAGCCGTTGCAGCCCCAACGACATCCAGGCCACATGACTGTCTATTCACTGAGGGACATGCATGGAAGCAAGCTTTTGGCACAATCGATGGCAGACGAACCAAACTGGCTGGCATGAGCCTACAGTCAACCCGCTGCTGATCGCCCACTTCCCTTCGCTGAATCTGCCTTCGGGCCGACGCGTCTTTGTCCCACTCTGCGGGAAGTCACTCGACCTCGGCTGGCTTCTATCTCGAGGGTATACGGTGGCTGGAGCAGAACTCAGCGAACTGGCCGTGACGCAGCTCTTTGCCGAACTGGGGATAGAACCGAGCCTCTCAGCGATCGGAAAGCACAAACTCTTTCGCGGGGAGAAGATGCAAATTTTCGTGGGCGATCTTTTCGACCTGTCGCGCGAGATCCTGGGCCCTGTCGATGCGGTCTATGACCGGGCCGCCCTGGTCGCGCTGCCGGAAGCCATGCGGATGCAGTACACGGCGCATCTCAAGTCCCTCACGGCGTTGGCCCCTCAACTCGTCATCGGCTACGAGTACGACCAAGCTATGGCGCCAGGCCCCCCCTTCTCCGTCACTCCCGATGAACTCCATCGCCACTACAGCGACTACTACACCCTGGCACCCCTCGCCAGAATAGATGTCCCTGGTGGCCTCAAGGGGAAATGCCCGGCGACGGAACATATCTGGCGGTTGGACAAGCTACCTGGTTAACTCATCAATTCAGTGCAGGCAGGCCCATTGATTTATTGCCAACCGCTCCCTGGTCTCAGGCGATGGTCGGTTGAACTACGCCGCCATGGCCTGCGGGCAGACACGCGCAAGAATGTCGCGCATCTGTGCCTGGGCATCGGCCAACAATGCGGGCAGGTTGGTGAGGAGAAACCCCGTAGCGGTGATCGCCTGCGGGCTGAACGGCAAAGTGGCCGGACGCCGGCTTGGCTCAAGTTCTTCATGGTCGGCGACCACGCCGGCCAAATGAACGATGGACGCAAGGAGAGCGTATTCGCCGGCATCCTTCGGACTCAGTTGACAGCGAACGGCCTGTTCAATGTGCACAGGCATCTCCCAAGATCGGATGAGTTCAGCGCCGACTTCGGCGAAGTCGCAGCCGATATTGGACTGTTCCACCTCGGCCAGCGAGGCTTCGAGATACCCGGCTTCGATCAGCGCAGACTGTGCCCGCTGTGGAACGGTTTGGTAGAGCACGAAGTGGCCGATGTCCCGCAGGAGACCTACGACGAAACAGCGCTCGCCGTTGTCGACGCCACACGACGTTGCCATCCTTTCAGCAACCAAGGCACAAAAGAGGCTCTTGCGCCAGAATCTGGCTGCATCCATGAATTGAGGTAGCATGCCGGAGAAAGTCTGACCGACGGTCGTCTCCGTAACGAGGTCCTTCACGGCCTGCACACCGATCAGGTTGACCGCGCCGGTGATGGTGTCGATCTCTTTGGAAGCCCCATGCAGAGGACCGTTGGCAATACGGAGCAGCCGTGCCGAGATAGCCGGATCCAGCCTGAGGACATTCGCAAAATCCTCTGTGGTCGCATCGGAATTATCCACCACATCCCGTACATGAGCGTGCAACTCCGGCAAGGTGAAGACAGAGGTACAGGATTCAACCAGTTCGCTTGCCAATGGCATGGTGCAGAATCCTCTCAGTTATCGGTCGAAAGACAGGCGCCCACCCTTTCATCAAACAGGCACGAAGACTGGAACCGTTGTGTGGTGGCACCGAATAAAATGGCCAGGTCTTTCTCCCCCTTCAGTGTAGCCGATCAGCCATATCCTGCAAGAGTCGGATCGTTATTCGGCAACCGTGCTCGGCAGCACAAGAGAGAGATAATCCTTGCATTCAAAGGAAGTCGGATATGGTCCCACACGCGAGTATGGCCAGAATGACTATGCCGCCATGGCAGAGGGGTGGATCAACGCAAGCATATCTTGCAGATGGGTATGGGTTTCGATGAGTAGCGCTGGCAAATTCGCCGGCGCAAACTGCGTGGTCCTAATGGCGAAGGAATCGAACGGCATGACCTCACGGCGACGATTCGGGTCAAGCTCCTCGTGATCTACGACGATGCCGGCCAGATGAACGATGGAGGCATGGAGGGCACAGTCACCGGCCTCGCTTGGGCTCAGGTGGTAACGGACGGCCTGCTCAATCTGCACAGGCATCCCCCAAGAGCGAATGAGCTCGGCACCCACTTCAGCGAAATCGCAGCCGATGTTGGATTGCTCCACCTCTGCCAGTGAACTATCGAGGTAATCCGCCTCGATGAGCGCAGACTGAGCGCGCTGCGGAACGGTCTGATACAGGACGAAGTGGCCGATGTCGCGCAACAGGCCTTCGATGAAGAAACGTTCAGCATCGTCGATCCCGCAGGACTTGGCGATCTTTCCTGCGAGCAGGGCACAGAACACACTTTTGCGCCAGAATCTGGAGACGTCCATGAGCTGAACCGGCATCCCGGCAAACGTTCGACCGATGGTGGTCGAGGTGACGAGGTCGCTGACCGCCTGTGTGCCAAGGAGGTTGACGGCGTGCGTGACGGTATCGATCTGTTTGGGAAACCCATAAAGTGGGCTATTCACGATACAAAGGAGCCGCGCCGAAATTGCCGGGTCCAGTTTGAGGGCATTCGCAAGGTCATCCATGGTCGAATTGGGGTCTTCCACCACATCCCGCACACGGAAGTAGATCTCAGGCAGCGTAAAGACAGTGGTACAGGATTCGACCAGTTCGTGTGCCGATGGCATGGTGAACGCTTCTCCCGGTTGTGCTTGGATAGAGACGGGTTCCCGACTTCTCTATCGGCTGGCATCGGGCAGAACTGTAGTAGAAGTCTCTTTGAGAGTGAAGCGGAAAAACCAGGAGGACTCTCGGTTGACGACCTAGGGCTTGTTGTTGACAGTCACCGCGAGCGTTCCATCACTCACCGCGCGAACATGGAGCGCATCCGCATCAGCGAACACGGCAATGCCCGACATCGACGTAACGGTCCCCTGGATCGAAACAGTCAGACTCAGCGTTCGATTGAGGCCGGTCTGCAGAAGGTCGCGCAACTGGTCGATCATTGGTCTCGCTCCGAACATGATTTCGGGAGTAATCACCTCGCGGAGCGGCGCATGGTAGAGCCAATCGGGGGCTCCAGCCTGGAGCAGATGCGCGGTCTTGAGATCATAGCGGAGGCCACTAAGGTGAATCGTCTGTGTCATGGCATTGATCTCCGGCTTTCCGATCATATACAGATGGCCGTACGCGTCTCCCACAAAATCAACGCGCAGCAGCACTTGATTGGCACCGAGGCCAGAAACTGCTGCGCCGGTCACTCGAATAAAGTACCGTTTATGGACGATGCGCTTCCCTCGGAGCCGATCCGCAACCATCTTGGAGAGTGTGCCGTAGTCAATCTGGGCATCGGCTAGGACACGAAACTTTCCTGAACCTGGTCGACTCTCCGAATAGTTTCCCCTTACATCGGCCACGCCTTGAAAATCTGTCGACGAGGGCTCCGTCTCGAGCCGGGGAAGGACGGCGGGCGTGGCAAATGGTTCGGCGCCGCGGACGATCACCGGATGCGCGGTGATCTCAAGGGTATCAGTGAGGATGTGGCCATCTTTTGAAAATCCGCGATGCCCCACTTTGTCGAGGTTGAGCAGGAGCCAGGCGTCTTCTTTCAATTGGATCGGATTGCGTAGCGCGCTCCAGACATCCTCCGCATGAGTTTTGACAGTCAAAGTGTTGAGATGCGAGACGGCACGTTTGAGTCCACCGGCGACCTGATCTGAGAGCTTGGCGTTGACCGCCCCCTGTACGTCCAGATCTGCCGTGGACAACTGACACGGGGTAAGGGGATTGACTGTGACCCCGCGCACCGAGGCCGCCACATCATACTGCGGAGTCATCGCTAGGGCGATGTTTCCGGTGAGTGCGGCGCGTCTTGGCCAATCAGGACCGTCGCCACACTGTCCCTGCGGGCGTAAGCCGATCTTATAGCGAAGGGGTGCGCTCACGAGGAGGGATGATCCGGATAGCTCGACACCTTTCCACCAATTTCGGAGCGAGAGATCTTGGTTCGACACGACTGGCTCCACGCCATCGGCTTGGCGAGAACCGGAGGACTGTATCGCAAAGTCATCCCGCTCCGCATAGTATTTGTACTCTCCGCTTTTCGGGTGCTTGATAAAGCTCCCCCAATGATCAAACTTCTTCGCGATCACGTTCGGATCGTTTGCGGCATGGAGAAAGTCCGACAGGTCCAGCTGAATCGGTACGTTAACGACGGACTCCGTTACCTGTATCTGAGGAGACGGCACCTCTGCCGACGGAAGTTTCTCCGGCGCGGGCGGGCGCATGACAAACTCGGTATCGGCACAACTCGTCAGCGATAGGATCACCCCCATCATCGCCGCGAAATGGTGTCTGGACGTGAAAACCATGGCAGCCTCCTTTTTCACTCACCGACCACCGGGGACCGCCTCGAGAGGAGACGGACAACGACACCTAGAATACCAAGACCTCGGAGTGCAAAAATAGTGGGCGGTCTCGAAAAACAAGGACACCTGCTCCGCCATCGCCGGCTACTGGTGCACGCCGCTGATCGATTGCGTTCGCTTCTCATCCAACTCCGCCCATCGCGCATACAACCGCTCCACCTCGGCCTGCGCAGCGTGCAACGCGGCATATCGCTCCTGAAGTACGTCGGCGGATGAGACGATCGCCGGATCGTTCACCGCCGTTTGACAAGCCGCGGCAATCTCCTCCGACGCAAGAATCTTGGCTTCAATCTGGTCCCATTCCTTCTGCTCGTTGTATGAGAAGCCTTTCCGTTTACTCGAACTCGGCTTTGTGGCTCGGTCTCGAGGCAACTGTGGTCGGCTTTCCGGCGAAGCTTTTCTGACTTGCGCCGCCTCCCATTGAGCATAATCAGCAAACCACTCGGCCCGGCCCATCCCATCCAACGCGAGGAGTCTGGTGGAGACGCGGTCCAACAGCCACCGGTCGTGCGTCACCAGCACGAGCGCGCCGGTAAACTCCAGCAAGCTGTCCTCCAGCACATCGAGCGTCGGAATATCCAAATCGTTCGTGGGCTCGTCGAGGACCAGAAGATCGGCCGGTTCCAGCATCAACCGAGCGATCAGCAACCGTGCCTGTTCTCCACCGGAGAGGCGCGACACGGGTAGATCCAGTTGCTCAGGCGCAAAGAGAAACCGCTTGGCCCATGAAACGAGATGGATCGACCGATCCTGATAGACGACGGCATCGCCACCGGCCGGGGCAAGAGCGCGGCGCAACGTCGCTTGTTGGTTCAATGATTCTCGGTGTTGCTCGAAGGTCACCACTCGCAGCCGATCGGCACGCGTGATGGCGCCGCGATCCGGCTCCAACGTACCGGCCAAGAGTTTCAGCACGGTCGTTTTTCCGCTGCCGTTAGGCCCGAGCAGGCCGATCCGTTCACCTGGCCCAAGGAGGAGGTCGAGATCGGAGACGATCGGCTGACCGCCGAGCGACTTCTCAAGCCCTTTCACAACCAACAATTGTTTCGACTTTCGTCCGGAAGCCGTGAAATCGATCCCGGCAGATGCCGCTGGTTGTCGCGACTCCATATCGTGAAGCTCGTCGATCAACCGACCTGCTTTATCGATCCGGGCCTTGGCTTTCGTCGTGCGTGCCTTGGGCCCTCGCCTGAGCCATTCCACCTCACGTCGCACCCGATTCGCCAACGATGCCTGATAATCGGCCTGGGCCTGTAAGGCCGCCTCCCGCTGCTCGAGAAACTCGCTATATCGACCGTTCGCCTGAAAGACACCGTTGGCATACCGTCGATTCAATTCCCAGATCCGCGTGGTCACCGACTCCAAGAACCGCCGGTCATGGCTGATCACGATGAAGGCATGGGGTTCGGACTTCAGCAGGCCCTCGATCCAGAGGATACCCTCGATATCCAGATGATTCGTCGGCTCGTCCATGAGCAACACGTCCGGTTCCAGCATCAGCGACCGCGCGATCGCCAATCGCTTTCTCCACCCTCCAGATAACGTCGAGAGGGCTTGATCGGAGCGGACAAATCCGCCGAGGCTCAGCGCTTTGGCTAGCCGGCTGCCCTGCTCATGCGGATCAAGACCTTCATCAAGCAGCACCTGAGCCAGTGCGTCTTCGACCGAGTGCTGCTCGGCGAACGACGGCTCTTGCGGAACATAGCCGATGCGAACGTGACGCCTGACAGACCGCGTCCCGCTATCAGGCTCTTCAAGGCCTGCCAAGATCTTCAGCAACGTGGATTTCCCGGAGCCGTTGGGGCCGATCAACCCGACATGATCGCCCTCGGACAGTCCAATTGACAGACCGGTGAATAGCGGTTTGACTCCGTAACTCTTCTCGAGCGACTCGCAGCTGAGCAGAAGGGTTGGCGGCATAATGAACGGAGTGTACTGTACCCGATCACGGAGAGTGAAGGGCACATTTTCTTCTGTAAAGTTGACACACTCCCAGAGGAACAGTAGCCTGTCATCAACCATGGCTTCACGTCACACCGAGACAAGAGAAAGGGGAACCCCACGATGAAATCGATCTGGAGCATCCTAAGCCTGTGTCTGCTCGTTGCCGCCGCGGGCTGTGGTGGAAACAAGGCCGAGATCAAGGAAGATCGTCTCACCGTCGGCAAGGTACAGGGAGAGATCAAGGTCGGGATGGCTGCTTCCCAGGTGGCTGAACTCCTGGGGAGCCCCAATATCGTGACGACGGACGAAAAGCGGCGCGAGGTCTGGATCTACGACAAGGTCTCGACCGACCGCGTGGACACCGCCAGTTCATCCTTCGCCAGCATCATCATTCTCGGTGCCACTTCACGAGACAGTTCGAGCTCGCAGCGCCAACGGACCCTCACCATCATCATCAAGTTTGACGAAGAGAAGAAGGTCCGGGACTTTGCCTACAACTCTACCCAGTTCTGATCCGCCGGTGAGACGGGTCTGCTCCATCGTTGGAACGAGCGCACCGGTTGCGGCAATCCTGGCCCTGGCGTTCCTGAGCGGCTGCGTCGCCCATACTGAGCCGGCCGAGCTCTTCGCACTCACGCCGGACATCCCCAAAAACCGGGCGATGCAGACCCGGATGTTCGAAACACCGAATGAACGGGAACTCCTCTCAGCCTCGGCCGCCGTCCTCCAGGATTTAGGCTTTCAAGTCGAAGAAAGTCAGCGGGACGTCGGCTTCCTACGAGCCACCAAAGAGCGCAGCGCTCGCGAGTATGGTCAGTATGTCACACAAGTTCTGGTGTTGCTTCTCTCCCTTGGAAAGGTCATGCAGCCGGTGGACCTCCATCAGAAGATCGCCGCATCTCTCGTCGCCCGTCCGCTCAATCCCGAAGCCACCCGCCAGGAAGTCCGCATCATATTCTATCGGGTCGTGTGGAAGGGGGACGGGCAAGTGGACAATCAATACATCCCGCCTGGTGAGCAATATATGGAAATGATCCGGGACCCGGAAATCTACCAGCAATTTTTTGCCAAACTTTCCAAGGCCGTCTTCCTAGAGGCCCATCGAATCTGAGGACATGGCATGAATACACTCACGATGCATATCACATTGATCGGCGCCGGTCTTCTGCTCTCTGGAATTCTTTCTCTGCAGGGTTGCGCCGCCCCGGAGGTGAAGCCGGACTTGTTGGCCCCGACCGAGGCGCAGATGAAGATCCGGAGCCTCCAAACCAGGAGTTTTGACCTCACGGACCGGAATGCCGCCATTCGGGGCGTCATCGCCTCCCTGCAGGACCTGGGTTTCATCATCGAACGGGCCAACGAAGGCCTCGGTCTCGTGACCGCGGCACGATTCGCGGAACCGAACTATTACGACGTCGTCACGATCACTGTGACCGTGAGGCAGGAAACGGCTGGAAAGACGAGCTTTCGTGCCAACGCCATTTATAACAACAAACCCATCGACGACCCGAAGGTGTATCAGAACTTCTTCGCCGCGCTGCAACGAGCCCTGTTTATTTCTCAGGAGTCGACACCCTCGTCATGATCGTCGAACGACCGCTGAGTTCGCGGACACCATCACGATGGCTGATGCCGACCGCGCTCCTCGGAGCCGTACTGCTCACGGCCTGCACACCCTACGAAATGCGGCACGACAATCAATCGAACGCACGGACACAGATCTGGTTGTCCGAGGAGAGCCAGGTCAAGGTCCGATCCGCGCAGACACGTGTGTTCGACACCAAAGACCGGCACAAGCTGCTCCAGGCGATCGTCATGACCTTGCAGGATCTGAACTGCAAGATCGAGGTGCTCGATGAGGAACTCGGGATCGTATCCGCCAAGAAATACGTTGACCTCGAGCGACCCACATTTCTCGATCCGTCCTACATCCTGTACCGTCCCGACACGCTCTTGTTTCTCACCAGAAACTACCGTGCGTGGGGCCCCTTCTATCACCGCAGCGACCTGGTGCGGCTGACCGTCACCATCCGCGACCGCAACGAATCGCAGCTCGTCGTCCGCGCCAGCGCGCAGTTCTACCTCCGCGCTGTGGAAGACCCTGTCCCTTATCAGCAGTTCTTCCGTACCCTAGAACAAGCCGTCTTCTTGGAAGGGCACGCCGTCGAATAGTCACCACGGGGAAGACCTACTGAAGGGCAGAATGTGTTGACTGACTCCTAAGCAAGAGATACTGTTAGCAAAAATTATCGGCCTATGATGACTCGCAGAGTTCCTACAGAGAAATATCATACGGTGGAAAGCGGGCAAGCACCGGATCATCCTCTCCCGGCTGGTCTTGCACGATTATCAATCCTTGTTGGTCTCCTCGTTTTTCCAGGGTCGTTGTTGGGCATGGAGAGCCCCTCACTTGCACAAGACGTAACGGCAGCCCTGACATATGTCTCTCACTATGACGGATCCAATGGATCACTACAGGCGAATGTCATTCCAATTGCCGACACTCTCGACCTGCCGAAAGACGGAATCTACGAACCAGCAGAGATTGACACACCCAACACAACACCCCTATCAGAACATCCCGCTGAAATATTGAATGGCCTGGACTGGCAGGAAATAACGGTCACTAAGGGAGACAGTCTTGCCCGCATTTTCAAGCGCCTCCATCTGAGTCCGCAGGATCTGCACAGAGTCATGACCCTGGGAAAAGAAACATCAGTATTAAAGCGCCTGAAGCCAGGTCAGAGAGTTGGGTTTCAGGTAGTCGACCATCAGTTCGTGGCACTGAAATACCCGGTGGACCTGGTCACAACCCTGCACGTCGTCAAAAAGGATGATGGCATTCAGGCCACGAGAATCACCGAAGAACTTGAGGCTCGCACCAAACACGCCAATGTCACGATCACTGATTCTTTATTCCTGTCCGGTGTCGCTGCAGGCCTCTCAGAAAATCTAATCATGCAGCTTGCAGCCATTTACGCTTGGGATATTGATTTTGCCCTGGATATCAGAAGCGGCGATCGCTTTTCCATGATTTATGAAGAGCATTTCAAGAATGGCGTAAAAGTACGCGAAGGACCGATCACTGCCGCAGAATTTGTCAACCAGGGAACCAGCTATCGTGCCGTACGATTTACTCATGAAGACGGCCACGCGGAATATTATTCCGATACCGGTCGCAGCATGCGCAAAGCATTTTTGCGCACCCCTGTGAAGTTCACCCGTATCAGCTCCAGATTCACCCTGAAGCGTAAGCATCCCATCCTCAACAGACTCCGCGCCCATCGCGGGGTGGATTATGTTGCGCCCAACAGAACCCCGGTGAAGGCGACAGGAGATGGTGTCGTCTCGTATCTAGGGAGAAAAGGCGGTTTGGGGAAGGCCATCATTCTTAAACACGGTCGTCGATATGATACGGTCTATGCACACCTGTCCAGTTACAGAAGAGGGTTGAGAACTGGACAACGTGTCAAACAGGGTCAGATTATCGGCTATGTCGGCATGACTGGTCTCGCCACTGGTCCCCATCTTCACTATGAATTTCGCGTCAATGGAGTTCATCGTAATCCGCTGACTGTAAAAGTGCCCAAGTCCAATAACATCCCGGCGAAAGCGATGAAAGACTTCATAACGCAAGTTGAGCCTCTGTTGGCTGCACTTGATCGTATCCAGGCGCCGGCAGACACGATAACGCGCAGTTCGCAGGGTAATTCAAATGACTCCGTGGCCACGATACAAGTCCATACCGATACGACAGCACTGGAATAATTCGCCGCATGGAGGAGTGTAATTCCTATACTCTACCGACACATACCATCCCTGGCTTCCCTCTTTGCCGTCACAGGCGCCCTGTGGCTCACCGCCTGCGCCACTACTCCCCCGCGCAACATCACGAACTCCTGCGCCATCTTCTACGACAAAGGCGATTGGTATCGCGACACCACGTCTAGCTATAAGAGATGGGGCGTTCCCGTCCACGTGCAGCTGGCCATCATTCATCAGGAATCGCGCTTTCGGTACAACGCGAAAGCCCCCAAAGATTATCTTCTCGGATTTATACCATGGGGCCGTCAGTCGTCAGCCTATGGCTATGCGCAGGTCATGAAGGGCACCTGGAAATGGTACAAGAGGAAGACGGGGAAGTGGCGTGCACACCGTGATAATTTTGCCGATGTCGTGGATTTTATTGGCTGGTACGGCAATGTGAGCCATAAGACTCTGGGTATCAGCAAATGGGATGCGCGCAACCAGTATCTGGCCTATCACGAAGGTCACGGAGGATATCAGCGTCAAACCTACAAAAGGAAACGCTGGCTGATGGCCGTGGCCAACAAGGTCGCCCGTAACGCGGCTCGCTACCGTGCCCAGTTGGCGAAATGTGAGAACACCCTCAATCGCAGGGGCAGGGGGTGGTTTTCGCGGTTTTAATACGGGAATGGTAGCGCTGCT
Source organism: Nitrospira sp. (assembly GCA_965223625.1). Lineage (GTDB taxonomy): Bacteria > Nitrospirota > Nitrospiria > Nitrospirales > Nitrospiraceae > Nitrospira_D. The sequence goes on from OZ245008.1 coordinate 3,120,365, forward strand.
AGGGATCCGCTCTCTCTGCTAAGCTGTCGCCCCTTTGTCCGCGCCAGTACGCAGCTCTCCATCCACGCCGTCGAGGCCTCCATCCTCTCGTCGCACTTCTTCCACACCCTGGAACAATCCGACCGAATTATCGACGTCTCGTTCAAAACCCTTGTTTAAGATAAAGGAACCCTGTTATGACCAGGAAAACCTGCCGGGCCAGGTATGAGAAGGTGCACCAAGGTTCATTCAAGGATCGACCATTGATGAGACAGACTCGTTCGGCCATCATGGAGGGAGACCAGCATGACACACCTATTTCTTTCGCGTCGACCAGTGGTTCTTCTGTTGTTACTCACCGTGCTCATCGTGACGCCTACCGGAGTGGTGTCCGCCCAGGATCCCACAGCTGGGCCGGGACGGTGGTCTGGTGGGACTGGGGTCGGCTTCTTAGGAGGCACGCCTGACGGGGTGGAATTCGCCCTCAATGGGCACCTGGACTATTTCATAGCGGAGGACATCTCCATTGGTCCCTTAGCCCAGTATGCGGGCGCGGGCGACGATTTTCTCTTTGGGCTCACGGTCCAGGGCAAGTATTGGTGGGCCATTCCCGGCATGAACAATCAGACCAAGCTGGTCTTGCAAGGCGGAATCGGCTTCGTGCGTGCCGGCGTACGGGAACCTGAGATTGGCTTTGGTGATACCTTCAGCTCGTTCTTGATTCCCCTCGGCGTCGGAATCGATCATGCGGTGACCGAACGGGTGTCCGTTACGGCCGACTTTATGCTCAACATCACTTCGCTCGGAAGAGACGTCCGTGTCGCAGGGCGAGAAGTCGATTTTCACACGAACGTGATGCCTGGCTTGTATTTTGGCGTAAGGTTTTTCTGAGTCGACGAAGTCGCACCAGTCACCCATCAGGATCAAGGCGAGAGAGACCCCCCCAAGGGTCTCTCTCGCCACCCACGGTACAGGCTGCGCCACAGAAAATGGTCGCCTGCCATGTTCAGAGTGGTGTACCCAGCGTTCAGAATCCGTGGCCGCCCCATGCCGCCACTCTTCGCGTAGCCGTGACCGAAGCCCTCAACACCGAATCACGCAGAGAGACAGCCTAGCTAGGGACAGCGTTGGGGAAATGCGACCGGATGGCGTGGCGTCGGTTGAGAGGGGAGCAAGACTAAATCTTCGTTCCTGAGCCATGCTCAATCCAAGATTATCCCCCTACTGTTCGTCTTCCTAGAATAGCACGCCATCGAGTAGACAGCGGAAGGAATGACACGAACGTCCACTTCATGTCCGACGCGCGTTAAGCTTTCGCTGTGTCCCTACGAGAGCAGACCCTAGACGTTGCCTAGGTAGAGCAGTACGAGATCTTGAGCAAGTGTTGGATTTGCAACAAGGCTTGCACCTCAGCTAAGTGCTGAGGTTCTCGTGCTACACTACACGGGTAGGCCGCAACATGATCAATAGCTTACGCACAACCTGAATGCAAAAGAGCATCATTCACAAGCTACTGCTGGCCCGCAGGTTGCTCGACTTGGCACGGGAGAATCTGAACTCTGCGAACGAGCTGAGTCTCGCAATTGGTGTGAACCTTCTTCAAGACTCCGTGGAAGCATTTTTGCTGGCAGTAGCAGAACATGTGAATGCACAGATTCAAAGCAAGACGGGCTTTGAACAATACATTGATCTAATTAATTCTAAAATCACGCCGAAATCGCTCCCATTCAGAGCGCGACTCCTCGCGTTGAATAAGCTGCGAGTCAATTCCAAGCATTACGGGCTTGCACCTGCACAATCTGAGGTGAGCGGACTGCTAATAACCGTGCGCGAGTTCTACGATGAGGTCGCGAGCGCACTTCTTGGAGTCACATTCGCGGGCATCAGCCTCATCGATCTGTTGGGAGATGGAGAGGCGAAGGAGCTGGTCCGAGAAGCGGAACAGGCTTTTGCTAATGGGGAGTTCGAAACCTGCCTATTCAACTGCCGAAAAGCAATCTTCGTTCGAATCGAGCATGACTATGACGTTGCGCCATTTGCCAAGGAACACAAGAATTTCTTTGCGCTTGAGCTGATTATGCGAAAGGTTCCCTATTACGCGCGCAACAAGGAATACATCGACAAGAACATTCGTGATCCGACCGATTACATTGTGTTGGACCATTCCGAGCTCGACATGGACCTCATGCGCAAGGGAATCGATACCGTTTCGTTTTGGAATGTCTGGCGGCTTACTCCAAAGGTTTACCGCTCCAATAAGGACTCACCATGGGTGCATAAGCGCGACTTTGCGATACTGGATAAAGAAGGGCTGCGGGAGCGTGCTGAGTATGTACTAGATACGACTATTACGATGCTGGCATCAGCCGATCAGAAGGATGCAGCCACACGTTGGGCAGAGCCTCAGAAGTATTTCGTGAAGCTGAAGCGTGAGGGCGCACCAATTTATGAGAAGGCAACAGCCAATAGTTCGGTCAAGACCCACGTGCCACCTGGTGTCATAAAAGTGTGCGTTGACTGTATGGTTGATGCCCTGGACGGCGTAGGAAGCTTCTGGTATGTCTCGCACTATGACAAGAAATTCTTTCTGACAGGCTATCTCTCGAGCGACGAGATTGCGGAGTGATCCGCAGTGGATTTGGGGCACATTTTGTTATGTGCACAGAACCCTCAGCTACTTGCGTTGGCGATCCACAAGGCAGGATCCGACTTTACCTTGCTGCTCTGTGCCTGCTGCTGCCGAAGTGCCCATCGAGGACACCGCTCTCGTGTAATCCCTCAGGTGATCGCATGACGGCTTTCATGATTCGCACAGACCCATCCTGTAGGGTTCTCAAGACACACGCATGATGCCAGACCGACCGACCACTTTCAGACCGCTCGTCCTCGTCACCGGAGCCGCAGGGCTCATCGGGCACGCACTCGTGGTCGACGCGTCCCGATGGGCACCCGAGTGGGAGGTCCGGGGCGTCACGCGTGACGACATCGATCTCACGCAGATCGATCAGGTGCGTGCGTTCTGGCACCACCGTAAGCCCCAACTCGTGATTCACTGTGCGGGGCTGACCCGGCCCGCCCACTGTGAACGCGATCCCGCCCTGGCCCATCGACTCAACATCGAGGTCACTACCCACTTGGCCGAGCTCGCTCGTGAGATCCCCTTCGTGTTCTTCTCCACGGATCTCGTCTTCGACGGGAAGAAGGGACACTACGTCGAAACCGATCCGGTCAACCCACTGAACGTGTACGCGGAGACCAAGGCCGCGGCCGAGCGCGTGGTGCTGGCCAACCCAAAGCATACGGTGATCAGAACCTCGCTGACTGCCGGCCGATCCCCGACAGGTGACCGGAGTTTCGTTGAAGAAACGAGGCAGGCATGGGAAGCCGGTCAAACTCTGACCTTGTTCACCGACGAGGTGCGCTGTCCGATCCCGGTCTCAGCCACGACCCGTGCCGTGTGGGAGCTGATGCAGAAGGGACAGGCGGGACTCTACCATCTCGCAGGGGCGGAAGCGTTCTCCCGTTTGGAGATCGGACAATTGCTGGCTCGGCATTGGCCTGAGCTTGACGCCAAGATGGTTCCAGGCTCCCTGTGTGACTATGTCGGGCCAGCTCGTCCGCCGGACCTTTCTTTCAATTGCGAGAAGATTCAGTCGGTGCTGTCGTTCCCGCTGCCGTCCTTTCGCGATTGGCTCGCTGACGGCGTCGCGATCGGAGAGCCATGATTGCCAATCCGCTTGCCTTGTTGAGTCTTGCAAGATTCCCCATGAACCTGCAAAGAGGTAGAGATTGGGTCTGTGAAACATCTCCAATAGAATTTGGGAGAGTTCGATCGTTCGCCACCATCCTCTACAATGTCCTGCCCTTAAGCTTGGTAGGATTCCGACCGATAGAGCTTCTGATCCCCAACCAGGACCCCCCTTATGACTTCTTCAGGCGCGGCTACGGAATCGGCATTGATCGACAGAATCCGCCCTCGTCTCCATCACAAGCTCAGACCCCTCTTCAACGAATCCAGCCGCTGCCTTCCGATCTTACAGTCAACCTGTCAGCAAATCCTGAACCATGTAGGGCCTCAGTCCAGCGCCGTGAGTCTGGCCCGAGTGATCAGCCACGATCATGGGCTGACGTGCAAAGTCCTGCAAGTGGCGAACAGCATCGCCTACAGCCCGCAGCAGACGATTGTATCGGTCCCCCATGCCGTCAGTTGGCTCGGCCTCGACACCGTTCGCTCTCTCGTGGCGGCAGCCCATCTGGTCGAACAGCTGCAACATTGGCCGGTTCGCCAACAGGAATTCCGAACCTTGATCGCCAAGTCCCTGATCTCCGCCACCTACGCCAGCGAACTAGGAATAGCCATTGGCTACCCACAGCCGGGGCAGTTGTTTACCAGCACCCTCCTGTACTCGATCGGCGACTTGGCCGTTGCCTACGAGGACCCTGACCTCTTTATCGCTCTCCAGGCTATTTCCAAGAAGACCAAGCGCCCGGCGGAATGTGTGCTTGAAGAAACTCGCCTGATCGGTGTACCGCGGCTGACCTTGGCCCAAGCGTTGGCCCACATGTGGAAGCTACCGGATGACCTAATCGAGCTGTTCCGTCATGCCGAGGCACCGCCGATGTCGCGTTGGCAAAGCGAGTTCCAGACTTACCGAGGAATCGTCGTCGGCTCCATTCGGTTGGTCGAGGTGCTGACCGGTTCCGCCCCGCGGACGGCTCGTGAGGAAGCCAAGAAAACGCTCCAAGACGGAAGCGGACTCTCGTCTGGCGCGTTCACAGACTTGACGACACGAGCCATGGATCGGGGGCGTCAACTCATCCGCTCCATGGGGTTGTCGATCGACTCCTCCGAAGAACCCATGCCACCATCAACCGAGCTGGAGGCCATTGGCGCACTCCCGCAACCACTCCCTATGAACCACACGGCCGGTAACGAACAGGCGATAGGACCACCGAGAGATGATCCTGCAGCCCCCATTCAGACCAAGCCGCTTGAAACACTCCTCGCCTTTCAGAACTCGCTGCAAGCTGCGAAAGATCTCAACAGCTTACTCGGGGCCTGTGTCCAATCTCTCCATCAAGATGCCGGATTTCATCGTGTCGGCCTGGCACTCCTGAACCAAAACGATAGTGATCTGCTTGTCGGAAGATTGGTGCTCGGTGGGAATCCTCCGGCGCTCTACCTCCGGTCCCTTTCAGGTTCACTCAGCCGGGAACACCAGTTTTTCCTCATGGTCCTCAAGCGAATCGATCCACTCCTTGTTCCCAACTTTTCCGACCAGAAGGCCGGGACTCTGAAGCAGGACTTTCTCGAAGTCTGGAAACCGACATCAGCGATCGTGGCGCCGTTGCGGGTTGGAGCGAAACCGATTGGACTCATCTACTGTGACCGATCAGCAGGCAGTCAACCGGTGCAGCCTCAGGACTATCAAGCCTTTCAACTGTTCTTCGCCCAAACGACCTTGGGGCTCAATCGACTGGCCGGCATACTGTAGCTAGACGTCTCGCAGACAGTGCACTGTCCATATAGTAGTAGAGGCCCACCAAAAAACAAGCCCACTGAATCGCGATCGAGACCTGGTGTCACAGACACATAGGGTCGCTTGCCTATCCACCTGATCAAGTTCGAGTGTCGCGCGCGACATGCCGCCGCATTTCGCTACGACATGGGCATATTCTGGGTTGTGCGAACTCGTCAATCACGCACAGCGAACAACCAAACCTGGACCGAGTTCCTTCCTGATGCGGAGGCTGTCGCTTTTCTTGTCCGACTCCCCTATCATTCATTTTCAATGGACACCCTTCAGATCGACGACGAGTACACCGAAGGACGCCCCGCACCCACGAGGCCAACTCCAGCGATGGGAGAATGTCATGACCTTTACGCCCTCGACCTATGTGAACTTTGTCTCGGAAGACTCGGCAGCCCGAGAGCGCCTCTTTCTTGAGTATATCGGCTGGCGTGAAGACTTTGACATCATCATCGTCGGCTCCGGGATCGGCGGTGGCATATTGGCTGATGATTTGGCGGACCGGCTTGGTTCCCATAAGCGAATTCTGGTATTGGAGGCCGGCTCTTTTCTCTATCCCACGCATGTGTACAACATCTCCCGCATCCCGAACAGCAGCCTTGCCAGACATTTCGGTTGCGACACCTTCTGGCAGGCCGGACATCACGGCACACAGAACTACATCGGCGAAAAGCCGCAGCTGAACTTCGGCGGCCGGTCGATCTTTTGGTCCGGATTGATCCCGAGCATTCAGGGGTGGGAGCTGGACTACTTTCCATCTCGGGTTCGGCAAGACTTAGCGGACGGGCTGCTGGATCAAGCCGGGCAGACAATGAACGAGTCGAGATCGATGGGAGCTACTGCCAAGGATGTGGTCGACCGGTTACGAGAGTCCTCGCTCAACAACGACTTTGTCATCGAGGAAACGCCACGTGCGCTGCACCAGCCTTATCTGAAACCTGATGGCACACCAAAGGACGACTTCTTCACAGAAGGAACCGGCGTCTTCAATACAGCTGAGCTGTTGGTGAACCAGGTTGGGCTGACACCTGGGGTGAGCCACGGGGACGGACCGGGTTTGCACCTGCTCCTCAACCATTACGTCGAAGATGTGCAGAATCACGGCAGCCATCTGACGCTCGTGGCCCGCAATACTCGGACCGGCCAGGCCAGGTTTTTTACAGCAGGGACGGTTGTGCTCGCCGCCGGATCGATCGAAAGTCCAAAACTGCTTCGCCGCTCCAGCATGTTTCCGTGGTTACCGCAGGACGTGAAGGACCTGGTTGGGCGTGGCCTCACGGATCACCCCACCTCGAGCGAGATCACGACGTTCGTCACGAACATCGGCAGCATCCCGCTGGGACAGGATGATCACGCCAAGATCATCTTCTACTCTCGCGGCCTGCTCGATACGAACAACGAGATCCGCTTTCCCTTTAACGTTGAGATGAACCTCAACCACGAGTACTGGCACCTGCGGGAGAACGACCCGGATGCGGTACCCCCACCTCCAACCAGTGGGGCGGCGAGGATCGACCTCAAGTTCAGCTTCGGCAACTGCCTGGACGAGAACAACGAGGTCAAACCGGCCCCTCCGTTCGGATACGTTCCAGAGATTGCCTTTCGAAATCAGAGCTGGGCTGATTATTTGGCCGGATCACGATTTCCCGCGCTCGCTGGGTGGCAGAAGAATCCTGAGCAGATCTGGGAGGTGCTCAACGAGGTCACGTTGCGAATTTTCTCGCAGTTTCAGTTCAACGGCCAGCCGGCTCAGCCGATCGACAACGCTCGGTACGGACAAGGGGGCAGAGGGTTTGGTTGGGGCACAGTGCACCATGCGGTCGGCAGCTTGCGAATGCCATACCGGCCGCAGCTCGATGCACCCTTCGCGAGCCACTCAGTAGTGGACGAAGACTTGCGGGTGGTTGGAACTGATCGACTGTATGTGTGCGACATGTCGGTCATGCCGCTGAGCCCTGCGGCCAACCCGGTACGCACTCTCGTCGGGCTCGCCTTGCGGCTCTCGCTGCACCTTCACTGAGCAGCTTCACACCATCCGCACGATCATGCTGCCGTGTTTGGGAAGCCCACCGTCGAACTATCGCGGCAGCAGCGACCCGCTGAACAGAGACGTATGAAGGAGCTTTACGAAGACTTTTGCTCTTCGAAGGCACGAAGAAGGTCCGAAACAGAGAGGACTCCAATGATTGTGGCATCAGCAGTCACGGGCAGATGTCGAATGCCGTGCTTCTTCATGAGTGAGCGGGCGTCGGCTAACGACTCATCTTCCTCGATCGTGACCAAGGATCGACTCATACAGGTGGCGACGCTCGTTGCGTTGGGATCGAGACCTTTGGCGACCGCCCTGCGAGTCAGGTCCGACTCGGTGAGAATCCCGATATAACGGGACCCATCGTCGACAATCAGTGAACCGATCTTATACTTCTGTAAGACTTGTCCAGCTTGTTTGATCGTCGCTTCTTTATGGATGCTCCGTACCTCGTGCGACATATACTCTTCAACCAGAGTCTGATCTTCTCCTTTTCCCTTCCTCGTGGCCTGCAACCGACGACGCAACTCCAGGTCGGCCAAGCAGCTCTCCAGCACTTGTCGACGTTGCTGAAGACTCGCTCGTTCAACATCAAGGGTTCCACTTTCCTGCGCTTCTTCGGGTAAGAGCGCGGACTCCCCTGTTTTCGCAAAGAAATAGGCCTCCGATTCATCGGATGCTGCACCAAATATCTGAGCGATAAGTTCTTCGGCCGCCTCGTCGAAATCTTCAAGCGAAGCCAACCCACGTTTGCGAGAGAGGAAGGGCTGGAATTTAACGAGCTGTTGCTTGAACCGCTCGACATACCGATCGAGAATATCGCTTCGCGTTAGCCCAGTTCGAACTCGCTTCGGCATAATATCCCTCCTAGGTTGTGATCGCGAGAATACCCTAAGCCAGCAGGAGGCTCAAGGGCCAGCGGGAGGCCTTTCCAGGATCACGGCATTTGAATTTTTTCTCTTGATTTTTTGGCGGTCGGTGCTTATGCCATTCCCTCTGAACGTTCAGCAACCATTGCACCGAGCTACCTCACAGGTTCGACAGACATGAAGCTCCTGCTCTTCGTCGCCTTGATCCTTTTCAGTCACCAGCCGGTCCAAGCGGGCTGGGTGGCCCTCGAGAAACCGTATCAACCGACCGGTCTTGAAACGGTGTATTTTGACCCGAATACGATTCATCGAGAAGGCGGGCGAGCGACCCTGTGGCAATTGACCGATATCACATGGAACAGCACCACACGATTTTTATCGTCCAAGACCCACAAGGAATTCGACTGTGAAAGATCCCGAGTTCGCGTTCTTCAGGTCATAGAGTTTTCTCGGCAGATGGGAAAAGGGCGGTCTACTGCCGGCTACATCGAACAGGGCGGCTGGCAGCCCGTTGGCACAGGAAGCATCGACCACGCATTATCGAAGGTCGTGTGCGAGAAGCACTAGTGTTGAACATGTGGCAGCGTGCCGGTCGTCCCGCCAAATTAGACGTCGTAGTATAAGAAAAACTCATAGGGGTGCGGTCGAAGACGCAACTGATCGATTTCCCTGCTTCGCTTATAGCCGATCCAGGCCTCGATCAGATCTTCGGTGAAGACCTCTCCCTTGAGCAGAAACTGGTGATCTTTCTCGAGGCTAGTGATCGCTTCATCGAGGCTACCCGGCATCGTGGGGATACTGGCGGCCTCTTTCGGATCAAGATCGTAGAGGTCTTTTTCGGCCGGCTCACCCGGGTTGATCTTGTTCTGGATGCCGTCCAACCCCGCCATCAGCATCGCGGAAAACGCCAAATAGGGATTGCACGAGGGATCAGGAAACCGTACTTCGATGCGCTTGGCCTTCGGGCTCGGGGAATACATCGGAATACGGACACCGGCCGATCTATTCCGGCTGGAGTAGGCGAGGAGGACCGGGGCTTCGAATCCCGGCGTAATCCGTTTATAGGAGTTCGTTGTTGGATTCGTAAAGGCCGCAAGCGCCGGCGCATGTTTGAGAATCCCTCCGATATAATACAAACAGATCTGCGAGATGCCGGCATAGTCCTTCCCGGCGAAAAGCGGTTTTCCATCCTTCCAGATGCTCTGATGGGTGTGCATGCCGGATCCGGCGTCACTGAACAGTGGCTTCGGCATGAACGTCGCACTCTTCCCGTGCCGACGAGCCACGTTTTTGACGATGTACTTATACATCATCATCTTGTCAGCGGTACGTAGGAGGGTATCAAACCGGATATCGATCTCGGCTTGCCCGGCCGAAGCCGTCTCGTGATGATGCTTTTCCACCACGATGCCGACCTTTTCCATTTCCAGGACCATTTCACTCCGGATATCCTGTTGGGTGTCGGCCGGAGCGACGGGGAAGTAGCCTTGTTTATGGCGGATCTTCCCGCCAAAATTGATGCCCTCTTGACCCATGTTCCATGCGCCTTCTTCTGAATCGACATAATAGAAACCACTATGACTGGTTTGGTCGTACCGGGCATGATCAAAGATAAAGAATTCCGCTTCAGGTCCCCAGAACGAGCCGTCGCCTATTTTGGTATTTTGGAGATATTTCTCCGCTTTCTGCGCGATGAATCTTGGATCGCGCTCGTAGTTCTCGCGTGAGATCGGATCCACGACATTACCGGTCATGCTGAGCGTCGGGACTGCCGTAAAGGGATCCAAGCAAGCTGTCTCAGGATCGGGAACTACCAACAAATCGCTGTTGTTGATGGCCTTCCAACCACGGATTGATGATCCATCGAGGCCGGAGCCGTCCTTGAACAGGGTTTCTGTCAGTTCGCTCACAGGGATGGTCATGTGCTGCCACACACCCGGCAAGTCGACGAATTTCAGGTCCACCATACGCACCCTGTGCTTCTTGGCAAACTCCAACACCTCGCGCACGTTCATTCCCATCCTCCTTTGAGAGATTCTCTCCAATGATTCGCCATCGTGAGAATCTTTCGCCTCACAGCGCCGTTTCTCCAGCTTCTCCCGTCCGAATACGCACGACCTCGCTCAACTCCTGAACAAAAATCTTCCCATCCCCAATACTCCCCGTCTTCGCAGCTCGGCTGATGACCTCGATCACTCGAGAAACTTGTGCATCAGTGACGGCGACTTCGATTTTGACCTTGGGAACAAATTCAATCGTGTACTCCTGCCCACGATAGGTTTCCTTATGACCTTTCTGACGTCCAAACCCTTTGACTTCCGATACCGTCATGCCTTGCACACCGATCTCCAACAGGGCATCCTTAATTTCTTCCAGCTTGAACGGCTTGACGACGGCCTCAACCAGCTTCATGGAGACGTCCTCCCAGATGGACCACTGAGGAACTGGATACGACGAACCGCTTCCCCATCCCTTCAGGAAGACAATGCGATGGCCACTCTGCCATAGCCTTGTGGGGTGGGGTGGGGTGGTCATCATAGCCCATCCTCTTCCCCCGTCTCAATGGTTGAAATCGCGCAAAGTCGGCAGAATCCTGCACATTCCCCACTGGACAGAACCCGTAGATTTTGATGCTTACACGCGAATCAGGAAGGAAAGTCCGTCTTTTTCTACAAACAGTTACTCTTCGAGACCGTGGTACCCGTTTGTGATCGGCATCCGACGATCATTCCCAAGCGCACGACGCGTGATCTTGACTCCGATCGGTGCCTGGCGTCGCTTAAATTCACTATTATCGACCATTCTCATCACATGAGCGACCATCACCCGATCGAACCCCGCCTCGACGATTTCTCCCAGCGAACGGTCTTCTTCCACATAGGCCTGAAGGATGGGATCGAGAACCCTGTAGGGCGGCAACGTGTCTTCGTCCTTTTGATCGGGTTTCAGTTCGGCACTTGGGGGTCGGTCCAACGTACGTTGAGGGATCACCGGCGACGGGCCTCGAGCATTGCAGAACCTTGCCAACTCATACACCCTCGATTTTGAGACATCCTTGATGACGGCAAACCCACCGGCCATGTCACCGTACAACGTCGAGTATCCGACGCTCAACTCGCTCTTGTTCCCAGTGGTCAGAACCAAATGTCCGAACTTATTGGACAGAGCCATGAGGATATTGCCTCGAATACGCGCCTGAAGATTTTCCTCTGTCATATCTTGTGGCCGCTGGTCGAAGGCCGGAGCCAGGGACCGTCGATAGACCTCAAATGTCGGGGTAATTGGAATGACGTTGAACTCGATGCCGAGGTTCTTGGCAAGCTCCCTCGCATCTTCTTCGCTCTCATGTGACGTATAGGGAGAAGGCATCAAGATCCCAAGTACGTTCGTAGCCCCGAGTGCATCCACGGCAACCACCGCCGTCAATGCCGAATCGACTCCACCGCTGATCCCGATGACCACCCGCTTAAACCCATTCTTCCGAACATAGTCTTTCAGAGCAAGAACCAGAGCCTGATAGATTTCCTCAAGCTCCCCCAAAGGCTCAGCTAATCGCGGCATGATGGGAGTCCGCTTTTCTTTCCTCATCGGCAGCTTGACCAGAAGACAATCGACGGCCGAAACGGTTTTTCTCGACAGCACTGCTTTCCGTCCACTGGCTCTACCTCTGCGCTTGATGGCATCCAGACTCACATCGGCCATGAGCAACTCTTCCTTGAAGGCGCCACCACGTGCAATCACCTGGCCTGATTGATCGAGGATGAGACTATTCCCGTCGAAGACAAGCTCATCCTGTCCTCCAACCATATTCGCAACGGTCGCAATAACTCGGTTTTTCTGCGCCCAGGTTACCAGATATCGTTCCCATGAACGACTTTTTCCGACCTGGAAGGGAGAGGCACTGAGGTTGACCATCATCTCAGCTCCTGCTGCCACTTGCGCTCGGGTGAATTCACTCGAACGCCATAGGTCTTCACCGATGGTCACACCGATCGTCATGCCGTTAATCACGAGCACTGGAGGCTGTTGGCCGGGTCGAAAATAACGACGTTCATCTCCATCGCTCGGGAAATACCCTTTCTGACCGTGTCCAACTATTTTTCGCTTGGCGATCAGAGCCACCGCATTATAGAGCGGCTGCCGACTGCTTGTGCCGATCAACGGTCGTGAAGCTTCTGACTTGATGTGAGCACCGCGCGCCACATACCCGACCACAGCAACCAAATCGCGACAGGCTTGGACAACCTCATTCAACGCGCGGACATTGTCGTTCACAAACTGCGGTTTGAAGAGAAGGTCTTCAGGAAGGTAGCCGGTAATGGCAAGTTCGGGGAAAGCGACCAGGTCGACTTGGGCTTTTCTCGCCTCACCGAGCCATTCTATGATTCGGCGGACGTTCCCGTTCAGATCCCCGACTGTCGGGTTCATCTGCGCAACGGCGATTCGCAACACTCTCATCGCGCACCACTCTGACCGAGCTCCACCACAAGACCCCAGCTCTGAGTTAGGAGGAGACTCGGCTTTCCTTTGCTAGATTCCTCAACGAGAACATGTAGAGAACAATTGCCGAGTGAGTCATGTTGGCCGCGACGCAGCATACCAGCGATCAAACATCTGCTTCTCTAATGGTCTTATACAAACATCCCCGATGCGCGAGGGCCATACTCCAATGACCTGCCCCCCCGAAACCTTTTTATCATGGAGCATCGCCTTCCATACCTTGGAGGGCGTCCACCACGGCATTCGGTCGCTTAGCCTCGCATCCTTAACGATGCGTCGAATGTCTTCGACTACTTCACGGCTACACAACCCCTGAAAACAGGCAAGGTCAGCCTCCTGAACCAGACCGATTCCTACCGCTTCTCCGTGGACGAGCGACTGATAGCCACCCAATGCCTCGAGCGCGTGTCCAATGGTATGGCCATAGTTGAGGATTCGTCTCCGATCGGACTCTCGCTCATCTGTCGAAACGACCTCGGCTTTAATCTCACAGGATCGTTTCACCACCGTCGCGACCACGTTGGGCACTTGCTTCAGAAGATCCGGCATGTGTCGCTGTAGATAGGAAAAGAATGATTCATCTGCGATGATACCGTACTTGATCACTTCGGCCAGCCCGGCGACCCATTCACGCCTGGGCAACGTCCGCAGGACCAATGGATCGATCCACACAGCACGTGGTTGATAAAATGACCCGATGAGATTCTTGCCTAGTCGATGATCGACTCCCGTCTTTCCTCCGACACTAGAATCGACCTGGGCAACAAGCGTCGTCGGCACTTGAATATAGGGAATACCTCGCTGGTAGATTGAGGCCGAAAACCCCGCTATATCGCCCACGACTCCGCCTCCAAGTGCCAACAGCATTGAAGAGCGTTCAAATCGATGGCGGGCCAAGGTATCGAGCACGGACGCCACGGTCTTCAGTGTTTTAGAACGTTCACCTGGGTCAAGAATGATCGGAACCGGCTGGACCCCGTGTCTTTTAATCGTTTCAGACACGTTTCTTAAATAATGGCGCGCCACTCGCCGATCGGTCACGACTGCGACTTTTCCCTTGATCGCCTGCTGTTTCAGCTCACCCCCAATCCTTTCCAATAACCCCGCACGAATGGTAATGCTGTAACTTCGTTTGGCTAGAGAAACAGGAACGGAGAAGATCGGAATCATTTCGTGACCATGCGAAGAACAGAGGGATAGAAATTCATCCCACTTCTCCACTGTCATACCTACAAGCCATGCTCAAGCTGTCGCATCGTAACACAGCCTCGACAAAACTAAAATGCGGGTCATTTTTTCGTGGAATACCTAAGCGTAGAAGATGACTGCGGTTGTCGCTACCAAGCAGAAACGCCTGAGGACGCGATCAGCGTCCTTAGGCGTTTCTTAGCCACCCAGTGTGTGGTCACGACACCTTGATGATGCTGGGTGTGAGGAAGATCAGCAACTCTTGTTTGCCGACTGATTCAGATTTGTTCTTAAACAGCCAGCCGAGGACTGGCAGGCGAGAAAGATACGGAACACCTTGCACGTTGTTCGACTGCGTATCGACGAAGACTCCGCCGATGACCATTGTTTCTCCATCTCTCACCATAACCTGGGTCGTCGCTTCGCGTCGGTCTATGCTAGGCCCAGCTGGATTGCTCCGTGCCCCGACGGCATTACGAGTCGCCCGCACTGTCATCATGATTCTCTTATACTCTTCATTAGGATCTCGCGACGTGATCTGTGGCGTGACATTCAACTCCAAGTTGGCATCGACGAACGTTGTTTGTGTACCCTGTAAGGATGTGGTCTGAAAGGGAATCGATTCGCCCTGAGAAATCTTCGCTTCCCGTTTATCCAGCGTGGTGATCTTGGGCGCTGCGATCACCTTAGTCAGCCCCAGTAACTCACCAGCTGATAGTCTCATGTCCAAGGAAAATCCGTCGGCAAGCTTTCCAAAAGTCCAACCAATTCCTGGAACAGCCGGCAGTCCTCCAACCTGAGCGGGCAGATTCACCAAGAAACTTCTCTCTATCGTATCGTTACCGGTTCCACCAAGCTGGTTAAAGCCTCCGGTTGGGTTTCCAACCAAATGGAACCCGCTTGGCGAGGTGTTTGCTGTCACAAAGCCCCACTGAACACCCAACCCTCTGGCATAGACGGTATCAGCCTGCACGATGCGCGCCTCAATCTGAACTTGAGGAACCTCCAGATCCAGCCCTTCGACGAGCTGTTTAATGACAGCCAGTTTTGATTCCGTGTCCTGTACGACCAAGGCGTTGCTTCCTCTATTGAATTGCATGCGACCGCGTGGGCTCAGGTTCTGCCTGAGCGATTGCATGAGCTCTTGCGCTGGGATATGCCTGACGTAGAAGACGCGGTCAATAATCGGTTCGGCCTTCGTCTTAGAGTCTCTGGCTCGTGCTTCTTCTTCCTGTTGTTTAGAAAGATTTGCCAAAGAATCGACCCAGACAATGCTCCCTTGCCGAAACATACCAAGACCATTCATCTTCAAGAGCATATCCAACGCCTGGTCCCAAGGGACATTCACCATCTTCATCGTCACCTTCGACTTGACGCCTTCTCCAACAACGATGTTGAAGCCACTGACCTCGGCGATCAATCGGAGGATGTTGGTGATATCCGCCTGCTGAAAGTCGAGCGAGATGCGCCGACCAACAAATTTTGTCTTCCCTATGACAAGGTCATCGGATCGGTCATCCTTCTCAGATGAGGCGCTTTCGTCCGTCATCTGAGCGCGCTGGATCTTGAAGTGAGACTGCGTGGGCCTGACAATTCGTGCCGTCTTTCTCACGATCTGATCCTTCGCTTCAGACGTTGGTCTCTTCGAACGAGGAAGAATGGTCACCTTCTCGTCCGTGTGGACCTTGGTCACCATCGCAGAGCGAACCATTGCTTCACTCGGCTTCAGTGTAATCACCACCTTGTTGGCATCACGAACCATCGAATAGAGAGGCCGTTCAGGAACATCGAACACTAGCCGGATCTTATCAGCATGATGTCCTACCCTAATCTTTTTGAGCAGGTGATGGTCGGCCCGGATCACTGACCGCCTGAGGGTGGATGTTACGGCCGGAATATCGACGATCAAGCGAGAGTCATCCAGAAAGTTCGCCTCAGGGAATAACTGGCCATCACCGGCAATCACCACTGTCAGCAGCTCTGCTTCGGGACGAACCTCAATAGCCGTCACCGCTTGAGCAAGCAGTCGCATAGGAGGCGTTCCGGCTCGTGTGATACCTGTTTGCTTCATCACCTGGTCGTTCTCGTTGGCAAAAACCCTTGTCTCCGCACTCACAATAATAAGCGCGAAGAACACGAGCACCCAGGCTCCGATGAAGCATCTAGCCATCAGGAAACTATCTGCTCGAGAGATTAGTGGTAGTTTCATTCTGAGCCCTCTTTGGGATGAAGGAGCTTGACATACTCTCGCTCCTGCTTCTTGCCATATACATCCGTGAAGCGTTCCTGCACGATAATGCCACGTTCAGTGATTGCGCTGACCACTCCATTGTTCTGTCCAATCCTTGTGCCTCGGCGCACGGTGTAGCCATGCCCCTCAGGAGTCTGAACCATTGCGGTATACCCATACCCACCCCACATAATAGCGATCAGGTTGAGTTCGGTTAGGGTGACGCGTTGCAACGGTGGGAGGGTCATATCCACCTTCCCTGGCTGCAGTTCCTGAATGATGGGAGCAAATGGATCTCGGCGGCCCGATGGATCATATCCAACACCAGCCACCCCATCTGTCAATGGTAACTGAGGAGCCATCGGTGAGGCTTCACCCAATGATGGCTCTTCCAAATGAGCGGGCGCCGTCCGAAGCGTGTCGGGAACGGACGGGATGGGGATCGTCCCTTGCCTCATAGGCGCTATTTGCCCAGGTAGCGGGGAAGGCTCAGCGTGAACTTGCTGACTCAACAGCGGGATAATCCAGACCCATGCCAGCCCCACACCGGAAAGCACAAAAGAACTCCAAGCTTTCTTCGCGCTCATCACCACTTGCTGCATAGGGAGCATCCCTCACTTAGCGGCTTGGGCAACGTTGGGAGCATTTGCTGATGGTGGTGCCCCCGAAACTGGCTTCTCCTGTGGGGCAGCATAGGCTACGAGATCAAACGTCGTTTGTGAGACGATTCGCCCCTGGTCAACCTTTGGAGATCCAATCTTTAGGCCCGAGACTGTAATAATACGGGGTAGTCGATTGATCCGATCGAAAAACAGCGCAGCAGTGTGATACACCCCCGCCACCTCAACATTGACCGGCATTTTTACAAAGAGCTTCGACGCATCTTCTGTCGGTGCCCCCGGCTTCCATAACTTGATATCGAGTCCCAACCGCACGCCGAGATCAGAGACCTGTTTCAGCAGCATGATGGCCTCTTCTTCCGGCGGAAGGCGTTCTTTCTTTTTAGCCAGCTCAATTTCGAGCTGTTTGTTTGCTGCGACTAATTCATCAAGATGCTTCACTTTGATCGTGAGTGTTTGGATCTCACTCTCCAGCTTACTATTCTCAGCCTCCAGAACGGCAATGATCTCAGACTTAGGCTCCGCAATGTAAAAGTAGAATCCTGCGATAATACCACCGACGAGAAGGAATAAGAGCGCGGCCTTTTGGGCAGCAGGCACGTTGCGAAGCGCATCTAGGTTTACCTGTGGCAACGCCATTGTTACCCTTTCAATCGAAAGGCTAAGCGGAACTGATACAGATTCACCTTGTTTTCAACCGTGGCTTTACTTTCCTGCAGATTAATACCGGTAAAATAATCGGTACGACGCAGATTATTGACGAATTCGACTACATCGTCGTTCGTGAGCGCCTTCCCCTCCAACTCAACCGTATCGGAGGCGACACCCAGCCGCGTGAGCCATACTTTGAGCGGTTCCAAGCTCTGGCTCACGTGGTCAAGAACTTTCACAGGCCCCATCCTTGATTGCTCAAGCTGATCAATAATACGATTCTTATCTTCCAGTAGCTTTTTTCGTTGTTCGAAGTCCTGGACCTGCTTAACCTGCTCTTTCAGCTGAGCGACTTGCCTTTCCTTATCCTGCTTTTCCACTTGCTGAGCCTCAAGTTCGTCATCCAAGGAAGATGAGTACCACCAACAGCCGGCCAGGGTGATCAGGATAACCCCCATTCCAAGCAATGCCTGTGCACGAACATCATACTGAGGCTTCGCTGGTCGTCCCTTTGGTCCGCCAGGGAGTAGATTGATGCGAATCATCTGTCACCCACCGCTCGTAATGCCAGTCCGACGCCGACCGCCGCAGAGATCCCCATATCAGCCAGGAAATCGGGGTCGACATCACACCCTGAGATGTCGATCTCTGCAAAAGGATCTGCCATTTCCACAGGAAGCTGCATCCGATCGCCAAGCTGCTGAATCAAGCCTTTGGCTCTGGCCACACCACCACAGAGCAGAACACGATTGAGCTCGGAATTGGCGGTGGAGTTCTTAAAGTAGTCCACGGTCCTGGCTATCTCCGACGCGACTTCCGCATTTACGCTGTCGATGACGTTGCCAACCGAAACTCCGCTAGAATCACCAGCTCGGTCATTTTTCTTGCTCTCTTCCGCCTCTTCGAACGACAGTCCGATCTCGCGTTGAATCGCCTCTGTGTAGCGGTTTCCACCTAAAGGAATATCTCTTGTAAACAGGGAGGACCCTGCTCGGATTATGTTGACATTCATCACGCTGGCTCCAAGATTCACCAGCGCGGTGGTTTCTTCTTGTGCCATCGGATAGTTGATCGCATGCATGTTTTCGATAGCAAAGGCATCGACATCCATGACCATTGGGATCAACCCAGCTGCTTTGACCAGTTCCGTCAATTCGTTGATCTTGTCTTTTTTTGCAGCAACGAGGATGACCGCCATGTCGCCCTGTCCATCGTGCGACTCGTCAGGGGGTAACACGTGGAAGTCGATGTTGACTTCGTTGATGTCAAAGGGAATATACTGCTCAGCAGCTAGTCTTACCTGACCTTCCAATTCCTCATCCGGCATAGGTGGCAAACTAATCTTCTTGACGATAACGGCATGCCCTGAGATTGAGATGGCCACATGCTTGTTCTTGATGTTTGCTTCATCAAATAGTTCTCGGATAGCAGCAACCACACGGCCCTCATCCATGACAGTACCGTCAACGATCACCTCGGGCTCAAGGGGTTTGACTCCAAACTTTTGCAGAAAGTACCGCCCCTTCGTTTCCTTCAGTTGAGCAACCTTGATCGCGCTCGACCCAATATCAAGCCCGACAAGCTGGCGCCGAGGCGTCAGCATTGAAATAACGTCGGTTTCAACAAGTTTCTTAAGTGAACTCATCATCATGCGTTACCTGCTGAACTACGCTACCGCCTTGCGAGCACGAATAACCTTCTCGATTTCATCCACATTCTTCCTTGTATAAAGGCGCCAGTTTCTCCAGTCTCGACCCGGTTGTGTGATAACTCCCTCCCGCTCCCATCGAAAGAGAGTGGCCTTAGAAATATCGAACAAGTCGCATATTTCATAGGCCTTAAACCCTTCTTGCTTTGGTACGCTTCTAGGCTTTTTCACTTGCGTGTTATTAACTCAGTATAAAGCTGTCGATATTCACAAAATTAAGTATAGTCAATATGTTCTACCTGTCAAGGAAAGGGCTTCAACCAGCAATTTGGGGCAGGAATAGGATTGCAGCTATTGCTCAAATACCCTAGGTTTTATCGATATCTCGGTGTTTAAGCCCGACTTTGTATCCCAACGTCGAGAGGCTTTCACAGAGATGGCTGGCGATGGCTACCGACCGGTGGCGCCCACCGGTACATCCAATGGCAATGGTCAGATAACTGCGCCGCTCCCTCTGAAATAGCGGCAGAAGGAACTTCAGCAGATTTTCGACGTGGTCGACAAAGGCGGTGGCCTCTGGGTCCGTCAACACGAAGTGACGAACTCGTGGGTCGTTCCCAGGAAGTGGCTTAAGGTCTGGCACAAAGAAGGGGTTCTTTAGAAATCGCACATCGAACAAGAGGTCAATATCGTAGGGTACTCCAAACTTGTAGCCGAAGGTTAAGAATGAAATGGTCAGTTGTCGTGCGGATGATTCTCGTTGGAACTCCCTGGCCAGCAGCTCCCCAAGTTCATGAACCGTAAGGTCTGAGGTATCAATGATTCGATCTGCGCGTCGCCGAAGTTCAGTTAAGCGCTCTTTTTCGAATCGGATCCCTTCCAGAACGGGAAGATGCGGCAAAAGCGGGTGCGGGCGCCTTGATTCTGAAAAGCGTCTGATCAGAACCTCCTCACGCGCCTCTAGGAATAACAACTTCACCGAGTGACCCATCGTTTTGACTCGTTCCAGGATGCTCACAAGATCCGAGAAAAACACACGTTCTCGTACATCGATACCGAGAGCGACATTGGCAATTTCATCATGTTGTTGATCGCACAGGTCGACGAAGGTCGGGAGAAGAGCGGGAGGAAGATTGTCAATGCAGAAATAGCCGGCATCCTCGAACGCCTTGAGAGCGTAGGATTTTCCTGATCCAGATACACCGCTGATGATCACAAGGTTGAGTCGCGCCATAAAACCAGAACGCCTCAGCAGAGATGCGAGCTAGGTCATCACGCCCCGGCTGCAGAAAAATACCCCCATGACATCCGTTCGAGATACGAGTTAGCGAGGAGTCCCTCTCGATCCAGATTTCCTGCATCGAGCAACCATTCATTTGAATACGACGACAACAAAAACTCTCATACCGTTCATCCGGCTCTTGCTCAGATCACCTGATCACGATTTCTTCGATTTGGCTGGCTTATGATTGACAAGACGATCTTTCCATTTGCGAAACTGTGCATCCACGCGATCAACAAGTGCATCGATGGTGGCATACATCTCTGGAGTCGACGTCTTGGCTTGTATGCGCTTCCCACTCACGGCACCAGTGACCTCTGCCTTGTGCTGAAGTTTCTCAACGCCCAGCACGACCTGAAGGGATCCAACCTTCAACCCATAGCGATCCAGACGACCAAATCGCGTTTCCACATAGTTTCTCAGGGCAGGGGTAAGATCCATGTGCCGACTCGTAATTCGCAAGTTCATGCCTACCTCCAATTTGTGTATTTCGTTGGATGCAGAGCAGCGAGCATCAAAAGAATCGTCTGCGCTGACTGGCTGATGGAATGTTCAATTCAGCTCGATATTTGGCCACGGTCCTCCTGGCGATACGTACCCCTTGAGTGCTCAGCCTGGCCGCAATCTCTTCATCTTTCAGCGGATGTTTTCCGTCCTCCTCTCCCACCATGTTTCTAATCATATCTCTGACGGATATGGAAGAATGCATGCTCGACGGCTCATCAGTTCGCTGGAGCCCAGCGTTAAAAAAGAACTTGAGTTCCAACATACCTTGCGGACAGTACATATACTTGTTAGCCGTCACACGGCTAATCGTGGATTCATGCATGCCAATATCTTCAGCCACCTGCTTGAGAACTAACGGCTTGAGGTATTGCACGCCATGCTCAAAAAACTGTTCCTGAAACTTCACGATACTCGATACCACTTTAACGATCGTTCTGTTCCGCTGTTCGATGCTTCGAATGACCCATTGAGCAGCCCGCAATTTCTCATCCATGTACGCCTTGGTTTCAGGGGTTCCACCCTGCTCCGAGGAAATGAGTTGTTTGTAGTAGGGACTGATTCTCATCCGTGGGAGCCCATCGTCGTTGAGCAGCACAACCCACTCGCCCTCATTCTTGACCACAAACACATCCGGTACGATCACATAGTTCTGGGTATTCGTGAACGGCCGTCCGGGTTTAGGCTCAAGCTCGCCGATGATCTTGGTAGCTTGGAACACGTCCTCGATGCTGACATTTAGGGCTTTCGAGATTTTGGGATACTGTTTTTTCTCAAGGTCTTTCAAATGGTGTTTGATAATGCTCTCGATGACGGATCCCTTAAGCGCTCCAGGAGGAGATCCGAGCGAACCGAAAAGATTGCGACCTAAATGGCCCAGCTGCAGCAGAAGACATTCCACTAAATCTCTTGCGGCGACTCCAGTAGGGTCGAACGTTTGAATGTCCTTGAGCACAGATTCGGCTTCAGTTTCCGTAAAAGTAGAACCGGCCACAATCTCGGCCAACGGAATGCGAAGATAGCCATCGTCATCTAGGTTGCCAATAATCAACCGACCAAGTTCCTTATCGCGATCGGAGAGCGTTGACAGAGACAATTGCCAGAGAAGATGCTCTTCAAGAGACGTCGCCTTTGCCACCGTCTGTTCATACGATGGGAAATCCTCAGACGTTCCTGAGTATTCAGACTGTCCGTCTCGCCGATCCCTGCCGAAGTATTCTTCCCATCCTGACGCGGAAAATTCCTCCGGAGACCCTCGCTCTTCTGGTGTCTCCGTTGCACTCACTTGCTCTTGTCCAGGTGAGGCGGAGATCTCCTCCATCTTCTCTTCATTGATCGACGGCTCATTTTCCTCCCCGTCGGACTGGATCTCATCCAACATTGGATTCTCAAGGAGGTGCTGCGTAAGGCTCTGTTGCAACTCAAGCCGTGACAACTGCAACAGCTTAATGGCCTGCTGCAATTGCGGCGTCATGATCAATTTTTGACTGAGCTTCAGGTCAAGACGCAGTTTCATAGCTGAGCGCACATCCCCTACAACTTGAATTGTTCACCGAGGTAAACCGCTCGAGCCGTTTCACTCTGAACGATAACTTCTGGAGAGCCCGATTCCAGAATCAATCCCTCGTTAATAATGTAGGCTCGGTCGACTATCGAGAGCGTTTCCTGCACATTGTGATCGGTAATCAAGATTCCAATCCCTTTATCTTGCAACCGTGTGATGATCTGTTGGATATCGGCAACAGCGATGGGGTCGATCCCTGCAAACGGCTCGTCCAGTAGCATGAATGACGGCGTGGCCGCCAAAGCACGCGTAATCTCCAGACGCCGACGTTCTCCTCCTGACAGTGCATAGGCCATACTCTTACGAATATGGAGCAGATCCAATTCTTTGAGGAGCGCGTCCACTCGCTGACTCCGTTCTTGACGAGCATACCCCAGCATTTCCAGAATCGCCAAGACATTATGTTCTACCGAAAGCCGACGAAAGACTGATGATTCCTGAGGAAGGTATCCTATTCCCCTCCGTGCTCTCTTATACATCGGCAAATCGGTGACAGACTCTCCTTTGAAGGTTATTTCCCCTTCATCCGGCTGGCATAGGCCCACGACCATGTCGAAAATGGTGGTCTTCCCCGCCCCATTAGGACCAAGAAGGCCTACCACCTCACCAGCATAGACTTCAATTGCCACGCCTTTGACGACTTTTCGCCCACGGAAACTTTTGACCAGTCCAGTGGCCCGTAGACAGTCGACACTTTGTGTGGCGTTTGGATTGAGCGGGAAGCCAGGTATCGCGTGAACACTCCTGGTCATGGCGCATTCGCCCCCTCATCCTCAATGCGAAGGTGAGAGCCCCCCTCGACGACACTGCGTTCTTCGGCTAGAAAAATGGTGATCTGTTTACCACTCACACGCGTTCCACGCTCCCATGCCACTGGATCACCGGTGAGCACTACCTTTTCTCCGTCGACGAAATAGACGGCCTTTTGGCATGTGGCGTTGCCATTTTCATACTCGATCTTGACATGGTGCGTATCCGCTGTCGCCTCGATCCGACTGACGGAACGATTCGAAATTGTCGATGCCGCGCCGCCCCCTTTGGATGAGGGGGGACTCTGGGCTGCCGCCCTCTGGTTTGTGTCACCGGTCGATTGCGGATTGAGACCGTGTTTTCGCGAATGAAACGACACAACCATTTTGTCTGAGTGAACAACAAGAGAACCTCGCGTCAACACAACCATCCCCTCGAATACTGCCTGACTATCTTGATTGCGGACAGTCATTTTCTTCGACGTAATGGTGGTCGGGACTCCCGGTGCCTCAACGCTCCGCTTCAGGGTCCCTGATTCTGTGGAAAGAGCGGCAGATGCGCTTTCCGCACATAGGGGACTAAGAAGCAGGAACGAGATCCACATGAACATCGTGTAGAACCTCAAATTCTTCCGATTCCATCTTTCCGAGCAATCCCAGACCGCGTATCTCCAACCCATGTCCTATGATGCGAACAGGATCTCCTGTCCGTATTTCTTTGGATTTATCCGTCCAGACCAAATGGTTGGTATAAATCGTGTACCCGCTCCTAGTTGTCACGGTGACAGGCGTCTCGCGATTCGACAGGGCAAAATCTTTGCTTGCAGTATCGAGTGTACCCTCGTCGCCATAGACCGTCACTTCCTCGCCTTCTCCCCCATAGAAGGTAAGGGCAACATCATGTAGCAATGCTCGCTGTTCATGTTCAAACACTCGAGCCTGTTTCGCCTGGACCTGCCATTGCACTACGTCGCCTTTCGATTGCGTAAACGTAAATTCCGAGAGTTTGGCGTCGGCTTGTTCCATGGGCTCAGGAACGGTCGGCCGGCTGGTCGGCACTGAATCTGCATTTCTGACGAGAAGATACCCGAGGAATACGGCCAATATCACACTCGCTGCGAGAAGAGTGCGTCTCGCGATAATTTCCCACATGAGCTGGGTGTGCTCCAAGAACAAGCTCGCGACGATACTTGGCATGATCGTAGCATGCACGATGAATCATGTAAACGTCTGCCAGGGTCTAGAAACAAAAAGACTCCCACATGAGCACATGCGGGAGTCTTTTCCTTCTTGTCGAGCGAACGGTTCTGAGAGAGGCTATGTCGATGATCCCGACTCTCCAGACGCCGGCTGCGGTGTGGAAGAAGCCGATGCTTTCTTGTGGGTGATCTCTTGGCGTGAAACCAACTCGATGGCAACCATTTCTGCAGCGTCACCTATACGACGACGCGTTTTGATGATCCTAGTGTACCCACCAGATCGATCCTTAAACCGTGATGCAACATCATCGAATAGCTTGGACACCACTGCCTTGCTACGGAGGAAGCCCAGCGCCCGTCGTCTCGCCGGTAGAGTTCCTTCCTTACCCAAGGTAATCATACGATCGGTAAATCCTCGTATCTCCTTGGCTTTGGCTCCGGTCGTTTCGATTCTCTCCTGCTCCAACAATGAGGTGACCAAGTTTCTAAATAGGGCCCCTCGGTGCTTGGTCTGCCGCCCAAGTTGTCGTCCTTTTTTCCTGTGTCGCACGGTGTTCCTCTCGTCTAAAAAACGTCATTCAGACTTTGGGCTTCCATTGTGCGGCGAAGACCCAGCCTCTACTTTAGTCCCCAGCGAAAGCCCCATCTCCGTAAGAATTTCCTTGATTTCATTGAGAGACTTTTTCCCGAAGTTCTTCGTCCTGAGCATTTCACCTTCCGATTTTTGCACAAGATCGGCAATCGTCTTGATATTCGCGTTCTTGAGGCAATTGGCCGCTCGAACAGATAATTCCAATTCATTGACACTGCGCGAGAGATTTCTATTCACTTCTCGCTGTGACTCCTCAGAGCCGATTTCACTCTTTCCTTCGCTTCGCTCTTCAGGATTGATAAAGATATCCAAATGTTCGCGTAAGATACCGGCGCCGGTTGATAGCGCGTCTCGGGGACTGATGGTGCCGTCCGTCCAGATCTCCATGGTCAGCTTATCATAGTCGGTCATACGTCCGACGCGCGCATTCTCCACATAGAAATTTACTCGCTTGATCGGCGAGAAAATAGAGTCGATCGCAATCACTCCAATCGGCAATCCTTCTTCCTTATTGCGCTCTGCCGGCACATAGCCACGCCCATGCTTGATGGTCATTTCAATGTCAAGCGTCGCATCCTTGTCGAGAGTGGCGATATGCAGATCAGGCGTCAAAACCGTCACATCACCGTCATGGAGGATGTCCGAGCCCTTGGCCTCCCCTGGCCCCTTCTTCTTTAGCCGAATCGTCTTCGGTTTATCCGTGTGGAGAGCCAAACGCAAACCCTTAATATTCAGAATAATCGCCGTGACATCTTCGGTCACACCGGCGATCGTCGAAAATTCGTGGACGACTCCTTCGATCTTTACGGTGGTCACAGCAGCCCCGGTAAGCGACGACAACAAAATTCGGCGGAGGGCATTGCCGATCGTTGTGCCGAACCCTCGTTCGAACGCTTCCGTTGTAAACCGCCCGAATGTGGGGGACTGTGCATCCTTGTCGACTTCCACCCGCATTGGGATCTGAAAGTCTTTCATCGCTTTGATCATGACCGATCCTCCATACCATCGAGTAACAAACACATTGACAGGTGACACTGGACCGACAGAACGAAATGTCGAGGTGGCCTAGCGTGAATACAATTCCACCACCATTTGTTCGTTCACCGGTAACGCGATCTGCTCTTTCGCCGGCAAGGACCGCACAACTCCCTTAAATGCACCCTTGTCCAATTCAAGCCAGTCGGGAATTCCTCGACTATCGACCGATTCCAATGCGGCTTGGACTGCAGCCAAATCTCGACTTTTCTCACGAATCTCAATCACATCACCCGGCTTCACCAGTGCACCGGCCACCGTAATCTTCTTGCCATTCAGAGTAAAATGACCGTGACTGACCATCTGACGTGCCTGCTTGCGTGAAGCGCCAAAGCCCAGACGATAGGTAACATTATCCAATCGACATTCAAGGAGGCGTAGCAACGCGTCACCGGTCACGCCGGTCTGTCGTTCCGCACGTTCAAACACGCCGCGGAACTGGCGTTCCTGGAGTCCATAGATGCGTCTCAACTTCTGCTTCTCCCGAAGCTGAAGGCTATAGTCGGAGGTGCGCTGACGCCCCTGCCCATGTTGCCCAGGTGGATAACTTCGCCGTTCGACGGCACACTTTTCCGTCATGCAGCGAGTTCCCTTGAGAAAGAGCTTCTCACCTTCTCGTCGACACAACCGACAGACAGGACCACGATACTTTGCCACTGCGTCCTCCTCGGGAATTAGCCTACTGATTCACCTATCACATGACCATTCTGGACTTTCAAAAGAGACGGCTCCTTCGATTCCTATTCTTTCTTAAACGCGTCGTCGCTTGGGCGGCCGACATCCATTATGGGGAATCGGCGTGACATCACGAATGAGATTGATCCGCAGGCCAGCCCCTTGAAGTGAACGAATCGCGGACTCTCTGCCCGAACCTGGGCCATTGACATACACATCGATTTGTCGCATCCCGCTTTCCATGGCCTTTCGTGCTGCCGTTTCTCCAGCTCGCTGTGCAGCGAAGGGAGTGCTCTTCCGTGAGCCTTTAAACCCTTGGTTGCCGGCACTCGCCCACACTACCGTATTGCCGCTCATATCAGTGATCGTCACAATGGTATTATTAAATGACGCCTGGACATGCGCCACTCCGCTCTGAACGATTCGACGTTCTTTCTTTTTCCCTTTTTTAACGCTCATGCGAACCCCTCCTGACGTCTCTGCAGATTAGGCACCCGCAGCTCTTGATCCCGTCGGTCGCGGCTTACTACTTACGCCTGCACGACGTCCCTTACGTGTCCTTGAATTGGTTTTGGTGCGTTGCCCACGGACCGGTAATCCTTTGCGATGACGCAACCCCCGGTATGTCCCGGTATCAATGAGCCGCTTGATATTGAGAGACACTTCCTTACGAAGATCCCCTTCGACTCGATGATCGCGCTCGATGATTTCACGCAACTTGACGATCTTGTCTTCGCTCAGATCTTTGACACGAATCGATCCATCGATACCAGCTTCATCGAGAATCTGTTGGGCAGATGCCCGTCCGATCCCGTAGATATACGTTAAACCAATATCCGTTCGTTTGTTCCTTGGCAGATCGACGCCAGCAATACGTGCCATTCTTCCTCCGGCTATACGTCTTCAGTAATAATCCAATGGACCGCTTTCCTATCGACTGTGTCGGCCCCACCAGCTCAGAGTCCGGTGTTTTGCTTTGCTCAGCACTCTACCCCTTTGACTATCCCTGACGCTGCTTGTGGCGTGGATTCTTACACAGAATACGGACAACGCCACGTCGGCGGACAACCTTGCATTTCGCACAAATGGGCTTCACTGATGATTTGACCTTCATACCAATTCCCAACTCCCATTTATTTAAAGCGATAGGTGATACGACCTCTCGTCAAATCATACGGCGACATTTCCACCGTGACCTTATCGCCAGGAAGAATACGGATAAAGTGCATCCTCATTTTCCCAGAAATATGAGCCAGTATGACATGGCCATTATCGAGTCTGACTCGAAACATGGCATTGGGGAGCGTCTCCGCTACTGATCCCTGCACTTCGATAATGTCTTCTTTTGCCACGTCGTGTCGTATTCTCTCTTATGAATTCATCGCTACACGTTCTATAACTGGCTCAAAATACGAGGACCCCCGCTTGGCTGTATCGCAATCGTATGTTCGAAGTGAGAGGACAGACTGCCATCGACTGTGACAGCCGTCCATCGATCATCGAGAATACGAACAGCGCTTCGTCCCATATTGACCATAGGTTCAATGGCCAACACCATACCCGTCTGCAATCGAGGGCCTTGACCTGGTTTTCCATAGTTGGGAACTTGAGGCTCTTCGTGCAATTGGCGCCCGATCCCATGGCCAACGAACTCCGTCACAACTGAAAACCCTGATGATTCAATATGCTGTTGAACGGCATAGGAGATATCCGACAGACGATTACCAACTATGGCCTGTTTAATACCCAAGTGAAGAGCCTCTTTCGTCACCTGAACCAGTTTTTCAGTGGCCTCAGGAACGGATCCAACGGCTACGGTCACAGCAGAATCACCATAGAACCCTCCTACAATGGCTCCTAGATCGAGCCCAATGATATCTCCCTCTTTCAGCTTTCGCTTTGAAGGGATACCGTGAACGACCTGTTCGTTCACGGATGCACAAAGAGTTCTCGGATAGTTCCGATAGCCTTTAAATGCTGGAAGCGCTCCTCTGACTCGTATCTCCTGTTCTGCTATGCAATCCAGTTCTTCGGTGCTGATGCCGGGTTGGACTGCCTTCCGCACAATGTCCAAGGACTCAGCGACTACTCTTGACGCCTGTGCCATAACTTCAATCTCGGCAGGCGTTTTCAAAATGATCATGCCGTCTAATGCACCGCCAGCGTTCGGACGAGGCTCTGGTAGACAGCATCCACTGACTCGGCACCATTGAGACGCAACAACAAACGTTGTTTCTCATAAAAGCTGATCAACGGTGCTGTTTGTTCTTCATACACGCGGAGCCGCATCTCTATCGCCTCACGTTGATCATCGCTGCGCTGAATTAAGGCCTCTCCACACCGTTCACATACGCTTCCCATCTTTGATGGGGCAAAATCTACGTGATACGTCGTTTGGCACTTTGGACAGCTTCGACGCCCACTGAGACGTTTTACAATTTCTTCTCGAGGAACTTCGAAATTGATTACATGGTCCAGACGCTCACCTCGTTCGTTCAAGACGCTGGCGAGAGCTTCAGCCTGAGGAACCGTTCGTGGGAACCCATCCAAGATAAACCCAGAGGCGTTGGATGAATCTGCCAGTTTCTCTCGCACTAATCCGATGACCACCGCATCAGGTACCAGCCCTCCTCGATCCATGTGCCCTTTTGCCTCAAGGCCAAGCGACGTCTTGTTCCGAACTGCCTCTCGAAGCAGATCGCCGGTCGAGATCTTACAGATGCGAAACTGCGCCGCAGCCTTATCAGCCTGAGTACCTTTCCCAACCCCTGGAGCCCCAAGAAACACAAGCCGCATCATCCTACCCACTTCTTCCGCGTAACGGAGCCATTCC
The DNA here is from genome assembly GCA_965223625.1 of Nitrospira sp. GTDB lineage: Bacteria > Nitrospirota > Nitrospiria > Nitrospirales > Nitrospiraceae > Nitrospira_D. The sequence goes on from OZ245008.1 coordinate 3,150,043, forward strand.
TTTACCCAAAAACCCCTCATAGTTACGCATCAACATGTGGGATTCAATCTGCTGCGCGGTGTCGAGCCCGACGCCGATGACAATCAGCAGAGAGGTCCCTCCGAAATAAAAAGGGACATTCAGCTTGTAAATCAAGAACTCGGGGATCACGCAGACAATGGCCAGATATATTGCGCCCGCGAATGTGATCTTGGTCAGTACATTGTAGATGTAGTCGGAAGTTCGTTGCCCAGGCCTGATCCCAGGAATGAACCCTCCATATTTTTTCATATTGTCGGCCATATCGACTGGGTTTAGGACGACCGCAGTGTAGAAGAAACAGAAAAAAATGATCAGCCCTACATACAGAAGGGTGTAGAGTAGTGACCCAGGAGCCAACTGCATCCCGATAGATTTTACCCATGGTGTCTCAAAGAACCCTGCTATGGTCGCAGGAAATGCAATAATCGAGGAGGCAAATATGGGAGGGATCACACCGGCTGTATTGATCTTCAATGGAATATGCGTGCTTTGCCCCCCATAAACCCTTCGCCCAATCACTCGCTTCGCATACTGGACCGGTATCTTTCGTCGGCCGCTTTCCAGAAATACGATGGCTGCCACGACAGCAATCATCAAGAATGCCAATGCCACCAGTAAGAACGCATTGAGTTGGCCGATTTCATACAGATTATACGTCTGGGCCACCGCCGACGGTAGGCGAGCGACGATCCCCGCAAAAATAATCAACGAAATCCCGTTCCCAACCCCCCGTTCGGTGATCTGTTCACCCAGCCACATCAAGAAACCCGTGCCAGCTGTAAGCGTGATCACCGTCATAAGACGAAATCCCCAGCCCCCACTGAGCACGAAGGCCCCTTGATTCATTTGCTCCAATCCAACCGCAATACCGAATCCTTGGATCAGGGCGATGCCGATCGTTCCAAACCTTGTGTACTGAATAATCTTTTTGCGCCCTCGTTCACCCTCCTTGGCTAACTTGGTCAAATGCGGAATGACGACCGTCAGCAATTGAAGAATGATCGAGGCGCTGATGTATGGCATGATGCCCAGCGCAAAAATTGTCAGCCGGGACAACGACCCGCCCGAAAAAATATCGAGGAAACCCAACAGAGCTCCACCCTGTTTCTGCAAGAATTCGGATAGTGCGTCTCCGTTGATACCAGGAGTCGGAATATGAGAGCCGACCCGATAGACCACTAACATTCCGAGCGTGAACAGGACTCGAGTACGCAGCTCGGGGATCTTAAAGATATTCTGAAAACTGGTGAGGAGCCGTTCAAGCACCGCCGATGACCTCGACTCGCCCTCCGGCCGCTTGGATCTTCGTTGCTGCCGACTTACTGAACTTATGAGCTTGAATGACGAGCGGCTTCTTGATCTCACCATTGCCCAGAATCTTGATCGGCAGCCTTTTTCGCTTCACCAACCCAGCATCGACCATAGCCTGTGGAGTAACCATCTCGCTCCCACTCCACTCTGCAAGACTCGCCAGGTTCACAATGGTATATTCCACTCGGAATGGGTTTGTGAAACCAAACTTTGGGAGCCGCCGCACCAGCGGCATCTGACCTCCCTCAAAACCTGGACGCTTACCCCCACCGGACCGAGCCAATAATCCTTTATGACCTTTGGTCGCAGTCTTCCCATGACCGGAACCAGGCCCACGCCCAATACGTTTACGTCGCTTCTTTGCCCCTCTTGCTGGGGCCAAATCATGAAGATTCATGGCCTGACAACCTCAAGCAAATAACCGACTTTATGAATCATCCCCCGTACTTGCGGCGTATCAGGATGGACGACCGTCTGACGAATGCGTCGAAGACCTAAGCCTCGCAAGACAAGACGATGGCGCTCTGGCGTTCCAATTGGGCTACGCTTCAAGGTCACTCGTACCTTCGTAGCTTTCGATTCTGGTGTTGTTGATGACTGTGCCGCGCCCATTTAAACCGCCGCCTCTTCCCGTCCCTCGACACCAGCCAGCCGGCGGAAGCGAAGGACATCGTCTAAATTTCTCAACTTGGTTAAACCGTCGAGTGTTGCACGAACCGTGTTAAATGGATTACCACGCCCAAGAGTTTTCGCAATAATGTTGTGAGCACCAACTAACTCCACAACGGCACGTACTGCCCCTCCGGCAATGATGCCTGTTCCGTCAACAGCAGGCTTCAGTAACACGTGCTCTGCTCCGAATAGACCATGCACTTCATGCGGAATAGTGCCGCCCTTGAGTGGAACGTGAACGAGATGCTTTTTTGCCTGTTCGACAGCCTTAGAAATTGCAACGGGAACCTCGGCAGCTTTTCCCTTCCCGATACCCACCCACCCATGGCCATCACCGACGACCACGAGAGCGCAGAAGTTGAACCGCTTTCCACCTTTGACAACCTTTGCCACACGGTTGATAAATACAACCTTATCTTTCAGACTTAGTTCATCGGGATTGACTCGCACGCTCTCACCCCTCAGTCCTATATTCGTCGACCATCATCAATAGGCTTGCCCCCGACACGGTGCGAGCCTCTGACATTATTCTTCATCCTAAAACTTCAATCCCCCCTCACGGGATGCATCAGCGAGTGCTTTAATGCGACCGTGATACATTCGCCCACCTCGGTCAAAAACCACCGCCGTGACCTTCGCCGCCTTCGCACGATCCGCGATCAGTTTACCGACTGCTTTCGCAGCCTCTATTCCACCGGTTGACGTGAGGGATTTTCGTAGCGTTTTATCAAGAGACGAAGCAGCGGCTAGTGTCGTACCTTGGATATCGTCAATTATCTGGGCATAGATATGAGCCGTACTCCTAAAGACGTTCAATCGAGGCCGTTCTGCCGTCCCTAGAATGACACGCCGCACCCGCCGCCGTCTTCGCTCAAGTTGCCGAACCTTGTTTGCCGCATTCATTGTTGATTCCTACTTCCCTGTCTTACCTTCTTTTTTGCGTAATACTTCACCGACGTACCGGACACCCTTTTGTTTGTAGACATCTGGTGGTTTAATGCCACGTAGATCAGCCGCAACTTGGCCTACCAATCGCTTATCGACTCCCTTGAGATTAATGAGAGTCTGCTTGTCAACCTTTACATCGACACCTGCCGGAACCTGATACATCACCGGATTAATGTATCCGACATTGAAACTTAACGTCCGACCTTGTAGCTGAGTCTTGTAACCAACTCCGGTAATCTCGAGCGAACGTTCATATCCTTTCGTCACACCCTGAACCATATTACTCAACTCGGCACGAGTTAGACCATGCAATGCTTTCACCTTTCGATCCTCGCTTGCACGATCGACGATGAGCTGGCCATTAGTAACCGCTACTTTCACGCCATCCTTGAGAGACCAATCCAACTTACCTAAGGGCCCCTTAACCGAGACCGTTGATCCGGCGACCTTGATTTCCACTCCACCAGGAATGGCTATTGGCTTTTTTCCAATACGAGACATGGCTTCTTCTATCCTTCAGTCGAGAGTGAACTAGCTCACCACACCGAGCACAGAACCTCTCCCCCCAGATGATTCTTACGGGACTCTTGATCGGTCATAATTCCCTTTGAGGTGGAAAGTATCGAGAGACCGATACCGTTACGAACTTTTCTGATCTCTTGACTACCCACATAGACACGGCGACCCGGTTTACTAATACGTTCCAACCCGGTAATCATGGGCTGCCCTTCACCTACATAACGAAGTCGAACGCTTAGAACAGGATGACCATCCTGCACGTCATCTTCAACCGAATCAACGTAACCTTCCCTCCTCATGATCTCTAAAATGGCACGCTTCAGTTTTGAGGTTGGAACTGTGACGGTTTCAAAACGACGCTGAGCACCATTCTTCAAACGAACAAGAAGATCACCGACTGGATCAGTAACCATACGATACCCTTCTATCCTCCGTTGACGGTCATCGGCATGAGAACACCTGTTACCAACTCGATTTTCGAACTCCGGGAATCTCTCCACGCAACGTCATCACTCGAAAACAGATCCGACACATCCGAAAACGCCGAAGATATCCGCGCACTCGACCGCAAACGCCACAGCGGTGATACTCGCGCGTGGAAAATTTTGGCGTCGCTGCTGCTTTATTTCTTAGCGCTAATCGTGACACAAACACTCCTCCTAATCCCAAAAAACCATCACAGTCCGGTCATGCTTCAGGCACGGAACGGCATGCCGAGGTGTTTCAAAAGAGCCTTTCCTTCATCATTTGTCTTGGCAGTAGTAACCACTGTAATATCCATGCCATGAATCGAAGCCACATCATCGTACTTGATTTCTGGAAAAATAAGTTGCTCTTTCAACCCAAGCGTGTAATTCCCGCGACCGTCGAATGCCTTCGGAGACACTCCGCGAAAGTCACGGATACGAGGAAGCGCCAATGAGACCAGCCTGTCGAAGAATTCGTACATCCGCCGGCTACGGAGCGTCACCTTGGCACCAATCGGCAGTCCTTGCCTCAGCTTGAAACCGGCAATAGCCTTTTTCGCCCTCGTAACAACTGGCTTTTGACCCGTAATCATTCCTAATTCGGTTACCGCACTTTCCAAGAGCTTAACATTCTGGATGGCCTCACCCATTCCGACATTCAGCACCACCCGCTCAAGCTTCGGCACCTGCATCACGTTCCCGTACCCAAATTCTTTCATGAGCGCTGGAACCACTTGCTGTTCATACATATCACGAAGCCTTGGACGGAACTTCGATTCTTCACTCCCTTGGTCCAACTGAGGAGCTGCCGCTTCCTTCTTCGTGCTCTTTCGTTCGGATGGTTTATTCGATCGGCTTTTTGGTTCTTTGGCCATTACCTAACCTATTCCAGAGTCTCATTGGATTTTTTACTAAAGCGTACTCGTCGTCCATCTTCCAAACTTCGAATCCCGACCCTTGTACCCTTTTGCGTCACAGGACAAAAAAACATGACGTTGGAGATCGACAGAGGCGCCTCCCGCTCCAATATGCCTCCCTGCTTCACCTTCTGATTTGGCTTTGTGTGTCGCTTGATGATATTTAATTTCTCCACGGTCACCTTACCGGCACGGAGGTCGACTGAAAGCACCTTGCCCGTCTTCCCTCGTTCACGGCCGGAAACCACGACAACGGTATCTCCCTTTCGAATTCTGCTTTTTCTCAGCGCTTCCACAATACTCCTCGTTCGCTCTTTACAAAACCTCGGGTGCCAAGGAAATGATTTTCATGAATTTCTTCCAGCGAAGCTCCCGAGCTACAGGGCCAAAAATGCGAGTTCCAATCGGCTCCCCCTCTTTATTAATCAGCACGCACGCATTTCGATCGAACTTGATATACGACCCATCTTCCCTGCGCACTTCCTTTGTCGTTCGCACAATCACAGCTCGACTCACGTCACCCTTCTTGACACTCGCCTGAGGAATAGCTTCTTTGACGGCCACCACCACCACGTCGCCCAACGACGCATAGCGTCGCCTGGTTCCCCCGAAAACATGAAAACACATGGCCTGCTTGGCTCCGGAATTATCAGCCACATCCATATAAGTATAATTCTGAATCATTGCATCTTCCTACGGGCGTTACAAATGCAGAAGCCTCGAAAAAGTTTCTTTTACTTTTCTGGTTGCCCCTTTTCCATGACCTGAACGACACGCCAATTCTTTTCCTTGCTTAGCGGTCTACTCTGGACAAGCTTGACCCGATCTCCTACTTTACAGATGCCGCTTTCGTCATGGGCCTTCAATCTTGTCACCCGCCTGAGAACTTTCTTGTAGATGGGATGAACGACCGACCTGGAAACAACCACGACGACGGTTTTTTGCATCTTGTTACTGATAACATCGCCATACCAATGACGACGTTTCACGACTTCAGCCATATGTGTCCTTTACCTCTTAGGCCCTTCAGCTCGGTCCATCCCCTGCTGAAGAATCGTCTTCACCCGGGCTATGTCCCGCTTGGTTTTTCTAATCTGCATCGGATTTTCAAGACGGCCAGCACCGAACTGAAAGCGTAAATTGAACAGTTCTTGCACCAGCTGCTTTTCTTTCTCAGCAAGCTCGTCTACCGTCATATTTCGTAACTCTTTGACCTCTAACGCCATGTACCTACTCCTGACTTCTGCTCACACCGGTACAAACCTATCCAAACTCACCACGAACAACCAACTTTGTTGCTATAGGCAATTTGTGAGATGCAAGTCGGAACGCCTCTCGTGCAGTTTCTTGGGTAACTCCGTCCATCTCATAAAGAATACGGCCCGGCTTCACAACCGCTACCCAATACTCAGGATTACCCTTCCCTTTCCCCATCCGAGTTTCTGCTGGCTTTTTGGTAATAGGCTTGTCTGGGAAAATACGAGTCCAGACCTGGCCTCCCCGTTTCACATGCCGGGTAATGGCAATGCGTGCGGCTTCAATCTGACGGCTGGTGATCCAGCCTGGCTCTAAGGCTTTCAAGCCGAATTCCCCCAGCGTGATCCGTCCCCCTCGATAGGCCTTTCCCGTCATCCGGCCTTTCTGCATTTTCCTGAATTTAACTTTCTTAGGCGCTAACACTGTTCGATCTCCTCACCCAAACCGGCGATCCAATGATGATTCTGCTTTCATAGGCTGAACTGGAAGGAGTTCCCCCTTATAAATCCAGGTCTTCACTCCAATCTGCCCCATCGTCGTATGCGCTTCAGCGAAGCCATAGTCGATTTCAGCGCGCAGCGTGTGCAAAGGCACACGCCCCTCCCGATACCACTCTGTCCGCGCAATCTCCGCACCACCCAACCGACCTGCTACCATGATCTTAATACCTTGAGCGCCAAGCCTTAGAGCGGACTGAACGCTGCGTTTCATAGCTCGACGAAAGGCCACTCGTTTCTCAAGCTGGGTCGCTACATTCTCACTGACAAGCTGGGCATCCAGTTCAGGCTTTTTTATTTCCTTAACGGTGATGTAGACCTGTCCTCCGTATTGCTTTTCGAGATCAGCCTTCAGCTTATCGACCTCCGCGCCCTTCCGGCCAATAATGATTCCGGGACGAGCGGTATGAATGATCACCCTGGTCTGATCACCAGAACGTTCAATCTCAACCTTTGCCACTCCGGCATGGTAGAGCCGAGCTTTGACCATCTTCCTAATCTTGACGTCCTGATGGAGAAGCTTGGCATAGTCTTTCCCTGCATACCAACGAGAGCTCCACGTATAGTTGTAGCCAAGACGATACCCGATAGGATGTGTTTTTTGCCCCATGCGCTATATGCCTCAATAAAGAAGGATGAACCTATTTTCGCTTGTCCTGACTTTCCGGCGCCGTAACCACGACAGTAATGTGACTCGTACGCTTCTGGATTGCATTAGCTCGCCCCATCGACCTAGCACGGACGCGTTTGTAGGTGGGACCGCAATTGACGAATGCCTTGGAGATCACCATGGATTCGCTATCTCCCATTTCCTTCAACTCGGCGTTCGCCACAGCGGAACGGACGATTTTTTCAACAACTCGGGCGGCATGTCGAGGAGTAAGCTTTAAAATGGCCAACGCCATCGGCACTTGCCTGCCACGAATCATATCGATCACCGGCTTCGCCTTGCGCGGCGCAACACGAACAAATCTTAAAATTGCATGTGCTTCTGTCATCTTCAAAACCCTGTAATCGGTGAACCGATGCCGTCAATCTGCTATTTCAGCGCAACAGCTTTTTCGCTCTTGGCCTGACCATGCCCTTTAAAAAAACGCGTTGGAGCGAACTCCCCCAGCTTGTGACCGACCATGTTTTCAGTCACAAACACGGGAATAAATTTCTTTCCATTGTGAACGGCAAAGGTATGACCGATCATATCAGGCACAACCGTTGAACGACGCGACCAGGTCTTAATCAACCGACGGTCTTTTATCTGATTCATCTGCTCTACTTTCTTAAGCAAATGATCGTCGACAAACGCCCCTTTACTTACTGATCTAGGCATTGCGCACTCCTGACTTCCGTCGAGCGATGATAAACTTCTCGGTCTTTTTGTTCTGCCTGGTCTTGTACCCTTTTGTCGGAAGACCCCATGGAGAGACAGGATGCGGATTTCCCTGTCCTGACTTACCTTCGCCTCCCCCGTGCGGGTGATCAACTGGATTCATGACCACGCCGCGAACGTGCGGCCTCTTTCCTTTCCATCGACTCCGTCCCGCTTTTCCAACACTGACATTCTCGTGGTCAACGTTTCCGACTTGTCCTACAGTCCCCATACAAACACCCAAAATGCGGCGCATTTCACCGGACTTCAGTCGAACCTGAACATAATCGCCATCACGCCCCATCACCTGCGCAAAGCCACCGGCACTTCGGATCAGCTGCCCACCCTTGCCCGCCTTCAGTTCGAGGTTATGGATGGTCGTGCCGAGAGGCATATTGATCAACGGAAGCGCATTTCCAGGTCGAATCTCTGCTTGCGGACCGGATTGAACTTCGTCGTTGAGACCAAGGCCCACGGGAGCCAAGATATATCGCTTCTCCCCATCTCGATATTTCAGCAACGCAATCCTCGCAGATCGATTCGGATCATATTCGATCGCCGCAACCTTCGCAGGAATGCCTACTTTGTCTCGACGGAAATCAATCACACGGTACAGGCGTTTATGCCCACCCCCACGAAACCGGACGGTCACCCGCCCATTATTGTTCCGGCCACCACTCCGCAAATGGAACGAGGTTAACGACTTTTCCGGCTTCTTACTGGTAAGCCCCTTAGACACCACAGCCGTCATACCTCGACGGCCTGCAGATGTTGGACGATACACCTTTAATCCCATACGCTACCTCTTACGCTCAATTTCACGGTGACTCGAACGCGCTCAGCATTAGGCGCTTTCATACATCTCTAATTTTTCACCTGCTTTGAGCGTGACAAAAGCCTTTTTCCAATCGGACCGCTTACCGGAGAAACGACCAAGCCGTTTCACCTTGCCGCGGACATTCATCAGATTCACCTTCTCAACCTTAACCTTGAGCAGAGCCTCAACAGCTTGCTTGATCTGGACACGATTGGCCTCAGGATGAACCACGAAACCTACCGTATTAGTCTTCTCGCGAAGTCCAGTGATCTTTTCAGTTAATAATGGCTGAACCAGGACCCTATGCATACCCACTTTCATGACCAGGCCTCACTCACAGGACCAAGTTCCCCCTGTGAAATCAGAATCACATGAGCACGAACAATGTCATAGACGTTCAGTTGATCAGCACTGAGAACCTTAACATCGGTCAAGTTTTCAGCTGCTTGGAAAATTTCCGCCTGCGATTTCCCACTGATCACCAACACGTGATCACTTCCACAAAATTGCCTTAATGCTTGAGCCAACAATTTGGTCTTAGGCTGTTGCAGAGAGAGATCTGATACTACAAACAATTTCCCCTCGGCGACTTTAGCCGATAAGGCGCTCTGGAGGGCTGCCCGATATTTCTTCCTCGGCATCGAGTAGGCATAACTCCTTGGCTTAGGGCCAAAGACACTTCCACCGTGCCGCCAGACCGGAGAGCGAAGCGAACCGGCTCTGGCACGTCCGGTATGTTTTTGTTTCCATGGCTTCTTTCCAGATCCACTCACTTCACCTCGGCGCAACGTCGAGGCCGTACCTCTGCGTTCGCATGCACGCTGCATGATCACTGCTTCATGGACCAACGCAGCACGCGATTCGCATCCAAAGACCTGTGGAGACAAATCAACAGTCCCCACCTTTTTCTTCTGCAAATCCACCAGATCAATAGTAGGCATGCTAGCTCTTCTTTGACTTACGCACGACAACAACCCCGTTCGCCGCTCCAGGAATCGCCCCACGGACAAACAGGAGATTCTCTTCTAATCGCGACTCAATGACTTTCAAACGATGAACCGTGACCCGCTCCGATCCCATATGGCCCGGCAACGCCTTCCCCTTCCAAACACGAGATGGGAACGAACTTGCTCCGATCGATCCAGGAGCCCGGTGGAACATAGAGCCGTGAGATTCAGGACCGCCAGCATAATGATGCCGCTTCACAACGCCCTGATATCCCTTTCCCTTCGACACACCGATCACATCAACCCAATCACCCTTCTTAAACATCTCGACCGTAACCAGCTGCCCCACGGCCGCCTCACCATCTTTCTTGAATTCTCGCAAGATGCGGCTAGGTGGAGCTTGATTCTTCTTTAGATGACCAAGCTCTGCCTTCGAGAGCTTTCGCTCTTTGACCTCACCAAACGAAAGCTGAATCGCTTCATAGAGGTCTCTCTCTTTTGTCCGCACTGCGACAACTCTGCAAGGGCCCGCCTCTATGACAGTCACCGGCGTCAATCGACTCTCATCGAACACTTGCGTCATCCCGAGCTTTTTCCCGATCAGTCCGTTTGTCATATTCGTCCAGTACTGTATATTGCGTCCTGCGTGCTACCGCTTAACCTTTCAGCCTTTAGCACTCAAGACTCATAACTTTATCTCGACATCCACACCAGCAGCTAAATTGAGTTTCATCAGCGAGTCCATCGTCTCAGGGGTCGGCTCCATGATATCGAGCAGGCGCTTGTGGGTACGCATTTCAAATTGTTCGCGTGACTTCTTATCGGCATGAGTCGATCGCTGGACTGTAATTTTTTCGATTCGAGTGGGAAGAGGAATCGGCCCGACCACTTTTGCTCCACTGCGCCGAACAGTTTCAACGATTTCACTTACAGACTGATCGAGGACTCGATAGTCAAACCCTCGCAACCTAATTCTGATTCGCTGATCGACCTTCACGTCGTTACTCCTAATCCATCAAACAAACGCCGCCTGCCAGATTCGTTACGCCAGAATTTCCGTCACCACGCCGGAGCCGACCGTCTTGCCCCCCTCGCGCACCGCAAACCGCAACCCCTGATCCATCGCGATCGGACTGATCAACTCCGCCGTCACACTCACGTTGTCCCCCGGCATCACCATCTCCACCCCCGGATTCAACTGCACCACCCCCGTCACGTCCGTCGTCCGAAAATAGAACTGCGGCCGATACCCATTGAAGAACGGCGTATGTCGCCCGCCTTCCTCTTTGGTCAAGACATAGATCTCCGCTTTGAACTTGGTATGCGGCGTGATGCTCTTCGGCTTCGACAGCACCATGCCCCGCTCCACGTCCTCTTTCTTCGTCCCCCGCAACAGCACCCCGATGTTGTCGCCCGCTTGCCCTTCATCCAGGACCTTGCGGAACATCTCCACCCCGGTCACCACGGTGCTCTGGGTCGGGCGCAACCCCACGATCTCGATCTCATCGCCCACCTTCACGATCCCCCGTTCACACCGCCCCGTCACCACGGTCCCGCGTCCACTGATGGTGAAGACGTCTTCGATCGGCATGAGAAACGGCTTGTCGATCGGGCGCTGCGGCGTGGGAATGTAGGTGTCGACGGCCTCCAACAGTTTCATGATGGCCGGCACGCCCAACGGCCCCTGATTGCCTTCCATGGCCTGGAGCGCACTGCCTTGAATGATCGGGGTCTTGTCCCCGGGAAACCCATACTTCGAGAGCAGCTCCCGCACTTCCAACTCCACCAACTCCAACAGCTCTTTGTCGTCGACTTTGTCGGATTTGTTCAAGAACACGACGATGTAGGGTACGCCTACCTGCCGGGCCAACAGAATATGCTCGCGCGTCTGCGGCATGGGCCCGTCCGCCGCACTGACGACCAAAATCGCCCCGTCCATCTGGGCGGCCCCGGTGATCATGTTCTTCACGTAGTCGGCATGGCCCGGACAATCCACGTGCGCATAGTGCCGGTTGTCGGTCTCGTACTCCACGTGACTGATGGCGATGGTCATGATCTTGGTCGCATCCCGGCGCCCCTGGCTCTCCGACGCCTTGGCCACCTCGTCATAGCTGATGAATTTCGCCATCCCCTTGTCCGCACACACTTTCGTCAACGCCGCCGTCAACGTCGTCTTCCCGTGGTCCACGTGCCCGATCGTCCCAATGTTCACGTGCGGCTTCTTCCGCTCGTATTTCGCCTTCGCCATACCCCACTCCCTCCCGTAATTCAGTAACCGCTATTTCTTAATAATGGCTTCCGCAATATTCTTGGGCACCTGCTCGTAGCGATCGAACTCCATACTGTATGTGGCACGGCCCTGCGTTCGAGACCGAAGATCGGTCGCATAGCCGAACATCTCCATCAATGGCACAGCAGCATCGATTGCTTGAGCACCGGCACGAACCTTCATGCCCTGCACCTTACCCCGCCGTCCATTTAGATTCCCAATAACATCCCCCATGAACTCCTGAGGAACCAAGACTTCAACTTTCATGATGGGCTCAAGCAAGACAGGATCGGCTTTCTTGCATGCATCGGAGAAACCCATGGAGCCGGCAATCTTGAATGCCATCTCATTGGAATCAACGTCATGATACGATCCATCAATAATGGTCACTTTCACGTCCCGGAGAGGATAGCCCGCAACCACTCCAGCCTCCATTCGCTCTCGAACCCCTTTTTCAATGGCAGGAATGTATTCTTTTGGAATCGCCCCACCAACAATCTTGTTCACAAACTCCAGCCCCTTCCCTGGTTCAGAGGGTTCAACCGTCAGCACAACATGCCCATATTGCCCCCGGCCACCAGTCTGCTTGATGTACTTCGATTCAGACTCGGCCTTCCGTCGAATCGTTTCCCGGAACGCAACTTCAGGCTTCCCGACGTTTGCCTCGACCTTGAATTCGCGCAACATCCGATCAACAATGATCTCGAGGTGCAACTCCCCCATCCCAGCAATGATTGTCTGCGCAGTCTCCTCATCAGTCCGCACCCGAAACGAAGGATCTTCTTGAGACAATTTCTGAAGCGCGAACCCCATTTTTTCCTGATCTTGCTTGGTCTTGGGTTCAATCGCCATCGCAATGACCGGCTCAGGAAACTTCATCACCTCCAGCAAAACAGGCTGCTTCTCATCGGCTAACGTATCCCCCGTTGTAGCCCCCTTAAGCCCTACCGCGGCAGCTATGTCCCCCGCATGAACTTCATCGATCTCTTCACGCTTGTTCGCATGCATTTTAAGGAGACGCCCGATCCGGTCCTTAGTCCCCTTGGTCACATTCAGCACCGGGGTGCCAGTCTTAAGCTTGCCTGAATAAACCCTGAAGTATGTCAATTGACCAGCAAACGGATCCGACATAATCTTAAATGCCAAGGCCGCAAAAGGCTCAGCATCATCCGACCTCCGCTCCACTTCCTTACCACCGGTCGGCTCGATCCCTTTCACCGGAGGAATATCAAGCGGTGAAGGAAGGTAATCCACTACGCCATCCAAGAGCTGCTGCACTCCCTTGTTCTTAAAGGCAGAGCCACAGAGCACCGGTGTGACTTTCATGGAAATAGTCGCGGCGCGGATTGCGCGCATCACCTCTTCCTCTGTCAACGGGTGACCATTCAGATACTTTTCCATTACTTGATCATCAAACTCTGCAACGGCATCGAGCATTTTTTCACGATAGTCCGTGGCCTGAGCGAGAAGATCCTGCGGAATCTCATCGACCTTGTACTTGGCACCCAGCGTCTCGTCGTCGTAAAAATACCCCTTCATCCTAACGAGATCGATCGTCCCACGAAACTCCGCTTCTCGGCCGATTGGAATTTGGATCGGGACAGGCTTAGCACCGAGGCGATCGATGATCGACTGGACACTCCCATAAAAATCCGCCCCAACCCGATCCATCTTATTCATAAAGGCGATGCGCGGGACATGATATTTATCTGCCTGGCGCCAAACGGTTTCCGACTGAGGCTCAACCCCCTGCACGGAATCGAAGGCTGCCACCGCTCCATCGAGCACGCGCAGCGACCGTTCGACCTCGATCGTGAAGTCAACGTGGCCTGGAGTATCAATGATATTGATGCGATGGTCTCGCCAAAAACAGGTCGTGGCAGCAGAAGTAATCGTAATGCCACGCTCACGCTCCTGCTCCATCCAGTCCATGGTCGCCGCACCTTCGTGAACCTCACCCAATTTATGAGTCAGGCCGGTGTAGTAGAGGATTCGCTCGGTGGTCGTAGTCTTCCCCGCATCAATATGAGCCATGATGCCGATGTTTCTCGTACGTTCTAACGATGTTTGACGAGCCACTTTATTCCCCTAAAAACACCTGTGCTGCAGATCAAGCCGCACCACGCTGCTGCGATGCAGGAGCACTCAAGTCTGCGGATCGCAGCACGGCCCGACTGCAGCACAGAACGACGCTACCAGCGATAATGGGCGAATGCCTTATTCGCCTCTGCCATTCGATGTACGTCTTCCCGTTTTTTCACCGCAGCCCCGGTATTATTCGATGCATCCAACAGTTCGGCTGCAAGTTTTTCTCGCATACTCTTACCACCGCGCGTACGCGCAAACTGCGACAACCAACGAAGCGCTAACGAGACCCGACGCGCCGGCCTGATTTCAACGGGAACCTGATACGAAGCTCCGCCAACCCGGCGAGATTTGACCTCCACGATCGGCTTCACGTTGTCGACCGCGGCCCTGAACACCTTGAGCGGGTCGCCTCCGGTCTTTTCCTGAATGACGTCGAACGCCCCGTAGCAGATGCGCTCAGTAGTACTCTTCTTCCCATTGATCATCAATGTATTGATAAATTTCCCGACCAGCTTGTCTCGATACCGCACATCTGGGAGCACTTCCCGTTGGCCTAAAAATCTACTGCGTGGCATATTGTCCTATTTAGAATGGAAATCTTAATTAGAATCAGGCAACCAATCTACAAACTATTTAGGCCGTTTCGCTCCATACTTTGAGCGACTCTGCTTTCGGTCCGCCACACCTACGGCATCCAGCGCCCCACGAACCAAATGGTATCGTACACCAGGAAGGTCTTTGACACGCCCTCCGCGCACGAGGACGATTGAGTGTTCTTGGAGATTATGCCCCACCCCAGGAATGTAGGTCGTAACCTCCATGCCGTTCGTGAGACGCACACGAGCAACTTTCCGCAAGGCCGAATTCGGCTTTTTGGGTGTTGTTGTATAAACTCTCAGGCACACGCCTCTCTTTTGCGGGCAAGACTTCAGAGCAGGGCTCTTGGTTTTTGCCTTCACAAAGACTCGCCCTTTTCGAACCAGCTGATTAATCGTCGGCATCAGTTTAGACCTTCTTCAAAAACTGAAAATACTTACAACCAAGCCCAAAGCCGCAGGATTATAGTGATCAAACATGCAGCTGTCAAGTGGAGAACACTCCCATTTCGCCAGGATCACACTGTTTCTCCTGAAGCCGTCTGAACCGTGGCATCGGATGGCGTAGAGTTCCCAGCGGAACCCACACCCACCGGCAAAGGTTCAGGCTTTTCGCTCATGACAAATGTGTCACGATACTCTTCGAATCCTGACCCAGCCGGAATCAAGCGACCCACGATAACATTTTCCTTTAACCCCAACAGGTCATCCTCGCGACCGTTGATTGCCGCCTCCGTGAGAACGCGCGTCGTTTCTTGGAAGGAGGCCGCCGAGATAAAGCTGTCGGTGGTCAAGGCAGCCTTCGTGATACCAAGTAAAACGGGTTTGGCGAGAGCTGGACTCCCGTCCTTCTCAAGGACTCGTTCATTTTCTTTTTCGAAGACACTCTTACTTACTTGACTGCCAGGCAAAAATTGCGTGTCACCAGGGTCTTCAATGCGCACTTTCCGCAACATTTGCCTGACGATGATCTCAATGTGCTTGTCGTTAATCGACACGCCCTGCAATCGATACACGTCCTGCACTTCATCCACGAGATACTTTTGCAATTCATTCGGCCCAAGCACATCAAGGATGTCATGAGGATTCGCTGATCCATCCATCAACGGCTCCCCGGCTCGCACCCAATCACCTTCATGCACATTGACGTGCTTGCCCTTGGGAATAAAATACTCTTTCACATCACCCATCTTGTTATCGACCAGTACTTTGCGTTGACCTTTCACAAAGCCGCCGTATGAAACCTCTCCATCGATCTCGGTGATAACGGCCTGCTCTTTTGGTTTCCGTGCCTCGAAAAGTTCCACCACACGCGGCAGACCGCCGGTGATATCTTTGGTCTTCGTCGTTTCACGAGGAATCTTTGCCAACACATCCCCCGGAAACACCGTGGCGCCCTTTTCAACGAAGATATGTGCGCCGACCGGCAATAAGTATCGAGCAACCGCGTTCGATCCACCGGCCACTTTGGCTGTCTTCCCACCTTCGTCCTTAATTGACACTCGAGGCCGAAGAGTCTGACCGGTATGCTCGATGATGACCTTACGTGACAAACCCGTCACCTCATCGAATTCGTCTTTCATGGTGACACCTTCAACGATGTCACCGTAGGCGACCCTTCCGCCAACCTCAGTCAAAATCGTGAGGGAATACGGGTCCCACTCGACGAGCTTCTGACCGACCACCACCGGATCGCCGTCCTTAATCTTAATCTTTGCCCCATACACGACCGGATACTTTTCGCGCTCACGCCCGCTGTCATCAACGATCGCAATCTTCGTGTTGCGGTTCATGACAACCCATTCACCTTCTTTGTTTCGAACCGCGATCCCAGCGTTGTGAACGTCTGCATTCTTTTTTGCATCGAAGCTCATAAACTTGATTCGCCCGACATGCTTCGCCTCGAGTACAGTCTGCTCGACAACCTTGCTGGCTGTACCTCCGATGTGGAACGTGCGCATCGTCAACTGCGTACCCGGCTCACCAATAGATTGCGCAGCGATGACGCCAACCGGTTCACCTTTTTCAACCAGACGCCCTCGCGCCAGATCCCGTCCATAACAGGCACGGCACACACCACGCGGCGATTGGCAGGTCAGGACGGACCGGATCCTCACACGGTCAACCCCGGCCTCCACGATCGATTTCGTCAGCTCTTCATTAATCTCCTCGTTCCACGACACAATGATCTCACCGGTAACGGGATCACGAATGTCTTCTGCCGCCAAACGACCAAGAACGCGCTCCTCGATCGGCTGGATAATTTCTCCGCCTTCGACCAACGCGCTGACGAGAATACCGTCACGCGTTCCGCAGTCGATCTCATTAATAATGACGTCCTGAGCGATATCGACTAATCGCCTCGTGAGGTACCCCGAGTTGGCAGTTTTCAATGCCGTATCGGCGAGACCCTTACGGGCACCGTGGGTGGAAATAAAATACTGCAACACCGTCAGTCCTTCACGGAAATTGGCGGTGATGGGTGTTTCAATGATTTCACCGGACGGCTTGGCCATCAGACCACGCATCCCCCCCAGCTGCCGGATCTGCTGCGAGCTTCCTCGAGCACCGGAATCCGCCATCATAAAGATCGGGTTGAATGATTCCACTTTCGCCGGATCGCCGCCTGCCCCAAGTTCTCTCATCATCTCATTGGCGACCTGTTCGGTGACATGCGCCCAAATATCGATCACCTTATTGTACCGTTCTCCGTTGGTGATCAAGCCGTCCGAATATTGCTTCTCGATCTCGTTCACTTCGCGCTGCGCCTTCCCGATAAAATCTTCCTTCTTGGTCGGAATGTGCATGTTGTCGATGCAGATCGACAAACCAGCTCTGGTCGCATTGGTAAAACCAAGATCTTTAATCTTATCCAGGAACTCGACGGTGTCACGATGGCCGGTCTGACGGTAGACGGCGTCAATGAGCTTCGTCATTTCCTTCTTCGTCATCAGCTTATTCGCGTTGGCAAACGGCAAGCCCGGAGGAAGGATTTCCGACAACAACACACGGCCAACAGTCGTTTGCACCAGAACGCCCGCGATACGCACCTTGATCCTCGCATGCTCTTCCACTTCTCGCGCATCAAAGGCGATCCGAACCTCTTCGGGAGAACCGAATACCTTCCCCTCTCCCTTGGCTCCCAATCGCTCTTTGGTCAGCCAATAGCATCCCAGCACCATATCCTGTGACGGCACGGCGATCGGCTTCCCGTTGGCCGGCGAGAGGATGTTATTGATCGACATCATCAGGACTCGGGCTTCAACCTGTGCCTCGACCGATAATGGCACGTGCACCGCCATCTGATCTCCGTCAAAGTCGGCATTGAACGCGGCGCAGACGAGCGGATGCAATCGAATGGCTTTGCCTTCGACCAAAACAGGGTCAAAGGCCTGGATCCCTAACCGGTGCAGTGTCGGAGCGCGATTCAGCAACACGGGATGCTCTCGAATGACTTCGTCCAGAACATCCCAGACCTCCGGCCGCTCCTTCTCAACCAATCGTTTCGCACTTTTAATAGTTGTGGCAGCACCTCGAGCTTCCAGTTTGTGGAAGATGAACGGCTTGAACAACTCCAGCGCCATTTTCTTAGGCAAGCCACACTGATGGAGACGCAACTCTGGACCGACGACGATCACCGTACGGCCGGAATAATCCACCCGCTTCCCTAAGAGGTTCTGCCGGAACCGTCCCTGTTTACCCTTCAACATATCGCTCAGCGATTTCAGCGGACGCTTGTTGGGCCCACGAATAGCACGTCCGCGACGACCGTTGTCGAAAAGCGCATCAACAGCCTCTTGGAGCATCCGCATCTCATTTCTAATGATGACTCCCGGAGCCTTTAGTTCCATCAATCGCTTGAGGCGATTGTTCCTATTGATCACGCGGCGATAGAGGTCATTCAGATCGGAAGTGGCGAACCGTCCACCATCAAGCGGGACCAAAGGGCGCAACTCCGGAGGCAACACCGGAATAACATCCATGATCATCCATTCCGGTTTATTCCCAGACTTACGGAATGCCTCCAACACTTTTAAGCGCTTGGCATATTTCTTTTTCATCGCAGCCGATGTCGACGCCTTCGCCTTGACTTGTAGATCATCCCACAAGGCATTAATGTCGATTTTTCTCAGCAGATCGCGTATGGCCTCGGCGCCAATGCCGACCTTGAAGCCGCTTGCGCCAAACTCAGAAATGAGGGTGCGTAACTTATCCTCCGGAACCAACTCTTTTTCCGCGAGATCGGTTGAGCCAGGATCCACACAGACGTAGCTTTCAAAGTAGAGAATCTTTTCCAGCTGCTTGAGGCTCATGTCGAGGAGCGTCCCGATCCGACTTGGAACTCCCTTCAAAAACCAAATATGAGCGACGGGCGCAGCCAGTTCGATATGCCCCATACGCTCACGACGCACCTTCGATTGAATGACTTCGACGCCGCACTTATCGCAGACGATCCCACGATGCTTCATACGCTTATACTTGCCGCAATTGCACTCCCAGTCCTTGGTGGGACCAAAAATCTTGGCGCAGAAGAGACCATCTTTTTCCGGCTTGAACGACCGATAGTTGATCGTTTCCGGCTTCTTGACTTCGCCATACGACCACGAGCGGATTTTCTCAGGTGATGCGATGCGAATGCGCATCGAATCAAACGACACGGAATCCCGCTGTTTTTCAAACAATGTATATACGCCTTCCAAGGTAATGACCTCCTCTGATGCCGGTCTTCCGCCGGCACACAAGCAGTTAGTCTTGCGTCTTGACCAGCTCTACGTCGAGTCCCAAGCTCTGCAGTTCCTTGACCAGCACATTGAACGACTCCGGCAAACCTGGCTCGAGAAACGGCTCGCCTTTGACGATCGCTTCGTACATGCGCGATCGGCCCGGCACATCGTCAGATTTGACGGTGAGAAACTCTTGCAAAGTCGACGCAGCACCATAGGCTTGGAGCGCCCAGACTTCCATCTCCCCTAAGCGCTGCCCTCCAAACTGAGCCTTGCCGCCTAGCGGCTGTTGGGTAACGAGCGAATATGGGCCGATGGATCGGGCGTGGATTTTGTCGTCCACGAGGTGGTGAAGCTTGAGGACATACATATATCCAACAGTGACCGGACTACCGAATGGCTCGCCCGTTTTACCATCGATGAGCGGAGATTGTCCGCTCATCGGCAATTTGGCCTTCTTGAGTAAATCCTTGATCTCCTTCTCCGCCGCCCCATCAAACACCGGACTCGCGACCTTGATGCCCAACGCCTTTGCCGCCCACCCCAGGTGAGTTTCCAAAATTTGCCCCACGTTCATACGGGATGGCACACCGAGAGGGTTCAGCACGATTTCTACCGGAGTTCCATCAGGCAGATAGGGCATATCTTCTTCCGGCAAGACCCGCGACACGACACCCTTGTTCCCATGACGACCAGCCATCTTGTCGCCGACCTGGATCTTGCGCTTCATGGCGATGTACACCTTCACGAGCTTGATGACACCCGGAGGCAGTTCATCGCCCCGCTTCAAGCGACCGACTTTCTCATCGTACAATGTCTGAAGGATTTCGATCTGTTCCTTCGCCCGCCGCTCGACATCCTCCAACTCTTTTTGTTCATCAGGATCACTGAGAATGATGTGACGTACAGTGTCATCAGGCAATCGCCTGAGAATCTCCGCCGTCAACTTACCCTTCTTTTTCAAGATGACGTCGCCGCTCTCCGGATCCATGAGATCACGACCCACCACCTTGCCGAGCAACAACTTCCGTATCTTTTTTGTCTTTTCTTCGTCGATGATCCGCAGCTCTTCATGGTGATCCCGCTGCAGCTTCATCTGGTCATCAGTCTCAATGCTCTTCGAACGCTCGTCCTTGTCCAATCCTTTGCGTGAAAAGATTTTCACATCCACGACGATGCCCTCCACCCCCGGAGGGACGGTCAATGACGTATCCTTTACATCACCGGCCTTTTCACCGAAAATCGCACGAAGCAATTTTTCTTCGGGAGTCAGTTGCGTTTCGCCTTTGGGCGTGACCTTCCCGACAAGAATGTCACCCGGCTTGACTTCCGCTCCGATCCGGATGATGCCACTCTCGTCTAAATTTCGCAGTGCTTCTTCACCGACATTGGGAATATCCCGAGTGACATCTTCCTTACCCAACTTGGTGTCACGGGCTTCTACTTCGAACTCTTCGATATGGATGGAGGTGAACGCATCCTCACGAACTAATCTTTCACTGAGCAAGATCGCGTCTTCGAAGTTGTAGCCACCCCATGGCATAAACGCCACCAGTACATTCTTGCCCAGCGCCAGCTCCCCATGGTCAATCGCTGGCCCATCACCGAGCACTTGCGCCTTCTTAACTGGCTGACCTAGTCGAACCACCGGGGTTTGCGTAATGCATGTATTTTGATTCGATCGTTGGAACTTGATCAGGTCATACACATCGAGCCCGGAATCTTTTCCCTTCTTGCCGTCCTTCGAATCAGCCCGCACCACGATCCGAGTCGCATCGACGCTTTCGACAATCCCGGCCCGGCGGGCCTGGATCACGTAGCCTGAGTCCCGAGCCACCACAGCTTCCATCCCGGTCCCAACTAAAGGCGATTCGGACGTCAGCAATGGGACAGCTTGGCGCTGCATATTGGATCCCATCAGAGCGCGATTGGCATCGTCATGCTCTAAAAACGGTACAAGAGCAGTCGCCACGCTGACGACTTGCTTCGGCGAGACGTCCATGTATTCGATCCGATCCGGAGCCGCCAGCACAAAGTCTCCGCCATGCCGACAGGAAACCGTCTCCGACACTAATTTTCCGGACCCATCAAGCTTCGAGTTGGCCTGAGCGATGACGTACTTGTCGCCCTCAATCGCCGAAAGAAATTCAATGTCGTCCGTAACTCGCCCCTTCGCGACTTTCCGGTATGGCGCCTCAATGAAGCCAAATTGGTTGATGCGCGCATAGGTGGCCAACGAAGTGATCAAACCGATGTTGGGACCTTCGGGCGTCTCAATGGGACAAATGCGGCTATAGTGAGAGGGATGGACGTCCCGCACCTCGAACCCAGCCCGTTCTCGCGTGAGCCCGCCTGGGCCCAACGCTGAAAGCCGGCGCTTGTGCGTGATCTCAGCCAGCGGATTCGTTTGGTCCATAAATTGAGAAAGCTGACTGCTGCTGAAGAACTCCTTCACTGCCGCAACAACGGGTTTGGCGTTGATCAGGTCGTGCGGGAGTACCGTTTCCATATCGAGGAGATTCATGCGCTCCTTGATACTTCGTTCCATCCGAACCAATCCCAGCCGGAATTGATTCTCTAGCAGTTCGCCAACGGACCGGACACGGCGATTCCCTAAGTGGTCGATATCGTCGATTTCGCCTTTTCCGATCTTGAGATTGACCAGGTAGCGGATAACTTCCACAATATCCTGGGCCGTCAAGGTCCGTTGCTCAAGAGGCAGGTCCAATCCAAGTTTCTTATTGAGCTTCAGCCGGCCGACCGGAGACAAATCGTACCGCTTGGAGTTCAAAAATAAATTATCAAATAACGCCCGTGCAGTATCGACAGATGGCGTTTCACCAGGACGGAGGCGGCGATAGATTTCAACCATCGCTTCTTCCTTTGACCCGATCTTCTCCATCTCTAAGGTATCGAGGATCACCGGCGTCGCAGTGGCCATATCCAGATAGATAACCTTGAACTCTTCAACATCACTCTCAACAATCTGTTCGACAATCTCGGCCGTTAATCGCTGATTTTTCTCCGCGAGTTTCTCTTTCTTTGAATCAACGAGTTCAGTCAAAATGGCGCGCCCCACCAATTCAGTGGGAAGCATTGGAATTTCCTTCACTCCCGACGCTTTGAGTTTGGCAATGAGACCCTTTGTCAGCCTGGCACCTTCCCGAACCAACGGGTCCTTGCTATTCTTGTCCGTCACTTCGACCGAGCATCGAAGCCCATGGTGGATTTCCGGATCAAGCCTACGAAACATCTTGCCTTTCGACACCCGAATTTCTTCGACCGGGTAGTACATTTTGAGCAAGTCGTCGCTCGAGAATCCAAACGCTTTGAGCAAGATGGTGGCCGGCATCTTCCGACGGCGATCGATGCGGACGTAGAGAATATCTCTGGCATCGAACTCGAAATCGAGCCAAGAACCCCGGTAAGGAATGATTCGCGCAGAATACAGCACCTTACCGCTCGCATGGGTCCGACCTTTATCATGCGTAAAGGACGCACCCGGCGATCGATGAAGCTGACTGACAACCACTCGTTCTGTCCCGTTGACGATAAAAGTCCCTCGCTCAGTCATGAGCGGCAATTCACCGACATAGACCTCTTGCTCTCGCACATCGAGCACTTTCTTGCGAGGGCCTTTATCCTCCTTGTCAAAGACCACCAGACGGACACGCAACTTAAGAGGAACCGCGAAGGTCATTCCCTGCTCTAGACATTCACGCTCATCGTACTTCGGCGTTCCTAACGTGTAGCTCGAGAACTCGAGCATGGCGGTATTGTTATAGTCCGGTATGGGGAAAACGCTGGCTAACGCCGCCTGCAATCCATGATCTTTTCGACGCTCAGGCTCGGCCTCAAGTTGCAAAAACTCTTCATAGGAACGCTTCTGAATTTCGATCAGATCTGGAATATCGATGTTCGTTCGGATGCGAGAAAAATCTCTTCGCTCGACGAAATCTCGCAGAGTCGTTTCGGACATTCCTACCCCTCCACGCTGGTTAGCGGTGAACCGCAGTCGCCAGTCTCATCAGGTTGAGACAGAGCCGACACATGACTCCCTCAACCGAAATGAACAACTGGCGACCATGACGAATTTCATGGTTATTTGATTTCGACTTTAGCACCGCTTTCTTCGAGCTTCTTCTTCATCGTGTCTGCTTCTTCCTTGGTCGCCCCGGTCTTGACCGGCTTCGGGGCACCCTCGACAAGGTCCTTCGCTTCCTTAAGGCCGAGGCTCGTCAACTCGCGCACCACTTTAATGATCTGAATTTTCTTGTCAGCGGGCGCGGACGCAAGCACGACATCAAACGCCGTCTTTTCCTCAGCGGGGGCCGCAGCTCCGCCACCTGCAGCCGGGGCTGCAGCGATTGCAACCGGAGCGGCTGCCGTCACGCCAAACCGATTCTCCAATCCCTTCACGAGTTCGGCAAGATCAAGCACGCTCATGCTTTCGATCGCCTTAATCAATTCCTCTTGCGACAATTTTCCCTCTGTAGCTGGCATGTCCCCTTCTCCTTTCCGTTTATCCTGAATGGCTGCAATGACTCGTACAAACTTCGACAAAACCGCGTTCAATGTGTAGACAACTCCACGAATCGGCCCCTGCATGGCCGAGAGCAACATGGCCACGAGCACTTCTTTTTTCGGCAGCTTTGCAACAGCCGCCAGTTCATCCGGCTGGAGAATCTTGCCCTCCAATACTCCGGCCGTCATCCGAATCTTTTCCTCACGCTTCTCCGCACTGATAAAATCCCTTAAAACCTTGGTCGGCAACACGGGGTCATCATATCCAATGACAACACCGGTTGGACCCTTCAGATGCGTCTTGAGTCCGGCCAACGCCGTCCCATCAGCGGCACGAGCGGCAAGCGTGTTCTTTATGACTCGATATTCTGCGTTGATCCCCCGGAGCTGTTTACGCAACTCGGTCACTTGATTGACCGGAAGACCGACACATTCCGTCAGGATCGCCAAGCGCGCGCGACTGAACCTTTCAGCCAGTTCCGCTATTGCCGTAACCTTCTCTTCCTTCTTCATCGCTCTCCTTCTTCGAACAATCACCAACCGTCAATCAAGCAACTCAGAATCAGCCAACTTTTGCCTGACGATAGACGTCGTTCGATTAACTCCATTGCTTCGCCAGCGCGACAGTATCCAATTGCACACCTGGACCCATCGTACTCGAAATCGTGGCACTCTTGAGATAACGCCCTTTACAGGAGGCAGGCTTTGCCTTGAGGACAGACTCAATGATCGCGGAGGCATTGTCGTACAGCTTCGTTGGCTCAAAGGACACTTTCCCAACCGGCACGTGCACGATACCGGCTTTTTCGACCTTGAACTCAACCCGACCCTTTCTGATGTCTGAGACCGCTTTTCCAACTTCAAAGGTCACGGTACCAGTCTTAGGATTCGGCATTAATCCTCGAGGCCCAAGCACTTTACCGAGCTTCCCGACCGACGCCATCAGATCCGGAGTGGAAATCGCACAGTCAAATTCCGTCCATCCGCCCTTAATTTTCTCCATCAAGTCATCCGACCCCACGTAGTCTGCGCCGGCTTGCCGGGCTTCCTGTTCCTTCTCGCCCTTGGCAAATACGAGAACGCGGACCTTTTTCCCAGTCCCGTGGGGAAGGGAGGCCGTTCCTCGAACCAATTGATCCGAACGCTTCGGATCGATTCCCAACCTGAGCGCGAGATCGACCGATTCATCAAACTTGACAAAGGCCGATTTCTTGACCGTCTCAACGGCTTCGCGCAACCCGTAGACACGCGGCTCAACATTCTTGATCGCCGCATTCATTTTCTTCCCCATTGCCTACCGCTCCTTCGCTCTTGAAATTATCCCTGGATGACGACGCCCATGCTGCGGGCGGTTCCTTCAATGATCTTGGCCGCCCCCTCGACATCGGCGGAATTCAAATCAGCCATCTTCTTGCGTGCAATCTCGTTCAACTGCTGTCGTGTGATGACTCCCACTTTATCCTTCTGCGGCACGCCAGAGCCCTTAATAATCCCTGCGGCCTTCTTCAGGAGATCCGACGCCGGAGGCGTCTTCATGATGAAGCTGAAGGTACGGTCTTTGTAGACGGTGATGACGACGGGGATAATACTGTCCCCTTCCTTCTGAGTCTTGGCATTGAACTGCTTACAAAATTCCATAATATTGACGCCGTGCTGACCCAGGGAAGGCCCGACAGGAGGAGCTGGATTGGCTTTGCCGGCCGGAATTTGCAACTTAATCTGTGCTGAAACTTCTTTCGCCATGTCTTTCTCTTTCTCCTTACACGACCGACAATCAGCGTTTAGTCGTTTGCGCGACTATCATCTGACGGTGCCCGATCGGCTCAAATCCGTTCAACCTGTAAAAATCCTAATTCAACCGGAGTCGACCGTCCAAAGATACTCACCATCACCTTCAGCCGACTGTGGTCTTGATCGACTTCGTCGACCACGCCGTTGAACCCAAGGAAGGGCCCGTCGATGATGCGAACGTTGTCACTTTTGATAAATTTAATCTGTTCCCGAGGTTCCGCTTGCCCCGCATCAACCTGTTTGAGCAACGATTCCACTTCCTCGTTGGTCAACGGGATAGGGACCGTACCTCCCCCTACAAATCCGGTTACCTTCGGAGTCTCTTTGATCATTTGCAAGGTCTCATCCTGTAGAGGAGACTCCAACTCGATCAACACATAGCCCGGGAAGAACTTTCGTCGCGAAGTTCGTCGCTTCCCGTCTTTGATTTCGATCACATCTTCTGTCGGAACGAGCACCTGCCCAACCTTTTCAACAAGCCCCATTTGATTTGCCCGCTCCATCAGGCTGGTCTTCACACGCCCCTCAAAACCCGCGTACGTATGGATGACGTACCAGTTCTTTGTCATGCACCACCCTCAGACTTCGATGAACTGCCGCTGAGCCTGTCTCTTCTCGCTCGGATCAAATGAGCTTGCCGACCAGCCATGAAAGGAATGAATCCACGACGGACAAATACATGGACATCAGGATGCAAAAAACAATGACCACTGCCGTCGATCCGACGGTTTCCCCACGATTCGGAAACGAAACCTTCTTCAGCTCCGCACGCACGTCGGTGATAAACAATCGAATCGTGCTCGTCATTCGTGTAAACATCGAAACTCCGTCTCTCTAGATCTATCTAATTCTTTAAGAATTCCCCGCTACAGGAGCGCTCATTCCTTTCAACTCTACCGGGCTAGGACCGCTCACAAACCACCCAACATCAATCTCACCAGCCTTCAAGAAACATCAAATGGCAGTCGCTACGCGTCCCTCTTTACTCCCGACCATCCTCCGCCGACGCCTATCCGTCGGCCTCTAAGGACGAGACCGACAACATGATCAAGCTTGGGGTGGCAGGGGCACTAGGATTTGAACCCAGACTCTCGGTTTTGGAGACCGATGTGCTGCCATTAACACCATGCCCCTCCCCTTCGGTGCCGAGCACCGAGTACCGAGCCTTCACATACCGCCTCTACTCCTCAACACCCATCACCCATATCTCAGCATGCTATTTCACTTCTTTATGAGGCGTGTGCTTTCGGCAGAACTTGCAAAACTTGCTACGTTCCAACCGATCCGGATCGTTCTTCTTGTTCTTCATGGACGAGTAATTACGCTGTTTACAGAGCGTACACGCCATGTCGATAATTTCACGCATCTCATTCTCCTCGATACAAGCTCACAGAACCCCTGCGCTGGCAAGCACAGACACGCTCGCGTCAGCCAGATTCCCGCCCGCCTGCCAAATTCGTTACGCCAGAATTTCCGTCACCACGCCGGAGCCGACCGTCTTGCCCCCCTCGCGCACCGCAAACCGCAACCCCTGATCCATCGCGATCGGACTGATCAACTCCGCCGTCACACTCACGTTGTCCCCCGGCATCACCATCTCCACCCCCGGATTCAACTGCACCACCCCCGTCACGTCCGTCGTCCGAAAATAGAACTGCGGCCGATACCCATTGAAGAACGGCGTATGTCGCCCGCCTTCCTCTTTGGTCAAGACATAGATCTCCGCTTTGAACTTGGTATGCGGCGTGATGCTCTTCGGCTTCGACAGCACCATGCCCCGCTCCACGTCCTCTTTCTTCGTCCCCCGCAACAGCACCCCGATGTTGTCGCCCGCTTGCCCTTCATCCAGGACCTTGCGGAACATCTCCACCCCGGTCACCACGGTGCTCTGGGTCGGGCGCAACCCCACGATCTCGATCTCATCGCCCACCTTCACGATCCCCCGTTCACACCGCCCCGTCACCACGGTCCCGCGTCCACTGATGGTGAAGACGTCTTCGATCGGCATGAGAAACGGCTTGTCGATCGGGCGCTGCGGCGTGGGAATGTAGGTGTCGACGGCCTCCAACAGTTTCATGATGGCCGGCACGCCCAACGGCCCCTGATTGCCTTCCATGGCCTGGAGCGCACTGCCTTGAATGATCGGGGTCTTGTCCCCGGGAAACCCATACTTCGAGAGCAGCTCCCGCACTTCCAACTCCACCAACTCCAACAGCTCTTTGTCGTCGACTTTGTCGGATTTGTTCAAGAACACGACGATGTAGGGTACGCCTACCTGCCGGGCCAACAGAATATGCTCGCGCGTCTGCGGCATGGGCCCGTCCGCCGCACTGACGACCAAAATCGCCCCGTCCATCTGGGCGGCCCCGGTGATCATGTTCTTCACGTAGTCGGCATGGCCCGGACAATCCACGTGCGCATAGTGCCGGTTGTCGGTCTCGTACTCCACGTGACTGATGGCGATGGTCATGATCTTGGTCGCATCCCGGCGCCCCTGGCTCTCCGACGCCTTGGCCACCTCGTCATAGCTGATGAATTTCGCCATCCCCTTGTCCGCACACACTTTCGTCAACGCCGCCGTCAACGTCGTCTTCCCGTGGTCCACGTGCCCGATCGTCCCAATGTTCACGTGCGGCTTCTTCCGCTCGTATTTCGCCTTCGCCATACGTCACTCCTTTTCTAGAACTGCTGCCGGTACCTCTCCGCCACGCATTCAGGAGGCGACAGTACGAGCAAGCTTGGGGTGGAGCCCACGACGCGGATCGAACGCGTGACCTCGTCCTTACCAAGGACGTGCTCTACCAACTGAGCTACGTGGGCATTCGGCACGTCATGCGCCATCGGTTAAGTTACGCTCCCCTCTTCTGAATACCTGCGTTCACTTCCGGTCACAATCGAACGCCCTAACACCGTTTTCTCTTGGAGCGGGCGATGGGATTTGAACCCACGACAGCCAGCTTGGAAGGCTGGAACTCTACCACTGAGCTACGCCCGCCTATTTTTCTCCAGTCTTTATTCTTTATTCAGATCACGCCAGGCCAAACTTTGTCAGAATGCGCACCTGGCTTGCCCACTAAAAAAGCTCACCGCCCCACACAAGTCTCCACATATTAATAGGCTTGCGTGTTTCATCTCGTCTCCAAGAACAATGTGGCTGACTCCGGGTCGAGCAAGCTCACGAGAAACCAACAACACTTGAGGCGTATATCCAGCTCGCCCCCCTCGCAAGCTCGGTTTGGTGGGCAGGCAAGGATTCGAACCTTGGAAGACATAAGCCAGCAGATTTACAGTCTGCCCCCTTTGGCCACTTGGGTACCTGCCCGCAATGTTTCATTCAAATGCTTCATTCTCTGGGACACGAGAATGAAAATGTATTGCTCACCAGCGAGACACTCTTTTCGACTTGCTGCCCACAAAGACAAGTAGGCCTACCCGTGCACAGCTTTATTCCTCAATCATTCAAGATTGATTCCACTGGTGTGCTCGGACAGGCTAGATCACGAAATGCTGGATTCTATTGATGAACTTTCTCCGTGTCAAGAGGAGAATTCGGCTCCGGTCTTTTTATCCTGTTTTTTGCTCGGCGGTAGAACAGGATGATCTCTCCGATGACTCAAACGACATCAACAGCTGATCAATAAAATTATTTTGAAAACCAAGCACTTGATCCATTAAAACCACGGCCTCATCCAAACTCAGTTGCGATTGTTGCGCTAAGTATCTTTTCTGTGCCAGTCGCCGTTCGTCCGGATCCTCTGGAACATAGTAACCGCGCAACTCACCATTCTCAAAAGCCTTCTTGAATCGTCGTATCCAGCGACTGGCTTGCCGCTGATCCTGAAATATGGACTGGTTGGTCCTACGCTGCACTTCAAGCTGATTCCAGACTGCCCAGCCGATGAAGACCGCCCACGTTTCGTTCAAGGCTTCCCACGACTCAGTCCGCGTCAAATAGCGGGATTCCGTCTCATTCTTGCGCTGAACGATCGGCGTGATCCGCACTTCTCCATACCGACAGGCTTGCTGCGCCCTGGCAAAATACAATAATTCATCAGAACGACGACCGGCCTCGCCGGATTGGGCATCCATGGCTTCGAGGTAATCAAGATAGGCATGAAATACCTCGTGATAAAATACTTCCAATTGCTTGGGTGTCATCCTGCTCAGTGGCTTAAGACTTCTTCCCGCAGCGTTGAATGAGAGCGACCGGTCGAGCACCATTCGATGCTCACCAGGATGGTACTCCGCCGCATAGGTCCGTAGGTCATCGAATTCAACATGAATGAAGTCTGCCGGAAGCGCTTTCAGAAACTTTGTCGGCAACTGCAAGTGTTCTGCGTCCTCGATCAAACGCGTCCACATCTGCGCTGCACTACTTTCTTCACTCCCGGTTGCGGTTGAGGCCTCAATGGGCTGCGCCCACACCATCCAACAACACATCAAGAATAGTCGAGTCGTAAAACAAGACATGGGCGCTTAGAAGAAACGATGATGCACGGCGATCAATAGTACGGATCCTGCGCCATCCCCCATCCGTCTCCTCCTCCCTCTTCCACGAGCGCGAGCGTCTCGATCAGGCTGGAGGACACATGGTCCAGAAACCGTGACGGCTTTGACAGCAGCATCCCGCTGGTCTTGTCGTAGACATTGATGGGGTAGGTCAAAAACAAATGTCGCTTCGCTCGAGTGACCGCCACGTAGAAGAGCCTCCGCTCTTCTTCCAATTCATCTTCAGTCAGAAAGGAATAGGCCGACGGGAACCGGCCATCAACCACCCAGATCACGAAAACGCACTGCCACTCCAATCCCTTCGCGGAGTGAATCGTCGAGAGCACCATCCGTTCATCATCGCGGTCAGGCGCCTCAACATCTACCGCACTGCCGTCGGGCGGCTCCAGCGCCAGGTCGGCAAGAAACTCGTCGATACCATGATACCCCTCGGCAATCGTATGGAGATGGTCCAGATCTCTTGTGCGCTTCGGGTAATCGTCGTACTGGTCTTTCAAGATCGGAAGGTAATACTCATAGATATGGCTTACTTGATGTTCAGGCTGCCGATCTTCTGATTCCCCCAAGCTCTCTAATGTATTGGCCAAGTTCCTCAGCCCTGGCCCGGAGCGGCCACTCACCCCACGGAGCACATCATACGGCCGATCTGTTTTCATAATGGCGGCGAGCAAGTCCTGAGCCTTCTTCGGCCCCACCCCTTCGACCAACATCAGGACGCGGTGCCAACTGACGGTATCGAGTGGGTTCGAGACGACTCGCACATGCGCCAACAGATCTTTGACATGGGCGGTCTCGATAAATTTCACTCCACCGCGTTTAAGAAAGGGGAGCCCCTTGCGGGAGAGTTCAATTTCCAGGTCAAACGAATGAAAACTCGAACGAAAGAGGACCGCCACCTCATCCAGCGGCACCCCTTCTTCACGAAGCTCCAGAATCTTTTGTGCAATGAACCGCGACTGTGCATTTTCTCCCGCCGCTTCGACCAGCGACGGCAACGGCCCATCGATCTTTCTCGTAAAGAGCCGCTTCGAATACTTTTCCGTCGCCTCCTCGATGACGCAGTTCGCGAGATTCAAGATCGGCTGAGTGCTACGGTAGTTCTCTTCCAGCTTATAGACCGTCGTGCCGGGGAACAGCTGCGGGAACTCCATGATGTTTTTGAATGTCGCCCCACGGAACGCATAGATGGATTGCGAGTCGTCACCCACCACCATCACATTCTGATGCGTCGCTGCCAGTTGACGGATGACCTCCGCCTGCAGCCGATTCGTATCTTGATACTCGTCCACGAGGATGTAGCGATACTGACGTGAAATGTTCGTGCGCGCCGTTTCGTCGAACAACAGCAGTTGTCGTAACATCACCAATAGATCGTCGTAGTCCAAGAGCTGCTTTTGACGCTTTGCCGCCTCATACGCCTTTTGAAGTCGTCCGAGGTCCTCCGAGTGATCGGCAAAATGGCTGAACTCTTCCAGGATGATCTCATCGAGACTTCGCAGCGTATTCTCGCTCTTGCTGATCATTTCCATGATCGTTCCCTTGCGGGGGAATCGCTTATCTTTTTCGTTAAGACCCAGTTGCGACCGCACGAGCGCGATCAAATCTTCTGCATCGCCGCGATCCAAGATCGTAAACCCAGGCTCGATGCCGATCGATCGACCATATCGGCGCAGGAGAAGATTCGCCACTGAATGGAATGTCCCGCCACAGACTCGCTGGCTACTCGTCCCGATCAGATCACCGGCCCGTTCCAGCATCTCTTGTGCTGACTTCCGCGTGAAGGTCAGCAAGAGGATGTTCGATGGGTCTACGCCGGAGTCGATCAGGTAGGCCACGCGATAGACCAACGTTCGTGTCTTACCACTTCCCGCGCCGGCAATGACCAACGACGGGCCATCGCCTGCCGTCGCCGCCGCCAACTGTTGAGGATTCAGCGCCGCCGCATAGTTGATCGACAACTTGCGCGGGACAGCCTCATCAGTCGGCCGTTTCAGCACATAGGTTTTAACTTCTCGTTCCATGGAAATATGATGAAGGAGGTACCGACTAGTTTCGTTGCCTAGGAAGATCCGATCTATAGCACACTCGATTCCCCTTTCCTACCCGCTTGAGACCATCACCAGTAGCTTATAAACGAGCCAGATCATAAAAGCGATTGTAAGCAATAAAAGCCCTATCGTTCCTCCGATAATTCCGCCCACGTAGAACCAATCAGTGTGGGTCTCACGATCAGGTTTCATAGCCGCGTCGCGAAGCAGCGCAGCGTTCCTCGAATGACTCCGAAACCAGACAGAGAACAGATCCCCGGCGATGGGAACCGCACCGACCATTCCATTGATCAGAAGATTGAGGCTCATACGGGCCAGCACGATTCGTGGAACTTGTAACCGAGTCCCCAACCCAAGAATGATCGTACCGATGAGATTGGCCAGTGCATCGCCGATCCCTGGAATCAGTCCCAACAGTGGATCCAACCCGATGTATAACGACGTACCAGGAATCCGGATCGTCGTATCCATCACCTTGGCAATAATATCCGCGATCGCGAGCAAGTGTTCGCGTCCCTCGTCACGCGGCAAGACTGTCACCCGAGGCTCTGACCCTGCTTCCTGCACCAAACTAGATTCCATTTGACGAGCCTTCTGAACTCAGTAGGATTCACTTTATCAGAAGGGGTCAGCAAGGAGCTATACAGGGGAAAGGTCGATTATGGGGGAAAGAAGCAGAGCCGACTTTCCCCTTAAACTTTGGTCGCCCCTGAGAAAAGTCAAGCCAGTTACTAATTTCAGGTCCAGTTCGCCACCTAAACGAATCTCTATCCGTCTGCTGAAAAACTCAATATGTGTGCTTCGACAAGCTCAGCACGAACGGAAAACGTCAATAGTTTCAATGACCGCCCCGTTTGTCCTGAGGTTCTCGAAGGATGAACGAAGGGTTTTTCAGCAGACGGCTAGAAGTGATTGTTGAAGCAATGCTTGCGGAAGGCGTTCTGACAAGGAGCATCGGGAATTTCATCAGTCGCTACAGCTGGCTGTATTGAGATGGTTTTCTCGGCAAGACATCCCAACCTGGACTTGGCTATGAAATTTATCTCTCATCTCAAGGGGCGCACTTGGGAATCAGCTATCAACAAGAAATGGTGGCCGAATCAAAAGCAAGCCATGAAGCTTGTTGGCAAGTATCTGGCCACAGAAACCAACCAGCAAGCGATGATTCGAATGCCAACAGGAACAGGCAAGTCAGTTGTCATTGCTGGCCTTGCGCAGCTGCTTGAGGACTATCCGCGAGTCTTGGTAGTCGCCCCCTGGGAGAATCTAGTCTCACAACTCCAACGAGAAATTTCATCCCGCGTTTGGAAAAAGATTGACGAGGAAAAATCATTGGTTCCAAAAGCGACTGAGGCGTTCACACCGTCGAGTCTCAAATCGAAACTCAAGAAGGTTCAACACTCGGGTATATTGGTTTGTACAATCCAGACATTGCAGTCCCTCCACAAAAACAACTCCGCTTTCCAACGATTGAAAAAATGGGCCACACTTGCCTTAGTGGATGAAGGTCACCGAGAGCCTGCTCCGCGCTGGGCAAAAGCGGTTCGTGACTTAGAATGTCCAACGGTTCTACTTACTGCAACGCCTTATCGTAATGACCTTCAACTTTTTGACGTTAGCCGAGACTTCTTCTATTCGTTCACATTTGACGAGGCAGTGGAAAAGCGCATTGTAAGAGATGTTGAATTTGTGGACGGGACTTGGCCGCGCAGTGGACCGAATGCGATTGAACAGTTTGTCACTCAGCTTTTGGTCATATCCGAATCCACCGAGAGAAAGCTTGGTCTTCAATCCGGACAGATGCGAGCCATAATTCGCTGTGCCGATGCATCAGACGTCAAAGCAGTGACTGAAATGCTTCACCGAAAGGGTGCATCGGTTATCGGTGTTCATGAACGTTTCAGAAGCGCCGACGGCGCAATATTCCGTCGGAAAGTGCCTGACCCAACAGTCGAGGCAGCGACCTTTTGGGTGCACCAGAACAAGCTTATTGAAGGATTAGATGATCCTGCGTTCCGCCTAGTTGTCATCTTTGGCCCATTTGCAAATGCTCGTAATCTAGTGCAGCAGATTGGCCGTATAATCCGAAATCCAGCCAGAGCTGCGAGACAAAAAGCTTTTGTATTGAGACACCTTCAGGATCGCCAGAAAGACCTTTGGGAGCGATTTCTCACGTATGAAAAGGACGTGCGCAAGCGAACTACTGGAGGGCATGCAGAGCTGTCTGCATTTGATGATTTCGTAGCCTCGCAAGAACAAGCTCCAACTTTCTATTTACTGGGAGACTTTCGAAAACATTTACGGTCCGATGAAGTTATTGATCCGCGACCGGTAATCCAAATGCGGAAGTCAGTTTTGGTGCGCACAATCAAGACCGGATTCAGCTGGGAAAGGCTCGTCTTCTCGATTCAAAGTGAATTACTAAGAGGTGATACCATTGCCTTTGGCAAGGCTTTCCAGGACAAAAATATCTATTTGCAATTATTCCAAGTGTTCGATCAATCGGACATCGTGTCTGAAGCCTACCTGGAGATAAGACTTGGCTATGTTTTTGTAAAGCAAACGACCGGCCTGCTGTGCTTTTATGATACCGAAGGACGTTCCCCCGAGTACCTGAAGATGAGGACACTACCGATCTCTCCGAATGTTTTGCGCCGCTTGTTGCCTGACACAAAGACAACGATTAAAGAGGTGTCCTTGATTAACGGAGATTTTGGCAACCACGCATTCCGCCGCCGTATTGTTTCAACTGACTCTCTTCAGGTGGTGCCGCCTGCACTATCCGACTATGTCCAAGTATGCTCAACGGCCACAGGCAGCGTACGGCAGGAGATCTCTGGGATCAATGAAATGCGGCGACGATATGTAGGGTTTGGCAAAGGAAGGCTTTCAGAGCGTACAACACCAATTATTGGATATGGTGAGTTCGAGGATTGGCTAACTAACATCGCAAAAGAGCTGAATGATAGTGCTGAACAAGGCGATGATGTCCTAAAGAGATTTGCGAAGCCTCATAAATACGACGGGAATGAAGCTCCGCGTCATATCCTATTTGACATTGCGTCGGAACCTGTCGACACCTCAAATCTTGGCACAACACCGGGAGTTGATATCGAGAAGCTTTGGATTGTCGATCAGAATAAGTTTTGTGGGGAACTTGATGAGAAGGCCTTTGAAGCGACCATTACATATAATCCAGAGACTATGAGGTTCGATATCGAATCGGATCAATTGGACAGAGTCTATATCGAACTTCCTGACAAAACTAGAAAGAGTTTCACCAAGTACCTAAACGAAACGCAGAACTTCAGAGTTCTACTCGACACCTCAACCATCTACACTCAAGGCCACTTCTTTACCCTCAACCAGCTTCCGTGGCGAGGCGGAGGCAGTCGGTTCAATATTCAAAATATCGTTGTCGGATGTGCCGGTTTAGAAGGAGTTGAATCGGAGAAGGGCGATAAAAGCGGGTGGAGGGTGGGATCGGTGTTTGGGGCGATCCGTGACAAGACCAAAGTGTTTAAATCAGTTGGATGGGTTCCGGAAATACTGGTCTGCAACGACATGGGAAATCCAGAAATAGCGGACTTTTTCGCTCTCTCCCAATCGACCAAACGAATTGTTATGATCCACGGCAAGAAGGCAAGACAGGAAAGCTCGATGTCCGCGTCAGCATTCCACGAAGTGTGCAGCCAAGCTGTTCGTTACCTTGGGTTCTTCAACCCTGCAGATTTGCAAACTAAACTAACTACCAAAAGCATCTCGAATAACTGGTGCCCTGACCAGACGAAACATCCGAAGTTGAAACGTATTGTATGGGCTAAAGAAAATCCAAAAGCCTCTATGATCGTTGGAAAGTTTTCTGAAGCTATTGCCGACCCGACATATAGTCGGGAAGTCTGGCTCGTAATGGGAAATGGGCTCTCAAAGAAGGCATTCGAACAAGCTATGGGCAAGCCTACTCCAAAGTCTAATGAGCGCGAAATATCTTTCCTGTTTCAGTCAACATGGTCAGCGGTTGCGTCTGTGGGGGCTTCTCTTAAAGTCATCTGTATGCGTTAGAGTTTAACAGCGAACTATCTCTGCAATCGGGCTCCAGCTAATCTGAAGACCTTCTAGTCCGGAAACCGTGATTACATTACTGGCAAATCTCGATCATGTGTATCAGTCCTAGCTGCTCGTACCCAGGTGACTTGCTATTTCTTCTTCCTCCGCGCTTTAAATGCTGCTCCAGTCTCCGTTATAATCTATTTTTCTCTTGAGTGAACCTATGGCCACCGCCACGACTGAATACAAAGAACGCCTTCGCCAGTTGGCCGAGCTGATGCTCGCTGTGTCGGGCGAGTCGGTCACGATGATGAAGCGCAACGCCCCTGAGCAGGCGCTGAAGCTCAAGCGTCAGGATGAATGGGGCATCTATCTCGAATTTCTTAAGATCCTGTTCAATCTCACGGATCGGCTGGTGGCCCTGCATGTTCCGCTGAAAGACCAGATGGAGTTCATGAACGGGCTGGAAGACGCGGTGACACAACAGATGCGACATGCGCTGGAGCCGGCGTTCGGGAACAACGCCGATCAGATGGAAATCGTCGTGACCATCGGGACGACCGTGGCGGAAAGTCGGCAGACCTACGAGAAATACAAGTTCCTGATCTCAGAAGACTCCAAGGTGAAGGGTGAGATGTTCCGCGACTTCGGCGAAAAAGTGGCCGATGCGCTCGGAGCGCCAGGTAATGCGCAGCTCAGCTCAGCGGCAACACTCTGTGCCAGCGCAGTCGTGCCGGCCCTCAGTGCAGTCCTACAGGGACAGGCTCCGCCCTCCCAGGAAACATCACAGGCTGTCTCGATGCCCGCCGGGGCTACGACCGATCTGAAGAAATCCACCGGTCAGGAGATCAAGCTGGTCAGCTTGATGTCGAGCGTATCGGGCGAGGAAGTCGAAACCCGGTGGGGACTTCACCCACGGTTCCGTGAGGATCTCACGTCGTCCGAGCTGCAGCAACTCACCAAACTGCTCAACCAAGTCGCAAAAATCCTTGGCGAACGGTATGCCGCCGTGGCATTCTCCAAAGAATGGGCCTCGTGGCATAAGGCCGGGCACGCCTGATCCCACCAGTGATCGTGATCGCCCGTCATTGTCGATACTCAGTTCGCTACCTTGACTAAAGGAGTGCTTGTGGATTCTCTGAATGACATGAACAGTTCTCTCCCGCAAAACCTGAGTCGTCTACCCGAACTGGCGAAGAATCTCTGGTGGAGTTGGACGCTGGAAGCGCGCCAACTGTTTGAAAGCATCGATCCAACCCTCTGGTTTCTCACACACCACAACCCGGTCAAATTGCTGGCCGATGTGAAACCGGACCGGTTGACGCACCTGGCCGAAGACCCCTCGTTCCTCCGCCAATATTCCGCCGTGTTTCGATTGTTCGATGAATATCTGGCCAACAAGAAGAGTTGGGTCGGAACGCACCATGCCGACCTGACAAAGACGACCATCGCCTACTTTTCGGCTGAATTCGGGTTACATGCTTCTGTGCCGATCTACAGTGGTGGGCTCGGCATCTTGGCCGGAGACCATTGCAAAGAGGCAAGCGACCTTGGGATCCCCCTGGTCGGAATCGGGTTCATGTACCCGCAAGGCTACTTCCGTCAACGCATCACCCCTGAAGGCTGGCAAGAAGCGGCCTACGCTCCGTTCAACCGCGATGAGTCTCCGATTCATCCGGCCCTGACTCCTTCGGGAGAACCCTGCCGGTTTGCCGTCGAGATGGGCGGTCGTCGTGTGACTGCGACGGTCTGGAAGGTACTGGTAGGCCGCATCACGCTACATCTTATCGATACGGATGTGCCGGAAAACAACCCGGAGGACCGAGCCCTCTCCGCCCGTCTGTACGGCGGGGATCAAGAAATGCGGATCTGCCAGGAAATCCTGCTTGGTATCGGTGGAGTACGGATGTTGCGCTCGCTCGGTATCTCGCCGTCGGTCTGGCATGCCAACGAGGGTCACTCGGCCTTTCTCACTTTGGAACGGGTGCGGGAGCTGGTTCAAAAGGGTTCGTCCCATGCAGAGGCTTGCGAGCTTGTCCGTCAGAGCACGGTCTTCACGACGCACACGCCCGTGCCGGCTGGACATGACATCTTTCCACACCATTTAATGGATCGATACTTTGCCGGATACTGGGAGCAATTGAGTCTCTCGCGCGAGGAGTTTCTTCGCCTCGGGGAAACGCCCGAATCAGGCGGGCACGGTTTCAATATGACCGCCCTCGTGATGCGTCTCTCGGCCCACGTCAACGGTGTAAGCCGCGAGCACGGCCGTGTGACACGGGAAATGTGGCAGCACTTTTGGCCTGGATTACCGACCGACCAGATCCCCATCCGTAGTATAACCAACGGCATTCATGCGCCGACATGGATCTCGCCGGAGCTGCATCACCTATACAGCAAATCCCTGAGTCCAACCTGGACCCATGCCTGCGATGATCCGGCCATGTGGCAGCGCGTGATGGATGTCCCCGACCACGAACTGTGGGCTATTCGACAGACGATGAAGCGGAAGCTGATGGGGTTCATCCGTGAACGGGCCAGAAACGGATGGATGCAGGGGCATCTCCAGCCGTCGCAAGTGATCACACGGGGAACCCTTCTCGACCCCGAAGCCTTGACGATCGGATTCGGCCGACGATTTGCCACCTACAAACGGGCCACTCTGCTCTTTCGAGACTTGGAACGGTTGAAGACCATTCTTCAAGACCGATGGCGTCCTGTCCAGCTCATCTTCGCCGGCAAGGCCCATCCAGCCGATGAACCGGGTCGGTACTTCATTCACGAAGTGTTGAACTTCTGCCACGACCACAAGCTGGGAGGCCACATCGCCTTCCTTGAAGACTACGAGATGCATATGGCGAAGTATCTCGTCCAAGGCGTCGACATTTGGTTGAATACCCCTCGTTTCCCCATGGAGGCCAGCGGCACCAGCGGCATGAAAGCCGCTCTGAACGGTGCACTGAATCTCAGCGTCCTCGATGGGTGGTGGGTCGAAGGATACAATGGAGCCAACGGGTGGGGAATCCAACCCTTAAACGAGCCGGCCGAGGCACCAGCTCAAGATCATCACGATGTGGAAGAACTCTATCGCCTGTTGGAACAAGAGGTCGTCCCGCTGTTCTATCAGCGCGATCGAGACGGTATTCCCCGCGGGTGGCTCCAAATGGTCAAAGAATGTATACGTACCGTCGCTCCCCAGTTCAGTACCAAGCGCATGCTCAAGGATTATGTCACATTGATGTACCGTCCCGCGACGATACGCATGCCGACAACATGGTAGCTCTGTTCGACGCGAGGAGCCGGCGTCCCCTGGCGCATTCGCGGCAGAACGGAATATCCAGCCTGTTGGTCTGTGGCACGCTCATGCTCAGCCTCATCACCACGGCTCTCCATGCCGCAGCACCAGATCATCCCTCAAAGGTTGAGTCGAAGGCCACAGCACTTTTCAAAGCCGGTGATTACCCGGCGGTGGCGAATCTGTTCCGAGAGCTGCCGCCAGACGCAACACCTTCAAAAGCATTCCTCCGACTGGCCTTACTAAGTTATGTCCGGCTGGGTCGATCAGACGACGCGCTGACGATCTACGCAAGACTAAACCAGACCGGGAAATCACATGATTACTCCCTCCTCCGCCCCTTGGCACTCGGTGTGATCACCAGCCACGTTCGAGACCGCCACGAACACGTCCGCATCGCAGCCTACTCGGCTCTTGCAGAGTTAGGCCTCCCGGAAACCGCCGCCTTGTTGGAGGATGGGTTGCTGGATACGTCGGTCGTCGTACGTGCGCGAGCCGCAGAAGCGATCGGGAACGCCGGACTCGCGGTGAAGTCCGGCGCGTTGCGTCGCGCATTGAGAGATGAAATGCCGACCGTCCGCATTGCCGCCATGACGGCGTTGGGTGACGCGAAGGCGAGCGATGTTCGACAACGGCTCCTCGATGTCGCCCGCACCGAAGATGGACCTGAAGCCGTCTTTGCCTACGCAGCATTGGTCAAACTGGGGCTTGCCGAAAAACTGAACGCCATTAAGAGCGCCGCGACTTTACCGGATGCAGAATCGAGGATGGCGGCGATCGGTGCGCTGGGACGCCTCAAGCACCCGGGTAGCCTGGCAGTCCTGTCCCAAGCCGTGTATGATCCGGATCCATCTGTGCGAGCCTTCGCCGCCGGAGCACTGGGAGAATTCGGTTCACCAGGCGGCGTGGCTCCGTTGACACATGCCATCGGGGATGAAATGGGGATGGTACGCGGCGTCGCCGCCGCAAGCTTGGGAAGACTCGGCATCAAGGAGAATCGGCCTCTCCTGCTGGCACTTACCCGGGACCCGAACCTTCACGTCCGTGCCAGTGCGACCGAAGGGTTGCTTCGCCTCGGAGATGCCTCGGCTATGTCTCTCGCGATCGATTTGGCAAGAAACCCGAACCCTTCCATTCGCGGTGCAGCAGCGCAGGCACTGAGCGCCGCCTCGGACGAACGAGCGCTGACGATCCTGCACACGCTGATCCAAGACCAGCAACCGCTCCCTCGACTGATGGCCGCTAAGGCATTACGAAACAGCCCTGTCGAGGCCGTCCCGGTACTGGTCCAGGGGCTCCAAGACTCCGATGAGGCGGTGCGCATCGCATCAGCCCACAGCCTCCTGCAACAGATCACTCAGCAGACCTCAAGAACACGTCGTCGTTAGCGAAGGACTCGTTATGGTGAGATTTCTCAGTATGCTCTTGCTGCTCGTCGGCGCCTTCGGAGCGGGCTATTATGTGGGTCAACGACCCGTCGGCACGCTGCAGCGAACCGTCGCCGAGCTGCAACAGTCCTTAAAGGATGTATCCAGAAATGTGGTGGACACCACGCTCGGGATCGAGCGCGATCTCCGCCGGCGTCAAGGGCTCGTGGAGGCCAAGTCCAGATTGGTACAGGCCAAGGCCCACATGGTCGAGCGACATTACGGCGACGCGGCAAAGGAGCTCACGGAAGCCATCAACGGAGTGGAAGCCCTCACCAAGGGACCGAAGGCCGACACTAAGACGGATGCCCTACGAGATCTGGTTGGATCACTCCGAGAAGTGAAACCGGAGCTTGCCATGGGGAAAGCGGTCACGTTGAAGAAGCTGGATGAGCTTCAGGTCAGGATAGATCAACTCCTGAGCCAGTAACTCAGGCGTTGGTCGGTTGTGAAAGAGACGGCTTCTTCCACTTCGCGAGAATACGCTCGACGCGCATCTTGACCACCATGTCCGGATCCTTGAGCAATGGTTTGATGGCCTCACGTCCCCGGTCGTCGCCGATCAACTCTAAAGCGGCCACCGCTAGTAATCTCGTTTCCCAATCCTTATCGCCGAGCATCGCAATGAGCGGATCAAAGGCTTCGCCACTTTTAATTTTTCCTAAGGCGCGAACCGCACACTTACGGACGTTTTCATCTTTATCCCGAAGGGCTCCGATCAACCTTTCGACGGACGGCTCACCCAGTGCGACCAAAGCCTCAATGGCATCATCTTTAAACTCATCGTTCCGAAGCTGGAGCATCAAGGGATCGAGCACCCGCTCATCTCGAATTTTCCCAAGCGCCAAAATGGCATATTTGCGCACTTCCCAATCGCGCAGCAGTTTCAGGAGCGTCTCAACGGCGGGAGAGCCCACCTGCCCCATCGCTTCGATCGCAACTTCGCGCACCTGCCAATCCCCGTCGCGCAACGCGCGGGCCAATGGCTCCACACACCGCTCATCACCCATTTCGCCGAGCGTGATGACGGCCTCTCGACGGACGACCCAATCAGGGTCCTTGAGGAGATCGATCTGGATATCGATCTCATCCTTGATTTGCTCTTCTTCAAGCGCAACGGCCTGTTGGTCAGCGATGCCTGATTCAGCAGGTGCAAGCGGCTCGGACTGCGTCGAATCAGCCGCGACGTCCCCAATAGGACTGTCACTGGCGTGATGACCGAGAGGGTTCATACCCGGCGATGCAGATTTTGGATCTTGCTCCATAGAAGAACTACGCGTTGCAACTACCTAAACGAACTCCTAACTTGATGCGGTGGCAGCCTCTGCCTTACTTCCAGCTGCTTGCTTCTTCCGTTGCGCAAGAGCCCGCCTCTTCCGCTGCTCCCTTTTCAATCGCTTCCTCAGGGATCTTAGCGCGGTGTCTCCTTGCGCATTCTTGTGGTCGGTGAGCTTGGCGGCAATCTTCTTCTTAAGTTTCGCTTCTTCCGGCTCCGCTGCCCGCTTTTTGGCCATCGATCTGTGCCTCCCCCTTCGATAAACGAACACGCTATCGGTTGATTCTATAATGAGAACAGGCAGTCTAGTAGAGACCTTTGCGCACTGTCAACCTGGATGGAATCAAC
Organism: Nitrospira sp.; assembly: GCA_965223625.1. Classification (GTDB taxonomy): domain Bacteria; phylum Nitrospirota; class Nitrospiria; order Nitrospirales; family Nitrospiraceae; genus Nitrospira_D. The sequence continues at coordinate 3,192,724 of OZ245008.1, forward strand.
GTCGGTGAAGTTAAGCAAGCACTAACGCAGCTACCGAAGATTCCACTGAATGATCAACAGCAAGCATCGCCAGAGCCCAGCGATTGCGTCTGGCCACCCAGAGGTCACCCTGAAGAGTTCGAGCGTGAGCAGCCATACCGGATGAAGTCCGGTCAAACAATGGTCTGGCATCGGCAAACGCCGAGGCCGTTCGTCCGGTAAAGGTCTCTAAAAGCCACATAATCTCAGGACGGCGCTCGCCGACGATCTCAATCTGCACATAGGTCAATCCTTCGCGCTCCATGCCCAATTGCATAGCCGCTCGGCGAGAAAGATCGAGGATTCGCCCTTTCTCATAGGGACCTCGGTCGGTAATCCGCACATAGAGATGTTTGCCATTGTTCAAATTCACCACACGAACCACGCTGCCTAACGGCATGGTCCGATGTGCCGCAGTCAGAGCTTCCATATTGAACAATTCACCGTTCGCCGCCTTCCTGCCATGGAACTGCGCACCATACCAGGAAGCCACCCCTCGATCCTTGATGCCGACATCAAGTTGCACATCCCCTTTGGGAACCCATGAGCAGGCCCCCAACGAAAGGCAAAAAATTAGGGCTAGAGAACTTGAGGATGAGAGCCGATTGTGAGGAGAGTAGGTGTTCATACTATGAGCCGCCTCCCTCTATTGGAATCGTTCGCTTCTGGGATTAAGTGGAGATCAGCCTATGAAAGGTCTAGGCTTTCAACAACACCGACAGAAGTACCTGTTTCCCCCACCATCCGTATGGAAGCCTCGATCGATGAGGAGAGTAACCCTAACAAAACCGAATACGGCTTACACTCCCGGGCTCAGGTATAAAGGAGATAGGATTGAAATTCAACACCTGAAGTTGGCGCGCCACTGATGACAGGATCGAATCTCGTCAAGGAGTGGTATCACACCGAGAGCAATCTCTTCTCATACAACGAACACTCTCGCGCGACCCCTCCATAAATAACTAATGCCGTGAACTGCCATTCTTGATCCACATGGCCGTATTGACTGCCTCGAAGGTTGCGAGTAATATCCGGGTGGTTGCTGCTAAAGTTGTTGTTTTGAGAGCGAGACCGCTCCAAACTCCACAGTTGTTCGCACCGATATCACTTTCGTGATCGACGTTCACAACATTACCAAGCGGTACGGCCATCATACGGCAATTGATCGTGTCACTTTTTCGGTCGCCAAGGGAGAGGTGTTGGCATTTCTCGGTCCCAATGGCGCGGGCAAGACGACCACGATGCGGATCTTGACGTGCTTCATGCCGGCGACAGAAGGCCACGCGCGTGTCGCGGGGTTTGATTGCACGGATCAACCATTGGACGTCAAGCGGCAGATCGGATATCTGCCGGAAACTCCTCCGGTCTACCAGGAATTCACCGTCACCGAGTACTTGACCTTCGTCGGCCGACTCCGTGGTATGACGGGACACAATCTCACAGCAGGGTTCGACCAAGCCATCGGCAAGCTTGAGCTGGGCTCAGTGCGTCATCGGCTGATCGGAAACCTCTCGCGCGGATACCGCCAGCGCGTGGGGCTGGCGCAAGCGCTGCTCCATGATCCTCCGGTCCTGATCCTCGACGAACCGACGGTCGGGCTCGACCCAAAGCAGATCATCGAGATCCGGGAGCTCATCAAGAGCTTGGCCGGCTCCCATTCCGTGATCCTCAGCACGCATATCCTCCCAGAGGCCACTGCTGTCTGCCAACGGGTCGTCATCATCAATAGGGGACGTATCGTCGCGGAGGACACGCCCGAACAATTGTCGGCCCGATTACGTCAATCAGAGAAGGTTTCCATCACCCTCAAGACCGTCCCCTCGGACTGCGAGATGAAACTTCGTGCGATCCCGGGCATTCTCAACGTGCTGCCGGGACAGGCAGGAGGAAGCTTCCTCCTCGAATGCGAGCTGGGCCGTGATCTGCGGGATGAGATCGCGCGCCTGGTGGTCGCATCCAACTGGGGTTTACTCGAACTCCGTACCATATCCATGACATTGGAAGACGTGTTCCTCCAACTCACACGCCACGAGGATCACCTCGCAGGGCCGGTAGAGGCCATGGTCAGTGCCTCCGCCGAACAGACGGACGCATAGGTGTACCCATGACCCCTGTGCAGGCCGTCATCGCCAAAGAACTCCGCGGATACTTCGTCTCTCCCATCGTCTACGTCGTCGGAGCCGTCTTTCTACTCATCTTTGGACTGCTCTCCTATCTCTATGTTGGATTTGCCGGAGCGCAAGCCATCCAGCTGATGCAAATGCAGGGAGGGGAGGCCCAAATCAACCTGAACGACCTGGTCTTCCGAAACCTCTTTGCCAGTGTGCGGATCGTTCTGCTGATCATTTTGCCTATCCTGACCATGAGATTGTTCGCAGAAGAACGAAAATTGCGAACATTTGAGTTCCTGCTGACGTCACCGATCAGAATCAATGACATCATCATCGGCAAATTCGTGAGTGTCCTGCTGATCTATCTGGGTCTCTTGGGATCAACGATCTTGGTCCCGACCGTCTTGATGCTGTTCAGCGATTTTGATTGGAATCCAATCTGGACCGGTTACCTGGGGATGGCGCTGTTGGGAGCGTTGTTCCTCTCAGTAGGGGTGTTTGCATCGGCGCTCACGGAGAACCAAATCGTGGCCGCGTTTGTCAGCTTCGGCATGCTCTTGACGATCTGGTTGATCGCCGGTTTGGGCAGTCTCTTCGGAGATACCACCGCTGGCCGCATTATCTCGTATATCTCTTATATGGAGCACTATGACCGCCTCGTCCGCGGGTTGATCGACACGAGCGATCTCGTCTACTTCGGAAGCGGACTCGTACTCATGCTGTTTCTCACACATCGTGTTGTGGAATCGACTCGCTGGAAATGAACCTGAAATCCATTCCCCTCGGTCTCATCGGAGTCCTACTCGGAATCGGCGGCATGATCGCCTACAGCCTTCGGCCTGACTGGCTATGGGCCGTCACGATTGCGGAGGGAGCGGCGCTCCTCTCGTTGGTGCTGTTCTTCGTCTTGCATTTCGAGACCGTGAAGGCATTTTCCGGCCGACGTTCCACAAAGATGGGGCTGAACAGCATCCTGATGATCCTGCTCTTTTCGGGCATTCTGGTCATCGTGAACTTTCTTGCGTCCCGCCACTCCGTGCGGTGGGATCTCTCAGAAAATCAGAATTTCACACTCGCGCCGCAAACCTATCGCGTCCTCAGAACGTTGCCGCGTGACGTTAAAATCACCGTGTTCACTCGAGAAAAGGACCCCGGCTATCAAGCATATAAAGAACGGCTGGAGAGTTATCGACAAGCTTCTACCAAACTCAGCGTGGAGTTCATCGATCCTGAGAAAGAGCCCAAGATGGCCCAGAACTATGGGATCTTCCGGACCGATACGGCTATTTTCGAGAGCGACGGACAGACCATCCGCGTCACATCACCGTCTGAGGTCGAGCTAACCGGTGCCTTGATTCGCATCTCCAAGGATTCCAAAAAGCGCATCGTTTTTGTCGAAGGCCATAGCGAATTGAGCGTCGAGGATCAGGAACGGAACGGTCTGTCGATCGCCAAAGAAGCCCTGATTCGACAGGGGTACGACGTCGGCACCGTTTCGCTCCTCAAGGAAGAGACCGTGCCGGACAACACGTCGGTGTTGGTCCTGGCCGGTCCACGCCGTACAGTCATAGAGGACGAACAGGACCGCATTCGGGCCTACGTGGACAAGGGTGGCCACCTGTTGGTGTTGGCCGATCCCGATACCGAGACCGGCTTGGAGTCATTACTTGCCCATTGGGGTCTTGGTCTAGGCCCGGGCGTGTTGGTGGACCTGCAAGATCGATTGGCGCAGGGAGACCTCACCGCGTTGCTGGTTAGAACGTTTACCGAGCATGAGATCACCCAGGACCTCACGTCCGCCGTGCTGTTTCCACTCTCACGGCATGTGACCTTCGACGAGGAGGTTGGGAAAGACTGGGACTTTGTGCCGCTCGCCCGAACTTCGCCGAACAGTTGGGCTGAGACGAACATGCAGGGCCGGGTCGTGAGCCTCAGCGAAAAGGAAGATGTGAAAGGACCACTTCCCATGGCCGCTGCGCTGGCGCCCAAGAAGTCCCCTGAAGAAGGCGAACCTCACCCGGCCATCGCCGTCATCGGCAACTCCACCTTCGTGTCCAATGCCTTCTTTAATTTTCCCGGCAACAGCGACTTCTTTCTCCATACAATGGGGTGGCTGGCTGAGGAACGAGATTTGATCTCCATCGCCCCCAGAGAGCCGGCGTTGCATCCGTTCACGCCAAATCCCACCCAGGAACGGACACTGATCTATATTCAGGTCGTCTTCCTTCCTCTCTTGACGTTGCTCACCGGCATTCTCGTATGGAGAAAGCGCAGACGCCTCTAACCTATGTCACGGTACATGCCTACACTCCTGATGCTGGTGATTCTCGCTGGTCTGGGTGGCTATCTCTACCTCGTGGAGTTTCCGGCCAAACACCAAGAAGAGAAACAGGAACTCGAACAGAAGCAACTTCTTCCTTTTCCGGAAACAGCTATTACCGAACTCTCCATCACGACCGCGCAGGGACCGATCAAATTCACGCAGGGTGCCCCGGGGAAATGGTCGATCATAGCCCCGCTTCAAACAGACGCCGATAACCGCGAAGTGCAGGCACTGATTCGAGCGTTGGTGACAGGGACCGTCACCCGGACCCTCGACAAGCAAGCCGCCACTTTGGCGTCATTCGGGCTCGAAGAGCCTGTAACGGCCCTGACGGTCACAGCAGGAGCGCAGCAGGAGACCATTTCGATCGGCGACAGCGGTCCCCTCTCCAATACCTTGTACGTCCTTCGTGCGTCAGACCGGCGTGTGTTGCTGACGACTCTCGCGCCGAAAGATTTCATCAACAAATCGTTGATGACCTTTCGACGGAAGGAGCTGTTGCGATTCGTGCAAAACAATGTCGACCGAGTCCGCCTGACGTATCCGACAACTGAAATCGTGATCGCCAACGTGGCGAAGGATCAGCCCAGACCTTCATGGAAGATCATCTACCCTGTCGAGGCCGAAGCCGATCAGAATGAAGTCCGGTCTTTGATGTTTCGGTTGGAAGATCTGAAAGCCCTGGGCATCATCGACCCAGGCCCTGAACGAGACACCGTCGCCACGTCCCTCACGACGCAAAAGATGAAGGTCACGCTGTATACCGCCGGCGGGGAGCAGTCAGTCCGGCTCTATCAACCGGACCCTCAAAGCGGTGAGGCGATTGCACAGACTACACCGGATGGGCCGCTCTATCGCATTAACCCTGTTCTGATCAAGGACCTGACTCGAGAGCTTTTCAATTTTCAGGATAAGCGACTTCTCGGCCTCGATTATACGGACGTGGCCATGTTGTCAGTGAAGACGCGAGATCGGCAGTACGCGTTGATCCATCAAAGCGGCGAGTGGGTACTCGAAGACCAGCCCATGATGAAGGTCCGCCAGGAAGCCGCCGATCTGTTTGTCAGCCGGGTAGCGAACCTTCCGGCCGAAGAACGTGTCCTGAAACAATCCTCCCCGCTTGCCCCCTATGGGCTCTTGGCGCCAAGTGCTGAATTTATTGCCACTGGAAAAGACGGCAAAACGGTTGGAAAACTGACACTCGGGAACCGGTCAGGCGATCTCCTCTATGCCACCGGCCAACGACTGCATGGGGTGTTTCAAGTGCGTCCAGATCTGCTCACTCAGATTCCCTCCCAAACCGAACTCCTTGCCCGATCGAAGGACAGCGCAGAAACCAGGCGCTGACCTTTTTAACTGCTAAACTTCGATAGTCTTGTGTCATTGGCCGTTCGATCTCTTCTGTTTGAGAACCTCCTCCATCTTCTCGGCTGTAATACGTTGAATTTCGGCAAACCCTTACCTATGTAGGGCTAGACCGATTTCAAGCCTGCCCGTAGTATCCAGCTCTACCGTGTGAGGTCATTGAGTGGTTGGTCTCAAATCCCTCAAATAAACAAGAACCACAAACAGGCGGCACCACATGAAACACGTCCTTACCGCGGTAAACCAGGCGCTTTTCGCACCAATCCTTCTCCTTGCCATCAGCTTGGGGGCCTCTGGCTGTGCGGACTCTGCAACGGTCAACCCTGAAGTAGAGCTCGTCAGACTGACTGTTACCCCTGGCACACTTCAACCAGCTTTTAGCGGTGGAACCACCCAGTACAGCGTCGACCTGACCAGCAACATCACGAGTGTGACTGTAAGCGCTCAACCCGCCGTGGCCGGAGATACCGTGACCATCAACGGCCTGACAACGACCAGCAGTACCATTACTCTCAGTCCAGCTGGAACCACGACTCCGGTCAGCATTGTCGTGTCCGAATCGGGTAGTAATTCAAGAACTTACACCGTCTTGATCAATAGAGCCGGGTTGGCAGGGAACAATTCCTTGCAGAGCCTATCTGTTTCTCCCGGACCCCTAAATCCCGCATTCGATGCGAACTTACTCAGCTATACGGTCGATGTCGCCAACAATGTTGACAGCATCGTGGTTACCCCGACTCTCCAAGACCCAGCTGCAACGATGACAGTAGACGGACAACCCTTAGCTTCAGGCCAAGCCCAATCTGTTTCGTTAAATGGACCAGGTTCGATAACCCTTATCAATATAGTTGTCACCGCGCAAAATGGCACCGAGAAAACCTACCTGATAACCGTCAGCCGAGGCATATCGAGCAATGCCAACTTACAGAGCTTGACCATTTCTCCGGGTACGTTAACCCCACCTTTCAGCGCCGGAACAGTCAGCTACACAGTCAATGTCGCAAGCAACGTAGGCAGCGTCATTGTGACACCGACACTGCCAGGCACCCCTGCAAGCATGACCATCAGTGTGAACACCATAAACAACGGGCAGCCCACTGCCATCAATTCCGGGGAATCCCGCACTATTCCACTACTCAACCCAGGTGCGATCACATTTATCAACATACTCGTGACCGCTGAAAACCAGGTGAGTCAGAAGAACTATGTCGTAGCTGTGATCAGAGCAGCATTAGGTGACAACAATCTGTCGGCCTTGACTGTGTCAGACGGCGCCTCGACACTCACATTGTCTCCAACCTTCTCATCGAATACCACCGCCTACACTCTAAACGTGGCAACCAATGTCTCCAGCCTGGAGGTCTCAGCGACAAAGGCTGTCACGACTGCCGTCATGCTGATCGGATCCGTCACCGTCCCGGCTGGCACGGCCTCGGGGCAGGAAACCTTCCCGCTCAACGGGCCGGGGACACCAACAGACATAACGATCACTGTGACCGCCCCAAATGGAGGAACACCCAAGACCTACACCATCACCGTCAACCGGGCGGCATCGAGCAACAACAATCTGTCGGCTTTAAGCGTGACATCGGGCACCTTGAACCCCATCTTTGATGAAAACACCACCAGCTACAGCGTGAATGTGGCCTTCGATGTCACAGAAGTGACCGTCTCTGCCACCAAGGCCGATCCGAACGCCGTGATGCTCATCGGATCCGTCACCGTCCCGGCTGGCACGGCCTCGGGGCAGGAAACCTTCCCGCTCAACGGGCCGGGGACACCAACAGACATAACGATCACTGTGACCGCCCCAAATGGAGGAACACCCAAGACCTACACCATCACCGTCAACCGGGCGGCATCGAGCAACAACAATCTGTCGGCTTTAAGCGTGACATCGGGCACCTTGAACCCCATCTTTGATGAAAACACCACCAGCTACAGCGTGAATGTGGCCTTCGATGTCACAGAAGTGACCGTCTCTGCCACCAAGGCCGATCCGAACGCCGTGATGCTCATCGGATCCGTCACCGTCCCGGCTGGCACGGCCTCGGGGCAGGAGACCTTCCCGCTCAATGGACCGGGGACCCAAACTGTCGTCTCGATCGACGTAACCGCTCAGAGTGGAGGAGCCCCTAAGACCTACACCATCACCGTCAACCGGGCACCGTAATCCCTGCAGTCCGTCCATATTCCCTTGATGAAGTTTGTTCCATAAGAAACGTATCCCTTCTGTCACTCCCAGCTCGTATTATCTGTAAGTGCTAGAACTTGATCTGACAGTCCGGTAGAGTCCTCCCCTTCACGAAAGGAGCGAGGCTCATGACGACGGAACAGAAGATCATCAAGATGAAAGTTGGCGTGTTGGAATTGGCGAAGCAGCTCGACAAGGTCTCGAAGGCCTGTCGCCTGATGGGGTATAGCCGCGACAGCTTCTATCGCTTCAAAGAACTCTATGAGACGGGCGGTGAGGCCGCGTTGCAGGAGATCTCCCGCCAGAAACCGATTCTGAAGAATCGGGTCTCGGCGGAAGTGGAACAGGCCATTGTGCAGATGGCGGTGGCTCAACCGGCGTGGGGCCAAGTGCGGGTGGCCAATGAACTGCGCAAGCAGGCACTGACGATCTCCCCCGCTGGTGTCCGGTGCATCTGGCTGCGGCATGATCTGGAGACGATGCGCAAACGGCTGAAGGCCTTGGAAACGAAGGTCGCTCAAGAAGGGCTGGTCCTGACGGAGGCCCAGGTGGCGGCTTTAGAAAAAGCTACGGCCGATAAAGAAGCTCACGGGGAATTCGAAAGCGAATGTCCCGGCTACTGTGGGGCCCAAGACACCTTCGATGTGGGGACGCTCAAGGGTGTTGGGCGAATCTACCAACAGACATTCATTGATACCTATAGCAAGGTCGGGTTCGCTAAACTGTATGACCGCAAGACCCCCGTGACGGCAGCAGACCTCTTAAATGACCGAGTGCTCCCGTTTTTCGCACAGCACGAGATTCTACTGAACCGCGTCCTGACCGATCGTGGCACAGAGTACGGTGGCGCTCCCGACCGCCATGAATACGAGCTCTATCTGGCCGTGGAGAATATCGATCACACTCGGACCAAGACGCGGCATCCGCAGACCAATGGGATCTGTGAACGGTTTCACAAGACCATGTTGAATGAGTTCTACCGCGTGGTGTTCCGCAAGAAGATCTATCGCACGCGGGAGGACCTGCAAACCGATCTTGACGGATGGATCGAGGAATACAACGCGCAGCGCCCCCCTCAAGGGCGGTGGTGTTATGGCAAGATTCCGATGCAGACGTTCGTGGACAGTGTGCCGTTGGCGAAGGAGAAAATCTTAGCAGCTTAACCGGGGATGGACTCGCTGTCTGTCAGATGAAGTCTTGACTTATACAGATTATCGCTACCAGGATAAAGCCACAAGAAAAGCCCCTCCTCGTGAACCCTCATGTTGCCTGTTTCTCAGTCTCACCCACCACGATTCGCCAGATCTCGAGCTGGGGGTATATCTTAACCGGACCTGGGCAAATGGCTATATCTACTCCCCCTACTTTCCCTATACATAAGTAGGGGTAGACCAATCTTTAGCTGACTCGTACTATCCATCCCTTCCGTTGAAGTTCACACTGATGGATCTGACAGCTCACCTCTCTAACGAAAGAGGCCAAAAACCCCATGATGCAAACCATGACCGTCGTGAAGCAGTATCTCGCTGCCGCTTTGTTCCTCGTAATCGGCTTCATCGCTTCTGGCTGTGGTGATTCAGCGACGGTCAACCCAGAGGTCGAACTTTCTCGGTTGTCAGTCTCTCCCGGCACGCTCCAACCAGCGTTTAGTGGCGGAACCACCCAGTATAGCGTCGATCTTACCAGTGACACGACGACTGTGACCGTCACCGCTCAAGCAGCAGTGTCCGGCGACACCGTAAGCATTGACGGCGAGCCAAGGACGAGCCACACAGTTGCACTGGGGGACCCAGGGTCGACCACTCCCGTGAGCATCGTCGTGTCAGAATCAAGCACCAATTCGAGAACCTACACTGTGCTCTTTACAAGGGCTGGCTTAGCAGGAAACAACTCGTTAGAGAACTTGGCCGTATCGCCAGGAACCCTGGCGCCCGATTTTGAACCAAATACATTGCCTTATACAGTCACTGTCGCGAGCAACGTCGATAGCATTAATGTAACCCCCACGGTCCAAGACTCCAATGCGACGATGACCGTGAACGCGCAAGCCGCCACCTCCGGACAGGCAAGCGCCATAACGCTCAGTGGTCCAGGACAAAGCACAACGATCACGATCACAGTAACCGCCCAGAACGGGACGCCCAAAACCTACCTTCTCAACGTGAGTCGTGGGGTATCCAACAACAACAATTTGCAGAGTATAGGTATTTCACCAGGGACTCTGGCTCCTTCCTTCAGGGCCGGTACTACAGACTATACGGTAAATGTGGCAAGTACCGTGACGAGCGTGAGGGTCACGCCAAGGCTGCAAGATACGACTGCGACCATGACTGTGAACGGGCAAGCCACCACCTCCGGGCAAGCCCGAAACATTTCGTTACGGGAAGCCGGGTTGAGCACCTTGGTACCGATCGTGGTGACCGCGCAGGACGGCACCCAGAAAACCTACCTCGTGGAGGTCATCCGCGCTGCACTCGGCGGGAACAACAATCTCCAGAGTTTGGAGATTTCGACGGGCACGTTGTCACCGACCTTTAGCGCCAATACCATAAGCTATACAGTAAATGTGGCGAGCACCGTAGACAGCGTGACGGTCACCCCGACACTGCAAGATACCGCGGCGACGATGACTGTGAATGGGCAAGCCACCACCTCCGGGCAAGCCCGAACCATTACACTGCGTGATCCGGGCTTGAGTACTTCGATCAATATCGCGGTCACGGCACCGAACGGTAGCTCCCAAACCTATACGATCACCGTAGACCGAGCTGTACCTCCCCCGCCATCTGGGAACAACGATCTGGAAGCGTTGAGCGTGCAAGTAGGTGATACGGTTCAGACCTTGTCTCCAGACTTCGCTTCGGAAACCACGGCCTACACGGTAAACGTGGCAAGCGACGTCACCGAAGTGACCGTCATTGCAACCAAGTCTGACTCGAATGCGGTTATCTCTGGTGACGTGCCAAATAGTGGTCAGGCAGACATTACCCTCACTGGGGCAGGGACAACCACGCGTGTGTCGATTAATGTCACCGCACCCAATGGAGATGTCAAGCCATACACCATCGACGTCATCCGCGCAGCGCCGGCGGCGCCACCGGCACCGGCGAGTGCACCGGACCTGATAGCGGAGGATGACTCCTGTCCTCTGCTTGAACCTCCTGACCCTAATAATCCTGATCCCGATGGGTGCGCGCCTGGCACTAGTAGGTCGGACAACGTTACTAACGTAGCAACTCCCAGATTCACAGTGTCACAACCTGCGGCTGGAGAGACTCCAAACCTTTACGTAGATGGGGCCAAGGTTAAGGAAGGGTTTGATCAGGGAGCCAACACTCTCACACCGACGGCAGCGCTGAGTGACGGGGACCATACGGTTACTAGCACAGTGACCAATGCAGGAGGCGAGTCCCCCCAGAGTCCCGCATTGACCGTGACGATCAATACCGTGCCCCCCTTGAGACCCTAGTCGTCGTAGAGTGTCGAGAGGGCCACAGTGGGAAGGATGCATGACGACCGCCTCAACGATCACGATCGTTCCATAGCTGCTGTGCACTGTGACCCAAAGATTCAGCTAGAGGTGGAGTAACCCGGTTTGGACTTCCGAGGTCTCACAGATACCCTTCCGTGCGGCTCAACCCTCACGCCTCGTAATCTGCTCTGTTGACCTGCCCGTCCAGATTCGCTATACGTTTAATGACTATGTCATCGTCCAGGATAATTTGATTTTGAACCTTCTCGTAGTCTCCACGCTTACCGTTTGGGTTCACTGGAACAGACGGATCCACGTTTTGTGTATCGAGAGCAAGCCATCGGTTTAACCAGCATCATATGAGAAGCACATTCACCGCAATTGGACATTATTTAACCGCCATTCTGCTAATCGTGATACTCGCCTTGGGGGCTCATGGCTGTGCAGATACAGCCTCGATCAATGAAGAAGCACAACTCGCCAACTTGACGGTCGCTCCCGGCGCTCTCCAACCGGCTTTTTTAAGCGGTACTCTCGACTATAGGGTCGATGTGCCGACGACGGCTGACAGTATCACCGTAACAGCCACCCCTCAAGACAGCGACACGACAATGATGATCAATGGAGTTTCAGCTGGTTCAGGAGAGGGGCGTCCCGTTCCGCTAAGAGCTCCTGGGTCAAGCACCACCATCCGCATTACTTTGAGCGCGTCGAGCGGAACCCAGAACACCTATATCGTTCTTGTGAATAGACCGGTGCCATTGAGCAGCAACAATAATTTGTCGGGGTTGAGCGTGACATCGGGCAACTTGGCTCTTACCTTGATACCTGCCTTCGCGCCGGACACGCTGAACTACACTGTGGAAGTCGACAGCAGTGTCGGCAGTGTGACCGTCTCTGCGACGAAGGCCGATCCCAATGCTGCGATGACCGGTTCAGTGACGTCTGGCGCCGGGCTAGCTAGTGGCCAAGGGTCCATTACGCTCAACGGAGCAGGGTCCTCCACGCCGATATCGCTCACCGTAGCCGCACAAAATGGAGACTCCAAGACCTACAATATCACCGTGAACCGACTGGCACCTTCGAGCAATAACAATCTATCGGCATTGAGCGTGACACCACCAGGCCCCTTGGCACCTCCCTTTGCACCGAGCACGACAAACTACGGCGTGAACGTCGGCAACAGCGTCAACAGTGTGACCGTCTCTGCGACCAAGGCCGACCCGAATGCCGCGATGACCGGTTCAGTAGCCGCTGACGGCGGACAAGCGACTGGTCAAGCGACCATTCAGCTCAATGGAGCAGGGACGCCCACACCAATATCGATCACCGTGACCGCTCAGAATGGGATTGACGCTAAGACCTACAACATCACCGTGAACCGAGATAGCCAAGTGGTTCGCTAGAGTATTGCGAATCGTTTTGCTCTCGTGGTACTGCTCTGCCACCATGCCATAGACGACCGGTAACCCACACGGGAGATTTCTCTTCATTTACCCCGCTGTCGGGTTCCTCTTGTGCTGAAGCTCTCGTTAGCGAGTTTTCTATCGCTTCGGATCCAATTCGATCAGTCCCTTACGGATGGCGAGGATCGCCGCTTGTGTCCGATCGTAGACTTGCAGCTTATGGAAGATGTTCCGGACGTGATTTTTCACGGTTTTTTCGCTGAGGTCGAGACTGTTCGCAATCTCCTTGTTGGTTTTCCCATCCGCAACCAGACGTAACACTGTGATTTCCCGTTCAGTCAAATCGTGTTCGGCCCATGCCGACTTCTTCCCCTTCTTCTGGGCCATCAGCGAAAATTCAGCCAAGATCTTGCTGGCAACGGAGGGATGGATGAGTGACTCACCGCGATAGATCGCGCGAATGGCCGCTACGATTTGAGACGATTCCGAGTCTTTCAACAAGTATCCCGTTGCTCCTGCCCGCACAAGGTCGAAGATGTATTGCTGTTCTTCGTACATGGTCAACGCGACGATACCGATGTGCGGGAGCTCACGTTTGATCTGCCGCGTCGCCTCAACACCGCCCATCCGCGGCATACTCACATCCATCAGGATGACATCGGGAAGGAGTGTACTGGCTTTTTCAACAGCCTCGACTCCATCCTGAGCTTCGCCGATGACATGAATGTCCTCTTTGGTTTTGAGAATAGCCGCCAACCCTTCTCGGACCACCCGATGGTCGTCGGCGATGAGGACTTTAATCTTCTCCATTGTGCATCTCCTCCTTATTGCCCAGTGGCACGTCCACAACGATTTTCGTGCCCTTCCCTGGCTTGGACTCCACCCGGCCTTTTCCGCCGACGAGTCGTGTTCTCTCTAGAATACCCTTGATTCCAAAATGATCCCATTTTTCTGGGTCCCGAAGAACCGCCCCCATGTCGAATCCGACGCCATTGTCGGCAATCGTGACCCGTAACCGATCTGCGCCGATATCTAGTTTGATCGACACACGGTCGGCTTTGGCATGCTTTTCGACATTGCTCAAGGCTTCCTGAATGATTCGGAAGAGAAAGATCTTGGTGCGAGGGAACAGGATCTGCTCATCTCCCGTCACCATGAACTTCGTGGAGATGTGGGTCTGGGTCTGGTATGAGGCGAAATAATTCGTGAGGCCGGGGATCAAATCCATCTTGTCATAGTGCAGGGGACGCAGGTTAAAGATCACCTGGCGGGCTTCCTGAATGGCCAGCTTCAATTGAGCTTTGCTTTCCTTAAGAGTGGCGAGACTGGCCCGAGGATTCTTTCGGATCAGCTGCTGACACAGATCCAGCTTGAAGTTCACGCCCGCCAAGATCTGCACGAATCCGTCATGGATCTCGCAGGCGATTCTCGTCCGTTCGTCCGTGACGGCGGCTCCCGTTTCCTTCACATAGAGTCGGTAGAGCGATTGATATTTATTCAGCGTCTTCTCGATCTCGGCCGTCGCGCGAATGCGCGCTTCAATCAATTCCCACATGAACTTTGCGCTGGCACCGCCGATCGCGGTAACCCCCATCCGGTGAAAATCCTGAAGAAATTTCCAGACTTCCGGATCACCGGACACATCGATGATCAAATCCACACGCTCCATCGTGAGCAGCTGTCGGTAGTCGTTGGTGACCGGAATCTTCAACCGTCCGGCGAGAACCAGCCCTGGAGCGTCCGGATCGACCTCCGCCACCCCAACGATCTGGACAAGCGGATCATTCGCAAAAATTTCCATCAGCGCCGTGCCACCGCGCCCGGCGCCTATGATCGCCACACTCGTCGCCCCCGGAGACGGTTTGTTTCGCCGCCCACGCTTTGAGAGTGATGTGGTCATCAGTTGGAACATTCCCCTACCGTAATCATCTGTGTCTCTAACGAGAGGAGGGTGGAAGAGAAAATCGCGAACGAAGTTGAGAGCGAACGGTGAGTGCGATACAGGTCCGAGATCAATGGTCGCGTCGCTGGTCAGCCAAAGTCTTCAACTCGTCCATGAATTGCTCGATGTCCTTGAACTCCCGATAGACGGATGCAAACCGGACATAGGCAACCTGGTCGAGTTGATGCAACTCTTTCATGACTTCTTCTCCCACCACTCGGCTTTCGATCTCCGTTTCTCCCATTTCCTGAATCCGCTTCTCGATTCGATCGGTCACGGCTTCGATGGTGCCGGTGCTGATCGGCCGCTTTTCACAGGCCTTTTTGAGGCCGGCGAGAATCTTCATACGGTCAAACGACTCACGGCGACCGTCCTTCTTCACGACAACCGGGAGAATTTCTTCGACCCGCTCATAGGTGGTATAGCGACGCTTACAACCAAGGCACTCGCGGCGGCGGCGAATGACCTCGCCTTCCTTGGCCATGCGAGAATCGACCACCTTGTCTTCGAGTTCATCACAGAAGGGACATTTCACGGGACGCGACCTGCTCTCTCGCTCGCGGCTGACTAGTAGGGATGAAAGATTGGGAACCGCGCACACAACGCCTTCGCTTGCATGCGAACGTCTTCCAACACCGCGGCGTCTTGTCGATGCTGGAGAACACGGTCGACCAGTTCTACAATCTGTTTCATTTCGGGTTCGCGCATTCCACGCGTAGACACGATGGGCGACCCCAAACGGATACCGCTGGCCACGGCAGGCGGTTTTTCGTCGTAGGGCACCGCATTCTTATTGACGATGATCCCGGCCGCATCAAGCGCCGCATCAGCCTCTTTCCCCGTGATCCCCTTGTTGGCGAGATTCAGGAGCATCAAATGGGTGTCCGTTCCGCCCGAGACGATCTTGTAGCCACGGTCGACAAACCCTTGGGCCAAGGCTTTGGCATTGGACAGGACCTGTTGCTGATAGCGCTTGAACGACGGAGACAACGCTTCTTTGAACGCCACCGCCTTGGCGGCGATGACATGCATCAACGGCCCACCTTGCAGGCCCGGGAAGACCAACTTATCGACCACCTTCGCATATTCGGCTCGACACATCGTGACACCGCCACGTGGCCCACGCAGCGTTTTATGGGTGGTGGTCGTCACAAAGTCGGCATAGGGGACGGGATTCGGATGGAGCCCGGCTGCAATGAGTCCCGCAATATGGGCGATATCCACTAACAGATAGGCGCCGACCGACTTGGCAATCTGTTGAAATCGTGGGAAATCAAGGGTGCGCGCATAGGCGCTGGCCCCGACCACAATCATGCGCGGACGGCATTCCTCTGCGACCTTTTGAACCGCATCATAATCGATGGTTTCCGTCTGGCGATCGACCCCGTAGGAAAAGACGCGGAAAAGGATGCCGGAGAAATTGACTTTGCTGCCGTGCGTGAGATGTCCGCCCTGAGCGAGGTCCATCCCAAGAATGGTGTCTCCCGCTTTCAACACCGACAGATACGCCGCCATATTGGCCTGCGACCCTGAATGGGGTTGCACATTGACGTGCTCGGCGCCGAAGATTTCTTTGCACCGCTGAATCGCCAAGTCCTCGACCGCATCGGCATGCTGGCATCCACCGTAGTACCGCTTGCCTGGGTATCCCTCGGCATATTTATTCGTGAGCAAGGAACCTTGTGCCGCCAACACCGCAGGGCTCGCGAAGTTTTCTGACGCGATCAACAGCAGCTTCTCACGCTGCCGAACTTCTTCCGCCTCGATCGCGGCGTAGACGTCGGGATCTGCTGTTTTCAATGCGTCCCATGAACCCATCGCGTCGCTGCTCATCGTTTCCGTACTCCAGATTCTACTTCTCTGCCGAAGTCTCTTCAGGCTCTTGCTTCTTCACCACATGGACCGTCACCATCGCCATCACGTCTCTGGGCATCTTGATGGGAACCGTCACCGTTCCGATCTCCTTGATCGGATGACCCAATTGGATCTTGCGGCGATCCACCGTCACACCTTGCGCCACCAGTCCCTCGGCGATGTCCTTCGCGGTCACCGAGCCGAACATCTTATCGTCCTTACCGACCTTCGCCTCGATCGTCAGTGACACCGCCGACACCTTCTTGGCATGGGCTTCGATTTCCAGCTTTTCCTTCTTGGCCTTCTCGGCTGCCACTCGTTTGACATGTTCAAAGGCCTTGATGCTCCGACTGTCGGCCTCTACAGCCTTGCGACGCGGGATCAAATAGTTCCGTGCAAATCCATCCTTGACGTTGATGAGGTCGCCAAGATGCCCTACCCCTTCCAGGGTCTCTTGAAGAATGACTTTCATACCCCCTACTCCTTCACATAATAAAGTAGCCGAGGATACTGACCTGACTGCGAAATGTCAATTCTAAGGAGCACCCATGCCTAAGCATGCAGGGCGGTGCGACCAGAAATACGCCATGCCCTCGGCACGATGGACAAAGCTTGTTCAGCTATCAGTTAGGGAAGGTCTGATTTATTCTTCTCGTGGGATGTGCTACGGGGAGCGCAGCACTGAACGGGAGGTGTCCCCCATGCAGCAGACCTTTGCGGAAGCGAGCTTCGAGCAATATCGCAAGTCCACCCGCCGTGAGCGGTTCCTTGATGAGATGAATCACGTGGTGCCCTGGACGGAATTGGTGGCCGTGATCGAACCGATCTACCCCAAGGCCGATGGCCCCGGGCGTCCGCCGGTCGGCATCGAACGCATGCTGCGCCTCCATTGTTTGCAACAGTGGTTCAACCTCTCAGATCCGGCGGTCGAGGAAGCCTTGTACGACTCCCGTGCCATGCGGCAGTTTGGCGGGATTGATCTGGGCCGCGAGCCCGTGCCCGATGAGACGACGATCTGCCAGTTCCGGCATCTGCTGGAGGCGCACGAGTTGGGGAAACAGCTCGTTGCCCGGATTGGGGAGTATCTAGCCACGCAGGGTCTGCAGGTGAACCATGGGACCATTGTGGATGCCACCATCATTAGTGCGCCCAGCTCGACGAAGAATCGCACCAAGGAGCGAGATCCCGAGATGCATCAGACCAAGAAAGGCAACCAGTGGTATTTTGGCATGAAGGCGCATATCGGCGTCGACAGCCAGACGAAACGGATTCATTCCGTGGTGGCGACAGCGGCAAATGTGCATGACAGCCAGGTGTTACCGGAGTTGCTGCATGGCCAGGAGACGCGGGTGGGGGGCGACTCGGCCTACAGTGGACAGCGCGACGTGCTCCGGGAGCCCGCGCCTCAGGCTAAGAGCTTCATCCAGGCCAAAGCTCATCGGCATCGACCGCTGCGTGAGGCGGAGCGGGGCCGGAACCGCACGAAATCAAAAGTGCGGGCGAAAGTGGCGCATGCATTCTTGGTGATCAAACGGATCTTCGGGTGGGCCAAAGTCCGGTACCGGGGGGTGGCGAAGAATACCCACTGGCTCCAGATCAGCTGCGGGTTGGCAAACTTGTATGTGGCACGATGGCGACTGTTGGCGAGAACCTAGCGGAGGGGGTGCGAACAAGGTTCCGGGCAACCCGACGCCCCCCGTGAAAACTCAGCAAATTTCCAGCTGAACACTCATGTTGATCCATTCAGGAATAGCTATCTGAGTAGAACCGTGAATTAATCAGACCTTCCTTAGAGGGTGAGCTCTTCAGATGAGGGTTACAGTGAGTTGAAATCTTCCAGTGTCAGCGCAGCTTGGTGAATCAATTTGCGAAGGAGCCCAGGACCCAATTCATTATGCTTTCGCCTCCATCACTTCAAACCATCGAGGAACGGCACGTTCTCCAATAACACTTGCTCTCATGGAGGCACGCCGGTTGTGCCACATCACATACCGCCCGCGTGTATAGTGTAAAGTCAAGCAATGACCCCTTTCGTATCTCGTTTCTTCTCCTGATCCTTCGTCACATTGTGCAGAAACAAGATGAAGAGTAGGTATAGAACGGCAGGAGGCGACATGAAAATCATAGGGATGGGCCATACGTTGGACCCTCCCCACAAGGCATACACAGTGATGGAGAGAACAAATCCCATGGGCAGCAACGGCAGGAAAGCCCAAAAGCGCCAGCGTCGAGCTACTCTTCGCAAAACCATAAATTGCAGAATCGGGTATACCAATGGTCCACATATCATTCCAATAAAAAACAATAGTTCGGCGAATGTGTACATCAAAAATCAAAGAGGTTGAAGGGTCGAGGAAAGGTGCCAAGAATCATTGTTCACCCCTGAGCTAATCCTATCTTCTCTTTCTTCTCGGTTTTCCCCCAACGCTATTTGGAAATCGTGATCGGCAGCTAGACCCGGATTCTCGCCTCCCCTTCCGGAACGACAGGATAGCTGAAGCCAACAACATGGTGATCATGTTATCTGGCTTGCTGAATCGCGGAGAGCACCCACAGGCCTTCTGAAGACTGTGTAAACGTCCACGTTTCCGTGGATTCCGTCGATTTCTTCTCACTGCCCTTCACCACGTACCCTGAGTCGCCAGGTTGTTTCGTGAGCGAAACATAATAGTTACGGGCACTCCACCGAAGTTTCGCTGACGCATGGCGTGTCTCCTGCGCGACCCATGCCTCCACAATCTCTGCACGGCCCAACACCACATCTTCCACCTGATGCCGAAGCTCTTGGCTTGTGTTATCGGCGAGGGCGGCGCTGAAATAATTCAGCATATCCGGTGTCACGAACTGCCGCAATTCCTGCAGATCCGGCTTACTCCATGCTCGATACACGTCGGTCAGAAGTTGCTGAAACGCGGCCTTGTCGGCGGAAGTAATACTGTCAATCGACACACTCTGTCGGTCCCTGGAAGAGTGCCGGCTCAATGCTCCCTTGCTGGAGGAACCTTGCCCAATGGGCTCCGAAAAGTCTGGAAGAGAGGGCCGCTGTAGTTTGAGAAAGTAAAAGAGCGTCGCGGCAATAAGCACAACCAGGAGCAGCAGAACTCCGACAGGACCGAGACCTTCGCGTGGACGTGCCGGAGCCGATTTGTGCTCAGTCGTCTCGGCGTCAGTGGTCTGCGCCTCACTGGCTGCACCTTGGACACTCGCGTAGTCGGTCTCTGATCTGTGTTGTGCCTCGGCAATCGGCAGAGCAGCAATGCCCAGGCCCACCACCATGACACAGGACAGCATGAGTCTTGTGATATTCACCTCTTCCTCCTCAGGTAAGCTGTGCGGCCACTAAGCTAGCGAATGCTTGTACGCTCTGGCAACAACGGTCTTTAAACATGGGCTGCCGTCAAGAAATGGAGGAGAAAATGGAACAGGCTACGTTTCATGGCCTTTGAAGCGGTTTACGGGATGATGCCCAGCGTTCGCCCCACCTTGGCAAAGGCGGCGACGGCTCGTTCGAGCTGGGCCGTCGTATGCGCCGCCGACATTTGCGTGCGGATCCTTGCCTGCCCATGCGGCACCACCGGATAACTGAACCCGACGACGTAAACCCCTTCCTTCAACAGGGATTCCGCCATCGCAGTCGCCAGTGAAGCGTCACCCAACATTACGGGAATGATGGGATGTTCGCCCGGAACGAGCCTGAACCCAAGCTTGGTCAGCTCGTCTCGAAAAAAGGCCGCATTGGCGCGAAGCTGATCTCTGAGATGATC
The DNA here is from genome assembly GCA_965223625.1 of Nitrospira sp. Lineage (GTDB taxonomy): Bacteria > Nitrospirota > Nitrospiria > Nitrospirales > Nitrospiraceae > Nitrospira_D. The sequence goes on from OZ245008.1 coordinate 3,213,173, forward strand.
CCCCTGCTTGACGAGATCAAGTGCACACAAACCCCCAGCCACGATGGGAGGAGGGAGTGAATTTGAAAACAGATAGGGCCGCGATCGTTGACGCAGGAGTTCCACCACTTCAGCCTTGCCGGAAGTGAACCCTCCGGTTGCGCCACCGAGTGTCTTGCCCAAGGTGCTGGTGACGATCTCAATTCGTTTCGCTACGCCGAAATGGGCTGGTGTGCCCCTTCCCTTCGGACCCAGCACCCCGGTGGCGTGGCTGTCATCGACCGCCACCGCCGCATCGTACCGCTCCGCCAGCTCGACGATTCGATCCAGCTTCGCTAGATCGCCATCCATGGAGAAAACCCCATCCGTCACGATCAGCCTCAGGCGGCAGCCACTCGCCTCCTTAAGTCGCACCTCAAGGTCAGCCATATCGGAATGGGTATATCGAAACCGGTTAGCCTTACAAAGTCGGATGCCGTCGATCAGACTCGCATGGTTCAAGGCATCGCTGATGACGGCATCACGCTCATCCAGCAATACCTCGAAGAGGCCGCCGTTCGCATCGAAACAGGAACTGTAGAGGATGGTGTCTTCTGTCTCAAGAAACGCACTGATGGCCTGTTCAAGCTGCTTATGCAGATCCTGCGTGCCACAGATAAACCGCACCGAGGCCATACCATACCCATGTGTTTCCAGCCCCTTTTCTGCGGCCTGCACGATGGCGGGATGATTCGCGAGCCCCAGATAATTGTTCGCACAGAGATTGAGCACCTGGCCTTGCGTGACACGGATCTCGGACCCTTGTGGACCCATCAATCGACGCTCGGTCTTGTACAAACCTTTGGCTCTGATCTCGGCGAGCTGGGTTTCGAGCGCTTTCTTGAAGGACGAATAGGCCATGGATGGACAGGGCTAAGCGATGAGGACGGTCCTCGGTCCTATTATGGGATCAAGACCACCTTCCCACACTGCCCCGACTGGATCAAGCCAAACCCGGTCGCAAACTCGCGCAATGGGAATGAATGCGTGATGACCGGTCGAATATCGAGGCCTGCTTTGAAGAGGCCTGCCAGCCGATACCAGGTACTAAAGAGTCGTCGTCCGGTGATCCCATAGACGCGAATCCCTTTAAAAATGATTTCGTTCGGTAGATCGAATGGAACAGCACCGGTCGGGATACCAAAGAGCGTCACCCGCCCACCATTCTTCACGGCTTGGAAGACCTGGTGCAGCGCCGTGGGGTTTCCCGACATCTCCAGCGCGGCATCAACTCCTTCCCCAGCTGTGATCTCGAGGATCGCTGCCGTAATCTGTTCGGACGAATCCATCTTCACGTTCAGCACATGGTCCACTCCGACCTGCTTCGCCAAACCAAGGCGATAGTCGCTCACATCCGAGGCGATAATCGTGGCCGCGCCAGCGGTTCGCGCCACAGCGGCGGCGAAGAGTCCCGTCGGCCCGCACCCCGTAATCAAGACCGTCTGCCCGGTCAGGTCTTCAATCAACGCGGCATCCACGGCATTCCCTAGCGGTTCTTGCGCACAGGCCAACTCCGGAGGGATGTTTGGATCCGTGCGCCAGAGGACACCTTCTGGAAGCACGACGTACTGCGCATACGACCCGTCTCGATCGATCCCGAGAATCTTGTAATTCTTGCACACGTGAGCCTGGCCCGTGCGGCATTGAAAGCAGGCTCCACAAGTCAGATGCGATTCCGCGGCGACATAATCGCCGACCTTCACAAGAGACACCTCCCGTCCCACCTCCACGACATGGCCGCACAATTCATGGCCGATGATGCGAGGCGGATGCACCCGCCGCTGCGCCCATTCATCCCACCGATAGATATGGGCGTCGGTCCCACATAACGAGGTCGCGGCCACCTTGACCACGGCGTCATGCGGTCGAGGAGTTGGATCCGCCCACTCGGTCAGGGTTAGGCCCGGTCCAGCGGTCGTTTTGACGAGGGCTTGCATGCGTTCATTCTATACCAGGATCATCGGTTGGACCCTACTGTTTCGATGAAAGAAACGAGTTGCGCCGACGGTCATCGATGGGTAGGATGCCTGAACATGATTCATCAAGCTGCGACGCGTCTCATTGTGGTCGCCGGATTGTTGAGCGTGGCATCGTATCCAGACCCCGTTCGAGCGAGCACGCCGTCAGTATCCCGCCCCGTTGCACCACCGGCCATTTCTTCTGAACAACAATGGGCCACGTTCGATTTCACGGGTTCGAATGACTCCGGCAGTCTGCAACTCGGTCAACCGCTTGAGTTGTCGATGACGCTCAGCGGAATGCCCCCGGACCCCATGCCGTTTGTGGCCATCTGTGAGTCAGCCCATTTTGAACCACAGATCGTTCCCTTGAAACAGGACCCCGTTTCATCGGTCATGAGGGCGACCACCACCCTGATGCCCGTCTCGCAAGAGCGGCCCTCCCTTGGCCCGCAGCTTGCTCGACTCCACGTGACCTTTGCCAGATCAACCGACAAGAAATTCGAACGCGTGATGACTCGGATTGTGTATTTCACAATGAGTGACACCAAGCCAAATGATGGTCAACAGGCATCGCTCATCACCGATCAAAACCCTCCCAAGAACCCTCCAGGCAAGATAGATCTGGCTGCTGGCCGAGCCGAGCCTGTGCCTGGTGCGATCCCACTGATCAGCGAGGAACTGGTGGAGGAAGATCTGCTGCCGTCTCGTTCCGCCCAACCGGCACCAACCTATTGGGACCTGGTCCGTGATCTCCTGAACCGAGGTTGGAACCGTGCCACTGGTCACCTGCCAGCCTCTTTCTCTCCCCAAACTGTACAGGTGCAATTTCGGCTATATCCCGGTGGGCATGCTCAGTTGTTACAGATTGCCGATGGATCAGGCGCTTCTGAGATCGACCAAGCCGGCATCCTGGCGGTCGCCGATGCGCAACCATTCCCACCCTTCCCTCAGGGCGTCGGAAACAAGCCGATCGAGATTCATGTCCGATTACAAACCGGGGCAAAATCCGGAGTACGAGACTTCCACACCCGCGCCCCTCAACAAGATGGCCGAGCAAGCAGCGCATCGAAGAACTGAGTGGATCGCTCAATGGAGGATGGCATGAAGGGATCACATCGCACAGGGGCACGGCTCTGGTCGTGTTGGACGTCGGGCATGGTGATGGTGGGGCTCCTCACACTTATCCCAATTGGCGCTGAAGCCGAAGTGGCTCGCTGGGACATCGATCCAGAACACTCCGCGATCGAATTTCGCGTCGCGCATATGGTGGTATCCAAAACGTCCGGGCGGTTCACGGACTATCGAGGATTCGTCGAGATGGACGCGGACGTGAAGACATTGAAGTCGATCGAGGCCACGATCAAGGCAGAGTCAATCGACACGAATCATGACAAACGCGACGCGCACCTGCGGAATCCCGATTTCTTGGACGTTAAGCAGTTCCCGATAATAGCGTACAAGATGAAGCGGTACCAGAAGCAAGAGGACACCTACACGATCATCGGCGATCTCACCCTGCGCGGAGTGACCAAACAGGTCACGCTCAGTGCGACGTTCAACGGCGTCACCAAGGATCCCTGGGGCAACACGAGGGCTGGATTCAGCGCCGATGGCACCCTCAACCGCAAGGATTTCGGCATGGTGTGGAACAAAGTCCTCGATAGCGGCGGGCTCGTCGTGGGAGATGAGGTCCACGTCCACTTGGACATCGAATGCATCAAAGCTAGGAAGCCCTCGTAACTGCACCTGGGCGCCGCCACGAGATAAGCCTGTCATGCGAGATGATGTTCGATGAAGGCGATGGTGCTCGAGCATACGGGTGATGTCTCCAGCCATCCCTTGCATCTTCGAGATCAGCCTACCCCTACTCCACAGCCCGGTCAGGTCCTGGTGAAGATTCACGTCTGTGGCGTCTGCCGCACGGATCTCCATGTGGTCGAAGGGGAATTGCCTGACATTCGAATCCCGTTGATTCCCGGTCATCAGGCTGTAGGCACGGTGGTCCAAGTTGGGTCACAGGTCTCTGAGGTTAAAGAAGGAGATCGCATGGGGATCGCCTGGTTGCAGAGAACTTGCGGCCAGTGCGAGTTTTGCACGAGCGGGCGTGAAAATCTCTGTGTGAAAGCCACGTTCACGGGCTATCAGGTTGACGGTGGGTATGCCGAATATGCCGCCGTGCCCGCACAATTCGCCTACCCCATCCCGTCGATCTTCTCGGATGATGAGGCCGCACCCTTGCTCTGTGCCGGTATCATCGGCTATCGAGCCCTCCGCCTCAGCGGTATCAAACCAGGCCAGCGCCTTGGGTTATACGGGTTCGGCGCATCGGCCCATATCGCCATCCAGATCGCGCGCCATTGGGGCTGCCAGATCTATGTGAGTTCGCTCAAACGAGAACACCAGGAATTGGCCAGACAACTCGGTGCGGTCTGGGTCGGCGGCGCGACGGAGACGCCACCGGATAAACTGCATGGTTCGATCATCTTTGCACCGGCCGGCGAGCTCGTGCCTCCGGCACTGCGAGCCCTCGACCGAGGAGGCACGTTGGCCTTAGCCGGCATCCACATGTCACCGATTCCTTCGTTAGACTACGATCGGGACGTGTTCGGCGAGCGGATCATTCGCAGCGTCACGGCCAACACCAGGCAAGACGGTATCGATCTCCTGCGCGAAGCTGCCGCGATTCCGATCAAGCCACACACGGTCCGTTTTCCTCTCCATGAGGCGAACCGGGCGCTGCAGGAATTGAAAGCGGGACGCTTTCAAGGCGCTGCGGTTCTTACAGTGCAATGAGACTAAGACGAAGAACCATGAAGGACTACCACATCAATATCTTCTACAGCGAAACAGATAGAGGCTACATCGCCGACATCCCTGACCTTGATGCCTGTTCAGCCTTTGGGAAGACGCCTGCAGAAGCGCTCAAGCAAGCGGAAATCGCGAAACGAGCCTGGCTCGCGGCCGCACGCGCAGAAAAGAAACCGATCCCCAAACCGCGATATCGTCCCGCCATCTATCAAACCGGCACGTAACCGTAACTCTCCCCTCAGGCCAACCCCTTTCACCGTCCGCAATGGAATTGTTCTCTGACCCTAATTCCTCACATAGCGTTTCGGCTTCTTGCTCGGTCCTGTGTCGGTCATGTCGGTAGCTCGGGGGTAGCAGGCCCCTCCAAGATATTGTCATTTCAGGATATTTCAACGGGCAGCAAACAAGCAAATCGCGCGTCACTATTTTGATAATGCCAACCTAAGAATCCACGCTTGCTCCCTATTAGTGCCAGTTTTTGATTCTTCCAGACTCGGCTATACTTCCACTGCACTTTTTATTCTTGTGGAGAGGGGAGCTATGACACGCTGGCGCATTGACCACGAAATCAAATCCGATTTCGTATTGGTCAAAGAAGAAAAGCAAATTGTCTTTCATGCTCCCGACACCTCACATTCAATCTATCTCATCACAAGACGGGGTCCTGGAAAGCATGCCGCTGATGAACTCTATCTGTCGTCCCATGTCATTCTGGATGATGACGATCCCCTGAAAGGCGCTGAAAGAGCCGAGGAGTATCTCGAGCAATTTCTTGAGACCTTGGCCGTCGTCACCAGCGGCTCCTATCGAGTGAAAGCACGCACGTTGATCGTTGACTGGACTCCAGGGCTGAATGAAAGGAAGTGTTTTTCGTTCAAAAAGTTTCCCAATCCGAATGTGCCTCACTATGCTCTATCACAAAAACTAGTCGATACCGTCGGGAAGTACTCTGCGCATCCCATTCCTTTGGATGTTCGCTTGGCCATGAGCTGGTGGGCTCGCGGACTTTCCGCCTCGGCGCCCCATGACCAGTTCCAATATTTTTGGCATGCGCTCGAAATCTTGGCCGAACATTTGAAACCAAGCACCAAGGTCGCCAGCACCTGTCCCCATTGTCACGGGGATTTGCATTGTAAAGCGTGTGATAAGGTCCCACGTCACAGGCCCTACCCTAAACAAGCCATACGAATGGTGATAGATCGACATGTAAAAAAAGAACCGCTCAAGTTTTTTTAAAAAGTAGATGACGCGAGAAACAGACTTTTACATGGCGAGGACAGAAAGAAAATTGAGCAAGACCTTGGCGTCCCATGGGAACAGTTATCGAACAGTCTCGGGAATGTCATCTGGGTTGCTCTCCTCAACACCCTTGCAGGCCAGATGATGGGCGCCTCAGCTGAGGCTGGTAAATTAGAGTTGGCATTACTAAACGTCAGCTCATACGCACATCATCACGTGGTACTGAGGACTGATCTGATACTAGGCGCTCATCATGCGAATCCTGCTGATCCTCAGATTGATGAATTTATGCTTGCGGGTGTTGAAATTAGCATGGTTGTCGACGAGCACGAGAAAGGTCCAGGGGAGCAACCTACGAGAACTGGTGCCATGAGGGTGCGAAACCACCCTGATGCATCGTGATTTATGGTGATATGCGCCATCACGATTCCGAGACTTTTTCCCATGGTGAGTCCTGCCGCGTGTCTTGAGGTAAGGTTTCGACGGAATTCTCACTCACCAGGTTCGGCTCAGAACTATCCTCGACATCTTCTGCTACCACGCTGCTACCAGGACAGGACAAACCAGCGCCATCAGCGCCAACCATGCCAGATTCCTGACTTGTTGTTTCTTGGGGGGTTAGGTTGTTCGAAGTTGCACTAGGGGTAATACCTAAACCGCGGGTTGTACGTTCAATTTGTATCGGGGGCACCATACCAACCTTGCTCGTTCCGTGCGCGCTTTATCGAATTATCGTGATTGGCGCGGGAGCATACATTTAGGGTCATTGCTTGCCGTGACACCTTCCCAACTTTTCTCCCGCCTCATGGCTCGCCACCTGTGTCGGGAGTATCCCGATATGCTCCCTCACCCCATATCGCATGTGTCCAATACCCATTACATCCCCGATCCCACACCGTTCACGCCACAACAGATTCGTACGAGGGAGCCGTGTCAAGTCAAGCAACGACCCCGGTTGCCCCCCCTCAAGATTCATGACCCGGCTTGCACACCCGGTCTCCGAACTTGCCCGTCTTAGTTCTGGTAGAGATACTCGGATTCTGCTCAATCAGATCGAGCGGAGGGGGCCAACCTCGAGAGAAGTGGTGAAGGTCTCAGATTACGCGGAACACGAAAAGGCTCGTTTTGCAGGTGGTCAACAACCTAGGCGAGACGCCCAACACGTCATCTCGATTTTCTGCGGGGATACGGGTATCCTTTCACTGGTCTGCGACAAACGATTCTGTCCCCAAAAGTATTTGGGATCAGATGGGCGCGAGGCGTATTTTAGCGAACCTCTGGTTCGAGCCAGAAAGAGAATATGGGATGGCGAGATTCTATCAATGAGAAGAATCTTTATAGAGACCGCACTGTGAGTTGGTCCTAACGAGCATCTAGGTACTTGAACGCTGCCTACGTGATTGGTATTTTCGAAATGCTCTAGCCGAGGAGGCTATACTAGAACCTATCTCAAAATAGTTGACGGCCTGAACATTCATCCCTATAAGTCCCGTCATGCTTCGCCTACGCGACGATCAATGGGAGCGAATTCGGGAGCACTTCCCCGAAGAGCACATTCCGGACTCCCGTCCGGGGCGGAAACCCGTCCCGACCCGAGCGGTCCTGGAAGCCGTGCTCTGGATTTTGAACACCGGGGCGCAATGGCACTTCCTGCCTCAGTGCTATCCGAATTACAAAACGGTGCATCGCCGGTTTCAACAGTGGTGTCACCAAGAGGTCTTGCGGGAGGTGCTGACGCAATTGGCCAACACGCTGCGTGACGAAGGGGCGATTGATGAACGGGAGAGTTTCATCGATGCAACCTTTGCTGCCGCGAAGGGCGGTGGGGACGACGTGGGCCTCACGAAACGCGGCAAAGGCGTGAAAATCCTCGCGATTGTGGATCGGCATGGGCTCCCCCTCTCGGTCAGCACGCATGCGGCGAATCATCATGAAGTCACCTTGGTCCAACTGAGTTTCGACTTCTACATGCTGGAGGCCAAGCCGGAACATCTCATTGGGGATCGGGCGTATGACAGCGATGGGCTCGATGCCGACCTCAAGCAGGACGGGGTGAATCTGATTGCGCCCCATCGCTCCACGCGCAAACTCAAGACCCAAGATGGCCGTCATTTACGCCGCTATGAACGCCGCTGGCTCGTCGAACGCTTCTTTGCCTGGCTCCAATGGAAACGACGCCTCCTAGTTCGTTGGGAGTACTACGCCACCAATTTCCTTGGCTTTGTGCAGCTCGCCTGTATCACGATGCTCCTGAAGCAATTTTGAGATAGGTTCTAATGAAGGAACGGCTTCGCACGATCTGTTTTGGGATATTCATGATGGGCTCCGCAGGGCTCATCGGTTGCGCACCCATTACGCCTCCACCTCCATCAACTCCTGTTTCCATCTCAACATTTGAGAGCGTCTCGGGAAAATGGGCTGGAATTTTGAAGATAATACCGCCGTCGCGCAAAGACGATTGGGTAACAATGACGATCCACCGTGATGGCGCGTACCACTTTGAGAGCGTGCGGACTATCGGTCTCATGCAAGGGGAAGGAACGTTCACCCTTACCGATGGCAAGCTCAGAGCAGAAACCGAACAAGGATGGATCATGGCAACACTCTACGAGGAGGATGGAAGACGGATGTTGAGGGCCACGGCAGAGGCAAAAGATTGTGTGAAGTATTCGGCGGATTTGGCCGCGACGAAATAGCCTCATCACTGGGTAGGGCCCTCTTCTAAGAAGTATCGCATTTTCTTAACTTATGCCCACTCAACTTGTGCTCGCGCCCACCTGATTCCCCCACATTCCAGCCAAAACTGCGCTTTCGCGTAAGCCATTGTTTGGATTGACCTGAATGGGCTTGAGTAGGCCAAAGTGAGATGCTCAGGAAGCTTTCCTAAACCGTAGGTCGTCCGTTCAATTCGTATCGGGGACACCAAACCAAGCTTGCTCGTTCCGTGCGCTCTTCTTTGGTCTATAGTCATTGTCGCGCGTGGATAAACCCCTCAAGTGATTCTTCATCATCGAAATACTTGCTACTGCCAGCGCCTCATCAGGCAAAGCCTTCTTCCTTGCAGCGCCGCAGAAACAGGTTCAACATCCTCCTCTCTCTGCCACTACCACAACGCTTCCGTGACTTCTTTGGCGAGCGGCACGAGTCGGCCTTGAAGGATTCACATTCTGAATCCCCAGAAAACGGGGATGCACAGAAGAAGGGTTGATCCCGATTCCCGTCGACCGGACTAAAATTGTGTAGAGAGAATTTTACTCACAGCGCAAACTCTGCTATATGACACATACAAATCACCATTTTTAAAATCGAAGGGAGGTGGAGTGCTCATGGCAACGAAGAAAGCAGCGAAGAAGCCTGCCAAGAAGGCGGTCAAGAAGAAGAAATAGTCGCACCATGAGGAGGCGCCGGCAAGGTCGCCTCCTCATCCTCTCGCGTCCTCGATCTTCCTCAGCCCCACAGTGCATCACACGAGTTGTTGTCCAAACGAACACTTCCTCGGCAACGCTTCCGAGAGACTCGACCTCACGAGAGAACCCACGTCACCGACGAGAGCTCACCTTCACTGACCGGCCCTCCATCGGGACGGAATCGTCACCGGTGCCCGAAAGCAACCACTTACCCTGACGAAGCACACCTCAGGAAATGAAAAAGAAGGCAAAAGAGGGTGGGACGACCGGCAGACTGAGATCACGACAACAAAGAGATGCGGCGGCAAAAAAAAGGGGGAGGTGATCACCACATCACCTCCCCCACTTCCTCAGCACCAGGAGAGACTCCATAGCGTAAAGAAAGCAGCGGGTGAATCTTAGCATGAACATTTTCGTGAAAAAAGAATAAAGATCTCCATATAATCAATGACTTGATGAATGTTACCTGGCGATACTAAAACGATCACCAGAAACAACCTATCTGTCAGTCCTCGGAACACCTGCCTCGGAATGCCCGGCCACTCCGACCCACAACGTGTATCGAAGTCTACCGCTTTCGGTCGAGTATGTTCGCAGCCTGTTCGGATCCCTCTTTCACCAAGGGTCCCATCTTCGGATGCGACGGTTCGAAGTCGATCGGCCAGTCGTGGTGACGCAGTCGTTCGCTCGTGGTGGGACCGATCGAAGCGACAACCATCTTCTTTAATGCCGTACGAAACGCCTCCACCTTTCCATCCTGCTCCAGCACCTGCATGACATGATCGACCTGCGCGGCGTTGGTGATCAGTATCACCTGGACGCGTCCGGCAATGATTTCATCGAGTGCGCGCCGAATCAGACCCAGGTCCTCCGGTAGGGCCCATTTGTAGATGGGAACGGGGAAGACTTCCGCGCCTCGTTGCTCCAATGCATGCAAGAGGTCTGGGTTGGAGACTCCATACTCTTGCACTGCGATCCGCAGACCTTTCACAGGACGATGTTGATCCAGGACTGCAATCACATCGGTCCAGGTGTTGGGCTCAAGCGCTGTGACGGTCGCTTGAAGACCGACAGCTTTGAGGGCTGCAACCGACTTGGGGCCGCGTGTAACGATGCTAGTTTGTTGGAGAGCAGTCATGATTGATGACCAGGGATAGTGAATCTTGAGATGCTCAAACAGCGTGGTCGTGCCCACGCCGGTGAGGAGGATAAGAAGATCAATCCGCCCATCTAAGAGACGAAGCCCGAACTCTCGCACTGTCTGGTTGTCTTCCAGCGGGACTTCTCGCAGAACCGGAGCAACCAGTGGCCGAGCTCCGTAGCGCTCAATTAGGCGGGTGATCTCGGTGGCCATCCGACTTTCAAACGCGGCGACAGTTATTCCATTGAATGCCATGGGTGTTCTGATCGTACCATAGCCGTGGAGCTCTAACCGTCAGAGCGGATTTGTCATTGACGGCCTACCGTCGGTCTCCATACTATACGAACCAGATGCGATCGATGCACAGGATATCTTCGGATGACAACCCCACGACATAGAGGCCTTCGGCACTTGGCACTGCGTGTCATCGACCTGCCTCGCTCGCGCCGATTCTATGAAGAGCTCCTCGGCTTCCAGCTCGTGTGGGAACCGGACCCGGACAACATCTATTTCAGCTCGGGGAATGACAACTTGGCCCTTCATCAAATCTCCGAGAGTGAACGAGGTTTCTACGACCCCTCGAAGACCCAATTGCTCGATCACCTCGGAGTGGTCCTCGACAGCCCACAAGCGGTCGATCAGATGTACCAGAGCATCGCTCCCAAGATCGACGCGATGGGCGGACGCATCACCAAAGAACCCAAGCAACATCGTGACGGCAGTTACTCATTTTACTTTTCCGATCCCGACGGCAACCTGATTCAGGCCCTGTATGAACCGACGATCAGCGCACTGCGGTTCAGCACCAGCCCATAAACCCGATGTGGACCGGTATCCCGCACAATCATTATGTGAGCCTCGTCCCCTGGTGCTGGGTGCAATTGGAGAGTGCAGATCCTCCCGGCCCATTCCCGTTCATCGGTGGCGTTGCCCCTGAAGTCGTCGGAAGTCTCCAGGAAGCCCATAGTCTTCTGTCCAGCACCATCGATACGGCAATCAGCGATGTCTTTTCCAAACGGGCGCCGCTCGATGATCCTGATCGCAGACAACGGCTGGAGGATGCCTACGCTGAACTGGTCAACGCGCGTCCCTACCTGAAGCAACACATTCGTTGCGGTCGTGGGCCAGATGGGACATTCCATTGGGATTACCCGATCGATCCAACCAAATCGGCAACCGTCACCAATGGCGGCCTTCGTATTTTTCATGCGGTCAACCGTCAAGCGCTCCCGATGGGCTTCAATGACCGTCGCCTCGGCCCATCTGTGGGCAAGCTACTCGGTCTGCTCGACGGCACTCATACGGCTGATGCGCTACGATCCTCCGTCGCCGCTATGCCTCGCGACGCGCAAGGCCTGCTCATGAAATTCCTCGAAACGCTGCAGCAGTATGGGTGCTTGGCCTCTTCGCCTTCAGCTTCGGTCCACCGACATTGGTTCGAGGTCGTCCAGGATCAGGACACGGTCCATCTGGGACACGCGGCCCTGCTCTATCGACAACGGGAATCCGTCTTTTTGTTCGATCCATGGCTGCTGCCCTGGTTTGCCGAATCGCCGTTGCCGTCGCTCTGGGGCGGGCTCTTACCGAAACCCGCCGCCGTATTTCTCACTCACGATCACGACGATCACGTCGATCCTCGCACCTTGCTCCATTTACCCAAAGATACCCCCATCATCGTCCCTAGTCGCCGAAACCGAAAACAACTGTACTTTGATTATCGAGCGCTACTCACGGAATTGGGATTTGACCGAGTCGTCGAGCTGGCCCATGGCGACAGTTGGGCATTCGAAGGTGGCGCGGTCATCTCTGTCCCGTTCTATGGAGAAGATCCCTGTGACTTAGAAATGCCCAGGAATTGCTACCTGATCTCTGATCGTGGGTACAATCTCCTCGTTCATGCCGATAGCGGGCCGACGAACAACGGACGATCGGCGCTCAAGGACAACATCATTCAACAACTAGTCGGAAAGTACGGACCGATTCCCTTGGTGTTGGCCTCGCAACAGCAGCTACTGGAAATCCGGAGCCATGCTGCCCACGCTCCGCTATCCCACCCCGGACAATGGTTGGATGTCGGCGAGAACGGCTACCTCACGAACGAGTATCTTGCGGAATTGTGCGCCGCCGCTCACGCGCGATTGTTTGTGTCCTATGCCACCGGAGGCGCGGACTGGTATCCAGATCATCTGTCCTTCATGTTCAGCCACCGCAATCCCGCCAGAACAACGCTCCTGACGGCTCACTGGGAAGATCCCGAGAAGTTAAAAGGCCTTCTTGTTTCGCAAGAATGTCGCTATCATCGTGCCCATGCACTCGATCTCTATCGAGCTACGGGCCGCAGCGAGATTCAAGTCATGTCGGCAACAAAGGCTCTCGCGCCCCTAAATTCGTATCGTCTCGATCACAGCGACCCACCATTCATGGCATCGAAACATCAACGATAGGAGTTCCTTTTCGTGGAAGAACCAGGCATGAGCAAGCAACAGTCACAGATTCTTGTCACGGGCGCCGCGGGATTCATAGGATTTCACGTGGCCAATCGCCTGTTGGATAGAGGCGAGCACGTCATCGGCCTCGATAACATCAACGACTACTATGACGTCCGGTTAAAAGAGGCTCGCCTCGCACAATTGAAGGCGCGCGAGCGATTCAACTTCATCAAGCTGGATCTCGCCAACCGACAAGGCATGCGCGACCTCTTCGCCGACAAAACGATACGGCGTGTCGTGCATCTCGCCGCTCAAGCCGGTGTGCGCTACTCCCTCGTAAACCCTCACGCCTACACCGAGAGCAACATCGAAGGATTTATGAACATTCTCGAAGGCTGTCGACACGGTGGAATCGACCACCTTGTCTACGCGTCCTCTAGTTCTGTGTATGGCGGCAACACCCACATGCCGTTTTCCATACATGACAATGTCGATCATCCCGTCTCGCTCTATGCCGCCAGTAAGAAAGCGAACGAGCTGATGGCTCACTGTTATGCGCATCTGTATCGACTCCCCTGCACGGGCCTTCGATTTTTTACCGTCTATGGCCCTTGGGGCAGACCCGATATGGCGCTCTTTATCTTTGCGAAAGCGATCTTGGAAGGCAGACCGATCGATGTGTTCAACGAAGGGAAGATGCAACGCGATTTTACCTATGTGGACGACATCGTCGATGGCGTCATCCGGACGCTTGACCATCCAGCGACGGCTAACGCGGCATGGTCAGGTGAGAAGCCGGATCCGGGAACCAGCTCGGCTCCAGCCAGAATCTACAATATCGGCAACCACCAGCCGGTTGAACTCCTGCGCTTCATCGAAGTCCTGGAGAACGCACTGGGGAAGAAAGCTGAGAAGAGGTTGATGCCGTTACAACCAGGTGACGTTCCAGCAACGTATGCCGATATCGACGATCTCACTACCGATGTCGGCTTCAAACCAACCACCCCAATCGAAGTGGGGATTCCTCGATTTGTGCAGTGGTATCGGGAGTTCTATCGAATCTGACGTAGCCGATCAGCGCTTAATAACACCCGATCGGCACAAATCCCGTCCCGAAGAGCCTCGATAGAGCGATGTAGCGAGCATTATCGTAGAACGAGTGGCTTGGCCCTCGTTGATTGCGCCCGGTAATGTCTCCCCCATACGACGGATCAGACCCAAAGAAAAATCCGCCCCGCGTCTTCTGCACCAGATGCATCCATTCTGAGTAGAGTGAGCAGACTTCCTGTTGTACAGAACCGGATGGCGCGATGTCGCCATACCAGTCTCGTGCCCAATCCGGCACCTGACGTACTATCATCTCAGACGAGTGGTCTTGGCGGGGAAACATTTCGTAGTGGGGTGCGCTGGTGGTCAAAGTTCGTGGAGCAGTTGGCATATTCTCCAAATCGGGCACAACAGAAATCGGCTTGAGTGCCAACACAGAACACCCGTCTTTCTCTTTGTTCGTATACAGATGGCTACCGTCTATCTGTTGACACTCCCAGGTCGTCGCGCTCCCGGAGATCGAGTCATCGAAGGCCGCGGCCCCAGAGGCAACTGCGAGGATTACTGCTGCGAGACAAAATGTATGGTTCAGTCGCATGTGGCACCTCCAGATCCCGACGCACACACCGTGGTTGCCCAGTCTATGGTGCCCACACCCTACGGAATGCCCTCTTTTATCGTCTATGCCTCTTTCGAGGGGGAAGCCAACACTGGACCGACCTTATAGAAAGCACGCCCACAGAAATTACATTAGCCTCGTTTATTCTCTCCTGCCGCTACAGATCCCTCGTTCTTCGCCGCCGGAACAGAACCTAAACAAGAAGAACACCCCCTCTTCACACGCATTTCACACCCACATATCCAGCTTTGCCTTGTCCCGCATGGCGCGCTCAGGTATCCTGCGTATCACTTCCGTGATGGCTGATCGATCGTCAGCATATTCCGGTTGGAACGATAATTCGGCAGAACAGCCAATTGACAGAATCGTTCAGTTACCAAGCGTGAGATAGACGAGCAATATGACCGACTATGGCGTCCTCGGAAATTTACTCTTCATCTACACGGTCTCTATCGCCGTGGTGTTCCTCTTCCACCAATTTCGGCTGCCTTCGATCGCTGGATTTCTCGTTGCAGGAGCGCTGATCGGCCCACATGGACTGAATCTTATTTCCGATATCGAGACTGTGCGGGTCTTGGCGGAAATCGGGATCGTCTTGCTACTCTTCACGATCGGCATTGAATTCTCATTGAAACATCTGGCGTCGCTTCGCCGACTCCTCCTCATCGCGGCTCCCATTCAAGTCGGAGGCGTCATCGCCATTGCGCTGGCAGGGGGGTTGTTGGCCGGCTTGCCGGCACCGCAGGCCATTTTCTGGGGGTTCCTCCTATCACTCAGCAGCACCGCCATTGTACTGAAAGCGCTGGCGGCCAGCGGTGACAGCGACTCACCTCATGGACGAGCCACGATCGGCATTCTTGTGTTCCAGGATTTGGCCGTGGTCCCCATGATCTTGCTCACACCCATTCTGGCCAGCCCGAGCGACGGTGCACTGGGCTCCGTCTTATTCACGTTGGGCAAGTCGATCTTGGTCGTCGGTTGTATCGTGGCAGGCGCATGGTTTGCCGTTCCGAGACTCCTGGAACATATTGTTCGTAGCAGAAGTCGCGAACTGTTCCTATTGACCGTGATCGTCATGTGCCTCGGAATTGCCTGGCTCACGTCGCTCGGAGGGCTCTCCTTAGCTCTGGGCGCCTTCATCGCCGGACTCGTGATTTCGGAGTCCGAGTACAGCCATCAGGCCATCGCTGAAGTGCTGCCCTTTCGGGATAGTTTCAATAGTCTATTTTTCGTGTCTATCGGCATCCTGATGGATTGGCGCATCTTGCTCGAATACCCCATGGTAGTCATCGGCCTCTTGATTTTCGTCCTTCTTGTGAAGTTCGTCACAGGAGCGGCAGCTGTGCTGGCGGTGTCCCTTCCGCCTCGCTCCGCCGTGATGACCGGAATCGCCCTAGCGCAGGTGGGTGAGTTCAGTTTTATCCTGGCCCAGGTTGGACAGGAGGACAAGCTCCTATCTGGAGCCCCTTATCAGATCTTTCTGGCCGTCTCGGTCTGTTCGATGATCATCACACCGTTCCTCATGCAGCTGTCTCCACATATCGGCCGCCGAGTCGAGGCTATACAGCGACTCCGTCACTGGTTTCCTGGGCAGACCACGGCCCATGTGCTGGAGACAGAAGGGCGGCATCTCCGGATCAAGGACCATGTCATTATCGTAGGGTATGGGTTGAATGGACGGAATCTTGCTCGAGTACTGGGAGAGACGGAAGTCCCTTATATCGCATTAGATTTGGATGGCGATACCGTCCGCCGAGAGGCCGCCCACGGACTTCCACTTTATTATGGGGATGCCACAAACCCGAACGTCTTGAGGCACGTGAAGATTGAAGATGCGCGCGTGCTGGTCGTCGCGATCTCCGACCCCTTCATGGCACGGAGGGCCGTACAGGTCGCTCGAAGCCTGAATTCCCAGATCCATATCGTCGTGCGAACCCGATACTTGCGGGAATTGGAAGAACTCCACCAGCTGGGAGCCGACGATGTGGTGCCTGAAGAATTTGAGACATCGATCGAGATCTTTGCACTCGTGTTGCGTACCTACAACATGCCACAGGACTTCGTCATGCGAAAGGCCGAGCAGGTCCGACGGGAAGGATACGCGCTCCTTCGCCGAAGCGAACTTCCCGAGCTGGCACACCATCTTCGCGGCGGTACCCTGGCGGACGTTGAAGTCGAAACGGGTAGGATCGAGGAGCATTCACCGGCGGTCGGCCAGACGATCCTCCAACTCGCGCTACGCCCGAAGACCGGTGCCTCCATCATCGCGTTGACCAGAGGCGGTGTGACCGAATCCAATCCATCGGAGAAAACCAAACTCTTGGCAGGCGATATCGTGGTCCTACTCGGATCGCGCGATGAGATTCAGCGAGCGATGGGATTTATCCTGGCCAGTGAACCTGAAGATTAGTACGATCCTGCCGTGCGAGCATTCCTGGACGTAATGAAGGATTCAGCTGCGCCACCGAAGCGTCACTCGCTCTTTGAGCGGATGTTCAAGAGGTCGTCCTGTCTGAACGGACTCGAGATGAGCAGCCTTGAGCTTGTAGTACCATTTGGCCAGCATGTCGGCATCGCCAACAAACATCGATGAGGGCTTGTGCCGCAGCCCCATCACAAGATGCTTCATGGCTCGTTCATCTTGCCTCAGAAACATTTTCGTTAATGTTCGAAAGATCAGATTCCCAAACGGCAACCAATGCAGACCGCGCCAATAGGCAGAAAAATCGATCCGACATTCCATCTCTGACACAGGCGTCGCCATCAATCGATTGGCCAGCCACGCCGTTCCACATTGCATCAGCTCGACTCGTTGATTCGGCAATACGAAATCGATGGTCGTGTTTAGCGGCCCTCCGTAGATCCGCTCCATCCAATGAAACGGACCGCTGTTCTTGGCCGGCCGATGCGCAGTCATCCGAAAACCGTTCGGGATCGGCTCGAAGATTTTGGTCTTCTCGTGCATTCGAGCATCACTGCGCCACCAAGAATGAACATACGGCCCATGAACTGGGTCGATCAGCCCAATGACGCCATCGTCAGCCGTACAGGTGTAGGTCAACGAAATATGGAAGGTTTGTCGAGGTTCAGAAGGAAGCGGCATGCGCGGAGCCGGAGGTAACGGATTGAGGTTTCCGCGTTCATCGGCAAGATACAACCAAATCATCCCATCTGTTTCCTCCGCCGGATACGTGGCAATACCGATTTTATCGGTCTTCAGAATGGGTTCATCTGGAAGAGCCGGAATGCGCTGACAACGCCCCTTTGTATCGAATTGCCAACCATGATACGGGCATTCCACTCGCTCACCGTCGAATCGGCCAAACGACAAGGGCATGCCTCTATGCGGACAGATGTCACGCATGGCCGATAGAGTACCGGTCCGATCACGACACAGCAAGATCGGTAACCCCAACATCTGAAGCGCCTTCATCGTTCCTGAACGCAAGGTATGGCTTGGTACCGCCGGGTACCAAAACCCAAAGAGAGGAGCGCTCCTCGAAACCGTGTTTTCCACTGATGGCTGTTCGGTCATTCGCAAGGTAGGAGACTCAGTAGCTAGGCAACATGGTAATGGAGAGGACTATACTGGGGGTAACGGACTAGGTCAAGCAATGGGCAAAGGACGCATAGTTCTCCTGTTCCTTGACACCCCAAACAATCACATACTATTCTGTTTAGAGATCATGCCTCCCGTGCTTTGGTGAAGCTCCGGGCGATAGAGAGGTGACCTGATGATAGCCACGCAAATCGAACCAACGGCGACGTTGGCACAGCTACAAGAATCTAAGCCGGAGAGAGTCACGATTGTGTTGTTGAGCGGTGATCTCGATCGTGCCATGGCGGCGTTTATCATCGCGACCGGCGCTGCCGCCATGGGAATGCGTGTGACGGTGTTTTTTACATTTTGGGGATTGAACGCCATCCGTAGAAGAGGCGCCACAAGTTCGGCAAAAGATTGGCTCCGACGGATGTTTGGCCTGCTCAACAAGGGCGGCGCCGACGCTCTCCCGCTGTCACGCTTCCATTTCGGTGGAATCGGCACCAAGATGATGCAGAAGGTGATGAAACAAAACAGAATGCCGGGAGTCCCGGAGTTGATGCAGACGGCCCTCGATCTGGGCGTGAGATTTATCGCCTGCACCACGACGATGGGTCTCATGGGCATTACCAAAGACACCCTGATTGACGGGATCGATCAGTTCGCCGGCGTGACGACGTATCTGGCAGAAGCCAAGCAGGGCAGCGTCAACCTGTTCATCTGAACCATCAACTCACATGAGGATACGTTGATGATGCAAGCCGATGTCAAACTCGATACCTTGGGGTACTTCTGTCCAATGCCGATCATCCTCACGTCCAAAAAAATAAAAGAGCTGGCATTAGGACAGGTATTGGAAGTCGTCTCCGATGATGAAGGCATTAAAAAAGACATGCCCGCTTGGTGTGAAACCACGGGTCATCAAATGATGGGCTTGGAAGAGGAGCAGGCCAAGTCTGGCCGCATCTACAAGGCTTTTGTCAAGAAAACTAAATAGTCGGATCTTTCAAAGATTCGGAGAGCACGAAAGCCGGAGAGACCATACTGAGTCCTCCGGCTTTTTCGTTTAGACCGACACGGCAGCATGGACCAGATCGTCGAGTGCGTCCCCAACTTCAGTGAGGGTCGAAATGAAGCGACGATTCAAGCGCTGCTTGATGCCGTGACCTCGACCACGGGTGTAGCGCTTTTGGACCACTCGATGGATACGGATCACCATCGAACCGTGTTGACGTTCTGCGGGACTCCAGCTGCCGTCGTCGAAGCCGCCTTTCATGCGATTCGGATCGCAACGGATCTGATTGATCTACGCACGCATGCCGGCGTTCATCCTCGCATCGGGGCGACCGACGTGATGCCGTTCATACCAATCAGAGGCACGACCATGCAAGACTGTGTCCAGCTCGCCAAGCGACTGGGAGAAAGAATAGGTCGTGAGCTCGAGATCCCGGTCTTCTTGTATGAGCGTGCAGCAGCTCACCCCGACCATGCCTCACTGGAAGCCGTCAGACGAGGAGGACTTGAAGGTTTGGCCTTCCGTATGGCTTCCGACCCCGATTGGACACCGGACTTCGGCCCGCCTCGACTTCATCAAAGCGCAGGGGCGATCGCGATCGGCGCACGCCCCCCCCTGATCGCCTATAATGTGAACCTTCGCTCCACAGACATTGATGCTGCTCGGTCGATCGCGAGGAGTATCCGACATTCAAGCGGAGGTTTAGCCCATCTCAAGGCGATCGGCGTAGAGTTAGCCAGCCGTGGCATGGTCCAGATCGCGATGAATTTGACCGATTACCAGGTGACTCCGATCCACACCGTGTTTCAGACCGTCAAGACCGAAGCCGCAAAGTATGGAATAGAGGTGGCTGGAAGTGAACTGATCGGTTTAGTACCCCAGGCAGCATTGGACCAAGCCGCGGCCGCTTCGCTGGAGCTCAACCGATTCGATTCAGGTCAGGTACTTGAAACCAGGATAGCCGAAGCCCTGCAGAGCAAGAACGAGACGGACCAGACGGTATCGGACTTTCTGGCCGCAGTAGCGGAAGCCAAACCAACACCGGCCGGCGGCAGTGTCGCGGCACTCGTCGGCGCCTTGGCCGCCTCATTGGGAGTGATGGGTGCACGGCTTAGCCAGCAATCGGATAGCACCGTCCGTCTGCTCGAATTGAGCCAACAACTTCGTCGGCTTGTCCATGAAGACATAGACGCATATGAGAGGCTGAATGCCGCCTATAGAATCCCTAAACATCGGCCCGATCGATCCGTTGCAGTTTCCACGGCGCTCCAACGGGCCACTGAGATACCCATGGAGATTGCCGAGATGGCTTACGAAGTGGGGCGGTACCTTCTAGCTGTGCGCGAGAAGGTAAAGCCAGCTGTCCGCTCGGATCTGACGGTTGGCCTCACCATGGCCATCGCGGCAGCCCAGGCCGGCCTATCCACAGCCAAGACAAACATGAATTCTCCAATAAATCATGGCCTTATGGATATTCTCCAAACCAGAATGGCAAAAGCCATCGCTAATCTTGATGAACTGAGGGGGTTATGCTAGACTCCGTCGCCGAATTCGTGAAAACCCTAAGCAGCAGGCTGACTTGGCCTGAGAAAGTCGAAAGTCAACCGAATGGAAATCAAGGTTTTTAACAACAACGTTGAAAAAGCCCTCAAGGTCGCAAAAAAGAAATTGGCGGGAGAGGGTCTGTTCCGCGAACTGAAACGCCGTCGTTTCTACGAGAAGCCCAGCGTCAGGAAGAAAGCCAAACAGCGCGAAGCACAGAGACGCCGACAAAAGTGGCTTTCCAAGAGAAGACCTGACTAGCCCTATCCCGACCGTGTTCGTATCCCCCTCGGTCATCCTCCTTCTTGTTTTGATCGAAGTCTGATGCGCCGCAATGAAATCCACGAGGCTATCCGACTTGTCAGGCAAGAAGTACGCCGTTGGCAAGAACCGGTCCTCGGCGTCGTCGCCAAGCAGTCCGACCGAAATCCGTTCTTGATCCTCATCTCCTGTCTCCTGAGTCTTCGCACAAAAGACAAGACCACCAGGGAAGCCAGTGATCGATTGTTTGCCCTGGCAAAAACCCCAGCATCCTTGCTGAAGCTGCCCCTGAAAAAGATCGAACGGGCGATTTACCCGGTCGGATTCTACCGAACAAAAGCCAAATCCATTCATCAGATTTGTCGTCGGCTGATCGACGAGTTCGGAAGCACCGTACCGGACTCTCTCGACGAGCTGGTGACCCTTCCAGGAATTGGAAGGAAGACCGCCAATCTGGTTGTCACCGTAGGATTTCAAAAGCCAGGAATCTGTGTCGATGTACATGTCCATCGCATCAGCAACCGATGGGGCTATATCAAAACGAAAACGCCGGAAGAGTCGGAACGGGCCCTCAGGCGCAAACTCCCCAAGGAGTACTGGATCACCTACAACGACCTCCTCGTCCCCTATGGACAGAATCTTTGTTTTCCGGTTTCGCCGTTCTGTAGCCGATGCAAGTTGAGCGAGCTCTGCGATCGAGTGGGGGTAAGGAAATCTCGCTAGGAGTGAGGAGTGCGGTGTAGGCGGTTAAATAAACAGCTTCGTTTCTGCCTCGGCAGTCAGCGAAAGGATGGCCGGTAGCCCCATGACTTCATCGACACTCTTTTCGACCGCGCCCGCATCCACGCCCATATATTCCAATCCGGCGCTGCAGGCGATGAGCCGAAGCTTCCCGACATGCTTGGCGTCCTGAAACATTTCGGAGATCTTCGGCACCTTCTTCTCTTTGAGCAACCGAGCAACCTCCTCAGCCGATCCGGCATATTCCGGTGGGAAATCGATCTGGTCGATCTTGCCCTCGGCCAGTTTCTTGATCGTCCAGAATAGCAAGACAATGATCACGTCTTTGCCCATCGCCGCGGCGGTCATGCCAAGCGTCGCAACTTGGTGGAGCTTATCGTACGTCGCATTGTGGGCAAAGATCACAAACTTCTGCGTCGTCGACATGTCTCGTTCTTCCGTGGCCGGATTTTCAGGTTGTCTTTCTAGTCGGCAGCGGCTACATCGACTTCCGCTAGAGATTCCTGTAGCAGCTCTATGCCCGGTGATTATAACGACCGGACCCAACCGCGTAAACACGAGACTTCACCTTGCATCGCCTTGAGGGGCGCGCAGTCCCATGCTAGGATGCCGCGCGATGGATGGGCTTCTTACGACAGTTCAGCAGTACGTCTCAACCGAAACTCTCGTAACTTTGACGGCGCTCTCGATCGTGTTCTTTGTCGGATCGCTGATCACGATCCCGTTCATCCTCGTCCGACTTCCGACAGATTTCTTCGACACTCGTGTCCCCCGCCGCTGGATGGAAGATCATCACCCGGTGCTTCGGCTATTCGGCCACATCGCGAAAAACGTCATCGGAGCCATTTTTCTGTTCGTCGGCTTCTTAATGTTGTTCTTGCCGGGCCAGGGCATTCTCACCATGTTGATCGGTGTGACCATGCTGGATTTTCCCGGTAAGCGAAAGTTGGAGGCGAGAATGATCGGCCAACCGACGGTGCTGAACACCATCAACAACATGCGTCAGAAGTTCGGGAAGCCGCCGCTCACGATCGCGCCTCAGCCGTGACACCACAATCCGCCCACGCTTCCCGATCGACCATCGCACGTCGTAAGACGTCTATTGCTGAACGCGTACCGCATCGGAGGATGGACTTCATCCATGTCTGACTCACGACCCTCGCAGAAGACACTCTACCTGATCGACGGCAGCGCCTACATTTATCGCGCCTTCTTCGCCCTACCGGCATTGAACAATTCAAAAGGTCTCCAGACTAACGCGGTCTACGGATTCATGACCACCCTCCTGAAGATCATCCGTGAGCACAAGCCGGATGGTCTTGCAGTCGCCTTCGACGAGAAAGGACCGACCGCTCGGCACGAGGAATTCAAGGAATACAAGGCGCAGCGTCCTCCGATGCCGGACGGCATGCAAGCGCAGATCCCGTACATTCATCGCGCGGTGGAGGCACTGAACATTCCAGCCGTGAAGCAGGCCGGATATGAAGCGGACGATCTGATCGGAACCTTGGCTCGGCAGGCAGAACAAGCCGGCTACGACATCGTCATCGTCACAGGCGACAAGGACATGCTCCAACTTCTGACGCCCCACGTGCGGATCTATGACCCCGTAAAGGACAAATGGTCGGGTGAATCGGAATGTATCGCCAAGTTCGGTGTCGAGCCTGGACGTGTGGTTGAAGTCATGGGACTGATGGGAGATGCCAGCGACAACATTCCCGGCGTGAAAGGCATCGGTGAAAAAACCGCCATGAAGTTGATCGCGCAGTTCGGCACAATCGAAGAACTGCTGCGCCGGCTCGACGAGGTTACCCCGACCCGCATCAAGACCCTCCTCACCGACCAGGCAGAGAATGCGCGGCTCAGCCGGAAACTCGCAACCATCGATACACAGAGCCCGGTCGAGTTCCATCCGGACTCCTACCAGATCAAGCCGCCGCATGACGAGCAATTGACCGACCTGCTGCGCGAGTTGGAATTCACCTCCCTCCTCAAGAGTCTTCAGTCGTCGCCAAAGCAGGAGGAAGCGAAGCCTCATGATACGACCGTCATCGAAGACGAAGCGGCGGCACAACGGTTTGTCGGCAGCTTGCCCAACGACACACCCATTGGTGTGCACTGTTTATTAGCCGGCCAACCGGGTGTCCATGCAGACATGCTCGGCCTGGCCTTCTCCACCGACAGGCAGACGGCCTTCATTCCAATCGATGTTCACACATTCATGCGGCCGATCCTGCCGCTCCTGCACGACACAACCAGGACGAAAGTCGTGCACGATCTCAAAAGCACCCTGCTCGCCTTTCATCGAATCGGCGTCAACTTGGCCCCACCCTACATGGACACGATGATCGGGGACTATTTACTGAATCCGAATCGCCGTGACCATAGCCTCGAGACAATTGCCGTGGAACGGTTGAATGAGCGACTGGATTCACGAAACCGTGAGAAGGCCAAAACACGGTCGCTCTTCGAAGTGGATACCGGCTCCCGCGAAACGGCGGCAAACGCTGCCACCGCTTTAGCCAGGCTCGGCCCGATCCTGACGGAACAGTTGAGAGAACAAGGGAGCTTGAAGCTGTTCACCGAGGTTGAGATGCCACTCGTACCGGTGCTGGCCGACATCGAGCGGAATGGGTTCCTGTTGGACGTCGAAGGGCTCCACGGACTGAGCCAGGAACTCGAACGAGAACTTGATCGCATGATGGAGACCATTGCCGGACTGGCCGGCGGCGAGTTCAACATCAACTCGCCAAAACAACTCGCGACCGTTCTCTTCGAGAAACTCGGGTTAAAGCCGATCCGCAAGACAAAAACCGGCTACTCCACCGACGAAGATACCTTGACGCAACTCGCGACGCACCATGAGCTGCCGGCTCAAATTCTCAGCTACCGGAGCCTTAGCAAACTCAAATCGACCTACGTTGATGCCCTCCCCGAACTCGTCAGGCCGGAGACGAAACGGCTCCACACCTCCTTGAACCAGACCGTCGCTGCCACCGGCCGGCTCTCGTCCACCGACCCCAATCTTCAAAACATCCCGGTCAAAGGCGAGTACGGCCTGCGCATTCGGGAAGCCTTTATTATCCCCAAAGGCCATGAACTCCTCTGCGCCGACTACAGCCAGATCGAGCCGCGCATTCTCGCTCATCTGTCGCAAGATCCCCGTTTGCTGGACGTGTTTTCGAAGGGAGAGGATATCCACATGGCCACGGCCATGGAGATCTTCGGCTTGCCATCCGGTCAGATCACAAGGGATATGCGCCGCGCCGCCAAGACCGTCGTATTCGGCATCGTCTACGGCATTAGCCCGTTCGGCCTGTCACAGAACCTCGGCGTATCCCAGGCCGAGGCCAAGAAATATATCGATACCTTCTTCGAAAAGTTTGCGGCGGTGCGAGCCCTCATGGATCAGAACATCGCGGAAGGGCGAGAGAAGGGCTATACCACGACTATCCTCGGCCGCCGACGGCCGATTCCCGAACTGCAAAGTGGGGACCCTGCGCAGCGTGGCTTCGGCGAACGCATGGCGGTCAACAGCCCCATCCAAGGCTCCGCCGCGGACCTCATCAAAGTGGCCATGATCAATGCCCACAAGAAACTCCACGAGGAACTGCCGCACGTGAAGATGATCCTCCAAGTTCACGACGAACTCATCTTCGAAGTACCGGATCACGACCTGGAGGAGGCGAAACGTTTGGTGAAGGAAGAAATGGAAGCCGTCGGGACACAGTTGGGCCTTTCAGTGCCGCTTAAAGTTGACTTAGGCGTCGGGAAAAACTGGCGGGTGGCACATCCATGAGCGATATCCTTATTCGAATCAAGCGAGCCGTGTTAGCTGGTCACTACGCCTTCAGCGAGAAAGCTCGAGTTGAAATGGAAGCGGATGGCCTCACAGAACTCGATGTTGCCGAGTCGATCTTGAGTGCTGTAGCCGTCTCAAAAGTACTCCGCTCAACAAGCACCCAGCGCAAGCGTTCAGGAGAACGGCTCTACGTGATTCAAAGCACGAACCTCAGTGGACTTCTGATTTATACGAAGGGTAAACTGGTCGTCGAGGCTGAGTCTGAAACCTACTACTTCCTCGTTTCATCTAAGAAGGCCCTCTAAGAGGCCACAACCATGCTCACAATTACCAGATGTCCTACTTGTGGAAGCAACAAGATTAAGAAAGTCCGTCGAAAATGGACCGGCAAGTTTCATGGGCAGATGTATACAGTACCAAGGCTAGAATTTCATGAGTGTCCGATTTGCGGCGAGAAGGTCTACGATCGTGAAGCGATGCGTAAGATAGAAGCGCATTCACCGTCCCTTGCTAAAGCTCGCGCTTCATAGCGAAGTGCAAATTCGAGCCACCGCTTTGTTCTCCATCTTGCATTCCCTACCCGCACAAGCAGTTTCCTGTTTAGACAAACTGGGAATGCCACAACCCTATCCACAACCAATACGAGGTGACCTATGCTGACCATACGGATCTCAGTCGCGTGGATGATAGCTGCTCTCAGCCTTGGGGCCTTAGGGATTGTGCTCCTTCTGGGCCAACCGTTCGCCGTCAAGGCGCAAGAACCGAAACGGTTTCAATATCGGATCATCGAGGTCCTTCCTGACACTCAGAATATGCAAACCAGACTGAACGAATTTGGAGCAGCTGGATGGGAACTCGTCGCGGTATCGATGGGGGATATGACGGAACCGAGGCTGATTTTTAAGAAGTGATGCCGCGCGGTTTGTGGGGTACACGCTGTCGGATGCAGCATGGCTTACGACACCATTTTCCGCTTTAGCATCCAAACAATAAACCTTCCAGCTCGTCTTTGGAGGGAATATGGCAACCGGATATCATCTTGATAATGATCCTGCGAAGTAAGCTCATTGATTCTCCCAATGCCCTCCTATCCATCGATGACCTATCATGTGCTGCGAAAGACCTGGCATCATAAAGCTTTATAACCTCTGCCTGAAGCTCGCGTCGCCGTGAGCCTGGAGGTTCTAAGAATGATGCAATCAATGCAGATACTCGAAAACGCAGCTCGGTTCTTGAAGGTGAAAACAGTCCTTCCAGCGCTGCCCATACCAACAGTATGCCCAACGCGTGGTCATGTACAAAGTGAGCTTGATCTAACGCTTCAACGGCAAGGCGGAACTCTTTTCGTGTGTTGGCTAGTTTAGCACTCGATATCCAAGAGTCCCTGATCCAATAAAGCCTGTCCACGGTGATGGATCGCCCTAACTTCGATTCGAAAAATATTCCACGGGATTGAGTTTCAAAAGGGAAAAGTTGCACCTCTTTTGCAGAGGTCGCTGACATCTCTGACAATGACTGCTTCGAAATCACGGCAGCCGAAATTGAAGGAGCTGACCACATACGCATTAATGAAAGAACCCACCGTGCCAAAGCCAATTGACTTTGGCCTACGTTGTCAGATGCATTCTTGGTTATAATCAGTTCACCGGTGATCGGATACGATTGGAGCCCGGAAACCGGCTTCGTATCGGCCGTTATATCCACCCATTCCGATCCATCCTCATCTTTACGCGTCGAATGAGAGATATCCGTTTGATCACCTTCATTGACGCGTTCGAAAACCATCAAGTGTCCACCCAGGAGTGCACACTTGATCTTAGAAAGACACACCCCATCCCCCAGTTCCAATCGATCAAACATAAGGTCGATTCCTGAAATCCCAAGATATAAATTATCGTCAGGGTAGATGCGAAGCTGATTGTCCATACGGAAAAACCAAGCCAGCTGGTGCCAAAAACTATATGAAACGCCTCTGGGCTGCTCAACCAATGGGATATTGAAGAAATAGGCTAAATTTGTAGCAAGGGCAGAACACTAGGTTTTTCTCTTGGCCATCCCGATAGCCTTACTCTAAGTTCCCTTCTGATCAAATGTCATAAGGACGCATCGACTAAGAAATGACAGCCTTAATGTCTTCCTTACAATCTCCAATAACGATGACCGAGATACGGTTACTTCGTACTAAGGAAGGTCTGATTTATTCCGTTCCTGATTCATGCTAGGGATGGCGAAGCACCAAATGGGAGGCCCGCCATGAAGCAACAGACCTTTGCCGATGCCAGCTTGGAGCCGTATCGGAAACCCACCCGTCGGGAACGGTTTCTCGACGAAATGAACCGCGTTGTGCCGTGGGCGGACCTGGTGGCGGCGATCGAGCCCATGTATCCCAAGGCGGAGGGACCAGGGCGTCCGCCGATCGGGATCGAACGCATGCTGCGCCTGCATTGTCTGCAACAGTGGTTCAACCTGTCGGACCCGGCGGTAGAGGAAGCGCTGTATGACTCACGCGCCATGCGGCAGTTTGTCGGCATTGATCTGGGCCGCGAACCCGTGCCGGATGAGACGACGATCTGTAAATTTCGGCATCTGCTGGAGGCCCACGAGTTGGGGAAGCAGCTCTTTACGAGGATCGGCACGTATCTGGCGGCGCAGGGGGTGACCGTCCGCCGAGGCACCATCGTGGATGCCACCATTATCAGTGCCCCCAGTTCGACGAAGAATCGCCAGAAGGTGCGGGATCCAGAGATGCGCCAGACGAAGAAGGGCAACCAGTGGTACTTCGGCATGAAGGCGCATGTGGGTGTCGACAGCCGGGCCAAGCTGATTCATTCAGTAGCCGCGACCGCGGCGAATGTGCATGACAGCCAAGCGTTACCGGAGCTCCTGCACGGCAATGAGACGCGAGTCTGGGGCGATGCTGCCTACAGTGGACCACGTGAGGTGATCTGGCAACAGGCTCCTGACGCGAAGAGTTTCATCCAAGCAAAAGCCCATCGGCATCGACCGCTGAGTGAGGTGGAGCGGGCTCGGAATCGGACCAAGTCGAAGGTGCGGGCCAAGGTCGAGCATGTGTTTGGGGTGATGAAGCGCGTTTTTGGGTGGACCAAGGTCCGCTACCGAGGGCGTGTGAAGAATACGAATTGGCTCTTTGTCACCTGCGGGTTAACGAATCTGTATCTGGCGCGACGCCGTTTGTTGGCGGGAACATAGCGGGCGTAGCCCCACAGGGCTGCAGTGGGCTAGCGGGGGGGGGCGCCCTATAAAACGCCTCCCGGCTCAGCGGATTCTTATCGGATAGCCGCTGCACATCACTGGGGGAACAAATTTCTGACTGAAACGGTGAATTAATCAGACCTTCCTTAACATCCAACTTCGGATTCGAAGTCACGATCACGCGGATATCCTGAAGATCCTGAGAGCGGTGTGCAATGGCCTTCATGACAATCAGGTCTTCAGGGGCAGCAACAGGAACGACAACATCGTCAATCTTGACGGACGTTGCATGCTCAACTGCGTACCGTTCGAACGGCAACCGTCCGAGCATGATATCGACACTGACACCACTCTCAGAATGTTCCAAGAGGAGAACGGCGTTTCGTTGCGCGAATGCGATCGCGTCCGAGATTCGTGGATGCAAGCCTTCAAGTGCCGCTAACTTGACGAAGCGATTCAGGTGCCGTTCATCCAGCAAGATTGCCGCATCGACGTCTTCAGTCGCTCTTGCTTGTCCATGGATACTCGCAGCGACCCCACCAATAATCATGCCGGGGACATCAGACGATTTGAAAAGATTGCAGAGGGCATTAATGGCAGGAGCAAGCGAAGCGAGGGAGGACGGATTTACAGGGTCGTTGTCTTTAGTTGTAGCCACCGCTGTCTGACCTCTCGCTCAGACTTCTGCTTGAGTGCTTTCATCCGAGGGAGAAGGCCCAACCCCGCGGCGATCCGATAGGCAGCATTCATCTTTTTGAACTTTACATCTGGTGGAGTATGCCGCAACTCGTCAGCAATCACTTGGTTCACCCTTCTCCATCGATTGCGGTACTCACGCGCTTCTTTCTTTGTCATTTCATTGCCGCTTTCGCCGACTTTCCAGCCTGCATATACTTGTCGATCCCTGCCGCCATTTTTCGTCCTTCGGCGATGGCCCAGACGATGAGGGAAGCACCCCGTTTGGTGTCGCCGCCGGCGAAGACCCCATCGAGGTTGGTCATGAAGTTCTGGTCGACTGTCACGGCGCCGCGCGCGTCGTATGTCACACCCAGGTCATCGAGTAAGCCGTTCTTGATCGGACCGGTGAAGCCCATGGCAAGCAACACGAGATCAGCATTCATCTCGAATTCGGTGTTGGGAACAGCCGTGAACTTGCCGTTTTCAAACATCACGCGATGCGCATGCAGTTTGGTGACATGCCCATCGTGACCGGAAAATTTCGTCGTGGAGACACTCCATTGCCTATCACAGCCTTCTTCATGGGCATGGGAAGTGCGCAACTGCATCGGCCAGAGCGGCCAGGGAGTCAAGGTGGCCCTGGTCGGCGGCGGTTCCGCCAGCAACTCAAATTGATGCGCCTCGACACAGCCCTGACGGTGGGCAGTTCCGAGACAGTCGGAGCCTGTGTCGCCTCCGCCGATGATCACCACCCGTTTACCTTTTGCGGTAATCGGTTCGTCGGTCACCGAAATACCGGCCGTACGTTTGTTCTGTTGGGTGAGATATTCCATCGCGAGATAGACGCCTTTGAGCTCACGGCCAGGAATCGGCAGCTCGCGCGCCTGTTCGGCCCCCATGGTGAGCCCTACGGCGTCGAACTGCGTGCGCAACTGTTCCCCGGTGATATCTTTCCCGACCGTGACACCGGTTTGGAACGTCACGCCTTCAGCCTTCATTTGTTCCAAGCGGCGGTCGATGACCCATTTTTCCATCTTGAAGTCGGGAATGCCATAGCGCAGGAGGCCGCCGATCCGGTCCGATTTTTCAAGGACCGTGACCTCATGGCCAGCGCGTGCCAGTTGTTGTGCGGCAGCCAGCCCTGCCGGACCGGAACCGACGATCGCGACCGTCTTCCCCGTCTTGACGACCGGGAGGATCGGAGTGATCATTCCGTCGTTGAACCCTCGATCGACAATGTTCCATTCGATGATGCGGATAGAGACCGGATCTTCATTGATCCCGAGCACACAGGCCCCTTCACAGGGAGCCGGGCAGAGCCGGCCCGTGAATTCAGGAAAGTTGTTCGTCGTGTGGAGCGCTTTGAGCGCATCTTTCCAGCGACCACGGTAGACAAGATCGTTCCATTCAGGAATGAGATTGACCACGGGGCACCCGGTGCTACCCTGGCAAAACGGCACGCCGCAATCCATGCAACGCGCGCCTTGGACCTTGAGCTTCTCCTCCGAAATCGGCTCGTACATCTCCTTCCAATCGAGCACACGCAACTCGATCGGCTTGCGCTTCGGGCCCTCGCGGGCATATTTCATGAAACCTTTTGGATCACCCATTTCCTAACTCGCCTAACTCCTGTCCTCTAACCGTTCACCTTTGACTTTTTACTCTCTAATGCACCGCGCTCGCTTTGCGTTTCCGTTCTTCCATCACGCGCTTGTAATCCACCGGCATCACCTTGACGAATTTTGGCACGGTGGCATCAAAGGCATCGAGGACCTGCTTCGCCTTCCGACTGCCGGTATACATGAAGTGCTTCGTGATCAGATCATGGACAAGCTGTTTATCTTCCTGTGTGACGACCGTTTCCAACTCTACCATACCGGTGTTGCATCGACCTTTGAATTTGCCCTGCTCGTCGAGCACGAATGCCACGCCGCCGGACATGCCGGCCGCAAAGTTGCGGCCCGTCCTGCCGAGCACCACGACCACCCCCCCCGTCATGTATTCACAGCCGTGGTCACCTGTCCCTTCGACGACGGTCTGTGCCCCGCTGTTCCGAACAGCAAAACGCTCCCCCGCGCGGCCATAGAAGTAGGCTTCGCCTTGTGTCGCGCCATAGAGGGAGGTGTTGCCGATCAAAATGGTTTCTG
The DNA here is from genome assembly GCA_965223625.1 of Nitrospira sp. Classification (GTDB taxonomy): domain Bacteria; phylum Nitrospirota; class Nitrospiria; order Nitrospirales; family Nitrospiraceae; genus Nitrospira_D. Next base: position 3,244,782 of record OZ245008.1, read on the forward strand.
CTGGGTCATAGAGCGCATCCTTCGGCGGGTACACGATGATCTTTCCACCGGAGAGCCCCTTCCCGATATAATCGTTCGACTCCCCTTCCAACGTCAGCGTAATGCCTCGCGCGAGGAACGCGCCGAAGGATTGTCCAGCCGACCCATTGAACTTAATCGAGATCGTATCTTCCGGCAGCCCTTCAGACCCATATGCTCGTGCGATTTTGCTGGAGAGGACGGTGCCGGTCGTGCGATTCACGTTACGAATCGGTAATTCGATCGTCACCTTCTCACCCTTCTCGATCGCCGGACGACACAACTCCACCAATTCGTTATCAAGAATGTGGTCGAGGCCATGGTCCTGCTTCTGCACGCAATACCGTGGTACGTTGGGCCCGACATCGGGCATGGCCAGTAACGGCGAGAGATCCAACCCCTTGGCCTTCCAGTGGTCGACCGCCTTGGTGATTTTCAGCATATCGACCCGGCCGACCATCTCATTGATCGTCTTGAACCCCAGCTTCGCCATAAGCTGTCGGGCTTCCTCGGCGACGAAAAAGAGATAGTTGACGATATGTTCCGGCTTGCCATTGAATTTCTTTCGCAGTTCTGGATCTTGCGTCGCAATGCCGACCGGGCAGGTATTGAGATGACACTTCCGCATCATGATACAGCCTTCGACAATGAGCGGTGCCGTCGCAAATCCGTACTCTTCCGCCCCAAGCAACGTAGCGATCACCACGTCGCGGCCCGTCTTCATCTGTCCGTCCGTTTCAACACGAATCCGGCCGCGCAGATCGTTCAACACCAGCGTCTGATGCGTTTCCGCCAGCCCCAATTCCCATGGAATACCGGCATACTTGATCGACGACAATGGGGAGGCGCCGGTGCCACCTGAATCCCCACTGATCAGGACCTTGTCCGCGTGCGCTTTGGCGACCCCGGCAGCGACCGTTCCGACACCGACTTCTGCCACAAGCTTGACCGAGACCCCCGCCTCCGGATTCGAGTTCTTCAGATCGAAGATCAATTGGGCCAGATCTTCGATGGAATAGATATCATGATGCGGTGGAGGCGAAATCAGCTGCACGCCCGGCGTGGAATATCGGAACCGCGCGATCTGTTCATCGACCTTGTGCCCCGGCAACTGCCCCCCCTCGCCTGGTTTTGCGCCTTGCGCCATTTTGATCTGCAGCTCACGCGCATTCACCAAGTAGTGCGCGGTCACGCCGAATCTGGCCGACGCTACCTGCTTGATATAGCTGTTCTTCGAGTCGCCGTTCGGCATAGGCTTGAAGCGCTCGGGGTCTTCTCCGCCTTCCCCGGTGTTGCTCTTGCCCCCCAGTCGATTCATGGCAATCGCCAGCGTCTCATGCGCTTCTTTGCTGATGGATCCGAACGACATCGCGCCCGTATTGAACCGCTTGACGATGTCCTTGGCCGGCTCGACCTCATCGATGGAAATCGGCTGAGACGCGAACTTGAACTCGAGCAACCCACGCAAGTTCGACCGTCGTTGACTCTCATCATTGACGAGCTGGGAAAACTCCGCATAGGTCTTTGCGTCGTTGGCTCGACTGGCATGTTGCAGCTTGTAGATCGTGTCCGGGTTCCAATTGTGATGTTCGCCCTGAATCCGATAATGGACTTCTCCGCCGAACTCCAACTGTCTGATTGCAGCCGGCTCGTAAGCCATACGATGTCGACGCAAGGTCTCTTCACCGATTTCACGAATCCCCACTCCTTCGACACGCGACGCCGTACCCGTGAAGTATCGATTGGTGAGTTCGTGATTCAACCCGATGGCTTCAAAAATTTGCGCGCCGCAATAAGATTGCACGGTCGAGATGCCCATCTTGGAAAAGATCTTGAGCAGGCCCTTATTGATGGCCTTAATAAACTTGCTCTCCGCCGTCTGTGCATCAAGTCCCTCAGGAAGATACCCATCACGCTCCATGTCGACGAGCGTTTCGAACACGAGATATGGATTGATCGTGCCGGCGCCGTAGCCGATCAAGCACGCAAATTGATGGACATCTCGCGGTTCCCCTGTTTCAAGGATCAACCCGACTTCTGTCCTCGTGCATTCCCGAACCAGATGATGGTGTACGGCGGAGATGCCCAGAAGGCTGGGAATCGGCGCCCAGGCTTCATCTACTCCGCGATCACTGAGAATTAAGAATTCATACCCTTCCTTAATCGCATGCGAAGCCTCTCGGCACAGCTCATCGACCGCAGCTCCCAGGCCGTCGGCGCCTTCGGCCACGCGGAACAACATGCGCAACGTCTTGCTCTTGAAATGCGGGTCGGAAATCCCGCGGATCTTTTGCAGATCCGCGTTGGTCAAAATCGGCTGTTGGACCTTAATCCGGCGGCAAGACTCCGGCGACTCATCCATCAGATTGGGTTTCGGCCCGATGTTCGTGACCAGCGACATCACGAGCTGCTCGCGAATCGGATCGATCGGCGGGTTGGTGACTTGCGCGAACAGCTGCTTAAAGTACTTGAACAAGAGCTGCGGTCGATCGGACAACACCGCCAAGGGGGTATCGGTACCCATGGAGGAGATCGGCTCCTCACCATTGAGGATCATGGGGGTGATGACCATCTTGAGCTCTTCGACGGTGTAGCCGAAGGCCTGCTGCCGCTGCCTGATTGTCGGATGGTCCGGCTGCGGGACATTCAAAGGTTCGGGCAGTTCATCGAGGGACACTCCGTATTGGGTCACCCAACTGCGGTAGGGTTTCCGCTTCGCCATGTCGGTCTTGATCTCTTCATCATCGATGATCCGGCCTTGGACGGTATCGACAAGGAACATCCGCCCCGGCATGAGCCGTCCCTTCAGGCGGATTTCCTTAGCCGGAACCGGTAACACCCCGGCCTCCGACGCCAGCACGACCGTCTCATCCGTCATCACCTGATAGCGACAGGGACGGAGTCCGTTACGATCCAAGGTCGCCCCGATCATCTTACCGTCGGTAAAACAGACCGCTGCCGGCCCGTCCCATGGTTCCATCATCGCCGCGTGATATTGGTAAAAGCCTCGGCGATCCAAATCCATCTGCGAATTCGCCACCCATGGCTCAGGAATCAACATCATCATGGCATGCGGTAATGACCGGCCTCCGAGAAGCAGAAATTCGAGGGTATTGTCCAGGCAGGCCGAGTCGCTCTGAGCCTCGGTTACGATCGGGAACAGTTTCTCCATGTCCTTGCCGAACAGATCGGAATGGAGGCGGCCTTGCCGGGCCTTCATCCAATTGACGTTCCCTTTCAGCGTATTGATCTCGCCGTTGTGACAGACGTACCGATAGGGGTGGGCCAACGGCCAGGTCGGAAAGGTATTTGTACTGAAACGGGAATGCACCAGCGCCAGGGCGCTCACCATCCGTTCATCGGTCAGATCCTGGTAATACGAGGCCATTTGATGCGGTAAGAGTAGACCTTTGTAGACAATCGTGTGGGCCGACAAACTGGAGACGTAAAAATGTTCTCGCCCCTGAATCGCCGACTCGGCCACGGCTTTCTCGACCCGCTTTCGGATCACATACAGTTTTCGTTCGAACTGAGCCTCGTTGAGCACGTCACGTGCGATGAATATTTGCCGCATAAACGGCTCGGTCTTTCGCGCTTGCACGCCGATACTGTCGCTTTTGACCGGCACATCGCGCCACCCGAGCAACCGGAGACCCTCTTCACCAATTATCTCGGTAAACAACTTTTCGCAGAGTCGTCGGGATTCTCCATTTGGTGGCAGGAATAACTGCCCCACCCCATACTCGCCGACCTCCGGCAATGGCACCCCGGCAGCCCCTGCAACCCGTTTGAAAAAGGTGTGCGGCACCTGCAACAGGATCCCGGCACCATCTCCCGTACAGGAATCGGCTCCCTGCGCCCCGCGGTGAGTCAGATTCTCCAATACTTGAAGCCCTTGACGGACAATGTCATGGGACTTCTTCCCCTTGATATTGACCACAAAACCGATCCCGCACGAATCTTTCTCATGCCGAGGATCATAGAGACCTTGTTGACTGGGGAAACCTGGAGTATTCATCGACCTATCTCATGAGAATATTGAGATTTTCCCTATCGGATGGAGTTGAGCGCGAGCAAGAAGCCTGGGGCGGATTAACCCCCCTAGTCCGCAGGCTGGACCTCAGCCGATTACCACGCTCGGAACTTACTGGAAGGCTCATTCCTCTGTCAAGGTGACAATGGGCCTATACCCCTTTCATTTGCTTGACTTTATTTCCCTGGCTGCCATACCATCCGCGGCATGACGCAAGGTCCAGTCATCGCAACTCCGCAGAGTATGTCCGACGTGTGGGACGCGTACCGCGGTGAGTTGGACGGACTAGAAGACCGGGTACGGAAAAACCTCGATTCCAGCGTCACTCTGGTCAATACGGTAGCTGCCCACATCCTGAGCGGGGGTGGGAAACGTATCAGGCCGCTGCTTTTGCTCTTGTCTGCCCGCCTCTGCGGATATCCGGGTATCGAACACTATCAACTCGGCAGCATTGTGGAATATATCCACACTGCCACCTTGCTACACGACGATGTCGTGGACGAGGCCGATTTGCGGAGGGGCAGAAGAACGGCTCGGAAGGTGTGGGGAAACCAGATCAGCATTCTGGTCGGCGATTTTCTCTATACCAAGGCCATGTGTAACGTCGTCGAGTTTCAAAGTCAGGGAATCAACGAGGTGATCGCAGAGGCCTGTAACAAAATGGCCGAAGGCGAAGTCCTTCAGCTGTACTACAACGGCAATCCCGCGATGCCGGAGATCGATTATATCAAGATCGTCGAACACAAAACCGCTGGATTGATTGCCGCTGCCTGCCAGATGGGGGCCATTCTCGCCGACGCCACGGAGACCCAACAGCAAGCCCTGTTCCGTTTCGGCCAATACCTAGGTATCGCGTTCCAGGTTGCCGACGACACACTGGATTACATCGCGAACGGCGAATCGCTGGGGAAACGGATTGGACAAGACCTTCGGCAAGGCAAAGCCACGTTGCCGCTCCTGCATCTGCTGCAACATTGCTCGGAGCAGGACCGACAAATGGTCAAAGATCGAATGGAGACCCGAACGCTCAGCACCGCCGATTTAGAGCGCATTTTGTTCCTCATGGGGGAGTTCGGGTCGATCACTTATGCCATGGATCGAGCCAAGGCCTACATCGCGGCCGCCAAGCATGAACTCGATCAGTTCGACGATAGTACGCCACGGCGCGCGTTGTCGGTGGCCGCTGATTACATGATTACCCGCGACCGGTGAGTGTTTTCCCGCCGACCGGTAGGACGCTGGGCCGTGGAAGCGGCGTGGCGTAGAGTGAAAGGATCCCGTCCTCTCCCGTAACCATCAAACAAACCGTCGTTGTCACGACTCAGCCAAGAGGTTGTTCATGTCACAGATTTCTCCGTTCCAGGGTATGCGGTACGATCAGGCCATTGTGGGCTCCATCAAGGATGTCGTGGCTCCGCCGTACGACATCATCGATACCAAGGGGCAACAACAGCTTCATGATCGCCATCCTCACAACATCATCCGCATGGAGTTGGGACTGGAACAGACCGGTGACAGCCCAGCCCATAACCGATATTCCCGCGCGGCCACAGCACTCCAGGCCTGGATCAAAGAGGGGGTCCTCAAGCGAGACGCGCAACCTGCCGTCTACTATCACACGATTGAGTACCGTCCGCCGTACGCGGCACCTGGTGCGCCGAGTAAACTGCTCCGAGGATTTCTCGCTCTGGCCAAACTGGAAGCGTTGGACTCCGGACACATCTATCCGCATGAGAACACACGTGCGGCGGCGAAGACCGATCGGTTGAACCTCCTAGAGGCCTGTCGCGCGAACTTCAGCCCGATCTGGTCCCTCTATTCCGATCCCGCCGGCGCCATCATCCGACTGCTCGAAACGGAAACAAAAGGGAAACCTGCTGAGTATGACTTTCAGGACGATGCAGGCTGCCGCGAATGCCTCTGGACCGTGACCGATGAGACCGTCCTGAAACACATCACCGACCTGATGCGAAGCAAACCGCTATTCATCGCAGACGGTCACCATCGTTACGAAACAGCGCTGAACTATCAAAAGCTCCAGCGGCAGCAGCTTGGCTCTCCAACCGGGCCGCAGCCATATGACTCCGTCTTGATGTTGCTCTCTCAGCTTGAAGATCCCGGATTGACGGTGCTGCCGACGCATCGAGTGGCAACCACCGCACTGCCGCCTTCCGATCAGATCAGGCAGTTGCTTGGGAACATGTTCGATTTCCGAGAGTTCCCCTTCACTCCGTCAACTGAGACCCAGATCCGACAGCAATTCTTGACCGCCTTGAGAACGGAAGGCCAAACCGTTCCGGTTTTCGGATTGGCTCGACAAGGCGACGACAGATACATCCTGCTTACGCCGAAGCCGATGTATCGCCCCTCCATCAAGGCATCGCCTCGGACCAGGCTCGACGTCTCCCTGTTGCAACAACTGATCGTGACGAAGCTCTGTCCCACACAAGAGGAACAAGAAGCCATCATCTATACCAAAGACGACCATGAAGCACTCGACTGGGTAGCCCGAGGAACTGGAACCGGCGCCTTTCTCCTCAATGCCACCAAAGTCAGTGAAGTCCAAGCGGTGGCGGCTGCGGGTGAACGTATGCCGCACAAATCGACCTATTTCTATCCGAAACCGTTAACGGGTCTTGTCCTCAATGTCATGACCGGTTGAATGCCGATGACCATCAACCGAGGACTAGCGTAATGCATGCGAAGATTCTCATCGTCGATGACGATCCCGACATCGTCATGATGCTCGAAGACCGGCTGCAAGCTTCGGGGTATGACACGGTCGTGGCGTCGGAAGGACAGCAGGCCCTGGACCAAATCGCTCACGAATCTCCACAGTTGATCCTCCTGGATCTCACCCTGCCCAAATTATCGGGTCTCGACGTGCTCAAGCGCCTTTCTCACATGAAGCCATCGGAACACCTTCCGGTCATTGTGATGACCGCACATGGGTCCATTGAAGCCGCGGTGGAAGCGATCAAAGAAGGAGCGTACGACTTTCTAACCAAACCACTCGACAACGAACATCTCCTGATCGTCATCCGCAAAGCCTTAGAGCGTGACTCACTTCGACGGCAAGTCGCCTACCTGCGTTCCGAAGTCGACGGCCGTTATGCATCCATCGTGGGAAACAGTGCATCCGTGCAATCTGTCGTGGAGGCGGCACAGCGGGCCGCCAAGTCGGATGCGAGCGTTTTACTCCTCGGTGAAAGCGGTACCGGGAAGGAACTCTTCGCACGATCGATCCATCAATGGAGCCATCGCTCCGCCATGCCGCTCATCGTCATCAATTGTGTCGCCTTGACGGAGACATTGTTGGAGAACGAGTTGTTCGGGCATGAACGCGGCGCCTTTACCGGAGCCGATCGCCAACAGAAGGGAAAGTTGGAGATGGCCGACGGTGGAACCGTGTTCCTCGACGAGATCGGCGATATGTCGCTGCCACTGCAGGCCAAACTGCTCAGGGTTCTACAAGACCGGGAATTCCAGCGTGTCGGAGGAACGAAGACGGTTTCCGTCAATATTCGTATCATCGCCGCCACTAATAAGGACCTGAGACAGGCCGTGAAGGCGGGACAGTTCCGGGAAGATCTTTACTTTCGGCTGAATGTCGTTACTCTGACGCTCCCGCCACTTCGCGAACGACAAGGCGACGTCCCGGCCCTGGCCCAGTTCTTCCTCGATCGCCACACGCGGGACGCCAAGCGGCCCGGTATGGCTCTCAGCCAGGCTGCACTCGACACCCTGGCCCGTTACCCATGGCCCGGAAACATTCGTGAGCTGGACAATGTAATAGCCCGGGCCGTCGTCTTAAGCCCGAAAGATACGATCGAGCCCGATATGTTGGCGCTGATGGCGGATGACGCCAGTCTCCGCCAACCAGCGGATGCCTCGCTGCCGTACCTGGATTTGTCCTACCACGAATCGATGGAGCAACATAGCCGCTACATCATCACTCGGGCGATGGAACGGGCCGAGGGAAATCAAACAAAGGCCGCAGAGTCGCTCAAACTCCAACGCACCTATCTCGCTCGCCTGCTCAAGCAATTGAAAGACTAACAGGTCAAGAGAGCCACAGGTTTAGGTTTGTGGTGTAGACGGCTCTGGGAGCTGGCGATCAGCGAGGCGAATCAGTCCGGCTCGTGCATCTTTCTCCGCCTGCGCATAGCGCTCGGCGGTTCCGATATCAGACCAATAGCCATGGAAGTCGTACCCAAGGATTCGTTCGCCTCGTTCAATGGCCGCGATGTAAGGATCGATGATCGAAGAAGCGGCCCCCTTCGGAACCTTCTGAAGAAGACGCGGATGTAAGATGTGAATCCCGGCGAACATCCTAGGAATGACCGGAGACGGAGACGAAAGTCCTTTCCCCGTGATGCGCACAATCTGATTGCCGTCTCCCACCTCAACGAGCCCCCATCGCGCAGCGTCTGCATCCTCTCGCAACACCAAGGTCGCCGCCGCTTGGCGTTTTTGATGGAATTCCCAGACTGCCCCAAGGTCTACCTCGACGAGCGTGTCTCCGTTCAAGATCAGCACCGGTTCACCAGAAAAATACGGCTCGGCTTGCTTGATTCCTCCCCCTGTGCCCAAGATGACCGGTTCTTGTGAGTAAATCATTCGAACGCCGAATTTTGAACCATCACCCAGAACCTGTTCGATCATAGGACCAAGGTGATGAAGATTCACGACAATCTCACGAAACCCATGCCGTTTGAGCAGCAAGACGTTCCAAACAATGAGTGGGGTTCCTCCCACCGGTAAGAGCGGCTTGGGAATGGTGTTGGTTAAGGGTCTGAGGCGGGTCCCAAGACCTGCCGCAAGAATCATGGCTTTCACGCGATCACGGCTGAGTCGATGATCCAACGCTCAGTCCTCTATTGCAATTCCGGTACATAGGGAGAGAGGTGTCTCCGGAGTGTTCCAAGTTCTGGGTAATTGTGGAGATTGCGTTTGACATACCCGAGAACACGAGGAATATCGGCCAAAAATTTCGGGTTGCCTTTGACTCGATCGATATAGACGAACCGGCCGGCAGCTTTCAGATTTCGCTGAATGCTTGTCAGATCGAACAGACGGCGAAACGCGGCACGGTTGGCCCAGACAAACCGGCGCTCCGCCAGTTGATCGAGGTAATAGGCCACCAACTCATCGATGAGGTTTTCATCGAGCTGGATGTACGCATCCCGCAGGAGTGAGGCCAAATCGTACGTCGCCGGCCCCATCAAGGCATCCTGAAAATCAATCACGCCAAGCCGCAGTCCATCGACCATCAAGTTGCGTGAGTGATAATCCCGATGGGTGAAGACACGAGGCTGGGAAGCCAACGCCTGGGCAATGCGCTCGAACTCGCTTCGAATGGTCGTAACCTCCCCTTCGGGCAAGGGCTTGCCATGACGGGCCTCAACCCCGTACTCCAAGAAATGGTCGAACTCCCACATAAGCAAAGGGACGTCGAAACTCCGATGAAAAGCAAGACACCCACGGTCCTCCGGAGTGGTTGCGTCAAATTGTATTTGTACCAACACATTGATGGCCTGTTTATAGCGAGACTCTACGTTTGGGGCATCTGCACGGCTGGCGGCTTCTGCCAACGTCACATCTCCGAAGTCTTCCAGATAGAGTAATCCGGCTGATCGATCATAGTGATACAGTGTCGGGACAGGAACATTCGCCTTGGCGAGATGGGCCATGATGTTGGTGAACGGCAGTTCTGAAATTTGATGCACCGCGCCGCTGACCGCCTCTTCCGACTGCTTGAACGCCTCTGGTTCGGCCAGCTGCATCACGATCACAGAATGCGGTGGTCCCCCTGTCACGCTGGCGCGGTAGTATCGTCGATTCGACGCATCTCCCGCCAGCGGATTCAATTCCCTAAACACTAAGCCAGGTGGAAGATGCGCCTGAATGGTCTGCGCGACAAGAACCTGATCGGGAGGCGGTAATGGAGATTTGGGAAGTGCGGGATTCGCCGTCACCATAGCTGAGGGATTATACCGAGCACCCTACGACTTGTCACGAAGACACAGTAATCAATCTGACTGTCGCCACGCTTCAGGGATTGAGTCCGCCGATCTGAAATTGACCGCTCGATGCATGGCAAGGACACCGAGTATGGCTCCCACCGTATCGGCCACCCAATCGAGCACATGCGAATACCGAAACGGAACAAAAGACTGATGAAATTCGTCAGTAGCCCCATAGAACGACGCCACTACTATAGCCAGCAGAATCGACCACCGCCTCCACGAGACATTCAGCGTCCCTTGGAAGGCCCGAAAACACAACGCGCCGAATACCGCGTACTCCGCGGCATGCAAGACCTTGTCGCTGAAACGACTGACCATCGGCAGGTGTTCTTCCGGATGGGATAACGAAGAGAAATAAAAAATGACGCCGGCGTAGGCACACACCGGCCCCCAATATCGAAGAAATATCAGCATCTCAATCCCTCATGCATAATCAGCACGACGACACACCACAGTATTGCAGCTGCAGATTGCAGGCCCACAACCCCTATGACATACTTCGAAGGCGAAGGGAAACCGTCCATCGATGAAGCATGTCCACGTTTGCTTTCTCTGGCATATGCATCAGCCCTACTACACCGACCCACTGGCAGGCTCGGCCAGCATGCCCTGGGTGCGCCTGCCACGCAACGAAGGCTTATTACGATATGGCCTACCTCCTGGACCAGTTTCCAGATGTTCACGCAACCTTCAATTTTACTCCGTCGCTCCTGTTGCAGTTACAAGAAATCGGCAGCGGCAAGGTTCTTGACCTCTTTCTGGAATATGCCCAGCGGCCGGCCAGCGACCTGACTCTTGAGGAAAAGGCCTTCCTCGTCCGTCATTTCTTTTCAGCTAACTGGGCGACGATGGTGCGGCCCTACCCGCGATATCATGAATTGCTGGTGAAACGAGGGTTTGATCGATCTGGACACAATCTGCATCACATCGCCCGTCAGTTTTCCACTCAGGAATTATTAGATCTCCAAGTCTGGCACAACCTCGCCTGGTTCGGGTATGGCACACTCCGACAATATCCTCGACTAGCCGCCCTGCGCCAGAAAAATCGTGGCTTCACGGAGGAGGACAAACGCGAAATTCTGGCGATTCAACACCTCGCCGTGCAAGACATCGTTCCTCTGTATCGGCGTCTGCTGGATCGCGAACAGATCGAGCTGACTACGACACCGTTTTTTCATCCCATTCTGCCGCTGCTGATCGACACGGATATCACCAGGCGGGCGAGACTCGATCTCCCGTTACCGACTCGCTTTCAGGCGCGCGAGGATGCGGAAACCCAACTTCGACAGGCAGGAGAATTTCATCACGCGACATTCGGACGTCCTCCGACCGGATTATGGCCATCTGAAGGATCGGTCTGTCCGGAAATGCTTCCCCTCGTCCATCAGACGGGCCTTCGCTGGCTGGCGACCGACGAAGGGATCCTCGCCCGCACTCTGACGATGTGTCACCGACCATGGCATCGACAGTCGGCGCTGTATCAACCTTACCAGATCGGGGAAGCCGACCAGCCTCTCACGATCCTCTTTCGTGACCGCGAGATATCCGATGCGTTTGGGTTTGTCTACCATAAGACGACACCTGAATCCGCAGCTGAAGATGTTCTCCGGCGGATCCGGAACATCTCGCTTGATACGCCGCAGGATCGAATCGTCGTCCCCATCATTTTGGATGGTGAAAACCCGTGGGAACATTATCATGACGGAGGTGAACGGTTTCTTTCACTCCTGTACCAAGCCTTTACCGATCATGATTTGGACCACACCGGACAGAGCACGACTCGAGCTTCCACCATGTCCGAAGCCATCGCCTCCGTTCCACCTACCCAGCATCTCCCCTGTCTTCACTCAGGCTCATGGATCAACTCTGACTACAAAATCTGGATCGGGCACCAGGAAGACAATCAAGGATGGGACCTGCTGTACCAAACCCGTTCAAAGCTCATGGAACTAGCTCCCGGTCTTCCCTTCGATCATGCGCAGGCCGCATGGCAGGAACTGTACGCCGCCGAAGGCAGCGACTGGTTCTGGTGGTATGGAGACGATTTCGACACTGATTTCAAGCCAGAATTTGACCGGCTCTTCAGAACGCATCTCCGCAACGTGTGGACACAGATGGGGCACCCCCCTCCTGATCAACTGAACCACCCGATCTCTCTTATCATGGGAATCGGTGCTGAATCCGACTGGGTCCTACAACCGGTTCGATTGCTTACACCCACCATCGATGGGCTGGTGACCGACTTCTTCGAATGGTACGGTGCCGGCACCATCCCGACGCACCCTCCGCTGGGTGCCATGTGGAAGGCCGATCGATTGTTTACGACAATCCGATTCGGCTGGAACCTGGATCGGTTGGTGATCAGATTCGATCCCGACGAGACAGCCATAAAGAAACAAGCTCTTGAAATTGCCGTGACTCTGCAAGGCCCACAGGCCACGTTTCGATTGACCTTTCCCCTCTCCTTCCAGAAAGCAGGCGAATTCCTTCTGTCGCAACAGACTGCCCCGGACACATGGCGGGAGATCAGTCATCATCGAACGATCAGCCTCTCCGCTATTATCGAGTTGGGCGTTCCCTGGAAGGAACTTCAGCTCCAACCTGGGCAGGTCGTGCAACTGTCGATCATCGTCCGAGAGCATGGCCTCGAAGTAGCCCGCTACCCTAGCCCGAAGCCTGCTATCCTAACCGTTCCCGGCCCGGACTTTGAGGCCGAGCTGTGGAGAGTATGAGGAGTGTTGGGCGCTGAATGTGCATCATTAATTTTCGTCTCGACGTGCCGATATATGACCTAGTCACCACCGAACAGTCTGAGGGAGCGTATGCCAGACCTACGACGTGATCCCATTGTCGATCGCTGGGTGATCATTTCCACCGAACGGAATGGACGCCCGCATGATTTTATCAAACCCCAGCCGGCTCCACCGGTTTCCGCAACGCTCTGCCCCTTTTGCCCGGGGCAGGAACGGCTCACGCCGAAGGAAATCATGGCCTATCGTCCTCAGTCAGGCGAGGCCAACTCCCCGAACTGGAGCATCCGCGTCGTTCCGAATAAGTTTCCGGCGCTGCAGGTCGAAGGCGACATGGGCCGCGAGGGAATCGGGCTCTACGATCGCATGAACGGCGTGGGAGCCCACGAAGTCATCATTGAGACCCCCAACCATGTTGAAAGACTGGCCGACCTGCCGGCCAAGAAAATTGAAGACCTGTTATGGGCCTATCGCGACCGCATGCTCGACCTCAGAAGGGACATCCGGCTCCGCTACATCCTTGTGTTCAAGAACCATGGTGTCTTGGCTGGGGCCACGTTGGAACATAGCCACTCCCAACTCATTGCCCTGCCGATTGTCCCGACCAGCGTTCAAGATGAACTCGACGGATGCCGCACTCACTATCAGCAGAAGGAACGTTGCATTTACTGCGACATCATCCGACAAGATCTCGCAGACGGTGATCGGGTCGTCGCTGAAAATCCTGAATTCTTGTGCGTGACCCCCTTTGCGCCTCGCTTCCCGTTCGAAATGTGGATTCTTCCCAAGCGCCACGCTGCCTACTTCGAGGAAAGCCAAAAGGCGCAATTCGAATATCTGGCTCCCATCCTGTCAGAGTCGCTCCGACGCATGGATAAGGTGTTGGCACGGCCTCCCTACAACTTCATCCTCCATAGTTCCCCCCTGCATGAAAAGACCGGCGAGTACTACCACTGGCATCTGGAAATCATCCCCAAGCTGACTCAAGTGGCGGGCTTCGAATGGGGCACGGGTTTCTACATTAATCCGGTGTCTCCAGAAGAAGCTGCAAAGTTTCTGAGGGAATCGGGGATCTAGATGCCGGTCCGCTTGCGCATAGAGGACCCTGCCCTTTCAGGGACGCTCCGTAAGATTGAGCAACTGGTTCGCCGGCAGGGTGGAAGAACCTGGCTGGTCGGCGGATGTGTTCGGGACCTCGTGCTTGGCCAACAGCCCCGCGACCTGGACATTGAAATCGCCGGACTCCCACCCGGCCAACTCCACGCCCTGCTCTCCGACCACTTCTCCGTCCAATTCGTTGGGAAAGCCTTCGCTGTATTTAAGCTGCAGGGTCTGCCGATCGACATTTCCATTCCCTCTCGGATTCTCATCGATGAGAGTACCTCGATCTCCGGTCTGGTCCGTCAGGCCGACCCTGGCATGGCGATCGACGAAGCCCTTGCCCGACGTGATTTCACCATCAACGCGATGGCTTGGGACCCGGACACAAGAGAACTTCGCGATCCTTTCAACGGACGAGATGACCTCGAGGCCCACATCTTACGCCACGTGTCGCACCGGCTTACTGAAGATCCTTTGCGCGTCCTGCGTGGGATGCAGCTGTCCGCCCGCTTTGAATTGAGTGCTCCGCCAGAGACCGTAGCCCTGTGCCAAACCCTCTCGCAGGACAATCAACCCCGAGAGCGTCTATGGGAGGAATGGAAAAAACTCCTAGTACAGGGTCGCAAGCCATCGCTGGGCCTGCACTTTCTGAATCAATGCGGGTGGTTGCGGTTCTATCCGGAACTCGCGGCACTGCAGGGCTGCCCACAAGACGCCGTCTGGCATCCCGAAGGCGACGTATGGATTCACACCCTCCACTGTTTGGACTGGTTCGCCACGGAACGAACCGGTAATGATCAAGACGATTTGATTGTCGGACTCGGCGTGCTCTGTCACGACTTCGGCAAACCGTCCACAACCAGAGCGGATGACGTGCGCATTACCTCCCGCGGGCATGAACCCGCGGGCGAGCTTCCGACAAGATCCTTTCTCGAACGGCTGACCAATCAGCAGGACATGACGGACGAAGTGTTGCCTCTGGTGTTGTGTCATCTCCGCCCCCGCACCCTCTACGATGCCAAAGCATCGGACAGCGCCGTCCGCCGACTCGCTCGACAGGTGAAACGGCTCGACCGGTTAATACGTGTCGCGAGAGCCGACCATGCCGGCCGTCCGCCAAAACCGTTTGATGGATTCCCTGCAGGCGAGTGGTTACTGAACCGCGCGCGACAGCTGCAGGTTGAGGATCAGGCCCCCATCCCAATTCTTATGGGGCGGCACCTGTTGGAACTGGGAGTTGAGCCTGGTCCTGACATGGGCCGACTGCTTGATGAGTGTTACGAGGCCCAACTTGATGGAGAGTTTTCGACAATAGAAGAAGGACTTATTTACGCAAGAAACAAGCTTTCCCCGCTCTGCTAGCTGGCTTTTCTTTCTTGGACGTTTACTTTTTCTTCATGGCCATCACCCCTTGCCCCTCGATCTTCCTACCGTTTATCATTCGCCCATGCATGTCCAGCTGAATCATCCCGCGCGCACGATCGAAGTCAAAGGGCCCATGAGGGTCAAGGATGTGCTCCGAGAACTGAATCTCGTCGTTGAGGCACACTTGGTCATTCGTGGTGATGAACTGGTGACCGAAGACGAGATGCTGTCCGACCAAGATCAGATTGAAATTAGGCCGGTAATTTCGGGTGGATGACCTTCTCCTACTCTGTCGCGGCATGATACGAGAACCGGTCCGGCGCTCATAAACGGTCTTGGCCGTTCTCGGAGGCCCATGTCGCAGTTTTTCACCTTGCAATTGAATCGACAATGGCACTACCCTTGCAGCACGTGCCTAGCTAGTGCCAAATGGGTGGCACATATTTTTTAATTTTCTTACAGGGGGGGTTTCCTTATGAAGCGTTTGTTGATGGCAGCTATGGCAGTGGCAGTGGCAATGACTTTTAACGCCTCGGCCTTCGCCAGCGACGACAAGAAGGAAGAAAAGAAGGGCGGACATGTCCTCTACAGCGATGACAAGAAGGATGAGAAGAAGGGCGGCCACGCGACCTATAGCGACGACAAGAAGGAGGAAAAGAAGGGTGGCCATGCCGATACGTTCGGCGACGAGAACAAGGACGAAAAGAAGGGTGGACACTGAGAGCTTCCGCTAAGCAAGGATCTCTTAATCCTTGCCTGAGTTAGAAGCCGGGTCAACTTGGGGGCTTTCATTCTTGTGATGAAGGCCCCCAAGTCTTTTGATCCCCCCACCGAGACTCTCCTCTATAAAATATACATATATATACACCTTTATATACACCTTCTGAGCTGGATGGCCCGGATTCAGGCGCGTACGCAGCGTGAACAATTGCGCACCCTGCTGTAGGAGTCAGCCTACGCCTGATTGAAAATATCACACTCTCCTTTTGTCCCTGACCTACGCGATTGGCAGCCCCCCCGTACCTTTGTCGCCGTCTGTAGAACGACGGAACGACCAATTACGTTGACGTTCCGCACTTGACCCCCCCTCTTCGAGAACTGTATAACCAGTCGTCTCGGTAAGCCCTGAGGTAAGGTTTTTGACCTGCACCCATTCTGCCCGACCAGGCCCTTTACCTTGGAACTCATGCCTTAACGTGACAGTCATAATGCGCCCGTAGCTCAATGGATAGAGCACCAGACTACGGATCTGGGGGTTACAGGTTCAAGTCCTGTCGGGCGCACCATACCAAGCTTGCTCGACCCGGAGCCTTCTCACTACGGCGACGGGATAAACACCTCCAGCGCTTTCTGCCCCTTCCTGTCCTCACGGATCTGGGCCTATCACATGCAGTCCTGTCGGGCGCACCAAACCAAACTTGTTCGCGCCGATAGCTCTCTTCATCTAACCAGCACTACGAGTCACCTCCTTCCAGACGGTCAGCTTCCCTGATGACAACTCACAATAGACGTTGCATAAGCCTCCCAGACACCGTAAGGTGAAGGAGGAGCGTAGCGCCATGAAACATGCTTCGGACCAGGTCACGTTGCCGATCGCACGAAATATCAAGTCGGCAGAGAAAAAAGAGACCGAAAACCGATATCGGGATGATGTGCGCACGTTGGCCGGGAAGTTACTCACGGTCCAGGACGAAGAACGGCGCCGAATTTCGCGGGATCTTCACGACGACGTAAACCAGCGTCTTGGGGCGATCGGCCTACACCTCGACACACTGAGCCGGAACCTCCCGGATTCTCCATCCGTCATCCGTCGACGAATCCGTAGCATCCGGCGGCATGTCAGTGAACTATCTGATGAAGTCCGCGGGCTCGCCTACCGGTTCCATCAAACAACGGTGGAAGACCTTGGGCTCGTTGCGGCGCTCCAACGTTACCTCAACGACTTCGTGAAGCGCACCGGCATCAGTGCCCGATTCACGAAGCCTCGATCGGCTGATTCTATTCCGTTGCGATTGGCGACGTGCTTGTATCGAATCGCACAAGAAAGTTTGGGGAATATCGGACTTCATGCCAACGCTTCACAAGTATCTGTTACGCTCGTCGTGTCACCCGAGGAGATTTCCTTGACCGTGTGTGACGATGGAATCGGAATGGACCTCGAAGAGGTCAAGCGGCGAAAGGAAGGACTCGGGATGTTGAGCATGGAGGAACGAGCTAAGCTGCTCAATGGCACCATATCCTGGTTCTCTTCACCTGGAGAGGGTACGACCGTCTTTGCACGCTTTGACCCAGGAGCTGAATGGCGATGAACAAGCCATCGATTCTTCTCGCAGACGACCATACCCTGTTTGTAGAGGCCCTGCACAATGTGTTGGAGCCCGAATTCACCTTGGTCGGTGAAGTGGGAGATGGCCGTGCGCTCCTGGAGGTGGCACCTCGCCTCCTTCCTGATGTCATATTATTGGATTTGTCGATGCCGCTCCTGAACGGCATCGACGCAGCCTACCAACTCAAGCGTCTCGTCCCCGACACGAAATTGCTGTTTTTAAGCATGCATGGAGATGCCACCTATGTCACCGAGGCGTTCCGAGCCGGCGCGGCCGGCTATGTGTTGAAGCGTTCGACCGCAACGGAACTTCTTCAAGCCATTCGGGCCGTATTACGTGGACAACTGTACGTCTCCCCGATGTTGGCGAAGGATATGCTGGATCCGCTCTTACACAGTAAGCGGTCCCTGGCAGCGCCACAAAAACAGCTCACCATACGCCAACGAGAAGTCCTGCAGCTGGTCGCAGAGGGGCGATCACTCAAAGAGATTGCCACTATTCTCTGTGTGTCGGTCAAGACCGTGGAGTTTCATAAGACTCGCATCGTTAAACAGCTGGGGCTTTCCACGACGGCCGATTTGACCAAGTATGCGGTCACCCACGGTTTAGTCCCCGTATAATCTTCCGATCCGCCCCCTCGTCCTCCTGCCACCAGGCACATCACCTCAAACAACCCTTCAGCGCGACGCACAACCTAGGACGCCTCGGCACATCCAGGGAATGATGTCCTGGCAACTAGGGAAGCTCCTAGTTCTCAGCCCTGGGTCACACGTGGTTTGTTACACCTTAATGCTCCATCGCACAACGATGATGGGGCCGATTGCAGATGCGGGTGAGCAACGTCGGAAAGGCTTTTGTGTGGCCTTTTAGGACGGTGACAATTCGTTGTTATCTCGTAGCCATGTGGCTGAGGAGGCAATATCTACATGTCCGGTCGCATGATCCCTCGTACTA
Source organism: Nitrospira sp. (assembly GCA_965223625.1). GTDB lineage: Bacteria > Nitrospirota > Nitrospiria > Nitrospirales > Nitrospiraceae > Nitrospira_D. The sequence goes on from OZ245008.1 coordinate 3,263,359, forward strand.
TCCTCTTAGCGGGCATTCATCCGTTGATTGCCGAGGATAGTCGACTTCACGTTCACAGCATTTCCAGATCAACACCATATGAGATCGTCGAGTCACCTGCCGACGAACACACTCTACTGCCCGTCGTGAACCGCCTGAACCCCTCTTTCGTCCTACTTGATCTGTTGTATGCAAGCAGTCTGCAAACCATCCGACGCATTACGAACATTAATCCCTCGTGCTGCATCTTGGCCGTGACGGGAGCACGGAACAAGGACGTTGCGGCGGCCGCTTTTTCCAGTGGCGCATCGGGTATTCTCTATCGCACCGACGTCTCAACCGAACTGTTCGATGCCATCCGTACGGTGAGGGCAGGCCGGCGTTTTTTATCCTCCTCCCTTTCATCAAAAGCAGCCAACCCTAAAATTGATGACCTTCGACCACAGACGGGAGGCATCTCATCGTTGGACGAGCTGATCATGCGTCTCACCCTGAGGGGCTATCCGGCATCCCGAATCGCACGTGCGCTCGGCCTGTCTGTCAGAACGGTTCGCCTCAGCATCACCTTTCTCAAGCAGTTTTACGGCGTGCGCACAAAACAGGAATTAAAAGAATATGCGACGGCTATATTTTGCAGATCATGACAATCAGATCACGGTGATAAGAGTAGCGGAAAGAGGCATGCGGGTCACTGAGCTCGGCTCCAGCGCGGTCATCAGCCCTTCATTGGTACAGGCATGATTAGGAGAGGCCACGACTTATCCACTAATGGCGTCGGTCAACTAGCCGGGAAGAACAGAGGATTGAAAGTACACGGTGACAAGCGAAAGAGAGATGTTCTGTGGCCATAACTAGGACGTTAAGTCCTCCGGACGGAGAGCTACGATTCCGGCGAGTGGAGTGGGGTGACTTGGTACGAGTCGAGTTTATGGCCTGGTTGGAGGACGGATCGTTGGTTGACTCATCCATTTATGACGAACCTTTCGAGTTTATCGCAGGGGCACCGTCTGTCATACCAGGCATCAATCATTTAGTGATCGGCATGACCGTCGGTGAGTCAAGAACTCAGTTGCTTCCCCCTGACCTTGCCTTCGGTCCTTACCACACCGAACTTTGCTACCGGGTGCGGCGCAGATGGTTGAAGGCCCAACAAATCGTGCCGATGGTTGGTCTCGAAGTGGCCATCCTCAACAACGATCGCACGGTGATGCACATGACCATCACTGAATTGGACAGGCAACAGGTCACCTTGGATGCCAACCACCGACTGGCCGGAAAGAGCATCATGGTTCAGCTTGACCTCCTAGAGATCGCCGCTCCCGCCGATCGGGAGATTCCCGGCACGATATTGGGAGGACCTCGCAAGTAGATCGGATGGACGTGCAATGGAACTGACGCTGTTGGATGGTATTGTCGCGCTGACCGTTGTCGCAATGTGTACATATGTGCTGAGGTGGACAAGGCGGCGGCGCTGGTCCGCACGTTCTCGAATGAGACGCCCAATTCAATACCTGACGATTCGCCATTAAGAGGTTGGATGATTCTCACATCTATCAGTCGAAGAATTCTTAACTCCGGTGTGACCGTCCCCCACCTTTTCGCTCGGTGGGGGACGGTACCGATGCTCCTCATATTCTCGTGGCTGTTGCTGCAGAAAGGGTGTGTACTGTTTCCCGATATGGCGCCGACTCAAACACGGCTAGGCGCTCCAACAAGCCTCCTTGTGTCAGCCCATGCCTCACGTTTGGAAGAGGCACCTTTCCGAGTCCAACGTTCTCATGAATTCTCCGATGTTGATATGAGCTTAGTTCTAGGATCTACCAACGCTGTCCCCTCGTGCGTCTGCGAATCTGCACTCCATACGGATGACGGGACTTACACGCCAGAGAGGTACCAATGAACACCGGCAACGGAAGCATGACGTCCCTACACAAGACAAGAAATCAAGAATGCCAGGGCTGTGGTGAAACGGTCGATCTGCAACACGACAGCGCGTTAGTGGAAACGCCGACTGTTCCTTCCTCTTCCGACAAGGGCGTGCTCATCTGGCATCAAGATTGTTATGATTCCTTCCTCGAGGAAGGAGAGGAGTGTTGATCATGTCGGACCGAATGATCGCTGTAGTTTCCGTCGTGCCTGATAGCAACCACGGCGGCTGCAACGGAGAAATCGTTCATGGATAATCGTCGCTTATCACCTGGATTCCTCAAGAAGATGTCAGCCACTGCGTGCTTGTCTGCATCGTTTCTCGGTATCCTGAGCATAGCCGGTTGCGACTTCTGGCCCCTGGCTCTGCATACTCAGATCGAAGAACTTCGCGCAGACCTGAACGGTGCGGTGGCCGAGAATCTCCACCTCAAACAGGACAACTCGGAACTACGAATGCTGCGCGTCTCCTTGCAGCGCACGATAGAAGAACGGGAACGAACCAACGTGGTCATGCGGGACCGGATCGGGACCCTGCCGTCGAAAGGACGACGTCCGTTGGTTGATCGATCCCCTTCTCGTCTCACCAAAAACTCTAAACGGTTGGTCCTGAAAAAGGGCTCGTACTCTCCGTTGCGGCTCAAAAGCTCTCCGATGAAAGGGCCGCGCGTTGCACGCGTTCAACGGCTATTGAAGCGCCATGGGCTCCCTATTCGCGTCGACGGCGTCTATGGGAGGGACACCGCTGCAGCTGTTCGTTGGTTTCAACGCTACAACGGGATCAAACCGGATGGTATCGTCGGTCCAAGAACCGAGCGGGCACTTCGACCAAACACTGGTGCATCGAAACTCATCAGACAACTCTCACTCCAACATCCACCTCTCAAAGGACGGGACGTCATACGGCTCCAGAAAGCCCTGCGCCGTTTGGGTTATCGTCTCACCGTGGATGGGCGCTATGGTCCTGCAACGAACAGAGCCGTGTCCCGTTTTCAACGGCAGCGAGGGCTGAAACCGGACGGCATCGTTGGGCCGAGGACCTGGAGTCTGTTAAAGACGAGGCCATAGGAGCCTTGGTTCTCCTTTTGGCGTAACGGAACGATTCCCCGCGACTCCTGGCCCCAAGATGGCGGTTCACCGGACAATGGATCGAACACGCTGCGCAAGCCATGACGTGCTTCTCACGTACCTCGCTCACAGCAGATTCCAATTTATAGGTGAACCATATCGTCTTGCTCTTCCTTGTCCTTCCCCTTCCGCCACCGGCGCTCCAATGCATCGCGTGCAATGTTCCGTCCTCCAAGTCCCACCGCGATCGCCAGAGCCATAATCACCCCGCCGAACACGATGGAGAATGCCGCCACAACGATTTCCTTGGCGATGCCAAGTTGCGTCAACACCATAGCGGCCGTGAAGAGAAAAACCCCCCACCGGACCAGGCCCGCGATGAATCGTGCCTCTTGAATCTGCGCGTTGACCGTCGCGATCAGCGTCGCTTCCGCCAAGAAGTTCCCGAGCAGAACGCCGACCAGGATCAAGAGGCCCGCGGCAAGAACACTCGGCAAGTAGCCCAACAATTGGCCCATCAGGTCTGCCGTCGTCGGCAAACCCAGCGCGTCGACCCCCATAAGCACAAAAATGACGAATATGGTCCAGAAAGCCAGGCGACTCGCGATATGAGAGAACGGTTGTTTGAATCCGGCTTTCGCCAGTGATGCCTGTAATCCCCATCGTTCGCTGAGGACATCAACCCGAGCTGCTCGCAACAGGTGCTGAAGGACCGATTTCATCGCCAATCCGACGAGCACACCAAGCACGATGAAGCTGGCCAGGGCCAGCAACTTGGGGAGAAAGAGCGCCATCCGCACCATCATGTCGCGAAAGGCTTCCACTATCGCGTCGCCCCATACATTACTCATCGCTCCACCTCCATCGCTGAATCAGATACGGCTTCATGGTTTCGTACTCGACGGCTAACCGCTCCAGCTCCTCCTCCACGCGCTTCACGGGTAGCGCGCGTGTCGCTAAGATCAATGACGCCGTATAGCCGAGATACAGCGGCGTCAGCGACTTGAGCAGATGCTCTCGGTGGAGGAGCCGATCGTGATAGGCCAAGGCCAGGTCATAGACGACTTGAATCCAGAGGCTTGAAGGAAACCGAAAACTGTCCGCTTCATCGATGCCTAACTCCAGGATCTGTTGAAACGTGTCGGGATCCAAAACGATCTGCCAGATCGGGACCAGATCGCGAAGCCCCTGTCGAAATCCGTGGATCATCCGTTCCACATGGAGGGCTCCGACGGAGTCTCCCAATCCGGCCTGCTCTCCAACCAGCGGCACAGCTCTCGACCCTTTTACAGGTTCCCACGTACTTTGATAGCGCTCCATCATGTGAAAGATAGAGCCGACGGACTGGGCGAGGATCGTCGAGAGGTCCGCTCTCAATTTCCCTTGTTGCACGCGAGGCCCGAGTCTCGCCTCACAGATTTCGGCTGATTCCGCTGCCGCCAGCGTCGTCAGCCATCCATCAATCCCGCAGGTAGGAATTTCGTCGTCCCATGGTTGCGTCAGCAACGATGACTCGACGAAACGTTTAGAGAACGCATAGGCTCCACCCTGGTGATAGGTTATCCGTTTTCCATAGAGTGCTCGTGTGAGGGGCGCCAGTAACGTATTGGTCAGGGTTCCTTCGTATCGATTGCGGGAGAACTGAGGCAGCACGCAATCCACACCTTTGTCGAGAATGGGCGACGTGAGTAGTTCCGCCCAGCGTTGATCAACGGACTTCAGATTCCCGTCGACGATGAGACAGGCCTTAGCTGCCAGTCGCTCGGATACCGTTGCGAGCAACCGCACCGCCACATCTCGGCCAGGTACTCCGGACTCAGATAGCACGTGCAGCGAGGATCCAAGAACGGATGACGGACCGCCCAGAAGGGTCCATCATGTCCCACCGCTTGTTCGATGAGATCCCCTGTCCCATCTTGCGAACCGGCGTCGCAATTGACGAGCAGCACACGTTGCTGCGGAACAGAGCGCCGAAATCCATCGATCAATGCTCTGGCAACGGCAGGCGCCGTCGCCCCATCGTTGAAGGTCAGCACTCCCACGACGATATCGGTTGGTTCCGCCCGTTCGAGCAGGGCTTGGACGGATTCCGGCAAGGAAGGCTCACCGAGAGGCTGTTGATTCGCTTCGAGCCGATCCATGCCGTCACTCAGAACCCAGCAGCTTTAACAGGGTGAGATGGTCGCCTAAGTGCCGCGTGATGAGAAAATTGCGCCGTACATGCTCTCTCGCGGCTGCACCCATCCTGGTCATCACGCCCGGGTTACTCAGGAGGTGGCGGATGCGAAACGCCGCACCTTCAACCGAATGGACGATGAACCCCGTCGCACCGTCGACGATTTGTGCGGAAACACCACCGGCGGTCCCTCCGATGACCGGCTTCCCCTTCCACATCGCTTCGGACACCGACACACCGAACCCTTCTTTGAGCGCTTTCTGGACTACGACAGAAGCGGCCCGTTGCAACACGTTAATCTCACGGTCTGCCTCCGGCGGTAGTTGAAGAATGTGAATGTCCGGATCATTCCCGGCCGCTTCTTGGACCTCTGCCAAGACGGACTCCCCTTCCGGATCATGAAGCACTCCGCTACCGGCCAAAATAAGCTGACAATTATGATGCTTCTTGACCATCCGATAGGCTCGAATCGTGCCGATCTGATCTTTGAAACGGTCGAAGCGTGCAACCTGTAAGAGAATCGGTTTACCTCTGGCGATACCAAAGCGATCGAGCCCCTGCGCAATCTCGGCACGAGACAGTTCCCGATTTTTTTCGGTCAACGGATCGATCGACGGATAGATGAGGAACTTCTGAATCGGCAACCGTTGGGCAAATCCCGGCAGCGAGAAGACCGCCGCGTCATATTTCACGACGTGCCGTCGGAACAGAGTCCAGATCGAGCGGTGGGGGCGGCCCATATCCAGGTGACAGCGCCAGACCCACTTGCCGCCCTTCCGATGATCGATCAGCGCCGCCGGCTGGGGATCGTGGACCACCACCAGATCGGCGTCGAGGTTCAACGCCCTCGCGTTTCTGGCGGTGATATCAAGATAGGTGGCGTACATCTCATTGGTGATCGTTTCAGGTCTCCCCTGTAATCCGTCGGCGATCCGTCTTGTCACATCGGAAAATTCCTGCGTTCCGGCAATGACTTCCCAACGAGCCTCCACACCCAGAGATTTCATCACCGGGACCAGCCGTCTCAAAATCTCCGCCATCCCGCCGCCATAGCGCACGGCGCTGATATGGAGAAACTGTTTACCTTGCACGAGATCGCTCAACCGATGCAGAAAATCGACGGTTCCTTTGGGTGCCACTTCCCGGTACTGTTCCAACTCGCCGATCATCGACTCCACCCCCTCTTCATGACCTGCCGTACCATTACAATACTTACAACACTGTCTGCTCGATACCGTATGCAGCGAATTCGGAAGGCTTCCCTATGAGGTTGAGCCAATAGAATCCGTAGGGTGTCATCGTTAAGACGTAGGGGCGTTCCGTCACCGTGGGAAAACGCGCCTCGCCCAATAGTTCGACCGGCGTCGAGCCGATGAATCCTTTCAAGTCCAATTCGACCGATTGTGCGGAGCCGGCAAGGTTGTGAACCAGCAGCAGCACGACCCCCTCATGCTCTCGAAGATAGGCCAAGACCTTGCCGTTGACCGGCCGCAGAAACGTGATCGTCCCTCGTCCAAACGCCGGGAACCGCTTGCGGACAGCAATCATCCGTTTCATCCAATGGAGGAGCGAATGGGGTGCCTCCTTCTGTGACTCGACGTTGACCGCCTGGTACCCATAGACCGCATCCGCTACGACGGGTAAATAGAGCTGAGCCGGGTCGCAATTCGAAAATCCCGCGTTTCGATCCATCGTCCATTGCATCGGCGTCCGCACCCCGTCACGATCCTTCAGTTTCACGTTGTCCCCCATCCCAATTTCGTCCCCGTAATAGATGATAGGACTGCCGGGCATCGTAAAGACGAGGCTATGGAGCAGCTCGATCTTTCTACGATCGTTGTCCAGCAACGGGGCCAGCCGACGACCGATGCCGATATTACGCCGCATCGATGGGTCCCGCGCATAGGTGTAATACATGTAGTCCCGCTCTTCACCGGAGCACATTTCGAGCGTGAGCTCATCGTGGTTGCGGAGAAAGAGGCACCATTGGCAGTTCGGTGGGATCTCCGGCGTGTGGGTGAACATGTCGATGATGGGATCACGCGTTTCGCTCCGCACCCCCATGTAGAGCCTGGGCATGAGGGGAAAGTGAAAAGCCATGTGAAACTCATCGCCATCGCCGAAATAGGGCCGCACATCTGTCGGCCATTGGTTCGCCTCGGCCAACAAAATACGCCCCTGGTAAGAACCATCGATTCGGCGACGGATGTCCTTCAGATAGTCGTGCGTCTCGGGCAGGTTTTCGCAGATCGTGCCTTCGCGCTCGAAGAGATACGGAACCGCATCACATCGAAATCCATCCAGCCCCTGATCCAACCAAAAAGTCATGATGTCCAGCATGGCCTGGCGGACTTCGGGATTGTCATAATTCAAGTCCGGCTGGTGGCTGAAAAACCGGTGCCAATAGAATGCCTTCGCATCGGGGTCCCAGGTCCAATTGGATTTTTCCGTGTCGATGAAGATGATCCTGGCCTTCCCGTACTTGCGATCAGTATCACTCCACACATAGAACCCACGTTTCGACGATTGAGGCGACTGACGCGATTCCTGAAACCACGCATGTCGATCGGAGGTGTGATTGAGGACCAGATCGACGATGACACGAATCCCGCGCCGATGGGCCTCATCCAACAGCTGTTTGACCTCCTGCATCGTGCCGTACTGTTCCGCGACGGTGAGAAAATCAGAGACGTCATAACCGTCGTCCCTGAGCGGCGAGGGATAAAACGGCAACAGCCAAATGCAGTCCACACCGAGCCATTCAAGATAATCCAGTTTGCCGATCAACCCCTGGAAGTCGCCGATGCCGTCTCCATTGCCGTCGGCATAGGCCTTCACGTGGATCTCGTAGAACACCGCGTCCTTGTACCAGAGAGGATCGTTGCTCACCATCGCCCGTGTCCACCTCCTATTCCTTACCCACCCTTCGCCAATTGATCGTCGCACATGTTCAACAAGTTGGATCGCAGTCGTTCGAGACTCCCCAAGTAGGGATTCAGCGCTTGCATACGGTCGGCTAATTCGGGGAGCTTCAATCCGTTCCGAATCCAGGCCGAAAAATCGTTCTCCTCCCGTTGCAACCGTAGATGCGATTCGAAGACGTGGAAATAGATCACGCTGACATCGACCTCTGATATCGCGCTGCGGAACTCCCCAAGGGTCCGTGCTTCCAAACCGGTCGGCACTTCCAGGATACGCGACCGGTTGAAGTAAAACGGTGCACCGAACCCAGCGCGAGGCACCGTGGCAAGACCGGACAGATGGTCGTCGATCAGAGAAACTAAATCTTCCCGCAAAGCTTCCAGGCTTGGATATTCGAACGGATCCACGACCGAGAGCCGTTCCGCAAGCACATGATCTCGCACCTGCTCGCCCACCCATTCGGCAAAATCGTTGGGATAGGTCCGCTCAATGAACCGATGGCGCAAGAAGAAACTATGGGTATGGAAATAGATGGAATCGAGCGGCACCTCTTCCAACAATTCGGCCAAGGTACGCTCATCTTCCGCCTGCTTGCCGAGAATTTCCTGAATCTCGCTACACCCGAGGAATCGAAATGCGCCGTTACTGCTCGCTGTAGTCATGATGGATGATGAGCCCTCCTATGCATCAACCCTCGGACGACCGGAAAGCCGCGGTGAGCCAAGGGCTCGGTCAAGGTTATAGGCTGCACTGATCAAGCCGATGTGGGCGAACGCCTGTGGGAAATTGCCCAACTGCTCTCCGGTGAGCGATAATTCTTCCGCATAGAGACCTAAGTGATTGGCATAGCTCAAGATCTTTTCGAAAATCAGTCGAGCCTCTTCCAATCGCCCAGCTCTGGTCAACGCTTCGACCAGCCAGAATGAGCAAAGGGTAAACGTCCCTTCTTGGCCGGATAAGCCGTCAGCGGCGGCTTCATCAGGAAGGTACCGAAAGACCAATGCATCGGACGCCAAACTGGCTTTGATCCGCTCGATGGTTGATTGCATGCGTGGATCAGTGGGCGAGAGGAAAAATACCAGCGGCAGAATTAGTGCGCTGGCATCCAATGCGTGGCCTCCATATTCTTGCACGAAAGACCGACGTTCGTGATCCCAACCATGGCGCATGACATCACGATAGATCCGATCTCTCACATCGATCCACTTGGCACGATCGGCGGGAAATCCCCGTTTGTCCGCAAGGCGGATCCCGCGGTCGAGCGCAACCCAACACATGACTTTCGAATACACAAACTGCCTCTGCCCGCCGCGCACCTCCCAAATTCCTTCGTCAGGTTGATCCCAATTGGCACAGACATAGTCCAAGAGACGAGTCAAACCCATCCAGCTGTCGTAGCTGATGGGTGATCCATGTTTATTGTAGAGATAGGCCGCATCCATCAAGGCGCCGTACATGTCCAACTGGCGTTGTGAAGCCGCACCATTGCCGATACGGACCGGCGACGATCGTTGGTATCCTTCCCAATGAGAAAGGAGGTCTTCCTGTGTGATCCGACGCCCATCGATGCCATAGAGTACTTGTAGTGAGCCATCACGGTTGAGATCGTGACAGCGGGCTTCGAGCCACTGCATGAACCGACCGGCCTCTTTTGAAAAACCAAGGCGCAACAGCGCATACAGGGTGAAGGCCGCGTCTCGAATCCAGGTGTAGCGGTAGTCCCAATTCCGCTCACCGCCCAACGCTTCCGGCAGACTGGTGGTCGGCGCTGCCACGATCGCACCGGTCGGCGCATAAGTCAGGAGCTTCAGCGTCAAGGCCGAGCGATGCACCATTTCACGCCATCTCCCGGTATAGCGACATTGGCTCAACCATCTCCGCCAATAGGCCACGGTCTCGCGCAACGCCGTTTCAGCCGTTTGAGGGACGTCAAGGACACTCTCGCTTGCCTCCGACTCCAATTGCTCGAGAAAGAACGTGAATTGCTGGCCTTCCGCCAATGTGAATTCTGCTTCCACCGCTCCTTGATGAGCGACGAGGGGGACGGGGCTCACCAGTCCCACGGTCATCGTGGCCGATCGGAATATCGCACCGGTAGACCGCACCGTTAGGGTATGTTCATCTCGGCCGAAGTTGAATGCGGGGCGGCATTCCAGTCGAAACACAATTTTGCCTCGGATCACCTTGACCATACGAATGATCTGGTGGCGCTTAGGGCAGATGCTCGGTTCATCCTCCTCAACCGGCATGAAATCCGTCAGTTCGGCCACTCCGTCGTGATGCAGAAATCGAGTCAACAACACGTTCGTTTCCGGCAGGTAGAGCTGCTGTCGCTTCCCATCGTCAGGCGGAGCAATGTGGAACCGTCCACCTTGCCGGTCATCCAGCAACGCCCCGAACAGGCTGGGTGAATCGAAGTGAGGGAAGCAACACCAATCGATCGACCCGTCTTTCCCCACCAACGCCACGGTGTGGAGGTCCCCGATGACTCCGTAATCTCCGATCGGTTTATACACTGTCGACGCCTCCTGTCATGCGACCGACTCCTGCGCGAGACTCCGAATACCTTGAAGCGGAATCGGCAGCCAATCCGGCCTATTGTGCAACTCGTACTGCAATTCATACAGCGCTTTGTCGAGTTCATAGACCTGAAGGACCCGCACCACGTCCTCCCATGTGCGCGGGAGGAATTCCGCCTCACCCGGCTTGACCACCGAGCGATACCCCTCGAGAAACGCCGCACGCGCGGCACTCTCCCATTCTGTCATAACGACACTATCGGTGGCGGGAATGGGCTGGTGTTGTTTCAGCACGGCGTGCACCGCGTAGTTGAACGAGCGCAACATGCCCGCGACATCTTTAAGGGGACAGACCTTCGCGCGGCGCTCTTCAAGTGATCTCGCCGGCTCTCCCTCGAAATCGATCACCACAAACCCATCGTCTGTTTTGAGGACCTGGCCAAGATGGTAATCACCATGATGACGGATCTTCGCCGATTGTCCCTTCGCTAAGAGGCCAAGGTTCTCGAATCGATTCCTGCAACCCCTTTCCAAACCGTCCGCTTCGTCGAGGGACAGTCCGATCATCGCCTGTTGCTCGACCGGCAACCCCCGCAGATCACGACAGACATCGACCAGTAACTGCACCATCTTCCCCTGCCACCCTTCGACATCATGGTCCGTGATCGGCTCCGGGCGAAACGCCTCGAGCTCCTTATTCGATGCCAACGCCAGATGGAGATTGCCGGTGAGCAGCCCCAAGTGGCGGACTTCTCCAAGAAAGGCTTCGGATAGATCACGAACCGCTTGCGATGGGTTGCCGAGACAATCTTTTCGACCTCTCCTGGTCTTCTGCAGCAGTTCTTCCAACCGCATGAGTGTGTAGGCCCAACCATCCCCTTTGTTCGGAACAAACCCTTGAACCACAAGGATAGTTCCCTCGGTAACCATCTCCTCGGTTTGGCAGTCGTGATACGTCATGAGCCCGAGCAACGGCGGTATGTCCCGGCAGGAGGTCTGCGTCGTGAGAAACTCCAAAACCTCGCCGTCCGGATTGATACCCAGATCCAGCTTTCGGATCAATTTCATGATCACCCGCCGGTCGAGCACAACCGAGGTATTGCTCTGTTCAGCCGAAAGGACTTTGACCTGATCGATCGATGCGGCGAACTCGTCCTGCTTTCCAGGTATGCTCCTTCCTGTCAGGCAATCAGAATGTCCGATGATTTCCTTTCCCCCTGCAACGGCATCGTACAATGTGCGCCAGACATCATCTTCCTTCGTGGCATCACAGACCCAGAGCTGTGGAGTGGAGTCGCTTAGCGCAATGATGGCAAGGGCGTCATCACCCTCCACTCTGGGTCGGACTGAAAGCGGCGCGGCATATCGTTCTTGAACCCCGCCTCGATATTCCACCAGCAGAACCGCCAGCACATGCGGAACCGCTCCGGACGACAACTCGAACCCATCCACGAAGCGCACGTCCGCCACCGACCTACCCTTACCGCGAAACCACCGCTGCCGCTGGAGATACTCGATCACTGGTCCCCGCCCCTGCGCTTCGAGCGCGGAACGGACTCGATCGGTCCACGGAGATTGTCCCGCCAGTGACATGTGTCGCCTCTTAGAAGAAGTAATCGAACTCCTGCTCCCGATGGGTCCATCGCCGCACCACGAAAATCGCGACCGGCTCAACCTGCGGATCCAATCGTAGAGTGTAGCTGTCGCCGATCATGAGATCCCGCTGATCGGTGATCACATTATGCAGTTGATACGTTTCTTCCGCCTTGATGCCGAGCGCCGCGATTGGAATCCGGAGATGGGCCTCCTGACACTGGAACGGGCTGAGACTGACCGCCACCAGCACTGAGTTCTTCTTATCGACCGTACTTTTTCCATAGAACACAACCTGGTCGTTACCGGACTCGTAGAATTCGAGATTTTCCAGTTCATGCAGCGCGGGATTGTCCTGTCTGATTCGATTGAGCAACGTCACATAGTCGACGATATGGCCTGGACGATCCCAGTCCCACACCGTAATCTCATATTTCTCCGAATCAAGGTATTCTTCTTTCCCAGGCAACGCTCGGTTTTCACACAGCTCGTACCCACTGTAGATTCCATACGAAGGCGATAACGTCGCCGCAAGGGCCAGTCGGAATTTGAACGCCGGTCGGCCGCCTTGCTGAAGAATCTCCGGCAGAATGTCCGGTGTATTCGTGAAGAAATTAGGCCGAAAATAATCCTTCATCTCACTGCGTGATAATTCGATCAGATAGTCCGTGAGTTCCTGCTTGAAATTGCGCCACGTGAAGTACGTGTAGGATTGGGTAAATCCGGCCTTGGCCAACACCTTCATCATTTTCGGTCTGGTAAACGCCTCGGATAAGAAGATGGCGTCCGGGTGACGATCCTGCACTTCGCGGATCAGCCATTCCCAAAAGGCCACCGGCTTCGTATGCGGATTGTCGACGCGAAAAATCTTCACTCCGTGGTCAGCCCAGAACAGAATCACGCGTTTCATCTCGTTCCAGAGCCCAAGCCAGTCGTTGCAGTAAAAGTCGACGTTGTAGATATCCTGGTACTTCTTGGGTGGATTCTCTGCATACTTGATCGTCCCGTCCGGACGATGGGCGAACCACTCCGGATGTTCTTTGACGTAGGGATGGTCCGGCGAGCAATTGATGGCGAAATCCATGGCCAGTTCCATTCCGTGAGCGCGCACGGCTTGTTCAAATCGATCGAAATCTTCGATCGTGCCGAGGCTCGGCTCCACCGCATCATGGCCGCCCTGTTCATTTCCGATCGCATAAGGGCTCCCCGGATCGGTCGGATCTGGAGTGAGGGAGTTGTTCTTTCCCTTACGATTCGTCCGACCGATTGGGTGGATCGGCGTGAGATACAGCACGTCGAAGCCCATTGCCTTGATCGCCGGCAACCGTTTTTCACACTCCTTAAACGTCGAACCTTTGCCTGGGATCGTTCCCTGTGAACGGGGGAAAATTTCATACCAGGCTCCGTAGCGCGCGCGAACACGATCGACCACGATTTGCAATTCTCGGTCATACTGGGTCCAAGCCGTGCGCTCTTGATGACGTTCGACAAGGTGAGAGAGTTCCTCGTTGAGAGCCACGGCCAGTTGGGTCTCCTGTGTATCAGACGACCGCCATTGCTTCAACAATTCATTGAGTCTGGCTTTATCCTGTCCCCTCGCACGTTTCGCCGCCCGTTCGACCAGCGCTCGCCCTTCCAGAAGCTCGCTCTCAATACGTTCACCTGCCTGAGATTTCTTGATTGCCTCCTGCCGCCAGGATTCAAACATGTTTGAGAAGGCCCCGATGGTATAGAGATAGCGCGTGTTTTCCTGAAGATCGAAATGACCGGACCAGCGATCGTTATCGATGTGCGACATCGACGCCTCGTGCCATGTTGTTTCGTTGATCGTCCGATATCGGAGCACAGCGGCCAAGACATCGTGTCCTTCTTTGAAAATATCGGCGGATACCTCAAGCCGATCTCCAACCTCGCGCTTGATCGGATACCGCCCACTGTCAACCTCCGGTTGGACCGATTCGATAATGATCGGCGACCACGCTTCAGATTTCGATTTTGCCTTGGGCCCCACGTCTACTACCTCCTTTGGCAATTTACTCAGGCCATCCGTTCCATCAGTGCGACCGGACAGTCCGCCAGAATCTCTGCGGCAGCGACGACCTGGCGACCCTCCTCCGGAACCGTCACCGACTGTCTCCCAGTTAACACATTCTGGTAGAGAGATCCTTCTTTCCACGACGGCATCGTCACCTTGGCATCATGCCAGACGCTTTCACCGACCGGAAGCTCAGCTGGATCCTCGATCACACCGGTCAACAGGCGTGGAACGACGACGACGACGGCCTGATCCCCATGAAGGCGAGCGAACGCGAAGAGGTGCTCACGTTTTGCACCGGTGACCTGGAGCGGTACGTACTCCCCCTGCTGGAACAATGCGGCCTGCGCTCTGCGGTAACGCAACCCTTGGGTGGTGAGCCACAGCTTGATACGCCCATCGGCCCGATGCGTCAGGAGATCGTGCAAGAGAGCCTGTCGATCCTGCACCGAGTCTCCGTCTGACCGCAACGAAGCTAAGACGGTCTGTCTCATTCCAAAATCCACAGGTCGACGATTATCTGGGTCGACCAGGTTGAGGTCCCAGAATTCCGTACCCTGATAGAAATCCGGGACGCCGGGTGCCGTGATCTTAATCAGCAGCTGCGCCAGTGAGTTGTAGATGCCGTACTGCGCAATTCTCCCCTGGAACGGGAGAAAATCATCGAGGAAGTCTTTCGCTTCGGATCGATTAAGGATCCCCGCCACAAAGTGGCGCATGGCCTCTTCGTACTCATGATCAGGATTGACCCAACTCGTGTGGACCTTGGCTTCTCTGATCGCCTTGTTCATGTAATTTTGAATTCTCGTGCGAAACTCTTCATGCCTCTCCTCATCGAGCGACATCAGCGGCCAGGCACCGATCAAGGTTTGGTACAAGAGGTATTCATCAGCCGCACTCGGCACCGGCCCCTGTTCACCGGACACCTTCCACTTTCGATTAAGCTTGCCCCACAGCGTTACCCGTTGGCTCCAGAGCTTCGGCATCTCGGACAACGCCGCGATCCGCATGCGGACATCTTCGCCTCGTTTGGTGTCATGCGTGGCGGTGGCCGACAGGGTGGCCGGCCACCGACCCTGCCGTTCCTTCAACTGCTGATGAGCCATCGTCGGCGTCGTACCGAAGTGCTGCGGATCCGCGCCCACTTCGTTCAAGGAGACCAGTCGGTGGTACCGATAGAAGGCCGTATCTTCGATCCCTTTCGCGGTGACCGGACTCGTCGTCTGCTGAAACTTCATGACGAACCGAAGCCGTTCGTCGTCGTGCGCCTTGTCAGAATCCGCCGGTTGCAAGAGAAGGTCTCGGACGAAGTCGAACACGGACCCGCTGAGCGCCGGATTGCGTCGTTTGGCCTTCGTCACAGCCTGCCTGATAAAGGTCCGGTCTCGATCCAGTACCCCCTCCGGCGACCCAGTAATATACGTCCGGTAGACCGGGAAACAGGCGATGATCTCCCGGATCGCATGGGTCAGATTGTTCAGCGTATAGTCCTGAGACCGTCGATCCCGTTCCGACAACCGATCCAATTGATGGCCCAACACGTTCAACTCGCTCGCCATCGCGACATTCATGATCAACTGTTTGCATCGGTAGGCCAACTCTTCGAACGGTTCCTCATTGTCGACGAAACGAGTATAGGCTGTATCGACGGAACGCTCATTGGCACGATTCACAAAGAGCCCGTTCACGAGGGCCAAAAATTCGTAGCCGGTGGTGCCATGCACGGTCCATGTCTCGGGAATCCGTTCGTTGGCACCAAGAATCTTTTCGACGATCAGATACAGCGGTCGTGGTTCCTCGCCGGCGACCTCGGGCCGTTCCTTTCTCACCCACCCCTGAAGTTTCTGGAGATAGTCGGCCGGGTCGTAGAGGCCGTCGACGTGATCGATCCGAAGCCCGGTCACCGATCCTTCTTTGAGCAATCGAAACACCAACTGATGCGTGGCTTCGAAAACCTCGGAATTCTCCATTCGAAGGGCAGCGAGCTCGTTGATATCGAAAAACCTCCGGTAGTTGATCTCTTCGGCTGCTACCCGCCAGTCGGCCAGGCGGTACGCTTGGTCGTTCAACAGGTCGTCAAGCAGGTCGAAACTGCGCGGCTCCCCCTTGATCCCGTTGATCTGCCGAAGGTTCTCGTCGAGAAAGCTCCGGATAGTTGCATTGCCTTCCAGCAAAGTCGACAGACGGCGACGAACGATTTCCTTCTCTCGATAGCGCTCGACGACTGCCTCGGGGTCACGGGCGTCTCGCGGCGGTAAACGCGTCAGGGCGGTGATGATACTCTCCAGTTCCATCACATGGGGACTGTCGGCACCCTCTGTTTCGGCGAGATCCTTGAGGCGATGAGACAGGATACGAACGGAAGCTTTCGGGGCTACCGGAAGGCGATGCTGGTAGTAGCGGATGATGTATCGCCCATCCTGATATTCGACCTGTAACTCTTGGTTTTCCAGCACGACCCCATATTGATTACCGAGGATCGGCAGGAGCACCTTGTTCCGCAATTCAATCTTGAGCGGGTCCCAATCAATATCGAAAAACGACGCATGTCGTGAGCTAGGCCCATTCTCGAGGACATCCTGCCACCAGGCGTTGATCTGTTGGGTGATGCCCATATGATTCGGCACGACATCCAGAACGTGCCCCATTCCACGTTGATGCAACTCATCGATCATCGCGTGGTAATGCTCTTCGGTACCGATTTCCGGATTTAAGGTCGTCGGATCGACGACGTCATACCCATGCATACTACCCGGCACTGCCTTGAAATAGGGGGAACAATACAGATCCGTGATGCCGAGGTCGTCCAGGTACCGGATGATTTGTGTCACGTCTTGAAAGGTGAAGGTACGATTAAGCTGTACTCGGTAGGTGGCGACTGGTATTCGCGGCATCATAATCGATCTGGACAGGAGGCACTAGGCACGGTGCATCAATCTACTCAACATCCTAACCAACATCCGTAAGGTTCGAGCGGAACGACAAAGAGACACCTAGTCGGCGTTTACGCGAGCATTCGTCGGTTTGGAGGTCCCCCAATTCTCCTCCTGACTTACATTCGCTTCCAAGACTCGCAACAACCGGCTTTCACTTTGCCGGTCATGGTGTCCTGTCAGCTGATCCGACTCACGTACTCTGTTTTTCTCTTCTAACAATACCCGGGTCAATTCCGCCAGAATCTGGTTTTGGGTCTGCACTTGAGCGCGTAACATGCGGACTTCATCCCTGAGCTCACTCTCATGTGGCACCGCTTCCAAAGAGGAGGGCATAGCGATCAGGAGTTGCTGTTCAGACGTCTGATGTCCAGGTCGAGCTAAACCGATCGCCTTCGTTGTTCCATCGTGAAGGACTCGTGCTGTGGCCCTCGCTCCCTGGAAAGTAGAAGATGCTCCGTATCCAAGACCTTCGACGGTCGATCGACCCAGGTCTACCACCCTTCGAGACGCTCCCCAGATCCATCTGACGAAGACGGCCGCCTGTTGGGAACAGGCCCGTGCGATACGCCCTGTACGGCTGGATGACAGATGCACCCGCGCCCCCAATGGAACCAGTTCCGTGCCGGCTGGTCTGACTGATGAATCCGGGTTGGCGACAAGGGTCAGCATCTTTACGGGCTTGTTCAGGTTCAGCCTGCGCCTCTTCATGATGTTCCTTCCTGTGCGAGGCTCTTTCTTGGTCGATCCTGTGAGATGCCACGAAATTGTCTGGGCAACACGACCAGGTTGGACCGTGAGACATGGTAGCGTTTGCGATCCTGTGCCGAATTCAATCCCATCTCGGACCCTGCAGGGATCACATTGAATCGATCTGCCACCACTCGCCGCAGATGCGATTTCGCGCCGACAATCGCCCCATCGAGGATGATGCACTCTTCAATCTTGGTGCCGGGCTCGATGCGCACATTCCGGCCGATGACTGATCGCGTGATTTCAGCATCGAGGATCTGACTCCCCTGCCCGATCATGGAATCCTCGACATAGGCCTTCGCCAAACTCGCGGTCGGACCGTCGAACGTATCGGTCAGAATGGGCCAGTCTCCATTCCGCAGGTCGAAAATCGGACATTCTCCAAGAATATCCATGTGCGCCTGCCAGTAGGCTTCCAACGTACCGACGTCCCTCCAATATCCCCGTTCCTCATAGGGTTTCAGTCCCGGCACGACATTCTGCATGAAATTATAGGCCACCACGTGATTCTTCTTCATGATCCTCGGAATCACGTCGCGACCGAAGTCGTGGGATCCACCTTTTCGGGCATCTTCGGATAACACCTTTAACAAGACATCCGTCTCAAAGATGTAGTTCCCCATCGATGAAAAAGCGTGCTCCGAATCATGGGGCATCGGCTTGGGATGTTTGGGCTTCTCTGAAAACCCCACGATACGATCATTCAGATCGGTCTCGATGATGCCAAAGCCTCGCGCGGCATGGAGCGGGACCGGCCTGGCCGCGACCGTCACATCCGCCTGTCGCTCCTGATGGAACCGCACCATCTGGCCGATATCCATCCGATAGATATGGTCCGCACCGAACACGACCACCAGATCGGGGGAAAAATCTTCGATGAGATTGAGATTATGGAAGACCGCATCGGCGGTACCTTCATACCAGCCTCCACCGGCCTTCATTTGCGGCGGGACGACCGTGATGAACTGCTGTTTGATCCGTCCGCCGATCCGCCACGCCCGCCGCAGATGTTCGATCAGCGATTGCGAACGATATTGCACCAGCACGTACAGCGCCATGATGTCGGAGTTCAAGAAGTTGCTCAGCACGAAGTCGACGATGCGATACTTCCCCCCAAACGGCACCGCCGGCTTGCTGCGCACTTCCGTCAACGGCATGAGCCGTTCACCCTTGCCCCCAGCCATCACGATCGCCAATACGCGCTTTCCTGCGCTACTCAAATCGGTTTCTCCCTCCCCCTCCTCATACTGCGCCCTTCACAGACTTTCCGCAAGCGGCTTTCTCCCAGAAGGCTATTCCGAGATGATCGCCCGATGATCATCTCCATGGATCCTTGCAGATGTTCATGGTCGTCCATCCTTTAGCGAGCTCCATTGCCCGCCTTCAGTAGTGGCTGGAGGCTCCGGTCGAGCACATCCACAAAATAGTGGCGCCTACGGTCGGCAGATTCTTGGCCTTCAAACAACACATCGTAGGTCAAGATTCCCGAGGTATAGGCTGCCATCGCCCTGGCGATGTCTTGCGCACTCTCAGACTGACCAACAACACTCATGGCTGGTTTGATGAGTTCCGCAAGCCGATCCAAGTGTGCGTCGTAGATGGCCCGCAAGTCATTCGCCACCTCCACCTGCAGCTGCATTAGGCCCCTGACCTGGTGAAAAAAGAGCAAATACTCAGGGCAATTCAAAAAGAAATCCACCCGCGTCTCAATGGCCGCCGAGAGAGTCTTTCGTCCCGTCGCGACCTGCTGAACGGCCTGCTCCGTCTTGGACGTCAATGTATCCAACCCTTCTTTGAGCAGGGCGCAAATAATCGCTTCCTTGGAATCAAAGTACTTGTAGAAGGTCCCTTTCCCCTGGTCAGCTAGTTCCGTAATGTCTTCGATCTTCGCCCAATAGATTCCTTTTTCGGAAAACAACCGCCGCGCGACTTCCAAGAGCCGCCTGTTTGTTCTTGCCTTTCGTCGCTCGACTCGAGACAGCGCTCCTTCCGCTTGTGTGCCCATCGTCGTCCTCGCCACATCCCTATGCAATCAGACCGGGACTCCCGTCGGCATTGATCCCGACGTTGCGGATGGAATTGAAGGTGCCGTGCTCGTTCATCACTCGCTGGAGGTTGAGCGGATCCTCTTCCCATCGCTCTCCATTGACCACGAATTTGTATTGGTAGGTACCTGGGGCCAACGAGACTTTTACCTTCCAGAGCCCACCGGCATCTCGTTTCATCAGCTTTCCCTCCGGACTCCACTGATTGAAGTCTCCCACCACGGCCACAACTTGAGCCGATGGATCGAAATATTCAAACACGACCGATTCTTTCTTAGGTCCCTTCTGGGCGCGGGTAGGTCGAGGCGAAGAAGGCTTTTTCTTCACTGGCTCTTTCATTCATTCCTCCTTAGCATCCATGCGTGGCGATTCATTTTTATCGAGTGATCGCTCAGGTCTTCACTTCGCTTACTAAACGACCTCATTTTTCACGTTCAACGCTCCTTATGCAACCCCCACCAATTCTGTCGGAAATGCCGGAACCTTCCCGATTTTGCGGAGGCCTTGGGCGATCCGTTTCGGCCTCCCCCAATCGCACCAGAGTACGTCTTTGACATCCAACACCGACACCTTGTTGAACACATGTTCGAGGAAATCCATCGAAAAGTTTCGTTTCGGCATCGTTTCGTAGAGCCGCGTCAGAACTTGCGCTTCCCTCACCCCACCGATGGTCGGCAGGAGGGTGTCAAACAGGTCCATCATCGACGGCAAGACTTTGGTTCCCAGTTTCCAGAGGGTTCTGGCTTTCGCTACAATAATCATCGTGTTCCAAAGCACCTGTCCCTGCGTCAATGTCTTGGCCAGGTGTCGTTTCGGTTTCTCAACAAACCGTCCCACGTGCCATAGCGAGTGCGGTCCATACCCCCCCACATACCGATCCAGCTGGATGTACCCATAATCCAGATCGACTCCGTCTGGCTTGATGCCCAAGAGAATCAGCCGATCCTCCAGCAAATCAATCGCACGGACGGCATGCCTGACCGCCTCAACCAATTGCGCTTCAGGGTAAACGAAGTGGTCGGATGGATAGATAGCCACGGTGGCATCAGGATCTGCCGCCCGCACATACGTGAGAGGCAGAAAGACCCCCGGGGCCGTATCGCAGTTTGCCGGCTGCGCCACGAGAGATCCTCCGCGATCACCCAATTGACGACCGGCGGTTTCTTCATGACTGACACTAACGACGGTCACTCTGTGGGCCGGATCCGCGAGGGTGTCCGCCCGATCCACCGTGTGCTGCAGCATGGATCTCGTCCCGGTAAAGGTGCAATATTGTTTCGGGCGATCCTCCCCGAGCCACTGCTTGATCATCGGAGCTAATCTGGTTCCCTCTCCACCGGCCAAGACAATCGACCAGAGGTGAGGAATGACATCCACATCCTTTCGCAGCTTCCATTTTTCTGGAGTTGGGATGGTCATTCGTTCCCTCCTTTCGCTCGCAACGGTCGTTTACCTCTACGCCTTCTTCATACACCTCCCAGATTGGTGGTAGACTTCTGTTGTCACACGGAATCGGAAAAACCTGACTGCCCTACGCGTCCTGGCTTCCCTGATCGCTCTGTATACCGACCTCAGGCCGCGGGACAACGTTCAAACGTCCCAGGCACAATTCGCTCCCACGTACGCCGATCCCTCGTTTGCCCTCGATAGGGTTTGGGCGGGATAGCAACCCGGTGCGTAAGCACCACGGGGTCGACGACTTCGCCGCAATTGATGCACCGCCACCCTTCAAACTGGAGGTGTCCGGTATCATCCCGCAGATCCTCGAAAGAGTCCCGAACCAAACACCCAGTGCAACGTTGGCATCTCATAAGCCGTCCTCCTTCGAACTCTCGAACCGTCCATGTCCAAGAGAACGTCACCCTTCAATCAATACCGACCTCATACATTGACAAGGTTACGGCCCCGTTCAACGGCTTTTTGGAACTTCTCGGTTGCTTGCTCCGTTGCCTTCTGGAACTTTTCCGTCGCTTGCTCCGTTGCTTTCTGGAACTTCTCGGTCGCTTGCTCTGTGACGTCTCCCGCCTTGTCCCGCACATCCTCAGCAAAGTCCGCAATCCGACGACGGGTTCGCGTCCCTGATTGTGGAGCATACAGCAACCCCGCAGTTCCACCGACCACGCACCCCGCCATGAATGTCAATAGTAACCCCATCGATCCATACCGTCCGTTCTCCATCATGCACCTCCCTTTCATTGTGTGACAACATGTGACCGTGACTTAATCTCAACCCTTCTGGCCTGTCGTTGATGTGGCACCGTACGTGAGGTCCACTTCAAACGATGCTCCAACCTTCCCTTCGTCAACATTAGGGCTGTCGGTGCTGTCGATCGAGAAATTCTTCGCCAGACACGTCCGATTCGTCCCTCGCGGCGTCTGACCTCTGTGATGAGTCCGCGTATTGTCCTCATACACCCTCCTTCCGCCCGCCGCGTCTGGGCCAGGTGATTGTAGCCACTGCCGCTGAAAGAGAACGCCGAATCCCGCTTGGTTCCCAAATTCGTCATCCTGCGGACAGTGCCACACGACCATCCCTTTGGCGAGCTCTTGCCCCACAGAATCTTCCTCGCTGGGAACGAGACTGATGGTGACGTCTGAACCAATGGGCGACAGCCAGGTCGATTCAACAAACACCGTTGTGCTCCTGAGACATGGCATTTTCCCCTCATGGCAATTCCCATCCTGATCCCACACCAAGAGCTTCTGATGTCGCCTCCCTCCCTCTCGATGGTTCTCTACGCTCACGGATGGTGGGGTGCTCTTGACAGTCTCTACCGGTACCGAATTGGCACCTGAGGCACCGACTATCCTTTCGCCTGACTTTCGACGGTCACTGAATCTTCTGTCCTGTTGACCGCCGCTTGTCCCGACCAACACCGAAATCACCTCCATCTACTCAACTCTCAATAGGTCACGTATGACCTTTTGACCATATATGACCATGTGGTCACTTTTATAGCATTTGGCGTTACCGCCTGTCAAGCCATTCCGGCACATGTCAGTCGAAATCTTCTTAGATTCGCTCCCGTCCACTGTGCTGATACCCTATGAGCTCGATGCCCTGCCTCACGACAAGGAACACCAATTCTAGATTCGTCAGGGAATAGTTGGTCGGACTCTTGCTAGAAGAAGTGCTCAAAAATGATGGGATTCGCGTCACGAGCGAGGCAATGGACAAACCACTCTCACAGAGACGGAACTGCTCCTGCCCGGCTATCTATCGCAATGAATTGGGATCAGGCTAAAGAACATTTGCGATACACCACAGACAAAACATCTCAGATCGCCACCAGCCTGCTGACTCTGACGTCGAGCTGGTGGCGACCTACTTGCCTACCCGACTAGGGCACCCCTAGGTTGAGATAGGTTCCGCTCACCAGCTCCTCCTCAATCGCCCATAAAACCAAATCGGATTGTGTCACCATCCAGAACTTTTGGTCCAACAGTTCCTTGCAACCAACACTCACTGTTTTGTGGGCACCAGCACGATCTCAACCCGGCGATTTTGGGCCTGACCGGATGGCGTGGCATTGTCCGCGATCGGCTTGCTTTCCCCATACCCCTTGATTTCCATCCGTTCTCCCGCAATCCCTCCGTCGAGAAGAATTTTTTGGACGGACTGAGCACGCGACTCAGAGAGGGACA
The DNA here is from genome assembly GCA_965223625.1 of Nitrospira sp. Lineage (GTDB taxonomy): Bacteria > Nitrospirota > Nitrospiria > Nitrospirales > Nitrospiraceae > Nitrospira_D. The sequence continues at coordinate 3,286,953 of OZ245008.1, forward strand.
GGTTATATTCGTTCGACCCAATCGAATCCGTATGGCCCTCGATCAGCAGATTTTGATCCGGCACAGCTGCCAGAGCCTGCGCAATTTTCGTCAGCTGCAGCTGCATCGCCGGCTTGACATCCGCCTTGTTAAAATTGAAATAGATGTTCCCGGGCAACGTGACGATCACCCCACGGGCGTCCTCACGCACCTTCGCCAGGCGTGACAACGTTGATGTTAACTCGGCTCGTGATTTTTCATGCTCCGCGCGAAGCTGCGCGAGCTCACGTTCCGCCTGTTCAGCGCGGGCCTGCTCAGTCGCCAGCGCTGCAAGCTTGTCTTGCTCCTCGCGAAGGCGAGCGGCCTCTTCCTCTGCGCGGGCCTGTTCACCCGCCAGCGCGAGTTTTTCCTGCTCCTCGCGAAGTCGAGCCACCTCCTGCTCCGCACGAGCCCGCTCAGCGGCCATATTTTCTTTGGCAACAAGCAGAGCCCGTTCCTGCTCTTTGGCCAAGGCCTTCATCCGGTCTATCTCTGCTTCCTGCCCCTTTTGCCTGAGCATGATCATCTCTGCGTCACGCATCGCAATTTCCTGGCGGTTTTTCCGGTTCGTTTCACGACGGATCGCTTCCTCGGCCGCCTGAGTTTCTGCAGCATACTGCGCTTTCTTCGCCTCAGCTTCGGCGAGCCGTGCCTGATGGAGAATGGCCGACGCATCATGATTCTTTTCCCAGGACTTGTTGGCGATGTCTAAGTTCGCAGCGGCCGAATCGTAGCTACGTGTCGCGCGTGTGTCCGCATTCGCCGACTTGGCATCTTGGAGAGCCAAGCGGGCCTCCACAAGCTCTTTCGGCGGCGAGGGTGGCGCCGCACAGGCCACGACGGTCAACACACCTAAGAGAAATCCGCTCATGCTCCAAATTCTATCTCGCATAGTCATATCTCCTTTTGTTTCACCATTATTCAAGCGTCAGACGCTACGGCCTGGCCAGGTTAGTGGGCCTGCAATTGTTTCCTAAGCGCTTGAGCTTTGACTTCAAGCTCATCCGCTTGCTGACGCAACACGGCGGCTTCCCCCTTCTTCTGTTCAGCTTCAGCTCGGGCTCGCGCCGCTTCGGCATAGGTCGTCGTCTCAAGAAGATGCTTGCGTGCCACCGCATGATCCCCTTTACCTGACGCCTGCTGGGTCGCACCGAGAGCCTGTCTGGACTTCTGCAGGAGGTCGGGGGCGCGCTCGAACGCGCCTGCTGATTCAGCGCCCCGGATGGTGGCTTCGGTTTCCGCCAGTTGCGCTGGGGTCACCGGCGCGACCTTCGACGCGCAGCCGATTGCAAGAGAAGATATGGCTAGAACTAAAATTGGCCCAAGCATATTGCTCATAGAGAACTCCTTTTCGTCTTGTGCGATCACGTGAGCCAGAACTCCCGCTCCGACTCTTCCACGTCCCAGGAACACCTACTTAATCGACGCCATTCGATCGGACAGGATACCTCGTACGTCATCGCTCTGGTCACCACAGACAGCTGGACCAAATCACGACGACATCTCAGCAACGCCGACTGCATGGAACCACCTCCCTTCAAATCCGCCCTATTGTTATCCAATTTAGCTCATTCTTATTCTATCTTATTCGATTTTACTGCCAGGTGATCACCCTAAGCTCATACTTCTATGATCACCTTCTAACGCCAAAGCCGACAGCGACCCACTCGTGACTATATAACCGATTATGACTGACTGGTCACATTTACTTTTAGCATTCCTATACATCATTGTCAATTTTCTGTCAAAAACTTTGTCGAGTTGTGTGGAAATGCAGCATTTTATGGGTACCGCCTGGACTCCTGATCCAGGAAAATACAACTTGCGTACCGTCCTTCACTCGGTCAATATTTGGCTGGATTCCAGCTCCAACGGTCTTCACAAGTAGAACACGATCGGATCAGCGGATAGGAGATCGGTGCTATCACCGGGCTGATTGTCGAGGATATGCCACGATGACTTCTCTCTTTATCGCACTGGGCTTGGCGATCCTCATCGCCGTCTTCGCTCTACAAAACACCTTTCCCGTCACGGTTCAGTTTCTCCTCTGGGAGTACCAAACCTCATTGGTTCTGGTGATTCTCTCCTCGACAGCCATTGGAGCCGCACTCAGCGCTCTCGCTTCATTGGGCACACGGTGGCGTCACACGCGTGAAACCCGTGCGCTGCTCGCGACCTTGGAGGAGGAACGAAAACGGATTGCCGCCTTGGAGCGACGAGTTCGTGACATGCCGTAACTCCGAGACTTCTCATCCTGCTCATAGGTATTGATCGCAGTTGGGCACCGGCACGGAGCTGCCCGCTTCACCATCGAGGATCAGTCGGAAGAGTTCTCTTCTCGCGCCTTCGATCTCATCGCCCAAAACCAGGCGACTTCGGCTCCGAGAATCAAGACGAGAGAGGCGTAATAGAGCCACATAAAGAAGAACATCAGACCGCCCAGGGTGCCGTACAACACGAGGGACGCTTGGGCCATGGAGACATACCAGGTGAATCCCCAGCGCGCGAGCTGGAACAACAGCGTCGCGCTCAAGGCACCGATCAGCAGGGCCTCCAACGGCAGCGTGATCGCGGGAGCCACACGGTACAACACGTAGAACAGCGTGACCGTCGCGACAAATCCGAGCACTCGGTCCAGCACCGTCAACGCAGGGATGAACACCGGCGTCAACGATGGATACCCCTCCGCAACCGTCCACGCGATCGTCACGAACGACGTATTGATCACCACGACAAGCAGCAACACGGCGACCAGCAGCGTGATGAGCAGATCAATCCCGACTCCCCTGATGAACGTGCGGGTCTGTCGGACACGAAACACCTGATTGAGCACGATCCGGACCGACCCAAAGAGAAAACTGCTGAATACGATAAACGAGACGACACCAACGAGGCCCAGCAGTCCGCGACCGGTGACGACCGCCGCCAAGTTTTCCGCCAGCGCCTGCTGTGACTGGGGAAGAAAGGCCCGCAACACCGATCGGACTTCGTTCATGGCGCGCTCGGAATCCAGCACCGTGTAACCGAGCATCGAGACCATCAACAGCGACAGCGGGACGAAATACAGAAGGAGGTTGAAGGCGAGTGCGCTCGTGAGAAAGAACCCGTTGTCTGCTAAGAACTTCTCCGCAACGGATCGGAGGAATCTCCAGACATGACCGACCCACTGGCGACATGATGGGATCATGACTCGATGCTGCGCAACACCACGCCGGCCCGCTGAGCCCGATAACTCTCCAGAAGAGCAAAACTGACAGCTACAACCAACGGACCGGCCACGATGCCCACTAATCCAAAGAACTGGATGCCGCCCAGGACCGCAAAAAACGTCAGGAGCGTATGCAACTTCGAGGCTTCACCGACGACGATCGTCCGCACCACATAATCGAGAACGGCGATGACGAATCCCGATACGCAAAGGATCACGCCGGCAACAACGTCGCCCTGGATGAATGAGTACAGGGCAACCGGCAACCACACGATCCCGGCTCCGACCAGAGGCAGGTAGGCCAATATCCCCATCACTGCGCCCCACAGCAAAGGGACCGGTATCCCGGCAAACCAAAACGCCAGGCCACCGACGATACCTTCCAGTGCGGCCACAAGCGTATTGCCGAGGACGGCCCCCCTCACCACCTCACCGAATCGGTGGACGACCAACTGCTGGTGCGGTTCATCGAGAGGCAAGACATCCCTCAATGATTCGACCATCCCCTTGCCGTCACGGAAAAAATAAAACGTGCAGAGCAGGATGATACTGAGCTCCATCAAAGCGACCAACACGTTCTTGGCGACCTGGGTTAATTGTTCCACGAGCGCACTCCCAAGTTGAGCCAAATTGTCCACCAAGACGGAACGCAAATCGGTGCCGGTCATCCGCTGAAATTCTTGAAGTTGCTCCACGACGGCCGTCGCCCAGGGATGGATACGCCATTGATCGATCGCACCCGGTCCCTGCTCCAAGGCCGACACGACCGTCAAGTAGGTCCGTGCCAATTCTTTTCCGATCAGGAACGACAGGTACGCGAGAGGGAGAATCACACCGATCGTCACTGCAACACTCATCACCAGTGCGCTCAGCGATCGACGGTCACCCGTCAACTTCACGATTTTGCAGTACTGCGGATAGAGCCCGTAGGACAGGACGGCGGACCAGATCAGTGCGGAAAAATAGGGCCGAAACGTCGCAAAGAGCAGGTAGCCCAAGCCGACCAGAAAAATGAGGGTCGCCAGACGAGCGGTCGAGTCGAGCGTCTTCTTCCCCTCTTCACTCATGAGAATGGTACCCGATCATATCCTGGGACAAGGGATGCAAAGAGGAATGAACTGGTCAGCCTCGATTTCTTTGAGCGCTGATGGCTTGAGCCATCATAAGCACCCGATCGAGCTTCGTCCAGTCTTCCCATGTGCTGCCGGGAGGACCGGCTTTGATCCGCCATGACGGATAGGCGTGCTCGCCCGGAACATTCGGGGTCTCGATATCCCCCAACAGATCTTCCAACGAGATCAGCACGATCCGGCTGGGTGTGCGAGCCACATACGCGTAGACCGCTCGACAGAGCTCGTCGGTCAATTGAGGGATCCCATCGGCTTCTCGCGGACAGCCTGGAGGGAGGAGTCGCTCTTTCTTCAAGGCTTCCAGGAGCGCTTGCTTGTCCCGGGCGCGGGCGATCCTGTCTCGACTGAGCCATTTTGGGTCCCGATAGAGACCAAGTTGAACCTTCAGCTCGATGTCACGACCGATCCAAAAGCCTCGCAATGTCGGCAGGTCGTGGGTGGTCACGGACGCGGCGGCGGCCTGGGGAAACCGAGATGGTTTTGCAAACTGTCCTCGTGCGGTTTGTTCAAAGAGCAAAAGCCGGTACGACAGCAAGCCCCCCGCCATCAACTGAGTCCGGATCGATGGGGTCACTGTCCCCAAATCCTCCCCAATGACCATGACCTGCTGTCTTCGGCTTTCGAGCGCTAAAATACCTAGGAGATCCTCTGCCGGATATCGCACATATGTCCCCTCGGCCGGTACATGTCCTTCCGGAATCCAGAAGAGACGAAACAAACCCATGGCATGATCGATTCTAATCAGCCCACAAGCCTGCATGGCCTGACGATAACAGTTCGCAAATAGACGATAGCCGTCCTTGCGAATCCGACTCGGATGAAACGGAGACAGATTCCACCGTTGGCCATTGGGCGAAAACAGTTCCGGCGGGGTCCCGACCGACGCGGCTGCCACCAGTTGATCCTGAAAGGCCCAGGAATCCGCTCCGCCCGGATCGATCCCGACCGCCATATCCTTATAGAGGCCGATGGCCATGCCAGAGCGCTTCGCCGCCGATTGGACCGCCTGAAGTTGTTGCTGACATTGCCATTCGACGTATTGGAAAAACTGCAGGCGGTTCTGATAACGAATCGCAGCCCGTTTGACCGCGGGGGACTCAGGATGCTGATACTCGAGCGGCCAGGCACGCCACCCTTTCGAACCGGTTCCGGCACCTTTCCTGCGACGTGACAGTTTTTCCTCCAAGGTCCGAAAGAGTGCAAACCGCTGCAGAGCCTCCCCCTCACTCCGAACGAACCGGTGAAATGCACGCGCTCTGGCGGTTTTTTTCACAAGATGGTGCCGCTGAAAGAGACGAAAGAGCGCTTCCAACATCTGCCCTTTCACCCGTGTCACGGCTTCATATTGCACCATCGGATTCCGACGCAGCGATGCGAGTTTAGACTGAAACGCCGGTGCCCTGAATTTCTTTGGGACTGAGGGTGTGACTCGAAATTCTGGAATCCCTTCGATATCCAGGTAAAGTGCGTGATGAAAGAGCCGGCTGGAAGGCGAATAGGGACTGACTTGCCCAGGCGGCAGCGCGTGAAGAGGATTCACGCCTAGGAGGTTCGCTCCAAGATCATTCCCGACCCACCGAATCATCTCCTTGAGGTCTCTAAAATCTCCGATGCCCCAGTTCTTGGCGCTGCGGAGGCCGTAAAGTTGGATCGTAGGTCCCCAGATTCGATGGGACTCCGTGACCGCGGGATGGAAGAAGCACCGCTCCGGGACAACGACAACCGTCATCTCACCACGCTTATTGATCCCTGGTCCCGAGGCCTCCACCACCAGCGAATGGTAGCCGATGGGCAGTTTCCTGGGAAACGGCAACGCGACTTCGCAATGTCGAAGGCCGTAGCGCATCACCTTGCCGAGGATTTTCACCCGTTGTCCGATACTTCGACCAGTGAGCACCCCTCCCCGTTCTTTCCTGAGTGTCCATTTGAGCGTGATCCGCCTCAATTGATCGACCGCCACCGGCAAACGAACGGGAACCGTGTGGGGTAATCGATCCACCCGCACGACCATCACAGGATCCAACATTTCACGCCAACCTTCTGAACGAACCTCGCGCATCCTCTCGCTCAGTTGCAGCGAGTTCCACGCGTCCACACCCATCACCGAGAGAACTTGGCGAAGGCTTTGGTCGCTCACCTGGCGTCGGATTCCTCCTTCATCCACGTAGGAGATCGCCACTCCGAATGGGGCCGCCAATTGGCGGAGCCGTCCATCGGTCCCCTGACTTTTCACGTGCTTCTTTGTCCGTCGGTGAGGTCGCCCTTCCTGCTTTACGCTCGGCGTTTTCATGTACATTCGGCTCCTTTATCTTCTTAGCTCTCCCCCCTTTCTTAGCATGAGCGACTGGCTTAGGATAGGCATCACTTAACAATGGCGAAGGAGGATGAGACCTATGGTGCAGCTCGAACACATTGAACGACTCGTCAATGCTGAACATTGGGATCCGCGTGAGTTGCTGGGCCCCCATCGCACGGCCATAGATGGTAAGGACGTTGTTTCAATCCGAGCCTACGCACCAGACGCGAGCGAAGCACAGATTATTCCCGATACGCCTGGCCGCAAACCGGTACCAATGAAGCGCATCCATGAATCAGGCTTGTTCGAGGCGGTTCTGGACGCACCGAAAGGAACGTTGAAATACCGAACCCGGATCACCAATTCTGAAGGCGCCGTCAGAGAACGCCATGATCCCTATGCCTTCCCCCCTTTGATCACCGACCATGACTTGCATTTGTTTTCCGAAGGGAAGCTGTTCAAAGGCTACGAGAGATTGGGAGCTCATCTCACAACCGTCGAGGGAGTTGCCGGCGTTCATTTCGTCGTCTGGGCTCCGAACGCCATGCGAGTGAGCGTCGTCGGCGGCTTTAATCAATGGGACGGTCGCTGCCATCAGATGGTCGGGCGTGGATCAACCGGCCTCTGGGAACTGTTCATTCCAGACATTCCTGAAGGAACGATTTACAAGTACGAAATCCGCTCTCACCATACCACTGCACCCTTCACCAAAGCCGACCCCTACGCATTCTCGGCTGAACTGCGTCCTCGCACAGCATCCATCGTGCACAATCTTTCCGGCTACCGATGGAACGACCGGGCGTGGATGGACGCCCGTGCCACCCGTGATCCGCTGACCGCGCCCATGTCCATCTACGAGGTGCATCTGGGATCCTGGATGCGGGTGCCCGAAGAGGAGAACCGCTGGCTGACCTATCAGGAACTGGCGGACAAACTCATTCACTATGTCAAATACATGGGCTACACCCATATTGAACTGATGCCGGTCACCGAACATCCATTCGACGGATCGTGGGGTTACCAGGCCACCGGCTACTTTGCGGCCACCAGTCGGTTCGGCTCGCCGAAAGATTTCATGGCGTTCGTCGATGCGGCCCATCAAGCAGGAATCGGCATCATCGTCGATTGGGCGCCGGCACACTTTCCCGACGATCCCCATGGCTTGGCCTGGTTCGACGGGACGCATCTGTACGACCACGAAGACCAGCGCCTCGGCTATCATCCGGAATGGAAAAGCCGTATCTTCAACTACAGCCGCGTGGAAGTGAAAAATTTTCTGCAGAACAGCGCGCTCTTCTGGTTGGACAAGTATCACATCGACGGTCTTCGTGTAGACGCGGTCGCCTCGATGTTGTACCTGGACTATGGAAGGAAAGCCGGCGAATGGATTCCCAACCAGTTTGGGGGGAACGAAAACTTAGCGGCGGTCTCCTTCCTCAAAGAATTGAACGTGCTCGTCCACCAGGAACATCCCGGCGCCGTCACGATTGCCGAAGAGTCGACGGCCTGGCCCGGAGTGTCGAAGCCGACCTATACAGGCGGATTGGGGTTTACCTTCAAATGGAACATGGGCTGGATGCACGACATGTTGGACTATTTCGAAAAGGACTCCATTCATCGCAAATACCACCAGAATCAAATTACATTCGGCTTGCTCTATGCCTTCCATGAAAACTTCGTCCTCGTGCTGTCCCACGATGAAGTGGTGCATGGAAAGAAGGCCTTGCTCGATAAGATGCCTGGAGACAACTGGCAGCGCTTCGCCAATCTGCGTGCCCTCTATGGCTACATGTACGGCCATCCCGGCAAGAATATGCTGTTCATGGGTAGCGAGTTCGGTCAGTGGTGGGAATGGAATCATGACGACAGTCTTCAGTGGCATCTCTGCCAGCAAGAGCCGCACCTGGGTTTGCAGCGGTTTGTCCATGACCTCAATTGGCTGTATCGGACCGAGCCCGCTCTCTACGAAGTCGATTACGATTGGACGGGATTCCAGTGGATCGACATCAACGACACGGAAAACTCCGTCATCTCCTTTCTTCGCAGAGCGAAAGATCCCAATGATCAACTCGTTTGCGTGTGCAACTTCACACCGGTGCCACGCCATGGATACCGAATCGGCGTCCCTTCCCTAGCGTACTATCGGGAGCTCTTGAACAGCGACGCGGAAACCTATGGCGGGAGCAATGTGGGCAACGGGGGCGGCGTGATGGCTGAGCCGATGGCCGCTCACGGTTTTCCGAATTCGATCGTCCTGACCCTCCCTCCCCTATCAGTCCTGTACTTCAAGGCGGGGTGACGCGGTCCTGTCCTTCGCCCACCCGGCTCGGAACCGGGGTCGTTCTGTCGGACGGTGTGACGTGCGGACGCCACCGCAGACCCAGGTCGAGGATTCTTTGCAGCAGCGCGGAGTAAGGAAGGCCCGCGCCGACGGCTGAAGATGCAAAATCCTCGACCGTCGCAATATGCGGGTTCGGGTTCGCTTCGAGCACATAGACCTGTCCCGCCGGGTCAAGTCGAAAATCAATCCTCGCATACCCGCTGAGTCCCAGGCTACGGAAGACCCGTTTGGCGAGGTCTTGAAAAGTCTGCCGCTGAGCTTCTGTGAGATCTCCCGCTGCGTTGGATCTGAGGCCGTATTTCTGCTGGTAGCCTCGGTTCCACTTCACCCGTGCGGTGGCGATCTTTCTCGCTTCCTCCGGTAATCGGCTCATATCGAGTTCCCATAGGGGAAACACGTGCAGCCGATGATTGCCCGTCACACCGACATACAGTTCGCGTCCTTCGATGTACCGTTCCACTAACGCACCCGTACCGAGGCTCTGGTGGATGAACCTGACCCGTTCTTGCAACTTGTCGTCATCGTCCACGATCGAGGCCTGGGAAATGCCCAGAGACGCCTCCTCCGAGACGGACTTCACAATCAACGGGAATGCCAGCTCTTTGGGCCGCTTGACTGAACGACCTAACGGCACGGTGATGAATCCCGGGATGGGAATAAGGTGGTAATAGAGAATCTTCTTGGCCAAACCTTTATCACGGGCCAACATCAATCCCCTTGGATTACAGCCCGTGTACGGCACCTTGAGCAATTCGAGGTACGACACCACGTTCTGATCATAGATGGCCACCCCGCTGAATTCCTCCAGCAGATTGAATGCAATGTGAGGTTTCCAATCATCCACCGCTTGCCGGATGACGGCGAGCTCGTGTTGGACACCGAGCGGACGCACCTCATGTCCCATCTCTCGGAGCGTGTTGACGACTTCGTATTCCGTCCTCCATTCAACCGTGCTGAGATCCACCCCCTCGACTGTGTCCGGCGGAACAAGGTCTTCGTGGACCAGGACGAGCACGCGTAATGGTTTCATAACGCCACCCGATGATGGCCGCTGTGCAGATAGTTCATCGTTTGCACCGTCAGGAGAATGGTGATATCGAGTGTGGCCTTCCCCTCCGGAATGGCCAGCCGGAGACGCTGCTCGCGACAGCGCGTGACGATATCCTCAAACACACGGTCGATTGTGTATTGATACTCTCCCGTCCAGGCCGCCACCTCCCGACACACGTCACGGCGAATACGCGTGAGAAATTGCACCGCCGAGAGGTTGGCCCGATGCTCCGGCGCGAAAGAAAAGATCCGCCGCAAGTCGCGGTCATAAAACGTCGGGTGGGGCGTCCCATAGTGTGCATGCTTGTGCTCGTAGTGTTTCCGCAAGGTCCGCCGAAGCCGAGGCAGCGAATCCACACGTTGTTTAGTCGTCACCAAGGGCCGTGCATCGACCAACGAGGCCATCAACCGATCCATGTATTCCAACTTTTTGAGCGCCGGCCAATCCGCATACCGCTCCCGCCACAGCGACTGGGGATTCAGCCACACCGCAAAGGTCTCCGCAAAGTCTTCATCCGGATGGCTTTGCGCGTACCACATATCCAAATGGAGGACGTAGCTCTTGCTGTAGGGTTTCGGTGTATAGAACTTGGGATAGGGTTGGGTCGACCTTCCAAATATCGTTTGCCGATCCCGACGCCGACGAATACCATAGGCGTTTTCTAACGCATGGCCGGCCTCGTGCCGAAGAATGCGCATGCACTGTTCCGGCGTGCCCCCTTCCACTTCCAACATCTGCGCCAGTTCCAGTTTGGCCAGCCGCGGGTGGGCGAGGTAAAAGGGAACGGCAATGCCGGGAACTCCATCCGGAGTGAACCACTCGTTGGAGAGCCAGAAATGCGGGCGGAAGAGGAGGCCTCGCTCGCCCAATTCTCGAGATAATTGCGCTATTTGGTCGGTGATCGGACTTCGCTCCAGGGTCAGGTCGAGGTCGCAGAATCGTAAGTCGAGGAGTTGCTCATCAGACCACCTGACCCACGCGGCTTCCCCAGATGTACGATGCCGATGCGGTTCCTGGTCGGAGGTCGGCTCACGATGCGACTCTCCCCTCGCTTTCCCCGCCACGCGAACCCCTTTCAATGTGAGGCCGGCTGGGTGTGTTGCAACCCTGCGACATACAGCGGAGGCGGCGTCCCCTGTTTCGGCTCACCCCAGTAGATCGTTTGATGCGGGAACGGGATTTCGATCCCCTTCGCATCGAAGGTCTTCTTGATCCGACGATTCATCTCGCGCCCCACTCGCCATTGTTTGATCGGACGAGTCTTGATCCGGCACTTGATGATCACGGCCGAATCTGCGAATTGATCCACTCCCAACATTTCCAACGGTTCCAGAATATCCTCGGCAAACTGCGCATCTCGCCGCAGCTCCTCCGCGATGTCACGCAGAACCGCCATGACTTCGTCAACATCCTCTCGGTACGCAATCCCGACTTCGAAGAGGTAGAAGGCATAGACCTTGGTCATGTTCTTGACCTTATCGATGACCCCGTTCGGCACCACATGGACGTTTCCCGACAGATCGCGCAGCGTTACGGTCCTGAGTTTCACCTCCTCGACCACCCCTCCGACCCCAGCGATCTCCACGACATCACCGACTCGGATGGAATCTTCGAGCAGGATAAAAAAGCCGGTGATCACATCTTTTACCAAACTTTGGGCACCGAAGCCGATGGCCAATCCCCCGAGACCTGCCGCCGCCAAGATCGGCTTCAGATCGACTCCGATCTCCGACATAATCATCATGCTCCCCATGGCAAGAATCACCACACGGCCCACGTCACGAATCACATGAGTCAGGGTGGTGGCCCGCTTGATCTGTGCTTCAGTCGGCAACGTGCCTTCATATACTTTCTGAAATCGATCCATCGCCCGTTTGACGACGGCGAGTCCCACCACCATCACAACAGCGATGATCAGGACCCGCAAACCCGACGTCGTGGACCATTCCACCCATCGTTCAATGAAACTCGTCACATACGAATCCACCATGCCTACCTCCTCACATTAGAAGATCCCACCCGAGCAGACTCAGCGCTCGGCGTCATGAGTCGTTCTGGATTAGGGCGCCACAAATACGGCCGCCCCGTAGGTTGGAATCGATACAGACGTTCCTTCAGGTGAGACAGAAAGCTGCGTCGGTACCGAACCTTGACCACTCCCACCGAATTCCTTCTCCATGGAGTCAAGACGCCGCACCCATACGCCTTGCGGCTCGACCAATCGTACCGTAACGGGTGACCGATTGAACCCACACACCACCAGTGAAGCAGCGTTGTCTCTGGTCCAACGATGCACCACCAGCACCTGTTCGTCATCGAACACCCAAACCCGATGGCTCCGAATCGTGCCGTCTCCGGCACCCAATGACGGTTCCTTTTTCCTGAGACGGATCAGGGCTTGGCTCCATCGCAGCAAGGCTGTTTGTCGATCGTCAAGTCGTTCCCGATTCAGCCGACTTCGCTCGAAGGTCGCCGAGTCTTGGGGGTCCGGAATGTCTTCCGGATTCCAGCCGAAGTGCGCAAATTCTCGGCGGCGGCCTTGCCTGACCGCTTCGATCAAATCGGGGTCGCCGTGTTCGATGAAATACTGGAACGGCGCCGTTTCCCCATATTCCTCTCCCATGAAGAGCAACGGGATATTGGGAGACAGTAAGACAAGCGCTCGGATTACTTTGAGCGCGTCCCAGGGCAGCTGCGTGCTCAATCGATCACCGACCGCGCGGTTGCCGATCTGATCGTGATTCTGCGAAAACACCACCAACTGGGACGGACGGCAGTGCCGGGATGAGTTCCCATGTCGGCGACGCCGGTAGGCCGAGTAACGAGCGCTGTAGACGAATCCGTTACGAACTGCCGCAGCCAGATCAGTGAGCCCGTGAAAATCCCCATAGTACCCCTTCTGCTCGCCTGCAACGACGACGCGAAGAGCATGGTGAAAATCGTCGTTCCACTGGCCGTCGAGTCCATATCCCCCGACCGATGGAGGATCGATCACCCGCGTGTCGTTCAAATCACTCTCAGCGATCACGTTCACCTGTCGCCCCAGACGTTGAGCCTGATTATGGACGGCAGACGCGACGTCCTTGAGGACATGCTGCGCACTAAAGTCGAAGATGCCGTGAATGGCGTCCAGTCTGAGCCCATCGATGTGATACTCCGTCACCCAATACAACGCGTTGTCGACGACGTATTGCCTGACTTCGTCGCTATCCGGCCCATCATAATTGATCGCCGATCCCCACGGGGTTCTGTATCGGTCCGTAAAATAGGGACCGTAGTCGCCGAGATAGTTCCCTTCGGGGCCCAAGTGGTTGTACACGACATCAAGAATCACGGCGAGTCCGGCTGCATGGCAGGCATCGACGAGCCGCTTCATACCCTGAGGCCCTCCGTAACTCGACTGCGGGGCGAAGGGATGGACTCCATCGTAGCCCCAATTGCGCCGACCAGGAAATTCCGCGACCGGCATGAGTTCGATCGCCGTGATTCCGACCGTGTCCCTGAGATAGGGCAGGTGCGGAATGATCGCCTCGAAGGTCCCTTCTTTTGTGAAGGTCCCAACGTGCAACTCATAGATGATGAATTCGTCCAATGCCATCCCTTTCCAGCCGATATCCGTCCAACGAAATGAGGTCGGATCAACCACGACGGAAGGGCCGTGGACCCCATCAGGTTGAAAGCGAGAGGCAGGATCAGGCCGTTCTTTCCCTCCATCCAATACATATCGATAGCGGGCTCGCGGGGCGACTCCGGTCACAACGGTTTCAAAATACCCCTGTTCGTCTCGTTGCATCGGCACCATGATTCGATCCTGGTCAACCAGTTTCAGGGCAACGGACTTGGCGTAAGGTGCCCAGACTCGGAATTTCACCGCATCTCCTGTTGTCGGCGTGGCTCCGATATCGAGCGACCACTTCTCGTTCGGCATCATCGTCATATTCATCTTGCCCTCCTCCGGCCTATTGTGCAGAATTCATCGGCCGTAACCAAGCCCAGCAAGTATTTTTGTATCGGGTTTGGTACAATCCGGCCATTCTATAAAATGGACCAATGATGAAAAGTCAATTTCAAATGGAGGAGAGGATGAGAGTCTGGCCAGGGAAACCGTACCCACTGGGGGCCACATGGGATGGCGAAGGGGTGAACTTCGCCATTTTTTCAGAGCACGCCACGGCGGTTGAGCTCTGTCTGTTCGATGGACCGGAAGCGACGGAGGAATCCCATCGTATCCGTCTTGAAGAACAGACCGACCAAGTCTGGCACGTTTATATCCCGGGGCTTTGGCCTGGCCAACACTATGGGTATCGCGTGCACGGACCCTACGCTCCCCAAGAAGGGCATCGTTTCAACCACCACAAGCTCTTGATCGATCCATACGCCAAGGCCATCGCGGGAACCATCGAGTGGTCGGACGCCATGTTCGGTTACCGGATCGGCGACCCCAAGGCGGATCTTTCCTTTGACACCAGAAATAATGCCTCCAATATTCCCAAGTCTGTCGTCATCGATCAGGCCTTCACCTGGGGCGGCGATCGGTTGCTGAAAACTCCATGGGACAAGACAGTCATTTCAGAAATTCACGTCAAGGGGTTCACGGCACGTCACCCAGACGTACCGGATCACATACGAGGCACCTATTCCGGCTTGACCAACCCGGCGGTCATCGACCACCTCCTGGAGCTAGGCGTCACTGCCGTCGAGTTGTTACCGGTCCATCACTTCGTCCGCGACAAGCACCTGGCGGATCGCGGCTTAATGAATTATTGGGGCTATAACACTATCGGGTTTTTCGCCCCAGATATCCGCTACACCGTCTCGCCGCTGCGCGGACGGGGCGTCCGTGAGTTCAAAACGATGGTGAAGACGTTGCACAGCGCAGGTATCGAAGTCATCTTGGACGTCGTCTACAACCACACAGCTGAGGGCAACCAGCTCGGCCCCACACTCTCGTTCAGAGGGATCGACAATGCCGCCTATTACCGATTGGTCGACGACAGACGCTATTACATGGACTACACGGGATGCGGTAACACGCTCAATGTCTCGCACCCACGAACGCTTCAGCTCATCATGGACAGTTTGCGGTATTGGGTCACGGAAATGCATGTGGATGGGTTCCGGTTCGACCTGGCCTCCACCCTTGCCAGGGAACTCCATGCCGTGGACCGACTGAGCGCCTTCTTCGACATCTTGCATCAAGATCCCATCCTTTCCCAGACCAAACTGATCGCGGAGCCCTGGGACGTTGGGGAAGGAGGGTATCAAGTCGGCAATTTCCCTGTGGGCTGGGCTGAATGGAACGGTAAATATCGGGACACGATCCGTAAATACGTGAAAGGCGATGGTGGCCAGATGGCGGAGCTCGCCTATCGCCTGACCGGCAGCAGCGACCTCTACAGCACGAACGGGCGCCGCCCCTTTGCCAGCATCAATTTCATCACCGCCCACGACGGGTTCACCCTCCATGACCTCGTGTCGTACAACGGCAAGCATAACGAAGCCAATGGTGAGAACGACCAGGACGGTACCAACGACAATGACAGCTGGAATTGCGGCGTCGAAGGTCCAAGTACCGATCCTGCGATTATCGCCCTGCGTGAACGCCAGAAGCGGAACTTCTTGACCTTGCTCTTCCTGTCTCAGGGCGTTCCCATGCTCTGTGGGGGCGACGAAATGGGACGGACGCAAAACGGAAACAACAACGCCTACTGTCAGGACAACGAGATCAGCTGGGTTGACTGGGATTTCAGTCGCGCACAGCAGGATTTCCTCGCATTCCTCAAAGACCTCATCACATTTCGAAAGAAACACCCGGTCCTTCGCCGACGTCGGTTCTTCCAGGGGCGCCACATCCGGGGGTCCGAAGTCAAAGACCTTTCGTGGTTTCGGCCTGACGGTAAAGAGATGACCGACGAGGACTGGAACGCAGGCTACTCGAAATCCCTCGCCCTTCGACTCGCCGGTGATGCCATCGCCGAGACTGACCAAAAAGGGCGCCCGATCGTGGACGACACGCTCTTGGTGCTCCTCAATGCTCATCACACTCCGCTGGCCTTCACCCTGCCGGCCCACAAACGAGGGATCCGCTGGCACCCGGTGCTGGATACCGCACTCCCAGGAGAGAACGGGAAGCAGGTCAGTGCCTTCAAAGGGGGGGAGCAGTACGAAATGGAGGCTCGATCGATCGCTGTGCTGCGTCTCGACGGGAAGCAGGAGCACAAATCATCCTGACCTTGGCTGATGTAGGTTGTCCATCGTATTTACTAAGTTGGCATCTACGACCTACGATCAGGGTGAGTCGGTCGCGGTGATGCGGTCGCGGTCTCTCATCCGACAAAAGCCGTCCTCGTTCAACACATAGCTAAGGAGAGCGCATGATCCTGAAAGACTGGTTGGAGACGTTACAAGAGTCCGCGGAATCGACTCTATCTCTCACCATCTCGTATGTCCCCAAGCTCCTCGGCGCACTTCTTCTGGTGCTGGCAGGCTACCTGCTGGCTCGCATGGTCGGTGCCGCCATGGCAGGTCTGATGAAACTGGTCGGCCTGGATCGGTTGCTCGCCAAAACCCCTCTGCAAACCCTTTTCACCAAAGGCGGCTCCACAAAAACCGGATCCGATATCCTCGGCCTGCTGGTCTTCTGGTTGATCTTCCTCCTCTTCGGGATCACAGCCACCGACATACTCGGCCTCCCAACTGTCTCGGCCACATTGACCGACCTCGCCCGCTACCTTCCCAAGGTGGGACTTGCCATCTCCATTATCGTACTGGGGATGCTGGCGGCAAGCTACACCAAAGACCTGATCAGCTTAGCTTGCGCGTCTGCCGGGATTTCTCAAGGTACCATCGTGGCACAAACGTTCTATGTCGCCGCGATTCTCGTCGTGTTTGTGACGGCGGTCAATGAGCTGGGGATCGACACCACCCTCCTAAACAGTACGATTATGATCGGCTTCGGAGGTCTCATCG
This sequence comes from Nitrospira sp., assembly GCA_965223625.1. Taxonomy (GTDB): domain Bacteria; phylum Nitrospirota; class Nitrospiria; order Nitrospirales; family Nitrospiraceae; genus Nitrospira_D. The sequence continues at coordinate 3,303,966 of OZ245008.1, forward strand.
CAGGAGCGGCCCTGTCTTTTGGACTGGGCGCACGTGTCACCGTGGCCAACCTGATCGCCTCCCACTATCTCCAGCCGCTCTTTCGAGTCGGGCAAACGATTCGCGTCGGCGATGTCCATGGAACGATCGTTGCCTTGACTCCCATCGCGATCGTGCTGGAGACGCCGGAAGGTCGAGTCTTCATCCCCGCATCACGGTTCCAGGAATCAAGTGCGACGATCGAGAAATCCGCCTGACCATGGACGCAGAATCCCGATTGACCCTGGCCTATCTCAAATCCCATCCACTGGAAGTCTCCAGGCAGCTCGAAACGTGGCCTGCGGCGGATGTCGCCACGATGATGGCGCCGTATTCTCCACAGGACGTCGCTGCCGTACTTGAACATGTCTCGCCGTTGCAGGCAGCTCGGATTCTCGAACATCTTGCCCTGGATAAGACGGCCGACGTCGTGACTCTGCTTCCAACCGCCCCGGCCGTCGGGATCTTGCGGCAATGTACCCCCTCTGTCCAGAAGGAGGTCTTTGCTCGTCTCGATGAATCTGTGGGGCCGAGCCTTCGGCTGAGCCTGGCCTATCCCGATGGGACCGCCGCGAGTCTTGCTGACCCCCGGGTGGCGATTCTACCGCCCGACGTTACCGTCTCGGCTGCGTTGCAACGTATCAAACGCGACGCAACCCACGCGACGTACTATCACTATGTCGTCAAGCGGGATGGAGTCCTTGCCGGCTTGGTAACCACGAAGGAACTCCTGGCCGCGTCCCCGGACCAACTCACCGCCACAATCATGAATGGGCGCATTGCAACAGTCGCGGCAGAGGCGACCGAGGGTGAATTACTTCAAAACCCTCACTGGCGTCTCTATCACACCTTGCCGGTCGTCGATCGACAAGGCCATTTTCTCGGCGCGCTGCGCTACAGAACCTTGCGTCGCGTCGAAACGCAACACGAGGTAAAACCGACGGCGAGGCCGCTGCCGCAAGCCTTGGTGCAGATGTGGGAGGCTTACGCCATGATCGGTCTCCATATCATGACCGATCTCGCCCAGGTGGTTGATACAAGTGTCTCGGAACAGAGGCCAACGCTCCCGAAGGAGGGCAAGGAAACCGATGTCGCTTCCCAGGAAACTCCATGAAACGTTCATCATCGACCACCCTGCAGAGGCTGGACCGCTTCTGGAATCCTTCGAGATCGGCGAGATCGTCCGGCTGATTGAATCAATTCCTCCGGATTCCATCGCGGTTCTCCTGTCGTCCATGAATCCTGCCGTCGCGGCGGAAACCTTGGGAGCACTGCCCGAGGAGCTGGGAATTCTGGTCGTGCGCGCCACATCGCCCGGAGACGCGGCAGGACTGCTGGCGCGATTGGAACGAGACCGACGGAATGCGATCATCCGGCGGCTCGCCCGCCCGCTCGCGAAAGAGATTCGCCTGTTCATGGAGTATCCAGCCGAATCGGTCGGCAGTCTGATGGATGCGGGAGTATTCGCGTTGTCCGAAGAGCTCACGGTCGAAGAAGCCGTGAAGCAGGTACGGATCAGGGCGCCCAAAGACCTGCATGACATCTACGTCATCGACCGCCGCCGGTATCTGGTCGGCATGTTTTCGGTTCGGGACCTGCTGCTGCTCAACCCCGCAGAACGATTACAGTCCATCATGCGGCGTGATGTGCCGACTATTCACCCCATGGAGAATCGCGAAGAAATCGTCGACCTCTTCGCCGGACGGCGGTTACTGACGATTCCCGTCGTGGATCTCGATGGACGCCTGCTGGGGGTGATCAAGAACGAGGATATCGTCAAGGCGAGCCAGGAGGACGCCACCGCAGACTTGCAAACGATGGTCGGCGCCAGCAAGGATGAACGGGCTCTTTCCCCTTTGTTATTTTCGGTTCGGAAACGGTTAGGGTGGTTGCAGGTCAATCTGGTGACGGCGTTCCTTGCTGCATTCGTCGTCGGCATGTTCGAGAACGTCATCGCACAATTCACGGCCCTGGCCGTTCTACTCCCGGTCGTGGCCGGTCAATCCGGCAACACCGGCGCGCAGTCGTTGGCGGTCGTCATGCGTGGACTCGCCCTTCGTGACATCAGGCCGTCTCAGTGGTTTCGAGTCACCACGAAAGAATTCGGCGTCGCGCTGCTCAACGGAATCGCCGTCACGGCGACGACCTGCGCGGCAGTCTACTGGTGGAGTCGTTCTCCGGGGCTGACGATGGTGATCGGGATCTCTATGGTCACGTCGATGTGCATCGCGGGACTCTCCGGTGCCGTCATTCCCATCGTTCTGAAATCGCTGAATCAGGATCCGGCCCAATCGTCATCGATCATCTTGACCACCGTGACAGACGTCGTCGGATTTTTCAGTTTCCTCGGGCTGGCGACCGTCTTCGCCCATCTCCTGGTGTGACGGCTGCACGACCATCAACGGTTGTGAGACCATCGACATCAGCCACCTTGATTTTTTCGCGATCGCTGGACAATCCCTCGCAATAACCGCCCCAACAGGTCCGCACCAGTGATCAAACGCGGTTGTTCCACCCATAGAAGCACCGTGTCATAGCTGATGATATGGTCACCGGGCGAGTCCGGATCGTAGGTGAGTTGTGCCAGAACCTTGCCGAGCGGTTCGTCTCGATTCCGGACGATCACAGGCCGATGGCAATAGGCATGGGGGTCCGTATGCTGCCCGAGAAAGAAGGTATGGCGCAGAAACCCGTCGGCGTCCATGATGCAGGAGGGTTCGTTGTTTTCGTCAGTGATGACGACCCACGCCTTATCCGACGCATTGACCTGCCGAAGGAAGGGGTCGTCCGGTACTCTCTCAAAATCTGGAAATATCGGGATCCCATCACGAACAGGAAGTCGGATGATACTGGTCGGATCAACCGGCACTCCTTCCTGATCCACCGGAATATCGTCGATGGTCAAGAAATTGAGCGCGCCGATGGCTTCGATACGACCCACTTCCGACTTTTCGTTCTCCATATGACGGCGAAGCAGCTCTTTGATCTCCGCCTCCCGTAGGTAGGCGATCGCCTCCTTTCCCAACCACACATCCAAGAGCAGGGCCGATGGTTTGACGACCGGGAACAAGATCGCACGGTACATCTGCAGCCATTTCGAGAAGAGAGCCGCCATCCTGACCGCCCGGCGGGAAAAGTACGCCTGTGGGATGATTTCTCCGAAGATCGTGATGAAAAAGGTCGAAAATAGGAATGCGGTGACGCCGGCCATCACCGAGTTCGAGAGCAGCGTAAGGAGCACATTGATGCCGACGTTGCTCCAGAGAATCGTGGCTAGGATATCATTGGGGTGCTCGCGCAGCCGCAGGACTTTTTGCGCGTCGTAATTTCCGCTTGCCGCTTCCGCCTCCAGACGCAGCCGACCAAGGCTGAACACCGCAAGATTTAAGCCCGACATCATGGCCGATTGACTGAGACAGAGGACAATGCCGATCCACGTCAAGAGATTGCCAGCCATACCATTCTCCGCCCCTACGACATGAGGGTACTGGACGAATACCGGACATTACGTTGAAATCGTGATCACCAGAACCGACTCCGCAACGGGATGGCCATGCACAACCTGCTTCGCGACTCGTCGTCTGATTCCAGTGCGACGTCTCACGGAACTCCAGATTTTAGGCAGCCTCCAGTCGCCGCCCAGTCTCGGAATCGAACAGATGAAGAATCGCGCGTGGTGCCGAGACCGCGACCCGATCCCCAATCTTCGGGGTAAACCCAGCCTGTGCAGAACCGATGATCGTGATCGCCTCGTTGTGGTCTTGGAGCTCAACCGTGACCCACAAAGTCGGGCCTGAAGGTTCGGTGAGGCGAACAACGCCGAATCCTGCCCCGTCGTCTCTAGAATCATTCGCCGGCCCCACAATCATGTCCTCTGGTCTGAGGCCTACGGTCACAGCCTGCTCTTGGTCAACCGGCGGCGTATCGGGCGTCTTCGTGAGATGTAACGGTCCAGCTTGGATGCCGTCGATTCCTAGCCGAGCCGAGAGCAAGTTCATGGGTGGATACCCCATGAAGCCTGCCACGAAGAGATTGGCGGGAGCGGCATAGATGTCATGAGGCCGTCCGATCTGCTGAACCCGTCCCTGGTTGAGCGCCGCCAGTCGGTCGCCCAGAGTCATGGCTTCCGTTTGATCGTGGGTCACGTAGATCGTCGTGACCTTGAGTTCCTTGTGGAGCCGGAGCAACTCCGCGCGCATGGAAGCGCGCAACTGCGCATCAAGATTCGACAGCGGTTCGTCCAATAGAAACAGCCTCGGCTTCCTGATAAGAGCCCGCCCCAAGGCGACCCGTTGCCGTTGACCGCCGGAGAGCTCCCGTGGACGCCGATCGAGCATCGCCGCCAGTCCCAGGATCCCTGCCACGCGTTGCACTTCTTCCTCGATGCGCTTTCGATCCAGGCGCTTGGCACGGGGGACAACGGTCAGTGGGAACGCCATATTTTCACGCACGGTCATGTGGGGGTACAGTGCGTAGCTTTGAAACACCAATGCCACGTCACGCTCGCGGGGTTCCAAGTCGGTCACGTCGCTGCCGTCGAACAAGATACGACCGGCGGTCGGTTGGTCGAGGCCGGCGAGGAGATTCAGTAGTGTGGATTTCCCGCAGCCGGAAGGGCCCACGAGCACGAAGAACTCACCGTCATGCACCGTTAACGTGAGCGGAGGAAGAATGGTTTTTTGTCCGATACGTTTTTCGATCAGCTCGATCGTGACCTCAGCCATCGCCTTATCCTTTCACACTGCCCGCCGTCAGCCCGGCAATGATATGGCGTTGAAATACTAACGCGAGACCGGCGACTGGGAGAGTCACCACCAGAGACGCAGCGGCCAAGTCGCCCCAAGGAATTTCATACAATCCTGGGAACAGGGCGACCGCTACCGGCGCAGTGCGAGTCGTGTCGCTCGCCGTCAGGGTCAGGGCGAACATGAACTCGTTCCATGAAAAGATGAAGACCAAGAGCGCCGCAACGGCGATCCCGGGACGGGCAAGAGGGAACATCACGGTCAGCAAGGCCTGCAACGGGGTGCAGCCGTCGATACGAGCAGCCTGGTAGAGCTCCTTGGGAAGCTGCTGAAAGAAGCTTGTCAACAGCCACACGGCGAGCGGGAGGGAGTAGACCGCATGGGTCAGTCCGACCGCAACGAGGGTATCCCTCAACCCCAACTCCCGCATCAGGAGGTACAAGGGGCTGATGACCGCGATAGGCGGGAACATCGATGTCACGAGCGCCACCCCTAGTATGACCGACTTGCCGGCAATCGGGAGCCGTGCGAGTGCAAAGGCACAGAATGCACCGACCACAATGGCGGTCACCGTCGCGCTGGCGGCCACAATCACGCTGTTTGCGAGCGACCGCGGCAGCGACGACTTGAGCAGCACCCGATCATAATGCACGCTCGTCACACGATCGGGGAAGAGAGGGGGCAGGCGCACGAGATCCTGATCGGGCTTGACGGATGTGACTGCCTGCCAGAGCACCGGTCCGAGACAAAACAACCCGACAACAAGAAGAACACCTGTCGTAAGGCTACGAGTACGAAGCCAGTTCATCATTGTTGACCCGGCCTGATCGTCATGATGAGGCATCAGGCACTCCCCTGCACATGCCGTCGGAGCAGCGCCAGGTACAGCATCGAAAGGAGCGCGGCTAGGATAAACATGGCTGTGGCCAGGGCGGATCCATATCCAAACTGCAAGGTTTGGAACAACGTCTTATAGGCATAGATCGACAGCGTCTCAGTGCTGTTGCCGGGGCCTCCACCCGTGAGCACAAAGACCGCATCAAACACCCGGACCGCATCCATCGTGCGAAAGACGAGCACGATGACGACGACGGGCATCAACATCGGCAACGTAATCCGACGAAATTGTTCCCACGCTCCCGCCCCATCAACTCGCGCAGCCGCGTAGAGTTCCTGCGGCACGGTCTTCAATCCAGCCAGCAGCAGCAGCGCCGCGAACGGCGTGGTTTTCCACACATCCATCACGACAGCCGCATGGATCGCCCAATCAGGATCCGCCAGCCAATCGATGTGCCCTTCGGTCAGGCCGGCCAAAGAGAGCACATAATTGAGCAAGCCGTAGTCCGGTTGGTAGAGCCAGGCCCAGATCTGGGCGGACACCACGGTTGGAATCGCCCAGGGAAGAATGATCATGACATGCGCCCACCGCAGTCCCTTGCCTGCTCCGTCCGACAGACGGTTCAACAATAGGGCAAAGCCGAATCCCAAGAGCAATTCGGCCGACACGGACAGAGCCGTGAAATACAGCGTCGTCCCGCAGGCGGCCCAAAACCGGTCGTCTTCCCACAATTGGAGATAGTTCTGGACGCCGACGAATTCGTCGATTCCAAAGATCGGCAATTGCTGACGCAGGCTGAGCCACAAAGCCGCTGCAATCGGAGCAAGTGCGATCAGGCCCACCAGCACAAAAGCTGGACCGGCGAACACATAGCCCCATGCGCGCTCAGAAAGGCGAGTCATCTAGCTACCCTCTTCATCTCTGCGAACAGTTGATCACTCATGATTGTTCTGCCGTTGCGCGTTGCTTACCCATGATCTGTTCGACTCGGCGCCTGATGGCATCAAGCGCCTCTTTGGGCGACTTCCGTCCAACGACCGCTGCGCTGACTTCCGGCTGTATTGCCTGAGAAATGAGAAGATAATATGGCGTGACGGGACGCGGTCTGGCCTCCAACAGGATTGGATAAAGATCCTTCAAGAGAGGACGCACCTCCAGCAACGACTCATCAGCATAGAGGGTCCGCCGGACCGGGTTATACCCCAACTCCACCGCGACCTTGCGTTGAGTGTCTGGAGAGGTCAAGAACTTGATCAACTCGCCCACTACTTCTCGATGGGCGGAACTGTTCGGGATAGCGAGCATCCAGCCTCCGAGGACCGGCGCACTGGCATATCCGGAAAAGGCTGGGAGCGAAACGACACCAACTTTACCGCGAACCGGCGAGCCCTCCTGCTGCAGCAGGGACCACGCATAGGGCCAATTTCGCATGAACAGCGCGTGCCCCTCACCGAATATCCAACGAGTTGATTCTTCGTCTGCCATGCTGGTGGACAGAGGGGTGATCCCATGCGTCGAGATGGTCTCCCGCAAGAACCGCAGAGCCTCTTCGGCACGGTCACGATCTCCGTTCCAGAGATCCGTCCCATTGCTCCGGAGCACCTCCAGCGTGACACACATCAGTCCTTCATATTGTTTCCCCTGCCACACGAATCCGGCCAAATCGGAATTCCGCTCCGCATCCAGCACCAGCTTGGCCATGTTGACAAGATCGCGCCACGTGCGCGGGGGCTCAAGGCCATGATGGTCCAACAAATCACGCCGGTAGTAGAGGACCCCCGCATCGACATACCAAGGCACCGCATAGAGGCGCCCGTTGAAGGTCGCAGCCTCAATCGGTCCAGGGAAGAACTCCATCTGCTCATCCGGAGTGAGGAGTCCCTCCAAGGGAGCAATCCATCCGGCCTTGGCAAATTCCTGCGCCCAAATCGTGTCGATCCCGAGCAAATCGAACGGAGCCTTTCCTCCGTCCAGATTCATGGCATAGTACTGATGTTGTCGATCCGAATCGGACGGTAAGAGCTCTTCTCGAACCGTGACACCTTCATGCTGTCGTTCAAAATCCCTGAGCAGACCGGACAGCACCCGACCATCACCGGATAGTTTCCCATGCTTAAAAACCAAAACGGTCGGCGCACGATCCGTTCCTTCTCCGCTCTGCGTGCACCCAATCGCCCCCACCAGCCAAAGTAAGAAGAGCACCCCGATCATCATAGGTGTCGCAGATCGTCCGGGGCGCGATCCCGCCCTCGATTCCAGAACGTCCGCTCGAGATAGTCCTTGGCTAAATCCTTGGCCCCAAGTCCGAACGCCAAGCAGGTGGCAAACACAATTCCTCCGAAGGCAATCCCGAATCCCACCAGCACCACGCTTGCCGCGATCCCCAATTCCTCCGCCGCCATCGCCAGCGCAAAAAGTTGAATCCCCCACCGCGACATGTTGGCAAACAACCGTGCCGGTGGAAGCCCGGCATTCACTCCCGCAATCAACACGCCCTGTGCGATGAAATTGGAGAGCAGGTATCCGCTGACCAATATCAGCCCCGCGACCAACACATGGGGAATGTACGCTAAGAGTGAATTCGCAAACTGGTTGATCGGCTGAAGGTTCAGCGCACCCAAACCGGCGATAACAGAAAAGGCTACGACGGCCCAATAGACGGTCTGGCCGATGATATAAGAGGGATCGGCCTTCACGCCCCCACGCAAGAGAGCGGCGTTGATTTCGAGTCGATCGCACAGATGGTCAAGACGCACCACCCGCAACAACCGTTCGACGACATGGCCCAACGCTCGGGCCACCAGAAAACCCACCCCGATGATGATCATCATGGCCAACACATTCGGCAACACCGCCAAAACCTGACGGCCCAATTGTTCCAATGGCGCGAGTAGCGCAGTTTGGAAAAAGTCTGTCACCATACTCACCTCCCCCCATAATCACCGCAATCACCGCCGGCAATCACCTTCATGCGTGCGGCTCAGGGTTCCACCGTTCGACCAAGTAAGATTTTTTCGATTCGAACGCCTCACATAATTGTTCCACCCGTCCTTCAGCTTCTTTTGTCGTGAGGGCTTGCGTTTCTAACACAAAGGTCGCTGTTCGCCCAAGATAGAGAGGTGTCAAGGCTTTCAGCAAGTGCTCGCGGGCCATGCGATGTTCACGGTACGCCAGTGCAGCCTCAAATACCACACGAACCCACAGATCATCGGAGATTCGAAAATCTGATGCCGCGGTCGCTCCGGCGGTCATCAGTTCCGCCACAATTTCCTTGCCCAGTGCCTGCTCCCAAATCGGCGCGAGGTCCGCCAATCCCTGTTGAAACACGGCGATCATGCGTTCCACGTTGACGTTGACCGGTTCAACGCCAACCTCGTATTGAAAGCCGAACAATTTGACGGCATTCGACCCTTGCACCGCCGACCAGACACTATGGTGCGACTCCATCAAGGCAAAGACCGCTCCCAACACCTGCATGAGCATGCCGGCCAAATCTGCGGCCGGATCCTTGGGATTATGAATCTTGGCCCCCAGAAAACTCTGGCAGACCCGGGCGCCGCTCGCGATGGCTTCCGTCGTCATCCAGATATCAATCCCAAACCGTGCGACATCAGACTCCCAGACGTGTTGATCCAGGTAATGTTCGGACAAATGTCCGGCAAATCCAAAATCACCCCCGATCGGCTGCCTAATCCGTTGCCCATAGAGAGTCCTGGTGAGGGGATACACGATACTGTTCGTAATCGTGCCGTCATACTTATGGCGGAGATAATAGGGGGCAACATAGTCGAAGTGGTCGTCGAGAATCGGCCGCAACAACAGCTCGACCCACTCAGGTGTGATGCTCCGCAGGTCCGAATCGACGACGGCGCAAGCTTTGGCGTTCAGCCGCCGCGCAATCTCGAAAATTGTGCGAAACGCACTCCCCTTACCGGGAATCCCATGATAGGGGGTAATGATCTTCTGAAGCTGGCTCTGCTGATCACGGATGAGCAACGCGTCGTAATCGACCACGGCCCTCGAAACCGCCTCAGAAGTCCCATCCGTCGACCCACCGTCTGAATTGACCAACACCGCTCGATGCTCGGGAAAATACTTCGCCAGTCCCACACTCACGGCACGAACCACGTGCTCGATGGTGTCGGCGTTGTTGTAACTCGGAATGCCGACGAGTACCTCGACGCTGCCGATCGCATCGAGGGAAGCTTCGGTTTCCGCCGTCAAGGCGACGGGTGGTTTGCTCACTTCGGGGCTTGTCGTGGTTCTTTCGTCGGGTCCCACTGATGATCCTCCTCCACGGCTCGCACGAGACGATCGAAGACATCCGGAACCGCTGCGGCCACGCGACTCCAGTTTGAAATCATCGGTACTCCTAACGGATCTTTCTGAAAGACCTCCGATGCGAGCTTGATGCCTTTAAGAAAGGTCTCCACGGCAGTCCTTTCCGCGTGTCGGTCGAATTTCAGGCTGTTGATGGCCGCACCGTCTTCATACCGACGGATGGCCTCCTCGGCAATGCGAAGATAGGTGGCCCGCAAGGTCTTGAGCTCCGGATCACCGAGCACCAACCCTTCACTGGCAAGATGCCGGAACAGGGACTTCGCGATATCGACGGTCATCTTGAGCAATCCCTTTTCAGGATCGTCCGAAGACAGCGCTTGATGTTTGTGCTCGTACGCGTCGGCGATATCCGCCTGACACACACGGCGCAATGCACAGTTGCGGTACACTTCCGCCAGGATACCAATTTCCAATCCCCAATCTCCTGGAATACGATTGACCCAGGCGAGATCGCGAACCATCGCAAATTCCCCAGCGAGGGGATAACGAAAACTATCAAGAAAGGTCAAGAGGGGGCGGTTCCCGACGAGTTGCTGCAAAGAGCGTATGAGCGGGGTGACGAACAACCTGGTAACCCGACCGTGCAGCTGGTTCGTGACGCGGCTGTAATAGCCCTTACAAAATTCATAGCCGAGATTTGGGTTGCCGAGCGGATAACAGAGACGGGCAAGATATTCACGGTGGTAACTCACAATATCGCAATCATGCAATACAATGACCTGACTCTGCTGGCGGGCGAGTACATACCCGAACGCGAGCCAGCAGGATTGCCCCTTCCCGGGCAATCCGACATCGACCTCTCGTTCGACCAACGTCTTGAGGATGTCCTGTACCGGAGCACCATCTACCCAGACAAGACGCACATGTTGCGGGAGGACCTTGAAATAATCTTTCGCACGCCGAAACTCCAGGGCCGACGCATGACCGAGCGCGACGACGATCTCGTTCAGGTATTTGACCCGCTTCAGTTCATCAACGATTCCGGAAAGGGCCGGACCTTCGAGTTCCGAATAGAGACACGGTAAGACCAAGGCGATCGGATTGACATGGCGATACTGTTCGAGTTCCCGCTCCAACTGTTCGACGTTGGGTGAACCGAGGCGATGGAGAACACTCACCACCCCGTTCTGAAAGAAATCCGACATAATGGCGCTCCTCCCGAGTTCAACGCGGCGATCGCTTCGTTATCACAACGTCGCTTCCGCCACGGCCAGATAGGGCCCCAGCATGGCACAGATGAGGGATGAATCCCAGATGGAATTTTATGAATTGTTGTGTCGTCATGGATGGATCATCCCCCCCCTTGATATTCTGAAAAAAGAATCCCCGGACCCGCTTTCGCGCGCCGTTGGGTTCGTTTAGGATTGAACCGTCTGCGCTCGGTGCAGGGTGTATCTGGAGAAATGATGATTCGACCGCACGTATCAAAGGACCCAAGGACCATCGTCGTCTTCACAGATTTGGACGGTACCCTCCTCGACAGTTCAACCTATTCGTTCGAGGCCGCCCGAGCAGCGTTGGATGAGCTTCGTGCCCGCTCGATCCCCATTGTCGTTGTCTCAAGTAAGACACAGGCGGAGATTGAGCCCCTGCGGACTCGCCTCTGCAATGAGCATCCGTTTATCGTGGAGAACGGCGGCGCAGTGGTCATTCCATCGGCCTACTTCCCGTTCAAGCTTGCCGCGGCAACCATCCATGACCAGTATGTTCTTGTCGAACTAGGCGCCTCCTATTCCGTACTTCGCCGCGCCTTGAAAGAGATTGAACAAGAACTCGGGGTGGAACTGAGAGGGTATGGCGACATGTCCATCGATGAAGTTGTCATGCTGACAGGACTTTCTCGGCCGGAAGCAGAACTGGCCATGCAGCGCCACTATGATGAGCCTTTCGTTGTGGAGGATGAACGATACTCACTAGAGGCTCTCACACAAGCCATCGAAGCCCGTGGCCTGCGCTGGACCAAGGGCGATCGCTTTCATCACCTCATGGGGATGCAGGATAAGGGACAGGCCGTGCAATATCTCATCGAATGTTACCGCCGTCGAGCTGCCGATACTGATGACCGGCTCTTCACCGTGGGCATCGGAAACAGCTTGAATGACCGCCCGATGCTCAACGTGGTAGATCAACCCGTTCTCGTCCAACAACCCGACGGCTCGTATGAGCCCGACATGGACCTTCCAGGACTGATCCGCGCGCCAGGCCCCGGTCCCATCGGATGGAATCGGGTCGTACTCTCCGTGATCCCATGACGTCGCGATGACGTGGTGATCAGATACGGGACTCGCCGCGCTAGAACGGCTTGATCGCTGCGGATCGTAGACGACGCCCTCTTATCCTCTGTTTTCCCCCGAGATTGTTTCGATCTCCTCTGCAGGTCGTGCGACTACTTCAATCTAGGGAAGGTCTGATTTATTCCGTTCCTGATTCATGCTAGGGATGGCGAAGCACCAAATGGGAGGCCCGCCATGAAGCAACAGACCTTTGCCGATGCCAGCTTGGAGCCGTATCGGAAACCCACCCGTCGGGAACGGTTTCTCGACGAAATGAACCGCGTTGTGCCGTGGGCGGACCTGGTGGCGGCGATCGAGCCCATGTATCCCAAGGCGGAGGGACCAGGGCGTCCGCCGATCGGGATCGAACGCATGCTGCGCCTGCATTGTCTGCAACAGTGGTTCAACCTGTCGGACCCGGCGGTAGAGGAAGCGCTGTATGACTCACGCGCCATGCGGCAGTTTGTCGGCATTGATCTGGGCCGCGAACCCGTGCCGGATGAGACGACGATCTGTAAATTTCGGCATCTGCTGGAGGCCCACGAGTTGGGGAAGCAGCTCTTTACGAGGATCGGCACGTATCTGGCGGCGCAGGGGGTGACCGTCCGCCGAGGCACCATCGTGGATGCCACCATTATCAGTGCCCCCAGTTCGACGAAGAATCGCCAGAAGGTGCGGGATCCAGAGATGCGCCAGACGAAGAAGGGCAACCAGTGGTACTTCGGCATGAAGGCGCATGTGGGTGTCGACAGCCGGGCCAAGCTGATTCATTCAGTAGCCGCGACCGCGGCGAATGTGCATGACAGCCAAGCGTTACCGGAGCTCCTGCACGGCAATGAGACGCGAGTCTGGGGCGATGCTGCCTACAGTGGACCACGTGAGGTGATCTGGCAACAGGCTCCTGACGCGAAGAGTTTCATCCAAGCAAAAGCCCATCGGCATCGACCGCTGAGTGAGGTGGAGCGGGCTCGGAATCGGACCAAGTCGAAGGTGCGGGCCAAGGTCGAGCATGTGTTTGGGGTGATGAAGCGCGTTTTTGGGTGGACCAAGGTCCGCTACCGAGGGCGTGTGAAGAATACGAATTGGCTCTTTGTCACCTGCGGGTTAACGAATCTGTATCTGGCGCGACGCCGTTTGTTGGCGGGAACATAGCGGGCGTAGCCCCACAGGGCTGCAGTGGGCTAGCGGGGGGGGGGGCGCCCTATAAAACGCCTCCCGGCTCAGCGGATTCTTATCGGATAGCCGCTGCACATCACTGGGGGAACAAATTTCTGACTGAAACGGTGAATTAATCAGACCTTCCCTAAGTAAGAAGGTGGCTCAAGAGTCATCCCCTGACTCCCATCACACGTCAAACCACAAGTATGTTTGTTCGGCCCTAATTGCGCCTCGCCCGGTTGCCAGATTTCGACAGATTAGTCAGTATCCTTTTCCAGCTTTTTCCCTTCGCGCCTGAGCTACCCTCCGCTGTCTTAAGCGTGAAGTCTCGCGAAGCATCACGCTGAACCCACCAGCAAAAGAGAATTTACCAGGCATTCGATGGAAAATACTGCCATCAGACCGGCCAGGAAGTCTGGCCCATTAGCAAGATCGATTCTTGACTTTGTCATAACTTTTCCCCATATCCCGACTCGCCATTTGATGGTCATTGGCCGTGTTGACGCTCCCAATTCTTGACTCTCCGTCTAGCGAAGCCTACACTTCATTCTCAGAGATTGCGAGAGCACCTTGCCACAGTCGAGGAACAAGCATTGGAAATGATGATGAAGTCGCCTGAGAAGGCGACCTGGGACGATATCTTGTACGAGATTTTCGTCAGGAGGAAAATCGAAGCCGGTATTCGCGCCACAGATGAGAGGAACGTGGTGCCGCACGACCTGGTAGAAAAACGCTTCCTCAAGAAATGACCTGCATTGACTGGACCGATCCCACCGTGGCCGACTTATCAAGTACTAAAATTCACCTTCCATGAGAAAAGTCTTCGTCTCTCAGAATTTGATCGAGGTCGAGATGCGCAAGGAGCGGCTTGAACAGGCCGGCATCCGGTGCATGATCAAGAATCAGCGTTTATCTGGTTTGGCCGGAGAGATTCCCTTTGCGGAGATTTTCCCGGAACTGTGGGTCATCCAAGACGAGGATGCCTATCGGGCACGACAAGTACTCGACGAAGAGTTGATCTCACAGCCGTCAAACCCTGATGCCTGGGTCTGCGCCGGATGTGGAGAACATCACGAAAGCCAATTTTCGAAATGTTGGAGGTGTGGACAGGAAAGCGCATCACTGTGAATCAGTCGCACCCTTATTTCCATGCTCTATCACTTCTTCCCGCACACAGCCTTCCACACTGATTGTGCCAATGTTCCTCGGGGGATGGACGTCCAGTTTGATTCGCTCGCGCTTCTATAGACGACGTCGCCGGTGCCCATATTCCCCGAGAAGTTCTCCAAAGCCAGCAGCCGAAAGCGCTCATTGACGCAATCGTGCTCTTCCTGAGCGCGAGAAGACAGATATCTACTCGACCCTCTCGTATGAGCCGTCTTCAGGTCATCTAAGACCCAGACGCTGAGCAAGTTACCGTTTCGGGCTATGGTCTCAGCATCGATATAGACTGTCGCCTTGGCATTGGCGTCGACCAAGAGCCACTCGGCATAACCAGGTGCCTCACCCAGCCATTGGAACAGGACCAGCAGCGAGAGCGCCACCGCAAGACTATTACCATCGATGAATTTCCGAAGTTCTGGAGCGTGAGTGTCTGAAACATACAACGGATCGGTCCACTGCATGGGAAACCGGGACCATCGGCGCTCGTCAGACCTACGGATTCTGGCCGCTTTCATCCGCCTTTTTCAAACAGTCGTTAAACGCGAGGCGTTGTTGAACAAACGACCAGAACATTTTGTACCGATTGAGCGCGTCCAACTCCTCCACGTATTCGTTACATTGCTTCTCCTTCCAAGGTTCTACGTTGTCCGGTGGCGCAGTCGCGATCCATGCCCCCCCTATAAAGGCTGCAATCCCTAGAACCGCGCTTGCTATGATCACTATTCCTTTCTTGCCAATCATGAATCCCTCTTTCGATACGTTGAAGGTCAAAAAACCAGACGAGTCTTTGTTGACTCGACTTTACCTGCTGAACCTGGTGCCGGAGACCGGGATCGAACCGGTACGGGCCTTGTGAGCCCGAGGGATTTTAAGCTCGATCATGACTCCGAAACTATCGAGAGCTATCTACATGAACTTCAGGAATATGACGATGTATGGGGACCGGAGGACTGAATAGATGACCGATAGTACCCCTACTCTCTCGATGGTTTGGCCACATAATAGCCACACTAGCTTTCACATCTATACACCGATCAAGGGGATCTTTGCACTCCCAAAGCGTAGGATCGAAGTGCAGTCACATCCTTGTCCGAAGGGATTTACAATCCACTTGCCCTTCGTAACCAACTGAGACTTAAGGTGAAATTAGAAGCTGTGGCGCAACTGTGGCTGTTTGGTAAACACTCGAAGCGTGGATCCAAGCTTCGTGTTGGGTAAAGAGAACAGAGTCAGTTGGCAACACTCCTATCAAATAGCCACTAGCCATCTGCCAACATTGCTCAACAAAATCTGCTCGCTTACTGGTATTCCATCCCATACCTCCCCCCACCCACTTAACGGGCGGACCCTGCCCCCGTCATCGGTTCGGGTCCCGTATTGGAATTGTAGCACCAGGAGAAAAGGAGGGCCATGCTCTGCGGTAGAAGAGGACACGTCTTGCGAACCAGGGTTCACTACTTATTCAATACATCCCCACGGTTGGCGAGAACCATCGCTCGCACCTTCTACCCATTTCGCACCTCGTTCTATTGGGCAAACGGCACGAAGAATTGCGGCTTCGGCAAGACCAGGGTAAGCAAGCTCAGGATCACTAACTCCCTGACTCAGTATTGAGCTACCACTCCATACAATTTCGCCGGTCTCCACCCTTACCGCGCGGGCCGTTACACCAGGACGATACGCCCGTATCTGTTGCTGCTGGTTCTGCATCTTCATCCAGAGTGGGTCACGGCCTTTGCCGATAGCGTCAGCGGCTTCTAGTCGTAACGCTAGGTTTTGCATGGTGCTCGTACTCGGTGTGAAGCTTTCAGCCCTCTCTGTCGTTTCCACAAATACAACGACATCCGCACCGACAAGTTCACCTACCTTTAATAGAGTTGCGTCGTCGTCAGAGCTGTGAGTTAAGATGATTTTCTGCTCGTCGAAAATGGTTCGTAGACGGGCCCGTTCCACAACAGATTTGCCAGCCCGTTGAATGACTTGTATGGCGCTATTCGTAGCAGCTTGGTGATTACCCCACACGACATACCTGCGACTCGGGTTTTTTTGCCGCTCCGCTAGCTCTTCATCCGTCAAATGAACATGCGACCCTGTCGAGATTGTGTATGCAACGGGCACCTGCGAACAGCCGCTAACCATAACCGTCATAATAGTAGCAATGCGGAGTAGTCGAGAAGTTGTTGTGCAGCTAAGCATGGTTTCGCAAAATTTCTCCATTATCGCGCATCTCCAGCTATTCCTTTTTTCCGCCACTCCCAGGGTAGCATTGATTGCGATACTGATCTATGGCCTCGTCGTAGCATGCCTCTAGAATGTCGAATTAAGCGGACACAAGGCTGTACTCGGTAATCGAATCGCCCTCTTTTCTCCAAGCACGTCATAGACACATACCTTTGTCATTCCGTCCCGATACTCTCCCTGAAGGAAACCTTGGCCTTGACCAAAACCAGGCGCACTGTCTTCGATTGATAGAGGGCAAAGCTCGGTCGCATTGACCGTATAAGCCTTGCCATTGCTGTACCTGCAAAGATGAACAAGCCCTTGTACTCCCAAATCCTGCTGAAGGTAGTAAGTCCATGCGAAAGACGAGACTGGCATCAACAACGAGCAATAGATGAGTGACAACACGAGGTACCAAATCGTCCGATGTTTTTGGGAGGGGCGTGCCAAGTCTGTGACGGTACATTGAGTGGGAAAGCGACGGCAGGAATGGTGCACAGAAGGCATCGCAGCCTCGCAGCAAAGCTCATTCTAGGAGGGTTCTTTGGCTGGGTGCAAGTTGGGAGTGGTACGCACACCCTCAGTTTGGGTATTCACTAAGACTCAATCTTACACTGCACCATAGGAGTTGGATTGTAATAGCGATACTCACTTGCCCCGCTTCGGTTTCCTCCACTCCCACGGCGGGATGGGGCTAAGATCAATCCACAATCCTTTCCTCTCTAATTGCGCTTCCAACTCCAAGACTGCAAGTAAGACATCATCCGAGTATTTTCGATACCACCACGCTAGGCCAGCTCTCACCAGCTCATAACTCACGTTCACCCCATTGGGCAGGAACACATCGCCGACTATGCGCTTGTATCGGTCTTTCTCACGCGGCACGACCATAACAGTCTTCCCGAAGGTCAGGGAAGATGTAAACTGTTTGGCCTTCTGTCCGAATGCTTGTTTCTTTTCTGGACAGTCGATGCCGTTTAAGCGGATACGTTCAGCTTTCCCGTTATGTAAGACTTCGATCGTGTCACCGTCCAAGACAGCAACGACTTTGCCTGTGAAGAGGAAGTCAGTAGCTTCAACGGAGGGAGTATGTAGGACAACAAGGAATAGAACAGATAGGAGGGCGTGGAAAATCACCAAGGCAATTAGTTAGAGGCGGTCATACGGCCCATTACTTATATAGCGTGTAATGACAAATAGCCACCCGATCCTAGCTTTCTTACTCTAAATGTTGTTGCCACTGTGGTTGACGAATCACCGAATACTCTTACCGTTAGCTCCTTTAATTGAGAGGCCTCATTATTTTTGACAGGGTGCCAAAACATTATTCGACCGTTGTATACACACGGGATTGCAAATGCCCCTTTGGGGCATGAATTCCCATTACATTCTATGACAGCATCAAAATACACGTCTTCGCCAGGATTAAGATCCGCAGAAACTTTTGGAAGAGGAGCTTTAGGATTGATGAAGACGGTATCCATAGTTGACACCGCAAGTTGGCACGGGTTGTTGAGGGGATGACCATTCATTTCAACTACAGTAACTCCAACATAGAAGACTCGTCTCTGTCCTATATTCTGTACTCTAATCTTGGCAAGCTTTGTAGCTATTGGTGGTAGAGGTTGGTTCGTCTGTGGTATGAGACCGAAAGGATCGTCGACACCTTCAACAGTCAGTTGTGAGACCAGATTCTCCGAGGTGCTTTGCTTTATTGTCGGGAGAATCCTATCTGTGAATGCTCTGTATTCTTCCTTGGTCAAAACACGATTTCCATATTGGAGACAAATTCTAAACTCAATTGCTTCAAATGCAGCTACGTCGGAAGGTAGTTCCTGCCTAATCCGTTCTATGTCAACATCAACCCCACCCGTTCCCTTCAACAGGTTGCCAATTTTTTCGGCTGCAACTTCCGCATTGACCTTAATGCCTCTTGCAACGACATCTGGAGGAGGCTCGGCGCAATGGACTTTACTACCATCTTCCAACACGAACTCAACAAGATTTCTCTTTGAAGGAGATGTACAGGAAAGCGCAACCAGGAAAAAGATCGGTAATAACAAAATTGCTTTAGTGGTTCGTCCCATGCGGCGAAGGCTTTTTAATTGAATGAAAGGTAGTGAAGGTATTGTAAGAGAGAAAGCATCAATCCGCAAGAATCCTCCGAAGTCCATTAATTATTGTCACGCTATTTAACTTAGATGGAGACCAAAGTAGCCAGTGGTTATGTCTTTGCTCTCTCGTGCCGACATTGTCAAAGACACCTACCTCCGTCTGACTGTTTCTAGATTTGGCAATCCTGCTGGTCTCATTGGTGTTGTTCACACCATCGGTACCAACTGGTCTGGTAACTGGTACTTCCAACTTCGCTGGCTGAACCCACCAGCAGGTACACGCAACAAGCCTGTTTCAAGCTGGAGTCCGAACCTTCGCGAGGCCGACTTGGAACACTTTGAGCGGATTGAGACATGGGAACGGGTGCAAGAGCTACTGGAAGAATCACGACCTCCGAGCAAACCTAGCAAGAAGGGAATTAGAATACCGACATATCTGAGCCCTCTTGGGCGAGTGCCGAGAGGGAAAAGACACGGTTGCACTCATCCAACAATCGATCAAACAAGCGAAATCGGCCTATGTACTGGTGAATAACCGAGCAGAGGGCAATGCCCCAGCGACGGTTCAAGCACTGGTAGACAGGGTAGATACCCACTGAGGCTAGCCTATCCGGGCAAGTCGCTTTAGCGCTTCTCGTCGCGCACGTAGTGCCCGCTGGAAGGCTCCACGTTCTCCATATCGCTGAATAGAAAACTTCTTCTTTCTAGACTTACCATTGCCGATGGGCCATTGTGCTAGCCAATATTGTCGGCGATAACCCCGCCCGCGGCTTGTTTCCATGAGATCGATTCTCGTCACCCCTGAAATGCCGGAACGGTTATTCTTCTTCCTGATCCGGCAGTATTCAGGCCGGGTCAGCGGTCGAAGACACTTGAGCAGACTATCCCGATAGACCTTGGCAGCATTGAGGGCCTTCGACTTCCCTCCGTAGATCGAATCTGTGAAATGTCGGTGATACACTCGGCCTCGCCGTTGAATGGTGACCTGCCAAGAATGGGTATGGGATTTGTCATGGTCAATGCGATAGATTTGCATGGCCACAGGACGGGGTTTGGAAAGCTTCTTTAAAGGCACGTATTAAAGTATAACAGGGAAGATGCTGTTGACTGTGCCAGCTTTGGAGAGGATGTTGTGACCTACTGACTCGATGGACTCTGCGTATGAGGCGGCGTTGTTAGCGTCGATGGCTTTGAAGGAACAGTGAAAGGGCTTATGTTTCGATGGGCATGAAACGTGACACGCAGGGCAGAAAACGAAATAGGCCAGATTCAAGTCGTACGTTACCTCAGAGAAAAGCAGGGGATCCCATTCCCGCTGCGGTATATCAGGCTGCAGTTGAGTTTTCCAAAGGGAAAAGTCTCGACGAACTTCAGGTAATCAGCCCCGATCCTTTTGGCGGTACTGCTGATACTGATTCGGCCATTCGAACGTTTTTAAAAACGCTGTTGGAGGAAGGCAGTGATGCTGCCTTGGGGACATTGGAGCGTGCCTTCAGTAATGAGCCGTTGGCGTTAGCCCATCCAGTAGTATGGCCCATGATCCAACGATGGTACCTCTTCAGAACGGGGTATGAAGGGTTCATGTTTTCAAACCCTGAATTGGAGGAATGGTGCTGCAGATTGGTTGCAGCCTGGGCGGAAGGAATCACGGTTGGTCTGTTGAAAGTTTCCAGGAGGAAAGAGGGAACGTTACCAAAGAGTGGGCGTCCACCAGCGTTATTTCCCGCCTTGAAAGAGAAACACGGCTGGATGCCTACCGCACGGGCTAACGAAGCAACCTGGAAATCATTTAGGTTTCTTGATGCCTACTTTTCCCTACACGATCGATTGAGAAAAGCTGTGCAGTGGAAGATTGAAAGTGCCAACTATAGGACGTGGTCTGATGGGACGGTTCAGAGAGTCGCACCTGCCGTCGAACATGCCTTTAATGCTTTTAAGGAGCGGTGGGGATATTCAAGTAGGGATATTAGTGTCCAAGAATACGATCAGCTGGTACAGGAGGGATTTATCGATATTTTGAAGGGGCGTGGCGGTCGACATCATGTGACGTGCTATCTACTCTCGACGCTAGATCATCTTCAGGCACTTCAACCAAACGTGAAAGTGACTCCCAGCTTGATCGAAGAAACTTATGCCACACTGCGAAAACACTATAGAGATGGAGGCGTAGCTTTAACAGACAAAGAATTAGAAGCACGGATGAAGAACCACAAATCTACCCTTCACGAAGTCAAGCCGAGGGTGGTACGAACGATGTCACTTACTTCGAAGCCTACCCGCAAGAATCGCCGCTAGTCACACAGAATTACCCTCCATCCTCATAAGCATCTGACGCACCCTTAATGGGTGGGGCAATACAAGTGCGTTAACTCATCTCGCATTTCTCTCGATTCACGTACATTACGAACTATGACGCACATACTTTAACCAAGGAGAAAGCACATGACCGCACCACTCGCTGACGTTGCATCCCGAAACGCGACTCAAACTATGCTGTTGGCCGATCTGTTGGACCGAATCGCGGCCCTTATTCGTGAGTATGTCGAACTCGCTCATCGTGAGTTGAGCATGCTCCTGGCCGTATGGATTGCCAATACTTACACCTATGAGTGCTTTGATTATTGCGGCTATGTTCATATTCAGTCTCCGACCCCTCAATGTGGGAAAACGACGCTGCTCAAGGTGATCCGCCACCTTGCCAAGGGTAAGCCACCAATCCTCACTGCACCCACAGCTGCTGTCCTGTTTCGAAGCAAGTACGTGGTGTTTCTGATCGATGAAGCAGAACGGTTACGTGATCATGACAAAGAGAACTTCGGCACGCTGCTGTCCGTACTGAATGCCGGGGTTGAAAAGGATGGCCACGTAGAACGCCTGCGTCAATCCTCTAGTGGACAGTATGACCCTGAATCGTTTGCCGTCTATCGACCTAAGGCTCTGGCGGGGATTGAGGACATTGCTGATACCCTGGAAAGCCGCTCGTTTCACATTCACATGCAACGCTCAGCAACTCGCCTTAAGCGATTGCGCACCCGTAAATTGGAGGCGATCACGGAACCGATCCGACAACGGCTTGAACAGTGGGCTCAGGGCAATCAGGAAGCCTTACGAGAGACGTATGACAAATTGATTGCAGATCAGCACGGCCTCCAATCACTCGAAGGGTATGATGATCGGTTTCAGGATCTTGCCGAGTCCTTGGTCCTTATCGCCACGGCTGCTGACCAAGAGCGACCGGATGGAGAACGGATTCTGCCTCAACTCATGGCGGGATTGGAGGCTGTTTGGGAGCGGAGGGCACCAGTGAAGGGAACGAAGGAAGGTCTTCTAAAAGGCTTTCTTGTACTGGTCAGAAAGCAATTAGCCGGTCGTAGTTCCCTGTTTATATCAACCAGCGACTTGTTGGTTTTGATGCAGGAGGAACCTGCTTTCGTGGGAATTACGACAGGTCCATCGCTCGCAGCCTTCCTGAAACCGTTTGACCTGGCTCCACGTTCAACGGGATCTGTTCGAGGTTACGACCTCACACAGGCTTGGTTGGATGAGTGGAGTGCACGATATGAGCGTAAAGGGAGTGCTTATAACTGACACTTCTGACGGCTCTACGGGGGGGGGTATCGACCTGGGTTCCCGTAAGCGACATTGTCTGACTTCGATTCGCTTGTAGGGTTCTTGGGGATACCCCCCGGCAGGGCGTCAAGGTGTCAGCCTAGCCATAACCGGAGGATATGACATGAAGAGTTCAGCGACGAACATGGAGAGAATACACACGGACCGTTATCTGAACGAACCGGACTTGAGAACTTACCTAGGCTATAGCCCCTCAACGATAAGGCGTCTTAGGAAACAGGGGATTCCCCATATCGGGCAAGACCGACTGAGGCGATATCACCTAGGGACAGTGCTTCAGTGGTTATCTGAGCACACGCGATCGAACGTGAACATGTCTAGGAAAGTCTGAATGCATCAACTGTGAATCAATAGGACGGTGAAGGTTTGTAGCTTCCCTTATGAGAAGAAACAAAAAATAAAAATGGCGTTTTCAATGATTTCACTGAGATATGAAACATCTCCCAAAGCGACCCGTCAGACTCATATATTTCAATAGGTTGTGACATGCGCGAACTTCTCGACAGCTTGGAACGGATAATTGCTCAGAGTAAACCGGATGGTTGTCCTTCTTTACTGGGTGAGCTAGAACGGCTCAAGGCGCTGGTGTGGAGGAAAATGGTACATCCGGAGCCGCCGCCGATAGGGGATCAAGGGCGGTATCTGACGGTCCAGGAAGTGGCGAACCGATTTGGCGTTACAGATAAGTGGCTTTATCGGCACAAGAAAAAGTTACCGCATAGTCAACCATCTCGGAAAGTCCTCCTCTTCCCAGAGAAGGCCACTGAAAGGTGGTTTGCCAACAGGAAGGCATCTTGATCGGTGAACTATAACTATGTTATATAGTAGTCGGTCATGGATGGCAAGGAACTACGGAAACACCGAGAGGAATTAGGGCTGTCACAGGCAGGCTTGGCCGAGGCAGTTGGCATTACTCCTAATGCGATCGCTCTAGCAGAACGGGGGGAACGAGGAATTGGCGAACCCCTCGCCCGTTTAGTCAAAATGCTGGTTCAAGTCCATAAAGGGGAATTGGTCCCGAAGAAACCAAAGCTCAAGAGAGGTGCTCGATGAAACGTCGTGGCATGGGTATGGTGTTTCAGCGGGGTTTAGTTTGGTGGGTGCAGTATTATTGGCGTGGGAAAAGATACCGAGAAACCTCGGGCTCTACCGCTCGGATGGACGCCGTAAGACTGCTACGAAAACGTCTATCAGAGATGGGTGCCGGACAACTAAATGGTCCTGACATGGAGAAAACGACATTTGAGGATCTGGCACTCATCATAGAACAGGAATATAGAGCAAATGCTCGGAAATCTCTTGGCAGAATGCGGACGGGGCTCCACCCTCTTCGGCTATTCTTCGGTACCTTCCTCGCGCATGACATTACCTTTGACCGCCTCAATAGCTATATTGCCTCCCGATTAGCCGGTGATATTGCTCCTGCTTCAATACGGTACGAATTGTCGATCCTCCGACGGTCTTTCCGCCTAGCACAGCGAGCAGGAAAGGCGATCTGCCCTCCCTTTCCTACGCTAAGCGTTCACAACACCCGTACAGGTTTCTTTGAACGGGATGATTTTGAGGCGGTGCGATCTCATCTTCCCTCAGAGGTTAAGCCAGTCGTTACTTTTGCCTATCTTACTGGCTGGAGAACTCGGAGTGAGATTTTACCGTTAACATGGCGGCAAGTGGACTTTGTGGCTGGCACTGTCCGACTTGAGCCGGGCACCACGAAGAATGATGAAGCCCGAATTCTGCCTTTTTCGGTCCTACCAGAACTGGCAGACATGCTAAGGGAAGAGTGGAACAAGACCATGTCGATCCAGGTTGAAACTGGATCAATCATTCCATGGGTATTCCATCGGCATGGCAAGCCGATCAAAGATTTCTATGGAGCTTGGAAAGTAGCATGTATGAAAGCTGGAGTGCCTCAGCGTATCCCACACGACTTCCGAAGGACGGCGGTTCGGAACTTGGAACGAGCTGGAGTACCCCGTTCAGTCGCGATGAAGATTACAGGACATAAGACCGAAGCCGTGTATAGGCGTTATGCTATTGTTAGCGAAGCCGACCTATCCGAAGGACTGAAGAAGTTGGCTAAGCTCCATTCTGTTGAACGAACCCAACGCCGAGGCTTAGTTTTAGCCACAGAAAAGCCACAATCTCCAGAGGCACGCACCTGCCAGGGACAGCCCCAGTCAATGCAACCTATTGTATTTGGTGCCGGAGACCGGGATCGAACCGGTACGGGCCTTGTGAGCCCGAGGGATTTTAAGTCCCTTGCGTCTGCCTATTCCGCCACTCCGGCAAGAAGGCGGATTTTAGCATAGGGACTCAGGCCTCACAGCCATTTTCTAACGGCCTCATGCCTAGAGTTCAGCCATACATATTAATAGTCAACGCGGTGGGACTGCCATCGAGGACGGATTTGTGGCGGAAGGGGCAAAGTTGATAGATTGGTCGAACCTGGCTCAAAAAGTCTTCTCAAGGCCTCCTGAACCTTCCACGCTGATACATATACGGTTTCACAGCTCACAGCCCGCCCGAGGATTCTGCGCACGATGCGACGATTGGGATACTATGATTGTGGGACGGCAAGAGCGACAGGAGGAGTGCGGAGGTGCCTTGTTGAGGCACTCAGGTAGATGATCTAACTGGCGCCATCAGCATTCAGATTCCCGCGGACCATCGATAGCAGATCCAGCCGTGACGGAGGAGGGATACAACGGGTGGATCTGCCACCGATGATCTTCGGTGGGGATCAGTTCAATGCCGCTGCAAGTTGCGGGGTCTGCTCTTCACAATTGTTGACAATCGGTGGCTTGTGGTCAAACGCGACCTTCACACCGGACTTGACGGCTCTCCCCCACCGATTGGTCTGCGCCTGCGCCTTCCGCGCATACCGGCCAATATTCCGACGCGTATCAGACCCAGTCTGTGGAGCGAAGAGGAGCCCTAATCCCGCTCCGATGACGGCTCCACCGGCGATGAATGCAGCTGCCTTGGCGACATGCTTCCCCTGCTCCAACATGGTGAACCTCCCTCGTAATGGTTGTGATGTGCCGGAAGACCCTTCAATCGTTCTTCCTATGCAGAACGTATCAGCAGGCTTTGTGCCAGCGTGAGCACGGGCAAACGGCAGACGATTTCCTCGGAAAATCAAAGGGACGACCTACGTCGATGAGAAGTGACAAATATTGGGTGTCTTTTTCTCGACAGAATGAGGCACAGTCGTTTCAGAAATCCAACACCTATCGCTCTGCGATGACTGGAAATCGTCTGTAGGCAACGTTTTCCCAGGACCACGTCCTAATGTTCCTTTAATCCTAGATACGCTTGCATTGACAAGTTGGCCCCCGTATGATCCGTCGGCAAGTCTGCTCGGTACCTCACATGAAAAACGCGTATCAGTGAGGCTTTATGCAACTGTTCAGTATACGAACAATGTTTCTCCGAGAACAATCCTAACCGAGGATCCATGGGTTCCCTAGCCGCGATTTCCTATCCAAACATCGATCCAATTATTGTCTCGTTGGGGCCGATTCAGTTGCGCTGGTATGGGCTGATGTACCTGATCGGCCTCACAGCAGCCTACTTCCTGATCCAACACAAGGTCTCCCGCAAGGGGTTGGAGATTAGGAAGGACCAGGTCTACGACATGGTCGTTTACGCAGCTTTCGGCGTGTTCTTAGGTGGGCGGATCGGGTACACGCTCTTCTACAATTTTTCATATTACATTGAGAACCCTCTGAAATTACTCGCAGTTTGGGAAGGAGGGATGTCTTTCCACGGCGGGCTCATCGGAACAATTGTCGCACTAATATGGTTTAGCCGCCGGCAGGGAATTCCTGCCTATACGATCGCGGACCTGGCTGCCTCCGTTACCCCGATCGGGTTAGGGTGCGGTCGGATAGGGAATTTCATCAATGGCGAGCTCTTTGGTCGGTCAACCGACGTGGGATGGTGTATGGTCTTCCCGACTGGAGGTCCAGTTTGCCGCCATCCCTCACAATTGTATGAGGCGACGCTGGAAGGTCTCGTGCTGTTCGCAGTCTTGTGGTGGGTCGATCGACGCCCTACTCCTCCTGGGACGATCTTCTGGACCTTCGTCACCGGCTATGGCATGAGCAGGCTGATCGTGGAACTCTTCCGTGAACCGGATCAGCATCTTGGTTTCATTCTTGGACCAGTTACCATGGGCCAGATTCTCTCCCTACCTATGGTGTTGATCGGAATAATCATGCTCGTCCTAGGCTACCAGCGAGCAAGGCAGAACCCCGTGTACTCTTAAGAGTTCTGACCAATGCTGGTTCTTTAGTACGGCATTTCGTCATCATCCAGGCCGACATGGTGCCCGAGTTCGTGCACCACCGTGTCGTACACTTCCTGCACCACTTCCTCTGGGCTCTCGCATATCCGAAGGATCGGCCCGCGATAGATGGAAATTCGTGGTGGTGGTTCACCGCCCGGCCTGAAGAATGAATCATCTGCCAGTGATTGGCCTTGATAGAGGCCCAGTAAATCGTCCTTCTCATCCAGCTCTAGATCTCGCACGATGTCCTCGGGCGGCTCTTCCTCTACGACCACGGCAATGGACTCCATGAGCTTGGCGTAAGGAGGCGGGAGATCCGCGATGGCCTGTTGGACCAACTCTGCAAAGGCTTCAGAAGAGATCGGTTCTCGTCGAGCCATGTTGATAGTCCACAAGCCTTACAATTCTATGGCAACACCACACCGCAGAAAAAGGCAATGGAACCGCGGTGCAGTCCCCAGCACCTGTTTCACAGCGGCCTTGTAGACTTCGCCTTGTGGTCGGTACCGTTCGGCACGAACCGCTGCCTGATCGGCCGAGACTCCATCCGTCTTGTAGTCGGCAATCCAAAGGTCTCCGTCAAGCCGATACAAGAGGTCGACGACTCCTTCCATGACCTGCCGATCCCCCCACGGTATGATGAACGGAACTTCACGACCGAGAATCTGAGATGACCGCAAGCGTGCATAGGCTTCTGATCGACTGAACGTCGCAAGGAGCTCGTGCACGGAATCCTCGACCGCTCCAGCGTAGGTTTGCTCGTCAGGCCCAAGGACCGACCGAAGAACGGTGCCAACCTGGAGAGATAACCCAGAGGGGTCCTGTGAAAAGTCCCATTGTTCCAGCAGACTATGGGCCACCACACCGACCAACCGTCCTAGCGCAGGCTCCTGTCGAATCGCGAGTGGCTCGTCTCGGACTACGTCCACTCTCTTGTCCAGACCCGTTGGCGTCAGATGATGCTTTCTCTCGCCAATTTCCTTCCATCGGGCGGCCCTCATCTCCCAGAGAAGAACGATCTCCTGTGGGTCGATCGCCGTCACACCGACTGTTCTGTCCACGCGTCGCCGGGGCCGTTTTCGTTCCGGTGCCGTGACGACACGCTGCGGTATCCTACTGGCTCCGATGGTCAAGGCCTCTGTCGAGGTGTCTCCGATCTCTCCCGTCCCGATGCTCCGTAACAACTCGAACACTGTCTCGCCGACCGCCCGAGCAATAATCCCGCCGGACAGGAGTAACATCTCTTTCGCTCTGGTCATCCCAACATACAGCACTCGTCGCCGTTCTGCGTCTTCTCGTAACCGCAACTTGTGTTGGACCAGCAGCGAGCCAAGCGATCGATGCCGACCGAGGGAGAGCCCATAGGTTGCACTCGACCAATCGTACGAAACCTGCGGCGCGCTCCGCTCCCGCCCACTTCCCTGATGAAGACCCGGCAGCACGACGATCGGAAACTCCAACCCCTTGGCCTTATGAATCGTCAGCACGTGCACCGCTTCGAGCGACTCTTCGGCAAGCAGGCTTTCAGCCTCATCCGGCTGTTCTTCAAGTCGAGCGATCATCAGATCGACGAATCCACTCAGTGTCATGTGCGGTCGGTCAGCGAGCGATGCAGCCGTCTGCTTCACTTTCAAAAGATTGGCCACAGCCTGTTCCCCATGGAGCGACGCAGCGGCCAAATCAAGGATGGGCAATCGGTCAAACACCAGATCAAGCGCTTCGGCCAGCGGCACAACGGGGATGGCTCGGTGAAGCCACAAGAGATGCTCATACAGTCGCCGCACGGCTTCGGCGCGGACATGAGGCCATGTCCTCAGATTATCTGCCAAGAGATAGTTGAAATGCCCAGCCTCTTTGAGTTCATAGAGTTCCCGATCCGTCAGTCCACCGAGTGGCGAACGAAGGAGTCCGGTCATAGCAATTTCATCATGAGGGTGGTCCAAAACACGCAGGAGATTGACCAGATCGATCACTTCCTGGCGGCGGTAGAAATGCTTTTCACCTTCGATCACATAGGGAATCTCGTACCGCCGCAATGCATCGAGGTAGGCATCGGCCTGCGTCAATTTCCTGAACAGCAACGCGACGTGGCCCGGTTTCACCACGGGTTGACTGAACACCTCCTCAGCCAACCAGCGAGCCAGCACTTCGCTTTCAGCTCGTGTCGCGCCTGCCGCGTCGAACGGTTCGTCGTCACCATCCGGCCTCGTCACGCAGAGACGAACACCCGGCTCGATTAAAGTTGGCTTCCGCTGAGGGCGTACCTCCAACCGCACGTTTGCCGGTTGGACGAGTGGACGTCGCTCAAAGAGCCGATCGAACGTTTCATTGACCGGCTCCAAAACCGCGCCATCACTGCGGAAGTTCGTCGTCAAGGCCTGCGCGATGCCCCCCTCGGACAGGACCTTCTCCACGACTCGATCGAAGGCTTCGATGTCGGCTCGCCGAAAGGCATAGATCGACTGTTTAGGGTCTCCGACGATAAACAGCTTTCCCGGTTCAAGGACCATCGCCTGCCAGCGGGCCGCTTGCGTTCCCTGACGCTCTGAGACCGCCAGGATAATTTCGTACTGCGTCGGATCCGTGTCCTGAAACTCATCGACCAACAAGGCTCGATACTCTCGTTTGACCCGCTCACGGACGG
The DNA here is from genome assembly GCA_965223625.1 of Nitrospira sp. Lineage (GTDB taxonomy): Bacteria > Nitrospirota > Nitrospiria > Nitrospirales > Nitrospiraceae > Nitrospira_D. The sequence goes on from OZ245008.1 coordinate 3,333,405, forward strand.
TCGGGTGTTCAAAGAGCAACCTCCGCGCCCGCGCCAACAACCCATCAAAAGACAGCCAGCCCTGTAGAACAAATGTTTCTCGGATGTTCCGCACAAGCGGGATAAGAAGTTGCAGGAGGTCATTCAGAAAAGCATGGTCGACCGTGAAGAGTTGTTGCGCGATCTCGATGAGGGCACCCGCCTCTCTGAAATCATGCTTCTCCCATCCAGCCACTGCACTCCCAAGATCTTTGTCGAGCCATGCTCGTTCTTCGATTGTCACATCTTGTCGAGCCGCCAACCCCTTGCTTGCCACAAGGTTCAGCACAGAAGCCGCAGCAGCCAGCATCTGCTCGACCTTACGGCGCTTCGGCCTGTCATGCTCGCTCAACAGCTGGTCGGCCCGTGCTCCCATGAGCTGGATCCAATCCGACAGAGCCGGCGATATCGCCGTTGAAGCAAGTTGTTGCTGCACCGCGTCGAGATCGATCGATTCACTGTACAAGGACCAGGCCAACGACCTGACGGCATCGAGCGTGGCCGATGACAAGATTGATCGCCAGACCGGATGGTGTTGGCCATTGCGACTCAATTCCTGATCGAGCCAGCAATCCCAGGCCGCCGTGAACTGCTCTTCAAAGCGTAGGCCATCATCTTCCTTGAAATCAGGGTCGACGCCGCTTTCCAGCGGGTGGAGTCGCAAGAGGTGAGCCGCAAAACTATGGAGTGTGCCGATCTGCGCCTTTTCCAATTCGCGCAATGCCGCTTGGGCACGAGTGGCAATCCTATCGCTGCTCAGGCCATATCGCTCTTGCAGATCCCTTCTCGAAACAGCTCCTCCGTCGGTGACTCGCATCGAATCAGGTTGCGGATGGGCAAGAACGGTCAGCCGTTCCCGCAGTCGCACTTTCATCTCGGTCGCCGCCTTGTTGGTGAACGTCAGCGCCACCACCTGCGTGATCGAAACCGGATCCGGTTCTTTCATCAGCAGATGGACGAGACGATTGACGAGCAGCGTCGTCTTTCCCGTCCCTGCGCCGGCGACAACCACGACGTTGCGATCGAAGGTCGTCTCCGCCGACTGTCGGGCCTCACGATCCGGTATCAAGAAATCATTATTCATCGCTAATCTTCTGCATACGCAACACCCTTAGCGCTTTCGGCTCGGACGCACGATAGACCCTCCACCACGTCGGCGTATGTTCTTTCCGGCAGATCACGTGAAACTCACAACTGTCACAATAGCCGTCCGGAAGGATAAAAAATCGCCCGCCCCTGATCCCGTCGATCACGGTCTTGATCGTGCGCTGGATCAAGCCCCCGGTCTCCGATGCCCACGGCTTCGTCTCGAATACCGAGCGACTGATCGGCCTAGACCACTCGGGGGCAAGAAACAGGAACTGCACATGTTTTGCCGTAGGCTGTCCAGAAACGGCGAGACAACTATAGAACGGCGGTTGCAGTCGATACCCGCGGACTGCAGACTGGGTGAGGTTACGATCCTCCGGTTTCATCGCCGAACCAAGTTTGTATTTGTAATCGACGACCCGTAATGCGCCGGAATCCTGATCACGATCAAGACGATCGATCCGACCACGGACCTTCAACGATTCTCCGTTGAGAAGGTTGGGGAGCACCCCTTCTCCATCCACTTCAAACGCAATGGGTTGGTACGAATGCTCGGTCTGCTCCGCTTCATCCGCCTCTACCGCCCCCGCTATAAGCGTCACGATCTGCTCTTTTATCAGCTCCCACAACAGGTAATGACCGGTCCGATGTTGCGATTCGAGTTCCGCTGCTGCCTGTTCCACCGACTGAGAAATGGCCCGTTCCCTTAGATCATTCGCGACCTGTTGAGTCGGCCACCCAGCCTGGACCAGTTGTTCGTAGCACCGACGTAAGGCGGCGTGACAGAGTGTGCCCACCAACGCTGCATCCGGTAGGTGCGATATCGACCTACGGCTCGGCTCGAGTCGCAGCACATCCGAGGCAAAATATTGGAACGGACAGCGCGCATACCGTTCGAGTGGCGTTGGGGCGACACCCCGATCCAAGAGCTGCGCCCAGTGGGACTCGACCGCTCCGGTCATCCCATCGAAAGGGTTCAGCGCGCTGCCCTCTTCCTCGATGCGATCCAGCACCGCTGCGGCATGTTGAAAGGATTCCGCGTCACGCCCCAGCGCTTGGACCAGTTCGATGGGGTCTTGTCCGTTCATAGCTTGCCACTGGATCAGTTCAGGAGGTGGTAAGAACCGTTTGATCATCGGCCGTTGCACCACTCGATCGGTCAAACGGCGAGGTATCACCTCGATCGGTTGTTCAGGAGCGCCGAACCACCGGCGAGCTTCTTCGAGATATGGAGAGGTCGCCAGCATACGTCCGGTTTCATCGGCCCGCTGATAAGAGAGATACAGCCTCTGATTGGCAGCGCGACAGAGGAGGTGGAAGAGCAACGTCTCCTCGCCATAGGCCGTCAATTTTTCGCCGATTTTGAATCCAAGCGTGGCATCGAGGACGCGCCGATGGCGATCCCTGAGAAAAGCGTCCTCTCTGATATAGCGTGGAAACACTTTTTCGTTCAGACCAAGGATGAACAAAGCTCTGAACGGGATCCCGCGAGCTGCCATCACGTCGAAGACCATCACCCCATGCGGAGAGCCATCGTGAAAAGGTGTTCTCGTCCGTTCGAAGGTATGGGTCAGCAGTTCCACAAATTCCGCCCAGGTCATCTCTTCGGTGAGCGGTTCCAATTCCAAGAGTGTGATCCAGATATGATCGATGGCCTCCCACATCAGCGACTGATGCACAACCTGAGCACTCTCGTCGGCTGATTCCTCAACATCCGGCCGCCGTAGACGCCGCTCGACGAGGGTCCGACAAGCCGTGACCATCTGGTGGATCGTGCCTCGCGAGGGTAAGAGCGAGCAGTCTTCCATGAGCTGTGCGACCACCTCCCAGAGCAGACCGATCACTCCCGGCGCAATCGCGAGAGAACCGATTGGGCTCTCTTCGCCATCAAGTATCAATGCAGCTTGACTCGCCTGCTCCAACTGCTTCCACTCCTCGACTCCGCGAGTGATGTGGAGGGCTTGAACCAGCAATTTCCATTGGTCGGGTCGGTACGACTCCGATAGGTCGTCGAACAGATCAGTTTCATACAGCGGTGATGTCACCACGTCGAGGACTGACCCGCGATAGAAATCGCTTAACGGGAGTGAAGCCAGTTGCAGCACGAGCTTGCAGGTCGGTTCGTGAATCAACGGTCGCGATGCGGTCGTATGGAAGGGAATCCGGTGGCGATCGAAGGCCGACTGTAGAAACGGGCTGTAGGGGTCGAGGGTCCTCGCGGTGACGCCGATCTCGTCGAACCGATAGCCGTTGGTTTCCACCAGATCGAGGATCGTGCGGCAGGTGGCTGCCAATTCTTCTTCCACGCCGATTACACTTCTGAGAATGAGTTGGACGGGATGCTCCGCTCCGTGAGTGGACTCCTGCCTCAATCGAATCGTCGCCTCGTCTGTCAGTACCATCGGCTGGATGTAGCGATCGAAAAACCGCCGGGCGAATCCATAGGCGGGATCGTCCTCCAGTGGGAAAAACAAAGTCGTGTCCTTGGTCCGGCTGACGGCTCCAAAGAAAGACAGCTGTACTTGCGTCAGATCATAGAACCCGTAATAGAACACCTGCTTCAACGACTGGAGGAATGAAGCGGTCGGGACTAGAGGAAGAAGCGCCTCCGCCAGATCGTCTTGGGTGCCGGCCTCCAACGTCCTGCCTGCTTCCTTCACGGCCGCGTAGAGCGAGATCAAGGCCTCGAGCCACTCCCGATCGTCTTCCTCAAAATACCCTTCTCGGAGGCTCTCCCACGCCTGACTTGGGTCGACATCGGCATCCCGCAAGTCGCGAATCGTCGCCCAAAGCGCCCCCCATGTCCCAACTGATTGCCCGATTCGTTGGAGCGGGACCTGGCTGGCGAGCTTGCTGCCAACAATGTGACGGACCAATCGTTCAAAGAACAACTCATCCACCACCCGCGGCAACGGACAACGGTCAGATACTTCTCCAGACAATCGCAGAGCCAATTGATGAAAAGTCATTATGTTGAGGTTCAGGAACGGTAGCCCCCGTTCGACGGACAGGAGCGTACCAAGGCGGTCGGCTAGTGGCCTGGATGGAACGAAGACAGCGATCGGCGCAAGCGGATCAGTGGTTTTGACGCGCGTGAGATGATCGACAAGGGCGGTTTCGAGAACAGGGTGAAAGCGACCAGTGATGACCCGCAACATGGCCGGTCATTGTACGCTACCCGGTCTCCGGTCCCAAGAGCTCGCCGTTACAATCGACGCAAGCCCAGTCGCCGTCGATAAACGACATGGGATCGCCGCAGATAGGACAGTCCGGCGGTGGACCCTTATCAAGCAGGGGAAGATCCGGTAGCTCAAAATCCTCTTCCTCCATCGTGCCTAGCCTTCCCGTTGTTTAATCTTGAGTTGAAGGGCTTTTTCCGCGCTCTCCCGACTGGGAACCCCGACGAACGTCAGCTTTCCGTCGAGAATCGTCGCCGGTACGGCTCGAACTGAATGCCGGTCCGCCAATTCCTGACCGTCCTTCGTGGTGATATCCACTTCCCGATAGGAAAAGCTGTATTTCACGCGCAACTGCTTCCACAGACTCTTTGCCGAGGGACAGGCTCCACAGCTGGGCGAGACGAGTAACGTGATGTTTGGCATGATGCTCCCTGAAGCGGTTCCTGAACGTATGTGCCGTTTGGATCTTAGCACCCGCCGAAAAGATGGCGCAAGGCGCGGGAACCGCAATCATATGAATAAACCGAACCCACCTTGCCGAACAGTCTGCCGCCTAAGACCGGGCAACCCTGCCGTGTCGTTTGACTCGAGGGAATACTGCAGTGCCGGGGAAATGTTTCTGCCCCCATGTGATCAAGCTGAGCAATACCGGTTGTAATCCTTTTCCCTTCTCCGTCAAGGCATACTCATATCGCACTGGATTCTGCTGATAGGCGTGTCGGTCCACGATCCCAAAAGCCTCTAATTGTTTCAGCCGCTCCGCAAGGATATTCGAGGCAATATGTTCGGGAGAAGACAGGAATTCTTGATATCGCGTCTTGCCCAATACTAGATCCCGAATAACCAACAATGTCCACTTATCCCCGAGGATATCCAGCGCATTAGCGATTGGGCAGGAGGACCTTCTAAATGCCATCTTGTCATCCATCATTCCAGTCAGCCAACATTATACATCCACGCCTAACAAACAATCGCGATGAAGCACGATCCTGCACCATAGTGACTTGCACTTTGCAAGTTGTAATGCTACCATCCTGTCCCAGGCTCGAGACCCGCGAGTCGATACATTCCGGCTGAGCTTGCCCGGATCGTATTCCGTTCGCCGTCTCTCACAACAATGTTCATTTGAATCTAAAGTCGTCTTCGTAAGCGATTCGCAATCCATTGGATGGGGGCCTTTCGGATCCGCACACGCCCCATCAAAGGCTTGATCAACCTCACGAACTCGGAGGAGGACAAGCGATGAAAAACCATACTTGGCGGTCGTTGATCATTGTCATCATCCTTTTCGCAGCTGGATGTGCAACCCTCCGGGATGGATCGATCTCCAACCAATTCACCTACAACGCTGAGCTCGCTTACCTGCGCGCGATCCACGAAAAGAGCACCGTCGGCGATGATGCCCTTACCCTGCTGCTGATGTCGGAATTCATCAGCTCGCACCGCACGGGCGAAGGCATCGACTTCTTTGAGCACCTACTCAAGGACACCAACTCGTCATCGGTGCAAAGACCATTCTATATGGCGTGCCTTGGGGCGCTCCGAGCCACACACGCCGATCAGGTCTCGCTGCTCTCACGAATCAAATGGGTCAACGATTCAATTGCGCTGCTTCACGCCGCGAACGATCAATCCGGTGGGCAGAACATCGTGGTCCGCTGGATCCGAGGGACGGTACTGGCGCAGCTCCCAAGCCTATTCGACCAGACTGAGCAAGCCCTGGAAGACTTGATTTGGGTGCTTGAGAACGCCTCCGAGTTGCCTGAGCCGGGCATGCTTCGCGAGGTCTACTTTCAGCTCGCCAATGTTCATCGCACCCGCAACAATATGGTGGAAGCAAACACTTTTCTGATGAAGAGCGGCTACGAGGACTTCGACCGTCCTATCGCGATTTCATCTACGTTCGCGGTCAACGCTGAAACAGGACACACCTTCCACCCACAAACGATGAAGGAGATCGTCCCTGAGAAGATTTTTGCCCTTAGCGGCTATGAATTCACGGAATACTATTTCGTCGTCACCGAGGATAGGAAGGAACTCGTCTCGATCGATGCCGGCACGCGCCCTAAAGCAGCACAGTTGGCGTATGAGAGCCTGATGGCACGGCATCCCGACCTTCCACCGCTGACAACGGTTCTGATCACTCATGCTCACTGGGACCATATCGGAGGATACAAATTTTTTAGAGAGCTAAACCCTCGCATCAAATTCATTTCTCGAAACAATTATCAAGCAGAGCTCGACTTGATGAAACGGGAGCCAGGTTACTTCAAATGGTTTTTTGGTACGCGCTACACCCCCGAGAATATGGCCGGCTATCGACCCGACCAGGTTGTGTCGCAGCAGACCGAAATTATCATAGGCGGAACTCAATTCAACCTGATCCCGATCAAAGGAGGCGAGACCGAAGACGGCCTCTTTATCCACCTGCCACAGCACCAAACAGTCTTCGTGGGCGATTTTGTGATGCCCTTCATCGGTGCGCCCTTCGTGCCGGAAGGCAATCCCGACGGCTTATTCGATGCCATTGACTTGTTAGCCAGCCTAGGTGCGACACACGTCCTGCATGGACACGAAACCCTGACGCGGCGCTTCAACCCACCTACGATGCTTTCGCATCTCGAATCCGCCCTGAAATGGCTCAAGCAGGAAACCTATGAGGCGCACCTCTCAGGACTAGGCCGGGCGGACATTCACTCGCTCAATCTGATCGCGCCGGTGCTCATCGAGCACCCAGACGCTCAGTTCACGTATTTCGTCATGAGGGAGAACTTCATCAATCGGGTGTTTGAACAAACGACCGGATACTGGAAGCACAATCTGGATGGGATGGACTATTTGAGTGACTCTGATTATGGGAACTTCCTTGCCGGCTATCTCGGATACAACGAAGCTGCCACAGCCTCACTCGTCCGGAACATGATTGAACGTGGCGATTATGCACTCGCCGCTCGAGTAGTCCGATGGGGCTTGAGAAACTATCCGCAATCACAGGAACTCGATTCTTTGCGCAGGTTCGCGTACCTCAAACTAAAAGAGAAGTACCAGTTCATGAATCCGTTCAAGATGATTATCTATTCCGAGCATAGCCAGAACGAAACGCCGCAGCTGACCCTTCCCTAGCGGGGCCTGCGTAAAGACCGTCGCGATCCTGTGATGTACACGAGACGCAGGACTGTGAACGGCTTCGCCATGAGACTTCGGCCATCTGTGCTGAGGTTTGGTACGAATGACTACGCTGAGAAGTAGGAGGGCCTTAAGTCAATAGGCTGGATGATCTACACAGAATTATCTGATAGACTCGCTTCCTCGATCCACATCGGCGAGGTCATCACGGAGTTTTTTCTCAGCACCCGCTCCATTCAAGTGGTAGACCGGTTGGTTAGAAAGGAGTATGGTATCAGTTAAAGAGATATGAGCAACCGCCTCATCTACGGGATCCCGTGGCTGGTCGTTACACTGTTCTTCTGCATTTCCGCAGCTGACGCTGAAGAAATCCGGCAAGACTCTCCCCCACTACGAGTACTGACTTACAACCTGCTCCATGACGGACCATGGTCGGGATTCTTCGAGAACGGCACCCATCTCGAAGAGCGGCTCGACATGACTATCCAGGAACTGCAGCGACTGCAACCTGACGTGATCGCGCTTCAGGAAGCGTCGGACAGCCGAAAGCATGGCAACGTCCCACAACGGATCGCCGATGCGCTTGGGTATCAGATGGTGTTTGAGCCTGCGACCCAACACATTTCTGGAATCGGTTTCCTAGATAAGCTGATCACTTCAGCCATCGGCTTCAAGGAAGGGCCGGCCATCTTGAGCCGCTACCCGATCGTCGCCTGGGAAGTCTATGACCTGCCTCGATGCGAACGACGCCTGGATCCTCGCATTCTCCTACGCGCTGCCATCGACGCGCCTGATGGACCGGTCCAAGTCTTTTCAGCCCATACGTCGAAGGGAGATGAATGCCAACTCGAACGTGTCGGGGAATTGTTCCGTGAACATCGAGGGACGGGGCGAGCGATTCTCATGGGTGACTTCAATACCGGGGAGCAATCTCCGGTGCTCGCTGGATGGCAGAAGGAACCTGGATTCATCGATGTCTTCCGAGTTGCGAATCCAGGAGTCTCTGGCGGTACCGTCTGGCAAAACATCTACGTCGAATGGTCCACTGCTGATCGCCGCGTCGATTTTATTTTCTTGGCGAATGGGACAAACGGGAAGGATCCGGTCGTGCACACCAGCCGCCTGGTATTTGATCAACCCGGTCGCTTCCCTAACGGCGATGCGCTTTGGCCATCAGACCATCGCGGCGTGCTGGCAGAAATTGAGTTAGCACCAGTCGACAGGCCACGAATGAGCGGGCTCCCCAAAACAGGTGTTCGGCAAAAGTCAGGTCCTCGGCAGATCGGTCTGCCAGAGCGTGGGAAGAATTAGGAGAACCAGGAGGCCGACCCCTGTCTTCCGTCCATGATCCATCCCTTACAATCGTTGCTATCGAGTGAAGGGAGTGCCGGCGAGTTTATTGGCGACTTTCGGCAACTCCTTTTCGGCATCAACCCCCTGGAAACCGAAGGTCAGTGCGAATCCAGAACATCGCGTATACCCCGCTCCACCTGGACCGCTCTTGTTTTTGAAATCACCGACCACCATTTCACCACCCGTACAAACAGGGAACGTCGTTCGTTTAAAGGCTGGATTCTGCAAGTTGGTCTCCATCACCTGTTTCATCGACGCCACCGCTTCGTCTTGCCCCTGGATATGCACATACATCGAGAGCGCTTGACCATTCGGCCATTGCCACGCGCAGCCCTCACCTGTGCCCATTGTGGCGTGAACGGATATCAGCGAAGGATCCGTCAGTTGGTTACACACTTGCGCGGCCATGGGACCGGCCGCATGACCAGACGACGCAAGAAACAATCCGCAGATGGCGATGAGATATTTAGCTTTCACGCTGTGTCTCCTCGAAGAGCAGAAACCTGAGCGATAATGCGTTCTCTTTTGCATGCTGAGCCCCCTGTACCATTCGCCGTGGACATCGGGTCGACTGAACGAACGTTACAATTTTAGTTCCTGTCATCTTTCTGTTCAATGCATGTTTCGCCATTCTTTGACTTTTGGGGTACCGCTATAGATGCCAAGTTTTTCGAGGTTAAGTTCTGGTGCAAGACATTATCGTCCCTGTGAACTCCCGCCCAAACCACCGTTTCTTTTGACGAACTCTCTTCGGTGGACTACCTTTACAACGGATCCTTCGCTTCAGAGATAAAACCTGTTGATAGGGTGGCCATCATCCTGATTCGACGATTTCTACTCCCAGTAGCTTTTGGGATTATCATCCAAAGCTGTTCAGGATATCCCCCAACACAAACTTCTGAGCAAATACTGCCAATGGCAATTCTTGGTAAAGACGGCGCGCCGATGGTCCTTGTGCCAGCTGGAGAATTTTTGTACGGCGACGCCAATGAACGCGTGTCACTCCCCGCCTTCTATATGGACAAGTACGAAGTGACGGTCAGTCACTATGAGAGCTTTTTGCAGACGACCGGACGCATGAAGCCGAAATATTGGGATCAGGCGAGGCAGGTCAGTGCACGGAACCGACCTGTCATCGGTGTCGATTGGTACGACGCCTTCGCATACTGCCGCCAGTATGGAAAACGGTTACCGACCCAGCAGGAATGGGAGAAAGCGGCGCGAGGCACCGATGGCCGGACCTATCCCTGGGGAAACGTGGAACCGAGTAGTCGGTACGCCAATGCTGTCGGGAAAGACTGGGGCGACCCTATCCCTGGCAACTATTACAGCGGACTCAACGAGATTGGTAGTTATGAAGATGGCAGGAGCCCCTATGGGATTTAAGACATGGCGGGCAACGTTTGGGAGTGGACAAGCTCGGGTGATCCCAACAATCTGGTCAAGGTAGTCCGCGGCGGGTCATGGTATGATGAGCCGAAAAATCTTCGTTCCGCAACGGTAAACGTCGTTGAGCCGGCGGTTCGGTGGGCCATCGTCGGTGGTTTTCGATGCGCCCAGTAAGGGATGCCATTCCAGGCTTTTCCATACAACGGATGATTTCGTGTCAGTTAAGAAGCTCGTTTAGCGAGGGAAGCAGTCTATGAGCCACATAGGGAACCACAAGCACCTTGGAAGTGAACTGCTCAAAAAGGGCGATCTCGATGGGGCCATCGCCGAATATCGCCTCGACCTAAGCCTTAACCCCAACGACATGTGCGCCCATTCCAACCTCGGATTTGCGCTATACAAGAAGGGGGACCTTAAAGAAGCGATCGCTGAGTATCGCGCTGCCTTAGCTATTAATCCCAACTCTGCGGAGGTTCATTACTGCCTCGGGATTGCTTTGGTAAAAAATGGAGATTACGAAAGAGCAATCAGCGAGTTTCGCACCGTCGTACACCTCAACCCTGACCACTTTGATGCCCATTACAGCCTCGGAGTCGAACTACTAAATATGGGCAATCTTGATGGATCGATCGCTGAATACCGTGTCGCTCTACGCCTCAACCCTAACCACGTAGATGCCCACTACAATCTAGGAACTGCGCTTCAGAAGAAGGGAGATCTTGATGGGGCACTGGCCGAATACCAGGCCACTCTCCGCCTCAATCCCAACGAATTAGATGCCCACTACAACCTCGGGACTGTCTTGAGGAAAAAGGGAGACGTGAAGGGAGCAATCAACGAATATCGAGCCGTTTTAGACCTCAACCCGAATGCCGTGGATGCTCACTATAACCTCGGGCGCGCGCTAGAAAAGAAAGGTGACTAGGAAGGAGCGATTGCCGAATATCGAACTGTTCTGCACCTCGACCCCAACCATGTGAGCGCACATTACAAACTCGGAAATGAGCTGCAGAAGATGGGGCAGCTTGATGAGGCGATTGCGGCATATCGTGCTGCCTTACGCCTGGATCCCAACGAAGGTGCAGCCCGTTATAGTCTAGCCACTTCACTAGAAGCAAAAGGGGAATTGGTTGCGGCGCGGAAAGAATTCAAGAAGGCTCTCAGGTTGTCTCCCAGGACACCTGAGTATCAAGACGTTATCACCTATATGCGAACTGCCTTACGCAGGCTTGGTGGAGCGATGCGGTGAACAATAGGATGCCGAAAAGATTAGTGTCGTAGAGTTCAAGATATCACCATCCATCTTCTCCTCAACACCAATCAGTCTGCAACTCTAACCCCGGCTACCCGCATTGACACTGATTCACAAGTCCATAGACAATATCAGCAGCCGGGCATCACCCAACCTGAACCCATCTATTTCAGAGACGAGGTACGATCTTTAGGTGTGTAAATAGGAAGAAGGCGGCGTAGCCTTTCGGTTGAGGAATCAACCAACACCTCGGTTACAGCCGGGGGGAAAGGATACGCCACCATGCGACAGAAGAGCAGCACCGAGGGGGTTGAGTCAAGCGCGGTGTGTTACGACACACTGGAGGAGTGGGCGCGAGGGCAGATTCAGACCCAATTGCAACACCTCTTGGAGGAGGAGGAAGTGACCACGTTCCTCGGTCGAGCCAGGCATGAGCGCCGAGGCACGGTGTCGCCGATTGATCCGCCTGCGGGAAGTCGAAACGGCTACGGCAAATCGCGCGCCTTCTCCATGATGAGTGGGACCGTGATGGTCCGGCGCCCGCGCGTCCGTGATCTAACGGATCGATTTGCGAGCAAGGTCCTTCCGCTCTTCACGCGACGCACGCAAGAAGTGGGCACGCTGCTGCCGGAGTTGTACCTGCATGGGTTGTCCACGGGAGACTTTGATCTGGCGCTGCGCAGCCTGCTGGGCGAGGGGGCACCCTTGTCGGCCAGCTCCATTCAACGCTTGAAGGCTCGCTTCGAACTGGAATACGAGACGTGGACCACACGGGACCTCTCAGATCTGGAGGTGGTCTACTGGTGGGCCGATGGCCTGTACGTGAAGGCGGGCATCGCGGACCGCAAGAGCGCCCTCCTGACGATTATCGGGGCATTGACGACGGGGGAGAAAATCGTCCTGGCCTGTGAGAGCGGGGAGCGGGAGAGCAAGGACTCATGGCTGATGGTGTTGCGTCGCCTGCGAGAGCGCGGCTTGAAGTTTCCGCACCTCACGGTGGCCGACGGACACCTGGGCATCTGGGCTGCGCTGGGGGAGATTCACCCCTCTGGAGCAGAGCAGCGGTGCTGGAATCACAAGCTCTCCAACGTCCTCAACGCATTGCCGCGGAAGGCTCAGCCACAGGCCGCCGAGGTGCTCAAGGCCCTACCCTATGCTGGGACACAGGCCGAGTGTGAGCATCAGCGCGACGCCTTCGTCCGTCTGTACCGCAAGACGGATCCGAAGGCGGTCGACACGTTACTGCGGGACTGGGACCGGATGGTGATCTTCTATGCGTTCCCGAAAGAACACTGGCTTCATCTCAGAACAACGAACATTGTGGAGTCGCCCTTCGCATCAGTGCGGCTTCGCACGGACGCCTCCCGCCGCTACAAACGGGTGGAGGGCGCCCAGGCCATCATCTGGAAGATGCTGCGGATCGCCGAGCAGGCGTGGAGAAAACTGAATGCGCCGGAGCTGTTGCCGCTGGTGGCCTCCGGCAGGACGTTCAAAGATGGGAAGATGACAAGAACCGACCGTGTGAAGCGCGACGGGAACGAGCAAGCCAAGAGGACCGCCGCCTGAAACCCATTTACACACCTATGGACAAGATCTCTCAGAGAGGACCGCTCCATACTCATGGACCAGATCCGACGATTTAGGATAACCGCCTTGGCTGAAGGCAGTTCTTTTCTTGTATTGCTATTTATCGCGATGCCGATGAAGTACCTGATGGGAATGCCGAGAGTCGTGACCGTCGTGAGGGCGATTCACGGAATCTTGTTCTTAGCCTATGTCGCCCAGTTGGCCAAGCTCCGCACCACACATCACTGGGACAATATGTTTTCATTCCATGCCTTCCTGGCATCGCTTCTCCCATTTGGGCCATTCATATTCGACAAACACCTGCGCGAGAAAGAAGTCGCCACGAACTCGATTACATGAATGCAATTGTCGACACACTCTACAAACTGAAGCCGACCAGTAGGCTATACCACTACACTTCTTTGGATGCTATCCAAGACATCATCAAAGAGCACGGACTATGGGCAACGGACATTCACTATTTCAACGACTCAGCTGAGCTCGGTCACACAGCGGGATTGCTCAGATATGAGATCAGACAGAGACTGGCTCAGGGAACTAACAACCGTACGATTCTCGATCAGATGTTGCAGTGGGTTGGTGAGAGAATCACGAATGGCCATACACTATTCGTCACGTCTTTGACTCCAAACGGAAATCTACTCAGTCAATGGCGTGGTTACTGTTCATACGGGAAAGGGATCAGCCTCGGGTTCTCTGCTGCCCACGTCATCAGTTGTGCGACCGAGCAATCTTACAACATTGGTCAGTGCGTCTACGACAGCGGTCGGCAACAAGAGATTGTGAAGGAGGTCATCGACACCGTCGAAGCACTCGCCATCTCCGAGGGGCCTTCACCTCCTTCGAAGACACACCCATCACAGTCATATCACCCAGTGTTCTCCAAGTGCGAGGCAGCGATCCTACGGATCGCTGCCCTCTTCAAGAATTCAACGTTCAGGGAGGAAGCAGAGTGGCGCGTGGTCTCCCCTCTCGTTACCGACTACGTTCACTCCGATATTGAGTATCGGCCTGGTCGTTCGACTCTTATTCCCTACAAGCTATTCTCGCTTGCTCGAGCAGGCCAGGCCAAACTCGAACTGGAACACGTGTTTATCGGACCCACTCCGCACATGAGTCTGTCGATGAACTCGTTGGCTCAGCTCCTTTCCAGAAACGGAATTAGCCCACCGATCGAAAACAGCCTGGTACCGTATCGAGAGACCTAATGTAGCTTGCAACGGATAGCGTACTCTCGAAGTCAGCGGCAGATTGCATCACCGCTTTCCGTCATACCCCCGCTCCTTCCAGCGCTCCAACAGTTGGATCCGTTTCTTGAGCTGTTCGACCGTCGCCTGATCGACGCGGCTCCCGGTGCGGGCGATTAATTCCGCGTTGAGTCGGCGATTATCGATTCCGCTGAGTACCTGGACAGACTATCACCAGCCTAGCCGCCGTGTGCTCGCAGGGATCAAGCGCTCCCCCTGTCATCAACAGGAATCAGAGGGATCTGATGAGTCTCGCAATCACATCACTTTGTTTGATCGGTGCAGTGTCAATCTGCTCTCGACATTCTCTTGTGTGCAATAAGACTGTATCGGATCGGATACCAAGAGACCTAAACCAATACATCTGGCGATCTATTTGTAAGCCTTCCTTAGATCTTCCGCCAGTGTCTACAAGGGAATAGTTACCAAATGGGTGACGGGCACGGGAGTTGCTGCCTCTACATTTAAAAAAAGATTCTCTATTTGCTTACCATCTGGCCATGGTCGACAAGACTAGACAGAGCGACGACATGGATTCCTCAAATGCGAAATGGCGCACACGACCTCCTCTCTTTTTTATCGTCGCCCTTCTCCTCACTATTATCCCTCTCGGACTTTGCTGGATGTTGTACGAGCACCATATTTCAGAAAGACGAGCCTATCTGGTGGAACGTAATTTTCGGTATCTCGCTCACCGTGGCGATCATCTCCGTGCCACAATTCGTCAATACGAGAAGCTCTTTCAGTCAATCGATGGAGCGGCATCAGCCTTAGAGGATCAAAGAGGTGCGGAAATCAAGGAGAGCGATTCGTCCGTTTGCGAAGAGCAATCTAGCATGGTAGGCCAAGATGACCTTTCCCCATCGCCGAAATGGGTGATGAAACAACTCTGCGAGCTTCCCCACATGAAGCGTGTGGTCATTCACCGCCCGAAGACGGAAGACGCACGCACACCGGCTCCATTCGGTATTCGTGCCCGATTGAGTGCTGACGTCCTGGTGCTGGAATATCACTATGCTGGTCGGAGAAAGGAGATCGAGCCTTTCCCCTGGACAATCAGCGCCTATCTCGACCTAGGATCAATCCTGCACGCACTTCCGGTCGAGGAACTATTCAGCTACCTTCTGCTCGCGGACTCCTCGGGAACGGTAGTCCACCAGAGCTCGTCGGCTCTGCGATCTTCTGAATTCCTCTTTTCGAACGTTCCGGCATTGCCAAGTCAATCCAAACCTAAAGAGAAAATCGAGGAAGCGCCTACCAACACACCGCCGCTGTTCGGAAGTTTTCAGATGGGCAGCGTGGAGCACGTGCTCTTCGGTCAAGGCGGTCGTTGGCCTCACAGCCAAGGAAATACGGACGGAGCATCCTCGAACGGCTACTACGACTTTCTGGTTGTGGGTATCGTGCCCGCCCACGACTTCACCGTGGAAGCGACGTCGATTCCAGCCCCATATCTCTTTGCCACGATTGGCCTCATTCTGATGGCAACGCTGAGCCTGCCCTATCTCAGGCTCAAGCATATACGCTCATCCGACGCATTGTTACGGAGAGATGTGCTCATCCTCCTCTATTGTGCCTCACTCTGGGTAGGTACGGTGACGTTCGTGGTCGTCATCCTCAACACCTTGCGCCACACGGAGGCGGCATCTGAATCAACTCTTGAAACGGCTGCCAAGGCAATCAATACCAACTTCTCAGATGAATTTGAACGTGCCTATAACCAGTTGAAGGAACTAGACAAGCTCTGTAAGCAAGAATGTGTCACGGAGGGGAAGTTGAAGGGAGATGGAAAGCTCTGGTCCCAAGGCCTCACCATCGTTCCCGATCAATCCATGGGAAGCGCTCAATCGTACCGGTTAAAGCTCCAGGAGTCAGCGGCAACCAGTGATAGCCCCTTCACCTTCCATGAACTCTCTAAGGCGCTGTGGATCGATGCACAAGGATGGAAGAGAGTGGATTGGGCATGGAAACCCTCGAACCGAAGCGTGCGATTAGATGAACGAGAGTACGTCAAGGAAATTGAGGACGGCAAACCATTCTGGATACAGTCTATCCGCTCATGGACCACCAGCGATAACTTCGTCATCATCTCGACTCGCAGCGGCGTGTCTGCGAATGGCGAAGATCCGTTTGTCATCGCGATTGAAGGAAAACTTCCTTCGGTCATGGATCGTGCTGTGCCGCCAGGGATGGGATTCGCGCTGATCGATGAGCATGGAGACGTGGAGTTCCATTCAGACTCTCATCGTAATGGCCGTGAAAACTTTCTCGTGGAAACCGATCGGAACGAGAAATTGCAAGCCTCCTTGTGGACGAAACAACCAACCCATTTCTCAGGTCCATATTGGGGCAAGGATCGCAGATTTTACATCGAACCAGTTTCCTGGAAATTCACGGACCAACCAGACACCTCCGAAAACGAATTGCCTCCTAACTGGTTCCTTGTCGTGTACCTGGATCAGGTTCTCATCGACACGCCCCTGCTTGAAGCAGGGTTTTTTGCTGTCACTATTTTTGTCCTCTATGCCGCCTTTATTCTAGGCCTTGGACTATTCTGGTCACTCATTAATCGATTGCTACAGCCAGAACACGAAGGGCTTCTTTGGCCTCACAGGAATCATGCTCATGCTTATCTCACTGTGGGTGTTTTGAACGTTGTTCTCCTAGGCCTCTATGGGGTAGTGCAATTCCACCTACTTTCATCAGACAGAACATCCATAGATGGGTTCGCACTTGTTTCCTTCTGCATGGTGATCCTCCTGCCGCTGGTGCTCGTGACAATAGTTCGTTCTCTACTTCTCCTGCAGAAGGATTTTACTTTTTTACCCAGGCTGCTTGGGAACCGCCTACCAGACTACCGATTTAGCTATCTCTTCATGTTTACAAGCACATTCCTCCTGTTTGCCATGCTCCCAGCGTTCCATCTCTTTCAGATGGCTTATAGTGAGGAAATGCGGCTGTATGCGCAGTTCGCTCAATACGATGGGCAGAAAGATCGACTGGAAGCTCAAGTAAAATGGAAGAAACACTATTCTGATCAACTCGTTTCAGCCGATAAAGCGGACCTTGAACTCCTTATCTCAGAGCGGCAAAAGGAGCGGAGTCAACCGGAATCTGCCATCACATCCCTTCTATTCGCATCCGGTCAGGAGCCTCCCCTTTCCGAATCGCTGCCTGTGTATTCGATATTGAGAGGTTTACTCAATGGTCAATTCGGAGCGGAAACTGCCCGGTTCTTAACCGCCAAGAAGGCAAACAACCAACGATATGACAGCGCTCCTCTCTCACTTAACATCTTACCCCAGTCATATTGGGCCATGATCATCGTGACACTTTCGATTGCCATCGTGTTTCCGTCTTTTCAGTGCAGACATAGACGAAACCGTCTGAATGGCACCTTGAGTGTATGCCCCTCCTACTGGATGGTCAGTTTGTTGCTATTGTCCCTTGCATTATTTGCGTTGCTTGTGCGTCCAGCCATGGGCAGTCAAATCCTCGGAATAGTCGCATTTGGATGGATCGCATATGGAATTCCACACCTGGTAACCAAGCGGGTGTTTTTTCTGTGGGAAGCCCAAGAAGAGGTAGGACGTCAGCAAGAAATAGAACATCAATGGGTACGATGTACACCCCGTGAAAAGCTCCTACTAGCATATCTCGCCCAAAACCGCTTTCTCACCACGGAAAATATTGAGGCCACCGAATTGGTTCGGAAAGGATTGATTCTGATGGATCCAAACCCGCGTCTCGCCAAAGGCGGGGCAGAGGCTCGAAAATTTATCCTAGAGAAGGCTCAGGAAGAAAAGATCGTTGAAACTGCACGCGCAGGTGGCAGTGGCGTATGGGAGCAAGGTATCTGGACAATAAAACTTGGGCTCATAGGGTTGGGCAGCTTGGTTTTGTTCACGCAAGAGGAGTTCCGCCCCATAGTCGTAGCCGCATTGGCACCTGCCTTGCCGGTTCTACTGAAGTTACCGTTAGGACTGGACCCCGCAAAACTCCTGACGGAACTGGTCCCCAAAGGAAAATCCGCAGGGACGTGACCAAGATCGATCGTCTTGAACTCCCTGTTTTACTCCGGCGATGCCTCCAATTCATATTACCGTTTTCCATCGTACCCACGCTCTTTCCATTTCTCCAGCAGCTGGATACGCTTCTTGAGTTGCTCGACCGTCGCTTGATCGACCCGGCTCCCGGTGCGGGAGATCAATTCCGCATTGAGTCGTCGATGATCAATTCCGCTATTCCTAGCGACTGTGCTGACGAGCAATCGATGGAGATCGCGCAAGTCTTGTTTTTGCGCATGGAGTGAGACTGCCGAGTCTGGAACGGCCACCCCATCGTTCTCTCCTCGCGTTTCCTCCTCGCCGATGAGGCTATCCATCCTCGACACTGCCATCAGCGGCATGTATTCATTGGTCGAAGCCGTCACGCGGCCAAACAGATCCCGCTGACCGGCCGGCATGATGTCTTCTAGGACATGATCGCGCTCCGCCTTGATCTGCTTGGCATAGTGCACCAGGATCGGATCTTTTGGCAGGTAAAGCCACGCCCGTTGCGGTTTTGGAAAACCATCTTGCATTCGGACAAACCGCCCGACGACCTGCCGGAAATACATTTCCGTGATGACGTTCGTCCCATAGACGCCGACACGGAGTCTGGGAATATCGACGCCTTCGCTCACCATGTTCACCGCCACAAGCCACTGCTGCTTTTTGTGACCGGCAAACTTTTCGATCGTGCGCGAGGCGGCAGGGTCATCTGAGACGGCCACTTCGGCTTTCGTCCCGGTCACACGAGCGACTAGATCCGCAACCCACCGGGCATGTTCCTGATCCATACAGACGATCAAGCCACCGGCATCCGGCTGTTCCTGCTGGCGAAGACGAGTGAGTTGCGCATGGGCATCGGTGATCACCGGCCCAAGCCAGGTTTCTTGGAGAAGTGCGGTTTTCAACCGTTCCCGCTGCCGATTGAATGTCAGCCCATCCTCGAACGTCGCTTGATGCTCACGGCCTTCGGATAGCCAGCTCAGTTCACCCTCGTAGCTCGGAAAGACGATCGGCCGACAGACGTTGTCGCGGATCGCGTCGGTATAGCCATAGGCAAAATCCGCATGGCTTTCACCGAGCTCGTACCGAATAAACGGGATCGGATTGTTATCGGAACGGAAGGGTGTGCCGGACAGAATCAACCGAAACACCGCTGGGTCGAATGCCGTACGCAGGGCCTTTCCCCAATTCTTGCCGTCGCCGGCATGGTGCAACTCATCGAAGATAAGCAGCGTCTTCCTGCTCTTGCAGACGCGCTGGAAGATCGCCGGTGCCAGGCAGACCTGCTGATACGTGACTACGGCGCCGTGATAATCCGATGCTTCAGATGTCTGTTCATTGGTCAGGGTCGGATCGAGCTGTAAACCCATCCTTCCCGCCGCATCTGCCCATTGCGTACGAAGATGATTGGTTGGGCAGACCACCAGCACCCTCACCGCCGCCTGCTTGGTCATAAATTCATGGGCGACACGCAAGGCGAAGCGCGTCTTTCCCGCCGCCGGCGTGGCCATCGCCAGAAAATCCTTGGCCTTATGGGCGCAGACCGCAGCCAAGGCACGGCGCTGCCAGTCACGAAGGGGCGCCGTCCAGGCGGGCAGTGTCTTCATAGCCGGTACGTGAGAGAAACGGTCTGGTTCAACGATGGCACAGAGAGGAGACGGGTCAATCCAGCCAATCTTTTTCTTTGAGCTTCCTCGGCAGATATTTTTTCGTCAGGTACTGAAAATCCTTATTGGCCAACGCGTCGAGTTCGTACTTCAATCCGCTGGTCAGCATGCGCTTGATCTCCGCCTGCCAAGCCGGTTTCTTGAACCACTGATAGTTCATCAATTCTTTCGCGCGGGCGGTGTCTTTCTCATTCAACTTGATCCCGACATTGCGCGGGAGCCCGTACCGCTCGGGATCGGCGCTGGACAAGCCCATGAACTTGGCCTTGGGAATGGCCATGCGCTGGCTCTCGAACGCCAGATTGATCGAGCCCTGCTTGATGACGGAATAGATGTAGTAGCCCCAGGGATCGTTATCGACCAACACATAGACCGGCAATCGATGTTCTTCATGCAGTCGCCGAGCCAGGCGACGAACGCCCCTCGGTGGCTGACCGTTGCCTGTGAGCAGGACACAGTTATATCGTCGCCAAAACTTGTCTTCCGAAAGGCGATTCCACTGGGTTCCTTTTTCAACGAGAAGCACGAAATCTGCTGTACAGCGCCGAATCTCCAGATACTCCGGTTCCACGATCGACGGCACTGAATACCCGCCCTTCCCGAGCTTCGAACAATCGACACGATCGCCGTCATCGCCGAAGACCACCGGCCCGACGATGCTGCCACTGTTCTCCGCCCGCACATGCAGCTCTTCCCGGAGCGCGGCAAGGGAGACCTCGAGATCTTCGATCACAGGATCGGACTCATCCTGCGTATCAAAGGTATTTTCGTGCGAGTTCTTAATCGTATGTTTCGTGCGATAGTAAATTTCTCGAAGCGAGGTGGTCAGGTCGGCCCGTTGCAATTCAGAGAGGGCATCGGCCACCAGCACCGTCTGCATAAATTTCTTGGCCATGCCGACGTTGAAAAAGGACCGCTCCTGCTTTTTACTACCCATCTCGATCAAGCCCTTACGCTCATTGAAAGATACGTTGGAGAGCGCGCGGATGGGAATCTGAAACGTGGGGTCTTTCGATCGGTCGGCTGACTGGATCACGATATCAGCCAGACCGATCAACTTCTTTTCGACCGGCGTGGTTTTCTTGGTTTTGGTCGCCATAGTGTCCTATTTGTGTTTTTTCGAAGCCGCAGTCTTGGCCGATTTGGATGGGTGCTTGGCTTTGGACTCACCGGCACGGATCGCGACCTGATCGGATTTCGCAGTCGTCTTCTTCGGTAGACGTTTGGTTCGACTCGACTTGTTAGTGGCGTTCTCTTTCGAAGTAGGGTCATCGGTCGGCGGTGCATCGCCGAGAAGGTTCGGCTCTGCCGCTGAAGCCATGGACCCCTGATCCGACTCGACTTGAGTCGCCAACGCTGTCTCGCCCTCCACGCCATCTGCCGTGACGATGATGGAATGGGGGAGACCTTCGGGACCGCCTCCGGTTTTCCCGAGCGTTTCGTCGGTTTTCGTTCCGCCTGTGCGAGACGTCGCAATCTTCTGGAGCTGCTCTTTTAGCTTTTGCTTCGGCAGCGTCCCTCCCTTGAGTCGGTTGCACGCCTCAACGACTTCCTCAATGTACAGTTCAAAAATATTTCGCCGCCGAAATTCGCTGGCCGCCCGTTCGCGGCGCCGCACGAAGAGGCCCAGTCTCCTCCCGCACTCGCGAAGTGCCAAGGTGATTTCCTTTTGGATTTCATCGTAATCCGCGATCGCTTCCTTGGACTCACTGGTAAAGGGTACCCACACCGACGCCATGTGGACGAAGATCACCATCGGTCCACCCGGAAGAGCGCCACGCGACTGGGTCAAGCCGTAGTTTTTCCATCCCGTGCTCAGCACGGCTTTGAACGTCGCGCAGGCAGACTGTTGGTACAGGAGCGGAACTCGATTGGCGTAACGGATCACTCGTGCGAGTTCCGAATCTTCCTCCTCGCGCTCCCCTTCTGCCTTCGGCATCGCCGGTTGCTGCGGCTTGTTTTGGTCTTGCGGTCTGTTCCCGTATGCCAGGCCTGCTTCAATGATGAATGGGTTGCCGCGATAGACCGCCGGTGGTCGACTGACCGCCGTGTAGAATTCCCCTTTGATCTGCTTGTACAGGCCGGAAAGGATGGCCTTTTCGCCGATCGGAGAAATACAGTTGGTCGGGGGGGCCATGATCTTCGTCTCTTGCAGTGTCTTGTAGAGCGTCTCTGCGACCGTTCCCTTCAGCTCACGGGGCTTGTCCTCAGGCGAGATTTTAGCCGCTTTGCAGATCTCATCGGCCAGTTGAGGAGAGACGCGGCAAAAATCCCCAGCGAGAAAGCCAGACAGTGTGTGGCTCTTGGTGTCCTGCAACATCTTGAGTAGCATGCCGAACTCAATCCCATAAGGATGCGGCTTGATCTCGCGCGGTTGAGGCGGCAATTCATGGTAGGTCCGAGGGTACTCTTTCGTCTCCCCTTCAGGCGTCCTGTAGACCAATTTGACATGAGGGTTGGCGATGGAGGTCTGCTCCAACCACTCATCGACCGACGCGCGGCCCTTTTGATACTTGCCTTCGACCTCCAACGTGACTTGGGTGCCTCGAGGTTGCTCCCAGTCGATCTGTTTATTCTCGTGGACCAGCGGTTCGTTTTTCTTCGTGTCGATTTGAACTTCAAAGAAGTGTGCGGCGGCCTTCGGCCCGATACGCGAAATAATTTTCGCCGGCTTGCCGGTCGTCAGCTGGCCGTACATGCCGGCAGCCGAGATACCGATCCCCTGCTGACCTCGGCTCATCCGCAACCGATGGAATTTCGACCCATAGAGCAACTTGGCAAAGATACGCGGGATCTGCTGACGAACGATGCCTGGTCCGTTGTCGGTCACCGTGACGCGAAACCGGTTCGCCTGGCTCGGCGCCACCGGTTCCCCGTTCGACACAACCTCGAGGTTGACCGTGACATCGGGAAGAATCCCAGCCTCTTCACAGGCATCGAGCGCATTATCGACCGCCTCTTTGACACAGGTCAGCAGCGCCTTGCGCGGATTGTCGAATCCGAGCAGATGCCGGTTCTTCGTGAAAAATTCCGAGACAGAAATTTCCCGCTGACGCGCCCCCATCTCAACCGCAGTGACCCGCTCTGCCGTTTTGGCAGCGGCTGGCTTTTTTGCGGCTGGTTCAGGGTTGGATCGAGGAGCGGAAGATTTCGAATCAGGTTCTGATGCGGAGTCTTTCCTTTTTCCCATTCATCCTCTCATCAAACAATCGTTGATTGTTTGGTACCATAAAACTTTCCAGGAAACAATGGGACCAAATGGTGAATGAGAAGAACGAAGAAAGACCTAGGCGCGCAACGAATCTCCTTAGCGGGTCACTGAAGGATCTCGCAAGTAGTACGCAGGCTCCATCGTCTCTGCAGACCAGACGAGCACTTTCCGGTCGAGCGTGCCGACGATTAAATAGTTCCCGTCGCTTGTCCAATGAAGATGGTAGGGAGTTTTCATGTGGAAGGTTTTTCGCTTTACCTGAGATTTAAGATCCCACACGGCAAGTTGCTCTCCAACGCGGGTAGCAACCCATCGATGCGACGGATCGACCGCCATCGATGCCCCTAATGCGACGGTCGGTCCTTTCTCGATGATTTCCGTATCCCGCTTCGTGAAGGTATCCAAACTCGCGACGACTTTGTTGCGCTTCGTGTCCCAGACGGCCAGCGTGAAGGCGTTTGCATCACGAACGCGCATCGTTGTCGCTACAAACGGACGATTCCATCCAAGTCCGGACCAGACAGCGGGCAGTCCGACCGGCTCCTCTACCGGTTTCCATGTCGAGATATCCCAGACAACACGGCCGGTCCGAGACGTCGTCAGCAAAAATGGGCTCCCGTGCAGCAAGCTCAGAGTCTGCACCACATCCCCTTGGGGTGCCCGCTTTCTGAGACAACCTTTCGGATCACAGGTACGGGAATAGCCGGCATGGACCAGCTCCTTGACGATCGCTCTGGTGACCACATCCACCACGAGGACGCTCGGTTGTTTGCCGGCAATCACAAGAAATCGGTTACCGACGAGAAACTGGAGCGCGTTGATCGGTCCCTGTCCACTCGCATAAGACGGAAATTCCTTCCAACTCTGCGTGTCCCACAACCGTATCTTTCCTTGCGTCGTCCCGGCTGCCAGAATTGCGCCATCTGCGCTGAACGCCAACGCACTGGCCGGCGCAGACAAGGTCAGCTGACGCAGGAGCATTCCCTGTCCCGGTTCCCAGATTTTCAGCAAACCGTCATCGCCGCTCGTGACAAGCAGATTGGCGCTCGGGGAAGTTACCAGTGCACGCAACGCCCGTGCGTGTACAAATGCCGGGCCGACTTCAGGAGGTGATGGCGCGATAGGCTTTGCAGACAATTCAGCATCAGCGACCGGTGGAGCGATGCGTTTGGCCAGCACCTTCGCCTGAGACTGAGTGGGATCCAACACCAGCTCCGGTGAGCGGATCTCTACATCCCACACTGAGATATTGCCGTCCACATCCGGATTCAGGCCACCCTTCAGTCCAAGCACAATCTTCGATCCGGTCGGCGCCCACCTCAGCAACGAGATGCGCGGATCCATGTTTCGACAGTCGTGGCCGCAGAGATCCGACAACATGACGCCGGTGCGCAGATCCCAGATCTGTATCGTGCCGAGTTGTGCAGACAGTCTAACCAGATACTCACCATCGTCTGAAATATCGACGGCAGCAAGATCTGTAGGAGACCGCCCGCTTCGCGCTTGATCGGGATTTGTCAGTTGGGTCGAAGACACCAACTTGCCCGTGTCGGTGTCGAACAGCGCATAATTCCCTTCTCCGTCACTTGCCACCAGCCGTTGACCGTCGCGAGAAAATAACCGAGGCGTGAAAGGCTCGCTTCCTCTCCCAGCAGTCGTCGCCAATGTGGCTCGTCCACGGATCGATGCCTCTGCCGTATCGATGAACAGAATCGCGTTTCCAGTGCTGGCGGCCAACGTCGACCCATCCGGCGCGAACAGGAGATCGAGCGGTTTTCCGCCTTTGATGCTCGTGTCACGAATCGTCGTTCCCGCCAGATCGTGGAGACGAACCACCCGACCTCGCGCGATCGCCAACTGCTTCGTATCCGACGACGCGACCACCGACTGAGTGTCGGCCTTGCCATCCAACGGAATATGCTTGAGCGGGATCAACTTCTTCCCGATTTGCCAGACCGACACCGCTTCGTTCCCGTGACGGAGCACCATCCGATCAGTCTGATTCGAATAGGCAAGTAACGTATAGGGTTGGCGTGATTCCTGTGGAACCGTCCCCACGGGCGCTTGGTTCTTCCAATCGTAAATAACAACGTCGTGCTTCACACATAGTACCCACCCGTCTTGTTTCAGTAAGGCAACCTGATGACAGGAGGCGAGCGGCATCTTGGCGACGAGCGCCTTGGATTCAAGATCCCAGAGGACGAGGTCATCCATCTGGATCAGCAGGAAACGTCCATCTTCCGAGAACGCCGTAGGAATGTGTGAAAGAGACGCCTCCGCCTGCCGGATCGATGGAGTTACAAGAAAAATGGCAGCAAGTAACAGAACTTTCAGCTGGCTCATATGCGACTTCCAATGATTCACGTACTGTCCGTTCCTTGAGCCTGATGTTCAAGAGACCGGCTGGTGAATCGCGCGAGGGTCTCCAGATCCGCCATCCCTCGTCGCCGTTACCGTGTCTTGAGATGGGACTTGGTGGGCGTGGCTCCTAGCCCAGCCGAGCCATTGGCCGTCGGCAACACATCTAGGAAATGTTCCACGCCCTGCCCATCCTTCCAGCGTTGAACCGGGGCGTTGGCAACCACTGGGGAATCATCGAATGTTTGCCAGGCACTTGTCGCTGTCGCTAGTTTCGGGCTAAGGCCTTCCACACTCGATTGAGCGGCTGGATCCTTCGATGAGGAGGGTATCTTCGATGATTCTGGTAGCGGACGAACCTGGGCTCGAGAGCGCTCCGGTACCGACGGATTCGGTGTATCCTTCATCGGCTGGATGGACCGAGGTCTGGGCTTCACTGCAAGGCCAGATTTTCTTTGCAGTTCCGGAGGAGGCACATCGGTAATATGCAGATTCCCTCCTTCATCGGTCCACTTATACAGCTCCGCTGACCCGACAATCGGCCATAGAATGAAACTCGTAATGATGGGGAGCGTGAAGAATTTCATGGCGCCGAATCGTTGGGGTCGCAAGATAATGCGTCAATTGACCAAAGTATACCAGGCGGTCGTATCTGTGCCTGGCGACAGAGCAGCGGCCACCGCTTAATCGAGATCAAGGAGCAGGTTCTGAAATTGTGATGGGGGGAACAGATGTTAGGGTGGGAGGAGCACGCACCTAACCGAGGACGATTAGGTACGGCGGTGATCTTGGGAGGACTTTAGGCTTCCCAGTACAAGCTGGTCCTGCACACCATCCTCACGCTCGATCCCCTTTTCAACCATATTCCCTCGGGGCGTTAACTCCTCCCACTCATGTACGATAGGCCTCACGTAGAGGTGAGTCAAGGGGTATTGGCAATTCGACTCGTTGACTTTTCTCATGTGGAGATTGCTTCAAGCGGATGCTATGTTGTTAACGCTTTTGTTAAAGGGTCTGGGTGTTTGCCAATCTACAGAGAGCGACGATGGCCACAGCATTGACGAGTCAGGATGTTCAACAAGCGTGGTCGGCGCTGGTAGAAGAAGTACGAACGGCAGCCTTGTTGACGCTACGGAACGGACGGCCGTTTGGTTCTCATGTCCCCTATGTGTTCGGATCGGATTGGACCATGGCCTATCTGCATCTCAGTCGATTGGCACTCCATACGCAGCATCTACTCGATGATCCGCGAGTTTCGCTGTTCATCGCGGAACCGGATGGACCGGAGAAAAATCCGCTCTCATTGAGACGCATGAATCTTCAAGGTGAGGCCGCGATACTTTCTCCCGATGCACCGACGTATGACGAGATCAAGCAGCGATATCTCGATCGGTTCCCACAAGCCGAAATGATGTTTGGGTTTGGCGACTTCGCCCTCTGGGAATTGCGGCTTGCCGAAGCGCACTTCATGCTCGGTTTCGGCCAGGCCTTCGTCTCGACCGCGGCCACTCCCGCCAGATGGGTGCATCAGAAAGTAGAGCGGCCCTCGACGAAGAAAGAGTGATGTCAGAAGTACTGCTTGGCTTAGCATGAATTGGGCTTTTTCAACAATCCGTAGAGTGACGAACCCCTGCTCATAGGGAGGGACACGGTGATGTCTTTGCTCCCTTTGCCTGATCGAAGGATCGGACTTGCCCCAATCATGATGTGTGCGTCGGTTCTATGGATCTCCACATCTTGTGACGTAAGGAACCAACCTGCGGCTCTGACATCCACTTTTGAACGACCTGGAAAATCCCACTCGCCACGATTCATCCCGCATGAACTGTTAGTCAAATTCAAAAACGGGATTTCACGGGAGAGAATTGACTTCATCCTGAAGGATAGCCGAATTGATATCCTCGCTGAAATCCAACGTGGACGTCTCTATCACGTCAGGATCTCGAACGATCGGTCGGTTGAATCCGCGATCACCCAACTCACGTCATATCAAGAGATCGAGTATGCAGAACCCAATCATCAATATGAGATACAGAAGTAGTGTCATGGGAAATGCCGGCCGTTTCGGTGGGAGCATTTTTAAGATGGTAACCGTCGCGGCCGCACTGTCGTGGCTCATACTAGATCCCCTGGCTCATGCGGAGCAAAAACAGGCCCATCATGAAATGACAGCGCTATCACAAAATGTAGGCCACCCAGCTCATTACGTTCCAGGAGAAGTGCTGGTCAAATTTAAGGATGAGGCATCGCGTTCAGGAATCGCATCACTCAGCGCAAATATGGGTGCCAAAGAAGTCGGGGCGATGTCTGTGAATGCGACGGTGATTCATCAGTACAAATTGGATGGTGCCTTGTCAGTCGACGAAGCAGTCTTGAAGTATCGGCGAGATCCCGCTGTCGAGTATGCCGAGCCGAACTACCTCTATTGGCTCCAAATCATCCCTAACGATACGCAGTTTGACTCGTTGTGGGGACTCCATAACATCGGTCAAACCGTGGATGGAACAGCGGGAAAGATAGATGCCGACATCGATGCTCCTGAAGCCTGGGATATCAGCACAGGAAGCCCTAACGTCATTGTCGCGGTAATTGACTCAGGCATAGCCTATGACCATCCGGATCTCGCTCCGAATATCTGGGCTAATTCAGGAGAAATTGCTGGAAATGGCATCGATGACGATGGAAATGGATTGATAGACGATATACATGGATGGGATTTCCTCACGAACGATCACGACCCGATCGACCCTGTCGATCTCAATCCCGGAGGCAACCCGGGGCATGGCACACATGTGGCGGGAATCATCGCTGGAGCTGGGAACAATGGAACTGGGGTCACAGGGGTGATGTGGACCGCGAAGCTGATGGCCCTAAAAGCCGGAGGGGTGACTCGATCCCTCTCCACCACCGCCATTGTCAGTGCGATCTACTATGCCGTCGCCAATCACGCTCACGTGATCAACGCCAGCTTTTCCGGACCTGATTGTAGCCTGGCTCTCTATGATGCAGTGAGCGCCGCGAATGAAGCGGGCGTGCTGTTCGTTGCGGCGGCAGGAAACGGGGCATCGGATAACGACACCGTACCAGGCTTCCCCGCAAGTTTCAGCGCTCCTTCAGTATGTGGCGAGCAACAGAAGGCGGCGCTTACAAACGTGATCTCGGTAGCGGCCACGGACGAGAATGATCAATTGGCGAGCTTCTCTAATTTCGGGCCCACTACCGTCCAGGTTGCCGCGCCGGGAGTCAGAATCATCAACGCGAAGCCAACATCGAACATCACGAATGTGCTCTTCCATAACTTCGATTCCAACCCAACCGGACTCGGGTATGTCTTTGGAGGAATCAACGCTACCTGGGGAATCACCAATTCTGCATCGTCCAGCCAGCCGAACAGCCTGACGGACAGTCCGAATGGCAACTATCAAGACAACACCGATTCATTCGCCGTCGGACCGGTGTTCACGACCGAGGGGCAACGAGGATGCCGACTTGATAGTCGCGTTCGCTTTCAAACCGAGCAGGATATCGACGGTGTTGTTCTGGAAACGTCAAGAAATAGCGGAACGACTTGGGAGCCTATTGGTCTGCTCACGGGAGATAGCGATGCCCAATTTGTTTCATTCACCTGGGGAGACATCGCTGATGGGATGACAAGTTCACAGTTTCGCTTTCGGTTTCTATCAGATGACCGTCAGACCTTCGACGGCGTATACCTAGACGATGTCCGTATCGCCTGCGTTGCCGGCCCACCGTCAGGAGCGACGGACTACCAGTTTCTTCAGGGCACCTCGATGGCCACTCCGCATGTAGCGGGACTCGCCGGATTGTTGCTCTCGGTTAATCCCAACCTCACCGTCTCTCAACTCAGAAACGCCATCCTGAGCACAGTGGATCAGAAGGCGTCCTTGAGTGGGAAAGTGTCGACCGGAGGGCGTATCAATGCTCGTGCCGCGTTGGCCAGTGTAGTGGCCAATTTCACCGTCACCGTCAATATAGCCGGTGCTGGCATCGGCACGGTTAGGTCTGATCCTGCCGGAATTGACTGCCGTGCGACATGCAATGGACAGTTCCTGCAAGGAAACACTGTAGAGCTCACCGCATCACCCGATCCTGGATCCGTCTTTGCAGGATGGAGTGGAGATTGTACGGGAAACAGCCCCTGCTCATTCACCCAAAATGCCACGGTAACTGCGACCTTCAACATTGCGCCGTCTCTACCGGCCGCGAGTGAGGGCGGAGGGGGCTGTACAATAGCCCCAGGTGCAACTGGAGACATGTTGCTGCCCGCCATGCTCGTTCTGTCTCTCGCTGTCTCGTTATGGAGAGCAAATCGCCGATGAGGCCGAGTTTCGAAATCCAACAAGTCTCGCTACTGCAGAAGCTGACATCCGACGACGTGGGCGGGATGAGCCGCTCAGCGCGAGTAATGGCTTTACTGGGCCTTCAGCACACTCGTCCCTTTCATGGAGATTCTCTATTTCTTTACTTAATCGCTCTCGGCCCGATGGTGTGGCTGTCAATAGTGCTCTTTGCGCTTCAACCACACCCTCGGCAAGTGCTCTGGTCACCGGTGTTTCTCTCCGTCGCCCTATGGCAACCCCTATGTGAAGAATTGCTGTTCCGTGGCGTCATCCAGGGGTATCTGCTGCAATCCAGGTCGATGCAGAAAACATGGTGTGGTCTGTCTATCTCTAATCTGGTGACGTCTTGCTTGTTCTCATTGGCTCATCTGGCTAGCCATTCCGTCTCCTGGTCTTTGCTCGTGTTTCTTCCTTCCCTCTGTTTCGGCTTTGTACGAGATCGCTTTGGATCTGTGTATCCCTCGATCAGTCTGCACGCCTTCTATAATTCTGGTTACTTCCTTCTCATTGGTAGTGCCACCCATCTAAACTCCCTAAACTCCGGCTAAGATATCTCATCGTTCGACTGCGCCGCGCCGAAGGCCGAGGGTCGTTCTGTCTTTAAACAATTGATCAGGCTTTCGACAAGCCGATGCCACATATTGAATGGAATGTCGAAATGCGCGGTCGATTTGAGTGTGGAGCCTGCCGTACCGTCGAAGATGAAAAAAATTGATTCAGTCAGCTTTCTGATTGCTTCCTAATGGTGTGGCAAAGAATTCGTTCAGATCGCTGAAAGAACCGCCCGGAGTCGGTCCACCGCTGATCACGTAGATACGCCCCTGCACCACAGCTGATCCAAGGCCATGACGTGCTGTCGGCATCGGTGCCAGACGCTGCCAGGTATCTCGAACCGGGTCATAGGCCTCGTTCTCATTGAACGTACCAACAGCCCCTTCGCCACCGAAGACATAAATCTTGCCTTCGACCGTAGCCGCAGTGATGCCGCTCCGCGCAGTCGGGAGATCCGAGACGCGCGTCCAACGATCGGGGGCAGGATCATACCGTTCCGTAATAGCGAGATTGCGAGAATAGTCGCCATTCACACGTCCGCCTATTGCATAGATCTTCCCGGCAACCGTGGCGGTAGCAAGGTGATCACGAGGAGTCGGTAGAGATGCAGCCGTTGTCCAAACGTTCCGCACAGGATCGTAGACTTCGACCTGGCCGTTGTTAGCCTTCCGATCATAGCCGCCGATGGCATAGAGCTTTCCTTCGTGCTCCGTTACAGACAGCGCGCCTCGCGCAGTTGGCATCGGAGCACGCTCAGTCCAGCTATCCGCAGCCGGATCATAGACATAGACCGTCGCCACCGGATTCCACACACTAAATGTCGATTGGCTGTATCCCCCGATGACATACAACCGCCCACCGCTCACACCAATCCCGACATGATGCAAACCAACGGGCAACGGCGCTTTAGAACTCCACCGGTCCGTCGCGGGATCATACATTTCAACGGACTGTGTGATCGCGAAATTCAGCACATTGCCCAGGCTCGGCTTTTCAAATCCCCCGATGACGTATATCTTTCCGTCCAGCGCCGCAGCTGCCACCTCTGTCCGCTTCGTCGGCATAGGGGCCGCCGTACGCCAGGTACCTTTATCCGGTTCAAGCTGCACCGATCTACCAGGTGTCGGCAACGCGATCAGAAAAATCCCGGCAAGGATGGGCACTAATATAGGAATCGTCATTGACGAGAGCCAGGTACATCCAGCCGATAATCGGGAATGTCGCATGATCCGATCATATACCCGATGAGAGGCTAGCGAAAGGCGGAATTCGATCGAAGGAGGGAGTCTTTGGAAACCTGGGCACGAAGTAGGTCTGTACCAGTGGCTCTATTTGTTGTTGTTCTTCCGACAGAGCAAGCCGAACGAGCTGCCGAGGGCGAGGCCACCGAGGAAGGTAAGGCCGAGGATGACGCCGAGCAAGGAAGTCGGAGACCCTGCTTGGCGGCGAATGTATCGGTGGGCTTGCGAACCGACGGTCGCTTCGCCACCCATCCAACTACGGGGGTCGTCATTCTGCGGTTCACTCTGAGGCGTGGTCACCAGTTTCATGTCTCTTTGCCCTCATCCAGCGTGATGCATTCGTCGATCAACTATTCTAATTCGTCCAGCTCCTGCTGTGGTACGTCGAGAAATCTTACGCCGAATGTCCGATCGACACTCCACTGAACCTGCGCTTGCTCAATCACGATCGGAACGTCATCCCCCGGTATCAGGAGTTTGACGACGATCGGTTTCCCCGGTTGAACATCTAGCAAGCCCTCGATCCTGGCACCACCCAGAGAGAGGTCGGTGGCCCTTCCCTCCACCTCATGCGAGTTGGCCCGAAGCAGGCTCTTGACCTGCGTTGGCACTCGACGATGTTGACGCCGCTCCATACGGATCAAGAATACCCTACTTTACCGAAAAAAAGCACCTAGGAAGCTGCTCAAGTCGCTGATTGTTCAGACATTCTCTTGCAAGTCGGCGAATCTTTTCGCTAAGGTACGGCACGATGGATGGAGCTCGTTCGCGCCAAATGATCTTTGCCTGCGCGAGCGGGCTACTGTTACCTCTCTGTTTTCCGAAGTTCGACCTGGGATTGCTGGCCTGGGTCGCCCTCATTCCCCTTCATCTCGCGTTCGATCAGTGCTCCAAGCAGCGCGCATTCTGGATCGGATGGCTCAGCGGAGTCGTCGGATTCACCGGCATCATGGCTTGGGTCGTCACGGCCATGACCACCTACGGCAAGGTGCCGGAACCGGTCAGTTATGCCATTCTGTTACTACTCACCACGTACCTCGGACTGTATGTCGGGCTTTATAGCCTCGCGTTTGTCTGGCTCCGCGAGCTCATCCCACGCTATGGAATTTTCTTCGCACCGTGCTTCTGGGTCGCGCTCGAGTTTTTTCGAACCTACCTCCTCTCAGGTCTTCCTTGGTGTCTCCTTGGCTATTCCCAATACCGTGAACTGGACTTGATCCAGGTGGCAGATCTTACCGGTGTCTACGGGGTGTCCTTCTTGGTCGTCCTGGTGAATGTAGCCTTGGCCGAACTGATTTTGTGGATCATGCCGTTTTTCCGTGGCTTTCATCCGGTCAAACTTCCGTGGGAACTCCTCACGACCGCCGCAGTCTGCATGATCCTTTCTTGGTTCTACAGTTCGGCGGTACTCAGCGATAGAAACGTCCAGCAGACCCACCCCTCCATCACGGTGGGTGTCGTCCAACCGAACATCGATCAAGCTGTGAAGTGGGATGCGTCGTTTCGCGAAGAGACGATGCGACGACTAGACCGCCTGACAGGACAGCTCGGCACCGGCACGGACTTGATCATATGGCCAGAAGCGGCAACACCGTTCATCTTGGAGCGTGAAAAGGACTATCAGCTGGACCTGATCGCGTGGGCGGAACGCGCCCAGGCCCCGCTCCTGCTCGGGAGTCCGGCCCTGCGGTTTTACCCGGATCGCCGACCGTACCTCCTGAACAGCGCCTATCTACTGGGAACCGACGGGACGGTCCTCGGCCGGTATGACAAGCACCATCTCGTCCCGTTCGGGGAATACATCCCATTCAAATCGTCGTTGCTGTTCTTTCTCGACAAACTGGTCGAAGGCATCGGCGACTTTGAGCCGGGTCCTGGATCGAAAACCCTGTCGTTCAGTCCCAAGTCGTTGGGACAAGACAAGCCCAGCACCCCCAGGTCTGTGAAGTTCGGCGTCGCGATCTGCTACGAAGTCATTTTCCCGGACCTCGTCCGCCAATTCGCCGCAAACGGAGCCGAGTTTCTGGTCACGATCACGAATGACGGATGGTTCGGTCCCTCTTCGGCACCGGCGCAGCACTTTGCGATGGTCGTCTTTCGTTCGGTCGAAAATCATCTCGCCTTTGCGCGGGCCGCCAACACCGGAATTTCCGGGTTCGTCGATCCGTTCGGTGAGATCACTCAGGCCACGCCTCTTTTTACGGAACTGGCCTTACACGCAACGATCCCCATCAAATATTCCCGCACATTTTACAGCTACTATGGCGATGTGTTTGCCTACGCTTGTGTTATAATCTGCGCACTTTTGTGCTTGTTCGGGTATTTCCGCACGAAGGAACCAGCCTTAACGATTATCACGCCGGCATGACGGAAGGAGGATCGTTCCATGGTAGAGGAGGTAGAAGCTCGCGTTCGCGCCCTCACCGCGCAAGTTTCGGAATTACGGGGGCATCTTTGACTTCGCTCACATGACCGCCGAATTGGAAGAACTTGAGGCCCAGATGGGCCAGCCGCATTTTTGGAACGACACCCGCACCGCGGCGGTGGTAAGCCGAAAAAAGGCCACCATCGAACGTGAACTCCAGCAGTGGCGTGAAATTGAAGCCAAGATGGACGATTTGGGCGCCCTGTTGGAGCTCGCACATGAAAGCAGTGATGCAGGGCTCGAGACGGAATTGGCGAGTGAGCTGAATCAGCTAGAGCCTCGCCTTGCCACCCTGCGCCTGGAACTTCTCCTCTCGGGCGATCTGGACTCGAATAACGCCATCCTGGCTATTCATCCCGGCGCCGGCGGCACGGAGTCTCAAGATTGGGCACAGATGCTCCTCAGAATGTACGTGAGATGGGCGGAGCAGAAGAAGTTCAAGGTGGAAACGTTGGACCTTCTACCCGGCGATGAAGCGGGTATCAAGAGCGTGACGGTTTCGATCACCGGTCCGTATGCCTATGGCTACCTGAAGGCAGAGGCCGGAGTGCATCGCTTGGTGCGCATTTCTCCGTTCGACTCCAACAAGCGGCGGCACACGTCGTTCGCGTCCGTCTTCGTGTATCCGGAACTGAGTGAAGATATTGATGTCGTGGTCGAAGAAAAAGATCTCCGGATCGACACCTTTCGGGCCGGCGGCGCCGGAGGCCAGAACGTCAACAAGGTCGAGACCGCTATTCGCATTACGCACCTGCCCACCGGCATCGTTGTCCAATGCCAGAACGAGCGGTCCCAGCTCCAGAATCGCAACGGCGCCATGAAAATCTTGAAGGCTCGCCTCTTCGAACTGGAACAGAAGAAGAAGGAGGCAGAGTTCAACGCCATCGTCGGTGAGAAGAAGGACATCGCGTGGGGCAGTCAAATACGATCTTACGTGTTTCAACCCTATCAGATGGTGAAGGATCATCGAACAGGCCATCAAGTCAGCAACGTGTCATCCGTCATGGACGGCGATCTCGACAGGTTCATCGAAGCGTTTTTGAAAAAGAAGCTCGGAAAGGGAAGTGAACAACTCTCCCCCGTCGGGGGAGAGGAAGACGACCTCTAGCCACTACTCAGCGACACCATGGACGAACTGAACGAACAGCGACAACAGCGGATTAAGAAACTCGACCTGCTGCGAGGGGCCGGCGTCGCTCCTTACGGCACCCGATTCGAAGTCAGAGATCGAGCGGGCGAATTGCTCAGGCTACATGGTGAGAAGCCCAAGGAGACCTTGGATCAGGAGAAAATCTCTTGCACGCTAGCAGGGCGAGTTGTCGCGTTACGGCGTTTCGGGAAAGCCGGGTTTGTGGTCCTGCAAGATGGGGCTGACCGCCTTCAGGTGTACCTTAAGAAGGACCTGCTTTCCGAACAGGCCTATGCCGTGGTGGAGCAGCTCGATCTCGGTGATTGGATCGGTGTCACTGGAACCTTGTTCCGTACGAAGACGAACGAATTCACGGTCGAGGTTCATCAGCTGACGTTTCTCAGCAAGGCCCTCCGCCCGCTCCCGGAAAAGTGGCATGGTCTGACGGATGTCGAAACCAGGTATCGACAGCGCTATGTCGATTTGATCGCCAACCCGCAAGTTCACCAGATCTTTTCGACCAGGAGCCGCATCATTGCCGGCATCCGAGCGTTTCTGATCGAACGTGGGTTCCTCGAGGTCGAGACCCCCATGATGCATCCGATTCCCGGAGGGGCCACAGCCAAGCCGTTCGTCACGCACCATAATGCGCTCGGCGTCGATCTCTATCTGCGCATCGCCCCGGAACTCTATCTCAAGCGCTTGATCGTCGGCGGGTTTCCACGCGTGTTCGAGATTAATCGGAACTTCAGGAATGAAGGCATCTCGACAATCCACAATCCCGAGTTCACGATGCTGGAGTTCTATGTCTCGTACGCTGACTACCAGGACTTGATCGCGCTCACTGAAGAGCTGATCTCCAGTCTGACCCAGCAAATCCTCGGCAAGACGGTCATTGCCTATCAAGGAAAGGACATTGTCCTTACGCCTCCGTGGCGACGATGGTCCTATCACCAGGCCATTCTCGAGGTGAACGGCCTCGATCCGTCGGTGTTGCAGGATCGAGAGAAGGCACTGGAAGCCGCCAAACGACTGAATGTCCCGGTGAACCCCAAGGCATCCTTGTTCACCATCGTGAACGAGATTTTTGAGGAAACGGTCGAGCCGAATTTACAGCAGCCGACGTTCATTACCGATTATCCCATCGAGATTTCTCCGCTCGCCAGGCGAAAGGATGCTGACCCAACCTTGACCGACCGATTCGAGCTCTACATTGCCGGCAGGGAGATTGCCAACGCCTTTTCAGAGTTGAACGATCCGTTGGACCAACGCGAACGATTTGAAGGCCAGGCCGCCCAGCGTGAGGCAGGGGACGATGAAGCGCATCTCGTCGACGAGGACTTCCTTCGCGCCTTGGAGTACGGAATGCCTCCAACCGCCGGAGAAGGGATCGGCATCGACCGGTTGATCATGCTGTTTACCGATCAGGCCTCGATCCGTGACGTGGTCCTCTTTCCTCAGCTCCGACCGGAGAAGGCCTAAGCGTGGTCCTCCCCTATGAAATTTTTGTCGGGCTCCGCTACTTGCGTGCCAAGCGTCGCAACCGGACGATCTCGCTGAACACATTCGTCTCAATAGCCGGCATCACGCTGGGAGTCGCCGCCCTTATCGGCACGGTCGGGATTATGACCGGCTTCCGGGAGGATATTCAGAGCAAGATTCTCGGCACGACGGCCCATATCATCGTTCAAGAACGTATGAAAGAAAACATGACCGACTACGACAGTCTGACCGATAAAGTTCAGACGGTCCCCGACGTCGTAGCCGCCACACCGTTCGTCCTCCGGCAAGTACTGCTGACTACTCAATCGGGCGTGCAGGGAATCGTCCTCCGTGGAATCGACCCAAAGCGCGAAGCCAACGTGACTGAACTCTCGAAAAACATTACATCCGGCCACCTACTCGATCTGCTCATGCCTGTGAAAGTGTTACAAGCTCCGGCCGATGACCCCCACGGCAACCTCCGTCCTGTAGAAAAACCCGGCATTATTCTAGGTAAAGAGCTGGCGCTCAGGCTGGGCGTGTTCGTCGGCGACACGGTCAACGTGGTCTCACCTGTCGGTCCGATCAGCGCGATGGGCATGGTACCCAAGATCCGGACCTTCGCTGTCGTCGCGCTCTTCCATTCCGGCATGTACGAATATGACTCTTCGCTGGCCTATATCGAGCTCGGCGAAGCTCAAAAATTTTTCAACATGAATGGAAGCGTGTCCGGGATCGAGGTCAAGGTGACCGAGGTCTTCCAGGCTGCAGAGACCGCTCGTCGCATCGAACAGGAGCTCGGATTCAGTCACGGTGCGAGAGACTGGATGCAGATGAACCGGAATCTTTTTTCGGCCCTGAAGCTGGAGAAGACGATGATGTTTCTGCTGCTCGTCCTGATCACGATCGTGGCCTCGTTCAACATCGTCAGCACCCTCACGATGATCGTTACGGAAAAGCAGAAGGAAATTGCGATCCTCAAGGCCATGGGTGCCACGAAGCGCAGCATCCGACGCATCTTCATGTTGAACGGATTGATTATCGGGTTCACCGGGACGGCCATCGGCATTCCGTTGGGCTATACCTTTCTGTGGCTGATTCAAACGTTCTGGACGTTCGATCCATCGGTGTACTATATCTCGACCATTCCGGTTCACGTCCTGGCGGAGGATGTGTTCATGGTGGCCGGCTCTGCCATTTTGATCAGCTTTATGGCAACCGTATATCCGGCCAATCAGGCTGCGAAGCTCGAGCCGGTCGCCGCCCTACGTTACGAATAAGCGTGGGTCTTCGACCGTGGCGCCGATGAATGATGAAACGCATAACGATCGACGGGTAATGATACCTGCATGATTAAAGCGATCAACCTTCACAAATCGTTCTCGATGGGCTCCTCTGAGATACCCGTGCTCAAGGGGATCAATCTTGAGATCCAACGCGGCGAACTGGTGGCGATCGTGGGGGCCTCCGGGGCCGGCAAGAGCACCCTTCTCCATATTATCGGCACACTTGATAAACCAAGTAGTGGGACCGTGACGTTCGATGGGCAAGACCTGTTCCGCATGACGGACACCCAGCAGGCGGAATTCCGTAATCGGCGGATTGGGTTCGTGTTTCAGTTTCATCACTTGCTCGCCGAGTTCACCGCGCTGGAAAATGCGTGCATGCCGGCGCTCGTCCAACGTCGGGAGCCTGTCTCAGTCAAAGCCGATGCCACAACGCTCCTGACGGAAGTTGGGTTGGGACATCGTCTCCATCACAAGCCAGGCGAGCTCTCTGGTGGCGAACAACAACGGGTGGCCGTGGCTCGCGCATTGATGCAGAACCCCGACCTGGTCCTGGCCGACGAGCCGACCGGGAATCTCGATACCCATAGCGGGGACGGGTTGTTCAGGCTGATGCGTACCTTGAACAAAACACGGGGAACCACCTTTGTGATCGTGACGCATAACGACAAACTCTCCGCCCAATCCGATCGCATCATTCACATGCAAGACGGCCAGATCGTCTGAGTGGATCCT
The DNA here is from genome assembly GCA_965223625.1 of Nitrospira sp. GTDB lineage: Bacteria > Nitrospirota > Nitrospiria > Nitrospirales > Nitrospiraceae > Nitrospira_D. Next base: position 3,372,144 of record OZ245008.1, read on the forward strand.
ACTGGCCTATCACCCCTACCCCTTTTTCTTCTCTGTTATCCCTAGTGTAGGATTGGTTTGGGTCTCCATGCTTGTCTGGCACCCTATCATCGTGGAGCGAGTCGGAAGGGCTGCAATCCTTGACGAACAACCAATCCTTCTCTAGACTCCCTAAATTAGCTCTGGCCAAGGATTTGAGATGCGCTGGTCGCCATCGGTTCGTATAGCCGTGTTGCTGGCTACCTCAGCGCTTCCGCCTCAGGTATCAGCGACAGAATTTGTCATCTCCGGTCCTCGTGCCATGGGCATGGGTGGAGCCGGAGTCGCCGTCACGACCAACGCGCTCGCAACCTACTGGAATCCGGCCGGACTGGCCATGACGCAGACCGTGGATATCCGCGCTCAGGGAGGAGGCCTGGCGATCGATCGTCTCGGCTTTGGCGACGCATTGAACGACCTGGAAAAATTCAATACCAGCGACACCTCTCTGACCAATCTCACAAAGGCTCAGGAGATCGCCGATCGCGTCAATCAACCTGGCGCCGCCGTCTCGGTCAATGGGTCTGCCGGGCTGTATCTCAAAGGGCATCTCGGCGAACATGCGCTCGGATTCAACGTCTCAGATGTCGCAACCGGCGGCGGGTTTGTCTCAACTCCGGTGCAAGCCACCCAGCCTGGTGGTGTGGGTACGCCCATCACTATTGCGGGCCAGATGGCACTACGCGGCCTTGAGGCCAGACAATTAGCGTTTTCCTATGCCTATGCCTTCTCTGATAAGACGTTTGCCATCGGCATTACGGCGAAGGTGATTCAAGGTGCCTCGTACAACGGTTCGACCACCCTCCAAAGTGGAAGCGGTGTCAGCACGATCGACCACTTCGGTAAGCCGACCATCTCCACGACCTACGGCATCGATGTCGGAGCGATCTACCGTCCATCGTCCTTGATCAGGTTCGGCATCGTCGCGAAGGATATCAACACCCCCACCTTCGATGCGGCGGATGGAGGGGAGCTCAAACTCGATCCCCAGGTTCGGGCTGGCGTCGCGATTAATCCCTACTCCACATTGACCTTGACAGCGGATGTGGATGTTACTTCGAACAAGACCTTTGTACCAGGAGTGAAGAGTCAACTCTTGAGCTTGGGTCTTGAACAAACGATCCTGACTGAATTTCTGTCGTTCAGAGTCGGAACGTTCAAGAACATGCAGGACGCATCCACCCCCTTCGTCCCCACTGCAGGACTAGGCATGCGGTGGTTTAATTTCCGTGCTGATGCCGGAGGAGGATATGACTTCCGCGAAAAAGGAGCCTTGGTTTCTGCTTCCATTTCCTTTACATTCTGATGGTATACTAGTTTTATGTTGTCTCGATTATACGCACAGAAAGCAGTTCTTATCGGACTCGTTCTCCTGCTAAACGGCTGTGGAGGCCTGCAGGAGGTGTGGGAAGGCCCCGGCGCCAGAGTGTTCCGGCCTCAGAGCATCGCCGTGTTACCACCGATGGCGAGCCAGTACGACAGCGCCAGAGAAGACATTCAAGAGGTCTTGGCCGTCGCACTCACCCGGCAGGGACGCATCGAGCGGGTCGTCTCGCCGGAAAACGTGACGGATATCTTTCAGGCCTCCAAAGAAGCGTTCGATTCACTCGTGTTTTATTTCTCCCGTCTCGAGATGACCGGTCAATCCGATAGAGATTCAGCCACCAAGCTCGGAAGATCTCTCAATGTCGATTCCTTTCTGGTCGTCAGGGTCAATTCCTGGGAATATGTGCGGAAGGAAGGCGATAACGTCGGGCGGGTCGGACTGAGCCTTCGCCTGATCGATGCCACCACCGGGACGACGATCTGGAAAGCGCGTCATGAACGGTCCAACAGCTACATGTTCATCAAGCCAAGCCTTAAACAAATCGCCAAGGACCTGGCCGACGAGATGATCAAGTACATGCCTCCGCAAGCCAAGCTCTAGAACCCATTGATTGGTACCTCCCTCGCCTCCGCTTGCGGGCACACTATCGAGCATGTCACAATGTGTCCACTCTGGTGACCACATGAAAACTGCGACTGTCAGACAGTTTCGTGATCGTGCAACCAGCTTCCTCAAACAGGAAGAGCCCATTATTGTCACGCGACGTGGGAAAATTGTTGGGTTCTTCCTGCCCGCTGTCGGCGAGAGCCTCCCTCTCGAAATCAAGAAAGACCTTTTCACCACGCTGACGGATGAGATCAGATCTGCCATGAAAGGCCGTGGGTTTACCGAGGATGCCGTCCTTGCCGATTTCGAGAAGGCCAGAAAAGCTTCTCGTCGACGCTAACCCGATCATTTCTGCGCTGAAGGCGCTACCTCCCCAAGATGGCCGAAAAGCTTGGCGTAAGCCTGGACTTTCTTACATATGCACTGGACCTGTTACCACTCACCATCTACTCTCCCAAAACCTATCGCCGCTCTCTGAAGACGGCGCGGATTCAAATCGCTCATCGAGACCGAGGGGATGTCGAAATCTTGGCACTCGCGCTTGCACTCAATCGTCCACTCTGGACCAATGATAAGGACTTCGGCGCCACCGGGATTCAAGTTCTGACAACCGCGGAATTGTTGGCCATATACTTCCCAAAGTCAGCATGAGGACAAGTACACTGGCCTATCAGTGATGCTCAGCGCGTATTGGGGAAGGTGACGGGAAAAGGTCGCCGGAGGTGCAAAGTCCAAACCGACCATTGTAACTACCCTGGTGCCTGGTGATGCACAGAACAAGACCCGACCCAATTTGCTCAATAGTTAGTTCATAACTACTTTCACTCCACGTCGCTCCAATTCTGAGATAACATCGGCCCTTGCTGGAGTCCGTAAGACATATAAGCTTGTGAGATTAGGTAGAGACAAAAGTGGAGATATATCGACGACAGGTATATCGGTCAAAGATATTTTCTGTAGAGACATAAGATTTGCCAATTCCGATATTGTCCTAAGTGGCAAGCCACTCAAATTCAGCTCGACCAAGCTATTACTTTTAGCCAGGAATCGAATGGAATCGATCTGTACTTGCCCAAGGGTCAAAGCTCTTAATTGCGGAAGCTCTTCAATGGCATCCGCATCTAGTACCATAGACCGTCCTGATAGAAATCCGAAACCCATTATTGTCAGATGTGTTAGTTTGGCGGACTTACGCAGCGGTGCTAGGTCGATCACCGGCGGTCCCCAGACGAACAGGGCCTTCAAATTGGAAAGGGTTCCAACTGGCGCCATGTTAAATGGTACATGACTGATTACGGTTAACTTGGAGAGGTTCGGTAGATGACTCAACTGTCTCAGACTTGGAACCTGCTTCTCATCGACACTCAATTCTTCAAGGACCTCTGCTCCATCGAGAACAGACAGGTCGGTTACGCGAGACCCTCGAACATCTAGCGATCTAAGTAGTGACAGACCCTTGATCGGAGATAAGTCCCTCACTAACGATTGGCCTAAGTTAAGTGATGCAAGTTTCCTTAGTCCGCCCAATGGTTCAATGTAACTCACGCGTGAACCATTTAGGGTGACAGTTTCTAGATTGGTCAGTGAGGCTATGGGGCTGACATTAAGTTCGTGTCGAGCAGTAAATGGCGTCTGACTAATAGCTAGAGTGCGCAAGCCTGTCAGATCTCCCAATTCCGATATATTGTCTATATCGCTTGCGCTGATTTCCAACCGAATACAATTCGTTGTACCAGACAGAAATTTAAAACCAGCGATACTAGATACCTGCCTAACACGCAATCCGAATGGTTTGTTAAGAACCCGGAAGTAGCTTGCTGATTTTTCCATGTTGGGCAGCGGTTTACCGGCGATCTCGAATACATTGCCGCCTTCAGCGTCTCGCTTTATGTCCCATCCAAGCCGAGCCAAGTTTTCGATGGGGCCTATTGTTTCTAAAGGTGGTGTCCTGGAGGGAAACGTAGTACTTAACTTTGTACCTCCTGAATCTATCCGGACCCGCTTCTCATCTGGAAAGTGAACTCTAATATATTCATAGGGATCCTTTATAAATGCCTCATCATCCCACTGCGCCGTTTGTACTTCTGTATACCATGCACCCGTCTCCATACCGTGAACAAAGTAAAGCCAATAATACCTTTCTCGCTGACAGTTCCTGCAAGTCACGCGAGCAAATCCAAAGTATCGATGCCCCACCTTCCCTAGCTGCGTTAGCAACTGGCTAGGACCTAGTTCGGACTTCCCACGCAAAAACGCTTCTCTTTGATAAGGAATAGGAAGTGCATTTGGAAAGCCTTCATCGAGATCCCAGATTCCAAATCCGTAGTGAAGATTGTCCGCTACAATTTCAGTCTGATTTTTCACCTTAAAGATCAGTGCCTTCGGGCTGCCAAATTCAAGAACCAGGTCGGGCTGGTGCGTGGTGGGGATTTCTTGCACACTCGCTTTCACCCAACGATACAAAGAATCAGACCAATCTGTGGGTTTTGCAATCTCAATATGCGTCTTTTGAAATCCCATAGGTTGATCGGCAAAGGTGATAGCCGAAGACAAACTTACCAACTCACCACTGATTGACATGGGCAATTGCTCATACCCAGCATAAAGCTTAATGTTTCGAGGATGACCCTGTGCCTTGAAGGCACGGTTCCAGTCACTATTCAATGACTCCAAAAATGTGTTGCCCTGGTCGACATGTCGCAATTCCTGAATCTGACGATTGCGAGGGATTAACCAAGCTAACCTAGCCAATTCCGCCCCGTTGTTGGGAGTCGCCAACGTGATGATTTTGCTTACATCAATCTGAGGATGCACATTAGGTTGTCGGCGCAAAACGTATTCTCGGGCAATTATCCCCCCCATACTATGAGCGATAAAGATTATGTTGACGTAATTGCGTTCTCGAAATAGTTCATCCATTTCAAACGTAAGATGATCAGTGATGCTCAGAAGGCTAGGGCCTCTTTCAAGTTGACTGGCGAAGCCAAAGGACATGACGTATACGTCATCTAAGTCTTGTGCAAGTTCGGACGGAAAGTTAAAGCCACTTGGTTGGTTGGTCCACGTCTGTTCACTGCTTCCGCAGAGTCCAGGCACAAAGATAACCAGAGTATCGGCATTACGGTTTCCATAGAATTTGTGGTTGGGTTTGATAATCTGAGGGCACTCCAAGGCTGACTCGAAAAGCATACTGCTTACCTGGCAGCCTGTCAGAAATATTAGAATAACCAGTAGGCATCCTGAGGTTACCCGGGCTAGCGTTGAGGTTGACACATACGGAGTCAATGCGCTGGCGCTACTCGCGCATACCCTGCAAGACTTGTCCGTCAAATTGCATTCTCGATACTTATGATAAACGGTTTCCACATGCCACTGGGGAAAGATTTCTGGAGACGTGGCCCCACTAGTTTGGACAGAATGTTCCATTCCTTAAGTGGAGCCTCGCAGTAATCTGCCTACGCAGCGGTGAGCCGTGTGGGCAGGTGGTCAACATACACTCCCTTAGGGGTGTGAGAAAAGAGGAATTCAGACTACCCAGCTCAAGGATATCTCTGAGGCAAGATTTACAGCACTTGGCAAGTAGGTATCGGCCCACGCGAAAGAGTAATTAATCCCAAGACCTATCCAGAGACCCACCATGGCCGCCACGCCGTTATTTTCCTGTACAGGATTCGACCAGAAGTAAACAACATCGTATGTCTTACCGCCGGTGCTGAGCCCCATCGATGTTTCATCAACGGGTGGAAGGCTTATCAACGCGTAGTTGCCTAGGCTGGTACCATTGCAGCTTTCAGCGATCGGACAAACTCAGCCACCTGTCTGACCATCGCCGAATCTTGCCGGTGAGACGCGATGCGTTTCACGATAGCGCTGCCGACGATAACCCCGTCAGCCATCTTGGAGACCTGCGCGGCATCTTCCGGAGTCGCCACGCCGAACCCAACCGCGACGGGAGAGGCGGAGACTTTCTTGAGCTTTTTGACGTTCTCCTGGATATCCGTCACGTTGCTGAGTTTCGCGCCAGTGATACCCGTCAACGAGACGTAATAGACAAACCCATGCGATTCTTCCGCCACCAGTTTTCGCCGAGTGTCTGTACTGGTCGGGGCGAGCAAGAAGATGAGCGGTAGTCCAGCGGCATCGGCCGGGCCTTTGAGCGGACCCGCCTCATCCGGCGGCATATCCGGCACGATCAACCCATCCACGCCAGCAGCACTTGCAGCCGTGCAAAACTCGTGATACCCCATCGCATGGATCGAGTTGTAGTACAGCATGAGGACGATCGGAATCTCCGTACGTTGCCTAAGCGACTTGATTGACGTCAGAATTTTCCGCAGTGTCGTGCCGCTCTTCAACGCCCGTTCGGCCGCCTGCTGAATCACCGGGCCGTCGGCGATCGGATCTGAGAAGGGCACCCCCAGTTCGATGATATCGGCGCCTGCCTGTTCTAGAGCTACAACCAGTTGTTCTGTTTCAGGCAGCCCTGGGTCCCCTGCCATGAGGTACGTAATGAGCGCTTTCTCTCTCTTGGCGCACAGACGGGCAAAGGTCGTCTCCAACCGACCGGTCATAACTCCACCCCCCGCATCTTAGCCACCTGTTGCACATCTTTGTCCCCACGACCGGAGAGGTTGGCGATGATCACCTGTGACTTTTTCAGTGTGGGAGCGAGCTTGATGACATGCGCAATGGCGTGGGCGCTTTCCAATGCCGGTACGATCCCTTCTTCCCGTGCCAGCAGATCAAAAGCAGCCAGCGCTTCACCATCCGTCGCGTAGGTGTACTCGATGCGGCCCTGATCGTGATAGAGACTGTGTTCCGGACCCACCGCGGCATAGTCCAAGCCTGCTGAGACGGAATGGGTCAAATTGATCTGCCCATTCTCGTCCTGCAACAGATAGGTCATGGTGCCTTGCAAGACCCCTGGTTTACCACCGGAAAACCGCGCAGCATGTTTGCCGCTCACAATTCCACCCCCTCCGGCTTCGACCCCGACCATCTTGACCTTGCGATCCTCCAGAAACGCATGGAACAGCCCGATCGAATTACTCCCGCCTCCAACACAGGCCACAAGATAATTCGGCAACTTGCCCTCCGCGGCAAGAATCTGTTTTCGCGCTTCCTTCCCAATGATCGCCTGAAAATCTCGGATCATCATGGGATAGGGATGGGCTCCAAGCACCGAGCCCAGGATGTAATGGGTCGTGCGGACATTCGTCGTCCAATCGCGCATCGCTTCACTGATGGCATCTTTCAATGTCCGGCTGCCGGCATCAACTCCCGTCACTTTTGCCCCGAGCAACCGCATGCGGAAGACGTTCAACGCCTGCCGCTGCATATCCTCCGTGCCCATATAGATTTCGCATTCCAGCCCGAACATCGCCGCCGCCGTGGCGGTGGCGACACCGTGCTGACCGGCCCCTGTCTCAGCAATAATGCGCCGCTTTTTCATGCGCATGGCCAGCAGCACCTGTCCGATAGCGTTATTGATCTTGTGTGCGCCTGTATGGCACAGGTCTTCGCGCTTCAGATAGATCTTGGCGCCACCCAATTTCTTGGTGAGTCGATCGGCGCGGTAGAGGCTCGTCGGACGCCCCACATACTGTTTCAGGTAGTAGGCGAGATCGATCTTAAACCGGCGGTCTTTCTTTGCCTTGGCGTACTCTTCTTCCAATTCCAAGAGCGCCGGCATGAGGGTTTCCGGTACATACCGGCCACCATAGGGTCCGAACCGGCCATGGCGATCTGGGAGCATCAGCATGAAATCAAACCCTCCTGGATAACGGATTGGCAGTATATCCGCGGCGATCAGATAGCCACAAGGCGCGCCGCTTCAATAAAGGCTTTAACTTTGTCTGGATTCTTCTTGCCGGGACTCTCTTCCACCCCACTGCTCACATCAACCCCATAGGGGCGCACATGAGCAATTGCGTCGGCCACATTAGCTGGAGTGAGCCCACCGGCCAAGATGATGGGCGTCGAGCGAGCGGCTTCCTGCGCCAAGGTCCAATCGACCGTCTGCCCTGTCCCACCATAGACCTGATCTGAAAAGGCGTCGATGAGAAATCCACGGATATTTGCTCTCCCTTGGAATTCACCAAGCGCAAGAAAAGTCCCGCGATCCTTCAGACGTATGGCCTTCAACGCGGGGCGACCAAGGCTCTGACAATACAGAGCCGATTCATCGCCATGCAGTTGAGCCAAAGCAAAACCACATTCGTCCATAAGGCCACGGACCGTGGCAGCCTCTTCGTTCACAAACACACCGATCGGCAGCACGAGCGGCGGAAGTCCGGCGACAATAGCTCTCGCCACCGCAGGCTCCACGAAACGAGGGCTTTTCCGGTACATGACAAAGCCCAGCGCATCAGCGCCGGCCTGTACTGCAACCTCCGCGTCCTCGCTATTGGTAATCCCGCAAATCTTGACTTTCATCGTGACTGGACTAGGCAGACTGTGCGCTGTTCGATCCGATCCCGATCAACTCCCGGACCTTATCGGATGTGTCCTCGGCACGAATGAGCGATTCCCCGATCAGCATGCCATGAATACCAGCCTCATTCAGCTTCACCACGTCATCACGTTTATGAATCCCACTTTCGCTGATGATCAGCTTGTCTGGGGGAATTCGCTTCGCCAGCCGAAAGGTGACGTTGAGGTCGGTGGTGAAGGTCTTGAGGTCTCGGTTGTTGATCCCAATCAGTCTCGCAGTAGGAATCCACTCCAAGACCGTATCCAACTCTCGCTCGTGATGGGTTTCGAAGAGGCTATCCATCCCGAGTTCAGTGGCTAACGCATAAAAATCCATCAACTGGCGCCGTTCCAATGCGGCCACGATGAGCAAAATTGCATCGGCACCATGCGCACGAGCTTCATAAAATTGCACATCGCCGACCATGAACTCTTTATTGAGCGCAGGGATCGGCAAGGCCTGTTTAATCTCTTTGAGGTACTGCAGGTCGCCCTGAAAAAAATCCTTGTCGGTCAACACGGAAACAGCCGATGCCCCTTGTTCATGATAGGTTCGAGCAAACCCCAGATAATCAAACGTCTCTTCAAATTCAGGACGCAAGAGCCCCAGACTTGGCGAAGCCTTCTTGACCTCGGCAATCAAGGCAGGGCTAGAGGGAGGCTTGGTCGCATCTAACGTAACGGCAAAGCCAAGCGTCGGTGGCGCGTCGCGAATCGCCGACTTGAGATCCGCCAGATACGAGCGACTCTGCTTATGTCTCAGTTCCGCCTTCTTATGTTCGAGGATACGATCGAGGATCATGAGTTAGCCGTGCTTCGTCGTAAACGCAATGAGCTGGTCCAGTTTCTCGGCCGCAGCTCCTGTATCGATGGTCCTTTGGGCGAGAAGGAACCCCTCCTTGAGTGTTTTCGCCTTCTGTCCCACCACCATGGCCGGAGCGGCATTCAAGCACACCATGTCTCGTTTTGAGCCCTTCCGACCCTGCACAATGCTCTGGATGATCTGGGCATTGTCCTCCGGTGTACCGCCCGCAAACTCTTTTTTCGAGACACGCGGCAAATCAAACTCCTCCGGGGCAATAAAATAACTCGTCACCACTCCACCTTTCCCCTCCGAAACTCTGGTTCGATCCGACAGGGTGATTTCATCCAGGCCATCCATACCGTGAAGCACGAAACAATGTTGCGACCCTAACTCCAACAAGACTCGCCCCAGGATGTCCGTCCACCTCGCGTCGTAGACCCCCAATACTTGATGGGTAGCACCAGCTGGATTCGCCAAAGGGCCCAACAGATTCAAAATAGTCCGAATGCCTAGCTCCTGCCGTACCCCGGCACATTGCTTCATCGCGCCGTGGTAGAGCGGTGCATATAAGAAGCCGATACCGACTTCGTCGATGCAATCCGCCACATGTTCAGCCGGAAGATCGATCTTAACCCCGAGGACGTTCAATACATCGGCGCTGCCGGATCTGGACGAAACCGAGCGATTGCCGTGTTTGGCCACCGTGATGCCCGCTCCGGCAACCACAAATGCCGCAGCTGTGGAAATGTTGAACGTATTGGCCCCATCGCCACCGGTTCCGCAGGTATCTACCACGATCGGCGAGCCGACCCGGATTTTCGTAGCTCGGGTTCGCATAGCATTGACTGAACCGACGATCTCGGAAACAGATTCTTTTTTCTGTCTGAGTCCCATGAGGTAGGCGGCCACTTGAGCCGGAGTCGCGGCCCCGTCCATGACCTCGAGCATGACAGCTTCAGCCTCTTGTGCGGTAAGATCCGTTCTGTCGGCGAGCTTTGCAAGTGCGTCTTTAATCATAGTCACACGGGGATGGCGCGATTAGAGTTTCAAGTAGTTGTGGAGCAAATCTTTTCCGACGGTCGTCAGGATCGATTCAGGATGGAACTGAACCCCCTCGACACAGAGCGTTTTATGACGAAGCCCCATGATCTCACCTTCGGCGGTTTCAGCGGAGATCTCCAAACAATCGGGAAGGTTGACTCGATTCACGATCAAGGAATGATAGCGCGTAGCCTCGAACGGATTGGGCAAGGATCGAAAGATGGTCTTGCCGTCGTGTCTGATCTGCGATGTCTTCCCATGCATCAAACGTTCAGCTCGGATCACCTCGCCTCCAAACGCAACGGCCATCGATTGGTGACCCAGACAGACGCCGAGAATGGGAATCTTCCCACTGAATCGACGGAAAGTGTCGACGGAAATCCCCGCTTCCTTCGGTGTGCACGGCCCCGGCGAGATCACAAGACGACTCGGACGCAACTCCTCAATCTGATCCATCGTGATCTTATCGTTACGGTAGACCTGCACATCTTCACCCAACTCTCCCAGATATTGCACCAAATTATAGGTGAACGAATCGTAGTTATCGATGACGAGTAGCATGGGGATACCGACACCTTGTAGATGTTCGCCGAGAGGAAGGCACGATTGATTGATTTCCGACTGGTGGCATACGCACCTTACTCAAGCCCTTGCTCCGCCAATTCAATGGCCTTCATCATTGCGCGAGACTTATTGCAGGTCTCTTCGTACTCGTGTTCCGGGTTGGAGTCGGCCACGATTCCTGCTCCAGCCTGGATAAACGCCCGATGTCGAGAGACGACGACCGTTCGGATATTGATGCACATATCCATATTGCCTGAAAAACTGATGTATCCCACGGCGCCAGCATAGGGCCCACGCTTCGTCGGCTCCAGTTCCTCGATGATTTCCATGGCCCTGATCTTCGGGGCTCCTGATACGGTTCCGGCGGGAAAGCAGGCCTTCAACACATCATACACGGTCTTGCTCGCACCCAATGTGCCTGAGACATTCGACACAATATGCATGACGTGCGAGTAACGCTCGACATTCATCAATGACTCGACACGAACCGATCCCCGTTCAGCGACGCGTCCAATATCATTGCGCCCCAGGTCCACCAGCATAATATGTTCCGCCCGTTCCTTGGTATCGGCAAGAAGTCGGCGCTCCAGCTCCACATCTTCTTCCATCGTCGTTCCGCGGCGCCTGGTCCCGGCAATGGGACGCACCGACGCCAACCCGTCTTCGCATCGGACAAGAATTTCAGGAGATGAGCCGACCAGTTCAACTCCTGCAATACGCAGGTAGTACATGTAGGGCGAGGGATTCACGACGCGAAGAGCGCGATAGAGCTGGAACGGTGGAGCTTGGAGACTCGTTTCCCACCGTTGCGAAAGCACACACTGAAAGATATCACCGGCCTTGATGTATTCCTGTGCGCGAGACACCATCTTCTCAAAGTCCGCTTTGCTCATATTGGCCGTGAAGCGAAGCGGTGATCGTCGACGCCTTGGCTTCGCCCGTTTCAGGGGCCGGCGTAGTCTGTTGATCATGGCCTCGATTCTTTCCGTCGCTTGGCGGTAGGCTGTGCGAATATCCCGCTCAGATGTCGATTTGATATGCGCATTGGCCACCACCTTGATCTTTTGTGAGACGTTGTCAAAGATCAGCAAGGTTTCGGTCAACAGAAATGCAAAGTCCGGTAGATCAACATGCTCTTTCCGACGGGAAGGGAGCTCCTCGAACGTCTTCACAACATCATAGCCAAAATAGCCAACCGCTCCGCCGATAAAGCGAGGCAGATTTGGAACCGTGACAGGCCGATATGCCTCCATGAGCTCACGCAGGCGATCTAGCGGCGCGCCTCGACTGGGGATGCGTCTTCGATGCGATCCCTTCTTCACGCATAGATCCCCATGCTCTTCATAGATGACAAGCGGAGACCCACTTCCAAGAAAGGAATACCTCGCCCATTTTTCCCCGCCCTGGATGCTTTCCAGCAAGTAGGCCGACGGGCCATGATCGATCTTCGCGAACGCCGAGACCGGCGTGTCATGATCCGCCAGGATCTCACGGAACAGCGGGATCAGATTTCCCTGCTTCGCGTAGGAGCGGAACTCGTCCAAGTTGAGAGAATACGTCTCAGACCGCATGTCTTGTTGTTTACTCTGGTACCAGGAGCAGCTTTTGGCCGACTTCAATGATGTCATCCGGAAGTCTGTTTATCTTCTTCAGCGTATCCATCGCAATTCCGTACCGTCGACTGATGCCGAAGAGGGTCTCCCCGGGCTTCACCGTATGCACCTTCGTATCGAGGACAGATGACAAGTCTTCGTCGGTACGATCGTTCCGGTCTGTACCGCTTGAGGCAGGTTTGCGCGTTCCAGTTTTTTTCTGCTTGGCTGCCGGGGAACGTCCCTTCCGCTGCATATCTTCCAAGGCTTTTCGCTCGAGCAATGTGGCTTCACGAATTGATTCCGCCTCTTCTTGGAGACGGCCCATCTGTTGACGTGCCATCTGCACTTGAGAGGATAATTCCCGGTTCCTTGCCTCGAATTCCGCCAGTTCGGCCTTCGCCCGCCTGACCTCACTGTCCAATTCAGCCGTTCGCTTTTCTTCTTGTGCCAACAGGCGCTGAAAGTTCAAACTTCGTGCCTTCTCGGCGTTGTATTTTTCCTCTAACACCACACATCCGGTGATCAGCGGCCCGCTGCACAGCAGTGAAGTTAGGAGAGCGAACCTTTTCACCCGTTCACCCACTGGGCGTTCATCTTTCTGCATAGATCCTCCTCTTTACCTTTTTGCCCATTCTCCACGGACCAAGAGAATCTTAGAATAGTGGCCATCGATACGAAAGTCAAAATAAGGCTAGAGTGAATCCAGTTTGACCGGTTCCGCCACCTATGCTACTGTCACATGCGTTCACACCTCTCTCCCGACCAATGCCAAACACTGGCCGCCACCGCATCCCAAAGACGATCACCTGGGTTGCACATCGTTAAGTGCAGCGATGCAACAAGATTCACTGTACCCAGACCCATCGTCCCCCTTGCAAATCCCGACAGCAGACCGAGACCGATATACTCGGCTGAAGGCACAAATTAGGCATCATGACTACCTCTATTACGTCAAGGACCAACCGGAGATTTCCGACGGCGAATACGACCGGCTATTCCGGGAACTGGTTGAACTCGAGCAGAAACACCCCGAACTGATCACACTCGATTCTCCCACTCAACGCGTTGGCGCGCCGCCCCTGGACCAGTTTGGAAAGGTTCGACATGATCGCCCCATGTTGAGCCTTGATTCTCTGGTAGATCCTACCGAGGTTCTGGCCTTCGACCAACGGCTGAAGCGAGAGCTTGGAACGGACCAGATTGAGTACACGGTTGAGCCAAAATTTGACGGTCTCTCTGTTGAGCTGGTCTACGATCATGGACGTTTTGTTCGTGGTTCGACCCGTGGTGACGGCAGTATCGGCGAGGATATTACCATCAATCTCCGGACGATTCGCTCATTGCCTCTACAGTTGTGGGGTGAGACTCGTCCGGATCATCTGGCCGTGCGTGGAGAAGTCTACATACGGCTTGTTGACTTTCACGCGCTCAACCGATGCATGACAGAACGGGGACTGGACGCCTTCGCCAATCCTCGCAACGCCGCTGCCGGCTCCCTTCGGCAGCTCGACTCCCGGATTACTGCCTCTCGGCCGCTGGTTCTGACTTGTTATGAAGTGATGGCGACGACGGGACCCCATCCAGAATCGCACTGGGCAGAACTCGAGACGTTGGCCCAGTGGGGGCTTCCTGTCCCTACTCTCCGACGGCGGTGCGAAACCATCGATCAGGTCGTGGAGTTTCACCGGGACACGGAGCAACAACGCGACAATCTTGCCTACGAAATTGACGGAGTGGTGGTGAAGGTGAATCGCGGAGGCTGGCAGGCCCGGTTGGGAATGAAATCTAGAAGCCCACGCTGGGCCATCGCCTTCAAGTTTCCCCCTCGGAAAGAAATCACCGATGTTCAGGACATCGCCATCTCGGTGGGGCGAACCGGCACCCTGACTCCCCTCGCGCTCTTGAAACCGGTCGAAGTCAGCGGGGTGACTATTAGCCGCGCAACCCTCCACAATGCCGATGAGGTCGCCAGAAAAGATATCAGGGTCGGCGACACCGTGCGGGTCGAACGCGCCGGGGACGTGATCCCGGCCATCGCGGAGCGGATACTGCTTCCCAATGAAACCAGATCGGCCCCCTTCCAGATGCCGAATGCCTGCCCGATATGCGGTTCTGCCGTCGCCAGAGAAGGCGCCTATTATTACTGTACGGGCCAGGCCTCGTGCCCAGCTCAACTGAAGGGCGCGATTGAACATTTTGCATCAAAGGCTGCGCTCAACATCGAAGGCCTCGGCAAGAAAACCGTCGCGCAGCTGGTTGATCGAGGGCTCATCAAGGATCTCTCCGATCTGTATCGACTTACTCAGGAGCAGCTCTTGCAGCTCGATGGATTTGCCGAACGCTCGTCGACCTTGTTGCTCCACGCCATTGCGCAGAGCAAGACGATGCCTCTCGACCGTTTCTTGATGGGGCTAGGCATCAGACAAGTGGGGCAACATATTGCCAAGGTGCTTGCGCGGGAATTCGGTTCGTTGGAAGCCATCATGTCAGCTGACCAGGATCGGCTTCAGAGAATCAGAGAGATTGGGCCGGAAATTTCGGCAAGCTTATTTTCCTACTTCCAAGAAAGTTCGAACCGACGAGTCATCGACCAATTGCAGAAGCTAGGCCTTTCGATCCTGAGCACGTCGACGCCTCTGAGCGCCGCTCATTTGCCCCTTTCTGGACGAAGTTTTGTCTTCACCGGAGGATTGACTCGGATGACGAGGGACGAGGCCGCATCGGTCGTTGAACGACTCGGCGGCACCGTGTCATCCAGCGTCAGCAGAAAAACAACCTATGTTGTGGCTGGCGCAGAAGCTGGATCCAAGCTCGATCAGGCGCTGAAATTAGGAGTGCAGGTTCTCAACCAAGAGGAGTTTGAACACTTACTGAATCGGTCTGAGAATGGCTAGCCTCCAACGGACGCTTCAACCGGAACCGCCACTTTCTCCTCTTTAAAAATGTGCACGCTTCGGATCGACCGAGGATCAGCCTCATGAACGACCAAGCGGCAATTCTCGATTCGGATCTCTTCTCCGGCCAAAGGGATTCGGCCGAGATTCTCCTGGATCAGCCCGCCGATCGTCAACGCTTCATCTCCCCCAAGTTCAACCTTGAGAAAATCATTCACCTTCCGCACCTCGGTCCGTCCATGCACAAGGATCTGGTTCTTCCCCATGCGTTTGATGAGCTCTTCCGTGATGTCCGTTTCGTCGACGATTTCTCCGACCACCTCTTCGAGGAGATCCTCAAGGGTCACGAGACCCATGACACCGCCGAACTCGTTCACGACGATACCCATATGCCGCTTTTCCTGCTGAAACTGCTTCATGAGGTCATCCGCCGTCTTGCCGGCCGGCACGAAAATCGGCGGCTGAGCGATATCCCTCAACCGCAATTCAGTTCGCCTCTTGGCTAGCTCGGTGAGCACCTTGGTCTTAGAGAGAATGCCCGTAATATTATCGAGCGTACCGTCATAGACGGGAATTCTAGAATATTTGGAATTAAAGAGCTGCTCCTGTGCGTCCTTAAGGCAAAGATTCCCGTCGAGCGAAAAGACATAGATGCGTGGCGTCATCGCGTCTTCCGCCGTAATGTCCTTCAACTGGAACACGTTCTTGATCATCTTGACTTCCTCGGACTCCAGCTCCCCGGCCTTCCCACCCTGATCGAGCATGATCTTCAGCTCTTCTTCCGTGACCAATGGATGCGTCAATCCCTTGCCTCCCGTCAACTTATAGATCAGAGGCACCATCAGAAAAAGAATCGGTTGCAACAGGATCTGAACCCAAGAGATCGGGTAGGCCAGCGTCAAGGTCACGGGCACGGAAAATTTTGCCGCCAGCGTCTTGGGGATCACGTCAACGGATACTAGGAGCACGAAGGTCAATATACCGACCATCACGGCGATGGCTTCTTCAAAAATGCTCTTCTCGCCAAAGACATTCAAGGTGATGAAGGTGGCGAACATCGGAATGGCCGTGCTGACCAGACGATCGCCCACCAGGATGGTCGAAAACAGCCGCTGGGGGTCGCTCCTGAGCTGTAACGCTTTTTCGGCGCGTTTGCTGCCGTTTTGAGCCAACGCCCTCAGCCGTGTTTCGTTGACCGAGAAAAAGCCGATCTCAGCCGTGGAAATAATGGCGGATAACCCTATCAACCCTAAAAGGATGAGGATGTCCATCGCCGTCTTATATTAGGGACGCTGAACCAGTATGGCTGGCTTGATGAGAAGCCGGGTGTTTCCCAGAGGATACCTCTTAGCCCACCCTTTAGAAGAACTTAAGATTAGAATGACCGAACAACCCAAATTATGATTCACAGCTGTTACATCTACCATAGGGATCAAAGGCAGGCAAGCAATTCAAAAAATGTTGTTGAAAAATCAAATAGTTCCAGAACTCCGCTGTTCCAGCAATAGACTCCAGCATGTCCTCTCAGCACCTTGATCTCAGTCTAGCCATCATCGCGAATCACTAATGATCGGAGGCCAAACGTTCGAGTGAACCGATCTGCAAACCGCTGCGCCTCCGACTCGATCTGGAACTGACCAAACCGAACACGGTAACGGCGTCCCTCGGGGAGATCGACGTGCATGATCCGTCCGTCTGGAAAGTCTCGCCGGACTCGCGTCAACAATGCCCGTGCATTCTCATAGTCTGCAAATGCTCCGGCTTGAACCCGTAACGGACCCATTCCTTCCGGTTGGGCGACATAATCAATGACTCGAAGCTCGACTCGGTCTGTTCCGTTCGTCACCATATCCAGTGCCCGAGCGCCGGCTAATGAAAGATCCAAGATCCGCCCTTTCGCGAACGGCCCTCGATCGTTTACCCTAACCGTGACCTGTCGCCCAGAGGTCAGGGAACGAACCACTGCCACAGACCCGAGCGGCAGCGTCCGATGCGCAGCCGTCAGTTTATGCATGTCGTACCGCTCCCCATTCGCGGTCTTGTTTCCATGAAAACCTGGGCCATACCACGAGGCCTCACCTCGCTCCACTACGCCTACTGGATATCCGGGGAATCGATTGATGTGACGGGAGGGTCCTGTACAGCCTTGTGCGAGAAGTCCCCCCACAAGACCGATAACGACAATCGTGGGAGTAATTCTCGTGAGCGGCGACGGCCGCATGGATCAAAACTCGTCGAGGGATTGATTGCGTAGAATGGTCAGAGCCTTGTCGGTATTGGAAACGGTCAGGACGACAAGCGCCCGCTTCCCTTCCCGTGAAGGCGTGCAGTAACCACACTTGATGTTGATCCGGCTCTTCATCAACAGATCGGCCACTTTTCTCAATGCGCCGGGCTTATTCTCAAGGCTCAAAAGAAGGGCCGTTTCTTCGCCGAACTTGATTTTCGCCGATCGAAGGGCTGCGCGAGCGCCATCCAGATCAGCCACAAGTAAGCGTAGCTTTCCCGCGCCCGTGACTTCCGGGGCCGAAAATGCTTTGATGTTCACTCCGGCTTCACCAAGAACAGCCGTCACGCTTGCAAGGGCACCTGGTTTACTCTGACTGCTGATGACAAGCTGCGTCGCTACCGGCATAGCCAAACTCCTCTAGACTCTTCGACGTTAGAACCGTCTGCGCCTCGCCAGGCGAGTCACTCGCAACGGAGACCACCCCCTCCGATGCTCACAATTCCTGTAAGAGTCTATCGGTTTTGAGAAAGATTTTCGAGTCCTGGCTCGTAGCGCAGAAATGGATGCTGAACCGGATCGTCTGCGCTGGAACCGTCGTTTTTTACAGCAGATGCACGATGATGGGGATTTACTCTGCATCGTCTCACTCCCTTATGAGCATCCACTCGTCGCACCGCAACTGACACATTTGAGACAAGTGCCGTTTCGGACCATGGTGAACTGCTTGCATTCCGGACAAGGATCGCCCTCATAGCCTTTGACTCTAGCGTCTTTGGCGCTTTGAATCTCTGTCAGGGTCAACGTCTCATGCACAAGCTCAACTTGTCTGGCAACGCCATACCCATTTCCGTGGCCATTTCCCTTTCCGCCGTTTCGACGAATCGGAAGGTGTTCCGTCACCACAGAAGATTTGGCCAGTGCGTCGAGGTCGGCTTCTTCCTCGAAACATTCAGGATCCATGTCGTCTTTCTTCATGGAATCCATGCGCAGATCTTCTTCTTTCACCTGCGCAAGATCATACCGATCGAGGTAGGTGACGGCAAGTTCACGGAAGATGTAATCGATGATCGATGTCGACATCTTGATCCGATCATTCAGTTTGACGGGACCGTTCGGCTCAAACCGAGTGAAGACGAAGGCTTCAACGAATTCTTCCAGCGGGACGCCATGCTGAAGCCCAAGCGAGATGGCGATCGCAAAGCAGTTCATGAGACTTCTGAACGCCGCCCCCTCCTTGTGCATGTCCAAAAAGATTTCCCCGACGGTCCCATCCTCATATTCACCGGTTCGCAAATACAGCTTGTGTCCGCCGACAATCGCTTTTTGGGTGTACCCGTTGCGCCGACTCGGCAGTGGACGGCGTTTGGCAAGGTACCGAACGAGTACTCGCTCGGTCACTTTTTCAGCCATCTCGATGATACCGGCAGTGGTTTCGATGGCCTTCCCACTGTCGGTCGATGCGCTCAATGGCTGGCTGAGCTTGGACCCGTCACGGTACAACGCCACGGCTTTCACCATGCTCTTCCAGGCAAGCAGATACGACGCCTTGACCTCATCCACGGTGGCTTCGGCCGGCATATTGATGGTCTTGCTGATGGCACCGCTGATAAACGGCTGCGCCGCAGCCATCATGCGGATATGCGCGTCGACGGCGATGGAGCGTCGCCCGATTCGACCACATCGATTGGCGCAATCGAATACCGCGAGATGTTCGGCTCGCAAATGCGGCGCGCCCTCCACCGTCATCGTCCCAGAACAGAAATCGTTCGCGGCGGCGATCTCTTCTTGCGTAAAGCCGAGCGCCTTCAGCATGTTGAAATTCGGCTCATTGAGTTGCCCCTCGGTGAGGCCGAGCTGTTCCACGCAAAATGCTTCCCCCAGAATAAACTTATTGAAGGCGAACTGAATTTCGAACGCCTGCCGCAACCCAGCCTCGAGTCGATCTAAGGCCGCATCGTCGAATCCCTTCTGGCGCAACGTGTCATGATTGATAAAGGGCGCGCCTTTGAGCGTCTGCGCACCGACACAGTAGCGGACGATATCTTGGGCCTGTTGGTCCGTATAGCCCAAGTTGGTCAACGCAGGCGGCAGACTTTGATTGATGATCTTGAAGTACCCTCCACCCGCCAGCTTCTTAAACTTCACTAGCGCAAAGTCTGGCTCAATCCCGGTGGTATCACAGTCCATGACCAACCCGATCGTGCCGGTCGGAGCGATCACCGTTACCTGTGCATTGCGGTATCCATAGGCCGCCCCGAGCTCAAGCGCATGGTCCCACGCCCTTCGAGCGGCAAGCAGCATGTCCGGAGGACAGTGTTCGGGACGAATTCCCATCGGCGCAATCGTCAACCCTTCATATTCGGTATAGGGCACCTGATACGCAGCGCGCCGGTGGTTGCGGATCACGCGGAGCATGTGCTCCCGATTCTTTGCATAGCCTGGAAAGGGCGATAATTCGGCAGCCATTTCCGCAGATGCGCGGTATGCTTCCCCAGTCATGATGGACGTGATGGCTCCACAGATCGCCAGAGCTTTGGGAGAATCATAGGGAATCCCCAACCGCATCAGGACGGTGCCGAGATTTGCATAGCCCAACCCCAGCGTCCGGAATTGATAGCTCTTTTCGGCGATCGAGCGGCTCGGGAACGAAGCCATCAAGACGCTGATTTCTAAGGCCATCGTCCACAGCCGAACGGCGTGGCGGAAATGCTCCAATTCAAACTGCCCGTTCGCGCTGTAAAACTTCGTGAGGTTGAGAGAAGCCAGATTGCAGGCGGTATCGTCCAAAAACATATATTCGGAACAGGGGTTGGACGCATTGATCCGGCCGTCTTCCGGACACGTGTGCCATTCGTTGATGGTGGTATCGTATTGCGTTCCTGGATCCGCACAAACCCATGCCGCCCAGGCGATCCGATCCCACAGGTCCCTGGCCTTGATGGTCTTGCACACCTTGCCGTTTGTACGGCGTTTGAGTTGCCAGTCGCCGTCGGTTTCGAGCGCGGCGAAAAATTCATTGGGGATTCTGACGCTGTTGTTAGAATTTTGGCCTGAGACCGTCTGATACGCCTTGCCATCCCAATTGGTGTCGTACTCGTGAAAGACAAAATGCGTGAACCCTTGCTGCGCATACGAGAACATCCGTTGGATGTAGGCCTCGGGCACCATATCGCGGCGTGCCAACGTTAATGCCTTGCGCAGGACTGGATTCGTTTTCTGATCAAGATCCAGACTAAGGGCTCCTTCACCATCGACCGTATGACAGGCCTTCAGAACCGCATTGAGGCGCTGAGCGCAGATCTTCGAGCCCGTGACCATCGCCGCAACTTTTTGCTCCTCGACAACCTTCCAATCGATGAATTCCTCGATATCCGGATGATCAAGGTCTAAACAGACCATCTTCGCGGCACGGCGCGTGGTGCCTCCTGACTTAATCGCCCCTGCCGCGCGATCCCCGATCTTGAGGAAGGACATCAGGCCTGAAGACCTTCCGCCGCCGGACAGACCTTCCCCATCGCCTCGCAACCTCGAGAAGTTCGTCCCGGTTCCTGAACCGTACTTGAAGAGCCGTGCCTCGCGAACCCAGAGGTCCATGATCCCGTTTTCGTTCACCAGATCATCCTCGATCGATTGAATGAAACAGGCATGGGGCTGAGGATGTTCGAAGGCGTTGGTGGCTTTGACCACCTCACGAGTTTGGGGATCGACGTAATAGTGCCCCTGAGCGGGTCCCGACAAGCCATAGGCATAGTGAAGGCCGGTGTTAAACCATTGGGGAGAATTGGGCGCGGCCATTTGCTGCGCCAGCATGTAGCACATTTCATCGTGAAACGACTCGGCATCTTCGGAAGTCTTAAAATATCCGTGTGACTTGCCCCAATGGGTCCAGCACCCTGCCATGCGCTCAAACACTTGACGAGCATCCCGCTCGCCCCCGAGCATCAGCTTGCCGTCTGAATCGATAAGCGGCTGACCGTTCTCATCGCGTTGGGGAATTCCGGCTTTCCGGAAGTATTTTTGCGCCAGAATATCGACGGCCAACTGAGACCAGGTCTCTGGAACATCGATGTTCTCGAGCTTGAATACGGTGGACCCGTCGGGGTTGCGAATCTCGGACGACCGCTTCACGAACGGCAACCCCTCGTAGGGGCTCACTCCGCGCTGGGTAAATCTCCGATCAATTTTCACGGTAGCCCTCCCCCTGGTAGGCAATGGATTGTAGGTTGCTGCTGTTCGATGTCATTTGCGATGGATAAAGTGTGTTTGTCACCAGCAGTCAACTACATATAGCTAGCATGTTTTTTTGTCAACACCAAGTATTGTGGATCTTTGGGAAAAGAGAGGAAAGGCTGTGAATAGCTGAATCGCGAATCTCACAGCCTAGTTTTGGCATTTCCCAGGTAGGTTATCCACAAAAATCCGTCTATGCAAGAAGCCGCCGCAGATGACCCCAGCCATTTTTTCTTTCTAAAAGGCCATTCGGCCGATTTTTAGTGCGGCCTCTTCCACGCCCTGAAGGGGAACGAACTGGCCACCGAGACCAAGGACGACGACGTTCGTGTCCGCCACATGCGTCTCGAAGTAGCTCAAGACACCCCAATTGCGTCGCGCCGTATTCGGCCGAACGAATGATTCAAGTAGCTTCTTACTTTGCGACCGAAACACCTGACGAATGAATTGTTGCTCCCGAGTCGGTGTGCCCTGGTCCATTCGGTCTATCGCTTTCCCCAATTCCCGTTCAACGAAGCCCAAATAGTCGTCCATGGTCGGGTTAGACCATGCCAAACCGACCGCTCCGGCAAGGATAACGACGATCACGCTCAGGCGAAGAAGTCTCATGACGGCTTCGGGACCTTTCCTCTCACAATTTGTGATCAGGTCAACGAGCTAATCCGTTGTCAATTTGACAAATGGCGGTCCGGCAATTAGCTTACCCCGGTTTCGCACCCACATTCTTTGAGCCAGGAGGCGGATATGTTCGTCTGGAGTAAAAAACTCATCGGGGGCCTGTTAGGCACATTCGTACTGCTGTTAACCATCTTCCTATTCCAAGGTCCGTCGGAGAGCACGAGTGTTCTCAAAACTCACACCACGCAGTGGATCATCTTGAACTACGCTTGCCTGCTGGTCTGGCTCTTCGTCTGGATGATCGACCAAGGGCGCGTCCGCGGCAAAAACGTCTGGCTCTGGCTCGTGCCATTCATCCTGGCTCCCCTTCCCACGCTCATGATCTTCGTGCTCTTCTTGCAACGACGATTGTCTTCTTAGCAATCATACGGCGACCATCGGGAATCCAGTCTGTTTCCATTTTTCGTTTTCAGGCTAAAACCGACGCAAGAGCTCAACACAGAACCGCGCTGCAAGCAACAAGCTTAAGGAAGGTCTGATTAATTCACCGTTTCAGTCAGAAATTTGTTCCCCCAGTGATGTGCAGCGGCTATCCGATAAGAATCCGCTGAGCCGGGAGGCGTTTTATAGGGCGCCCCCCCCCCGCTAGCCCACTGCAGCCCTGTGGGGCTACGCCCGCTATGTTCCCGCCAACAAACGGCGTCGCGCCAGATACAGATTCGTTAACCCGCAGGTGACAAAGAGCCAATTCGTATTCTTCACACGCCCTCGGTAGCGGACCTTGGTCCACCCAAAAACGCGCTTCATCACCCCAAACACATGCTCGACCTTGGCCCGCACCTTCGACTTGGTCCGATTCCGAGCCCGCTCCACCTCACTCAGCGGTCGATGCCGATGGGCTTTTGCTTGGATGAAACTCTTCGCGTCAGGAGCCTGTTGCCAGATCACCTCACGTGGTCCACTGTAGGCAGCATCGCCCCAGACTCGCGTCTCATTGCCGTGCAGGAGCTCCGGTAACGCTTGGCTGTCATGCACATTCGCCGCGGTCGCGGCTACTGAATGAATCAGCTTGGCCCGGCTGTCGACACCCACATGCGCCTTCATGCCGAAGTACCACTGGTTGCCCTTCTTCGTCTGGCGCATCTCTGGATCCCGCACCTTCTGGCGATTCTTCGTCGAACTGGGGGCACTGATAATGGTGGCATCCACGATGGTGCCTCGGCGGACGGTCACCCCCTGCGCCGCCAGATACGTGCCGATCCTCGTAAAGAGCTGCTTCCCCAACTCGTGGGCCTCCAGCAGATGCCGAAATTTACAGATCGTCGTCTCATCCGGCACGGGTTCGCGGCCCAGATCAATGCCGACAAACTGCCGCATGGCGCGTGAGTCATACAGCGCTTCCTCTACCGCCGGGTCCGACAGGTTGAACCACTGTTGCAGACAATGCAGGCGCAGCATGCGTTCGATCCCGATCGGCGGACGCCCTGGTCCCTCCGCCTTGGGATACATGGGCTCGATCGCCGCCACCAGGTCCGCCCACGGCACAACGCGGTTCATTTCGTCGAGAAACCGTTCCCGACGGGTGGGTTTCCGATACGGCTCCAAGCTGGCATCGGCAAAGGTCTGTTGCTTCATGGCGGGCCTCCCATTTGGTGCTTCGCCATCCCTAGCATGAATCAGGAACGGAATAAATCAGACCTTCCTTAACACCAGGAACACCGAATAACCCATAACCAGCCGCATTTTGGTTCTCCGTAACTCTTTCGCTTCGTCTTCAACCCGTTTCCCATAAAGTTTAGCCAAGTCCACTAATCGTTGTGCTTCTTGGTCGCGATAATAAAGCAAATAGGCGCAGAGACCTGTGAGAAACAGGAACATACCGGCTCCCACAACCACTTGAACTGTGGAACGGTCCATCGCTAAGGAAAAATCAAATATTGAAAACATACTTTCTTATGGTACCTCCCAGGGACCGACCCTATAGCGGTGGAAATGATATTTCGAAGTTGCGGTAAGGCCTTGCGGTCATACACCTGCTCCAATCCTGCTCAGCTCCACGCCATCAGCTCGGCTTGTAGGCGATTAAGGTAAGAAGCAAGTAAAGGCTGTATGACGAATCACTTGGAAACAGGTGAGGCAGCTGGTTCCATCACGGAGGTCGGTGCAACAGCCTTCTGCTCCGGTTCGATGGAACGCCGGATCCGCCAGACGGCCCAGAGGCCTGGCAGAGCTACCACCACGGTCAAGACAAAAAACTGAGTCCACCCAACCATCTCGACAAGGTCCGCTGACGGGCGGCCAGCGAATACCCGACCCAATGCCTCTAGCGACGATAGCAGCGCAAACTGCGTCGCCGTGTACCGGGGATCGCAGAGCGACATCACCAACGCCACAAACGCCGCCGTGCCCATTCCCCCCGTCACATTCTCGATCACGACGGCCGCCGTCAGCATCGCCGAGCTCTTACCCATCACCGACAGCACGACGAATCCCAGATTTGAAACAGCTTGGAGGACACCAAAGATCAGGAGGGAGCGCAGGAGTCCGGACTTCGTCATCAAGAGTCCGCCAATAAAGGCGCCTACCAAGGTCGCAAAAATCCCAAGCCCCTTCACGGCGCCAACCTCCGTGGCAGAAAAACCCAGCCCTCCAATGAGAAAAGCGGTCTGGAGCGCGGACGCAAAGGCATCGCCAAGCTTGTACAGGATGATCACGGCCAGGAACCCCAGTGCCGTAGGCCTGGAGAAAAACTCGGCGAGCGGTGCTCCGATAGCTTCCCCCAGACTTTTTGGGGCATCAGCGACGCGCGTCGGGTTGGGACTGACCAAGGTGATCACCACCCCGGCGATCATAACTGCTGCCATCACCAGATAGGTCATCTTCCAACCGACAAGATCGGCGAGTGCCAGTGCTCCAGCCCCGGAGGCTAAGAGCGCGACTCGATAGCCATTGACCCACACAGCTGCACCCAATCCGCGTTCGTGAGGCTGGAGTGTGTCCGTTCGATAGGCGTCGAAAACAATGTCGAGGGACGCAGCAAGAAACGCAACAAGCAGGGCATAGCCGGCCATCCAGCCAGGATGAATCTTTGGATTGGTGAGGGCCATCAACCCCAGACCGACCGCCACACAGAGCTGCGTCAGGACCATCCATCCCCGACGCCGCCCCAACCAGGGCGGCACCACGCGGTCCATCACCGGCGCCCAGAGGAACTTGAGGGTGTAAGGAAGTCCGACCAGCGTAAAAATGCCGATGGTCTTGAGATCAACCCCCTCGACCGTCAGCCAAGCCTGTAAGGTCCCGGAGGTAAGCGCAAGTGGCAGACCGGAAGCGAATCCCAGCGGCAACATCACGATGAGACGCCGATTCAATAACGCAGCAAAACTGAACGACCCTTGCGTCACGAGAATTCGC
Source organism: Nitrospira sp. (assembly GCA_965223625.1). Taxonomy (GTDB): domain Bacteria; phylum Nitrospirota; class Nitrospiria; order Nitrospirales; family Nitrospiraceae; genus Nitrospira_D. The sequence continues at coordinate 3,397,957 of OZ245008.1, forward strand.
TCGTACGAGAGTGGATGGAGTCGGACTGGTTTGTGTGTAGCAAGCAAACCTCAGCTGGAACGCAGGATATCATCGCTTCCTACCGCGTCTCAGCAGAATCACAAAACGCGCGCCCTTCGGCAAGCTCAGGATGAACGGACTTTGACGAACTTATCAGACGCAACACTAGCCGGTTGGCAGTGAAATTAACAGGGCTGTCCGTTGAATAGACAGGGTTTGTACCGCGAGAGGTCAAAATCGGTGTTTTCCTGATAGACCCTCTCGTTGCCGTTGACCCCATCCTGCTCCGGATCGTTCCACATGGTGTGGTTCCACCAGTAGAACAGCGGTTGGGATTCGGTCTGGTAGATGGGATTGCCGTAGCTGCTGCGGGAGTAGTCCTGCACCAGTCGAGCCGTCACATAGTCGATCTGACCGTTCCCATGAAGAGAATAGAGCATAATGAAGAGCCGAGCCTCATGGTCGTATAGCTCATCGATACGCGTATTGAGATCGGGCTCGGCTGGAAGGTGATCGATGCTCCATCCCGGCACTGGATGGCTCCAGAGCACAGAGACAAGAACGAAACTAAGACTCTGCAGACGGAAGAGTTTCACCGTCCCCCCAACGACTTGAATCGGTCGCTTTCACACAGGTTTACGGTAATTCACGCCCGAGCACTGCAGCATCGGCGTCCACAGGCGACCTTGCCGGACCATACACGGACTCCCTATAATGCCATCCCTATGCTCACGAGCCGTGCTTCTCTACATACGCTGGGCTGCCGACTGAATCAAGCCGAAACCTCGATCCTAGGGGAGGGGCTCAGACGGAAGGGGTTCGAGTTGGTCGAGTTCGGCCAGCCAACGGACCTCCTGATCCTCAACACCTGTGCCGTGACGGAAGATGCGGAACGGACCTCACGCTACCTCATTCGGAAGACCCTCAAACATTCCCCCCATGCCTTCATCGCCGTCACGGGCTGCTATGCACAAACTGGGATGGACACGCTGAAACAACAGGCCGGTATCGATCTCATTGTCGGCCACCAATTTAAACTCGACTTGCCAACCTACCTTCCCGCAGCACACGAGCTGCGCAAACGATCGATCACCGAGATTCACCACACGAAGACGATGTCCCGCGATGACTTTGACCTCCCACACTTTGCGGAGCCTGATTCAACCCGCGCCCTCGTCAAGATACAGGACGGCTGCAGTGCCATGTGCAGTTTCTGCATTATTCCGTTTGCCAGAGGACATGAGCGGAGCAGGCAATTCGAAGACATCGTGCGTGAAGCGGAGAGCCTGACGAGTCGAGGCTATCGAGAGATTGTGCTCACTGGCGTGAACATCGGCCAGTATACTCAGCAAGGCCGTGATTTTTGCGCTCTGCTTCGGCGACTCGAGCAAATCGCCAATCTTGAGCGAATCCGCATTTCCTCGATTGAACCCATGACCGTGACGGAAGAACTCCTTAATCTTCTGGCATCGTCAAAAAAGTTCTGCCCCTATCTCCATATCCCGTTACAAAGCGGCGACGACACAATCTTGCAGGCTATGAATCGGCGGCATACGGTCAAAACTTACGGCAAACTCATTGAAACGGCACTCGCCAAGATTCCCGACCTCGGGTTTGGAACCGATCTCATGGTCGGATTCCCCGGTGAGACAGAAGCGGCATTCCAGAACACGTTGGCCATTGCGACCGACCTGCCCTTCTCCTATCTCCATGTGTTTCCCTACTCCCCGCGACCTGGGACCGCTGCCCTTCGGATTAAACAGCAAGTCTCCTGGGCGACGGTTAAAAAACGTACGGACATTCTTCTGAACCTGGATCGCGCCAAACGCCTTGTCTTTCACAATAGACAGATCGGCAAAACTCTCTCGGTTCTCTTCGAATCCGTCGGGAAGGAGTCCTATCGCATCGGCACGACTCCGAACTTCACAAAAGTGGCAGTGCCGGACACAGGAGACCTTCAGAATCAAATCTTGCCGGTGACAATCACCGCCGCAACCGACCGCTGCGCATTCGGCCATATCGCCTCAACCCAGCCAAGACACACCGCGATGGCAATGCTATGAGCCTGAAAACCCTCCCTCACGTTCATATCGAAACCTTCGGCTGCCAGATGAACGAGTCCGACAGCGAACTTGTTCGTTCGCTGCTGAAGCAGCAAGGCTTTGTGTTTACGGACGACCGGGAGCGTGCCGATGTCTTACTGGTCAATACCTGCGCCATCAGAGAGAATGCTCACAACAAGATCTACGCCCATCTTTCTGAGTTGAAGGCGGTCAAGAAGCAGCGCCCGCTGGTCGTCGGCGTGCTTGGCTGCATGGCCCAGAATCTCAAGAGCGACCTCGCGGACAAGGAACCGATCGTCGACGTCTTAGCCGGCCCAGATTCGTACCGACAACTCCCCTCATTGCTGACCACCGCGCTCGAAACACAAGAACAAGGACTGGCTCAGAAAGGATTCGCGCTCGATCTCTCCGAGTATGAAACCTATGAAGGGATCCTGCCGGACCGCGACAGCGGGGTGAATGCCTGGATCACCGTGATGCGCGGTTGCGACAACTTTTGTTCCTTCTGTGTCGTTCCCTATACCCGAGGACGTGAACGGTCGCGCGATCCGGAGTCCATCCTGAACGAGGCTCGTGACGCTGCCGCCCGCGGGTTTAAGCAGATCACGTTGCTCGGCCAGAACGTGAACTCCTACCGCCATGGAGAATGGGACTTTGCCAAACTCATCAGTGCCGTTGCAGACCAGGTGGGTATCGAACGGGTACGGTTTACTTCTCCCCACCCCAAAGACTTTCCACCCGCATTGATTGAGGCCATTGCCACACACCCACACATCTGTAAGCACATCCATCTGCCGCTTCAGTCGGGCAGCGATCGAATCCTCGAGTTGATGGGACGGACCTACACCGGAGCCGAATATCTGGCCTTGGCCGATCAGATCAGACGCGCTATCCCCGATATCGTCCTGACCACGGATATCATCTGTGGGTTCTGTTCCGAATCCAATGACGACTTCCAAGCCACCTTTCGTCTGGTGAAACAGGCTCAACTCGACTCTGCCTATATCTTCAAGTATTCGGAACGAAAGAATACGATTGCAGCAAGAAAGTATGCCGACGATGTGCCGGACCAGGTGAAGGGCCAGCGGGTATCCCAGCTCGTCGAAACTCAACGGGCGATCACGGCAGAACGCAACCGCCGGTATATCGGCAAAAATGTAGAGATCTTGGTCGAGGGTGATGCAACGCGCTCATCAACCCAAGGGATGGGGAAAACGGATGGAAACATCACGGCGGTCTGGGATAAGAACACTGGCCATCCCAGCCCAGGCACTCTCGTGACCAAACATATCTTTGATGCCTCGGCCGCCACCCTCTATGGAAAATGACAGTCACTGAGGCTCCTGCTGTTCTCCTTATGAGACATCTGTCTCACTTTTCAGTGCAATTCTGTACGGCTGACCTTGGAGGCGAACATTTTCTGACGACTCCACTGTCTCTATTTTGACGATTCTAAGGCGGGCAGGGACTTGCCCGCTTCCCCCTTGGGTCTCGTCGATCATCAACTCGTTCACCAGGATTTCACTCCTTTTTCACCTCAGCACAGATGAGATAGTCGCATTCTAACGGTATGATCATTAATGGGAACTTCGTCTTAACATCGTCTCACTTTTCCCCTACCTGGAGATCTTTCAATCTTTCAGCTTTGACAAGATCTCACCCTGGAATGGTACCGTTTCTTCCCTAGAACACTGGAGTGCACAAAAAGGCACGAACCTTGCTTAGATTAAACGACTGTTATTTGTAACACCGATGAATTTTGCCTCTCGTTATGAAGCCCGCTGATTCTGATTCAAAACCCGACTCCAACCGCTCCGATTCCCGCATCACACTCGAAGCGATCATTGCCGTCGGGGTCTTCGGATGGTTGGCGATAGGTATGGTCCTTATGGGCCTCGGCATCTGGTAACTCCGACATCGTAGTCACGGAAGGATCGAGACCAATTGATATTACGAACTAGCCATTTTCAAGCGCAAAACCGCGTCGTAAGGAGAACCCATATGAGTGCCTCCATTGCTCTTCGCAAAACCCATTATGTCGGTGTGCTGACGTGCCTCAGCCTGCTCATGGGTGGATGCTCGATGCTTTCCGGAGAGGCTAAGGTTCATAAGAATGCGAAGGGATCCGTCTATCTCAAGGAAATCGCAGATTGGTCGTTTGAAGCAAGTCACCCCGCCATGATCGACCACATGACGATGCTGAAGGTAATCAAAGGCGTGGTGACCGATGGTGCGTTGCAAATGCCCGCTGGTGGCAGCAAGCCGATGAGAGTATTCAGCGATGAGGATGCCGAGTTTCTTGCTCCCCTGCTAGCCCAAGGCTTATCGCAAGCGAAACCGGAGCAGATTGTCGGTTTCAAGGTGTCTTCATCGGCAGGGTCAGGCGCTGATCCCACGGCGGGCACCTTATACCTCCACAAAGGCTCAATTCATCTGACTATTGCCCCTTCTCGATACAATGATAAGGCACCAGGATTCCTCCCAAGTTCTGTCGCTCGCCTTGAGAAAGCCCCTTCGTTTGTTGCGATGGGAAGCAGCGCCGTTACAATGGTCATCGACCAACAGGCCTTGGCGAAGGCACCGATGGCTGCCTCTGAGTCAGTGACCATTGCTACAACAGCAGCACCGGAACGGGAATCGATGGCAGCCAGCCAGAATCTCCAAGCGAATGGTTCTCTTTATTCGGAATCGGTCGAATTGAACGGCGATGAATTGTTGAACAAGAAACTAGATGAGCTCCGTGACGCACGCGAAGCCAATAAACTGAAAGATTCCGAGATCGCGACCCTCAAAAAAGAAGCGGCCAGGATGAAGAAAGAGCTCCGTCAGCGAGCCGAGGAAGTGAAGGCCTTGAAAGCAAAGACATCGGCCCGTCCAGCCTCGAAAAAGAAGTCAGCTGAGGCTCGCAAGGTCCGGTGATCACCGCTCGGAATCAACCGACGTCGTACAACTCAGGCTGCAACAGGACAACTTCTCGGGATAACGGTTGGCGGAAATTCATGCGACAGAAACACGCATACGTCACATACGTATCCTGTAAACAGTAGTGCGCTAACTCACGTTCCTGCCTCTTCTCCCACATCTCAGCGACTTGCTCCCCACTGCCCGACTTGGTTTCCACCTGCAGCGCTCGGGCTAACACATCGAGCTTGACCCACCCTCGCATATCCCAATTGCTCCAGATCGCCATCGTGTCATAGACCGGCTCAGTACGGAATTTGGCCAGATTGATCTCAAGACTGGGTTTCACCTGATTAATGATCGATCGTTTCTTGATGAACGGGAGATCAAACCCAAGCCCGTTATGCGTAATGTACAACGTGGGGCGATCCTGAGCCAGACGGGCCCAAAATTGGCGAAGTAGCTCACGTTCGTTGGCTCCATACCAAGCGACGGCGCTGCGCGCTTCCATCTGATCGGAAAATTCCAGCAGACCGATGCAGACGATGCGGCTGAAGGTCCCATCGAAGGCAGACTTCGCATACGACTCATCCTCAGCCCGCCGCTGCTCTTCAGCAGCTCCAGCCGCAAAGAGATCGTACCGCTCCTCCGCCGGAGAAGCTTCATCCCTTGTGGATGGCTTCCCTACAAGACGCGCCCATTCTTCGCGAGGAACTTGAACCGTTTCGATGTCAAGCACGACCTTCATCGGGAAGCTCCTAATGCATCACGCTGCAAGGCCTGAATGATGGCCTGGTCGGCTGGAGGAAACCTAAACCGGGTCAGCTCATCGGGAGACACCCATCGAATCTCCGCACAGCCGAGGGGAACAGGCTCTCCCTGTTCAATGACACAGCGAAAGAAATGTAATTCCACGATTTTATCAGGATAGTCGTGACGGACGATCTGATAAGGAATCGGGAGATCGATGGAAATACTAAGCTCTTCGCATAATTCTCGCTGCAGACATTCCGCTAACGACTCTCCCGCCTCTCGTTTCCCGCCAGGGAATTCCCAAAATCCAGCCAAATGGACGCCGGGCTTTCGACGGGCTATCAGATACCGTCCGTTCCGATGAATGAGCCCTGCAGCGACTTCAATGACCCGCATAATCAGCCTGCTATTGTTCAGTTGATATCCGAGAGAATGGGTATGTCTTACAGATGGATTTCATGGGACACAGAAGACAGTAGGGATCACGGGCTGTGCACACCATTGCTCCGAAGTCCATAATGGCCTGATTAAAATCGTAACCTTTCCCTGCTGGAATCAGGGCCTCCGACAATTCCCATAACCTCGCTTTTTGGGCTTTCGGATCGCCCTCGGCGACAAAGATCCGGTGCAAAACCCGGATCACGTTCGTATCCAGAATCGGCGCGTCTTCATTGAACGCAAACGAGCGAATGGCCCCGGCGGTATAACGCCCAATGCCTTTGAACGAGAGCAACTCATCGGCATCATTGGGTAATTTCCCTCCATACCGCTCCACCGTTTCACAGGCAATTCCATGCAACCGTTCTGGACGAATGTTGTACCCCAGGGGGTACCAAGTTTTTTTGACCTCCGCCACCTGGGCTTCCGCCAGATCTTCAAAACTTGGGTACCGTTCCAAAAATTCGTGGTATTTCGGGATGACCCGGTCGACTTGAGTCTGTTGAAGCATCATCTCGGAGACGAGGATATGATAGGGATCGGAGGTTTTCCGCCAGGGTAGATCCCGACCATGCTCTCCGTACCACTGTAAAAGCCGTCGCTGAAATCGACGCCTCGTAGATGGACCCGGCAAACGAGCTTTTTGAGATTTCCTCTTGTTGGATGGAGATCGCGCGGGCATGTGCCGATGCCTTCTCACCACTGCTGTTGAGTCGTGGTATTGTAGGAGTCCTGCTCGACAAAAATCAAACGTTGACCGGTAGGACCATCTCAACCGAGCGTTTTTACCGACACCCTAGACAATCTGTTCAAAGCTATGTCCTCATGGTAGGCTCTAGACACTTAAGGAGGAGGACGCCATGAGCCTCAAAACCTTCCAACATCGCTTCGTACAACCCTCCGTTTTGGCTGGAATTGTGGCTTTCACGGGAGCTCCGTTTCCATCGGCTGCGGAAACGCTGCAAGTGCCATGGGAATGTTCAAACTATACTGGTGATGCACAGGTGCGCTGCGTCAACGCCTTCATAGAGGCGCAGCAGAAAAAGATCGCCGAGCTCGAAGGAAAGCTGCAAGCCCAAGAAGGAACGGTCAGTCAACTGAAGAGTCAGCTCGATCGTCAATCAACCGCAACGGCCGATTTACAGCGGCAACTGGCTGAACGACCGACCACCAGTGTTATCCCCATGCCCTACTCCTATGGCTACCCCCTCGGGCTTGGACTTGGGTTCGGTCTCCACTTCGGCAACTCTGGGATTTATGCCTCACCCTACTACGGGCCCTATTACCGTCCATTTTGGGGTCACCGACATTACGGCTATTGGGGTCATCGTTGGTGACGATAGACCGTCGCCGGATGGGCCGCTGACAACCCCTTTCTACCCCTCCACCGAGAATTGTGGGTATCGGACTTTTCGTTGACAAGATAGGCCATGACAAATAGTCTTCTCAGTAGAATGCTATAAGTACGCACGACGTCATCCACTTGGAACCTCGATATGTTCGTAGATCGGTCAACGACAAAGGACGAGGGCACACGATGGTTGTTCGGAAATTCCCCCGTTATCCTGTTGCCTTATCAAGCACGTTAGTTCAACGAGACAAACTCCGATATAACGCTTCAGTGAAAGACCTCTCACTGAAAGGTTGTCGGCTGGAGAGTGTCATCAAACCGTTTACGGGTATGCAGCTGGAACTGCTTCTCGACCTGTCAGGTGAAAGCACACCGATTCACATCACGAAGGCGACCGTCCGGTGGACGGGGTCGCATGGCATCGGCGTCGAGTTTTCATCGATGGCGCCAGCCGAACAAGAACGGCTGAAACGGGCGGTCGAACAACTTTCCGTGACGGGAGGCCAGGCTGTCATCCTTCCGAAAGAAGAGACTCCCAAGACGTAAACCATCCCAATACCCCGCGTTCTCTCAGGAGAGGCCCAGCCTGACTCGTCTCAAGTTTGGGCACTAGATTGCCGACTCAGCATTGCGCTTCTGATGTGGGTGACCCGTGAGCTGGTGGAAGTCTTCAGCGAAGATCAGGCGAGAATCAGCGACTCCCGGCTCTGACCGACGACGGGAGCCCCGCATCGGGGGAAAGTTTAAAGTCCGGTACTCCGGTTCCGACGGGGACAACATTCTCATCGGCAATGGGACCATCATAGATCTGAGCCGGTACGGATTCGGGATTCAGGGGAATAAGCGTGTCAAGGAAGGGATGGAACTAGGCCTGTTCCTCGAGCTGCCTGATCTCGACTCCCCACTCTGCATCCCCCAAGCCACCGTCTCCTGGGTCGACGGCCGCAGGTTCGGTGTCGAATTGCGGGCGGACCGCAACAAAGAGCCAGAATGGCTGGAGCATCTTTCAGACTAGAGCTGCCTCCTATATCACCCCGCAGCACCATGTCTCAGATCATCGGGGAGGTAATCGCGATCCCTGTTTAGAACGCAGGCTCGTCTGGAAGGCTGGCAAGATGGACCGGGAACTCCCCGTTTTTTGCGTCGATGACATACCGCCTCAAGGCTTCACCGACCACAGGGAACGCCATGGTTTCCCAGGGAATCGCTGAAAGTGGAAATAGTCGAACCTCCAAGCTCTCCGGTCCGGCTTGAAACTCCGGTGTCTTCATTCGACCACGGAACACCAAGTAGACTTGACCGATCTTGGGAAGGCTCAGCACCGCGTACAGCCCCGCAATCGCCACGTCGGCACGGGCTTCTTCCTGCGTCTCGCGAATCGCCGCATGCTCCGTACTTTCGCCAAGCTCCATGAACCCTGCGGGAAAGGTCCAGAGGCCAAGTCGCGGTTCAATCGCGCGACGGCAGAGGAGTATTTGATCGTCCCATTCCGGTATACAGCCTGCGACGATTTTGGGATTATGGTAGTGAATCCGATCACATCGATCGCAGACATGTCGCAGCAGGTTGTCGCCAAGAGGAATCTTCTGTGTGACAGAGGCGCCACAATGGCTACAGTAATTCATACGAACAGACAGCCCCAGATCGTTGACCTGAAGCAGGAGACGCAGTGTGAAACCCCAAGATACCACGCATGGATAGCACAAACGCCCCTACTTTGCACGTAAGGCTCCAACCTTGGCTTGGCCCCGATCTCTTGACTTCCGTGCGAGAAACCCTATCAGGTTGTTATAATGTTGTGAACTCTCAGCAAGGATGGGGCATGATGGAACATAATGATGTATTATCCACATTGCCGATATTACCGGTCAAACGCACGGTGCTGTTTCCTGGGGTGATGATGCCGTTGACGATCGGGCGCGAACGGTCGATTGCCGCCGTCAATGCGGCCATGAAGACGGAAGAAAAGATGATCGTCGTCGTGGCTCAGCGAGATCCTCAAACCGAGGAACCTGGTCTATCAGATCTTTATTCGATCGGCACAAAGGCCATGATCAAGCAATTGGGCCAGTCGACGGAAGGAACGACTCACGCCCTCGTCCAGGGATTGGACCGTGTCGTGGTCCTGAAAGAGGAACAGTCCACTCCCTATTCCACAGTTCGTGTTCGAACGCTCGAGCGTCCTTCTGACAACGGCCCAGAAGTCCAAGCTCTGCATCGAGCCATTCAGGAGCTGTTGTCCGACCTTCCCCGACTCATCCAAGCACCGGGCGTCCAGGAAGTCAGCGCAGTCCTGAGTAATGAGGACGACTCTCTGTCCCTAGCCTATCGCATTGCTTCTTTGGTGAATCTAAGTGTCGTCGAGGAACAGCGCCTGCTGGAATGTACCTCAACGCTCGACCTGTTACGTAGTCTCTATGCCGCGCTTTCCAAAGAACTTCAAATCCTTCAATTGCGGGATAAGATCGCGAAGGATGCGCAGACAAAGATTGGAAAGAGCCAGCGAGAGTACATCCTGCGCGAACAGCTGAAAGCCATCCAGGACGAACTGGGTGAAGGCGAAGATGATGAAAACGAGGTGACGCGTCTGAAGAAGCAGATCACTGATGCCGATCTGCCAGAACATATTCGTAAAGAAGTGGAGCGCGAAGTCACTCGGCTGGGCAAGGTGCCCCCAACATCACCGGACCATCAGGTCCTTCGGACATATCTGGAGCTGGTTCTCGAACTCCCTTGGCAGAAAGCTTCGGAAGAGCATCTCGACCTCTCCACCGTTCGTCAGGTGCTCGAAGAAGATCACTACGGCATTAAAGAAGTAAAGGAGCGGATCGTCGAACACTTGGCCGTCTTGAAGCTGAACCCGACGGCCAAAGCCCCGATTCTCTGTCTGGTCGGCCCTCCCGGCGTCGGTAAAACCAGCTTAGGGCAATCGATCGCGAGGGCGATGGGCCGGACCTTCGAACGTTTCAGCTTGGGCGGGGTCCATGACGAGGCCGAACTGCGAGGCCATCGCCGCACCTATGTCGGTTCATTGCCGGGCCGCATCATTCAAGCGATCCGACGAGCCGGCGTCAACAATCCGGTTCTGATGCTGGACGAGGTCGATAAAATGGGGCGCGATTTCCGAGGGGATCCCGCAGCAGCGCTGTTGGAGATTCTTGACCCAGCGCAGAATCACACGTTTCGCGACCACTACTTGGATCTGCCGTTCGATCTGTCGAAGGTCTTCTTCATCACCACGGCCAACACACTCGACACGATCAGCCAGCCGTTATTGGATCGCATGGAGATTATTCGTCTTCAAGGTTACAGTGAGCGAGAAAAGGCCGAAATTGCCCGTCGCTACCTGTGGCCAAGGCGGCTCAAGGAGGCGGGCATCTTGGATAGCGAGGCGGTGCTCACGGATGAGGTCCTCAATCTCGTCATCTCGCGCTACACCCGCGAAGCCGGCGTACGCCAACTGGAGCAGATGCTCGGGCGGTTGACCAGAAAAGTCGCATTGACGTTTGCCGACCTTCCGGAAGACCAGGCACGCCAACCCGTCACCATGCAGGCCGATATGCTTGCTGAATGGTTGGGCTCTGAGCGATTCATGCCTGAGGAGGCCAGGAAAAACCTTCCACCCGGGGTCGCCACCGGTCTCGCGTGGACTCCCACCGGTGGGGACGTGCTCTATATCGAAACCACCCTACTTCCCGGTAGCCATGATCTGACCTTAACGGGACAACTGGGCGATGTCATGCAAGAATCTGCGCGCGCTGCAAGGAGCTATCTCTGGTCGCATGCGGAGAGTATGGGCTTGGACATCTCGCGATTCAAACGGAACGGTGTCCATATCCACGTGCCCTCCGGAGCCATACCGAAGGATGGTCCCTCGGCCGGAATCACCATGGCGACCGCGTTGGCATCGGTCTATGAGGGGAAGGCGGTACGAAGCGATACGGCCATGACGGGCGAAATCAGTCTCAGCGGACTGGTCTTGCCGGTGGGCGGCATCAAAGAAAAAGTGCTGGCGGCCCATCGCGCGGGAATCACACGGATCATCCTGCCCAAGGCCAATGAGAAAGACCTCAAGGATGTCCCGCAAGAAGTACGCGACGAGCTGACCTTTATCATGACTGAGCGAATCGAAGATGTGTTACCAGCGGCCTTCAATCCGGATTCGCATTACGCATCAGTCGGCAATGGCAATGACCCTCTGACAGCCTCTGGCACCGATAGGGGCGATACTTAAGCTTCATAGAAGGCACGAACAATCTGTGTCGTGTTGAACAGTACGGCATGCCGTCTGGTATAGACGGCATGACCATAGTAGTGGTCACGAGGATTGGTCGAGCCAGTACTGTCTTTGTAATCGACGAGGAGACAGCGTCCTTCGCTCGGGAAACGCACGGCGCGCCTGGCACATTCCAGCCACCGTTCAAACCCATCGTACGGCTCGACCATCTCCCAGACTCTCTTGTTTGCTGCTCTAGCTGTCTCCGTCTGTGGGACGACATCACTGCCTGCAACCGCCAGTTCCTGTACATAGTCTCCACCCCAAGCGATCGGTATCTCCATCGTAATCTGAGGCAGCTCCATCTTCGCCAACCAGCCTTTTCCATCGGTTCGTAGGTTGCGGTGATTCACGATGTGGAGCAGGTGCCCGATCCCGGACGGATCCCACCCATAGCGGACCGGCGTCCCATAGGTCACGATATCGAGGGTGGTTCCGTTGAGGAGCGTCCCTGTCGCGAGGAGCGGCTCGATCAGTTTGATCGTGGCGGCAAGTTCAGGCTGATTTGTCTGGTCGGCATACTCGGTGAGAATTTCGAACAACTTGGTTCGGCCGGTGATCGGAGCTGGACAAAGCAGGTTCGACAGAAGTGCCAGCATCACCCCGGCTTGCCCATGGGCCTGGATCAGAATTCGGCTTCCCCTACCAAGGTTTTGATCCTTGCAGAGCCTGCGCAGTTGAGCGAGCAGAGAAACGGCGGCCGACGCCCGACCCAGGTGATGGTGTTCGGATGACCAGACGGACCTGATACATGAAATCTGGTGAGTCAGACGCTTGTTGATGGCCTGGCTAAACGACCAGATATTCCCGCCGGTGAAGTTCCCTGCATCCCCCACCTGGTCATCCAAGAGATTTTTTGTGGCATCATCGTTCTGAAGCGGCGGCTTCAAACCACCTGGGAGCAAGGGAATTCCATTGCTTTCCTCACGCATCGCGGCAAGCAATGCATCGAGCCCCGACACGCCACGCGAATAGCCCCGCTTGAGCCCTCCCGCGTCATCCAACCGCTGCATGCCAAAGACATCGGTCCCGTGGATCGAGCCGTGGAGAAAGACGACAGCCGCGACTCCAGCCCGAGATAAGCTGCTTCCACCCTCGGCCATGGCCTCGATCCACGCCGGCGATTCTGGCGGTGCCATATCCAGCAACTCCGCCACGTTCAGCCGGTCACCGGGGTTCTTCCGCGACAGCTCGTCGTGCTGGAAATTATTCTCAACCGGCATGTCGGATTACATATCCGATATCGGTTCGAGGCTGCAACAAGGGTGTTGAGACGCCTACGGAAGACGAGCAGGGGCGGAGTCTTGATCGGAAGCGGGGTTCAATTCAACACGATTTTTGGGCATGATTGCGGTGGCGGCACAGGTCTTATTTTCTTCATCGATCCGGCGTTCGACGATCTTCACGTCTTGCAGGTATTCCTGCACGATTTCTTCACGAGTCAGTTCGATATCCTGCTCGCTCTCGCGCCCGGATCGTTCGCGGACACGATCGATTAGGTGTTCCTTCACAAGTACGCGAATCTGCTTGGCTAAATCCGTTCGAGCCGAAAGCTCCGAGACCCGCTGGCAAACTACCTTGCCTTTTGTGAGGTCGCCCTGTCCCCTACCGATCCAATACCGATCTGAAGAATAGGCACCGTTGTCGGATGCCGCTGCTTCCAGACTGTTGGAGACCCAGCCTTCATTGATCCAGAATCCAAGGGCGACGATGAGAATCCCAACCTGGCTCTTCACCGTCGTTCCCCTCCCCTCGAATGGTTCAACTGCGATGGCCTCGTCGGAACACGATGGATCATTTCGTTGAGCGTGCGCGGAGGACCTGATGCGCCAGGTGGGGGAATCATCTCGTGTCTTGGCATCTGTGATGGCCTGCTTCCAGACGTAGGCGGTTGTCCAGAGACCCGTGGTTGCCGGTAGGCGATAATCTGCTGTGCAACTGCGATATGGGGGTTGGCAGGTGAGAGTCCGCTCGCGCTATTCAATAGACCTTGAGGAATGCCACCTGGCGAGACAAGCACCCAGTTCGTCCAGGCTTGCGACACCATAGCATTCGACTGGACACGATTGAGAATCTCCTTCCGCTTTTGAGCCGCCTGGTGGACTTGCTCCGGAGTGGCCGCAGTGCCCAGCGTCTGATTTACAGCATTCAACTCTTCTTGCAGTTGTTCATTCTCTTTTTTCAGCACTGCCAGTTGTATCCGTGCATCTTCATTTTCTCGAAGAGCTGTGATCGCCCGAGCCACTTCATCCGTATCCATCTGTGCAAGGAGGTTCACATGTATCACCACGACATCGCCATCAAGGGTGGTCGTGACTTGTTGGGTGAGCACGATCACCAATCCGGCGGTATAGGTGCGAATCTCGTCTTTGGTCACGTCCATATCACTGACGACGGTGACGCTTTCCAGGTAGACCGCGACTTGCTCGAGCGCGTTTCGCTTGGCGGCCTCGACGGCGAGCCTGATCGCATCTTCACGAGTATCACGGTCTCCCATGCGATGTTCACCCTGTGCATTCACGACCCGGATGTCGGCCAGCGCCGAAGCCTCGAATGAAAACAGTACGGCGAGGGCGAGGCAGAAAGGGAAAAAGCGAAAGAGATTTAGCGGGAGACAGTGCGAGAAGAGAAACGGTTGATGCTTTAGACCAGGCATCACCACCCCTTCCGTCCTCACAAGCGCGGTGGGAATGTTCATGTTTTCAGCTTAGCATCCGGAACGCGACCTGGCCAGCCATCTATAAAGGGTTGTCCCACCTTGCCTTCACGAAAATTTGCATGTTAGGGTACGAGATCACCTGCTAGGACATATGAGGATTATTCTTGGTCATGCAACATCCTTCTCGGTGTTCTTTTCTGGTCTTTCTTGCATTACTAGCCCTATTGCTTGAAATCGGGATCCCAATCAGCAGTCGTGCCGCCACCCCAGCCGGCAAGGGAACACCGCGTTCGGTCTCCCAGACAGAACATGTCGTCCTGTTCGTTCTGGAGGGGTTTAGCCACGAGTCGCTCAAGGGCGCCGCGATGCCGATCATGAAAAAGCTGATCAAGGAGGGGTCCGTCACTTGGACCGCAGGCGGGGTTGAGCCAGCCTTGCGACTGCCCACGATGGCCTCACTGATTACCGGCATGCCGGTGGAAAAGCATGGGATCACCTGGAATTCGTTTGAGTTCAGCCGAGGCTATCCCCGCCCCCCCAGTCTCTTCGACTATCTGGATTTGAGCGGAGGCCGTGATAGTGCCATCTTCTTTATGGATGAGTCCCTCTATCAGCTGGCTAAACCAACTCCCTATACCGACTATCAACTCTGCGGGGCGCTGCGGCCCGAGTGCGGCCCGCAAAAACTCGTCGCTTATATCCAGCAGTATTTCCAGAAAGCCACCAGCGGGCATGGCTATGGTCATGCTGTCCTCTCATTGCCTCACTTGTTGGTGGTTCATCTTCCGGAAGCAGGAAGGGCCGGTGTGAACCACGGATGGGATTCGAAGGAGTATCGAGATGCCCTACAGGTCGTTGACGCATCGCTGAAATCCGTACTGGATCTATTCACACACCACAAACTCTTGGACCGGACTACCGTTCTCGTCACGGCGCTCAATGGTAAGGGAACCGACCCTGGCGGCGAGACCCCGACAAGCGAGACACCGGTCGTTCCATGGATCGTCTCAGGCGCAGGGATCAAGCGAGGCCAAACCATCCATCAACCTGTATCCATCATCGACACCGGTGCCACGGTGATGCGGATCCTCAAGCTTGAAACCCACACCGAATGGGACAGTCGGGTCGTGGAAGAAGTTTTTCAAACAACGGCGGCAGCTCAGAAGCCTATGCCTCGTGCGAAGAAACGCTAACGACCATGCACGACGACGTTGCAATACAACGGTGGCTCCTAGCGTTCCGGTGGACATTGGCCGGCCTACTGATGGTTGCTTCTGTCCAATGGGGCTTCGCAGGGGAACCACCTGCTCATCTCAGAGAACACCCGATTACCATCGATGCAACGAAGTTGGTGCCGACTTCATGGTGGCAGGTGCCGGGCGTCACCCCATCCATATGGAATTCCGACCCAGAGTCGCTCGATGCCCCGAAAACATCGGAACTTCGCGAACTGCAGTTACGGCCTGGAAAGTACAAGTTCATCGGCTTCACCTTCGACTTTCCCTTTACCGTTAATCTGAACGGCACACTCGATTTCTCAACGTCTTTGGACCAGTGCGTCCAAGGCCGTGGAAGCACGACCCTAGTGATCCTGTGTAAGCGAACGTACCCGCACGGCGGACAGCCTGACCCGTATTACGAGCAGACCCCTAACCATGGCTGACGTACTTGAAGATCTCTTAGAAGCACTTGAGGACGTAGACGATGCGACCCGTGAGGAGGCGGCGAAGACTCTTGCGGACCTAGGCGACCCCGCTACGTTGGATGCGTTGATCGGCGCATGCAGCGACGATTTCTGGTCCGTTCGGGCGTACGCCGGCTGCGCGGTGTCGAAAATCGGCGGGCCGAAAGCTCTCGAAGCCCTGATCGGTCTGTTCAACGATCCCATCATGGAAGTTCGAGATCAAGCTGTGGACGCAACAGCGCGAATGGGCCCGAGCGTCCTTGACCGACTGATCGCCAGTCTGAAGGACGAACGTTGGCGCGTACGTGAACACGCCGCGAAAGTCGCCGGCAAGATCGGGGACCAACGATCCGTCGATGCATTGATCCTCGTCTGTCGGGATCGTGATGGAGCGGTCAAGAGCGCTGCTGCAGAAGCACTGGGCAAGATCGCCGATCCGAAGGCCGTTCCGGCCCTCGTCAAGCTGTTCCGGGACTCTTCCAAGATTGTACGCGAAACAGCGGGAACCGCGCTGGTCTACATCGGACATCCCTCGGTCGATCCGCTGATTGAAAGTTTAAAGGACAAGGACTTCGTGGTTCGCTGTCACGCCGCCCGCGCGCTGGGCGGAATGACCACGGACTATCAAATCGGCAAAACCTGGGTCCGCGATGCCAAGGTGGTCGATGCCCTGATTGCCGCGCTGAAAGACTCGGATCGTGCCGTTCGCGAAGACGCAACCATCGCGCTCGGCATGATCGGCGACTCCCAGGCCATTGACGCACTGATCGAAGCGATGAAAGACGGAGCCGTGAAGCGGCATGCCATTGCCTCCCTGGGCATGATCGGCGATTCACGCGCACTTCCCGCCGTGTTGAATGCGTTGAAGGGAAAAGGGATCAAACAAGAAGGCTCACCGACGCCTGGATGTATCGTCAGCGAAGACGCCTTCATCAAAGAGGCGGCGGCAACCGCCCTCGGACAATTTCGCGACCCGCGTGTCATTCCAGACTTGATTATGTTGCTGAAAGACGGGGTGTTGCGTGAAAAGGCCGCAGCGGCTCTGACCGTCATCGGCGATGGCGCCATCGAACCTCTGATCGCCTTCCTGTACGATCCGAAAGCCTCCGAGGTTGAGGCCGAAAAAGAGCGGGTGCTCTCCTACGCTTCTGTGCGGCTCACGGCAAAAGACGCCCTGAAGCAGATCGCTCTTGAAACCCTTGAGAAACTTGGCTGGACACCTCCCGATGAAGAGGTGGAGATCAGTTCCAGCCAAGCGGACAATCTGCGTATCGATCGGCCATTGGGCCAAACCGGACGATTTGGCCCGTCCGGCGACACCGTGTGACGGACACTCAACGGCTTGACCCCACAGCCCATGAATGGGCCACGCAGGGACGGCTTATCCTCTTCGACGGGGTCTGCAACTGGTGCAACGCCTGGGTCGATTTCACGATCACCCACGACCCTCATGCGAAATTCAAATTCGGCACACTACAGTCCGAACCGGCGCAACAGATCCTGACATCGCTTCGCCTCTCCACCGAAGACTTCGAGACCTTTCTGCTCTTGGAGCATGGTCTCGTCTATACCAAATCTACGGCGGCTCTCAAGATTATGAGACAGTTATCCGGTCTGTGGTCGTTTCTCTATATCGGCATCGTGATTCCCCGCCCCTTCCGTGACGCCATCTATGATTACGTCGCCCGTCGCCGCTACCGATGGATGGGGAAGGCCACCACCTGCCGTGTTCCTACTCCTGCCGAACGCGACCGGTTTGTGTGAGCGAACCGAGAACGGCATAGCCAACTTCACAGGGTTCGGTGGTGTCCACAGTACAAGAGCCGATCCCTCTCATCCACGCCAGATCATTGACGACCGCCTCTCTCGGTGCTATCGTGATGCATCGTCATGATGCATGATGTGATGCACAAGGAGGCGCGATGAAAGCCGTAACCTTGAGAAATCTCCCTCCCAAACTGGATCGCACGATTCGTGAACGGGCGAAGAAAAAAGGGGTGAGCGTGAATAAGGTGGTGATCGGCCTCTTGCAAGATCATCTCGGCGAGTCGGAACGAAAAACGGTGCGCCAGTATCACGATCTGGATGAGCTGGCAGGGTCGTGGAGCAAGGAGGAGGCTGAGGCGTTTGAACGGGCCCTGGCGAAGCAACGGGGGATCGATCTGGAGATGTGGAGATGAGTCGAGCGTTGCTCGATACGTCAGGCTACTCCGCCTTTATGCGAGGCGATCCAACGGTCAAGGAGATGCTTCAGACCGTCGATGCCATTTACTTGGATGCCGTAGTCCTTGGGGAATTACGGGCTGGATTTCAGCGTGGGCGCATGCGACAGAAGAACGACGCGCGCTTGCGCCAGTTCCTCGCGTCGTCCCGAGTCTCAGCATTGGCGGTCGATGAGGAGACGGCCGAACGGTATGCGGTGATACTCAATGCGTTGTGGAACGCAGGAACACCGATTCCAACAAATGATATCTGGATTGCCGCGTCTGCGATGCAGTATGGACTGGTGGTGATCACGACGGATGCGCACTTTCTGAAAATCCCACAGATTTTGGTCTGGCATAGCTCACCTTCGGAATCGGCCTAGGGGTGTGCGTTCGATATTCCTATTGGCAGTTGTTTCCCTAAGTCCGTAGACAGACCCAGCGGTGAGTGAACCGAGGAGTGATTGCAGGACTTGACCTCAGTCCGCTTCCTGAATCGTCAGTAAAAACATGCGATCGCACAGAGCAAGGTCAAACAATAACCCAGTCTTTTCGAGCGGAACAATTACGAGAGACTCAAATGAGATAGTTCTCTGTCCCCGATTTCACGGTTGCCAAAAAGATTGCCTGGTGTGCCTTACCGTGGCAGGTGAGGTGACAGAGGGCACCGGGAAATTCTAGGGGAAGTTGGAGGGTCAAGGGTGTGGAGGAGAGGTCTTGCTCGGTGTAAAGTCAAGAACCGACCCCGGTGCCGCTCAATACCGCGACGCGCCTTGCGCGTCAGTGTGGAGCGCTGGGTTAGGAGTCACCATAGGCTATGCCTACCACTTTGTTATCCGATGTAAACCCCACTGCGTAAAAGCGTCCGACTGGCCCGGGACCAATCCAGTGGGCACAGTATGCGACACCCGAAGCCTTCGTCCATTGGGCAGGCTTCTCGAACTGCACGAATTGCGCCACGTAACAGTCCGTCGAGGTGGTGAGGGCCTTGCCCAGGCGATCGACAACCGCGTCGCGCGAGGCACCGACTTCGATTTGTTCGAAGGAGCGAGCGAATTGCCATTCGGGAAGATCTAGCGCGATCACGGCCAGGGAGATGGTCACAACAACGCATGTGCCTATCACGAGCGCCTTACGTATTGGCGGGAGCAAGGTGACTCCTAACGATGTTTAGACGGTCTGTATAATCCAGTTACGGCAGGCTGGCTCCTGCTGTCTAAACCGGCTGGCACGCACCGATTACGCACCCTAATCCCATTGACGCATGGCACGTTCTGAATGGAGAAATGGGGGTCAGAGTACAATTTCAGAGCGCATCACTCCTTTTGGCCCCCGTGTTCCCCCCCGTCAACCACCTCAGACTTTGCCGCCAATCTTCTTCCGAAACGATGCACTGCCCACCACACGCCCCTTGCTGCGTCGCTGTCCGGGTGCGATCACATTCCATGTCAGACACCGCAGCTTCCAGCCATGTGATATAGGCTGAGGATCGCTCCATTCGGTCTATAAGCTAATCGCTGAAAGCTGACTGCTTAGACTATTTTCTCACCGCAATCCCATGCGCGTCGGCGGTTTCTTTACCCTCTTTCATGTTCGTGATCGCGGCTTGCCCCTTGTAGTGGCCGACTCGTCCACCCTCGTCCACATGAATCACGCCCACACCGGGGATCGTGCCTTTGGCATTGTGCGCATCCTTGTCGTTGCCGGTGAGCGGAGTCTGCCCGCGAAGGGTCACGAAGACAAACTGGCCGTCCGGCGCCACATCCATCAGATCCGGCGCCGGATCGGCGTTGGCGCTGGTTGTGAGATCGATTGCCCCGACGCTCAGGTTGCTCAGCGTATCGATGATCTCGACGTTGTTCCCGGCGCGGTCTGCATTCCACACATAGCGTCCGACCGAGGCCATGCCGTGCGAGTCGGCGAATCGGTCGTCGCGCTGCGAGACGAGCTTGGCCGAAATTGATTTGGGCAGGTTCGTCATGTCGATCGCGTAGATGTCGTAGGACAGGGGCGCGACGGGCCAGCCTCCGCCGGAATTGATGTACATCGTCCCGCCGGATTCG
Organism: Nitrospira sp.; assembly: GCA_965223625.1. Classification (GTDB taxonomy): domain Bacteria; phylum Nitrospirota; class Nitrospiria; order Nitrospirales; family Nitrospiraceae; genus Nitrospira_D. Next base: position 3,418,349 of record OZ245008.1, read on the forward strand.
ATGCCGCCACACCCGGCCGGATGGATTTGATTGTTATCCAGCGTCGCCACGACTTTTATCGGCGTCACCGTCACGTCCACCACCAGCAACCCTCCGCCCCGCAGTGTGATGAAGGCATATTTACTGGATGACTCGGTGATGGGACAGATCGGCGCGGCATCCGGCCGCTCGCCGCCTTCGAACGAAGCCAAATTGAGGACATCCTTTTCAGGATCGAAACTGAACTTGTGCGCTGCATAGTCGGTCCAGATGCGGATGAACTTTTTCTCGGCGATGTTAGCGACAATGGCCATTTTCTGGTTCGGCGTCGGCCAGGCGGCGTGCGCGTTCTTGCCCATCGACAGACAGGCGTCCGGTTTCTTCGTGGCCGCGTCCATGAACAGCACATGGCCGCTCAAGAACGAGATGATGACGTGGTCCTGCGCCGTGTTGAAGAAGACCATGTGCGGGCGGCGAACCGCTTTCTTCGTCGCGTCTTCGCAGAACTTGCCGATCTCTCCGGCCAGATCGATGGTTTGGGCCGGTTTCGCCGAGGCGGGATCGGCCGCGAGTTTGGCTCCGTCAAAAATATGGACATAGCCACCGCTTTCCTTCCCGGTATCCGATTGATCGGCCACCCAGACTTCATAGGCCTGCGCAGGGGAAACAGTCAGTACCAGCGCGACCGCGACTAGGCTGCCACATAGCCATCGCCCCAATCGTGCAATATATCTACAGTGAGTCATGATGTCCTCCAAGATAGACGGCATGGAAATGCGGGGCTCATACTGCGCCTTTTCCGGCCAAGAATCCAGATGAGGAGCACCGCGTTTCTGCTTCGTTGACCCCGCGAAAAACGCCATGTTAGGGTTATGCGCTAAGTCTGGGAGGATCAAGTGAGCAACCCGGTGACAGAACAGATCGCGGCGCTCAAAGACGAGGACTGGGCGATCCGCCAGGAGGCAGCCGGTCTTCTCGGTACCTTTAAGGACCCGCGAGCAGTCGCTCCTCTGGTTGCCCTGCTCCGAGATGAGGATCGCTCTGTCCGAGAAGCAGCAGTTGAATCCTTGCGCTCGATCGGAACACCAGCGGTTGAGGCGGTCGGTGCCTGTCTCGAAAAGCCTGACTTGTCAGTCCAGGAGGCCGCATCAGCCATTTTGTCAACCATCGCAGATGAACGTGTGCTCCCTTCACTTATCAAGGCCCTCCAGAGCAGCGATTGGATAGTCAGGATGCACGCGGCTAAGGCGTTGGGATTGATCCGCCATACCGACGCAGTCGTACCCCTCATTCCCTTACTCCAGGACAAGGTCAAAGCAGTGCGCGAGGAAGCCGCGGCAGGTCTGGTCGCCATCGGCGACCCAGCCATTCCATCGTTGGTAACCGCCTTGCGACATGAAGAATGGTTGGTTCGGCTCCATGCCGTGGAATCATTGGGCAAGACCAGATCCCCACAGGCGGTGGAGCCGCTGCTATCGGTCTTGTTCAACGATCACGATTCCGCAGTTCGTGAAGATGCCGTGCGGGCGTTAGGAGAAATCAGAGACTCCAACGCCGTGGAATATTTAGTGACAGCCATGCGTGAACCAGGGCTCCGAACCTTGGCGGTTGAGGCACTCGGCCGGATCGGCGACACACGAGCCGTCCCTGTCCTGATCGAAGTCCTCACAGGAACCAAGCCTCCCGAAGCGACAAGGGCTGTCGCTGGCTGTGGAGATCAGTGGAATGAAGAGTTCATCACGCAAAGTGCGGCGGCACGAGCCTTAGGCATGATCGGCGATGAAGCGGCCATCCCTTCGCTGGTGGACGCACTGGGCCCCACCTATACTCGTGCGGACGCGGCGGCAGCATTGGCCACATTCGGAACGAAGGTCGTTCCATTCCTGATTCCCCTGTTAACCGATTCGACAGATGAGAACGTTCAATTCCATGTTCGTGAGACATTGACCCTAGCAGGATGGAGGCCTCGACGGGCCTCAACCATTCACTCCTAAACACCATGTCGAAAGAATCCATCGAAACACTGGTCTCTGAGCTGGTGCATGAAGAAGACTGGCGACGCATGCGAGCAACGGCAGCCTGCGTGGCGGGTGGGCCGCGCTCCGTCCAAGCGCTGGTCGAGGCCCTGCGGTCTGGGGCAACGGAGCTCAAGAAAGAAGCTGCCGCAATGTTGGCTCGAATCAAAGACCCGCAGGCCGGTGTGGGGTTAGTCGAACTCCTTGAACATGATGAGGAAACCGTCCGAGGTGCAGGTGCCGCGGCCCTTGAACAGATGGCGGGAATGCTCGATGCAACGACGGCTCGCGCCTTGGTTGCTTTGCTGCCGAATACACCCGATGGTCAACGGAAGCGGGTGCTGACCCATTTGATCGGGGCGATTCCAACCGCCATCTTTCCGCTCTGTGAGATGCTGAAGCATCCCGAACAGGACGCGCAGGTTTCGGCCGCGGTGATGCTGGATCAATTGCTGGACCCCCGGTCGGTTGATTCCTTTATCGATGCCATGGGTCAGCCGGCCGTCCGAGACATCGCCGTCGGCACGTTGAAGAAACTGAGCGCGATCCGCGAACGGATCGATGCGACGTTCAACGAATTACGAGAGGTCGAAGGAGCCAGTGAGCGCGAGGAGGCACGGATGGCGACGGTCATCGGTCTGCTTGGAATCGGCCGGCCGAGCGTCGAGATCCTCATCGAATATCTTGAAGACGAAGACTGGCTCGTCCGTGAGGCAGCGGCGGACCTCCTGGGGAAAATTGGAGATGTGCGGGCGGTTGAACCTTTGATGCAACGGTTGAAACATGACCCGGACACCGGCGTGAAAGAATTGGCGATCAAGGCGCTCGGGTTGATCGGCGATGCGCGCCCGACCCGGCTCTATCTTGACGCCCTTCTCATCCGACCGTTACGGGTGTACGCGATCGAAGCCTTGGCCAAGATCAAGGATGTGGGAATCTTGCGCCCGCACAAAGAGCTGTTTGATCAGCTCAAGACCGATCGTGACGGGCTGGTCTCCTACAATGCCGGCCTCATCGCCGACAAGCTCGATGCGATCACGGCCAGCGAAACCCACAGCCACGCAGAGGACACAGCGCATGACTGAACAAGGAACATCCGGTCGAATTGAACAGCTGATACAGGCATTGCATGACGACAACGAAGCCCTGCGCGACCACGCGATCGCCAGCCTTGGCCAGACCGGCTCAGACGCGCTTCCTCGATTGATCGACTTAATGTCCGATGAAGATGCCGTCATTCGAGAAGCGGCAACCAGTGCGGTCGTCCGCATGGGACCGCCGGTCGTGGAACCGATGATCGATGCGTTGCAGGACGATTCGTGGGCGATCAGAGAACAGGCGGCTTCGGCACTCGGAAAATTGCGTGACAGACGGGCCGTGGAACCGCTGGTCAGAGCGATACAAGACCGAGACGGTGCGGTCCGCACGGCGGCGGTCTGGGCGCTTGAGCGGATCGGCGATTCGCGGGCAGTGCCTGGACTCATTGACGCGCTCATGGACAGCACCCTGCGCGAGGATGCGGCTCGCGTGTTGAAAAAGATCGGTGATGTGCGGGCAGTTGAGGCCTTGATCGATGGGCTGCTGGGTTCCAATTGGATGGTTCGCCGCCATGCAGCGGAGGCCTTGGGAAAAATCGGCGACCCGAGAGGAATCACCCCGTTGATCGATTCACTGAAAGATGAGGACTGGCTGGTCCGACGAAATGCCGCGGAATCGCTCGCTCGCCTCGGGGCGAAAGACGCTGTTCAGCCCTTGTTGCCATTACTCGAAGATGAGAACACGATGGTACAGGAAACAGTCGAGGCAGTTCTAGCAAGTCTTGGATGGAAGCCCACAACGCAATAATTCATTATTCATAGAGGATAACGACCCATGGCGGACGAAGCTCCAAAGTTGATTCAGATCGCTCCGAAAGGTGGAGAGAAGAAAGATGGCTTCAATCTGGTAACGGAACGGGTGGTTGCGGTCAACCTGGAAAGTCGACAGCTCGAAGTTGAGCTCCTAGCCTACGACGGCAAGACCGTCATTCTCGATGTGGCCGAGGAGGCCCTGGACGATCTTAGGAAACTCAAAGCCGGCGATGGAGCGACCATCCGTGTGGTAGAGGAAGGCGGGAAGCGAGTCGCTACAAGCTTCAGAATCAGACCAAAAGACCCAAACACTGCCAGAGCGGACGCGATGCTGCTCGACCTGAATGACTCGCATTGGTTGAACCGCAAGTATGCCGCAGAAGTGTTGGGCGAGTTGAAAGACCCCCGCGCCGTTGACCCGTTGGTGGCGGCACTGAACGACGAGGTGGGAGACGTGCGGCAACGTGCCTATGATTCGTTGATCAAGCTGGGTGGCCCATCCGTCCCGTCCCTGATTCCATTGTTGGTCTCCGAGGAAGACGAGATTCGCCAATCGGCGACCGAAATCCTTCGCAAGATCGGAAAGCCGGCCGTGGAACCGCTGGCGACCGCGTTGACCGACACCGACGACCGGCTGAAGACACGAATCATGAAGGTTTTGGACCGAATGGGGTACAAGCCAAAAACGAAGGAGTCAGTCAAGACCGGGTTGCCAAGATTAACCTAGCCGGAAAAAGATTGACCCGCTCCTGAAGGCCTCTCGCTGGGGCGACCGACCGAGATGTAGTGAAAGCCGAACTTCACGACACGATCTGGGTCGTAGACATTGCGTAGATCAATCAGCACCGGATTTTTCATGATCCCTTTTAATCGCTCAAAGTCCAGGTTTCTGAATTGATTCCATTCGGTCATGATGATCAATGCGTCCGTTCCTTCTGCAGCATCGTACGAGTCCGAACAGGGTTTTAGCCCTGATATCGTCCGGCACGCTTCATCGAGTGCGATCGGGTCATAGGCTCGCACTGTTGCCCCTTCTTTCAGCAACTGTTGACTGATCGCGAGAGCAGGGGCCTCTCGAAGATCATTCGTGTTGGGCTTGAAAGAAAGCCCCAGCATACCCAACGTTTTTCCTCCGAGTCCTCCCACCGCATCACGAATTTTATCCACCATTCGGTGCCGCTGATCCTCATTCACCTTGGACGCAGCGAGTGCAATCTGCACGGGGTACCCGGCACGCTCTCCGGCCTGAATGAGCGCCGCCAAGTCTTTCGGGAAACAGGATCCGCCAAATCCGGCACCAGCGTGCAGAAACTTCGAGCCGATACGATTGTCCAGTCCCATCCCTTTGGCCACCATTTGTACGTCGCCACCGACACACTCACAGAGATTGGCCATTTCGTTGATGAATGAAATCTTGGTGGCGAGAAACGCGTTCGACGCATATTTAATCAGTTCTGCGGTAGGGATGTCGGTCACAACAATGGGGGTTTCGATCAGATACAACGGGCGATACAGATCTTTCATGATCGCGACGGCGTGATCACTATCGGCCCCAATAACCACCCGATTGGGGCGTAGAAAATCTTCGATGGCCGACCCTTCGCGCAAGAACTCCGGGTTCGACACAATGTCGAATTGAAACGCGTTCGCCTGGGACTTCTTGATGACTTCACGAAGTCGTTTGCCGGTGCCCACCGGTACCGTTGACTTGGTCACAATGACCTTGTATCCGGTCATGTGGCGTGCGATTCCTTTGCCGACTTCTTCGACATAGGATAAATCGGCAGAACCATCCCCCCTCGGCGGTGTTCCGACGGCGATAAAGATGACCAGTGCTTTGTCGACCGCCCTGGCGATATCTATCGTGAAACTCAGTCGACCTTCTCGAACCCCTTTGGCCACCAGCTCGGTAATGCCCGGCTCATAAAACGGAACATCACCCCTTTCAAGCTTCTCGATTCGTCGAGCATCATTATCCATGCACGTGACATGCACACCGAACTCGGCAAAGCACGCCCCCGTCACTAGTCCAACGTACCCGGTTCCGATGACACTAATATGCATGACCCGTCCTCCTCACGGTAAGTAATACGATCGAGAGTATAGCAATCTGAATGAACACGAGCAATGAACTCAAGGATCAGTGCGAAGCCTGCACTCTTCCTGATCTCGTTGACTCTCGAAAAACACGTTGAGTACAATCCAACGCCGCTCCGTACAGACGAGGAGCCCTTTCGGCGCCCTAATTCAATCAATGACTCCCCCACATATTTCACGAATTCCCCGTTGGTTCTTGCTCCTGACCGCTCTGGTGACCGGTGCGGTGGTCATGGCATTGGAAATCCTCGGCAGTCGTCTGCTGGCACCGGTATTCGGAAGTTCGTTGTTCGTGTGGGGTGCCTTAATCGGAGTGATTCTGGCCGCCATGAGTAGCGGATACGCGTTCGGTGGTTGGATCTCCGATCGCTACACCGACGGACGGGTACTGGCAACATTGTTACTTTTCTCTGGAGCGTGGACCTTTCTCATCGCCTGGGCGAACCAACCCATTCTCTTCGAGATCGAGAAAGTGGTACAGGACCCTCGCTTAGGGCCCTGTCTAGCAGCGACCATCCTGCTCGCACCACCTGCTTTCGGGCTCAGTGGTGTGTTACCGGCCATGTTACGACTGGCGGTGGCAGATATGGATCACCTCGGTCGGCAGACCGGACGGATGATCGCCCTGTCGACGGTGGGAAGCCTGGTCGGCACCTGGGGGACGGCATTCTTCTTCCTGTCCTGGCTCGGCAGTCAATCGCTGGTCGCATGGTTAGGCAGCATACAGGTAGGTCTCGGGTTTTTATGGCTTGCGAAGGGAACGTCGACCAGCCGACTCGTTCTACTGATCGTTCTGGGCAGTTGTTCCCTCCTGGGAGCAACTGCGCTCCACCCGATTGAACGGCTGAAGGTCCCGATTCATCAAGAGGAAAGTCCTTATCAGCAAGTTCGGATTCGAGAAGACGATCTCTTTCGATATCTGGTGTTGGATCGTACGTTTCACGCTACCATGTGGAAAGCCGACCCGGTGTACCTCTTTCTCCCTTATAGCCAAATGATGGTGTCTTCGCTGGCACTGACCCCACAACCACGACGCGGCCTCATCCTTGGGCATGGCGGTGGCTCCATAGCCAAATGGTTGGCGAAACATTGGCCGACCTTGGAACTCGATGTCGTTGAGTTTGATCCAGTGGTGGTCCAAATGGCCGAAGAATTTTTCGATTATCACCCCCCGGTGAACCATCATGTGTTCGTGAAAGACGGGCGGGCGTTTCTCAATGCCACAGAACATACCTACGACCTCATGTGGATCGATGCCTTCGCCCGAGACATGATTCCTTTCCATCTCACCACGGCAGAGTTCTACTCGTTAGTGCGGACGCGCCTGAATCCAGAAGGAGTCCTCGCGGTGAACCTCGCATCATCCAGCAGGAAGGGAGACCTTGCACGGGCTGCGGCGGTTGTACAAACCCTGCACCAGTCCTTCCCCTCTTTGCTGACCTTCGCGGTCGAAGGCCCATGGAGGACCGGCATGACACCGGCTAAGAACTTGATCTTTTTTGGGGGCCGTCCCATCGAAGCTGAATCGGCGGAGGAGATTGAGACCCGAATTTCTGAGATGGCCCAGAGTCATCGCTTACCGATGGAAGCCATCGCGCTACTGAACACCCGCCGGACCGAGCCTTGGCCTGCCGGCGTCGTCTTGAGTGACGACTTTGCCCCCTACGATCTTCTTCTTGGGCAAGAACGATCGCAGTTGGTGGAATAACGCAGGAGCTGGTGCGGTCTCTATAAGAGGAGCCATACGCCGAAAGGTCGGTGGCATGAGACATGAATCCTTCAACCGGCCATTTCAACAATCAACCGCAATACCTGCGCGATTTCCGACTGACGTTTGAGGAAAAACCGAGCGGACGAGACGTTCTTCTTGCCGATTCTCACGGTGAGAACGCGAGGATCTCTCAGGGCAAACACATCTTCATCGGTTGCGTCGTCGCCCACGTAGAGAGCCGCTGTACAACCAAGCTGTCGCATGCATGCCTGCAATGCCGTTCCCTTGTGCCACGCCGTCGCCGGCATCACATTGACGACCGATTTTCCTGGAACGATCTTGGGTGGAGGAGACAATTCGGAGACAATGCGGGAGATCAACGTTCGCGCCTTGTCCCGCTGTTCGACCCCTCGGTAGTGAAATGAGAACGAATAGGATTTCTGCTCGATAGCTATGCCGGACTGGGCCAATTCAGCCTGAAAGCGATCGGTCATCAGGTGCAGCCACCTGTGACAAGTCTCTCGAATGTGCTGTATGTCCTCCTGCATGACATGCGAGCCTTCTGAACCATGGTTCCCGATCAAATAGGGGACCGATGTCCCGATGCGTGATCGCAGGTCATCCACTGACCGCCCCGAGATGACCGCAATCGGAGCGCGTTTCGCCAGCGCCTCGAGCCAGAATTGGACGGAGCGCCCCAGTTGAGCCCCATCGGGATTGGAACTGATCTTGGCGAGGGTGCCATCAAAATCAAACGCGTACAGAGAACGCCTCTTTGAAAGCGTCTCGAGCTCCTCCCTCCCTTTTTTTGCCAAGAGATATTCCATTGCATGCCTACCCATTTCGGATTTAACACACAAACTTGCCTCTATCCGCCGGCCGCGATAATGAAAAGCCGATCAATAGGCCGGCGCTATGCGCAAGCGAGGTATCAAGAAAAAGCGGGAGTACTGGGGGAGTTTATCCGCGGGCGCTGGTCCGATAAAGCGAAAAAGAGCCCGCGGTACGCGCAAGCGAAAAGACAACACACCTGTGGGCCTATCCGGCGCCGTTCATTACGATAAAACCACAAGTAGACGCCGGTTCAACCGAAGAGATGAAACGACACTTATGGAGTTTATCCGCCCGCATCTATCACGATAGGGCGATGAATAGAGGGCGGTACACACGAAGTGTGGTTTGGTGGAGGCGAGGCGCTCAACCCATCGTTGATAGCCTGCCTCAGCCCCTCTCTCACCTTCACAATCGAAGGGACGGTGCTCGCTGCATGACACCTAACTCGATGCCCTTGAGCCCCCGATTGATCGAATCTTCTTGGGCTTGTCGTGGTATATCCAAACAGGTATAATTACTCTGTGAAACCGCTGCGCTTTCTCGGAAACTCGCTGGAATGTCTCCGACAGTTTCCAGAAGATGCGCGGCATGATGCGGGGTACCAACTTGAGCAAGTCCAGCACGGCAAACAGCCAACCGACTTCAAACCGATGTCGTCGGTTGGAAAGGGAGTTGAAGAACTCCGGGTGTGGGGTGACTCCGGTACGTATCGCGTGGTCTACATAGCTCGCTCCGCTGAAGCCGTCTACGTGTTGCATGCGTTTCAGAAGAAAGCCCGGGCCACAAGCGAGCATGACATCGAGCTGGCAAGAACGCGGTATGCTGAACTCAGACGAGGGAGACATGACTAAGACGATCCACAGTTTCAAGAGTGTGTGGGATGCCTTGGCCGATACACCAGAACAGGCGGCGAATTTACGTGCGCGATCTGAGCTCATGCGGCAGATCACCGCTGTCATTGAGGAGAACGGATGGACTCAGATTGAAGCGGGTGCCAAATGTGGTGTCACGCAGCCGCGGATCAATGACCTTCTGCGCGGACGGATTTCGCGCTTTTCATTAGATGCGCTGGTGAACATTGCCGCCGCGCTCGGGCGACCGGTTCGAGTCGAATTAGAGCGTCCCAAACACAGGCGGCAGACCCGAGTGCGTCGTTCTGCATAACCCCCGACAGTTGAGCAGGAGAAGGTAGACCTACTGGTGGGTTGAAGACTCTTTCCGGCGGCATCAATCATGAGATGAGCCGCCGGTACGCACGAAGTGCGGTTTGGTGGAGGCGAGGGGAGTCGAACCCCTGTCCGAAGACCGTCAGTGCACTGTGTCTACATGTGTAGCCGATAATTTAAGGTTCGCAGCCATCCACGCCCATCGGCAGGCTTAGAACAGCCACTAGCCCAGAAAGGTCTCGTCCGCAGCCGCTGAGCACCGACTTTGGACCAGCCCGCTGCATCACGCCATTCCACCCCCGCGGGCCTCAGATGGAACGACGTCTCAGCCTAAATTAGGCTGCGAGTGCCAGTTCTTGATTGGCAGTTGCATTTTTCTCGGACTTTTACGAGTTCCCGAGAGCTCGACATGCGACAGTGACCTCAGTATCCCCGTCGAAACCGGTCGCCCCCTTTGTTCAGGTTGTTGAAAATGACCGCCAGCTGCGTTCTCGCTTCGCTCAATGCCTAAACGTACTGAGAAGTACGCCTCAGCATCTCGCTCGCTGCGGCCTTACTGAACGGCCATTTTGAACAACCTGCTGGAATAAGGCAGGCTTCTTTGCCAGCTCAGCTTCTTCTCAGATATCCATCATACCGCACGGGTCAATGGGACGCCACCTACGCAGCCAAATCTTCTGAGCGAGGTGCGCTAACGAGGGCTCTACTCATCCAGGCTCGGGCCGACAAGGTATGGCCCATAGTGGAACGCGAAGAGTAAGTATGCCCCGCTCCACGTTAGAGCCGACAGGCCCAGCATGGTATGGGTGAGAACAGAGGGATTATCGGGATTCGGAGCAAAAATCCGCAGCAATGCTCCAACGTTGACTAATAGGTAGATCGCCACGGTCAGCCGATCGGCATGCCGTGGTCGTCCGGTATGGCCCAGGCTCGCCCGAGTCATCACCGCCAGCGTCATCGTGCCCATCGCGCCGGTGGTCAGGAGATGTACCGCATTTTCTGGGGTAAATCCGACTCCCAGAATCGACACGCCGAGGGCGACGAGGAACAAGCCGATCCAGGCATAGCCGATGTGGAGGATCAATACCAATGGTTCCTGCCAGGTTCTCCACCCTCCCCAGCGCAGCCATCGGATCAGACTCGCAATCCCTGCCACAATCAGCAAGGATCCTGCCAAGAGACTCTCCGGCTGAATATTCCACGCCACCACCCCTAGCAGGACCACAACAATCGCAACACCATCGGCTCGAGAAAAGACGTCGGGCAAGGGAGACATGTTCCGATCCTCTAGGTATTCTCGAGCGAAGGTGGGCGCAAGCCGTCCACCGATGATGGTCAACATCAGCGTCATGACCGACAACGCGAAGCGTTCAGGAGAGTCTGTGGGCGAACCGCGCAACGCTGAGAGATGAAAGAGGATATTGGCACAGGCGTACAAGCTGACCAAGATTCCGATCGGTGTCCGATCCCAACTACCTGCTGCGACAATCTCCCGCCAGACATAAACTGCCAAGATGACCAAGAAGGCCCCATCGATCACGGCAGCTGTCGTCGCGTCTCTCAATGGAAAAGCCATGAGGAGCCGCCCCACGAGCCACAGCAGAAACAATAACAGCAGTGGCGTTCCTCTCAAGGGCATCCGGTCCGTCCAATTGGGCATGGCAGTCAACAGAAATCCGGCGATCAAGGCGGGCAAGTACCCGAACAGCATCTCATGGACGTGCCATTCTCGAGGAGGATAGAGAAAATCCATCGACACCTTGCCTGCGAAGAGGGCGACCCAAGCAAGTACAGCCAAACCGGTGAACAAAGCCGCGCCGAGAAAGAACGGTCGGAACCCATAGGACAAGAAGGCCGGCCCCCTGTATGGTGAAAACGTGGGTTCGTCGTCTTGATGCTCAGCCGCAGCTGCTGGACTAGCGATCCGGATCTCTTTCGATGACATAGAGTGTGATTCTCGTGTGATGGGCAGAGGCGTGTCAACCAAGGGAGAGCGTCACATCGATGGCACCGGCCTCATATCGGGCTGTTTAGAAATCGCCTGGAGGCAGGATACGTGTTCCGGAGCAGTTCGAGCGTGATTGAGGTCAGGAGCGCGGTGAGTGGCTTCACATTCTCCTCTGGCTTGGAAGTAGGCTCTTGTTGACGAAGACCTGTCCATTGCTGATGAAACGTAGGGCGGTGCTTGGAGACGGAGTCCTTCACCTTCTCGACCCAGAACCTGGGATCTTCCGGATCCGCAACATACTGTCCCTGACCTCGACCGAAATGGGCAATCGCGAGATACCGGATGATCACGTCTTGGGCCAGTACGTCAAGATAGTCATCCGACCAGGTCACCGGGGCCTGGGTGTAAGTGGTCTTCCGTTCAGCCCACGCCTCTCCTCCGAGAAAACCGAGGACTCCTCCGACGACCGCCCCAGCGACGGTGAACAGCCCCATGCTGACCCCGCCTGTCGCAGCATCCAGATGGAGCCCGGCATAGGCTCCACTGGTCAAAGCTCCGCCGATCCCGCCGATGGCTGTGCCGCTGAGCGTCGCTTCGCCCATTCCCTGAGAGCCTCGTTGTACTTCAACGTGTTCCATCCGTGCTTGAATCACACCGATCGCATCCCCCTCCAGGCCATGCAGCGCAATGATTTCTTTGGTCGTCGCTCCGACCTCATTGACCAACTCCTTGAGGAGGCCATCGACGGCCTGTTGTTTCTGTACATCCATCGGCGAACCATCACCTTTGGTCATCACTCGAGCACTCGCGGCACGTGCCACCACGACGGCCCACTGCTCCATGGCCGAATGGAACAAGGCGAGATTGGCCCTCTGCCACGCAGAAAACAGTCGAGTCATGAGTTGATGGTCGTCCGGAGACAAGAGTGATTGAATGGCCTCGAAGAGAATCCCTTCTTGAACCCAACAGCGACTGAACGCATCAAGGCTGCGCACACCTTTCACAAACCTATAGGGAGCGAAGTAGTCCTTCCAGGGTTGTTCAAGACGCTGTTGCTCTTCGCATTCCTTGGGAGGGCCGGTCTGGTTCAGGAGAACGATGACAGGCTTCCCAATCCATTCGAGCAGTTGCAGTTCCGGAACGATGTACCCGGCCATCGTCGGTTCTTCTGTCGCATTCACTAAATACAGCACGACGTCCGCTTCTTGCTGAACGTTCAGCACCGCCTGTTGGGCACACCAGGATGGTCGATCACGAAATCGGTCCCATACGTCCGCCAAAATCCGAAGGATTGGGTTCTTGGCCCCCTGTACCCGCGAGAGGATCTTCTGGCAGTTGGGAAAGCCGGGGGTGTCCCAGAGTTGCAGGGACTCCCCCGCCTCCGTTTCGAGCACAGTGTACTTCTGATTTTCGAGTGTCACGTGGGCTCGATCAGCGACTAGCCCAACATCCTTCCGGAGCAGCGTTCTGGCCAACGTGGTCTTCCCGATATTCGTATGGGAAATCAACGAGAGGGCAATCTGCGACTTCTTGGTGCTCACTGTCTCCCCCGAAAATCGCCCGGCCACAAACAGTCAGATAAAGCTTGGAGCTCTCTGTCCGGCGATCCGGAAGGATCCTGGTAGGTCAGGGCTTGCAAGCCACACTCCTTTGCGAGCGTGTCCCAGGCCTGACACCGTTCCTTCAGACGCTTCTCATGGTCGATTTGCGCATAAGCCCCACAATCCAATAGGACCAGCAGCATATTCGGTCGGCCTCTCTTTTGAATCGTGGCTTTCAATTCTTCCAAAAACTCGCTGTGGGTCTCTTCAGGGGCCTGAGCTACATTGAACAGTGCCACGGCGCACAGGCCTCGATCGGAGTCGACCGAAAAGTGTGGAGGACGTTCGCCGTACTGAACCGAGTTCCCGACATGAATGTCCGCCAGAACACCGAAGGCATCGCTGAGAAATGCCATGAGCCGATCATCTGCCTCCTTGACGCGATGACTATAGGCCAGCACCTCCACGAGTAACCCCTTTCCACGATAAGGATTCAGCAGATGCCGAAAATACGGTTCGTCGCCCGGCAGGTGTATCGCGTCGGCCAGCCGGACCTGACGCATCCATGCAGCTGCGGCAAGCACCGTTCGCGGTAGGATAATGAACAACGCAGTCGTCACTGCCCAGAAATGAATCCAGATGGCCGCGTTGGCTTTGGCCGTACCGCGGAGGTCCGCAATGGCTTCCACATCAGGGACCGGAGTTGCCAAGAGCCAGCTCGCCGGTGCGAACAGAAGAGAGAGAAAGGTGTGGACCCCTTCAGCCTCCATGAACGTGCTGTCCCATCCCGCCTTGTAGAGGAAACTGAATCCGCGCAGATAGAGCCCGACGATCACACCGATCGCCAGCGCTGCCGCAGCCACATGGAGCAAGCTACGGGCATGGGTGATCAACAAATCTCGGACATTGTGAAGCAATCGCCCCGAGTAGGAGGCAAGCGATGTGGCAATCCATTGGGTTTCTTCAGGACTCTGTGCACGGTCAGAGCCGAGTCGGCTAAGCCGCCTCTTCATGCCGAAACCTAAGAGCCATTCCACCAGACCAGGTACACCTGAGCGCGACCGATCCGGTGACGATCGAGGTAGGATCATGTTGTAGAGCAAACCGATGTACACGGCCGCATTCCAGAGGAGGAGTGTGAGGAGAGGGAAATTCAGAAGATTGATGTGGCCGGCTGGTCCGACAGGATCGGCGAGAAAGCCCCCCACCACGGCACAGCCGATGAGCAGCGCGAGCGGCGTTCTGATCTGCAGTACGGTGAGCGCTGTGGTGAGCGTAGGATATTTCTGTGTCAGTCGACTCGAGATCTGTTCCGCCCGTTCAATGACCCACACTTCTCCGGCGCGCGCAGGAACTTCTGCGGAGGATATGTCTCGTAGATCGTTTCCATGACGAGGCGGCTCCCGTTCGTACCGCAAGATAAACTTGTGCTCGGGATCATGTTCTTCACAGGCCTGAACCAGGAGCACTTTGGCAAGCTGGGTAAGCGTCATCGATAGCTAACTGCGTGCCGGCTGTGCATCATCGCCATATAGGGGCTCATCTGTTCTTCTAGAACTCATTTTCCTCCCTACCTCTATCATGGTTATCGACGGATGCCGAAGTTCTGGGCATTATCGGGACCTGTAACTATTCCGTCAATGATATGTATAGGATCCTCCATTCCACATCATGCAAGGGTAGGTTCGCTACCTAGACCTGTATCATTTTGTCCCTTTGGGAGTATCAGTATAGATACGTTCGGCACTAAATCTGTGCGGCCGTAGCCAGCGATCGGACCTCAGAAAGGACCCTAAGTCACACTTCTCTCAAGCATCTTCGGCGGTGCAATAGTCCAGCCTCCTCCTTGGCATCATCATTGCGTATAGAACCGGTAAATCACGCGGACGAGCGGAGCTGCTCGACTGAAAACGAAGGAGGGACAAACATGAAATGCGCGAGATGCAGTGGGTTAATGGTTAGAGATCATCTGCTGGACATGCAGGAAAGCTATGTGCCGATGTGGATGAGGGGCCTGCGATGTGTGGCATGCGGCAACATCGAAGATCCCTTGATCCATCATCATCGGATGGTCCAACACACGAGGAAAGCCCGGCGGAATGCCACTCGGTTTGAACGAACCGCGATTCGACCGTCAGTAGCAGCCTAGACGGTGGCGAATAAGATTGCTGGAACCTCACCCAGGCTGGTTCTCTGTCCGTCAGGGAAGAGGGCTTATGCGGACCGTGTGCAGCAGCCTAAGAGTGTGAACCTTCTACACACTGGCTGCGGGCTCCTCCTGCTTAATCTATGGAGAGAGGTCAAAACTTTCAGGCTTCCTCTCTTCATGGTCTACGGGACATACCTGACACCAGTTAGTCTCCATTGAGCACCGCCAACACTCGCCGACCATACCGTTCCGCTTTCATCTCGCCGATGCCTGGAATCTCGAGCAGCGCCGCAGTCGTCTCTGGTTTGAAACCGGCAATGGCCTTCAACGTTTTGTCGTGGAAAATGAGGAACGGCGCGACGCCCTCTTCCTCGGCCAGTTCCGAGCGGAGCTGCCTGAGCCGTTCAACAAGCTGTCGATCTGGTAACGCAGTCTGCACAATACCCGCACGTGGAGCGTAGGAGTGAGTCGACTTCTGATCTGATTCTTCCACTCGCTCATCCTCCGCCTGCTCTATCCCTACCGCGCTGATCCCTTGCAGAACCTCTCGTCCTGTGCGCGTCACGCCGAGCGTGGGATACTCCGTACCTTCAACCTGAAGATACCCTGAGTCGATAAGGCCCTTCACACGCGCAGTCACTGATGGTTTCGTCTGCGCACGGCAGATTCCATAGGTCGGACAGGTGTCGGCCCCACAAGCCAGCAGCGCTTTCGAGCGACTTCCACGAAGGATGTCGACGATGCGATTCACGCCAAACCGTCCTCCACACCAGGAGACCGTTTCCAACACATCTCGTGCGGAGACGGCCGTCTCCAGAGAAACCGTCCGGCTCGGTTGCCGAACCGGCACAACACAACGATCGCACAGGCCGCATGGACCCAAGGCCTGCTCGGCTTCGTCACTGAAGTAGTCGAGAATGGCGAGCTGCCGGCACGTCGACGTTGAGACATACCCCAGCATTTCTTGTAAGAGCGTCTTCATTCGCCCAGCGCGATCAGCGCCCTCGGCATCTTTTGAAGCCTGCTCGATGAAGTATTCCTGCGTGGCCACATCACGCTCATGGAACAGCAGGACACAGACGGCACGCCGCCCATCGCGGCCGGCACGGCCGGCTTCCTGATAGTAGGCTTCGAGACTTCCCGGCACATCGAAATGGACGACTAGGCGGACATCGGGCTTATCGATCCCCATGCCGAAGGCATTCGTGGCAACCAGAATTCGCAGAACGCCCCGCCGAAAACTGTCATGCACAAGCCGACGTTCCTCGTCCGAGAGACCAGCATGGTAGTAGCCGACGGCCGTGTGAGATTGTTCCAACCAGGCAGCCACCTCTTCCACGGCTCGGCGAGTCGCGCAATAGACGAGAATCGTCCCCTTTTCCACCTCGCACACCAGACGCCCCAGCATAGCCAGCTTGTCTTGGCGAAACTGGCACTGATGAACGGAGAAGGCAAGGTTCGCTCGACGAAACCCGGCGACCAGCTGAAACGGTTCTCGAAGCGAAAGCCGTTGACAGATATCGCGTTGTACACGGGCGGTAGCCGTGGCAGTCAGGGCCAGACAGGGAGGATTGGTGAGTTCTTGGCGGAGACGGCCGATCTTGAGAAAATCGGGCCTGAAGTCATGCCCCCACTGGGAAATGCAGTGCGCTTCGTCCACAACCAATAATGACACCCAGAGCGAACGCAACAGTTTAAGAAACCCCTCGTGCTGCATTCGTTCCGGCGCCAGGTACAGCAACTGAACACGCCGGTGATGGAGATCCTGCATAACGCGATTTTTTTCCAGTGCGGTGAGGCCGGAGTGAAACGCGGCCGCCGCAATCTTCCGTTGCCTCATGGCCGTCACCTGATCCTGCATCAACGCAATGAGCGGAGAAATCACCAGCGTCAATCCTGGCAGAAGAGTCGCCGGGAGTTGATAGCACAAGGATTTTCCCTGCCCCGTCGGCATGACGGCCAAGGCATCGCGCCCGGCCAGCACGGCGCGGATGACCTCCTCCTGGCCCGGACGAAACGTCGCAAACCCGAACTGTTCCTTGAGCTGTCGAGTTAGATCATTCACAGGGTATGCGAAATAAGCAGGATAGAGCAGCGATAGAGATTAAAGGAGGTTAAGTATAGATGACCGACGGCAGGCAAGTCGAGCGACCCACGGGAGCACATGATCAGTGCTCGAACGAGATATCACAATTGCCTCCTGGGTCGTCGGCACGAAAGAGAGTGGCTGGTCAAGCAGCCAGCGTATCGGAAGCAGCTTGATTCCCCTGCATCCGGTGCACGTCGAATCGCTCGGCCTTTGACTGAAGGCTGCTCACCTTCCGCAGAATCATGGTTCGCAAGTCTTCATCCTCAAGATTGGAAAGCGCTTCGCGCACTCCCGCGACATCCCCATCCTGCGCAAGATGGGCGGCAACCCCGATGAGCGGTAAGGTGCCGGCCTCGCCCATTGCCTTGGCGATCTCGATGGCTCCGGACCGATCCCCGGCCTTGACGAAGACCTGAGGCAGCTCAAGATAGAAATGACTGGCCAACAATGACCGATCCGGGCATGAGACAATCGTATCTTTCACGGCCTGGACGTTCCCTCGCTCCGATTCGATGAAGAGCATCATTTGCCAGGCATCTCTAAGATATCGCCGGTCGACCACTCCGCTGACGGTTTCTCGCGCACCAATCGTATCGCCCGAGAGTGCTTGCCTGATCGCTTGGTCCTTCAATTGTTCATCGGTCGGTATCTGGGTTGGCATCATCATTCGCCTCCTCCCTTCAGTCGATAGAGATATCACTATGGAATTTTCAGAACGTCTGTTTCGAAATGTAGCGACGAAAGTCGTTCTTGTCGACTTTTTCACGACAAATTGACAGGCCCGTTCACCGGACAATCGGCGTGACAGCTTCAACGGCAAGCCGTCGCTATTACGCATCGAGTATTTCTCGTGAGAGGCAATCTAGAATTGGGATCTATCCAATGACAAACGCTGGCCGGCCACGCGTCACAAAATACACGGCAGCCGGAACGTCGGTTGACCACAGTTTCGAGTGGGCGTAACATCACCACGTGACCGTTCCGATCAGGTTCTCGCTGGAGGACACCTGATGGAAAATCAGGTCGAAGATCAGCCGGTCCTCAATTATATTCAGCGCCTCGTCGAAGAGGAACACCGATTGCATGAGAAAGGGGCACGCTCCAGAGCCGATCGGAAGCGGCTCTCGCAAGTCCAGATCGAACTCGATCAGTGCTGGGACCTCTTACGTCAGCGACGTGCCCTCCGTGAGGTCGGTCTTGACTCGGACGACGCAGAAGTTCGGCCGCCAGGGATTGTCGAGAATTATGAGCAGTAGGAATTCAGACAAGCTGCGTGCTGAGGCAAACAAGCCGGGCCGACATGCGCCCCGAGATGAGTTCTGGCGCAGATTTATTTCTCGAAATTCAGAAAAAGCGCATTAAGGAGGACCATGGCTCCGCTCAAATCCGATGACCTAAAGAGTTTCCTTGAGATCCCGTACGAGGAGCTTGAAGAAATGAACCTTAAGGCGGCGGAGCGTGCTGAGAAGGCCGGGTCCAAAGAGGTAGAACAAGAATATACGGCATGGCTTAGAAAGCAAAAGCAGGTCAAAGCCGTGACGTTGTGCTTCTCTGATATTGAAGGCCGCCTTCACATGCTGGATTACGACAAGAAGTATCTTCTGGAGTCACTGGGGAACCTTACATTCGACGGATCGTCCATCCGCGGGTTTACCCCGCAACATGAGTCGGACCTGCGGCTTGAAGTCGACTGGTCGTCCATCCGCTACTTTCCGGCCGACGTGATCGGCGCTGGGAAGGTAATCTTTTTTGCGTCCGTTTTAAACGGTGATCGCACGCCATATCATAGCGACTTTCGCGGCGTGCTGAAATCGTATACGAAGAATCTCAAGAAAGACGATGGGATTACCGCCTATGCTGCCAGCGAGATAGAAGGCTTTCTTGTAGAAGGGCAGAACGCCGAACAACGATTCGGCAAGGACGGGTTTACACTCATTTCAACGGGCGGGTACTATCACTCGTTGCCCATGGACACGCTTCGCCAATTCATCGATAAGTCGGCAGAGGCACAGCGTGCACTGGGCTTCAAGAATGAAAAAGATCATCCGGAGGTCGCCCCTTCGCAGTTCGAAATGAACTTTTCCTATGCGGATGTTGTTCGTGCTGCGGACAATGTGCAGCTGTACAAACTGATCTGTCGTCAAGTGGCTCGGTCTATGGGGTACACGGCCACGTTCCTTCCCAAACCGTTCGTGGGGATCAATGGCTCCGGCATGCACACCAACTTCTCATTGAGCAAGAACGGCAAGAACATCTTCTACGATACAAAGGGGAAAGACGGCCTTTCTGAGGTAGCGTGGGACTTCATTCTCAAACTCCTGAATCATGCATCCGAGATTTGTCTCGTCTTCAACTCGTCGGTAAATGCGTATCGCCGTCTAGATCCGCATTTTGAAGCACCGAACCAGATCAAGGTTTCGGCGATCGACCGCGGTGCAATGATCCGCATACCGATGGCCAACGAAAAAACAGCGCGCATCGAACTGCGTTCGGTCGCCCCCGATGCCAACCCCTACCTTGTGTTGTACACGATGCTCAAGACCGGTTTTGAGGGAGAACGTCTGGACATTAGCGAGACGACACGCGACCGAGTGCGATTTCTTCCGAGTAATATCAATGACGCGATTGGGCTGTTTAGCGCGTCGAAGTTTATCGGCGAGATTCTCGGCGAGGACAGCAAGCGAAAGTATGCAAGTTTCAAACAATCGGCAGCCGACCGTTCCCCGAAAGAGCTCGGCACGAAGGTGAAGGTTTCAGAGGTGCTCTTTCACCACGAAGTAACCAACCAAATGCTCTGGAACCAGTTCTAGTCAACGTCGGAACTCGTTCCAGGTGCCACGGATCGGGCAAGGGGAAGAACAAAGGATAAGAAGTCGTGTTAGGTGGTGTGGGACTGTCTGCCAAACAGTAGTTGAGTTGTGTCAAGAAATGACCTCCATTTTTATCCTGCGATGTGAGGCGTTAGCCCTTCACAAAGATTCGTTGTCGCACAAAACGTCCGGTTTGTATTTCGTCGAGGATGAACGCCGCGAGACTGGCACGGCTGATCTTTGATAGGAGTCCGACTCGAAGAACAGAACTGGCCTGTGCGCCACCCCCCAGTGGCGAGTCCGTCAACCGCGGCGGCTTCACGATAGTCCAATCCAACCCACTCGACTCGACAAGGCGCTCCTGCTCTTCCCGATCTCGAACCGCCTGAGGGTGCCAGCTTGCAAATGTCCGAGCCATCCACTCCATCGAACGCGATCGGTTTGGCGCAGGTCCGATCATCGCACCTGTTTGACAGACCAATCGCCTACAATTGGTTTGCTTCATCGCCGCAATGATCGCAGCTGTCGCAGTTGTGCAGAAGACATCGGTATACGGTGGTCGAGGTCCAATCAGGCAACAGACAGCCTCACTGTCGGCAATCGTCTCAACGACCCGATCGATGTCTTCAAAGTTGCCCCGCACGATCCGGCCATAAACAATGGCGCCTTCACCCTTACTCACCGGGCGCACCAAACCACAAACCTCCCAACCTTTTATACCAGCGGCCTTGGCAAGCTCGCGCCCGGTTCGACCACTGATTCCCAAAATAGCCAGCTTGCGAGCCATCGGGTGGCTATCTTCCATCATGACTGACTATTCTGCAATTGAGATTTATGAGGGCAGAGCCAAAGATGGAGAAATGGATAAAGCTTTTAGGGTTGTGCGTGACAGGTCCTGGTTCAGGTGTGTTGGTGATGCTGCAGGAGGGAAGCGTAGAAAAGTGTAGATAAGAAGTTTGTCTATCTTATTCGCAAACCAAGGACGGGCCATTCGACGAACTCATGACCGGCAGCAATCGAGGCTGGATACCGTCCCTCTATCTGAATGTCCTTTCATAGTCGTCAACCTGCTCGAATCTCTTCTCCTTTAGAGCATGCACTACTTTGCTCAGATTGCCTTTGGTATTTGCATAGAACGTTGCGTATTCGTCGTGGTCGGCATAAATCGCGAAACGTTTGGGGGACGGAATGAACAAGAAGTCGATCCAGTCAGCTAAAGTAGCTCGCAACAAGGCTTCAACCTCTTGCTGACCCTGTGCCTCCAAGGAAACCCCATGAGTAATTCTCTCTGAAATTTGGTGCTGAACAAGAAAAGCATGCAGTGTCTTTGGCTCAAAGATATAGTCATCGATCGTCACGCAGCCATTCTGGATAGGTTGATGAGCTGAAATGAACGTTGAAACAAACCGTTCAAGGTCTTTCAGGGGAGTTTGGAATGTTGCTTGAAACGGCCATGGACTGCGCCGAAACTGTTTCACGGTCTTAGGGCTACTGGAAGCTCTCATGTGAGAAGTCTAGCACGGAAGAAAAACATAAACGGAACGCGACACTCGAAAAATTCACGACAGACAGGACAAGCCGCAATTCTTTCGACAAGTTCAGAGCAGGTCCGGAAATGGTAGGAACTGCTATTGGATGTGCAAAGTCAAGAACCGACCCACTACTATTCCGTGAATATACCTGGTGCTCTACAGGATCTACAATAGGAAGCTAATTGATCCTTGGGTTGGACGGTAAAGGAATTGATCACTGACAGCGATTCTTAAGGCTTCATTCCAACCAGAACCCTAATCATATCCTCTGGAATCTTTGAATCTGATTTAGCCATAAAGAGAATCGCATTCGTCTCGAGAGCCTTTCTTAGGTCTGCTGCAAATGCTGGTGGTCTGTCCCAACCCTGGATCAACAAAAAAAGTCCAACCGGAACTCCGGTGCGGATACTGTAGGAAAGATGGACATCTTGCCAGCCCGAGGTCTTGAGGATTTCTTTTAGTTGTGCACCATAGAAGTGTGCTTCCTGATCCCCCCAGGAAACATTGATCCTTACAGGCCCCTTAGCAGATCGCTTCAATATTTCGAGCAAATGAGCCCTTTGTTCATCCGAAATATGGCGTGGTTTTATTCGTTCTTGGATTTCTGTAAGATCTTTCTCGGCTTTTAACGCCCTGACTCTCTCAAAAAAGCCGCGAGCCTGCTTCTGGCGATCTTCCATGGCTCGTCGCGATTCCGTACAACTCTGATTTCCGCTGTCTTGTCTTGAACGATATTGACATATTGCCCAATCTTTACAGGCGAGTTGAGTGTCCCTGTTAAGAGATTCCCAATCAGCCTGATAATCCTCAAGCTGCTGTGAAAGCTTTCTATACCGCTCCACTTCTAGCGATGCTTTAGCACCTTCCAAATCTGCTCGCTTTGCTTCCAGTACCGCCTTTGAACCTTGAAACTCTCCAACCATAGAGTCTGTATGGCAAAGTTCCCGGACATAGTCTAGTTCAGAATGGGTGCAACCAACGACAGAAAGGATTATGAACGTAGGCGAAAGGGATAACCAGATGTTCCTTTCCATCAACACTTCACCTTCTCTGGTTCAATGCCCAGAAACCGATTCATCTCTCCAACCGATGGTGCCAATTCCTACGCCGAGTGTTAATGGAAGTCAATATTGCGTGGAGGGAAAACGTGCATTCTTCCTCATGCCACAGGGCGGAATTGCTGATTTTTAGCCTAAGTTGACCTGCCCCGATCCGACCCTCCTCTTTCCACACATGCAGTGTCCTGTTAGAATAGCATTCATATGGAGTCCACAAAGTTTATCTATTGGCAGGATCAAGGTCAGTGGCTTGGCTATCTGCAAGACTACCCCGATTACTGGACACAAGGGGAGTCGCTCGAAGATCTGCAAGATCACCTGCGCGACCTCTACCGTGATCTCACCAGTGGCCAAATTCCTGGAGTGCGGAAACTCGCTGAGCTGACCCTCCGGTGAAGCGCAAAGACCTCATCCGAGAGCTCGAAGCCGCTGGTTGCGTCCTTGTTCGTCATGGTGGAAAGCACGACTGGTATCACAATCCCCTCACGAAGATGTCTCAGGCTATTCCTCGCCACACAGAAATCAACGAACACCTCGCAAAACGCATTCTAAAGCTGCTCAGCAACCCCTGATTCGCTCGACTGCCTCATCCGATTCCTGAGGATCGCTTGAGTAACAACGCATGACCTAAGAGCGCGGGTCCAACGCGTTGGAAGGACAGGATGTGTGATAAGTCTAAGTCGTTGGTTTTCCTACCATGGGTATCGCTTGGACCTATGCTGCTTTTGGTTTCCCCTCTTCACTTGCGCATATAAGATGTCCAGCTATACTTTCCTTAATGCGCTCCTCTAAATACATCCTCTGGCAAGACGACAACGGCTGGCGCGGCTACCTGGAAGGCTACCCTGAGTATGAAGTCCAGGGGGAGTCGTTCGAAGAACTTCAGGTCAAGCTCTGGCAGCTGCACCAAGAATTCTCTGCTCAATCGCAAGAACAAGAACAGGAGCACTACCAGGCTGGAGAGGATGATCGGCACCACGGTCACACCCCCACCATGTCCCGACCCGTGTCGCAGGCTTATAGCCAGCGACGGGCCCGGGTCGAGCAGCTCATCTTCGCTATGATCAGCAATCGCTGAACCCACCGGTCGATCACGCCCTCATTCGTTCACACGTTCGACCTGATCGCCCCCATAAATCGGCCATCAGCTTGGGTTTTCACGGTTTCTTGACCCAACGACATTCATGTGTTCGAATTTAGTATGGCATTACAATACTACATAGACTGGCATGGCCATCCGGCCGCTCATGGCTCAGACGAGTTTCCGATCCAAGAGGTGAACTACCACTTCTTGGAGGATGAGGAGCGGTGGCTTGGTTGTCTACGCAAGTACCCCGACTTCTGGGCGGAAGGAAACTCGTTTGCGGAGCTGCAATTCAACCTACGCAGACTGTTCTTCAACCTTTCTTTGATTGAAGCACTCAAGGACGGGAGGGTTATTCAACACCCCCCTATCCGGTGATGATGAAGGCCTTGGTGAGGCTCGTTAAAGCCATGGGCTCCATGCTAGCGCGGCATGGGAGAACTGGTACGCCTTACGATGCTGATCAAGTTCTGAGGCATTCCGCCACCCCAGCCATTCCTATTCAAGAGAGGACCGAATCTGCCCAATAGCCATCGAGCGTAGCGAGAAAGCCCATGGTTCGAGCTCGTCTCAGAGCTCTGTTTCATCACCGCTGCAGAAGAAGAGTGCGGCAATCTTCATCTCCTGTAACCCAGCTTACAGACTCCTTTGGACCGGCCAGACTACGCTAGACTCATGCGGCAAGTGGACTTCTATTTCCACGACAGGTGCTTGTCGGAACAGCCGATCCTGTCGCTTGCGTCGGACGTACGTGAACAGCATCCAAGCTGGACCGTAACAGTCCATCAGCTCACGGACCAAGATATTGAAAGACTAGGCTTTTCAGTCTTGCCAGTCGTCCTTATCAATGGCCAGACCGTAGCGACAGGTATGCCGAGCAAAGAGTGGTTGCTCCGAAAGGTAACCGAGTGGAATCAGCGAGACCGGTGAAGGGTCCACCATGATCGATGCACCTCTTCATGTGGCGCAGGCTACGGTACAGAGCACAACGACTGAACACGCTGAGCGAGCCGAATGCGACGCAGAACGCTCGCGCTATCTAGCCACGCAGACGGTCTGCAGGGACATCACCGAGACATTAGGCACTACGTTCGTGCCCGACTTGTTCGCTGCGCTGGAGAAAACACCAGCCTATCTCGAAGCCGCTTGGGAACTCTTCAAGGACGAGTTGGGACTGGATCTCCTCGATGCCTGTACCAGGCGAATTGTGGCACTGGCCATTACCACGAATGGGAGTGGCACGTACCAGATTGCCGCATTCCCGCATGCCTTCCGGCTGAGTTCTCTTGGCCCAAAGAGATGCGAGATCATTCTGTCTCTGATTGGGATGTTTCGGGCATTCAGCCGATACCTCTCAGACGTTGTGCTTCTTCGCGATGAGAAGAACGAACTGGGTCACGGATTCACCTGACGAAGGGGTTCGCCGATGATATTCACCTCGCCCATGAACGGGACCTGGTGGCGACGTCTCACCTCCCCGCAGTGGCGTTGGGTCTTGCTACTTGCAGGGGGCGTTGTGTTGATCCTCGCCGCTTGGCTGGGATTCAGAAAGATTCCGACCACCACTTTCGATCTGACACGCCACAGCGTTCCGCTGGACCAGCTCGTTGACGGAGGGCCTGGAAAAGACGGCATACCGGCCATTCTTACTCCGAAATTCATTTCCGCTCCAGACGCCACATTTCTCCACGACAACGATCGAGTGCTCGGGCTGACAGCCGGTACAGAAGCCAAGGCCTATCCGATCAAGATTCTCAATTGGCATGAGATCGTCAACGACACAATCGGCGAGAAGGCCGTCGTCGTCACCTATTGCCCCCTCTGTGGAACCGGCATGGCCTTTGAGGCTAAGGTGCAGGGGCGGAACCATACCTTCGGCGTCTCCGGCCTGCTCTATCAAAGCGACCTGCTCATGTACGACCATCAGACAGAGAGCCTCTGGTCCCAAGTCGGCATGCATGCCGTTTCCGGTCCGTTGACAGGAGAACGGCTCACACCGATGTTCCTGGAACATACGATCTGGAGGGATTGGCGCACCGCCCATCCATCTACCGTTGTTCTCTCGACCAGAACCGGCTCATTCCGCAACTACAATCGCGATCCCTATGCGGGATATGACGAAAGTACCGAGCTGTTTTTCGACATTACCCATGTCGACTCCCGCTACCACCCCAAGGAATGGGTGGTCGGTCTCGAGATCGATGGTGTGACCAAAGCCTATCCCTTTCTGGAACTGAAAAAAGTGTCGTCACCCCTGGTCGACCGCGTGAACGGACTGCGAGTGACCGTGCGCTTCAACGCGGCGACTCGTAGCGGTTCGGTTGTTGACGACGACGGGAAGCCGGTTCCTTCCGTGACGGCCTTTTGGTTCGCCTGGTACACGTTTCATCCGGACACGCTGGTCTTCACCGCTCCATGAGAAGTGGAGATATTGCGAAATCGACGTCTGGCGCAGAAACACAGCTTCACGATGTCATCCTACCGATGAAAATCCAACCAATTGTCCGACATGGAGAGACCCGCCTGGCCTTCAGAACACCGGATGCTCCGACGACTCATCACCTCGTCGGAAGACACGCACCGCCAATATGAGGTTCCATGTTTACTCCAAAAGGCTGGTTAGTCCTTTTAAGCCAGATTCTGAAGCGATAAGCTCTTTTACCTGCGTCCTCTTTTAAATCGGCTTTGCCTATCTGTCTGATGTGTAAGGCAGCTCACAGATCGATCTTGGTCGATTGGCTATGCTCCTTCACCATCACGCCTCACGGTTTCACCTCTTCATAAGGAGGCGATCATGTCATGTCTCAATCTGTCTCGTCCTTTGAACCGCAGGCTGTGGGTTGGCTCGCTACTGACCCTCATCCTGATATTGGGCGGGTGCGTCAGCGTCGACGCCTTCAAGGCAGTCCAAAGGGAGGCCGATACGCTCGGCATGCAGCTCCGGATGGAACAGCAGCACGCCCAGGAACTAGACGGCAAAGTGCGCCGGTTGAACGAAAAGGTTCGTGAACTGGAGCGGACGGCTCAGGCGGCACTTGAAGAAGCAGCGCGGCGGGAGCGAGAATATATCAGTATCCGTGATGAGTTGCTCCGCTTCAAAATCCCCATGGAGCAACAGCGGGTAGGTTCCCAGCGGAGCCGGGCTCGTGGGGAAGCTGTCAGACCGGGGCCAGAGGCTGATTCATCCCCAGCGGGGGTAGCCCCGCCCTCCCCTCAGGCCCCAACGTCCGACGAGAGCAACAGACGCCTCAAGCAGGCCATGCAGGAATTCCAGAAACTGCTGGAGGCGAAGTAGGATCTTCCGATTCCTCATCTCCCCTTTACTCGGACGGAGCGTCGAGGAGTCAGAAAGGAAGGTGCCATCATGAAATACTCCTTATACCGAACTTTCTTGGTCCCTTCGGCAGGGCTTGTGATGCTCCTCCTGACAGTAGGGTGCGCCACCCAGTCGGACCTCGAACAGGTACGCCGCGGTCTGTCTGCTGACCTCGACACGGCAAAGTCCCAATCCCAAACGGCACTTCGGACCCTCAGCGAGAAGCTGGATGTCGTGCAGGCTAACACCAGAGCCTCGTTCGAGGCCGAAAGCAAAGTCATGGTTGCCTTGCAGGGTCGTGCAGATGAGCAAGAAGTCAAGATCCGAGCACTGAGCTCACAACTGGCAGCCACACACGATGCGCTCACGGCCGAAATGGCCGATTTGAGAAAGGTGATCCAAGAAGCGAGTGCCCGCCGAGAATCTGATCTCGCGCGCTTCTACCGTGCCGAAGAGCACCTCTCGACGTTGAGCGCCGAGGCCCAGCGAATTCAGTCCGCCTTGTTCAATCTGACCGGCACGTTGGTACGCCACAACCAAGGAGAAGGCGAAGCGCTCAAGCAGCACTTACGGGAAATGGAGATCTTGACCAGAGGCGTCGAAAACGGATCAAGGTCTCACTCCCAGAATTTCGAGGAATTGCATCGACAGCCGTAATCGAGTCAGCGTCCTCCTACGCTGGATGCCGGAGCACTGATCGGCGGAATATTGATCCCGATTCTTTCGAGTCCCATGATGACATTCAAGGATGTCGGCGCGTGCTGAACGATCTCTTTTTGCACCTCCACGCGCCGCAAATCGACGAACTCGGGAGCGGTCAAACCTAGCGACTCGCGATAGGCTCGATCCGCGATGCCACGTTGCCGCTCGGCTTTCTCCCGCGCCTCCTCCGCCTTTTGAAATTCGACCATCGTGATTTTCCGTTGCTCCTGGATGATCGTCTGGGCGGTCTGCTCGAGCACACCTTTGGGGGGAAGAATGCTGCCGACGACGACGCGGTTCAAATGAATCGGCAGATTGTGCTTCTCAATGAGATTCGCCTGGACTTCACGCGCGATGGCTTCCTGCAGTTTCGTCCTCGTGCCGGGATCGGTCGTCAACTGAAACAGTGGATACTTCTGGACCTCCTCGCGTACGAACGTCCGGAAGGCTTCCTTCACGTTGTTCTGGTACCACTTGGGGCCGAACCGACTGATCAGTTCAGGCGACCGTCCTTCAATCACGTTCGCGATCAAGAACGCATCGAACGAGACCGGAGCATTTTCGGCAGATATGATATCGAAGTGTTCGGCCTGCTGGATCGGTCGAATATCGACGTCGATGAGCTTTGTCGTCGGCGCCAGCGTGACCCGGCCGGTCTTTGCCGGCACAGGATCCACACCGCCATGACCGAAGAAAAACGGTTGCTCAACCAGGACGCCTTCATGTCCCGCCTCGATCGCTATCATGCATCCTGTCGAGGCGAAACCGAAAAACATTGCGCCCAACAGCAAGAAGCTGAATTGATTGTTGATATTCGCCATAGCGCCCTCCTTTGCTAGGATCCCCGGTCTCGCTACGGAATACCACGATAATGATCCATGGAAGCTGACTTCATCTGTAAGCTTCCTTACAGACCGCTTGCCTCTAGCTTCCTAGAATGATCAATGATCGGTATGCCCCGACCGAGGCCCAAAACGCTCAGAATCGTTATACAGCGACACGAATGGGCACCGCCATGTCCGACCGACCTCCTCAATCGAGATCGGACGAAGACCCGCCGCCCAGCTGGATGGAAAGGCGGTGATCACCGCCCTCTTGATCGCTCTCGTGGCTCTGGATGTCCAGGTGATGTTCATGAACGCCGCGAGGAAGATGGCAGCCAGAGAACCTGGTCAATCAAGCCACTTCGAAAGCTCCGTCTGATTCAGAATGGTGATTGTCCGTCCATGGTAATTTAGGGATCTACCCAGAAAGGGAAAGACATGTCGTACCTACCGATTGAGCACTATGGACTCATTGGAAATATGCATACTGCAGCCTTGGTGGGAATGAATGGATCAATCGATTGGTTCTGCTTCCCGCACTTTGATTCACCGAGCCTCTTTTGCAGCATTTTGGATGACAACAAGGGCGGCCGATTCCAAATATGCCCGGCTCAACAGGACGGATATAGAGAGAAGCAATTCTACTGGCCTGACACCAATGTGTTAGTCACGAGATTTATGTCCCCGGAAGGTGTCGGGCAGGTAATAGATTTCATGCCTATCGGGGGGCATGATCACCAAATGAGTTCCCACACCTTAGTAAGGAAGGTTGAGACGCTTAAAGGGTCGATGCCTTTCCGCATGGAATGTACACCGGCCTTTAACTACGCCCGAGACCGACACGAAGTAAAGACTCAGTCCAACGGGGTGATTTTTCAGAGTCGCAGCTTATCCATGATGTTGACGTCGACAGTGAAGGTGACCACAAAGGAGTCAGGGGTTGTTGCTGATTTTACCCTGCACGAGAGAGAAACCGCGATGTTCGTCATGCTGGAAGCCCAGCCAGGCGAAGGAGGCTGCCGGGCCTGCTCGAGTGAAGAGGGAAATGATCTCTTTCAGAAAACGGTCGAGTTTTGGAGAACGTGGCTCTCGAAATGCACCTATGTCGGGCGCTGGCGCGAAATGGTATACCGCTCCGCCCTCACGCTCAAAATGCTTACCTTTGAGCCGACAGGAGCCATTGTCGCAGCGCCAACATGCTCCTTGCCGGAAGGCATTGGAGGAGTGCGAAATTGGGACTACCGCTACACCTGGATTCGCGACGCCGCATTCACGCTCTATGGACTGCTTCGTATCGGATTTACCGAAGAAGCGGAAAAGTTCATGGGATGGATCGAGGCCCGTTGCCATGAATTGAATCCCGATGGATCGCTTCAGATTATGTACGGCATTGACGGACGCCATGATCTGCCGGAAGACACCTTGGATCATTTGGAAGGGTACATGGGCTCCCATCCTGTTCGGATTGGCAATGGGGCATCGAACCAGTTGCAACTCGACATTTACGGCGAGCTGATGGATTCGGTCTATCTGTACAACAAAAATGGCGCCCCCATTTCTTTCGACTTGTGGGTTCACTTGAGCAAACTCATCGGTTGGGTATGCGACAACTGGAAACGCACGGATGAAGGCGTCTGGGAAATCCGAGGTGGACAACAACACTTTGTCTATTCGAAGCTCATGTGTTGGGTTGCTTTGGATAGGGGAATTCGGCTGGCTGATAAGCGATCATTCCCGGCGGATCGGTCTCGCTGGTTGAAGGTACGGGATGAAATTTTCCAAGACATCATCGCGAAGGGATGGAATCGTGAGCGAAACGCATTTGTACAATATTACGGGAGCAGGACGTTGGATGCCTCGAACTTGATGATGCCGTTGGTGTTTTTCCTCTCACCCACGGACCCGCGTCTGTTGAAAACGCTTGAACGGACGATGGAGCCCCCCGAGCAAGGCGGATTAGTCTCCAATGGCCTGGTCTATCGCTATAACGTTCAACACGCATCCGACGGTCTCAAGGGGGAAGAAGGCACGTTCAATATCTGCACCTTTTGGCTCGTTGAGGCACTCACACGAGCCGGTCGACACGACAGAACGCGACTGAATGCGGCACGGCTCATGTTCGAGCAAATGCTAGGCTATGCCAATCATGTCGGACTGTACTCAGAAGAGACCGGATCGCGGGGAGAGGCCCTCGGCAATAGTCCACAAGCATTCACGCATTTGGCGTTGATCAGTGCCGCATTCAACTTAGATCGGGCTTTGGGCACCAAGCATTGACTCCGTCTGGCCCATTTCTCTTTGTGCCCGTGAAGTAGAAACCCTACAAGAGGTGACACTCTCAAAAAAGGCACATGGGGATGGCTTTTAATCTATATTGCAGCCGATACGGCATGAGCGTCGAACAGAATGTCGTACAACTCGCCAAGACCCTCTCCATCACGACGAGACGTGTACACGTTCCTATCACATGACTATTGCAAAGGGAGGATAAAATGAAACAACCGTCTACGAAAGACGCATTACCGGAAGTCGTCATGCCGAGCTGTGAAGCAAGAAAAATTCTGTCCGGACAGACGGCGCTGATAACGGGAGCGAACTCCGGGATCGGGAAAGCCATCGCGCTTTCCATGGGAGCTGCAGGGGCCAATATCGTGGTGAATTATGTAAGCAGCGACGACACGGCACAAAACGTAGCGGATACCATTATTGCCGGAGGGAGTCGAGCCATTACCCATCAGGCAGATGTTTCCAAAGAAGAACAAGTGCAGAACATGTTTCAGCAGACAATCCATCGGTTTGGAACAGTCGACATCCTGGTCAACAATGCCGGCCTACAACGGGATGCCCCCTTCGATGAGATGACGCTGGAGCAGTGGAATTTTGTGTTGGGGGTGAATCTCACTGGCCAGTTTCTCTGTTCCCGTGAAGCGGTGCGGGAATTCAAACGTCGAGGTGTCGTGAAAGACGTCTCTTGCGCTGCCGGAAAGATAATATGCGTGAGTTCCGTACATGAACTCATCCCGTGGGCCGGTCATGTCAATTATGCCGCGTCGAAAGGCGGTGTTTTGCTCATGATGAAGAGTATGGCGCAAGAGCTGGCTCAGTACCGCATTCGGGTCAATAGTATTTGTCCCGGCGCCATCAGAACTCCGATCAACACGGCGGCCTGGGAAACACCTGAGGCCTATGACGCGTTGATGAATCTCATTCCCTACAGACGCATTGGTGAGCCTGATGACATCGGTCGGGCCGCCGTGTGGCTGGCATCCGACGAGGCCGATTACATCGTCGGTGCAAGTATGTTCATCGATGGTGGCATGACCCTTTATCCTGGATTTGCAACAGGAGGATAACAGGCGGCTCGTTCAAGACGAGACCTTACATCGCTTGTTGGTCGGATCTCGTCCTTGGATGGAGTTCCTCACCCTATGATGTCCGAAAATCGATAGGGGAACAACCATGCGGTGCCTCGAACTGCAAGGAAGTGGTGTGCGGGGGCCGATACCAGAGCTGCAGCAGACAGGTTAACCGAGGAAATCGGATAACCCCTTCTTATTCAAGATGGTGATTGTCCGTCCATCCATCTGGATAAGGCTGTCGTCCCGAAACTGCCCCATGATGGTGCTCACCGTTTCGCGGCTGCACCCAATCAGGTTGGCCATTTCCTGGTGGGTCAGCTTGGCTTTGAGGCGAATCCCCCGATTATCTGCGACGCCATCGGTCCTGCTCAACTCCAATAGGAGATGAGCTAAGCGAGCCGGTACGTCGCGAAAGACAAGATCTTCGACGCGACTCTGGATTCTCTTGAGTCGCAGGCCGATAAGTTTGGTTAATTTCACCGTCACGTTCGGATGCATCGCGAGGTACCGGTCGAAGTCTTTCCGTGGGATCACGCAGATGAGCGTGTCATCGAGAGTCTCGGCGGATGTCGAGCGCGGGGCATCCTCCAAGACCTCCAGCTCACCAAACACTTCGCCGGGCTCGAGAATCTCAAACGTGACCTCTTTCCCGCTGGGAGCGGTGTTGGCAATTTTGACGCGCCCTTTTTTCAACAGATAGACGTTGCTGCTTGGATCACCGGGAAGATACAGAGGCTGTCGCTTTTTGACTTCCTCCATGCGGGTAATCTTCTCCATCTCTTGCATATCAGATGGAGACATACCGTCGAACAAGCGAATGTGCTTCAGATACCACAGCTTACTTGTGGCGGTGGAGGGCTGTTCCATGGAACTACTCTTGGTTCAGGGTGTCAGTCTAATGACTTCTGCCCAATGAAGCAATATGTCTCTAGGTGTCATGTTAACCCAATCTAGATCGGTTCGGTTGGTGAGCGGTACGTCGTATGCTTGTCCGCACAAAGCGCTCGTGGCAGTCCGTAGTGCCGTACCTAGGGCTAGAAGCTGTTTGAAGCGGAGTTCTTTACTCACCAAGCAGCTTTTGACCGAGCATGCCGATCAAAAATCCGGCTACGGCTCCCAGTGCTGGCGCCCAATGGTGTTTCAACCTGGACTGTGGCGCGATATCTTGAAAGGTCAAATACAGAATCCCCCCCGAGGCAAATAGCATGATGATGGAAATGATTTGTGGTTGTTCTGCCAGCAGCACGAATCCAGTTATGCCCGCTATCGGTCCGAGCAGTGCAAGTCCGCAGAGAATTATGAGCGATCGAATTGTCGACTGGCTCGAGGCTTTAAGCTCCAGATAGCTATTAAACCCTTCCGGAAGATTCTGCAGCCCAATCAGCAAAGCCAGAAGCGGTCCGGTATGAGCGCCGCTCCCAAACGCTGCACCAAGCGCAAGCGCCTCTGGAATAAAGTCCATAACCATAGCCATCATCTGGGCCGCAGATCCACCATGTGCTTCAATTAAACGATCCAGCGCTAGAAATGCCAGCCCACCAGTAAGAAATGATATGGTCACAATCCAAGAAGACTGTCCCTTCATACCATGCGGAACGAGCACGAGCGCCACAGCTGCCACCAGCACCCCGCCGCCGAATGCGATCATGCCATGGCGAAACTCATCGCGTAAGAAGCCTGGGGGAAAAGGCTTACCCCAAGCGACGATTCCTCCCAGTGGTATCGCTACGCCAGCCAACCCCGCATAGAGAATGACTTTAGAAAGTTCATCCATGGCCATCATAGCACCAGGCGAGCAACCGACGACTCCTGGCTCACACCCTTACTCAGCCAGGTGAGGAACTCCCGCGTAATTAGAAATGCCATCACAAACAGGCATGACTCAATCATCCTGGAATTATTTGTCATCGTCTCTCATTGGACGCTGCTCCTCTGACCTAATTTCTAGAATCGTGTCCCGATGAATCACACTGGCAGAAACCCGAGGTCTGGATGGAGCCAAGCATGAGCGCCGTCATTCACGACCGAGGCTGACAAGCCCGCCTTTGAAGACGCAAAAAAGAAAGTACAATGCTGGCGCCCCTCTCACCTGGATGCCTACCATGATTCGTAGTAAAGCCTTTGTAGCTGCAGCATCGCAAAGAATGATGTCGGATCGATCGAATAAGGAAACTGCGACCAGCCACATTGCCAAATGATGATGACGGCTTCGCGACTGCGGCAACGCGCGCAATCGATTTGTCTGTGCACAATGCGTGTGCCAGCCACTGACACCTCCGCTCCCAAGGCGATAGTAACCTTATGTGTTGTGGCATTTGCTCGGTGTTGTCCGATACTCAGAACGCTGTGAGCTAGCTCACAGTATCTCAACCGTGAATCGGTTATCGTGGAGTCATGGCCAACGGAGATCAGTCCAGAAAGCCGGATGTGCAGCAGAAGCTTTTACTGGTACCGCGCCATACAAAAGGAGTCCCGTCAATGGGAACACAGTATACCGGGGGATCTCAAGACGACAGCGCCCATCCGATCCACCCATCGCATCCAGTCACGAATCCGGTTACTTCGGCCAAGTCGTATCTTTCGGGCAAGGTAATCAGCGCGCTGGTCATCGGACTGGCGATCGGAGCATTCATCTATTTCGATCTTGGCCGATTCTTATCACTAGCCGCCTTGAAAGACAATCGGGACCAGCTGCTGGCCTTTACCGATGAGAATTATGTCGCTGCAGTCGGCCTCTTCATTGTCGCCTATGCGATCGTCACCGGCTTGTCGCTGCCGGGTGCGGTTATTCTCACGCTGGGCGGCGGGTTCGTCTTCGGTGCCACCCTTGGCACGCTCTTCGTGAATCTCGGAGCAACGACCGGCGCGACCCTCGCCTTTCTCGCCGCACGGTATGTGTTGCGGGACACCGTGGAGCAGAAGTTTGGTAAATCGCTGAAACCGCTCCAAGAAGGCTTCGCCAAGAATGCTTTCAGCTACCTGCTGACCCTTCGACTGATTCCATTATTTCCCTTCTTCGTGGTCAACCTGGTCTCTGGCCTGACCCGCGTGAGCGCGGGCACATACATCGGAGCCACGGCCCTCGGCATCATTCCAGGGTCGTTCGTGTACGCCTATGCGGGACGCCAACTCGGCACCATCAACTCCCTCAAGGAAATCGCATCGCCGAATGTGATCGGAGCCTTCGTGCTGTTGGGCCTCCTCGCCCTGGTGCCGGTCGTCTATAAGAAATTCGCCGCCAAACCGGTGTCATGACTACGTCAACGCTCGACGACATGCGATGAAGGAGGTCTTGCCATGCTCACGGAACCCGAACCAAAGATCGCGGAAATGACTGAACAGCATCAATCGTTGGTGCTGCCAAACGACATCCACAATCAACAACTCGTCGCCAATGTGCATCCTCCCACTTGGATCAACCCGGAGCCGACCGGTCGCTACAACATCGTGGTCATCGGAGCCGGCACGGCGGGACTCATCACGGCGGTCGTGGCTGCAAGCCTGGGGGCCAAAGTCGCCCTGGTCGAACAACATCTCATGGGTGGGGACTGCTTGAATGTGGGATGTGTGCCGTCGAAAGGCGTGATCCGAGCGGCGAGAGCGTGGGCCGATCTCCGGCGCACCGCGGAGTTTGGCCTCAAGATTCCCGCCGGGGTGACGTACGACTTCGAAGCCGTGATGGCGCGCATGCGGAAGTTGCGCACGCGGATCAGTCACAACGATTCCGCTCATCGATATGCCACACTCGGCGTGGACGTTTACATCGGCAGGGGGCGATTTCTTGGGCCCGACACTATCCACGTGGAAGGACCGGCGGGTGATCGGACTCTGACATTTGTAAAAGTAGCCATCTGCACCGGTGCACGAGCGGCAGTTCCTCCGACGCCCGGTCTGCGGGAAGCCGGGTACCTGACTAACGAAACCGTCTTTTCCCTGACGGAGCTGCCGCAGCGAATCGGAGTCATCGGGGCCGGCCCGATCGGGTGCGAGCTGGCGCAGTCCTTCGCGCGCTTCGGAAGTCAGGTCTACTTGGTCGAAGCGGCACACGGGATCATGTCGAACGAGGACCGCGACGCGGCCGACATCGTTGAGCAACAGCTGGTTCGCGATGGGGTGAAGGTGCTGTGCTGTGGGAAACAGCTGCAAGTCGAGAAGACGGAAGGAGGCAAGCGGCTGACGGTCGAGTCACATGGCCGGCAGTATGACGTAACCATGGACGAGATCCTAGTCGGGGTCGGACGCACACCGAACGTGGAGAGCATCGGGTTGGAAGCAGCGGGAGTCGACTACGACAAGAACGGGATCGCTGTGAGTGCCCGATTGCAGACGACGAATCCCAAGATCTTTGCGGCGGGCGATGTCTGCTCGCGCTATAAGTTTACCCACGCGGCCGATGCTATGGCGCAAATCGTCATCCAGAACGCGTTGTTTCCTCACCCGCTGGGGTTAGGTTATGCCACTGTCGATTCGCTGATCATGCCCTGGTGTACCTTCACCGAGCCGGAAGTCGCCCATATCGGGATGTATGAGCGGGATGCCAAGGAGAAAGGGATCGAAGTTGAAAC
This sequence comes from Nitrospira sp., assembly GCA_965223625.1. GTDB lineage: Bacteria > Nitrospirota > Nitrospiria > Nitrospirales > Nitrospiraceae > Nitrospira_D. The sequence goes on from OZ245008.1 coordinate 3,454,978, forward strand.
CTATACTTACAAGCTGGACGAAGTTGATCGAGCGATCCTGGACGGAGAAGACGAAGGCTTTGCTCGGGTTCACATCAAAAAGGGGACCGATACGATCCTCGGTGCCACGATCGTGGCCAGCCACGCGGGGGACATGATCAGCGAATTTTCCGTTGCCATGAAGGCGGGAGCTGGGGCCAAGACGATCGCTGCGACTATCCATCCCTATCCCACGCAGGCCGAGGTCAACAAAAAAGTCGTCACCCTCTGGCGAAAAGCCCATTTCACCCAGCGAACCAAGAACCTGTTGATCAAATTGTTTGCCTGGATGCGACGATAGATCAGCTGAGGTCTACTACGGAGATATTGTGTTCAGGAAGAAACCAGGTAATCGGAAGCAAATCCGGCACGCACGACTCATCTATCAGCGAATGGGCACATCCGGTCGCGGATCCGAGATAAACCCCTCGTGGTTGGGCATTCTCACGGCTGAAAGGGTCCCGGCGTCCATCACTGCATCCTTGGAAATGATGCCGTTTTGATGCAGGAGCCAGGCGACGAGGCTATAGACTTCGTCCGAGGTGAGCGATTGCGGCGCGGTAAATGGCATGGCGCGAAAGACGTAGTCGTACAAGGTCGTGGCATAGGGCCAATAGCTGCCGATGGTCTTGATCGGATGTTCCGTGGCCAGCGAACCCTGGCCGCCGATCAAACGATCGTTCGGTCCTTCCGTGCCTGTCGGTCCATGGCAGGCGGCACACTTCGCGGCGTAAAGAATGGCACCCTGCTGCACTGTTCCTCGGCCATGTGGCAACCCCGCTCCATTCGGTGCGATGTCGATATCCCATGCCTTGATATCTGCTTGGGTGGCCGGCTGTCCGAATCCGTAGCGTGTTTCCTCCGCCACGGAAATCCCGGCAGGCATCAGGAACGAGCCCAGTGTCAGGATGATCGCCGTTGCGGATCTAGACCTGTACATTGGTCACATTCCCCCGTCGATCAATCTTCCAACTGTGGATCGCGTTGTAATGATAAAACGAGTGGGTTCCCCTACTCGCCACGAGCGCCGTCCTGGTCGGCTGGACATAGCCGGTCTCATCCGTGCAGCGGCTCTGGAGGATCGTCTCGTCTCCGTTCCAGCGCCATCCAAACCGAAATCGCGTGTGACAGTGAGAAAGTATCGGATGTTGTAACTGCGCCGCTTGCCACGTGCGCCCGCCGTTCGTGCTGACCTCAGTCTTCACGATCTTTCCACGCCACGCCAATCCACGAATCTCGACAAAACCCGGTTCGATCCGCTGGCCACCGGACGGGCTGGTGATCACCGATTTAGCCTCCATCACGAAGGTAAACTGTCTGGCGGTGCCGTCCGGCATGAGATCGGTATAGCGCGACGTTTCTTCCCGTGTCATGAAGGGCGCGGTACCAAGCTTCAATCGTCTGATCCATTTGATACACGTATTGCCTTCCCAACCTGGAATCACCAACCGGAGCGGATATCCCTGCTCCGGCCTGAGCGCCTCGCCGTTTTGCGCGTAGCAGAGCAATGCGTCGTTCAACACCTCCGCCAACGGCAAGCTACGCGTCATCGCGGCGGCATCGCTCCCTTCAGCCAGAATCCAGGATGCGGTCGAGTTCATGCCCACTTCAGACAACAGAGTCTTAAGCGGCACGCCGGTCCACTCGCTGGTGCTCATCAACCCGTGCGTCTCCTGTACCGTCTTGCCGGTCGCCCCTTTCCATTCGTGTCCCGAGTTCCCGGAGCATTCGATGAACAGCGTGCGTGTGACGGAGGGAAAACGTACGAGATCGTTAATCGAAAAAGTGAGTGGCCGGTCGACCAGTCCATGAATCAAGAGCCGGTGCCGGTCAGGATTGATGGACGGCACTCCATTATGATGGCGCTCGAAGTGCAGCGCGGACGGCGTGATGATGCCGTGCAAGGTGTGATGGGGTGTCAGTGAATGAGTGGCCTTGGCAAGACGCTGCGTCGTTTCTCCCTCTGCTCGCACCCCGTATGGGCTAGGACTGCGGCCCGGTACCCGGGTGGGATCGGGGTTCGTTCCTTCCTCAGCTGAAAGCAAAGCAGGTGAGATCAAACCGGCGGCGGTCACTCCCACAAGAGAAACGACATCCGTCAGCCATGTCCGCCGATCGATCCGTGCCTCTTGCCCCATATCCTCCGTTGGTGATGCGTGCACGTCTTCTCGTCAAACTGACTCATGTCCTGCCTCGCATGCATTGATGGCATCGAGCAGCATGACGGCTTTTGCTCCGTCAGTACAAGCAGGTAGATGGACAATTCGAACAGTAGATCTTGAACGCACCTTATTTTCCTGAAGGCTTACGATTCAATCCTCTGATCATCGGATCGCCTTCCGACCTTCGTCCCCACCATGGGTCGGGGCGACGAGAAGGGCTATGCACCGAGTTGGATGGATGATCACGAACGTCGCTGAATGACCGTGGGGTGTTACCAGAGCGCGTTGACTCGTGAGGGCTCTCACGGCCGGTTTCGGCATTTGCCCTGCTCTCCTTGGTTTCGCTTGAGCTTCGACCACGTTCGTTCATCCTAAATCGATCGCGGCGGCCCAGCCGGTGGTCGGCCACGGTTTGAATCACAGAGTCCTGTTCGAACCGGAGTTGGCTGACCCCATCACGATCCATCCACCCCGCTCCGAACCCAGGCCACGTATTGGCTGAGGCCAGCGCAGGGACAATGAACCACACAACCGACAGCAGACACGCACATTTGTTTCGCATCATGAACCTCCTCTGAGACCTGCCTGCTCAAGTGATCGATCATTTAGACTCCCGTGGCGGCCTTCGCCTTCCACGCTTGCGCCGCAAACTGTGGATCGAGCGGCGTGTGCGCGATATGGTTCGTGTAATTGCTCAAGGTCTTCAGCGCCACGATCATCAGCACGTCCAACAGGTGCCGCTGTTCGTATCCTGCCGCTACGAAGAACTCCTGATCATCCTTCGGTACCCAGCCGCGATGTTGCAGAATGGACAGCACCAACGTGCGAAGCGCGTTGAGTTTCCGGTCGGAAAGTGGGCGCTGCGCTCGCAGCGCGTCAAGCACGTCTTCAGGCATGCGGACCATCTGGGCCACCGTGGAATGGGCTCCCACGCAGTAGGTACATTCGTTCGCGGTACTGACCACGAGCATCACCACCTGCTGCTCGACCGGCGTGAGCACGCTCTGCTCCAGAGCCTTGTTGACCCCGGCATAAGCTTGCACCGCGGCCGGAGATTCTGCGAGCACGCCGTATAAATTGGGAAGAAACCCGTATTTCTTTTCCGTGGTCTCGAGCGTGGCGCGAGACGCTTCGGGAGCCGTCTCCTTCGTATGAATGGGAAACTGCATGTTCATCCTCCTTCTTGTGTTGTGCCGTGACAGACCTGTGTGTTGCTTGACGCAATTCTATAATTCTACTTGTTCACGTGCTTTCTATCTGTAAGGTAGCTCACGAATTGCGAAAGGTAGTAGGTCGGGTGGGTTTGTAAGCCAGACCACAGATGGATTCACATGAGTTCGCTAACATATTTTCCCTCGTCCACTCACTCACATGAGACGGGAGCGGTGGGGGATTCCGGGGGTCATCCGAGCTGCAAGAACAAGCTGGTGTCAGAGGGCTATCGGGTCATCACGTTCTAAACTGGTGTGGTAAGGTTCTCTTTCAAATCGGCGTCCGTGTATGCAACTTAGCCAAGAGGCAGAGGGGTTGAGATGATTCGACGCATGATTCTTTCCCGGCTGGCAAGAGAGGAGCATCGATTAGGCGAGTCGGTCGAATATGTTCGATATATCCTCCATGTCTCGTTACGTGCGTTCTTCCGGTTTGCCAAGATTTTTTCGATCGCCGAATACCGTGACAGGCTTCCGGCGGATGCCTATCACGTAGCCCGCATCGTGGCGGCGCGTGACGAGGACTGTGGAACATGCGTCCAAATCGAAATCAATCTGGCCAAGGCCAGCGGTGTCCCGAGTGCACTGTTGCAAGCCGTGATCAATCGGAATCTCGACGCCTTACCGCACCCAATCTTAGACGTCTATCGATTTGTGGAGATGGTGGTGACGTCTGCTGAAGAAGACGATTCCCTACGACAGAACATCATCACACACTATGGAGAACGAGGGCTGGTCGAGCTTGCATTGGCCATTGGTGCGAGTCGATTCTTCCCGATCGTCAAGCGAACACTTGGGCATGCGACAACCTGCGCCAATGTCCACATTCTGACATAAGCCGAAAGGGCCCCGCGTTGTTGCTTGAGGGGGAAGCCCTTTCGATCTCATGACAAAGGCGGGAAAGCGTTTCTCTTTAAAGGTCGCTGTTGTAAGAATTCCATTATCCAAACGACTGACATTCATGCCGGCATTTCCTTTGACGACGCGGAATGAACATCTCGTCCCTGTAAGCCAGCTTACAGAATAGCATCGTTCCATTTGAGTAGATTTGTCTATTTCCTCCTCATCGATCTCAGGAAGAACGAGATTGACGGCGATCGGGCGGGTTGATAGATAGAGGTATCTTGATATGTCACTTTAACGATAAGGTCGGCTATGCCCATTGACGAGATTACACAAAAAGTCAGCGACCGTTATGCCAAAGCCGCCAGTACCGGCGAACAGATGTGTTGCCCCACGAGTTACGACATGGGGCATCTCAAGACCTTTATTCCCGAAGAAGTGCTCAAGATCTCCTACGGCTGTGGCACACCGGCCGGTCTACAGACCGTGCGAGCCGGTGAAACCGTGTTAGACATCGGGTCAGGCGGCGGCATCGATTGCTTTGAGGCTTCGCGCTTGGTCGGTCCCTCAGGACGCGTAATCGGCCTCGACATGACCGATACGATGTTGGAGATCGCACGCAAGAACGCATCGGTCGTGGCCACGAACCTTGGCTATTCTGCATCCAACGTGGAGTTTCGGAAGGGCCTCGCGGATGCGATGCCCGTGGAGAACGACACCATCGACCTGATCATCTCAAATTGCGTGATCAATCTGGCCCCGGACAAGCGAAAAGTGTTCCGTGAAATGTATCGGGTCGCCAGGCCCGGTGGCCGGTTTACCATCTCCGATATCGTCGCGGATCAGACCGTTCCGCAATACCTCGTCCACGATACCGAGAAATGGGGAGACTGTCTCTCCGGTGCCCTGACGCTGACCGACTACATGAAAGGCATGACATCAGCCGGTTTTCTCGGGATTCATCTGGTGAAATTTTCCCCCTGGCAAGTGATCGACGGCATCCATTTCTTCTCCGTCACCCTGACAGGGTACAAACTACCTCCAGCGGTGATGACCTCTTCGGCCAAGTACGCCACTCTTCGCGGTCCCTTCAGTCGAGTGACGGATGAGCGAGGCATAGTGTACGAGCGTGGCGTCCCAAGACCGATCAAGTCAGACGAGGTGCTGTTGCTGAGTTCCCCTCCTTTCACCGAACACTTCTTGCTGACCGCCGAACCGATCCACCTAGATGACAACGATCCACGTTGGACCGCCGTGCTTCCAGCCCAGGCTCCCTGTACGTGGCAGGGCCATTACGCGCTGCTGGCCGGCCCCTTTATGGAAGTTGAGGACGACGATCACCATCTCTATCGACGAGGAGAGCCTTTGGAGATCTGCTCCAAAACCGTAGCGGTGTTGGAAGTTCAGGGGTATCGGCCACATTTCGCCATTCTGAATCGAGCCGGGGAACGCGTGACAGGTGAGGCTGTAACCTGTTCGCCGGACGGAGCCTGCTGCTGATGAGGCCCGTATCGGAAGGGGATGTCTTGAGCCCGCGTCAATGTGCCACGGTGCTGAAGGCCCTGGCGGACGAAACGAGGTTGCGCATTCTCGAGTCACTGCTGGTCGAAGAGAAATGTGTCACCGATATCGTACGAGAACTGGGCTGTCCGCAACCGCACGTGTCCCACCACTTGCGGATCCTTCGGGATTCCGGTGTGGTGGAAGGAATCCGTGAGGGGAAGCAGGTGTGTTATCGGATCACTCCGGTCATGCAGCGAGCGCTCGCCGGCCGGCAGGGGAAGGCCCTCGATTTTGGCTGTTGCGAACTGCGATTTCCCGAATCGGTGCTGGCCACGGCCAAGGCGCGTGGCTTACAGATGACGCTGAGACCATAACTAACTATGCCACTCACCTTGTTGGGACAACGCAACCCGCTTGCCTCTCCGTCGGAACAGTTGAAACTGTTAACCGACTGTGGGTCTCGTCCTCCTTTTGAGGCACGACTGGCTGAGGCTGGGCTATCTCCCCTGTACGCGACCGGCATTACGGTCTTTCAGATCAATGTCGGCAAGCTCTGTAACCAAACCTGTCGCCACTGCCATGTCGATGCAGGTCCCGACCGAACCGAAGTCATGTCACGAGAAACCGCAGAGTTGTGCGTTACCGCTCTTGCCCAAACCGATATCCCCACAGTTGATATTACCGGTGGTGCACCGGAACTCAATCCGAATTTTCGCTGGCTGGTCGAACAAGCCCGGCAACTCGACCGGCATGTCATGGACCGCTGCAACTTATCCGTGTTACTGCTCCCTTCCCAGGCCGATCTCGCGGAGTTCTTGGCGAGTCATCGAGTGGAAATCATCGCCTCGCTTCCCTCCTACCGCGCCGGACAGACCGATGCCCAGCGCGGGGACGGCATCTTTGAGAAATCGATGGTGGCGCTCCGTCTCTTGAATCGACTCGGCTACGGACGACCCGATAGCGGCCTCACCTTGAATCTGGTCTACAATCCGGTGGGGGCCTTTTTCCCCCCGAAACAGGAGGCCATCGAAGCCCAATTCAAAAAAGAACTCCGCACCCGTCACGGCATCGAATTCAACCGGCTCTATACGATCACCAACATGCCGATCAGCCGGTTCTTGGAGTTCCTCGTCGAAAGCGGCAACTATGACCAGTACATGACGCGCCTCGCCAACGCGTTCAACCCCGCTGCTGCCGCCGGTGTGATGTGTCGTTCTACCCTATCGGTTGGCTGGGATGGCCGACTGTACGATTGCGACTTCAACCAAATGCTCGACCTTCCGGTCGATCATGGCGCGCCGTGCCATATCCGAAACTTCGACCCGATTCAGCTCCAACATCGTCAAATCGTCACTCGCAATCATTGTTACGGCTGCACGGCAGGCTCCGGCTCCTCGTGTGGTGGAGTCACTTCGTAACCGATTACCAATGGATCTGACTGTCTTCATATTTCTCCTGATCCTCCTCTTGGCCTTTGCCAATGGCACCAATGACGTCTCGAAAGTGATCGCGACTTTGGTGGGAAGCGGGATCGCCAACTATAGGACAGCCATTGCTTGGGGAACCTTCTGGACGATGGTCGGTGCCGCCGCTTCGGCCTTTGTCGCCTCGGCCCTCGTCAAAACCTTCAGTAGCGGCTTCATCCAGAAGGATCTCGTTATTCCCTCGGTCCTTGCCCCGGCGGTCTTGTGTGGAGCTATCCTTTGGGTTCTCTTCGCGTCCAAGACCGGACTGCCCGTCTCCACAACCCATGCATTGACCGGCTCGCTGGTTGGAGGAGGATTGCTGGCCTTCGGCATCGATGGACTAATCTGGTCGGCCGTCTCCAAGAAAATCGTGCTCCCGTTGTTGCTGAGCCCTTTTCTTTCATTCGGTCTCTCTATGGTGTTTCATCCTCTGATTGCCATGATCGCCAAACGCTGGGAGGGGCTTTGTGTCTGCATCATGCCAAGCCATCGAGCGCTCGTGGCGATCGATCCACAAGGTTGCACACGCACCCTATTTCAAGCCGGAGGCAGCGGCATGCCGGTCGCCGCAGTCCCATCGCAATGCGACCGGGCAGGACTATCCGGCCCCACCATCGGCCTCGACTCTCTCCACTGGCTGTCCAGCGGACTCGCCTCGCTCGCGCGAGGCACCAACGATGCCCCGAAAATCGCAGCGATGCTCTTGCTTGGCAGCACACTGACGGCATGGCCGAGTTCATTTTGGCACATCATCGCGTTCGCAGGGGTGACAATCGCCATGGGGGTCGGCAGCTACTGGGGTGGGCGGCACGTTACCGAGGTGCTTGCGGAGAAAGTCACTAAGATGAATCATGCAGAAGGTTTATCCGCCAATCTAACGACATCGTCGCTGGTACTGATTTCAGGTACGTTCGGCTTGCCTGTTTCGACCACCCATATCAGCAGCTCCGCTATCATCGGTATCGGACTTCTGAAAGGGACAACTTCTGTCCACTGGGCTACTGTACGAAACATGGTATTAGCCTGGCTTGTGACCATTCCTGCCGCGGCCTGTTTGGCTTGCCTCGCCTATCTTCTGCTTTTCACGGCCATCTCGACCTTTTAGCCTTGTCACGAGCACTTCAGTCTGTTATGGTGTCGCCTCACTTCAGTTATTGATAACAAAAACTCGTACATCTATTTTTTATGGCCTGGGACCCAAAAGATCCATGGGGTAAGAAGTCTGACCCGCTTGAGGAAGCACTCAAGCAGGCGCAGTCTCAGCTAAAGGATCTATTCCCACCCGGCGGGTTGAAGAGCCTCCTCCCCGCTGGCGGCAGCTGGAACATCATCATTGCTGGTCTGCTGATCCTGCTGGTCTGGCAAAGCGTGTTCATCGTCGCGCCCGATGAAGAAGGAGTGGTGAAACGGTTCGGCGTCCCGGTCCGTGCCGTCGAGCCCGGGCCGCATTTCAAGATTCCTTTCGTCGAAACAGTCCTTCAGCCAAAGGTTGAGAAGCTCTACCGCGTAGAAGTTGGCTTCCGCACCACACAACAGGGACGCCAGCAAATGGTTCCCCAGGAAGCGTTGATGCTCACCGGGGATATGAACATCCTGGCGATCGAATTCATCGTTCAGTACAAGATCAAAGAGGCACGGGACTTCCTGTTCAACGTGTCGGAGATCCATGAAACCATCGGTAAGGCCGCCGAAGCCTCCATGCGCGAAGTGGTCGGCAAGAGCAAGATCGACGAAGCCTTGACCACCGGGAAAGCCGTGATCCAGGCAGACACGATGACTTTACTCCAAACGATCCTCGATCAGTACAAGTCCGGCGTACAGATCGCCGCTGTGCAACTCCAAGACGTCGATCCGCCGGAAGCAGTGGCGGCCGCCTTCAAAGACGTCACCAACGCCAAAGAAGACCGCGAAAAGCTCATCAACCAGGCCCAAGGCTACCGTAACGACATCATCCCAAGGGCAAAAGGCGAAGCAGCTGAACTGGTCAATCGGGCACGGGGATTTGCTCAGGCTCGGCTCAATCGTGCCCAGGGAGAAACGAATCGTTTCCTCGCAACCTTGAAAGAATACCAACACTCGAAGGACGTGATTAGCAAACGAATATATATTGAAACGCTGGAAGAGATCCTTCCCAACGTGGAGAAGGTCATTATCGACGGCAAGGGCGGCGAGCGAGTGCTACCATATCTTCCACTCGACCGTCTCTCCAAATCTTCCTCAGCCCCCGCGGCTAAACCTGCGCCACAACCAGAAATTGAAGAGCCTAAACCGGAGCCGCTTCCCACTCTCCGGCCGCGAGGGAGCCGACCATGACAAAGCAGGGATTGCTCCTCACACTCCTGGCCGTGATCGTCGCATTGTTCGTGCTCGGAGCCTCGCCTCTCTTCGTGGTCGATGTGATCCAGACTGCCATCGTCGTCCAACTCGGTAAACCTGTCCGCAATATCACCGAGCCTGGGCTGTACATGAAAGTACCGTTCGTCCAGGAAGTGACGTACTTCGAGAAGCGGTTGTTGGACTATGACTCCAACGCGCAAGACGTTATTACCCAGGACAAGAAGACGCTTTTGCTGGATAACTTCGCAAAATGGCGAATCACCGATCCGTTGAAGGTCTATCAGGCCTTCCAAAGCCAACGCGGCGCCCTCCAACGATTGAACGATATCATCTATTCGGAGCTTCGCGTCGAGTTGGGCCGTCACGAGCTGCTGGAGATCGTCTCTAGTACACGGGCCGATATCATGCGGGTCGTCACTGAACGGGCGAACGAAAAAGCGTCGGTGTATGGCATCGAAATTCAAGATGTCCGGATCAAGCGCGCTGATTTACCCGAACAGAATGAAAAGGCTGTCTTTGCCCGCATGCAAGCAGAGCGGGAGCGGCAAGCCAAGCAATATCGGGCCGAAGGTGCAGAAGAAGCCCAAAAGATTCGATCGGAAGCCGAAAAGGACCGGGAGATTATCCTCGCCGAAGCCTACAAAGAATCGGAGGAACTCCGTGGAGGGGGCGATGCTAAGGCGTTTCGGATCTATGCCAATGCCTACAAGCAGGACCCTCGGTTCTTTGAGTTTACCCGTTCGATGGAAGCCTACAAGAACGTGTTCAAGGACGGGTCCATGCTGGTGATGAGTCCGGACTCGGAATTCTTTCGATACTTGAAGCAACGCTGACCATTCATGAAAGCCCCACGATTTTCCCAGTCTTTGGATCAAGGCCGATTCGCTCACCGGCTGGTTTTTTCGGCAATCCTGGCATCAGCTGAATCCCGGAACACACTGCCGTAACAAATCCGGCTCCAGCCAAGACTCGTAGCTCCCGAATCGGTACCGTGAACCCAGTGGGTCTTCCCTTGAGCGTAGGATCGTGCGACAACGATAGTGGCGTCTTGGCCATGCAAACGGGTAAGCTTCCAAATCCAAGAACTTCCGCCGTATCGATCTGACGCTCAGCTGCCGGTTCAAATCGGACTGTTCCTGCTCCATACATCTGTGTAGCAATGGTCTGAATCTTCTTCCTGATCGGCCACGCGAGTTCATACAAGTGCTGGAATTGACCCGGTTTTTCCGAGGCCCTGGCCACCGCGATAGCCAGCTGTTCGGCACCTTTCCCACCATCTGCCCAATGGGTAGAAACTGCCGCATCTACGGCCCCCATCTTCAGCGACTGTTCCCGAACCCAATCCAATTCGTCTTGCGTGTCATCCTTGAAGGCATTGACCGCAACCACCACTGGCACCCCATGCGCCCGAACATTGGCGATGTGCTGCTCAAGGTTGGCGATTCCCTTCGACAACGCCTCTTGATTCGGCCCGGTCAAACTCAGAGGCAGTGCAGCCCCAGCTTTGGCAACCCCTCCTCCGCCATGAAGTTTCAGGGCTCGTAACGTGGCCACAACCACCGCGACCGCCGGGACCAGTCCAGACGCACGGCACTTAATATTAAAAAACTTCTCAGCCCCCAGATCGCTCCCGAAACCGGCCTCGGTTATGACAAAATCGGCACATTGAAGCGCAATCGCATCAGAAATAATCGAGGAGTTGCCATGCGCAATGTTGCCGAATGGTCCGGTATGAACGAATGCAGGAGTGCCTTCGAGCGTTTGAACCAGGTTCGGCATGAGTGCGTCCTTCAGGAGAGCAGCCATAGACCCTACGCAGTTAAGCTGTTCGGCCGTGACTGGACTGCCGGACTTCGCGAGTCCCACAAGTATCCGGCCAAGTCTCTCCCGGAGATCAAGTGGACCCTTCGCTAGAGCTAGGACTGCCATGACCTCTGAGGCCTCGGTGATGACGAACTGGCCTCGGCGACCGTCGGTTCCCTCCCCGAGCGCGATCTCACGAAGGGCCCGATCATTCATACTCAGCGTTCGAGGCCACATGACCTGACCTGGATCGATCGACAAGGCGTTTCCATGAAATATATGGTTATCCAGAAACGCTGAGAGAAGATTATGGCTGGCTGATACTGCGTGGGCATCACCGGTCAGATGAAGATTGATATCTTCCATTGGAACGACTTGGGCACGCCCGCCGCCCGTTCCACCGCCCTTCATGCCGAATACGGGACCCAAGGAGGGTTGCCTCAGAGTAAGCGCGGTCCGATGACCTAGTCGCGAGAGTCCCATCGCAAGGCCGATGGATGTCGTAGTCTTTCCTTCTCCTAAGGGGGTGGGGTTGATCGCAGTGACCAGAACATATCGCCCTCTTGGCTTATCCCTAAGCCGATCCAAGGTCTTGAGGGAAACCTTAGCCTTATCCCGGCCATAGAGGATGACTTCCTCAGGATGAACTCCGAGCTGAAAACCGATATCACTGATGGGAATGGGATTAACGGACTGCGCGATTTCGAGGTCGGTCAAGGGACTATCTTTGCGGTCTATTTGGTTGGATCAACACCTAACAGAACAATTTCATTAGGATCAGCGTGGTGTTGGAAAGCTGCCATTCCTGCTCTGTCCATCTAAACAGGCCTATGCCTTGAGCGAACGATTACTCCAGAATGTATTTCCTTGGGTCTAGCGCCTGACCGTTTACCTTGACCATATAGTGAAGGTGGGGACCCGTGGAAAGTCCTGAGCTTCCGACAAGCGCAATAACGTCACCTCGTTCAACTCTCTGGCCTTCCTTCACAACCGCCTTCGCAAGGTGCCCATACAGCGTCTCGACTCCATATCCATGGTCTACGCGGACCATATTACCAAGCTTAGGATCATATCCGGTCGACGTAATCCGTCCCTGGGCAGGAGCATGGACGGGAGTATTTGGCGCAGCTCCGATATCCAGCCCGTCGTGCCAGGCAGGTTTTTCAGTGAACGGAGAAATGCGAGGACCAAACCCGGACGTCACCCAACCTTTGACCGGCCAAATAGAGGGCGTCGAAGCCCATCGGGTCGAGCGCTGTTCGGCCGCTTCTGCCAACTCACCAAGAAGACGTTCCTGTGCAGTTGTCGCCCGCTCAAGCCAATCTAAGCCGTCCTTAATCGAGGCGACTGCCTCGAGATGGCTTTTTGACGGTTCAATACCGACAGCCGAATGTTGATCAGTTTCTTCAATCACGTCCTTTGATGAATTATCAGGAACCGAGCCCATACTGCTGTTCCCGCTAGAACTAGGTACAGCCCCTTCTTCTTCAAAAATCGGTACTTCCTCACCACCTCGACCATTCACCATGTCGCCGGACTTTGGAACCTCTATACCCAGCATCACTCGGAGCCTTTGATTGACCTCATTCATGGCTCCAATACGTTTCTTTAGATCGTCAATGGCGGTCGTGAAAGCCGCAGTCTGCTGCCGTGCACTCATCGCCTCGCTACGGAAAGAAGCCAACTCCCAGACTTCCCCTGTTCGCACGACATAATGAGAGACGACGGCAAGATCCGCCACCACCAACAGCCCAATACAGACCACCAAACGACGCAACAGCTTTCTCGAAAAACTGAAGCGAAGCGGCTTCGCGGTGGATCCTCTAAAAATTACAATCGTGTAGGAATCGCCATCTTGAGTAGTCGTTTGAGCCATAACTACCGCCCCCCATACCCACTGATACCTGCCAAGCCAAACCTTATCTCCTTTAGCCTAGCAAATTACCTACTTTTGTTCCTGGTGGTCAACCGCAAAATCGTGTTATCGGAACCCAGCTTCAGCCGCATGATCTAGGATGTCTCACCATTCACCCACTCAAGATACGGAGGCAACCCTTCCACTACAGGAATCGCTATTATTTCCGGAACCTTATAGGAGTGAAGCGTTTGTATTGTTGCCTGAAGAGAAGGGTATTTGTCAGAGGTCGTTTTAATCAGCACGAGAGATTCTTGATCATTCACGATCTTACCTTCCCACCAATAGATCGAACGTACCGTAGGAATGGTTGATACACAGGCGGCTAGACGAGCGCTTACCACATGCTCAGCAATCTTAGCCGCCTCATCTTGGTTGGAAGTTGTGACCATGACAACAACCACATTACTCAGTTCAGCCTTCATAAGAAAGCAGGATACTCAAGACCTTATCCACAATCAACTTCAACGCCTTACTTCTAGGTTTCTAATGATTACATTCAGCAACATCTATGCCCAGATAGAAATGCTCACAAATGAACATCTCATTAATTTACAATTACTTATGAATTATCAAGTACCAGAAGGGAAGGATGCTGAGGCCATGATTTGTATGATAAACGCCACGGTCAACCAATTTTTGTGAGGCCCTGTTCAAGAACGGCCCCTCGACAGGTCTTCAACCAGGCTACCCACAACCCGGTGTCCTTTATCCTTTTCTCATCCTTGCTAACTCCGAGAAGTACTGAGCGAAGGCTTTCATTCCTCCAGACGCCTGGCCCCAATCATAGTATTCGTTGGGAGCGTGATATCCATGTTCCGGCAGGCTCAAACCCATGAAGAGAATGGGGACCTTCCACGCATTCTGCATTGTGACGACCGCACCGATTGATCCTCCTTCTCGCACGAAGGCAGGATCTTTGCCGAATCCTGCCTTGATAGCCCGCTTCACACACTCCACATAGGGCCCGGTAAAACCACTTTTGAACGGGTGAAGCATGCCTTCTCGTTCAACCTTCACATGTGGGTTCACCTTGGCGACATGCTTCTTCAACCGTGCAAATACCCGTTCTGGCATTTGATTGGGAACCAGCCGCATACTGACCTTGAGCTCGGCATGACCGGGTACCACCGTCTTGATACCTTGTCCTTGATAGCCTCCACTTAAGCCATGAATTTCAAAGGTGGGAGATGTCCAGATCCGACGCATGACATCAACTGGATTGTGCACGCGAAGAGATCGAAACCCATATGCTTTTTTGAAGCGCATGACCTGGAAACCGGACTTAAGGAAACTCTTGATCTCTCCTTTGGTCGGCTCGACCACATCATCATAAAAGCCCGGGATCTTCACGCGACCGGTCCTCGCATCCAGACAGGCGTTCGCAACTTCCATCAATTCAGCTAGTGGGTTTCGCGCAGCCCCTCCCGTCACACCTGAATGTGCATCCTTCTCTCCGGTTCGGAGCGTCAACCGTGCACCAAGCAACCCTCGCAGGCCGGATGGCACAGCCGGCTTGCCTTTGGAAATCCAGATCGTATCCGAGACGATCACGGAGTCCGGTCTTGGAACAGCGCTGCGGTCTCGGAGTCCTTCGTGAAAATGAGGGCTTCCAATCTCTTCTTCCAGTTCCCACAGAAAACGGATGTTGATCGGAACACCTTGCTCGATGGCGTATCGAGCACCAAACAGCGCCGTCAGAGCTGGCCCCTTGTCGTCAGTCGCGCCTCGGCCTTGATACATACCGGACTTATTCCCAAACGCGAATGGAGGGCGCTTCCATTCCGGCTCTTGTGCAGGCTGCACATCCAGGTGGTTGTAGATGGTGACGGTCGGATACGCAGCCCCGGTTGTCCAACCACCAGAGACAAGGGGATACCCACCGGTCTCAACGACCTGCGCCTCGGCACCCATCCCGATCAAATACTGCGCCGCCAACTCTGCCATGTGTCGGATGTCGCCCGTTCGGGATGAGTCCATACTGATCGACGGCACTTCCACCATTTGCCCCAAGAGGTCTTCAAATTCCGGCCGTGATTCGGTAATGAAGGTCCGAAGATGCCGCTCATTTTTCATGCGAGTGATCCTCCACAACAAAAGGACAGAAGATTATAGCGGCCATGCGTGGGAAGAGAAAGTCGCTACGGAACGACGAGAAGAAGATGATAGAATGCGTCCATATGATAAGCTGGGTTCGGTTCATCCCTTTTCTCGTGGGGATCCCTCTGATACTTGTTGGAACGATCACGCCGCTGCTGGTGTGTGCAGAAGAACCGATCAGCATCCAGAAGGTACTCGACGCAGCGCGTACCTACCATCTCCGACGCGTCACCATGCACGGCACAGCACGGGATGTGCAGCCGCTTGCGCCCTATACGGTTCCTAATGGTGATAACTGTTACGGCGCCTACTTGTTTCGCTTGGAAGAAGACGAGGCAACCATCCCGGTGGCCGTCTTAGGCATTTGCGGCAGACCTCTGGTCCGAGACCCTGATATCGAAGATGGCGATCGGGTCGAGGTCAGTGCGACAATCCAGGCACCGAGTCACGGGGGATACTATCTGAGCTTCAAGGGACTGAAAGTGGTGACCGACCAGGAAGATGTCGTGCAAGCCGTGGCTGATCGCATCCTTCCGCTCATTGAATGAACCCTCGAACCATCTTTGAGAAAGCAATAGCGGTGATTTCTAACAGGTCAAGTCTGAGTAAGAATCGGCGATGTGAAGGAGTGCCTCGACTTCTTGTGAGCCTGGCGCCTCTGATCTTGGCACTCTCCGTTAGCTGTGCTGGTAGCCAGGGGTTCAACCGGGTTGCGATGAACGAAGTCCTCCAGGTCGGTTCTTCCTCAGGTGGTGGGAACCGGGCTCCATCAAGCCAGAACTTGCCCCTCTCCTCACCGTTTAAGCTCGGGGTCTTTTTTGCGAATCATGATTTCCCGAACCACCAGTCCCTGAGAAAAGTCGAATGGCTCAGCCCGGATAGAGAACAGCTTCTCCAGGGCCTGTCCCCCTTGCAAGATCAGAAGCAACTCACAGACGTCTTTGTGTTGATGGATTCGACCGTCCAGGCAGGAAATCGTGATGAGATCAGGCAAGCCGGCGCAAGGTACGGAGCCGACGCAGTGTTGATCGTCGATGGAGCCGGGGCGATCGATCGGTACAACAACCGCTATGCCTGGCTGTATCCCACGCTGATCGGTGCCTATCTCGCGCCAGGTACTGAAAGCGCCGCCCTCGTAATGGCGACGGGCAGCTTGTGGGCGGTACACTCCGACTGGCGCGCCCCCATCCAGACAGTCGAAGGTGTATCAACGATAGTTGGATCAGCGGTGTTCGTTGAGGATGGTACCGCCCTGCAAGAGGCAAAGCAGCAAGCCCTCCGCGCACTCAGCACCAATATCGTTGAGCAACTCCACCTCTGGATGCAAGAGTTGCCGCCTCCTCTCTCCCAGTTACGGTGAGTCAAAGCTCACGAGCACTCCGAGCAGAAGTAGATGTTGACCAGGAGTCAGGCCGGTAACACCGGGCCAGGTCTCGCCGTTTTTGAAAAATCCGCCTCCGACTCCGGTCGATTCATCGTAGCGGTGTTCAACACGTATAAGCGTATTCGTCCACTTATAGGGAAATCTGTACTCGACTGTTGATGTGACGGCCTTCACAAACTGCTCCGCACCGGTCCATCGGCCATTGCGATCCCAATAGAACTCAGGGCGAACCGCGACAGACCAAGGCCCCCTGATATGCCACTTCACGACAATGTTCCCGCCCATCACAAAAGCCCGGGGGCTTCCCACTCGTCCGGCAACATTTTCTGTCCCAATATCGAACGATGCGGCAACCGTCACATCGTCACCTTGCCATTCCACAATGTGATTCCCATACAAGCGCCAAAACTCTAGCGACGTATCCGTTTGATCTGGTCCCGCATAGAGCGTTTGCGTCAGCGTCAATCGTGGCGTGGCTTGCCAAGCCCATCGCCCACCGTAGCTCGGGAGATCGTTCGGACGGGCCAGGTGATAGTAGCTACTCACGACAAACGCCGCGACCGTGAACTCCTCGCTCAACGGATACTGAACGTTCACACCCAACATCATGTAGGGGCTGTTATCGGCAATCCAAGACCGCGTGTAGTTTGCATTGTCTCTGACATAAAGCGATTCGTACCCCATCAAGCTGTTAAACAAACCAGCCGTCACCATCAGTCCCCGTCCGACCGGCGCAAGATACGACACATTTGCGCGATGGATGTGCCGCAGCACATCCGATCCATCGACCCGTCGTTCACCCGGCAAAAAAGCAAATCCTTCGGTATCCCGTCCTCCTTGAAAGCCCAGCTCCATGCCCCAGCGTGAGGAGATGCCGGCGTCCTTCCGTAGATAGGCCAGACCCATGTTGGGAGATACCTCGTTATGATGAGAGGCAGTCGCGCGGTTACGCCACAGATGGTTATCGGGAAAATTGAAATTGCCGACGTACCCGACATCCACATACGCCCCATAGTGCCAATCCTGAGGGGACGATGGTGATCGCGGAGCACCGCCCTCGGTCTGAGCATCCGGAGCAGTGCCGTATGGCCCCTGGCCGAAGGCGGACGAAGCAAGAACAGCCGTGACCAACACAGGTAGCCAGAACAGAACCCTGACACGATACAGGCTGTGAGGACTCGTGAGCCTCCTCAAGAGAATGTGTAACGGTTTCACGTTCGTGAAGTTCCCTGTCAGTCGGACATGGTAGGAGAGTCAGAACTCCTGCGCAAGGATGGGTCGTTATGCAGAGAGTCTGCGATAGTGACGCAGTAAGAGGGCACCTCCCCAGAGGAACGAACCAAGCATCAGGACAATACCGATATTGTACGTGAGATGCGCCAGCCAATGATCCCATTCCAACAGGTTCAGCATCGTCAAAATGTTGTTCCAGTCGTGCCCATCGGTTTCTTTTCCGGTCACGCCACCGATGAGCATGAGGTCGAGCGCCCGCGCATCGTCGATGTACGGGGCAATGTCCATCAGACTCTCCGCCATCCACCACAAGGCCACCGAGGCGCCGAACGGATCACGCGTCTTGATCAGGAAGGTGCCGAGACAGATCATCGGCATGAGAATCTGGCCCAGCGTTCCCCCCAGAATCGTCATGAAACGACCAAATGGGATGAAGATCACATGGCCAGCTTCATGAAAAGGCAGATTGATTAAGTGCAGAAAGGATTCGCCAGCGTAATTCGTTTCGAGCGGCGTCGTAATAAAGGCCCACCCCCACCAGACCATTACCACAAAGACGGCAGCCCGGCCATAGAAGGTCATTGTTTCAGTGGTAATGTCGGACTCGATGAGCCACTCCTTGGCCGTCACCAGCCACCGAGAGCGCGCACCCGACGACGAAGGTAGTGAGACCGGAACTCTCGCCAGACCTGGCCGGTACTTGGCAAAGATAATCCCACAACGCACACACTCCGTTGCCTCCTCAACTCGTTCGGCCTGGCATTTCGGACAATGCGTCGTAGGTGTCTCCCTAACGATCATGTCCCAACTCTAGGATCGACGGAGGATTCGGACAAGGAAATCTGAAGAATGCTGCGGCAGGTACAATATCCAACCAGTCTACCCTCTAAAAAGCAACAGACTGCACCAGCTTGTGAGAACAGACGTGCTGTGGTAATCACTCAATGCTTAAGATGAATACTTCGGCAGTTGACATCCCATTGCCGGTAGCTGAAACGGTCACAGTGACGGCAAACACGCTCACCGTTGAGCTAAGCGATGGTCGGAGCCTGTCCGTACCACTGGCTTGGTTCCCCCGCTTGGTTCATGCCGCACCTGTCGAACGCAAGAACTGGCGGTTTATCGGCAAAGGGCACGGGATTCACTGGGACAAACTCGATGAAGACATCAGCGTCGAAGGTCTCCTCGCAGGCAGACCGTCCGGAGAAAGCCAAGCGTCGTTGAAGAAATGGCTCTTAGCTCGCCGGTCCCGTAGAACACGAAGTTCTACTCGACGTGTCAGGAATGGTTACCAGTAGCCAAGCAACCTTCCTTCCACGCGGGCGACTCCGCACATCGCCAGAAAAGTAGCCTGTCCCTCTTTTCTTGTTGCTCCGGATTTGACAGTATTCTCCACGATGGTAAAGAGTAGCCTATGGTTGACCCTTCAGCTATTCTCCAGGCTCTTTCCGCTTTTGCTACTTTTGTTGCAGCCTCACTGAAAATCTACGAGTTCTTCTCAGATTGCCTTTTAAAAAAACCATATGGGGTTTGACCACACCAAGCATATTGACCGTATCATGCCCCTAAACACTGGCGTCTAGGTTGGGGGCTTCCGTGCCAACCATATAAGACCGTCCAGCGTACCCACTCGTTGACTGGTTGTGAACGATGGGAGTGGAAGACAAACAGCTCAGCCCGCTTGAATTCCTCGGCGAGTGCTTGTCATGGCTACAAGAAACAGGGATAGGACAGGCGCTCATTAGCGGAATAGCTGGGGCCGTAGTTGGCTTATGGCTGATCGGTGGATACTACGTTGCTGCCAAGCGTAAGAAAGCCCGTTTAGAAGGGCATGTTGTCAGACCAGTGTGGGAAGAGTTTGTCTCCGCTCTTTTTATCTCCGGTATCTTCGAATACATTGAGGTGTTCTATAATCGGCAGCGGCGCCACTCGACCCTCGGCTATCACTCCCCGGCTGAGTACGAAGCGAGAGCGGCTGTCGCGTGGTTCCACTCATTGGATATGCTCTAGGAGGTTTGTTCGTGTTGTACCTGGGCTACATTATTTTCGGGATATTTACCCATCCATCATAAGAATCCTTCCTCCCAATCTTGACCTTCTCCGTGAAACCCTAGGCCATGACCTGTCAAATCTGTGGGGTCACATCTTGTTCCGTACGTCAGATCCGCAGCCATATAATCGAACCGTTGGGCCTCACACTTCGGGCATCGGGTCGTAGGTGCACCGGACGTGAACATCTCACTACTGTAGAATCGGGCGTGGAATCCGACATGAAAATCAGCAGAACGTGACGAACAAAACAGGAAGCGGCTATGAATTGCCTCGTGTTGTATCCCATAAATTTCATTAATAAGCCGTTCACTCTGAGCTTGTCGAAGGGCACGCGATTTTAAGGAGTTCCAGTTATGGTTCGACAGGCTCACCACGAACGGACTTCTGGGACATACGTTAATGGAACGAAAATGGCACCGGCGCGAAAGTGACGACAAATACGGCCAGGGCAATCCATCCGACGATCGTCCGGTTACGGCCTAATGGAACATCAGGATCCATGACGGGGGGATGGCCGACTCCAAAGAGCCCAGCCATAAAGGCCCAGAGAAACCACCCGGCCCAGCCGAAGAATCCTAAGATCAACAAGATTGGGAGAAAGGCAAGCGCCATGGATCGTTGTCGCTCTCCCCACAGGGCATAGGCCACATGGCCACCATCGAGCTGGCCGATGGGCAGAAGATTAAGCGACGTCACGAAGAGCCCAAACCAGGCGGCAAAGCCGATCGGGTGGAGCACCACATCTGCCTCCGGCGCGATCGGTCCGATGACCAGCCACGACATGAACTGGAGCAGCAACGGCTCGCCAAGGTGCAACCCGTATGTTGCCGATCGGTCCACCACCGTGGACAGGCTGAGTCCGACGATCAGCATGACAACGGCAACCACGAAGCCCGCCAAGGGTCCGGCGACGCCGATGTCGAACAAGGCGCGACGGCTTAAGATTGGCCCGCGCATGCGGATGATCGCGCCGAACGTGCCGATGAAATGAGGCGGCCCGGGAATGAACAGCGGGAGAGAAGCCGGCACCCTGTGAATCTTGGATAGCAGATAATGGCCCAGTTCGTGCGTGGTGAGGATAAAAAGCAAGGCACCGGCGAATGGAATTCCTCGCCAGAGCGTCTCAGGAGCGGAGAGGAGAAAATTCAGCGGCCCCCGCACCGGCCCGGTGTAGGCCTGATAAGCCCCGGCCCACAACGTGGTAAACACCGTCAAGAGAAACAGAACAACGGGCAAAGCCCACTGCGAAAAAAAAGACGGCTCGACCTCGTCTTGCTTCTCCGCCGAGTCGATGACACGCGGGGCGGGTTCTTCTCTCGTCTCAAGAACGACTTCGTGATCGAATTCTCGATGTTCGTGACGACTCAGCCCATTCATGACATCCCTGCTCAGTGAATCGATGCAAATGGATTGTGATCGAGCTCTTCCTCAACCGTCGTGGCAGGACCATGCCCAGGAAAGAGACGATAGTCGGGAGACAAGGTCAGCAGACGGTCGCGGACGGAGTTAAGATGAATTGAATACAGCTCCTTGGGATTCGACCGACCGATCGACCCGGCGAAGAGGGTATCGCCGACGAAACAGACCGGCAGCTGCTCGTTATCCAGACGATAACAGATGCCGCCCGGAGTATGACCTGGCGTGGTCATACATCGAACCGTACGGTTGCCGACACGAATCGGCATCCCATCCACGGGCGTCACCAGCAAGTCCGCCCGTGGTCGCCAACCCAGCAACCCTTCATCCTCAGGGCCGAGGTACACCGGAACTTCACGATGGCCCAGGATCTGCTCGATCCCATCCGCATGGTCCGCGTGACCATGGGTCAAACAAATACCGGTCAGGCGTAATCCACATCGACGAAGTTGGTCCAGCATGGCGGGAGCGTTATAGGCGGTATCAACCATGAGCGCTTCACCACCATCATGGAGGATGTAGCCCTGCACTCCATATCCGCTGATGGAACCCTGAACCATCTCAACCCATGGTGGCGTACGCTGCCCAACCGGCTCCCACTTGTCGAAGGCAATCTGTTCAAGCGAGTCCCCGCGCAAGGCCAGCGCTTTCGCCAGCGCGCGAACCTCCGCACGGTCTCTTGGCTGATCACCCCGCTCCAACGCACTAATGTCACCACCCGGCAAACCTGTCATCCTGGCCACATCACCGATCGAGAGGCCCTGCCCGATGCGCGCTTTCTTCAGAATATCGCAAAAGTCGTCTTCTAACGGCATGAATTATCCATGAGCGGTTGGGTTCCGTCTCCTTATCATCCGTTCAACGGCGAGGCCACGCACCCCCTTTACCCTTCCGGACTGAGTTTGATTTCCTTCACCTCTCCAAAGGTCGAGAGCGCCTTCGCCAACGCGTCTCCCGACCCGACCGCGATAATTTTCAGACGATCGGGGTGCAAATGTTTCTTCGCCGCAGCCTGGACATCGTCCCTGGTCAACTGGATCACCTGTGCTCGCAACTGCTGGAGAAAGTCCTTCGGTAACCCATCGTACTCCAACTGGATCAAACGCCTGACGATAGCGGACGAACTCGCAAAGGAGAAGACGAACGAATTTACGTACGCTTCTTTCGCTTCGGCCAGTTCGGCGTCCGTCACCGACTCTTCACGCATGCGGTCTATATTTGCCACAAACCGCTCGATCACCTCCTGCGTGGAGGTGAGCTTGGTTTCGGCCTTCATCATCCAAACACCTTGATCATGCGTACCGGTATAGAGTCGGCTCCCGACGGAGTAGGCCAAGCCCCGCTTGGTCCGCACATCGTTGAAGAGGCGGCTGCGAAACGAGCTTCCGCCCAAGATGTCGTTCACGATGGCCAATGCCACGTAGTCGGGATCGCTCTCTTTGATCGAGAGATGGCCCACTCGGAGGTGTGTCTGCGACGTATCCTTATTGACGAATCTCACCACAGATTGAGACATATCCGCTTCCGACACGTCGGGGATCGTCAGCTCAGGCACCGTGTCTTTCTGCCAATCTCCAAACATCTTTCGAATCGAGGCCAGCATCTCGTCTTTCGAAAAATCACCGGTCACGCCAAGCAGCATCCCGTTCGGGTGAATCGTGTTGCGATGAAACGCAATAAGATCCTGTCTCGTGAGACGTTTGATTGAATCAACGGAACTTTCCCGAGCCGACGGATGATCGGCACCGTAGAGCGCCTTGCTAAATTCACGGCTGGCGATGGACCCCGGGCTATCCTGTCGGCGGCGGATCCCCTCGATGGCCTGTAACTTGGCCAACTCCAGGCGAGCGGATTCAAACGCCGGTGATCGAATAAGACCGGCAAAAATCTCCAACCCCCGATTCAGGTCCTTGCTCAACACATCGAGGGACGCCGACCCCGATTGCCTCCCAATCCCGATGTGGATATCGCCCGCAAACTGCTCCAACTCTGCATCGACTTGCTCTGCCGACAACCCATCTCCACCACCGGTCCGCATCACCGCACCGGTCATCGCTGCCAACCCCACTTTCTCGGCAGGATCGAGCCACCCTCCTGTGCGCATGGTGGCTGTGATCGTAACCAACGGCAATTCATGGTCTTCCAACAGGTAGACAACCAAACCGTTGTCCAATACCACCCGCTCCGGTTCAGGCGGCGAGAACTCCACAGGCTCAAACGTCATGGTTCTGGGATCCTCGACCTCGAGATCAAGATCGGCCGAATAGCTCGTCGATCCAGACGCCAGCAGGAGGATCACCAGCGCAGCCATCACCCCGACCTGGTTGCGGATGCCCATCCAGTCCATCTTCCCCCGCTTCATGGTCTCACCCCAAGGGCCGGCGTGGCCGCCACCGCTTTCGCGCTGCCTTTCTTGACCAAGACCGCCACGGTCCGATTCGACTTGGTCAAGTACTGGGTGGCGACTCGCTGCACATCGGCCGCAGTCACCTTCGCGATGTTATCCCGCGATGTCAGGACGTATTGCCAATCGCCCGCCAATGCCTGATACAACGCCAGTTGAGAAGCCAACCCGCTGTTTGAGCGTAACCTTCGCACTAAATCCGCATCCAGATTGTTGAGCACCTTCTCTAATTCCTTCTGAGACACAGGTTCTCGTTTCAGCCGTTCAATTTCTTCATAGATCGCAGCTTCGACTTCTGCCGTCGTATGAGGAGCCAACGGCGTGGCTGTGATGGCGAATAAGTTTGGCGCCCTGGCTCCCGGGTGACTCGCATCAGACCAGACCGAGGCTGCCAGACGTTTGTCGCGGACCAACTTCTGATGGAGGCGAGACGTGAGCCCTTCGCTCAGCAGGGCATCAATTACGTCGAAGACATCGTCATCCGGATGTCGGATGGTCGGCTTGTGATACCCGACGACGATGGCCGGCTCCGCATCAAATTCGACCTCGACGCGTCGCTCCCCGCGTTGCGCCGGTTCGACCGTCACCAAAGGTGGAGGGGGCGGGGCGGCCGGAATTTTTCCGAACGTCTCTTCGATCAACGGGATGACTTCCCTGGGATTGATATCGCCGACCAGAGCAATGGTGGCTCGATTTGGGCCGTAGTGAGTCTTGAAGAAGGCTTCCGTATCGGCTGGTGTCAACGAAAGGATATCGGACCCCCATCCGATCGTCGGGATACCATAGCCATGGGCGCGGAATGCCGCCGACGTGAAGGTCTCAAACAACAGACCGCTCGGACTGTCGTCGTTTCGCAGGCGCCGCTCTTCCATCACGACACCCCGCTCCTTATAAAACTCGCGCAACACCGGATGGGCCATTCGATCCGATTCGATCGCCGCCCACACAGGCAATCGATTAGATGGGAGACTGATCATGTAGCGAGTCAGATCCTTCCCCGTCGACGCATTGAGCCCGACACCGCCATGGCGTTGGTACAACAGCGCCATTTCATTGCCGACGACATACTCGGCCGCCTTCGCTTGGAGGTCCGTCAAGCGCTCCTGGAGAGATTCGATCGTGGCTCGCGTCTCGTCCGTTTCACCGGCACCGTTGGCATCGAAATCCCGCAGGCGTTGATCGAGCTCGGTCCCCACAAGTGCGAGTTCCTCCAAGATCGGTTGTTCCTCTTCATAGTTCGTGGTGCCGATCGTACGAGTGCCTTTAAACGCCATATGTTCATAAAGATGCGCGATGCCGGTCTGGCCGACCTGCTCGTCGATGCCGCCTACGGCAAAGGTGATATTGATCGACACGATGGGCGTCTGATGTCGTTCGACCATGAGCACCGTCAATCCATTGGCCAGTCGGTGTTCGACCACGCGCTCCGCAAGACTCGAGCTGGAGGCGTACGCCGAATGGATGGGGAGGAGGATCAACACACAGAGCGAGACCACCGCAAGGCCCGATAGACGCATCACTTCACCTCCCCTTCTTCCGCCCAACAATTCGGCCCGGACGTGTCCATCGATAGCTCATACGAAAAGCTCCATCAGTTCTTCTGGGCGTTCGATGAACCAATCAGGCTGACAGGCGGCCATTTTTTCCCGATTCCCCATCCCATAGCCCACCGCACAGACACGGATCCCGGCGTTATGGCCTCCATTGATATCGTTCGTACTATCTCCAATCAGAACGGTCCGCTCTTTCGACGCACCCAGCATCTCCATGACGTGCAACAACATGCCGGGTTCCGGCTTGAGTCCAAACCCGTTGTCCCCTCCGACCATGTACCCAAAATGCTGCGGGCCTAACCCATTCAGAATGACGCTAGTGTATTCAATCGATTTATTGGTCGCAATCGCCTTGGTCTTGTGCGCAAAGTGCTGCAACATCGGCTCGATGCCTGGGTAGAAGGTGGTCCGGTCTAAGCAATGCTCCAGATAGTGACCGCGAAATACCTTTAAGGCTTCTTCGAATCTGGCCTGATTGCCCTCTCCGACCGCGAGGCGGAGCAGCCGTTTCACGCCGTCGCCGACAAACCCGAAAATCTCCTCGATCGGGCGCTTGGGCAATCCCAACTCGACCAGGGTAAAGTTCACGGAGTGGGCGATATCCCACTTGGATTCGATCAGGGTGCCGTCGAGATCAAAGATCAGCAGCTCTATAGGAGTCTGTGCCATGATTATTTGGCCTTTCGCAAAGAGTCGATGAGTACTGTCAGTTCTGTGCGATGGGTTTCGTTCTGTTCCTTCGCTTCGGCTTCTCGCGCGAAACTCATCATCCGTTTCAATCCGACATGTGGAGGGATGATTGGAGAAAGAATGCGCCAGTAGTTCTTCACCACTTTCACGTGGAATCTGACCTCTTCAACCGTTTCCTCCGGAATAAAGGACGCATTCTCCAAATACACCGCCCCCAGCACATGAAACGTCACGGGGATGATCACTTCAAGATTGTTGAGGATTTCCCATTTTTGATAATCCTCCGGTACGTTGATTTGTTGAACCACGACGATACGACCCCACGGCGGTTCTTCCTTCCAATCGATATAGGACAATACGGTGTCGAACGACGATGCGTCCAGACGAGCCCCTTTCTGATCGAGAAGGACATACCGCTTGACGACATCGGCTGGAGACCGCTTCATCGAGCCGCTCGGTGTCAACTGTGCATGGGAACCGACAGCCAGGCTAAGGGCCGCCAAGGCGAGCAGACAGGATGCGAGGCGATCGTGTGACCTCTTCACGATGCTACATATACCGCTTTCATACACAGCGTGTAGGTTCCGGAGGAGATTGCACACAAGCGCGTCGAAATTCAAATTCCTCTACGTTGCGGACCCATCGACCGGATCATTGTAGCAAACAGGAGTGGAGACATCCAGGATGAGACATGCAGTTACTTGCACCGTTTGACCTTGTGGAAATGAGGATGCTACGGTCGGCTCATCCTCTTCGTCCGCAACTGAAGGAACGGAATCGATGTTCACTGGTCTATGGCGATGGCTGCCAGTCTGTGCTCTTCTCCTCGCGCTGCTCTATGCGAGCAGCATGGGATCGTCTTCTTCATCGACCGAGGCCGAGCGTGACCTCGCTCCTGGTCCCGGCAATTCGATCCTCACCCTGCCGCAGTCAATCGATACACCTTCTTCGCTGAAGAAAGCTCCCCAGAAGGTCTATGACCTCCTACAACGGCTGGAAGAACGCGGCGGCTCTCCGCTCCCAGGCTACGTCGGCGGACGCGAGTTTCAGAATCGAGAACGACGCCTTCCACGAGGCCGCTATCGGGAGTATGATGTGAATCCAAAGATACGGGGCCGAAGCCGTGATGCCGAACGAATCGTGATCGAGCAGCACACGGGGAAAGCGTACTACACCGGAGACCATTACCGGACTTTTGTCCCGCTCAATTGAATCAGATCGTCGTCCAACGAGCAGTCTATGTCTGCCAAACTCACACTCCCCGCGCATTTGAACACCGCGACCCCTCCCTGGTCGTCTTTGCTCGTTGTCGCCGGGAAGTCTTCCACCACATCCCTGGTAAAAGCTCCCCCGGGATTTGCATTGCGTCTCATTCAGGGGAAGAAATGCGGAACTCCATCGAGCCTCTTCGGCGAATTTGCACGGGCACTCGACTTTCCGGACTACTTCGGACACAACTGGGACGCCCTGGAAGAATGCCTAGCTGATTTCGAATGGCTTCCAGCCAAAGGGTACATCCTACTTATCACTGATGCACACGCGGTACTCCCTGATGATGAAGATGAATATGAAACATTGTTGGAGGTCCTCAGCGACGCCGGCGAGGCGTGGAGTAAGGGCCAAACGATTGACGGTCGGCGGGCTCCATTTCATGGGGTGTTCGTCGTGACTGAACAAGACAAATCCAAGCGAAAACGCTGGGAACTGGAGGAAATCTCCTTTAACGAGCAGACCACATCTCGGACGAGACCGGCTCGCACACGTTCAGTCAAGACTTCAAAGAAGTAAAGGCCTGCCCAAGCTGTTGAGAATCAGAAGACGCCGCACAAGTTCAGTGAAAGCTTCAGCGGGCTTTTGAAGCCCAATCCTTGAGGTCGGCACCGAGCTGCAGCGCCGAGAGCACCACTCGGCGAGTCCGCCACGCTAAGTGCCTGACGTTATCGGTAGAAGCCGTATAGAAACCGATCCTCGGCCCATGAGCCGCCCATCGAGCCCGCACCGCTGTCTCATGCTCGGTGCAGATGCTATGGGTTTCCCTCACATCATCCAGCGGGGCTTTTTCCCCAACGAACCCGCTCCGCCCCTCTCCGCGACACCATGAACAGATGACTTTCATGTGGCTCTCGCTTTCCTGAGCGATGAATGCAGCAAGAATTGCGCCGCATCTTCACACGGCGGAAAGACAGAAAATCACCAGAAAATGAACATTCAGTCGATGTGCGAGGCCGCGAACTGTATCTGAATCAGAAAGGAAGTGTATCTCTTTATGCCAATTTTTGTCCTCGGCGATCCCTCCACACACTGATTCTTTTCTGGCCCATTTCTTGACCGGCTCTTGCCCTGCATGATAGGGTGCGCCCCCATTATGAAGACATCCCGATCCGCGAAACTCTTCGCTGAAGCTCAGCAACTCATACCCGGTGGCGTCAACAGTCCCGTTCGAGCCTTCCGTTCGGTGGGCGGGCAGCCTCGCTTCATCGCGCGTGCGAAGGGATCACGCCTCTACGATGTAGACAAGAACACCTACATCGATTACGTGCTGTCCTGGGGCCCGATGATCCTGGGCCATGCGCATCCCGGCGTCATAGCCTCGATCAAGAAGGCAGCAGGACAAGGAACGAGCTACGGCGCGCCCACGGAGCTTGAGGTGGCACTGGCCAAAGAAATCCGCAACGCGTTCCCGTCGATGGAAAAGCTCAGGCTGGTCAGTTCTGGAACGGAAGCCGTCATGAGCGCGATCCGGGTCGCCCGAGGGTTCACCAAACGCACTGGGATCATGAAGTTCGAGGGGTGCTACCACGGGCACAGCGATTACCTGTTGGCAAAGGCCGGATCGGGATTGGCGACGCTGGGAATCCCTGATTCACCGGGCGTACCGGATGATTTCGCCAAACATACGCTGACCGCCCCCTATAATGACATTCGGACGGTTCAGCAACTCATCCAGGCGAATCGACATCAACTCGCCTGCATTATCGTCGAACCGATCGCGGGTAATATGGGCGTGGTACCCCCTGCTCCGGAGTTCCTCGCAGCGCTTCGGCAACTCACCGCGGACCACAACATCTTATTGATTTTCGATGAAGTCATCTCCGGATTCCGCGTGAATTACGGCGGCGCACAGGCGCTGTATGGCATCACGCCTGACCTGACTGTGCTGGGCAAGATTATCGGGGGAGGTTTACCAGTCGGGGCTTACGGCGGGCGGAAAGAGATCATGGATCTCATTGCTCCGGTTGGACCAGTCTATCAGGCCGGCACGCTTTCCGGGAATCCGCTGGCGGTCAGCGCGGGATTGGCCACACTCAAGCAGCTTCGGATGAAGGGGGTCTACAAGAAACTGGAGGAACGGTCAGCAACCCTGGCAAAGGGCATCGGCGAGGCGGCAAAGAAAGCTGGAGTACCCGTGACGCAAACCCGAGTAGGGTCGATGTTGACGACGTTTTTTACGCCTGGTCCTGTCGTCGATTGGAATTCGGCGAAACAATCCGACACCAAGCGGTACGGTCAGTTTTTTCACCACATGTTGGAACAGGGTGTCTACCTCGCCCCGTCCCAGTTCGAAGCGGCCTTTCTCTCCACCGCCCATAGCAACCAGGATATCGAGAAGACCGTCCGCGCCGCCCACGTAGCCTTCAAGAAGCTCTGATCAAGTCGTTCGTGAAGCGTTGTTCGTATCTCGTAGGATACACAGGTATCTATTTGGATACAGTGCGCGTCTAGCAGTTTCTTCGCTTCACGAGATACGTTTCACGTTCCTCTATTCATCATCGTCTTCGTCCTCCGCTTCTAACGCCTCCTGCCGCTTTTGTTCCTCCATCGCGTTGTGGAGTAACATGCGGATAAACATCGAATAGAGCGACCCCTTTTCCAAGGTTCCGCCCGGCGGGATGGCGATTTTCCCTTCTTTAATCATGCGATCCATCCAGGCTTTCTGATCCGGGGCGATCAACACAGCAATCTCAACCAGCCCCACTCGTCCCATCATATCCATGACATCACCCTCCGTAACACAACATCACTCTACATTGAATACGCCATCGCATTGCAACATGCCGTTTTGAACGTTGTCAATCGATCAGAATCTGGCACGACACATGCGTACACAACAACCGCATGACACCCTTTGTGCCCATAGTGACTTGGTCGTTCTTCGGATGGATGACGTTCATCTCATTCGTAGCTGTCGCCCATGCCGAGCGCCTGCCGAAGTCCGATTTCGGCTCGACTCTGCAGCAACAATGTGACCTCTGCTGGTACCCGTCACCGAATGAAGAACGGTCGAACCGCCTTCCCACGTACAAACAGCCCCGCCACAAGCGCCCGCCTGATAGCCGGCCGCAGCGGTATCCCAAAGGGCGGTACAAACTCGGGCCATTGAACAAAGAGTCGCGGATTTCCACTCTTCGATCTAAGGCAAGACAGGAGATGAGACTACTGAGCAATCTCCAAGTCCATGCCGTTGATGGAGATACCCTTCGGATTGGAAGTGAGCGCATCAGAATTCGTGGAATCGATACTCCTGAAATGAGTGAACTTGAAGGTCCGGCGGCCAAACAACGGCTGGGGGAGCTGCTCCGAACAGGACCGATTCGTATCGTGCCCCATGCTCGAGATGTGTACGACCGTCTCGTGGCGGATGTATTTGTGAACGGACAGAATGTGGCGGAAATTCTTCAGAACGAAGGTTTTTCAAAATCAGGATAACTCGGTATCGGCAATTCTCTTCGCGGTGCTCGTTCGCAGTACAGTCGAGCCTTCTCATACGGGAGCTGTCAGATGAAGTCCATCATTCATTGCCAAGACATTGCTGAAATTGAAGTCATGAACATCACCAAGTACGGAATCTGGCTGCTGTCCAGAGACAGTGAGCTCTTTATTTCCTTCCAGGGCTTTCCTCAGTTTCTAGACGCCTCCGTGTCGAAGATCATGAAGGTTGAACAGCCCAATCCCAACCTTTTGCATTGGCCGGACCTTGGCATTGATCTCGCGGTCCAATCCGTCCGACGATTCCCGTTGGCGTCAAAACCGTCGACCCACAGAGGACGTTCTCATCAACAGACAAAGGCAGGACCCATGAGCTAGTTAAAAGACCAACGGCATTCAGTTTCGATCAGCACGTCACCAAAGAACAAGACACGACTAGAACCAGGAGCTAACGACCAACCAGCTACCACCCGCTTCGACATTCGTTCACCAGCCACCTACGTAGGGCTGATTCGACATTCGGCCAGGCACGAGTTCATTGATGGAACAAATACATTCCATACTATGGCTAACTTTCTATGGATATATCAGCAAGCTCGCCTGACTTATACCAGCAAGTGATGCCTTGACAAAGGCGGGAAAGGGACAGATATTTCGGATATTTACAACAGGGAAGTGTCCAGATGGAACAAGGCATACCGCCAACCAGTCGCGAAATTCTCAGCGGTTCATGCAATAGTTAGGACCGATCAGCATGGCTTCGAAGATCGGAGAGCGCATTTATGTTGAAGCCTTCCTTGCCCGCCTGAGTGTGTCGCATGTGATCGTTGCGGAGCGCGAGTCACCTGACTTTCTCATTGCTACCGGTGACGAGCAGTTCGGCCTTGAGGTAGCCCAGGTGTTCCGTGACCAGGCTGCTGTGGGAGATGCTGGCTCACCTGCAAAAGCCAGGGTATCTAAACGGATCAAGGGCCTTCAGCAACTATCTACCGACTACTATGCGGCTGGAGGGTTGCCGCTATGCGTTCAAGCGCTGTTCTCGAATCCGGCTGCGCTCAAGCAGCACGGCTTGGTTCAGCGGATCAGGGATGCGCGCCCTTCTGTCCCGTGGGAACGTGCCACGGCCGAGTGCGATAGGGCTACCCTGCACTTAGTGGCTCTGCCCGTCGAAGCGGGCCAGTACAATCGCTGGGTTTGCGTCAACAACTCCGTTGGATGGCGAGGCCAGATTAGGCTGGCGGACATCCTGCCCGTCATTCAGGACAAGGCCTCTCGGCTGCCAACTTACCGATCAGTTGCACCGCGCGTTGAGCTGCTTCTCGTCGTCGATGGGACTCGCAGGTCGGGCATGGTGCGGTGGGATGTTGATCAAGTTCTGCCATCTCTACATGGATTTGATGCAATCTACCTGTACTTCCACCCAGACGGGGTGCTTCACCGCTGGTAAGGTGCAGCCGTCTCTCAGGTGATTCACGCGCAGGCAATCGGACTGACAACGATTGTGTAACTCCAATCTCCGACGACCAACCGTTAGGAACCTTCCTCGGACCAGTCAATCTGATCTGCTAGTACTGTGGTGTCGACTCCTCTTAAAATGTTGCACGCTTTCCTACTACGACTGTATCCAATGAGATTCGATCCGTATCAGTTTGGATACCACCCCACATAGCCAGCATAGCCAGAAGTCAGCTCAACTCCGTATAACTCCATGAACAGCAGCGCAATTTATAGAGGCCTGCTCATTGCATAACGATCCACGGTAGAAACTGCTTGAGACGCATACAGGAGCGATGGGGTCACGTTCTATCGCAAACATATTGCGGATCTACGTGACTGGTCACGGAGCCTGTGATGCAGTGAAACTTGGGACCTTGTTGGATGACATTCGACGGTAGTGGTGTGTCCAGGTGTCCATAGGATTGCGGAATATGACTGAGGATGTTTATAGGTGCCCCTTATCGTATATAGGCTCGCACTTAATCTTGTGCTGTTAGCTCACAATTTCAGCATGTTTTTTGTTGGAGGATCATATGTCGGCTGCACAACCATATATCAATCACCCCGACGTTCAAAACGCCATCCAGAGAGTACGAACCGAATGCAAGAACAAGGAATTTTCAGACATTATTGATGGAGACGATCATCAATATGTCGATCTCGTGATGGAAGGTGGCGGTGTGCTCGGCATCGCCCTGACAGGGTACACCTACATTCTCGAACAAGCCGGCATCAGGTTCCTGGGCGTGGGCGGGACATCGGCGGGATCGATCAATGCCCTTATGATTGCCGCGTTGGGCACACCGGCACAAGCGAAGAGTCAACAGCTTCTGGAGATTCTTGCCAGAATGCCGATGGAGTCCTTCATTGATGGTGATGGAGATGCCAGAGATTTTTCCCAGGCCGTCCTCGAGAAAGCCGGCATGGTGAAACTGATCTGGAAGGCGTCCCAAATTATCGACAACCTGAAAGAGGATTTGGGGCTCAATCCAGGAAAGGTCTTTCTTGATTGGCTGATCACCGAG
The DNA here is from genome assembly GCA_965223625.1 of Nitrospira sp. Taxonomy (GTDB): domain Bacteria; phylum Nitrospirota; class Nitrospiria; order Nitrospirales; family Nitrospiraceae; genus Nitrospira_D. The sequence continues at coordinate 3,488,297 of OZ245008.1, forward strand.
TTATCCCGTACAGGAATCAAGACGACCGGTGATCTCTTAACGCAGTTGCGCACCGTGGCCCCAGGACTACGATTGAGATCCACCCGCACCGACTCGCAATTGTCGGAAGAAGATAAACGCGGAACATTGGTCATGATCGCAGCGGACATCACCACCGAAACAAAGGTCGAGCTTCCTAGAATGGCGGGTCTCTACTGGTGCGATCCTGAACCGGTGAATCCCGCTTACTTTGCCCGCGCCTCGATGTCCATCCCATTCTTTTTTCACCCGTTTACGGTCGATGATTGCTCGCCCGACCGGAAACTCTGGAAGAAGCTCGGCGGCTATGATGGCACCCCGCCCAGCCGTGTCATGTTCATGGATGGAGGGATTATGTCTAATTTTCCGATCAACGTGTTTCATCAACCCTATCGGGTTCCAACAGCCCCAACCTTTGGTGCAAAGATCGGCCTTGAGGGTATCGAGCCGGCCGAGATCACGAAGCCCTCTCAACTCCTGGGCGCTGTCTTTGACGCCGCACGGCATACTTTAGACACGGACTTCATCAAAGCCAATCCAGACTATACGCATCTTGTGAAAATGATCGACACGGGTCATCATCACTGGCTGAACTTCACCATGCAGCACGATGACAAGATCGACCTATTTGCTCGCGGTGCCAAGGCGGCGGCTGAGTTCTTGTGTGCATTTAACTGGTCGAAATACAAGGCGATTCGGAAGAGACTTGCCGAAGCCTTTCAAGCAAGCCATGACACAGCACACACGGCCTCATGATGAGTATCCAGGAGCCATTCGCTCGTTGATCACGGATACCGCATGGTAATGTGATCTTCCACAGCTTGGAGGAACCATGATGGTAAGAGTAGCCACCTTTAATCTCAACAACCTCTTTTCGCGGTTCAATTTCCAAGGAGAGGTCGGTGCCATTCCTCCCGAAGGAACAGGGGGCATTACACTTACATTTGATCGGAACCATTTTGCAGCTCGGACGTTTGCAGGACGATTGGTGAGGGCAAAGGACTCCGATGCCACCCACGAAATTGCCCGGCGGATCACCCAGGTCGTTAATGCCGATGTCCTGGCCGTCCAAGAAGTCGAACATATTGAGATCCTCAGGGAGTTCAACCGTGGGCACCTCGAGAATCTCTATCCGCACATCGCGCTCGTTGAGGGGAACGATCGGCGACTCATCGATGTGGGAGTCCTTTCAAAGCTTCCGATCGGAACTATTGTTTCTCATCAAACCGCCGTGCACCCGGATGTGCCGAATCGGCGCGTGTTCAGTCGCGATCTGCTGCAAGTAGAAATCCTGCGCAACAACGGTCACAAACTCTTCACGCTTTACAATACCCATTTAAAGAGCCACTTTGTGGCCCCTCGTGAAGACCCGATCCAAGGCGCCATCAATGCCAATAGTACCCGTAAAAGACAAGCCGAGATGATTTCCCGCATCATAACCAAGATGGAGCGACCCAATAGTCGATTCATTGTAGCCGGTGACATGAACGATCCCCCTGATTCTGAATTTCTTGCACCCATGCTCTCGGTCGACAACCAACCACTGATCAACTCGCTTGAAAACCCTGCAGAAACGAGACCAGCGAAGGCAGAAACTCCGGGTCAGGGTCCTGGTCCCCAGTCAAAGGCATGGACGCATCGTTTTAATCCACCCGGCGAGGAACCACCTCGTTATGAACTCTTTGATCACATCTGGGTCAGCCCATCTCTTGCTGGAAAATTCTTAAACCCTACAATTGACCGACGCACCAAACACACCGGCGACGGGAGCGACCACGACCCTGCATGGATTGACATCGACTTCTAGATTTGGGTGAATGTAGGAGCTTTCAGGGAGGGAACAGATGGCTATTCAGTGGATCGGAAGTCCGAACAGAGACAAGGGGCGAGAGGGATATAGGCCTGAAGCAATTGTGATCCACATCATGGAAGGCACGCTCAAGGGCACCGATGCCTGGTTTAAGAACGAAGAGTCGGGTGTGTCTGCCCATTATGGAATCGGAAAAACCGGTGAGGTTCATCAGTACGTCGGCGAAAGTGACACGGCGTGGCATGCCGGGCGGATTGTCGGCCCGACATGGCAATTGCTCAAGCCCGACGTGAATCCGAATTGGTATACGATCGGCATCGAGCATGAAGGACGCGAAGACACATCCTGGTCCGATGCAATGTATAAGGCCAGCGCCACATTGATCGATGAGATTTGCCGACGGTGGTCAATCCCCTGCGATCGGGATCATATCATCGGCCATCGTGAGATCCGCTCCGACAAAACCTGCCCTGGGTTCGAAGTGGATCTCGATCAGCTCATCGACCAGGTCAAGAAGATCCAACAAGATTCGGCCACCTTTAATTTCGTCAAGAAACCCGGCATCGTGAAGGTTCGTGTCAATATGAATATTCGCAGACAGGCACCGACGACCACGGCACCAGTCGTGCGGACGGTCAAAGGCGGAACAAAGCTGAAGTTTCACGGTTGGACGAGTAACGGACTCACGGTCAACGGCAATGCCCACTGGTATAAGGCTTCTGATGGCAACTATTTCTGGGCCGGCGCGACAGAAAGGCCGATCCCCGGCCTCTGATACCACACAGTCGCCCCCTGCGAGTCTCAGCCGCTGTCATATGGTAGGCCTATTGATCCTTTGTGGGCTTGAGCTAGGCTGTGGGACACCTCACCTCTCAACTGGTCCGTCCGTCGCCCTCTCATCAGATCGGCAAGTTCTTCTGGTATCCACTGATCAGACTCCTCCCGCTCGTGTCATGTTGCAGAATTTGCCAACTGAATCGACGGTCGCCCCTGGTCTTTTCTTCCACCCACAAGGATTCGATCAAGCCTGTCTTTCGCCAGATGGGCGACATGCAGCATTTTCCACGGTGGATCATCACACGCTCATAGGCCTCCTTGATCTCAACACGATGGCCGTACGGGAGGTTGACGTGATTACGGAAGGTGACGTGTCCGCATTCTATTGGTCAGCTGATAGTCGAACGCTTGTTTACGACTACGCCCCGGCCAGCGGCTACCGACGGGTGAAGGCCTATGATGTCGAAACAGGGGACGATCTGGTCGTGTCTCATAACGAGGGAAAAGCAGCGACCCATATTTCGTTTAAAAACTGGGGACCGCAGCCACGCGAGGTCATCCTCAGCGTGACGGACGTTCGTACCAACGAGCGTAGGATCACTACCGTCACACTCCTTCCACGGAGGTAAGCTCCCACGGTTCATCGTGAATCCTTCCTCGTCCGCCTTTGTTGCATTCCTCCTCGAACACGACTAGCATTCTTCTTGTGGTGGAGAACCGGCGGTCTCATGTCATGAACGCTTCGTTTTTTCTTCTCTGGGCCTCGAGCGCGTTGCTCATGGGGTGCGCACTCGAGCAGGAAATATCTCGCACGCCTCGGACTGCCGTGGAGCAAGTCCTATTAACACAAGCAGTTGAGCAGGCCCTCGTCAATCTCAAAGTTCAATTACCTGAAGGCGTCAATGTGGACGTGGATGCGACAGGGCTTGAGAGCGATCGATCTCGCCTTCGCATGACGAACGCGGACCTAGGCGCAATCGATCGTCCTTCGCGCGACATTTTTTATGTTCGGGATATCGTGGCTGCGGAGTTGGGGCGCAGAGGCTACCGGGTCTCAGCCCGAGACACCGAGTCGCCATACTTGGTTCGCGTGATGGCGGAATCGTTCGGGACGATGCAAGGCAGCGTCTTCATCGGGATGCCGCCGGTGCAGAGCGTCTTGATCCCGTTCTCGCTCCCCGAACTGACCCTCTACAAGCAGCAGAACCAGAGCGGCTATGCTCGTCTCCATCTAGATTTTTACGACAATCGGACCGGCGAGTTTCTCGGTTCAACGCCCAAGCTGGTCGGGCGGGCATTCTATAACCAATATACGATGCTGATCCTCGCGACCTGGAATCGCACCGATGTCACGGCCCCACCGGTAGCGGGACGATAAGCGAAAGGAAGAACGGATATCACCATGAAAAACGTCGAGATGAATGTTGAAGGAACCATGCTGACGATTCGTGTGGATTTGTCAAAGGAGTTCGGCCCATCCTCGTCTGGCAAGACCATTATCATCGCGTCGACTGAAGGAAACGTGACCATTCCAAACCGGCAGGAGAAAGTTGGACTGAATGTTTACCGAAAAAAGTAGTACGAGCTCCCGCTATTCGGCCCTGTCTATTGTTCCTTTTTAATTGTCCCATGTTTCAACCGGCTCTTGACAGAAAGAAAACAGGGCTCCAGGCCTGAAGATTTCGCTGCCCATCCCCAGAAACATAACAGTCCTGTGGATAGTGTCCCGAATGGTTGCATTGGGGATCACCGCGCAGACGGGACTTTCTGGCCATCAGACAGTTTGGGTTTGGAATGTGTGAAAACATTGAGAAGGATCACAAAGAACACTATTAGTTGTAGTTATACTGCTGTAGGACGGATGCACAAGAATTGGGCAATTTGATAAATGCACAAGCCCTCACACAAGAATCCTGCCCGAAGATGTTAGTTATTCACAACCTTATCCACAAAACGTGGGGACGGAATCGTGAGGCCTTCTTCCGTTGACATCTTCCCTACCTATCTCCGACAATCTCGTGGGGTCGTTACGTGTCACGCCTGCGTGATGGAAGACCGAACGACTTTTCGATTTCGGCGTCGGCGCGAGCCTGACTCCTTGAAATTCGGCAGAGTAACAGCCAAGTGCCCTATCTGCTCGATAGCTTGAGTTCCCTATGAAGATCCCTTCCCTGGCGTTATTGTGCTTGGCCTATGCGTTGTTCGTCGTCGCTTGCGCGCCACAGACGAAGCAAACAACCGATAACTCAAGCCAACCTGTAAGGGTAAATGCAAGGGGGTACTCCAAAGAGGGCTGTTTGCTGAATCTCAAGCTGGAGGCCCGCGAGCGAAACATGCGGCTGAACCCCGAGGATGTGCAAGTAGACTCCAAATCCCTCGTGCTCTTGTTTCCGTTCTTTGATCGTGAAGGTTATCGGTGTTCAGGAGCCGTCACCGAGCGAGAGAAGCGAATCTTCACCCGAGACTCACTGTACCCGGTCGATTGATGATCCGATCAGATAGGCGCCTCAAGATGTCGCTTAGGCCATTCCCGGTTGAAAAGTGAATCGGGAAAGAGCTACCATTCCAACACTCCTTACATTCGCGTGAGCATCGGTTGAGAGACCGATATGCCGTTCAAGCTCGATGCCTCAATAAGACCCTTGCTGTGAATTGGCTAGTGGCACAATCGTTGAACATTTTCTTCTGAGGAAATGAGGCCTACCATGATCTTACCAGCTCTCGCCCTTCTATCGACCGTCACCCTGTTCTCCGAAAATGCAGCGGGGATCGCCGCAGTATTTCCCGCAACCAGCGACAGCTCAACCGGCGACCAGGTCACACTCCATCTCTATGCGGTTCGCGATGACTCGTCCTCCCAGAAGAAGAGTCCATCCCCGAACCAGACCACCAAGGGAGAAAAACAAAAACAGCAGGAACAACCGCGTGCTAAGGAGAAAGAACCGAGTGCCGACAAGCAACTGCTCACCCAAAAAGAGCAGCAACATAAGGGCGTTGGTGAGCAAGATAATTCAGAGGGCGAGACGCCCCAGGAATTGAGCGCACTGCGGAGTAGCCTTCAGGAAGCCAAACAGCAAATCGAGGACCTGGAGCGAGAGCTTGCCATCAGCAATCTTGAGCATGCGAAGCGATGGATAGGCAAACTCGAACAACGACTCAGTGCCAAAGATCAAGAAATTAGCACGCTTCGGTCCACTGTCGAGGAAGGTTCCAAGCTCAAGAGCAACTTGGCTGCTCAAGCGGAGCAGTTGACTCAGGCCACGACACGGGTCTCGGAGTTAGAGCAGCAGCTATCGGGGAAAGAACAAGAACTCACCAAGACCAAGGACGAGCTCCAACAAGTGACTCAAAAGATCGAGGAGCTGACCCCACAGCTCACGGCCCGTGCCGAAGAGCTGGCACAAGCGAAACAATCGATTTCGGACCTCGAACGCAAATTATCAAAGCAGGCGGATACGGCCCATGCACCGGAAGCCACCTCAGACGAGAGTGGCCCGTCTGCCGAACTACCGCCCGATGAGGATCTCTCCGTGACCAACTTGCTCCCGAACAAGCCCACTCGCACGGACTTGCCCGACTCTTCCGGGGGTGAGCTCGCCAAAGTCAGTCAAACTCTTTCCAGCACACTCGGAGATGCGATCAAGAAAGGTCGTGTGGCCTTGGAGCAGCGGAGAAACAGATTGACGCTCACGCTGGCAAGCGGGGATCTGTTTGCGCCTGGCGAGGCGACTATAACCCCGGAAGGGACCTCGTTAATCGAACAGATTGGAACGATCCTGCAAAAGTTCAGCTACCAAAGCATTGAAGTGGCTGGACATACCGATAGCATACCGGTCAAAAAGGCCCCCCAAAGAACGTTTCGAGATAATGGCGAACTTTCTCAGGCACGCGCCGAACATGCCAGCCAAGCATTGATCAACGGTGGGGTTGAAGGCGATCGAGTCAAGGCCGTCGGCTACGCCGATACGAGACCCATCGCAACCAATGAGACTCGTAAAGGCCGGAGCAAAAACCGACGTGTGGAGATCGTCGTTTCCTCAAATGCATCGGCTGGGCCCTCGGCCCGGGTGAAATCACAAGGTGGTAAGAAATCAAGCCAACCGGTTTCGTTGAGTTCTCCGCGCAGGCCATGAGTTGCCGATGGCGTGTGTGATTTGGCAGGGAAACATACCCATCGTAGTATGCCCAAATTCTCAGCCTGCTCCTGGCGTTAGCGGGCTACAATTCTGAAGCGGACCAGCCCAGAAATATCCTCCGTGTCGTTCGATCGTAAGACTCGATTCCTCGATCGATTGTAGCCAGCCTCAAAGGCGATCCTGGAGGTCCACTCAGACGAGGTGTACATGGCCCAATCCATCATCCCTTTCCACCGAAGCGTATCATTGTCAATGAGGCCATCAGATGAACGAGTGCTGCCATAGTTACCCACTGTGCTGAACAGTAGTTGAGGATTTTGCTCATAACTCAGAGCTAGAGACGCGACAGGGTTCTCGATTCGGACACCGGACCTGGATCGCAACTCCTGGCGATAGGTGAAGGCTGGTGTGATGATCAGCTGGTTGATCGGGCGAACAACAGCTGAGAGCGTCTGCGCTTTGATGTTGCCATCAGCCTCTCCATTGAGCAGATCGCTCGCCAGGATGTAGCTGGATGCCAACCGGAGATCCCAGCTCGGCCGGTGAATTGATATCGCACCCTCGATCGCATGATTCGAGGAGCGTTGCGGCGTAACTCCAATCGGGTCGTACACACTGTTCAAAGAGTTTCTCGCATAGGTTACACTCAGCTCCGGCCACGAAGGTCTGTTGAGAAGCAATCCAACTCGCCCATAGGTCTGTTCCAATCGAGACCGCGTCGATTCTCCTTCTATATTGTTCCAGGTTTGACCGACGGAGTTCCGAACCGTCACCCAACCTGTCTTCCACTCACCCCACACCTCTCGATTGGCTCGATCGGGAGTCAGCAGAAAACCCTGTCCCGCATGGCGAAAGGTTAATCCGTACCGGAGGCTCCCTTCCGAACCAATCAGCCCGATCCGGAACATGCGAGCCGATGCATCAGTCCGGGTATTCCCCATCATCGCTGTCGTTGATCTCGTCGCTCCCGTTTGGCTCTGTGCAACCTCCGTTTCAGTCGACAGCCTTCCGTTGAACAGCGTCGTGGTCGCCGACAACTGTTCGATTCGAGGGCGCTCACTGTCCGGAGCGAGGTCTCGGAGACGAGAGGTTGGCACGGAAGGGAAAATCACGTTCGAGGCGAACGTCGTATGAAACACCTCGGCAGGCGCATGATGGCCTGATGTCCCAAAGAACTGATGTTCGGTAGGCGTGCCCATCGTCCAAGGCAGGGCCGCCGGAGCTTGTGCGGCGGCGTTACGGCCCCCAGGTTGAGCGAGAAGGCAAGAAAACAGGATAAAGAGGTTGAACGCGGGTAATGCACGTCCCATCGAGAATCCGCCGACTGGTCAGTCCCCATGAAGTGTAGCACTCGATATTTTTCTGTTAAGTAAACCGTACTTGGGCTAAGCCTGGCGTTCGCAGGTCCTTCAACCGACAAGAAATGTAACCGAATGAATCCAGACGCCACCCTTCCCATAGTGTTGTCTCCATTTAACAACCCACGATATAGCGGAATAAGATTCACTGCGCGGGACGAGGTCAAACGAAACCAACGGCCTAGCGCCCTTACTTCTCCAAGCAGGTTTATCGCCTTGGGGCGCCACGACGTCAGAGCAACGAAGATGAGAGACTGGCCCTGCTAGAACACATCTTTGATCCGGTCTCGCGTCACCGTCCGGACGCAAGCTCCCAGCGTCATTCGAACGCTGTGGCTTGATGAAGATCCGTTACCAGACCAGTGCTGAAGTCGTCCGAAGAGGGCGCCCATGGAGAAGATAGTGGTTGGAGAGTCTGGAATGGATCAGAGCATCCGAGCAGATTTACGGAAGCCAACCGAGGAGTGAGACAATGGATGGGACCATCATTCTGTTCTGTCAGTGGATCGTTCGGAAGCATGCGGCGCTGACTGAAGCGCCGCGACCATGACTCGGTCCAGTCGTTTGACCTTTCCGTTCCCGTCCGTCGCTGCCAAACGAGCCGAGCCTTTCACGACAACGCGGCCACTCACCCTCTCTCGCACCACATGCGAAAATGTCAGGGCCGCCCGCGTCACGTCGCCGATGTCCGTCTCGACAACCAACGTTTCTCCGTACCAAGCGGGGGCGCAATAGTCCACCTCGGCGTGCACGACCACGAAGACAACGCCCTGCTTCATCAAGGAAGCAACCGAATACCCTCTCATCTCCAGATACTCGGTGCGGGCCCGCTCAAAATACTTCAGATAATTGGCGTAGTAGACGACCCCACCGCAATCGGTGTCTTCGTAGTAGATCTTGATTTCCATCGGAGACGAAAACGGCCTACTCAGCAGCTCACTGGTCGTATAGAGGCCAGACGGGCTCAAATTCTGGGATCGGTTGCCACGAAGAAATTTGCCCGGTCGTAAGACTTGCGATCTAAACCGAGCTCCATCATCCACCTGTATTTAGAGATTGAGCACGGGAAACTTCGGAAGCGACGATTCCGCGACGCCGGTGAGTTTGACAACCACATCGTACAACTGCTGCACCCGCTCCGCCTTGATGGGCTCAAACCCGTGGCCCAAGACCGCATGATTCGCCGCATCCAGTAACGGCTTCATCTTTGGCCATTCCCTTAGAAATCCCTGCCCCAGTTGATCACCCAACCCGGCCAACACCCGAAACTGAGCTTGAAGCGGCAGCTTGTATTTCCCATCGATGTCTTCGAGATAACAGGTGCGACAGATTTCCTGCAGCGCCTGCGGAAGTTGTTCCGGCGACACGTCCCAGCTCTTGATTTTGTGCGCCTTGTGAAGTCGAACCTGCGCGAACCCCTCAAGAGCGCGAACGAGCGCAATCATGGCCGCTTCAGGGTCCCGCCTGAACACCAGCTTCCTGTGAGCATGTGCCAACACGTCCAACGGAACGAATTCCTTGACCTCAGCGGGGTCCAAGACGAGTTTTTCGAGAAACCCCGCATTGGCCTTGATCGGTTGCACCACCGCCTTCAATCCCGGTGGTCCGCCCCACAGCGAGGCCATCTCGATCGCCTTCATCGCAGTTTTCAACTTGTCCCAAGCTTGCCGATAGTGAAATCGTTCCCACAACTGATACCCCTCCGCCAAATCGGCGAAGGCTCGATACAGCGGCTTTTGTCCCCCACTGACCCGTAGTTCGACCTGACGAAACAGCTTGACTGCGGCAAAGAAGAGTCCCTGATTGAATAACTCGCACCCTTCACGACGCGAAACCGTCGCCTGCTCATCCCACGGATTACTCTGGATCCAGACCAGCGTCTTTGCGTCCAGGTTGACACGATCGCCTTCCAAGCCTTCACGATCTGGACTTAATTCAATCAGCCGGGAAGCCCACGGAAGCGTCACCAGTGAAAGCGCCGCCGCCATCGCCGGCGTGGCCCCGCTCAAATCCACAACCAGCTCACCCGGCTGCACCTGCCAGGTCCGCACGAGGTCCGGAAGTGACCGGGCAAGGGATTGATACACTGAAGGGAACTCAGCGGTATCGGTCAAGACAACCCAATCCCACTTCCTGGGCATCTGCTTAATATTCGGCTGTATCGCCGACTCCACCAATGCCTGGCCCCCTTCCGGCAACACAAAACACAGCGTCTCCGGCTTGAGCCTGTTAATGGAATAGATTGCGGAGGCCGTGTCATCGGCCAATGCGATCACGAGTGCCTTGATGGGTTGATCTTGTACCATTGCGCCTCGACTATACCATCGCCTCCAGACCCATTCAATTCGTGGCGATGACATGACGTTCTCCTTGACGATTTGTAGATACGGACCCTACACTTCGCCAGGGCGTCTGACCCTGCTTCTGTTCATTTTCCAGCACAGGGATTGCCGATGACCTGGTGGTACTGGTTAGTCATGGGATTGCTTCTTGCCGGAGCAGAGATGATTTCGCCAGGTGGATTGTATCTTCTGTTCTTCGGTATCGCGGCATTGATCGTCGGGGCGCTGGCCGGACTGGGTGTTGTAGAGACCGCCTGGCTGGAATGGTTGCTGTTCTCCATCCTGGCTGTTGTCTCACTGTTACTTTTCCGTGGCCCCCTGCTGCGAATGACGAAAAGTTCTCCGCCCCACGCAGTAGATACCATGGTAGGGGAATCTGCCGTGCTCCTCGACGATCTTGCCCCGGGACATACAGGTAAGGCAGAATTGCGAGGCTCGACGTGGAGCGCGCGCAATGAGGGAACATCTCCACTCGCAAAGGACCAGCGCGCGCTGGTAACCGGAGTAGATGGCCTAACGCTTAAGGTAAAGGCCGACTAGCGATCATCACGTAACGAGGTATCGGTATGGAAGGTGGAACCTTTGTTGTCATAGTTCTGGCGGTGATCATTCTGATCATGATTGCGAAAACTGCAGTCGTGGTCCCTCAACAGAGCGCCTACGTCGTCGAGCGCTTAGGGAAATACAGTTCGACGCTTGACGCGGGGTTTCATATTTTGGTGCCGTTTATCGATGCCGTCCGCTACAAGCATGTGCTGAAAGAAAACGCGGTCGACATCCCAGAGCAGGTGTGTATTACCCGTGACAACGTCCAGGTCCATGTCGATGGCGTGCTGTACATGCGGGTCCTGAATCCGGAACGAGCCTCTTACGGGATCAACAACTATCAATTTGCGCTCACACAATTGGCTCAGACCGCCTTGCGAAGCGAGATCGGCAAGATCGAATTGGATAAGACCTTCGAAGCCAGAACCGCCATCAATGCGCAGGTCGTCAACGAATTGGATAAGGCATCGGACCCTTGGGGCGTCAAGGTCCTTCGATATGAGATCAAGAACATCACTCCACCGAAGGATGTCCTGAACGCCATGGAAAAGCAGATGCGTGCGGAGCGCGAAAAACGCGCACTCATTTTAGGCTCGGAAGGCGAACGCGACGCCGCGATCAACCAGGCTGAGGGAGAAAAGCAGCAAGTCATCAAGGCGTCTGAGGCCAAGAAACAGCAACAGATCAACGAGGCGGAGGGAGCTGCGGCCGCCATACTCGCCATTGCAGAAGCAACGGCCGAGGGTCTCCGTAAGGTCGCAGAGTCCGTCAAGGTCCCCGGAGGCCAGGAAGCCATACAGCTTCGCGTGGCCGAACAGTACATCGCCAAGTTTGGAGAACTGGCAAAGTCGAGCAACACACTCGTGCTTCCGGCGAGTGTATCCGATGTTGGGTCAATGATCGCGTTGGCGATGAATGCGATCAGGCAGGCTGGGCCTTCAGTATCGGTGAAATCTTAGGAGTTCCAGCAGCTTGGTTTGACACCGTGAGTCACCTCGCCTAGAATCGCGACCATGCAAACCGTGGTGTTGGAGGCCTTTGCGGAGAGCGCTCACGTCAAACAGCAGTTTGCTCGTGAGCATGCTGACCGAATCGTCCAGGTCGCTACGATCATCGCCAAAGCCTTTTCCAACGGCAATAAAGTTCTGCTCTTCGGTAACGGCGGCAGCTCAACCGACGCAGCACATATCGCGGCGGAGTTTGTCGGACGATACAAGCGAGAACGGATGCCGTTACCCGCCATTGCGCTGGCGACGGATATCGCTGCCATTACCTGCATCGCTAATGACTATGGATACGAGGAGCTCTTCGCCCGCCAGGTGCGGGCCCATGGTAGAACCGGCGACATCGCCATCGGCATCAGCACCAGTGGAAATTCCCCCAACGTGTTGAAGGGAATCGACGCTGCGCGGGAATGTGGTTTGACAACAGTCGCCTGGACCGGAGCGTCCGGCGGCAAGCTCGCTGACCTCGTGGACTTTTCGTTTGTCGTACCATCCGCGGTCACCTCACGCATCCAAGAGAGCCACATTACACTCGGCCACGTCCTGTGCGAACTGGTGGAGGACCATCTTCTTGGGAAAACGTCCTGATCGGACTTCCCCACCCCGCCTTCCCGCCTTGATCCCTCCGATCAATGTGTCGGATCTCAAGACCTATCCGTTGAAGAAGCGGCATAGCAAGGTACGCCTCTCGGACTTCGCGACACCATGGAGGCGCGGGAGACCTTTTTCGACATTCTATTCCGGCCTTCCCGACATCTTGGCCGTCAAGACGCTGCGAGCCGTCACCCACGCCATCGTGAAAGCCCATAGGAAACGCCGTCCGGTCATCGTCGGGATCGGAGCCCATGTCATCAAGGTTGGGCTGGCGCCGATCATTACCGATTTGATGCAGCGAGGCATCATTACGGCCGTCGCCATGAACGGGGCGGGGATTATTCATGACTTCGAATTGGCCTTTCTGGGTCACACCTCTGAAGAGGTCGACGCTGAAATCGATGAAGGCCGCTTTGGGATGGCGGAAGAAACGGGACAAATCCTGAATGAAGCGATCACCACCGGCGCCAAGGAGGGCCATGGGTTAGGCGAAGCCATTGGGCGCTACATGAACCAAGCTGCCACGCGATTTCGGAATCGCAGTACCAGCATTCTGGCCACCGGAGCACGACTCGGTATTCCGGTCACCGTCCATGTGGCCCTGGGCACAGACATCATCCACATGCATCCATCCGCGGATGGAGCAGCCATCGGAGCCACCTCCCTGCTCGACTTCAGACGTCTCACCGCCGTCGTCGCTGGAATGGAGGGTGGCGTGTACATAAACATCGGGTCGTCCGTGATCCTTCCCGAGGTCTTCCTGAAAACCGTGTCATTGGGTCGAAACCTCGGTCATCCGATCGCGAACATCACGACCGTGAACATGGATTTCCTTTCTCACTATCGTCCCCAGACCAACGTTGTGCGGCGTCCCACGCAGAAGGGTGGCCAGGGTTATTCCTTGACGGGCCACCACGAGATCATGCTGCCACTGCTCGCCGCGGCGGTGATCGAGGAGGTAGGATGAGGCCGGTCTCATCACAAGAGACGACCTGGACTCTCCCGACGTCGGACGACCTGCAGAGGCGTTGGCAGTATCTGAACGAACGATTCTTCTCTGCTTCCCTTCCATCTATCGCCATTCTGTGGAGCCCGCGCTTGACCTCCTCAGTCGGGATGTTCACCAGTCGTGAGGGGCCAAGAACATCCAATGGTCTGGGTAGTCGGGAAATTCGCCTGTCGCTCCCTCTCTTTGTGCGACTTGGCGACCGAACGCCCTACGCGGAACAGGAACTCCTGAACACGATCGCTCATGAAATGATTCATCAATGGCAATTCGACCTCTTGAAGCGTCGACCTAATCACGGTCTGGCCTTCCTGCGAAAGATGACGGAGATGAATCGTACGGGAGAAGTGGCGATCACCACCTATCACTCGCTAGAACCGGAAGTACTAGCCTTGTCGCGATTCACCTGGCGGTGCACAGACTGTGGGAGGATCTATAAACGGCAGCGAAGGACCATCCAACCAGGCCGCCATCGTTGCGGTGTCTGCCAAGGCTTTTTACAAGAACTCCTATTGCCTGGCCTTACGGTTGAGACCCGATCTGTTGCCCCCAACCCTCACCCCTCCAATCTGCGGGATTCATCAGCCCAACTGAATCGATCGGCTAAAGACCCACGACAGTTGACCCTTCAATTGATGTGAGGGCGAGGCAGGCAGAGCACATGCGCTACGCCGCTTCTTGACTTCGTTTCGATCGAAGACGCGTATATTCCTGGCTCACACGCTCCAGAGCCCCGACTAACGCATCCAGCGAAATAGGTTTGGAGACATAGTCATCCATGCCCGCCGCCAAGCATCGTTCACGGTCTCCCTGCATGGCATTCGCCGTCATGGCGATGATCGGCATCCGGTCCGATTGTTCTCTCTCCCGGATAAAGCGTGTTGCTTCAAAACCATCCATGTCCGGCATCTGGCAATCCATAAATACGACGTCATAACGAATGCGCGAGAGCGCCTCGACCACCTCTCGTCCATTGGCCACCACGTCGATTCGATATCCCAATCGCTGAAAAAGACGAACGGCCACTTTCTGATTCACGGCATTGTCTTCTGCCAGGAGAATGCGAAGGTCCACTTTGGCCTCGGTTTCTGCAAGCGAATGGCGAGTAATGAGTGGATGGCCCCTCTCTTGAGCACCGGCATGTGGGTGCGTTTGGTCTTGTGTCATGACTGCAACAAGACAATCGTGCAATTGTCGATCCCGAATCGGCTTCGTCAGATAAGCGGCAACGCCGGCTTCTTTGGCCATCTTCGCATCGCCGCGTCGCCCCAGCGAGGTCAGCAACACCAGTCGCGACCGATCCCCTTCAGCACGCCCCTTGATCCCACGAGCCAATTCAACGCCATCGGTCGAACCCATGTCCACATCCAGCAGCACCAAGTCGAACGGTGAATCCGGGGAAGCCCGACTCAAAAGATCCAGCGCCTCAGCGCCGCTGTGAACGCAGGTCGGTCGCATGTTCCACTTCCTTGTCATCTGTTCCAACCCTTTTTGATTGATGGCCTTCTCATCGACGATCAAGACACGGAGACCTGCCAAGACTACGGTAGCGGGGTCGATATGAGACACACCCGCAATCCGCTTGCGCAACTTCACCGTGAACCAAAAGCAACTCCCCTGCCCGACCCGGCTCATGACCCCGATCGTTCCTCCCATCATCTCAACCAACCGTTTGCAAATCGCGAGACCCAGCCCTGTCCCCCCATATTTTCTCGTCGTGGACCCATCGGCTTGGCTGAACGACTGAAAGAGCCGTTCACAGGCTTCTTCGGAGATCCCGATACCGGTGTCCGTGACCGACACCCGAATGGCCGCCTCCTCCGACGATTGCGATTCGACCGTCACCTCGACGATGACATCGCCGCTGTCCGTAAATTTAATGGCGTTCGCCGTCAAGTTCATCACCACCTGTCGCAAGCGCCCCGGGTCACCCTGCAAATCCCGCGGCACATCTGCATGGAACAGACATACTAGATTCAAGCTCTTGGAAGAAGCCCGTTCCGCAACGAGATCCAACGATTCATCGATCGCAAGGCGGAGATCGAAGTCAATCGCCTCCAAATCTAATTTGCCCGCTTCAATCTTGGAAAAATCGAGAATGTCGTTGAGAATCGTCAGCAGATGGCCGCCGCAGGCCTGAACGGTTTCCGCATATTCCCGCTGTTCATCGGTCAGATTGGTATCAAGCAATAGGTTCGTCATCCCGATTACCCCGTTCATCGGAGTGCGGATCTCGTGGCTCATGGTCGCCAAAAACGACGACTTCGCTTCGGTCGCCGCCTTAGCTTCCGTCAACGCGACATCCAGCTGTTGATTGATGGACTCCAATTGCTGAGCGTAGCCGTGGAGCTCCCGTTCCGCTTCTTTCCGGCTCGTGATATCTCGAATAAATGTGCTGAAAATAAGCGAGCCTTCCACAGACAACGGCCTCATAGCGATTTCAATAGGGAATTCCTGACCACCACGCCGCAGACCGGTCAGTTCGATCAATCTGTTCTCGGTGAGTACATCATCGGGCTCAAGCAAGCCACTCACATACTCCCTGTAACGTGCGTCATTGGACGGCGAAATGGTGGTGTCGGCTAAATCCCGTCCGATAACCTCGAAGGCCGACCACCCGAACACCTGTTCGGCTTGAGCATTCCACTCAGTAATGCGGCCGGTGTGATCCGTCGTGATCACTGCATCGAGGGCCGTATCGATGATCAGCCGAATGCGGGCTTCATTCTCATGCAGTGCGGCTTCCACCTCCGTTCGTTCGACGAAAAGCCCGATCTGATTGCCCGCCGTGCCCAGAGCTCTCAATAAGTCCCAGTCTTCAGCCTGGGCTTCCAGGCTGAAGAACTCCATCACCCCGTACACATTTGCCCTCAGCCATATCGGAAACGCACAGGCCGCGTGCAACCCTCTCGTCGCCCCGACAGTTTCTCGCTTAAGGGTAGGATCTCCCGTGATATCTTCCATCCACAGCGGTTCGCCGCGGGCCCAACAACGCCCAGGAAGATTTACCCCTGAGGGAAACGCTTGTTGTCTGCTGGTTCTCAGAAACTCCTGCACCATCGTGGGATCGATGGACCAGTCTCGCTCACAGACGATGCTGTGCCGGTCGTCTTGTACCCGCCAGAATAGGCCGACCTGCCAATCGAGACTCATCACAATAGCCTGCAGAAGGTCGGGAACCGCCTGCTCCAAGATGGAGGTCGAGGCCAGAACTTTGGCCACGGCATGCTGCAGGGCTTGCCGACGATCCGCACGCTTCTGCTCCGTCACATCCCGAACCACGCTGAGAACGGCTTGCACCGAGCCATCATCCGCCGGAAGCGGAACGGACGTGATGTCGACCCACCGGCTGTACCCCGAAAACCCGACCAGCCGTCCTTTAGCACAGCTTTCACGACCATCCCGAGCCGTCCTCTGCATGTCTTCAATCTTGGAACGATCGTTCGGATGGATAGAGTCGCAAAGATGTTTGCCGATGATTTCTTCCGAAAAGCCGGCGTCAAAGAGCACGCAGCCGGCCGGATTGATTTGCAGCACCCGGCCATCAAGCCCAAGCACTAAGATTCCTTGTGGTTCCGCCTCCAAAATGCTTCGAATCCTGCGTTCGTTATCTTGAAATCGAACCCTTTCTGCCTCAGCGCATCGCCACCCAGCCTGGGCCCGCTTGGAGCTATGGATGAGCAGGAGGATCAGGGGAACGACCAACAAGACGTTCACCGCTACCAAGATCCACACAACGCTCACATCGTCCATAATCATGATCTGACCTCGGGCACACCCGTAGTCCCGAACTATCCCCTCTTCAGGGCTGTAGAGTCCGTTACGTGCTGTATCGGTCCGTTTGTTGACGACTTGAGACTGGAACCTTAATATACAGACCAAACACTGGGTGAACCGACCAAAGGGACCGAAGACAGTGTCCACCCACCCCCTCGCTCTTTCACTGACAACCACGACCACGGTATGATGGGCCCATGACCGCGAAGGTTCTGCTGCTCGATCAACTTCTGACCGCACTTTCTACTAAACGGGCAGCAGGGAAACGGATTGTCTTCACGAACGGCTGTTTCGACTTGATGCATATCGGACATACCCGTTATCTGCAGTCAGCCAGGGAACTGGGCGATGTGTTGGTCGTCGGAGTGAACAGCGATGCGTCCATTCGTAGCTTGGAGAAAGCCCCTGACCGACCAATTGTTCCGGAAGCCCAACGTGCCGAGGTGCTGGCCGCGTTAGGCTGTGTGGACTATGTAGTCATATTTAACGAGTCGGACCCTCTCCGACTCATCACATCCGTTCAACCGGACATCTTGGTCAAAGGTGGAGATTGGGGGATCGACCGAATTGTCGGCCGAGACATCGTCGAAGCCCGCGGTGGTGTCGTCAAGACGATTGCTCTTGTTCCCGGCTTCTCGACCACAGGGCTCCTTCAACGCATCCGATCTGCCGCGAAATAATACGTGTCTGACACGAACCTTCAAACCCAATCCTGGCTAGCTCCGCTTCGCTCGTCGCTCGACCATGAGCAGACGCGTAGCTGTCTTCTTGGGGTGCATGGGTCTATCGCAGCCTGCGCCTTAACATTGCTTCGATCCACTCAACAGAGCGCGTCAGACCATTCCAGGCCATGGGTTGTGGTGACGGAGAGCGACGAATCCGCCGAACGGCTCTTCAACGACCTGCGCTTTTTCCATGAGCTCATCGGCCGCCCTGTCGACGATCTGGCTTGGTTCCCCGAGTGGGAAACGCTTCCCTATGAGGCGACTGCTCCGCATGTCGGGTTGATCGCGCGCCGAATGACGACGCTGCATCGACTGCTGACCAATCCACCCGCCATGCTCGTCACGTCCATCACCACGGCCATGCACCGCTTGATCCCACGCTTGACCTTCGAGCAGACGATCTTTCGCTTCGAGACAGCCGCGACCTTCGAGCGTGAATCGCTCACGACCGACCTCCTCCGCCTGGGATACCGGCGAGTTTCCGTCGTTGAAATTCCAGGAGAGTTCAGCATCCGTGGCGGGATTGTCGATATCTTCTCGACGGCGTATGTGAACCCTTTGCGCATTGAGTTTCTCGGCGATCAAGTCGAGTCGATCCGGTTGTTCGATCCTGCGACACAGACCTCTATCACGAAACTCAAGGATGGATGGGTCTTACCGGCACGGGAATTCGTCCGCCCAGCCGATGCCTCGGATGCCGCTGCACCCATTCAAGCAGATGCCGAGTGGAGAGGCCCCGACCTGTACTTTTCCATGGATACCCTCTTCGACTATCTCATCGGGCCACCTGTCCTCGCATTCGATCAGCCTGAGACGCTGAAGCAAGCCTGTGAAACAGCGTGGAATACGATCGACGATGGATACCTGCGTCACGTCGACAGAGATGCGTCGAACCCCTATCCCTCGCCAGAGCGACTCTTTCTGAACTGGCATGAGATCCAGGAACGAATCGCGGCCTGGCCGATCCTGGCTTTGGAACCGTTGGCTCCTCCGAATGCAGCATGGAGTCCGACTTTTTCATTTCCTGCTCAAGCTCCGGGTACCATCGGGCTTGGGATTCGGGGTACGGCCTTCAGCCAAACTCTCGCCCTCTTGGAAGGACTCCGGAGTGAGCATCGAGTCGTACTGGTGGCGCGGAGCCGAGGGCAAGTGGACCGTTTGCTCGCCCTCTTTCGTGAACATGATCTGCCGGCCGATCCCTGGAAGCCCTCGCTGTGGTCAAGCCAGAGCACCGGCAAGATCCCGTTTTATGTGCTGCATGGTGATCTTTCGACCGGATTTCTCTCGGGAGATCTTCGACTCGCCCTGTTGACCGAAGAAGAACTGTTCGCCAAGGGTGCACGTCACAAACCTCAGCCGAAAACCCGGACGGCCACGTTCCTCTCCTCCTTGGAAGACCTCAATGTGGGTGACTATGTGGTGCATGTTCAGCATGGGATCGCCAAATATCGAGGGTTGAAACGTTTAGTCGTCCAGGACTTCGAGAGCGACTACCTGATTTTGGAGTTTTTCGGCGGCGATACACTCTATGTTCCCCTTGACCGCTTGAATCAAGTTCAACGTTACAGTGGAGCCGAGAGCCATGTCCCGCGACTTGATCGATTGGGGGGAACCAGTTGGGCCAAGACGACCGCGCGGGTGAAGAAGGACATCGAAGAAATGGCCCAAGAATTGATCGACCTCTACGCCAACCGAGAGCTGGCGAAACGGAACGCGTATGGCACCTCGACAACCCTCTATCACGAATTTGAAGCGGCCTTTGAGTATGAGGAAACACCGGACCAGCTAAAAGCCATCGAAGACATCGTTCGGGATATGGAATCGACACGGCCGATGGATCGGCTCGTCTGCGGAGACGTTGGATACGGAAAGACGGAGGTGGCCATGCGCGCCGCCTTCAAAGCCGTCGAGCACGATCGACAAGTTGCCGTACTGGTCCCCACGACTCTGTTAGCTCATCAACACTATGAGAATTTTTCAGAACGCTTCGCTCCCTTCCCCATGAAGGTGGCGTTGCTTTCACGATTCCAATCACCGCGAGAAGCGAAAGCGATCCTCAAGGATACCGCGGCAGGGATCATCGATGTGGTCATCGGGACGCATCGCCTCCTCCAAAAAGACATGGTATTTCGACAACTCGGCCTGGTGATCATCGATGAAGAACAGTGGTTCGGCGTCAAGCACAAGGAACGGCTCAAGCACCTCCGCACGCAAGTCGACGTGCTCACCCTCACCGCCACCCCAATTCCCCGCACCCTTCAGATGGCCATGTCGAGTGTCCGCGATCTCTCCATCATCGACACTCCGCCGGCCGGTCGATTGGCCATCAAGACCGAGGTGATTCGATCGAGCGATAAAGCCGTTCGTGACGCCATCCTCCGGGAGCTTGGGCGAGGAGGACAAGTGTATTTTGTCCACAACAGAGTGGAATCGTTGGAGCGGATCGGGGCGTGGCTGCAGCAGCTGATTCCGCAGGCACGCATGGTCATGGCCCACGGTCAGATGGATACCAGAACCTTGGAGGCCGTGATGCTCAAATTCGTGAAGCGCGAGGCGGATGTGTTGATCGCGTCCGCCATTATTCAATCAGGACTTGACGTCCCAAATGCGAACACCATTATCGTCAATCGTGCCGACCTCTTCGGCCTCGCGCAATTGTATCAGTTGCGCGGACGAGTCGGGCGCGGCGGAGAACAAGCCTATGCGTACTTTTTGATTCCCGACGAGGGAACGTTGACCGGCGATGCGCAGAAACGTTTGATCGCCATTCAGCAGTTCACGGAGCTTGGATCAGGCTTCCGTATCGCCGCGGCAGACCTTGAGATTCGAGGCGCCGGCAATCTATTAGGCAAACAGCAATCCGGACATATAGCGGCGATCGGCCTGGATCTGTACATGCAAATGGTGGAACAGGCGGTTCAACGGTTGAAGGGCCATGTCGTAGAAGAGGAGCCTGACCCAACTCTCCAACTACCCGTGTCCGCCTTTATCCCGGATCAGTATGTCGCCGACCCACACCAACGGTTGTCCCTCTATAAACGGCTGACGGCCTGCGACCAGGTCGGCGAGTTGGCCCTGCTCCACGGAGAAATTCAAGACCGATACGGCTCCCCTCCAGAGCCAGTCGAACGGCTGCTCGAAGTCATGCAACTTCGGACGCATGCCAAACGGCTTCGTCTGACCTCGATCGAGGTGCACGGCCAAACGGCAAAGCTCGTATTTCAGCCAAAGGCTGCCATCCCTGAGAGCGCCATTCATCGATTGATGGACCAGTTGAAGAAGCGGCTGCGTTTCCTGAGCCCCCTCTCATTCGAACTCCAACTGCGTCATGACGACTGGCCGTCGCTCTTCTCAGAACTCAACGCAATCTTGCAAAGCCTTGATCTCTGTGATACCAAGACTTTCGAACAGGATGCGACCACCTCGTGATAGAGACCTGCATGTACCGCAACGCATGAAACCGATCGGATTCCATATCCTCAACAGGACATCTCTCCTTTCTCTGATCCTGACCGGAATCCTGGCCGGGTTAGGGCTTGGGATGTCGGGATGCGGAGAACGGCAGGAAGAACCGGTTGTCGCCCTCGTCAATGGACGAGCCATCACTCAGGCAGAATTCGACCTTCGCTGGAACGAGCTCTCGCAGGCGACGAAGTCTCGCTACGAGAAGGAAGGCGGGAAACGACAATTCCTCGATGAGCTCATCACCAAAGAACTGCTCCTGCAAGAGGCTCGACGCCGAGGACTCGATCGGGATGATGGCATTCGGGACAAGACACAACGCTATAAGGAGCAGTTGATCCTGGATGAACTGTTGAAGGACAAGCTTCAAACCAAGGTAGAGCTGACGCAAGAGGAACTGTCCTCGTACTACGAGAGCCACGCCAGCGAGCTCTTAGACCCGTTAAAAGTCAATATCTCGATCATGCTGCTGCCCAACGTCTATGCGGCGAAAGATCTCGAAACGCAGATCAATCGAGGCGGAAGTTTCGCGAAGTTCGCACAACGGTATTCCATCGATGAAAAGACGAAAGGAACGGGCGGAGACCTCGGGCCATACCGGAAAGGGCTCGTCCTTCCTGAAGTGGACGACGTCATCCATACGCTCAAACCCGGGATGGTGAGCGCACCCATTAAGACCGACAATGGTTATTATTTGGTCATGCTGACCCCCCTCGATGAAGACATCATTCAAGCCGACCTCGCGACACAGGAACGGCTTCGGCAGGAGTTGCTGTCCGAGAAACGCCGCAAGCGGTTCGAAGAAGTGATCGCCGACATTCGCACGAATGCCTCGGTTCGCTTTGCAGAAGCCTCTCGCTATATTACTGAGGATACCGGCGCACGTTAGCCGGTATGTAATTTTCAGAAACCTCCTCTTTCGTGTAAAATTACCTGTTGATGCTCTTTGGCGGCTGGTGAAAGGGTCATGGCACGAGCTATCTTGAGGTCAGGTTTGCTGATTCAATTCACACTACTCCTCACCTTCTTGATGATCTCAATCTGGCCTCCGGCCTTTTCCGCCGCTCATCTGCAGGATCGCATCGTCGCCATCGTGAATACGGAATTGATCATGCTGTCGGACGTGAAGCGTGAGTTCAGGGCGGAGCAGGAACGTCTCTCACGCGAGTTTCGTGGGAATGATCTCGCTCAGCGGTTGAAGACAGCAGAATATATGGCATTGACGAAATTGATCGAGCGAAGGTTGCAGCTACAAGAAGCCAAAGCTACCAGGGTTGAGGTGTCGGACCTGGAAGTCCAGCAAGCCCTTGAGCAAATGAAGCGCCAAGACAAGTCCTTCGACCCCACAAATCCTCACGATGTCCGGGATGTCCGCGATCAGCTCATCCTGATGCGGATCGCCGATCAACACATTCGTGGCAACATTATGGTTGGAGACTCTGAACTTAGGCGCTACTATCAAGAGCACCGCGAGCAATTTGCCTTTCCCGAAGAATATCAACTGAGCCAGATCATCATTAAGCCAAGCTCTTCGGACGGGCTGGCCGACGCACTGGCCAAGGCCCGCCGAGCCATGGACGACCTGAAACGGGGGGAGAAATTTGAGGATGTCGCCCTGCAATATTCAGACGGGGCTAACTCCTTGCGTGGTGGACGACTCGGATTTGTCCGGCAAGGGGAGCTGTGGCCCGTGATCGAGCAGGCCATCCCCCGTTTGGTACCCGGAGGTATTTCCGACCTTCTTGAGAGTCCCGAAGGGGTCCACATCATCCGTCTTGATGACAAAAAACCGAAGCAGTTTCGCCCCTATGAGGACGTTCGACGGGAGGTTCAGGAAATAGTCTATCAGCAGAAAAGCGCGGACATGTATCAGTCCTGGTTGGTGGATCTCAAGAATAAGGCCTACATCGAAATCAAGTTCTAGCGTACGCCCCCGCCATCCTTCTTGGCGCAAAAGAAATCATGGCCCTCCCAAGAGATTACGGAGCGCTCCCCACACTTGCTCCCGGCCATCCCCGGTCATCGACGAGTATGGAATCACCGTTTCTCCTTGAGCGAGTCCGAGATCCCGATGCCTTTGCTTGAGCGTACGCACCCGTTCGCTGGGCTTTAACTTATCGACCTTGGTCGCCACGACAAGCGTGTTTCGCCGGATCGATCGAAGCCAGGTGATGGTCTGACGATCCTGTTCGGTGACGACTCGGCAATCCACCAGTAACACGACTCCGAGCAGGGAGTCTCGGTCGACGAGATAGCCATCCATCAGCGGTCCCCATTGCATACGGAGCGATTTCGCAACCTTGGCAAAACCATAACCCGGCAAGTCCACAAGATAGAATTGGGCAAGATCAGGATCGGAGGTCGAAATACGAAAGACGTTGACGGCTCTCGTTTTCCCTGGTGTCCGACTGACTTTCGCCAGGTCACGGCGATTGAGTAAGGAATTGATCAACGAGGACTTCCCCACGTTGGATCGTCCGACAAAGGCAATCTCATCGAGATCATCTGCAGGAAAGTGTTCGGGAGAAACACAACTTTTGATAAACTCAGCCGAGAGAATTTTCATGCCGTCGGGCTTGGTGATGAATTCAAGACGAAACTCACGTCGCAATGTGGTCTTTCGACGTTACTACACATACGATCCTCCTCCATCCAAGTCAACCAGACCACGCAGGAGAGCCCGAAGACTGTTCTGGAGCATGCTGCTCGTGGGACTTCCCTTGGGCCTCTTGGGACTCAGCTGGCTGATCACCCTTCCCAATGTAGGACTCCTCGCACGAACGAACCCGACATCAACGGCGTTGATGGACGCAAGAGAAGCTCAGGCAAAGCAACAGGGGCGGTCCATTGGACGCCATTGGGTGTGGATGCCGCTCTCCCGCATCTCCCCCCATCTTCGTCATGCGGTCGTGGCGGCCGAAGATGCGTCGTTCTTCACCCATGAAGGATTCGACTGGGAAGGCATCCGAGGCGCCGCGCTCTCTAATCTAGAAGCAGGAGAAATGAAACGAGGCGGGAGCACCATCACTCAGCAACTGGCCAAAAATCTTTACCTGTCATCCGAACGATCCCTCTTGCGAAAGGCACGGGAAGCGCTAATTACGCGCTCGCTGGAACAACACTTGACGAAGAAGCGCATCCTCGAACTCTATCTCAACGTGGCCGAATGGGGGAAAGGCGTCTATGGCGCTGAAGCCGCCGCCCGTCATCACTTTAGAAAAGCGTCACGCGACCTGACAGCCGACGAAGCCGCCTGGCTGGCGGCGATCTTGCCGTCGCCGCGCCGATACGACCCTCTGCGGAAAACGACCTTCCTCACCCGCCGCCATGACCGCATTCGGAAATGGATCGACCGCCAACCCGTGCCCGCCTCACCATTCGCCAATGACTAGAGCCGCCCAACTCATCGTTACACCGAAGGCCCAGAAGAGTCGCCGATCTGACCGTAATCCTGTTCTCCGAAAATGGCTGACTCGTGGGTGTAGTGTTTGAATTCGAGCAAATTGTGAGACGGATCTTCCAGAAAGAACGTGCGGTGCTCAATGCGGGTCCCAGGAAAGCGCACGCGCGGCTGTTGATAGAAAGAGAGGCCCTTTTGCTTGGCTCGATCCGCCAGCGCCTGCCACTCCTCTTGCGACAGAAAAATCAACCCGAAATGCCGAGGATAAATACCTTGCTGCTTCGAGGGCAGATTCGGCACCACATGCGCGACAAGTTGATGGCCTGCAAGCCCGAGGGTGGCCGCCTGCTTGGTTCGCCGCCCGACCGTACAGCCGAGACCATCGACATAGAACCGGAACGCGGCGTCCACGTCATGAATCGGAAAAGCGAGATGAAATACACTGTGACTCATTGAAACCTGTCCCTTACGATCAATTTCCCCCTCCCATTCCACCATCCAGCCATCATGTGAGAGGTGGAATGGCGAATGGCGAATCGCCCGTCAGGGGTGAGGACCAGACAACCCGCTGATCCCTTGATCCGAGCGACCAACTTTTGCAGCACGCGTCGAGCAGCAGAGGCAGGCCCGTTGCCACACCCTAACTGCTCGCAAATTGCTTTGGCTATCGTCAGTCGCACGATGCCCTCTCCCCACCCTGTCATCGACACTGCACCGATCTCGTTATCAGCATACACCCCGCAACCGACAATTGGCGTATCCCCCACACGCCCGGGTAGCATGAACTCGATCCCGCCAGTCGACGCCCCGGCGGCCACGGTGCCCGTTTGATCCAGTGCAACGGCTCCGACCGTTCCGTGACGTTCCCCCGCTTCCGCACCCTTTCGGAGCGCCGCTTCCAGCGAGAAGCGGTGCAGCTTTCTCGCAGGGCGCTGATATTCAAGGCTGAAGTGACGGGCAAAGCGCTCAGCCGGTGGGCCGACAAGCAAGACATGTGGCGTGCGCTCCATAACCAAGCGCGCAGCAGTAATTGGATGAACAATCCCCTCTATAGAGGCGACCGCGCCTGCGCGAAGCTGATTCCCTTCCATGATGGACGCGTCCATCCGTCGCATACCATCAAGCTGGAGTTTCGATCCGTTTCCCGCATTGAAGAGGCCGCTGCGCTCGAGCACGCGGATGGTCTGCTCGACGGCAAGAAGAGACGAGCTACCTCGATCAAGCCACGCATAGCCGACCTGCAAGGCGGCTCGTAGGCAGGCAGACTGCCGTACGGTCATTGAGCGGGAGCCTGCACCTCCGTGTGCGAGGATGATGGGACGAATCGAGTTCAATTCAGGAGGAGATCCCGAGTCTTTCGATAGGCAGGATTCTGCATGCGATCAAGATCCGACCGCACAAAGCCCAAGCCCGTCACACAGAGTTCAAAATTCTCTGATAATTTCTGAAACAAGTGCAAACTGTTTTCCGCATCATCGCGCCCGATCTGCGCAACGATCCCGTACGACCGCTTACCCGTCTTCACATAGTCGACGAGGAAATCCTTGTGATAAACGAGCCCGGTCGTCTTGAGCCGTCGTAGGTACTCAGGAAACAATCCAGCCATGAAGAGCGTGAAGTCTCCGATATGGCGATGAACATCCCGCTCTCGATCCAACGATTGCGCTTCGAGCATGGTTTCCGATTCAAACAACAGATCCATCACCGTATCGACCGGTTGATCATCCCGGTTTCTGATCTTATAGAGCTGATCCGTGTGGGTAAAATTGATCAATAGATCGGAGACATAGGAAGTGACTTTGGCGTCAGGCCAACCCAGGTGCTCCGTGAAACTTTTCTCGGTCAACGCGCCGAAGAGTTGCCGAAGCGGATGACGTTGAGGAACGGGAGTACCCATCGCCACCTCCTGCGAGCTCGAGACCACTTGAGCTCAGTATACCAGATCCCAACTCGAACCGTTTCCTGCTCTCGGGAATTCTATCGGAGATGAGCGGCTCAATCTTGAGCCAGGCTAATGTCCCTGCCGACTGTCCACCATAAAGGTTACAGGGCCGTCGTTCACCAAAGCGACCTGCATATGAGCCGCAAAGACTCCCGTTTCGACCGTCGTCCCATTTTCCCGTAACCACTGGGCCACCTGTTCATATAGGTACTTGGCTTGGTCAGGCGAAGCGGCTTCGTCAAAACTCGGTCGGCGCCCATTCGCGGTGCTGCCCAGGAGCGTGAACTGAGAGACCAAGAGCACGGTACCACCCACGTCTGTGAGAGAGTGGTTCATCTTGCCATAATCATCTGAAAAAATGCGGAGATTTCTGATCTTGTCGACCACGTAACGTACGTCTGATTCATCATCGCCTTTTGCGACACCTAGCAAGACCATCACACCATGCTGAATCCTCCCAACGAGTTGTCCATCGACTTCAACCGACGCACTGGTCACACGCTGGATGACCGCTTTCATCGATTAGGCCGACCCCGTTGGAGTTGTGTCAATGTTCCCTCAAGGAATAGCAGTCTCCGTTTCATCGAAAGTCCTCCCGAGAATCCGCCGAGTGAGGCATCGTGCGCAACAATCCGATGACAAGGAATCATGATCGGCAGGGGATTCGCTCCAACCGCGTTACCCACCGCACGAGCATAGTTCGGTCCACCCACTCGCGCTGCAATCCACTGATACGATCGGAGCTTGCCGTACGGTACTCGTTGTAACGTCCGCCACACCTGCCGTTGGAACGATGTTCCATATGAAAAATCCAGCGGCACATCGAACGTGTTCCGTTTCCCCGCTAGATAGTCCAGTAGCTGCCGACGGGCAGCCTCCAGTCGAGCCGACCCTCCCGGTTGCACTGGCTCATGGGACTGTGCGCTGAGATCGGATTCGACGGCTCGCTTCGACCGTTTCGGCAAGACGATGGTGTGAATCCCTTTTGACGATTCAGCCACCCCCATCCATCCCCAAGGTGATTGAAAGATCATCACATGCGGCATGCGTCGCCCCTCGTTATCTTGCCAATCTGCCAAGTTTTTTCTGTACCATACTCCACACGACACCGAGTTCCTCCGATCGAAACCACGCGTGCACTCCAAGATACCCGCCGACACTTAATCCAATCGCGACCGCGAGCATCGCAGACTTTTCGATCCACTCGGCTGGATGCATCCATATCTCCGCACCAGCCACCCACCAACAGGCCAAGGCAATCGGGACACAGCTCACCAACACTCGGCCGGCCGAGCGAATGACCAAGTTCCACTCGACGCCCCCCAGTCGACGATTCAAAATGACCACGAGAATTCCGCCGTTGATCATCGCGGCCAGGGCCGTGGCCAGAGCCAATCCTGCTGCCCCAAGATGGGACATCAGGACCACTGAAAGCAGGATATTCGCCACCACTGCAATCGCCGCCGAGATAGCTGGTGTGGTTGTATCCTTCATGGAATAGAACGCCGACACAATAATGCGCACCCCGCCGAATGCCCAGAGGCCCAACGCATAGCACAGAACTGCAAAAGCCGTTTCAGCCGTATCATGCGCGGTAAACGTCCCGTGCTCGAAGAACAGGTGCACGATCGGTGTGCGCAACAAGATCAACCCCACCATCGCTGGGAGGATGATGAACAAAATCATCCGCAAACCAAACCCAAGGGTCGTACGCAGTTCGTCCAGTGCCCCTCGCGCTGCTTGTGCCGATAATGTCGGCAGAATAGCCGTGGCCAAGGCCACACCGAAAATCCCAAGTGGAAACTGGATCAGTCTCATGCCATAAAATAAGTAGGTCGGGCCACCGGCAAAAAACGATCCCAGAATCGTGCTCACGGTGATATTGATTTGGGTCACTGATAAACCGAGCAGCGACGGAATCATCAGCCGGCCGACCTTCAGCACACCAGGATGGCCTGGATGAAATTTGAATCCGAATAACATTCCGCGAGACTTGAGCCCTGGCAACTGCATGGCAAACTGGGCAGCGCCGCCGGCGACGACGCCGATAGCGACACCGAGGATGGGCTCCGGCATGACTGGAGCAAGAAACAGAGAGCACCCGATGATGAAGATATTGAAAAACACCGGAGAAAACGCCGGTGCGGCAAAGGCTCGGAGAGAATTCAAGATCCCCATCGCTAAGGCAGCGAGACTAATGAAAACGAGGTATGGGAACATGACTCGTGTGAGCACGACGGTCAAGGTCATTTTCTCCGGATCATCATGGAACCCCCAACCAATGAGCCACGCGATCCATGGGGCCCCGAGAATCCCTATCAGGGTGACTCCCGTCACTATCGTCAGCAGCGTCGTAAAGGCTGCGCTCGCCAGCTCCCACGCATCCTGTTTCGACTTGAGTGTGTGATACTCGGTAAACACTGGAATGAAGGCGGCGGACATTGAACCTTCGGCAAAGAGTTCGCGGAGTAAGTTCGGAATCCGATAGGCCACGAAAAAGGCGTCCGCAGCGGGTGTGGCCCCGAAGAGGCCAGCCAGGACCATGTCACGGATAAATCCGAGGATGCGGCTGGAAAATGTGGCGACCCCGATCATCCCAGCCGCTTTCACGACTGATTGATTCTCATCCTGGAGCTTAGGTGGAGCACCAGTCGAAGCGGTGGGCTCAGACATGGACCGGATTCTAGCGGAACGCCCGCAAGGCGTCTATGGAGTCGGTAAAGGCGGTCAGGCTAACAGTTGGTCGTCGAGTGATTCGCAAGCACTGAAGGCTCAAACCGATGGTGACCGACTCCTGGCGCTTGTTGCATTTCACGCCAGGAGTCTTTCAATAAGGCCGTCTACGCCGCGAGTCGAATCTGAGGACGATTGGATGTCGTTCCGACATACGGTCCCACTTCACGTAACCCCTCGACCTTGGCTTGTGGTTTCATCTCCAGGGTACCGTTAAACACGACGCCTTCCTCCATCGACAGCACTGGGGCCGTCAAGCTGCCTTGCACGACAGCCGGAGCACAGAGCACGATCTGATTCGTCGCTACAATGTCCCCAGTGATGTTTCCATGACAGACCACGGTCCCGGCCGTCACCTTGGCTTTCAGCACCGCCTCTGGCCCCACGAGTAGGCCGCCGTCGGTATGGATTTCCCCGTCTAAAGCTCCGTCGATCCGGACGGTGCCGGAATACGTGATCACACCTTTGAACTCAACATCCTTCCCAACGAAGGCCACCTCCTCAGGAAGGGAGGCACCACCCTTTAATGAACTACGTCTGTCTTCCATCCACCGTTCTCGCTCTCTTTCTCGTTCCCGATCCCGTTCCCGCTCTCGGTCCTCTTCCGCCCCAACCGTCTCATCTTGCTTCCACATAGCGAGACTCCCTCCTTCTTATCCGTATTGGTCCAGCCTAGCCGAACGGTCACGCCGAGTCTCTTATCTATCGGTTGGAACTGGATTTTTATTGAGTGCCTTGTGGACTGGAAGAGGAATCTTTACGGCTCGTGGACTAATTCATTCGATAATTCATTGGGATTGTCGCCGGGACGACCCGGACAGACGTCGGCAAGCAGCACACCACATGCCTGAATGCTTTGACATAACCCTCCGACAATATCGCCTGTTTTCAATCGGTTGATAGCAGTCTCTGCGACCAAAGCCCACCGCTCTACCGGAACTCGTTGAAACAAGGGTTGATCCGCCAACACGTAAATCTGATGCTCCAAAAGCGACACCATGATCAGTACTCCAGCGCCCTCACGAGTCCGGGCGATCGCATGCTTGGCGAACGCTCGTTCAGCCCGAAGCCTTACTTTATGGCGCATCCTATCTGTCGACGTGAGCAGGCGAATGAATGGAACCCGAGTCCCCAACCATGCGCCCACACCGTAGGCCAACATGGTCATCAATACCAGCCAAGCCGCGTTGGAGGCATGCCATCCCCAGGGGAGCCACAGTATTTCGGTGGTGAGCATGATCGTGAGCGCCAAGAGTGAGAAGAGTAACCCAGTGCGATACTGCGCCTCTCGATAGAGCCCGGACCGGCTTACGATCATGGGAACGATCTCAGCACTGGTCCCTTGTTCCGCTGCATGCACGGCCAGACTTACTCGTTCACGCTCATCGGCCGTGAGTTGCAGTTTCTCACCAGTTTCCACTCGCCCCTCCTCCTCCGAAATCGCCCCCTCCCCCGCTAAACCCACCACCGAATCCTCCGCCCCCTCCGAATGATCCTCCGCCCCATCCACCGCCCCGACTACTGTACCAGATCCAATCATCCAACCCTCGGTACTGCGCAGTTCTACCTCCGCTTTTCGATGCTCCGATGGCCAGCAACAGAAGAAACGTCACCCCGCTTGCAAGGAGCGCCGGCATAAGCCAAGGAGCAAGCAGTGTCGAGATCCCTGCACCAGCCAACGGCCCTACGAACTTATGGACGTTCATGAAGATGAGCCCGACAACCAGTCCCACCATGACGGCTACCATAACCTGTGCCATCATGTCGTTATCCTGCTGAGAATCCACTCGTTCCGATGCCTTGTAGGTCCCCTCAATGGTCTTCAAGATGGCACCGACTCCCTCCGTAACTCCGCCCGCCATATCACCGGCGCGGAAGCGAGGCACAATCTCATTTCTGATGATCTGGGCCGATCGGGCGTCGGTCAACACTCCTTCCAATCCATACCCGACTTCGATCCGAACTTTGCGTTCCCCGATCGCCACTAACAAGATCACGCCG
This sequence comes from Nitrospira sp., assembly GCA_965223625.1. Taxonomy (GTDB): domain Bacteria; phylum Nitrospirota; class Nitrospiria; order Nitrospirales; family Nitrospiraceae; genus Nitrospira_D. The sequence goes on from OZ245008.1 coordinate 3,519,928, forward strand.
TTGTCCGTACCCTTCTGACCGAGCTTCCAGGTCGTTGCCACGCGGTGGGAGAATTCTTCGATCGAATCGCCTTCGAGAGAAGGAATGATCAAGACAGCAGCTTGGTTACTCGATTGTGCCTCATGCGTCGCCAGTCGAGTCGTCAGTGACTCTACCGTGGATGTCGGTATGACATGGGCTAGATCGACGACTCGTCCAGTCAACTCTGGAACATCGAGCGCAGCGGCCGGGATGGTTGACGAGAACGTTGCACCCGTCAGGTAACAGCACAATGCGAGGCGGCTGATTCTATGTCTTATCAACTTCTTCTCCGCCTCACCGTCGATTCAAAACTTGACTTCAGGCGGCTTGGCCACTGCGCTCTCATCGGCCACCGTGAAGTTGGGCCGCTCTTCCAAATTCAGCAAGAACTTGGCCGTGAGGTTGGTCGGGAAATATCGAACCATTTTGTTGTACGCTGCAACGCGATCGATGTATCGCTTCCGAGCCACCGTAATCCGATTTTCCGTTCCTTCCAGCTGACTCTGGAGATCCCTGAAGTTTTGATCGGCCTTGAGGTTCGGGTAATTTTCGGCGATCGCGATCAGTCGCCCCAACGCCGATGTCAGACCGGCTTGAGCCTGCTGAAAGACTTCAAACGCTGCAGGATCTTTCAGCACTTCTGGCGTCACGTGAATGCCCGTGGCTTTGGCTCGGGCGTTCACGACTCCTTCAAGAGTCTCTTTTTCGTGAGCCGCGTACCCTTTGACGGTCGCGACAAGATTGGGAATAAGATCCGCACGACGCTGATACTGGTTGATCACCTCACTCCACGCCGCCTTGATATCCTCGTCTAATCCTTGCAGATCGTTGTAGCCACAGCCCGACGCAACTAAAAGGGTCATCATCGCCATGGTAATTGCCGTCGTTCTCCACCAGGTGCGCTCCATCATTCCCTCCTTGAACCATGCCGGATGCAGTGTCTTCTCCTCGCGCCATCATGCTACCATTGGGACAATCATTTAGATATGTCGGTCAAGAGGTTGTATGCCTAGCAAGAAAGCGTTCGAGGGAACAGACGGGTTTCAAGTCCGACACAGGACCCTGGGAATCTACCAAGGCAGCGCGATCGACCTTGCTTTCTGGCACCCCTCCTCCAACATGCCAGAACATGGCTTGTGCCGGTTTTCGACCGTCGAAAAAGCACAAGCCGTGATTGACGTACTCTGTTCTGCATCATGCGCGGAGCCGATGGATCGACAGGACCTGACGATCCAGCCGTTCGACCTTGTTGAACACGAGCGGTTGATTACCGACTATCCGCTGCCGTCTTCGTGGGAGACACCCACCTAGTCACGGAGATTGAGTCTGGCTGGCACTCGTCGGTTCGACGGCCTTCAAGAGAATGGAAGAGGTGGAGCGGGCACGAGTGTGGATGAACGTCAGCAGCCGCTTGTTCTCTTGAGCCTTTCGCAGGAACTTGAATGCAATCCCACGTTCACTGATCGACCGCACCATCGCGGCGACCTCGATAGGAGGCTCGTTCTCGACAAGGATGATCTCCAGATAGAAAATATCGTCAACACGCACGCGCGTCTCACTCTTGATAACACACCCGCCTAGAGACAGATCCATCACAGTACCTTCGCCTCTGACTTTCCCTCCTGAAAACGAGAGGCAGAGCTTGACCGGGATACGGAGATGTTCGCGGCGTTCACGTTCAATGGAGCGCGACGACCTGACCGTACTCAGGCGACGGGCAAGAAACCGATGAAAGCAGTGCTGGCACTCGAACGGCGCCATCCAGATCAGCGTGGCAATAAACTCACGCGGCGACTGTGGCGGCACAGACAGCGCACCACTCTCTCGACATTGTGGGCAAACTATTTGGCGATGCATTCGATACTATCCACAGCCAGCCTTCACCAATACTTCTCCCTAATGGCACTATAAAGGCCTTTCTCGCACAGTCAAGCTGATTGCCATCTGGAGAAAATCGGTTGCCAGAACCGTTTCATGCCGTGATGTGATTGAAATGGAGGGACACCATATCGAGAGCAGTTCCGCTAGACGGACTCCGCGTGTGGAGACTCCGGCTCACTCGGAAGAGCGGATTCCACGATGCCGGCACGAAGGTATTCGCGATTGAGGGTGGCAATGAACCGTACGCTAATGCTTTTCGGACAGACCGCCTCACATTCATACTGATTGCCACAAGACCCAAAGCCCTCTCGGTCCATGGCTTCAATCATTGCGCTCACACGATCTGCCCGTTCTGGTTTCCCTTGCGGCAAGAGCGTCAAGTGGGAAACCTTTGCGGCTACGAAGAGCATGGCTGAGGCATTCTTACAGGCTGCCACACAAGCCCCACAACCGATGCATGACGCCGCATCCATCGCGGTTTCAGCCTGACCTTTCCCGATGAGCAGGACATTCCCGTCCACCGCCCCACCGGTATTGACGGAGATGTACCCGCCGGCTTGCATGATCCGATCCAGGGCACTGCGATCGACCACTAAGTCTTTGACGATCGGGAAGGCCTTGGCTCGCCACGGCTCGATCGTGATGCTGGCCCCATCAGGAAATCTTCGCATGTATAACTGGCAAGTGGTGATGCCACGGTCTGGACCATGTGGGATGCCGTTGATGACCAGTGCGCAACTTCCACAGATTCCTTCGCGACAATCATGTTCGAATGCCACGGGCTCTTCTCCGTTGACTAACAATCTCTCATTGACGCCGTCGAGCATTTCAAGGAACGACATCCCTGGGCTCACATCAGAAGCTTCGTACGTCGCAAATCGGCCTCTATCGTTGGGGCCTCGCTGCCGCCAGATTCTTAATGTAAAATTCATGACCTACTCGGGCTTCTCGTTTTGCGCTTCACGAAATACGATTCACACCCTTATTGATAACTTCTCGTCGTCGGCTGCACGAATTCAAAGGCCAGCGGCTCTTTATGCAAGATAGGAATCGTTCCTTCCCGATACTCCCATGCCGCCACGTGCGCGAAGCGGGCGTCATCCCGTTTGGGTTCGCCAGCTCCCGTCTGATGTTCTTCGCGGAAGTGCGCTCCGCATGATTCCTGGCGATGCAACGCGTCGTGACAGAGCAGTTCGGCGAATTCCAGATAATCCGCCACTCGTCCGGCATACTCTAGCTCCTGGTTGAAGGAGTCACCTGTTCCCGGAACGACGACGTCACGCCAAAACTCCTCCCGAAGCGTCGGGATCGACTTGAGCGCCAGATTCAACCCTGTTTCATTGCGAGACATGCCGCAGTGATTCCACAACAGTGCTCCGACCTCTCGGTGAAACGAGGCAGCCGTACGACGTCCCTTCGCAGCCAATAGGCGCGTGATTCGACTCGTCACACGATGATGCGCCTCGCGGGCCTCCGCGTGATCGTCTGCAACAGGTGGGAGCTTCGCAGTCGCCAAATAATGGCCGATCGTATAAGGGAGGATGAAATAGCCATCTCCCAGTCCTTGCATTAAGGAGCTGGCTCCCAGCCGATTGGCCCCATGATCCGCGTAGTTGGCTTCCCCAATCACAAAGAGTCCAGGGATCGTGCTCATCAGATTGTAATCCACCCAGAGTCCTCCCATGGTGTAATGGGGCGCTGGATAGATTCGCATAGGTGCGTGATAGGCATCTTCCCCCGTAATCCGGTGATACATTTCGAAGAGATTGCCATAGCGTTCGCGCACCACATCGAACCCTTGTTGTTCGATCACACCGGCGAAATCGAGGTACACACCGTGGCCGCTTGGACCGACGCCACGACCTTCGTCGCACACTGCCTTCACCGCACGTGACGCGATGTCCCGTGGAGCGAGATTCCCAAATCGCGGATACCGGCGCTCCAGGAAATAATCGCGCTCTCCTTCCGAAATATCACGCGGACAGCGAGTATCCGCCGGCATCGTTGGCACCCACAAGCGTCCATCATTGCGAAGCGACTCGGACATGAGTGTCAACTTCGCTTGATAGGCGTCACCAGGTGGGATCGCCGTCGGGTGGATCTGCGTAAAGCACGGATTAGCAAATGCCGCCCCTTGTTTCCACGCGCGATATGTGGCCGTCACATTACTCCCACTCGCATTGGTCGAGAGATAGTACACATTGCTGTACCCGCCCGTCGCAAGCACGACCGCATGAGCAGTGTGGACACTGATACGTCCGGTGACCAAATCTCGAACCACAATGCCCCGAGCCCGCCCGTCGACCACGATCAGGTCGATCATTTCAGTACGCGGACGCATCGTGACCTGACCGCGTTCAATCTGCCAACAAAGCGCCGAATAGGCGCCCAAGAGCAGCTGCTGCCCAGTCTGTCCTCGACAGTAAAAGGTACGAGCGACTTGGACGCCCCCAAATGACCGGTTCGCCAACTGCCCCCCATATTCCCTGGCGAACGGGATGCCGAGCGCCACACACTGATCGATGATTTGCGTGCTGATTTGAGCGAGTCGATAGACGTTCGCTTCGCGCGAGCGAAAATCTCCCCCTTTGATCGTGTCATAAAACAGTCGGCCCACACTATCTCCGTCGTCCTGATAGTTCTTTGCCGCGTTGATTCCCCCTTGTGCCGCAATGCTGTGCGCGCGACGCGGGCTGTCGTGGAAACAAAAGCACTCCACCTGATAGCCGAGTTGTCCCAAGGTCGACGCCGCACTGGCGCCGGCGAGGCCGGTCCCAACCACAATGACCGTCAGTTTGCGTTTGTTATTGGGACTGACCAGTTTTTCGCTGAACCGATGCCGGTCCCATTTGCTTTCCAATGGCCCGGATGGAATTCTTGAGTCAAGCTTCGTGATCACCGCACGATCCCCAAGAAGATTGCGAGGATGATGGCAACATTGCCAAGAACCACCAACAGTGCGACCGAAGGACCGGCGGCCTTGAACAGTCGATTCAGCGCCGCATGTTCGAGCCCAAGGGTCTGTAAGCTACTGGAAACGGCATGGCTCAGATGAAAGACGAGCCCCACCTGTCCCACGAAGTAGATCATGACAAAGAGTGGGTTCTGAAAGGCATGAATCAGCTTGCCGTAGACATCGCGATAACCTTCCGCGTCGATGCGATCGGCAGACGAAGGATCGAAGACGCCGGCCGTCAGATGCAGCAGATGGAAGACGATAAAGAGCACCAACACAATTCCGGATGCCGCCATCGTTCGAGAGGCAATGGACGCGTAGCGATACCCATGGATGGCATAGGCCACCGGACGAGCACGACGGTTATGCAAGCTCAGACGGATAGCCAGCACGACATGAATAACCGCAGTGCCCAGTAATCCGATGCGAGCTGCCCATAGCAGGATCGGCATATCACGGAGAACTGCCGCGTAGCTATTGAGTGCATGGGGTCCTTCAAATACTTGAAGATTTCCCAACATGTGGAAGATGACATAGCTGACAAGGCCGAGCCCGCTCAGGGCCATTACTACTTTAGCGCCGACCGAGGATTGAAAATGGCTGAAGAGGCGTGTCATCCACCATCATTATACACTTCTTGATACACTTCTTGGATTCAAGAAGAGGCTCAGAAGCCTTGGCGTATCGGGCAGGATCGATGGAACAGTGGTATTTGATCATCCTTGCACTCGCCCATCTCAACACGCATAGCAGGATGGCTTATCATCCCGTCGGTGAACTTGAGCGAGGAGTGACACGGCGCACCTGAAGTTCCAGTTGCTCGGAAGGATTGAGCCCTGGGACCAACAAGTCCATCGCCATGACACAATTCCGGCCAGCCTCTTTGGCAGCGTAGAGCGCCTTGTCTGCTTGATCGATCAGCTCCAAAGGAGTCCGTGCTCCTAAGGCACTGTTCGACACTCCAATACTCACCGTAAGCGTCAAGCCAGATGTCACTCGTACTCTGCCGCCAGCCTCCATTGAGACACGAATCCGCAAACGTTCCGCCAGGTCAGAAGCCTCGGCCAACGTCGTACGCGTGAACATGAGGCAGAACTCTTCTCCTCCGTACCGCCCAACCGTATCAGTCAACCGTAAACCAGCAGAGAGACAGCTGGCGACCGCTTGGATGGCCTGATCTCCAATGGCATGTCCGTATTGGTCATTCACGCGCTTAAAATGGTCGATGTCGACCATCAGACAGCACAGTTCATGGCCCTGTTCGCGGCCCTCGCCGAAGGCTTTCTCGAACGCTGCGTAAAACGCGCGACGGTTCAAACATCCGGTGAGCGGATCGCGCGAGGCCAGTCGCTCCAACTCACCGTTTTGCCGAAGGATTTCTGTTTGTGCTGCTTCAAGGTTCGCCACGGTTCGCGTCAATGCGCTATTGAATTCGCTGAGCTGCTGGTTCGCACGTTGGAGGTCCGCGGTGCGTTCCTCAACCAGGCGACTCAACTCATTCAGTTGTCCGGTAGCTTTATTGGCCAGATCCCATTTCCGGCAAAGCGCGGTGGCCAGTTGTAAGGCTTCGATACCGTTAAATGGCTTCTGCAGGATCAACAACTTGTCGGTTCTGCCTATCCGTTCTCTGATTTCGTCCCAAGGCTGATCAGAATAGGCCGTGCTGATGACAACCTGCAGCCTGGCATCGACCTTCCAGAGGTGTTCGATAGTTTCCAATCCGTCCCATCCGGGCGGCATCCTCATATCGACATATGCAACGGCATACGGTCGTCCCTCTTTGCATGCCCTCTGGACCATGGCCACCGCCACCTGACCTTGATCGACACAATCGACCTCAAACGGCTCGTGAGATGGGAGAGGGATCGATTCCTCGAACAGCGCGGAGCGCGCCAGTTCCAAGGTCTCCAATTCTGTCTCGAATTGAAGGATTCTCCGGAAGTCGTTATGAATCGACGGATTATCATCCACGACGAGAATGCGCCGATTGGTATCATCCATCGCCACGAGACATCTTCCTCAGATTTTGAAGATGATAAGTTAGCCCGCTTTTGTGAACAGCGCTTGGGGGGCTGGTTTCTTCAGTTGAATCGTGCACCAAAACGTCGAGCCCTGCCCAAGCACGCTTTCGACACCCACCATCCCGCCCATCAATTGGGCCAGTTGCTTCACGATGGCCAGGCCAAGCCCCGTTCCGCCGTATTTTCGTGTGGTAGAGCCGTCCGCTTGCGTGAACGGCGTAAAGAGTTTTTCCTGCACTGCCGGCTCAATTCCAATTCCAGTATCCTGGACTTGTAGACACAACGTCGTGTTGCTGACCGAATCTGCGTCCACCGTGATGTGAAGCGTGATCCGACCCTGCGTCGTAAACTTGAGGGCGTTGCCGATCAGGTTGGTCAACATCTGCCGGATACGGACAGGATCACCTTCATATTCCGGGAGCAACATTTCAGGCAAAACCGCGGTCAGCTTCAATCCCTTGGCCTCCGCCGGACCGGAGAAGAGTTCCATGACATCGTTTACAAGCTGACGTAAATCGAATGCGATCACTTCGAGAGTCAGTTTACCCGCCTCGATCTTCGAAATATCCAGAATGTCATTGATCACTTGCAGCAGAGCCATTCCAGACTTGTGCAAGGTCTCCATATATCGACGTTGCTTGTCGTCTAGGGTGGTCCGCATCAGGAGTTCGCTCATTCCGATGATCCCATTCATGGGGGTGCGGATCTCATGGCTCATATTGGCCAAGAATTGAGACTTCGCGACATTGGCCGCTTCAGCGGCCTCCAAACGTTGCCTCGCCTGACGCGCTAAGTCCCACTTTCTGGTTAGGGAAGCCGCTAATTGAGACACTTCTATGGACGAGAACGGCTTCTGCAGAATCAGTAGACGATCATCGTGGCCAAGTCGCTGAATGATGTCGTCCCACGAATGGTCTGTATAGGCCGTGCAGATCACGGTCTGGATCTCCTGGTCGGCAGCCCATAGATGCTCGATCGTCTCCAACCCATCCCAGCCAGGCGGCATGCGCATGTCTACAAACGCCATGGCATACGGCCGCCCCTCCAGGCGGGCCAGTTGAACCAATGCCAATGCAGATTGCCCCTGATCGGCATAGTCCAAGTCGAATTGCACGAGTGCCTTCAAAAGAGGCTCGCTACCGAATAGTGATGCACGTGCTTCATCCAGCGATTGAGCCTCGCTATCTGGTTGAAGGATCTTCCGAAAGTCTTCGTGTATGGATCTATTATCATCAACGACCAAGATACGGCGGCCTTGATGACTGCCTGTGATTTCAGCACTCATGCCTACCTCAACCTCGGTGAACCAGCTGTCATACGTGCTACGCGGCGCGTGACTCGATCGCGGGCAACCATTGGCTCAGCACATTTCGAATCTCCTTCAACCCCGCCGGTTTCGACAGAAAACCATCCATGCCACCTGCCAGACAGGCAGCCTGATAATTACCGACTGCATAACCTGACAGAGCGATGATCGGAACCGGCTTGCCGTCTGCCCTCGTCAGTCCTCGTCGGCGAATTTCTGTGGTCGCCGTTAACCCATCCATTTCGGGCATCTCGCAGTCCATCAGAATCAAGTCGTACTGAGACCGATCGAGCGCGTCGATCACTTCTCTACCCGTACTGACCACATCGGCCGCTTCGCCACATATCTCTAGCATGCGCAGGAAGACTTCTTGATTCGTCGGATTGTCTTCCGCCAGGAGGATCCGCGCACGCGATCGTGGCTTGATAGGATTGATAGTGGGACTCCGATTGATGAATAGGTCTGGCGTCGCGCACTGATCCAGCTGCCTGCGTGCTCCTCCAACTCTTTCACTCATGGCCTGTTTATCAAGACGGACCGTAAACCAAAACGTGGACCCCTTTCCTGGGATACTGGTGAGGCCAATGTCTCCTCCCATTAAGGAGACTAATCGTTTGACGATCGCGAGCCCCAACCCAGTTCCGCCGAATCGCCTTGTCATCGATCCATCCGCCTGTGCAAAGGGGTCGAAGATCTTCTGCTGTGCATCAAGAGCGATGCCGATCCCGGTATCGCACACCGTGATTTTGAATAAGGCGTTGTCTTGGTTATCTTCAATGCGTTCAACATGAATCAAGATGCCACCGCGTTCTGTAAATTTCACGGCATTCCCTACCAAATTGGTCAGAATCTGCCGGAAACGTACCGCGTCCCCTCGCCACATAGCAGGTAACTCAGGGTCGATCTGACATTCCAAGCTGAGTTCCTTTCGTCGCGTGGATTCAAGGAAGAGATCCACCACATCCTGTACGGTTGTCATCAAGTCGAACCCCGCTATGTGGAGGTCCATCTTGCCTGCTTCGATCTTGGACAGGTCGAGGATGTCATTGATGATCTGAAGCAGCTGCTCACGATTCTTATCAATGGTTTGAACAAAGTGGCGCTGCTGATCGGTTAAGGAGGTGGAGAGAAGCAGCTCATTCATGCCAAACATGGCGTTCATCGGCGTCCGGATCTCATGACTCATCCGGGCCAAAAACTGTGACTTGGCCTGATTGGCATGGTCTGCCGCCGCCTTCGCCTCTTTCAGTGCCTCAACCGTACGCTGTAACTCATCATGACGTTGCTGAAGTTCAGCAGTCCGAGCCTCGACTTGTTGTTCCAATCGCTGGTTCGTGGCCTGGAGTTCCCGATTGCGAGCATTGACCTGTGCAACAAGATCTTCCATTTGCAGACGGATGTCGCGGCCCAATTCCCATTTCCGCGTCAGTGATGCAGCGATCTGCTGAACCTCGATGGCATCAAACGGTTTCCGTAATATGAGGAACCGATCGCTCGTTCCTAAACGTGCCGCAATCTCTGCCCACGAATGATCCGAATAGGCCGTACAGATCACCACTTGCAGCCTTCCATCGGCTTTCCAGAGCCGTTCGATCGTTTCCAACCCATCCCACCCAGACGGCATCCGCATATCGACAAATGCCACCGCATACGGCCGTCCCTCCCGGCGGGCCATCTGTACCAGTGCCAGCGCAGCCTGTCCTTGATCGGCGTAATCCAGCTCAAACCGCTCAAGGGCCTGAACCAGCGGCACCTCCCCGAAGAGTGCTGCCCGCGCCTGATGAAAGCTTTCCTCTTCGGGTTGTACCTGAAGGATTTTTCGAAAGTCCTCGTGAATTGCCTGGTTGTCGTCCACCACCAAGATTCGCAAGTTCCTATTTCCCTGGCTCATGGTCATTCATACCTTGCCGTTCGTGAGGAAGCTCATCCTCGCCTTTGCGATTCTCCGACCCGGGTTTCTTGTGTTCGAGGTGCCATGAACTCATGCATATCACCCAGGAGGGACAGAACATCATGGGCACAACGCTCGACGGTCGCCAGGTGTTCCCGCTGCTCAGGATTGAGGGTGCTGTTGAGCAGAAGCGCGACCTTGCCGACGAGGTCGTTCATAGGCTGGAAGATTTCATGACTCATAATGGCCAAGAACTCTTCCTTCTGGTGAAAGGCAGCCGTCATCTCGCCTTCCGGCTGAGTCGAGCCACTCTCCCCTGCACGGCTGGCAACATGCGCTTGCAGCCGCTCATTGGCGTCCCGCAATTCAGCCGTTCGCTGCGTCACGTTCAGGGCAAGACATTCAATTTGTTGCTTGACCGAGCGGGCCAGATTCCATTTCTTCGTCAATGAGTTGGCCAACTGAATGACTTCTATGCTGTTGAACGGTTTCATGAGAATCAGGAGCTTGTCGGTTTCTCCGATTCGACGACTCACATCTTCCCATGGATGGTCGGAGTAGGCCGAGCAAATGACGATTTGTATCTCAGGATCGACATACCAAAGGTGTTCGATCGTTTCCAGGCCATCCCATCCCGGCGGCATGCGCATATCCACGAAGGCCAAGGCATAGGGATGGCCGGCTTGATGGGCACTTTGAGCAAGACCGAATCCTTCCCGCCCCTGACTCGCATAATCCAGGTCGTAGTGCACTTGCGTCGGGAGGGTCGGGGCTTCCCCGAACAATGCCGCACGAGCTTGACTGAGTGAATCTGACTCAGCTGGCGGCGCTAAAATTTTCCGAAAATCATCGTGGATGCTGACATTGTCATCGATCACCAGGATACGCCGATTATCAGCATGCTGATTATCCGTCATGCGGCCACCTCCAATGGGACCATTGGGAGATCTAACGTGAAGGTCGCGCCCTGTCCTTCGCCTGCGCTCTGCGCATGCAGCGCGCCGCCGAGATTCTTCGCGACGATGGCGGCGCTGTGCAGTCCAAGCCCATGACCGGCCTTTCTCGTCGTAAAGCCTTGAGTAAACAGCTTCGAAAGATTCTCTGGCTTGATCCCACCTCCGGTATCAACCACTTCAAATCGGGCGAAAGAGTAGTGGTCTGAAAATACGCCGGTGCGCAACGTTAAGTGGCGTGTGGTTTCTGAGTGCTCGACCATGGCATTCTTGGCGTTCGTGATCAGATTGACCAACACCTGCAAAACTTGATGACGATCCGTCATGATGGTTGGGACCGGGCTGTACTCTCTGACGATTTGGATGTGATATTTTTCTGGTTCCGGTAAGGCCATCAACAACGCCTGTTCCATCAAGTCTTCACTCGAGACGGGTTCGCGAATATTTCCCGCGCGCGCAATATCTTGCTGGGACAGGATCACTTGCTTAATGTGATCCACTTTTTTCACAAGGGAATCGAGCTCACCTTGGATCGCCTGATGGCTCCCACTCAGTGATTCGGCCACCAACCCAAGATAGGATGGGATTTGTTTGCCCTTCGGGTCAGCCGTCAAGAATTCCTGTAGATTACCCTGATGTTCATGGAACATCGATGCTATCCGACACACGTCCCCCACCATCGGCTTTTTGAGTGTTTTCAGGAGGGTATCGGTCGACACATTGATGCTGTTCAGGACGTTTCCTACGTTATGCAACACGCTTGAGGCTACATCAGCCATTCCGGCTTGACGTGAAGCATTCATAAGTTGCTGGTATAACTTTTCCTTTTCGGCCTCAGCTTTTTTTCGCTGATCCATCTCGACATGTAAATTTGTGTTCGTCGTCTCAAGCTCCTGGTTTTTCTGTAAAATCTGGACCCTCGATGCCTCCAATTCACTGTTTGCTTCCTTGAGTTGAGCATTGGCCCGATCAAGCTCCGTCACATCGTGAAAGGAGACCAATGCACCTCTCACGGTGGATCCATCATCCATAATCGGCACGGTATTGACGATGAATTTCCTCTTTTCACCATCGGGAAGAGCCAGTAGAAGGGTACTGTTGTCCTGGGGCTCCCTATCCATAATTGATCTGGTCCAGGGATGCACCATCAATGCACCCGATGAATCGACGGGTGCCCAGGAGAGGGACCCGAGATCGGTTCCGATCAACGCTTTGAGGGGCTTGCCGACTGCGTGGCTGAATGCGTCATTGGTTAGCACAATCAAATCTTGTGTATCGATCATGACCACACCCTGCGTCAGCGCATCGAGCGCAGCTTTCACCCGAGTGGGAACAATCCCGGAAGGATCCAGTTGACGTAGAGTCCGTTTCATCAACAAGAGATAACCGATAAATGCCATGACAGTGACAAAGGCCAGGAACCGAACCCACGGATCCGTTAGAAAGCGTTCTAGGGCTGACACGTCAGTCTGCCGAAATGCGACTTGGAGGACACCCCAGGGTTGATCGCCGGAAAAGATCGGGACTTGTAGAAATTGGAGCGTCGAGTGGTCACCGGATGGCTGTACCCAGGATTGAGCGTGATTCCCAACTTCCACGATGCTCTCGCCGTTCTTGAGTAGGAGCGCCAGTGATAGGATGTCGCTATTACGCTTGGCCAACATCTCCATCGCAAGCTTGATTGTATCGACCTGATCGTGCTCCGCCAATGCCGAATACTGGACGGCCAATGACTCGGCCAAATCACGGCGATATTCAAAGACCTGCCGATCACGGTTGGGCACTAGGTCAACCAATGAATCGCCGGCCAACATGATACTGAGCGTCACGCTCGCCAAGCCGAAACTGATCCATACTAATGGTGTGACTCGCATGACTCCATCCCGGCAAGTGTGAGCTTGAAAGTCCTGTGCTCCTCGTTTGAGACCATCATCAAACTTGATCAATCAATCGCTTTATAAGTTGGTGCCCGCCAAATCGAACTGTTTTCACTGGGGTGGAAAGTGGCTCCAGGAAAAGGACGTGGCGATGCTTGGATGGCGATCGTGGATTGATCGATCCTGCAGAACATTCGATTTTTGACCACGAATGCCCTCTAAAATCGACTGGTACTCTCAGTCAAGTTCGTAGCTCGGTACAAGGGTACCCGACTTCTTGCATTTGTCATCATTTTTTCTCTTTTGCTGTTGCCTCATATCAATGTAGCAAGCGCCTGGACCGACGAGGATCGTGAGCAGAGAGCTGGAACGAGAGAGGAGTTCTCTCAGGTCCTATTTAGAAGCCTATAGAGACAATTGGCGGAGGCTCAATTTTCTACTGGGATGAGCACTTCGCGGAATCATTTATACTAGGCACTATAACTTAGGTACTACATTGTGTTGCAGCATACCGTCTATCTTGCCTTCGCGCAACCTGCATAAGTCTAGCGGCTCATGATTGCGTGAGCTCACCGGAGTAGATCGATAATGTACACCTCTGAGCTTGCATTAGTTCTTATAACTTATCAATTCTGCAGACGGTATCGGCTCTTTCTTCGTCCATTTGGGTTTCTGAAAAACACACTTGTGTCTTTTTAGATACAGCAAGCATTCAGCTTTGACAATATATTTGCCTTTAATAACAATATATTATTTAATGATGAAATTGGCATAAGCATTGCTTTAACCGTACAGGCATGACGATTTACACGAGGGAGGACTTGTGCGCAATCAACAAACCTTAGCATCGACGATTACATGTTCTGGTGTCGGACTTCACTCTGGACAATCCGCAACCATTACACTGCGCCCGGCTCCCCCTGATACAGGGGTGGTGTTTGTGAGTCGCCAAGGGGATGTCGATGCGTATCTCCCCGTCTCCATCGAACATCGGATTCCCACTGAACTGTGCACCGCCATCGGTGGTGGAGGGTTCCAGGTGCAAACCATCGAGCATTTGCTGGCGGCGCTGGCAGGGCTCCACGTGGACAACGTATTCATTGATGTCACGGCTAGTGAAGTCCCGGTCATGGATGGAAGCGCTGCACCATTCGTCCGTTTGATTCAAGCCGCAGGAATCGCCCCACAAGATCGCAAACAGCCGTTTCTCAAGATTATGGCCCCCATAGAAGTGTCCGAGGGATCAAAGAAGGTTCGGATTGAACCATCTCCTACTCCACGTATCACCTATTCAATCCACTATGAGCATCCACTCATCAAGGCCCAAACGTATGAACATAACTGCACTGTCAGTACGTTTGAGAGTGAGATCGCTGAAGCAAGAACCTTCGGATTTTTGCAGGAAGTGCAAGCCTTATGGGCTCGTGGACTAGGAAAAGGTGGAACACTCGATAACACGGTCGTCTTGTCGGGAGAAGGCATCGTGAATGACTCTGGTCTCCGATTTGACAATGAGTTCGTCCGTCACAAGATTCTCGATCTGATCGGCGACTTCTCTCTTCTCGGGATGTCCTTTATCGGCCATATCATCGCGGACCGCTCGGGACACGCACTCCATACACGGCTCGTCCAACAAATCCTCAAGCAGCCGGAGAAGTGGGCACTTCTGAACGCAGAGCCAGCAGTCGAAGGAGCGCGACCGATCTCGCACGGGTCCCGTTTCCAGCCGGCCGTGGCACTTCAGGCCGCTTCCTAGGTCGCAGCCTTTTCAACTGCTGGATCGAATCCTTTTCTTGATATCTAGAGGATTGGAGCGTCTTACCCGAGGTTAGTTATGGATGGTGCGCCGGAGGTAAGCGCATCTCACCTCCGACGCATCACATCATGGTGGTGATTACTTCTTCTTCTTCTTTGCTGCCTTCTTTGTTGCCAAGAGTCTCACCCCCCTTCACCGTTGTAAGTTAGGACCACCCTACACAGCCTTGATCAGCATGTCGTCTACGGCTTCAAACGTATTGGGGCCGACTTTTCTGAACCGCTTGTCACGCTTCAGCGACGTCGCAATCGAAGTCAATGGAGTCTTCCCTTTGATCTGTAACCCGCCTTCGACTAACCGCTGGACGAGCTCTTTCGCATGCATCGATCGGTTGGATTCCCGGAGTATTTCGTACGCGGCTTGAGGGACGCTTTTCCCAACGTACTTACTCCGTCCAAGAAGAATCTCCCTGGATTGATCGGTCACATCCATTACCGGCGGAGGCCGAATCCCCTTAGATTCATCAGCGGGAATGATTTGGTTTGACAGGCTGGCGAGCTTGGCTTTGTCCGCCTCGACGCGGTAGAGGGTCTCCGCAAGCTCAAGGTATTTCTTGATGGTGGCGATTTCGTCATCTAATCGACGACGCTTTTTCTCTAAGTCCTGGAATCGGGTCTTGTAAGCATTGATTCGTTGTTCCAGGCCAACAAGGATGTCCGTTAATTCTTCCACAACTCCTCATTCACTCCAATATAAAAGCATGCTTGCTTTATAGCAGTGCTTGTAATCTTTGTCAAGATGCTATATTCAAATAATACATTGCCTACTAGATTATTCATTTTGCAAGCAAGTAATCCTTTGTCGATCCATGATCATAAGGCTTGTTCCGACAAGGCTAGCACAATTTTTGTAGGCCGCAAGTCGGGGCATGGTAGAATCCTACGTGCCAATTTCCCCTGAACCACCTTTCACGGATAACCTTCTAGAAACCGCCGTTACTGCCGGTCGAGCAGCCGGAGCGCTCCTTCTCAACTATAGCTCACATGGTTTTCACGTCGAGTACAAGAACCCTATCAATCTGGTGACAGATGCCGATCGTGCCGCAGAAGAATGCGTGATCGACCATATTCGGTACCGGTTTCCTTCCCATCGCTTCTTGGCCGAAGAGCGCGGTCGTATCGACCAAGCCCCTTCTCCCTATTTGTGGATCATTGATCCATTGGACGGAACTACCAACTTCGCACATGGTTACCCGGCCTACTGCGTGTCGATCGGACTCGAGTACCATGGGCGTTGTATTCTCGGTGTGATCTATGATCCCTCACGAGATGAGCTGTTCACGGCCATCGAACATGGCGGCGCCCAATTGAACGGCAGACCTATCCACGTTTCGGGGACAGCAACCCTCGACAGCAGCCTCCTCGTGACAGGCTTTGCCTACGACATCAGGGAAACGCTGCGAAACAACCTCGATCATTTCTGTAAATTTGCGCTGAAGGCCCAGGGGCTCAGAAGATCAGGATCCGCGGCCTTGGATCTCTGTTACGTGGCGGCAGGACGGTTCGATGGGTTCTGGGAAGTCCGCCTCAACCCCTGGGATATGGCGGCAGGATCGGTTATCGTACGAGAGGCCGGAGGGCGGCTCACCAACTTCAGCGGCAAGGATCTGTCCATCTATGAGCAGGAGCTCGTCGCGAGCAACGGACGTATCCACGAGGCAATGCTGACCGTCTTGAACGAAACGCCTCGGGATCCATAACACAGCAAGGGTTCCACATCTAAAGCATCGCGCGGATGTACAACCACAGCGGAGATGAGGTATGCTTTTCAGCAGGATCACACTGAGGTCGATTGATGGCACGCGCAGTTCCCCCACCTGAGCAGACGAACGGCGGTCTTTCCGGCGACAACACCCCCGACTCAACCTGGGACGTGGAATTGCTCCGCATCCTCGTCAGCCGGAAAGGGACGCAGGTAGAAGCTCAATGGGCCATCCACCCGCAACTGAAGCAAGATCTACTCTCCAATGAATGGCAAGAAGTGGTAGACCTCATGTCAAAAGCCACTAATATCGTCGGCCATCGCTTTTCCAAAGCCTTGACTGAGGCCGACCCGATGCCTCCCGGCAATGCCTGATTGTTCCATCGCCCGCTTCGTTTCCATCCCATGCGCAATCACTCAAGGAGGTTCCTATGGACTCGTACTATCATTCGCACGATTTGGGGAAGTTTGCAGATATTGGGAAGGGAAACAAAGCCCTGTGGGAAAAATTCAAGAGCTACTACGACGCGGTGTTCGCCGAAGGCGCACTCACAGAGCGGGAAAAGGCCCTCATCGCCCTTGCTGTCGCCCATACCGTGCAGTGTCCCTACTGCATCGATGCCTATACACGGGCATCGCTAGAAAAGGGATCAAACGTCGAAGAGATGACCGAAGCCGTCCATGTCGCCTGTGCCATCCGCGGCGGCGCCTCGCTCGTTCATGGCGTGCAGATGCGAAACGTGGCGGAGAAGTTGTCGATGTAGGAGATACGCTACCGTTGTTGAGCACCCCTGCCCCGATCTAGTAGACAACGCAGCACGAACGCAAATAACGTGGATTATAAATATCGGTTTTCTGGAATCGCCACGGTGAAATACTTGCCGCGTTCTTCGTAGAGGATTCGTGCTGTCGTGAGCTCGTTCAAGACGGCGATGAGTTGTTCCCCATTCGTTTCAATTCGTCCCGCGGTCGCTGTTCGAATCTGCTCCGGGCTCTTGGCTGCCTCATTACAGATTTCGATCACCGACACCGCTAAACCTTCATACCGTTGACGAGTCGGCGCCTTCGGATTCCGTCCATCATATATCGTCACATAGTTCGGCGCCTTTGAGTAATAGAGAAACGGCTGGTCTCCCGACTTATGCAGCCGCTGCCACCCTTCGATTGCAGCGACCAGCTCTTGATACAGATGTGGATCTACCGGCCAGTTGTCGAGTTCATGCTCGAAGTCGTAGGCAATCTTATTTAAGTCCACCTGCCTGGCATCATACACATACCCGTACGCCATCCCCGGCCCGGTGATGCGGACGCCGTAGTCGTTCGCCCTAGTGAAGTAGGGGCTGAATCGCTGCAACCAGAATTTGCCAGTGGCTTCGGGCGGCTGGAAATGGAGCAGAGAGGGGATCAGGTCGAGTTGTCGCTGATAATCTTCGTTGGTCTCCCCAGGAAACCCCAGCAAGATATTCCACGACACCATCACATGATAGTAGAGGCTCCACTTGAGACAGATGATGTTCTGCATCGGCGTGACACCCTTGTCCATCGCCCGGAGCTGATTCAAGTTCAGGCTCTCTAGCCCAGGCTGCATGCACTTCACCCCGCCGGCAGCCAAAGTCTTGATCTGCTCCTTCCGCAAATTGCTCTTCGTTTCGATGAATACGTCTAGGTCGCAATGGTCCTCAGCAAGCTTGCCAAAGAGGTGCTCGATGTACCCCATATCGATGATGTTATCGACGAGACGAAACCGGACTGCATCGTAGCGTTGAGAGAGATCGGCAATTTCCTGTAACACTTGTGCCGGTGTCTTAGCACGAAACTTCATGCTCTGCGCGTTGAGACCACAAAACGTGCAGTGATGTTTCTCACCCCACCAACAACCGCGCGAGCCTTCGTACAAGAGAATGCGATCCAACCCCTGTGCCGTCTGGCCGAGCTCTGCAAGCAGGTGATAGTAATCGTCATAATCCGGCGGACCGGTCTCCGCAAAATTGGAAAAGAGGGTTGGATTGGGTGTAAACCGGATCTGATCGCCATGCCGGTACCCTACTCCATCAGGGATTGGATCTGTGCTGTTATTTAGGACATGACGGACAAGCGGGAGAAATGTCTGTTCCCCCTCCCCAACAACGACGTGATCGATGAAGGGAAACGCCCTGAAGTATTCCAGCCCCATTTCGCCGTCGTAGTTCGCTCCGCCGAAGACAATGGTCACTTCTGGATAGAGACCCTTGATCAGCCTGGCCATCGTGAGGCTCGCAAGGTTTTGATCGAAGGTGGAGGTGAATCCAACCAGCTTGTATTGGCCCCAATCGATCGACTGCAGCGCCCAGGTCAAGAACTGAGGGGCAATACGGGTAGCGATCTCCTCAAAATATCCAATTGGTTTTCCGCTTTCCTGAGACATCTGTTCGAAGACCGGCTTGAATACTTGTTGGTACTCCGCCCGTTTTGGGTTGTCGCGAAACAGGAGGGATGAGAACAGCCACTCGCCGAAGAGCGCCCGTTTTTCACAAATGCTTTCGTGTAGCTCGACGCCGATCAGGTGGGCAAATCGTACGTTTAAATGATGACAATCGACGGGAATCCCGTTGGACTTCAGCAACGCGGAAAGGGTGCCAAGTTGGATAGATGGATACTTGGCGTAGCTGAACGGCATGTTGACGAGCGCGATGTGTGCCTGGTCGCTCATCTACCACCTTTGCCTGTCATATCTGGAGCAGAGCTGGAATCAACTCGCAGCAGCGCGGAATGGTTCGAACTCACGGTCTGCTTTGGCTGCCAGATAGAAGTCGCTCTCGGTTAGGCCATTGATCTTGTGGGTCCAAATCTCCACCTTACATTTCCCCCAAGCGAGATACAGATCAGGATGGTGGCCCTCTGCCTCGGCAACCGCTCCGACCTTGTTCACAAATGTCAATGCTTGGGCGAAATCCGGGAATGTAAACAACCGTTCGAGATGTCCCTGCCCATTCAGCGACCACCCTCGGCCTAGTTCCTTGAGCAACGCCTGGGCACGATCATTCGGTACCGGCGGAACCCCGCCACGACAAGGGATACATTTATTGTCAGCAAGACCCATGGTGTCCTCCATACAGACAAAAACTAAGTGATTATTGTAAAGGGACACTCGGTAAAGAAACAAGGCGAAGAAGTAGGCCGGGCTACTCGGAGTCGTCCGGCGAGCCACCGGACTTGGCTAGATCGTCGAGTTTGACCTTGTCGGGATTGAACTTCTGTGTGGCCTGCGTCATGCGACCGAACGCGTCGTCGAATGACAGAGGAGGAGCATCCTTAGGACGAAAGCGAATGGGATTCACACGGGCTACGACGAAGCTTTTGAGGTAAGGACTGGTCAGGCCCTTGGCCTTGAGAGCCTCCACCTGTTTGACAATGAGATCATCCAATTCCAAGACGGTCTTGGCCCGCTGCTGACGAATGCTCAAAGTCGCATGTAATGGTTTCTGCAGGAATTCGTCCACTCGCTTCAACACCGGATGATAGGGCCCACCGCTGAACCGAGGCCGTTCTTCGTAACAGAGCCCGAGCGTGATCAGCGCCGGCTCTTCGAACTCCAGGGCATAGGTGTCTTCCGTCACGCCATCGAGCTGCGCCAGTTCCCGGTACATGCGGATGACTTCCATCGCCTTCTCACGAAGATTATGAGCCTTTTCCGTATTCAACGCGAGGATCTGATAGGCGGCAGCCGCTTCGGGCACCACGATGGCGATGATGCTCTTCGCCCCCAGCGTCCGCATGGCCGACAGGCGATGGTTGCCGTTCGGAGTCCAATACTTTGCCACATAGTCGGGCTTTACGATCCGCACGGCAATGATGGGGTCGAGAAATCGCCCGATCTTTCCGATGACCCCTTCCAACTTTCTGACATGCGTGTCGGAGATATTCCGTTGATAGGGTGTCGGCTCGACCAATTCGATCGGCAAAGCAGCTAGCGTGACCCAGTGGCCACCGTAGGGTTCACGGTAGATCGACAAGACTTTCCCATCGTCCTGTTCGATGGCCTGATGCAGTTCAGCCACGGCACCAGGCGGGGCGGCCGCTTGGAGTTCACCGGCTGCCAAGCCTATCGAGACACCGGTCGGTTTCCGACGTCGCCGCACTCCTTTGAGTAATGATGGTTTTTTTGATTTTCTTTCAGCCATTGCTGATATGGTAGGACAGCGCCATGATAAAAGAAAGCCCCCTACGCGGGGTCCTTCGCATCGGGCACCGGGGAGCCTGCGGCTACCGACCTGAAAACACGCTCGCGTCGATCAAGCATGCGATCGCGCTTGGCTGCCACTTCACGGAAGTCGACATCCGACGAACTGCTGATGGAACACTTGTGCTCCTACACGATGAACAGGTCAACCGCACAACGAATGGCATGGGATTCATCGCCGACCTCACGCTAGAGGACACCCAGCAGTTGGACGCTGGTAACGGAGAAAAGGTCCCCACGCTCAAGGAGGCGCTTACCACGGCCAGTGATCGCATCGGGTTGATTCTGGAATTCAAAGTACCGGGCCTGGCGTATGATGCCTGTGCAACGGTCCGTGGCAGCGGTTTCAACGGACCTACGATCTACGCATCCTTCCTCCACGAAGAGCTCCAACATGTGCGAAGGATTGATCCACAGGCTCTGACATTAGCGTTATTCAAACGACTACCTGAGGACCCCCGTGCCGTAGCTCTCAACCTGCAGGCAACCCATGTCGGTGTCCGCATCGATGTGGTGACCAAACCTCTTGCGCGTAGCCTCCACGAGGCAGGCTTGATAGTGTTGGTCTACACCGTAGACAAACCGGCTGCAATCAAGAGAACAAAATTGCTCGGTGTGGACGGCATCATCTCCAACTTTCCAGACCGTGTTTGACCAAACAAGAGGAGTATGTGCAGAGGGTACTTATGAAAGGTGGAAGGGGGCTCAAAATAAGCACGGGCGACCTTGCACTATGGTGGGAGGTCGCCCGTGTTCGGCGCTTAGGACGCCTTATGATGATCTCGGTTGTCGCGGCCCAGAAGACCCACGCGATACTGACGATGTCTGGTTTCCAGCCGGGGGAGACCTCGTCAATCCCAGGTGCCTGTGTTCCTCACGCTCCCGAAACTCTCTCCGCGTCAACGGCTTTCGCCCTTCCACTTGAGAAGGACTGTCCGTGCCGACATGGCACAGCCAGCGAAGAGGCGGTCAGCGTGACCAACGAGAAACCCACCCGAGTATCGGTGGGCCTGATGGGCCAGGTGGCGTCGTGTCGTCCATCTCCACCCTCCTCTCGTCAAGAAGTCATCGAGAGACCTGGATGATAGCCGCGCGGTCTACCCGATCTCTCGAACTTCGATTGATAGAATGGGCCGCAACTTCTTCCCTACGCTCATTGAAAATCCTTGTCAAGAGGCTACCCGGATCTTTTCGCCCCGACTCGTAACACCCAACAGATCCCGACTAAGACGAGATCTTCGAGTGGGGAATACCAGCGCAGCGGTTGAGGGAAAAACACACCGTAGCAGCCACAGTTGGGAAGATCGAGCCCTCGAAGCAACGTCAGGATGAGCCCGATCGAATACAGCCCATTGAGGCCCAAGGTAATGAGCGCCCCGGTGGGAAGCTGCCACCCGACAAGAATCCAGGCGGCCAGCACCCATTCGACCCCGGTGATCCCGAGCGCGACCGGCCAGAGTGACCAGTCTGGGAAGAGACGATAGGTGACCAGCACATCGACGAAGCCCGGCATATCGAGAGATTTCCCGAGTGCTGAGGCCAAAAGCACTCCCCCGATCAACAGGCGACAGCACCAGGTCACTACAGTCCAGTTCATGGGAGCCTTCTGTACAAGGAAGAATGAAGAGCGCGGCTCTCATCAGCCGCTAGACGATCTTCAACTTTTCAAAATCCACACCTTCGGGCGCCGGTGGGGTCTTAAGTTTCATGTCTTCCAAGGCATCGACGACGCGATCCGCCACGACCAGATTGCGGTACCACTTCCGATTGGCTGGCACGATATACCAGGGCGCGCATGCGGTGCTCGTCGCTGAGATAACGTCTTCAAAAGCCTCCTGATAATCATCCCACAATTTGCGCTCTTCAAGATCTCCGGCACTCCATTTCCAACGCTTTTCAGGATCCGTAATGCGTTCTTGCAACCGCTCTTTCTGCTCATCTTTGGAAATATGGAGAAAGAACTTGAGAATAACCGTCCCGTTTTCGGTCAGCAGCTCTTCGAAGTCCTTAATATGGTTGAAGCGGCGCTTGGCCGTTTTATCGGACACCCAGCCATGGACCCGCGTAATGAGCACGTCTTCGTAGTGCGATCGGTTAAAGATGCCGATCTGTCCCCTGCGCGGAACTTCACGATGCACTCGCCACAGAAAGTCGTGAGCCAATTCATGGTGGGACGGCGCCTTAAAAGCCACTACTTTACACCCCTGCGGATTCACCCCCGACATGACACCCTTGATGGTCCCATCTTTTCCACTGGTATCCATCCCCTGCAGCACAATGAGCAGCGAGCGTGTCCCATTGGCGTACAGCCGCTCTTGCAGTCCGCCAAGCTTCGCAATGAGCTTGGCCGTCTCCGCTTTGGCACGGCCCTTTCCCTGCGCGTTTTTCTTGTACTCACCGGTATCATCTGAGTCGAAGCGCCTCAGCGAGAGTCTCGAGCCAGGTTTTACACGATATTGTTTCACAAAATGCCTCCCTAGTCCGCGTGAGCACTACCACCGTCCGACTGCTCACAGCCCTCATGCAGGACTCGAATGATAAGTAAGATAGTGCACGTACCTCTCTTGTTCTTACGGTTGTTTCAGCGCATCTTGTGCGCATCGGAAACCAACGTTGGGATCCTGTTCGGCTGGGTCGGCTTTGGCGCGAAATGAAGACCGCAGCCTATACGGTGTGTTGACATACGATCCTCCGCGCTGAACCTTTGCCGTCCCTTCAGTCGGTCCACGGAGACTGATCGCGGGGCTAAAGCTCGAATAGAAATCTTTCGCGTACCAGTCCATCACCCATTCATACAGATTGCCGGCCAGATCCTGTACGCCGTAAGGGCTCTGCCCCATATGATGATTCCCGATGACCGACACCGTTTCACCACCACCGCCTTCCTTCAACCCATAGACAGCATGGACCGGGGTTGGGGGATCATTGCCCCACGGATACACCCGCTCGTCGGTTCCACGTGCGGCCTTTTCCCATTCCTCCTCGGTGGGAAGCCGCTTGCCGATCCATAGACAGTACCCCATTGCATCCATCCAGCTCACCCATCGCACCGGGTGATCGGCATGAATCACCGGCGTTTCCTTATCCGAAAATCCCCAGGGAGGCTCACTCTGAATGGCCTTGATATACTTGGCAAATCGTGCGTTCGTCACTTCATCTTTGCTCCTTGAAGTAAGGTACCTAAAACGTTTGACTAAATCCACCAACCTCCGATGCCCATCCCAGCTCTCGTCGCGTCGTCGTGTGGAGCACGAGAGGGATTACTCCAAAGGGCGCTCGGAGTTGCACTTACCGGTCGTCCGGTGTAGCGTATGCCTCAGCATGCGGGCTTTGATTTCGTCCTCTATCAACCAATCGCTTTCAATTATAGCGGGTGTTCTACTCATCACTCTAACAATCGGCGTGGGCGGCTGTGGAGGCCCCTGGCGAGACAGCTATCTCAAAAAAGGGGTCGGCCGGCTGACGCAAGAGGATGTCCGTGAGCGATTAGGTCCTCCGCATACGGCTAAGACTCCAGCCCTCGGCGGAGACAGCCTCTGGACCTATCGGTTTGCACTCAGCGAACAAGAACTGACCCCATGGAATTCCACCTTCGTCGCGGATGCCTCTAGTTCGGTCACAAGCTTGATGGGCAAGGGAGCAGAGGGGGGGGCCAAACCAACCTTGTACTGCTATCGATATCTACTGACGTTCTCCGAAGAAGAAGTCCTCAAGCAATGGAAACGAGAGGAATGTGTTCCCGGGACCCGCGAGACGCTGACATCGAAGTAAGGGAAGACCGTGACTTCAAACGAATGGTTCTCAATCGACAGCTGGGTCGCCCTGGACGGTTTGAAGTCTCTCGTCCTATTGCTGGTCCTCATCACCATCAGAACGCTCATCGTACGCTGGCTGGCCAACAAGCCTACGCTGTCGATGGAGTCGAAACGTCGCTGGGTGGTCACGACCAGAAATTCCGTCGCTCTGGCATTTCTCATCGGTCTAGTGAGCATCTGGGCGCACGAGTTACAGGCTTTTGCTGTATCCATCGTCGCCCTGGCTGTCGCATTGGTCTTGGCGACGAAGGAGCTGATCCTATGTTGGATTGGTGCGGCGCTTCGCATTGCCGGAAAAATTTATACCGTCGGGGATCGGATTCAAATCGCCGGCTATCGCGGTGTGGTATTGGACTACGATGCCTTCGCAACCAAGTTGCTAGAGATCGGCCCAGGACAAACCGCTCACCTCTACACGGGACGCGTGACCGTCTTCCCCAACAGTTTGCTGTTCACCTACCCACTGATCAAAGAGAATCCCCAGCAGCAATACGGCCTCTATACGTTGGCCGTTCCGCTCAAGAGTGAGGACGATTGGCAACGGGCAGAACGGGCACTTCTTGAGGCAGCCAAGCACGAATGTGCCCCGTTCATGGATGAAACGGTTCGGCAGATGAAGCTCCTCGAGCAGGCCAATCTGTTGGAGGCCCCCTCGCCGGAACCACGCATCACGATTCAATTGCCGGAATCAGGCAAGATGCATCTGGTGCTACGATTCCCGGCTCCGGACCGTGGTCGTTCGCGTATTGAACAAGCTATCCTGCGTCGCTATCTGTCACAATCAGCCTCGCTATCTCTGCCGGGTTAGGAACGACAAAGGGCCTTGCTCGACCGATGGTCGAGCAAGGCCCTTTTGAGACTCACCCTTTAGGAAGTTATGCTATTTTGGGAACGACTTTGGTGCAGAGACCTGTTGCCAACCTTCACCGTTGAGTGATTTGAGCATGGCCACAAGATCATGCTTTTCCTCGTCCGTCAGTTCCAAAGGGATAATCGTATTATCTTGGTGTGGATTCTTGACTCCACCCTTGTTGTAGAAATCCACCACTTCCGCAAGGGTCTTGAACCGCCCATCGTGCATATACGGCGCGGTGCGGGCGATTTCTCTCAAGGTCGGCGTCTTGAAGGCACCGATATCCTCAGCATTATTGGTCTCCATGTACCGACCAAGATCCACGGTGTTCGTGTCCCACCCAATTCCTAAATTATGGAACTTTTCGTCGGTGAAGTTAAACCCCGAGTGACACCGCGTACAGCGAGCTTTCCCACGAAAGAGTTCTAGACCACGTTTTGCTGAATCGCTCAGAGCTTTTTCGTCCCCGCCGATATCAAATTTGTCGACGGCGCTGTTCCCGGATAGGACGGTTCGTTGAAAGCTGGCGATCGCACGGCCGACATCGCCGATCTCGATATCACGCCCGAACACATCCTTAAACAACTTCCGGTAGCCCGAGATCTTTTTCATTTTTGCCACCATTTCGTCATGGTTGGCGAACCCATGTTCGACCGGGTTGATGAACGGCCCGATCGACTGATCCTCAAGCGTGGCGGCCCTGCCATCCCAGAACTGTGCCTTGCTGTAGACTCGATTGAACGACACCGGCGCGCTACGTCCGCCCTTGAGACCATTGATACCGGTCGATACCGGCATTCCATCGGCGAAGCCCTTCTTCGCCATGTGGCAATTGGCACAGGCGATAGTATTGTTCTTTGACAACCGTTTGTCGAAAAAGAGCATCCGCCCCAACTCAACCTTTTCCTTCGTAAGGGGATTGTCTTCTGGCACAAAGGTATTGGGGTCTTCCAGTCCTTGAATCGTGGGTAACTGGAGCGGCTCGCCCGCACCCGCAGGTATCGCGACAGCCGTTCCCAATATGAACACCCCGGTCAATATGACCTTGCCCAAACTTGCTCGTCTCATCACATCCTCCCTTTTTCAGGCTTATGTATGGGATCCGTGACTATCTTCAACTCTCAGCCGCTTCATTAATCCTGCGACTCGGGTACCTTTCTCTTACCTCGTAGGTAAACCCGTGCTTGTCATATCACGACATGTACTGCCGACTCAATTGTCGAACGAATATCAAGATCTGATCCACAGAACGAGTAGGTACATTTCCCGGCCCTTCAGACTCTATCTTTATGCGCCTGACCATTTGGCCGACATGCAGCGTTCAGAGATCACTTCACAACCGAACTGCGCCAGAGGCCTGGTAGTAATGACGTTCTGATTGTCAACGACTGGACAACCGACATTGGTGGTCAGTTTCTTCTTCTCACTCATGATGTCTCCCTCCTTCATAGGTTGCGATCAGACGGTTCTTGGCGGACCAAGGAGGGACCGTGCCCTCCTCAGTCCGCTGTTGGCCCGACACATCAGTGGCTCACTTGTTAGCGGTCTGAACAGTCGGCCGGCTGATCGGATAGATCGACCCCCCATGACCAACACGCTCACTGACGTCGACCTTCCTCCGGTCCGCTCTGGCCTCACGACACATAACTCTCCCAACAGGCTGGCTGGAAGAATAGGTCGATCCTCCATGGCCCATGCGTTCAGTGATATTCACTCCTGTCGAAGAACAAGTACCCGTACCATCAGGCTGACTGGAGGAATAGGCAGACCCACCCACCCCAATCCGTTCACTGATGTTCACTCGCTGGGCTTCGGACGCCGCGCGGTCTGACGCGTTCGCCACACCAGCTGTAACCACCAACGACAAGCACCCCATTGTCACCAAGCTCTTCACCCTCATAACATCCTCCTTGTGGTGATTCATGTTCCGCGGTGTCTCCCGCGTGCTTGAGTGTACGGTAACGCTTGCCTGGCTATCAGTCCAATTGATAATTTATAATACAACGATTAAAATATCTTATGCGTGAACGGAGCGGAGGATGACCCTCACGGAATTGCAATATATTGTCGTCGTGGCGCAGGAGCGTCACTTTGGGCGAGCCGCCGAACGTGTCTTCGTCACGCAGCCGGCGTTGAGCCTCGCGATCAAGAAGCTGGAAGATGAGTTAGGAGCGACGATTTTTGAACGACGCCAGAATCGGATTGAACTGACATCGCTCGGAGAGCAAATCGTCCACCAAGCACAGCGTGTCCTGGAAGAAGCGGAGCGGATCAAACTCCTGGCGGCTCAAGGCAAAGATCAATTGAATGGCCTTCTGCGGTTTGGTGTTATTGCCACGGTGGGCCCCTATATCCTTCCAGACTTGATCCCCTTGTTGAATGCGCGTGCGCCGAAGATGCCGCTGGAGTTGGAAGAAAATATCACGCTGAATTTGGCGGGGATGCTGAAAAACGGAAAGTTGGACGTGATCATGATCGCCCTTCCCTTTGATGAACCGGGAGTCGTGACAACTCCCTTGTATGATGAGCCATTTAAGGCCTTGGTCCCGATCGGCCACCCGTGGCAGAAAAAGAAACTGCTCGATTCCCGCCAGCTGAGATCCGAGAAGGTGCTCCTTCCTCATGCGGGACACTGTTTCCGGCAACAGGTTCTGGACGCCTGTCCGGAACTGAGTCGGTCGGACGCCGAAGGCTGGCACGGGAACTCTTTGGAGACCATCCGGCAGATGGTGGCATCAGGATTCGGGATTACGGTGCTCCCGTGTAGCGCCCTCACGTCGAAGTACGAGAATACGCGATTGATCGCGATCGAACTGGCAAAGCCGGTGCCGGGGCGTCGCATCGGACTCGCATGGCGGCGCGGGTTTACACGACCGCAGGTCATCGATGTGCTCCGAAGCGCCGTTCACGCGTTAAAGATACCGGGCCTCAGAATGACGACGTCGTGAGCAACTCTTAGGAAGACCGATCTTCCGCTTGTTGATTCCCCATAGCTTTTGTTAGGATTCACGAGCTCAGTTAGAGCATGTTTGAGATGAAAATCGCCACCTTCAACGTCAATTCATTGCGTAAGCGCCTGCCTATCGTGCTCGAATGGCTCGATCGACACAAGCCGGATGTCCTGTGCCTTCAAGAAACCAAAGTTCAGGATAGCGAGTTCCCGTTGCTCGCTCTGGCTCCTAGCGGGTACGAAACGACTTTTCGCGGGATGAAATCCTATAACGGCGTGGCGATTCTCAGCCGGAAAAAACCGGAAGCAGTCTCCTATGGGTTCGATGATGGAGGAGATCCGGACGACTCTCGCTTGCTTCGCGTCGTCATTGACGGAATTCCGATCGTTAACACCTATGTCCCTCAGGGATTCGAGCTCGACTCGCCCAAATACGCCTACAAGCTCGCCTGGTACGAGCGACTACGCCGGTATTTTGACGCCCATCTTTCGCCCCAGGTTCCGGCCATTTGGTGCGGCGATATGAATGTGGCTCCACGACCGATAGACGTCCATAGTCCGGAGAAACATCTCAATCACGTCTGCTACCATGAAGCGGCCCGCAAAGCCTATGAACAGACGGTGGCCTGGGGCTTCCACGATGTCTTCGTGAAGCTCTACCCGACGCGTCAACAATACACGTTCTGGGACTACCGTGCACCGAGCTCGCTGGCCTCCAACAAAGGCTGGCGGATCGACCACATGATGGCGACGGCACCACTTGTGGATAAGTGCATTCAGGCGGATGTGGACATCGAGCCGCGGCGAGCGAAAGAACCTTCGGACCATACCTTCTTGTGGGCAGAGTTTTCGGTCTGACCGCACACGCGACGTCCACTCCATCCGAGGAGATCGATCCGACACCTCGGGATCGCAGCTGAGAACCGGCCCTTTCCTAGGCCGCCTTGGCCCGAAAATGGTTGCTACGATTCTGCTCCATCAACGGGTCGATAATCAGCCCGCAATTGAGACAACGAAGAACGATGGTACTGGACGATACTGCCGGTTGGCGTTCTTGGATCATTAAGCCTTTGCATTTTCGACAGGTCATAGTGCTCCTCCAGCTGAGATCAACGACGGGAATGATTTACCACCGGGACATTAACTTCGTGTTAACAGTCAGTTAAAACTCGCTAATGTTCTTCCCGTCGTTCCTCAACCTATCCATGCGATACAAGATTTAGCGTCCTTTGTATCCCATGAAGGCTATATTCTGTGACCAACGGATCATCGAAACTGGCATGACCATGATGAGACAACAGCTTCGGCCCGTGTACGAGAGCGAACGCATATGAACATCGATTCTCCCGTTAGTCAGGCCACCGTCTAACCGTACATCCTAACCGTACATCTAGAAGTCTAGAGAATAGCGAGCGACAACATGCGGGACGTCTGCTTCAGAAAGTAGAACAAGGGATGATCGAAGACTCTGTATCGGTCGCCGTTGTGGGAGCCGGAGCGGCAGGACTGACAGCAGCCATTGCTGCGGCGAGTAGCCTGGCAAGGGAGGGGACGCCTGGCCAAGTGATCCTGCTGGATGGAGCGAAACGCTTAGGAGCCAAGATTCTTGTATCGGGTGGCGGCCGTTGTAACGTCACCCACGACGTCGTCATGCCAAATGATTTTTTCGGCAATCGCAACATCATCCGAAATGTGCTGGCAGCGTTTTCGGTTCAACACACAATCGCGTGGTTTGCGTCGTTAGGAGTCGACCTGAAACGGGAACCAACCGGGAAGCTTTATCCCACCACCGATCGGGCTAGAACCGTCCTCGAAGCATTGCTCAATCGCGCACGACGCGCCGGAATCACGATATGTCCTGACCATCGAGTGAGCGACATCTCTCGAGCGGATTCAGAATTCCGCATCGATCACTGCCACGGCTCGATGCGCGCAGCCCGCCTTATTCTCGCCACCGGCGGTCGGTCATTGCCGAGAACCGGGAGCAATGGATTCGGATATCAGTTGGCTCGTAACCTCGGCCATCGCGTGACCCCGACCGTGCCGGCGTTAGTCCCTCTCGTATTAGAACATTCCATGTTTCACGCAGCACTCTCAGGCCTCTCGCACGAGGTAGAGCTGACCACAGTGGTGGAGAGCCGAGAGGCTGATCGCCGCACAGGCAGTCTGCTCTGGACTCATTTTGGAATCAGCGGGCCCATAGTCCTGGACATCAGCCGTTTCTGGACCCTGGCGACACAGCAAGGTAGGCGCGTGGATCTCTACGCCAACTTCGTGCCGAGTCGAACACCTGACGCGGTGAAGGCCTGGTGGCTGGCTCAAGTGGGTGAACACCCAAAACGTTCCCTGGCAAGAAGCCTGACACTCCTGGTCCCGGAACGATTCGCGAATTCCCTCTGTTTGTATTGTTCTTGTGACCCACAGCAGAACATGGCTCAGGTCTCACGCACTGACCGAAATCGATTACTCGACGCATTCACCAGATTCCGATTTCCCGTTGAACGAGACCGAGGATGGAACTTCGCTGAAGTCACAGCCGGTGGGGTGCCGTTGGATGAAATCAGCTACCGCACCATGGAATCGAAGGTGGCTCCGGGACTCTATCTGACTGGGGAAATGCTCGATTGTGACGGTCGTATCGGTGGATTCAACTTTCAATGGGCTTGGTCGACAGGGTGGCTGGCTGGACGATCTGCCGCAAGAAGTCTTCTTACTCAGAGCAAGCCATCCCCCGACTTATGAAGGATCAGTTGGAGCTGTCCTCGGATCAGGCTTGGCCGATCCGTGTTCAACGATCACCACACGCCCGCTTCTGCTTCCGAACAGGCCCTCGCCTTTGGAAGGAGTTGATAGGCTGTTTCTCCATCCTTCACATCCGGTTCGTCGGGAGACAACAAGGTCACCTGGATCTGTTCCTCGCTGGCCATGTCGTCATCGGTTCTCAAGACTCCCTCACGGTTCAGAATCTTGATCGCGTTTGTCCGTGAAACGATCGGCGGATACTGCCTGAATTGATCGGCAGAGACATAAGGAACTTGAATGGTAACCGTGCGTTTCTTGTCATAGATGAAATCGCGCATATTGTCGTCGATGGGAGTTTTCAGGCTGACCACCACTGAACTCTCGGCTGGAAGAGTCTCCATCGAGATTACATAAAGCGGCCTTGTGCCGGGCGGTGCCTCTTTATTTCCCACGGCTCTCAGATTCGGAGCCGTCGTGATTCTCGTCGCCGAATTGATGGCGGGAGACCGAACCCCGACTTGCAGATTGGTGATGGCCCGATCAGACGTGTTCTCCAGCAACAGCTTGATCACCACCCACGCCTGTGAAGCGGGCGCGGTGGCGCGTCCACTGAGCACGGATTCTTCGGTACGATGAATGCTGCAGCTCGATACGAGATTGCGCTTTTCGAAGAAATACAGTGTGTTCATCCCTTGCGGTTGCGCAGCTCGCTCATAGGTGTAGAAGGCAACCCCTACCTTAATCATCGTCGGTCTGAACCAGGCGACGACGGTGGGGAGTACGAAGGGCACAAATGCGGCAAACAGGCCAACGATCACGATCTTGTTGAAGACGGTTTGACCCCAAAACCAATTCCAGGCCCTTGTTAGGATGCCCATGGACTCCTCGTCGCAAATCTGATCTATCTCACCTCGTCAACATACCTCCTTCGATGAACCCCAGACAACCGTGTTTCTGCTAGGCCAGGCGATCGTCGCCGAACCACCCCACTCGGCTCACATATCGCCCAGTGGCAACTATCTTCCCAAGCAGCTGTTATAAATCATCCGACGCTGGACACCAAGGATAGCATCCTGAAAACGACCTTGACCCATTGGACCGCATAGCTTCGATCGGATTAGGAAGTAGAGGTGTGTCAACGGAGTGAGAGACTTCCGCATCAAAGGGCGGGAGGAAATAAAGCCGAATTATGGACTTCCCGTCTGAAGCTGGACTGCACTCACACCATACGGACTGGTGAAGGCCACCACCTTGTCCCCAGGCTTGAACTGGGCCTCCAGTTGCGTCTGCTGCGTAAGTTTCAGAATATGGAGCCCCCCTTTGTCATCCCGAATGACCATCGTTCCAGGAATACCGGTCGTAACCGTAACCACTACCCCCTGAATTGGGGACGAGGTCGAGGGACGAGCGGAATCAGGAAGCCCGACGAAAGGGAGACTGAGAAGGAATAGACCGCATAGCATGTGTCGTATGAGTCGGCTCATGGCAAGGTTTCCTTTTTTCCCCTATGGAGGAGGCAATTCCCCACCCACGCAAAATAGTCATGTATTGGGACCCGCGGAGAGAACTCCTATGTGGGATTCTACCAAGATGGCCAGCGGTTATGCACCGTGCCACCTCACGAAAATTTGTTGTGGCATCCTGTGGAATAATGAGACCTCCCCCTCGTCCTCCGATTCACCTTGACCAAAGCCACTCTCAACCACCATGCTTACGGTGGATCGGATGATAAAGCCTTATGCTGGAAAAACAGAGAGAAGAGGCTCGCGACACAGAGCGGAAGATCTCGTTACGCTGGAAGGTGCTTCAGGTCCTAGGCGCCATCCTGATAGCGCTTGGCCTTTTTATCGACTGGTCTCCTCCACAGGAAGCCAATCTGCCGGACACAGCCTCCTTTTTCGTCATCGTTGGCACTCTCGTCATGATCGCAGGCTTCTTGCTTGCATTTAGGCGGGAGTAGCGATGCACGCTTGGCAATCCCTCCACGAAAGCCATAGATCCAGAAGCCACCAAACGGGAACTAGAAGTCTTCAAATAATCGAAGCTGATTCGGACGTCCTGCTGCGCTCATCCACACAGGAGCCTTTAACTGTTTCTTCGGCTTGTGAGAAGACGGCCCAGCGGTCAGCAGGGCTTGCGCCGAGAGCCATGTGCCGATCAGGTCGAAGTAAGCCAGATCCTTCTCTCGAAGATTCAAGCTCCATTCTGAAATGCCTCTTTTCTTCGCTCCTACCAGCCGTCCCAGGTACCGCACCTGGAAGAACCATTCGCCAGACAAGCTGATGCCAACTCGGTGAACAACGGCAATAATGCCCATACGGTCACCGGTGGTTTGTCTGAGATAGACTCCGAGGGCGATGTCCTCACGGGCCACCATGGTAACCAACGGTTACATCACAAATGGCCTAAAGTCAAGCCGATGATTGCGGGGAAGTATTCGCGCTGGAAGACTTGCTTAAAGGTATCCGAGTTCTTATTTTGTTTGCCGACGTGACTTACGAACACCTGCATGGAAGTGCCCTGTCCGGTAGGGCGGGTGCTTTCCTCCAACGTAGGATGGTGCCTCACAGGGTTTGCGAGCTAGCTTGTGACCTTGTTGGGCATTGAAGCAGACTCCCCACAAAATGGAGGTGCCGCATGAGGCTTTTCTTAGTAGGCAGTATACTGATTTTCGGCGCCGGACTTTTAGGCTGTGCTAGCAAGCCCTACGTGATCTGTCGCGGCGAGGCGTACTGCACCGCTCCCGTGACCCATGACGAAGCGATGCACGCCGCGCAGCTTAAGAAAGCTTGGGCAGACGAGGCACTCTACGTTCGCCCCGGGCAATAGGCGCATAGGAGGAACGGTAAGACCGAGATTGAGGGTCAGGTACTTCCGAGAAATCAAGCGAGTCTGACTCGTGACCACTCGCAAGGCCGTTCTGTTTTCATCATCGCTGTCGTGAGTGCCTGATACAGGCACTGGGGAAAGCGCAAATCACTGAGTTATTCCTGGTCGCAACCAGCGCCCCCTGACGTGAGCCAGCTCATCCCAAATACCCGTCGCGGGCGGAATAGGATCACTTCTTGGACCGTCCGCGCCATTCCATGTATAAAACTCGACATCGACCACACAATGGGACGACCCAAAGATCACGATGTCACAACGTGTCCGCCTTCTGAATTCTGCTACCCGACTGGGAAACACGAGGCTTCCAAAACGAGCTGATCACCCCTCTGAAATTGCACCTGACCCAAGTCCTACCTCAAGAGTGAGGCCCATCTGGCCCCACTGATGTGAAGATGGGGCGTTTTTTCAACACGCGGTGGGGATGGTTTCTATCGCTCCCTGCCTGAGAGTTTCATGGGCCGTTCCCCCTATTCCCCTCGTTTAGTCGACCAAGTTCTCTGATGTCCTAATCAAAGATCGGCCTTGTGTACAGACTGGCTCTTTCTCAGCCTTGGAAGGTGGAACGCCTCCTGCATTGCCCCTAAACGTAGTTCGTGTGGAACAGGATCGATCGCCGCCGCACAGACCCAACTCTTTGCCATCGAGCGTCAAACTCAGTCTTTCAATCACTTAGACTGCTAATAACGATTCACTAAACAGGAGAACGCATGAAGATCGCGCAGATTGCACCATTGTGGGAAAGTGTGCCGCCGCAGCGTTATGGAGGAACGGAACGGATTGTGTCCTATATCACGGAGGAGCTGGTTCGTCAGGGCCATGATGTGACCTTGTTCGCCAGCGGTGACTCCATGACCGCGGCGCGACTGGAAGCTGTTAGTCCCCAGGCACTCCGTCTCAATACTGGAATCTTCAATCGTGACGCCCCACAGGTGTTGTTGCAGGAACGGGCATTCGGGGCCATGGCCAAAGAATTGGACCTGATCCATTCGCACTTGGATTTCCTCGCGTTTCCAATGTCGCGTCGGTGTGGGATTCCGGTGGTAACAACCTTGCACGGGCGGCTGGACTTGCCAGAACTCGTGTCCGTTTTTCATGAATTTTCCGAGATGCCGTTGGTCTCGATCTCCGAGTCCCAACGCCGTCCACTTCCCTTCTCAAACTGGGTGGGGACCGTACACCACGGCTTACCAGACCTCTATCGTCCACATTATGAGCCGGGTCAATACCTGGCCTATCTCGGTCGCATCTCGCCGGAAAAGCGTCCGGACCATGCTATCACCCTTGCCAAACACGTAGGGATTCCGCTCAAAATGGCGGCGAAGATCGATCCAGCCGATGAGGCATACTTCCGTGCCGAGATCGAACCCATGATGCGTCATCCCTTAATCGAGTTCCTGGGTGAAATCACGGATGAAGAAAAAGATGAGTTTATCGGTAACGCGATTGCGCTGGTGTGTCCGTACGATTGGCCCGAACCATTTGGAATCGTGCTGATCGAAGCGCTGGCTTGCGCCACCCCGGTGCTCGCATATCGCCGCGGTTCGATCCCTGAAATCATCGAATCCGGAGTCACTGGATTCATCAGTGAGACTCTCGAAGAAATGATCTCTTCGGTGACCAACTTGGAGACAATCGATCGTCGTGCCTGCCGCGAGTCGTTTGACCGCCGTTTCACGGTGAAACGGATGGTGAACGACTACCTGAAGATTTACGAGGAAGTGGTGCGCGAGAGCCCCATCGTCTCATCCTCTCAGTTACGTACAGACGCGCGAGGCTCCATACATTTGAAGCGGTGAAGTGGGGCTTCACCAGTAAAACCAGTCGTCTCCTGCTTGCATCATGCGACGTGCCACATCGACACGACCCAACTCGGTTCGAGTTTTTTCTTGTGTGTGACTACGGTCTGAAAGTCGCGACCAATCCACCTTTAACTGATGGCTGTGGTGCTGCGTCTCATGCCTCACGGTGAACGCGTGATACAGACTCGGATGAGATTCTTCCGTGATGACGCAACCGGGAAACTTACTTTTGAGATAGGCTCGAATGACAGCAAGATTCTTCTTAATAAACTGTTGCTCTGTCATGAGCTCTAGAGTCGAGTCACTTTGTAGCATGCGGCTATGCCGAGAAAAAATAATGCATCAAGGTATAGAGCCGTAGGTGCCTGATCAAAGTTGTTATTGCCGTCATCGCTACGACGGTCTCTATCATCGCATGATCGACAATGCTAAGCAAGACGAACCACTTTTCTCATCTTAAGCGAGACCGCTGCAATTACGTGTGTTCATAGCGCATCGAACGGGAACATAGGGTAGGATCTTGCATGGCATCTGCGGGCTGATAACCGCTTAGGAGTATTTCTACGCCGCATGGAAGTCGGTCAGGATGGTTCTGCAGCGTAGATCTCCAAACTCCTGAAACACCGAGATAAACGTAGGATGGTTGGCCGGAGAAGAAGAGTACCGGGACCAGCAGGCTTCGATGTGTGTGATTCTGTAGATACAGTGAAGGAGAATGGTATGGGGTGGATGACGGGTTTCGACGGGTTAGAACCCTACCCCAGTAAAACTAACGCTTTCCCAGAGCGGACTTACAAGGAACTGTAGACGCTATCCTACCGAAAACTGTAGCAGCCATTTGCCTGATTTGCAAGGCTTCCCCGCCAGTGTTGTGCCAGACATGATTTCATTCCCACGTATCTTTCTACCTCTTTAATTGGGTATAGGCACAGACTTGCCGATGCTACACTTCTTGGCAGAAAGAAGGAATGATCGATGGGCCATGCGCTTAAAACCATCTTAACAGGGCTATTTTTTCTCCTCTCTGCGTTCTCATTTGCTGGTGAGGCGATTCATCCCGAGGCTAGAGAGAGCACCAGCAAGCCGTTTTGGACCGAAAAAAGCAGTTTTACTCACAAGGGCTTTCTCTACGGTGTAGGGATTGCCAGTGAAGCTAATTCTCTTGATGAAGGCCGTGGCTTGGCATTCGAAGCGGGGAAGCGAGAACTTCAACGTGCCTTGCAGATTACTCAGATTCAGAACACAGGTCTAACCATCAACACGGTGGAGACCTACGAGGAACGCAACGCGGACGGAACCTACACCGTCTACCGCCTTGTCGCTATCCCATTAGCGGAGCTTCCCCCATTGATCTCGGAGCAAAAGCGGCAGCCCTACAAAAAAGAAACGGATATCGAATATCATGAAAGAAAGGCCAAAGAGGCATGGCGAAGTGCCTTTAGCGAGCATCAAAAACACAAGAGAGAACTCTACGAGGGTGAGGCTAAGGGCCATGAACGCGCAATTGAAATCATCCATGAGCGTGCTAAGCGTTTGAAGGAAGCAGGCGAGAAAGAGAAGGCCTATCGTGAGTGTCTGAAGGAAGCAGGACAAAGCGCTTGGTGTCCAACGATGGGAACCGCTGAAGAACTTAAAGCGGTCATCGCAAGTGTGAAAAAAGCTAAGGCTGAAGAGAGGCGAATTCAAGTAGACCTGGAGAAGAGAAACAAAGCTCTAATGAGCCTGCCAATTCATCAAAGGCTCAAGAAAGAGGAAGAGTGCAAGGAGGCATATAAAACCGTCCAGGTCGAAGAATCACCGCCAATAGGCTGGTGCACATCGTGGAGACTTGATTCAGAGGACGAACTCAGGGAACACGAAGCCAATCTGAAGGTTGCTATGAACGTCTTGCTTGAAACTGCAGAACTCTGCAAGCCACTATTCGAAAACTATATCTGTGGAAAACTTATAAGGGACGGATGGCAGTATCTCGAAGAGCACGGGCCTCTGAAATTCATCGAGATCTCTCATAAGTTAAACAAAGAGATGGAAAACGAGCGGTCTTCGGCGAATCGCCGTAGATTGGCTGGAGCCCCTCAATGAATCGGCCAATCCTGCTCCACGATATCGACGGCGTTCTCTTTGGCCAGTATGACGGCGAATTCCAGCTGCGCCCTGGTGTGAAGACCTGGCTCAACTGGTGTCATGAACACTTTCAAGTCATTTGGTTCACCACCTGGAGACCAGAGAATATCCGGCAGCTTCTTACATCGCTTTACATGGCTCCTTCCAAGACAGGCCAACCGTTTCTCTGTGCCGATTGGTACAACTGGGCGACGAAAGATATGTGGTTGGAGATGGCCGCGAAGAAAACGAATTTCGATTACTACTGGATCGACGACCACATTCCTACTGAGTTACCCAACACGCTCGACAGCGCGCGCTGCATTCGTGTAAACCCCGTCGGGGCGGACGAATTGAAGACCGTGCAACAACGCCTCGAATCAACCGTCCTGCGTCTGGTCTAGAGCATCCTCGCCTAAACGATGGACGCCGCGGCCTGATGCCGGACCTCCCCGTGAAGGACGGAGTGGGTCATAGTATGAGTGGCTATTCGTTACACTAGCCGCTAGTGGTATCCCTCCCATTGTCATAAGTCCATCGCCGCACCATTCTTCTTTAACCAATCTTTCCTCTCTCGATAACTCGGCAGGACCTTATCCACCTCATTCCAGAAGGCCTCAGTATGGTTGAGGTGATGGAAGTGACAAAGCTCATGCACCACGATGTAGTCGATGATGGTTGGCGGAGCCATCATGCTCTTCCAATGAAAAGCAAGCCTCCCGGTTGGGGAGCAAGAGGCCCATCGGTGCCCGAGGTCTCGCACCGCGATCTCGCGTGGCGTTACACCGATTTTAGGCGAGTAATAACAAACACGCGCGCCAATCCGTTCGTGACCACGGGCAATAAAGTAGTCACGGAAGGCTGCCTTTGCCGCCGCAACTTCTCCTTGATCGACCAAGTCTCGCCGTAGACAGAACCGGCCGCTTCTCAGGACTAGAGGCTCATCCTGATTTTCCACCAAAGCGAGTCGATAGGAACGGCCGAGATACAGAAACCCCTCGCCATTGCGATATTCTCGCAAAACCCTAGTCGCGTTGAGATCTCGCCATTCCGCGAGTGTTTTGTAGATCCAGTAACGCTTGGCGGCCACGATGTCTTCAATCCGTTCCTCCGAAACCGTTT
The DNA here is from genome assembly GCA_965223625.1 of Nitrospira sp. Classification (GTDB taxonomy): domain Bacteria; phylum Nitrospirota; class Nitrospiria; order Nitrospirales; family Nitrospiraceae; genus Nitrospira_D. Next base: position 3,558,843 of record OZ245008.1, read on the forward strand.
CAGGCGCCCGCACGATCACACGTCCGTCCCGTTCGACCACAATATCCGTCGTCACGCGGCGACCCCGCACGACACCGTAAACGATATCTTGAGTGCGAAAGGCTTTCATTTCGTCAGTTCCTCATGGCGCTTTTCGGCAAGCTTCACGATTTCGACGGCGACGCGCTCGTGTCGATCCACGAGTTGTGGAATATCGGCGAGAAGAATCTCTGTGTCAATGTTGCCCCGGAGTCGCTTTACTTCAATTGGTTTTTTCCAGAAATCAATAATCCCGATTGTCTCCTGAAGCATTTCCACAATACGTAGCATCAACTGCTTCAATCGTTCGCGTGTCTGTGAAGGCACCTCGCCTTGTTCAAAGACTAGTTGCGCCACATAATCATAGAATGTCGTGGCTTCCTTGTTGAGTCCCTCAATGGTTTCCATGCGCCCTGCCAACACTTCGGCCCGAAGCTGTTCATACCCTTCGGCTAAGGCTTCCCAATTATTCTTGTGCTCCTGAATCAACTGCTCCAGTTTGTCACTGAGCCGTTTATAGAAGGCGGGATCTTCGTCGAAATGGACCGTGCAGTGTTTTCGAATCGCATGTTCCATTTCACTGGCCTTCGCCTCAGGATCACCGGAGGCGTGCTTCCACACCTGGGCCAGAAAATCATCCGACAGCAATTCAATCGGTGGGATTTTAGGATTGATGCCCAGGTCGATCAGATGCTCGTTGATCAGCGCCTTCACTTTCGCGCCAGCATCAGCAAGATCGAGAGACTCGTCCTTGAATCGTTCTTTGACCATGCGCAACACATATCCAAACCGCCGCGCTGGCCCTCGATACGGATGTCCCGCTTCGTGAGGCAGAATCAGGTTCAAGCTCTGGAGAAACGTCTTCAAATAGACCTCAAAATCAGCCCGCCGCTTGAGATCCTTCATGGCTCCAACCGCTGCGTGCACTACAGCCACTTCATCTTCCGGTCTGGTTAACGCACCTGTCACGAATGGCTCGATTTTAGAAATGCCAACCGCTTTGAAGTGTTGTAAAAGTCGTTGATACCGCTCTTCTAGAATCGGCACTTCTGTGAGCAAATTCTTGAGCCCCTGCTGGATATCCTGCGCATCTTCCCTGCCATAGATCGAAAGTGCGTAGGCCAGGTGATTCGCAAGCCCGATATAGTCGACAATGAAGCCCCGTCCTTTCCCTTTCGACACACGATTCACGCGCGCGATGGCTTGCAGCAGGTTATGCTCCCGCAAGCGCTTGTCGATATACATCACCTGTTCGACCGGAGCATCAAAACCAGTCAACAGCATGTCGCAAACAATCAGAAATGCAATGCCTGTCAGGTCTTTGTCCGGATCATCGAATTCAAACGGCTTGCAGAAGTTTTCCACCGCGTTCCAGCGCTTCGCCTCCTTCCGTGCTTCCGTGATGACGGCTAACTCATTGGTCGCATCAACCGACACAACCACCACCGCCTTCAGAAACGCGATACGCCTGATCAAATCGATATTGGGCGTCAGCTGTTGCTCCTCGCGGTTCAACCGTTCGGCAAGCGCCACTCGAATAGCCTTTTGATAACGAATCGCTGCCAACTTGGAATGACACACCACCTGAGCCTTGAACCCATCCGGTAAGATGTTATCGATGTAGTGGTTCACCAAATCCCGCGCGATTGCCTCGATCCGTTTTTCGGCTTCGAGGATATCTCCCGTCGCACCATATTTCTTCTTGATCGCGAGCAACTCTCCTTCGGTGCGATCCTTAAAGAGGTCTTCAAACTTCGTCTCAAAGCCATGTTTATCTTTGAGCGCGGTATCCGCCGTGCGACCTTCGTAGAGAATTTGGAGCGTCGCGCCATCATGCACCGCATCCATGAGCTTGTAGGTATCGATGTACTCCCCGAAGCGCTTCACCGTTCGTTTATTGCCATGCTGTTCGGTAATCAATGGTGTCCCGGTAAACGCGATTCGTGTGGCGTTCGGAAACGCCTCGAACAAGTTGTCTCCCAAATTCGAGCTTTGTGTCCGGTGTGCCTCATCGATCATCAAGAGGATGCGCTCAGACCGATTCACTACCCCGAACGTTTCTGCCTTTGGCGGTTTGCCATATCGCGTCAGCATTTCCGCCACCATCAGTGGCAAGTCTTCCGTTCGTTCCATGAACTTATGCACCATCACCATATTCACGTCGGACGCGTCTGTACCGAGGTGTTCCCGTAGCTGGGCCGTGCTCTCGATTACATTGACCTTCCCACCGATCAGGCGGGCGGTCGCGGACAACTGTTCCTCAAGGTCGATCCGGTCGTTGACCATCACAATCTTAAAGTCGGCCATGTCTAAAGAAGCCCGGAGCATCCGAGCGACGAAGACCATGGTGAGTGATTTACCAGAGCCCTGGGTATGCCATACGACACCAGAGCGTTCCTCCAGAGTCTTTCCGAGACGCAGTCGTTCAACAATTCGGCGCGCAGCGCGATATTGCTGGTAGCGGCAGACTACCTTCACACGCTTGCCGGAATCGGTATCCATGAAGACCGTGCAGGTTCGCAGCACATCCAGCAACGTGTACGGCGCAAGTAGCCCCTGAATCATCCGCTCCTGTTCACGTTCAACGCCGAGGGGCAGCTTGTAAGACTGTCGGTGTTCGGGCGAGATGTCCTTCCAGGCAGAGAAATGCTCATGTCCGGAGGTGATCGTCCCGAACTCCGCCTTCTCCCCGCAGGTTCGGAGCACCATGAGGTTGGAATAGAAGAGGCGGGGCTCGCCTTCGCGCAAACCGGCAGCAGCAGTCTCAGGCCGTCCGTTCCGGTAGCGTAACAACTGCTCAAAGGCTGCATGCAATGGATTGGCCATGTTCGGATCGCCGATTTTGGCCTCAACTACAACCATAGGAATGCCGTTCACGAAGAGGACAATGTCCGGGATGATGCAGCTCTTCACGCAACCCGGCGTATCGATGCGGAACTGATTAATGGCGTGAAAAGCATTCCGTTCCGGACGAGCGAAATCGATCAATTGCACCACCGGGTCAGCCTCTCCGGTGAGTTCATTCACATCAACTTGAGCCTTGAGAAAGAGAGCCTGCACGGCCTCATTGGCTTCCAGCAAGGTACGACTCGGTTGGCGGATGAGTTGATCACGGAGATCATCGAGCTGGCGATCGGTCAGCCAAGCCTGGCCATCTACGGTGAGATTCAGGGAACGAACTGATGTGCGGAACACCTCCGGTAAGAGCCACTCACGAAAGCTTCCACGCAAACTGACTGCTGGATCGGATGGAATCAGCCCATGTCCCTGATCGATCACCGTCCAGCCTAAAGACACAAGCTGCTCAAGAAACGGTTTTTCGACGTGGAGATATTCTGACATGGGTTACCCCTATAACACCCGCAGCAGCTCCAGTACCCGTCCCATGAGGTTTACAATTTCGCGAATTCGTACACCTGCGGCTTACCTTTTTGGTGTTTCACAAACCAGGGTTTACCAAAGCAAGTTTTTGCATACCCCATCTATGCAAAAGGTGGCTTCCGTAAACCTCAGCCCACTAAACAAATACAAGGTGTTGAAAATGAAGAGATTGCGACCTGGAAGACCCGCTGCTTTGTGTAAAACATTGTTTAACCGGAATCTTTCTTGTTCGTTTTATACAATCGCCAGAACGCTCCACGGGTAGCGCCATCAACCTGGATGAGTGTTTCTCGTTTCATCTCTTGAAGGAGGTTGGTGATAAAGTGCTGCTTTTGTTTATCGTCCAAGGCATCTGAAAGCTTATCGAGCAGAAGCCGATTGATGTCTTCTCTGGTTGCCTGCCCGAACTGTTGAAGATAGGCCATGACCATGTCCTTGTAATGAGCCTTATCAAAAGCTCGATTCTTAATATAGGCGGCCTTCTCTCCAATGACGGCGGCAATCTTTGCAGAAACGAAGAGATTCGGGCGTCTGCCCTCGATGAGTTTTCGCCCCTTGAGTTGCTTGAACGTGTCGTCATCAAGCGCCCGTTTCTTTTGCACCTTATCCAAGGCGATGACATCGAGCAAATCCAGATCAGCTTGGCTCATCAGCAACCGTGTGTAGTTTTCATCAAGTACACGCCCAGTTAGGCGGACCACTACTTTGGCCGGGTCGGCCAGGTCATAATCCGGCAGAGGGAAACTGCGATCGCGTTGCCGTATGAACATCCGCTTGATACCACTGCCGATTGTGTCGATCATATTTACATTGACCATGGCCTGAGCGAGAAGGGGATTTCGGTAAATCTCAGGCGGCGCATCGCTTCGAATCATGTCTTCCACCGTACCTGGAATAAACGAGCCGAGATTGGTGAAGAGAAGGGCATCCGACGTTTCCACTACATTGATCCGACCAGCCAATGGGTAATCCTGATGGGCAATACAGTTATGCAGCGTCTCGCGGATCACCCATGGATCGTATTGGGTTACTTCTTGGGGGAACAATGTCCCGCTGGGGAGCTGCCGCACAGTCAAGTTGCGGATCTTTGCCAACACTTGGTTGCTTGCAAGAATCAGAGGCGGATCGAAATGCTGATAGTCCTTCTCCAAGTTCTGTTCATCTCTCAGCACCCAAGTAATTCGGCCTTGAGCCGGAGAGAGAAAATGAGCGGACTCTTCCTTTCCCAGTAAGAGCAAAGCCGCACGGGTCACCTTCCCTCCGACACAAACCTTCGCTTTGTTCAGGAAAGTCACGTCATCCCAAGATACAAGCTCGGCAGCGTGCTGTGGATGCTTTTCGTGGTATTGGCTGCGGGCAAACAGGATCGCTTCAGGATCAAGATCGGCCAGGCTAGCAGCCTCTACTACCTGTGCGGACCAGTCTTCCTGGATCGCTTGAGCGCGAATCTGTTCAATCTCACTCAAATTCAACGGCCCCAACGACTCTCCATCGCGCCCGTAGAAGTGTCCTTTCCACGCTGTTGGCACACCACGCAGAGCCGCTGGGATTTGAAACAGTACAACCCGTCCTTGCTGCGTAACCACCTCATGGATTTCATCGAATGTCAGACGCTGGCTGGTTTGAGCAGCGACCTCCTGCTTCAGACGATCCAAGTCGGGTCGGTGAGGACGATACTGGGAACCCACAACGGTTCTGGGCTTATGTCGCACACCAAACACAAGCCAGCCACATATCTTACCTTTCAGGCATGCCTCGTTACTGAGAGCTGAGAAATATCGACCCAAGTCATCGGAGTCAAAGTTAGCTTTAGCCTCCTTGAATTCCACCCATTCCGTCTCGTCAGGGAGGGCGAGGAGCTCGTGCAACGTCTTGTGCACATCCATCGTCATAAGCCCGCGCTTTCCACAAGCTCCTCGACCTTCACGCGCACGCGGCCGGTCAGGAGATCGTGCATAAGGCCCTGTTTCTTCTTCCGGAGTTTTCCGAGTTGCGATTCGCAGCTCGTAATTACGGCATCCTGACATTCGTATAGGTCAGAAATCTGCGTCCGCTCACGAGCCACAGGCCACGAAATTAGCAATGGGCGGAGATCTTCAAGGTTGATATTCCTCTGTGCCGTCTGTGGAGCACGAGATTCCAACCAGGGTTTTCTCCGTCGAATGCTGAGCTCAATAAATCTCGCATCCTCTGTCACCTTCGGCTGAACCCCTACAAGACTGTCCGGCGCACACATCGGAATTCCGAGGATGCAGGTATCTGCGATATTAGCCGCAATCGTAACCATAATTGTGCCTGGAGGAAATAATCGGCTCACGGACAAGCCTGCCTTATTCAGACTCTGGGAATAGCTGCGGAGCGTTCGGTTTCCAGATAGTGCGACATCACCTGTCTGTATAAAAGGATAGGGCCCTTCGTAGAAACGAGGATCGTTTCTTGGTCTGACGGTAAACTTCCCACGATCAACTTGAGCTACAGACTCAAGCGGCTTGACCTCCCACTCTTCCGGAATCCAGCCGATGGGGGACTCTTTGTAGAGATGCGGTGCTTCGGCGCGGGTGGGTCGGAGATGACCGTCGTGCGTGACGCCGCGGGTAAAGAGGTCATGCATCAGCCCCGCTTTGATCTGCTGATACTTGGCAATCAGCGCCTCCGTCTGTTCAATCACCTCGTCCACTATTGATAAGACCTTGGCTATCTCAGCCTGAACATTCAGCTTAGGCAAAGGAACTTGGATCTTCCGAATATCACTCAGTACCAGCCTCTTAAGTGCACTCCCAGATTGGAGACGAAACAGTTGCTGATTAAAAATGTGAGACCTAAGTGCTTGCGCAAGAAAATGCGGTGCAACCGTCGATTGATCAGGGCGTAGGATTGCCACAGAGGACAATAGGACTACCCCCAAGTCATCCTTATAATGAACGACACGCCCAATAGTGCCATCTTTTGAGAGCAACACATCTCCTGGATTCGGTGCACAATTCTGAATTTTCAGGAGATCATAATCACTCTTGGAGATGCGAGTGCAGGTATCGAGCACCACACGCCCGTTAGGGATGTCCTTAGCGTTAACAATGGGAAAGCCGTCTTCTTGTGGCGCTGGACTGAAATGTGATCCGTCAGTGATCACGGTGCAGATATCTGCAAGAGTGCCTGTCTTAAACTCCAGACTACTCATACCCCAACTCCGTCAGAAACTTTTCCAGCTTCGCCGCTTCGGCGTCCCGTTTGGCCTCGATGGCCTTGGCGGTCACGGCGTATTTATCGTGCAGGTTTTCTAACGCAGCAACGCAGGCCCGTTGATCGGCGCGGAGATAACCTTCGTAGGTTTGGATAAACATCCGATGGAGCCGCTCAAGGATCACGCGGCGGGCTTCATCGCGGTCGATCTTTTCACGCGCTGCGGCGACGAGTTCTTCCTCCTTCTTTTCCGTCGCGCGCAGATCAGCCTTCAATTGCTTGGCTTCATCCTCCAACGATTTGTGGCGGGCGATCCGTTTCTCGGCTGCTTCAGCGCGGGCGATAAACGCGGACTGGTCTTGCTTTTCCTTCTTCGCCAGCTTCGCCTGAGCCTTAGCTTCTTTGATTTCGGCCTTAAGCCTCTTCACGTCATCATCAGGCAACACCCCCGTGTCGTCCGTATCCTCGTAGTCTTCTTCATCGGCAGCGGCAAAGAGAGCGGAGAGTTCGGCAAGACGCACCCGCTTCTGCTCCATGCTGGCAAGAATCTCCGGGAACTGACTCTGCAAAATGTCGTCGTCGGGAATCAGTTCTGGTCCCCAGCCGCTAAAGGAGATGGATTTGAATTCCGGCTTGAAGAACTCGAAGTAGCTCGCCAACGCGCCACGGACTTGATGCTCGTTCAGGAGGGTTTGCTTGGCTAACGCCTTCGCGGCACTGACGAGCAACGTGCGGCGCAGTTCATACACATTCCCTTTCTTGCTCTTCGTCGGCGAAAGGGCTTCGATGAGTGGAAGCTGTTCCTTCCACCACGCCTCCAGCTTCTCGATGAAACGGCTCTGCGCCTTGGCCACACCAGGATCGCTCTTGACCAGCTCCGCCAATGTGCGGCGATCGGTAACAGCCGGTGTGAAATCGGCATAGACCGGATCGCCTAGGCGTGGGATGAAGACCCGCTCTCTCAATCCTACATAGTTGCTCCAGAAATGACTCAAAGAATTGATTTCCACCACCGGCACACCGCCCTGCAGATGGGCGCGTACGTCATGCGGCTCAGGTGGCGGAGCATTGTCCACATAGCGGCGAATGTTGCAGTTGTAGTCCTCTGCTTCAATCTCCCCAACCGATACAAGTCTTGCGTAGCCTTCGACGTTCTTTCGTTCCCGATAGACATGCACGATCTTCGAGAGATCCTCAGGTCTTAGGAAGTTTTGCGCCTTGCCCTCGCGATATTCCCGATCCGCGTTGATGAAAAAGACCTGCCTGCGATCTTTGGCCCCCTGCTTGTTCATCACGAGTACGCAGGCCGGGATGCCTGTTCCGTAGAACAACCCGGCAGGCAACCCGATCACCGCTTCCAGCCAACCTCGTTCAATGAAGTGTTTCCGCGCTTCTCGTTCCTCGCCACCCCGGAAGAGCACGCCATGCGGCATGATGGTAGCCATCTTTCCATCAGTCTTGAGCACGGCCAGCATGTGCTGGACGAACATGAGATCTGCCTTCTTGCCCTTCTCCGGCATCCAGACCGTGAACCGGCCAGGATAGTCGATGTCTTTCTTGATGTAATTCTGGCTGAAGGGCGGATTGGCGAGGACACGGTCGTAGCGTTTGAGTTCGTTGTTCTCAGCCTTGTGCTGTGGGCGGCGAATCGTATCTTCTTGACGGATGTCGGCATGGGAAATCCCATGGAGGAGCATGTTCATCTTACAAATGGACCAGGTGGTGCCGATGCTTTCCTGTCCAAATAGCGAGAGATCGCGCGGATCGCCGCCGCATTCCCGAATGTAGTCACGAGTCTGAATGAGCATGCCCCCGGAGCCGCAGGTCGGATCGTAGATGCTCATCCCGGACTGAGGGTCGAGGATCTCGACAAGAGTGCGCACCACATCCGCTGGCGTATAAAACTCGCCCGCCTTCTTGCCAGCCGAATCGGCGAAAAACTTGATCAGGTATTCGTAGGCCGCGCCGAGCAGATCCGGAAACTCGAAGTTCTCGTCCCGCAGCGGGATCTTCTCGAAATTCTGCACGAAGTTGGCGAGAGTGTCGTCGTCCAGCGTCCGTTGGCCAATCTTGCGATTGAAATTGATGTGCTTGAGGACATCCTCAAGGGCCTCGATATTGGCATCTTCTAGTGCTTCGAGGGCCTTGTTCAGTCCAGTCCCAACATTCGTCTTCAAATGCCGGATCTTCGACCAATGGGCCTTCTCGGGAACGAAAAAAGTGTACTTGTCCGGATTGGTCAGCTGAGCCGCGATCTGCTTTTCCGACATCCCTCTCGACTTGAGATGCCTGGCCAGTTGTTCTTGCTCCTGATCGAACAGATCGCTCATGCGTTTCAGAAACAGCATGCCGAAGATGTATTCTTTGTACTCCGAGGCATCCATATTCCCACGCAGGTCGTCGCATGCGCGGAACAGGAGGCTGGAGAGTTGGCTGAGGGTGAGCTTAGTCATACGGTCTGATTCTCTGAGGCTATGTAACGCAACTCGATTACCTGGTTCTGAGGAAGAAAGCAATCATTCCGAATGGCAGGGACACCTCTAGCCCCCTCCGGTACAGGAAGCATCTATGGTGGCGACGAGTTGAAGGCCCTGCGGCATCGCCTTGCGCTGACAGTCCTCGAATATTTCCGGTAAAAATCTGTGATGGTATCGCCCTGATCGTCGCCGTCCAGTTTTCCCCCTGGCCGGTGGTCGCCGTTCCAATATGCTGGTGGAGTTACAACTGGCGATGGATGGGGACAATAGCTTGTTCTGGATGCCTATCCAGGCTGCCTTGGAAGGTTCGCTTCTACACCAAACTGATGTAAGGCACTGATTTTCCTGTGCTCCAAAACATGTAAGCAATAGTTGGAGCATGGAAAGCTACGTCACTGCTACAGAAACCTTTCAAGAACGCATCTGTGTGGTACGCTTCAACAGCAGTGCCGAGAAGGTTTTGTGAGTACACAACCAGAGCGTCCAAGGAGGACATTCATGAAAACATTTCTAGCACGCTGGCCAAACGGTGATGTTTCGCTTGTTGCAGCAGAGTCTAAGGAACAGGCCTGCCGTCATCTTGATGAGGTAGGCGATCCGTTTGACATCAACTTGATTCCGCTCGAAAACAAGCCGTTAGCGGTGCATTTTAGGTTGACGGATCTTGGCGATCTCGAACTCGAAGAGTTGACGGGAGCAGCTAGCGATGGCCTCTCTAGAGCCCTACCTCGTATTCATGCTGTTCGTGGTGAACTGTACGATACAAACATCAAAAAGAATAGCGACCACTGGAGGGAGCGGATGCAGAAGGCGGTCGAGAATGAACGTGTGCGAGAATATGGGTGCAACGCTGAAGATGCCAGTTGGAAAGGGCTTGGCTATGACCAACTCCATATTAACTATCAGGCTGATAAATGATTTGGAAGGAATGGGAACGAGAATCGCTCAGTCCCGTTGTGTTAACTAATGTGCATGCCGATTCCGATGACTCTCACCTCGCCTTGCCTCCTGCTATACTTTTCATGAGCGTTTCCTAAGGTCCATGCCCGAGATGCCTTATCTTCGGCTCGTTGTACCGCTGATCTGTTGAGTATTGGCGGGGTGGCGATATTGTAGTCCAACTGGACGTTATATGCTTGATCCATTAAGCCGACGCCAGCGCCGCAAGGGCGAGGTAAAAGCCAGAGCAGGCAGGCCAGACCTCCAGTATAAATATTGTCGCATCGTCGAGTGTCGAAACCTGGCACGGGCCGCAACTTCGGACGGGCTGGACACCAGATATTGCCGTGCTCATGCGGACCAGCTCCAACGCCACGGTAGCCCCTACAAGAAGAGCTATCTCGCCAAGGCCCTGAATCCCTATCGAAGGGCCGCATTGGCTTGGTTGGAGTCGAACAAAGAAGATTTCTGGGTGCAGAATGCTGTGGAACGGGTTCGCGGCTTATACCAAGGGGCTGGGCAGCATCAAGAGGCCTTTAGTCTTCGTGGCAAAACAGCTCATGAACGGGCCAAGATCCATTGGGCACGTCTTCGGAAGGCAGCAATCAACCCCTACCTAGTCATCGCGGCTTGGCTGTCGGTGGAGATGGTTATTCAGGACGATAGTCAGCCGGTACTGACGAATGAATTTAAACGCGTGCAGGCTGCAAAGTTGGTTCATCGCATGGCTTCCGGCAGCCATCGGAGATGGGCACAAGAGATCCGAGACCTTCACCGGCCTGGCCACACAAAATTACACATCACCGAGATGCATGTGTATCCACGGAGCCGTGGACGAGTCCTCCGCCTAATCGGACAGGATCTAGAACCGGCGGTGGAACTTCTCGTTGAGCATCACCTCAAAGAGATCCACGACTTTAAGCAGAGGCGAGATCGGCAGGGTTCATTCGTTGACCGACCCTTTCCCAAAGGTACGGTGGGGCGAAAGCGGAAGAAAGCCGCCTGATCTATCTTCCTATCAATCATGATTGAACCCATGACTCACGCAGCCTTAACCACGAGGGCCTTCGAGAGTCTGAAGAGTTTCTTAACCACGAAGGCTCAGACCAACCCCACGGAACGGCAACTGAAAGCGTTGTACGCCTTGATGGACAACCTTTCTCGTCTAGCCTTTGGTGAGATAAGCGGTCGTTATGCCTGGGCGTTGCCAGTCGGATGTGGAAAGACACAATCCATCACGCATTGGTGTTCCGCAGTTGTGAAGAGCCGCCTCGACTTTGGAGTCACTATTGCCTGTAGTCAGATCAATGCGCTAAACGACATCAACGAATTTCTCGTGAAGGAACTGCGCATCCCTCAGTCCAAGATCGGCACGCTGGCTGGGAGAGATAAGGCCAAAGATGTCACGGGTCGTCATGTGTTCAATGGGGCAGATAGTCAAATACTGCTCATGACCCATGCCCGGGTTCACATGGGAGAGAGCGAACTTGCCAGGTACTGGCAGTACCACGGCCAAGAACGCCACGTACTCTGCTTCGATGAGTCCTTGATTTCCGCGCAAAGTATCCTCGTGTCAGCCCCTGAGGTTCGGCGATCCAATGACTTGTTCGTGGGAGCCTGTAAGCGAAACGAGATCCGCGTCACAGATGCCTTCGAGCAGACCGTCAAGACGCTGATTGATGACTTCGAGCAAGAGCTGAATGCCCTGAAACATCGGGTCAAGAAATACATGCTCGACCATGGAAGTCCCGATGGTCCCGAAGGACGAGCACCCCGTGTGCCGGACGAACTGCGTTATGCCAACATCAAGCTTGACGCTCTCGACACAGATCGCTTCATGCAGGATCTCCAGACTCTTGCGTCCTGCTCCTGGTCGAAACCACTGCTCGCATTCTTCAATCTGTGCGGGCAGCATATGCGACTGGTGGTCACGGACCGAGGCGAAGAGTCCATGATTTCGTACACGGTGACCGTCCCTAGCGAGATCAACCGGATGGTTGTGCTCGATGCGTCTGATCCGATTCGGCTGTTGACCTCGATGGACAAAGACAGGATCATTCCGGCTGAGAAGCTACCTCTGGTTCGAGAAGCAGGCATCGCCAACCTTGCCACGCTGTTCGACTACTCCAACGTGACCATTCATCGGTATAACGCTGGTGGCGGTAGAGACGCGTTTCAGAAAGACAGGAACAACACCAAGATCAAAGATGCGGTGGGTTTACTCAAGACTCTCCCCCCTGATGAAGGTGTGCTGTTCTTCTGTTTTAAGACGCATGAGGATCAAGTAACTCGGCTGGAACGAACGACGTTCAACGACCTTACAACAGTTCCTGAACTCCGTTTGAAGCAGTTCAAGGACAGGTTCAAATATAAGAAGAAAAACCTCAAAGCACTGCTTGAACAGGAATTGATGCGCCAAGGGTATAACCTTCAGAGCCCGTTGATCTGTATCGAGACATTTGGGAGAGAGACAAGTTCGAATGACTACCTTCACTGTAAACACATCATCTTCGTCGGTACCCCATGGCAGAATGTCACAGCCTTGATCGCTGTCGCTCTTGGGCAGGTGAGAGACATCCAGCGACATTTAGAAGACCAGCTGGTACAGGACCTTTATGACAGTGAGGCTGCCTACCGGCTGCATCAAGGGCTAGGTCGAGGATCTTGCCGACGTTTGGGGCAAGATGGACGACCTCAGAAGATGCAGGGGTATCTGTTTCTAACAGACAAGCAATGGAACCGTATCGGACCTCTGTTGAAGAAGGTGCTACCAGGCGTGAAGACGCCAGAAAAGACCTTATCCAAACAGGAGCAGCGTGAATCCAAGATCAACCGTGTCACACAGGCTCTTACCACCGAAGTCCGCAAAGTCTATAAAGAAGGAGCATACTCTGCGGACATTGGAGTGCGATTGTCATCGTTACGCCAAGCTCTTGAATTACCTCCAAGAAGTGATGTGTTTACCCGAGCTGTGAACAGATTCCTAGAGCAGAATCCAGACTGGGTCAGGCGGGGTAGGCGCTTAATCAAAGTCTATCAAGGAAAGAGTACGCCTTTGAAGCCTTATCGAGGCGATTCAGGTAGGCAGAACGCCGCCTAATTCTTCTCCCCTCCCAAGCTAAGAACTACCATCACTTTATCAGGTGGCGAAGGGCGTGTCCTTTGTCAAGGTCACAGCAGAAGCCTTTGGGTTTACTGACAAAGTAGCCTAAATAGAGTTGTAAGTGTGTCTGTGGGTGTCAAAAAGTGACATTCTTTGTCCCTACCTCCACTGCATCATGCATATGGTACGATCCAGCAACCTTGCAGAGAGTCGAGTATGTGGCAATTCTTGAGCTTATCAAGTGTTCTAATTTTCTGTGGGACGATATTGGCCGGATGGGCAAATTTTCACTTTACATCAAGAAGCAAGCTGCAGCTACGACAGTGGCTAGTTCTTATCGGGGTCATTGTTTCCGCTGGAGGTGGCCTCTTAGCATCATACCAGCAGTCTGAGTATCAACAACAAATCGCCGACATGACTAGTGGTGGAGAAAGCTTTTGCTACGGAACATTCATGTTTACAGCAGATGCTCCAAGCAAACCTGAGCTAACCATATTTGTGAAAGGGAAATATCCACTGCAGAATGTTGATGTAATCGTGTACGACTATGATCATCTAAAGACCGTCCTGCCCGATATTCCAAAGGGAAGAGAAAATATGAGAATGCTTACATACGAAGAAAAACAGATCCATGATCGTTCTCATGCAGCGTTTTCTATTCCTTCCCTAGGTCTTGGTACAGCCCTCAGCATGGGTGAATGGAAGCTCCCAGACAATAGAGATGCACTTACATATAGCCTTCAATTTTCCACCCCCTATCAAAAGTTCTACCAACATCTTAAGCTGAAGAAAACTAACGGTAGGTGGATACAGGCCTATAGGGTGCATAAGAAGGATTCGAAGGGAGAGCTAATAGTTTTGTTGGAGGAGGTGCCAAAGGAATTTCCAAGGGACCAAGATGGCAAGATCAATTGGAATTATTTCTAACCAATCATCATGAGGCTTGATCCACCTGTTCAGGGACTTTCCCTTCGGAACTAGCCTTCCACCAGATCATCCAGTTTTCTGAGTTTGATAGAAATCTTTCTGGACGGATCTCCCTCTACGAGCCCTTCAAGAGTCAGCGTGGTCTCGCCCTCTGATATTTTTCCGGTTAGTTTCAGCCGAAAGTGGTCTATGCCAACAACCGAACTGTTACTTGCTCCAGAGTGCTGAGCCACCTGAACCGTTGCCTCTACCAGATCGGGATCGTGACGAGAGTATTTACCTTTGTAGAAATGAGAGTGATCGCCACCATGAATGGTGTTGTCTGTGAACACAGCAACCCCTGTTCCTCCTCGACTAAGGTTTGAGATGAACTCAGCGGCATAGATTCCAGAGAGTAACATATGGATTCCTCCGTCAATAGCCCATCCTGGTTGGAGCACGTTCGGTAGAATCAATCTCTACGCGTAAACGTGACTGAGGTCAAGGTCGATGCTGTGGCAGGTCACCAAGGCCGACGCCCTCCTTATAAGCAGAAAATCCTACCAGATCTCCATATTTTCTTTATCCCAGATCCGAGAAGCGCACCCAGGAGCCCCCAAATTGCACTGAAGATTCCTGAGAAGATGAGTATATTAAACTGCACTCCATATTCTGACCTAAGGAGACGACCGCGTATTTCAACTGTCAGAGATACATTCTCTGAATGCTTCGGAGGCTTCAGATCTACAGGTACAATCTCAATGCGCTCATTGTCATCTTCATCAAGTAGATTGTAACGGTTTTTCGTTGGAGGAGAGGAGTCTGCCACTAGGTACCGCGGTGCTTGGATTTCGACTTCGACCAAGTCTGAGTCATTTGCACTAATAGCGATATCAAGGTTGACACACTTCCCGAGCGAGCTAGTTAGGGGAATGGTCTGCCTGACGCTTCTGAAGAATGGATTTTCTGCTGATAACGTGTGCTTCTTGGAGAACTTGATTCCTGTTGTTAACTCTTCTATCTCCCAGCTACACGATTGCAAGGGTTTGGAGATTTTATTGAGCCAAGCATCATTATTGAGAGAGAAACCTCTGAATAACAACACTTCCTTAAGCCGCCATAGAGAACCATGTTCTAGATATTCCAATTCTATTCCGTGGGATCGGGACAATATCGGTTTCGGTGATAGGTTATGTTCCAAATTAACAGAATGGGGGATGTGCACAGGCAGCGTATGCATGTATTCTGTGATCGGAATAATTACAAGAGCCGATGCTAGTACAACTACTAAAACTTGTGGTAAAGCTGCCCATCGGATCTTCAGGCTACCAAATGTCTTGGGGAGAAAGTGTTCGTGGGTGCGACTCCAGATCTCCTCAATGAGATAACCCACCAGGAGTCCGAGAAGTGCATAAAGGGCTATCCAAGGATTCAGTAGTGAAAGTCCAAGAGTGCAGAGAATAAGTAAGAAGGCAAAGATTTTCATGTAGGATACAGCCTCGCGATCTTCGGGATAACCCTGAGTCCAAGGTTGTGCATGCTGAGGAGGCTGGATCTGAACAAGCGGGACCATTCTAGAAAGATACGTATGAGTAAGCAAGGGGGTAAGGGTGACCTTGCGCCTCTCTATGTCCTTTGGTGGAGACCTTGCCTTGTTGAACACGAAGGGTTTGTCCTCCCATAAGTCCCTAAACAGCACTCTGAAATGTGCATCCATGATCGAATCGTATACCACCATTCCCTTTCCTTGAGTTTTCGGAGAGAGCCGCCTAGAATCATTGTCGTTTATTTCTGGCTCTGTGCCTATGGTAGAGACCTTGCCTTCCGGTGTTCACTGGAGGAAAAGATCATGGGATGGTATGAAGCTGTCAAAGACCTTCTCACTGTTGCTGAGCGCCTGAAAGATGCAGACCTCAAAAATCGTCTCGCAGATGTTCAGGTGGAGTGCGCAAAACTAGCCGAAGAAAATGCGAGATTGCGAACTGAATTGCTCGATCTTCGAGAACACGTTCAAACTCGACAGAAGATGCTCTTTCAGAAGAACGTGTATTGGCTACAGGTCAATGACGGGCAGCTGGAAGGACCGTATTGTCCAAAGTGTTTTGGTGGAAGTAATAAACCAGTAAGGATGACGGAGCCTCCTGACTGGCATACCTGGGTCTGTCCTGTTTGCGAGTGTTCTATTGAAAAACCTGGTGGAGGAAGAAGTCTCCCAGATCGAGCGATCACAGGCTTCGATCCTCTTCAAGATTGAGTTAAGAGAACATCCACACTCAACTCTGACACGACACTCGCCTATCCAAAGGCTCCATGGAACTATCAGAAGCAACGAGCAGCGAGATCAACGAACTTTTCAGTCTTGCTCGCATAGGTAAGATTGCCCAACTCTCTAAGAAAGAGCTTGAGCGTTATGCCGTAGTATTGATTGGTCCAGAATCGAAATCCATGTTCCGCAGCGATGAGTTCCAGCAAAATTGCTGATACGGTTCGAACTCTCCTGATCGTCCGCATGAGTGAAGAGGCCAACAAAGAGGCCACACGGATCAGTATGATTGCGTTATGGATTGCAGTGACCGCCCTTTTCGTGGCTGTTGCTCAGTTGCTCAAATGACCTTGTCACTGGCGGCTTTGCTGTTCAAAGCCTAATCATTATAATCACTGCGTGATCGTCGGAAAACTCTTTGCCCTTCTGTTCCCTCTGTTCCTCTTCACTCCCTTCGTTGAATCCGCCACCTTCCCCTTCACCGGCAAAGTCGTTGCTGTCCTCGACGGCGATACCATCGAAGTCCTACACCACGGCAAAGCTGAACGTATCCGCCTCAACGGGGTCGACTCTCCAGAGAAGAAACAGCCCTTCGGCCAGAAGGCTAAGCGACTGACATCCTCTATTGCCTTTGGGAAGACCGTTGTTGTCGTGCCTACTCAGAAGGACCGATACAAGAGAACGGTCGGTGATGTCTTCCTACCCAATGGAGTCAACCTGAGTTATGAGCTGGTGAGAGCTGGCCTAGCGTGGTGGTATCGGAAATACTCGGATGATGTTGTTCTCGGAGTCTTGGAACTAGAGGCGCAGCTAGCAAGGCGTGGTCTGTGGTCAGATCCTCATCCTGTTCCACCGTGGGAATATAGGCGTCCGTCCAAGCCTAGAGTCTCGCCCTGAGGCTTGATCTAAGCTGCCTCTTGGTCACCAGTAACTGAACCCCGAAGACGTTCCAGCACCTCTGAATACTGCAACTTCTCCAACCCTTCTTGCAGAAGCGCCAGCGGTATCAAGTCCTTTTTCAAATACACCTGGTGGTGCACATCCGATTCAGTATGTCCAACCAACATCTTTGCCACATTATCAGCAACACCAGCTGCATGAAGCTTAGTGATTCCGCCGTGTCGTAGTGAGTGGATCACCAACCGAGGATCAGTCAGGCCCAGGCCTGTCACCATCCGACCCCACCACTTCCCAACAGGATCACCATAGCCGTTGTTACCTTTACTCTTCAGCTGAGGGAAGAGCCGGACATGTCCGGCTCGTTTAATGATCCCGACATACTCCATAAAACCTAATTGGATCAGGCTTGAATGAATCGGGACTCTTCGCTTACTCCCTTCGTTCTTCAGAGTTTGATCTGTCTCCTCGTCCGTAATCTTTATGAACGGGATTCCATCGACCACACCAATATCCTTGACGTACAGCTGCGCGGCTTCTTCTCGTCGGCAACATTCGAATAGAAGTAACAGCACCAACCAATAACGCTCTGGTCGTTCTGCCCGTTGTGCCATAAACTCTTTAGACCCGAAGATTGACAACAGCTCTTCATCGGTGAATGGCCTTCGTTTCATCGACTGCTTCCGAGCTTGCCTCTTACTCGGAGCTAGGTCCTTCATTGGATTGGTGCCTTCTGGTGCATAGGCGTGATCTGAGGCCCATTTGAAGAGAGCCTCAAGGTTGTACATGTGTTTGATCACCGTGGCGGCACTTACCTTCCGAACCTGTTGGAGGCTTTCCTTATAGGCGACTCCATCGGTCTTGGTGATTGTCGCTATCGGCCTATCCCTTCCGATGGTCTGAATGAACTTCATGAACTCAGCCTTCATCGGTTTGGCGGTTCTCAACGGACGTGGATTTGATGCAAGGTACTTCTCCAAAACAACAGAAAAGAGAGGACTGGACTGCGAGCTTGCTATAGCTCCATCAACGGTACGATAACGAGACACCGTAGCCGATCTGTTGAAATGATCGTCTAGGTAGTCCCCATTCCATCGATCCGTCTCAATCCTGGTATACTCAATCTTTGCTCTCAGAAGTCTTCGACACAGCCGCCCGAAGTCGGCTGAATCGTGGTCCATGGGCGGGAAGCCAGCAGCCTTGACGAGGGCATCTGCCTCGGATTCGATCCTTCGATAGTCGTTTCCAAGCAGGGCTTCATGCGCCTCATCAAACATAATACCCAAACCATCAAGTTGGCTCTCTCGTTCGTCATCGCTCATGCGACCTGCCAAAGCTCTACAGTCCTCCGCATAGTCCAGTTCCGCCTCCAGCCAGTTAGAGACAAGGGCTTCAATCTGTTCCTTCTTCATGTGTCCACCGTGTTGCCTCAGTGTGCGGAACAATCGCTTGGCCTCCGCCTTCCACTTCAAAGACCGGCAAGTAGCTTCATCCTTGTTCAGCGTCCGGCAAGATCGCCAGACCTCAACCCGCTCCCCAAAATACTTTCTGAGGGCCTTAGGGATGATCACCCTACTGTAAATCGCCTTACGGCTTTTGAGAAGGAAAGTAGACATATACGCCTCCCGGACCGTAGCAATGGAGTTTCCGTCTACGGTCCAAGAAGCGTTCTGGAAGAGAATCACCGCTGTTTATGCGGCCTAGGTAGTTTTGTTGGGGTGGATGACGGGTTTCGAACCCGCGACCTCCGGATCCACAATCCGGCGCTCTAACCAACTGAGCTACACCCACCACGCAGACCGGAAGAAGTTGATATTAGCAAAGGGCTGATTCCCGTCGCAACCGACTAACGTCCCCCCCTGGCATCGAAGGCGGCCTGCATTTCTGCAAGAATGGCAGCGACCGTTGCCGATGGGTCGGCAGCATCACGAATAGGCCGACCGATCACGAGATAGTCCGCGCCAGACGCGATCGTTTGTGTAGGGGTGGTCGCCCGAGCATGGTCATCAACTCCTTTGCCGGTCGGTCGGACGCCCGGCGTCACGATCGTGAAACGCGGCCCAACTTTTTTCCGAATGGCCGATGCTTCTTCACCGGACGCGACGACGCCATCGCAGCCCACTTCGGAGGCCAGCAAAGCCCTGGCCGTGACAAGGTCTTGGACCGTCCGCTGGATCCCCATTTCCCGGAGATCCTGACCATCGAAATTCGTGAGCACGGTCACCGCCAGCAGCTTCAGCGATGAGCCCTCCCGCCCTTGCACGGCGGCTGTAAGGGCCTTGCGATTGGCGTGAACGGTCAAGAACTCGACTCCCATGGAGGCGACCCGATTCGTCGCTCGGCGAACCGTCTCTTCGATATCGAGAAACTTCAGGTCGAGAAACACCCGCATGCCCCGCTCGACAATCCGCTTGACGACCTCGGGACCTGCTGCGGTGTAGAGCTCAAGGCCAACCTTGACGAAAGAGATGTGTCCTTCGAGCCGATCCAATAACCCATCCGCTTCTGCCATCGAAGGCATATCCAACGCAAGGATCAGTCTGTCCCGTGCCGCAATTTTCACCATACCCATGCCCCTTCCTCAGAGCCGATCCTTGACGATCGGCGAGGCCTTATGATACAAGTCAGCCTCTTTTTTACAGGAGTACTCCATGCCTCAGATTCACAAATCAACCATTCGACGAGCTCGCCAAGCCGAGCGACGGCATGAACGGAACCGCGCGACCCTCAACGCGGTGAAGACACTGATCAAGAAGGTCCAATCGGACGTGGCCGGGAAAAAAGCGGACGAAGCTAAGACCAGCCTGCAAGAAGCTGCGTCGGCGATCGGAAAAGCCGTCTCGAAAGGCGTGCTTCATCGGAATACCGCATCTCGCCGGATCTCTCGTCTGGCTCATCGCGTCAACGCCCTGTCTGGTTCCGGCTCTTAATCGTTCGAACGTTCGACACGACCCGGGTGAGCGCTCGTTTCGGTGGAGCCGGGGGTCTCATTGCCGCTTCAGCCTGTCGGTCTACGCTCTCTTCGCAGAGTTTCAACAGCAAGCCTTCCAGCACCATTCGCGGGCGGCTAGCGCTCCCTCCCTTGAGCTTCGCATCTATATCTAGAAAGAGCCTCAGTGCGTGCTGAAGATGCTCCTCGGAAAACCGCTCGAGAAAGGGGCGCACCTTCCGCGGATCCATGCGCAAACTCCTGGCCGCCTCCCCTTCCCGGCCACCATTGGCCAACAACTCTTTGACTTTCCAGAGCCGGCGATATTGCCATGCGAGGGATCCTAGAATGCGAAGCGGGGCTTCTCCGGCTTCAAGATTGCGTGCCAGGATCGAGAGGACTCGCCCTCGACCGCCCTCGGCGATCGCCTGCGTCAGGTCAAACACCGATGCACCCGGATCTACCCCACGGAGCAAGTGAACATCGGCAGCTGTCGCCAAACGATCGGACGGCAGATACGAGGCGAGCTTCTCCAATTCGCGCCGGAGTCCGTAGAGGGAGGTTCCGCACACTTCCCGTAATACATGAACCGCTGGCTCCTCAAGCCGTACCCCAACTCGTTCTGCTTCTTGCGTAATCCATGAAGGCAGCTGAGCATCACGAAGCGGCGAACAATCGACGACCATCGCGGCCCGCGTGAGGGCTTGAGAGAATTTCAGTCGCCCATCCAGCTTCGGGCTTACGAAAACCAGCGTCGTGGACTCCACCGGATTCTGTACACAGCCGAGTAACAGATCGCCTTCGCGGGCCGTCAGTTTCTCCGCTGACTTCACCACGACCAGCCGACGTGGAGCGAAGGCGGGAACAGCCGCCACACTGTTTCGAATAGCGCTTCCACTCGCTTCATCCCCATAAAACAGTTCGTAATTGAACTCATCCCCACCATTCCCAAGCACTGCGTGCTTGAGAGCCGCAATCGCATAGTCTCTGAGCAGGTCTTCTTCTCCGACGACAAGATAGAGCGATCCCGGCGCCTGTTGGCTGAGTGCCGCCTCCAATTGTGCATAGTTCACCACCGAAGCCATT
The DNA here is from genome assembly GCA_965223625.1 of Nitrospira sp. Classification (GTDB taxonomy): domain Bacteria; phylum Nitrospirota; class Nitrospiria; order Nitrospirales; family Nitrospiraceae; genus Nitrospira_D. The sequence goes on from OZ245008.1 coordinate 3,580,022, forward strand.
GAGCAACACCTATCATGCTATTGAGGATCAGAGTCCGTCACAGATGCTTGCTTCGTCAGGCCACCAGTCTCGAGCTGTAACAGAAATCGCGCCGCCAAGTCGGCCGCCACAAAGCGCCCAGCCTGCTCGATCGCCCGGTTCTGCAGCGCGCGATTGAATTGGAGGTCGGGCGTCACAAAGAACTCTGAGGCTCCTTTTGCCAGCTGTCTCCAGACCACTTTTCTGGACCGGACGTCTTCTACTAAAACCTGGACGACAACCTCCGTTCGACTTTCTAACGTCGCGGTCTGAGAAAAACTCAGCGTCGGCACGATGACCGACAGGATCCGCCCGGTCATCACGAGATCGGCAGCTTCGGACTCGGGGACGACCTGCGCCCCGCTGCCGGCGGAAAATTCATCGCGAAAGTAATTGGTGTATCGCATTTCGAGATTCGGCTCGAAGCTGTTGTTGACCAACGTCCTGATGATGAGACGTGGCGATGGCTCGGTCAATGTCGAGGCAGCGGCTCCTCCGATGGTCGGGCCGGCTCCGTCCACCCGAAACTGATAGCCGCAGGCGGCGAGCATTGAAGCGATGAGTGCTGAGATGAGCGTGCTGAGAAAAAATGCGACTGACCCTCTTCTCTTATGATTCCAGCTCTTCCTAGACTTGGCATTCAGCACTCAGCGCTCCTAGACGACGAAATTGATCAATTTCTTCTCGACGTAGATCACCTTCTTCAGCTCTTTTTCCTGGATCCACTCGGCCGCCTCCGTACGGGCGAGCCGTTCAATATCTTCGCGAACCGCCTCAATCGGCACCTCGATTTTGGCCCTGAGCCTGCCGTTGACCTGAATGGGAATGATCACACGCTCGCTCACCGTCATCGCCGGATCGAACGTCGGCCACAGCCGTTGCGAAACACTAGGGCGATGCCCGAGCACACTCCAGAGCTCCTCGGCCACATGCGGCGCAAACGGGGAGAGCAGCAAGACAAACGGCTCGATCACAGCACGAGGCCGCTGCTGAGCTTTCGTCATCTCATTGGTAAAAATCATCATCTGCGAAATCGCCGTATTGAACCTCAGCGCTTCGATATCTTCGGTCACTTTCTTAATCGTCTGATGAAGCAACTGCTCATGGCCGAGGCTGGGGGTGGTTGAGACGACAGCACTGGACAGTCGGCCTTGCTCATCGACCATCAATCGCCAGACTCGCTCCAAGAACCGCGTCACCCCTTCGACACCCCTCGTGCTCCACGGCTTCATCGCTTCGAGTGGTCCCATGAACATTTCGTAGAGCCGCACAGCATCCGCACCGAACTGATCGATTATCTCATCCGGATTGACCACGTTCCCGCGCGATTTCGACATCTTCTGATTGTCTTCCCCCAGCACAATGCCCTGGTGCACCAACTTCATAAATGGTTCAGGCGTGCTCGTCACACCGATATCGAATAACACCTTGTGCCAGAACCGAGCATAGAGGAGATGCAAAACCGCATGTTCGCTCCCACCGATGTAGAGATCCACGGGCATCCAATACCGTTCTTTCTCCGGATCGACGAGCTGCGTGGAGTTCTTGGGATCGATGAACCGCAGGTAATACCAGCAAGAGCCGGCCCACTGCGGCATCGTGTTGGTTTCTCGTCTTGCTGGTTGGTTCGTGACGGGATCGGTCGTCGCGAGCCATTCACTCAAGTTCGCCAATGGGCTCTCGCCAGTCCCGGACGGCTTAAAGTTGTGCGTCTCAGGCAACACCAGAGGCAATCGCTCTTCCGGCAGCGGTCGCGCTTCTCCATCCACCCATAGGACTGGGAACGGCTCGCCCCAATACCGCTGTCGGGCAAACAGCCAATCGCGCAGCTTATAATTGACCGCTCGTGTGCCCTTACCCTGTTTCGCCAGCCAATCGGTGATTTTGGGAATCGCTTCGGACGGCGCGAGTCCGTTAATCGAAAAGGTGTTATCGCTCGTCGCCGAATTCACGACTGTTCCACGATTCGTGTCGGTGAATGCCGCCTCCTGGACGTTTCCTCCGGCGATGACCTCTCGAATCGGGAGCGCGTATTGATGCGCGAACGCCCAGTCCCGCTCGTCATGGGCCGGCACAGCCATGATTGCACCGGTTCCATAGCTCATCAGGACATAATCCGCGATCCAGATCGGTAATCGCTCTTCATTCACGGGATTGATGGCATAGCCTCCGGTAAACACGCCGGTCTTCTCTTTTTCCAACTCTTGCCGTTGCAAATCACTTTTCTTCGCCGATTCCTCACGATAGGCCTGAACGGCAGCTTTCTGCTTGTCGCTCACAACCACATCAACGAGTGGATGCTCCGGCGCAAGGACCATATAGGTCGCGCCGAACAGCGTATCAGGCCTGGTCGTGAAGACCCGGATCGCGCCTTTCCGATCGGCCAGCGCGAAATCAACCTCCGCACCGATCGACCGGCCGATCCAATTTTTCTGCATTTCCAACGTGCTGGTGGGCCACTCAACGAGCTTGAGGTCCTCCAGTAATCGATCGGCGTACGCAGTAATTTTCAGCATCCATTGACGCATCGGCTTGCGAATCACGTCGAAACCGCCGACCTCACTCTTGCCATCGACGATTTCTTCATTTGCCAGCACGGTGCCGAGCGCCGGGCACCAGTTCACGGGAACTTCCGCCACATACGCCAACCCCTGTTCGAAAAGTTTCAGGAAAATCCATTGTGTCCAACGATAGTACTGCGGATCAGTGGTGCTGAGTTCTCGTTCCCAGTCATACGAGAGTCCCACCCGTTGCATCTGGCGCTTAAAGGTGGCGATGTTTTCTGACGTCGTCTTGACCGGATGGATTCCAGTTTTTACGGCATACTGCTCGGCCGGTAGACCAAAGGCATCCCAGCCCATCGGGTGCAGCACGTTGAACCCCCGCATCCGTTTGTACCGAGACACGATATCGGTGGCGGTGTACCCTTCAAGGTGGCCGACATGGAGCCCGGACCCGGACGGATAGGGGAACATGTCGAGGCAGTAAAATTTCGGTTTAGCGGGATCGTCCGTGACGCGAAACGTCCTGTGTTCGTCCCAGTACTGCTGCCATTTCGACTCGATGGTGCGGTGGTCGTATCCTTTCCTCATCGTAACGCCATACCCCAAAGACTGGTTGTCAGCCGCCGTGGAGTCAGCGAATCTAACATAGCCCCCCGAGGGTCACAAGTTCCGCACCCGAACGGACGGAGTGCTTTGTTATACTACCCTCACGATGGGATTCTATTGCGATCATATCTTCCCCCGCCTGATGGAATGGGTGATGGCACGAGAGGAATTTCGCCGTTTACGGCGGCAATTGCTCGCCTCGACTCATGGCGACGTACTGGAACTCGGAATCGGCACCGGCCTCAATCTGCCGTACTATCCCCGTACCATCGAAGAATTACACGCCGTCGACCCAGCTGAGCTCCTCCCCAAGACTCTCGCCGAACGGAGCGCCCTCCTCCCGTTTCCAGTTCGCATTCAACGATGTGCCGCCGAAGCGCTCCCCCATCCCGATCGACGGTTCGATTACGTCGTCAGCACCTGGACACTGTGCACGATTCCTAATCCCGTGCTCGCGCTCCAAGAAGTGAGGCGTGTGCTCAAACCAGGTGGGACCTTTCTCTTCATCGAGCACGGCCGGAGCGACGATCACGCGATCGCGGCCTGGCAGGACCGACTGAATCCGGTTCAGAACTTCATCGGCTGCGGATGCAACCTCAACCGACAGATTGATCGGATGATCTCCCAATCCGGCCTCACGATCACACACCTTGATCGATTCAGCATGCAGGGTGTGCCACGATTAGCTGGTGAGATGTATCAAGGCACGGCGGTCGCACCGCACTAGCTCGTCGGCCGACCGTTCATAAGCGGCGAAAACTCCGTGATGGAAAGAAACTGAGGCAACGTGGATGGCGGCAGTTGCGAGCTCGACTTGGCGCTGTGAACCAGATACGCCACCCCAAATTCTTTCGCAGCCTTCAAACAGCCTTCGTCGTCATCCATGAACAACGAGCGCGCCGGATCAAAGCTCAGCAATCGTTGGCAGTTCGGCCAATACTCCGGTCGCATCTTGAGAGAGCCGACCTCAAACGCATCCACAATCCGGTCGACATATTGATCCAACCCGGTCTTGGCGACTTTGATCGACACCCCTGCTTCATGAGCATTCGTCACGATCGTCACGCGCTTTCCCAGCTTCCGGAGGTACAAGAGAAACTCCTCCGCGCCGGGCAAAAAGCCGATCATGTGATCGAGTTCCTTGTGCATCGCAACCACATCGATACCGACCCGCTTCGTCCAATAATGGAGATCCGTCCAGGCCAGCTCGCCTTCGACCGACCGGTACATCGACATTAGTTGATCTCGGGCCTCCTCAAACGAGAGGGCATACCGCGCCGCATAGCGGCGCGGTAGTTCCTCTTCAAAAAAGAAGTTGTCGAAATGGCGATCCAGCAACGTGCCGTCCATATCGAGCAACACATCGTCGATCGTTGACCAGTCGAGAGTGTGATGAGTCATATGAGCAAAGTATAGCCGAACGACCAGCGGGAAGACGAGGCGAGTTGTGTTTGAGAAAAATCCTATGGTACGGTCCGGCCAATCATGCCGCGTGCGAAATCCGACCCCCAACAGGAGCCCACGCTTCCGGGGCTGCCGCAACAAGGCGGCCCGCCTCCGCTCATTGCCATCATTGGCCGACCGAACGTCGGAAAGTCGACGCTGTTCAACAAGATTCTCGGCGCGAAGATCGCCATTGTGGATGATGTCCCAGGGGTGACGCGCGACCGCAACTATGCCGACGCCACCTACCGCAATCGAAAGTTCCGACTGGTCGATACCGGGGGGCTCGATCTCTCCGCGTCGGACAGTATGTTGACCTTGATCCGACGGCAGTCGGAACTGGCGATTGCCGAGGCAGACATCCTCATCGCGCTCCTGGACGGGCGTTCAGGATTGACCCCCCCGGACCATGAAGTGGTGCGGCTCTTGCGCGGCGTGACCAAGCCGCTCTTCTATGCCATCAACAAAATCGATACACCAAAATCAGAACCCCTACTCGCCGACTTCTACCGATTGGGAACCGACCAACTCTATCCCGTATCCGCCGAACATGGCCTTGGGGTGGCCGAGCTCTTGGATGCCATCTACCCGCTGCTTCCCTCCCCTGATGAGTCGGATGAACTGCTGCAACTGCCCCGCATTGCCGTCGTGGGACGCCCGAACGTCGGTAAATCCACGCTCGTGAACGCGCTGTTGGGAGAAGAGCGTGTCGTCGTCAGCGATGTTCCGGGAACGACACGTGATCCCATCGACTCACTGGTTATCCACCAGGATCAACGCTACGTCTTCACCGACACGGCAGGGATTAGACGACGAGGCAAGGTCGATCGCGGTGTGGAAGGCTACAGCGTGCTCCGATCGCTCCGTGCCATCGGTCGGTCGGACATAGCGGTCCTGCTCTTGGATGGCCTAGAAGGCGTCACGGAACAGGATACCAAGATTGCCGGGGCTATTCTCAAGCAAGGGCGTGCCTGCATTCTTTTGGTCAACAAATGGGACTTGCGCGCCGGCGATGAGAAGGCGCGACAAGAGTACGAGCTGGAACTCCGCCGTCGATTTCCTTTTCTGACATGGGCGCCGATCCTGTATGGTTCCGCCATCAAACCCGACTCCCTCCGCCGTCTCTTCCCGCTTCTCAAAGACGTGCACACCATGTTTACCAACCGCGTCCCCACCGGCGCGCTGAATGCTTGGCTGCAGAAGATCCTTGCCATCCACCCGTTGCCGGTGCGTAAACACAAACCATCGGCGATGACGAAAGCGGCCTTTATCACGCAGGTCGCCACCAAACCGCCCGTCTTTGCATTGTTTGTTGGTCATCCGGGTGACATGACGCCCGCGTACCTCCGGTACTTGGAGAATCAACTGCGTGAGGCATATGAATTCACCGGCACGCCGCTGCGGCTCATGGTCAGGAAAAAGTAGCTGACGTCATTTCGCTCAATCAGCAAACGCCGTAATCCCCATTTCAAAAGGTTCTTTCGGGTTGACTCCACGGTAGGCACATGTTATTCGCATAATTGAGCAAGATTTTGGGGCGATCGCAATCACCAATGGCGAGTACGACCAAATCAGATTTGAAGTGCTGAACGATGATTCGACGGTCACCGACTCTCCAAATATTCTGCACTTTCTTCTTCGTGGGAACCCTCACTACTGGAACCCTGAGCGTGGCGGAGGAGCGAGTCTTTCAGGATCCATTCAACCCAGCACCTGGCCAAACCGGGACCTCACCCGAACCTCAGATGCCACCCGATCCAGAACTACCGGCTCATCCCGACTCATCTTCCGACATGGAACCAACGTTGGAATCGGAGATGTCCGACCAGGAGCAGGAGGAGGAGTCGCCTGATCCGGATTCTTCCATCCTGGCTGAGGAGGAAGAAGAGGTAGCAGAACTCGAGTCTGAGCCTTCTGCTCCCGAGCCTGAGCCTAACCCTTCAATCTTGCTGACAGGCCGTGTCTGGCGGGCGAAACCGGGTATCGTGTTCCTTAGAACACCGGTCGGGCTCTTGTCGCTGAGTTCGAAAACCACACTCAAGACCATTCCGGCGTCGCAAGAAGTGTCCTTGATCATCCACAACGAGCATCTGGTAGTCGATATCGTGAAACGAACCGACGGGACGCTCGTGCACCGCTATCTCAGAGGACCGCTTACGAGAAACGGTGAAGATGAAACACAGCTGATGGGATGGACTCCTGAGGGAGAGCAGGCCTTCCATATGGGCAACCATGCGCGGGCTCTCTCAAACCGCAAGGAGGGAGATACCGTCACTGTCGAGGTTGATGATAGCAATACTGTCCTCGGTGTCTACGACCTTCAATTCGACCTTCAGGTCGGCCAGATCCCGAAACGAGGGTCCAATACCCATCTCTTGTTGACCGGCACCATCTCGAAACTGAAGTCCAATTTTATTTTCTTTCGGACTCCGATCGGCATCGTCAACGTCAACGCCAAGATCGGCATCAAGAATGCTAAAGTGGGACAGACCATGACCTTACGGATGCATGACCACCACGTCGTTGCGGATCTCGCTCCATCCAACGATGCGGCCCCCACCCGGCGATTCGTCACCGGCCCCTTAGAATTCGCCACCCCGGATCGATCAAGTGTCAGGCTCTGGACCCCGGAGGGAGACCAGGCCTACCCAACCGATCGAGGGAAAGGCGCGCTCAACGGCGCGAAGGAAGGAACTCCGATCACCGTTGAGCTCAACGGGGACGGCGATGTCGTTCAATTCCACCGGGTAAAGTAGCGTCCGGCGCTCTCGTCTTCGTCTTGACTCTCTTTTCGATCCCCCCGTAGACTGCCGATCTATGGGCACATCCACCATTGGTCGTCCCACAACGTCACCCTCGCTTCCTTCACGAGCCGCCAAGGTCTTCGATGCGCTCTATCGTGATCATGTGGACCTGGTCTATCGTTTTGCGCATCGATTGTGCGGAGAGCCGGAGGCCGCGAAAGATTTGGTGCAGGAGACGTTTCTGAATGCGTACCGTGGCTTCGAGAAATTCCGTGGTGATGCCCAAATCTCGACATGGCTGTATACCATCGCCTCGCGGGCCTGCCTGCGTATGCGACGGAGACGAAAGGGAGCCCCGGAACGGGAACTGTCTCTCGAAGAGTTCATCCCCACGTCAGATGGCGAGTTTCGTCTGCAGATTCCGATCGACGGCCTTAGTCCCGAAGAAGCGCTCCAGAACAAGCAATTGCGTGACGCGCTCGATACGGCAATCGATCAGCTGCCGAAGAAGTATAAGATGGTCTTGGTTCTTCGCGACATGGAAGGCTTGAGCGCGAAGGAAGTCGGAACCATCATGGGGCTGAATGAGCGAGCGGTAAAATCACGGCTGCACCGCGCCCGACTGTTTGTCCGTCGTCAACTCAGCGCCCAAGGGCTCGGCCAGGAGATGGCTGATCACGAACACGCGTTACTGGGATAGCGGAGGAAACGGCTCTATGCCAAAGCGCCACACTGCCACAAAGCGGACACGGCCCGCGACAACTCGCCATCAGCATGACCACGGGAAGAGCCGATGCTTGAACATTCTGCGTCAGCTGTCCGCCTATATCGATGATGAACTCGCGGGAGACATTTGCAACGAAATTCGCCGACACTTAGGCGCCTGCCCCAACTGTGAAATTTTCGTCTCATCCCTGCGGCAGACCGTCTCACTCTGTCGCCATAGTTCGGTTCCAAGCTTGTCGGCTGACGACCGAGCCATGATGCGCCAGAAAATCCTGAAAGCTGCCCAGATTCGGTAACCTACAACCTTTCACGCTAATTTCATTCTGACCATGAACCCATTACTTGGAATTCTCATCCTTTCGGGATTATTCACGGCACTCGATACGACCGTGCCGACTCTTGCTGGCGCAGCCTCCAAACCCTCGCACCAGGCGAAGAAGGGGGGAACCGCTAAGAAAGCTGTCGTCGATACCGCCCTGCGATATGCCAAAGCCATCGCGCAGGGCGACAAGGTCACTGCCGGACAACTAGACTTCGCCTGTCAGTATAAACTCCTGACCGCCCCCGTTGCTGAACCAAAACCAGCTGAGCCAACCGATGGTTCGTACGACGACTGTTGGCAAGCACTTATTGCGGATCATGCATCGCTCTTGCAGCGATCTGATACTGGGATGAACGTCGTCTGGCCAACCGCTGGTCCGCTCGTGTTTTATGGCGACGACCTGTCTCGCGCATCTGCCTCCGCCTTTGTCATGGATGTTCTCGGGCTCACTCCTCCAGGAACGGGCCTGCACCTCGCCGTGAGAAACAGCCGTTCAATTCCAAAGGGATCCTTCCGACTCACATCGAACGGGAAAGTCATCGGCGTTCCGACCACACTGGTCGAGCTCACGGTCCAGTATCAGGATCCGCTCACCTCTCCCCTAACCTATGGACCAGACACGGTCCAGTGGACAAGTACAATTAAGCGTGAGCGGCGCGCAGTTAAGTCCATCGTTACGCAATGGGTCGTCTTCAGTGCACTGAAACGACACGGATTCCCACGCGACACGGCCGTATTCCATCTCCCGGTGGACACCGTACCTGAAGCACCAGGCATGGTCGCAGAAAGGATCCCATTCACGACCGAGACCAGTCGCGCTCTTCCCGACTCCATCGTCTGGTGGGGTCCCGACGATCAGCCTGGTACGCTGACGGCCGCTGCCGCTCGCGCCGCCTTGTATCCTGACCTGCGCGACCGGGTCGCCCTGCTCAATCGCATCCTCCTCATCGACCCGAATCAAGTCGAGGCCCTGACTGTCCTGACGAGAAATCTGTATGGGGTTTTGCTACGAGAGGCCGCTCAGAACCACAAAATGACGGTCAAGGATCCGGCGCTCTCTCTCACCGTCAACGAGTTTTACTGGACCACCGCTGCCGCCACTACTCGTCTGGATCTCTCCTTAGGGATGGAAGTGGGTGGCTTCTCACAACCAACGCCGGCGGACCTGCTCTACCGGTTGTTGCCCGCGTTACAGACACTCGCGAGGCTCCATCCTGAACGGTTGGATAACCGATTCCGGCTGGGCATGGCCTATCGCTGGAACAATGACCAGGTTCCGATGATCGACACATTTGAGGCCTTGGTCAAAGACATTCCGGCTGAGCGGAAAACACCCAGGGCTGAGGCGCTGCTCCAACTCGCCTGGTCCCGCATCAACAAAGTGGCCTGGAACCGGATTTTGCACGATCCCGACAGCGTTCGCGCCTATGATGATGCGTTTGCATCAGAGGCTCTCGCTGAATTGCCGATCGACAAGTTTCTCGCACACTACACTATGGCATACAGCATGATGTTTATGCCGGACTACGGCGAAAAAAGTCAGATGCTCCAACACCTCACCGAAGCCAAACGCTGGTTCGACGAGATCCCTGGGAAGGACGAGGCGGTCTGGCGCTATTTCCTCGAGAGCGAAGGATTGAAAGCCGTACTCGTCGGCGATCCGATGTTCCAACCGTTTCTAGCCGGAACGAAACCACCTCAAGGATAGTCAGCCATTTTTGATAGTGATCGGTACTACACCGGACGAACAATGACAGACGAACTCAAGTCTCATTAAGGTCCGCTATCTGCTAGAAGCGGAAGTTCGTCGCTGCGCCACACTGCCGTAGAGCTGTCCTCGCCCTACCACATTGACGCTGACCGTAACCGGATAGGGAAGGACTGTAACAACGAAATGTCTTGTACGCATCTTACAAAAATCCAGTCGACAGAATGGCTAGACATCGGCTTTCACATGAAATTGACCTGATGACTTGATCTCCTTGAATTTCTCATTCCAACTCCTTCTGTATCCTGGTCCGAGCCACACCGCTTGCGAAATAACGCCGTCACATACATACCGCCCGCAGTAGCGAACCAACCCTGCTTCCATAATAAGCCCGGTGCCGCCGATAATATCTCGGATTCCCTGCGTAAGGCCGATCACCCCGAATGCACGATCAGCGGTCGAATCAATAAAGATCGAATGAATTTTGGTATCGCGAAGATAGACCCACTGCCGTACTTCGAGCCCTTCTAGGGCCATGACGACCTCGCGATCCAGCTTAGCGTGTCGCGCTTCAAGCTGTGCAATCGACCTATGCAGCAAGGTCGGTTCATCAATGAGCTTCGCGCGCGCTTTCGCAAGCAACGGAACGAGGCTGCAGGTAATACGATCTTCCTGCTCACCCAATACCTCAAGCATAAGAAGCTTGTAGCCTTGGATGAACCGCTGCGCGTCGGCTAGGCCGATCCACATTCTGATTCCTAACGACTCCGCATGGCTGTAGCGTCCTTTTCTAACGACAGGCTAGGGCTACACGATGCTCTATCTCTTATAGACAAATGAAGTCGGACGCTTTGACGCTGGCTTTTTTCTGATTTCTACCAATTCAGGAGACTCGGAGGAACGTCGGGCCTTGTCCAGCGAGGCACACTCCAGGAAGTACATGATTTTATCGGCATCGTTGTCCTGACGCAGCAATTTGCAACTGATTTCCTAGGCCGTTTTCTCATGTCCGCTGCTTGGTCAAAAATTGCCTTCCATGCCGGATACGCTTCGCCCTCACGAAGCATTGAGACTTGCTGCATGCAAGCATCTGCTGAATAGCTTGGGCCTCGCGGCTCCACTTGAACCGTTTGCTATGGGCCGATGATCGTTGTGAGGTATCCCTTCCTGAAGCTCTGAACCTGCGCTGTTTCAATAGCGTGGGGAAGAAAAATCCTCAAGATGGCACCATTTTGCATCAAGACCTTGTTCTTTTGCAGCTCAGGAATCCGCTCCAGGCACAGTGTATCTGGCATTTGCTGACGGCTTTGAATCAGCACCAATCCATAGTCATTAAAGTCGATAGAACGCGAAACGAAATCAGCTGTTAGCATTTGAAAGTCGAAGGACATGTCACGCACTGAACCCGTAAAGAGCCCCTCGCTCGTGTTGAGCGGGACAGTCGTTTCCCACCATTGGACAAAGCGATTTGGACGGTGACCGAGTATCCACACCCAGGGAATTGACGTATCCAAGAAGTTGGCGAGAACGCTTACGGTCGCGCCGTGAACGTAAACGATTTCGCAATCATGGCGATCTTCGATTTCTGTGCAATTCATAGACATATAACTATGCTTGTAGCAGTCCGCATAAGAGCCGAATCTGCCAAATCCTGTCCGCCTAACACACCGTTACTGCTCACGAACCATACGCCACAACTGCTTTTGTTTCAACTTGTGATTCCCCGTAGCTTGCTACGGGGATAAGCTTCTCTGGTACCCTCTGGAGTATGGCGGACCAGAGGGATGAGGAGGTCAGAAACGGGGCCCACTGTGCGTGGCAAATCCACTACCATATTGTGTTTCCGGTGAAATATCGCAAGGCGCTGCTGGATGAAGCGGTGACGGCGATTATCCAGGACACGGCGGCGGAGATTGCGGACCGGTTTCCGATCGAGATGGAAGCGATTGGGACGGACAAGAATCACCTCCATCTGCTCTGCAGTGCGCATCCGAAAATGGCCCCGGGACGGATTGTGCAGATAGTCAAGAGCCGTACCGCCCGGGAAATCTTTCGACGGAAGCCCGCCGTGAAACGGGTGCGGTGGGGCGGGGAATTTTGGACTGATGGGTACTATGTGGCAACGGTGGGGGAGCGAGCGAACTGGCAGACGGTTGAACGATACGTGCAGCGACAAGGGCAATCCCACGAGGATCTCCGACAACTCCGAATGTTTTAGTTCTGTGATACCCCGCAGCTTGCTGCGAGGAGCTTCATTGCGTTGCGACTAGAGGACCATTTCTCACGGCGTCTCTTCCCCCGCCCCACGATTTCTTTGGACACACCATTGGGGCATACTGCTGCCAGCATTGATGGAGGTGTTCATGGCGAAATCGAACACAGAGCGAGGCCGGTTTTCCTCGCGCAAGAAGGTGGTACGGCGCGTGTTGCGTGGCGACGATCTCGATCTGGTCTCGCGGGAAGCAGGGATCACCGCCGCGAAGGTGTCAGAGTGGCGGGACCAGTTCGTGGCTAGTGGCCAAGCCGGGTTGAAGAGCCGGGCCGCCGATGGCCGTGACGACGAACTGGCGCGGCTGAAGGCCTTAGTCGGAGATTTGACGATGCGCTTGGAACTGTCGCGAGAAGCGGTCCAGCGTCTTCGGGGTGGCGCCCCTTTGGCCACCGGGAGGTCGACGCGATGACCCACACCACGTCGCCTTCCACGAATCGCCTGTATGGTGTGGTCCGGGTCTGTCAGGAATGGGGCCTGAGTCGGTCCACTTTTTATGCCCAGCCGGGCCGTCGCGTGTCACCGCCCCGTGAGCTGGCGAAACGAGGCCCGAAGACGGCGTACACCGACGAGGTACTCACCGCGCACATCCGGCAGGTGCTGATGGCATCGCCCTTTCTGGGCGAAGGGCACCGCAAGGTCTGGGCACGCCGGCGGGCGCAGGGAATTCGCACGTCCAAACCCCGCGTGCTGCGGCTCATGCGGCAGGCCGGCCTCTTGGCGCCCAGCCGGACCCAACGCGTGTTGGGACCACGGATCCACGACGGGACGATCACGACCGAGCGCCCGAATCAGATGTGGGGCACCGATGCGACCAGCACAGTGACGCAGCAGGACGGGCCCGTGACCGTCTTCGTGGCCATCGCTCATTGCACGCTTGAAGGCATTGGTATCCATGCGGCGAGACGCGCCACCCGCTTCGAGGCGTTGGAACCCATCCGCCAAGGCGTGCGCCTGCAGTTCGGAGTTGTCTCCGCGGGCATCGCAACGGGCCTGCAGGTGCGGCATGATCATGGCAGTCAGTATATGAGTGACGATTTCCAGGCCGAACTCCGATTTCTGGGGATCACGTCGAGTCCGGCGTTCGTGCGCGCCCCGGAAGGCAACGGCGTCGCGGAGCGGTTCATTCGGACGCTCAAGGAGCAGCTGCTGTGGGTGCGCACATTCCAGACCGTGGAGGACCTCCGCCGTGCCCTCCACGACTGGCTGCGGCTCTACAATGAGCAGTGGCTCGTCGAGCGGCATGGGTTTCGTTCCCCGGCTCAGGTGCGTCGTGACTTCTTAGCCACGTCTGTAGCCGCATGAGGGCCAGATGAATCAGACCATCCGGAAACCCTATGAATGGGCGCGAACGCACGACGCACACCGTTGGCTCAGGAACGACCATCGCCGACCGATGCGACCAGCGGTCGGGTCGAATACGGCTATAACCGTGTCCAAGAAATCGGGAGCGGTACACTCTAGCCTACTGTATAGGCAAGTGTTGAACGGCCATTTTCAATCAGGCAATCGACCGATTTGGGGCGATAGCTGACACTGATTGGAATGACTCTGTACCACTTCACTGTCCATGGAATCGGGGTACAACCCGATACCCACGCGACTTCACATCTCCCCGCAAAGGACTGTCCACAGCTGCTACAGATCCACTCATGAACACCGCCTTACCGGAACGGCATTGCGCCGGATTGCGTTTCACACCGCTTAAAACCTGTTCAAAATGTGCCGTTTCCGTCGAAAGATTGCGCCGGATTACGCCAAATTTTGGCTTTATGTCGCTTTCGGCGCAATTGCATCCTGGAGGGAACCTGGGAACCATCTGGCGGAATTGGTCGTACCAATCATGTGGACTTTCCCATCATCCTTCAGCTCACGCATCAGCTTCTGAATCTGATCGTGAGTGAGCTGCGGGAGAACCTGCTTCAAATCCTGAAGCCGACTCCCCTCCTGCCTGTAGTGTTGGATATGCTGGAGTAGAAGCGCCTTATTCGTCTCACGATCCAGCCCACGCTTGCGCGTATAGACACCCTTCTTGCCAAGAAACGCATAAAAGCGTCTAGAGAGAATCGGTTTAGCTCCACGTCCACGCCCAGTCAGTTCGACGATACCACGGTCTTTGAGGAATCCGAGACGGTCTTTGAGCGCAGGCGGAACCGGCTCTTCTCGTTGTACAGAGTCCAACACTAAGAAATCCTGTGTCGTGAATGGCCCCAGGCCTTCCTGGGTCACATGTTGGAGGAACGTTAAGAAACGGGGATTTTGCACTTCCCCTTCGAGTGTGAGACTGACTTGATAATCGTCCGTTCCAGTAAAGTCCGGTCGGGGTTTGCTTTCCTTAATTGACTCTTCAAACATCCGATCTGCCCCCTGGCCGGACCGTTCGACAAGCCCGCATCGTCCAAACGCTTCGGCAATTCTCCGATTCCGCGGGGATTGGCGAAGCAGAATATTTTCTGGTGTGATTCCAGGAGGGAACCCTCCAGGACTGACAATTTCAATCCTCTTGGGGTACTGGCGGATAAAGACCGATCCAGAAAGGCGATAATCACGGTGACTCACCGCATTGAGAACGGCTTCTCGAACAACCTTTTCGTTGAAGGTCTTGATATCCCAAACAAATAGCCCTTCTTGATAATGCTGAACCTCGTTGCGAAGGTTGATCGTTTTCCATAACTCATCGTCGAACAAAAAGAATCCTTCCCTGAATTCCTTCCGCTGTTGAAACTGTACGGACGCCTCGCTTGACCGATATTCGAACACGACTTCTGATTGTGAAAGATAACGTCCCAGCGATTTCCCTGTACCGAAGAGAATGAGGGCCCCATACGTAACCGCATTATCGACCAGCAATTCTGCGTCCGTTAAGAGCTGAACATCTGTCACACCCTGCAATGCACTATTACCGGACTTCCGCTTCCACATCTCTCGAAATCTCGCGATTGCCTCTGGATTAAGATCGGCAAATGTTGCGTTCTTCGCAATTTCAGCCGAGAAATCAGGCCCGGACTCGTCGAAGATGCGCTTGAGTTGGTCGGGTGTCATAGGAACGAGGCTTTCACCGCTTCGCATCCAATAGGCCCCTTTGTATTGAATCGGCATGCCGATGGGTCGTGGTAGCACTTGAAACACAACAACACGTCCTTCAGGAAGCTGGAGTGCCTCGGCGTCAATACGAAGATGGAGCCGTCCCATTAAACCAAGTTTCGTTCGCTCAAGATCCTGGAAGGCCTGGCTCCCGACAATCTTGCGAGGTTGTTTGTTGGTGACGCCAAGCACCATT
Organism: Nitrospira sp.; assembly: GCA_965223625.1. Taxonomy (GTDB): domain Bacteria; phylum Nitrospirota; class Nitrospiria; order Nitrospirales; family Nitrospiraceae; genus Nitrospira_D. The sequence continues at coordinate 3,595,642 of OZ245008.1, forward strand.
CTTCCGCCACCCTCATTGGCTAGCGCGACAGAATACTGGACCAACTCCTCAAACTCGAATGAAGCCTTCGCCTCTTTGAATTCCAAGTGCTCATTTTCTGGACTCTCCATGATGTGCTGCAGTTGTTCGGGGGTCATTGCTGATTCAGCCTGCGCTTGTTTGTTTAACGGTTTTTTCAGCGCGATAAGTATAGCCGATTCGTTCGGAACCGCCTATACCAACACATCGCTATCGGTCCAATGGCCAATGTCCTCTTCCAACTTCCAGACAATCTGCCTCCAGGTCTGGACTACTACAATACTTTCCTCTCGCCGTAGTCTTTTCCCTTCTGTTCACGTATCGTACATGACGATGCTCCGCTTGAATCGCCACGATCTTCGTTTTCCACCAGTCGAACAGGCCACGCGGGAAGGGCTGCTTGCCGTCGGGGGAGACCTCCGTCCTAAACGCCCTCTCGAAGCCTATCGAAGTGGTATTTTCCCCTGGTACAACGACGATCAGCCGATTCTCTGGTGGTCGCCGGATCCCCGAGCAGTCCTGTTTCCTGAGAAGCTTCATGTGCCACGCAGCCTTCAGAAACGCCTTCGCCAGAACTTGTTCACCATCACACTCGACTTCAACTTTCACCACATCATGGGACAGTGCGTAGGACGTCGTCCGAAGCAGGTTCCATCACCGCAGGGTGATCAGCAAGGCGGAGGTTACCCCGCTGCCAGCGCTTTCATTGACGGTTAGATCTGTAGCAACTATACTAGTTGCTACAGATGAGGTACACCATGATTGAAACCGTTTCTACCCTTGAGATGCGTCAGCGGCTCGGAGATCTACTGAATCGAGTGGCCCTTCGGCATGATCAATTTGTCATTGAGCGTAAGGGCAAACCCCTGGCAGCCATGGTCCCAATCGAGCGACTTGAACAGATGCAAGAAGCCGCGCGTGTACACTTGCTTTCGACTCTTGCTCGGCGAACGGATGCGATCTCGCAGAGCCAAGCCGATCAACTTGCCAACGAAGCCAAACACCGCACCCGAAGGTCGCGTCGAAAGTAACCGGTGATTCGAGCGGTCCTCGACGCCAATATCTATATCAGTGCGTGCCTTCGGCCAAATGGGCCGCCGGGGAGGGTGCTTCACTTTCTCTTAGAGGATCAGGCGTTTCATCTTGTCGGGTCTGTGGCCATTTTTGATGAAGTTCGACGGGGATTGAACTATCCCCGCGTCAAGCGGTATCACGCGTTATCCGCCGAAGAGATTGATCGATGGGTCATCGCTCTGGCGTTGATTGCCGAACCCACCGAAGGCAGTTTGAAACTCCGGGCAGTCGACCGAGATCCGGATGACGATAAATATCTGGTTGCAGCGTTGGAAGGACGTGCCGGATATCTGGTGAGTGGAGACTCGGATCTGCTTGAGCTGCATGAATATAGAGGGGTGCGCATTGTCACGGCCAATGAATTCCTCCATATTCTCGAGAAAACGAGCACCTGAAATGGAACGCGGATCGGGTTGAGGCTACATCCTCTCCCAGCTTCAGGGTCATCTGCCGCGAGATCTGACCGACTACGGCGAATTCGCCTTTCTCCCAGCATAGTTTTTTTCCCCCGCTTCACGTATCGTACGTAGCGATGTTTCGCCTACACCGCCACGATCTTCGTTTTCCACCAGTCGATCAGGCGTCCCCCGAAGGTCTTCTTGCCGTTGGAGGCGACCTTCGACCAGAGCGGTTGCTCGAAGCCTATCGGCATGGCATCTTTCCCTGGTACAACGACGATCAGCCTATCCTCTGGTGGTCGCCGGATCCTCGGGCTGTGTTATTTCCTGAGAAGCTTCACGTGCCGCGCAGCCTCCAAAAACGCCTTCGCCAGAACCGGTTCACCGTTACTCTCGATTCCAGCTTTCGCAACGTGATGAAACGGTGTGCAGGACCACGCCCACAATATCCGGATGGAGGGACATGGATCACAGAAGAAGTGTTGGAGGGATACACACGCTTGCACGAACTCGGCCACGCCCATTCGGTTGAAACGTGGCAGGATGGCAAGCTGGTCGGCGGACTCTACGGCGTGGCGATCGGCGGAGCGTTCTTTGCCGAGTCGATGTTCACGAAGGTCGATGATGCGGGCAAAGTGGCGCTCGTGAGACTTGTCAGGCAGCTTCAGACCTGGGACTTTCGCCTCATCGATTGCCAACAGTCATCTCCTCACGTCACACGCTTTGGCGCAGAAGAGATCCCACGGTCTGACTTCAGCAGACATCTCGCTGCAGCACTGAGACTCCCCGACTGGCGGGGGCGATGGGAATTTGACCGGGCATGAGAAACCGCAGACCGTGCCGCCATACGTCGGACGACCCGTATGACCAAACCCTATTTGACAGCCTTTTCCCCGGTCGCTTATGATTCGTGCTCGCCACGAGGAGGGCATGCTATGAGCTTTGTCATTACACCGAAAGAGCTGAAAGCTCGAATCGATAAAGGGGATAAACTGGTACTCTTGGATGTGCGCGAACCTTGGGAGAATCAACTCGCCAAGCTCGAGAACTCCGTACTGATCCCACTCGGCACCTTGCCGCAGTCGCTCTCACAATTGGATCCGAACGCCGAGATTATCGCCTATTGCCACCATGGCATGCGCAGCGGAGACGCAACGGGATTTCTCCTTCAGCAAGGATTCTCGAACGTGAAGAATTTGATCGGTGGGATCGATGCCTGGTCCGTCCAAATCGATGGCAGCGTGCCTCGATACTGATAAGACCGACGGGCTGGTGGTTTCACTTCAACGGCTACCGCTGAAGCCCATTGCGCTCGAGGGTCTGAGCCAGTGTATTCACCCTATCTACGAGACGTTTCACCTCCCTAGTTTTTCCCTTGGAAGAATTCGACGGTCTGTTTGAGTCCCTCTGTGAGATCGACCTTCATCTCCCATCCCAATTCCTGTTTGATCCTGGACGGGTCGATCACACTCCGAAGCTGCTCACCGAGTTTTGCCGGCCCATGAACCTCCTTAGCCGAAGAACCGGTCAGATCGGCAAGCATTCTGAACAGCTCATTCACCGAGGTCTCGACACCTGTTCCAACATTGTAGACTCCATGCGCATCTTGTCCCATCGCGACAAGGTTGGCTTGGGCTATATCCTCAACAAACACGAAGTCGCGTGTTTGTCGGCCGTTTCCATTGATGATGGGCTGTTCATTATTCAACATTTTCTGGATAAAAATGGCGACAACTCCGGCTTCTCCCTCGGGGTCTTGTCGTGGTCCATAGACGTTGGCGTACCGAAGGCTGACGACCGGAATTCCGCTCGTGCGTTGGAAGTAGGAGAGATAGTGCTCACCGCAGAGTTTACTGATGCCATAGGGTGAGAGTGGGTTCGTGCCGTGGGATTCCGAGGCCGGGAATGTCTCTTGCTCGCCATAGATCGCTCCTCCGGACGAGGAAAACACGACCTTTCGACATCCGTACCGCACCGCCTGTTGCAACACGTTCATCGTTCCCAGGACGTTGACCTGCGCATCAAACACAGGATCATCGACCGAATTACGGACGCTGATCTGAGCGGCAAGATGAAGGACCACATTGGGGCGCTCGTTACGAAATACCCGTTCCAATCGCCCGCTGGTAATATCAGTCTTGTAGAGGCTTGCCGCACGGTTGACGTGCTTCCGTTTCCCCGTGGCCAGATTGTCGACGACGACGACCTGATGACCTTCTTCCACGAGTCGGTCCACGACGTGAGATCCGATAAACCCTGCGCCGCCCGTCACTAGTACTTTCATTGGCCCTCCTCAGTGAACTATCTCCTGTGACCTTGTCTACATACCATGAAACGGGGCCCTGTACTCAAGAATTGCCAAGATTTCCTCATTGCCTTTTTTCTTGCCTTTGATGGGGGAAACGATAACTCGATTCGTCAGCAATCCCATGTCGGCCGCATACCGTAAGACTCGCTGGACGGCCTCCCCCCGTTGTCCCTCATCATGCACCACGCCGCCACGACCCACTTGTCCCTTGCCCACTTCAAACTGGGGTTTGATCAAGGCGATAATGTAGGCGTGAGATCGAAGAAAGTGAAGGATGGGCTGGAGCACCTTTGTCAGGGAGATAAAAGAGACATCGATAACGGCAAGATCAATCGGCTCAGGGATAGCGGAACGCGCCATATAACGAATGTTCGTCCGCTCGATCAACACCACGCGCGGGTCTTGTCGAAGTCGCCAGTCGAACTGCCCATATCCAACATCGACGGCGTAGACCTTCACCGCTCCTCGTTGCAGCAAGCAGTCGGTAAATCCTCCAGTTGAACACCCGACATCGAGACAGACTCGCCCCTGCGGCGTAATCGATGAAACGTCGAGAGCCGCCGCGAGCTTTTCCCCGCCCCGGCTGACAAACGGCTGCCGTTCCTCCGTCAGCTCAATGAGGGCATCGACGGGAATCACTCTGGACGGTTTATCGACAACAACGCCATCTTTTTTGACTTTCCCAGCCAGAATCATGCGAGCTGCACGATCCCGACTTTGCACCAAGCCCCTGGCTACCAGTACGTGATCACACCGATCTTTCTCACGGCGTCGTTTTGTGTTCATGCGGAATACAGGGGGGGAACTAGCGAGACGCACTCTCACTCAAACAGGTGCCTTATTGTGGCTCCCCATGGGAGTCCTTCAGATCGAGATCCTCTGACGTGAAGGCGCGTAGCTGTTTCTTTCCGTTCTTGTCCTGAACAAGAACTTCCACTTTTTTTTCGGCTTCTTCCAACACTTTCAAACAATTCTTTGAAAGTCGGATGCCTTCCTCGAAAATTTTTAACGACTCATCGAGCGGTAGATCTCCCTTCTCCAATTCACCGACAATGACTTCCAGTCTAGCCATCGCTTGCTCAAATTTGACTCCAGCCACGACGCTCTCCTTTAGGTGACAACGAGGACATATTATATCGAAGTCCCGCGGCGTATTTATACCGACGAATCCGGCGACACTTCTTCTACGGTGCAACGTAGCTCACCGTCGGCAAGTTGGGCTCGGATCGTATCACCGATAGAGACCTGCGCAACAGTACGAATCGTCTTGCGATGGGGCAGCATTTCGAGAATTCCATAGCCCCGATCCAGTACGGCAAGCGGACTCAAACTGTTCAATCGACCGAGATAGGCATGAATGCGTTGCTCGTAGCGCCTGAGGTCGTGAGTCATGGCCCCTGCTAAACGCGACCTTAATTGCGGGATCGTGGCCATCCCGTGACGGACTCGCCCCTGAGGGCCCGTCGACTCCAACGCTTGCCCCCATCCCTGCAGACGTGCCGTCATCCGTTTCAGCGTGACGTGTAGGGCTTCGCGCATAGAGGCCACAGCGCTGTCCACACGCTGGGCTTCCCTGAGAATCCCAAACCGGAAATTCGCCATATGGGCCACCACGAGATCGAGTCGTTGTCGATGCTCACGGCATTGCGCCATCGCCGCTTGCCGACAACGAGCAGTAAGCATTTCAAGACGCTCCAGGACTTCCGCCAACACCGGAGCCACGATTTCCGCCGCCGCCGACGGTGTTGGAGCCCGCACGTCGGCTGCAAAGTCGGCAAGGGTGACATCCGTCTCATGCCCAACGGCTGATACGGTAGGAATCCGTGATGCGGCAATGGCTCGTACGACCGTTTCTTCGTTGAAGCTCCAGAGGTCCTCCATCGAACCACCACCCCGTCCAACGATGACCACATCGATAGAGCCAAGTGTATCGAACGCGTGAATGGCTGATGCGATTTGTTCGGCGGCTTCAGCTCCTTGAACTTGGACCGGCGCGATGATGAGTCGCAAGATCGGGCACCGACGGTGCAACACGGTAATGAGGTCCCGAACTGCCGCGCCGGTCGATGAGGTCACGATTCCGACTGTCCGAGGAAACACCGGCAACGGTCGTTTGCGCTGCACATCGAAGAGCCCTTCTGCTTCAAGACGACGCTTGAGCTGCTCAAAAGCCAACTGGAGGGCCCCTCGGCCTTTGGGCTCAAGATGGTCCAGAATAAGTTGATACTCTCCCCGTGACTCATAGACTGAAAGCCGTCCGCGCACAACGACATGCAATCCATCCTCTAACCCAAATCGCAACCGCTGGGCAGCCGAGCGAAAGATGACTGCTCGAATCTGGCTCGATCCATCTTTTAACGTACAATAGAGATGCCCCGATCCTGGTGCGCGGAGATTCGAAATTTCCCCTTCGAGCCAGACCTCTTGAAAATCGGCTTCAAGGGAGGCCCGAATCATCGTGGTGAATTCAGAGACGGTCAGTACAGGCCTTGAAGGCCCAGCAGCAGGAGGAAACAGGGAAGAGAGAGAGTCGGTATCCGTGGGTCCTCTCCTTCCTCATCATTCGCGAAGATTGATGTGCAGCCACCAACCCTCACGCGGATGGGTATGGCTAATCAACGAGGCGAATTCGTTCAAATGCGATAGCCTTACCCAAGCAGGGGTCGAGCTCGAGCAAGACCGCGCAAAACACTGAGGGACCTGACGCCACTTCAAATCGCCGCGGCATCCCGGTCAAAAATTTTTCGATCGCCAACTCTTTCTTCACTCCGATGACCGAATGAAGCGGTCCCGTCATCCCGATATCGGTGATGTAGGCGGTCCCTTTGGGAAGGATCTGTTCATCTGCGGTTTGCACGTGCGTGTGCGTCCCCACGACCGCCACCACTTCGCCGTCTAAGAAATGCCCCATGGCCATCTTTTCAGAGGTGGCCTCTGCATGCATGTCCACGATGATCGCAGATGTCTCCTGCTTCAAGCGTGACACTACCCGTTTCGCCGTCTGAAACGGGCAATCGATCGTCGGCATGTACACTCGACCCATCACCTGTAAGATAGCCAATCGCTCGCCTCCTGCGGTCTCAATCACCGCGCTCCCATTTCCAGGAACTCCGGGTGGATAGTTCGCTGGTCGAAGCAAGCGGGGCTCACGAGAATAATAACCGACGGCTTCTTTCTTATCCCACGCATGGTTGCCGGTCGTGATCACCGAGACTCCTATTTCGAAGAGCTCCTCGGCCAACTCCGGTGTGACCCCGAAACCTCCTGCAACATTCTCTCCGTTGGCGATCACAGCATCAATCTGACGCTGTGCGATCAGGCGAGGCACGACCCGAGCGGCAGCTCGACGACCGGGCTCTCCCATGATGTCACCGATACAGAGGACCTTCATTTGGCGTACTCCACGTAGCGACTTTCTCTGATGACGGTCACTTTGATCTGCCCAGGGTACGTCAACTCCTGTTCGATCTTCTTTGCCAGTTCGCGCGAGAGTTGAAACGACTCGGTATCGGTAATGTCTTCTTGTCTGACGATCACCCGAATTTCACGGCCGGCCTGGATGGCATACGCCTTCTGTACACCCTTATGCCCGGTCGCCAGCGACTCGAGTTTCTCCAACCGTTTCACGTACGACTCCAGCGCTTCGCGTCGTGCACCGGGACGAGCAGCCGACAAGGCTTCGGCAGCCGCAACCAACACACTCTCCGGGCAAATTGGCTCAACCTGCTCATGATGACCGGCGATCGCATTGACGATTTTTTCTGATTCACCGTATTTTTTGGCGATCTCAGCCCCGAGCATGGCGTGCGGTCCCTCTTCCTCATGGCTGACCGCCTTGCCGATATCATGGAGCAGCGCCCCGCGACGTGCCAATCTGACATCCAGGCCCAACTCCGATGCCATAATTCCACAGATATAGGAAGCTTCGCGCGCATGGTAGAGGTTATTCTGCCCATAGCTCGTTCGGTACTTCAGGCGCCCCAACACTTTGATCAATTCGGGATGAAAGTCCGAAAGCCCGAGCTCAAAGATGATCTTTTCAGCCTCCTCGTACATAAGCTTGTCGATATCCACCTTCACTTTTTCGACGATCTCTTCGATGCGCGTGGGATGGATCCGTCCATCGTGCATCAGGCGTTCCAACGATACTTTGGCGATTTCGCGTCGTAACGGATCAAATCCGGAGATGATCACCGCCTCTGGGGTTTCATCGATGATCAGATCAATGCCCGTGGCCGCCTCCAGCGCACGGATGTTTCGCCCTTCCCGACCGATGATCCGCCCTTTCATGGCATCGTTGGGAATAGGCACCACTGAAATCGTGGATTCCGAGACATAGTCACGAACGACACGCTGGATCGACGCCGTAATGATTTCCCGAGCCTCCCGTTCCGCGTTTTCACGGGCCTCTTCAATCGTTCGCTTGGCAATCCCGACGGCATCCAGCCGAGCCTGCGACTCCATCTCCACAATTAACTGTTTCTTGGCTTCATCCGCCGTCATGCCAGCCACGCGTTCCAACGCGTCACGGTGCTCACGCTCAGCTTTCGCGCAAGCCGATTCCTTGATTAAAAGCCCCTCTTCACGCTTCGTAAAATCAGCTTCGCGCTTGCGCGCCTCACTCTCTCGCTTTTCCAACGCGGTGACTTTTTGGTCGAACCCTTCTTCCCGCTGGATCAGCCGTTTTTCCAGCGTCAACAGTTCGCCAAGCTTGGCTTTCTGTTCCTGTTCGAACTCGGATTTGGCCTTGAATGCGAGATCCTTCGCCTCGAGCCTCGCTTCTTTCAAAACATTCTCAGCCTCGCGTTGTGCATTCTGCACAACCTGCTTAGCCAATTCTTCCGCTTCAGCTTGTTTGGCACCCGTCATCCGGCGACGCAGAAGCTCAAATATTCCAGCCCCCGCCACGGCGCCGAGAACCCCGGAGAGCAAGATGTAGATGACAATTGAGGTTGAAATGGAAGTCACCCCCTTCTTGAAACCCATCAGGTGGCTGTGCAAAACCTGACGGAATGCCTACTTATTGATCGAGCACAGCAGGCGCATATTTTGATGTGGGATGAAGTCAGAGGGAGGCGTAGGAGATCGCGAGTTTCTCAGCCCGTAAACACAAGAGAGCTCGGGGGGAACATCTCCACCTTCAACCCGTTTCCGGCTCTGCCCCTCCACCCTTGTTGACCATTGGGTAGCAGGTGCTTAAGAGTATAATTTGTCGAAACAGGTATGGATGATCGATGCTTGTTGCTTCCGGCCGGGACATTCTGACTGACATCATATCGGCCAACTGGTTGATTCGCAGCAACCAGGACCAGCTGACCAATCAAGGTTTTTATCATCAGTACCCACCGGACTACTTCTTCGTATCCCCTCAACGTAGATTCTCTCTTCTAGCTACATTCGTTTCCGGTACATACACAATTTCGCGATGGTATCCTTCCCTCTGGCTGTCAACACACTTACTTATCTGCACGATAACAAAGGGACTCTTTGAAAGCAAGGTGAATCCTGCTATCGAAAGAGCGATGTCGGCATTTGTTCGTCGATGGATTCCATCAAGGTCGCCATTCGTCGCTCGACATCGGCCTCTCCTTGCGCCCGTTTCTTCTCGGCCTCAAACAACTTATGGGCAAGGTTGATAGCCGTCAGGACCGCCAACTTCGACGGTGTCGTCGTTTTCATCCCCTCCGCTAAATTCTTCATCTGATCATCTACAAAATGGGCCAACCTCCGGATATAGGCATCGTCACCATCTCCCGCGATTGCGTACCGTTGACCATAAATTTCAACATCGATAATCTTAGTCAATGGCCACCTCCTTGGGATCTTCGACGCATTCGAGCAGTTCGATCTCGCTCAAGACTTTCTCGATTCGGGTCCTGATATCGATCCGCTCCTTTTCCCATCGGGTATTGGCATCATCCTGTGCCGCCAATCGTTGACGGGCCGTCCTGATCTCCTCTTCCAAGACGGCGTTCTTTTGCTTGAGCTCCTGAACCAGCTTTACCAGGTCACGAATTCGAGTCTCCAGTGCATCAAGTCGATCTAGCGACATGGCAGTTCCTCTTGGTTGTACCCATAGGGATAGATCCGCACTATAAAAACTTCGTAACACCTTGTCAAGAAACGGTTTTTTGCCTCCCGTCCAGACGAAGGTATTCCTTGTAACTCCGCATCACCCGTTTGACATATTGCCTGGTTTCTCGATAATGGATGAACTCAACAAACTCATCTTCGCTCCGACCATCGTAGATGTCCGCCCAATTCCTGACCACATTCGGCCCCGCATTGTACGCGGCAATCGTCTGCACCAGATTGCCGGAAAACTGCGCAAGGAGTTGTTCCACATACCGCACGCCGATTCGGATGTTCATTTCCTGATCGAAGAGATCTTCCCTGGAAACAGGGGGAAGCCGGTGCTGTTGAGCCACGGCATTGGCGGTGGCCGGCATCACCTGCATGAGTCCGATCGCCCCGACCCGAGAAACGGCTTTCCAATCATACTGACTCTCCTCCCGAATAATGGCCGCCACAAGAAATGGATCCACACCCTTGACCGCCGACATTTGAATGGTGGGAATTAACCCGGTTGGATAGGCGACACCCCAGAGGCCATCCGCGACCTCTCCACCCGTCCGCTCCAACTGCTCCCGGAATCGAGAGCGCACGAGACGCAGGGCATGATGGTACGCACCAACTTCATTCAACATGATCGATAACGCCGCTAACGCCTCAGGATCATGACCGTACCGATCCGTCAAAACCGCAAGTTCTCTGACGGCATCCTGCTCGAGGCCAAGTGCCCGTAGCTCTACTGCCCGCCGATAGGCCGACTGCTGCTCGATATCCTCCCTATTTTTTGCATGATTATCCTGAGCCGAGGCCGCGACTGACTCTGCAGCCGGCTGAGTCGAGGAGATGGTGGCAGCACTGGCGCGTTCGTGTTCGGCCGGACTCGCGTTCACCATGTCCACCTGATCCCCCACAAGCTGGCAGTAATAGGTATGGGGAAACTGCTGGCAGAGTTGTGCAAACACTTGCTGGGACTTCGCCGCTTCAAGATGGCCGTAGGAACGGGCAATCCAGTAGAGCGCTTGTGGCTCAAACTCGCTCCCCTTCTGGTCGACGATTTGCTGCCATGCGGTGATCGCCTCTTTATAGCGGGCTGTTCGGTAGAAGACCCACCCTTCCCGCCAACGCGCCTCCGCCCGTTGTGAAGCGGGCTCCCCCGATTTGGCGGCGCGTCGATATTTGACAATTGCTTCGTCGAACCGTGAATGATCCTCAAGCCAAACTCCACAAAACACGTTGATTTGACCTTTTTGCTCCGGGCTCAACTTTCGTTTATGTAATGTCCGGCAGAGCTCCAAGAGCTGTTCTCCGAGCCCTTGCCTGAGATAGACCCTGACTAACCAAACCGTGGCTTCGGCGGCCCGCGCCCCTTTCTCAGCCGCGAGTTCACGGAACGTCTCGCGCGCTTGGTCGTAGAGTTTGAGGCGAACTTGGGCCACGCCCAACCTCAGCCTGGCATCCCTTCGATGGGGAGAAGAGGGGTGTTGCGCCAAGAACTTCTTCAACTCTTCAATCGCCTCTACATGAAACGACTGTCCAAGGAACGCCTGAGCCCTGGCATAATGCTCATCCGGTGAGGATGTCCAGGGCTCACCTCCTATATTGGCTGCAAGCAGCGCCTCGGCTTCCTTCGCCTCCTTGGTATAGGGGAACTTCGCCCAAAGCTGCTTGAGCACTTCTCTCCCCTCGTTCAGTTGATTTTCCCGAAGATAACAAGCGGCTAACCGCGATTTGGCTTGCGCGACGTGCGAGCCCTTACCATTGAGATCGGCAGCCTTTAGCAGCCAAGAAATAGCTTCTGGACATCTGGAAGCTTGGTACCAGGCTTCCCCGACACGAAACGTCACTTGATCGGCCAAATTGGAGTCAGGAACGGCTTGGAGTACGCTTTCAAACATGGAGGCCGCTTCCTTGGGATCACCCAAATGCAGCAAGGCTTTTCCGATCCAGAATCGAATATAGTCGTCGAGTACGGGAAGGTCCCGTTGAGCGGTCCGAAGTCGGGAAATCGCTTCCGCAGGGTTCTGATCGATCAAGAGGACGCCAGAAAGTAACACCGCACGCTTCCCCCACTGTGAAACCGGATATTCTTTTATGACCTTTCGCAGACGTTCCAGTTTCAGCGCCGTGACTTGATCCTTCGTAAAGGAAGGACTGGGTCGCTCTTTGGCGAAGACCGCTGCTGCAAAGCACTCTTCTGCAGAAAGACAGCCCATAGCGGTTGAGTCTTGAGGCTTTGCCACCGACGATGTATCGGCATCTCGAGAGAGCACGCCGCCAAATGCGGGCGTGAGCCCTGAGGCGACCGTCAACAGGCAACCGATGATCAGGTAATATGTGATCGAGGTTTTCACAGGAGCTTGCCGACTTTCATCTCGCTTCATTATATACAGGGCCGCCCACAATGGAAGAAGTTTCGGACCACCTGATCAAGATAGCTCCATAGGCGGACAGGTTCCCGCTATGATAGGCTCTACCTTCCTAAGAGCTGGAATTCCGGTTTGACTCATGTCGGATCCGACTACACTGACACCCCTTTTGGCTTTCACCGAATCTCAGATGGTGAAATTTGTCCGCGCCCAGTCCTGGCCGGATTATCGAGTCACACAAATCATGCGCTGGCTGTACCAACGGCGGGTGCGAACGATCACCGAGATGACAGATCTCCCCTTGCAGGCTCGTTCGATGTTATCTCAATTCACCACAGTCGGTCGCTCTCCCACTACAACAGTTCTTTCCTCACAGGATGGAACGCGCAAATTGCTGTTCGCGCTCGATGACGGCATGACGATTGAATCCGTACTGATCCCGGATAACGAAAGACTGACGCTCTGCGTGTCAACCCAAGTCGGGTGTCAGTTGGATTGCAGCTTTTGCCTGACCGGAAGAATGGGGCTACAGCGCAACCTTAAGCTTCATGAAATCATCGACCAAGTCTTGACTGCGCAAGATCTGCTGAGGGCCGGAGAGCGCCTGACCAACCTTGTGTTTATGGGGATGGGAGAACCGTTGGCCAATCTGGACACGCTGAAAGCTGCGGTGACCGGGCTGACGAACAAGCCGTGGGGGCTTGGGTGGTCGCGTCGACGCATTACGGTTTCGACAGCAGGACTGGCATCCCGCTTAGGAGAAGTCGCTGGCCTTGGTGTGAATCTCGCGATCTCTCTCAATGCAACGACTGAAGAGCAACGTCGCACGTTGATGCCCGCAGCAAGCGAACTCGCCTCTCTCAAAGCCCTCCTCGCCGCTTGCCGCCGCTATCCGCTCGCTTCCCATCAACGACTGACATTCGAATATGTCCTGCTTGCGGGCGTCAATGATCAGCCACATGATGCCCGACAACTTATTCGGTTGCTGAAAGGCATGCGTTGTAAGGTCAACCTGATTCCGTTCAACGAATTTCCAGGCAGTCATTTTCGTCGCCCATCACAACAGAGCGTTCTTCTGTTTCAGTCGATCCTTCGGGACGCCAGCCTCGATGTATTCGTGAGAAAGAGCCGCGGGCAAGACGTGTTGGGCGCCTGCGGTCAACTCGGCAACCTCTCTGTCGGTCTCCTCCGCCAAGCTTGACACCTATCGAACCTCATTGCTAGCATGATCAATTCTCCCATCATGAGCAAATCGACTTTTCAATTATCCTGGTATATCCGTCTTGTTGGAGCGCTGGTCATCTCCGGCCTCTCCACATTTTGCCTAGCAGCCGAACCGAGCGAATACATTCTTTCGAATGGAATGAAGGTGTTGCTTGTTGAAGTCCCCAAGGCGCCGGTGGCGACGGTGCAGGTGTGGTACAGGGTGGGGTCGCGAAACGAGGTGATGGGCCGTGCCGGCCTCTCACACATGCTCGAGCACATGATGTTCAAAGGCACGGTGAAATATCCGAAAGGTTCATTTTCCAGGATCATCCGGAAGAACGGCGGGGTTGATAACGCATTTACCAGCCATGACTTCACGGCCTATTTCGAAAATGTGGCTGCCGATCGTGTCCCGCTGGCTTTGGAACTGGAAGCCGACCGTATGCAAGGTCTGACGTTCAATAACGCCGAATTTCAGACTGAACGCGAGGTCGTGAAAGAAGAACGCCGGCTACGCTCCGAAGACGATCCGCAAGGTGCACTGGTTGAAGCGCTGTTTGCGCAAACATACATGAGTCATCCCTATCATTGGCCCGTCATCGGTTGGTTCGCCGATCTCGATGCCATGACGCTCGAGGACTTACAGCGACACTACGACACGTTTTACTCCCCCAATAATGCGACGCTGGTCGTGGTCGGCGATATCAAAGCCGACCTGTTGCTTCCTACGATCAAACAGCTGTTTGAACCGATACCGAGGGGACCGTCACCCAGACAATCTCTCCGGCCGGAACCGGAACAACAAGGCGAACGTCGATTTCTGCTGAAGCGTGAAGCACAAGTGCCGTTTGTCATGATGGGGTTCCGCGTGCCCAACTATTCCAGTGAAGATTCTTACGCGCTTGATGTCCTCGAGTCGATCCTGTCTCGAGGCAAAAGCTCCCGACTGTACCAAGGCCTGGTGTATGAGCAGAAGAACTCGTTGTCCGTCGGTGCAGACTATAGCTTGATGCAGACCGATCCTGGCCTGTTCTACTTCTACTCCCTGGTGAATCCCAGTTCGAAGGTCGAGACGGTCGAGGTTGCCTTGCAGCGCGAGATTACGCGTCTTCAAAACGAGCCGCCCACCGTTGAGGAACTCCAGCGGGCTAAAAACCAGATCGAGGCCTCGCGAACGTTCGAACAGGATTCGAATTTTCGCCATGCCATGTTGCTGGGACAGGCGGAAATGGTAGGAGCCGGGTGGCGACGGATTGATCAATTCGTCGAGCGCATACGAGCCGTCACCGCAAAGGACATTCAACGTGTCGCCAGGCAATACCTGACCGAGGACAATCGTACCGTTGGTATTCTCGTCCCGTTGCCGCCGAAGTCTCCTGAAGAGCCAAGCCCCGCGGCAATGCATGAAGGGAAATCTTAGCTGACCATGGGGTGTGAGCAACACAATGCGAGGCACCGCTGTTTTAATGTGCCATCCGCTTGCCCTGACGTAGTGGTTGGGCTGTTTCGATGGCTGCTGTGTCTTGGCTTGCTGCTGGTTCTGACGACGACGGCGCTGGCAGCGGATATTTCCCCGACGAGATTTACAACCCCCAATGGAATGACCGTTCTCGTACTGGAACAACATTTCCTACCCATCGTCGAAATCCACGCACTTGTCAAGGCAGGCTCAGCCCAAGACCCCACGGACAAGGCAGGCCTGGCAAACCTCGTGGCCAGTCTCCTGGACGAAGGCACCACCACCAGAACTTCGAAACAGTTGGCTGAACAAATCGACTTTGTCGGTGGTTCGTTGGGAGCCCACGCGGGCGAAGATTTCAGCACGGCCTCTGTACGGGTTCTTCAGAAGGACATCGATCTCGGACTTACTCTCCTTGCTGATATTCTTCAGCACCCGGTTTTCCCCAAGCAGGAATTCGAACGAGTCCGTTCACAGATCCTCGGGGAATTATCCAGCGACAACGATGATCCTGGGCACGTCGCTATGAAAGCGTTTAACCAGCTGATCTTCAAGAATCACCCCTATCGTTGGCCGGTGAACGGAACCGAGGAGACGCTCAAAAAGGTCACCTTAGCGGACGTGCAGAACTTCTACGCAAAGGAGTATCTCCCCAACCAAATCATTCTCACGATCGTCGGCGACGTGACGGTAGAACAGGCGACGGTATTGGTTCAGAATCATTTTGGATCATGGAAGAAAGGACCGATCCAACCTCGATCGGTCAAGAAGCAGGCGGCGATCGATAAAAAGGTCGTGCAACTCATCGAGAAGGACCTGACACAATCAACCATTGTAGTAGGCCATCTCGGGATTAGCCGAACGAATCCGGATTTTTACGCCGTGACCGTCATGAACCATATCTTGGGTGCTGGAGGATTTTCATCGCGTTTAATGGATTCGATTCGGGACAAACAAGGACTCGTGTACGGGATCATGAGTCATTACGATGCTCGGGCGATGCCAGGCTCGTTTTGGGTCAATCTCCAAACTCGAACCGAAACTACGAATCAGGCCATCAATGGTGTTTTTGCTGAAATCAAGGCCATTCGTGAGGCCCCGGTGACCGATCAAGAATTGTCCGAAGCCAAAGCATTTTTGATGGGCAGTTTCCCCTTGCGATTGGATTCCACAGCGAAGCTGGCACAAGTCTTAGCGCAAGTGGAATTCTTCGGCTTAGGGTTTGAGTACTTCAGTCAATACCCAAAGTGGATCGAACGGGTGACGAAAGAAGATGTACAGCGCGTGGCACGACAGTATCTTAATCCTCAGCATTACGCGCTCGTTGTAGTCGGCAGTATTGCGAAGGCCAAAATTCGCCATTAGGAATGCCTGATGGAGCCGTACCCTATGCACCTTTCCTTCCTTCATCAGAAGCTGAGTCGACTTCAGACCATTCTGGGTGACATGGGTTCGGTAGTGGTGGCCTATTCAGGTGGGATCGATAGCACCTTTGTTCTCAAAGTTGCTCACGATCAGCTGCACGAGAAAGCGATCGGAATCACAGCCGTCTCACCGACCTTTCCGGCCATTGAGCTGGAAGCAGCTGAACGGATGGCCAAGGAAATCGGCGCCCGCCATGAAATTGTGCAGACGGATCAGCTTGCCATCGACGACTTTGTCAAAAATGATGCAGACCGTTGCTTCCACTGTAAAACCGATTTATATCAGCTCCTCGGAGGCCTGCGCGAATCACGCACGGTTGCCTATGTGGTGGATGGAACCAACCTTGACGACCTCGGTGACGACCGTCCTGGAATCAAAGCTGCTCGTGAATGGGGAGTTCGCAGTCCTCTCGTCGACGCTGAACTATCGAAGGCTGATATCCGCTCCCTGGCCAAGGAGCTAGGGCTTTCAAACTGGGATAAGCCCGCCGCAGCCTGTCTTTCGTCACGAATCCCACGTGGAAATGTGATTACCTTGGAAAAGTTGCAGCGCGTCGAAGAGGCGGAGACCGTGTTGCACCGAGAAGGGTTCCGTCAGTTCAGAGTCCGAAACCACGGTGATATCGCACGAATCGAAGTGGCGAAGGATGAACTGCCTCGGCTCATGGAGCCAGATCGTTGCGCCAGGATCAGCGGAATGGTGAGAGAGTTGGGCTTTAGATTCGTGACGGTCGACTTGGAAGGGTACCGGCCAGGTGGAGTCACCCTGCGCTGACTCCACCATCAAACCAGGATGCACTATCGTTCGTAGGACTTGGAAAGCGCTTCCAGCGCTTCGTCTGCAAACTTTCGCTGATCGGCTTCCGTCAAACTCCGCTGCACGACTTTCTCCGCCACCATGAGCGCCAATTCCGTTGTCTGAGTCCGGATGTCTTGCACAGCCTTGCGGCGCTCTTGCTCGATTTCACGCGTCGCATCACCCTTGATGCGCTCGGCCTCTGTGGTCAACCGCTGCTCGTTTTCCTCGAGAAGCCGCTGGGCTCGTTCTTTTGCGGCCGAGAGAACGGCTTCCGCTTCTTTGCCTGCGGCGCTCAGTTTGGCTTCGTATTCCTTCAATCGGCGTTCAGCCTCCGATCGATGATGCTCGGCCTGCTCTAGGCTGTCCTTGATTTTCTTTTCTCGCTCTTCGAGCACGCTCAAGATACCGGGAAACGCATACTTGTAGAGGATAAACAACAGAATCCCGAAGGACACGATCTCCCAAAAGATGAGAGAAGAAAAAAAGTGTGATTCAAACTGCGGCATGTCAACTCCCTAGGCGAAAGAAGGGGACAAGGTAGACCTCGTCGGCGCACCTGTTGCCCGCTGTTATTCCCCTTATCCCTTCCGAAATCCCATGATAATGAAGGCAATAACCAAGCCGTAGAGCGCGATGGCTTCCACCAAGGCAAACCCGATCCACATGTACTTCGTGACTCGAGCTTCCGCCTCGGGCTGGCGCGCGACTACTTCGATCATCTTTCCAAAGATGAACCCGATTCCAACCCCGGCTCCGGCAAACCCTGCCGCCGCACAACCCATTCCGATCAACCCTGCTGCTGCTGAATCCATTATGCCTTACTCCTTCCCTTGTCTAAACTCGCATACGCTAGTGCGCGTGCTCGTCATGGCCGTGCAAATGAAATGCGTCCCCCAGGTAGACGCACGTCAAGATGCTGAAAATATAGGCTTGAATGAATGCGATACCGAATTCTAATCCGTAGATCGCCACGGTGAACGCAAACGGCAACCATCCAATCAACAACCCACCGCCTATCGTGAGGCTGAACAGAACGGCGAGCATCACGTGGCCGGCCGTCATATTGGCAAATAATCGAACCGCAAGCGAAACAGGCCGTGCCACCTGACTAATGATCTCGATCGGAATCATCAACGGCACGAGCCATCCCGGCGTACCGGGGGGGACAAGAATGCCCAGGAACTTTGCCCCGTGCAACATAAACCCCAAGACCAAACTGATCCCGTAGACCACAAAGGAAAACACCGCCGTCACGACAATTTGGCTCGTCACGGTGTAACTGCCGGGGATCAAGCCAATGAGGTTACTGAACAGAATGAACAGGAACAGGGTAGCGATGAGGGGAAAAAAGCGCATCCCCTCCTTCCCCATCGTATCGAGGATCATGCTGCGAATGAAATCTACCATCATTTCTGCCAGGCTCTGTAACTTCCCGGGCACCAGCTTGCGCGACGACCCTGCCATGATCATCAGGACTGCCGCGACGGCAATGACAATCCACA
The DNA here is from genome assembly GCA_965223625.1 of Nitrospira sp. Lineage (GTDB taxonomy): Bacteria > Nitrospirota > Nitrospiria > Nitrospirales > Nitrospiraceae > Nitrospira_D. Next base: position 3,614,268 of record OZ245008.1, read on the forward strand.
TAAAGACCACGGCTTTATTGATGGAAATATCCAGCCCACCGAGCGAAATCGGAACCCAATTTTCTAGTTCGAATTGATGAAGCGGACTCTCTTCCACGATGCTCCTGTGTTGTCGCTATCGACAGTTATGTATTCGTCCACCGTTGGACCGAGCGATACGCATTCCTCATACCCGCGACGAGACCCAATACCAGGCCGCCGATCATTCCCCAGGGGGTTGAATCGAACAGGTATGCATCACAGACCCACCCCAACCCTCCCCCGACAATCAGGGCAGCGAGCAGATCGGTTGCTATCCGAACTGCTTGACCGAGCCCCGCGTATAAGGGATCTTGTGAAGGGGCCATCCGAGACCCATGGGAGGCGAGAGCACGTACACACAACTCTGCCGTTGATGGGCTCGCAATTTAAGCAAAACTCCACTTTGAATGTCAAGCCGTTAGGGCCTACCCCACCGAAAATCCCTGCGGTGCGGTATAGTGGATTCGCGCTTTTCACGGAGGAAGTGACCGTCCATGCTGCGAACCATCGCCTCATCGTCTTCATTCTTGCATGGGCCCCCGTCGCCTCTCATCGTGACACGGCCCCTCCCGAGTGCGAACCCCTTTGAACTGTATTCCAGAATCGCCTCGGCTCGATCCCCTTCCTTTCTCTTGGACAGCGGCAGCAGCGACGGAACCATGGGGCGGTATTCGTATTTTGGCAGCGAACCCTATCAAACATTGAGTGGAACAGCCGATCAGTTCGTCCAACGCTCGACGCTGGGCCACACGGAATCGGGACTCGATCCTTATCAACATTTGATACAGCTGGTAGGCAACCAGCGGATTGACCGCCCTCGCGGGGGTCCGCCGTTTTTTGGCGGGGCCGTCGGGTATTTCGGTTATGACCTCGCCCGACAATTCGAAAGACTCCCATCGTTAGCTCTTCGTGACATGTCTTGTCCTGATCTGGAATTCGCATTTTTTGATGTTGTGGGAGCCGTCGATCATGAACTGGGCGATCTTGTGCTGATGTTCTGTCCCCCACTCGACCGATTCTTGGGCGAGCCTCGGGACAAACTGTTTCGAGAGGGAACGGATCGCCTGGCCGCCTTCGAAGCTCAGTTAAGCAGGTCTGTCGTGGCTGAATCTCGATCTGAAGAACCGGTACGCCTCAGCTTTACAGCGGAACAATCCCCATCGACCTATATGGAGAGCGTCCGGCGTTGCCAGGAGTACATCGTGTCGGGCGACATCTACCAAGCCAACCTCTCGCACCGTTTTGGGGTGAGCTGTGACGCTCTGACCCAGGAATCACTTCTAACCGACTTATCACTCTATCATCGTCTGCGGACGCTGAATCCCTCTCCTTTCTCAGGCCTCCTGCGGTTCGATGCAGTTCGCCTCATCAGTTCATCGCCCGAACGGCTTGTTCGCCTCGATGGTCGTCGAGCCGACACCAGACCGATCGCCGGGACCAGACCACGCGGGACAACCGTGACGGCCGATCAGGAGCTGGTTGCGGAACTGCGTGCAAATGCAAAAGAGCGAGCCGAACACATCATGTTGGTGGACCTCGAGCGCAATGACCTCGGCCGTGTCTGCCGGTATGGCAGCGTGCGCGTGGACGAGCTCATGACGCTGGAACACTATTCTCACGTCAACCACTTGGTCTCCCAACTATCAGGCACCCTACGGTCCCATGTAACCGGTTTCGACCTACTGAAAGCCATGTTCCCGGGAGGAACGATTACCGGCGTCCCCAAAATTCGCTGCATGGAAATCATCGAGGAATTGGAACCGGTCCGACGCGGTCCGTACACGGGATCGATGGGCTACCTCAGCTGGAGCGGAGACCTCGATTTCAATATTCTGATCCGGACGCTCGTGGTGATGAACGGTGCGGCCTCTCTTCAGGTCGGAGCAGGGATTGTGGCCGATTCAGACCCTGCGCGTGAATACGAAGAGACCATCCATAAAGCTCAGGCTTTTTTCAGCGCATTTTCTTAACACGATGTGGATCTACCTGAATAACCGGTTCGTACAAGAACAGGATGCGGTGATCTCGGTCTTCGATCATGGATTTCTGTACGGAGACGGAGTGTATGAAACGATCCGCTCCTACGGCCCCCTCCTCTTCATGCGTGATCAACATCTGTTACGGTTGTTCCGCTCCGCCGAAGCCATCGGGTTGACGATCCCAATTCCTTTGAAGGAGTGGACCGAGATTCTCCACGAGGCCATGGCCCGCAACGAGGTCGGGACCGATCAGCACGATGCCTACCTCCGCATCACGGTTTCGCGTGGAACTGGGGACATCGGTCTGAATCCGGCGCTGTGCCCCTCACCAACCGTTGTCGTCATGGCCAAACCGCTCGTATCTCCGGCATCAGTTCTTTATGAGAACGGCGTCAATATCATCATCGCCTCGACCAGACGGAACCTACCAAGCGCGCTGTCGCCGCAGATTAAGGCCATTAACTTTTTGAACAACATCCTGGCTAAACGCGAGGCCATTGCCGCAGGTGCATTCGATAGTGTCCTGCTCAATTGGGAACACCACGTGACTGAATGCACGATCAGCAACCTGTTCTTTGTCACGGACGGCAGACTACGAACTCCTGCTCTCGAATGCGGCTTACTTGACGGTATCACCAGAGGAATCGTGATTCGGCTGGCTGAGGAACTCCATATCCAAGTGGAAGAGGGACGCTTTACCGTCGACCAGTTGTATCAGGCCGAAGAATGTTTTCTCACGAACACAAGTATGGAAATCATGCCCGTATCCATGGTTGACACGAAGAGAGTCGCGAGAGGAAAACCGGGCCCAGTGACCTCGAAGCTAAGAGCTCGATTTATCGAGACATATGATCGTTTTTTGGAGCCTATCGGGTGTGATTAACCACCGATCTTCCTGTTGTTCCACCACTCTCCCACCGTTTCTAACGGCATACGGCCTGCCTTTCCTTGACAGTCTGCTAGAGGCTGCTATCGTTTGACCATGCAGAACGACAAATTTCGACTCGCCCCTTCTCGCAAATGGACCGCCCTGGTAGTCCCCATTATGTTCGGCAGTATATTCGGCAGTAGCCTGATGACTGCTGTTCCTGGTCTCCACGCAGAAATCTACCAATATATTGATGCCAAGGGGACGATATCATTAACGAACGTCCCATCTGATGCCCGGTACCGCCGTGTTGACCTTCACTCGAATCGGCTTCACCCGGTCATCTCGGAACAAGAACTGGAGCCAATGATCAGCCGATTTTCACAGGAGTACCGACTTCACCCCGCTCTCATCCGCGCCGTCATCAAAGCTGAATCGGACTTTGACCCGCTGGCAGTATCTCGAGCCGGAGCGGTTGGGTTGATGCAATTGATGCCACAGACGGCAGTCCGGTTGGATGTTCGAGATCTCTATAACCCAGAAGATAACATCGGAGGAGGAACCAAGTACTTGCGACAACTACTTGACCGATTTCGAGGAGATCTCCCTCTTGCTCTCGCCGCCTATAATGCCGGAGAGCATGTGGTCGATCGCTACCGGACAGTTCCACCGATCACCGAAACTCGCCGATATGTTCGCAAGGTCTTGCGATACTATCGAACCTTTCTTGCGAAGGATCTAGCCTCGACCGGTCAGGTCATCCCGTCTTCGGAGGAGGTAGCAAGGCGACCTTCCCCCCTTTCCTCGATCCCGCCCGGCCAGTAACCTGTTCGGACAGACGGAGTCGGCTGTGTAGTTTCCAGCCAGGGCGCTGAGGTTTCGGATAGTCGGCGCGATAGTGTGCTCCGACGCTGTTCTCTCTCCATAGCGCGGCTTCCGCCACACGGTGGGCCACTTGCACCATGTTTTTGACCTCCAGATCAGTCCGTGTCGCAAACGATTGAGCGACCATCTGTTCCCACCGGGCAAGTTGCGCAGTGGCTCTGATTAACGACTCTCGTGAACGGATAAGTCCCACATGGCTCCACATCGTTCGGCGCAACGAGCTTCGCAGCTTTTCAGCATCGTCCAATCGGCCAACTCCGCCGCACCTCAACCGCTCACGGTGAAGGGTCAAGTCTGGCACCGAACAACGTGACGTCCAGGCGATCGCCGCAACACCGGCCCGCATCCCAAATACCAATCCTTCCAATAGCGAGTTACTGGCCAAGCGATTGGCGCCATGCACCCCGCTGCACGCAACCTCCCCGGCCGCAAAAAGACCCGGCAGAGTCGTCGCCCCGTTGATATCGGTTGAGACTCCACCCATCATGTAGTGGGCACTCGGCGAGACTGGAATCCATTCCTCCGTAATGTCGATATCGTGGCGCAAGCAAGTTGCGTAGATGGTCGGGAAACGACGCTTCACAAAGTTCGATCCAAGATGCGTCACATCAAGATAGACATGTCGAGCTCGCGTCGCCGCCATCTCCGTCAAAATAGCCCGCGCCACAATATCTCTCGGCGCCAGGACCCCGAGCGGGTGATAGCGTTGCATGAACGCTTCACCCTTATTGTTGCGCAGTTGGCCCCCTTCTCCTCTCATCGCCTCGGACAACAAGAAGGGAGGGCTCGATGGCAGGTACAATGCCGTCGGGTGGAACTGTACGAATTCCATATCCTGAAGCTCGGCTCCTGCGCGAAACGCCATCGCCATGCCATCACCCGTCGCATTGGGCGGATTCGTAGTGCGAGCAAAAATCTGACCGGCTCCACCGCTCGAGAGGAGGACCGCTTTCGCAGGGAGAATGAACTGTTCTCCTGAATTCTCATCCAGCACCACGGCGCCACAGCAGCGACCATCTTCCACCACAAGATCGACGGTGAAATGGTAATCCAACCGGATAATCTGTTTCTGTCGGATAACCTGTGACAGTAAGGCACGTACCATTTCGTTGCCCGTGGCATCGCCTCGAGCCCGGAGAATTCGGCTGCGGCTGTGCGCGGCTTCCCTCGCAAAGGCGAACTTCCCGCCCGTTTTGTCGAACCTGGCTCCCCACCGGATGAGCTCCTGAATCCGATTCGGCCCTTCCTCAACCAACACACGCACCGCTTCAGGACGACAGAGCCCATGCCCGGCCTTCAACGTATCCGTTAGATGAATCGCAACATCATCTTCTTCGCTCAACGCGACGGCGACCCCACCTTGAGCGAAAATGGAGTTGCTCTGTAGGGGATGTCCTTTGGTGAGCACAATCACTCGACCGATCTGACACAGTTCCAACGCGGCACGGAGCCCGGCGACTCCACTCCCGATCACAAGATAATCCGCCTCTGGGATGGCTCGAGACATCGCTATTGCGGTGAGGCTTGTGGGGAAAGAGGCTCGGACAGCTGCTGCTTCGTCTTCATACCGAACGGCAAATCCCCCTCGACCGCACGTAGAAGAATCGAAGGTGTCCCGGCCCATTGTAATCGTGCGTGGCCGCGCTCCCGCATCCCTGCATCATCAGCATCGTTCTTCCAAGTCCCTTGCCAATTGACGAAGACATCGATGTCATCCTTTTCGAGCATGACTCGCTCGATCTTGAACTCCAGGCTAATGGCGTGAAACGTTTCAAAATCCATCTCCACCTGTCGCTGGAGCTCCTCCATGTGATCCGACGACACCAGCTGGGAATGAAACCCGGATCGATCCTTTCCTTCATACGCGCGCCGCAAGGATTCCAGCGCCTGGTCAAGGTTGAGAAGACGAGCGTGCTCTTCAGGATACTGGATTGTCTTGGAAGGACAACCAACAGTTACAAGAGTGAGCACCACAAGCCACGCGAGGAATGAAACCGGGACTCGGCTACATTTGTAAACATCCATGGGTCGCCAGTATACCATACGGACAAAAAGCACCGCGAGCTTGCATTTTGGACGGAAAGCTTTTAGACTCTGCCCCCTTAGGAGATACGAAGCATGTCTAGCGTTCTAAAGAAGCGTCGAAAGAAAATGCGCAAGCACAAATACAAGAAGCTGCGCCAGCGACAGAAGTTTCTTCGTCGAAAAAGCTAAACTCAGCCTGCGTGACGGGAGGAGGGTATCGTGGCCGAGGGCAAGAAAGTCCGCATCCGTGTTCGGACGGTCAATTGCACTTATGTCGGAGACTTCCTGGTCCCTCCGATGCGGAATCGTGTCTCCGACGCGATCAACGAAGAAGCACGCCTCTTTATCAGTCTGACCGACGTCCTCATCAACGACAAAGATCGGTCGGACTTCGTCGCAATCAATAAGAATTTGATCGAGTCGATCGCTCAACTCTAACCACTTCCTCCCGCCTCCCGTCAATCTATTATCTCCAAATAGAACCGTGACTCGGGACAATTTCGTGGTCGATATGACCGTCTGAGTATTCATGTTGATCTTCAAGCGATTCCTTCCATATGTACGACCATACCTGGGGCGCCTGATGCTTGCTGGCCTCCTCGTGTCAGGGGTTGCAGCCATCAATCTTGCTTTGGTCAGACTGGCCGGCACCCTCTGGGATATTGTGACGGTCCAGCATGATGCCGAACAAATGACGCGATCGATCGGTATGTTCTTGGGGTTGGTCGTTCTCCAAGGACTCTGCTCCATGGGCCATAGTTATCTGACAGCCTGGGTTTCTCAGAACGTCATTGCTGATTTCCGCAAACATCTCTTCGCCCACTTGCAAACGCTGACGGTCAGTTTTTTTTCTCGTCGGCGCACGGGCGAATTGCTGTCCCGATTGATGTCTGATGTGACAGTCATCCAATCCCTCGTCACAGAAACCCCGATCGACGCCGTGAAACAACTGGTGACCTTCGTTGGTGGCATTACGTTCTTACTCCTCATGAATTGGCAACTCTGTCTGCTGATCCTAATTCTGCTTCCATTACTCGTTGTGGTCTCCAAGCTGTTTGGGCGCCGGTTGAAATCACTTTCAACATCGATTCAAGACCATACCGCCACGCTCAGCACCTTGGCCGAAGAAGTGATTTCCGGCATCCGCATCGTCAAATCGTTTGTGCAAGCGCAACGAGAAAAAGACCGCTTCGCCGATCAGGTTGACCAGACGCTTCGCCTCACGCTCAGTCGAGCGGGAATCATGGCCGTCTTCATCCCGGTGATCAGCCTCATGACCTTTACGTCTGCGACCGCCGTGTTGTGGTACGGAGGCCGGCAGGTCATCGACGGCACCGTGACGCCCGGCGATCTGTTCGCCTTCGTCTTGTTCGCCGGCATTCTGATCGGGCCTTTCAGCGCGGCCGCACGCGTCTTTACACAGATCAAGGAGGCCCACGGAGCCACACAACGCGTCTTCGAAATACTTGATGCCCAGCCGGACATCGACGATCGATCAGACGCACAGACACTGGTCACAGTCGAGGGCCATGTGCGAATGGAGAACGTCACGTTTGGCTATGATCCTCGTTACCCGGTATTGTCCAACCTCTCCTTTGAAGCCAGGCCAGGCGAACTCGTTGCGTTGGTCGGACCGACCGGCGCCGGCAAAACGACGGTCATCAATCTCCTTCACCGTTTTTACGATCCAATAGAAGGCCGCCTCACCATCGACGGAAGAGACCTCCGGGACGTGACGCTTGAAAGCTGGTATCGACAGATCGCACTGGTCCCGCAGGAAACCATCCTGTTCGGAGGCACGATTCTCGACAACATTCGGTATGGGAAGATGGATGCAGAGGAAGCTGCAGTGTGGGAGGCCAGTAAGGCGGCTCATGCCCACGACTTCATCACAAACCTACCGGACGGCTACCAGACTTTGGTTGGTGAGAAAGGAGTCAACTTGTCGGGCGGACAGCGCCAACGAATCGCGATTGCTCGAGCTATTCTAAAAACTCCGCGTATTCTGTTACTGGATGAAGCCACCTCCTCGCTCGACACCGATTCAGAACGCCTGGTCCAAGAAGCGCTCCAGCGCCTCATGAAAGGACGCACCACCTTCGTGGTTGCCCACCGACTCTCGACGATTCAGCGTGCTGACCGAATTTTGGTTCTCGACAAGGGGAAACTCGTTGAGGAAGGCACCCATGCACAACTGCTGGAGCATAAGGGTCTCTACTACTACCTGTACACCATCCGCTTGAACGAACCTGCCACATGAACGCCTTGCAGATCCCCGGTCGCTTGCATCGTCATCCCGTTCTCTGATCAACGTAATTATCCCCATAGGATAAGCGCATGCTCACAGTGTCCTGTAAATGTATCGTTACCATCATGACGTTACGGCTCTGTAGGCCGTGGTACATTCTCATCCAGTCACTACCGGTAGATGAAAGTCTGGTAACGGATTCGTTAATTGTTGTTGGGCCAGATCGAGTCATGCGTAAATCGCTTCAGGGAGCAGGTTGACCTGTCGAGAGGAGAGGTGTGAAACTTATTAGAATAGTTGCGTGATGAGGAACACCGTCATGCAGGATCTTGTGAGTATCACGAAAGGCACCTGTTTTGCTCTATTTGCGTACGATATCGGCCTCTCCATCAACCTGACTGATGCAGAGCGACGGGTCATCGCCGGGACAGAACGGGGGCGCTTACGTCATAAGGCCAGAGCGCCTCAATATTTCGAGTATCGACCAGCTCCGTTACGGCTTGTTCAGGAAGGGAATGTCTTTGAGCTTAGTCAGTATCAGGCCAGCCCAACGGTCGAGGTCATGGTGTACGATTTCGGAGCAGTCACCATTACCTATCGCTTTCCGCTTGACGGTCCCTATGCTCGATTATTGGATCTGAGCGAGTCGCTCTACGAAAACGACCGACTGTTGACCGAGTCGCGCACCCGCGTGGAGCATTTGGTCCAGGCTCTGGGCCCAGCTATCGAGCGGCCAGCCATTGCGGATGAGGTCGAGGACTACATTATCTTCTCGATCGAGTCGGCTGTCCCAGAGACCCCTCCGTTATGGAATAGTAACGAGACCGATTTGGCTCAGATTCTGCGGGCTGAACGGACACCATTCTCTGAGCAGGAAGTTGCCGACGCAGTCTCCTGCCGGATCTCGTTCGGGCAAGAGGACGCAGCGATCATCGACTGGCATTCCGCCGTGCTATTCGGGAAGGAAATGGACGACGTCCGAGCAGTTTTGGAATTCGCCAACGTCGAGTTGCTGGAGCGGCGGATACTCGACGAACAACTGGATCGAGCACTTGATGAAGGCTACGAGTCGTTGTCCCGCAAACCACGACTCGTATCGTTGCCCGGCTCTCACGAAAAAGACGTTACTCACATTGCCCAACTGCAGGTCGATAGCGCGTTGCTCTTTGAGCGCGTCACGAATACGTTAAAACTCCTGGGCGATCAATACCTGGCGCGTGTGTATCGTCTGGTCTCGCAGCGGTTCCACCTGGAAGGATGGGACGCGAGCATTCTTCGCAAACTCCAGACCTTGGAGAGCATCTACAGCAAGATGTCGGACCGAGCCGGAACCAGGCGCATGGAGGTGCTTGAATGGATCATCATCATTTTAATTGCCCTTTCCATTATCCTCTCCTTACTCCCGCTTGGGGCAGGCCATTAAATAGTGATAAGTCCGCCCAGCTGGTTGGCGACTTTGTCTTCCTACAGATCAACATCCTGGAGCTACTTGAGGGCCCGAAGCCTCTCGCCCACTGAGGAAAATGAACAGGCCTAATCCACTTCACTCATTGCTCCGATGCTCTTACACACTCTGTCTTTTTCTGATCCTGATAGATTCTCCAATTGTCGCTACAGCGAGCCCTCCTTCGGAGGTCGCGATATGGTTCGAGGCTGATCTGGCTGTCGCGACCAGTCAACTGAGCGGTCGGAGAGAAATCCCACTCGGCACACAGGAGACCGTGCTCAGCTCCGGGACGAATGGCATCAACGGAATCGTGGTGACGTCTCGTCGACTCTTAGGGTTTTCAAGCCGTGCCCTGACCTGGACCAAAACAGAACTGGACCTCAATGAGAAGGTGTTAGAGCGTCAGATCCTGCCGACGTTTAGCTTCATTAGGACGGATCGGCATCTGTACGGATTTCGCGGCGTCAACGGCCTATGGCTTGAAGAGGCTTTGGGTGTGCGCGAGAAGGTTCGGCGTCTGTACAGCAACGATCATGGAGCGGTCTTCATCACCACTGAGCGACTGGTCGGATTCGCACCACTCCTGGGCAGTTTCGCCTCGAAGCCGTTGGATGTCCACGAACAGATTATAGGAATAGATAACGAACATGGGCTCATCCTCGTTTCCACCAACAGACGCACGTTGGTTTTTGGCAGCCGCTTGAGTGGATGGGAGGAGTTCGAGTAAATACGATGGCTCGCTGGTCTGCCCCTTTCCAGCTAACCCTTTTTCTCTCCCCTCCTTCAAATTTAACCGCGCTGTAACGTCTTTCTAACATCGTGGCAATGAGCACTTGGTAGATTGGGACCAATATAACTATTACAAGGAGGATTGTCATGGTAACAGTCGGGAACTTAATGCAGAAGGACATGGTGACGGTGGACGTGGGCACCTCGGTCGTCGAGACCGCAAAGCTCATGCGAGCCTGCAACGTGGAGAGCGTGCTCGTCGCGTATCAGGGGCAGATCATCGGCATGGTGACCGAGTCGGATATCGTCAAGAAGTTCGTCGGCGCGGAAAAAGCCGTGTACTTCGTGTCGGTGGAAGACATTATGAGCAGCCCGGTCCCAGGCATCGAAGAGCGTCGCCCCTTGACGGAAGCGGCGGACCTCATGGACAGGCATCGCACGCTCCATCTCGGCGTGACCAAAGGCGGGGCGCTGGTCGGTCTGGTCTCGGTCCGAGACTTTCTCCGCCCGGTGTCCATCGACGAATTCTAGCCGCTCCTGTTTTTTCACACCGCCCCCTCCATTCCTTTTTCATCCCCCACTCCATGGGCCTCCAGCCCGTGCCTTCCCCTGCATGCGGCACGAGTTGCAATCCCCACCCCCCTGCGTTTAGAGATAGAATCTCATCCTCTGTCCCGTAGGTCCTATGATGGGTCGATCACGTCCGATTTCTGCTCTGCAGGCTTCCACGATCTCCGCTCACACCGAGCGAGAGCTCAAGCTGAGCATTGATGATGATTTCCGCCTGCCTCGGCTGCCTGGCACTCCACTCCCTCGACGGCAGCTGATCTCCACCTATTACGATACGGCCGCCTATGACTTGGCCCATGCCCGGATTACGCTGCGCCATCGCGTCGAGCGGGGGAAGAAGACCTGGCAGCTCAAAATTCCGTTGAACAACGATCGACAGGAAGTGGAGGTGGCCGAAGATCAGGCCGAACCACCGGCCTCGTTACGCAACGTACTGATGGTCCACCTTAGTCATCGGAAGTTGCTCCCTGTCGTCACGCTGCGGGTTTGGCGAACCGGCCTGCTGATTCGTCATGGTCAAGTTGCGCTCGCGGAGATCGCCCTCGACAGCGTGTCGGTTGTACAGAACGGCATAACCATTCAGCGATTTCGTGAGCTCGAGATCGAACTGCGACAGGGCGATGATGAGGCTCTTCATGCCCTCGAGCGACAGATGCGCGAAGCCGGAGCGTCCGACCATGACGGACGGCCCAAGTTCTTTCGGGCCCTCTCGCTGCACGCTGCTCCCCTGGCACCTCCACCCGACCGAAAGGCCTCGGTGGTTGCGCATGTGCAGTGGGCGCTCGCCCGGCACGTCAGGTGGCTCCTCGCCCATGATCCCGGCACGAGGCTCGGGACTGAGATTGAGAGTCTGCACCAAATGCGGGTCGCGGTACGGCGCGTCCGCGCCGTGCTCCGTACCGCACGACCTGTTTTGCTCCCGGCATGGGTCACATCACTGGACCAAGAGCTTGATTGGCTCGGCGAGGTGCTGGGGCCTGCTCGCGATCTCGATGTCCAGATCGCCTATTTTCTGGAGGAATCGTCCGGATTGGACGCGCGAGAACGTACGCTCTTGGAGCCATTCGTCTCACACTTTCGAACGCAACGGGACGCCGCGCAACAGGTGGTGCTCAGCGCACTCACCAGCACTCGCTATCTGGAATTGATCAGACGGCTTCAGCAAGCCACCCAAGAGCCTTCCGTCATCGATTCACCGTTGACGGTGCGTCAACTCGCCGGGCAGGCGTTCAAGAAACTGCGCAAGGCAATCAGAAGCCTGCGAACGTCCCCCTCGGATGCTGCCCTGCACGCCTTACGGATCAAGACCAAGCATGCGCGCTATGCCGCCGAACTGGCAAAAGGGTCGGTGTGCAAACCCGCGACGCGTTTCATCAAGGCGGCTCGGGCCGTTCAAGATCTGTTGGGGCTCCACCAGGATGCCATTCAAGCTGAACGGAAGCTCCGACAGTTCCTCAAGGACTCACCCAGCACCCGCACTGGGTTTGTTACAGGACGGATGGTCGAACGGCAGTACCAACGACGCCAGACCGTGCGAAAGACTATGACACCACTCTTGAAGACGTTGCTGAAACGAGGCAAGAAGGTCTGGGGGTGAACGAGGTCAAGGCACCGGCACACTTATCGGTGAACAGCCCATGATAAACCCGCGATCGGCACTCAACCGGCAGCCTCTTACGAATCCTCACGCCTCTTGGCATGGGCCCGCTTGCCGAAGGCCCGCAACTGCATCGGCTGCAGCCACCAGACGAGCCGCCCCTGGCCCACATTGACACGACCTTCCGATTCGACGCGCGCAGCCCCTGCCTTCTTCAGTGGAAAGGTCGAAAGGGTTTTGCCACAGAGCAACAGACTCACGACTTCACCGAGCTGAGGCTCATGCCCCACACAGACCACAACCGCATCGGACGGGAGCGTGCGCAGAAATGTCACGACTTGTTCTGGCTTCGCTCCAACCGCCAACTCCTCTCGCGTCTCGATCTTGAGCGTCGGACCGATGACCGCCCGTAGGAGTCTCGCCGTATCGTACGCCCGCACGAACGGGCTCGTAAACAGATGGGTCGGCTGACAGTCAAGTGCCGCCAATCCTTTGGCCATCTGTCGAACACGTCTTTTCCCTTTCTCCGTCAGGGGGCGATTCTCCTCTTCACCTTCCCATTCATCAGGCTCGACGGCAATCCCGTGGCGAACGAATATACAGTCCATAACCCTTCCTCCACATCCTGTGGCATGAGCCTACCACAGAGGGGCCATCGAGTTAACACAGGTTTTACCCACCCGTGACCGAGCCGGAACGATAGTCGGATACCCTGATAGGTAACTAGAACAGGGAGAAAAGACCCTATGCCAGCACTCGAAGCGGTTCATCTGTTTGACGGTGAAGTTCTGAGAAAACGGCTCTCTCATTTCGATCTCTTAGAAGTCTGGAATCGAGGGATCAAAGGGGTGCTCAGTTTGGTGATTCTGACCCTGTTGACTGCCCTCGCCGGCGGCGCACTGAAGACGTTTTGGGAGATTCGACTCCTCGTGGATCATTCAGCCGAAATTGTCTTACGCCAGGTCATCGTCAACACCCTCATGCTGCTGGCCCTCGTCGAAGTCTTCAAGACCACCGTCACCTACTTCCGGGAGGGACGCGTCAAGGTGACCTTTATTGTGGATACGATCCTGGTCGTCATGCTGACCGAAGTGATTTCTCAATGGTTCAAAGGAGGGGACTGGCAACCACTCGTGGTCCTCTGTGGGGTTCTGCTGATTCTTGGCGTTGTTCGCGTCATGGCCGTTCGGTGGAGTCCGACGCTGAGAACCGGGGCTCACGATGCTACGCACGCCGATCTCTAACACGAAGGAGGAGGCACAATGAATCAACAACCTGCGACTAAACTACTGGCACTCGTTCACGAGCGGAAATGCATTCCGCTTGAGGAACTTTTGGTCTATTTTCCTGAGCTCACCTGGAATCAGGTGTTTTCGCTCGTGGATGATCTCAGTCGTCGCACGTTGATTTGTTTGCGACGACGAGGATTTGAGTACGAGTTGCGATCTCTAGCGTAATTCACTGAATGGTACGCTCTCTCTTTGGGAATACTTTAGCAGAGAGGAACTGCGAAAGGCTAAACCCGAACTCCGCCACCCGGATGCATTCCTGTCCAACCACCGAGACCGATTTTCACCCGGTTCAATTGCTTCGTCGTTCACATTTGGCATTTTAAGATCTTGCCTATCAAGGTGTGTCTGGAAGTCGTTGTTATCCTGTATCGTCTACTGTGGAATCCAGACTGACCAGAAAAGCAGCCTAACTGCCCCCTGTTTGAGGTGGATCCTTACTCCTCAGCGACTAGCCTTGGCCAATGACGGTGAGCGTCGTGAGATTACCCTTCGGGTCATAGCCGAAGGTCGTCATGTGGTTCTGCGGATCGTTCTCGAGCGGTGTAAGGGTAGGCATCGACCCCCTCTACCTGCAATCTGTCAGCCAACCTGAACTGCCGGGGAGGGGTAACGGGTTGGTCTTTATGGTGAGGGCGTTCGGGATGACAGTGGAAAGAATCTTTCGAAAATGACTGCCCCCACCATCAGAAGCATGAGAAGCATCACCAGCGCAAGCTCTCGCCAGGTCAAATTCCTACCTCCATGCTTGGAGTCATTGCGAGAGTTACCGAACAACCATGGCCAGACCAGAAGATATGTCCACCATTGACTGCTCTATCTGGTCCGAGCACTTGGCCCACTGTAAGAATGCCAGAATCCGAGCAGAACCCAAATAATCCCCAAACCAAAGGCCAGATAGAAATACAGCATTTCGGATCCAGCCACTCTTCACCTCGCCAAACTCTCAATCGTTACAGGGACAGTTACACTTTCTCAGTAGTCAGCAAGTCAGGCAACAACAACGCGAGTAAAACCCGCATAAAATAAGCTCAACAATGACATTATGCTCTGCAAATTACCGTCTTATGAGTAAGGTAGTCAGTATAACAACGAGTCAGTGCTCCGCCACCACCCACACCTGGGGCTACCACTAACATTTCCACAACTGTTCGATTCCGTACGGTTCAAAGTCTACATGGTTCTGCACCCGGTGCAATCCCCCAAGATGGCCCTAGCTGAAAGAGAGGAGGCTATTCGGACCTTGATACGGGCGTAGGTCTGAGAACTGACTCAATGCAATGCAGGATGCGAGAGCGCTTACTTCACCTTCGACAAGTCGGCGGGAATTCTGATCTCTTGTCCATCTTGGAGATTGATGACAAACACTGAGGTGGCGTTGGGATCGAACTGTTCATAGGCGAAGATGGAGGTGAACCGGGATCGATAGGCTGGGCCGTTGCCTTCATTCTTTCGTCCCCGTTCAGCTTTGCCGATATCAATGGGCTTAACCCGTTTCGAACCCTGGTGCAGCTCGATCAGAGCCCCTTCAGCAAAATACTCATCATCGCCGCACAACTGCACTTCCATCTCCATATTCGGCATGTCCATCACTTTTTGAATAAACTCTTCCGGCATGCGCACATCCACCTTTCGTTTCTTTGACTCTGCCGCCTCCTGTCGACCAAAAGCTTCCAGTCTGTAGTGCTTGGTGCGCAGAATTGCGCTCGCCCCGCATGGCTCCTTCTCCGGATCGGCGCCGACGCGACTTTCTAACGAGGCTTGTTGCAGGACCTTCCTCACATCTTCAGGAGAATTCGCCTTTTCCATCGGCACTCGACCGGTTTCAAGCGCCTTCCGCGCATCCTCTAACGACAGGTTCACCTCGATCGCCAGAACAGGATTGCTCCCGATCGACAGACCTACCATCAGTCCGAGTATCAGCCCAATATGCGTACGATCCGTCATGCGTTCCCTCTCATGCGCAGCCATGTGGACATTTTTATTGAAACAGCCAGACGAGATAGTTCTCGGCATTGTAGGGAAACCGACCAACCTTTGCAATCACACCGCAAAGCGATTCCAGTTCGCATAGGGCTTGCGTTGGTACAAGTCGTCGACATGTACGGAAACGGGATAGCCGGCCGATCGAAGGAGACGATCGACGAGTTTCAGCGGGAGTCCCACCACGGTTGTGTAGTCGCCATCAACACGATCCACCAAGTCCCCACCAAACCCCTGTATCGCATAGGCCCCGGCTTTCCCCAACGATTCTCGCGATGCGAGATATCGGTCATATAGATCCGACTGATCTGATTTCATTTCCACGTATGCGGTATCGATCTCGACGAACTCGATGCTCTGATCACGGTGGCATAGAGCAACCGCCGTGTGGACCAGATGGGACCGGCCGGCCAAGCGCATGAGCATGGCATGTGCGTCCGACAGATCGGTTGGTTTTCCCAGGAGCTGCCCTTGAAGCTCAATGACCGTGTCGCTTCCCAGCACCAAGGCATCCGTCTGCTGATCAGCGACAGCTCGCGCCTTCTCAAGAGCGAATCGCGTGACTTGCTGAATGGGTGATAGCCCGGCCGTCGGGTGCTCCCGGACATTGGGTGAAATGACTTGGAAGGACAAACCCAACAATGCCAGCAGCTCTTGGCGGCGCGGTGAACTCGAAGCCAGGACTAGCTGCATCGGGAGACCAAGAGACCGTGGTCGTTAATCGCTTCAGTGAGGGGAGATACGTCTCGATCTTGATCCGTGACTCGCCGCTGGAAGTCATCGAGCACCTGTTTCAACTCATCGACCGAGGAGACACGCACCATCTGTGCGCGCAATGATGCGGCATGTGGAAATCCCTTGCAATACCAGCCCAAGTGCTTCCGCATCCGATAGAACTGTTTCTGACCGAAGAGCTCCTGGAACTGTTGCGCATGGTCCATCAGAATGGCGAAGCGCTCTTCCATTGGCATCATGGGAGTAAGATCTGTGATGCCTCCCATCACGAGCGATCCAGACACGAGCTTCCGGACCTGTTCATTGGGGCGAAAGAACCATGGCGCACCCAGAGCGCCGCGTCCCACTAACACTCCGTCCACTCCCGTCTCACGAACCCGCGCCACGATGTCTCCTTGGTTTTGAATATCGCCGTTCCCTAACAATAACGTCCCAGATCCCTTAGCCAGGGCAGCGGCTCGCGAGATGGCCGACCAGTCCGCCGCTCCTCGATACATTTGCTTGAGCGTCCGCCCATGAAGAGAGATCGCCGTCGGCTGTTCCCGCAAAAGCGTTTCAAGCCATGCTTCGACCATCACCTCGTCGTAGCCGATTCTGGTTTTCACGGAGAGCGGCAGTTTGCGTCGCGATGTGGGACTGACGCTTCCTCGCCGCTGATTCAGCCGATGAAATGCATCGATTCGGGTCTGTTTAAACCCGGCTTGTTCGAGTGTTTGTCCGTTTGCCCAATCGTCGATCCCACGTTTGGCCGCCTGCATGATCGAGCGAGCCAGTTCTGGAGTGCGAATCAATCCGGCTCCCGAGCCTGAGGCAGCGACGCTCTTCGACGGGCACCCCATGTTGATGTCCAGCCCATCAAATCCCAGCTCACAGACGGCATGGGCTGCCTGGTAAAATAGATCCGGGTCCTTTCCATAGAGCTGAGCAACGATGGGACGTTCGGTCTCGCTGTAGAGAAGAGTCTCCAGGCGGATCTCCGGCCCACGGCAGACGTCATGCACATGGGTAAATTCCGTAAAAGTGATATCCGGCTTACCCAGGCGGGCGACCACTGACCGGAAGCAGGCATCAGTGACGCCATCCATCGGCGACAGCCCGATGATCAGGCGTGGAAGGTTGGACCAAAAACTCATCTCACCATTACTTCCGCTGGAACGGTAGGCTCGTTGACCGATCGGTACGCGACTCGAAGCTCACACGCTTCTCGTTCAACCGTGCTCCGTAGGTCGGGCGCGACCTCGCATACGAATTCGACAAAACGCTCGACCTTGAGCAAAAAGAAATCATACGATTCTGCAGAAGGTCGTGGTTCGCAGAACCAGAAGCTTACAAATCCCTGGAGTGAAACACCTCGCTCTCTGAGCCGACGACAAGATTCGACGAACATGTCCTCCACGTCCCCTCCCCAGTGGAGAATCTCATGTGGAAGATACTGGACTCGATAGCGGTCCAACTCTTCTCCATAGGCCGTAGGTTGTTCCCATTCCAACCCCACTGGCTCAGCTTTGCCTGTTAGTACGCAGACATAGTGATTGTAAGCATCCTTGAGAGCCCGCCTGGTCATCGTTGAACTCTCTTCCTCAGGCAATGAATGGGCTTCGTTACCGAACGAGAGAATATCGCTCATCGGGATTCGAGGAAAAGCCGACTTGTACCGTCGTGAAAACTCGGCGAATTCCTCCACGATCAGCTCAACGGGTTTCGTGTCTACTTCCAACGCGAGGCCTTTCAGGCTCATGAGTCGCGGATGGCTCAAAATCTGATCGAGTATCTCATACAACACTGGAGGTATAGGAGCCCCGTGCGCATCAATCCATGCAGGAAGTGCCGCTTCGTTCGGATGGCCTGACACAATAGAGACGGAGTTTCTGTTTGAATCATGAACTTCAAGACCCGCGACATGGATTTCTACCACACGTTCCAAAGGAAACTCGTCGAGAAACGTGCTCACGAATTGTGCGAGCGACTGCGTCCGACTTGCCCACGAATAGCGAAAGACCGTCCAGAGGTGACCGACATCCAACACCAGCCCGCAAGACGACTGGTCACAGACGATCCGAAAGAAGGATGGAAGTGACAGAGATCCGGCGACAAAATAGGTGAGTGGCGGCATTTCGAGCAACGCCAACGGCGTGTTGCCGTTCGCCAGTCCACACTGTTGATCGAGAAGACTTTGGATCTGTCTGATATTTTCGCTCACGATTTCAGCGCTTGACCGGGTATAGAGGGGAGGCAGATAGGTCCCAAAGTAATGGCCGGCGAGGAACTTCGTCGCACACTCGTGATTCAACCAGGCACTTTGTAATACCTGAAGCTGTTGGACCGTTTCGATGAAAGCTTGCTGAAAAGCCATCGTTTCCGTCACCTCAGGTTGAGTGACCCACAACCCCTCACCGTGATAGGCTAGTAACCCGTCTTCTACGTCCTTCATGGTGTGTTCCAAGGCCGTGGTGGTCGTACGGAACACTTCTAGATAGCCCGGTAGAAGGTGACGTTCCTGAAGGCTTCGCCGTAAGTTCCCGACGGCAGGAGAATGGATGTCGACGGAGAGGCCGAGTCCATGCGTAGGAATCGCTTCGAGCCGACGAATGAACTCATAATGATACGCCCCTCGAACCATCATGCCCCATCTCCTTCCGGCGGTCGCAACTTACACCCAGTGTATGACGCGAAACTATTGAATGACAAGGCTTTCACCCCTTCATGGCCACACAAGACCTTCTGCTATACTTGGCATACGTTGCGGCGGCCAGGTGAACAAAGCGTTGAAGAAAAAGGACCTGGCTGAGACATGTTGGATAAGGACGATCAGCAGCGGAACGAGGCAGATCGGCAGGTTACCCTGGTTGCACACATGATGACACCCGGCGTTGTTCAGATTCCTGGAGATGTATCCGTGACCGAGGCTGCTTCTCTCTTAGAGCGTGAACGGATGCCCTGTCTCCTCGTCAAGGACTCCGAGTCCCGTTTCGGACTTATGACACCGACCGACATTGTCAAAAAAGTGGTCGCTCAGGGCCTTGAGCCGGATGATATTGAAGTCCGTACGATCATGACCCGACCGGTCCAATTCATCGAGTACGATAGAGCCGTCGAAGACGCGTCGACCCTCATGATGACCACTGGAATGCCGATCCTGATCGTCACCAAACAAGAGCAACCGGTCGGAGTCCTGACTGCGCGAGATCTTGTGCTTTTGCCGAAGCGGTGCGTGACAAACATGGAAGCAACGCTCAGTATCATGGAGGGAGAGTCAGTGGGTTCTGAGCATCCGGTTATCGTCACCCGACTCAGTCATGCCGGAGCTTCCGTGACGTCTGCGGCTTTCATCCTTTCAGGGACAAGAGTCGTCCTGAGCTTTTCCCTCTCCGAAACCATGAGTCCGTTGACGATACGAGGAACGGTCCTGAATAATACCCAGGTCGAGCAAGTTTCCGGCGCGACACGTTCGCTTATGCCCTCGTCTCCTGGTATAGAAGTTCAATTCACCGAGCTCTCTCCCGCCGATCAGTCCAGAATCAAAGCATGGGTGCTGGCTAACCTCCCAACATCGTTCGACACAGCTTAGGCGGTCCAGATCCCATCAATCTTTGACCAACCTCCAATCCGCTGGTACAATTTCTCCACTCATCGCAAGGACGACCATGAGTACCACCGGAAAATCATCGCAGAATCGATCTCGTCCAGTTTTGCCACGAGACGAGATGCTCCATCAAATCAGCACCCTCTTGGATAGTCCGGAGGATGACTTGCATGCCGCACTCATGCGAGAACTCCTGACGGGCCTGTTGAAACTCAACGACGCACACCTCGACCTACTGGATATCAAAATCGTCAATCGGGCTGTCAAAGAGTTGCGCCATGCATTTGGAGTCTTTCACGGCTATCGGAATCGTCAGAAGGTCAGCATTTTTGGTTCGGCGCGGACACCATCGGACGACCCCAATTATAGACTCGCCCACCAGTTCGCTCATGCGGTTGTGCAAGAGGGGTTCATGGTCATCACTGGAGGGGCGGATGGGATTATGCGCGCCGCCCAAGAAGGGGCAGGGCGTGAGAACAGCTTCGGCGTCAATATCATGTTGCCGTTTGAGCAAGGACCGAACTCGACCATCGCCGATGACCAAAAACTAATCACCTTCAAGTATTTTTTCACACGAAAATTGATGTTCCAGAAGGAAGCGAACGCCATTGCGCTCTTCCCGGGAGGCTTCGGTACACACGATGAAGGCTTTGAGATCCTCACGTTGGCCCAGACCGGGAAGAGTGACCCTCAGCCCATCATCTGTTTACAAGCTCCAGGGTGCGACTACTGGGATGATTGGTCGGCATTCGTGGTGAGACAATTACTCCAACGGCAACTGATCAATGAAGAAGACATGAATCTCTTTGCCATCGTGGACTCTGCGGAAGCCGCCGTGAGCCATATCCGCCGTTTCTATCGGCGCTACCACTCCATCCGGTTTGTAGGACGACAGCTCGCGATGCGGCTCAAACAAACCATTTCTGCGGAACAACTTGAGCAGATCCGAGAGCAATTCTCAGACCTGCTTTCGGATGGCACATTTGAATTACGTGGCCCCCTCGACGAAGAACTGGATGAACCAGCCTTGCGCGACCTACCAAGACTGGTATTCAACTTCAACCGACGCAGTGCCGGCAGACTGCGCCAACTGATCGCTCACCTAAACGGGCTCTGAGCACATACGCTTCCTAGGAGAGACTCGAAAGACACCTTTTCGTCGTGACCTGGGCATGGTATTCTCTCCCACCATCATGGGCACTGTATCATCTACTCCTCCATTTCGTGGTTCTCCCGACATTGTTCTGTATCACGCAGACTGTTCCGATGGATTTGGAGCGGCCTGGGCGCTCTGGAAAAAATTCCCGAGCGCGAGCTTTGTTTCCGTCAAACATGGGCAGCCTCCTCCTTCTGACCTCAAAGATCGACGGGTCGTCATTGTTGATTTCAGCTATGGCCGACCAATTTTGGAAGCCATGGCCTCAGAGACCAAGGAACTCCTCGTCCTGGACCACCATATCACTGCGGAGAGGACCCTGGAGGGTTTTCCTCATGCCTACTTCGACCAAACAAAGTCCGGTGCTGTGTTGAGTTGGGAGTGGGCGCATGGCACGACCGCACCCTGGTTGCTTCAATACATTCAGGACAAAGACCTCTGGGCGTGGGCCCTACCGGGAAGTCGTGAAATCAATGCAGCGCTTGCTTCCTACCCTTTTGATTTCACCGTGTGGGATCGCTTTGCACAATCCTCGCTCGAGCAAGAGGGCCGGGCCATCCTACGCTACGAACAGGAGCTCGTCGGCAAACTTGCGGCACAGGCGACAATGGTGGAGTTCCAGGGCGTCGTCGTTCCCTCTGTGCAAAGCGCGATCCTGACGAGCCAGATCGGCGAACGGCTCTCACCACATCACCCGTTTTGCCTGATCTGGCATGATCGCGATGATCGTCGCTATTTCAGCATGCGCTCCCGTGCCGATGGAACCGATGTCGGTGCCATCGCCGCCTCATTCGGAGGAGGAGGCCATACCCACGCAGCGGGATTCTCCGTTCCTCTGCAGGACGATGGGACGCCTCCGGCCGATCCCAGATTGCCTCGTCACATCAGTGCTCGCCGTCCAATTTCATAGCCTGGGACTATCGTGATTCCCCTCCACGACGACAATCCTACCCAACTGACTCCCATTGTCACGATGACCTTCATCGCCGCCTGTGTCCTGGTGTATCTCTATCAAGCAGGTCTTCCCCAAGAACCTGCTGAGGTCTTTGCTTTTCAATACGGCGCGATTCCGGCCGTCATCTTTGGCCATGCCTCACTTCCGGATGAGGCGCAAGTCTCGTTTCCCTCCACCCTGACGCTGATCACAAGCATGTTTCTTCACGGAGGGTGGATGCACCTCTTGGGGAACATGCTTTACCTTTGGATTTTCGGCAACAACATTGAAGACGCCATGGGCCATGCGAAATTCGTGGTCTTTTACGTCCTATCCGGTACTCTCGCTGCGCTGAGTCACGCCCTTACCGATCCTTCCTCTCCTATCCCGATGGTTGGTGCGAGCGGAGCGATTTCCGCAGTGTTGGGCGCCTATCTCCTGCTATTCCCACGCGCTCATGTGCTTGTTTTGTTGCCGGGTATCGGAATGACTCGGGTGCCTGCGGGCATCGTGCTGGGCATGTGGTTTGTCACTCAGCTGATCAGCGGTGGAATGAGTGTCGGTGCCACCGGAGGTGGCGTCGCCTTCTTTGCTCATATCGGAGGATTTGTCGCCGGCATGGCGCTGATCGGACTTTTCAAGCGGGAGGACGTGAGATTTTTTTCCCCGGGGCGATCGGCGTGGTATGACAGACGCTAGGCGTCCTTCTCCGATCAGGGCTTACGCTGCGTCCAAGACTTCTCTGACCTTCTCAAGGAGACCGGATTGGCGGTAAGGCGATTGCAAAACAAACCGCTGATTGATCCGGTGGTACTGAATCGTTTCATCATCGTAGCTGGACACAAACAATGCCTTCATCTTGGGGTGATGGTGCATGAGGCGACGCGCCAGATCACGCCCGCCAAGCTCCGGCATCACCAAAGGACTCACCGTGAGATGGAGAATACCTTTGTACCGCTGTGTCAACATCAGAGCCTCGACGGACGATGCCGCTTCCAAAACGTGATAGCGATGTCGTTGTAGAGCTGAGAGTGCTAACTTTCGTCCAATTTCGTTTCCCTCCACGAGCAGAATCGTTTCATTACTTCCGGCTGCCATCACTTTCGAACAAACCTCCTCACGCATCTCCATTGGCTGGGCAGCGGGGAAGAAGAGACGGACGGTCGTTCCTTTGCCTGGTCGGCTATTGACATCGAGAGTGCCTCCGTTCTGTTTAACAATTCCAAAAACCGCGGTGAGGCCAAGCCCTATATTTGTTTCCTTCGTGGAAAAGAACGGCTCAAACATATGATTCTGGGTATCCAGATTCATCCCCGTTCCGGTATCTGTGACTTGAATGAGAATCTGTGGACCCTTCACGCCGGCCGGGAAAGATCGAATCGATTGGGAATTGCTCTCAAGCACTTGGAGTTCGATCAATAGCCGCCCCCCTCTCGGCATGCCATCCCGTGCATTCACCACAAGCTGAAAGAGAACGGTTTCTAACCCTTCTCGATCCATTTCAGCATAGGCGAACCGCTGTTCCCCTTGGATGACCAGCTCAATATTAGGAGGGAGAAGACTCTTCATCGTCCCTTGGACATCAGCCAGTACGGCATGCACTGAGACCGTGGGGCGAACCGGACAACCTTCGATATTGAGTGCGATTAACTGAGCGGTTAGGGTTGCGGCTTTCTCTCCGACCTTAAAAATCTCATCGGCCGATGAGCTAAGAGGATCGTTCGGCTGAAAACGCGACAACATGATGCCCGTCTGCTTTCCAATGACCGTGAACAGCACTCCAAATTCGCCCGCTATTCTCGCCGCCACTCGGCCGACCGCTTCCATCTTTTGCGCTTCGTGAAGCCGTCGCTCAAGCCCCTGACGAGCTATCTGGCCTTCGCGGAGCTCGACGTTCGTCTTCGTGAGATCTTCTTTGAGAGCCTTGATACGGGCTTCCAACTGGGTTTTTTCAGCCGCTAACCCGTCCTCCGTCTTTTTTAAATTCTCAATGTCTTTCTGCAACAAATCGTTTTGTTCTTGTACGAATGCCTGGCTTTCCAGGGCTACCCCGTAGAATACCGCCATCACGAGAAGCACCGGAATCCCGAGTAGTTGCCCCGTGACCAGAGTGCCCGTTTGGAGTATTCCTTCGTACAGGACGAGCGCATATCCGACGCTCAATAAGAGCGCGAGGCCAAGTACATGGCTCAACCGCCTGACTGATGCCGCCACGAGCACCAGAACGAAGTATGCGATGTAGAGATCCGATCGGGCATTCCCCGACAGATAGATAATGGAGGTCACAAGAACGGTATCGACGGTGACAAGCCCCGCAGTAAACCAAGCCGATGTGAGAACAGCCCCGGGAAGCATAGCTAGGGCAGCCATACCAAGCCATAATCCCATCACAAAGGAGTTGCTCATGGCCCGACTGATCACGGAGTCGCCGCCGAAGATTAATTCATACGAGAGAATGATACTGACAAGACCTTGTAACACGAGATAACGGGAGGTCGTGTTGGTGAGTAGCCGGTACAGCCTACTAGAGGCCTGATAAGGACCTGGGTCCTGAGTGGTGTCTGGCATGTTGCGAGGTCATCCTCGTAGAACAGAACACCAAGATCAGCAATTTCCATACCCTTCGTTACATACAAACCCACACCATTTGTAATGTGTTCTTCTTGAGTTATGGTCCGGTACAGATGATTGGGGAACAAATTCGAACGGATAGGTTACAGAGACGGGCCGATGCATGACCGGCTGGTAGGGGTGACCTAATCGGGCCTTTGGAGGTTTGCGATGAACTTCTGAGCCACAGCCGTTACCAACTCCTCCCGCGGGCCTGTGAACGTCACATGGCCCATTTTCCGGCCTGGACGAATCCTCTGCTTACCATACAGATGGAGTACAGCTCCAGACATCGAGTGGATGGTGGAACAACCCTGCGCCGACGTTACAGACCTGACCTCCTCACCGATGAGATTCACCATGACTGCCGGACTCAGGAGTCTGGTCTCACCGAGAGGCAGGCCGCACATCACACGCACCTGTTGTTCAAATTGGGATACCGTGCAGACATCCAATGTGTAGTGCCCGGAATTATGAGGGCGTGGAGCAATCTCATTAATGAGCATATTCCCGTCTTCTGTGTGGAAGAGCTCTACACAAAACACGCCAATGCCCTGTAACGCTGCTATAGCTTGTGCAGATAGCTCCTTTGCTCGTTCAGCGACACCGAAATCGATGGCCGCAGGCACACGTGTATCACGCAAGATCCCCTGCTCATGGCGATTCTCGACGACGGGATAGACCCGGAACTCCCCACTCTCATTTCGCACCACCAGAACGGAAAGCTCTCTGACAAATACAATGAACTGTTCGACAATCCACCGCTGGCCCGACTCGGCTTGCCCTAGGATCGTTTCCAACCGTTTCACATCAGAAGAAGTTCTCAGAATCCACTGCCCTTTTCCGTCATACCCGCTTGTCGCCGTTTTACAAACAACGGGAAGGCCAAGACGCTCGACCGCCTGGTTCAGCTCGTTGGCAGATTCCACCACAGCAAATGAAGCAACGGACAGTTGCCGAGACGATAAGAATTGCTTCTGTGCAATCCGATCTTGCAGCGTGCGGAGAATCACGCTGGATGGTCTCATTGGACGACGCGCCTCCAACCACTCACACAGTTCTGCCGGAACGTTTTCCCATTCCAGAGTCGTGGCTTGGACAATGCTTGCAAACTGTTCTCGGCTGGAAAGATCGGAGAAGGCTGTCGTGAAAGAGTGAGCGGCGATCTGATGCGCCGGCGCTTCAGAATCCGGATCCCAGACGGCTATATGGTAGCCCAGCCGACGTGCAGCTGACGCAAACATCGCGCCTAACTGTCCTCCACCCAGCACACCGAGAACTGACCCAGGCTCCAGGATTCGTTTCTTCACGGTCGGCGGCTCGTCTGAGCGTCTCCCTTGGCCTCTGGAGAATTGAGGATGCTCTCAGTTTGAGTTCTCCGATAGGCCTGGATCTTTTTGGCGATATCGAGATCGCACAGGGCCAGAATCTGTGCCGCAAGCAGACCGGCATTCTCTGCACCACCGATCGCAACTGTGGCAACAGGAATGCCTTTGGGCATCTGGACAATTGAAAGTAAGGAATCGAGGCCACGAAGGTTTTCCGTTGGAATGGGGACGCCGATCACCGGTAGATGCGTTTTGGCCGCCAACATGCCGGGAAGATGAGCCGCCCCTCCTGCGCCGGCAATGATGACCTTGATTCCACGACCGGAAGCACTGGTCGCATATTCAAAAAGCCGGTCCGGGGTTCGATGTGCAGAAACGACTAGGATTTCATAGGGAATGTTTAGCTGATCTAGCATCCTTCCCGTTTTCTCCAGGATGGGAAAATCCGATTTACTTCCTCCGAGCACACCAACAACGGCTTGAGGAACGTGAACCTTTCGCGGAAATCGACTCACCGTCCGTCTCACCCTGGTCATCCTGAACTTCCTCTCTTTCTCGTTGGAAATCGCCACCACATGGAAGGCTTATCTGCGGCACCTTATCGGGTCTGTCTGGTGCGGTCAAGAAGGATGCTGATGGTAGGAACTAAATGAAACGATGATGAAGAAACGACTGCGGGAAACTTCGTTCTGAGAATCGGGTGTTTGATGTGGAGGATTTTCAGACGGACTTACACATCTTCAAAATACGAAGATGACTCGGGAGATATCTCCCGAGTCATCTTCGTGAAGCATGAATTCATACGCCATAGCATTCGCGCGGCGCAATTCGGCTAATTAAATCCCCTGCCCAGCCGACCTTGGAGCAAACATCTCAAAGATGCTTGGTTCACGCTCCGAAAAGTCCGGTGGGAAGAAGTTGAATCGTCTCCACAGCTCGTACCAGAGAGGAACACGATTCATGATCACCCAACCCAAGACATTGGTCCCCTGTCTGACCTGAGTCTGGTCTGGCCAGGGTTGTGGATCATCCGGATCAGGAACAACCCAGAATCTGAAATTCCCCTTTCCATCGTCGATCTGGTCGACAACCTTGATGACCCCGGAACGAGTCCCAGCCATCAACCCCGGCCAGGCCGGAAGTGGAATTGCCGGCACTCCGAAGAACAGGATCTTAACCTTCCGACCAGCTTTCAAAAGAGGAGCATCGAGTCCTTCAGCGAACATTTCGATAGCCGGATCGGTCGCCAGCGGTGAAATCGTGACTAAATTTTCTCCCTGCTTGACCGTTTCATTAATTCCAACTCTAGCCATCCTGACGACGGTTCCGTCCATAGGCGCATAGAGTTTCGCAGCTTCGATACGTTGCTGGACACCCTGTTGTTTGTACTCGATTTCGGCCAATTGTTCGGTCGCCTTGGCAGCTTCAGCCACTGCCGCGTCGCGCGAGGCTATCGCATCAATGAGTTGCTGATTGACATCGGCCGTAATCTGATCTCGACCGAAGTTGAGCGCTGACCTGGATTGCTCAGCAGCCAACAGGCTGGCTTGGGCCGCTTGTAGGCCGGCCTTGGCGCCGATTTCTGTCTGGATCGTCAATTCAAGTTCTCGTTGTGAAACGAGTCCATCCCTCACCAGCTGCCGGTGACGATCGACGTTGAGCTGAGCCGTTTCAACATCGATCTTGAGTTGCTCGACCTTCTGCTGTGCCTCACGTACTCTGTTATCGGCTTCAACCACACGAGCTTCCGCTGAAGGCACGGCGGCCTTGACCAGTTTCTTCATTTCTCCGATCCGCCGGTTCAACTGATCGGCCCTTCCTAGTGCGGCCTGACGAGTTTTCTCTAAGGCATCCTTCCGCTGTTCGAAAAGAGGAAGGATTTCAGGCGCCATGTACGTCGGGTCATAGTCCTCGAGTTCGCCAACCAGGTCCCCTTTCTTAACCTGGATACCTTCAAAAATATGCCAGGCCTTGACCCGGCCGGTAATCCGAGATTCAATCTGTTGCGGACGATCATACGGGGTATAGGCAGAAACTTTACCCGTCGCTTGGATAGTTTGTGTCCAGGGCACGAACTCTAAGATGATCAGAAATACGAGCAGGATCGTGAGGATCGCTCGCGAAGCCGTAAACATCCCGCCCGAAAGCTTGACATTTTCCCAGCATGGCAACTTAGACAACGCCGATCCCTGCTCGATCGCGATTGCCTCCAATCCAACCCCCTGTTTTACAAGCGCACGCTCTCCACTTCTTTCGAGACCACCACCTAGGCTAGCCATGGAGCCTCCATAAATTTACCTGTATTGATGGGCCAATTTAACATCAATGCTCCTTATGCATGAGCATGATGCAGCATAATACGACGGTCTGCATGATCCGTCAGGTTAGGATCCGTTGACACAAAAATCACCGACCATGCTTCATCCTTCGAGCACAGACGCCGCAGTACTCTCTCTCTCAACGACGGTTCGAGTGCGTGAATCAGACCATCGAATATGAGAACTTGCGGACGCCCTAAGATGGCACGGGCCAACAAGATCTGCACGATGTGCGTTGGCGAAATGGCTTCCCCAAGTGAAGAGATATCTGATTTCACTCCGCGTGGCAAACCTTCAATCTCTTCCTCCAGTTCGGTAAAGCGGAGGGCCCAGTTCAGGTCGTCATAGGTCACATAGGAACGTCCCATGATGATGTTTTCTTCGATCGTTCCCTCGACCAATGTCAATTGAGAATCGAGCATGACACTGCGGATTTGGTTGAGGCCATTGGGATCCATGTAACGAAGATCCACACCATTGTACTGGACGACGCCGTTGGTCGGAGTTTCAAGTCCTCCCAACACTCGAGCCAGAGCCGTTTTGGCCCCTGTGGTCTTGGCATAAATGCCGAGCTTTTCACCCGGCGCCACATCCAGGTTGAAGCCGTCAAACACGGATGCTCCTCCATGGATAAGACTGACACCTTTGCATGTGACACGGACGCCCTGGGTCAAATGCTTCGGCATTCCCACCGGCGATTCCACCGAAACATAATCTTGCTCTTGTTTAAAGACCGTATCAAGGTGGGTAAGGGCTGTGAAGAAGTAATACACGAAACCCATGTTCTTGATCAGGGTGTCAAAATTGATGACCAGCGCCCCGACGACTGCCTGCACGGCGACGAGCTGCCCTAGGGTCAACTGGCCCATGGCCATGAGGTAGCCCGATATGCCAAGAGCCCCTGCCTGTGCGATTGCTTGCCCTCCCACAGACCCGATGTACTGACGCACGAGGACGCGAAACCGTGCTTTTCGACAGTCAATATAGTGGTTGACGAGATCATTTGTCCGCTGTAGGACAAACGGACGGCTGTCGGTCGCTTTGAATTGCAATGAATTTTGCGCCACCTCTTGAACCCAACGGAAGACATCGTATTTTGCATGGGACATATCGAGTGTCGTTTTCAGCGCACCTCGAGACAGGATGAAAAACGTGAACGCAAACCCCGCCATGAGCATCAAATTGTACATGAGGTAATAGGGGTGGTACACCATCAACAACATCATACCGACCGTTCCACCCACGACCACATTGATCAAGTCGAACAGCAGCGTGGACAACGCCCG
Source organism: Nitrospira sp. (assembly GCA_965223625.1). Lineage (GTDB taxonomy): Bacteria > Nitrospirota > Nitrospiria > Nitrospirales > Nitrospiraceae > Nitrospira_D. The sequence continues at coordinate 3,643,859 of OZ245008.1, forward strand.
TTGCATAAAGACTGTTTCAATGAAAAAGTTCGAAAGTTGCTGGGCTTGCGCGGTCTTAAATCGATTCCGAGGCAGCTGCTCAACCATCGCCACCGAGATTCTGGCAAAAACTCTGCGCTGTATGACATCAACCGCGTAAAAATGGAAGGTCTTGAAGAGACCGACGAACAACAGCACCGTCAACATAATTGCGGTCAATGTCCAGATCATGACCGGTTGAACCGCATAGGAGAAGGTGCTGACCATCTCTTGTACGGTCAAGGGGATAATCAAGGAAAAGAACGCAACGGCCAACGCGTAGGAAAAGATCAAGTACATGATCCTTTTCTCAGCCTTCATGGCCACTGAAAGCTGCTTCATCAATGCTTGAAACAGACCCGGATAACGATCGCCCTGAGGTTCTTTCATGAGCACCCCCAGTAATAAGTCAGGATGTGAATCATCGGTCCCCTACCAACATTAATCACCGCGGCACTTAAACACATTGAGAATTCTTAGGCCAATCCACCGAAAGTATTAGGACTCCATCCAAACGTTAGTCGCGCCCAGACAGTGCCCGACCCGATGAACCGGCCGCATATAATGGGTCACCATACTTTGCGAGTATATTCTCTGCGAGCGGCTTGGACAACGAGCCCTTGGCCCACAGCATGCCTCCTCGGGCCACGGCATAGTCGGCTTGGGCTCGGTACAGTTCATAGGCTGCGTCGACGACGGCTCGCTCGCGCATGTTGACGAAGAGGACACTCGTCGCTCCCATGTTGAACCGAGCCCGTTCACCTTCTTCCAAGGTTTTGGCCAGGCGCAGCGCTTCTGTTCCAGCTTTCACTCGATCGCGGGCCCGCACAATCGCCGAGAGCCAGTTATCGACATCGATCTCAACCTGACGCTCAGTGTAGGCCTGCTTATACGCCAACCGCGCCTGCTCAGCTTCTGCGTGAAGGACCTTCCCACGGGCACCCCGATTGAATAAGGGCATACTGAAGCGGAGGCGCATATTGTAGCCGAACCCGCCAAGATAATAGATACCGCCCACCGCCGGCCCGCCTTCAAATTCCAGCTTTGGAAGCAGATTATTCTTCGCGAGTTTGATTTCGATATTGTTCAATCGGGCTTCGATGTAGAGATCGCGCACTTCCGGGCGGTCCTCCGCGGCTTCTACCTTAAATGCCGCGACATCCTCTTCGCTTGGCAACGGAGTTTCCCCCTGAAATTCCGGAGCCCATTCAGGGCGAGGTGTCACAGGTTCGCCCTCTTCCCAGAGAAAGAGCGCAAGCTTATATTGCTCATACTCGACCTTCCGTTGCGCGGCAATGGCCTCCTCTCGGCGGCGCTGAACTTCTTGTTGGGCTTCGACCACGTCGATCGGAGCGACCGCACCGGCTTTGGATCTTCCCTCAACCATGCGATAACGTTCTTCCGCGACGGCCAGCGATCGCTTCACCACATCGGCTTGTTTGACAGCGACCTGCCAGTCCCAATACTGGATGGCTCCAGCCAGGTAGAGATCTTGCCGCTTCTGGGCCACCTTCACCTCGGCTTGCGGCCCGGCGAGCTCCGCCTGTTGAAATTCGGCATACTCTTCGTTGATCATGAATCCCCGCAGGAGATTAAACGCTCCGCCGAAGACCATCGATTGCTGCGCATAGAAAAGCTGAAGATCTTGCGGCATCGCGATGGGGCCACCCTCCGGGGTACGAGGGATGGTGCCCGTGGAGGCAGAGAGAATACCATGATCCCCAAAGCCGCTCCGGATACCGCTGAAAATCGAGAACCCGTAGGGGTGCGCGACCTTGATGAAGGTATCGTTATAGCCGATCGACTGGAAATTCGGGAAACCGTTCGTAAACGTCAAGTTCCACGTGATAATCCGGTCGTACTCAAGCTCGTTCCGAAGCTTCGGTTCCCAGGCACCCAACGCCTTGAGGACTTTCGCACGAGCCTGCGTCCGTTCCAGTCCGGTGGCCCGGAGCAGCGGATGGGTCAACTCAATCCTGGCCAGCACCTCTTCAATGGTCAAGGGAGCGGTCCGCACGGACTCAGCGCTTGATACACTCGCCGCGCCATGGGGCTCCGCCATCACGGTCACCGGCACCATCATCAACAAGCACAACAAGAGAAGGATCAAGGGAGGATGCTCCTTTGTTGCTGAATTAATCGCGTCCATCCACGGGGTGACCAAAAGAACCGGCCGCCGTCAGCGGATCCCCATACTTCGCTAAGGACTCCGTCGGCCAGGGCTTCGCCAACACGCCTCGGGCCCACAACATGCCTCCACGGGCGATGGCATAGTCGGCCTGCGCCCGATACAGCTGATAGGCCGTGTCCACTACGTTCCGCTCTCGAAGGTTCACGAAGAGGACGGTGGTCGCGCCCATATTGAATCGCTTCCGTTCCCCTTCTTCCAGTGTCTTGGCCAAGCGCAGCGCTTCCGTCGCGGCCGTTACCCGGTCCCGCGCCCGCACGATCGCCGAGAGCCAGTTGTCCACATCGACACTGACCTGTTGCTCCGTGTAGAGCTGGCTCAACACCAATTGTTGCTGCTCCGCCTCCGCGGTCATGACTTTGCCTCGCCCTTCCCGCTGGAACAGCGGCATCGCAAACTGCGTTCCAAACCGGTACCCCACCCCCACAATCCAGTCCCCCGGGGTATCCATCCGGCCCCCATCAAAATTAAACTTGGGGAGCAGATGATTCTTGGCCAGTTTAAGATCGATATTGTTCATCTGGGCTTCGATGTAGTAGTTGCGCACTTCCGGCCGATCTTCCTTCGCCTCCACTTTATAGGCCGCAATCTCCTCCTTCGTCGGCAGCGGGGTCTCCCCCTGGAACTCCGGCGCCCATTCCGCGCGCGGCGTCACCGGCTCGCCCTGCTCCCACAGAAAGAGGGCCAGATTATACTGCTCATACTCCACCTGCCGCTGCGCGGCGAGCGCCGCCTCGCGCCGTTCTTGCACCTCTTGGTTCACCTCAATGACATCGAGCGGCGCCACCTTCCCGCCCTTGGCCAGCCCTTCGACCTGAACCGCGCGCTCTTCGGCCACGGCCAGGGCCCGCTGCACCACTTCGGCCTGCTTGACGGCGGCCTGCCACTCCCAATACTGCACGGCCCCGGCGAGATAGAGATCCTGCCGTTTCTGCGCCACCGTGATCTCCGCCAACGGCCCCGCGAGTTGGGCCTTCTGATACTCCGCATACTCATCGTTGATCATGAAGCCCCGCAGCAGCTTGAACGACCCCCCGACGATGAATTGCTGCTGATTATAGAAGCCCAGGAAATCAGGAATATCCGCAGGAGCTAGCGGTCCAGTAAGAGTAGCGCGATCCCCGAACCCGTTGCGGATCCCGGCATGGACCGTGAAGCCCCAGGGATGCCCGACCTCGAGCTTGGTGTCGTTATAGCCGCTCGTCAGCTGCTCGAAGCTCTGCTGGAAATTATACAGCTGCCACCGATCGACCTCGGTCCAGTTATGGAGCTTCGGTTCCCAGGCCCCGAGGGCCTTCAGGATTTTCGCCCGGGCCTGCATCCGTTCGACCCCGGTCGCCCGCAGCAAGGGATGGGTCAGCTCGATACGAGCCAGGACTTCGTCGATGGTCAGGGGCTCGATGCGCGTCGCTTGCGCCTGGACCACGCTGTGATCGATCACAGGGGCCGCACTAGGCTCCGCCATGGTCGTCACGGGAAGCAAGACCAGCATCACGAATACGAGAGCGATCATAAAAAGATGCTCCTTGTGTCTGATTAATCGCGGCCCGGTTTCTGAAACCCGTACGCACCGGCCGCCGTCATCGGATCCCCATACTTCGCCAAGGACTCCGTCGGCCAGGGCTTCGCCAACACGCCCCTGGCCCACAACATGCCTCCACGAGCGATGGCATAGTCGGCCTGCGCCCGATACAGCTGGTAGGCCGTTTCTACTACGTTCCGCTCGCGGAGGTTCACGAAGAGGACGGTGGTCGCGCCCATATTGAATCGCTTCCGTTCCCCTTCTTCCAGTGTCTTGGCCAAGCGCAGCGCTTCCGTCGCGGCCGTTACCCGGTCTCGGGCCCGCACGATCGCCGAGAGCCAGTTGTCCACGTCGAGGTTGACCTGCTGCTCAGTATATTGCTGTTTCAGCGCCAACTGTTGCTGCATCACTTCCGCGCCCATGACCTTCCCCCGCGCTTCCCGTTGGAACAGCGGCATCTCGGCGTGAACCCCGACCCGGTAGCCGATTCCCACAATCCAGTCTGTGGCGGCATCCGTCTGCCCCCCTTCAAGGTCCAACTTCGGGAGCAGGCTGTTCTTGGCGAGGTTGATGTCGATATTGTTCATCTTGGCTTCGATGTAGAGGTCCCGCACTTCCGGCCGATCTCCCTTCGCTTCCACTTTATAGGCCTCGATCTCCCGCTCGGTCGGTAGCGGCGTTTCCCCGTCGAATTCCGGCGCCCATTCTGAGCGCGGCGTCACCGGCTCGCCCTGCTCCCAGAGAAAGAGAGACAGTTTGTACTGTTCCTGCTCCACCTTCCGTTGCGCGGCAATCGCGGCCTCTCGCCGCTTCTGCACCTCTTGATTCGCCTCAACAACATCGAGCGGCGCCACCTTCCCGCCCTTCGCCAACCCTTCGACCTGGACCGCGCGCTCTTCGGCCACGACCAAGGCCCGCTTCACAATCTCAGCCTGCTTGACGGCCACCTGCCACTCCCAGTACTGCACGGCCCCGGCGAGATAGAGATCTTGCCGTTTCTGCGCCACCGCGATCTCCGCCTGCGGCCCCGCGAGTTCGGCCTGTTGAAACTCGGCGTACTCGTCGTTGATCATGAGGCCGCGCAGCAGCTTGAACGATCCACCGACGAGGATTTGCTGCTGACGATAGAAGAGCGCCATATCGGGGATCGTAGCAATAAACTCCTGAGTGATCCTATCCCCAAAGCCGTTGCGAATCCCGCCATGGACCTTAAAGCCCCAGGGATGCCCGACCTCGAGTTTGGTGTCGTTAAATCCCGCTGTATTAATGCTGGGCAAGAAGGCAGACGACGTGACATTCCACGATTCAAACCGTTCAGCCTCTGTAATGTTATGCAACGTTGGTTCCCATGCCCCGAGCGCCTTGAGAATTTTCGCCCGGGCCTTCGTTCGCTCCGCTCCCGTCGCCTGAAGCAGCGGATGCGTCAACTCAATACGAGCCAGGACTTCATCAATGGTCAGAGGTGCGGTGCGCGTCGCCTGCGCCTGCACGGCACGCGAGTCCATCACCGGTTCCGCCAGTGCGGTCATTGGCAGGAGGGTCACAATGGCCAATACCAGAGCGATCATGAGGGATGCTCCTTTCACATCGGGTGGCGGACGGCGCCCACACTAGCAATCTCCTGCTTATTTTTCAAAATAGATAAAACGGATTGGAGTTATCGGCTAATCCGATGTATAGTGTCTCCCCTAACTCGACTCGTTAGGGCCATATGGATTGGCTGAACTACCACCATCTGCTGTACTTCTGGTCCGTCGCCAAACACGGCACCATGACAAAGGCGTGCGAGGAGCTGCGCCTCGCGCAACCGACGATCAGCGGACAGATCCGTCTCTTGGAAAACACGTTGGGGGAGCGGTTATTCATTCGTACCGGCCGCCGACTGGCGTTGACGGAGATGGGCCACCTGGTCTTCAAGTACGCGGAAGACATCTTCGCGACCGGCCAGGAGCTCCTGAACACGGTCAAGAGCCAGGGGAACGGGCACCCCACCAGGCTGGTGGTGGGCATCGCAGACGCGGTCCCGAAACCGCTCGCCACTCAACTCCTCAAGTCGGCCTTGAAGCTCTATCGGCCGACTCGTTTGATCTGCCAGGAAGACAAGCTGCGCCAACTGCTGATCGATCTGACGGCCCATCGGTCAGATCTGGTGATTGCCGACACCCCAGCCCCGCCTGGCACCAAGGAGCACATGTACAACCATCCCTTGGGTGAATCAGGAGTGACGCTCTTTGCAACGGCTAAGTTGGCGACGCAATACCGTCGAGACTTTCCGCACTCACTGCGGAACGCACCGATGCTGCTCCCCACCTCGAATGCCATGCTCCGACGGCTGCTTGATCAATGGATGGTCAACCAGGGTCTCCACCCCGTCATCGTCGGTGAGTTCGACGACAGCGCCACCTTGAAGGCGTTCGGCCAGGACGGCTATGGCCTCTTCCCCGGGGCCTCGGTGATCGAGAAGGAGATCTGCCGCCAATACCGGGTACAGGTGGTCGGGCAGTTGGAGGGGCTCAAGCAACACTTCTATGCCATCACGGTGGAACGGCGCGTCAAGCACCAGGCCGTCCTGGCCCTCGTCCGCACCGCTCGACGCGAGTTGCTCAGCTAACAGTACTTCAACCCCCTAGCATCTCCCCGACAATTCCCTCTGTGACTTGCCAAGTTATTGGGCTTCCGGGAACCGCGCCTGATCTGGAGTTGCCGGATGTTTCTTTGTATAGTGCGGCCCCATGGAATGGCTGAATTATCACCATCTTCTCTATTTTTGGTCCGTCGCGAAGCACGGAACCGTGGCGAAGGCGTGCGAGGAGCTGCGTCTCGCGCAACCCACGATCAGCGCACAGATTCGAGCCTTAGAAGACAGGTTAGGAGAAAAGCTCTTTGTCCGAACGGGTCGTCAGCTCAAATTGACGGAAATGGGCCGGGTCGCCTTCAGGTACGCCGAAGATATCTTCTCCATCGGGCAAGATTTCATGAATACGATGAAAGGTCGAGGGAGCGGCCGCCCCATTCGCCTGACCGTTGGCATTGTCGACGTGGTCCCCAAGCTATTGGCTGCTCGGCTCTTGGAATCAGCCTCGAAACAGTCCCCATCAACACGCCTGATCTGTTGGGAAGACAAGTTGGACCAGCTGTTGGCCGACCTGGCCATCCATGGGCTTGATTTGGTCATCGCCGATACACCGGCGCCGCCGACCATCAAGGTGCAGACCTATAACCACCTCATGGGAGAATCCGGCGTAACCTTCTTCGCGACGCCGAAACTGGCGATGCGGTACCGCCGTCACTTTCCTCGATCTCTGAATGGGGCACCTATTTTATTGCCCACCTCGAACGCGATGCTCCGCAGGCTATTGGACGACTGGCTGAGACGGCACCACTTGGTCCCGACTATCATTGGAGAGTTCGAAGATAGTGCGACGTTAAAGGCCTTCGGCCAGGAAGGCCATGGGCTATTCCCAGGATCGACGGTGATGGAGAAAGAAATCTGTCAGCAGTACCGCGTGCGGGTGGCAGGGCGTCTCGATTCCGTCAGACAAAAATTTTACGCAATCACCGTTGAGCGGCGGCTCAAACATCCCGCCGTGGTGGCCCTGTTAGACGCGGCCCGCCGTGATATTTTGGTATGATCCGGCTGTACCATCTCTGACCACGAACCGTTCAACACCCACGTCCACCGTTTTTAGGCCGAAAGTTTGTGGAAACCCTAGTGGGCTTAGTATGATGTCTCAGGTGCCGAGGATGTCCCATCGACCCCTTGAGATCCAACAGGAATACAGCGCGTGAGTAACTTGGATCTTGGCCTGACGCATACAACCCGTTTTCTCGATCAGGAGAGGCCCAGCTCCGACGAGATCACCGTTGACGAGCTTGCCGCTTCGACCACGCTCCAGTCCTGGGAGCATGCGCAGCTTCCAAAAGGATGGAAATTCTCCTCTCGTTTACCGGTTACCCTGCTTCTTCTTTTTTTGCTCACCGTCATTTTCGTCCCGTGGACTCAGACGGTGACTGTGACCGGACAGATGTCGGCCTACACTCCCTCCGAACGACCTCAGGACGTCGAGGCGCAGATCACCGGCCGCATCAAGAAATGGCATGCGTTGGAAGGTGCCCAGGTTCGGGAAGGCGATCTCATTCTCGAATTGGACGATACTGATCCCAACTTCCTGTCACCCGACTTACTCGCCTTTCTCGATCAGCGGAAGGAGGCGCTTGAGAGGACCAGAAGTGCGGCATTGGCCAGAGTCGACCAACTCGACAAGCGCATCTCAGAAATGCGAAATCTGGTGAAAGCCGCCGTCCCGTCGGCAGAGGCCCGGGTGGTCGAGGCCGGCGACAAGGTGCGCCAAGCGCACCAACAAGTCGAGGCAGCCAAGATCGCCGCCATCACGGCAGCGCTTAACCTCGAACGGCACAAGCAACTACTCAAGAGAGGCTTGGTGTCTCAGCGAGAGCTCGAGCTGGCAGTCCAGACCGACACCGCCAGCCAGGCCGATCTCGAGGGTGCGCAGGCAAATCTCCAAGCCGCGGAACAGGCCATGAAATCACTGAGTTTCGGACGTGACCAGGTGAGCTCGGAGATGTTGCAGCGCCTGATCGATGCGGAAGCGGCTCGTGATGCATCGGTGGCCGAAGCTGCCAAAGTCGCCGACCAGCTTGCCGATATCTCGCTGCGACGATCAAACGCCGAGGTACGCCGGCAGGCCGGCAGAATTTTGGCCCCGATCGACGGCACGGTCGTCAAGATGGCCAAGGTCGGGGCTGGGGAAACCGTGCGGCAGGGCGATACGCTGGTGCGACTTTCCCCCACCAGCACGGACAAGGCGATTGAGATGACGGCAGACGGACTGGACGCTCCTTTGTTGAACGTCGGTCGGAAGGTCAAAATCCTCTTCTATGGCATCCCGGCCATTCCTTTGCCGGCCTGGCCTGAATTGATGGCCGGGACCTATTCCGGCGTGATTAAGGTGATCGACCAAGTCGATGACGGAAAAGGAAACTATCGATTCTGGGTCGTTCCCGACCTCGACGATCGCTCCTGGCCGGAACAGTCCCACGTCCGCCAAGGCACAAAAGCGATGGGGTGGGTCATTCTGAATCGGGTGCCACTCTGGTACGAACTCTGGCGTCGATTCAACCTGTTCCCGCCCGACTACGAGGAGCGATCACATACGATCATCGATACGCTTCTGCCGAAGGCTGGACAGGGCTCAAAATAATCGCCGGCCTCTAGTCAGAAGGGCAACAATGGCACCGAAGTTCTCGCGTCATCAAGAACAATGCGGCGATCGACATAGGGTATTAAGTTCGGGTCGTTCGAGACGAACAAGACGGTCCAGGATTCCTCTTTCGAGCAGATTCGCCGTAGGATGGCGTCGCGCAAGGCAGGCTGCATGTCGTGAATCATCCCGTCAAAGATAAGGAGTTGAGGCCGCCCCACAATGGCACGGGCGAGCAGGATGCGCAGGATATGGGTTGGGGCAGGGATCTCCCCAAGCGCCCTGATGTCGGAGTCAATCCCTTGTGGAAGGGTTGCGATCTCTTCCTGGAGCTGGGTCAACCAGAGAGCCCATCGGACATCGTCGTAAGAGACGGCGGAACGTCGCCACACGATATTGTCCGCGATCGTCCCATCCATCAGAGACAGCTGTGAATCGATCATGAAGCCACGATGCTGATTAACATGGTTCAGATCAAGATGTCGGAGATCGACATCGTTATAGAAAACGCACCCGCTGCTCGGTGATTCGAGACCGGCCAACACCCTGGCCAGCGACATTCTCGCCGCGATCGTCTTCGCATAGATGGCCACTTTCTCTCCGGAGGCGACCTCCAGGTCGAGATTGGCGAAGACGGAGGCACCGTCGCGAACCACACCCAGCCCAGCACCCGTCACCCGGATGCCATGACGCTTGGGATCGCCAAGAGTCACGGTGGACGTCGGAGGAAGACGATGCTCCTCTTTCGGGAGCACGAAGAAGGCCTCGAGTTCCTCCAACGACGTGAAGAAGAAATACACATGCCCGATGCTCTTGACGACCGCATCAAAGTTGAGGAGAAGGCTCCCCACTACGACCTCAACCGCCACCAGTTGCCCCAGGGTCAATTGATCGATAGACAGCAGCCAACCGGCCAGCGCTAGGGTGCCGCTGTGTGCCAGCGCTTGCCCTCCAACAGACGCGATGAATTGGCGCAGCAGGACGGCGAAACGCTCCCGACGATACTGAACATACTTTGCTGTCAATTGATCGGTTTTCTGAATGAGCAACTCTCGGCTATCCGTCGCCTTGACGTGCAGAAGATTGCGTGCAATTTCTTGCATCCAGTGCAGAACTTCGTACTTGGCGTGAGACATGGCGATGGTTGTCCGCAGCCCTCCACGAGACAGGACAAAGACAATGAGCGTGAATCCGAGGAGCAGCACCAAATCAAAAAGGATGAAGTAGGGATGATAGAAGACCAAAATTGTCATCCCGACGAAGCCGCCGACAATCACATGGACCAGATCGACGAGTAGGACCGACAAAGCCCGCTGCATGAACGACGTTTCCATGAAGAAATTCGAGACCTGAGGTTTAAATCCTTGGAGTCGGATATGAGGCAGCTTCTGAGCCATGGCAAAGGCCGTCCTCACAAAGAGACGCCGTTGCAACACCTCGACCGCATAATGCTGCAACGCTTTGAACAGCCCCACAAATGCCAGCACGACGACCATGATCATGGCCAACGTCACAATCATGACCGGTTGGATTGCGAAGGAGAACGTGTTGACCAATTCTTGGACGGTCAATGGGACGATTAGCGAGAAGAGTCCGACCACGAGCGAATACGAAATGACGAGAACCAGAATTCTGCGCTCGGTTCGGAAGAAGCGCCCAAGATGCCGTGAGACTTGAAAGAGGTTCGGCTGAGATGTGCCGGGTGATTGTCCCATGTGTCAGCGTTCCACGATTCTCCGAGTCATCCGAGCGTTCACTTCAGGTCAAACGTACGCCCAGCATATCCGGCACCACCATCCCGTATTCACGAAGACCCTATCACGATCTCGCTGGTTCGTCATGTCAACGCTCACTCACTCGCAGATAGTCGTTCGGGGTCTTGGCCCAGGTTCCGACAGCCCACTGGTACAGCGCCAAAGACTTATGGTACTCGGCCTTCGCCCGAACAACCTGAATTTCCGAATCCACGGTGTTGCGTTCGCGAAGGTTGACAAACAGGACGCTACTGGACCCGACGCTGTAGCGGTAACGCTCCCCCTCTTCGACGAGCTCTGCCAGACGGAAAGCCTGTGCGGCTTCTTCCATCCGTTCACGAGCCCGTTCGATGGCAGACAGGGCATTATCGACGTCGACGACGATTTGGTTTTCTCGGTACTGTTGTGCCATGACGAGCCGTTCCGCCTGGCCCTGCGCCTGAAGGACTTCGCCGCGGCTTCGGCGTTGCAGAAGAGGAACCCTCAGTTCGACGCCGAATCGATATCCCAGCCCAAGAACAAATTTCTCTGGAGAACGCGCAGGTGCCGCCTCCAGGTTAAGGCTCGGGAGCAGGTTGTTCTTGGCCAGAGCGAGGTCGATGTTGTTGATCTTCGCCTCGACTTCGAGCTCCTTAACCTCGGGTCGTTCTGAGATTGCCGTTCGCTTATGCGTCATGACGTCATCCGCAGTCGGCATCCGCCTCTCCACCGGGAAGTCCGGGACACGATCGAGTGGAGGGGCCGACGGGGAACCATTTACCCACAGGAACATGGAGAGTTTGAACGCTTCTTGCTCGAGCCCCCGCCGCGCGGCGATCGCGACTTCGCGGCGTCGGTGTACCTCCTGGCCGGCTTCCGTCACGTCGATGGCGGCGACTGACCCCGCATTCTCGAGCTCTTGCACCAGCGTATAGCGGTCTTCCGCCACAGCGACGGCTCGCTTTTGGACATCGAGCAACTTGGCAGCTGCGACCCAATCCCAGTATTGATGAGCAGCCGCCAAGAAGAGATCTTGCCTGGTTTTGGCGATCTTAATTTCTGCGCGAGGAGAGGCCAATTCGGACCGCTGTTGCTCAGCGCGTTCTGGATTGATCATCAAGCCCCTGAGCAACGGCAGGAATCCACCCAGGATGACCTGCTGATTACCGTTGCCGAACGACAAGTCAGGAATTCTCGCATCACCAATCGCTTGGCGAAATCCGGCGCTGCCTCGAAAACCCAACGGGTGAAGCGCTTCTACCAGTGTGTCGTTAAACCCAACGGTTTGAGTTCCTCTGCTCGGGTCCGTGCTTGAAATAAAGCGTTCAAGCTCTGTGTCGTTCACGAGAGTGGGTTCAAAGGCACCCAATGCCTGCAGCATCTTGCCCTTGGCGATCGTTTTTTCAGCTCCGGCTCCCCTCAGGAGCGGGTGGGTTCGATCAATCCATGCGTGAACCTCATCAAGCCCGAACGGAATGGGCGGGAGCGATGTTGCCGCCGATACGTCGGCGCCCTGACCAGCGTAGCCAAATCCTGGTAGCAGGAGCAGGCAGCAGAGAAGGAACGACAGGATGGTCATCGATGTTCTCCTTTCATTGAGCAGGACTCCGCGGGCAACCCTCCTGCGCAAGAATCCGGACGGTCTAAAACCACGCGTGACGGCATCCAACATAGATGACGGTACTGCGCAGATCCAACCTCCATCACCCCCCCCCAAGTTACCGAGCTTGGCCCGACAATATTTCGCGTTCGGCCTGGAGCCAATCATCTATCTCGTTCCGGCTCACTCCGCCCCGCTCCAGGTAGAGCTCGTACGCACGCCTGGCGATCATGTTCTGAACTGATAGATCCGTGGCTCCTTGTGCTTCTCCGTTCACCCTCTCCTCGCGTTCCTTCTGTTTCTCCCGCTTCATGACTCCCCTCCTTTGATGAGAACGATTGCCTCGACCTATTGCCGTGCCCACTCCCTCGCGTGAGATGCAAGGAGGGACAGCGACTGTCCCTCCTCATCGGCTACGTTTAGTGGCTGAGTGGCCCTGTGTAGGGGTGCACATATTCGACGGTGATCCTTCCATCTTTGGTCACCGCTGGACCGCTTCCTCCTGTCAACTTAATCGGAATGAGCAGATACGCATTTCCGTTGGAATCAATCACTTCCATATGCGACACGTGCTCATCCAATTCATGTACGTCTAGCTTCTCCTGTGTGATGACCTTGGGTTTGAGCTCCATACCTACGCCTCTTACGACCGGCTTATCGCCTGCCCATGCTGTCGATGCCATGAAGATTGCCGTCCCGGCGATGGCCGGGAGAATTCCTGCTTTAAATGTGCTGGAAATTTTCATGACGCCCTCCTTATGGTTATGTGCGCGATGCATTCACATAGTTATGATGTACCGAATCAGTCGCCTCATAGACAAATAGATAATGTATTCGTTAAGCATCTAAAAAATAGATGGTGACTCTTCGCGAAGGCCGTGAATTTCGCTCGTCAGGAATGGTACGAGCTTATGACGAGCAGTCGAACGCAGGATCGAATGATGAAAGGTGAACGAAATGAGAGCGCGTGGCAGGCTTGACTTGAAAGCAACAGTCATTGCCCATGCCGCCCCACTGCCCTGAGCAACCGCTCCCGCTCCTGAGTTGTGAGTTCTTTCCATTCCCCCACATTCAACCCTTCGACGGTGAGGTGCATGATCCTTGTGCGGTGGAGCTTGATCACTCGATAGCCGAGCGCTTGGCACATCCGCCTGATTTGCCTGTTTCGCCCCTCAGTGAGGACAATACGAAACCGATTTGCCCCGACGCGCGTCATACGACACGGCTTCGTCCTGCTCCCGAGGATGACCACCCCGCACGACATCTGATCTAAAAATGATTGATCGAACGCCCGATCGACCTGCACAAGATACTCTCGTTCATGGCCGAATTCGGTCCGGAGGATGTCGTTGACGATGTCGCCATCGTTCGTCAACAAAATCAGGCCGGATGAATCCTTATCCAGTCTTCCGATCGGAAAAATTCGCTCCGGGTGCCCGATTTCCGCAATGATGTTTCGGGGAATATGAGTCTCACTCGTGGTCGTCACGCCGACCGGCTTATGATACTTGATGTACAGGCTCGCCTTGCCCCAAGGGATCACCTGCCCCGCTCGGGCAATGACGTCCGTGAGCTCTATGTGATCGCCGAGTTTAGCCACCCGGCCATTAATCGTGATGATGCCAGATTCGATCAGGCGGTCGGCTTCTCGCCGTGAGCAAATCCCCTGTTCGGTAAAAAACTTATTGATGCGGATGGTGTGAGCCACGGGACGACGAGGCTATCGATGTATGAGGCTGGCCTTAGTAGACACGCTTGCCGGCCCTGATCCGACCAAGCATCCGATAAATCAATCGCGCAACGGTAAATTGCGGTGCGACAAAACCTTCTATGGGAGCGATCTCGCTGACATCCATCCCCACAATCCCTGGTCCGTTGGCAAGGGCCGTGATGAGATTGAGCGTGTCATACCAGCCAAGTCCACCCGGTTCAGGGGTCCCAAGCGCGGGGACAAGCGAGGCATCCAGCCCGTCGCAGTCGAACGTGAGATACACGGGCGTTCGGCAGGCCGCCACCACGTCCGGTATCCATTTCGATGCCCTGCCTTGATATGGGCCTGACGGATCAAGAATCGTGGCCGCAAAAAACGACGCAATCCGATCTGTGGAGTCGATACGAGCCACCTCTTCCTGACTGATCGATCGAATTCCCACCTGTACCAGTGATAACCCGTCCTCCGCGACCCTCGCCATGACGCTGGCATGGCTGAACGGATTACCGAGGTACGCGTCACGCAGATCTCCGTGGGCGTCGATCTGCACGACCGTCAGCTGTTCGTATCGCTTCCCATGGGCTCGAATTGCTCCCAAGGCGCCGGTGTGTTCACCGGTCAATGTGACCACAAACCGTCCGGCTCCGACATGGGGGGAAACAAACGCCTCGATGGCATCGACCGCTGCTCGATCGACCTTTCCATCGAGATTCAATGGGGTAGCCGTCGCAATGCCGCCCCATTCCCGATAGGGTTCAACCAGGAGGTGTTCGTCGTAGAACTCAACTTGGCTGGATGCTTCCAGGATGGCCGATGGACCACGGTCCGATCCTCGGATATAGCTGGAAGTATGTTCATAGGGAGCCGGCAGCACATACACGCCTGCTCGGTCTGGATGACACCAGGGTTCGTCGATACCTAGAAAATTACGATCCGCTCCCTCCCAACCAACGGGAAGCGTCATGGACGTTCTCCCCTTACATTAAGCGGGCAGCTGAGGCAGGTGCAGCCAATCGATTGGTCCCTCACTTGCGGGGACGGTTGGGAACATTCTCCGGTGGAATGAACACCGCCAGCGCGATCACCGTCGTCCACTTGCCCTTCTTTCCAACGGCGGATTGGGTAATGTTCAACGTCTTCACGATTTTTCCGCCCATTTTGAAGACCTGTTCGCGCTCTTTCCACGCGACATTCGGATCGAACTCGACTCCCAGGGTGGTTGCAAGCATCTGCGCGGCCAGATCTTCCGTATACTCACCCGTCTCCTCATCCGTTTCGCCATGCGCATGGTGCTCTGAAAGGTACCCATATGCGCCGATGTCCGTGGGCTTCGCCAGGCCGACAGAGGCCGAAACAAGTTGGTTCCGCTCGTTGGTCTCTGACCGGGCCATCACGCAAAACGTAATCTCTCCAGGTTTTAACAGTTTCTCTCCGCGTTTTCGGGGGATGATCTTGCAATAGGGTGGAAGGATGGAGGACACGCTGACCAGGTTACAGTATGCTACACCGGCGCTGCGCAACGCTTCTTCGAACGAGGCCAGCTTCTCCCTGTGAATCCCCACACCTCTCGTGAGAAACATGTGCGTAGGTACCATCATCTCCCCTTTCCGTTGGCAACCGACCCGTCTGGTAGTGTAGTAAGGTCGCTCAGTGACGTGTTCGCAAGCGGTCCGACAAACAAACGCGAACCAATATCGCGTGTGTTGTAGCAAGATTGGACCGGCTTCGCAATATCTTCTAGAGAGTTTTTTCCGTTGAGCTGGCTGGTTCTTTGAGGTTCATGATGAGCATGCGCGGTTCCGTCATATCTTCGATCGCTGCGCGGACACCTTCGCGTCCTAACCCGGAATCTTTCACCCCACCGTAGGGCATATGGTCCGCTCGAAACGTGGGAATCTCGTTCGCCAAGACCGCACCGACCTCCACGTGACGAAAGGCATAAAAAATCTTATTGATGTCCTGCGAGAAAATCCCGGCCTGTAATCCGAAATCCGAGTGATTGAGCAACGCGACAGCCTCGCTGAGATGACGATACGGCGTGACCGTCACGACCGGTCCAAACACCTCTCGGCACGAAACCTTCATTTCAGGGTTCACATTTGACAGCACCGTGGCTTCGACAAGCGATCCCGCTCGCTTTCCGCCCAATAACACGCGCGCTCCGTCCGCCACGGCTTCGCCGATCCACCCTTCTACTCGTTGCGCAGCGGCATCGTCGATAAGAGGGCCGATGCTCGTGGTCTCGTCGGTTGGATCTCCCATTTTTAAACGAGCGACAAGCATGAGCAGCTTGGTCGTAAACAGATCGGCGATCGAATGGTGCACAAAGATGCGCTGCACGGAAATGCATGTCTGTCCCGCATACCCAAATCCGCCGACGGCGCAACGCTGAGCGGCGAGCTCGATGTCGGCATCCGGCTCGATCAGGACCGCCGCATTGCCTCCGAGCTCAAGCGTCACTTTCTTCTTTCCACACTTGGCCTTCAACATCCACCCCACTGAGGCACTCCCGGTGAAACTCAGCAATTTGAATCGCGGATCCACCACCATTCGCTCAGCCAGGAGGTTGTCGCACGGCACAATATTCAATCCTCCTGGAGGAACTCCCGCCTCTAACGCAACTTCTCCAAGCAAGAGGGCCGTCAACGGTGCCTGAGGAGCCGGCTTGATCAGAATAGGATTACCGGCAGCCAGCGCCGGTGCGACCTTGTGCGCGACAAGATTGAGCGGAAAGTTGAAGGGAGTAATGCCGAGAATCGGACCGATGGGGAAACGGCGAAGCAGGCCAAGATGCGTATCGAAGCCAGGTGTCCAATCAAGCGGAACCACTTCACCCGGAATTCGTCGTGCCTCTTCCGCCGCGACCGTGAAGGTTTGGATGGCTCGGGCGACTTCCCGCCTCGCATCGGTGATCGGCTTGCCCGCTTCCGTCGTAATCGTGTGGGAAAAGTCGTCTCGACGTCGATCGAGCAGGGTCGCAATCTGTTGGAGCATGTCGTATCGAGCGTGGGACGGAAGCTGCCCCATGGGAGCGGCTGCGCTGAAGGTCGACGATATGGCTTGGTCGATATCGGATTCCGTCGCTTGTGTAACCTGGGCCACGAGCCTCCCTGTGAACGGGTCCACGACCGGGGACGCAATGGCACCCTGTTTCCACTGGCCATGAACAAGGAATGGTCTCGATTCCTGCACTGGAAGACTCGCTGGAGTCCGTGATGACGCTGATGTTAATCCGCCGCTTCAACCGGCGCAGCAGATTCAACGGAAGGTTGAGGAGAAGTCGCCGTCTCTTGCGCAGCAACAGCCTTTGCAATCAGTTCTTCTGTTCCCCAATCGCGGATCGCCTCCAAGGTAAAACCTTCGTACGTTGACACGCCATGGCAAGACGGACAGTCCGGCATGGGAACTTTTCGGTAGAAGACTTCGGTCAGACAAGACATACAGACCCAAAAATCATCGTCGCGATGGGACATAGTCCAGAACGATTGTACGGAATCCATAGGATATCCTACCTTTTCTGGTGAACAGGACTAACGTAACCGAATGCGCACTGTCAACATCACCCCGTGGGGACAGCCAATCACCGCCTTACCCGGTTACTTTTTGACACCTGCCAAAAGTCGCTCGATTTCATCCGAGAACATCTCGAACGGAAATGCTCCGGGTATCGCAATGGCCGGCTCGTTCTCCGTCGGCTCAACGGCCGTTCGTACGAGAATAAACCCTGGCGTTCCGTGAAATCCCCACTGATTGGCTTCCTGGCGATCCTCAAAGATCGCATTGGTATACCGTCTCTCGGCCATACACTGTTCAAATACCGACCGATCCAAGCCGAGTGTCTTGGCATGACGGTCATAGACCTGCTTATCCAGCTGCCCGCCTTCGGAAAATAAGCGATCATGCATCGCCCAATATTGTCCTTGCGCTCCCGCACATCGCGCTGCCATCGCCGCATCAACTCCAGGCCCTCGGTCAGCCCGTGGATAGTCTCGATACACAAATCGCACTTTCCCGGTATCGACATAGCGGGCCTGTATGCGTGGCCAGGTGTCCTTGAAAAATTTCAGGCAGTAACCACAAGTGAAGTCGGAGTATTCGATCAACGTCAGAGGAGCATTGGCCTGCCCCCTCATCCGGACGTCGGTATCCGTCGAATCTCCAGCGGTGGCTACAGAAGACCATAAAAGGATGCCACCCAGGCACAACTGACCCACCCGTCGTCCAATGACCCCTCTCACGACTGGCGCACCACGCCGGATCTTTTTCTTTCGAGAAGTCCCATAATCAAAAGCGGCCACACGACGGTGGCATCGCTCAACACCTCGGCAAATCGTCCGCCGTCCTTCGGCGTCACAAATTTTCCCCAGGAGAGCCCTTCTTGATAGGTACAGCCGCTGAGTCCACCCCAGTAGTCCGGTTCTGGGCAGATCCTCACCCCATACTGAAAGCGAGGAGGCTTCACAGACAGCCCTAACCGCAGATTACCGATTTCGATGTAGGGGCCGACCTGTTGGGCCCAATTCCTTGGGACACCTCCTCCAATCGTGAAGATCCCGAGACGTTTGGCCGAAAGGACGGTGTCGGCATAGCTATTGAGATCCAAATACGGATTAAACGACGGCCAGTGTTGGAGAATAGCCTGCAAGACGGCTAAGTCGCCCTTAGGGCCGGCTTGTGACCGCGCCCGATCGATCTCTCGGGCCATCGCCCAAATTCCCATGTCGAGTCCGACCTCGGAATCGGTGAAGGCAGGAATGTACACGGGCACCTTTTTCAAGTAGGCACTCTTCAGAATCCCCTCGCCGTCAAACTCCTCGGCCAAGGTCTTCCCCAATTCTCTCGTGAGGACCTCCGATGAAAGCGGCCGATCGTCGTGGTTGAGGCGTTTCAACGTTCGAGTGACGACATGTTCGACATAATTTAAATTGGCTTCCATCTCGAGAGTATCGTAGACACGATTGTACCCCTTTCGAAAAAGCTCTTCATCGCTCATCGACGGGTCGTGTCGATAGTGCGTCTTCCCGACAGACTCGCTGAGGCCGTGAGCCATGAGCGCCCCGGTCGAGATGATGCAGTGCACCATACCTTCATCGATCATCTTCGTGATGATCTTCCCCATCTTGGCAATGGTCATCGCGCCGGACAACGTCATAACGACTCGACAGTCCGGATCTTCGATCATCGCCGAAAGCACATCGAAGGCTTTGCCGAGATGTCGTCCTCCAAAAGCCGTCTTACCCATGGCTTCGAGCAATTCGCTGAACGAGGTGATCTTGTCAGGATCAAGCGGTTCGAGCGCTTCTAACCCATCCTTGGCGCCATCACGAAATTCACGTGCGTACATACGGTCCTCGAAAGGAGTTCATCATAGTCCGGTCGTTTATACACAACCGTGAACGGAGGCGTCAACGAAAGGTTCGCACGCGCGAACACACGGACACCGATCAGTCGGCCACTGAATCCGGTGTTGTTAGGCAGGTACCGTTCCCGCAGAAGACTCCATAAGAATTCGGTCGATGTCGATCGCATCCAACGATTCCTTGACCAACAGCGCCTCGGCCAGCGCAGTCAAGCCGGACATGTGTTCCGTCAAGACTTGCTTGGCACGTTCATAATTTTCGGTGACAAACTGCTTGATCTCGGAATCGATCTCCTTCGCCACTCGTTCACTGAGGTCTCTTTTGGCGGTCCAATCCCGGCCTAGGAATACGGAGTCGTTTTTCTGCCCGAACGTCAAGGGCCCTAATTTCTCGCTCATTCCCCACTCACAGACCATCTTGCGGGCAAGATCCGTCGCCTGATTCAAATCGTTCCCCGCACCCGTCGTCACATGCTTGAACACGAGTTCTTCTGCCACTCGCCCCCCCATCAGGACAGCCAGCCGATTACACAGAAATTCTTTCGTGTAACTATGCCGATCTTCGGTCGGCAATTGCATCGTGACACCCAGTGCTCGTCCTCGTGGAATAATGGTCACTTTATGCACGGGATCCGTCCCGGGCAAGAGCTTCGCCATCAGCGCGTGTCCCGCCTCATGAAAGGCCGTGACCCGTTTCTCCTCCTCGGTCAGAATCATGCTCTTCCGTTCAGCCCCCATGATAATCTTATCTTTCGCCATTTCGAAATCGACCGTGTCTACCTCGGTCTTGTTTTGACGAGCCGCCCACAATGCCGCCTCGTTGACCAGATTCTCCAGATCGGCTCCTGAAAATCCAGGTGTCCCGCGGGCTATCTTGTCTAATTCCACGTTCGCCGCTACCGGCACCTTTTTCGTATGGACCTTAAGGATCTCAGCCCGACCATGGAGGTCTGGTCGATCGACGACGACTTGACGATCGAACCGGCCAGGGCGCAGTAACGCAGGATCGAGGACGTCCGGCCGATTGGTCGCCGCGACCAAGATCACGCCTTCCGTCGTATCAAAGCCGTCCATCTCGACGAGCAACTGATTCAATGTTTGCTCCCGCTCGTCATGGCCTCCGCCCAGCCCGGCTCCGCGCAAACGACCAACTGCATCGATCTCATCAATGAAGATGATGCACGGCGCATGTTTCTTGCCCTGTTCAAACAGGTCGCGCACCCGCGATGCCCCAACCCCGACAAACATCTCCACAAAATCCGACCCGCTGATACTGAAGAACGGAACACCGGCCTCGCCCGCGACGGCCTTCGCCAACAGAGTCTTCCCAGTGCCTGGTGGGCCGACCACCAAGACCCCTTTCGGAATACGGCCGCCGAGCGTTTGGAACTTGCGCGGATCTTTCAAGAACTCAACGATCTCCTGCACGTCATTCTTCGCCTCATCGACACCAGCCACATCGGCAAAGGTGACCTTCTTGTGCTCCTCCGTCAGCATCTTCGCCCGGCTTTTCCCGAACGATAAGGCACCATTCCCGCCAGATTGCATCCGCCGCATGAAGAAGATGAACAGCCCGAGAAAGAGAATGAAGGGACCCCATGTGTACAGAAATGTGACGTACCACGGGCTCTCGCCGGACGGTTTCACCTCGATTTGGACCCCCTTCTCCCGCAACACCGTGATCAGGTCGGGATCATCTGCCGCATAGGTGTGAATTCTCGTACTATCTTTCAAGACCGCACTGATATGATGACCCCGCATGACGACCTTGACCACCGAGCCCTGTTCCACCTTTGCGATGAAATCACTGAAATAGACCTCCTCTTCAGGTGCATGCGTCGGAACGGAAAACATATTGAACAACAAGACTATGAACAGAGCAATCATGCCCCATAGGAGTAAGTTTTTCATTCTGGTATTCATGGCTTCCCCCTCGCTCTATCGAACAGCACGGCGCCCTGAGCAATCATCGCTATTCGCCGTATCGTTAAATTCTCGTCTAGTTTGCGATTCTAACTCCTTAGCTTATCAGTAGTCACTGCGTTACGCAAAGCGAGTTCAACATCGTGATCGACACCTCCGCGCACACGAAATACACAACATTCCTCCTGTAACGGGCGATTCATCCGACGCTTCCCAAAGGACGGATCATGAGGTTCGCTTTGCATCGACCACTGACACATACGAGCAAGGATCTGGAGAAAGAAATGTTCACATGAGGCGTTCATCCGACGCAGTCAATGAGGAAATTGCCTTAATGTGCCGGTGGCAGGCGCAAGATTTGGCCCAGGTCACCGGTGGGTCTTCTCCGGCGCCATGCAACACAATAACAACAACGATAACGAAGCGCAGTCCGCACAGGGAAAGGATTCCTTACCGGAAGTGTTTATCCGTCCCCCTTTTTGATTGTGACGAACGAAACGAGCAAGCTAGGCTTGGTCTACAAAGGGATTCGAACCCGTGTTTAAACTCGACGACCATTTCGCCATCTGGTTTCGCCAATTCTCCCCCAACTCGGGCCGGTTCTTCATCGTTTCGTCTGCAACTCCACGTTGATGAGTTTTATTTCCGAGAGATCCGCGAGCCGCGGACACCAACGTGTGCCGGCACGCCACAAGGCCGAGTCCAATTGGTCATAGATCGTCCCTGGGTGCTCATAATGAATGCCATAGGCATGTGTGGCCGCACGTCGACACGGAAACACGAACGACTTCGCCACGTCGTCGGACTCCACCTCAAATCGTGTCACGGTCAGGTCAAGTGTCAGCCGGATCTTGAACCAACAATGCGCATGATGGTCGTCGACCTGCATCGATTGCTGATAGCACTGCAGCACATCCCTAACCATCATCATCGTCAACGACGTATTTCCCCAGAAAACCTCGGCTCGCTTGTCGAGCACCAAGGACTTTGCGAGGGACAGGGCGTGTCCTGCTTGAATCGGGTTGAGGAGATCGAACGCCGACTCATAAATGGTGATGTTGGGATGTACCTTGAATTCGCGTAGGGATCCTCGTTTGGCCAATTCGAGGTTCCAATAAAAGTCCACCGCTGAGGACTGGCGGAAGCGAAAGGTCAACAGGTTCATAATTCACTCCCTGTCGCTAGGGTTCGCTATATATGTCGGGAACCTCCAGAAGGGGTTGGTGGTCCCAACGGGATTCGAACCCGTGTTTAAGCCTTGAGAGGGCTCCGTCCTAGGCCAGGCTAGACGATGGGACCAACCGGTGACTGCCTGAAATTTGGACCGTAGCATAAGCGGTTTTCGGTTTGCAACGAAGGGCTCTCCCTTTCGTTAAGTGCAGATTGATGCCTCTCGGCCAGGCCGTTTGCAGGGGGCCAAAATACTTGACGACCTCCGCCTCGGCTGATCTTGACACGACAGGCCAGAAAGCCTAGCCTTCAAAAAATTTTTTCACGATGCTGCCTATGCTTTACACCAATCCAGACGACCGAATGCACACCGCGGTCCGAGGGTCTTGAATGGATGAACCGGCGGTGTCTCGCGGGACCGGCTCCTTAGGTCACGCAGTAGTAGGTGGACCCTGTACCAGGCCCGACCTCGAGCTGTGCATCGGGTCCAACATATTTCGGAATACAAATGGGGTCGTCAAGATTCATGGGAAAGAACAACTCGTCATTGAGACCAACTGTGAGCACGGACTGTTTCTCATAACCCTTGATCTGTATGATGGGTACGGGACTCGTATTGCTCATCTGCGCCGTAATGCCCTCACCCTCAACGAAGGAAATCGTTTTGCCGTCGAGGTACACCTTGAGCCGAGCCCTTCGTCGGCCGATGGTCCATCGGTTCGTTTAACGGATCTACGGTCCGGAGGTATCGTTCTCACTGCAACTATGACCGCAGCGCGTAAGGTCTCTCTCTTGTACGGGAAGTTGCACTCATATCGTGGAATTCAGGTAGAGATCACCCCCAACTATTGTCGGATCGGCTCGGGGACGGCGCTGTTTGGAGATATCGTAGAAAGCCGCGGCGGGCCGGTGATTCTCGGTTGAGCGGGTTCATCTCTTGGTGGGCACGTTGCACACCACCCCCCCGGATCTCTGACGAATCCAGCTGCAGTGAGCACTCAGGTGTAATGGGCTTCTCTATTCATCACTGCGCCCCTTTCGTTTCTGCAACAAACGAGAACCATGTGACCGTTCCGGCTCATGACCCCTAGACCTAGAATAGACACATGACCGATATTCCAAAACCTACCGTGCAAGCGTTTCTCGTCTGCGACCAAGTGATTGAAGACAGCCTGACGAAAAAGAAGAGCCTGATCGGAATCTTCACCCATCTGCAGGCACCTTCCTTTCCCTTTCAACACCAGCAGATGGGACTCTACTTCTGCTTAACCGATGCGGAGGGTCTCTATCATTTCGATATCGATTTGTTCTACCTCAATTCGGAGCAACTCATCTGCCGTGCCACTCTTCCCAACATTGAAATCGGTGATCGCCTCCAGATTTCTGACTTCGGGATTAATGTTCCTCTGTTGATTTTTCCGGCCCCAGGTCGATATGAGTTTCGGCTCCGAATGGAAGGGCATCTCATCGCGCAAAAGGATTTCAGCGTCATGCCTCCGACACACCCTTCCGCCACCGAACCATCGGTCTAGAGACCCCCCGTTTCTCCCATCACCTAGTCTGTGGTAAAACTCCTTCGTCCGATGTGCCCGTCCATCTGACCGAACGTGGTTTGCTACAGAAAACTTCCTGATGGCTTCCGAATCTACGACCTCATCAAATTTCATTCGAGATATCGTCGTCGCCGACCGTGCAGCGGGTAAACACGGTGGTCGCGTGGTCACACGATTTCCGCCCGAACCCAACGGATACCTCCACATCGGACATGCCAAGTCCATGGTGCTCAACTTTGGAATCGCCAACGAAACGCCGGGGGGAGCCTGTCATCTCCGGTTTGACGATACCAATCCCACAACCGAGGACCCTGAGTATGTCCAGGCCATTCAGGACGACGTCCGCTGGCTGGGGTTTGATTGGAAGGGGAAACTATTCTATGCCTCTGATTACTTTGAACAGCTCTACGCCTTCGCCATTGTCCTCATCAAGAAGGGGAAGGCCTATGTCGACAGTCTCTCATCAGACCTCATTCGCGAGTACCGCGGCACGCTGACCGAGCCTGGCCGCAACAGCCCCTTTCGAAGTCGGTCCGTGGACGAAAACTTGGATCTGTTTGCGCGTATGCGAGCCGGAGAGTTTGCCGATGGCACGCATGTCCTCCGCGCGGTTATCGATATGGGCTCACCGAACATCAATCTGCGCGATCCTATTCTCTATCGCATTCGGCACACGACCCATTATCGGACAGGAGCTACGTGGTGCATCTATCCGTCGTATGATTTCGCACACCCCCTCTCCGATGCCATCGAAGGGATCACCCATTCCCTCTGCACTCTTGAATTTGAGGATCATCGACCGTTGTATGACTGGGTTGTGGCAGAGACCGAGGCCCCCCATCGCCCACAACAAATCGAATTCGCGAGACTCAACCTCACCTCCACCATCATGAGCAAGCGCAAGCTGCTCGAATTGGTCTCCAAGAAACTGGTGACTGGGTGGGACGACCCTCGCCTTCCAACCATTAAAGGCCTTCGTCGGCGAGGCGTGACACCGGAAGCCATTCGCGCATTTTGCGACCACATCGGGGTCGCCAAACGTGATGCCATCGTCGAGATGCAGCTGCTCGAACATTTTATCCGAGAAGATTTGAACAAAAAATCGCCGCGCGTCATGGCCATTCTCCGACCGTTGAAAGTCGTGATCGAGAACTATCCGGATAGCTTGGTTGAAGAACTCGACGCCGTGAATAACCCTGAGGATGCCGCCGCTGGAACTCGGAAGGTTCCATTCTCACGAACCCTCTACATCGAGCACGACGACTTCCGGGAGGATCCACCGAAACAGTTTTATCGCCTCGCGCCTGGCCGTGAGGTACGGCTCCGCTATGGGTATATTATTAAATGTGTAAGCATGACGAAGGATCCTCAGACGGGAACGGTCACCGAACTGCACTGCACGTACGACCCTGAAACGAAAAGCGGATCCACACAGGAACAACGTAAAGTAAAGGCTACCATCCACTGGGTATCGGCTCCCCACGCGCTCAAGAGCACGGTCCGACTTTATCACCCGCTTCTGCTCCCCGACTCAGCCAAGAACCAACCAGATGATGACTGGACCCAAACCCTCAACCCCCAGTCGCTTGAAACCCTCACTGGCTGTTTGGTCGAGCCAAGCCTTGGTTCAGCCGCACCTGGCTCCCGCTTTCAGTTCGAACGGCAAGGGTACTTTTGTGTCGATCCTGATTCATCGCCAGCTTCCCTCCTCTTCAACCAAACAGTGCCGCTGAAGGATGCCTGGGCCAGGGTTGAGAAAACCCAGCGAGCGTCCCGACACTGATTCATCATTCCGCTTTTTTCATCGCCGCTTTCTCGCCAAGCAGAATCTTCCTCAACGCGTGCCAGGCAGAACGGAACGATCTATACTAGCCTTCCAGGGAACTCAGCAGCTGTTGATCGCGAAGGGAGAAAGGACGCTTCACCCGCTTGCGGAGGTCATCATGATCGAATGTCGGGAACATCCAAGAATGCCCGTTGACCTGCGTATCCTCTTTTCCACGGCTGATCAGACTGAAATTCGCCACGGTACCATGTTCGATATCTCTGCCGGTGGGTGTGCTGTCACCAGCACGGTGTCGATGTCACCCGGAGCGGGTGTCACACTACAGATCCATGCGACGGACTTGGCCGTCCCGATCACTGTCCACTCCGCCACCGTTCGATGGGTCAAGCACGGCGAGTTCGGTGTCGAGTTCGTGCGCCTCACGGACTTGGATCGAAACCGGTTGCAGCGGTTGCTCCGCCTGGCCAGACCCCGATCGGTTCCTCAAGTCTAAACGACCGCCTTCCGACTTTTCTTCATCCGGCCACCACGCTACACTATCCCCATGACCTGTCCTCTCTGCCATCGACCCACAACGTGGGCAGGGAACCCCTGGCGTCCATTCTGTTGTGAGCGTTGTCAGGTCACCGATTTGGGAACCTGGGCCGCGGAGCAATATCGCATTCCGGGTTCGCCGCTCACCGCGGAAACAGACATGCGAGAGCCTCTCACGAGAGGAGAGCGCACCGACGATAGTAGAGAAGAAACGGCTGGTGACACATCGACTACCTGAGCGGGTCCCGAAACGACGACGCTCTCGTTGTTTCTTCCAAGGTGAAACTCGAAGGCGTCTTCGGGAGGTCGCTCCGTATGCTCATCCACCTCTCCCTATATTTGCTGTTGGCAAGTCACCTCGAACATTGCTAGTTTGTAAATTCCATCCGCGTTCTAGATAGAAGGAGACCTTCTATGCTCCCGACCAAAGGCTATGCGGCGATAGCCGCCAAGGAAAAGTTGCAACCGTTTTCGTTTGAACGGCGTGAAGTCGGTCCCCACGATGTGTTGATTACAATTTCGCATTGCGGCATCTGTCACTCGGATATCCACCAAACCCGTGATGAATGGGGCATTTCCCTGTTCCCAATGGTGCCTGGGCATGAGATCGTCGGAACCGTCGCACAAGTGGGCACCGCGGTCACGGCTTTCAAGGCTGGTGATCGAGCCGGCGTCGGCTGCTTTGTGGATTCTTGCCGTACGTGTGGAGCTTGCCGCGAGGGCCTGGAGCAATATTGCAACAGCGGCACCGTCTGGACTTATAGCGGGCAAGATAAGGAAGGCCGAATTACGCAAGGCGGTTACTCAACACAGATCGTGGTCGACGAAAACTATGTCCTTCGAATTCCTGATTCCCTCTCATTGCCCGGAGCTGCCCCACTGCTCTGTGCCGGCATTACAACGTACTCCCCTCTGCGACAATGGGGCGTCGGCCGCTACCATAAACTGGCCGTCGTCGGTCTCGGCGGACTCGGCCACATGGCAGTGAAGATCGCCAAGGCCTTAGGAACTGAAGTGACGGTTTTAAGTACGTCTGAGAGTAAACGAGAAGACGCGAAGCGGTTAGAGGCCGCCAATTTTGCCGTCACGTCGGATCCTCAGACGTTCATGAAACTCCAAGGATACTTTCACTACATTCTCGATACGGTGTCTGCTCCACATGATTACAACGCCTATTTGAACCTGCTTAGGACCGACGGCACCATGATCCTGGTGGGTGCACCAGAAACCCCGACCCCGGTTCAGGCGTTTTCGCTCATTTTCAAACGACGGCGCCTGGCAGGTTCTCTCATTGGTGGGATCAGAGAAACACAAAAAATGCTCGACTTCTGCGCCCAGCACCTGATTGAGTCGGATGTGGAGGTGATTCCAATCCACCAGGTCAATGAGGCCTATGAACGGGTACTCCGCGGCGATGTGCGGTACCGATTCGTCATCGACATGGCGTCGCTGAAATGACGCCTGGGCAGTTCGTCTCTTTGGGAAGGAAATGGCTGGGGGACTAGGAATCGAACCTAGGTAGCCGGCTCCAAAGGCCGGCGTCCTACCGCTAGACGATCCCCCAGCGCGGTATGAAGATATGACTTCGAAAGGAGTTTGGCTGGGGGACTAGGAATCGAACCTAGGTAGTCAGATCCAGAGACTGACGTCCTACCGCTAGACGATCCCCCAACCGGGGTTCACAGTAATATATCGATCGCAATTCCGTCAAGATCGACGCGGGTTTGGCTCAAGGAGCTACACTCGCTCGTTCGATCCCTTTTCTGAGGCGGAAGAGAGTCCGGTCACGCCCCAGGACTTCCATCACCTCAAAGAGCCCTGGACTTGCCGTTCGCCCGGTTAAGGCCACGCGGACGGGCTGAGCGAGCGCGCCCATCTTGATGCCTTCCTCCTCGACAAGCTTCTTGAAACTCTCTTCCCACGCCTGTTTCGAAAAGTGGGGAAATGTTTCGAAGCGGGTGAGCAGCTTCTGCAGTAACGGAGCCGTCGTGGGTGTGAGAAATTTCTTGGTTGCCTCCACCTCGTATGTTGCCTCTTGCCCAAAATACGGCTTCACCCACTCCACCATGTCGACCAACGTCTTCGTCCGTTCCTTCACCAGTACGACGACCTGCGCCAGCCACTCGTTCGAGACGGTCCTGACCTGTTCTTGTAATCCCGCGGCGTTCAACAACGGCACCAACGCTTCGGCAACCTCGGAGGGTGAGCTGGATTTGATGTATTCCGCGTTGATCCAGAGTAGCTTGTCGGGGTTGAAGACCGCTGCCGAAGATTGCACATTCTTCCAAGAAAACTTTTCGATCAGTTCCTGCCTGGTAAAGAGTTCTTGATCCCCGTACGACCAACCGAGCCGGACCAGATAATTGACCATGGCATCGGGGAGATACCCCATATCCTTGTAGGCCATGATCGAGGTTGCGCCATGCCGCTTGGAAAGCCGCGCCTTATCCGAGCCGAGAATCATCGACAAATGGCCGAACTTGGGGACGGGAAACCCTAAGGCTTCGAAGATCGGAATCTGCCGCGGTGTATTCGTCATATGGTCGTCTCCCCGCACCACATGCGTGATGCGCATCAGCGCATCGTCGACCACGACAGAAAAGTTGTACGTCGGAAACCCATTGGATCGGAGAATAATGAGGTCGTCGGCGGCACTGGTCTCGAAGGTAATCTTGCCCTTGATGAGATCGTCAACAACGATCTGCCCCTCTTGTGGAGCCTTAAACCGAAGCGCGGCATCCTCCGTAGGGCTCGCGATTCCCAAGTTCCGACAGCGACCGTCATAGCGAGGCGACAGGCCTTTGGCTTCAGCTGCCTTCCGACGAGCCTCCAACTCTTCGGCCTTACACACGCACCAGTATGCCTGTCGGGTCTCGAACAACTTGAGGGCATGTTGGCGATACAGGTCCATCCGTTCAGTCTGGCGAAATGGGCCTTCGTCCCAATTAAGCCCGACCCATTTCAGGCCCTCGATGATGGCCTGAATGGATTCTTCTGTCGAGCGACTCTGGTCGGTATCCTCGATCCGAAGGATAAACGCGCCCTGTTGCTGACGTGCAAAGAGCCAGTTGAAAAGCGCGGTGCGGACTCCACCAATGTGGAGAAATCCCGTCGGACTTGGAGCGAATCGGACACGAACTTGACTCATAAGCGTATGGCCCCTTCCCTAGAGCTCATCGACGTTGACATCTATACCACGCTGCAAAATTCCCTGTACATCACATCCATACTTCCATCTCCTGACGGCTTCTGCTAAGAGGGTGATGAGAGGTCTTCATGGCGGAGCCCACACAACCAGCCACAGTGCTTTCGGTGACGGATTTCACGCCTCACGTCCGCCAAGTGATCGTCAAACCACAAACAACCACGATCCCGTTCAAGCCGGGGCAATGGGTTTCCCTCAAGCTGCCGGTGGGACCAAATCCGCCGCTCAATCGCGCGTACTCCATGGCCGACCCAGCTTCGCCGACTGGAGAGTTGACACTGGTTTTTGATCGTGTTCCCGGTGGGCTTGGCTCCAACTACCTGTACCAGTTGAAGTCCGGAGATGAAATTACGCTATCCGGTCCCTATGGAAATTTCGGTCTACCTCAAACCCTTGATCGAGAACTCATATTAATTGGTCGTTATACAGGCCTCGTTCCGATTCGCTGCATCCTCAAACAGGTGTTTTCTTCACATATCGAAACACCGATTCTCCTGATTGCGTTGGCCCCGAGCGAAGATGAGGTCTTGTTTCATCAAGAATGGCTAGGCATGGCCGCACAGCACCCCTTGTTCCGCTACCTTCCTCTGGTCGCTCAGAACGGCGAAGCGGAAGCAGTGGAGAAAACGCTGACGCTGCTCGCACCCATGATCAGAGGACAGCCGAAAGCCATACCCTTGCTGTGCGGAACAAAGGCCTTTGTCCGCCCGCTACGTGCCTATTTTATGGAGCAGGGTTACGACCGAAAAGAAGTTAAGGCCGAGACATACGACTGAGTGGCCCTTCGAAAACTGTTCACCGCCAGGTTCTCCTCGCGTACTACTAGATAATGGTTGTCGAGTAACACCGCGAGGAAGGTAGCTGGATCAGTGTCCCTCTCTAACAAGATTCTTATTTACGGCTGGGATCTCGACGATAACATCCTTCGTTCCGTTAGGCACACATTGGCATCCTAAACGCGACTGAAGCGTCGTCATGGGCGCTTCATCCAGCTGATCATATTCGTCGTCCGTACCTTCGTTGCAGGTTTCCAACCCCTGTTTCACGATAACGTGGCAGGTGGAACAGGCACAGACCCCACCGCACACATGTTCTAGATCCACCCCATGCCCCATCGCAATGTCTAGGATGCTTCCAGGAAGCCCCGTCTCTCCATGGGGAAGCTTCTCCGGATCTACAGTGACGGTGGTCGAGTCTCCGTTCGGTTGAATAAACGTGAGGCTATAAGATACTTTTGGGAGCTCATAGTCTGTCTTCTCAATGTAAGGGTTGGTCCCACCCATGGTACCGATTCCTTTCTAACGCGTCGTTTGACTCTTATCTTGTGTTGACATCGGAGAAATATACATGCTAGTCTTTATCCGACCAGATTGATCGGAGATCATTATAGTCTCCGATCGTTACGATCGGCAATAAGAAATGTTGAAGATTTCTAAAAAATCTGACTATGCGCTCATGGCCTTACAGCATATCGCCTCGGTCCAGTTCGGTGATGTCACTCCAGGCCGTGTGGTGAATACAAAAGAAATCGCGGAAGAATACAACATCCCGTTGGAGTTGTTGGCAAAGGTTCTCCAGGTTCTTTCAAAAAACGGCTTCATCGAAAGCCACAACGGCCCCAAGGGAGGCTATCTCCTCGCACGGAACGCCGGGCAAATCACCATCGCGCAAGTTCTCGAGAGCATCGAAGGTCCGCTCGCCCTCACGGACTGCTCGCACGAAAAAGAGGGTGAATTCTGTATGCAACGTGAGCACTGCAACATTCGCACTCCGCTTCTAAAAATTCAGGACAGCATCTACCAGTTACTGAACAACATGACGTTGGAAGACATGCTGGGTGGTACACCCTTGATTACGATCCAATCTCCCTCGACACAAGGAGTCGAACGATGAAGCTTCCTATTTTCCTCGACAATCATTCCACCACTCCCATGGATCCGCGAGTCCTTGAGTCCATGCTTCCGTACTTCGTCGAGAAGTTCGGCAACGCCGCCAGTCGCAACCACGCCTTTGGCTGGGCGGCCGAAGAAGCGGTTGAACAAGCCCGGAAACAGATTGCCAAGCTCATCAAGGCCGACTCGAAAGAAATCGTCTTCACCAGTGGAGCGACTGAATCGGACAACCTGGCATTGAAGGGCGTCTTGGAGATGTACAAGGAGAAAGGCACCCATATTATCACATCGTCTACGGAACATCGCGCCGTGCTCGATACGGCCAAGTCCCTTGAAGCCAAAGGGCTGGCGACCGTGACCTATCTGCCGGTCGATAAATACGGCATGGTGAACCCGCAGGATGTGGAGAATGCCATCACCGATAAGACGATCCTGATCTCGGTCATGCTGGCCAACAACGAAATCGGCACGATCAATCCCATCGCTGAAATCGGAAAGATCGCGAAAGCGAAAGGCATCCTCTTTCATTGCGATGCGACACAGGGCGTCGGGAAAATTTCCGTCGATGTCCAGGCCATGGGTATCGATCTGATGTCGTTTACGTCCCACAAAATCTACGGCCCCAAGGGAGTCGGTGCGCTCTACGTCAGAAAGCGGAACCCTCGCGTCCGTATCGCAGCCCAGATGGACGGCGGAGGGCATGAGCGCGGCATGCGTTCCGGTACCCTGCCGGTCCCATTGATCGTTGGATTTGGGAAAGCGTGCGAACTCTGCGAGCAGGAGATGACCGCAGATGCCGCCCGGGTGACCAAGATGCGCGATCGCCTCCAGACCGACATTATGGCGGCCCTTGAAGAAAGCTATCTGAATGGCCATCCGACGAACCGCTTGCCGGGGAACCTCAATATTTCGTTTGCCTACGTCGAAGGCGAGTCACTACTGATGGGGATGAAGGAGATCGCGCTCTCGTCTGGTTCGGCCTGCACGTCGGCCACGCTGGAGCCTTCGTATGTATTGCGGGCGCTCGGTGTCGGAACTGAGCTCGCTCACTCATCAATCCGCTTCGGCTTGGGCCGCTTCAATACCGATGAAGAGATTGACTACACGATTAAAAAGGTTATTGAGATTGTTACCAAGTTGCGAGAAATGTCCCCGCTCTATGAAATGGCGAAAGAAGGCGTGGATTTGAAGTCCGTGCAGTGGGCGGCACACTAATGAGGATCTTTACTACCGTATATTTCGGAGGACACCATGGCATATAGCGATAAAGTTGTCGATCATTTTAACAACCCCCGCAATATGGGGAGCTTTAAGAAGGACGAAGATGGCGTCGGCACCGGAATGGTGGGCGCCCCAGAATGCGGAGACGTCATGAAGCTCCAGATCAAGGTGCAGAACGATACGATCGTCGATGCTAAGTTCAAGACATTCGGCTGTGGATCAGCGATCGCCAGCTCTAGCTTGGCCACCGAATGGCTCAAGGGCAAGACGATCGAGGAGGCTCAGAAGATCAAGAATACGGATATTGTTCAAGAGTTGAATCTTCCGCCGGTAAAAATTCACTGTTCCGTCCTCGCGGAAGATGCCATCAAAGCGGCCTTGACCGATTATCAGAAAAAGGCTGACACACAGCCAACCGACGCCAAGTAATCGCGCGAGGAAGGAGGTGCACATGGACACAACGAACGTAGAAACTCAGACTCCGATCATCTCACTGACCGACTCGGCTTTAAAGGAAGTCAAGCGGTTGATCAATGTGCAAGGGATCGAAGAAGGTGGATTACGCCTGGGGGTAAAGGGAGGAGGCTGTTCCGGCCTGAGCTATACGATCAATTTCGATGACAAGATCGGGCAATACGATCAAGTCTACGAGATCGACGGCGTGAAAGTAATCGTCGACGCGAAGAGCGCGATCTATCTCCAAGGCACCCAATTGGATTATCAAAAAGACCTGATGGGCGGGAACTTCAAGTTCCTCAACCCGAACGCCAACAAGACCTGCGGCTGCGGGGAATCGTTCTCCGCCTGATTCAAAACAAAGGAGCACCCGACCAAGCATGGCGCAGGTCATGCCGGTTATTTCTTTATGGCTCACGATCAACCATCGACCCGTCCGGAGACTCGCCATCAGCTGCAGATGGCGAGGAGCATGTGCTGGCATTGTCAATCCGAGATGTCGGGGGAATACTTCTGCGAACGATGTGTGAAAGTCCAGCCGGTCTCGAAGGACACCGACTACTTCACCTGCCTCGGGGTTCCACGGCGGCTCACGTTGGATCCCAAAAAGCTCGAAGCCAAATTCTATGAATTGAGCCGGGCCTTTCATCCCGATTTTTATCAAGCCAAGAGTCCGAAAGAGCAAACGATCAGCCTCAGCAACGCCGCCGTGCTCAATACGGCGTACCGGACGCTGCGGGATCCCATACAACGAGCGGAATATCTCCTGGCCCTCGAAGCCGGGTCGGTCAAGGATATCCGCACCTCCCCGCCTGCCGACCTCTTTGAAGAAATCCTGGAGCTCCAAGACACATTGGATGAGTATCGCGCTGCGGATCGTGATTCAGACCAAGGCCAACAGCTCCGCACCAAACTCCAGACGGAGCAACAGACGCTTGATCAACGCCGAGAAGAGATGGAGTCGCAACTTCGGCAGCTCTTTAGCGACTGGGATCAGCTGCAAGACAGAGGAGAGGCCACGAGCCAGGCAAGGGCGGAGCGGGATCGAATCCTCAAACAGATGCGCGAGTTACTGTCGCACCGAACTTATATCAACAATATTGTCAACGATCTGGCGGCAACGATCGCCTGATGACACCTTTTTCAGCATCTTTGACATGGCACGCATAGTCGGCATCGACCTCGGTACCACCAACTCGCTCATTGCCTACATGAAGGACGGTCAGCCCTGCGTCGTTCCAGACCGCCAGGGCAAGACGATGGTGCCCTCGGTCGTCGCCTTGACGGACAATGGTTTAATCGTCGGAAGTCCCGCCAAGGAGCATTTAACAAGGAGCCCGGAGCGTACCGTCTATTCTGTCAAACGGTTCATGGGAAAGGGGTTAGCGGATGTCGAGAGCGAATTGGCCTATTTCCCCTATACCCTCACTGAAACAGGAGGAGTGATCAGAATCAGGCTCGGTGCAAAGAACTATTCTCCCCCGCAGATCTCCGCCATGATCCTCAAGGAATTGAAGTTGCTCGCGGAGGCCCACCTCGGCGAAAGCATCACGAAAGCCGTCATTACTGTTCCAGCCTACTTCAACGACAGCCAGCGGCAGGCGACAAAAGATGCGGGATTGATCGCGGGGCTGGAAGTCCTGCGGATCATCAATGAACCGACCGCCGCCTCACTCGCGTATGGGCTTCAGAAGAAAACACAGGGTACGATCGCAGTCTATGACTTCGGTGGCGGTACCTTCGATATCTCAATCTTGAAATTGAAAGACGGCATCTTCGAAGTGCTGGCGACCAACGGCGACACACATTTGGGCGGAGACGATCTCGATCGTGTGCTCGTCGATCTGTTCGTGGGAGAAATGCGAGGTCGCCATGGAATTGACCTCTCCAATTACCCCGATCACATGCAGGCAGTCCGATTGGAAGCTGAACGGGCCAAAATTCGACTGTCCGACGAGCTAAAAACGGAGATCTTGCTCGACCTACCCGAAGACAAAGGATCCTTCGCCAGAGAGCTCACGCGAGATCAACTGGAATCATTGGCCATGCGCGTCATCGAGCGCACGTTGGCTCCCTGTCGGATGGCACTCAAAGATGCCGGGCTCACGCCACAGGATATCGACGAAGTCGTCTTGGTGGGTGGCTCCACCCGCATGCCCTTGGTTCGGCAGCGCGTGGAAGCGTTGTTTGGGAAGGCGCCGCATTGTCACTTGAACCCGGACGAAGTAGTCGCACTCGGGGCGGCCGTGCAGGCCGATATCCTGAGCGGTGGAACCACGGACATGTTGCTGTTGGATGTGACCCCTCTGTCGCTTGGCATTGAAACGATGGGCGGAGTGATGAGCAGCCTGATCCGCCGAAACACGACCATTCCGGCAAGCGCCAAGGAAATGTTCACAACCTACGTCGATGGTCAAACTGGCGTCGACATCCACATCCTGCAAGGCGAACGCGAACTCGTCAAAGACAACCGGAGCTTGGCGCGATTTCGTCTCAAAGTGCCGCCGCTTCCGGCAGGAGTGCCTCGTATCGAAGTGACTTTTTTGATCGACGCCAACGGAATTTTGAACGTGACCGCTAAAGATATGCGAACCGGAGAAAGCCAGTCGATCGAAGTCAGGCCCTCTTATGGATTATCCGACTCGGAAGTGGAGCGGATGATTGAGGACTCGTTCAAATTCGCGGCTGAGGACATCAGCGCTCGGAAGTTGATCGAAGCTCGCTTGGACGCTGAGGCGTTGATCAAGACAACCGAGAAATCTCTCGCCGATGCGGGACATTTGATACCGACCGAAGAGGTCGATGGGATTCGAACGGCACTCGCTCAGCTGTCTGCCGCGAACAACGGGAACGACTCACGTCCCATCCGTGCGCGGATGGCAGAGCTTGAACAGGCCGCGAAGCACTTGAACGTCGTGATGCTGGATGATTCGCTTAAGAAAAGCTTGCAAGGAAAGAAAGTCTCCGACGTGTAGGCGGAGATCAGAAGGCTCTGCCGACGATATCACATGCATCACAACCGGGAAGATATGGGGACACCATGGATCTGAAATGGCAAGACGTGGAAGACATCGCCATACGATTGGTCGAGGAACACCCTGAGACGGATCCGCTGACCGTTCGCTTCACAGACATGCATGCCTGGATCGTGGCACTACCTGACTTCAAGGATGATCCGAAGAAGTCGAACGAGAAAATCTTAGAAACGATTCAAATGGCGTGGCATGAGGAGTATCAGGAAACGAAATCGTAGCGGCTGCTATTCCACATCTTCCTCCACCGTCGGTTGCCTCTCGGGAATTTGATCCATCTTATAAAAATCGGTAGGATCCAGTCGGCGCTGAACGGCCTGGGTCGGCTCACTGCCTTTTGAAAACAGCTCCACCGTTCCTTGTTGGGCTTCTCCGTCCTGTTCCGACTCCAGAAGGCCCGTCGAGGCATCAACCTTGACGAATGTCACACCATCCGGAATTTCGAATGGGACGACGGGAAGTTGTTTGAGCGCTTCTTTCATGAAGCCCGTCCAGATCGGCAAGGCCGCACGAGTGCCGCTTTCGCTCACGCCAAGGGAGCGACGGTCATCGAACCCGACATACACGCCGGTCACCAAGTTCGGGGCACCTCCGATAAACCAGGCATTCATGTATTCATTGGTCGTGCCGGTCTTCCCGGCAATGGGACGTCCCAGAACCTTTGCCGCCTGCCCCGTTCCCTTCTGCACGACATCTTCCAGCATGTTCGTAATAAGGTACGCGGTTTCTTTCGTAATGACCTCTTGAGGTTCTGGTTCGACCGCCTCCAGAGTCTGCCCGGTGCTATCCTTGACCGATTTGATGGCGTGGGGTTCCACCCGAGTCCCCTGGTTCAAAAACACGCCGTACACCGAGGTCAATTCCATCAAGCCGACCGAGGAAGAGCCGAGCCCCAGAGACAGATCGGCAGGGAGCGGGCTTGTGATGCCTACCGTTCGCGAGAACTCGATCACGTTCTTGACCCCCACCTTGTCCAACAACCGAACCGTGGCCAGATTGTGCGACTGCGCCAGTGCATCGCGGAGACTCACCATACCGTGGAATCTCCGCCCATAGTTTTCAGGTTTCCAGATCTTGTCTTCCTCTTCTTGCTCATACACCACCGGAGCATCGAGGATCTGCGTGGCGGGGCTTAACCCCTGGCTCATCGCCGTGGCATAGATGAGGGGTTTAAAGGCGGATCCGGGCTGCCGGTGGGCCTGGACGGCACGATTATACTCGCTGCGAGAAAAATCATACCCACCTACCATTGCGCGTATGGCACCAACCATCGGGTCGATCGCAATCAATCCCCCCTCGACGATCGGCGTCTGCTCCAGGGTGAGCTGGATGCCTTCTTTCGTCATCTTCTTGATCCCGACGTCGACCACATCTCCCGGTTTTAGAATCTGCTTCACGTTCTGATTGACGACGAAATCCACCCCGGGATCCGATCCTTTGAGTATCCGCTTGGCCCAGCCCATGTCGTCGAAGGCCAGCTTTGCCGTAAACGCACCGACTTGAACGACATAGTGATCTTTGGCGACCTTGAGGACGACCCCTTCACTTAAACTCCCCGGCTTCAACGACTGATCCGTCGAGGCCAACTCCGAGGGTTGAAATGTCGCCAAGTCGACGGTGCGGCGAGGTCCTCGCCAGCCTTCCCGTTTGTCCAACTCACGGACTCCGTTGAGAAACGCAGCTTCCGCCGCTTTCTGCATGTCGGCGTTCAACGTCGTATAGACCTGGAGCCCGCCCTTGTACACCATCGACTCCCCGTATTTCGCCACGAGTAATTGACGAACATACTCGACGAAGTATGGAGCGAGATGCTCGCTCCCAGGCCGGTGAAAATTCAGGGTCTCGTGAACGGCCGCTTCCCGTTCCGCGGCGGTGATGAACCCGACGTCCTCCATTCGGCTCAGCACATGCTCTTGCCGTTTCTTCGCCAGGTCATAGGCGGTAAACGGAGAAAACCGGCTAGGAGACTTCGGCAGTCCTCCCAAGAATGCGGATTCGGCAAGCGTCAGATCTCTGACGTCCTTACCGAAATAGGAATGCGCAGCCGATCCGACTCCATAGGCCCCTTGACCGAAGTAGATCTGGTTGAGATACGTTTCGAGAATCTGCTCCTTCCCCGAGACAGCTTCCATCTGGTAAGCCAAGATGAGCTCCCTAATTTTCCGCTCATACGAGCGCTCCGACGACAGAAACAGCGACCGTGCCAATTGTTGCGTGATCGTGCTGGCGCCTTCCACCTTCCTGCCGCCGTGCCGAATATTGGTCCACGCCGCCCGCAACATGCCGATATAGTCCAACCCGGGATGCTCGAAAAACCGCGCGTCTTCCGTCGCGATCACCGCCTGCGTCAGCGTCTTAGGGATTTCTGAGATCGGGGTTAAAATGCGACGTTCGATGAAGAACTGGCCGATGGACTGGCCGTCGTCCGCATACACATTGGTGACCAGGCTAGGTTGGTAGTTCTCGAGCAAGTCGAGCGAGGGAAGATCCTGCGAATAATGCCACACCACACCCACGGCGGTCGTGGCGCCGATAATGCTGACCGCCACCAGCCCGATCAACACGACTTGCCAGCGGTGCAGGCGGCCCGACCGCTTTTGAATCATCTCGATAAATCGATCGTCTCTCGGCATCGTACTTGGAGCCCTGTCGATGTGAATCTGCGGTACGCAAGACCTTACAATGCGTTTGGTGAAAACTCAAGCAAGACGGAGATCACGTACACCGCAGCGTAAAAAAGCATTTCACTTTCTAAATCGTACCGCCCGTAGTACCTAATACGAAGGAACTTCTTCCCAACCCATGCGAACAGGCGCAGCACCAGTTTACCCAGCATCCCCTGATCAGTTGAAGCCAGCGGTCAATCAAACGCGGGCTCGGTCACGGAAGCTACAACCATAGCAGAGAGATCCCTATGCAGAGTGCGCCGTTACCGGAAGACGAACCCTCCCGCCTGAAAACGCTGCACGAATACAAGATTCTCGACACAACAGCGGAAGAGAGCTTTGACAACCTGGTAAAGCTGGCCGCGCAGATCTGCGGCACCCCGATCGCCTTGGTCAGTCTTGTCGATGCCCATCGCCAATGGTTCAAGGCGAGGGTCGGTATCGAGGCACCGGAAACCCCGCGCGACATCGCCTTCTGTGCCCATGCCATTCACGGCCAGGATCTGTTCGTCGTACCGGATACCACCGAAGACGAACGGTTTGCCGACAACCCCCTCGTCACCGCGGACCCGTACATTCGTTTCTATGCCGGCATGCCCCTCGTCGCGACGACCGGCCATGCGGTAGGCACCCTCAGTGTGATCGATCGGGTCCCAAAGCAGTTGACCACCGATCAGATGAACGCGCTTCGGATGTTGGGCCAGCAAGCCGTCAGTCGTCTCGAATCAAGGCGACGCCAGATCGACCTTGAGCATGCCCTCGCCCAGCGTGAACAATCCGACCGAACAAACGCAGATATCATCCGCGCGATTGACCGCGGGCTCGAAGGTGTCGCATTCCTGGATCAGGACGGCTGCTATACCTACATGAACCCCGCCCATGCCGCCATCTACGAGTACAAGCCGGAAGAGTTGATCGGCCGATCCTGGACTACATTGTATGATCCAGAATGGATCGCAAGAATTGAAAGCGAATACTTCCCGATACTCCTCAATACCAGACACTGGACCGGGTTGGTCCAAGGTCGCACGCAGTCCGGCGGACGGATCTTTGCAGAACTCTCGCTTGTGCTCGCGGAGCAGCCACATGATCCTGCCCGTTGGCTCATGTGTACCTGCCGCGATGTCACCGAGCGTGTCACCTCGCGACAACTGCTGGAAGCCCATCGAGAAAACCTTGCTCTAGCCCAAGCCCTCGCCCATGTCGGCAGTTGGGAATGGGATATTGAATCGGGCACCGAAATCTGGTCGGACGAGCAATTTCGGATCTTCGGCTATGAACCTCATAGCATTACACCCACGATTGAGACCTTTCGAGAGGCGATCCATCCCGATGACCGAGGCAGAGTGCTCAAAGCCGTTGAAGACGCGCTCGAACGGAACCAACCCTATGAGGTGAGTTGCAGAATTGTTCGCCCGAATGGGGACACTCGCACCGTGCTGTGTCACGGGACCGTGACACGCAATACCGGTGGACACCCCTCCCACATGGTTGGGGCCGTTCAAGATATGACCGAGCAAAAAGCCTTTGAACAGATCCTGAACGACACCATCCAGCGGCTTGACCTGGCGACCAAATCGGGCGGGATCGGGGTCTGGGACTATTACATTCCCGAAAATAAGCTGGTCTGGGACAAGCAGATGTATGAACTCTACGGCTACAGCGCCGAGAACTTTCCCGGTGCCTATGAGGCCTGGACCGACCGGCTCCATCCCGAGGATCGCCCCTATGCTGAAACCTTACTTCAATCTGCCATAGAGGGGCGTGATCAATTCGACACAGAATTTCGCTTGATCCTTCCTGACCAGCGCATCCGCCATATCAAAGCCACCGCGACCGTGCTCAAGAATGACCACGGTCAAGCAGTCCGAATGATCGGCACCAATCACGACATTACCGCGCGCAAAGAATCCCAGCTTGCCTTGCTGAAGCTCCAAGGTTTTCAACAAGCCATTCTGCTCAATGCTCCCCATGCCGTGATCGCAGCCTCGACGACGGGAATCATCCAGCATTTCAATCCGGCAGCCGAACGGCTGTTGGGCTATTCTGCCGAGGAGATGATCGGAAAGTTGACCCCCGCAGTCTTCCACAACGCTGAAGAAGTGGCCGCACGCGCGAAGATCTTCGGCGCCGAACTGGGGATCGAGCTGGAGTCGGGGTTCGAGGTCTTCGTCGCCAAAGCCCGACGCAACCTGCCCAATCAACACGAGTGGATCTACATCCGCAAAGACGGAACTCGGGTCCCAGTGCTGCTCTCCGTCACCGCAATCCGTGACCATACCGGCCTCATCACCGGATTTCTGGGGATGGCAACCGACATCTCCGTCCAGAAGAAAGCTGAACGGTCCAGATTGACAGCAGAAGCGGCGCTTCGAGAAAAGGAAGAGCTCACCCGCGCGATGATCGAGAACGTGATCGACTATGCCATCGTCCGGCTCGATCCCAAGGGGCGTATTGAGTCATGGAACCAGGGGGCAGAGCGCCAGAAGGGATACAGCGCCGACGAGATCATCGGCCGCCACTTCTCCTGCTTTTTCACGGATGAAGACCTGGCACTCCATAAGCCCACGGCGATGTTGACAAACGCCACAGCCCATCGGCATGCCGAAGACGAGGGATGGCGCCTGCGGAAAGGCGGCTCACGATTCTGGGCCAATGTCGTCATCACGGCCCTGTTCGATCAGGATGGGCAGCTCAACGGCTTCACCAAGGTCGTTCGCGACATCACGGAGCGCAAGCAGGCCGAAGTCGCATTGACGAAATTCAAGTCCACGCTCGACCAGACGCGGGACTTCGTCTTTATGTTCGACCCGGAGACCTTGCGCTTCACCTACTGCAATCGTGGCGCTTGCGAGCATGTCGGCTATAGTGAAGCCGAGATCTTGACCATGACGCCCCTCGATATTAAGCCCCTGTTCACCCCGGAGCAGTTCCAAACCCATGTACAACCCCTCCGCGACGGCGCGCTGCCCTCCGTGCAGTTCGAAACTCTACACCGGCACAAAGATGGCCACGACATCCCGGTGGAAATCGCTCTGCAGTTGGTCCGGTATGAACAGGGATCGCCGCTTTTCGTGGCCGTCGTCCGCGACATCACGGCCCGCAAGCATGCGGAAGAACAATTCCGCGAGGTCGTCGAAGCGGCCCCTAACG
This sequence comes from Nitrospira sp., assembly GCA_965223625.1. GTDB lineage: Bacteria > Nitrospirota > Nitrospiria > Nitrospirales > Nitrospiraceae > Nitrospira_D. The sequence continues at coordinate 3,685,803 of OZ245008.1, forward strand.
GGATTCTCGTGGCCAACCAGGAGGGCGTCATCACGCTAGTCAATGCCCAGCTCGAACGGTATTTTGGGTACGACCGCCAGGAGCTCATCGGACAGCCCGTGGAACTCCTCCTGCCCGAACGGTTCCGCGCCCAGCACCCCGCACACCGTGCCTCCTTCTATCACAACCCCCAGGCCCGGGCGATGGGGGCCGGTCGCGACCTCTTTGGCCGCCGCAAGGACGGCTCCGAATTCCCGCTGGAAATCGGGCTCAGCCCGATTCATACGGCACAGGGCACACAGATCTTGGCGTCTATCGTCGATATCTCCGCCCGCAAGCATGCGGAAGAACAATTCCGCGAGGTCGTCGAAGCGGCCCCTAACGGGATTCTCGTGGCCAACCAGGAGGGCGTCATCACGCTAGTCAATGCCCAGCTCGAACGGTATTTTGGGTACGACCGCCAGGAGCTCATCGGACAGCCCGTGGAACTCCTCCTGCCCGAACGGTTCCGCGCCCAGCACCCCGCACACCGTGCCTCCTTCTATCACAACCCCCAGGCCCGGGCGATGGGATCAGGCCGCGACCTCTTTGGCTGCCGGAAAGACGGATCGGAGTTTCCCCTTGAAATCGGGCTCAGCCCCATCAGGACGGCTCACGGCACACAGATCTTGGCGTCCATTGTCGACATCACAAGTCGCAAGCAGGGCGAGATCCAGTTGAAAGAAACGGCGCAGGAATTGGCGTCGAAGAATATCAGGCTGCTGGAAGCCAACCAAGCCGTCCTCAACGCCACCCGTGCCAAGAGCGAATTCCTGGCTACGATGAGCCACGAGATCCGTACGCCTATGAATGCCATCGTCGGGATGGCGGAGCTCCTCCAAGAAACGTCCCTCACGCCCGATCAGGCCAACTATGTCGGCCGATTCAGCCGAGCGGCAGCCACGCTCCTGGACCTGATCAATGCCATCCTGGATCTGTCCAAGATCGAGGCCGGCTATATGAGCCTGGAATCGGTCCCGTTCGATCTCCATAGTCTCGTCGACACAATTGCAGACCTCATGGTCGGCAAAGCCCTGGCAAAGCGACTGGAGCTCTTGGTGCTCGTGCATCCGGATGTGCCCCACGGCGTCGTCGGCGACCCTACCCGCTTGAACCAGGTGCTCGTGAACCTCGTCGGCAATGCCGTCAAGTTCACCGAGTCCGGACATGTGATGATCAAGATCGAACCGGCCGGCGAGCAGGCTGCTGCGCACGCCCTCCGGTTCTCGGTCTCCGACACCGGCATCGGCATCCCTCCCGACAAAGTCGGGACCATCTTCGAACCGTTTACCCAAGTGGATTCGACCACGACCCGCAAGTACGGTGGATCGGGACTTGGCTTGAATATCTCGAAACGCATCGTGGAACTGATGGGGGGACGGCTTGAATGCGTCAGCACCCTGGGCGCCGGCAGCGCCTTTTCCTTCGTCGTCTCACTCTCCGAAGCGCCGTTGCTGGTAGCGAAACAAGTCGGACAATATCTTGACCTGCACGGGCGGCGCTTTCTCATCGTGGACGACAACGACACCAATCGGATGATCATCCGGGAGCACCTCTCGCGCTCCGGTGTGCATCTGGTTGAAGCCGCCAGCGCCGACACCGCCTTGACGGCCTTGGATGAGGCCCAGCGCCTGAACGAACGGTTTGACCTGGCAATTTTGGATTACCACATGCCTGTCGTGAATGGGCTGGATCTTGCCGAGTCTATCCGCCGCCGACCGGAATGCGCCACACTACCCCTCGTCATGCATGTCTCGGATCTGCAACGAGACGATACCCGCCGCGCCCGTTCACTGGGAATCAAGAACTATCTCTATAAGCCGCTCAGCCGGCGGCGGCTGATGGAATCGCTCGCCCTGGCGCTGGACCAAGTACTGCCGGAACCGATTCAACCAGAGTCGGAATCACTGCCAGAGCCATCGGTGTTGCTGCCCTATCACATCTTGCTGGTGGAAGATCTCGAAGACAATCGGGAGGTGGTCAACCTCTTCTTGAAAGAGACCCCCTACCGCTTGGACATGGCAGAGAACGGGGCTGTCGCCCTGAAGAAATTCAAGGAAGGGTCCTACGACTTGGTGTTCATGGACATGCAGATGCCCGTCATGGACGGGCTGGAAGCAACGGGGGCCATTCGCCGGTGGGAACAGGAACAGCACCGTAGGCCCACGCCGATCATCGCGCTGACGGCCAATGCGTTCAAGGAAGAGGCCGACAGGAGTCTCGCCGCCGGCTGCACGGCCCATGTGACGAAACCGATCAAGAAGAAGGCGCTCCTGGCGACCATCACCCAATATGCGAATGCCGCGAAGGACCAGGCCGCTTAGGGGCTTGACTACTGCGTCTCTTCGGAGACCACCCCAAGGAGAACAATATGTCACAGCTCAGGACGGGCCCAGAATTCGAGTCTCACGCCCATCTCCAAGCCATTCTCGCTGCAACCACAGAGCTCTCGATCATTGCCATGGATCAGCACGGCATCATCACGCTGGTCAATGCCGGGGCGGAACGTATGCTGGGCTATCGCGCCCACGACCTGATCGGCCAGCCGATCTCGGCCATTATCCAGATTGAGGGGACCGTCGTCGAGCGAGAGTCGACCTACCTCTGCAAAAACGGCTCACAGGTGCCGGTCATCCTCACCATAACGGCCATACACGATGAGCAGGGCGCCAGCACCGGCTCTCTCCACATCGCCAAGGACATCACCGCCCACAAGCAGGCCGAAGACCAGCTCCAACAGGCCGCCATCGACCTTGAACGCCGCAATCGAGAGCTGGCGGCGGCACATGACAGGGCCATGGCGGCCACGCGGGCCAAGAGCGCGTTCTTAGCCTCCATGAGCCATGAAATCCGCACACCCATGCATGCGATCATGGGGATGGCGGACTTGCTCCATGAGACGCCGCTCACGCCCGACCAGACACAGTACATTGAGCAGCTCGATCGTGCATCGACCAGTCTGCTTGATCTGATCAACGACATCCTGGACATCTCCAAGATCGAAGCCGGGGCCGTCGAACTCGAGTCCATCCCGTTCAATCTCCATGAGTTGGTCGATAAAACCACCGAGATGCTCGCCCTCCGTGCCAGGGCGAAGAAGATCGAGCTCATAGCACTCGTGCATCCGGATGTCCCGGTCTTCGTATCCGGTGATCCCACGCGCCTCCGCCAGATCTTCATAAACCTCGTGAGCAACGCCATCAAATTCACGGAACACGGCGAAGTCGTCATGCGGGTGGAGCCGGCAGAGTCCGAACCAGGTGTGTTCCGCTGCTCGGTGACCGATACAGGGATCGGGATCGCGCCGGAGCAACTCCAGGCGATCTTCGACCGCTTCACCCAGCTCGATTCCTCGACAACCCGCAAGCATGGCGGCAGCGGCCTCGGGTTGAGCATTACCAAGCATCTCGTAGAACTCATGAACAGCCACATCGAGGTCGAGAGTCGCCCAGGGGTCGGCAGCACGTTTTCGTTCGTCGTCCGCCTGACGGAAGCCCCGACGCCCGACAACACTCCCAAACCGCCCGTCCCAGTGATTCACGGGCGCCGCATTCTCATCGTCGACGACACCGGCACCAATCGGCTCGTGGCGCAAGTGCACCTCAGCCGGCTTGGGGCCCTGGTGATCGAAGCCGACAGCGGCGCCGCAGCCCTGGCGGAATTAGACCGAGCCCATCGGATGGGCGAACCGATCGACCTGGCCATCGTGGACTATCACATGCCCGGCATGAACGGGCTCGAGCTGGCACGGGCTATTCGGGAACGGCCCGCCTATGCCTCTCTGCCCCTGATCATGCATGCCTCGGATATCCGCGGAGCGGCCGCTCAATGCAAGCTGGAACTGGACATCATGGCCTACGCCTACAAGCCCGTCAGCCGGGCGCGGTTGCTGGAGTCACTGGCGATCGCGTTGGGCCAACCCTCTTCCCTCCCTGTGCCCGCGGCGAACGAATCGATCCAACCGGGCCAGGACTCGTCCACACTCCCACCGCTCCACATTCTGCTCGTCGAAGATCTGGAAGACAACCGCCAGCTGGTGGCGTTGTTCCTCAAGGACACGCCCTATCAGATCGAGTCGGCTGAAAACGGCCAGGTCGCCGTCGAAAAATTTCAATCAGGGGACTACGATCTGGTCTTCATGGATATCCAGATGCCGGTCATGGACGGTCGTGCTGCGACCATGGCGATCCGCCAATGGGAGCATGAACGGCACCGCAGGCCCACGCCGATCCTGGCCCTCACGGCCAATGCGCTCAAAGAAGAGGCGGACCTGAGTTTGGCCGCCGGCTGCACGGCGCATCTGACCAAGCCGATCGATAAGAGCACCTTACTCACGGCGATCGCCGACTATGCGCACACGTCTAAGGACCGGACTACCTAAGACAAGGATTCCCTCATGAGTACACAGCCCTCAGAGGCCCAACCGTCCCTGCTACTCGTCGAGGACGAGCAAGACACTGCCGATCTCGTGACGTTGATCATGAAGGAACGAGGTTACCAAGTCTCGCACGCTGCCGACGGCTCGGCAGCGTTGGAAAAGATCGCGCTGATGCCGCCTCCTTCCCTCGTCATGTTGGATATTCAACTCCCCCATGTAGACGGGATCGCGGTTCTGGAGACCATCCGCGCCACACCGGACTGGCAGGACGTACCGGTGGTCATGTTGACGGCGGTTGCCGATGCGGATCGCATCCGCAAGGTGCGTGCCCTCGCCGTCCAAGACTATGTGTTGAAACCGTTCAAGCGGGAAACCTTGCTGAGATATGTTGAGCAAGCCCGTAGGACACCACCACCGCGTTCTCGATGAGTGATCCGGACTACCTCGTTACGGTAAGGGCCGCAGCCCGTTGGTCAACATTCGACTGTGGACGAGCTCTCATTCACAACCCTACCCTTTCAAAACCTTCCTCAAGATTCATGAGAAGGCGACCGATACTTAATCGACTGGAGATTCACCAATGAACCATCCACAGCCGAGTGAAGCCGGCGCCGAAGACGAAGAACTCGTGCGCGTCGATGCCTCATTCGAACCGCTCGTGCCGAAATTCTTGACGAATCGAAAGAAAGAGATCCTCACGATGCAAGAAGCCCTCGCTGCCCAGGACTTTGAAACCCTGCGCAAAGTCGCCCATGGAATGAAAGGTGCCGGGGGGAGCTATGGCTTCGACCATATCAGCGAAATGGCCGCCGCCGTCGAGCAAGCGGCAAAGACGCGGGACTCGTCGACCATCGAGCGTGATCTCCCGTTGTTGGGTTCCTATCTCGACCGAATCAAGGTGGTCTACGACTAATGCCTAAGAATCGGAAGGAGCAGTCCATGAAACACAAAATCTTGGTCATAGAAGACGAACAGGATACCGCAGATCTCCTGAAGAGCGTTTTGGAACGGGAGGGCTTTTCGGTCCTGCAGGCAAAAGATGGCCGCCAGGCCTCTACTTTGATCAGAACCGCGCGTCCACCCTCATTGGTCCTGTTGGATCTGGTGATCCCCTATGTCAGCGGTCGAGAGATACTAAAAACTATCCGTGAACATCCTGACTGGAAACAGATCCCCATTATCGTCCTGAGCGCCGACTCTTACGGGCCGGATATTCAACGGGCACTGCACGAAGGTGCGACGGCCTATATGACAAAGCAGAAGGGGACAGCCCGCTTGATTGAGGCGATGAGACAAACCTTGTCACCCGCGCCTGCACCGAATCGGGTAGGCACCAAGTCAGCCCTCCCCGAGACTCGGAAACGGAGGTCGTCGGCCCATCGTCGGACGCGAAGCAACTGGGGCAAGAAACGGGCTGCATGATCCCATCGAGCTGCCTGAGTCACACCTACTCGGTGATCGTGAGAAACATCCCGTCAATCATGAAGACCGGTTCTTAGGGTTCCGCTAAGATCCTGTAAGGAGGCCGAATGGGTAAGGATACGAACTCGTCTGTGCCGACGGTATTGATGATCGAGGATCATGACGATACGGCCTGCCTGGTACGATTCATCCTGGAACAGAACGGCTATGCGGTCCGACATGCTCCTGATGGAAACAATGCCCAACGCCTCATGGAAACAATCGAACTTCCCAATTTAATATTGCTCGACATCTCACTGCCGTTCCTGTCTGGTCTGGAGGTCCTGCGCACCATTCGTTCGACAGCGGAGTGGCAGCGGATTCCGGTCATCGTCCTTACCGCCAGCTCGAGCCTGGACGTGATAGACGAGGCAAACAAGCTCGGCGCCGCCGAATACCTGAAAAAACCCTTCTCGCCGGAACATCTCGTGGCAAAAATCGGCATGCACATGACTCCACCCACAGTAGTGGCCGACACAAGGGCAACCAGTGAGCTTCTCTATTAAGAGGCCCAGACTAACGACAACGCTCGTCCTCACACTGGCGGTCTTTGCCCTGATTCCGATGTGCATCGTGGGCTGGATCGCTTTTCAAACGGCCGATCGGGCCGTCGAAACACTCGGGAAGCAATATGAATATGCCGCGAGCAATATCGCCAATGCCATCGATCGCACCCTGTTCGAACGCTACAGCGACGCGCAAATCTTCGGTCGCAGCGAAACCCTGTTTCAAGTAAGGAACGGACATATCACAGACGATGCCAAGCGCCTCATCGTCGAGACGATGAACCATTATGTCGAGACCTATAAAATCTATTCCCTCACGCTGCTTGTCGATCCGGACGGCCGACTCATCGCGGTCAATTCGAAAAACGCAAAGGGCGAGTCGATCAACAGCGAACCTCTCTACCGAAACGATTACAGCCAAGCACCCTGGTTTCAGGCGCTCAAGACGGAGGGGTTCACGCCCAAGGTGCCCGTCATCGTTCGAGAGAATATGATATCCACCGGCACCTTCGTCGAAGACGTGCACTTGGATCAAGACATACGGACGGCCTTTCCGGAAAGCGATGGGATGGGGCTTGGTTTTTCTGCGCCGATCTACAGGGATGGACAGGTCGTCGCCTACTGGAGCAACCGCGCACAGTTTACGTTTGTCGAAGACATCATTAGGATGGGGGCGGAGAATCTCCAATCTTCAGGCGTGACCGATACAGAGATTACGCTCTTGGACCACACCGGCCGAGTGCTTGTGGACTTCGACCCATCCCGAACCAAGTCGCAGACCATCGTTCACGACTTTGATATCCTGATGAACCTCAATCTGGTGGAGGAAGGTGTGTCCGCCGCGAAAAAAGCAGTGGCGGGCCAGCACGGATACGAAAACTCTCTCCACGCCCGTAAACAGATCAGGCAAGCCGTCGGATATAGTCACCTCAAGGGGGCCATGGGATTTGCCGGTATGAATTGGTCGATCCTTGTGCGTGTCCCGCTTGAACAGGCCGCATGGGCCTCGCGCGACGTACAACAGAGGGTTCTTGCGGCGGGTGTCGTCTGTTTGCTGATGATTCCGTTGTTCGGACTTTGGGCAGGACGGAGGCTCACCGCACGACTGTTCACGATCATCGATACCGTGAAAGAACTGGCGGATGGTCGTCTCACGGTCAGGACCGTCGCGTCGGGGCACGATGAGTTGGGGCTACTGGCCACAGCCGTGAATCAGCTGGGGGATCAGCTTGAACAGGCCGCCGCAAAGGAGCGGTCCCACAGGGAGGAGCTGAAGGAAAAGATCGCTTCCGCAACGGCCGAACTCCGGAGTATGACCACCGCTATTGACGCAGTGGAAGGGATCGCCGAATTCGCACCCGACGGGACGATCCTCACGGCCAACAAGAATTTTCTCCAGAGCCTCGGCTATCAGCTGGCAGAGATTCAGGGGCGACACCACCGGGTACTCTGCACCACCGAATATGCCGCGAGCCGAGACTACGAGGCATTCTGGGCGGCACTGAATCGTGGTGAGCCCCTGAGCGGTGTGTATATGCGGATCAGCAAGGCCGGCAACGAAGTCTGGTTCCTGGCCTGTTATTGGACACGGTTCGATAGGCACGGCGCGGCATCCAAAATCATCAAATTCGCGATCGACATCACCGCTGAGAAGCAGGCGGAGCTGGACCTGAAACAGCAAAACCTCGCGTTGGCAGAAGCCAATAAAAAGGCCTGGGCCGCGACACAAGCCAAGAGCGCGTTTTTGGCCTCAATGAGCCACGAGATCCGCACGCCCATGAACGCGATTATGGGCATGACCGAATTGCTCCAAGAAACGTCGCTCACCACGGACCAGGTCGAGTATGTGGGACGGCTTAGTAGTGCTTCGATCAGCCTGCTTGGCTTGATCAACGATCTCCTGGACCTCTCCAAGATCGAAGCGAAGCGTATGGAACTCGAGTCTGTCTCGTTTGATCTTCATGACCTGGTGGACAAGTCTGCGGGAATGATGGCCATCCGCGCTCGTAGCAAACAGCTCGAACTCGTCGCGCTCGTGCAGCCAGACGTTCCGGTCTATGTGATTGGTGACTCCAAGCGTCTGCAGCAGATCCTCGTAAACCTCGTCGGCAACGCCATCAAGTTCACGGACCGAGGAGAGGTCGTGATTCATGTGGAACGAATTCTGTCCGAACCAGATGTGGTCCGCTTCTCCATTGCCGATACGGGAATCGGAATTCCGGAGGATAAGCTCCAGACGATCTTCGATCGTTTTACCCAAGTCGACTCCTCGTCCACCCGCAAGTATGGGGGCAGCGGCCTCGGGTTGAGCATTGCAAAACAGCTCGTGGACTTGATGCACGGACACATCAGCGTTGCAAGCCGACCTGGCTCGGGCAGTACCTTTTCTTTCACCGTGCGGTTGCCGGAGACTCCCACTCCGGACATGGCGCCGCCGCTCCCCAATCCCGATATTCAAGGACGCCGTATCCTTGTCGTCGATGATATGAGCACCAATCGCATTGTCGTTCGTATCCATCTCACCAAGCTTGGTGCCCAGGTGATCGAGGCCCAGGATGGGACCACGGCCCTCACCCAACTCGAGCAGGCCAAGGATCGTGGCGAACCGATCGACCTCGTGATCTTGGACTACCACATGCCCGGCATGAACGGGCTGGAGCTTGCACAGGCCATTCGCGAGCAACCAGAATATTCCTGCCTTCCCCTGGTCCTGCATGTGTCTGACATCGCCGGGGAATCTTCCCAACGCTTACGCGCACTGGACATTAAAACCTGTACCTATAAACCCATCAGCCGCACGCGGCTGCTGGAGTCATTGGCAATCGCGCTCGGGCAGACCTCTTCGACCCCCACCTCCACGGAAAAACCATCAGCGGAGGCTGGCCTTGGGTCGTCGGCGCTACTCCCATGCCGCATCTTGCTCGTCGAGGATCTGGAAGACAATCGCGATGTGGTGTCGCTGTTCTTGAAAGACACGCCCTACCGGCTGGAGGTCGCCGAAAATGGATTGATCGCTGTCGAAAAATATCAATCCGGGGTGTACCAACTGGTGTTCATGGACATGCAAATGCCTGTGATGGACGGCCTCGCGGCAACCACGGCTATTCGTCAGTGGGAACGTGAACAGCATCGCACGCCCACCCCAATCATCGCCCTCACAGCCCACGCGCTCCAAGAGGACATCGACAAGAGCATGGCCGCCGGCTGCACCGCACACCTGACGAAACCGATCAAGAAGAAGACCCTCCTCACGGCAATCGCCCAATATGCAGGGCACGCTGCTGATCAGGCGGCATGACCATTCCGCATCACCACTCCTCCACTTGTCGTACGGCAAGCCTTCAGCTATACTGAGGCCGACGCCTCGGAAGCGGGGCGTCTTTTTTTTGACCAGGTGAATAGAACCATCATGACACACATACGTGCTCCTCACGATCGTCGAACCGACATCCGCAACATCGCGATTATCGCTCACGTCGACCACGGCAAGACAACCTTGGTGGATGCGGTGCTCCGCCAAACCCATGTCCATCGCAAGATCGACGACATGGGTGAACGCATCATGGACTCGATGGACCAAGAGCGGGAGCGTGGGATCACGATCCGCGCGAAGAACGCCAGCGTCATCTACAACGGCGTGAAGATCAATATCGTCGATACGCCCGGCCACGCCGATTTCGGCGGTGAAGTGGAACGTACGCTCCGCATGGTGGATGGCGTGTTGATCTTGATCGATGCGAAAGAAGGCCCCATGCCGCAAACGACGTTCGTGTTGCGGAAAGCCTTGGCGCTCGGACACAAGGCCATCGTCGTTATCAACAAGATCGATCGGCCGGACGCCGTCGTCGACGATGTGGTCAACCGCACCTTTGACCTCTTCGTCCACCTTGGGGCCACGGACGAACAGCTCGATTTTCCGATCGTCTACACGTCGGCCATCAAAGGGATCGCGACGCTCGATGTCAATAAGCCGGGGACCGACATCGTCCCGCTCCTCGATACCGTCCTGGAACAGATTCCGGCTCCGGCGATTCATGCGGACGCCCCGCTCCAAATCCTCGTCTTGGCGCTCGTGCAAGATCCCTATAAAGGCAAGATGGGGATAGGCAAGGTTCAGTCCGGTTCAATTGCCAGGCGGCAGAATGTGATGGTGCTCGGGAAAAACGGGGCACAGATTCCCGGCAAGGTCTCCGATCTCGCCGTGTATTCGGGCCTTGAACGGGCCGACACGGAACAGGCGGCGGCCGGTGAAATCGTTGCCGTGGCGGGACTAGATGACGTCAGTATCGGCGACACCATCGCCGATGCCGACAAGCCGGTCGCGCTTCCGCGCGTGACCATCGATGAACCCACGGTTCAGATGACGTTTTCAGTCAACAACAGCCCCTTCGCCGGACGGGAGGGAAAGTTCCTCACGTCACGCCATTTGCGCGAGCGGCTCTTCAAGGAACTCGAGACCAACGTGTCGCTTCGCGTGAACGAGACCGACAGCGCCGACCGCTTCCTCGTGGCGGGCCGAGGCGAACTCCATCTTTCCGTGTTGATCGAACAGATGCGACGGGAAGGGTATGAACTGCAAGTATCACAGCCGGAAGTCATTCTCCACCGTGAAGGCGGCGCGGTCATGGAGCCGTACGAGGAGTTGACCATCCAGGTTCCGGAAACCTATCAAGGCACGGTCATCGAGGAAATCGGGAAGCGCCGTGCTGAAATGCGCCACATGCGGCTGATCCATTCGGATGTCGGCACAAGCGAAATGCACTTGGAATACCATATCCCCACACGCGGCATCATGGGGCTGAAAAACGTATTGCTCGCCAAGACGCGTGGAACCGTCATTATGCACCATGTCTTCGCGGCCTATGAGCCGGCTGAAGAGCGAGACCTGATCGTCGCCCCGCACGGCTCATTGGTCGCGTATGAAGACGGCCTCAGCACTGGGTACGCCATCTTCATGACTCAGGAACGCGGTACGATGTTCATCGGTCCGGGCGTGGACGTCTATCGGGGAATGGTCGTCGGGCAAAACAGCCGCGACGAAGACCTCGATGTGAACGTATGCAAAGAAAAACATCTCACCAACATGCGCGCATCCGGTTCCGACGAAGCATTGGTGCTGACCCCTCCACGAGACATGACGCTTGAGTTCGCGCTGGAATACATCGGAGCCGATGAGCTGGTCGAGGTCACTCCGCAGAACCTCCGCCTACGCAAGCGCCTGTTGAACCCGGATGACCGCCGAAAGGCACGGAAAGCCGGGAAATGAGGTCGGCACGAGTCTTAGCATGAGGATTCGCAAAAAATCCCCCAAGCCGTCCGCCAAACGCCCACCTCTATACTTTGTGGGCTACCGAGATACCGCTCCCACGACCGACGAGGTCAAGGCGCTCTATGACCGCGAGTTCGGCGGTCCTCTGGGCGTCCGCCACGAAGAAGGTGCAGCCGAATCCTGGCAAGCCACGCATGGTCCCTGGTCGGCCCATGTCGTGATGCCATTGCCGATGAGTCATGTCGCCGAAGTTATGAAGCAACTGACCTGGGAACACGATCTCATGGGCGCGGTCGCCCCATCTGTGGCTTCGCCACGGGACATGCCCGATACCATCCTACTTGCGGCCCGATTGGCTCGATGCTTGACTCTCTTGTCGCAAGGCACGGCGTACGATGTCATCACACAGGCGTACATCAATCCGTCGGACTGGCAGCAACGCGCGCTCGCGAGCTTTGTCCTCGATGACCACCTATCGATCGTTCACGACGACACGTCCCACGACGGCCACGTGTGGTCCTATTCGCTGGGATTGAGCAAGTTCGGACTGGACGAAGTTGAAGTCTTCACGAGTAAGGGACTCTCCGAAAGCACCGCACAGGAAATTCTCTCTGCATCCTCTGGTGAATTGCTACGGGTGGGACATTCTCCCAAAGTTGGAACATCGCTCGATCTTCCTCAGGTTGGTCGTGTGGTTCACATCAGCCACTATCGAACTGCCGCACCAGCTGGACGGATGTTGGGATTCCGAGAGCTGAAAAGTTCGTGATTTCTTTGATGACTCAACCGATTACCGCTCCTCATCCTTCACCGGCTCCTCCAGACTGTTGACAAGCTTTTAAAACACGGGGTACAAAGTTTAAGTGCAAGTGGCCGTGGGGTCCTTCCAATTCGAGACCTCAGTACAGCAATCACCCATACAGTCTTATAAGGAGGTTTGTGATGAGCGACGTAGCACCGGAAATCAAGGCGGGCGATACGGCACCGGACTTCAATCTGAAGGATCAGGACCAGAAAGACGTGAAGTTGAGCGACTACAAAGGCAAGAAGAACGTCGTGCTCTGCTTCTATCCGTTGGATTGGAGTCCTGTCTGCCAGGGTGAAAACAAGTGTTTGACTGATGACTTCCCCAAGTTTCAGTCCGCGAACGCCGAGCTGTTCGGCGTGAGCTGCGACAGCTTCTTTTCACACAAGGCCTGGGCGGACTCCTTGGACCTGAAACACCGTTTGTTGTCCGATGTGCACCGGACCACCGCGAAGTCCTACGGTCTCTACTTCGAGCCGCTGAACTGCTCCAAGCGGGCAACGGTGATCGTCGACAAGAACGGCAAGGTCGCCTACGTGAAGGTGCAGGAGATCAAAACGGCGCGCGAGGATAAGGAGATTCTCGACGCGCTCTCGAAGCTGAACTAGTTCACAGTCAAGGAGTCTGAAGGTTGGAAGGCCGCGTAGTATTTGGCTTTCCAGCTTTCGGACTTTCTTCGTGATAAATTGACGACAATATGGCTGGGACCGTCCTCGACGTCAGTGATGCCAATTATCAGGAGTTCACCCACGCACCAGCGGCGGTTGTGGCCTATGGTCTCGCCACGTGTGAACCCTGCAAGGTCTACGACCCTATCCTCGAAGAGGTGGCTGCGAAGTTCCCCGACTTGAAGGTCGGCAAGGCTAAGATGCATGTGCCCGGTCGCTGTCGAGAAATCAAAAAGACCCACACATTCGAAACCTACCCCACCACTCATTTCTTCGCGCATGGTAAGTTATTGTTGACGCGCGAAGGAGTCGTTGAGCCGGCCGAACTCGTCGCACTGATTTCAGACCACCTGCTTCAGTAGGGTTGATGCCGCCCGTTTCATGCCGCTTAAACCGAAAACCGACCCGAGCGAGAAACCTCAGGAGGATCCAGCAAAAACCGATGACGGCGAGCATCACCATCACCACCATCCGCCGAAGCATTGATGTTCACCACCGGCTTCTGCATTGAGATGAAACCGGCTTTCTGGGAGGATGGATCATGAAACATCTGCTGGGTTGTATAGCTCTAAGCGCACTACTCCTCGGGACAGTGCCGGTTGGCGCCCACAAGGCGAAGGAATCCGGTCCCGTCAAGGCCCTCCACGGCGGACAAGCGCTCGCTGCCGGGCCCTATCACCTCGAACTGATCGCGACGGATGGAGAGCTGACCCTATACGTGACGGATCATTCAGACAAGGGCATCCCCACTGATGGGGCGAAGGCCAAGGCCACCATTCAACATGGAACCGAGAAAGCCCGCACTCAGGTCGATTTGGAACCGTCCGGGAACAACGTGATGAAAGGATCCGGAACGTTTACGATCAATCCGGATACGGGAATCATGGTCTTCCTCAGGATGCCGGAACAGGATGCCCAAGCCGCTCGCTTCACTCCACGGCAGACCAAGGGCGAATCCGCAGGCTCAGAGTAAACACAACACCAACACAAGCAATCAGGGCATTGATCCAGCCTAACACACGCACAAATTGCGCCCTTTTCTAGATGGACGTCCCCTCGTGGTATGCAGGAGACGCTAGGCCGTCACTTCGTAGACCAGGTCGCGGGATGGAACCAATCGAACGTTGGTGAGGGTTCCCTGCGTGATGCATGGGGCAAGTTCCTGGAAAATGTTTCGAGCCAGATCTTCTCCTGAGACGCTCTGCCGATTGAGAACAAGGGACAGGTTTTGCTTATCGAATTTCTTGATGACCTTATCCTCTACCAGCTGATCCAATGCCCCAATATCGGTTACCATGCCAGTCGTCGGATCGATTCGTCCTCGCACCGTCACAAAACAATCCCAATCCCGTCCTTGATTGGCTTCTTGGGCAGCGTTAAACGTATACCGCTTTGTGACGGTGGCCATCTCTCGACCGTCTGCCGCAGTGACCACGGCATAGAGATCTTCATCTTCACACAGCCGAAGCGTATGTAGAGTTCCGATATCTTGTTGCGTGGCTAACTTCGCCCATAGTACATGCGCAAAATTCTCTGATGTGGGAATCCTATCCTTGAAATAGGGCATATCGAGGTTCAGGTTCTTGTGGTCGAATTCTTCGATCACATCGAGGAGTACACGCTTGAGATCGAACAGGTTGACGACCATGCCGGTTTTCGGATCAATCTCGCCGGAAACGGTCAACTCCAACAGATAGTTATGCCCGTGAGCAGGAGGGTTGTAGCAACGGCCGAATACTGTACGATTCTTACCCTCGTCCCACTCCGGCCGCATATAGCGGTGAGCGGCGGCGAATTCGATGCGTTTGGTCAACAGAACAGTGGGCATCATCCTCACGTACTGACGCCTGAGTACTGGGTTAAAAAATCAGCGTTCAGCGGTTACTCTTTGATCGTGGTTTGCAAGTCGGCAAGCCACTCTTCTCTCATCGTGCCTGAGACCGAAACTTCATGCTGATAGCCACCATGGTCCACTTGAATAGTCACCGGTCGAGTAAGGTCCGCAAAGGTTCGCTTCATCGTCACAGTCGGTCTAAAGCGCACGAAATGAACGGCGCTGATCTTTGTCTCATGGCTCCGGCCGCCTTCAAACTCGCCGAAGACCACTTCGTCACCAGCAATGATCGCGACTTTGTTGCCATGATCCAGACCCATGAATTGATCTAGTCTTTCCTTGACGTCCGCTTCGTCGGTGATTTCAATCAAGAGCGTGGCGCTCAATTCCCCAGGATCGGGCAGCAGTGCATTATACACTTCCAACTCATCTTGAATCTTGGCTGGATCGACAATCCGCTCCGCTCGGATCATTTCCTGGATCTGAAACCTGAGCGTTTCCCGATTTTCGAACACCAAGGTCATCAATGGGCCAACGGAAATTCGGCGCCGCTGTTTCAGCATGATGATGCTCGCCCGAAACGACTCGCGTCTCCGATCATACTCTTCAATCGAGATGAGCTCGTCTGCCGTGAGAGCCTTCATCGAATTTCCTCACAGTCTTCGGTCCGACCTGGTGCAGCCTGACCTTCGTTTTTATTGCTAGGCGGGTAACCCATAGGCATTGCGGACAACCTGTATCGGATGGAGCACCGTTGTACCCGACTCACGCGTCGACGCCCCGGCCTGATCCAACTGTAATCCGGCAAGCGGACAATCCGAAGCGATCAGGTCGGGTTGGGCTTGTTCTATCGCACGGACAGCCTTCCCGGCGATTTTCATCGACAGGGGGAAAAATTCCGTTTTGGCCGACCAGGCACCATCATGTCCAGAACACTGTTCGATGACCTCGACCTGCGCACCGGCGCACTCCATAAGTTCCTTCGACTTAAATCCGATATTCTGATCTCTCAAATGGCACGGAATCTGATACGCGATTCGCCCAGGCTTCATGGTGAAATCGGTCGCCAGATGGCCGGCCTTTTTCATCCCCATGAGGTATTCGCAGATATCGAACGTCCGCTCGGCGACCTGTTTGGTCTGCTCATCTGGCTGAAGCTCTGGATATTCGCGTTTTAACATTAAGCTGCAACTGGCAGTCGGAACCACAACATCGTAGCCTTCCAGCACCCACGGATGCAATGACGCGACGTTGCTTCGCGCAGCTTGTTGAATCGCTTGCGTGTCGCCGATATCGAAGCTCGGCATCCCGCAACAGCGCTGAGGCGGCACCACGACCTGCACGCCGTTCTTCTCCAACACCTGCACCGTTGCCTTACCCACATCTGTCACTTGGTAGTTCACCAGACAGCTGGCAAATAACGCGACCTTGCGAACAGGTGGTTTGTCGGAAGTCGTCGTAGTTCGACGGCCGAACCAACTGGGAAACGTCTCACGTGAAAAGTGCAGAAGCCGACGGTCTTGATGCAGGCCCATCACCCGATCAAGGACACGACGCACGAATTGGTTTTCCAACAGATTGTTCGTGATCCAGGCCGTGGCACTTCCTAGTTTTCCAATCGTATCCGTCATGGTGAGCAGGCGATCCCTCCATCGGACGCCGCGCTCAGCAGCCAAGCGCTTCTTCCAGACGACCATCAAATGCGGAAAATCGATTTCATAGTGATGCGGCGGGGTATACGGGCAATGATTGAAGCAGAGCTTGCAATAGTAGCATTCGTCGACGACTTGATGGTGGTCGCTGGGAGTCAGCTTGGCAACATCGCCTTCATACACATCAATCCGATCCAGCAGGGTATTGAACGAGGGGCACAGATTGAAGCAGCGTCGGCAACCATCGCAGACTTCATAGATCCGCAGGGTTTCTTTCTCCAACTGCTTGGCATCGACCGGTTGCATGAGACTGAGACCTTTCATCGTTCCTCTTTCCCTCAAAACGTTAAACGGCCAGCCTTCGTCGATGGATTCCTGCCACATCGCCGAAAACTGACCGCTGAACGTGCGCTGATACCCAGGCTATTAGGCCTTCAGACTATCCAACCCCTTTTGAAACCGGTTAGCGTGAGACCGTTCGGCTTTCGCCAACGTCTCAAACCATTCGGCCAACTCAGGAAACCCCTCGTCCCGCGCCGTCTTCGCCATTCCCGGATACATCTGTGTATATTCGTATGTTTCGCCCTCGATAGCCGACTTGAGGTTCGCATCCGTGTTGCCCATGGGCACACCAGTCGCTGGATCACCGACTTCTTTCAAGAAATCCATGTGGCCGAAGGCGTGACCGGTCTCTGCCTCCGAGGTATCCCGGAAAAGTCCGCCGACGTCCGGATAACCTTCGATATCCGCTCGACGAGCGAAATACAGATACCGACGGTTGGCTTGAGATTCTCCTGCAAACGCATGCTTCAGATTGTCGTGACTCTTGGTCCCTTTTAAGCTCTTTCCCATATCACCCTCCTCTTTGTTCGAAGGCCCACCCTTCTACCACATACTTCCTCAAGAATCTTTGTCATCTAGAAACCGGGCATTAAGATAGCGCAGCGCTCGTAAGAGGTTCAAGGGGCATCTCTTCTGCTTACGATAACCGGGGAGAAATGCGTCCCAATTCCCCACCGATGGGGCTAGTGCTCGCATGGAAAGCGATATGTTAGACTCCGTGAATTCAATACAGCCTTAGTCTTTTTACCCTTGAGGGCCGCAATGATCGCACCACATTCCTTCTCTTCCCGAACAACTTGTGTCATCGCATGGTTTCTGTTAGTTGTGTTCGGTTGCGCACAAGACTCCTATAAGCGACGAGCCGACATCATTAAGACTCACGTTGGAGACTTTTACGGTCACCTCAAGGCCAATCGAGTGGGTGCCGCCGTTCACGAGAACGAACAGATTGAAGTTATGGCGGATCACATGGCTGAAATGGTCGTGAAACGAGGTCAGGGACAAGGGACAACGCAGGTCGAGCGGGAGTTCGCCCTGATGAAAACAGCCAGAGAAACAGCTGCCCAAAATTGGATCGTCTTGGGACAATATTTCGCGATCAAGCAGCAACCGGAGAAGGCTCGTGCATCCTATCAACGTGTGATTGACACATATACAGACCCGACAGAGCATGTGTACCGAGAACAAGCCGCGCGAGCGTTGAACGATTTGGAGATCGTGTCAGAACCCGCTCCAGAGCCGACTCCTTGATCATTGAGATCTCGGCTCCAGCGAGGCGATTTCCCTTTTAGTCGACTGCACATGTCTTTCCCGACCCAGGTCATCATTCTACTGGTTTCTCTATGGATAGCGTGCACAAGCTGTGTGCACAGAATTCATGTCGCACCGCTTCCGGACGAGCCTTCATCCGTCAGGATTCCGCGAAGTCTTCAACTCATCGCCGGCGCTCCCTCACTGGAAGGCGCCGACCATCGGCCAGGCATCACGCTGCTGAAATGGTCGCAGTCCAATCTCGACCAGGCAATCTTGGGCTACTTACAACAACGCGGCATCTTTGCATCTGTTTCAGGTGAGCCAGGTGACCTCACACTTCGCGTGGCCACTAAACTGTCCCTCACCTCCCTACGAGGTCTCTATCATTACCGGATCGTCCTACAAGGGGAGATGAGTGAAACTGAACAGCCCATCAACTCTTATCGCGTTGAACACACGGTGGCAGGTTCGTCGGTGCGATGGGTGACAGATTCCGACCGCGTCCCCATCGAAACAGCACTACGGTTGGCCTTGGAAGACTTGACCGGGGAAATTGAGAAGGACCGACCACTCTACCTAAAAACCATCGATAAATCAGGACAGTAACTGTTGCTGAACACACCCACGATCAGGCCAGAGCGGATTGAGCTACCTTCGCCGTCTCGGAAACATTCACCTTCTCGGGAGAATCCTCCATCGCCGTTTCCACATATTCCGGACAATCGAGGCGGAAGGCGTCATCTCCAAACGCAATGTCGTAGAAACCGCAGTGGTGAGGCGATTGCGAATTCTCATGAGCCTGGGATCGGAAGTGTTCGCACGACACGCACATCCGTGCGACCTGAATTTCTCCTTGCAATTGAAGCGCGCGAATCAGCTTCACAAGCACCGTCAGGAGAGCGACCTGTTCCTGCGTCGACAGATTCTCGGTCGCCGACGCCAGAATTTCAGGCCATCGGTTTTCTACGTGACCGGCTTTTGCACCCAGCGAGGTAAGGTGCACGGTCACGACGCGGTTATCAACTTCACGGCGGCGGCGGCGGACCAACCGTTTTTGTTCAAGCGTTCGGATGACCTCAGAGGCGGTGGGTAGCTTGACAGAAAGTTCCCGCGCAATCGTTGAAACGGTCGCCGAATGGTTCGGCCGAGACCGGAGAAACGTCAGGACTTGAATTTGTAAGGGACCGATACCTTGCCGGCCCTTTCGTCTCCAAGTTCGGCTCTTCATCGCCAAACCTATTTTGGAAAGCCCCGTCACCAAACGATCAGGGAGTGAGTCCTGGTCGATCTTCGGTAGTGCTGACATGACAACCCCCCTCTCCCTATATGTTCATTCGGCGAGGGGCGTAGTCTATTGCGCTTTAGTCATTCCCGTCAACCCCATCTCTAGGGTCATTATTCCCTATGGATTACCCAATCAGCGAACCACGAGTACCCCACAATGGGCATGCTGAACGACACGGGTGGACACGCTGCCGAGCAGTACACGACTGATTGCGCCGAGTCCCTTGGCTCCGGTCACAATCAGATCCGCCTTCTCCCGTTTCGCCACGGTCAGAACTTCATCGGCTGGTTTTCCCAGCTTCAGGGCCTCTCGGATCTGGAAGCCTGATTTCTCCAGCTTATCTCCATATCGCCGCATCAACCCCTTTCCGGCTTCTTTTACCTCTGGATACTTCAAATAGGGCATCGCATGTACCACGGTGACCAGCACCGGTTCGTGATCCGGACCATCGGGTGTCGGATTCATTTGGCGCATGAGAAACTTTAACGCCTTATCTGACGCAGCCGACCCGTCGATCGCAAAGACGATGCGTCTGACAGGTCGAGGACGTTCTTTCACTACCAGGACGGAACAAGGTGCGTGGTGGATCGCATGATTGGAGACACTGCCCAGCATAAAGCGATCCAAGGCATCCAGCCCACGAGAGCCGATTGAGAGAAGACTCGCTCCGCGCTCCGCATATTTCATGATGGTGTCGGCCACGGCGCCTCGCTCCACCGTGACTCCTCCACTCAAGCCCAACTTAGCCAGCAAGGCGACCGACTCTTCTTTCGCCGCCTTGGCGGCCTTTTCCAGCCGGTTGACTTCCGACTGGACATAGCGCTCCGTACCGGCCATGATCGGTTGCACCATAAACGGGGCCCGAACACTCGCCACGTCGACCACATGCAGAACACGAACAACCGGCTGGATAATAAATGGCATGTCTGCCAGCCATTCAATCGCCCATCTGCCGTATTTGGACCCATCCGTCGTCGCCAGAATTTTCATGTTGGATATCCTTTTATTGTTTTTCGACGAACTATCACTCGTGCGTTCAGTGCACTCCGCTGAACCGCTCTTTGAACGCCTCAGCGGGCAGACCACTCAACGCGGCATATCGACCCAACAGGTCGGGGTTGTTCAGATCGTCCTCCGTGAGCCGAATCATGTACTGACGAGCGATCTGATAGGATTGTGAATCGATATCCACCATTCGGACCTTGGTCCGTCCGGTTGAGGAATCCACCATGTGCTTGAAGGGTATTGGGGTGAACCCCCCATTCTGAATCGAGACCATGGCCGACGTCCCACCGTCCAACAGATACTGCGCGGCGCAATAGCCAAGGTCACGCGTGTACTCGATATCATAGGGAATGGGATCGGCGCAACGAAGCTCATATCCAACATTCTTCGCCACAAGGGTCGTAGACAAGCCCAGTGAGTTAAGCTGCTTCGTCAGTTCACGCCGCAAGACGTCGCCCACGTCCACTTCCGTCATGCGTATATGACCGTGCTCATCCCGCTCAACATGCTCCAAGCCGCCCAGATCATGAGGATCGAGAATTTCGATCAACCCTTCTGCCAGCACCGCCACTCCATCTGCTTGCCCGTGCTCACGCCGCTTAACGATAGCCCCTATCAGGAGATCCACGACCCGTTGGAGCCTCACCGGACGGTCTCCAAACTCCTCTGGAATAATCGTCAGTGTGGCCCCGGCCGCCTTCCCGATCCCCAATGCCAGATGTCCGGCCTTGCGGCCCATGGTCACGACCAGGTACCAGCGTGTCGTGGTGCGGGCGTCCACCATGAGATTCTTCACGATCTCGACCCCAAAGTGACGGGCGGTTTGAAACCCGAACGTGGGAATCCCATGAGGAAGATCCAGATCGTTGTCGATCGTCTTGGGAACGTGAACGACTTGTAGACGACCGCCCGACCGCTCCTCCAATTTCATGGCCGAAAACGCCGTATCATCCCCGCCGATCGTGATCAAACGCGTGACCCCGAGCCTCGACAGGGCGAACAAGACGTTGTCGAGCAACTCCGCACTTTTCGTCGGGTTGGCCCGAGAGGTGCCCAAATACGATCCGCCCCGAAAGTGGATCCGGCTGATCTCCTCGATGGAGAGTGGACGCACTTGTCCGGTGCTCCCTTCCATGAGCCACCTGAACCCATCGATGATACCGAGCACATCCGAGCCTCCGAGAATACTGCGGATCGTAGCTGCGCCGATCACGCTATTGATCCCAGGTGCCGGTCCCCCGCCGACGAGAACGCCGACTGTTGTTCGCTGTTCCGTCATCTGTTGCTCCTTCGACTGATTCCCAACGAGCCCTCCAGCTGGTTCCTAGTCTGTGGCATGGTTGTATACTCCATATTCATCAAGAGGCAAGCCGTGCGGTCTCAAGGCGCGATGGATAACGGCTTTTGTGGATACCATTGGTCACTCAGGCTTTTCCTCTATTCCTACCTGTCCACGAAGACGATTATAATTGAAGGCGATTTGGCCACAACGTTGACGGCCCAGATCATGCTGCTCCATTTCTTCGATCAAGTCACCTACCTTCCCCCGCAAGGCCGGAGACGCAGCCGCGTGTCGAGGAGTCTCACGACTCAGCGCGAGATGAGGCTGGTCCGACCACTCTAGATAGGCTTTTCCCAGAAACTGGTTGAGCAGCCCACGATCTTCTTCCTCCGTCACGACCAACGTGGCCGGTTCGTCCGACTTGAGTTCAGTCACTGACAGTTGCCGGACCGGTGGTGTCACCGTCTCGTCTCGAAAATGGAGCGAAAAACCAAACGTCGCCGCAAGTCGATGTTTGATCTGGTCAAGCCGCTCCGGACCATCGCATTCCACCATGAGTTGCGACGACGTCAACGTCACCTTCGCAACAACGAGGTCGGACCCGCCGCTTCGATCCCGCTGCACCCAGGTGCTCACAGGTGGAAACGAACCGGCCTGGCCTGGCCTTCCAGATAAGGGCGGCGTCTTCCCCGCCTCAAGGTCCCTGATTTCGGATAACCCATCGACAAAGAATCGATATTCATGATGGTCGTACAGGGCCACGGCATAGAGATAGGGCTGCCCATCGGGACGGCGATAGCGAATATGGACGACCGCGTCTACCAGCGCATCCATACGGAGCTGTGCGAACGCCCAGAGCAGCATGTGCCCGAACCGCTTGGCAAACTCCTTCCACTCGCCTAACGCAAATGATCCGGAACTCATCTCCATCTCCCGGCGCCATTCGGCGGTGATCTCGATCAGCGCTTTGGCATCGACTTGCGAAAGGATGATTCCGCCGCCTGCCCACACCGCTTTACCTGATTCGGCGGTATCCGGGTTGCAAATCACGCGGGCCAGTAAGACCTGTCCCGCCACGGCATCCTTGAGGGATTCGACGCCGGGCACCACAAACGAGGTTCGATCGCCGATCGACCGCACGGTCAGCTCTTCTCCAGGCTTCGGTGTGGCGGTCAGTTCCAGCAGATCGAGATAGGAATGCTTGAGCGGATCGAGCCACTGCCGCTCTTCATCTGAGATGTGTTCGGTGATGACATCCCGTAGTTGTTCGATGAGCGTCAACTGTCCATCTTCGGGATAGAAATCGCAGAGGAGCAAGAGGTTGGCGAGGTCGGTTTCTTGTGCGAGGGGCACGACGATTCTGCCGGCGACTCCTCCCAGGTAGGGTCTGAGCGTCCGTGCCAGTGCGATCTCCCGCTGCAGGGCGAATGTCGGCTTGCGCGACAGCGATTCGAGCCGAGCCAGCATGGCATCGAGGGACGGAGGTCTCGGAGTCCAAAAACCTGCCGCTCGTTCACTCCCGAGCTTCATGGACCTCACTCATAACTCGCTCCTCGGTTACACGTTGGTTGAACTGGATTGACCTGAAACGACGCGCCGATGGCCGAGGCGAAACTTTGGACTACGGACCATCAGAACAGGGCACGAAGACTTTCGAAGGACCGACTCCGCAATACTGCCGAACAACGCATGGGACAACCCGCGTCGCCCATGAGTCCCCATCACAATCAAGTCGGCCGGCTGCTTCCGAGCCGCGTCGAGGATAGAATCGGTCGGCAGTCCGCCCAACATCAAGAATTCGGACGGGATGCCTGCGGAAGTAAGCGCTGATACGAGATCCGATAACCGTTTCGTGTGCCCTGCCTTGATCGAATCTCGTTTTGCCTTGTGGGGAAGCGTAAAGTCTAGTCCGTACGAAATTGGCTCCAACACATGAAGAAGCTTGAGAGCGGCCTTTGATCGTTGCGCGACCAGCGCTGCATATTCCAATGCATCAAGCGAGCAGTCGGAAAAATCAACCGGCACCAGGATTCGTTCGAGGTGCGTGGGATCGCGTCGGCTTCCCACGGCCTGTTCTTCCCCATATGGTTGGGCGCGCACAGCCAAAACCGGGCAGGGCGCCCCCCGGATAATCCGTTCAGCCGTACTTCCCAGCAGCACGTGCTTGAGACCGGATCTCCCTCTCGTGCCTACAACGATCAGATCTGGGGTATCCTCGACTGCCGCCGAGAGGACTTCTTCACTTGGAATACCTGTGGCAATACTTGTGTGTGCGGAAATCCCTCGATCGACTGCCCGGGCCTTGAGCTCGATCAACTCATTCGTCGCCTGTTTCATCAGTTCGGTCAAATACAGTTGATTCACAGAATTCTCTGGATCAAGCCCAGGCTGGAACTCCAACACATTCATCACGGTCAGCGAGGCACCCCATGATCGGGCTAGCGAAAAGGCATAATCCGCCGCAATCGCTGATCCCCGCGATCCGTCGGTCGCCAAGAGCAGTCTCACTGCGCTTTCAGACAGCGTCACACCGCCTCCGCACTAAGAAGAAGCAACTCACCGCCCATCGTCGGGTGGATGGAGCATCGAAAAGCGTGCCGACCCGGTCGCGTCATGTCAAATCGAATCGTCGCCTCCCGTTTCGGGCCGAGGAAGACTCCCCCCAGTCCACGACCGTACACAATGACCCCGTCCTTCTCGATCTGAGTCGGAATACCTTCAAACATCGTTGAACTGAAATCGTGTCGCTCCGCGTCTTCGTTGCGTACCTTGATGACTGTGGGGAATCCCAGTCGCAACGTACTCTGCTTCGTCACAAACCGATAATCCTTAATCGTCACTTCCACCACCTGTTCAGATTGCGCAAGAAGGATCCCGCCATAGACCCAAGAGACCCAAGCCAGGCAAGCCACAGAGAGAACCGTTCCTAACATCCGCCACTGCGTACGACGTTGCTCATAAGTCATGATCTCCTCCCTCTCCTCTTCAACGCGGCGCCCCTCGCTGAGAAGCGGATGCCGGAAGCGGGACAGTTAAGACCGGACAACCCGCCGTACGAACGACCTTTTCTGCCGTGCTACCAAAGAAAATCTTATCTACACTGCCGGATCGGCCGCCGTAGCACCCCATCACGACCAAATCAATGTTCCCCGTGCGCGCAACTTTGGTGATCTCGACGAACGGTGCCCCTTCCACGATCATACGAGTGACCTTCACGGTCTCAGCCTCTTTCGACTCCAACAATTGCCGCACATTCAAGCGGGCATGGTGGCGTAATCGGCGGCGCTGTGCGGTGGCATCAGACGGGACGGCGAGCAAACCCAGCCGATTGAACGCAGCAAGCGCACTGGTGTCGATCACATGCAAGACCAGAATCGCCGCCCCGCAGAGACGCGCCATATGACATGCAACCCGGAACGCCTCTACTGAACAAGGAGAGAAATCAACCGGAACCAGGATGGTCTTGAAGAGATTCGAATCTCGTCCCATGAACGATCCTCCTGACTAAGATTTGAGCAAGCGCGGTGCCACTCAAGATGGACTGGCGGTGATGGGCGAGAGTTTGGAGATACCGGAGGTTTGATGTTGTTTCTCTATACTTAAGCCAGCTATCGACCATGAATCTGCCTGATCTGTCTCCTTAAGCAGGGGCGCTCTGCTACAGCGGTCTTTAGTCCCTTGTGGCAGAAGGCAACATCGGTCCTAATCTAACCCCTCCTTCGCTCACCTTCAGGCATGAGTTCAGGCTGTTGTGGATCGGCATCGGACTTGCTGTTACCTATTAGCAGTTCGGGGAACGATGACAAGAGCACGGTGGCTTCTGCTCGGAGCCGGGGGGGTGGGTGTAGCGATTGTGGTCTATTTAGTTTTCTTCTGTCCTGCAGATTGTCAGTGAGGCCTCTTATGAAACTTTTGCTGGCTGTTGACGGTTCCGACAACTCCTATGAGGCTGTGCGATCCCTCAAGTACCTGGCTCGAGCCGAAGCGCTGCATATCCTGCATGTGCTCGACGTCCCTCACCCGGCGTACCCGTTAATGATGCCAGAGGTCGCTCAAGAGATGTACCAAACCGTTGAGCGCAACATGCGCGACGACGGGACGCGTCTCTTAGATCGCATCGTGTCGTTGCTCCCATTGGATGCCGGGCCGGCGACCAAGCATCTGGTTGTCGGACCTCCAGCGGATCAAATCGTGGCAATGGCCGAACAACTCAACGTAGGACTGACTCTCCTCGGCAGCAGAGGGCTTGGACCGATCAAGGAACGGCTCGTGGGTAGTGTCTCCCACAGAGTATTGACGTTCGGGACAGGCGCCAAGCTGATCCTTCCCGGCCCCTTGAAGGCACTTCATCATATTCTGCTACCCCTGCAAGGGAGCTACGACGCAGAGCAGGCCCTGGCTTTTCTGCAGCAGAAACCTTTTCGGGAAGCGATCACCATCACCCTGTTCACCGTCCTCCCCCATACCAGGCCACCCTGGCCGGTAGATGCCGTCTCGGCTGAGCATATGGAAACCCATTCCCTCAACAGAGGGAAAGACTTCCTCGAGGAAACCGCCGCCAAGCTACGAGAATGGGGCTACCAAACTCGGGTGTCGGCTAAGTTGGGCACTCCGGTTGATGGAATTCTTGAAGAAGCCACAGTCTCTCATACGGACCTTATTCTGGTAGGGTCACGCGGGCGCCGAGGCATCGCCCGCATGGTGCTCGGCAGTGTGTCACATGCGCTGTTGCACCAGGGAACCTATCCACTCATGATTTTCGGGTAATGTTCGGATCATAATTGAAAGGGTGCCCACCATGCCGATGTACGACTATAAGTGTTTAGATTGTGGGAAAGAGTCGTTGATCGTAGTGACCTTAAAGGAGCATGAAACAGGAGCCGTTTCATGTCCGGCATGCGGCAGCAAGAAACTGCAGCAACTCTTCAGCCCATTCATCGCTCACACGACGAAGAAGAGCTAGCACGATGATGACGGCCCCGCAGAAGTACCTACGACGACTTCTTGTAGGAGGGCTCTTCGGGTTCTGCATGATGAGCGGTTCAACGATCTCCTCTGCTTCCGCCCAAGACTATCCGCCCGACATGGTGCGTGGTAAAGCCGTGTATGAACGTCACTGTCGGACCTGTCATGGGCCGACCGGTCGAGGAGATGGACCCGGCGCTGCATCTCTGAAAATCCCTCCAGCCAATTTTCAACGGTTCCAATCGTTCCTCAAATCAGACGAAGAGTTGCTGCGGACGATCGAGCACGGCGTTGTCTTCAGCCCGATGCATGCATGGCGCGGACAACTCACCGACGGGGAAATGCAGGATGTCGTGGCGTACATTCGCTTGTTGTCAGAGCAGGCACGATAACTGATCTGATGATTTGACGATCTGATGACCTGTTGATTCAAGCCAGAAAATCGAAAGGTCCACGGATCAGCAGATTCCTCAACTTTGCAATGGCTCGTAAGATCTCCCTGATACCCTCTGATGCGTTGCTCATCGCAGACATACAGAACGATTTCTTGCCGGGAGGAGCACTCGGGATAAGGGGCGGTGAGGAGATTCTTCCGATTTTGGAGACCTATATCCGTCGATTTCAAGGGTGCCGTCTCCCCATCTTTCTGACGCGTGATTGGCACCCGTCTGACCACGGCTCGTTCGTGTCTCAAGGAGGAGTGTGGCCTGTGCATTGTGTCGCCGGTTCTCCCGGCTCTTTGCCGCCAACGTCGTTTCCAACTCCGGATTCCGCCGTCATCATTTACAAGGCCACCGACCGAAACCAAGAAGCCTATTCAGCATTCCAGAATACGAGCTTGGATCGCCAGTTGCGAGACCTGTCCGTACGGCGTCTGTTCGTCGGTGGCTTGGCGACCGACTATTGCGTCCTTCATTCGGTCAAGGACGCTCGAACGAAAGGGTATGCCGTCTGTCTGTTGATGGACGGCATCAAAGCCGTCAATCTTCGTCCTGATGACGGTCGTCGCGCCGAAGAGGAAATGATCGGCCTGGGAGCTATACCTGTTCAGTTGGAGATGCTTGAAGCATGAATCCCTTGACCAGTGCCCTGCTGACGGACCTGTATGAGCTCACGATGGCCCAGGCCTATCTGGAACAGGGAATGACTGGACCGGCCGTGTTCGAGTTCTTTGTCCGTAAACTGCCTGCCAACCGGAACTTCTTAGTCGCGGCCGGTCTCGAACAAGTACTGAACTATCTCACGGAACTACATGTGACGCAGGAGGAACTCCTCTGGCTTGATCAATCCGGACGGTTCAGCTCGAGCTTCCTTCATTACCTGGAAACGCTGCGGTTTACTGGAGATGTGGACGCGATGGCCGAAGGAACGGTCTTCTTCCCCCATGAACCGATCCTCAGGGTCGCCGCGCCACTTCCACAAGCCCAGCTCGTGGAAAGCCGTGTCATGAACCTCTTGAACTTCCAGACCATGGTGGCCTCCAAAGCGGCACGGTCGGTACTCGTCGCGGGAGGGAAGCCACTCATCGATTTTGGATTGCGCCGCGCTCACGGTGCCGAAGCAGGCCTTCTTGCCGCGCGAGCAAGTTACCTCTCCGGTTTTGCCGGAACTGCGACCGTACTGGCGGGTAAGGTCTTTGGGATTCCTCTCTACGGTACCATGGCGCATTCATTCGTGCAGGCCCACGAGGATGAGCTCCTCGCGTTCGAGCATTTTGCCCGAGCTCACCCAGAGAATGTCGTCATCCTGATCGACACGTACGATACCGAAGCTGCCGCGCGAAAAGTCATCTCGTTGGCACCCAAGCTCAACGCAAGGGGAATTTCTGTGAAAGGAGTTCGCCTCGACAGCGGCGATTTGGCCGAGCATGCCCGGAAAGTCCGCCGTATCTTGGACGAGGGCGGATTGCACCAGGCACAGATCCTCGCCAGCGGTAATCTTGATGAATATCGTCTGAAAGACCTAGTCCGAAATGATGTACCGATTGACAGCTTCGCCGTTGGCACGGCCATGACGACCTCATCGGATGCCCCCTCACTAGACTGTGCGTATAAGCTACAAGAATATGCGGGACGACCCACTCGGAAGCGATCGGAGGGCAAGGCCACTTGGCCCGGCCGCAAACATGTCTATCGATATCTTGCGCCTGACACGCGTTTGAGCCACGACATTGTCACGACGGACCGTGATCGCCGACCAGGAGAACCGCTGCTGCGACCTGTCATGAAAGAAGGGCGCCGCCTTGAATTAGCACCCGACTTGGGTGAGGTTCGACAGTATGCGGCCGCGCAGTTAGGACAACTCCCCGAATCGCTCCGGGCTCTTGAGATTGGGCCGTCCTATGACGTTCAGATTTCTCCGGATTTACAGAGCCTGGCCCAGGCAGTCGACCGCAGCCTCTAACGCAAAAGGAGACACGAGATGACGCACCGCTCCATACCAACCGTCTGTGTGACAATCATCCTTCTCATCGCATTCGCCGCCACAGAGGCCGAGGCCGCTGGCTCGTCTAGCCCCCAACCAGCTTCACCCGCCGTTCCTCTTTGCAAAAGCCTCTACAAGAAGAAGGTCGTACCAGCCAAAACGTTGCAAACCATGGTCCGTTCACACGAACGTTGGGTGGACTATCGCCGTAACCCGAATGCCAAGCGCCTGGAGCTCTGCGAAGCGAACCTGACCCGTGCAACACTCGCCGACGCGAATCTTGAACGGGCGAACCTCGAAGGCGCCATCCTGCGGCAAGCGAACCTGTCTCGGATCACTCTCGCTCAAGCCAGCCTTGCTGGGGCTGACTTTTCCAAAGCCACCTTAGAAGACAGTAACCTTTCCGGAGCCGATCTTCGGCGTGCCAGGCTCGCCGGCACAAATCTCTCTCGTGCCATCGGTGACGAAGCCGCTCTCTTTGATGCCGTTCTCATCGGCGCTACGTTGCGGGAATCCGCGTTCGAGCAAGCCCAATTGGAAGGCGCCGATCTCACCTCGGCCGATTTGACCGATGGTAACTTCATCGAGGCGTATTTTTATGGAGCGACGCTGAAAGGCGCCACCCTGGTGAATGCCGATCTGACGGGCGTCGACCTGCGTCGTACGATCCTGACCAATGCGAACCTCTCTCGCGCCAACCTTCAGGGCGCTCTGCTGGACCATGCACAATTGGAGCGGGCTCAGCTGGTCGAAGCCGACTTGGAAAGTGCCTATCTGGACGAAACGAACCTGCGCAACGCCAACCTCAAAGAAGCCATTCTACGTGGCACAGACATGCGGTATGCCGACCTACAGGGTGCCGACCTCCGTCATGCCGACCTGGAGGGAGCCAACTTGGAAGAGGCCGTCCTGATTAAGGCGAATGCCAATTCGGCGAAGCTCCGTATGGCCATTCTCTACCACGCCGTGCTCGACGAAGTCAGTTTCCAGGGAGCCCACCTCAACCGTGCGGTCCTGATCGGAGCCAGGGGATCGCGTGCCAACTTTGCGAACGGCGATTTGAGCGAAATTTACGCTCCGAAGTCTACGTTCCAGCACGCTCAATTCAACAAGGCCGATCTGAATTCAGCTAACTTCGTTGCCGCCGATCTTCGCGGATCGAATTTCAGCCGTTCCAACTTGACCCAGTCCAATCTTCAAGAAGCAAATCTTCAGAATGCCACTTTTGAAGGAGCTGATCTGAGCGGCGCTCGGTTCGACTCAGCGGACCTGCGTCGCACGAACTTCAAGGGGGCCACACTTTCGTCGGTCACTGGCCTCACGCAGACACAACTCGATGCCGCCTGCGTCGACGGGCATACGAAATTGCCTCCCGAGCTCAGCCGATCCACCCCTTGCACAATGATTCGGGAAGAGAAGCGGCCATGACAAGTAGCTCGCCACAAGCCGTAAAGATCACAGGCGAACAGCTAACCCTGGAAGGCCTGCTCAGTGTCCCGACTAATGCGCCCGGGATGATCATCTTTGCGCATGGCAGCGGCAGCGGCCGGTTCAGCCCTCGCAACAACTTCGTTGCCCGCAACTTACAGCAAGAGGGACTCGCCACACTGCTCCTTGATCTGTTGACCGAGGAAGAAGCTGATGACGGGCGCAAAGTGTTCGATATCGATCTGCTGGCCGATCGGCTGCTCCTGGCGAAAGGGTGGTCGGAAACAGATCCCCAAATGAGGCACCTGACGCTCGGTTACTTCGGTGCCAGCACCGGTGCTGGAGCAGCTCTTCAGGCTGCTGCGAGAGAGCCCTCCAACATCAAGGCCGTGGTCTCACGAGGAGGGCGCCCGGACCTGGCCGAACCATACCTACAGTCTGTCACAGTCCCGACCCTGTTGATCGTCGGAGGCCACGATGAACCGGTCATTGAGATGAACCAGTTAGCGTACAGTTTGTTGACCTGCGACAAGAAATTGGTCATCGTCCCCGGAGCGACACACCTCTTCGAGGAACCTGGAACATTGGACCAGGTGGCAGAATATGCGAGCAGGTGGTTTAGACGATATCTACGATCTTCAGACGTTCAATCGTGATCAACAACTTCTCCTTTTCATGACCAGAAGAAGGCAACCCCTTGCAGAGTCCAACCTGCCATTGCCAATTCGGTTTGGAAACATTATTATCCACGCGTGAAGGTTGCCCCTGACAAAGTCGATCAAGATTCGGAGGCCCTGGGCCTCTTCTCTTCGGCAATCAATCGAAGCATGAGTTTCCTTAGCGCACTTCGCTGGAACGAGTTCTTGGTCTCTGCATCACGTGGACACGATGCAGATCTCACGACCACTTCGCCACCGCCTCGTATCCCCCTGCAACTGCTCCTCACTACCATCGTCATTTTTGGGCTCGACTGGATCACTCCACTTGGCTTTGCCGTCTATATGCTCTATGTGCCGCTCTGTCTGACTTGTCTCTGGCGGAGAGGATGGCGGTTTGCGTTTATCATGGGCGGAGTATGCACCGTGCTGATCCTCTTCGGCTTCGTTGGTTCGCCGTCTGGAAACCTCTTCGTATTTTCCGTCCCGGATCGGAGTATCGCGCTGCTCAGCCTCTGGGCAAGCCTCTGGGGCGGGAAGCTCTTCGCCCAGCGCACCTTCGAGCTGGAGCGGACCCAAGCTATTCTGCGGCAAGAGGCTCAGCAGCGCGCGCGTGCGGAATCGAAGATACGCGGCCTGGCCGCCATCGTCGAGTCGTCGACGGATCCGATCATGAACATCAAGGACGGCGTGTTGGTCGCGTGGAATCCAGCAGCCGAGCGAGTGTTTGGGTACTCGGCAGAAGAAATTCTCGGGCAATCGATCAATCGGCTCGTCCCAGCCCACCGTATCGGCGAGGTCGAAGCGACCGTGGCGCAGGCGTTGAAGGGGGACCTCATTCAGGACCTTGTCACCGAACGAAAGAGAAAAGATGGGACCCTCGTTCCGGTGTCTCTGACGATCTTCCCGGTCAAGACGATCGAAGGGCAGATCATAGGATGCTCGGCCATTGTCAGAGACATCACAGAACGCAAGAAGGCCGAGGAAGCTCTGCAGCAGAAGCAGCGTGAATTGGAACGGTACCATGCTCGCTTGCAAGACCTCTCAACCAAACTACTCAGGGCGCAGGAAGAGGAGCGGCAACGGATCGCACGAGAACTCCACGACGATATGACCCAACGGCTCGCCGCCCTGGCGGTCGATGTGGGTTCACTGGAACACATGTGCCGTCCCAAAATGGCATTGCTGCCGCGTCTGCGTGCCGTGCAGGAAGCAGCCGGCCAGCTCGCCGACGACGTTCACAGCTTTGCGTACCGACTGCATCCCCCACAGCTCGAACACATAGGCTTGGAGGCCGCAATCCATGACCACATCGATGAGTTCCGTCGACGCTCAGAGGTGCCTACGCAGTTCGAATTGCGAGCAGTTCCGCAGGTCATTCCGATCGACATCGCCACCTGCCTATACCGTGTGATGCAGGAGTCGCTGCAAAACATCCTCAAACACGCAGAAGCCTCCAAGATTGTGGTGCGACTGCTCGGCACTTGCTCTGGAGTCGGCGTCTGCATCCAAGACGATGGGAAAGGGTTTGTTCAAGAATCAGCCGGAGTACCAGCCCGTGGACTAGGGCTTCCCAGCTTGGAAGAGCGAGTACGTCTCTTGAACGGAAAATTCCGTATCCAAACAGGTCCTGGATGCGGAACGGAGATCCACGCCTGGATCCCGCTCGCAGAGACACAATCCACACGACAGCGTCATGAAGAAAGAACGAGCGTCGGTCTCTCTACTCACGGCTAAAGATCCTCTTCGTCGTGACCAGGTTGACCACCTGCCTCGCTGCTTCTTTCGCAGAAATCCTCGCCGTATCCAGCCTCAGTTCCGGATCCAACGGTGACTCATAGGTATCTTGTAGCCCAGGAACCGTCGACGATTCTCCGCGTTGGCCTCGGAGATAGGTCCCTTTGTAGTCGCGCTGCATGGCCAGTTCCAACGGGCATTCCACTGCCACCTCGATAAACCTCGGGATGAGGCTTCTGGCAAAATCGCGATAGGCCCGTCTATTGGCTGTCGCATCGAAAATGACGGTGATGCCATGAGTGACTAACCTCGTTCCCATGAAGGCCAAGGCACGGTAGAAAAGATCCCTTTCTGCCTGGCTATAGGTCGGCTGAGGAGTCAGTACGTGTCGTACTGCATCTGATTCCAACACTTCTACGATATAGCCCAATGTTCCGAGTTGAGTGGTGAGTTCACGGGCGATGGTGCTTTTCCCAGACGCAGGCAGGCCGGTAAGCCAGACAGCAAAGGCTTTTGATGTGACGTCTATCCTCATCAGTCATCCATCAAGACGTCGCCGCACGTTGGTTCTTTCAGGTAAAAGATGATGGGTCACGAGTGATGACGGCTAACGTCCGCAATACTCATTGACTCGGCCTGGGTCAAAGCGTGGGGAGTCAAGCACGTTCTCAATGAATCGAAAGAGGCTGCGCCGGATATCCATCGAGAGCTTGGGATACCAAAGCGGACTGGCCACCACCAACCCGCGAAACGCGAAGAACGGTGCCGCCGCCTCCGTGACTTCTTTGTCACCGCCGGTGTCCACATAGGTGTCCCAGAACAATCGGAACAGTACCTCGAAGGGACCTTTGAGCTTCCCCCAGCTGATGAGAGAGTTCAGCAGGTAATTGATCGTCATCGCGGTGACATCATCAGCCGGTTCACCCCATTCGCCTCGCGACCGATCCAGCACGGCAAACGCCGTCCCGGTACGGAACAACACATTGTACGGATGGAAATCCCCGTGAACTTGGGATAACCGACTCGTCTTATCATGAAGTCGCCATCGCCATCGATTGCAGGCCTCTTCAACGGTTCGCAATAGGTCGTGAGTGATAAAACCGCAGCGCTCGGGATAGCTGTCGGTCAGTCCCATAATACATTCGCCATGACCGATCAATTCACGCAACCGACGCTTGTACAGGTCCGCGTCACGCCGCTTCTTCGCATGAATGCGCGCGAGGTAGCGTGCCAGAGCGACTGTGCGTTGTCGATCCAGCGCTTGCAGACTCCCGCCTTTTCCGAGTCGATCGAGATCAGTATGATAGCTCGTTCCCTCTGTCCATTGATTCAACACGAAAAACTCACGAGCTTCCGCGAGTGAAAAGAGCCTCTGCTCGGCGTCAAATGCACCGACATCAAGAGCCTTCACATGGTGCGGCAAGCGGCCGTACGAGTCATAGTCCCACAGGATTGCTTGGGCGCGATCCGCCATATGTTCGTGACCAAATGGACCAGGCTTCATCGTCTCCAGAACGGCAGACTGAATCCGGGTTC
Organism: Nitrospira sp.; assembly: GCA_965223625.1. Classification (GTDB taxonomy): domain Bacteria; phylum Nitrospirota; class Nitrospiria; order Nitrospirales; family Nitrospiraceae; genus Nitrospira_D. The sequence goes on from OZ245008.1 coordinate 3,720,308, forward strand.
CGACTTTGAACGTCAATTTGACCGGTGTGCCGTACCCGTAGCGTTTCTGCTCTCCCTTTGAACTCTCCTTCCCGATCACTCCATAGGAAAGCAGTTTCGCCGTCGAACCAAAGCGGGCCTGTAGGTAGCGTTCCAAGGCAGGTTTCCTTAACACCGGCATACGGAAAGTCCTCGCAATTCACGTTCCCGGAATCTTCTATCCCAAAAGCATGGAAAGGCTGTTGAGGACAAACACGCTGTCGCATTGAGCTCCATCCTTCCTCGTTGCACTGGGGAAAAATGCATCACATCAAACCGGCTGCGGTCACCGGTGATCACGAAATATCGACCGTTACTCTCACCTCCCGTGAATTCTCGGTTCTTCCTCAAGCGGCATATCGTTTGCTGATCCAATCAATCTATACAGAGGTCCGAAGCGTCCTAGAAGGTCGGAGGCACAATGGAACTTGAGATTGAAAGCCGCAATGTAGCCATGACACCCAGGTGGAAGACGGAGATTGAAATCCGCATGGACGACTTGCAAAGGGGGCATGAGGATTTGATTCACGGCCGAGTCACGTTGACCAAGAATCGGCATCACAAGAAACTGGCGAACGTGGCCGAAGCACTGGTCGTGGTCACCTTGCCAGGACGCCATACCATGACGGCCCGCAAGGAAGACAAGACCTTCGAAGAAGCCATTCGAGCTGCGTTTCATGCCGTCAGCATCGAGCTCCGGAAGTATCGAGAAAAACGTGCAAAGACCGAGGTGCGCCTCCCACCCATCCCACCGCATCGTGGCGTGATCTGCAAGCTCTTTCCGAAGGAGCAATACGGTTTTATCCTCAAGGAAGGTGGCGGCGAAGTCTATTTTTATGCGAATGCGTTGCAGGGGCTCCAGTTCGATAGGCTCGACGACGGCACAGAAGTCGTCTTCAACCTGGAAGAGGGAAAGAAGGGCCCACAGGCGACGGTGGTTACGCTTCCGCCGCCCATGTCGACGAAGATGTCGTAGATGACGATGGAGAAGTTCAAGGTCCCCGTCTCAATGCTCGCTCCCATGATCGACCCCGGTCAACTCGGCTTCGAGGATACGGGCGAGCTGGAACCGCTCACTGAAATCATCGGTCAGGAACGGGCGGTCGAGGCCTTGGAATTCGGGCTGCACATGAAGAGCCCCGGATTCAATCTCTATGTGTCCGGTCCGGTCGGCACAGGGAAAGGCACGGTCGTTCGACAGATGGTCAAGCGTCTGGCCCAGCTGGCGCCTGCTCCATCAGACTGGTGCTATGTCAATAACTTCCAGGACCCCTCACGTCCGACCTGTCTCGCCCTTCCGGCTGGACAGGGGGCCTCATTCAAGCGTGAAATGGCGGCGTTCATCGATGGATTACGACGCGATATTCCATTGGCATTCGAGAGCAAGAAATATCTCGACGCCAAGGCCAAGTTACGCGACGAGATTGATTCCAAGAAGAAGGCGCTCTTCCACGAACTGACGGAACTCAGCCGAACACGTGGGTTCGGTTTTGAAGAAACCTCGGTGGGCTTTAGTATTGTCCCGCTCAAGGCCGGTAAGTCCATGACCGACACCGACATCGAAACGATGACCGACGAGGAACAGCGGGACTTGAATGAACGGCGCAAGGCCCTGGAAGGCGAGATCCGCGAGTTCCATGTCCGTATCCATAGTCTTGAGAAGGAAGCCGAACACCAGCTGCGCCACCTGGATCGTCAACTGGTCACGAGTGTCCTGGAAAGCCGCTATGAAACCATGTGGCGGACCTACCAGGACATGGAGGCAATCGCTTCGTTTTTGGAGCGCGTTCGGAACGACATCGTGCACCACTACAAGGATTTTCTTCCGCGTGAAGGTCCTACCATTGCCATCCCAGGTTTGGAATTCAAACGACCGGACCTGTCGCGCTTTCTCGTCAACCTTATCGTGCAGCATGCCCCGACGGCAGGCGCACCCGTGATCGACGAATCCCATCCGACCTATACGAACCTGATCGGCAAGATTGAGCGCAAGGCGCATATGGGCATCATGTATACCGATTTCAGCGAGATTCGGGCGGGTGCCGTGCTGATGGCCAACGGCGGCTACTTGATCGTGAACGCATTAGACATGCTCCGCCAACCGTTTTCCTGGGATGCGTTGAAGCGCGTGATCAAGACAGGAGAGGTGAAAATCGAAGACCCGGGAGAATTCTACGGATTCTCGACAGCAGGGCTGAGGCCGGAACCGATCCCCGTGAATGTGAAAGTGATCATGGTCGGGCCGCCTCTCCTCTACCACCTTCTTCAAGCTTACGAAGAAGACTTCGGTAAGCTCTTCAAGGTGAAGGCGGACTTCGACACCGAAGTGGTCCGCAGTGAGCGGCAAGACCGGCAATATGCCAGGTTTATCGCCAAGCTCTGCCGCGAAGAAGGGCTGCCGCACTTCGGTTCCGATGCTGCGGCTGAGATCATCCGGCAAGGGCTCCGTTTCGCGGATCGACACGACCGATTGTCGTTGCGGCTCAGCCAGGTGAGCGACCTCATCCGAGAAGCGGGGTACTGGGCCAGGAAAGAAGGCCACTCTTTTGTCACTCGGGCGGACGTTGATGCCGCCGTCACCCATAAGCGCCACCGCTCAAATCTGGCGGAACACTGGATCCAGGATGAAATCAAGGAAGGGACACTCATGGTGGATCTGGACGGCGACGTCGTCGGCCAGGTCAATGGCCTCTCAGTCCATCTGCTCGGCGACTATGCCTTCGGTCGGCCCACGCGCATCACAGCTCGCACGTATGTCGGCACCAAAGGCGTCGTCGATATTCAGCGAGAAGCGGAACTGGCCGGGACGATCCACAGCAAAGGCGTGATGACGCTGGCCGGATATCTCGCCGGAAAATTTGCCGGGTCCCATCCCTTCGCCATGAACGCCTCGCTGACGTTCGAACAGACCTATTCCGAAGTGGAAGGTGATAGCGCCGCCGTAGCCGAACTTGTTGCCATTCTCTCCAGTCTCGCCGACTTGCCGATCCATCAGTGGCTGGCCGTCACCGGTTCCGTGAATCAGCTGGGTGAAATCCAGCCGATCGGAGGCGTAAATGAAAAGATCGAGGGCTTCTTCGAGTCTTGTTCTCGCAAGGGCTTGACCGGCAAACAAGGCGTGATCATTCCCGCTCGGAACACCAAGCACTTGGCCCTTCGTCGAGAGGTCGTCGACGCCGTCGAGTCAGGACACTTTGTCGTCTATGCGGTGAACACAATTGAAGAGGCATTGGAACTGCTCACCGGGGTCGCTGCCGGCGAGCGGGAGCTCGATGGGACCTACCCGTCCGACAGCGTTTTTGGCCGCGCCGCTCAACGACTGGAAGAGATGGCCCAGGTGGTGGCGGAATGGAGTGAAGGGGAAGAGAAACAGCGGGGGCATATCATCACGGAGACGTAAGCAGTCAATTGTTCTGGTTTTCTCCAATGGATGGAGGCCACAGTGGAACACATGAAAGTATCAGTCGAGGCTTTGGCGATTGCGCTTGTGCTCTCTCTAACTGTGAGCGAAGCTCCAGCACAATCGGTCCCCGACTGGGGAAAGGCCGAATACGAGTCGAACTGCGCGAGTTGCCACGGTCTTGGCGGGAAAGGTGACGGTCCGCTCTCGGAAGGCTTTCGTCCGAAAGCAGCGGACTTGACCACTCTCTCTAAGAGAAATGACGGCGTCTTTCCGACACAGCGGGTTTACGAAATCATCGACGGGCGTCAGGAGATAGCAGCCCATGGCCCGCGTGCGATGCCAGTGTGGGGCCGGGACTACCGGAGCCAAGTCCCAGACGTTACCCTTGGAGATATACAAATCTATGGACTCAAGGACGCGGTCGCGCACAACAAGCTGCTCGCGCTCGTCGACTACTTGCATCGGGTACAAGTGAAGTAGCCCTCAAAAAAGGTTGAAACTGCTCACCGGGAGCCGGAGTGTTGTGGTGCTTACTCTGGAGAGTCGAGGCGGGCCAGTCTGGTGAATATCAACTGGCCACTGAAAGGCTAGCTTGATCTCTCAGCGATGCGTCAACTGATCACGGGCACAGGTTTCTTCCGCCAGCATTCGTTGACCGGCCGTGGCATCTGCGGGGATACGCGCCAGGCAGGCCTCAAGCGAATCACCTTGCGTCCCGGAGGATGCACGATTGCCGCTTTTTGCTATGGCCGTGCCGACCACGCTTTGGTGAAGCTCCTCATTGTCCCTGCAACTTTGTTCGGCGATCATCCTTGCCCCATCACTGGAATCACCTGAGATCCTTGCCAGGCATGCCTTCAAGGAATCCGACGGACCAAGAGAGACGGCCGCAGGGGTGGCCGGAGACACCGCCCCTTCTGTTGATGTCGACAGCATCGCGACCTGTTTCGAAGCGCAACCAGCCGCTCCCAACAGGCAAGCGAAGCCAATAAATGCTATTCTAACCGGCATTCTGTTCATAGTGAGTTATTCCTCCCTTGCGCTGCACAGAGTGAGCTTGGCGCTGCCAATCCGTTCCTATATAACGGAGTCTCGCTAATGGCGCAAGCGACATTGTGGGAAGGGCGAGCGAGATCTCGCCGTCTGTCGTTGACATTGACAGCGTCTAGGGCTGTCACATCCCTAAACTCTTGTCGAGAGAAATTCTTCGATGCATGCCTTGACTTGATCCAGAACCGTGCGAAAAGCGTGACGTCGTACCAGTCCCGACCCAGATGGTGAAGCAGTCCTTCCGCCATCTGGCTACGGGCTGGGTTGCCTGTACAGAGGAACAAGACTCGTTGCTTCATGAAGAGCACGAAGCAGAACAGCAGGCCGCCTGGCTCGCCGCCGGTTTGGTCGCTCGCACGAACCCGCTGATAAATGTGCCATCGACGGTTGGTGCGATGGCGTCGAGAGCGATGTCCGTGCCTTCAAAGAGCTCTCGGGCATCGGCGGCGGTATAGACCCTGGTCGGTTCGATCGAGACTCGCTCAAATCCGGCTCGCTCCAGCTTCGCGATGTACTCTTTTTCCTCCAACGCCCCTGCAACACATCCGGCCCACAGTTCGATGTTGCGCCGGATTTCTGTGGGAATCTCTCCTCGGACGACAATATCCGACACAGCCAGGCGACCTCCCGGCTTCAACACGCGGAAGGCTTCCGCCAGCACGCGATCTTTATCCGGCAACAGGTTAATCACGCAGTTAGAGATGATGAGATCGACGGAGTTGTCGGGCAAGGGAATGTGTTCGATGTCTCCCTTCAAGAATTCCACATTCGTCACCCCGGCCTTAGCCTGATTGGCCCGCGCCAGCTCCAACATCTCGTCGGTCATGTCTAGGCCGTACACCTTGCCGGTTGTTCCAACCCGCCGCGCCGAGAGCAACACGTCGATACCTCCACCCGAACCCAAATCCAACACTGTTTCCCCCGGAGTAATCTGCGCCAATGCCGTTGGATTCCCGCAGCCGAGCGATGCTCGCAGCGCTTCCTCGGGAAGTGCGGCAGTTTCTTGATCCGCATAGAGACCAGAAGTGATGGGGTCAAGCTTGCCTGCCTCCAGCACAGTGCCGGTACCACAACACGACCGCCGTTCCTGTCGCTGAGCTTGCAAAGCTGCATGTCCGTATCTGGTCTTGATCTCCTCTTTCAGGGTCTGTTCATCATTCATGACATACCTCCTATCAAGAAACGTTGATATATCGAGTCCAAAAAATCAGGAACAACGTCCTGACGACGCACTGGCAGACTTGGCCGCCTTCTTGAGCGAATCCACCAGATCTTCAAGCTCCTCAATCGTCTGAGAACTGAGCGAGTAATACATCCATCGCCCCTCTCGACGATCCTCGACAAGCCCGGCATCCTTCAGCACCTTGAGGTGAAACGACAGACGCGATTGCGCAGCTTTCATCACATCCGTCAGCTCACAAACACATTGTTCTCCGCCTTTCAGCCGGTCCAGCAATGCCAGCCGTGTCTCATCCGACAAGGCATGAAAGAGGGCGACGGCTTTCTTGGTCGAGAGAGTCCTGGCAACCACGGATAAGCGAAATAACAACAAATTTTGATGAGTCAAGGGCCGCCAAATAGACGCCGGAACAGCGCGACGGTTTGACTGCCCCCCAGTGCGCAGCTATGGAATTTGGGGATGGGGTCAGGCGTATCGCACGGCCCACCTGAACAGATGGTTGCTGGCTCCACTCAAGTAACGGTTTGTCTTCTCTTGACCTATTTACTTGGATTGAATACGAAGAATTCTGGAGGTAATCTAGTTCTCAGCCGATTAGAAATGAGTAAACATAAGAAACAACACTACATTCCTTCCTCCTATCTAAAGGCGTGGAGTGATAACAACTGTCCTGCTGGCCAAACACCCTACATTTGGATCTTTGATGCTGATGGAAGTAACCCAAGAAAGAAGGCACCTGAAAATGTTCTTCACGAAACGGACCTGTATACGATCTCTCAGGATGATGGAAGTCGAAATCTAGTACTTGAGCACGGCTTGCGCGAACTTGAGGATAAGTTTTGCCGTATTAGGAAACGGATTCTTAGACTTAAGAGAACTCTAGAAACTAAAGACCGCGTTTTTCTTTGTGCTTTCGTTGCGGCTATGCACTGCCGCACTCTGGCGAAGCGGGAACACTGGCGTGAGCAATGGGGCAACGTTCTGTCTAGGGCGGAGGAAATGCAGGATTGGCTCGACAAGGCGACACCAGAGCAGCTTAGTAGGGCAAGGACAACACCAACAATCTCTTCTTATTCCGAAGATTCTGAACGAGGTCTCTCGGTAGATGATGTGAGAGACCTGCGCGACAAACCGTTACAAAGGATGCTCCCTTCAATGCTATCCAAGATCACTCCGGTACTGGAAAAAATGGATCTCGCGGTCTTGAACGCTCCTAAAGGCCACTATTTTCTCACGACAGATGATCCATGTGTCTGGTTCGACCCTGATGCATACAAACGCCATCCATTCTATCGCTCTCCCGGGTTGGCATATCCCAAAATAGAGATTACCCTTCCTATTTCACCTGATCAGACAGTGTTGTTTAATAGACAAGGAACTGGAGGGTATAGAAACGTACCTGCGGCAGTGGTCGATGAACTTAATCGCCGTACACGGGCTCATGCACACAAATATTTCGTATTTAACCAGAACGAGACCAATCCCTTCTGGTTTTACCCAGGTGCGGAGCCAGAGGATTCATGGGAAAAGACCCATCCTCCTGCCAAAAGCGGAAACGGCCTTTCAACTTAGCTACCCGTCCAAGTAATCACATATTTCTTTGAAAGCGATCCCTGCTTTGAAAGCCACCCTACATTTTCAAAGCACTCACGTCAGAAAGATGATCACCCCCTTCGTTACTATCTCGGTTTTCCCGGCGCCTGGCCAATGATGTGAACTTTGGGACCGTCCGGCAGCGGGACTACTCGGTCGCCATCCAGTTAGCGACCAGGCGATACCCAAGGAGTCAGATCCGAACTTTCAAAAGTTGTTCTTCTCCGGCAGGCCCCCCTGTCATCTGATATGCCACTCCTGGACCCTTTTCTAAAGGTCGTTTCTTGTCTCACCGAATCCGAGGGTGACAAATCGCCCTGGGTCCACGCCGGCGTTGAGGCGTGCCTCCGCGAGGTCCCTGAGCGGCTGCTCAATTCCTTCATCGGTCAGGTTCGTAAAGGTGCCGAAATGGATGCCGATACTCACCTTTGCATTGAGGAGCTGATGCGATTCCACCGCTTCCGCCGGGTTCATGTGGGCACTCCTCATGAACCATCGTGGTTCATACCCTCCAATGGGCAAGAAGGCGACCCGAAATCCTTTGAAGCGCTCTCGGAGCTGCGCATGATGAGGACCAACCCCCGTATCACCTGAGAAATAGACATGGCCCGCGGGCGACGCCATGACGAATCCACCCCAGAGACTCTTTTGTCTGTCGAACAGGCCACGACCTGAAAAATGTTGCGTGGGCGTGAACACGATGTCGAGGGCCTGATGCCGAAACGACTCCCACCAATCTAACTCTTGGATCGTTTCCAACCCTGCCTGTCGTAACACAGGGGCATTCCCCCGGCCCGTCACGACAGTCGGGGAACATCTTTCAGCCAGCGACTTGAGCGTCTCGATATCCAAGTGATCATAGTGGTTGTGAGTAATCAAGACGACATCGATCAGCGGCAGATCGTCTAATCTGACGCCAGGACGCCGTACCCGTTTGGGACCAAGGATGGCCACAGGACTTGCTCGGTGATTCCAGATGGGGTCGGTCAGAATGTTGATGCCCTGATACTGGATCAGCACCGTACTATGGTTAATAAAGGTAACGGCCAATCGGTCTTCCGTCACCCGTTGTTCAGGCACCAGTTGCGGCTCGCTCTCGATCCAAGCCAGCCACCGAGTCCCGCCAAAGACGAGCTTCCATTTCAAGAAGTCCACGAATCCATGGCCCCTGAACAGGGCCTGGTTGTGAAACCGTTCCCCATCAAAGTTCCCTGGTTGAACCTCTGTGGGTCTGGACAAAGAGATCATGATCCTTACATTCCCACAATAAGAATGGATTTTGACAAGAGCACGTTACTTCATGGTCAGCACCACTCGACAACGTGCCTTCCCGCTCATCATACGGTCGTAGGCGGCTGCGGCCTGCTCCAGCGGGAACGTTTCCACCATCGGACGAATGCCCGTCAGGGCGCAAAAATTGAGGGCATCCTCTGAATCACGGGCTGTGCCCGAAGGCCATCCCTGAATCGTCCGGCGAGCGCTAATCAAGTGAATCGGGGTCATGGTAATCGTATCAGCCGCCGCTCCAAGGACAATGAGCTTGCCGCCGACTCCCAAGCCATCGATCAAGTCCGACATAGCTTTCCCGCTAGGAGCCGTCGCCAAAACCACAGCCGCACCGCCAAGACTTGCCAATTCTTTCGCTGCATCAGTCGTTTCGGCATCCACGTAGCGCTCGGCTCCCAGCTTCAAGGCGAGAGCCGCTCTGTCCTGGCCACGACCAATGGCTACCGTGTGAAAGCCCATCCTGTTGGCGAACTGCACCCCAAGATGGCCGAGCCCGCCCAACCCCTGAACGGCCACAAGGTCACCGGCCTTGGCTCCACAGTGACGCAAGCTGTTGAACGTGGTAATCCCTGCGCACAAAATGGGCGCGGCTTCCGTTGCGGTCAGCGCATCAGGAATTGCCGCCAGCGCCTCGGTGCGCGCAATCAGATATTCCGCATAACCCCCATCCTCATGGAAACCGGTGACGATGAACTTCTGGCAGCCGAAAAAATCGCCTCGATGGCAAGGGGCACAGTGGCCACAATGCCCGCCATGCCACCCGACGCCGACACGCTGGCCTTTTTGCCACGCAACGACGCCAGCACCCACCGCATCGATCATGCCTGCCACCTCATGCCCTGTGACGCGCGGATAGTTGAGCCCTGGCCAATGGCCTTCTTTCACAAACATGTCACTATGACAAATCCCGCAGGCCTGGACTTTCACGCGGACCGTGTTGGGCCCGGGTTCCGGCACCGGACCTTGAACGATCTTGAATGAACCTCGTGGTGCAGGAATCTGTACCGATGTCATCTGTGCCATGAAAGCCTCCTCGGGTAGTACGCTCGGCTCACTCCCCTTACGGTCGCTCATTCGGAGTGAACTCAATGGAGTTCTGTTGTGAACCCCTTCTAGGATATTTTGATCCAGTCGTCAAACGGTCATATGCTGGTAGAGCGAACTAGTTACTCACGTTGAGGGCCTATTGCTCGCTGACGTTCGTCCCATGACTTCATGCACTCCACCAGCCACTAGATGCTGAACAAGGTTGTAAAGGATGATCGGAACCATGACCTGTGGATACGGCGCAAGAACGAGCGATGCTAACACCAGACCGGTCCCGTTGTTGTTCATCCCCAATCCGTACATCAGCGAGACCCGTTCAGCCTCATCGACCTTAAACAATCGACTCAGCCCATAGCCAGAGGAAAAAGCCGTCACACAGAGGCCCGCCGTAATGGCCAGCGTCACGGCTAAAAAGTCGTAATCTCTCTCTGCAACTGCTTGAGGAAGCGAAACCGATCCATTCGAATAGTTCAAGAGCAAGAGCACGACGGAATTAATCAGTTTGACGAAAGGCAAGATGGCCGTCAGCCTGGCTTCTGGCACAAGGAATCGTACACCAAGCCCCAGTAGAGATGGGAACACGATCCAAAGCCCCAAGAACGCCCCGGACCCATACGCAGCAAGACTATGGATGACCCTCTCATATTCCTCCGTAGCCATCTCCCCGAATACGTACAGCACGATAGGCGTCAGGATAGGACTCAGAACGGTCGAGGCAAGGACCAATCCCAAGCTCAGCGCAAGATTTCCATTGGAATTCTGCGCCCAGGCGGTTGAGGCACCGGCAATCGGCATGGCCGCCACCAAAGCCAGCCCGACAAGAATGTGTTGCGCCTCCTCCGGTTCATACCACAGTCGCATGATCAGGGTGACCAGAAAGATGTAGGCCATGGGGATGATGAGATTTGAGGTGAGCCCCGCCAATAGCACCCTTGTCTTCTCTCTCAGTGATTTCAGATGGGAGGGTTTCACTCCCAATCCTGCGTTGAACATCAAGGTGGCCAGAAGGAGCAGAAGTAAGGAGACATGGAGCGTCTCGTTGAAGATGTGGATAGCACCGAATGACAGATTGCGAATCCCTAAGCCGGCTGCCGGCCAGATGGCCGACATGACGTATGCGGCGATCAGGAACCACAGCAGGTGATGATGGATGAACTGGGTCAAGGCAAGAAAGCTGGCATGACAGTGTTTCATCTCGTTACACACTGAGCCGGCAAGGGACCGGTGATAGAGATGCCGAAAAGATACCCGGCTTTGGTGATTCGACAGCCTCACGTGGATTGTCATTCATAAATGTCGACACAGTATACCGCCAACCTTCTTTAAGGATTCCCGGTCATATGATAGGCTGAGCCATCGATCGGCCGGCCCCCACACACAACGTACAGGAGGACTATCATGAAGATGCTGCACATTGTCTGTGGGAAGCGATTTGAAGAAGAGATCGTGGCCCTGTTTCACAAAATGGAAATCAAAGGATACACCGTGATTTCAGGTGTAGGAGGCAGCGGTGTAACGGGGACGGTGCCCTCCTCTAACCCGTTAACGAACCATGATACCAATACACTCTTCATGGTGGCACTCGGTTATGAGTCCACGTTTTTGCCGCAGATTGTGGCAGCCTTAAAGGAGATTCGCGCCAACCATGTCCAAGGGAACCCTGACCGTGAAATCCCGATGAAGGTCTTTCTTCAACCCTGCGAAATCATCATCTAGAATTCGTCGTCCGTGTTTAGCGCATTGCCTCCCCGTCAGTTCGAACAGGTCCAGAACATTTAACGTGGTCCGGTTCCAGCTTGGACACGACCGGCGCCCGGCCTATGATGCGAATTCTTGGACCTTGCGGAAGCGGGATCAGTTGGTCGTCCTCTACCTCGCCACCGAGTACCCACTCGAAGAGTCGCTTCGCGTCGTTCAGCTCCGGATGCATCGGAGTACCATACTGCTCCTTCTGCATGTGTTCGTCATAGAGGCCAATGCAACCATGAGACGCGGGATAGCCTGGAAGATCACGTCCGTGGATCCAATACATTGTGCCATCATGATCGACATGAAACAGCAGTGCATAATTCATCGGGTATGGTCGGTTCGTTCCTGCAACTCTATAGCGCCAGGATCGATGGGTGCGATGAGCTGCAGTAATCCGAAATTCTCCGGTTGGTGTTGGGTTGTGAGCCTCCCCAGAAGCAATCGGGACGGCAAATCGCAGCGTCCCGTATTCATAAGCGCCTAGAAATTGTTCCGAGAGGTCAATCAAGATGAACAGCTGATCCAGCTCCGCCCATGGATACAAGAATACCGGCAGCGGCAGGAACGATTCCAAGTCCTCGATCTGGCTTGGAACTTTGATCGAGACACCTGAACGGAGATGTCGCCGGTCGATCCGATTGAAACGCGCCACGCTGCTCCACTGCTCACCGAAAAGCTTTTCCAGCGATTCGCTAGCGTCAAGCGTTCGACACTCCCACTGTACAGTCGCATCACTGGGATACATGATGTTGCAGGGTCCATGGGATGTGGCTGTTGGTTCAGCCTGGGAACTGGCAGGAGCAAGGACAAGGATGGTGAGCAAGCTGTTCCAAACCAACCACGACAATGCACAGAGCATCATCGATATCGTGTACCTAGCGGGGCATGCAATGGGAAAAGGCTGCACGAGCGACTTACACAAGCTGTTGGTTGCGACTCAGATCGAAAAGCTTCCGAATACCAGAATAGCGAATCTCGTCTGATCAAAATCCTCACTGGTCCTCAGAAAGATGTCCGGGCTCGTCCTACGCTCATCTGTGTAGTTTCCTTGCATTCCACTCCCCGATTCCGTACACGATCAGACCAGGAATGATGAACAGCGCCACGCTGAACATGATCCCAAAGGTGGGAAGCCCCTCTGGTCTTGGACTGCTATACATTCCAAGGATGATATTAGCGGCCCCTATGAATACCCAGATCACTCCGATAATCTTTACTACCCTAATCATGGTCATAGGTCGACCTCGTGCCTGTTTGACTTGTTCATCTCATCACGACCAATACCGGGATGCCTTCATATAGCCGAACAGGAGATCTCGCCTGGCAAGAATCCCCACCAGTTTGTTGTTCCTGATCACCGGTACGCGGGTCAAATAGCGATCCTGGAACAGATCGGCTACTTGGGCAAGCGTTTGGTCTTCGGTCACAGTCACGGGATGGGCCGACATGATTTCAGTGGCGAGAATCTTTCGGAGGTCTCGCCCCTCGAGCATGGCCTGCAGCAAATCATATTCCGTCACGATCCCGACCAACGTTCCCTCCTCGTCTACAACGGGTAAACTCCCGTAGTTTCGGTGTGTCATCATATGCGCGATGGTCGCAGCATCGGTGCGCGTCGTGCACCGGGTGACTGCGTCTTGCATCAACTGTCCCACGGTCAAGGTCTTCGGGTCGCAGGCTTTCATGAAGAATTCGGTTTGTCTCATGGGCTCCTCACTATTCTCGTTTTCCGCCGGTGGCGAGATAGGTTCGCAAGACATCGCGCCTCGCGATGATGCCGATCAGCTTATCCTTCTTGTTCACGACAGGGACACGGACCAGATCACTCGCACGCAAAACGTGGACCAACGTTCCGAGCGTTGTTTCAGGCCGGACCGAATAGGGGTTAGAGGTCATGATGTCCCTTGCCGAAACAGCACCTAGTTGGTGACCGTCGTCGACGGCCACGAGGAGATCATGTTCGCTGACAATGCCGGCTAGTTTACGCCCATTCTCCACGACCGGAACGGCCCCAAACCCTTCGATCATGAGCGAAGCAATCACGTCGCCCTTGGTCTTCATACGAACGAATTGCACTTCTTCTTCCATGACCTGGCTGACGGTCATGGAATCGAAGTTTTTCACCTTGACGACCTTTACCTTCTTCGTCGTCGTCTTCTTTTTCTTTTTCATCGCCCCTCCTTAAAGAAGCACCATTCCATCTTCAAACTCCCGAGATGCCCTCAAACTGACGCCAATCACCACAGTGCCCCACCGCCTATGCTGCAAAATGCCTCAATATCCTGATGGACCAGAACGGAGGCTCCATTCCTAACTCTTTGTCAGATGTGAGATTCTTCCTCCATCTCTCTCCATCCTATAGGCACATCCAATGCAGGTCTGATACCTGAAACGTTTTCCACGCCATCCCATCAAGCAAGGAAGGGAATCGATCATGCGGATCTTATGTGCCGTCGATGGATCGGAGTATTCACAGTGGGGAATTCAAGCGCTTGAGGCCTTCGCCAGTCGTGAACCCGAGCAGGTCACGTTGCTGCACGTGGTCGATAAGCCCGCGCTTCGATCGCTGACCGGCAAGAATGCCCTCGGCGAGCGCCGTGCACTGGCTGCCATGGAAAAGGCCGGAGGCATTCTTCTTCGAGATGCTGCACGATCGGCCCATGTGGTTCTTGGCCAAGCAGCAACGGCACCGCGAACACGATTCCGGACCATCTTGGCTCATGGCCCACTGGCGAACACGATCGTCAAACACGCGCGGCGATTGAAGACGGATCTGATCATGATGGGGTCGCGCGGCCTGAGCGACATTCAGGGATTCTTGCTGGGGAGCGTCTCACGGCAAGTGGCATCGACAGCCGCTTGTTCGGTCTTGGTCGTGAAACAGCCTATGCCAAAACTTCTCCATGTTGCCCTTGCAGTTGATGACTCCAAACCGTCGCGGGCGGCCGCCAAGTTTCTTCGATCGCGCATTCTTCCGGAATCCGCCACCGTCACGATTCTGACATCGGTTGAAAGTCCCGTCACGGACTTCGCAGCGCGCTACCTGTCTGATTCACAACTGGCCGAATTGAAACGACCGGTCATGGAACGAGCCACTGCGTTGGTCAACGACCTGCGTGACGATTACATCAAAGAAGGCTATCCCGTCGTCACACAGATCCAAATGAACCACGTGATCGATACCATCGTGAAATATGTTGAGGCCAATCATGACCAGCTACTGGTCATCGGCTCTCGTGATTTGACGAAGAGCGAACGCCTCCACCTGGGCAGCGTGTCCGAAAGCTTGCTGAGGCATGCCCCCTGTTCGGTGCTGATCGTACGGGGTGCTCGTGGGTAACCTCAAACAGAGCGTCATAATCAAACAGACGTGTATGAGTGTTTCTTATCCCTACAACAATGGTCGCAGCCTCACCACCGAAGACTATCTGAAGGGATGGGGACCAGTAGTAGCAGGCTGTTCCGGCACTTCACCCAATGCCTCGCCCTGCTCCTGCTGAAACGAGGCCGCCAATGTCATGCCATACAACCCTTGGGGACCATGATGGTAGATGAACCGAAAGAGTCCCTGCGCCAGATGCCGATCACGGATACGGTGTCGGGCGACGTCACTGTACGGCAACCCCGCATTCCTGCGACGATTGGAATAGGTGCAAGAAGACGATCCCAATGGCCTATCGCGTTAGGGATCGGGACGATCCTGCTGCTGGTCGGCGTGACGATCTGGAACTGGGTCACGTCTGGTCCTCCTCCGGTCTTTTACAAGACGGCCCTCGTGGACCGAGGCCCGATTACCGCCATCGTCACGGCGACCGGTACGGTCAATCCCGTTGTCTCGGTACAGGTCGGCAGCCAGGTTTCCGGAAAAGTTGCGCAACTGTTCGCCGATTTCAATTCGCAGGTCACAAAGGGACAGGTCCTGGCACAGATCGATCAAAAACCCTTCAAGGCCCGATTGAGCCAGGCGCGGGCCGCCGTCAAGAGCGCCAAGGGAAACCTCGCGAAGGCCAGGGTGCTGACCACACAACGCAAGCGGGAATTCGATCGCATGACGGTCTTACGGCAACAAGCCTTCGTCCCGCAATCGGATCTCGATGTTGCAGAGACCAACTATCGAGAGGCGGCAGCCAATATCGTGGTCCTGCAGGCGCAGCTGGATCAGGCCCAGGCAGCATTGGCTTCGGCTGAGCTGGACCTTGGCTACACCACAATCTATTCGCCGGTGGATGGGATCGTGGTATCTAGAAACGTGGATGTCGGTCAAACCCTCGCCGCCGCATTCCAGACGCCGATTCTGTTCGTGATTGCTCAGGACCTGACACAGATGCAGGTGAACGCAAACGTCAGTGAATCCGACATCGGAGGAGTAACAGAAGGGAAGCCGGCACGCTTCCGGGTTGACGCCTATCCGAAACAGTTTTTTGAAGGCACTGTTACACAAGTGAGGAATGCACCCATCAACATTCAAAACGTGGTGACGTACGATGTCGTCATCACGGTGGACAATCAGGATCTCAAATTGAAACCCGGCATGACCGCAAACGTCACGATCGTGACCGAAGAAAAAGAGAATCCCCTCCGAGTCCCTAACGGGGCGCTGCGCTTTCGTATGCCGGACGTGCCGTTCAATCGAAAGGTGACCTCGGTGTGGATTCAAGACAAGGCGGGTCGTGCCCATCACGTGCCGGTGACGACCGGCATTGCTGATTCCCTCTCCACGGAAATCGTGGATGGCCCGTTGAACGAAGGAGATCGTGTGGTCGTCGGAATCGAACTCCCTGATGAACAGGAAGAAAGAACGTTACCGCCTGGGTTTGAGCTCGGACCGAAGGTGAAATGACCAGGACCGCTGGTTGATGTGGCTGCGTTACTTCTCCTGGTTGAGCCAGACACGCCACATCAATCAGACGGACTGAGGCAACCAATATGTCGTTCCTCTGGCTGACGATCCTTTCGGCTTTCCGCATTCTCAGCCGCAATCCCTTGCGGGCCGGCCTGACGATGCTCGGAATCATCATCGGGATCGCGGCCGTAATTGTCATGGTCAGCCTGGGCCAGGGCGCGACGACCGTCGTCCAGGCTGAAATATCCAGCCTGGGAACCAATGTGCTGATCATTGTGCCGGGCGCCACGAGCGTGGGCGGTGTCCGCGGCGGGCTTGGCACACTTTCGACCTTGACCGTCGATGATGCCGATGAGATCCAAAACAAGGTCTACGGGATCACCATGGTTATGTACGCCACTCGGTCCGTCCTCCAGGCAATTTCGGAATACAAGAATTGGAGCACGGTGGTCCTTGGCACGACACCCGAGTTCATCGATGTACGGAATTGGCCGGTGGCCGAGGGGAACTTCTTCACACAATCCGATATGAACTCGGCCGCGAATGTTGCCGTGCTGGGGAAAACCGCCGTCCAAAACCTCTTCGAGCCAGGCGAAGAGGTCGTAGGGTCTCAGATTCGAATCAGGAACGTTCCGCTCCGCGTCATCGGCGTGTTGGCACCGAAAGGCCAGTCCATCACGGGCCAGGACCAAGACGACCTCGTCGTGCTCCCGTTCTCGACCGCAGAGCGGAAAGTCCTTGGCACCCAATTCCTTGGAACGGTCGGCGTCATTCTCGTCGCCGCCAGGACACAGTACGAGATCCCCGCCGTCGTTGACGACATCAAAGATCTGTTGCGGTCGAGACATCGGCTGCACCAGTCGGAAGAAGACGACTTCACCATCCGCACCATGGAGGACATCGCTAAGACCATCGCCGGCACGAGCCGGACGATGATGTACATGCTGCTGGGTATTGCCTCCATTTCGCTGATCGTCGGAGGCATTGGTATCATGAACATCCTCTTGGTATCGGTGACCGAACGAACAAGGGAAATCGGGCTTCGGATGGCTGTCGGAGCCAAGCGAGCCCATATTCTGCTTCAATTCCTCATTGAGGCCATCCTCATGACGGCCGTTGGAGGAGCACTGGGTGTCGGTGCCGGAATCGGCATGGCAAGCCTTATGACTAATATGATCGGCTGGCCGACCATTATCAACACGGAAGCCGTTCTGGCCTCGTTTTTCTTCTCTTTGATCGTGGGATTGTTCTTCGGCCTCTATCCGGCCAATAAGGCCTCGAAGCTGAAGCCGATCGAAGCACTGAGATATGAGTGAGCAGGACTCAGGCCTTGCCGCTCGTCCCCAGCCTAGACCACATGCACAACCTCTGCCTCGCCGACTCGTCGGGCAACTCTCACCGCCACTTCGCTTTCGTGACGATCGAGTACGAGATCGAGACGAGCAGCTCCAACCGAGAGGTTTCGAATCTCCACTCGCTCAAGGAACGGTGGGAGCACGGGACGATCGAAACTCACGAGTCGACGAGCTCCATCGATTTGCAATCCCAGACAGGCTTGAAGGAGCTGGAAGCCGGCCCCGGCCGCCCAAGCTTGTGGGGAACAAGCCGTCGGATAGAGCGTGGGGCTTTCGCCGGGCCGTCGAGAAAATCCGCAGAAGAGTTCCGGCAACCGATGAAGCGGGATAAAGAGGCTGGCATCGAAGATTCCGGTTAACACCTTCATGGCACCTTGCTTGTCTCCGTACGCTGCCATCCCAACCGCAATAAGAGCGTTGTCGTGAGGCCATACCGACCCGTTATGGTAGGACATCGGGTTGTATCGTGCCTCGGAGGTCGCGATCGTTCGGATGCCCCACCCGCTGAAAAATTCTTCGCTCAAGAGTCCGCCTGCCGTTCGTAGCCCACGTTTCTGCTCGGCTATACCGCCGTACAGACAATGTCCGGCATTCGAGGAACGCACACGGCACGGCCGCCCTCGCCCGTCCAAGGCAAGGGCATAAGAGCCTAATTCCTCGCACCAAAACGCCCGTTCGAATCGCTCCTGAAGGGAGTCCGCTTCTTTCAGCAAACGATCGGCATGATCGCCGTCTCCCAGAATCCTAGCCATATCCGCTGCCGCTCGTTTCGCTCGATACACGTAGGCTTGGACCTCACATAAGGCCACCGGTCCTTCCACGGCCTTTCCGTCGGCATGAAAAATAGAATTGTGTGAGTCTTTCCACCCCTGATGTACGAGGCCCTTCGCAGACTGTCGAGCGTAGGTTGTGAAACCCGTGCCCGTTGGATCACCAGATTGATCGATCCACTCAAGCGCACGTTGAATATGCGGCCAGAGGGTGGCGAGGAACTTGCGATCGCCGCTTCGTTGATAGTAGGCGCCCGCCAAGACAATGAACAATGGGGTGGCATCGACACTCCCGTAGTACCGACCGAAGGGAATTTCCCCGAGCGCGGCCATCTCACCTTGACGAGTCTCGTGCAATATTTTTCCGACCTCCGCATCCTGGTCCGGCCGAACGTCCGTTGCCTGCGTAGCCGCCAAATACCCCAGTACCCCGTGCGCTATGCCGGGATTCATCCATAGCATTTGTAGTGCGGTGATGATCCCATCCCGTCCGAACGGGACGCTAAACCAGGGAACTCCTGCATAGGGGTAGAGTCCGTGTGGTGTGTCCGAAATCAACATGTGGAGATCAGCCAACGACCGGTTCAACCAGTGATTGAATTGTTCATTCGACGTGTAGACGTGCGCATCGGAGGCTCTAGCCTTCTGCAACGCCAGCTCTGATTCGTGTTGAGCTCGATCGTAGGTGAGAACAGCTCTCCTTCGTCGCTGCTCCGTCTCACAGGAAATGGTGATTTCCCACGTTCGATGAGCGTTCGGGGGGATGCGCGACTCAATCCTGAATCCATCGGCCATCACCTGTTTCGGAACCGGCGAGCACCGTACATGGGTTCGACGGATCGTCTCATCGAGCCCTTTATACCCAAACACCAGTCCGGACTTGGATCGAATGGTCTTGAGACGCACGCCGCGCCGCGGCCGCGTTCGCCCTCTCGCCTCAAAAAGGTCGGCAAAATCGGCATCAAGTCCGATCGTGATCGAGAGAGGAAGTCTTGTCGTTCCGTAGTTATGCACCCGTATCCGCTCATGCCACGTGCCCTGCCAGAGAAATCGCATACGGGATAGATGGAGGGTCCCGCGCGGGACATGCCGTTGTCCCTCCAACATCATGTCTGAGTTGGTGAGATCCACGGTAAAAAGGGCATTGTCCTCCTTCGCTGAAGCACTGAGCATCATCAGCCGCTGTGTCCCCAGCGACAGTTCGAATCCCGAGAGAAACCGCGTCCCTTCATGATAGAGCCCCTGCGGACTCGGAAGAACCCGATATACATCACCGTACCGATCGAACACGGCGAACGTCTCTCCATCCTTCAGGACTTCGGTGCGGCCATCGGCCAGCGAAGATGAGGCAAGGATGTAGTATTGATCATTCCATCGAATAACGTCGCTCATACACTTCCCCTGATTATGTGACGACAGTGGCCCGACTCATCCTCGCAGCAACCAACGCGGACATCAAGAGAACAGCTCCGATTCCGAGCAGGCCGGTTTCTGGTCCCTGTTGCTCCGTGATCCAACCGAATGCTGAGATGCCACCGATGGCAGCAGTCATGGCACCGGTCCCATAGAGTCCCAACACACGCCCGACCATCTGGTTTGGGGCCAGTTCCTGAATCATTCCCCACGCAATCGGTGTAAACGCCCCCAGCCCGCAGCCGACGATTCCCATCAGCAGCGCGGCGACATACGGATCGCTCGTCCATATCAACGCACACAAGGCAGCACCGCACAGCACACTCGTGCTCACGATCAAGTTCAGACGATCATTGATCTTCCAGTTCGTCGCCCAGAGCAAGCCGATGGACGTGAACAACAATCCGATGCCAAGTGCCGACCATAGGTACCCGACCTCGACCGGTCCAAGTCCCAACATTTTCCTCGCGAATACCGGAAAGAGGGCGCTGAGTGCGCTACTACCAAACGTGTGGAGTGCAGCCGTACCAGTCAAGAATAACAGCCCAGGTTGGGTGAACACGGTGTAACGAAATCCCTCGACGAGATCCTGCAACATTGTCGGAGTTGTTGCAAGCGATGGCACGATTGTAGCGGGCTTGCCGAAACGGACCAGCATGAGGCATGCGGCGGAAACCACGTATGTCGCCGCATTGAGGCACAACACCTCCTGCGCTCCGTATGCGGCGATACCCAATCCACTCATCGCGGGTCCAAAGATGATGCCGAGGCTCGTGGTGCCCTGGAGCAATGCATTTGCCGCCGTGAACTGCATTTTCGGAACAAACGTTGGTATAGAGGCAGTGAGGGAAGGTCCGAACACTGCGGAGGCGATCGCGTGCAAAAGGACGAGTACATAGAGGATCGATACCGTAAAGGATTCAACTGGAATCAGGCATGGAATTAACCCGATCAGCAAGGCGCGCATCAGATCGCTGGTGATCAGCAAGACTTTCTTCGGAAGGCGATCGACATAGACACCAATCATCGGCCCTAGCACGATCGGAGGAATGGTCTGCAACAGCCCAATCACCGATGTTTTGAGCGGTGATCCGGTGACGGCATAGACGAACCACAACAGTGCCAGTTTGGAGACACCGTCACCGATCTGAGAGATGAGTTGTCCGGACCAGACCAGTCCAAAATCGCGGGTCAGGAGCAACGGACGAGCCTTAACCTCGATGGGATCTGCTTTCTCCACTATGGCGGGAGAGCGGGAGAAGTGGCCTGAACGGCCCTGCATTAGCCCTCGCCCTCCAACCGTATCTTTTCGGTATTCACGGCACGTACTCCAGGCACCTGCCTGGCAGCCTCAGCAGCTTCGAGCGCAATGACTTGGAAACGAACCGTTCCGCCAAGAAGAACGACCCCGTCCTCCGTCTTCACCTCAAAATTAGCGGCTTTCAATGTCGCGCTCTTAGAGAACCGTTCCTTAATTAAAGAGGTGAGGGCGTCATCCTGTTTCTTCATCAAGGTTTTCGCAAGATCCTTTTCCACAACAAGCTTATTGACCACGTCCTTGACACTGTGAACTTTCTGCGCCACTTCCTTCGCGGCAGCCTTTTCCTCTTCTGTCGAAACGCGCCCGATCAAGGTAATCGTTTGCTGATCATCCTCCACTTCGATCTCATAGTGGAACAATCGTGAATCTCCCATGAGCGCGAGCTTGACCGAGAGGATCAAGGAACCCAACGTCTTCCTCAGAGCCGGCTCCTTGTCTTTCACCTCCTGGTCAGGTGGAAGGTCGGCCTTTATCGTCGGAGCGGCTTGAGGATGCGGCTTGGCTTCCGGTGCCGATTTTGGTGGCGCTGGTTGACCGTCTGACGTTGCCGGCGCCTGGTGTGGCCGCGGCACCGACTTCTCCGACGCACCTTCTTTGTGTTCCGTTGCCGCCTCACTCTTCGTCTTAGGTGCCGATGGTGGCTGTGGCTTGGCTTCCGATGGCGGCTTCGGTGGCGCAGGTTGAATGTCGGTCGCAGGTTTTTTTGGCGCACCCTCTTTGTGCTCCGTAGAGGGCTCACTTTTCGGTGCAGGAGCGGCCGGCGCCTGTGGCTTCGTGTCCGGTGCCGGTTTCGGTGCCGTGGGTTGAGTGTCGGACGCAGGCTTTTCCGACGCACCCTCTTTATGTTTATGCTCCGTTGACGTATCACTCTTCGGCACGGGAACGGCTGGAGGCTGTGGCTTCACTTCCGGTGAGGGTTTGGGCGGCGCAGGTTGGCCATTGGAGGCGGCTGGCGCCTGGGATGCGCTGGGCGCCGGCTTGACCGGCACGACCTCTTTGTGTTCCATCGAGGGCTCACTCTTCGGCGCAGGAGCGGCCGGGGGGTGTGGTTTCACTTCCGGTGCCGGTTTCGGTGCCGTTGGCTGACTGTCGGAGCCGGCCGGTGCCTGCAACGCACCCGATGCAGGTTTTTCCGACACATGTTCTTTTCCGTTGGCCTCGGATGCTTCAGAGTGTGCACCCATCGGCCAGATCAAGAATAGACTCAAAACGATCAGCGCTCGTGATGACGTGGTCATCGCGCAATTCCTCCTCGTGAACTTCATGGCTTGAAGATCACCGACACATTCTAACCCGCTGTCGCTCCCCTGTCATCTGCATAGACTACGCGCATAGACCACGAGACCACGACACAGCCCCCTGTAAATCAGGGGGCTGTTCACATTTTGTCAAGCTGGTATCGGAAGACACCTGAGGACAGTTCGTGCCGATGGGGTAAGACTTATTTCTATCCTGAGCTAGGCTAGCTTAGGAAGAAAAGGAGCCAGCTGTGGCAACCGTTAAACCTCGCGCGTGCGATTTGTAGAAGCTGAATAGCCATGCGGTGGCGGCCGTCAGCAGAAGAATGACGCTGATACCAGCTAGGCTCGCGGCGGGCCCGATTGTATCCGCGGCCCATCCAAATCCTGCCATCCCAGCCATCGACGACGCCATGCCTCCCGTCGCGAAGCTCGTAAACACCCGCCCAAGAAGATGCGTGGGTGTCAGTTCTTGGAGCATGGTCCACACCAACGGCGTAAACATAGCCGTGCTACCTCCGATCACAGCGATCAACGCTCCGGCGGCGACAGGAGCGTCGAGAAATCCGAGCGCAGCTACCGCAATACCCCCAATGGCCAGTGCGCCAGACATGAATCGAAGTCGCCACGGCACATCTCCCTTGGAGATTGACGTCAGAACGAGGGAGGCCAGCAGCATGCCAACCCCAAGCGCCGACCAGAGCCATCCAAGTTGGATTGGTCCTACTCCGAGCACTTCCTTGGCAAATACCGGGAGAAGAAAAATGAACGCGCTGATGCCAACACTATAGAGGGTGGCCGTCAGCATGAGGAGCATGACGGTCTTTTGTTCGACGAACACGAAGCGGAAACCCGCCAGCAGATCACCGGCGATGCCTTCCGTCAACCCTTTGCCGGCAATGCCCGCACGAGTGAGCGTCTCGCGCACCCGAATGGGAAAGATGCACAAGGCAGAGACGAAAAACGTCGCGGCGTCGACGTAGAGCACATTTTGGGCCCCGATCAGCGCAATTCCGAGACCGCTGACGGCAGGCCCAACGAGAAGGCCCACATTGGTCGTCGTTTGTAGCAGGGCATTGGCAGCAACAAGCCGATCCTTGGGGACGATCAGTGGAACGGCGGAGGTCAAGGCCGGCCCGAACACGGTGGAGAAAATTGCCGTGGCAAACACGAGGACGTAGAGCCGATCGAGCGTCAAGGCTTCCATCGCATAGAGCACAGGGATCAGGAGAACCATGAGGGTACGAAGTAAGTCGACTGCGATCATGACCGGCTTCTTTCGAACTCGATCGAGATACACACCGATCAATGGACCAAACAGCAGCGGTGGGAGAGTTTGAAGCAACCCCACCATCGTCATTTTAAGCGCCGACCCAGTCAGATCGTAGACAAACCAGAGCAATGCCACCTTATTAAGACTGTCACCGATCTGTGAGATCGTTTGGCCTGCGAACAAGAAACCAAAGTCTCTCGTCTTAACGAGCTCCCACCCTCGCGCGCGACTTGAGGTAGAAGGGACTTCCGTCGAAGCGGTTGCAACGTCAGACATGTCGGCCTCGTCCTAGAAATTCATGAGATTCGGTCTTGAACGACTCATTGTTTGACCGTTCAAATGGCATGCTTCGCGTGGCTTGCACCGCTCCATCTTCAAGCAGAAGACGTTCATACAACGCCACATAGTCACGGGCCATCCGATCCGCCGTAAACCGTTCGTCAAATGTAGCCCGGCACTGCTTTCGATCAATGAGAGGAACTTGACCGACGGCATCCACCATTTCGTCAATGGTGTCGCAAATAAAGCCTGTGACTCCGTGGTCGACAATTTCCGGGATTGAGCCGCGTCGATAGGCGATAACCGGTGTCCCGCAGGCAAACGCTTCAATCAGTACCAGCCCAAACGGTTCCGGCCAGTCGTAAGGACACACGACTGCCGTGGCATTGCCGATGAACTCGTCTTTTTCTGCATCGGTGATCTCTCCGATGAACTCAATCAAGGGGTGATTGAGTAACGGCTCGATTTCAGCCTCAAAGTAGGTCCGGTCCACATTGTCGACTTTTGCCGCAATACGTAGTGGAAGCCCGGTCCGTTTCGCGATCTCGATCGCGTGGTCGGGACGTTTTTCAGGAGCCGTCCGCCCTATATATGCCAGATAGCCTCCAGGTTGTGGATGAAACGTATACATGTTACGCGGAAGTCCGTGATACACGGTGCTGGCCCAGTTGGCCCAGGGCAGTGGCCGGCGTTGGGCATCGGATATGGAGACCAGGGGCATTTCAGAAAATTCACGGTACACCGGCTCCAGTTCCGGAAGATCCAAGCGACCGTGCAGAGTCGTCACAACTGGTGTGGGATTTCTCCGAGCCAGAGGAAATCCGGTGAAGTCTAAATGCGAATGAATAATATCGAAGTCGCGTGCTGATCCAAGGCTTCGCTCATGCAGCATCAACAGGTACGCATCGCGATTGAACATGCCGGTCTTCAACCGTAGCGCCTGCGGAGAGATTGCTTCAAGTCGCGCAGCTGTTTCTGAATCTCCGCTGGCAAACAGCGTCACATCATGTCCCATCGCAACCAACTCTTCTGTCACATACGAAACGATTCGTTCAGTTCCGCCATAGAGTTTTGGTGGAACACTTTCCCACAGCGGGGCCACTTGTGCGATCCTCATGAGTTTTCCTTTCTTCTACTCGTAATGGAGTGGATCATTCAGTCGTCAGCTTGTTTAGGCGTTAGTGATGTGGGCCAGGTTGATCGTCACGACCCAAAGACTTGGTTGAAGATTGAACATCGATGTGCCGGTCGATGAAAGATTCATGCTGCTTGCGTGTCCTCTCCTTATTGAACGTCATGCTACGCACCCCATCTGTTCAAGCTCAACGGACAAAATCTCTTGGGTCAAACCGAAATATGTCCAGTTGCAGAAAGTTGACTTGCCATTCGGCCTTACGGTGATCATCCATCCGATTGGGGAATAGATTCCAATTATTGATAGGGCCATTTGAACCATTCGTGGAAAGAATGTCATAGGTGACCATCGCCATGAGACCCTTCGACGAGAGATTAGAGAACGCCCTGTACCTCCGTCGCTGTCGCAGCGTAGCGATTCCGTACGCAACGACACCGCGGCAAAGCCCATCACGCGGGGTGACCTCTTACTCACCGATCCGTGCGGCTTTGACGATTTTCTCTCCTCTGATTTGCTCCAGGAATAGATCGGGAGGGACTGCCGGGGGAACAATCCGAACTTCCTGCCAACCTTCGTTCACCGCTCCCTTATGACCCTTCTTGTCATTGACCCACTGATCGATACTCTCCTGACTCGTTCCTTCGCTGAAGGTGACCCAAAAGAGGAACGGCTGCTTCTGAGAGCTCTGCAGACCCTCTGCGACCCGCAATGGCTGATTTTTTCTTTCGGCATCTTCCTGACTCGCCAACAACCGTTCCGGGTTTGGATCGTCGGCCTTCGATGCCACCATGCCGGCCGTTTGAACCCTAGCCGCCAGGATCAAATTACGCTCTTCAAGGCTCGCCACCTCTCTAGATAACTTGGCGTTGTCTTCGACGAGATTTCTCACCGCCAGTTCAAGTTGGTCTTGATCCACTAGACCTCGACCGACAGAGCGCTCGGTCGAGCCTTCCGGTTCGGATCCGACGCCTTCCTGACGTTTCTCCATTTCTTCCTTCACCATGACGACACTGGACGCCACGGATTCGTGGCTTGAGGACAGTTTAGCCATGGTTTGATGGAGTTGCGTCATACCTTTCTGTTGGGTTTCCAAAGCCGATCCGACTTTCTCTTGTATCCGCGCAAGTTCACCCAACTGCTGTTCGAGTTTTTCCATTTCAGTCACCGAGACAGTCCGCAGAGCCTCTGGTCGTCCGACGGAAGCCAGCATCCGCTCCGGACTCATCCAGATCGCCACTCGGTCAACCACTAATCCCACCACCAGGATCGCCAACAATGCCTGGGTGAAGGCAACGGTTCGCATGCTGTGCGCGATCGCCGTATCCGGACGCCGTATCGCCAGCCTGTCGGCCACGTCGGCAAGATTTTTCCACGTCCGACTCCAGAAACCCGGCGTAGGAACAAACACCGCGCTGAGCGACCCTCCCTGGGCGGTATTGTGAACACACAGCTCAACCACATCAGATGCAAGCCGGATACGGCTGGTCCGATACCCATATTCTGGTGCAACCAATCCTCCCAGAAGTGTTCCATCTTCAGTTCGAAGCTGTATGGTCTCAATGTGATCGAGGTTCTTGACATGCAGAGTGGCATCCACTCCCTCACCCTCAAGCTCACCAACACGCCGCTCGTTGACGTACACCTGTATCGGATCCGACCCGCCACGAACCGAGCGGCTGAGTTGGCTGCTCAATGATTGAAGAAGTTGTGATCGATATGTTTCTAAACCCTCTTCGTAACCCATACAGCCTCCGTACTTCCTTATCTCTATATCTTCATACCCATGACAGAATACTTCGGTTACCCGTCTAGGGCCGTACCTGCAATTCCAAACGTGGTTTTTCCTCCGTCAACGACCCGCTGGAGCCCAAGCCCCATGTGGTTTGCACACAGTCTACGCACAGTGCAAGGTGCCAAATTCGGTAATCGCAACCATAACCTTGGGTAAACATTTCCCTCCATTGGGAACGCGAAAGACAGGGATAATGATCCGGCTCACTTTTCCGGTAATGGGCCTGAGCAACCCTGATCAGCCGCTCCGCCTCGCTGTTGAATCGTTGGCGATGACGTTGTTGTTGACTGGTCAATTCCGCCAACTCCGTTTTTGTGAGACCCATCTCATCCATCGTACGTTGCCATCCACTGTCACGCCATCGCCGAAAATTCTTATAGATGCGTTGGCCTTCCAATCCATTAAGCCCAGTCACTGCGATCACTTCCCCAGGACCCCATCCATACGAGTGGCGATACAGGGCAATCAGCCCATCGCGACTGACCACTGCCCTCGCGACAAGCCCGTCAAGAAATCTCCCCAGCGGTCGCAAAAGGTCCGGGTGATAGCAAAACGGCTCCGGCTTACTATGCTGCTTGGCCACCAACGAGTCGAACAGAAATAATGGCCGGCACGGAACTTCGGTGCGCCCACAGACCAGGAACCGCTCAAGGTATTCGGAACCCCAACGCAACGCGAATTTTTCATGTTCAATATCGTCATTCCATTGGCCGGTTTCCCGTAGAAACCGCTTGGTATAACCCGTGGCTCGATCCAACAGAACCGGCAAGGCCTGCGCGACAACTCGATCAAACTCATCCGCCGTCGAGACAACCTCCTCAAGGCGACTCACCGTGACCGTGTGATCAACCATCACCTGGCTCTTGCTGACTGTATTCTGCATCCTCGTTATTTTATCTTGTTCTTTATTGTGTCTTCATTGCTGCCCGAGGTGCATTGGACAAATCTCCCACCTGAGCAACTGGTTTTGTCCGTTGTTCCGAATATCTCATCCTTGGTAGTGCTCTACTGTTTACCAACCTTCCTAAGCACCACTCAGGTGTGTTGACAGGAAGAAAACATCTCTTGGCAGAAGC
Organism: Nitrospira sp.; assembly: GCA_965223625.1. Lineage (GTDB taxonomy): Bacteria > Nitrospirota > Nitrospiria > Nitrospirales > Nitrospiraceae > Nitrospira_D. Next base: position 3,748,130 of record OZ245008.1, read on the forward strand.
ACCTACTCCACTCGGTACCACTTAACCAGAATAAAGCCGGCAATTGCTAGTGGATTGGAGCATTATTTTGGTGATGGTTCAGGAACTGTGGTTTATCTGAAGCTGGTCTGGATGGGTCGTTCGTGTCCGCGTTACCAGACGCCGTGACATCCCACCCATATGCGGCTTATTGATCTCTTCTAACCCCAATATCCTGTGGACGAAGCGATTCTCTCGCCCCCCGTGATCCACGGCCCATATTCATCACCACGCTTGTCGGCAGTGATAGGTGCATGCCTAACACATCAGGGCGCTGCGATGTGGAGGAAGGACTAGGATTAGACCAGGAGGTTGGAGACTATCGGCCGCACTTCCGCGGAGGGGGCACTCACCACTGATCTCGAAAAAAGAGGAAGTACCCAATAGCGACCACGATGGCCTGGAGCAGGATCAGCCAACGCATGAGCCCCCATTTGGTCTCGGACTGGGTGTCCTTCATTCTCCGAAGCAGAGAAGGTTGCGTCAGCAAAAAACTTGCGACCACCTCCCTCGCATCCTCCCGACTGAGGTTTCCTTCAAGCATGACCTGCTTGATCGCGTCCTCCCTATCGCCTTGCGACAGCGCTTCCAATGCCTTCTTGGGAAGAGTCTGCTGAAGAGTTTCTTCGCTCATAATGAGGGGAGTCTATCAGAAACACACGGCTCGCGTCTTCCTGATTTCGATGGCGCCTAAAGCAAGCATGGCGCGAGGTCCGGGTCGATGCATCAGAACAGTGGATGGTGCGGAGCCGATGCAAAGGGGGCGCCGGCTGGTATCTCCCCGGCATTCCCAAGGAACCGCCAAACACCATCGTCCTTCACCAGATAGTGGACTTCACGAAACCAGCTGTCGAGTGTCACGCGATTCCCCGTGCGTTCGTCAGTACCGTACAACCCGCCTGTGCAAGTGACTTCCACACGAAGCTCGTTCTTCAGTTGCACGACCTTGATATCGGAGAACAGATGGAGTGATTCCAAGGCCTTGTAGTGCTCGAACACTTCACTCCAAATTCGCCGTACATCCTTCGCTTTCAATCCATGATAGTCATAGGCCGGCGCATAGAACAGCATCAGAGCATCAAGATCTTCCCTTTTCAACGCCGATTCCGCACGTTCGAATGCCGCGAGCAGGCCTTTCAGCACTGGATGAACCATGAGGTCCTTTTGTCCCGTGATGTTCCTTCCCTCCACCAACAACGTGGTCTCCGATAACACCTGCACCTTGGCGAACCCGGCAACAGGAGCGAGAGCATAGGAGCAGCCCAAGCTCAGCGAAAGGAAGGCGGCTATCATTCGTTCAGATTTCATATAAGCCCCCATCAGGTCCACAGAACCTCCTATGCTTCCTCACACCATTCGACCTTCGTTTATGCCAGTGGGAGAGGCACCAGGCTCAGCGATGGTTGAATAGCACAAACCGTCACGCTGTCGCTTTTAGTTGGGTTCATCGTCCCAGCATCACGAGTAGTACCACCCCAACAACAATTACCAGAAACCCAACCATCCAGCGGATAAATTTCTGCTGCGCCGTGACAAGCACCTTGTCCATCTTCTTCTTGAGCGCCGGTTGAGAGGCGATATGGATCTCGACCACTTCCTTGGCTTCTTTGAACCCGATATTCCGCTCCTGACGAACCACCTTGATGGCGTCGATCAAGTTCCCACGCCGCAACGCCTCTACCGCCGCTCTAGGAAGATCTGAACCTCGCCGTAGTTTGTTCGCCATGTTACCGCCCTACGAGCGCGCCGAGAGAGGCAGTTGCAATGGGTGCAATGGTCAGGACAAGAAAAAGGCCTATCCCGAGCGGCCACACATTTCCAAATCCCTGAGTCGCGAACATCCGCACAGCCTGTGCCATCATCGGAAGGAATCCCCAGCGCCACGGTCGCCTTGCGTCAGTGTAGCTCAGTCCAGCCACCACAGCGCAGATAATCGGCCTGCCGAGGAATATATACCACAGCGAATCTCACGGTTCCCCTCTCGCCTAAGATGACGGAAACCAGGCCCCATGCCCCAATACCCGACCCGACGGCGGTTGCATGCAACCCTAATTCTCGGCCCATTCACTGCCCTACTCTTCCTCATGTCACGCACGAAATTTCGCAACTGATGAAACGAAAGGCGTCTGCGATGGTCCTATTTGAAGTCCAAACGGTGCGAGGGTCAATAGAATTTCATGCTTTCAACGTAGCTTCCGTATGCGGACGAGTTCAACACCCTTCAATTGCAGAGGTCAACTCTCCAAAAACCAGTATTAGCGCCCTAGCTTGGACTTATCTGGCTGATCCCTATACATGGTGTTCGATGATGGGGAGTGCTATGATAGCGCGCACTACGATATCGGATACGAACGGAGCACTCTTCTGACGAGGCACACCTTCAAGAGGCTTACCGCCCGCTTATCTAAGGCAGGTTTCAAGAATGACTTCTTTCGGTCAGCCATATTACCTGACTGGTGGAATGACGACTGCCTAGAAGACCCTAGACTCCTTCAAGACATCGAGATTCGTGTGGCACGATTCCTTGGTCGGTCTCTAACTGAGATCAAGGATCCAAGCATTAGACTGGCAGCGCCTTCGTATCCAGGGGCGAAGCTTAGACGAGTTCGGGATGTTGATCGCGACAAGCTCGGGCCTGCGATCCATTCCGCCATGCGGATAGCCGCGGCTGTAGTTCGAAGTCTACGAGACACCGTGCCAAGTGCAACCATCCCTCCTGCTGACGGCCTAGCCTGGAGAAATGCGATTCAGCACGAAGGCCCCTCAATAACTTTGAAGGACGTCGCTCATGATCTCTGGATGCGGGGGATACCTGTGATCCCACTTGACGTACTTCCAACTCCGAGTTTCCAAGGACTGGCTGGCATCGTTGAGGGTCGGCCGGTCATCCTGTTGGGCCACAAGCATGACGAACCGGGACGGCTCGCATTTATTGTTTCACATGAGGCTGGGCATGTGGCTGCAAGAGATTGTGCTCCTGAGCAGCCAGTTGTTGACGAAGAGGAGGATATTCAAGACAACGAGCCCATCGAACATCGCGCCGATCAATACGCCACGCACGTGTTAGTGGGTAGCGCCACTATTCCAGATATCAACGGAGGGAGCTTTAGAGATCTTGCGCGCAAGGCTGCCGAGTTAGAACGCCGTATCGGTGCGAATGCCAGCACGTTGATATTCGCCTGGGCACGCCGCCTTCCCAGTTCCGGAAATTACCAAACTGCCACACTAGCCGTAAGAGCCCTTTATCAGGCCGCTGGTGCGCGCAGACAGTTGCGACAACTATTTGATGAGTACGTTGATATAGCCGCTGCAACTGAAACTGATCGCGCGCTGCTCCGCTGCGTTTTTGGCGAGCCTGAGCGACATGAAGCTGCTGTTTGATACGGATGTATTCTGCAAACTGGGAATAGCGAGTCTACTTGAAAATGCAGCTAACTGTTTCGGTGCAAAGTTGCAGGAGTGCGGAAGGTTGCCTGCGCTTCCTTTCATGCTACGGAGAGGCAGTCTTCGAAAACTGTATGGTGGACCTGCCTGCGATGCATTGATTCCTATCGCTAACGCAATTCCTGTCGTACCACAGCCCCGTGACATTTGGCTCGAGAAACTAACTGCGGTTGAGGCAATCGGTCCAGGAGAGGCCCAGATCTTTGCCGTCGCTGCGGATCAAAGGCAGCCGTTCTTGTCTGGTGATAAGCGCGCTCTCAATGCACTCAAAGGTGTCGGCGATTTCGTTCCAGCAATTAATGGACGTATAGTAGTAATGGAGGCTATCTTGCTAGCACTTTGCGACACCGTCGGGCTGGAGGAGATACGTCAGCGGATCACTCCACTTGTTACAGTCGACAAGATGATTAACGTCTGTTTCTCCAGCAGGAACCAAAATCCTTCAACCGCGCTGTTGTCGTACTATCAGGCGCTTGAGCACGAGCTTGCACCGCTCAAACTCTGGAATCCCAGATAGCGAGGGCAGATATGACCTTTGGGCCAGACCATTATGTGCCAGTGCTCAAGGTGAAGCGTGGGGAGAGAAAAGCGCTTCAGCGTATTTCCTCAATACATAAGTCTCGAATTACCCCTCTCTTAGAGATTGTTGAGAGAAAGCCTTCCAAAACTCTTAGCGCACATCTTGATACGGCGTTCACTGATCTTGCAGAAACCATTCTCCCATACTCAAGATGTTTCTTGGACGCGCGTGAGATAGCTGCTGACGGGCAGGCTGGTGCAGATGAGGTGTTTCGACGAGCATCAGATGCCGGTATCGTGTTTGCCCCTGTCACAGGGATATCTCGTACGGTAGATGTAACTCCTGCTCTTGCTCATCGGGCGAGCGGGCTTGCGGTGCGTCTAACCCGAGACGAATTTGAACAAGGCGGGCTTGGCACACAGATTAATACTTTCCTGAGAAAACACGCACTTGCACCAGAACAATTAGATCTCATTATTGACCTAGGGGCAGTAGAAGATCTCGTCGTCGAAGGCATTATGGCCTTAACAGATGCCTTCATAGCTGAGGTTCCTGATCACCAACGGTGGAACACTTTCACAGTATCAGCTTGTGCATTTCCCAAGAGTATGGGAGATGGGGTGGTCAAGAGAAATTCGCACGCTTTTGTTGAGCGCGCAGATTGGCTTGCATGGAAGGGCTATCTTTACGGACGGAGGCACAGTCTTCAGCGTCTCCCAACATTTAGTGATTGTGCGATACAGCACCCAAAAGGAGTTGAGGATTTTGATCCACGTAAGATGCAAGTATCCGCCTCAGTTCGGTACGCCCTGGACGAAACTTGGTTACTGATCAAGGGGCATAGCACACGATTAAGACGTCCAGGTGAACAATTCCCTACCCTGGCTCGCAAACTTGTTTATGACAGTTTCAGCTCAAATTATTTCGGAGCAAGCCATTGTAAGGGATGTGAAATGATGAAGGCGGCTGCAGATGGAGCGTCGAGTTTGGGATCTGCTGAAGCATGGCGACAACTCGGCAGTGTTCACCATATCTCAGTGGTTACACAGGAGCTCGCTTCTTTGCCCTGGCCTTGAGCTGCTTGCGGACCGCCCTTGCGATTTCGTTCATACTGCAAAGCTCGCATATCCGGTTCCAAACAACCCAACGTGGCTTTCCTCTATACCCTCGTGCAGCGTTGCGTTTTTCTAGGAGCGCAATGGCATCATCAAGCCACAACAGTTCAACCAAACTGCGGGGATCCCTATTGAGATTGTTCTGTGGTTTCCGCACCTTCTTGAAGTGCAATCCTCTATCCGAATGTTGGACGAGGAGAATCCCCCACCATCTCGGTAATACATTCAAGATCTCGCTCAAATGGCGCTCCCCTACCACCAAGGTAGCCCGATCAAACACTTTTCCATACTGTTCTATCTGCGCGTTTAGACGACGGAGACTGTCCCGGTCTGATTTGATCTCATACCCGTGCAGAAAACCATTGACTACCGATAGATCGACTCTCACTTGACCACGGCAGAGCCCGAGTTCCTCGATGAACACCGTGCGAGACTTATCAGCGAGTTTTGGGGAAAGTCGAGAACGAAGAACTGAGCGGATCTCAGAGTCACCGGCAACGATGCTCTTCATGTCAGAGCCTACGGAGGGCATGGTGCACTAGAAGCTATATCATGAAAGAGCAGAAGTACACTTCATGTGGAACTGAAAACGCATTCTAGTTAGAACCGAGCTGGCTGGCAAGACCACATCAAGAAAATTTTGCTGTGAACATACAGACCGAGACACAAAAGGTACCGGGAGTCTTTTCCGTGAGAAGAAAGCATGAATTCAAGGTTGAAGAGCAACACCTGGAGCCTGAGCGAAGACTTCAGCTGGTGTCCGACAGGCAAGGCATTTACGGGGTCTATTATTCAATTCCTCTACGACAGACGCAAGGTGGCGCGCCGTGATCATGGAGAAATCTGTCTGTTTGGGGAAATAATCGCGCAACAGCCCATTGGTGTTTTCATTGGTACCACGCTCCCACGCGGCATAGGGGGAGGCAAAGTAGACCTGGAGCCCCAAGGTCCGCTGGAGACTGCGAAATGCCGTCCATTCACTGCCGTAGTATAAGCGGAACCAACGCTGTCCGTTGTTCAGATCTTCCCTAGAATGCATTTGGCCATTCACTCTAGTGTCCTGAGTCTGAAGTTCGCATCATAATTCGCAACTAACCGTTTGATTCATGACGACTTTACACGTTGGACTTATTCGGCGCATTTCAGACTCAGGACACTAGGAGGAGGTCATCCTATGATTGCGACTGTCGCAGATGCTCCCCGGTATACCTTTGTGGCGATTGATGTGGCGAAATCAGTTCATGAAGTCTTGATCGAGCCACCAAGCGGACGTCGACAACGCTGGCGGATTGGGAACTGCCAGGCTGACTTTGTGGCGTTGCGAGATCGGCTCCGCGCCTTTCAGACACCAGTGTGTATTGGGTTTGAGGCCACGGGCAATTACCATCGTCCCCTGGCTTATTATCTGGCCCAATGCGGCTTCGAGCTGCGGTTGATTGCGTCGCTCGCCGTCGCGCGCACGCGTGATGCCCTCTACAACTCGTGGGATAAGAACGACCCCAAAGACACGCAAGTCGTGCTGCATCTACTCAAAACCGGCGTCTCGCAGCGGTATCACGATCCACTGGTCCATCGCACAAACGATCTCCAAGAACTCGCCCAGACGCATTATCAAATCTCGCTGCGGAAGGTCCAGCACAGCATCATGACCCATTACCTGCCGTTGTATTTTCCAGAGGCCGAACGGTACTACACGAACTCCCGCGCCCAGTGGTTTACACACCTGCTGCATCGATTTCCGTGTCCTGCGGCCATTACCCGCTATTCCCCCGCCGCATTCGAGCAAGAGGCCTGGACGTTGGTCGGGCGCAAGGTCAATAAGCGCGGGTTCCTCGCCGACTTGCACACCACGGCCCGTCACAGCATTGGGCTAGCCGTCTCAGAAGACTGCGAGGCGATCCAGATGTTCCGCCTGATTCTGGCCGAGCATCAGCAGCTCTGTCATACGCGAGCGGCGATTGAACACCAGGCCGACCGGGTGCTCCAGCTCAATCCGGACTATCAGCGGCTGCGAACGTTACCCGGCGTGGGGCCCATTCTCGCCCTCACCATTTTGGCGGAAGCAGGGGATCTCCGCCGGTTTCCCCATCACCGACAATTCCTTAAGTTTTGTGGATTCGATCTCAGTACGCAGCAGTCCGGACAGTTCCGTGGGCTAAGCCGGCTCTCGAAGCATGGCAATGCGCGGCTCCGCTATGCCTTCTGGATGGCCGCGAATGGGGCCGTCCGAGTGCGGCAGAATACGTTTCGTGACAAGTATGCGCGCTACATCAAGGCGGATCCCGACAATCCGGATCGGAAACGCAAAGCCCTCTGCGCCGTCGCCGCCAAAGTGGCTCGTGTGGCGCATGGCCTGATAAAGACCCAGACCGATTATCGACCGTACTTTGAAGCACTCCCTCCCAGTGGAGCACTCCGTTCGCGCGAGCCGTCGAGGCAGGTGCTGACCTCGTAGATAATGCTCGGAGCTTCCACTGGGGCTGCCTGCTGTGTGGAGTACAGTCAAGGCCTGAAGAGGACCTTGTATCACTATGGTGAGCAGCGCCTCACAACACGTGGAAGCCCATGGGGAGCGTGTGCTGACCGTCGGCGTTATGGCTGTTCAGACGGCACAGAGGAAATCTGTCCACGTGGCTCGCTTGACTTCCGCATATAGTACGTTATCCACCGTGAGCGTCCGCCGGACATGTGGTGGAAGTGGTCGCTGGATGTTCCGCGTGGCCACCGTAACCGCTGCGGCAGTCCGACGCGATACCATCGCCGCGAGAAGAAAGCGATTGCGCCGATCCACGTGCGTGGCCACGAAGCCGCGCTGGCCTCGACCGACCACCAGATCCCCTTCCCAGTCTCCCATGCGCCCTCGCCGATGGACAATGGCCGGTCGGTCTGCCAGAGACACGCGGCCCACTGCCATAGCGTTTCCGACGCCGACGGTGGTGGCGGAGGTATCGCGACCAGGAACCGCCCGTACGGTGATCCTCGGCCAGCCACGTATAGATCGTTTGATGGCTGATCCGCATCTGAGCGGCGTGGGGATAATCGAGCCGCACCCGGTGAGCAATCTGTTCTGGCGACCATCGGCACCGGAGCTTCTCGTGTACATACCGAGCCACCTCACCACCCATCAGACAGGAATGTCCACCAGCTCGGCGGCGCTGCGCATCACGATGAGCCCAGTAGCCAGCATAGGCGCCGGTACCGTCACCATTCCTCCGCAGTTCGCGACTAATGGTACTGGGCGCGCGACCCAGCTGACTTGCAATGTGGCGGATGGACCAACCCAGAATTCGCATCGGCGCAATCATGGATCGCTCTTCTAAGGTGAGGTGCTGATAGGGCATGGCAGACTCCTGTTTGCAAAAGATGATGAGCCTGCCTCACTCTACCGAATGGCCACCTCCAAGGTCCCGCTGTCATGGCCTATGTTGCACTTCGAATTAGAATTCACGAAGCGGCATCAGGAACCATTCGCCCGGCAGATGCCACGCCATCTCAATTTCCTCCTTGCCCTGAGCCTGTCAAAGGGCGGCCCATTTCCCCGCGCACGGCTGGCCGATACTCTCAATTGCCCTCTTCCACGCTGCCCCACCTCCTTGTCAAGCTATACTTGACAGTGCCGCCTGCCAAGCGCAGGATAATCGAGTGATCGAGAGTTTCAAGCACAAGGGGCTTGCACGATTCTTTGAAGACGATGATCGCCGGAAGCTGCCTGCATCGCAGATCGACAAGATTGGCCGTATCCTGGCAAGGTTGAATGAGGCGATAACCGTTCAAGACATGGGGCTACCCGGCTATCGGCTCCATCCCCTGAAGGGAGAATTGGTCGGCTTCTGGTCGGTGACCGTATCGGGAAATTGGCAAATCATTTTCCGGTTCGAGAACGGTAGCGCGTACGATGTGGATCTGGTGGACTATCACTGAAGGAGTTGGACCATGCGCATGAAGAACCCACCCCACCCTGGATTGTCGGTCAGACATGACTGCCTCGACCCGTTGGGGCTGTCGATCGCAGAAGGTGCTAAGGTGCTGGGCGTCACCCGGCAGGCCATGAACAATTTGGTCACCGGCAAGGCGGGGATTTCCGCCGAGATGGCAATCCGATTGGAAAAAGCATTCGGCGGCGGCGCGGAGACGTGGCTCCGGATGCAGGCCGCCTACGACTTGGCTCAAGCAGAAAAGCATACAGGTCGGATCAAAGTTCGTCGCGTGAAGGACACGTCGATACCTGCCTGACCCCAAACTAATGATCAGCATCAAAAAGAATGGGTAGGCCTCGCCCTCCGACCCGTGGCCTGAACCTGTCGAAGGGCTCTGGCAGCAGAGCTACGACTCGCTGGCGGCAGCTGTCAACTCAAGGAATCCGAATGTAGAAGGAATTGCGAGTCTAAGAGGACACCATCCTGCAGGTCAGGCTTTCTGCATCCCAAGCCGCCGTCGCGCACCGCCTTTGACGATGACGAATTCGTACAGCCGGCATTCCAGATCGCCGTTGAAGAGGGGAATACGTTTCGACGGGGCGAGGCCGATGAGTTTTGGCACACGGGGGTCGCCCGTCAGCACATAGACCCGCCATTCGGCGAACCGCTGCTTCAGCCAATCGCCTAGCTTGGGATAGAGCGAAGCCAATTCGTCGGGCTTGCTCAAGCGCACGCCATAGGGCGGGTTGATGACCATGACACCCTGCTCCGCCGGGGCCTCCAAATCCAGAATGTCGCTCTGTTTCAACCGCACATCGACCACCACTCCCGCCCCCTGAAACGCCCGCTGGGCAATCTTCACCACGGCGGGATCATGATCCGACGCGTAGATGGCAGCGGGAACTTCGGCCAGGCGTTTGGCGAGCGCCGCTTCGCGCAGACGGCCCCAGAGTTTGGCATCGTGGATCAGCAGCCGCTCGAAGGCAAAGTGCCGGGCAATACCCGGCGGAATCCAGCGGGCCATCAACGCAGCTTCGAGGGCGATGGTCCCGCCCCCGCACATGGGATCGAGCAGCACCTCGTTCGGCGTCCATCCGGCGAGTTTCAGAATCCCTGCCGCCAAATTTTCCCGCAACGGCGCTTCAACAGACGTGATCCGGTAGCCGCGTTTGAAAAGTGGCTCGCCGGAAGTGTCCAGATAGAAGGTGACGGTGCTCTGATCGAGAAAGGCGTCCAGCTTGATGTGCGGCCGTTCCGTATCGACGCTGGGCCGTCGCCGGCGCGTGGCGACGAACTTGTCGCACACGGCGTCTTTGATCCGGAGAGTGAGAAAATCCAGACTGGGAAGCGGGCAGCGGCGCGCGCTGACCTTGACTTTGATCGTCTGCGAGGGCGCAAACCAGTCGGGCCAGGGGAGCGCGTAGGCTGCGCGATAGACATCGTCTTCCGTCTTGTAGGTGGTCCGGCCGACTTCCCAGAGGACACGGCTCGCGATGTGACTCTTGAGATTGACCCAATACATCGTCGACCAGGGGGCGGTGAAACCGACGCCGCCGTCGGTCCTTGATGTGGCCGGCACACCGAGATCGTGAAGTTCCTGCTCAAGCACCCCCTCCAAGCCCCGTGGGCAGGGGGCAAAGAATCGTCGTGATGCTCCGTCCATTCCTTATTCGTCTCTTCCCTAATGGATAACCATGCCAACCTCTCACAAGCGATGGCACGATCGGAGTCACCGGCGATGGTATCATCCTGACCGTCTGTTCAGCACCTCTGCCTCATGGTGTGGAACGGAAGTATGTGGACTTTTCTGGAGTTGTGCTTGGACTCATAAAGCGCTTGAGATAGATTCGAACCTTCTTGGTTGAACCGGTTGTATCTTCCACATAAGAAAAGGCATCATGCCCTTCTGATCCATCATCCACCATGCCGCTTTCTCTTCAAGCCTTTATCGCGATCTTCGTCATCGGCGCCTTCCTTCGATCCCGTGGAGTGTTAACCGAGGTCCACGTCAAACGGTTGGCGACGTTCGTGTTCTCGGTGAGTCTGCCGGCGACGATTCTCGTGTCGCTGGATCGTGTCCCGCTCGCACCGACTGCTTGGAAACTCCCGTTGGCCGCCTGTCTCATCACCCTTCCGATGATCTTCTCCTCCTGGTTCCTTGCCCATCTGCTGCAGCTCCCCCCTAAAACGAAAGGTGGGTTCCTGTTGGCCACCGGTTCGATCAATTCCGTGTACTTTGCCTTTCCCGTCATCCTCGCCACGTTCGGCGACGAAGGCCTGACTCAGGCCGTGCTCTTCGACCTCGGTCAAACCACGCTGACTCTCACGGTCCTCTACGGCTTAGCCGTCTGGCATGGCACACACGCTGTCACGGCAAAATCGGCGGCATTCCGCTTCCTTTCCTCTCCCCCCCTCTGGGCGCTGGTCTGCATCCTCACCCTGAAACTAGTCGGGTATCACTTGCCTCCCTGGCTGCTTGGGCTCCTGACACCGTTACACCTGACCACCACACCCTTGGCCAGTTTGGTACTGGGTCTATCAATCAGTCTCTCCGCCATTCGGCAGACCGCACCGTTAGCAACACTCGGAGTGGTGGTACGAATGGGTGGAGGGCTGATGCTCGGATGGGCGACCGCGCGCTGGCTGGGTTTGACGGGAATAGAACGAGCTGTTGTGATCCTGGTGGCCGCCATGCCCTCGGCGGTCAACTCCGTCATCTTCGCCGAAGAAACAGGCCTCGATGTGGAGCTCGTCGCGTCGATCGTGGCGCTGTCCATTTGCCTAGGGATCGTGGTTCTCCCCTGGTTCCCTGAGCTGGCCACTCTGTTGATGGGGTAAGCCCTAACATGCGGCTATGTCCTCGCGAGAAACCTAGGCCGATCCCTGATGGAGACCATTTTTATCAAGTCTCGTATGGAGAGCACTCCCACGATTTTCCCGCTGTCCGTCACGGCCAAGTGACGGACGCTCCGTTCGGCCATCGCTTGACTGGCGTCGCGGATGGTGCGATTGATATCGATACTCAGCACAGGGGAACTCATCACAGCACCAACGTGAGTGCCGTCCGGATCCCGGCTGCCGGCAAGCCCTTTCCAGACCAAATCACGTTCGGTCACGATACCAACGATCTCACCGGCCTCAATCGTCAACAATGAACCGATTCGCTTCTCCCGCATAAGCTCAGCCGACACACGAAGGGACGCATCGCTCTGGATTGTCGCAAGCGTGGTCGCCATCAGGACGCTCAGCGGGCGGTACACCTTGTCAAGATCGCGGACAGGACCGCTCTCCGCATCCACAAACGACCGCACGAGATCCCGCACCGAAACGATTCCGACGATCTCACCGGCCTCCTCTACACAGAGGTGACGCACATGATGGGTTTCCATCAACTGGCTGGCATCCAACATGGCGCGGTCCCCGGCGATCGTCAAAATCGGATTCACCATGACACGATCCACCATCGTGACCGTAGGATCGAGCCCCTGCGCAAACACCTTCCGTACGAGATCCGCCTCCGTCATGATCCCGATCGGTCCTCGCGTGGGATCCTCCGACTCTACGAGCAGACAGCCGATCCGCCGAGCATTCATTCGCCCCGCCGCAGCCGTAACCGTCGAACTTTGAGGAACTACTTCCAGGTAGCGATGCATGAAATCCTTAACGGTTCCGCCTCCGTGCTCAGTCATAGCCACTCCTTGTTCCACAAACCGGTGATCATTCATTCGATAAACAGCCCAAGCCTCTTCAGCCCGTGATTTGTGGCAACCACTATACTCCATTACGACAGGACACGCACCTGCACCATGACTTCAACCCCCATGCGGTGGCCTGCATGGTAAGGCTGTTCGCGTTTGAATCCTTATTCACCCCTCACCCTTAAGTTTCTAGAGCGTCAAGCCAGTGTTTTACCTAGTATTATTATGAAACACTAATGCCTGAACCCTTCACCTCCTACACCTACACCCACGGCTCTGGCATCCGCATTTCCTACCGTCACCGACCAGATGACTGAGTCGTAACTCATTACAATTATGTAGAAACCGGATGAATAAGGAGAATTATCATAACGCTATTCCTGGATCATTCCTACCATGGCATTCAACTTGCGTTTCTATGCATGGAAACCGCCTTGGGCAACTACTTGGGGTGAAACATGGAACGGAAGAAAGACCCCATCACCATTCGCATTAACTGGTGCCGAAAGCAATCTGCGCAGGCTCGTACAGAACCAGAGATCGACGGGTGGCGCGCAGAAGAAGACGGGTTGCGGGATGCTCTCTTGAATAGCGACCACACCGACAACTATCGGCTGTGTCCGCCGGAGATCCGTAAACGGTACATGCTGGGCCTCCAGGACGGCACGGCGTTGCTGCGCACGACTCGGCTTGAGCGCACGATTCAGGGTGCCGGAACCCAGAGTCGAGATTCTCGGATAGGACAGGACAATCTATCAGGAGATGAACGATGAATTGCACGCGATGTAACGGCCTTACCGTGAGTGATGACAGCTTTGCTCTACAAACCGGGTCTTCGTCCGACTTTCATGGCTGGCGCTGCGTCAATTGTGGAATGATCGTCGACGATGTGATCCGAAATAATAGGCGTGCCCCCCAACGGTCGAGGAGACCGAGAGACTCTGAACGACGCCGAGAGGCCGCCTGAACCGCAATGGATCCTTTGTTGGCCATCAGTTCCAGATTGATACATCCTTGCCTCAACGTCGAAACGAGGCCACACCAATGACTGCCGAGAGAGGGTCGGTTATGTCCGGTGTCCAACATTCCGCTACGCAGGGGAAAGGCGTTCGGCTTCATTCCGTTCTTGGCCCTGCTTTCGATCTCCTGAGCGCAGGAGCTTGTCTCCGAGTCCGACGGCCAAGTTGCGGTAGATGATCACGCCGATATCCGGACGACGCCGAATGAGATCCTCCAAATCACGCCGGTGAAGCTCGGCGACCTCGAGATCATTCACCGCCTTCGCCGTGGCGGAGTGCGGTCTGGAGGAGAGGAGCGAGACTTCGCCGCAGATCTCTCCGGTGTGCACGGTGCCGATGACTTTCGAAGAAGACCCGCTACTGATAGTCACTTCCCCCTGAAGCACAAGATGGAGCCGTTCAGCAGGCTCGTGTTCGGCGAAGAGTCGGTCACCCGTTCTGATGTTTTTTGCTGCGAAAATTCCAGCGAGCCTCGTCGCCTGTTCCGTGTTCATCCCATGAAACAACGGGACTTCTTTGATCGCCTGCGCCATTCGTGGAGCGATGACGCACGAGGAGAACCCCCGCATCACCACATCGGCAATGGCCTGAACCGGTTCGGTCAGACCAAGAGGTCCCAACTCTCGCAACGCATTCAAGCGCACCATCTTCACGATGTCGAGCCGTTCAACCTGGTAGAACACCATGGCAGGCACATAGGCGACCGGAAGAAAATTCAGCTCCAGCAACGTGCGCTGCATACGCGGCGCATAGGCGCTGACATCGATTTCAATGTACTCGACCCCCATCTCCTCTCGACACTTCCGTTCGAGTTCGGCCAGAAGAAATCGCACCACATCGTCGGCTAGCGCGATCAGCTCGAACACCCGGACTGCGTGTTCAACCGGATCCATGATATAGCCGACAGCTCCGACGACATGACCGCCGGCTCGGGCAAGAAAGTAGTTCGTCTGGCGAGACTGAAGCTTGAAGAAACCGTAGTCCAGCCGCATGGGCCCAAAAATCTCGCGATTTCTCACTCGGCCCCGTTCGATTCGGAGCAAAGCCGGATACCCCTCAGCCTGCAGCTGTTCGAGATGATACTCGCCACCCGTTGGATAGGCGGCGGAGTCTTCGTCTACGATGAAGTCTGGAGTGAGCGAAGGCTGGTTCATCACGAGATTGGCTAATGCATGGACCTCCGGGATAATGCGCGGATTATTGCGGCGCAAGGCCAAGGCGTCGCCGAAATACCGGGCCAGTAGCGCGAAGCTCTCGCGGTGCCGAAAGAGGTGTTTCAGCGGCAGGAATCCTGTCGCGATGAATCCCTGGGCAAGACTGATACGCTGGGCATAGGGATGGACAGTCCGAGCCACGACAAGGCCAACATGGAGGCGGTTCTTGATGGCCTCGATCCGCCGGTCCATGAGCAGCTTTCCAACCTGCATCCGCCGATAATCAGGATGCACGGCAAGACGACCAAACTCACCGACCAGATCGGAATGCGCCCCGAAGTCGAACAGAACGGAGGCCGTCCCGACAACGCGACCTGAATCGGTGTCTTCAGCCACCAGTATGAGCGCGTCATCCGTGAAGACGGAACGTTTCAGCCAAAGTTCGTCATAGAGTTCGCGATGCGGATAGTCGATGCCGTACACCGCGAGAAAAATCTCGCGGATCTGACCCACATCCCCTTCTCGGGCTTCCCTGACTTTGATCATCGGGTTCTATTCGTTGATGAGGTAGCAGAGGCCTCTCTCTTCAGTCGCGCTCCGGCGATTTTGGCAACGGCACGGTAATATGCGGCCCCGACGGCCAGCGCCTCTTCATCGAAGTCAAACTTGCTGGAATGCGCCGGATAGCCTTCCCGGCCAGGGACTTGGCTTCCGAATCGAACATAGGCTCCTGGAATTCGCTCCAGGTAGTAGCTGAAATCCTCCGCCCCCATATTGGCTGTCTTCAACGGTAACACGTTCGCTTCCCCGACCGCGTCAACGGCCGCTCGTCGTGCAAGGCCGGCCATTTCCGGAAGATTGACAAGCGGTGGTGTACCTTCTGCAACAGTGACATTGATCTTCGCACCATGCAGCTGTGCGATCGACTCGGCAATGCGGCGAACAGAGGTCAGGAGTTGCCGGCGCACAGCCGGATCCTGAGACCGTACGGTTCCCTCCAGCTTAGCCTGACCCGCAATCACATTTGGTGCAGTCCCTGCATGAAACTGACCGACCGACACAACCGAGGGACGTGCCGGATCGACCTCACGTGAGACGATCGTTTGCAATGCCATGATCATCAGGCTTCCCACCACCACGGCATCGATGCTCTCGTGCGGTCTCGCCCCATGAGCGCCTTGTCCGATGATCTCAACCGTAAAGTTATCGGAGGAGGCGTTGACGGCTCCTTCACTCACCACAATGGTTCCGGGTCGGTAATGGCGATCCAGATGTCCGCCGAAAATGAGGCCAGCCCCATCGAGCGCGCCTCCCTGAATCATTGCGATGGCGCCGGACCCTTTTTCTTCAGCCGGCTGAAATATCAATCGTACCGGCGCCGGTAAGTCTTTCTCTTGGGAAAGCAAGGCCGCTGCACCAAGCAACATCGTCGTATGTCCATCGTGGCCGCAGGCATGCATGACCCCGTCATGCACCGAGGCGAACTCAAGGCCTGTTTCCTCTTGGATAGGGAGCGCATCCGTGTCGGCCCGCAACACCACGCAGGAAACCCCAGCAGGCCCGGGAATCTCGGCCACGACTCCGTGACCCGCGACATTGGTGCGGCACTGAATCCCAAGGTTGTGAAGAAACGTGCTGATAACCCTGGCCGTACGAGCCTCCTGCCAACTCAATTCCGGATATCGATGCAGATCCCTCCGCACCACGACCAAGCGGTCATAGAGGTCTTGCGGAACTAGTGTCACGTCGAATTGCTCCTTACTCAAATTCGCCCCGACCAAGCGCGGCGACTGGACAGCGGCACTCTAGACTTCCTTTGCCTGGACGCCTGGTTGATACGTGGCATACACATAGACCGGGATGGACAAATGACCGAGATGTTTTTCGATCAACGGCTTGACGTCCTTCCAGTCGAGTCCGCCCACACCGGTCGCCAAGCGAGGAAGGGCAAGGCTTTTGACCTTCTCGCCCTCAACTAACTTGGAAAGGGCCTTCAGACAGTGATTGACATTCTCGATCGTGGCCTTCCCCGGCTTGGCCCCATGGCCGGGAGCTGGTTCCTGCGTAAACAAACTCACGATTCGTACTCCACCAACGCCCGCCCAGGCCCATAATTCACCGGTCTTTGGCGTGAACGTTTGGCAATAATGCCTGAAATCCTTGTACATGGCTGGCCACTGTTCCCTTAGGGCTAATGCCAGGCCGTTTGCATAGTTGTCGTTCGGAGCAACACCATGTGCGACCATTTCGGCCTTTGACCGTAAGATATCTCCTGCAACTTCCTTCAGCATGAATCCTCCCTTTAAGTCTTCTGATGGAATAAGATAGCACCCTCAAGCGTCGTCTCTCGCCCCTGTCGGAATGCCGTCGATCGTCCTTGCGAATCTCGTCTTCTTCCGTTATGAAGTGGACAGTCCCTCACGAACCCAGGATCTACGTCGTGGTTCATATCAGACCGGCAACCGAAGTCGATTTTCGCGCTCTTCTCCAGGTGCA
Organism: Nitrospira sp.; assembly: GCA_965223625.1. Classification (GTDB taxonomy): domain Bacteria; phylum Nitrospirota; class Nitrospiria; order Nitrospirales; family Nitrospiraceae; genus Nitrospira_D. The sequence continues at coordinate 3,765,511 of OZ245008.1, forward strand.
ACAGGCTGCGTTTGGCGAATATGCCGGCGTCTACAAACTGAGCGGATGGACGACGGAAACCCTCGAAAGTCTGAAAGACGATGCGAGAGAGAAACATATCCTCGTGGCCGAGGCGAACGGAGAGATTGTCGGCTCCGTGCGCTTTTGGACGGTGGCCGGCGTCTGCGTGATTCGGTTGCTCTCCGTGAGTCCGGCGTCTCAATCTCGAGGGGTTGGGAAAGCGTTGATCCGCGAGATTGAGCGAGTGACGACCGATGCCCATAAAATTTACGCCTGCACCATGCTGCGTACGGCCAGAAACATTCAATTCTTCCTCAATCTCGGCTACAAAGCCGAAACCATTCTGCCTGACCATTATGACCACCTCGACTTGATCTGCTTCGCCAAATATCGCTGAGTCGAACCCCAAAGGCCTACCCCGGTCGCTCATCAATCCAACAGACTCAAGTTACGGGTTCTTGGCGCAGCGGAACCCATAGCCGAAGTGTCGACCGGACGGTTCTGCATTAAAACGGAACGAGGTGCGTAAAAAATCGGGAACATAGAGCCAGGACCCGCCCCGCACCACTTTAGAGTCACCCTTTGTCGGTCCCGGCGGATTCTTCGTTGGGCTCTTCTTGTAATAGTCATGTTCATACCAGTCATTGACCCATTCCCAGGCATTGCCTGCCATGTCGTAGATGCCATACGGACTCTTACCCATTTCGAACGACCCGCCCGGAACTAATGCCAGATGGTTGTCCCATTCCTTCTTGCCAAAATTCGCGTGGAGCCGAGTCGGTGCTTCGTCACCCCATGGGTAGATACGCCCATCCGTTCCCCGTGCCGCTTTTTCCCACTCTGCTTCAGTCGGCAAGCGCTTGCCCGCCCATTTGCAAAACGTGGCGGCATCCGACCAATTGATGTTGACGACTGGGCGTTTGCGATGTTGCGCTTGATTCATAATGTTCCAGTCCGAAGGCTCCTCCATGCCCGTTGCCTGCAGATACTTGGCATACTGTCCTACCGTCACCTCATACTTGTCCATGTAGAAGGCGTTGAGATAGATACGATGGACGGGCTTTTCGTCATCTCCCATGGTACTCCCCATGGAAAATTCCCCGGCCGGCACCAGGGCCATCGGCGCTTCTCGTGGATCTTCCGGTAGCGCTCCTTGTACCGACGAGCCGTCAGGCTTCGGACCAACCTTTCGCTGCCCCGGGAGCTTCGTGAGCAAGTATTCATGGATGGGCCGCTGCTCATCGCTGAAACCCAGTTCGTTGGCCTTGTCCAACGCGTTCTGTGCCAATTTCATCTTCTCTGGCTGAACCTGCCCGCCGACAAGCAGACCCCTCGCTTCCTCCAATAGCCGCCACACCTTCGCGTCATTATGCAATTGCCAGGCTTTGTGTCTTGGCACTGGCAGACGAGAGACCGTCGATCCACTCGCTATAGAGACATCCAGCTCCAGCTCTATCGCAGTCTCGTAATGTTTTTCTGCACAGACCCAGGATTTCATACCTCGACAAGCCTCTGCTAGGTTGAAATGGGCCTGCCTATTCGACGGATCTTTCAGCAGGCTGGCTTCCAACACCCTCCGCGCCTCCGCATACTGTTTTTGTTTCAACAGAGCTGCCCCTTTCGCAAAGTCCGGGTCGCCGTCGCCAGCTGCATGCACGACGACCCCCGAAACCATGAAAAGGCATAACAGCGTTACAATTGCAAGTATGTGTCTCATGGACACCCCCTCTCAAATTGTGACCCTCCAAGTCTACGTGATCTCACCCGTCTGAAAACTTTGGAACTTGAACATGACGGGCGCACTGCCCCACGAATACTTACGTACAAGATTAATGCCTGACCGTGACGGCACTGTTGATCCTTTGCCTACCCTCTCGAAGGTATCTCCTCAGACCCATTCCGGCGCCTCCTCTTGGCTCACCTCAGGTCCCCCAAACAGACTATAGAGCACCGGCAGGACAACAAGCGTCAGTGCCGTCGAGGTGAAGAGCCCCCCGATCACGACCGTCGCAAGCGGCCGTTGGACCTCGGCGCCAATCCCTTGCGCCAACACCAGCGGCAGGAGGCCCAGCAATGTCGTCATCATGGTCATTACGACCGGGCGAAGACGCAGGCTGCACCCGGTCAGAATCGCCTCCTCCGTCTGCTTGCCTTCATGGCGCAGTTGGTTGATATACGAGACGAGGACGATTCCATTCGCTACTGCAAGTCCGAACAACGCAATGAATCCAATGGAGGACGGCACGCTCAAGTACTGCCCGCTCAGCCACAGAGAGACCACGCCGCCGATCAATGCGAAGGGGAGATTGAGGATGATCAACGTGGCATAGCGCAAAGAATGGAACGCCCAAATCAGCAGGAAGAAGACGAGTCCCAGGGTGATGGGCACCACGATCATGAGCCGCGCGTTGGCCCGTTCCATGTTCTCGAATGCCCCGCCCCACACGACACTGTACCCCACCGGTAGGTGAATCTGCGTCGCCAGCTTCTGTCTGCCTTCTTCCACGACACCACCGATGTCCCGCCCGACAACGTTGAAGCCGATGTAGATGCGGCGCTTCACCTGCTCGCGGCTGATGCGGGCCGGCCCCTCGTGCTTTTCGATCGTGGCGAGTTCGCTCATTGGGATCAGCGCGCCCGAGGCTGATTTCACGCGGATTTCCCCGATGGTGCCGATACTGTTGCGTTGCGGTTCCGGAAACCGGAGGGTTAACTGAAACCGTCGCTCACCTTCGTAGACATGGGTCGCCACCTTGCCCCCAATGGCAGTGGCGATGATCTCCTGCACATCCGCCACGTTGATCCCATAGCGGGCGATCTTCTGACGGTCGATGTCGATGATGAGATAGGGTTGGCCGGCAATCTGTTCGACCTTGAGGTCTTTGACACCGTTGATCTTCCTCATCACGGCGGCAATCTCCTCCGCCTTGTTACGAAGCACATCGAGGTCGTCTCCGAACAGTTTAATGGCGCACTCTGTCTTAACCCCGGAAATCAGCTCATCGACCCGTTCCTGTATAGGCTGACTCATGAGGATGGAGATGCCGGGAATCTCCGCCAGTTTCCGGCGGATGGCATCGGTCAATCCCGATTGGGTCGTCGCCGTCTTCCAGCTGCTTCGTTCGTGTAAGGATACAATCGGGTCGCTCTCGTACAGTTCTTCTGGATGGTATGGAATTTCGGCCCGCCCAATCCGGCTCACTGCCATCTTCACTTCCGGAAATTCCAACATCACCTTCTGTGTCTGCTTCTCCATCTCGATTGACTCGGCGAGTGACACACTCGGAAGTCTCACGACCTGGGGAGTCAAGGCCCCTTCTTCAAGGAGCGGGATGAACTCCCGCCCCACGAAGGGAATGAGGGCAAGGCTACTCAACACGATTAACGTGGAACCTGTCAGGACGATACCGCGGTGCCGGAGCGACCATTGCAACACCGGCAGATAGCGCTGCCTCATCCAGAGCGTAAGGCGCTTCTCTTGCAGATGATCCCCGCGGAAGAAGAACGACGCGAGCACCGGTGAGAGGGTCAGCGTCACCACAACCGAAGCAAGCAGCGCGATCACCAGCGTATAGGCCAGGGGCGCGAACATCTTTCCTTCCATGCCATGCAGCGTCATGAGCGGAAGAAACACGACGCTGATAATCAGAATGCCAAAGAGAATGGGACGTCCCACCTCTTTGGCAGCGCGCAGGACTACGTCGATCTTGTTCAGCCTCTTCTCACCGTGGCTGTGCACGAGATGGCGATAGACGTTTTCAACCACGACCACCGACCCGTCCGCGATCACGCCGACGGCGATGGCCAGCCCGCCCAGCGTCATCAGGTTGGCCGAAAGACCTAGCCGTTCCATCACGACAAATGTCATGAGCGGAATGACGATCAACGCGACGGTCACGACGACGGCGCTGCGCACATGACCCAGAAAGAAAAAGAAGACGAAGACCACCAGCATGATCCCTTCAATCAATGCATCGCGTACCGTGTGCACGGCTGCATTCACCAGTTCGATACGGTCATAGAAAGGGATCAGTGTTGTACCGGCAGGAAGGATATTGCTCTGCTGGATATCATCCACCTTAGTCTTAACTGCTTCGACCACTTGACGGGCATTACCCCCACGAAGCATGAGCACCGTTCCTATCACCACCTCCCGCTCGCCGTTGAGGACCACTGCCCCATGGCGAACGGCGTGGCCGATGCGAACTTCAGCGACATCCCGCACGAACACCGGCGTGCCGCCGACCTCCTTCACGATGATGGACTCGATGTCGCCTACGACCTTTATCAGCCCAAGGCCTCGAACGATTGAGCGGTCGGCATGCCGCTCCAACACATTGCCCCCGACATTGGCGTTGTTCTTCACCACCGCCTCATAGATCTGGTGGAGCGTCAAGTCGAACTTGCGCAGCTTGGCCGGATCAACCAGGACTTGATACTGCTTCACGAACCCGCCCATGCCGTTCACATCGATCACACCTGGCACACTCTTGATCAGCGGCCGCAGGACCCACTCCTGCATGGTGCGCTGATCCGTCAACTCCGTCTCGACGACCTGAGGGTCGGTTGCACTCGATTTAGGGCCTTCCACATAATATTGATAGACTTCACCCAGCCCCGTTGTAACGGGAGCCATCACCGGTTCGAGCCCCTCCGGCAACTGCTCTCTTGCCGCCATGATCCGTTCGAGGACCAACTGGCGAGCGAAGTAGATGTCCACGTCGTCCCTGAACACGATGGTGATCTGGGAGAGGGCAAATTTCGACAAGGATCGGATCTGCGCCATGCCCGGCAGACCCGTCAACTGTAGTTCGAGGGGGTAGGTAATGAACCGTTCTACTTCGATCGGCGACAATCCCGGTGCTTCGGTCAATACCTGCACCTGGATATTTGTCACGTCGGGATAGGCGTCGATTGGAATCGACTGGAAAGCAAAGACGCCGAAGAGCGATAACAAACATGCTAGGCCCAAAACCAGCACCCGCTGCCGCAGTGAAAATTCCAGAAGCGAGGCAATCATTGCGTCGGCTCGATCTTATCCCGTTCCATTTGAGATTTGAGTGCGAACGAGCCCTTGGTGACGACCTGCTCACCCGCCTGCACCCCCTCCAGTACTCTGACCACATCTCCTTCTTCCCTCCCTACCTTGACCGTCCGCGGCTCGAAGGCACCGGGCTCTCGTTGAACGAATACCATCTTGCCGTCAGGCCCGTCTTGGATCGCCGCGAGCGAGAGACTCAGTGTGTCCGGGCTCGATGACGTATACACCCGCACGATGGCGAACATTTCCGGTTTCAACAGGCGATCCGGGTTCGACACGGTCACCCGTAGGCTCATGGTACGAGTGGCCGGATCAAGCGTATCGCCGATATAGGTGATCGTGCCTGAAAAAATGGCGTGCGGATAAGCAGCCAGAATCACGTCGACTTTCCGGTCTTTCTGGATGAATTGCACATCCTTCTCCGGCACGTTGCCGATCACCCACACATCGGTGAGATTCGCCACGGTAAACAGCTTTTGCTCGGTTTCGACCACTTCCCCTTGCGTGAGGTTGCGTGTGATCACCCGTCCGGCGAACGGGGCGCGTAACGGGACGTCGGCCTTAATCGTATGATCCCGATCCAGTCTGTCGATCTCGTTTCGAGGCACACCGAGCAGTTCCAGACGGTTCTGTGCCTCGCGCACTTCGGCTCGCGCCGTCTTCATAGCGGCCTCACGGCGCAGGAGTTCGGCGAGGCTGATGGCCTTGTTTTCGTATAGTTCTTTGGCTCGAAGATGGGCCAGCTCCGCCTCATGCACCCTTGCCCCAGCCTTGAGATAATCTCCTTCCGCCACACCAAGGTCCACACTGTGGAGCATCGCCAACAGCGCCCCCTTCTTCACGTCCTGCCCAACATCGACATGGACCTTCACAACCCGACCCCGGATCAAAGTCGTGACTTCAGCCAATTCGTTTTGGTTGGCTTGGACGGTTGCGGGAAATTCATGATGCGAAAGAATCTGACCCTGCGCCACCGGCGCAAGCTCAAGCTGCATGCGGGATAACTCTTCAGGGGTCAGGCGCAACAACCCTGGTCGTGTGGAAGGTGAGTTTGGTTTGAGGGTGGAGGGATCAGCCGGTTTGTTCTCGCAGGCGAGTCCCACCGCTACGATCACACAGGCCACGAGGCCACGCACAACCTGAGACAGGAGTCTGGTTGTGTTCTGATCCAGCCAGCCGTCACCCATCAATCTCAATTCTTTTCGCGTCATGCGTGAAGCGCAATCCCTTCCCCCTCTTGTCCTTCTCGCACGTGGCATGCCCCTCAAAAACGTGGTTTTGTTGGTATAAATCTCAATGTTCGCCCCCTTTTGCCACTATGCTGATTTTGAAGGGTGGCATAATGCCACAGCCATACACCTAGTACCGTACGCCATCGATTTGTTTTATGAGATTTTATGAGATACTGATTACGAACGGAATCGACTCGCATGGAGATTCGAGCGCAATTCCCTGACGAGCAATCACCAGCTGGCGAGTTTACGCGCCAGGCGGACTTGTTCCGCAACCGAGTGACAGCCGACGGCAGCTCCGGATACTCATCCGCCGCCGGCCGCTACCACCTCTACGTGTCCTGGGCTTGCCCCTGGGCGCATCGCACGATCATCGTGCGCAAGCTCAAGAAGCTTGAGGATGTGATCGGGATGACCGTCGTGGATCCCCTTCGTGACGAACAAGGATGGGCCTTCCGCGAGGGACCCGACCATTCTGTCGACGCCATCAACGGGTTTCATTTTCTCCGTGAGGCTTACAGAGCCACAGACCCGCACTTTCGCGGTCGCGTGACCGTTCCAGTCCTCTGGGATACCGCGTCCAAACGCATCGTCTCCAATTCCGACGACGATCTGATGAGAATCTTTAACAGTGAGTTCGATCGCTTTAGCGAGAGTCCGATTGATTTGTACCCAGAAAGACTTCGACCGGAGATCGACGAGCTCAATAGGTTCATCTATGAGAAGATCAACGACGGAGTTTACCGAGCCGGTTTCGCCACATCCCAGGGCGCCTATGAACGAGCGGCACGCAGCTTGTTCGCAGCGCTCGATCAACTTGACGCAAGACTTGCAACCCGCCGTTACCTATTCGGGCCGACGTTCGTTGAGACAGACTGGCGGTTCTTTGTCACCTTAGTACGGTTCGATGCGGTTTATCACGGCCATTTTAAGTGCAATGTCCGACGAATCATCGACTACCCAAACCTCTTCGGTTATCTCAAAGACCTCTACCAAACCGACGGTATTGGTGAAACCGTACATTTCGACCATATCAAGCGGCACTACTATGTCACCCACGGCACCATCAATCCCACCCGCATAGTCCCGGTCGGACCCGAACAAGATTTGTCCACGCCACATAGGCGGGAATGTCTCGAGTAGCATCGAAGCCAAGGTCTTGCCGGGAGCAGCCCCTTCCCCCTGCGTTGTCCAATCAACTGGACAAACATGGGGTCATTCTCCCCAACCCTGCGGATCGTGAGCATCGGAGCTGCTCAGACGCACTTATTGTCGCACCGTTACGATCGGCCTGCTTGTCTTGGTTCGCGCACAGTAGTTGCTATCCAGTACAACGAGAAGTCACTATCGTTACTAACCGAAAGGAGTTTTTTATGGACATGCTATGGTTATTCGCGGGGGTGATGGGAGCACTCCTCATCGGCGGGCTAATCGTGTATAAGAAGAGTGCGTAATACGGACACAAGAAGTTATGAGGCTCCTTCACAAAGGAAGATCCTCCAATCTCGTAAGCTGCTTTTGCGGTTGCGGAAGACTCTAGAGTGAACGGTTCTTCCTTCTGGTCGGTAGTATCTTCGACACACCTAGGCCCCTCCAGTTAGTATGTTGCTCGTGTTGCGAGGTCAGGAAGCGACGTGTCGGCTTGTGAGCACATACAGCGCTGGAGGGGCTCTCTTTACCTAATAATGAGGGTCGAGCACGGACTCTGATGAGTCAGTTTTATGGAGACACTTCCCTGGAGGAAACGGGCCACCGCGCTCCGCCCTTTTGCTCCGGTCACGATCAGGTCCGGCTGCTCAATGTTCACCACCCTCATGATTTCCTCTGCCGCCGGTCCTAGGCGTGGGAACTGCCTGACCAGATAGCCGGCTCGTTCGAGCTTGGCTGCTTCCCGCGCGAGCAATTTTTCTCCCGTCTCTTTCACGACCGTATAACGCAGGAAAGGCATGACATGCACCAACTGAATCACGATCGGAGCGGGCTCTGAGATAGCCTTGAAGTGTCTCAGCATAAACTGAATCGCTTTATTGGATGATGCCGAGCCATCTGTTGCAACCAACACCCGTCGAAGGGTTTGCGGCGGTTCCTTGACGATCAGGACGGGGGATGAGGCGTGCAATGCAATCGCCGTCGACACGCTTCCCAACATGAACCGATCGATTGCGTCCAAACCGCGGCTGCCTACCACGATTAAGGCAGTACCTGCCGCATGCTTCAACAGCGCCTGTGCGATTTGCCCTTTCTCCACACGCACTGAGCCGTTCAACCCCAGCTCTTTCATCCGCTGCTTCGTTTCCGTTTCGACTTGCTTAGCACGGGACTCCAAGAAATGAATGGCCTCGCCGACATCCGGTTCATACCCCGTCACGGTAGGATGCGTGACGAACGGTGCCCGAGCAGAATTGAAATCAATGGCATGAATCGCCGTCACCCGAGGTGCGGCACGAAAGGGAACCCGTCCCAGCCATCCCAGCGCCCACTCCGAATATTTTGATCCGTCAACTCCGATTACGGCTTTCATCGACATCCTCCTCGTTCAACATCATGAGGTTTTCCGGAGCTTACAGGCGATCCCCACTGATGCCCGGTTCCATACACCAGACTCGTCTACGAACGTTGTCCGAGCCAGCCAACGGATAATTAGCAAGCAATCGTAATGCCATGACTACAATCAGAAATTAGTGATTGGCGCAAGACTCGACTTTTGGTACAGTGCGTGGCCGCACTGGTGCTTATGGGTTAATTGATTCCTGGGAGGATCACGTTAAGTATGCGAATACAAACTGGTTGTGGGCCGGCCCGGTCGTTTGGGGGTAGATATGGACTTGTCCTTGCCGTTTCGTGTGTGCTGCTTTCTGGTTGTGCAGTGCAGACTGGCTCAACGCGCTCCGAGGTCCCACGCCTCGAGCAAAATTCTTCGGCAGTTCTTATCGCAGATGCCTCCTCGACTTCTTCTTCCACCCCTCCACTCCTTGCAACCGATCCCGATCAATCTTCGGATGAGCCGTTTGATCCCTTCGCCAAGCCGGGTGAGGAGACAGTTGAAGAGTATGATCCTTGGGAGCCAGTTAATGCTAAGGTGTTTGAATTCAACCGGCAGTTTGATCGTTGGCTGCTGAAGCCGGTGGCCAAGGGCTATAACGTTGTCGTCCCTGACATCGTCCAGGTCGGCATCAGCAATTTCTTCTATAATATTCGCGTGACTCCGCGTTTCATGAATAATATCTTCCAGGGAAAATTTAGAGGAGCCGGTATAGAAGCTGGACGATTTGTTGTGAACACGACGGTTGGGGTCGGCGGATTTTTCGATGTGGCGCAATACCTTAACCTCGTGACGCCAGAAGAAGATACTGGCCAGACCCTTGGATTCTACGGGATCCAGCCGGGTCCCTATGTTGTGTTACCGTTCATGCAACCCTATACGGTTCGAGATCTTGTCGGGTACGTTGGGGATATTGCCCTCAATCCTATCTACTGGTTGATGTTCCCGATCATTGAGATCGACGCAATCCCCTCCGTAATTCCGCATAAGAACAGAGTAACGACTTCTCTGATACTCATCACCGCTCGCGGAACCGAAATTGTGAACGACCGTTCGTTGAATCTCGAAAAGTTTCAAGGTGTGGAAGAGTCTACCCTGGATCTCTATGCCGCGGTCCGTAACGCCTACCTTCAAACGCGAGCAAAAGCCATTCAAGAATAGCCGGTCATAGCCTTACGACCTCTTCGGTCGTTGTCGTGCAACTTTTCTTGATATTCCTCTCGATCAACTCGTACGAGGTTTCAAGCCGCCTTGTGTGAATTTCCCCGTCTTTGATGAGCAGCCAAAAGTTGTCGACGGAACAACCCCCATGAGCCAGCATACTCGATAGTTACCCTGCAACGACACAGCGGGTGTTGAGCCACCTAGAAGATGAACGTATGTGGAGAGCGATGACTAGACGCTCTTCTTGTACAGGATGATTCCCCCGATGAGGATCACGAGCATCACGACAGCAAACATTATGAACGTACTATCCATGGCTACTCCTTTCGTCCTGACCCATTACGGGATGAAATAGTACATCACACTTCCCAAGTCTGAAGCCCACAGACATCCTCGCCGTTATAATGCTATCGCGCTTGACGCCACAGCGTCGGATGCCAAACATCGATTCGGCCCCATGGACTTCGGAAGACCAATTTCCGACCCAAATTTAATCCGAAGACAATGTACTGTCAACTGGCCTGGACACAAGGGCTAGAATGCGAAGCTTGGGCAAGGCGAGGGGTAGGCCGAACATGTGGCTTACACGATCTCCTGTCTCCAACAGGGGCTATTCGCTTCTAGGCATCAGGGACTGTAGAACGACCTCAATCGTCGGTAGCGGCTATTCTGGCATCTTCCAGTTCGTCACCGTTCTCCTTATGCGAATACCGTTTGAACTGGTATCGTGCAGGATCGCCCGTCGCGCGCGAGCCGGTAAGGCCTCAGGTACTTGGACGCCTACCAGGCCGCGTGGCATGTGTTTGACAAACATGGTCACGAGATGCGCCGTGCTCCATGCGATTGGCGAATAGGCGAGTTTCCTGCGCCGCAGAGCGAAGAGTGAAGGAAACCGCGCGTCCCAGCGAACAAGACACGGGCGGGCCTGCTTTGCCCCATATATCAACACCGCCATGGCAAAGCGAGCATTATGCAAGATCCCTCGACGAAGCAGTCTGCCCATCGTAGACGGTGCCGCAGTCGCCGGAAATCTCACCGAACTGAGCCCGCGCGACCGAGTGAGTACCCCTTGTCGATACCATCGCCGAAGGCGGTTAATGTCAGTTCCTCCTATTTTTGCATCCACACTCCTCAAACGAAGGAAGCGGGGCAAAGTCGTGACTTCGTCCTGGGCAGCAAGCACGACGCCTACCGACCCGATCGGGGGTGGAAATCTAAACCGTTCTCGCTCTCCAAATCGAGTACCAAACTTGAAATGACCTTCGCGGTAAACACGAGGGCGCGATACCGCTTCGTCGAACGAAGACTCGGCGGACCATTGGGAGACAGGATCGTCCGATGCTGTGTCCTCAAAAATTCGGATTTCTGCCCTGTCGAGTTCATCAAGACGTGCCGCCGCATCGGCGGCGAAGAGGTTTGTTAATCCAGGCGCGACTCCGGCGTGGATGAGGGCCCATCGCCTTTTTTTCCGGAACTCTCGCTCGAAGGAAACTGCTCCGGACGAAACGGGTTAGGCCTTAGTCGTGACGCCGTATCGAGATAGTGGCTGCGCAATTGCAGAGCCGCACGCATCAGGACGTTATTCATGATCGTCGGGCAGGCATTGATCAGGAGATGGCATCCTTGGGCTGCCTTGACGACACTGCTGAGGTTCCGGGCATTGACGCGTTGGATGACAATATCAGAGTTTCCGCCCAGGAACTCTCGAGCACGGATAGGATCACGGTCACCGCCAGACACGTAATGGCCTTGGCGCTTAAGCAGCTTGACCACTAGCGAGCCTGTCGCCCCTACTCCCATAACAAAAACCTTCATGGGTCGGGCACTGTACCATAACCTCCATCCTGGATTTCAGCGCACTCTCACGTATCACGCGAGCAGGTGAGGAGACAGATGTGTTGCCGACAAGACTATACCGACGATCAGCAAAAAGTGGCTGGTTTTCTAACAATTTCTCCAGCTGGGCTGATTTCTGGTATGAACCGACGAAGATTGGTTTACACTCGCAGGATTGAGCTTCGCCGGTCCGGTTATGGTTTTCAGTGAGGACCAGTGCAGCAAGAGGTAAAACCTGGCACACCGAGAGAAAACAATGAGATTACTCTCATGTCCGAGTGGATCTGACGGAGCCTCGTAAGAGTACTAGACCGTGGACTGAACGTGACCTTGCCTCGAAGAATCATGAGACGGTTCGGCTGTTACTGGGTAAGCCTGAACTGAGTAGGTCCGATCTGGATCTAGTGTTACGCGAACTTTTCCTGTCTTGTTCAAGTAATCGATTGCCAAATACACCTGATTCCACGTCAGGTCAGGACAAAGCCCAACAACTTCTTCCATTGAACAGCTGGCACCAAACTCCTCCAGTGCATGATGGACGCGGTCTATGATAGCTGAAACCCTCATAGATCCCTCTCCGGCACAGCAGCCTTTGTCTTCTTCCGTCATTTCAATCTCGAATTAATACGGTATCGAACTATATGGGATCTTAATGAGTTGATATGAACTTTGTGAACTAGGGAAGTTTCTAGAAAGAAGGAGGGATCTTACTAGAGACTAGGCGCGCTTCGCAATGACCGAAAGACCCATCCAGCCAGCTGCCTCCGGTCTAAACCTAGGTCGACACACTCACAAGACCTTCCGCTATGGCATACTTGATAAGCTCGGCGGTGGAATGCAGATTAAGTTCACCCATGATCCGAAACTTGTGGAATTCCACAGTCTTCACGGAAATATTCAAAATGGAGGCGATCGTCTTCGTTCCCTTTCCTTCCGCGACAAGCTGGAGCACTTCTCGTTGTCGCTGAGTAAGGGATGTCACGAGCGGCTTACTTGGTTGTCCCTCAGGAGATTGGAGTGTGGCCGCCAACACATCCTTCGTGATCAGCGGAGTCATATAGTGTTGACCTCGCATCACCGCCTGAATCGCTTGTTTCAGTTCCACCGCCGCTGAGCGCTTAATCAGATATCCTGCGGCCCCGGCCTTAAAGGCTTCTGTAGCGTAGGTAGGCGTGGCGTGCATGGTCAGAAAAATGAGTTTGCTTTCCGGTACCAACTTGGTCAACTGACGTGCCGCATCCAAGCCGTTCAACAATGGCATGGAGATATCGAGCAAGACGATGTCGGGGCGGAGCTGCTGAGCCATGTCGACCAGCGTACGCCCATCTTCCACCATCCCAACGACCTCGCCCTCGGCTTCCACCAGCTTCCGTAGTCCGGCCAGAACAATGGCATGATCATCTGCCATCAAAATACGCGGCCGCTTCATGTCACCTCCACATCAAAGGGCACCCAGGCACAGACCTTCGTCCCTTGGGACGGTCTCGACCGAATTCTAAAAACCCCGTGCAATTGCCGCAACCGTTCTTCCATACTACTCAACCCCAGACCTTGTTCATGAGCGCTCAAATCATCCAGGTTAAACCCTTTCCCATTATCCATGACGGACAGCCCAAGCCCTTTGGAAGACCCACGAAGCCGCACAGACACCTGGCTGGCCCGCGCATGCTTCACGACGTTCTGGATACTCTCCTGCATCACCCGGAAGAGACAAGTGGCGTAATCGAGAGGCACGGCAGCTGGAATCCCGGCAATCTTGAGACGGATCGGCAGGCCGGTGCGTCGAGAAACCTGTTGGACATGGTCTTCGACGGCCGGGCGCAGTCCGGCATGCTCCAAGAGCGAGGGATGAAGGCGGTAGGCAAGGCTATGCACATCATCGGAAACCTGTTCCAAGCCTTGCCGTAACGTTGTCAGCGCTCGTGCTAACTCCGTCTGGAGGACCGAAGGATGGCTCTCGAACGGCACAACCTCCAGGACCAAGGCCGCCAGTCGCTGACTCACATCATCATGTAAGTCCCGGGCGATTCGTCGCCGCTCCTGTTCTTGGGCCGTCAGGAGCTTCGAGGTCAGCTCCTCCAGCTGCATTTGCTGCCGATGAAGCGCCTCTTCCGCCTGCTTACGCTCAGTGATGTCGCGATTGGACTCCAGCGCGTATTCCTGACCACCGTACATGACCCGCACATGCCGACTCTCGACGATCAACCGCCGACCATCCTTGGCGATGTGGGTAATCTCACCGTACCACCGGCCCTCTTGCGCAAGGAGAGTTTCCATCTCTTTGGTTGTCGTCGAAGGGCTCGTGTTGAGCAGCGCGTGACTGCTACGCCCGATCACCTCGTCCGATCGCCATCCATAGAGTTCTTCCGCCCCGTGGTTCCAATACACGATGCCTCCACCGATCTTCCATACAAAAATGGCATCGTGGGATTGATTCAGCAAGTCCGCTTGCTGCCTCAGCAGCTCCTCCGCTTGCTGACGTTCAGTGATATCGACCGCCACGCCACCCAACAGGGCAGGGGACCCCTTGTGATCAACGATGGGAAACTTGCTGACGAGGGCATGCCGCACTTCGCCGTTCTGGATGAACGGCGCTACTGCATGCAGTGGCATCCGAGTCTCCCATACTTTCTTATCACTTGTCTCGTACTGCTCGACGATCTCTTTCGGCCACAAGTCACGGGCGGTTTTTTCTTTCCAATCTAATCCTCCCAGCAAAGATTCTTGAAAGAGTCGATTGACGTACAGATATTTACCTTGACCGTCTTTGATCCACGCAAAGCCATGCAAATTATCCATGAAGGAAGCAAATTGACGCTCGCTGAGCTTCAGTGCCTCCTCGGCTTGTTTGCGGTTCGTAATGTCGACCATCGCTCCCAAGGTTCTTGTGGGACGACGGTCAGACCCTTCGTTGTCAAATAGCGTCCATGATCGCAAGCTTAACCAACGGACACTGCCGTCGGACCACACCACACGATGCTCCACCAAGTTCAGATCGTCACCGACTGAATGACTCGTCAGCTTCATCGCCGTCACAACCGCTTCTCGGTCATCCGGATGGATGAGCGAGAGATACGCTTCGACAGAAGCCGGCTCGTCGGGACCGACTCCATACATTTCTCTCATGAAAGGTGACCAGTAGACGGTCCCGGCGCGGTGGTCATGATCAAAAATCCCAAAGTTAGCCAGGCGAATGACCTGATCCGATCGTTCCTCGCTCTCGTGAAGGGCGCGCTTGGCCTCCACACGGGCGGTCACGTCTTCCGTCGCAATCACGATACCACCGACCTTGTCTCCGCTATACCAAGGGCGAACATTCCAGGTGATCCATTGCACGGAGCCATCGGGTCGGACGAAGCGGTCTTCATCTGCACTGAGTATCTCTCCCGTCAGACCTCGACGATGAACATCCTTCCACCGTGTTGGAAGGTCGGGAATCACGTCATAGTGCGACCGACCCAGAATATTTCCGTTGAGCTCATAATCCTCCATCCAACGCCGACTCGCCCCCAAATAACGCATGTCCCGGTCAAACATGGCGATCGCGGCAGGGGCGTGTTCGATGAACAAACGAAACCGTTCTTCGCCTTCACGCAGCGCTTCGTTCGCCCGCTTCTGGTCGGATACGTCGATCTGAAATCCGATGAGCTCGAGCGGCACATCCGCCTCATCGCGAAGCAGGCGGACTTCATCGCGAAGCCAACGATAGGACCCATCCTTATGCAAGAACCGGTATTCGTGGATATGACGACCATGTTCAAAGGTTCTCGAAAGGCCAGCCAACACATACGCACGATCGTCGGGATGGATATGGCTCATCCAAAAGTCAACGTGACCGGTGAAGTCTTCTGGGCTGTACCCGAGCTGCTCCACCACGTTCTCACTGACGAATGTGGCGGCATAGCCCCCGTCCGCCTTACAGGCGTGGAGCACCACCGGAGTGGACGTCAGCAGAAGTTGCTGCCTGGCTTGTACCGTCCTCAATGCCGTCGTGCGCTCGTCGACATGCTGTTCAAGCGTCTCGTTCAACCGGCGAAGCGCCTCCTCGGCCTGCTTACGTTCTGTGATGTCATTGCCGATCGTGAGGATACACGCCTTCCCTTTGAGGGTGATCATGTTCGTAGAGATGAGGAACTGTCGGCATTCTCCATTCCTCATCCGCATGGAGACTTCATGATTCCTGACCGCCCCTTCAGCACGAAGCCGATCGACGAGTCTCACACGATCGAGGGGATCGGGCCAGATTCCCAACATCAACGTGGTCTTCCCGATGACTTCGTCTCGACGAAAACCGAAGATCTCCAGGCACGCGTCATTGATTTCCAGACAGCGTCCGGTCTCGAGCTCTGTGATGCCGATGGGGTGAGGACTCAAGCGGAAGGCCTCGGCAAAGAAATCGTCCCTTGCCGACTCGACCGAGCGTTCCTGCCGATCTCCGGGACGAAGTACCGGTGAAAGCGGTCGTGACCTTACCCAACGCTTTTTCTTCATGGCCTTGGGCTTCATGGCGAGAGAATTTGATTCTAGTCTTCTTACGTAGGTCCCGCAAGCCCTCAATTTTGGTCACGGACATCTACTCTTTAGGCACAGGTGAGAACGATCGGAGATCAGCATGCCCCGATGAAACTGTACGGCTCCGCTACCTCAGGGTTTCCCTGAGATCATCAATATGGGAAGTTTACGGGCCTGAGAAAAGCAACGACGAGGCAAAGAGAGACCGGCTGCCTGACGGCTCATGTCTTCAGAAGATGGACGAGCCGGGCTTCTTGACTTTGAGAGGTTGATCGCGCGTCGAAGACTGTTGCAGCTCGGCCAATTGTTGCATGAGTGCTCGCTCACGATCCGACAACTCGGTAGGCGTCCGTACCTCCACCACGACAAAAAGATCGCCCTTTCCTTTCTCACCGACCTTTGGCATGCCTTTCCCGTTCAGCCGAAGCGCCGTGCCGCTCTGAGTTCCAGCCGGAATCGTGACCTGAAGCGTCTCTCCTCCCAACCCCGTCACGCGCAACTTTCTGCCGAGCGCCGCATCAGGAAAGGTGATCGATCGAACCAGATAGAGATCGTCGCCATGACGTTCGAACGAGGGATGCCGCCGGATATGAGGACTGATGAGAAGATCCCCTGGTGGCCCGCCGTTCGCATTCGTCTCGCCCTGGCCAGACAACCGAATGAGCATGCCGTCGTCGATTCCAGGTGGAACTTTCACTTTCAATGTGTGTGGAAGAAATCGATAGCCGCTGCCCTGGCAGAACGGACAGGGAGATTCAACGATCTGCCCCCGTCCCTGGCAACACCCGCATGTGGTCAATGTGACCAGTCGTACATCCTTCCTCATCTTCACGTCTTGCTTCTGTCCACTTCCTCGACAATCGGGACAGGACAAGGGTTTCGTACCGGCCTTGGCCCCACTGCCCCGACAATCGGCACATTTTTCGGATCGCGTGAGGTGGATCTCTCGCTCTCCTCCGCGGGCGGCCTCCTCCAGCGTCAGTTCCACGTCGTAGCGAAGATCCGCCCCTCTCGCCGAGTTTGGTCCGGGCCTCATCCGCCGCCCAAAGAAATCCCCAAACATGCTTGACAGATCGCCGAAGCGACCCCCAAAGAAATCCCCGAACTGGAAATCCCGCATGAGGTCGTCTGCCGACCACCGTTCACTGACGCCGGCATGGCCTGTCGTATCGTATTCTTTTCGCTTGGTATCGTCGGACAGCACGGCATAGGCTTCCGCAAGTTCACGGAACTTTGCCGCCGCGTCGGGATCCTTGTTCTTGTCAGGATGGTATTGCAAGGCTAACTGCCGATAGGCATGCTTGATCTCCTCGCGAGTCGCGGTTCGATTCACACCAAGCACTTCGTAATAATCCCTCTTCGTGTTGACCTCGGGCACTGGGTTGGCTCCTCAGCCTCTTAGATGAGACACACGACCGTCATGCCGTAGCCTCGTTCTTCGATGTCATCTTCTCCTTAATCCATAGGGACTCCAATGCGGAGGACCCCAGTAGGGCCCCCAGTACGGTCCCCAATAGGCACCGAAGTATGGATAGGGATGGAACCAGAAGGCCGGCAGCTTGGGAGGCCAAACCGTCAACGAGGCAATATCGATCGTCGGATAGGCATACTCGAGCTCATCTAACATCTGCGTCGTCGAACCGGTCACTTCGCCCACCACCGTGACTCGTGTCCCGGTAGGAATCGTCGCCGGATCGAGGAACTCTTTGTGGAACGCGAGGAAGCGCCCACCGGATTTCGTCAACGGACCTTGGGGTTCGTAATCACTCGAGAGCGGAAGCTCGAGAACCTGGATTTGCGTGCCGTTCTGTTTGAGCGGCTTGACTGAAAGCACGGTTCCTCCAACCACGACGAACCGACCTTTGTAGGAGAGCGGCGAGTCTTTTACTTGTTGAAACGACACATCTCGCTCGATTTTTTGCTGAAGATCGGGCGGCACAACCGGCACACCGGCGCATCCCACAACCCATAGGATCGAGAGAACAGCCGCAATTATTTTCGTGACGCTCGTCGCACGTCGAGGATCCATGCACCCTTCGTACAGCAAGAGGAATGCCTGCCCGAAACACGAGCCCGCTCGTGAAGGGAATCTCATGTATCACCGGCAGAAGTTTGAGAAAAAGCCGCTCGTACCATGATGGATGGCCTGGACGGGAATTGGGGGAGATTGCCCCAATTTCAGACAACGACTGATGCGCGATGGGGCAGGGTTCCCCGACTAGTTGGATTTCCCTCTCCACCAGAAAATCCAAAACAGCACAATGGCGACCACGACCGCGAGAATCGTTTCAAACGAGTGCTCAGACATTGAGTCACGCATGAGGTGTGAGTCTGGTCCCTTGCGCAGTTCCGAGTGCTTGAGTCTGTGCTAGCGCATGCGCCTCGAGAAGCTCGAAAGCCGGCCATCCAGATCTCGTACCTGGACGGCTGGCTCCTCAGATTCGAAGGCGAAGAGGGTGTCCTGCGTTGTGGCGTTGATGGAGGACACAATCACGTCTGCGGGTCCTTCGTCTTTGGCAATCCTGGGGGTCGGCGGCTGACAGAGGCTCACACTGAATACTCCTATCACCAACGCGCACAACCCAATCATGAATCGAAGATTCATACGCTCCGACCTCACACGGTCCTAATCGATCTTCACTGAGACGGATTTCTTCTTCGCTTCCTCCGTCTTCGGCATCCGGATTTCCAATACACCGTCCTTGAAGGAAGCCTTGATTTCGTCGCTCTTCACTTCACAAGGCAAACCCACGCTCCGCAAGAACGACCCGTATGACCGCTCACGGCGATAGTAATTGTCCTCTTTCACTTCTTTGTCATCCTTTTTCTCGCCTTTAATGGTCAAGGTTTCCCCTGCGAGATTGACTTCGACATCTTCCTTCTTCATCCCGGGAAGTTCGGCCTTGACCACCACGGAGTCTTCTTCCTCATAGACGTCGAGCGAGGGCATGCGCACCGACAACGGACGGAGAGGCAACCAACGGTCCCGTCCGAACAGGTTCGGAAATGGACGCCGCCACATGTCGTCCATGAAACGCTCCATCCAATGCTCGATGTCCTCCACTCGCGACGCGATTTCACCCGGTTTCTTAGTGGCGACGGCTTTTTCTTCTGCTTTGGCCATGACACATCCTCCTTGCTGGGGGTTCGTTGTGGTTTCTATCCTCAGGCGCACTGATGCGCGCTTGCTCTGTGCCCTTTGTCTGCCTCAGCAACGGCGATGCCATCGCGATTCACGTTGCGAAGTTGTTGATGAATCGGGTTGAGCTCTGGTCGCACGTGCGACCGCTGATCTCGATGGGGCGGGACAGTGGGGACTAATTCCCCAAACAGGTTCGCGCCCTTGCCGCAGAACGCCACGCTTCTGCTGACTGACTCCTGGAACAATCGGCTGCCGATGCTGCCGCCTCATGGCACGCACGATGCAGAAAGACTTAAGAGATGTGGTGCGCACTGTGACTCTTCCCCTCTTAGACATTCGTAATCTGACCTTCGCAGCGGGCGATCAGAAGATTCTCGACCGACTCAGTCTCACCATCGACCCGGGAGAAATCCATGCTCTCCTCGGAGCGAACGGATCGGGCAAGACCACTCTTGCCTACCTGCTCATGGGTTGTGACGGGTATGTGCCGAGGTCGGGCAGCGTGATGTTCAAAGGCAGAGACCTTCTCTCACTCAAGACGCATGAACGGGCGAAGTTGGGCTTGACCCTCGCCTGGCAAGAACCGGCTCGGTTCGAAGGCATCACAATCCGCGAGTACCTGACCTTGGGCCGTGCCTCGCTCGATCCAAAACCGGCGCTTGTACAAGTCGGCCTGGACCCCGACCGCTACCTCCATCGGCGAGTTGATAAAGCCCTCAGCGGAGGCGAGCGTCATCGAGTGGAGCTCGCCTCCGTCCTGTCGATGAAGCCGACGCTGGCCATCCTTGATGAGCCCACTGCCGGCATCGACATGCTCTCGATCAGCCATATCATCAACGTCATCCGCGTGCTCAAGGATCACGGCGGGGCGGTCCTACTCATCACACACCAGGAGGAGGTCGCGGCGATTGCCGACTCGGCTTCCCAATTGTGCAACGGACGGATCATCTTTTCCGGCGCTCCGACCCATGTCATCGAACACTTTCGCGGACGGACGTGCGTCCGATGCGATGGAGAAGTCTGCGGCTATGTCCGAGCTTGAGGAACTCACTCGATCCTTGCCGATGGTCGGAGCGGAGCCGGCGATCCTCGCTGATGAGCAGATCGCACATGTCGTCGGACACGGCCATCGCATCCTGAGCCGACGGTCTGTACCAGGTCTCCAACTGGATGTGGAAGAAACTCCAGAGGCGCTCGTCGGGAAAATGACCATTCACGCGGGCGTGACCATCGCACAGCCCATCCACATGTGTTTCGGCCTAGCCCATCCGACCGGCAGTCAACGCATTCAGATCGACGTCTTCGTGGAAGAGAGGGCGACGGCACAGGTGCTCTCCCATTGCCTTTTCCCTGTCGCCACCGCCGCAGAACATCGCATGCAGGCCACGATTGCCGTCGGCCCCGGCGCGTCCTTAACCTACACGGAAGGCCACTACCACGGCCCTCACGGCGGCATGCTGGTGCTTCCTCATGCGACTGTGAAGATCGGGAAAGGCGCGTGGTATTTCTCCGACTTTTCGCTGCTATCCGGTTCGGTGGGCAATCTCGACATCGATTATCTCGTCGAGGTGGAGGAAGACGGCATCGCCGAACTCACCGCAAAGATCTTCGCGCACAGGACCGATCGGATCATGCTCAAGGAAGCCGTCATGCTCCGAGGGGAACGTTCACGGGGTCTGATCAAGACGCGCGTGGTGCTTGAAGACGAAGCCCGTGCAGAAATCACCGGCATCACTGAAGCCCATGCACAAGGAGCCCGCGGTCACGTGGATTGCATGGAAGTCGTGCAGGGCCAGGCGCATGCCAGCGCGATCCCCATCGTGCGGGTGTTTCACCCGGAAGCAAAGGTCACCCACGAAGCGGCCATCGGGAGTGTGAATAAGAAAGAATTGGAAACGTTGATGGCGCGTGGGCTCACCCCGGAGCAAGCGGTGGAGATGATCGTGAGCGGGATTCTTCGGTGACAGGTTGTCTCACTCAACGCCTTGATCCCATGGCCGACGCGGAACGCTTGCCCAATGTCTGATCACGACTCGGTGCGCACACGGAATCGTGGTTCCAGTGCCTTCAGGTTTTCCATGATGCCGGTATATTCCAATTCCGCCATGGGCAGCATGGCAGCACCAAAGAAACCTTGGCGTCGCATGCTGATGGCTTTGTCGGATACGGTGTCCCGCACTCGGCTCCAGAACGGATGGGCAAACGTGTCCGCCGGTTCGGTAAACCGTCCGTCGTGCATCGCGAAGGCGGCACAGGTAATCACCGGAGGACCATCGAAGTAGCTGATGCCCGACTGAAGCGGGACCGGCATCAAAGGCATCTGGTGAGAGCCACGCATGCCACCTGCCACATACGGACCGACTGCATAGGGCGCTATGACTTCGCCTGTTGCCGGGAAGTCCTTCTGTACCCGCACCAGCATCACCGGGTCGTCCTTGCCGGTGTACTTCCCGGCAATGTTATGGAGCCGTGAGGTGGACGCCACCACGGCTTGTTCCCCGCTGGCAACGGACCACACCGATTCCACGACGTAACGCTCGGCGTCCCGCAGCAGCGCGGCGATTTCGTACAATTCTTTCCTGGTATTGAGCTCGATGATCCGGTCACCTTCCGTATGATTCATATCCATGATGACGAAGCGAAAGCCTTGCGCCATGCCGGGAGCCAGGATCAAGCCCGGTGTGTTCATCGGATCTGCGAAGGCCATATACAGCGGGAGATTAAAGGCGCCGGGATCGGTCTTGTCTGCCGCGAAGAAGAGAAAGGGTTCATTCGGCCGCTCGTTGAATTCCATCTCCGCCACAGCCGGTCCCATCCCGCGCACATTGCCTGAAAAGGCGTCTTTCAACAAATCCTGACCGGCACCGTACAGCCCCTGCTGTTTGGCCACGGCGGTCCCGGCGAGGAATGCATCCCAAGCCAACTTATGGACGGCTTCGTGCCCTGCGCCATGCTTGTGGCTCATCAAGATCGCAATATCATCACCGGTACTGCTGACATAGTGGTCGATCAACAGAGCGGAGCCATGCTTGGCAATATGGCTCCGAACGCTTTCCAGCACTTGCCGCGAGGGACAGATATGACCTCCGATAGAACCGATATCGGCTTTGATGATGCTAAGGGTGACTTTCATGATGATACTCCTCTTCTGGAGAACAATGAGCGCAGTTCTTGCCTGAACATAAAGTGAGCAATCCCGATGCCACAGCGTTCACAGACAGTTCGTTCTCGGATTCCCACAATTGGTGTATGGAGATTTAAAGCACAGACATCCGATGGCTGGGGTAGGCGGCTACAGAGACGCAAGGTTCGATGAGGCAAGATGCAACAGTAGACAGAGTCCTCTCCTGATCTTGCACCAGGAACGTCTACGCCGTTGAATTGTACGTGTCACGTGCAATCGGTGATCGATTGATGAGGAGAGGATTCCTGTTAATGAAGGAGGGTATCGGAACGTGAAACTCCCCGGAGTTCTTCCGCTACTTCTCGTCTTCCTGCTTGTGGCGATGCTGCCGCTCGTCTTCGGCCACCTCTTCACATCGGCCCTGGTCAAACTCCACCTGGAACCCGCGTCCGCCCTGCTCATCGTAATCGGTATTTTCTTGGGAAGCCCGATCAACATTCCTGTGAAACGCATCTCCCGAACGGAATCGGTGCTGGCAGACCCCCTGGCGGTGTTCGGATTCTCCGGATGGTGGCCCATGTTCCAACGAGTGCGCCGAGAAACGATCATCGCGGTCAATGTGGGAGGCTGCCTGATTCCGGTGGCGCTAGCGGTCTATGAAACGGCTCATCTGGTGACGGCAGGCTGGTGGCCTGTCTTCGGACTGCTCCTGGCCATCTGCATCAACACGGTGGCGTGCTACCGGTTGGCAAAGCCCGTCGAGGGAATTGGGATTACGATGCCGGGGCTCTTTCCTCCGTTGCTCGCTGCACTGAGCGCCCTGCTTCTCGTCCCGGACCACGCGCCTCCCATTGCCTTTGTCGCCGGCGTGCTGGGTCCGCTCATCGGCGCGGACCTGCTCCATCTTCGCGATATCGAAAAGATCGCCACCGGCATCGCCAGCATCGGCGGCGCCGGTACCTTCGATGGCATCGTACTGTCAGGTATTGTGGCGGCGTATTTGGCGTGAGGGAGAACTAAGTCAGACGTGGTAGATCTTCAACCCATATCAATCGCCGACCGTAGGATCCTCCGAATAAGGCATTGTAAAACTTCCGATCGGCGGTGATGAGCCGCCCGTTGATAGTCTCGGCGAGAGCCAGATCGAGACAATCATAGAGACTTTGACGAGTATCTAGTGCGAGTGTGTAGGCCGCTGGGAAAAGGCGCTCGTCGGCATGTCGCTGGAGCGGTAAATTCCGCAATTCCTTCAGAACCGTCTCGCCGTCCGCTCTGGTGAGTTCATCTCGCCGAATCTTCTTAGCCACGACGTTGCCGAGCTCCAACGTCAAAAACGCCGGAACGTGAAGCTGTTGACGCAGACTCTTTGCTTGCACCGCAGCCTCGAAGTGAATTTCCGGGATGAACCATTTGATCGCGACACTGGCATCCACCACATAGCCGCTCACCAATCCCGATCCTCACGGACCAGTGCGGCGCTGTCGCTAAATTTTCTGCCGGACTTCTTCAAGCGCTTGCGAAACCCATCAATCCGCTTCCAAGCCGCTTCGTAGTCCGGCACCGCTTCTTCCAGAATCGTTTTCACCTCAGACTGCAACGAGCGTCCATGCTCCTTCGCCCGCTTCTTCAGCCGATCTACCACCTTGTCGTCAAGTTGTCGAACAAGCACTTGTGCCATACCGCCCTCCATTCCGCCTTACCGCTAGCAAAATGATAGCAGCATGAGGCCGAGGGGTCAACGAGACTGTAGGGGGTCCTTCTGGATTCTCGCAAACACCGCACGACGCACGTTCTTGGATCCTGTCATCAGCTATACGCTCCGCTCTTCCGTGTCACGTCGGATGCATGGCAGAGATAAGTCAATACGCATGTCATGCCCCAATGCCTGCCACATGCGCCTCCTATCGCCTTTGTCGCCAGCGTGCTGGGTCCACTCATCGGAGCCGACCTGCTCCATCTTCGCGACATCGAGAAAATCGCCACCGGCATCGCCAGCATCGGCGGCGCCGGTACCTTCGATGGCATCGTACTGTCCGGAATCGTGGCTGCGTATCTGGCATAAATGAAGAGGTAAAGCCATGAAAAACGCAAGCTAACGCCTATGGCTAATCGTTTGATGACGGGAGACAATGGGCTACTCCTTCCGAGCTCACCTTGTCCGTTCCTTCGCGCCTTTGTTACGATATTGTATCCGCGAGGTGATTATGCCTCAGGTTCTCGCTTCCGGCTTTCTTCTCGGTATTCTCCTCGCGCTGGCGTCGTGTGGAGACTCCAGCTACCACGTTCGTCAACCCTTAAGCTATGGCGTGATGCCTCCTGGAGAATCCTGGGTGGCCGTTGACAGCGCCTACCAATCCCCGGCACAGAACATGGTGTACTTCGATCCATCGACGATTCGCCGAGACGGAGCTTTTGTCACGCTGTGGCAGTTAACCGACTATAAGTGGATGCAAGGGAACGCACCGTTTGGGGCTTTCATGATGGGTCCCCACCGGTTTTTGTCGACGAAGTCGCACAAGGAATTTGACTGCGTCAACAAACGTGTTCGGTTGTTGGCGTCTTCCGAGCACTCTCAGCATATGGGTACCGGCGTCCAAAATGCGGTGGCGGTTGCCCAAGGCTCCGGGCTTCCCGTCGAACCAGACAGTATCAACGAGGCGTTGTGGAAAGTAGCCTGTGAAAAATCAGGAGAAGCTATGCCATGAATGAACCCCTCCCTGATCGCAGCTGTTTAAGATGATCCGAATGGTGAAAGATCAGCATGGCCCCCGTGTTGCGTGCCCGACGTGCCTAGCCTGGTACATGTACTCTCTTGCTACAGGCCGCAGTCGCTCCATGTAGCAGAGTTCCCCAATCCTTTCGTCTTTCATTTCTCCCCTCCCATCTAACCCTCTGAGATATGGGTCAAATGCCAAGCTTCCGACGGTGCGAACTCTGGCCTCGACTTTGCTGAACGTCCTGTCAGATATCGGTTGAGGACCATCACGAGCGCTTATGCGCATGCAGAGAAGGGAGGAATCCTATGTCCGTTGCCAAGATCATCGAGATCAGCTCCGATTCGCCCACGAGTTTTGAGGACGCCATCGTCCAAGGAATAGCCAAAGCATCCAAGACCCTTCACGGGATCAAGTCGGCGTGGGTCGCAGAGCAACATGTGGTGGTCGAAAATAACAAGGTCACCTTGTATCGCGTCGATCTGAAGGTCACGTTTGTCATGGATTGACGACTCGGTGAAAGTGTATCGCCTCGCGTCACCGCAGGATCAGGAAGCTATTCGATGGTGCCGCTGTGATATCAACAGACCCAGGCACTGGGGGAGGGGTTGGGTGCGTGGCAAGTGGCCACAAGCGGGGGTGATCCGAGAGCGGCTGCGCACGGCTATGCGGGGTTTCGCCCTTTATGCTGCGGTGCAGCTTGTTCTCGTCTTGCCTATCCTCCTTGCAGCGGCAGCTGGCTCTGAATCACCTACCGAAGCTGTTCGTGGAACGATCACCCAGGTCATCCGAATCCTCGAAGACCCGGCACTGAAGGACCCGGCCAAACTCATACATCGTCGCCGTATATTGGCGGAGGCTATCGCCAGTAGATTCGACTATGCTGAAATGTCGAGACGCGCGTTGGCCGCCGAGTGGAAACCACTTACCACGGCCGAGCGTACGGAGTTTGTCGAGGCCTTCAAGGGTTTTCTCATCGACCGGTACGCCGAACGGATCGAAGGCTATAGCGGAGAGCAGGTGGAATATCTATCGGAACGGATCGAAGGAACCTATGCGGAAGTCAGAACGGAGCTCGTTTCCGACAAGACGACCATTCCCGTCGACTACCGTCTGCTCATGAATGAAGGCCGGTGGCATGCCTACGACCTCGTCGTAGACGGAATAAGTCTGGTAAAGAATTATCGGAGTCAGTTCCAGAAGATCATTCGCGAGAGTTCCTATCAGGAATTGGTCAAGAAATTACGCGAGCGAACTCTCGTGGAAGAAGCGAAAAAGCAACAATGATGATCAGGAGCTGGAGGTAATCCTTCGTAAATTTCGCAGCTACGCGCCCCCCTTACCCGGCCACCAATACTTGGATGTTGCCTTCACGTAGCCGAACACGACATCCCGTCTCGAGGCAATGCCAACTAGGGTTTTCCCTCTGACAACCGGTGTTCGGATGAGATGCCGTTCCTGGAGAAGATGGATGAAATCCGTGACCGCCATCTCTTCGGTGACCGTGACAACATTTCTGGTCATGATCTCTTCCGCTGTGATTTGACGAAGGTCTTTCCCCTCCTCCATGACCCGTAACAGATCAAATTCGGACACGAGACCCACGAGCGTAAAATCTTTTTCCACAACAGGCACGGCTCCAAAGTTCTGGTCGGTCATCGTTTCCGCAATAGCGATCCCCTTGGTATCCGGGCTCGCTGTATAGACGTCATCTTCCATGACTTGTCGAACAGTCAGTGTTTTCGGGTCACGCGCGTTCACGAAATGTTCTGCTGCTCTCATGACGCCTCCCTCCTTGTCTAGCCGTTATTCTCTCTCTATCCATTCTTACAGCAAGGCCAATGCCTGCCCTTCCACCGGCTCGATTGCCATTCAAACAAAGCCCCTGGCAATCATTATCGTGGGATTAGGACCGCCCAACATGGCCACCACCTTGCAGAAGTCTGTGGTAGAAGGCGACAGTGTATCAAAGCCTACTGCCCTGATTTGCAACAAGGACCACCGCGCCGCAAGCTATTCCACCTACCTGACGTAAGGCACGATCGTTGCTCACTCTAGGTTTTCATGTAGGTTGTCTTCCATCCATATCCACAATTCCTCAAAGGAGGATCACAGAGTCATGAACGTAGAACCTTCTCACCAGACGAAAAAGACAAAGTCTCGAGCGGCCAAGAGCGCCTCAGCCAAAGCAGTTGCACACGCTGGCGCACATACGCGTCAACCGGTATCACCCTGTGAGGAGCCGCATATGTTGATCGCGAAGCGGGCCTATGAACTGTACAGCGAGCGAGGTTATCGGCATGGGTTTGCGTTGGATGATTGGCTGGACGCTGAGCGGGAGATTGTGAGCCAGCTCCCTCCCCCCTAAAGAGAGACTCCTACGATTCGGCCATTTTCAGCCGATGTCAGCCGTCAACTCAAAGTGAGGTGGAGGAGATCATGTCCCATGTCGGTGTGAACATCGGCGCCCTCACGGTGAAGGTGGCTGCTCTTCGCGGTGATGCTCGACGCGCTACCGTCTTGGCCCCATCCCCATGTTTGGTAAGACCATCGGGGCGATGCAGAGAAAATCCGATCTCGTCGGCTATAGAAGAGGCTCTTGCGAACTGGTTATGAGAACTATGCAAATCAGGTTTCTTCGACGTTGCATCACGTGGAATCCTGTCCCTCTTGGAAGGTGAATACATAGTCGGGGGATCCATGACTCAAGACGAATTCATCGATGCAGCCTTCGCTGAGCTTCACCGAATCGAATGCGGGGAGGCGACCGTGCAGCTTGCCGAAGGGGATATCCTGTTGGGAAAGGTCTCTTATCAGACGAGCAACGGGTGGAAGATCGTCGTATTCAGCGACGGAGACGCATGGGATTATATCGACTCAATCACCGCTCCTACCGGCGACCAGCTTCCTCTCTGGTCCGACGAGCCGACTCGCGATTCAGAGGGAATGATCAAACTTCGCTCCTACCATCCCCCGGCCGATCAAGTGACGGCAAAATGGGGGTTCTTGGCATGAAAGGATTCATCGCATGATTACGTCGATTGCATTCACCGCCTATCCTGTCTCAAACATGGAACGGGCCAGAGCGTTCTACGAACATGTGCTTGGCTTGCACGTGAGCTACAACTATCGGGACGTTTGGGTGGAATACGACATCGGAGAGTCGACCTTCGCGATCACAACGACGGAGATGGGCCATACGGCGGGAGCGAAGGGTGCGGTGGTAGCGTTCGAGGTGTCGGACATTGAGGCGTTTGTCCACAAGATGAAGGAGCGCGCTGTGCCGTTCGTCGCAGAAGTTTTCGAGACACCGGTCTGTCGGATGGCCGTGATCGAGGATCCGGACGGGAATCACATCACGATCCACAAACGCCATGCCTGATGGTTTCAGCACACGCCGTACACGCCCCGCGTCAATGCCTTGCAGAAAGATTTCATGTGCGTGAAGGCCAGCTGGACTTCGCGCTGGATCTGCGGGCGCACAGCCGCGAGCGTCGTCCCGCTTGCCGGAATGACTTCGACAACTATGGATTGCGGCGAGGAAATTGGATGGCCGATCTGGCTCGTAATCCATACGGTCACGTCCAGCAACCCGCGCGCTTTCTTATGGATATCCTCCGCCAACACCTGCGCCAGGACATTATAAATCTTCCCGACATGGGCCATGGGATTCTTTCCCGCCGCCGCCTCAGCGCTGGCGGGGCGTCGCAGTGAAATGATCCCGCAGACGCGATTGCCCCTTCCGACTTCGCCGGAATCTCCCGCCTCCGCCGACGTTCCCAGCAGCGTCAGGTAGACGCCGGCCTCGCCGGCGCCGGGCCGATCCAGCACGTTCAAGAATACGTGTGGAGAGAAGCCTGTCCCGCTCTTGCGTGCCGCGAAATTCGTCAGAACCCGTTCCACCAACGCCTTCCGTTTGAAGTATTCGGACTCGCTGCGGATCGCCGGAGCTAAGAACGGCATCGCTACCGTCAGATTGAGATCTCTGCCGTTTCGCACAGCCAGGACCTTCACATCTTCTCCTGTGTCAGGAAATTCTTCCTTGAAGGAGCGGCTGTTCAGAAATTGTTCGACCTGGAACACCAGACGCTCCGTCGGCGTCAGGGGAGCGTACCCCACGGTGGCGGAGGTGTCATTGGCTACAGGTTCCCGCGGCCGTTCGGCCACAGATCGAAGTTCCTCGGACGCCGGTTTCAGTTCAACTTGGCATTCCAGATCCTTAAGGGGCTTGATGCGGGGCAAATGCTGCTTGAACCATTTGTATGCCGTTCGTTCGGCAATCGCCTGTACCGGGATGCGCTTGCGCTTCCATTCGTAGGTGGCTCGGTCGCCCATCACCAACCGCATGGGAGCCAGCACCGACCCTCCTCCGAATCGGCAAGCGACCTGGCCGGCCACCAACATCCCCTTGTCGGCATTAAAATGGAGGACGCGGCCGCACGTCTTGAGATAGGCCTGCGCCAGCTCGACCGCAACGGATTCCATCACGGCATCGCAAATGGTATCGGGATGACCCATCCCCTTCCGCTCCACAATTTCCATCGCTTCCTCTGCGGGAGAGATCCGAGAGGACTCGAGTATCATCGGTTCAATCAAACCCATAGGCTCAGACCTCCGCAATCCAGGCCACCGCTGAGCCTGGTCGCTCTTGATGGAGCCGGTGCAACCCGGCTGCCGTGGCCACCTCTAGCGCTTCGCCAAGCTCTTCCTTCGTGATTCCCCGGTTGAGCGGCGGATAGTGCAATGACTTCCAACAAGGTCGATACTGATCCATGATGTTGACGTAGGTGTTCTTCGAGATCACGTTGGCGAGAAACTGCATGATCTCCCCCGTCCCGGCAAGACCTCCTGGTAACACAAGATGACGAACGAGTATGCCACGCACGGCCAAACCCCGTTCATCGATCACCAAATCGCCTGTCTGTCGATGCATCTCCTTGATCGCAGCCTTGGCGATATCAGGATAGCCGGGCACTTTGGAGTACTTCAATCCAGGCTCTGCATCGGCGTATTTGAAGTCGGGCAAGTAGACATCGACGATTCCGGCCAGCAACCGAAGCGTTTCCAGATCATCATACGAACTGGTGTTGTAGACCAAGGGAATCCGAAGGCCTTTCTGCGCAGCCAGTAACAGCCCTTCCACGATTTGCGGGACTTGATGCGAGGGCGTGACGAGATTGATGTTGTGGCAACCCTGCGCTTGGAGACCGAGCATCATGTCGGCCAGTTCTTGCGCCGACACTTCTCTTCCCTCCCGCAACTGGCTGATTTCATAGTTTTGGCAATAGACGCAGCGCAGATTGCAGCTGGCAAAAAAGATCGTACCCGATCCTTTCCAACCGCGCAGCGGTCCCTCTTCCCCATGGTGAGGGCCATGGCTCGATACGAATGGCTTGGCTCCCACCAAGCAGACACCGAGGTCTCCTTCCAGACGGTCGATCGCACAATGGCGAGGGCACACGTGGCAGCGGCGTAATCGTTCCCTGGCCTGTGCAACCCGTTCAGCCAGTTGGCCTGTTCCTAGGAGCTCGCAGTAGCTTGCCTGTCCCTTTCTGGTACCTTCTGCGATCATCGCCCTACCTTCGATCCCCTACTCACGCTCGACGACATCTGCACTCAGCCTCACACCCGCTCAGCTCCCCACAGCCCACCGCCCCATTACAAACTGACTGCAATTCGGGCATCGTCCGGCCTGAAGCCGATTGTCCACCACGGAGAATCCCGATCGTCGGATCACGACCGTTCCACAACCGGGGCAAACCGTGTTCTCGGCACCTTCTTCTTGAGGCACATTTCCGAGATAGATGTAGCGCAACCCTTCCTCTTGGCCGACCTCCCTGGCTCGCAGTATCGAACTGATCGGCGTTTCCCGCCAGTGGTCCATCTTGTACGCGGGGAAGAAGCGGCTGATATGCCAGGGCACATCCTCGCCAAGCTCGGTCTTGATAAAGCGTGCGATATCCCTCAACTCGCCTTCCTCGTCATTCAGCCCGGGAATCAAGAGCGTGGTGAGTTCGATCCACACTCCTAGTTTTTTATACTCTCGGATGGCCGCTAAGACCGGGTCAAGCCTGGCACCGCACAACTTCTTGTAGTAGCTGTCACGGAAGGATTTGAGATCGATGTTGGCGGCACCGAGGTACGGCACGATCTCTCGCAGAGGATCCAGCGAGATGAACCCGTTCGTCACAAAGATGTTACCTATCCCAGACGCCGACGCCAGTCGTGCTGTGGCGAGGGCCAGTTCATAGAAGATCGTCGGTTCCGTGTAGGTATAGGCGATGCTTCGGCACCTCGTTCGTACGGCCTGGACGAGCAGTTCGGAGGGAGCCACCGGCGTCCCGATTCCCCAGCGTGCCTCGGGTGGTTCCGACTCCGCGCACCACTCGCTCGCCGGATGTTCACCGATGGCGGATGGTGCGTTCTGGTCCTGATCCACCAATTCCTTGAGTTTCGGCCATTGTGAGATGGTCCAGTTCTGGCAGAACCGGCAGCGAAAATTACAGCCGACCGTCGCAACGGAGTACGCAGTGCTTCCAGGGAGGAAGTGAAACAGCGGCTTTTTCTCGATCGGATCAACCTCCGCGGACACAATGCGATCTGCCACCCGCGTGAAGAGTTGGCCGCCGTGATTGATCCGAACTCCACACACCCCTCGATGGTCCGGCGCAATCTTGCAATCATGCGGACAGAGCGTGCATCGGACGAAGTGGTCCGCCATGGGTTCATGGTACAACGCGGGCTGAAGTTCGGCAGGCATGGGGTTCTCTCCTGATGTCAACTGATAGAAGAGTAAGAGGAGCAAAGCCGGTGCCGTTCAAGCGCATGAGGAAAAACTACATCCCTATGAGAGGTTGGGGCATGAGCGCAAGCTCGGGGAACCTGTCCCCTCGGGTTAACATGCCACAGCGCTAAGATTTCCTCTGTAGTGCAACGCCACACCTTCATCGACTCAACAGGCCTTCAGCCCGCTATTTCGTTCAACGGCGTGGCATCGTGATTGCTCCTTTTCAACATGACGACCTTGACGGCTTAGCGAGGAAGTGCCATGAGACATTCCGATCAACGGCCCTTGTGCTTTGCACTCACTTGCGTCGCCATCATCAGTCTGCCAATCTGGGTCTCCTCATGTGGCCGAGGAACTGATTCTTCTCCTATGGATTCCAACCGCGAGACCGAGCGCAACCGGATGGTTGATCAGTACATTGTCCCTCACGGCATCAAGGATCCCGCCGTGATTGCCGCAACGAGGCGTGTACCGCGCCATCGCTTCGTCCCGGGGAAGTATTCCCTGTTCGCCTACATCGACGGACCCTTGTCCATAGGTCACGGCCAGACTATTTCGCAACCCTCTTTGGTCGCCGAGATGACGGATGTGCTGAGGCTCAAGAAGACGGATAAGGTTCTCGAGATCGGGACTGGATCCGGCTATCAGGCCGCCATCCTCGCCGAGCTGGTCGACGAGGTACTGACCATCGAAATCGTGGAGCCGCTGGCCCGTCAAGCGGAACAGACGCTGGCGGAACTAGGCTACAAGAATGTCCGAGTTCGCGTTGGCGATGGTTACCAAGGGTGGCCCGAGGAAGCCCCCTTCGACGCCATCATCGTGACGGCCGCACCAGACCATGTCCCGCAACCGCTGCTCGACCAACTGGCGATCGGTGGTCGACTGATCCTGCCGGTCGGCCGAGGCATCCAAAGCCTGGAACTCTATCACCGGACAGCAGAGGGCTATCAGCGAAAGACTCTCACCCTCGTGCGGTTTGTGCCGCTGGTTCGATCCGAAGAGAAATAGGGACGAACCACACCGATGGACAACGCCGAGAAAGATCCGTCCTCACTCTCACGCCGCATCGGCTGGTTTACCGCCTCCTGCGTCCTCGTCAGCAACGTCGTCGGCACGGGCATCTTCACCACAACAGGATTTATGGCGCGTGATCTCGGCCATCCTGGGTGGATTCTTTTTATTTGGCTGATGGGAGGGCTCATCGCCCTTGCCGGCGCGCTCTCCTACAGTGAGTTAGGGACAGCCCTTCCGGTGGCTGGTGGAGAATATGTCTATCTCCACCGAGCCTATGGGCCCCTCATCGGCTTTCTGAGCGGATGGACATCCTTCGCCATCGGCTTCAGTGCGGCCATTGCAGCAGGGGCCATGAGCTTCGCCGCCTACTTGAATCAGCTCCTTGTCCTTGATGGCGACAGAGGTCTACGCTCGACAGTCATCGCACTCGCCCTCCTCTGGTCCATCACCGCATTTCACCTTGCAGGAAAAGGAACAGGTGGCTTGCTTCAACGGACGCTCACCGTGTTGAACATAGGAGCCATCCTCTCGCTGATGGCAGCGGGGGTGATGGGAGGGAAAGGCGATTGGACGCATCTCAGCCAGTCTGAGGCACAGGCCACCCCGAGCATCGGACTGTCCATCGTGTCATTGATCTTTGCCCTCTATGCCTATTCCGGGTGGAATGCAGCCGTCTATTTGGCTGGTGAGGTCACCGAACCGGCCCGCACCATTCCGCGGGCTTTGATCAGCGGAACATTGTTTGTCACACTCCTCTATCTCGCGCTGAACGCGTTCTACTTCTACGCGCTGTCCGTCACGGACTTAGCCCAGCCACCGCTGTTGCCAGTCGCGAACAAGGTCGCCGTGGCACTTCTTGGTCCGGAGGCTGCACGGTTCGTCACCATGCTACTCTGCCTTTTGATCACAGGGTCGATCAGCGCCATGGTGTGGGCCGGGCCGCGTGTGTATTATGCGATGGCGAAGGACGGGCTGATTCCAGCATGCTTTTGCCGAACTTCCACCACACGCGACACACCAGTCAACGCCATTCTTCTCCAGAGCCTATGGGCTTCAGTCTTGATTCTCTCGGGGAGCTTCGAGCAGCTTGTGATCTACAGCGGCACCGTGATCACAGTCTTCAGCGCCCTTGCGGTGGCAGCAGTGCTGATCCTGCGCCGCAACGAACCTCACCTTCCCCGTCCCTACCACACACCGCTCTATCCCTTTGTTCCAGGATTCTTCATTCTCATGTCGATGGTGATCATCTGGAACACAGTCTCTGAGCGACCATTGGAAGCAGGCTTGGGACTCGCGACTGTCTTGGCAGGAACACCGCTGTACTTCATCTGGCAACGGTTCCGTGAAACCCGAAACTTCTGAACCGATGCCATGAAGAGGTAGGATTAAAAGTCCGGATACTGCGGAAATTGGCAACAGAGTGGACGATCCTCCTGCTGCCTAACTCCCCAACCTCCCCGTCTCCTCATATCTACGGTTGCACGGTCATTTTTCTAACGCTGCGATATTTGGATTGATCCGCTCTTCCATTCCTCATCTCGTTCGGTGGCACTCCAGCTGCACAAGTGAAGGCACAAGTACGCAGTACTCGGAGGCTGGAACGGCAAAAGCCTATTCACTATCCACTAACTTTCCCAACATTCACACAAGGAGGAATCCATGATTCGCACGATCGTGATCAGTCTTGCTACGGCCACCGCAATGGCCGTCGTCCCGGTCGCATGGGCGCAAAGCGCCAAACCGGAACCTAAGCCGTACACCCAAGCGTTTCTCAAGAAAGCGGCTGAGATGCAGCAAGCCCAGATCTCGCTGGCCCTACTCGTCGACGGACGGGCGGCCAGCACACGCGTGAAAGAATTCGCCGAGCACATGATCGCCGACCACAAAAGGATCAGCCGGGAGATACAAGAGATGGCAGGCGAGAAAGGCGTTCAGTTGCCTTCGGAGTTAAGCGACGAACACAAGCAGAAACTGAAGGAGCTCACGAAACTATCCGGCCACGCATTCGATCGCGAGTACATGCAGTACATCCTATGGGATCACCAGAGGGATGTACAAGAGTTCGAGGAGAGCATGCAGACAGTGGAGGATCCGGATGTGCTCCATTGGTCGTACAGGACCCTGCCGATGTTCCGGGCGCATGTGGAGGAGTCACGATGGATCAAACAGTCGCTGCAGACGAGTTAGTCAGCAGAGACGGCGGCGATGAGGGTGGAAGAGGGATCGACCATGCATGCCCCCCGTTCTGCTCGCCGTTGTGGTATCCCTGCGTGGCGCGTGGTTCTACCGCGCGCCACCATCCACCAGAAGAGCGGTTCCCCCTCTGCTAGTCGCGAAACACGAGTGGGTTGACCCCACGACAAGGCTCTAGAATCGTCATCAGGATGATCCCCCGTCGCATCGTTTGCGGGTTCGCTTCATTACAAAACATACGGGATATGTGAGGGCGTCTTGCCGTGAATGCTTCCGTGGCAGGTCGTGCCAGGCCCGGTTGTTCGGTCGGACCACCGGGCTCACGTACAGGAATCCGCGTACTCTCCTGGAGGATGGTGCTCACTTCCCTGTCCGATTCCTCCTCCCTCGGTTCAAACCCTCCTTGTTTCCACACACGCACGAGCTGCGCCACCAGGGCCGTGATCAGGAGCACCGCAAGCACCAGCTCTCCCCATTCCATCATCGGCGCTCCTTTTCGGTCGGCCCGGTCGGCGGTTCTTCACCAGTCCCGGCGATTGCGTCACGCATTGAGGTGTCCGCTTGCACATTCTTCATTCGGTAATAGTCCATGACGCCGAGGTTTCCCTGACGAAACGCTTCCGCCATCGCCTTGGGCACTTCGGCCTCCGCCTCGACCAGCCGCGCCCGCATCTCCTGCTCGAGCGCGACGGCCATCGCCCGGCGCTGCTCCGCCTTGGCCTGTGCGATTTGTTTGTCTGCGTTGGCCTGGTCGATCTGGAGCTTGGCGCCGATGTTTTCCCCAACGTCTACATCCGCAATGTCGATCGATAGGATTTCAAATGCAGTGCCGGCATCGAGCCCCTTGCTCAACACATGTTTTGAAATGTGGTCGGGGTTTTCGAGCACGTCTTTATGGGTCACCGCGGAACCAATCGTGCTGACGATGCCTTCACCTACCCGCGCAAGGACGGTCTCCTCGCCCGCGCCGCCCACCAGCCGGTCGAGATTGGTGCGCACCGTCACACGGCAGATGGAATGGAGCTGAATGCCGTCCTTGGCAACCGCTGCAATGCGGGGCGTCTCGATCACTTTCGGGAGCACCGACATCTTCACAGCCCCCAACACGTCCCGTCCGGCCAAATCGATGGCCGCCGCGCGCTTGAACGGCATGGGGATGTTCGCCTTGTCCGCGGAAATCATCGCGTTGACGACGTTCACGACGTTGCCACCGGCCAAATAATGCGCCTCCAGATCGTTGAGCGGAATGGTGAGTCCGGCTTTCACCGCGCTGATGCGTGCGGTGACCACCGTGCCCGGAGGAACACGGCGAAGACGCATCCCGATCATCGTCACCAGTCCTGTATAGGCACCGGACGCCCAGGCGGCGATCCACAAGCGCAAGGGAATCAGATACAGCAAAAGCGTGCCGCCGACGATCACCAGGATCGTGGTGGCGATGATTCCCAACAGACCGCTTTCCATTTGATTCATGACGCACTCCCTTCAGGATTCGGCTGGATGGGCCGGACGACAATACGATTGCCATCCACTCGAATGACCTCAATGGCCTCTCCGGTTTCAACAAATTCGCCTTCGGTCACCACGTCCACACGCTCGTGGTCGAAGTGAGCGATCCCGGCCGGCCGCAGCGTTGAGGCGGCGGTGCCCCGTTTGCCGAGCCAGTGACGGTCCGCTTCCGGCGCAGAGGCATAGCCCGACTCAGCCGGCAATCCAGTTTCCAGCACCAATGGCCGGCCGAACGGCAGGCGGGGAACGACCCTCAGAAACGCGAGTGCCGCCGCGATGGCGATCAGCAAGGCAAGCATCACGTGTCCTAGGGCAGATAGAATCATACCCCACGTGGCCCCGGCTCCCACAAGGCTCAACCCAAGCCCACCGAGCAACGCCGCAATTCCGAGTCCCCCGAAGATGCCGAACCCGGGAATCAGGAATACTTCGATCGCCAGCAGAATCAGTCCGATCCCGATGAGGAGGAATTCTTCCCACCCTGCAAGACGGACCAGCCAATGGCCCCATAAAAAGAGGGCCAGGCTGGTGAGACCGATCGAGCCGGGCACGCCAAAACCAGGAGACTGAATTTCCACCAGGATCCCGAGCGTCCCGACCGCAATCAGAACCCCGCTCACGATCGGATGTGTGAGGACTCGGACCAGTGATTCCGCCCAGGTTTCCTCCGCGCGATGGACCTCGGCATTCTCTAGCTTCAATAGGCTCAACACGCCGTCGAGTCGGTCGGCGCGAAAGTCGGCCAGCTTGTGTTCCAGGGCTTCGTCGGTCGTCAACGTGAGCAGTTTCCCCTTCTCAATTAAGCCGGTGACCTCAACGTCCGCATCAACCATCGCTTCAGCAAGTAACGGAGGCCGCTTACGGGTTTCCGCGGTCGCGCGAAATTCCTTTCGCATATAGGAAACGGTCTTTTCCTCGACCGGCTGGGCTGGGGCCCCCGGCATACCGATCTGCACGGGTGTCGCCGCCCCAATCGTGCCCCCTTCCGCCATGACGATGTGTTCCGCTGCCAGGCTGATCAGGGCCCCGGCCGAGATGGCCCGTTTGTTGATGAACGCGACGGTCTTTACCGTGGATCGTAGTAAAGCATCTCGGATCAGAACCGCAGCGTCCACGCGTCCACCGAAGGTGTCGATTTCGAGAATCACCGCCGCGGCACCGCTTACGGCGGCTTCGTCCAAATTCCGTTCAACGAAAGGCGCCAGACCGAGGTCGATCACGCCTTCGATCGGCACGAGGTATACGACGGGGCGGACCTGCTGAGCAGACGACAGGTGAACCGGCACAACAGCCCACAAACCTATGACAGCAGCAAGCATACAGCCCCAGCGCAAACCATGGCCTCTCTTCGCGCTTGCCGCGCATGCCGCTCCTGTCGGTGTCACCGATCACGCTCCATGTTGCCGAGGTCCCAGCTAGGGCGTTCCTCAGGACGGAAGATCCGCTCCTTACCGAATCAATCCCCTTGGTCTACTCCGCAACGTCAATGCCAGAGGAGACACACCACAACCTCCAGCGCAACCGGTTGGGAAAATAGGTGGTTCTGGTCATATGACGACCGAACCCATCTGAGTCCGCCTCCACAGTGGGGAATTGAAGGCCGGAGGTCTTGCTGAAGCTGTTGCGTAATGCCCCAGGAGGGATCGGCATCCCATCACCGTTGTTCGTCGAGCGATGTGAGGGCTAGCCCCAGCCCTCCCACCAATTCTGCCATCGCCCGGTAATCCAGCCCTTCAGGGAGATCCGACGGGCTGTGATAGTGAGGATTTCGAAACAAAGCCGTGTCGGTCAGCATGATTGCGGGGTAACCTTCATTCCAAAACGAGCCGTGATCCGACCAATCAACACCTGGAATCCACCAAGGACCGGTGTAGGTCTCAACCGGCAACGCCATCCGCGAAGTCAACACGTCTCGAACATGCTCCTGAAGCGGCCGCGAATCGGCATTGCTGACGATCGTGAGGAAATTGCCGGTGTCTGGATAACGCCAGCGTAGCCAGAACACAGGCCAGGGAAACGACTGGCTTCCCGGTTCGTGCGAATAATACCCGACCGATTCAAGGCAGAGCATCGCTTCGACTCGTTCACCACGTTCCTTGAGGTCCTGCACATAGACCCGGCTGCCCATATGCCGGCTGCGGAAAAATGGCGGCTCTTCCAAGGTGAAGCCCACGAACCGCACCGTCTTCCGAAAGCGGGTACCCGCATGGAAACGAGCCAGTTCCAGCAACACCGCCACTCCGCTGGCATTGTCGTCGGCTCCCGGCGAGCCGACGACTGTGTCGTAGTGGGCTCCGACCACGATCACGCGATCGGGCTCTTCTGTGCCTCGCCGCTCTGCGATGATGTTACGGACCGGCAATTCCCCCGCTTGATAGGACTGCTCGGTGACGTGATAACCCAAGGCTGACAACTGATTCGACACGAAGTCGGCGGCAGCATCCAAGTTGGCAGGGTCCACGTAACTTCGTGGGCCGATGTTCACAGCCAGCGCTTGCACCAACTTATGGAGTTCTGAACCCACCGTACCCTCGTCCCAACCACCCACTAGACGATCTGCAGCGCCCAACCATCCCCCAGTTGACACTAAGAACGCAACGCCACCAGCCATGGCTGGTCGGGCTAAAAGGCTGGTGATATAACGGCCGTATCTGATCATCTCGCTCGTTTCTTTTTGTGATATCCGACGGCTCCGCTGCGCTAGGCTGTAGAAATATTTTACCCCTCCTCAGGCACGAGTGGCGTCAAACGCCACAGACCTCTTGAGATTCTACAATCCGGCGTGCCAGCTCCATTGATCCTGTCGTAATTCGGGGCAATTTGATTTGATGTGCTGGTGCCTTGTGCCACAACTTCCTGGAAGTTGATGTCCATGGTAGGTGGTCCTCATCCTACGATATGGCATGTTCAGAGGCTTTGTTTGAACGGCAATCGAACCGGCAGAATGGCATTGGCCTTGCTGTAAAATGAGAGAGAGCAACGGCTAGACAAGGAGGGAGGCGTCATGAGAGCAGCAGAACATTTCGTGAACGCGCGTGACCCGAAAACACTGACTGTTCGACAAGTTATGGAAGATGCCGTCTATACCGTGAGTCCGGATATCAAAGTGATCGCCATTGCGGAAACGATGTCCAACGGGAACTTTGGAGCCGTGCCCATCGTGGAAAAAGATTTCACGCTCGTCGGTCTCGTGTCCGAATTCGACCTGTTGCGAGTCATGGAGGAGGAGAGAGACCTTCATTAATCACAGCAGAAGAGATCATGAGCAGACATGTTGTCACGGCCACAGAAGAGATGCTGGTCAAAGATCTGATCCACCTTGTGGGAGTCTTGGAGACAACTCACTCACCGAGGAGGCTTCGACGAACTCGCAGACTGTACGGTGGATGGTGGGCGTTTGACGAGAGGTGAACCCTTGTACGGAGTGCTCCGTAGCCGATCCGCATAATAATCTATAGGAGTCACCTATGATGCAAGACCCTTCACGCAGTATAGATGAACAAAAACTCGCTATCGACCGCCTCCGTGTAGAGATCGAAAAAGAGCGTCTGGAGCTCGATAAAACATTTTTCAGGAAATACGCTATTTCCATCATTGCTTTAGCCGTGTGCGTGGCCTTTGGAATATTCGGGTTGTTTCAAGTGAGGGTGGCCACTATCAATAGGAGCGCAGAGATTACCCTGGAGCATCACCGTGCGACGTTCCAACTCAAGCTCGACCTCATCAAAGAGTTTTCTACGGCGTTCCACAAAGCGGCACACACCTATCACTCGCTCTGGCTTCGCATCGAGTGGTTGGACTTGGAAATGGCTAAGGCTCCTCCGAAAAGAGATCAGAGGAAGATCAAATCGTGGAGAAACGAGAGTCAGGCACTGCGTGCGGACTTCCTCAAAGCCGAACCCCTGGAGGGCGCCCTATTCAAAATCTCAGCTTTTTATACGTTACCGGAAATAAAGGAGTTATGTTCCGAATTTCTTGAAGAATGGAAGAGTTTCAATCACACGTATGATGAGATGCTCAAGAAGTCCTACAATGAGCAAGACCAACTATCTAAAGGAGAAGTGGAGGCGAGTCAAAAGGAGAGAGAGAAGATAGAGTCCCGGCTCGACTCATTACGAGGTAGGCTCATAATATTGATGTACAAGGAGCTGACCCAGCCGGGCTGATTTGATCCAGATGGAATTTTAGTCTGGCCACAGCACACGAATTGGCACACGAATTGGGGTCTACCATAGACCCCGCTACAACCCAGGATTCAGATCGCCCCGATCGTCAGA
The DNA here is from genome assembly GCA_965223625.1 of Nitrospira sp. Taxonomy (GTDB): domain Bacteria; phylum Nitrospirota; class Nitrospiria; order Nitrospirales; family Nitrospiraceae; genus Nitrospira_D. Next base: position 3,806,598 of record OZ245008.1, read on the forward strand.
CCGGATCCGGGAACGAGCCGAACACGTCGCTCACCGGTCTCTGGTCGTGGGCCTTGTACGATTGGGCCAACAGTGCGTACTGGACCGTCATTCAGACGTTCATCTTTCCGCCGTACTTCACCCAACAAATTGCGGCTGATGAGGAATCCGGCAGTCGGCTCTGGGGCACGACGTTGGGGGTTGCCGGGTTGTTCATCGCGATTGGAGCCCCGCTCTTAGGCGCCGTGGCGGATCAAACGGGTCGGCGCAAACCGTGGATCGGCATATTCACTGCCCTGACGATCCTTTCAATCGGCTTCCTATGGTTCATCGAACCCTCCCCGGATTTTCTCTGGCCCGCCATACTGCTCGTAGGAGCCGGGACCATCACGTTCGAGTGCGCCTCGGTATTTTACAACGCAATGCTGCCGGACCTGGTGCCTAAATCGCGGGTCGGTCGCTGGTCCGGTTGGGGATGGAGTGCGGGCTACGCGGGCGGTCTGGCCGGCCTCCTACTCGCCGGCCTGTTGTTTCTGATGCCGGAGCAGCTCCCGTTCGGCCTCGATCGCGATCGAGGCGAACACATTAGAGCCACAGCGTTGCTTGTCGCAGCCTGGTATCTCTTGTTCTCTCTGCCGTTGTTTGTGTTCACGCCGGACGTACCGGCTTCCGGCAAAGGGCTCAGGCGGGCGATGAAGGATGGGTATGCTCAGCTCCTCCATATGATCAAGGAGGTCCGGCCCTATCGTGGGATCGTCCGTTTCCTAATCGCCTTGATGATCTACCACAACGGACTGGTTGCCCTCTTCGCATTTGGCGGTATTTATGCAGCCACGGTGTTCGGGATGAGCGAAGGGGACATCGTGACCTTTGGCCTCGCCCTCAACGTGACAGCCCTACTCGGATCCGCGGGGTTCGGCTGGATCGATGACCGGATCGGTGGGAAGCAGACTATTTTGTGGTCGCTGGTAGGCTTGGCTCTGTCGATGGTAGTCGTGTTGCTCGTGGAATCACGTCTCCTGTTCTGGATCTTCGGGTTGCTGCTAGGCATCTTCGTCGGACCGGCGCAGGCTTCCAGCCGTTCCTACCTTTCTCGGATGGCGCCTGAATCTCTACGCAACCAGATGTTCGGACTTCATGCCTTAGCCGGTAAGGTCTCGGCTTTTCTCGGGCCGCTCGTCGTCGGTGTGACGATAGACTGGACCGGAAGCCACCGCCTGGGCATGAGCACGATCGTTGTATTCGTCGTGGTCGGATTTCTCTTGATGCTCAAGGCGCCGTCGGACTGGAAAGGGGCACCCGCTGTTTCCACCGAATAATATCCGTGGGAGAATAGTATCGGATCTAGGACGAGGCGAGTGTGCTGAATCTTTCCTCGATATCATGGCTCTAAGTTTGGTAAGAAAAAGTATTGTCCTAACATAGGGAGGAAACACACCGTGACTACGGTAGGCCCGCTCACTCATGACGAACAGAAAGCTGCCGAAGCAGCGTTCCGTGGTCTTCCTATCACCCCAGATGGTCACAAAGTGCCCAGCAAATCTATCTCCGAATTCTGGCAGTGACCGATGGTCGGAACATTGTCGCGGATGCGGACACGTCATCTCTGGCCATCGGAGGTACCCTGAAGTAGGAAATCCCGTGCACGCAGAGAGTGTCTGCGTACGAAGTGGTTTTGCCAAGCCTCTACGCCCTGGCGTTGAAACGACGTTTCCACACATCCTCGGTCATATCGTCGGTTCCTGCACCCGCAAAACCATTCAGCGTCGTTTACCGCGACTGGCCAAGTGGCGAATCCGGTGATTGCTCAGCAAACCGTGCAGCACGCCGCAGTTGCCAGGCGAGGCTGGTTCGGCTGAAGGCCCAGAACGGTGAAATCGGCAAGCCTGCTTCGCGCAAGGCCAGTGCCGCATATTGATGACAGGTATGAAACAGATGGTACGAACGTTTCGCGGGATAGAACGTGGATTGATGGAATGAGGCCACCGGTTCCTCACTCAAGAGAGTCGCATGCAGATGTTGCTGTAAGCGCTGATAGCCTTCTTCGGTCAGACGAAAGGTGAAGAGGTCGGACGGCGGCTGGGGTGTGCGCTCCGCCCAGACGAGACCATAGTGCCCGACTTCGACGACGCCCTGGGTCGTCCAGAACAACGCTCGCACAACGCCACTTACGCCCATCTTTCCCTCCAGATACCAGGCGCGCTCGGCGTAGCCCCACTCCTCATATGAGTGTTGAGAACCGAGTGCTGAGTGCTCAGTCCCGTCTTCACGTGGGAACGCGATCATCGCATGCCAGGTATCGATCGACACGGACACAGTGTGTTGAACGGACTCCGGAGGGGGAGGCCACAAACCCTCGACCGGTGACGCGCAAGCTGAGAGCAATACCGTTGCCGAAAGGGCGATCGCTCCAGCGATGGCGTGGCGCGAAGGTCGAAAAAGAAAGGTCTTTTCTTGAAGCGTGAGGAACAGCCGGTTCATGTTGCAGATCCCGAGAGATGTCGTTCTAGGAACGTGCTGACACGGATTTCATAGCGTTCTCCTTCGATCGCATGAGCTTGCCCGTGATCCGCGCTTGGCACAAGCCACAGTTCAGTCCTCGTCTGATCGGCATTGGCATAGATCTGTTGGCCATGCTCGGCGGGAATCTGCGAATCGTTCTCCCCATGAATGAGAAGCAACGGCACGGCGAGCTCCGGAACCACCTGAGCCGGCGTTGCAGTTCCGATGTCGACTCCAAGCAACAGACGTGCATAGAGCTTGGTCAGCGCCACCAGCGGGCATTTGGTGGGCCCGGGAAGGAAAAAGAACTGTCGCCCCACGAGCTCCTCCAGCGACGCATAGGGACTGTCGGCGACGATCGCTTTGATGTCCGGATGCCGCGCCAAGATGAACGCCGCCGCGCTCATGGAGAACCCCATCGCACCGATCCGTGAAGGATCGACGTCCACTCGTTGCTTCAAGTAGGCTACCGCGGCTTCTACATCGCGCGTCTCCAGCAATCCCGCCGTCGTGTAGCTCCCTTCACTTTCCCCAAAGTAGCGGAAATCAAAAAAGAGCAGGTGAAACGTGGAGTGCAGGAACCGCGCGTGTCGCAGAATATTCGATTTGTCGAACGGATAGCCATGCCCCACGAGAATCGTCGCCTTCCTGCCGGTCGAACCATCAGCGGCTGCAGGGAGGAACCATCCGCGTAGGGTCAGTCCGTCCGAGGTTGGGAATGACACCTTCTCGTAACGTAGGCCGTAGCGTGCAGGGTCGTCTAACGTTTTGAAGGTCGGCGGGAGAATGCCAAGAATGAGATTTAAGAGCGGCAAGAGAGTGATTATACCCAGGACAATCCCCAGCGCCTTCGGGCTCACAGCGCGCCCCTCTCTCGTTGGGTGATTCTCTCGCCTCGCTCATCCAAGTAGACATTCCCCAGCTGGAGAATGCGGATGGCAGCAGTAACAGCAACGCATGGGACCAGTTGCTGACAGGATACACAAAGATGGATACCTACTTGGATGAAACCCTGTGATAAGGTAGCCCTCCGTAGTTATCGACAAGAATGGGACGAGCAGAATGGTCCTCCCTACTAAACGGCTGGGGTGTATGGGGCGGGTGTCGAGGACGGCAACCGACCGTTGCGAGTATGGCAATGGCCATGAGCCACACCAGTAGATAACGATTCATTTCTGCCTCCACGCCCAGGTTTTCACACGTGCGTTCATCAGTTTTGTTTCGCTTCTCCCGAGCACGATCGCGAAATCTATCTTGGTCCTTCGGCACCGGGGCTGACGATCATCGGCACATTCAGCTTGTCGGGCACGATGATGGTTTTGGCATTGGGGCTTTCATAGAGCTTGAACTGCAGATACTCCGGCGTCAGCGTTTTGGTGATGATCTCCTGTGCCTGCGATTGTCCCGTGGCGCGGATCCTCAGGCTGTCGGCTTCGCCTTCCGCACGAATCTTCAATGAATCCCCCTCACCCTTGGCCTGAATCCGAGCAATCTCGGCATCGCGCTGCGCTATCACCACTTCGAAATCCTTCTGTTCTTTTTCCTGTTCTTTCGCCTGCTTCTGTTCGATCGCCCTCAACACCATCTGGGAAAATTCCATTTCCGAAAGCGCGACGTTGTAGACATCGAGGTGGCGCCCCTTCAATGCTTCGACCACCACCGCTTCGATCTTGTTCCCGATTTCGCTGCTGCGCTCCGGGAGCGTCACCATCGTGTAGTTCGCGACCACACCGCGCACCGCCGATAAGAGTTGCGGTTGAACCAACTGCTTGTACCAGTCCTGCCCCACTTCCTGCGCAAGAAAATAGACTTCTTCCGGAATCGGGCGCATCGTGATCGCGGCAAACACCGTCACTGGCAGATCATCCGCAGTCAGTGCGTCCACCTTTTCCTTGAAGCTCTTCCATCTCGTGTCATACACGAAGACATCATTCCAGGGAGCCCGCCAATAGAACCCTTCCTTGAGCGGTTCCTTGATCAGTCCAGAAGTTAAAGGACGCCAGCGCAGCCCCCGGTTGCCCGGATCAACCGTCGTCCCACAACCCTGGAGGATCATCAGAATCGGGATCAACAAAAGAAGTGTGCGAGCCTTCAGCGAGTGTTTCATATAGTCTCCTCTCCGCGCGTCGTCCGTTGAGCCAAACCTCTATGCCCTACTGGACAGCAGTAGGGCGTCGCCCGGTGCGATCCACGGACGCATGAGCTTCAGCGAGACGCCCGAGTTCAAGGGCGGTCTGCTCGTAGTAGCGAGCTAACGAACGAGCCCCTGACACTAAATCCGATTCAGATCCGAACAACTCCTCGTAACGCGCTGCAGTGGTGGCCTGCGCCTTGGCTTTCTCATGCATTGCTAAAGCCTGATTCCGGTAGTAGCCGGCAATGGCCCCCTGATCATCGGACGGGTCATAGGAGCCCATCTCGAGCGATTCCGGTGTTGCGCAGCCGGAGCTCACGCCTATGCTCAAGCAAAACAGCAACAGCCCCATCCCTCCGGCAATCGCATGATCGCCGAAACCGGCTCTCCGTTTACATCTGCTGATGGATCTATCGATCATCAACCATCTCCCTTGTACCCATGAACGCCCTCGACAATGGATGACTGAGCAAATAAGGTGCCTCCGAACGCTCATCCTTACAGCCATGGCTCGAACTGCCCGATATCCTCGAAGAAAAACAGACGCTCACATGAGAGGAAGGATCGAGATGAAACGGGATTCGCCTAACGTGAGTGGGGAGAATCGGGGCAACGCTGCCGTGCACACTGTTGCCGAAGACCTCAGATGCGAGCGACGGTTCGCTTAATAAATGACAGGCGGCCGTTTCTCATCGACGATCAACATGAGCCGGCGGTGTTTCAACGGTCGCTCCGGGTCTCGCGTGTAGTGCCCGAGGTCCTCTGAAAGTTCCGTGATCCTGAGCGGGACCGAGATTCGCTGTGTGATGTGAGGCGCCTTGGTTTCAATTGAGAGATCGACTAATTCTTCACTAGTCCCCGTCACCTCGGCGTTCAGGTCCTTCTCGTCCAGAAAATGGACCGTCACACGCTCCTCCGCATCAATCCACGGGATGATTTTCTTTCGCTTCTCATGGTTGGTCATATCAGTTGCTCCACGCCTTGAACCAAAACTCAAGCAGAGCGATCGTTCACACTCGGCTTTCGATCATCGAGCCAGCCGCCGGATATAGAGGAGGATGTTCTGCTTGTCCTTTTCCGATAGCTCCCATTTCCAAGACCCCATCGCCGTGCCCCGCTCACCTTCATGAATCGTCTGTGTCAGCTCAGCGTTCGACTTCTGCTGGACGGCCGGGCTGGTGAGATCCGCCGGTGGAGGAGTCACGTCATAGGCGTTTCCTTTCCCCTGGTCTCCATGGCAGAACCGGCAATATTGCTCATAGAGCCGCTTGCCTTCTTGTAGCTCGTAGTGTTCGCGCAGCGCCTTGGAATTACCGCTCTCCCCTCGACACGTGGCATACGTAAGAGGGAAGCACAACACAGCAAGTATGACCGCCATCGTTATCGAGTGCGCCGGCATAGCCTTCAGGTACTCCTTGCCCCCATCTCGATTACTGGCAATCCTCATACCATCCATACCGACGTTGGAAGTTACAGGCCATACGTTCCAAGCCCGTTGAAAGTGCGACGTTCCCCTGAGCTCGGTCCTCCTGCCTGAAGGCAAGACTCCACAGTCCAATGAAGCCCACTGTCGCAAGATTCCACAATCCATCCGTACCCGAGGGGTTCTCAGACAAGAGTTAGGCCGATGGAATCGGAAGGACTTAGTGTTGTGACGGTCACAGGACCATCCCTCCGGAGGGCACCGAACGGTGTTGGAATCGCTCATGAATCCAACCGAGCGTGTAACTCAGCACGTTCCCGACCATGAACCAATGAAGCCCTCCGAAGACAACAGTCAGAATGAAGGCTCTCAGGTTGACCCCTTGATGCCCGTAGAACCACACATCGGTCCACGAATCGGTCAGGCCTGTGAGAAGCCCCAGCTGTCCTTCGAGTTCGAACACCAATGGCACGGTCGGGGCATCAACCACAAAGAAGAGAAAATAGACGAATACCGACTGGCTTTCGGTATTGATATGGCAATAGAGAAACACCAGGAACGAGGCGAACGAATGGATGACGAGCATCGTCGTCCCCAGGACTAAACCGTCTTTCATGCTGCGATTCATGATTGAGATCACCGTGAACCTCGGAGTCTTTCGTGATCACTTACAACTCGTATGCCTGCAACTCAGCAGATGCGCGGGAGCTGCTCGCCAGATAATAGATCGAGTACACGATGTGTGCCCACAACAGTCCGTAGGACGACCATGGACGGATCACGATCCGTTACGGCGCCGATATGGGTTGCCAGACTCGAGGCCTTGTGTCGACGCATCACGGTAAGAGCGGCTTCTGTTTGTGAAGCCGGTACCATCGCGACGAAGCGTCCCTCGTTCGCCACATAGAGTGGATCGAGGCCCAGCAGCTCACAAGCCCCGCGTACCGGTTCGCTCACCGGAATGACAGACTCCTCCACCGTCATGCCGACCTTCGCCGCAACAGCCAGTTCGTTCAACACGCTGGCCAGCCCGCCACGAGTGAGGTCGCGCAGGCAATGGATCGCAATACCGCTCTCGATCAGGTCCGCGACGATCCGATGCAACGGGGCCGAATCGCTTTCAACATGGCCGTCAAACGTCAGCCCTTCCCGCACACTGAGGACCGCCACACCATGGGAACCGAGATCACCGCTCACGAGAATCGCATCACCAGGCTGGATCGAGGTCGGCAAGACATGCACGCCGGTCGGGACCAGCCCGACCCCGGACGTATTAATGAAGATCCCATCGCCCTTGCCGCGATCCACAACCTTGGTGTCGCCGGTCACGATCGGCACACCTGCCGCACGGGCAGCCTCTGCCATCGAGTTCACGACCCGTTGCAGCACCTCCATGCTGAGCCCTTCTTCCAAGATGAATCCCGCGCTCAGATAGAGCGGTTGCGCACCGCACATGGCCAGATCGTTGATCGTGCCGTTCACCGCCAGACTCCCGATATCGCCACCAGGGAAAAACAGCGGACGCACCACGTAGGAATCGGTGGTGAAGGCAAGCGTCCCTTTATCCACAGGCCAGGTCGCTCCGTCGTGCAGAGACTCCAACATGGGATTGCGAAAGGCCCGCACGAATACGCTTCGAATCAGCTCCTGCATCAGTCGCCCACCACCCCCATGCGCAAGCTGCACAGTCTTCTGATCCGAAACTGGCAACGGACAGGCCGGTTCAAAGGGTTCGTTGTTGCTCATGGTCATTCTCTTGCACTCAGCATCTAAGCTCTGGCTGTGGCATGTGAGCGGTATCGATAATAGGCGGCACAGGCCCCTTCGCTCGACACCATCGGCGCGCCTAACGGTCGCTCTGGCGTGCAACGAGTCCCGAAGACCGGACAGTCCGTCGGTTTGAGCAAACCTTGGAGAACCAGCCCACTCTGGCATTCTGGGTCCTCTTTGGCTTCAGCGAGTTGCGCAAGCTCATGCCGAAATTTCAGCTCGGCGTCGTAGGCACTGTAACCAGACTTGAGGCGCAGACCGCTGGCTGGAATCTCACCGATGCCGCGCCAGGCCCTCGGCGCCGGTTCAAAGACTTCGCTGACAATGGTCCTCGCTTGTGGATTCCCGTCCCTGCTGACCGATCGCGCATACTGGTTCTGGACCTCCACCTGTCCCTCCTCCAACTGACTCACTAGCATCGCGATACCTTCAAGCACATCGAGCGGTTCAAACCCAGTCACGACGATTGGCACGTGATACTTCTGTGCGATAGCCTCGTACTCCTCATAGCCCATCACCGTGCAGACATGGCCAGCGGCCAGAAACCCTTGGATCCGGTTTTGTGGTGACGACAGGATCGCCTCCATCGCCGGTGGCACCAACACATGGGCAATCAGCAGACTGAAGTTGGTGATCCCCGACTGCTTTGCTTGCGCGACCGCCATGGCCCAGGCCGGGGCAGTGGTTTCAAATCCCACGGCAAAACAGACGACCTCACGATCAGGATGCTTGCGAGCTAGTTCGAGTGCATCCAACGGTGAATAGATAATCCGCACATCTCCGCCTGCCGCCTTCACGCCAAACAAGTCGCCACGGGAACCAGGGACACGCAACATATCGCCGAACGAACAGAAGATCACATTCGGCAACGACGCGAGACAGACTGCCTGGTCGATCAACGCCACCGAGGTCACACAAACCGGGCAACCAGGACCATGAACAAGCGTGAGGTTGGGTGGAAGCAGGCTATCAAGCCCAAATCGCACGATCGCATGGGTCTGGCCACCGCAGACCTCCATGATCGTCCAAGGCCGACGTACGGTCTTCTTGATCCGCTCCGCCAACGCCGCCGCCACAGTACGATCGCGAAACTCATCCACGTACTTCATGACGGTAAACCCCGTGGTTCCACGTTCCTCGCGCGATGAGTTAAGAGCCTGCTCCGCTTCCAGTCTTATAAACCTTTAACAACCTAACAGGAATAGGATGCCACTTCGACCGTTCGCCACGTTGCTTGACATGACCATTACAAATGACTATATAGGATTACCAATCAGAAGCGAGAAATGGAAGGGGGGGCGTCACATGAAAACCATGCCCATAACAGATTTTAAGGCACACGCGTTGAAAGTATTGGGCGAAGTCGCGGAAACACGAGAGCCGGTCGTGGTCACAAAACGAGGCAAGCCGCTCGCCGAAATTGTCCCCTTCGCCGGAAAACACACGGCACCGGGCCAGTTGGCGGAAGCGCTGGTTTTCGAAGGTGATATTGTATCGCCTCTTGGCGAAGCCGAGTGGAACGTCTGTCGGTGAAGTACGTCCTGGATACACATGTGTGGGTCTGGTGGCAGATGAACCCAAAGAAGCTCTCCCCTCGCGTCCGCACCCTTCTCAATAATCCCGACCACTATGCGGAGTTGCTCCTCTCAGCGATATCGGCATGGGAGTTCAGTAAGTTATTGGAGAAAAAACGGATAGGGATTTCCTGCGACCCTGAAGAATGGTTTCGTGTCGCACTCGAGATGCCCAAGCTCCGACTCGTGCCCCTCACCCCCACGCTCAGCTACCGATCAACGACGCTGCCGCAGCCGTTTCACGGAGATCCGGCTGATCAAATCATCGTCGCGACCGCCAGGGAAGAGAATGCGACGGTGCTGACCAAGGACACCCTCATCCGGCAATACAAGCACGTGCGCACACTTTGGTGATCGACAACAAGATCACTTCCTCTTAGTTCGCTCCGCCAGCGCCGCCGCCACGGCACGATCGCGAAATTCATCGACATACTTCATGAACGCAACACCATCTTAGCCATCTATTGTTCCTGTTCGGGCAAGTGGGCGGAGGTGCGTAGCGCCAACGCCATTGCGCGACATTTACAGAAACGCCATCGACGAAATTGGGAAAGACGTCTGCTAAGCTGACTCGTAGATTGATCTCCTTCTCGTACGCATCCAATTTGCCGTCGTCAAAAGAAGCGCCGACATATAGCCCCCCTTCTTGAGAGAACGACATTGCTTCAGCAATGGTCATCTTTGTGATATGGCTATACTCGTGGTAGAAGTCCTGAGAACTCTTCATTGCCTCAAGTGCATCGCCCTTGAGGGATAGCTTTTCGTGGTATCGCAATACATCACGTATAGCGTAGTTACTTGAATATTTGTCTTCCATAAAACGCTTCAGTATATCGAGCTCCTTACTGGAGCATAGGAACGCCAGGGCAATGCACTCGAGGACCTGGCGGGAAAGGTTGCCAGCAGCGACCGGTTGCCCAGCGAGAAAATCCTTCGTCGACAACACATGGAGGGTGATCGCAACGTAGACCAAGGCTGACACATAAGCTCGCCTCTCATCTCCTTTTACGTCGTTGGCGAGGTTGCGCCACTTCATGAAGGCTTTAGCCATCGACACGGCAAATCTCTTCGCTGCTCCTTCAAAATTCTTTAGGTACTCCCCACGGACCTCAGAATCGTCCGAGGTGATCTCCCTAAAGATCTCTGCCTGCGCCTGATCGAACGTCTCCATATTCCCAAAGAATGTTTAGCCAAATTAAGAAATTAGGGGTCAGAGCGCAATTTCAGCTGGGCGATCAGCTGGTTTCAGACGCCCTTGAAATGAAGCCGCAGCTATGCTGCCAACTTGACGGCAACGGTCAGGCCAGCCTTGGCACAGAGACCCATCAGGTAGTCGAGGGAAAGCTTGTCGACCTTGTTGCACGCAATCTCAGAGATACGGAGTGGGGAAATTGAGGGGAAATTGGGGTCGGAAATTGAGGAAATTGGGGTCGGAGAACAATTTCCGAGCGCACCGCTCCTTTGGGTCGCCCCCGTGTTTCCCCGATCAACCGCCTTCCGACTTTGCCGCCAATTTCCTCCTGAAACGATTCACTTCCGACCACTCGCCCCAGCTGCGTTGCTTTCCGAATACGATCCCATTCAGTGTCACATACCGAGCCCTCGAGCCATTTGGAATAGGCCGAGGCTCGCGCCTGTGGAGTATCTCCCAGAGTGCCGTACCAGGGGTCCTCATCCAGCAGAGAATCCAGTTTCCCCAGGGCACGCCCGTGATAGCTACTCCATCGGTAGTCGCGGGGATGACGCACCATCCCAGCACGGACAGGGTTCAATTCAATGTACCGACTGCACATGATTAGATATTCATCCCGGCTCACAATCGCGCTCTTGAAGCGCCCTTCCCATAAAGTGCCCGTTCGCTCATAGGCGTCATTTATGTACCGCACATACCGTCGCCCGACGCTCTGCATGAAACGTCCCAAATCGCCTTCGTGTTCCGGTTCCACTAAGAGATGAACATGGTTGGTCATGAGCACGTATGCATAGAGCCGTGCATGGCATTTCCGCTTGGCCTCACGCAGACAATCGAGAAAGACCCCGTAGTCCTTCTGGGCCAGAAAGATGGGCTGCCGATTATTACCGCGCTGGATCACATGATGGGGGAAGGAGGGAAGGCTGAGCCGAGGTGAACGCGCCATGGCCGGGAGGCCTCACTAACCAATTGAGAAGGGCAACCTACGCCGCCGGTGACCTGACTGTCAATGAAATTGTTCTCTGACCCCTACTTTCTCTATATTTTCTCTATTTTCTTTGGACCACCCTCAAACAACGCTCGCTTGGTCCCAGGCCTCTGCCAGGGCCTTCAACAGCGCCGTTCGAGTGCGGTCATCTTCCACCCGGCTGATCAAGCAGGCGGTCCTTCCAGCATCCTTTAATGATGAGCCTACATGAATACAGGCACTCCGATCGATAACGATGAAGCGATCATGGAAATCGCGGGATTGTCGAGTCTCGATTGTGACACCAGAATACTGAGCGGCGAACCGACCGGCCTCAGCAGCGACCGCAGGCGCGCACTTGGAGCAAAGAATGCGTACCATCAGACCTGCCACAGACCTTCCGGAGAGCATTTGAAAGATCGTCTTGTCGGCGTAAGCATCCACGATGGTGAGTTCACGGGCAGCTTCAGCAAACAACTCCTGCAGTACGAGGTGGGCATCCCACGGTGAGCCCTTAGGAAAGAATACTTCGCGGACTTCCGCCGTCTTCACCACGAGGTCACCGTCTTGGATTGACCATCCCAACCTCTCGAGGGCAGCCACTATTCCAGCATCGTGAGTACTCACGAGAACCGTCCGAGCCACAGATAGTTGGTCGTTTTCGTCAAGCAGGTCGTACGCCTTAAGGATGCGGGGCACGAGAGCACGAATTCGGGTCGTGTGCGAGTACGCGTCCTTCTCCGACAGGGAGGAGTCAATGACAAGGCCAGCTGAGTTCGCAGCTGCGCGCAGCTTATCGCTGTTCCCACGCTCCTCTAAAACTCCGATCAGCGTGCGAAACGGATCAAGCGTCTTCCTCCTTGGGTCCATCGAACCTCCACAGGAGGGCAGCGGGGTTTAGGCAGAGCCGCTAAAAGCCGGATCTGCCGGGTACTGCCCCCTCTAACACCCCACCGACTGTTCCGAGCATAACGCCATAATTGTTAGCGTTTCAATGAGATCGACTGTGGGGACTGCGAGCAGCGAACGGCTTAGCGATCCATATCGTGCTACTCCAAATAGTTCTCTGACCCCTATTTCCCACTACTACTTCCTTCCCAGTCAGTTCCCAAGCACTTCCCAGAGACAGGCGGGAGCGGACCAACCACGTTGATCTGCCCCCGCCATCTCTCGCGGCTATAACACCAACTCAGTTCGGACATTGCGGCACTTGAATGTTCACGCCGGCACGCGCCGCAAACTCCTCAAATTCACATGGTCGGTACGTATCATTCATCCGTTTGGTGTGTTTGTCGACCGCGTAGCGAATCAATGGATCGGCACCACCCGGACGCGGAGGAATCGGGAACGTTGACGGATTGTCAACGCAGTCGTTTGAACCAGGCATCTCTGGCGGGAGTGCGAGCGTGGATCTGATCTTGCGCTCAACCGCGGCATTATAGCCGGCGGGATCACTCGTTCTTGCCGCATCAGTTGTCCCTGCCCAGATGGCTAGACTGTTCGGGAAATCCGTCACCCTCGTGCCATCAGCTTTGGAAGGCTTAATGAGCGGGCTTTCGACAAAATGACAGGATTTCCAAGTCGAGATCACCTGGAGAAAGGTCGCCGTGGTGAAATTCTTGGGGTCGAGCAGGGGAGTCTCCGTGATAGCCTGGAGGATCAACGCTCGAACAGTTTGATCTGTTTCCGGGGCATGAATATCCACCTTGGCGAGGTCCGGCACCATACTGAGATACCGGGGTTCATTCAGCAGGGCTCGGAGAGCTTGTCGCCGATCAATGAGGTAGATTGACGAAATGTTTGCATCATTGTTGTTGCCAGAGGCCACCAGCGCAGGATTAATCGGATTCAGCATGCCGACTGGTCTAAATTCCCGACTCATCGAATCCTTCACATCCAGGAAGGCTTTCACCCCGCGAACCAAGGCCTTGCCCAAAAAGATGGCCAGGACTGGTGGGTTGCCTTCATCGACTTCCGTCGTAAAGTCGAGATTGGGGCGCAATGGAAAGCCTTCTTCCAAGGTGCCGCTGACCGCTACGATAGCAAACTTGGTGCCCCCACACTCACCGGTAAAATCGTTGGAATGATTCTGCAGGTGTACCTGCGCGAGGTGGGGAGGTAACTTCAGGGTACTCGGTTTCATTCTCCCATGACTTGGGATATGGCAGATAGTTGTTTTGGGGCCTCTCCCCGTATCATCCTCATCATCGCGGTCTGCCAGTGCCACGGACGGAATCCCGACCAGGCTCAGGCTCAACAACAGCACACCAGCTAGCCCTAAGAATCGCTTGAAATCGGACATGGTGCACCTCCCGCTGGATTGAAGATCCTTGTATCCGCCCAGTTGTGTGAGGCCCCAAAGAAGGTTGCCGCTTGATGCCAACGGTCGTGTCATAAACGGTCACGCATCTTATGAACTGAGTCATGAACCTGCATAAGCCTCGGGACTGTCATCCAACGCGTCATCTCGCGCTCCGACGGGGGCGTGTCACCTGGGCGAACCTTTGGAATCAGACGAACTCTCTTGTTGATCGCCCGCTAGCATCAGGGATCGGGTACTTGTGGTAGTGGACTCGGTCTGAATGATGCCGCGGGGCTAGCGCAGCTGACGTGAAGCCAGCCCATCCAGAGGTGGGCGGTGGTGGTCCGGTGGAGTACGATCGAGCATCTTCGACCTCCCCCTGGTTCGGAGTGATCGAGAAGACCTTTCAGCAAAAGAAATAGGAAACCGGCGGCTATAGGTACTCTCTCTTATCCATCTAGATCAACTAGTAAACGTACTAGTTTTTGTCGCAGCAATTGGATCTATTCTATGGCCTATTCATACCTAGCCTGATACCTAGTCACACGGGCTCGCGCATGGTAGCAGCAAGAAAGCATGAAACCATGGTGTAACAGGGGTCCGTAACAGGGATCAGGGTCGTAACAGGGATCAGAGTGTAATTTCAGGTGAGCGATCAGCCCTTTTGGACGGCCCCGCGTACCCCTCATGAGTTGCACTTTCAGCCCACCGCTCTGTTGGGGAATGACAGCTCCAGCACCACACATCCGACATCGGTCTTAAATGGGCCATGCCGTTCTCCGGGAGGGCGGCTTGCGTACTCTCCCGTTTCAAGCCAGCGATCGAAGGCCTGGTCGTACAGCCGCCCGCTGACAATAAAAATCTCCTCCGGATATGCATGGGCTTTTCCCCCAAACACCGACGTATCAGCGCCCGGCAAGAAGCGGGTCAGCCTGGTGTATTCGCCCGTCACCGTATCTATACTCAGTGTGATCTCCTCAGCCATCCCCTCCAGACCGTTGATGGGAGTCCAGCGGGCCCGTTGGTCAGGAGCTAACGGGTTCCAGTAGGTGGTGGTCGTTTTCGACATTCCCGTCTCAGCACAAGGTGTGGCTCAGTTCTTCGGTGTTCTGGAGGATTGTCTCCGTTGGGCCTTCCGGAACTCCCATGGGGGAATCGGTTCAGGATCTTCCCACAGCCCTGCCTTCGCCTCTCTTGCTTCCAGCTCAAGCCGTTCCAGTTCAGCATCGTTCGGTGCAGACCTTCGAGACCACCAGCATCGGCCTTCTTTCACCAGCTCGTGATTCACGTTGGTCCCGTCCGCAAGCAGCACGTCGGCGATGATTCGCCCGTACTTGTCCTTCCCATGAGGCTCGACCGTGACTTTCATGGCAAAGACGAGGGCCGAGATCGCTGGTTTCACCTCGTCGCCGTAAGGTTGGCCCTTCTCAGGACAGTCGAGACCATGCAAGCGGATTCGTTCCATCTTCCCGAGGCGCACGACTTCGATGTTGCTTCCCTCCAGGACTCCGACTACTTCGCCTCCGAAGGGAAAGACTTCAGCTGAGATCAAGAGAAAAGCCAGAGCCAGGGGAAGAACTCGTGCTTTCATGAGACGTGTCACCCCAAGAGTAAGAGGTTTGTGATCCTTCCGCAGTATTGTAGGAGGGCTACTGTTGGAGGCGCAAGCAGCTTTGACCAGGTTTCTTAGGCGACGACTCGGTCAAACGGCCGTTATGCCTACTCTATAAGCGGTTGAATTATCTAGCGCACCCTGTCTGGCCTTCAGCCCTTGGTTGCATCTGGCGATCCAGAAGCCGCCATCTCTGCATAAGTCTCCAAGGTTCGTCTGGCCGCCTCCTCGTCCAGTTTGCTGATGGCAAAACCGACATGGACGATCACATAGTCGCCGACTCCGGCTTCAGGCACCAGCGCTAATGAGACGGATTTCGTGACGCCGCCGAACGACACCGTCGCGGTGCGAAGCGCGTCATCTTCAATGTTCAGGACTCGCCCTGGGACCGCAAGACACATTCTGGGCTCAACCTTTCTTGTTTAAGGCCATCGGTGGGCCGCGATGACCGCCTGGCCCAAAGATAATCCTCCATCGTTGGGAGGAATCAGCCTATGACTATACACGGTGAATCCTCCCGTCTCCAGCCGATGTCTCACCAGTGAGAGCAGCAGCCGATTCTGAAAACAGCCGCCTGTTAGAACGACGCGCGGAAGACCAGCCGCCTGCGCCACACGAACAACTCCTTCAGCAAGGTCGACATGAAATCTAGCGGCCACCAGTTCAGCACGGCTACCTCTGCGAAGATCATCGAGCACTGCATTTATCATAGGCCGCCAATCGAGCATCCATTTGGTACCAGGATTATCACTGGGCACCAGATCGATCGGATAAGCTTCTTTGTCTCTTTCACTTGTCTCCATTCCTTGCTCGGCAGCAAACTGGACTGCCATCGCCGCCTGGCCTTCAAACGACGTTTCATGGCAGAGTCCGGCGAGAGAGCCAACTGCGTCGAAGAGGCGCCCCATGCTCGTCGTCCAGGGTGATGCAATGCCGGACTTCAGGACGTTTGCGAACTTTTGACGCTGACTATGCGACACCTTCCAGGAAGAAAGCTGATGCTCCGGCATCGCTTCTCCCATGAGCTCCCATAACAGCGCTGCAGCAGATCGGCCAGGTTCTTTCATGGCCGCTTCTCCGCCGATCAACCGAAAGGGTCTGAAGGAAGCCACCCGCGTGAATTGCCGGTAACTCGCAACCAGAAATTCCCCGCCCCAGACCTGGCCGTCTTCTCCGTAACCAGCCCCGTCCCATGCGACGCCGAGCACCTCGCCGTCAAGTCTGTGTTCAGCCATACAGGAAGCCACGTGCGCATGGTGATGCTGCACGGGAATCAGCGGCACAGACAAGGCCACCGCCAATTCTCGCGCGAAGACCGACGAGCGGTAATCGGGGTGATAATCGCAGGCAATGGCCTTCGGTTTGACCTGAAGCAACTGTTGGAGATCCTCGATAGCTTGCCGGAAAGCTCTATCCGCTTCCACAGTGGAAAGGTCGCCCAGATGCTGGCTGAGCACAACACGATTACCGCTCAGCACAGCCACCGTGTTCTTCAGATGTCCTCCTACAGCCAGGATCGGACCCTGCGCACCATCTGTCAGACCATCACTCCGGAGAATCGCCTGAGGCACATAGCCTCGAGCTCGGCGAAGGATTACCTCCTCTGGCTTAAACTTGCCCACCTCGCCCCTATCGTTGCAATCCGATGTACCATCAACCACCAACACCACTGAATCATCGACCGGCCTCGCAATCGGCCGATCATGCACGAGGAACCCATCGGCAATGCCCTGCAGACGAACCAGCGCCTCCCGCTCGTCCGTCACGATCGGTTCTTCGGAGCGATTGCCGCTCGTGGCAACCATGGGGCGCTGAAGCGATTCCATTAAGAGATGATGGAGCGGCGTTGTCGGCAACATCACACCGAGATAGGGATTTGCTGGTGCCACAGCGTCAGCGAGGACTGCATCGTGCCGCTTTCGCGCTAAGACAATCGGCGCTTGCGGGGAGCAAAGCAGCGCCTCCTCGTCTGAAGATAACAAGCAGTAGTCTCTAACCATATCAACGGAAGGAAATAGCACAGCAAAGGGTTTTTCCTCCCTTCGTTTTCGATCGCGTAATCGCCGGATAGCCTTTTCTGATTTCGCATCGACCCATAGTTGGAAACCGCCCAGTCCTTTCACCGCAACGATGAGCCCTTCTTCAAGCATCATCTGGACTCGCTGCAAGGCATCTTCGCCACCTGCGAGTTCATCACCCTGTTCATTCCAAAATGACAACCGCGGGCCGCATGCAGGGCAGGCGATCGGTTCTGCATGAAAACGCCGATCCGATTCGGCGGAATACTCTGCCTGACAGGCGGCACAGAGGTCAAATTCAGCCATGGTTGTATGGGATCGTTCGTAAGGAACCGCGGTGATCAAGCTATAACGCGGCCCGCATTGCGTGCAGGTGATGAAGGGATAGCGAACGCGACGGTCTTTTGGATCGGCGAGCTCGCGTCGACAGTCTAGGCAGACAGCCAGGTCAGGCGGGATAACCAGAGCCCGTTGACCTGTCTCCGCGCTCGGCGCAATGGAGAAGCGCTCTTCGTCACGCACCGGGATGTTGCTCGTATTCATCGTCTCGATCGAGGCTGAAGCCGGTACGTTCTCCTTCAGCTGCCTGAGAAACGACTCGATCCCTCCGGCGTCTCCTTCTGCCTCGATCAGCACACCGCTCCTCGTGTTCGTCACCCATCCGCACAACCCCAGCTCACGTGCGAGTCTGTAGACGAATGGACGAAACCCGACACCTTGTACCGTTCCTTCCACCGTGATCTGCACACGCTGAAGAGAAGACCTTTTCACTGCTGGACCACCAGTTCGTGGACGACCACCTCCGGCGCTTCTGGTCCCGCGATCGTCGAGACCCCACAGGTCGAACAGGCATCGTCCGGTCCTGCAACCGTAGTCTCTCGATTACAACTGGGACACCAGGCGTTCCCTGGAACCGGGATGATCTCCAATGTCGCGCCTTCGGCCTTTGTGCCACGAGCGACCACATCAAACACCATCTGCAACGCGGCACGGTCATGGGTCATCACGTGCGACAGCGCGCTGACCTTCAGTCGCACTGCGGATAACTTGGCGTTTCCTGTTTCACTCAATCCGGCTTCGACGGCCTTGACGACTTGTGCCATCAGATGGAGTTCATGCATGGCATGCGTCACATTCCTGGATGACCAGCCCCACAACCTCATCCAGCGCTTTGGCCACGGGAGGCGACAATGGCTGTCCTGCCTCGGTGTTCCCCACTTCTATTCCGTAGACGATCACCGTCTCGGGCAAGTTACCCATGACACGAGCCAACTCTAGTGCCTCCGATAGGCCGAGCGCATGACTGGAGGGAGGACGCATCTGCATACTGATCGGTCCAGTCGACGCATCAAGACGATGAATGACCCCGGGACTCTGCCCGCTTCGGGCTGCATCGATCAGAATGGCCACACGCGCTCCTCTCATCAGTTCGACGATATCGACTCCGGCCATTTCCGCCTCGATCACCTCGGCACGTTCGCCCGCTTCTTGTCGAAGTCGGCCGGCCGCCAGGAGGCCAACCGCGTCATCCCCTCTCATGGAATTCCCGAGGCCGATGATCCGAAGGGAGGAGCAAGGGCGGTCGTTCTTCACGTACTGCTCTCCCGCTTGATCTCTAGATTCAGAAAATGCGTCGCGCAGGAAATACAAGGATCGTAGCAGCGGATGACTCGTTCGCACGCCAATGCCGCTTCCTCATTGGGAAGACACAAGAGACGCGGCATGAAGAGGCGGAGATCCTGTTCGATACGGCCTTGGTTCTGTGAGGTCGGTGGAACAATCTTCGCTTCACGGACGATGCCGTCACCATCTACCTGGTATCGATGGTAGAGAATCCCCCGTGGGGCCTCTGTACTAGCCATGCCGATGCCTGGTCGAACAACGACGGGCGCTGCCGAAACCGGGGGAGGTTGGTACTGCTCGATCAGTCGTAACGATTCTTCGAGTGCGTAGAGAATTTCGACCGAGCGCGCGATGATCCCGTGGAACGGATTGCGTAAGGGTAACCCAATCGTACAGTCGGTCAAGACCTGCTTGGCCAGGGGCGTCACATGTTCCTGATTCAAGTTCACACGAGCCAACGGACCGACCAGATAGGGCGAGCCTTGCAGGGTACAGTGAAGGGCGTTGGAATAAGAGACCTGGTGTTCGGTGAAATATTGTTCGAACTCAGTCACCGAGAGTTGCAGACCACTGGAGGCGACGACCTGCCCTTCATTCAACGGATACTCATCTGGGTGATGGAGCGCGACGTAATTGTAGTCGGGAGTAAATTCGGGATAGTCGAACCCCGCGACCCATCGCACCGTCTCGACAGCCGCATCGCGGGCCCACAAGAGTTCGTCCTTCAGACTCTCAAGCTCGCGGCGCAATGGTACCCGCGAGAAGCCCCCGACCTTCACGGAGACCGGATGCACTGAACGGCCGCCGAGCAACGTCATGATCGCGTTGCCGGCCTTCTTGAGCCGTAAGCCGCGAGTCACCAGGTCCGCATGGTCTTTCGCCATCGCGATGCCGCTCTCATAGCCGAGGAAATCCGGAGCCTGCAGCATATACACGTGCAGCGCGTGGCTCTCGATCCACTCACCGCAATAGATGAGCCGCCGGAGGTCGCGTAGCCCCCCCTCGACGCGAAGGCCGAAGATCTGCTCGAGTGCATGGACCGCGCTCATCTGGTACGCGATCGGGCAGATCCCGCAAATGCGGGCGACGATATCCGGCACTTCCTGGTAGTGTCGCCCCTGCAAGAAGGCCTCAAAAAACCTGGGAGGCTCGAAGATCTTGAGTTGTACGTCCTGGACGGCGTCTCCCTTCACCGTGACACGGAGCGCGCCTTCCCCTTCCACGCGGGCCACCAGGTCGACGGCGATCGTCCTTGTTTGCGCTGTCTCGTCCGGCATCGGTCCTCAACTCTTCCAAGAAAGATGCATCATGTCTTTTCTTCCCAGATCTCACTCTCCGCGCGAAAAGGCGACACATAGCCGTTGATACCCCGAAATCGGTGCATGACCTCGACCGGGATCAGTTGCAGCTCGCGATGAAAGCGCGTTGCGAGGGAGTCCGTGTTGGGTGGAAGGCCTGGTCCTTTCCGTTCACCCTCGCTGGGCCCAAAGCAGCCGTAGCAGTCACGACCCATGCCGGGACAGATTGCCCCACAGCCGGTCCTCGTCACAGGCCCCAGGCACGGTACCCCTTTCGCCACCAGCACACAGACATTTCCCCGCCGCTTACACTCCAGGCACACACTGTCAGCCGGCAGACGAGGCTGGACTCCGACCACGAGATCGGTGATGACGCGAAGCAGCTGATGCTTATCGATCGGACAGCCCCACAGCTCAAAATCCACATGGACATGTTCCGAAATGGGAGTGGACGTACTGAGGCTCTGAATATATTCCGGGCTAGGGTACACAGCCTGTTTGAACGATTCGACATCGGCCCAGTTGCGCAAGGCTTGAATCCCGCCGGCCGTCGCGCAAGCCCCGATCGTGATCAACACCTTCGTCTGTTGCCGAACCGCGAGAATGCGATGGGCGTCCTCTGCGGTGGTGATCGACCCTTCGACCAGCGCGATGTCGTACGGGCCCGGCTTCATGTCGCTGGAGGCTTCAGGGAAATAAGCAAGATCCAGCGCCTGCCCAACGGCCAGGAGGTCTTCCTCAAGATTCAGGATGCTGAGCTGGCACCCGTCGCAGGAGGCGAACTTGAAGACAGCCAGCCTTGGCCGTTCTCGTTGCGCTTCCGGCTTGGACATAGTTTCGCCTCAGACTCCCGTCCGGCCCAACCACTGCTCGACTCGATCGTAGCGCATGACCGGACCGTCTTTGCACAGGAAGTAGGGACCCATCTGGCAATGACCGCACAAGCCGATGCCGCATTCCATATGCCGTTCGAGCGACACATAGATGGCCGTCGCGGGAATCCCGCGCCTCATCAGAATGGGCACTCCCAGGCGCATCATGATCTCAGGCCCGCACATCAGGACTGTACTCTTCACGGGGTCGATTGAGACCTGCTCAAACAGTTCCGTCACCACACCGATGTGATAGCTCCAGGTCTTGTCCGGCTGGTCGCTGGTCAGCAGCACCTCGGTATCGGGAACGCGCCGCCAGTGATCGAACCGCTCACGATAGAGGAGGTCGTGCGGCGTCTTGACGCCGTGAAGAATCTTGACGGATCCATACTGCGCTCGCCGCCGGAAGATGTATTCGATCGCCCCGACGACCGGTGCACAGCCCAGGCCACCGGTCACGATCACGACGTTCCGTCCCTTCACCTCTTCCAGCGGCCAACCTTTCCCAAACGGACCGCGGATCCCTAAAGTCTCACCAGGTTGGAGATCGGCAATCGCTTTAGTGACTCGTCCCACGGTTCGGATCGTATGGTCCAGAAACTCCGGTTCATCCGGGTCGGACACGATGGAAATCGCCACCTCGCCGACTCCGAACAGATAGACCATATTGAACTGGCCGGCCTTGAATCGAAAGCGGCGCCGGGCTTCCTCATCGACAAGCTGCAAACGGTACGTATTGATGTCTTCGGCTTCTCGGGTCTTCTCCATAATAGTCGCGGGATGGATCACATACAGGTTGTTGCGCTGGTCCCCGTGAACCTCTGCAAACGACAAGATCGACCCCGTGCTCATGAAGATCGGCCTTCCTCTTTCAGTGCGCGCGTCACAGCCTGCACCATCTGCCGCCCGTCGCCGAACAGCATGATGGCATTGTCCGCAACGAACAGCGGATTCGGAATTCCCGCAAACCCATGACTCAGACTCCGCTTGATCACGACGACCGTCCTGGCCTTATCCACGTCGAGGATCGGCATCCCGGCGATCGGACTCGCCGGATCGGTTCGCGCGATCGGGTTGACGACGTCATTGGCACCGATGACAAGTACCGCGTCGGTTTGCTCAAATGCGGCATTGCTCTCGTCAAGGTCCTTGAGTAGCTCATAGGGGACATTCGCCTCTGCGAGCAGCACGTTCATGTGACCCGGCATTCGCCCGGCAACGGGATGAACAGCGAATTCGACCTCGACGCCACGAGACTGAAGCAGCTCCGAAAGGTGGGCCACGGTATGCTGCGCTTGCGACACGGCCATCCCAAACCCCGGCACGATCACCACCCGGCGGGCTGCATCAAGCAACAGGGCGACTTCTTCCGGCGAGCCGGCCTTCACCCGACCCCGGTAGATGTCGGCCGACGGGGTCTCTGCAGTGACCGGAGTGCCACCGACCATCACGTCTATGAGGGATCGGTTCATAGCTTCGCACATGATTCGGGTCAAGATAAATCCCGAGGCTCCAACGAGCGAGCCTGCGATGATCAAAATGTTGTTGGTCAGGACAAAGCCCGTTGCCGCAGCTGCAAGGCCGGAGCAGGAATTCAACAACGCGATGACCACAGGCATGTCGGCTCCCCCCACTGGCAGCACGATCAATACCCCAAGTACCGATGAAACGGCTACGACGAGCCAATAGGCATCATGCGGTCCGGGAGACAGCAGCAGCCAGAGGCCGAGGCCCGCGGCGCAAGCGGCAAGGACGGCATTCACAGTGTGCTGACCGGGAAATCGAATCGAGTTATCTGTGATGAGTGCTTGGAGCTTGGCGAACGCGACAAGACTGCCCCAGAACGTGACCGAGCCGATGACCCCGGTGGCGATGGCAGCAAGTGTAAAATGGCTCATCGCGGGAACGGCGACGTCACGAATTTCAAGAAGACCGGCTCCGGCCACGAGCACGGACGCTCCACCTCCGAGACCGTTCAGCAGCGCCACCATCTGCGGCATCGCCGTCATCTGGATGTTCAGCGCCAGCGCCGCACCGATCCCCGACCCGATCAGCAGCGCGACGGCTATCATCTGGTACCCAAACACTTGGCGATCGGTGAGCGTCAGGACAACGGCGCAGCACATTCCGACCGCGGCCAGCACATTTCCCCGAGCCGCCGTGGCCGGATGCGTCAAACCTTTGAGCCCCATCACAAACAGAGCGGAAGAACCTAGGTAGCCAAGATTGATCCATGCGGCGGTCATCATTCCTTCTTCCTGCGAGGTCTGAACATCGCGAGCATTCGGTGGGTCACGAGGAATCCGCCCACCACATTGATCGTCGCGAACACGACGGCGGCGAACCCGAGGCCGGCCATCAGCGGATCCTGTTCGGACCCGGCTGCCAACAAGGCGCCCACGATTGTCACACCGGAAATCGCATTCGCGCCGGACATCAACGGCGTATGGAGCGTAGGCGGTACCTTGGAGATGATCTCGAATCCGGCAAACAGAGCGAGGACGAATACCGTCAACCCGATCACTGCGACATCCATAGAACCTCCTTACATAGACACCTGTGCCTCACGTTCGACATTCAGCAGCGACGCGATTCTTGGATGCACGACATCTCCCTCTCGTGTGACCAATGTTTCCCGCGTGATCTCATCCTCTGGATCCGCACCCACCATCCCGTTCTTGCACAAGTGAAGAAGCATATTGGCAATGTTCCTGCCGTACAGCAAACTCGAATGGGTCGGCACCGTACTGGGCAAGTTGGTCGATCCTAGGATCATCACCCCATGATACCGTACGGTCTCATTGGGACGTGTAAGTTCGCAGTTACCGCCCCGGTCAGCAGCCATGTCGACAATGACCGAGCCCGGCGCCATCCGCGTGAGCATGTCGGCGGTGATCAAGCGCGGCGCGGGCCGACCCGGAACGGCCGCTGTGGCGATCACGACATCGCTCGCAGCGACAACAGGCGCCAAGCATTCACGCTGCCGCTGAAAAATATCCTCGCTCACTATTTTGGCATAGCCGCCCGCATCTTCGGCGTCGGTCGTCTCGATCGGGATCGCGACGGCCTTGGCTCCCAGACTCTGAATCTGCTCCCGCGCCGCCGCGCGCACATCATAGGCGGACACCGCCGCCCCCAAGCGTCGCGCCGTAGCGATCGCCTGAAGCCCCGCGACCCCGGCGCCGATCACCAAGACACGTGCGGGCGGAATCGTTCCCGCCGCCGTCGTCATCATCGGAAATAGCTTCGGCAACTTCAGCGCAGCCAATAGCACCGATTTGTACCCGGCAATGGTGGCGAGGGAGGACAGCACGTCCATGCTCTGTGCGCGGGCAATCCGAGGCATCAACTCCATGGCGAACAAGGAAATCCCGCGTGTTGCCAACTCCTTCGCCGCCTGCGGCCGCCCCAACGGATCAGCCAACCCAATGACGGTGTGCTCGGGTCGAAGCAGCTCGAGGTCGTCACGGCCTTGGTCTGGGTTTGCGCCTAACGTCCTGACTTGAAGCAGCACCTGCGCAGACGCAAACAGCCGGGTCCTGTCCCGCGCAAGCTGTGCTCCGTTCGCCTGATAGGCGCCATTCTCGAAACCCGCAGCCAGTCCGGCATCAGGTTCCACCAGCACTTGTAGCCCCGCCTTCGTGAGCAGCGGCACGTGCGACGGGGCGAGCGCAACCAGTGTTTCCCCCGGATAGGTTTCCTTCGGTACTCCGACAATGGTCTGTTTCAGATCCATCACGATCGATCCGACTCTCCGGCACCAGGCAATCTGTGATCCAGCAAGGCCGGCAGTTCCTCGGTCACATCAATCCCCACCGGACACCACGTAATGCATCGGCCGCAGCCGACGCATCCGGACGTGCCGAACTGATCGATCCACGAGGCGAGCTTATGCGTCAGCCACATCCGGTACCGATCCTTGATCGTCGGACGAATGTTCTTGCCGTGAATATATCCATGCTGTTGCGTGAAGCAGGAATCCCACAATCGGACATGGGCGCTGTGCTGGTGCGAGAGGTCGGGCGTTTCTTCGACCGTATGGCAAAAGCAGGTCGGGCAAACCATCGTGCAATTCGTGCAGGCGAGACAACGCCCCGCTACCTCGTCCCACCGCGGATGTTCGTGAGCTTCGTAGAGGGCGTGTGGCAAACGTGCGTGATCCAACCGTCGGACTTGGCTCTCGGCGCAGGTCTCGATACGCCTGGTAACCTCACCAGCTAGGTCCTCAGAAGCAGGAGGCAGCGAGAGGCCTGACAGGAGATTGCGGCCGGCCTCGCTACCCGCTTCGATCAACAAACTGTCGTCCACCTCGGTCAGCGCCAGATCGTAACCCTGGTTGACACGAGGGCCGGTCTCCATTGATGCGCAGAAACAGGTCGATAGCGCCCTCGTGCAGTTCACAGCGATCACAAAGAGCCCTTCGCGACGGGTCTCGTAGTAGGGATCGCGGTAAGCGTCCTTCAAAAAGATCCGATCCTGAATGACTAGTCCGGCGAGATCACAGGCGCGGGCGCCGATGACAGCCACTTTCTCCGATTGAGGAAGCGTTGAGCTTGTGGTGAATCCGTTCTTGCCTCGCTCGATCTGCAAGAGCGGCTCACGCGGTGCAAAGACGAAGGGCTTGAGGGATTGCGGTCCGTGGACGACACCGAAGATCTCGTTGGAGCCGGTCTGTTCCAGTCGATAGCGTCCTGGTTCCTGCTGATCGCGCCAGCCGATCGGGAGGTCCGATACCAGCCTAATCGTCTCCCAGACAACAGACCCTTCTCGTACTGTGGGCCCGACCACTCGATACCCCTTCGCGCTCAAGATATCAAGCAATCGTTGGAGGTCGGCTACCGGTAGGACAGCGCCCGTTTCCGAGATCAGCGCCACGATACAACTTCCCTTGTCTCGCTCCAACAGGGTGGACAGTCGTTGCGTTCACCATGCTAAGGGTTCGTCCTGGCTGTTGCAAGACAAGGCGCGTCACATCTGAGCGGCAACTTTCATGAGTGGGCATGGACTACAACTCAGAATCCTTTGCGTCTAGTTATCCGGACATGACTAGCAGCTCGGACTCTCTACGCCTTGCATTCGAGACCGACGATTTCCCGCTCAGCCTCCAGCCAATCATCAAGCGCATAACCCTGTCGACAGCCACGCTCGGCATAGAGTTCATAGGCGCGATCGGTGATGCGAGCGTGCCTGTCATCAGGAGGTGAAATGGGTTGGCTATGGACCGGTTCCTTCTGGAGGATATCAGGCTCCGGGCTTTGAATAGGTTCAGAACGTTTCTTCCTGCGGAGCTCTTTCGCGACGAGTGGTTGCTTCATCCTAATCTCTCCTTTCTCGATCTTTAGTGGGAGGAGTTACACGCGGTCGAGCTCGACACCGCATAGAGACCAGGACCTTTCATCGTCAGTCGGACTTGTCCCGTTCGGCTCATGCGGTCCAACTCACAAAACACCTGGTTCCAGGTCAGACCGGGACATTCAAGGACAACTTCTTCGAGCTGACCACCGTGGGAACGAATAATGACTTTCATGATGCGCCTCCCTCCTCTCTCATTGGGTCAGAAGACAACTCTTGTTCTCCAGGAACAGAGAAGCTCCTTGTGCATCTTGGATGCCACTCGGGGTGGCTGATGAGATGACGACACCAATTTCATGAAAATAGTGCTTTTGTGGGCATGCGGCGCTATGGTCAGCAACCGATCGGCACGGACACCCCAGCACAGGCTGGGGTATTTCGCGGCAACACCGTAGGAAATCCCGTACGCTCTGAGACAGGGTCTACACGCAGTTCACATTAAAGCATTCTCTTGGAGGGAGACACCGCCCCAGCGAGGTGTATCCACGTGCTCACCAGGTTAGATCACTTCGAACCTTGGTGGGGATCGTCAAAGACGGTCCCACACTCGAGACATCGAACCTTGCCGGTCCGCTTGCCGCTCTCGGTCAGGATGTCGTCAATGAGCCGTTGGTGGGTGCAGCAAGAGTTTGATGTGGTCTTGCTGGATGTCCGACCGGTTTCCTGAATCATGTGGTTTTCCATGAGACCTCCGCTGCTCAGAGCGTCCAATTCTCGTTTCCTGAGACTTGTTGAGATTCGTCCATCGAGGATACTCCGGCCACATATCTCGTGAGATCGTACGAAGGCTCCCTCTCTCACCAGTCAGATCTTGGCAGACTAGGGATTCCCGAGTACAGAGCTAATATTTACGATTTACAGAATATTTACACAAGAGCTGGTGCCGCAGAGGAACCCGGGCTAGTGACGGCGTGATGAACCTGCACCCTGTAGGTCCCGTTGCCATCTGGTGTGACACGAATCTCCCCGGCTCGGCCTAAGTAGTCGATCGCGCGGATCACTTGGCTCCGCGTGAGCTCCGGACAGAGGCTCGCCACCTCTTCCATGGAACAGTCAGGGCCGAGCTGCTCCAACGCGCAGTGCACACGCACAATGATCGCCGCAAATACCAATACCATGGAACACCTCGTTTTTTATAGTCCACGTTCCATGAGGCAAATTATAGGCGGCAAAATAGCAGAGGAATACTAGGAATGAGCCTGGGCGCGTGATGAAATATTACCGGAATGAGTGTACCGAACCAACTGAAGAGTTTCAGTACAGTTCCAGTAAAATTAAGAATGCCCGCAGTTGACGTCTACGGAGAAAATGACGACGTCGTCATGAAGGAAGAAATTCCGGGCCTCTCGGAGGAAGATATCAGCGTCGAGATCACCGACGTGCCGCTGTCGATCAAAGGGGAAAAGAAACGGGAAGAAGCGATGAAAAAGGACGACTACTCTTGTTGCGAACGAATGGCCAGCAAATTGTGCTGTGCTCGGGCCGTGCGACTACCTGGACACCTTCGAATCTCTTGACGTCGAGACGGCCACGAGATGGGGAGGCGGCCATTCTACCCCTTGACGCAGACGAGCGGTTCCAGCCTTGCCACCTTCCGCGCCAGCTTCGTCTCATCCGCCGCGTCGACCACTTCGCTCACATCTTTGTACGCACCCGGTGCCTCCTCGGCAACTCCGCGCATGGACGGACTCCGAATCAGAATGCCGCGGGTTGCTAAGTCCTTTACCACCTCACGACCATGCCACTGTCGAAGCGCCTGGTGCCGACTCATGCTACGGCCGGCTCCGTGACAGGCAGATCCGTACGCCAGCGCCATGCTCTCCTGCGTGCCCACAAGCACATACGACGAGGTTCCCATCGTTCCCCCGATCAGGACCGGCTGTCCCACCGCTCGCAGAGAGAGTGGAAGATCGGGATGGCCTGGGCCGAAAGCCCGCGTCGCCCCCTTGCGATGGACGAAAAGACGGGTCGGTGTCCCATCTAGGACATGCTCCTCGACCTTGCAGGTGTTATGGGAGACGTCATACAACAGCGAGAGCTGGGCCTGCGGCAAGACGTCCGCAAACACTTCCCTGACGAGATGGGTGATAATCTGACGGTTGGCCAGCGCACAGTTGATACCCGCGCGCATGGCGCCGAGATATTCCTGCCCTACGTCCGAATTGATTGGGGCGCAGGCCAGTTCACGGTCAGGCAGTTCGATGTGGTGCCGCGCCGCGCTCGTGACCATGCTCTTCAGAAACTCGGTGCCGATTTGATGGCCGAGTCCTCGTGAACCACAATGGATGCTCACGACAACATCGCCTTCGCGCACTCCCAAGGTCGTGCCGACCTCTGCATCATGCACCGTCACGACCTGTTGCACTTCGAGATAGTGATTCCCGGAGCCGAGCGTCCCCATCTCATCCTGCTGGCGCTTCTTGGCATGGTCTGAGACATGCTCAGGTTTGGCGCCGGCCATGCAGCCCTGTTCTTCGATGAACTCCAGATCCTCATGTGACCCGTAGCCCTTTCCCACGGCCCATTTCGCTCCTCCAACGAGCATGGCGTCCATCTCGTGCCGATCCAAGTGCACCTTTCCCGTGCTGCCAACACCGGCAGGAATGCGGTGAAACAAGGAGTCGGCCAGCAGTTCTTTCACCGGTTTGACATCCTCGACCGTGAGTCCGGTACGAAGCAGACGGACTCCGCAGGAAATGTCGAAGCCCACACCGCCGGCTGACACCACGCCTCCGAGATCGGGATCGAATGCGGCGACCCCGCCGATGGGAAACCCATAGCCCCAATGGGCATCGGGCATCGCATAAGACGCTTGGACGATGCCGGGCAACGTGGCCACGTTGGTCACTTGCTCGTACACTTTTTCGTCCATATTGTGAATCAACTCTTCGGTGGCGTAGATCACGCCCGGCACTCGCATCTTCCCGCGAGGAGAAATGTGCCATTCGTCCCGCCCACGTCGTTTCAAGCGATTGAGATCCATCACCACCTCGCAACTCACTTCTCACGGTGAGTCATACATCGACTACACATTGGGCAATCCAACGCCCCTGCTCATCTCGCTTCACGGTCAACTCTGTGTAGGTTGCGCCTTTGACTTCGACCGCAGGCTGATGTCTTGCCACCTCGATGGGCTCTCCCCAGGCTGTCGCATGCAATGAATGGTCGTTGAAGCGAACGGCGAATCGACTGAACAGCATGTTCCGCGTCGCCATCTCGTAGACCAGCGCATTCAGCCAATCGACAAGCAGCAGCTCCTCGTCAGGCGCTTGGCAGACGATGGCCACGGCTTCCTGAGGAAAGACAGAAGCCGGATCTGTGATGACAGCGGTCAGTGCCAGTCCCGCCCCTTCAAACGCCGCCTCTTTGGTCGAGCCGATCCCCCGCACACCGATATCGGCCTCATGCGGGAAATGTTCCCAACCTTTGCCATGGACCACTTCGGAACCAGTGGACTGCATAGTCGGTCCTCTCTCTAAAGTTCAGCAGCTATGCTGACCCACGGAAGACTCGTTCGTTTCTCGTTCCCACATCATGTGATCGCGACTATTCCTATATGATTCTTGAACACAATCTCCACTCCAAATGTTTTGCA
The DNA here is from genome assembly GCA_965223625.1 of Nitrospira sp. GTDB lineage: Bacteria > Nitrospirota > Nitrospiria > Nitrospirales > Nitrospiraceae > Nitrospira_D. The sequence goes on from OZ245008.1 coordinate 3,836,811, forward strand.
TTTCGCGTGCATCGACTTCTCTAGGAACGAGGCTTCCCGGTCGTTCGCGAGACGCACCCCTAGATCCTCAATGCAGGTCGGATGGAGCATCAGACGCGCAAGCTGGCCACGTTCCGATTCCCACATGAATAGAAACGAGAGATCATTGCGCTCGTTCTTGTCGATCATGTAGTCGTCGATAAAGTCGCCCGTAGAATACAGGAAGGCCTTCCCCTGGTAGAGTTCAATGCCTTGAGGAGTATGGTTGGAATGGCCCCAATAGAGGTCGGCACCCATGTCGAGAAGCTCGTGCGCCAGCACCTGCATGGCCTTCGACGGCGCACCCCAGTTCGGACCGACATGCGCGCTGACGATCACGAGATCTGCTTGCCGTCGCGCTGACCGCAACACTTGAGCGAGTCGCGATCGATACGGCTCTTTCAACCCGCGGTTTCCGTATGCGACGTAATTCACACCTGGTTTTGTCCTTGTCGCTTCCCATTCCGGTTCATTATCCGTAAGCGCGACGACGGCCACGCGACCTCCCGGCACAGTCAGCACAAGAGGAGCACAAGCTTCTTCTATCGTGGCACCGGCGCCGGTCCGTTTGATACCGGCTTGGTCGAGCAAGTGAAAGCAATCCAGCAAGGCCTCAGGTCCGTAGTCCAGCACATGATTATTCGCCAAGGTCACCCCGTCGATCTTGGCCGCTGAGAGAAAATCGATGGCGCGAGGCTGGGCGCGGAAGTGAAACGCTTTCGTGGCCGGATGCCATTCCGTTCCCCGACCGCTGATCACACATTCCAGGTTGATCAATCGGCGGTCGGCACCTAACATAACGGGCAACAGGTCTCCCCAGAGTGCTGCAGGACGCACCGATCGGTTCTGTATGACATACTGATCAACCAGCCGTCCCAGCATCACATCGCCGGTCAACGCGATGTTCATCGTAGCAACACCAGATTTGGCTCCCCTCAGACTCAGCAGGCTAGATGCAAGGCGGCAAGCACCTTGTGAATCGCTTTGAGCCTGTCGAGTTCAGCACCCGATCATGCACCAGTCGGTTGTGAGTTCACAGTCGTTCGCTGATGCTTCCACGCAAGGGCTTCGATACGAATTTTCACTTGTTCGGGATCGCACAGTCCTCGCAATGAGAGCGTTCGATCGGGAGTCCGCGAATGAATGACCAGCGTAGCAATTCCGAAGTACTGCGCGACGAAGCCTTGCCGCATTGTCACTTCGCGGATATTGCTCAAGGGAAGAGATTGAATCACGCGGCCTGTATAGCCGTTGCGCACCAGGACCTGATCCCTCGTGAGTTCGTAGTGCGCCCAGCGCCGCAGGACTGCGGCGCTGGCAAGCAGGATCACGGCCCCTATCACCCACATCTCCCATCCCCCCACGCCGAATCTATAAAACAGCCCCCCACGCAGGGCGGCGAGAGCGCTCATGAAGTAGAGCCAACTGAACTGTGCCCAGGAGGGAAACGCCTCCCAGACCACCAATCGATCCTGTTCCTGCCTTTCCATGACTGAACCCATCGTCGCTCCACCTTGTTAACCCGCTTACCCAGAAGGCACCGAAAGGAAGCTCCGCAAACGAGTGCTCACCAGAGCCAAGGTCCGACAACGCGTGCCGCCGTGTGAAGGAGCAAGTGAAGTGCCAGCAGCGTCATCATCTTCCTAGTGAGCTTGCGCTATGGTATACAGAACAAGCTGGCCGACTTCGAATGACTGCCAAGACGTGGAACTCTGAGAGGCGAGAATTGCCGAACTCTAGCTGTTCTAAGAATCCATGTGCCATTTCGCAACATCTGGGCGTGGAGCTTTGTAGCGGATTTCCTCAGCGAGATTCACGTCCGATATCACCAATTCCTTTCGACCGTGGGTGTTTTCAACAAGTTACGTACAATTCCTCTTCGTCACCTTCCGTGGCGTTCTTCTTGCCAAGGTTCCATGTATGATTGGCGAGATCCCGCACCGAATGGTCGGTACGGAAGCGAAGGTGGTTTCTATGAGAATGTACTCGTGCCTGCTCACTGTGGCTTTAGCCTGTGGATTGGCTGGTACCACAATGTCCGTCGCTAGTTCCGCTGCAGAGACAATTCAGCGGTCGGTCCAGGGGACAGTGGTCGCCACGAATGTCGACGCTGATCCCCAGATCATCGTGGTGGAAGTCGTGCTCCCTAATCAGGAAGAACTCGTTGTCGGAGCCAGTGTGTCCACAGATACAACGATTATGAAGGGGAAACAGGCCGTTCTGTTAGCCGATATCCAAGTCGGTGAAAAGGCGAATATCATGTACCTGAAGACGCCTGACGGCTTGATCGCCCAATCCATTCACGTTCGATAAGGAGGAGGAATAATGCCCCCCCAGGTTCGTCGCCAGTATCACACGCTTGTACTATGGCTGATTGTCGTCATGATCATGTCGGGCTGTAGCGGGCGGAGAATCGTGACCTCGGCAGAGGATCAAGCGTTCCAGGCCGGTCCTCCTCCTGCACCTGTGGCCGAGGAGGTGGAAGTTGTACCCCCACCGGAAGAACCGGAGCTGCGCGTTGAGGAAGAGCCTATTGCACCGGTGCCGGACACACCGTTACCTCCACCAGTCGAAACGCTGGCTGAACTTTCGGACGTCTATTTTGATTTCGATCAGTATGCGATCCGCACAGACGCGCGGTCGACGTTGGAGCGCCTTGCCGACCTGCTGAAGTCGGAAGTGAATCAAGAACTCGTGATCGAAGGTCACTGCGACGAGCGGGGCACCAGTGCCTACAACCTCGTCCTGGGGGAACGGCGCGCTCAGGCCGCCAAACAATATCTGGAGAAACACGGTATGGCCGCGTCGCAAATCCAAGTCACCAGTTATGGAAAAGAACGGCCCTTCTGCACCGAGCACAGCGAGGTCTGCTGGCAATCGAACCGGCGTGTGCATTTCAGGAAGCCGTAAACGGCATTGCGGAACGGCGTCTCCCGCTTCAGTGGAGAGATGCCACTCGTGTGAACCTACGCATTCATGGAGGGTCCTGTGAGGCATGTCGTTCTGTCATTCATCGGTGGGATAGGGCTCATCACACTCGTTGGGTGTGCAGGGACCGGTGAGGTGATTCCCCTGCAACTCCACGTAGCTCCAGCAGACGCGAAGAAGACCGTGAAACCGGATGAACCCCTGAAGGTGGTCATCGGGAAACTCGTAGATGGACGGAAGTCTCAAAGAGGCCTCGGGATACGGACCCACCTTTGGGGAGGCGTCAGCTATTTTGATGTTCCGGGAAACAAGCCGGCCGAGACAGTCGCCCGCCTGTTGGCCGACTATCTGACAGCCAAAGGCTGGAACGTCTTGAAACAGGGCAGCACCGAACAGGCCGATGTCGTCCTGACGGGAAAGCTTCTTGAGCTGTCCGTCCAGGCGAAGAGCCGAGTCGGATTTACGGAGTTGACGACAAAGACGAAGTTGGCCATTCAAGCAAGGAACGTATCGGACGACAGCATCATTCGTATGACGTTGAACGGCACAGGCTCTGAAGATGTCTTCTGGTTTGACCGGGAAGATGTGGAAGAGGTCCTCAACGAAGTCCTGGCCGACAGTTTCAGCAAGTTGGTGCAGGACACAACCGTCGTAAATCGGACGCTCCGGCTCACAAACTCGTAAGAAGACACATCGTCATTCCGAGGCGTTCGATCGCTATAGTTTGGAATGCCATAAAAGGGCACGTCCCCTTCCTCGTGACCGGCCACCGTTTCGAGACCGTCACACTCGGCCATCCGAAGGCCTTCAAATAAGTCGTGTCCTGACGATAACAACCGGTTCGGAAACCCTGCTGACGCTTGTTCGCAATCTGTCCACCTAAGTAAACCGTCCTGCCCTCCTCGCCTTCGACAAGCATATGGACGACACATGGTCATTCGCTGAGCTGTCCGACGAGGTGATGTCACCAGCAAGTGATCGAGACATGCAGTTGAGGACAAGCAACTATGGCTAACGAGTAGGGGGAGTACCATGCGTGGGCAAACGCTGACATCTGCAGTCCTTGTCATGTGCTTACTCGTGTCGTCTTGTACATCTTTTAGGGTGGTGCAGATTTCTGACAATATAACCAGTGACATTCACGAAGGCGATAGAGTCAAAATCGTTACAAAAGATGGTCGAGATGTAGAGTTCAAAGTTGTCTCCGTCACTTCGGAGGGCGTGACCGGAGACAATCAACAAGTCATACGCTTCAGTGATGTTGCTAAATTGGAGAAGGCGGAAGTAAGTGTACTGAAGTCTGCCGGCTTGACAGGAGGTATAGTTTTGGGGCTGGCGGCCTTGCTTTTTATAATTGCGGCTGCAGCCGCACTTGGGGCTTATGCCGCCAGCGGCTCAGGGTAATCATAATCGGATTACCCTACATTCCTGAACATCACAGATGGGGTCACCTATGAAGAAAATGGTGTCAGGCGTGACTATTGACGTATTTGAAGGATCACGACCCCGGCAGAGCCTTGAGATAATCCTGCTCTGTGCATCGCTACGTACGTGATCCGTTTTCCAAACCCCGCACTCGCCTGGTGGGTGGCACGAAACATTCCGGCTGGTCAACGCTCTTCGAAACCCATGGCTATGGCGCCGAGAGAAATACTGAAGCGCTTCTCATTGGATGTCCGGCTCACCACAGTAGCGCGCGATATGAGCGCGGGCATCATCGCGCAGTCTGACAGCGGCATCAAAGGCATCGCGTGCATCGGCCACGGGTAGCAGGGGAGCACCGAACGTGATTGTGATCGCGCCGCGCCGGGGCCGCCATTGACCATCACCCAGTATGGCGCGCGTGCCGCAGATTGCTGCCGGCACGACCGGGACGCCTGTGTTGGCTGCCACGAGAAAGGCCCCCATCCGGAAGGGCTGTAATCCGGACACACGGGTGAACATGCCCTCAGGGAAGAAGACCAACGTACGTCCGGCGCGTAGTGCGACCTCCAGCCTCCGAGCATCCTGCACACTCTCGTGGGCGGCGAAGCGTTCAACGAACTCGGCGCCCAAGCGCTGGAGATAGACGCGCGGAATAAATTGCTCACGCAATTCGCGCTTGGCGACGAAGCCAATCGGCTCTGGCAGCGCTGCCAAGAGGGCGAGGCCGTCGAGGTAGCTGGCGTGATTGACCACCAGCACACAGGGCGTCCCACGCGGCACATACTCCAGTCCGCTTACGGTGAATGGTGTTCCGGTCAACCTCATTATGAGCCGTGCACCGACCCGGCCGACTGCCCAGGCCCAGGAAGGGCGCGGGGTGACACTGGTTACGAGCCAGACCGCTGGCACCACCAGACAGAACACGGCCCAGGCCCAGGCCGCAAACGCCACATCCGCTGCCCTTGTCGCCCAACGTTGCAACTGAGGAATCAATGCACCCACAGCGAGACCAGCGACCTGCCACCACCCGGCACGCCTGTGCTCACCGACCAATCCCGCCTCATATAGCGCTCGTGTGGCGGAGCGGCGCAATTTCCCGCTGGAGGTCTTGAGGACGGTCCGCGGTGGTGCAAGCACCACTTGATCAGCTGGTTCGCCCAACACCTCCACGATGGCCTTGTTGATCGCTTCGCGCAGCTGCTGTCGTTCACGCTGGCCTCTCTCGCGAGTTTCGGCGAGGACCACCAGCCGCTCAGTGCCCGAGGCAGGGTCGGGGCTACCAAACATAGCAACGCAGCCCTTTCTGATCCCCGGTATCTCGTTTACCACTTCCTCCACTTCATGAGGGTAAACGTTACGCCCGCCCCGAATGATAACGTCCTTCACCCGTCCCGTGAGAAACACTTCGCCGCCGGCGATGTATCCCCGGTCTCCACTATCAAGCCACCCGTCCCTGAACAGCTGTGACGTGGCCTTGGGATTATTGAAATAGCCTCGCGTGGTCGACGGCCCCCTGAACTCCACTCGGCCCTCTTGCCGTTCATCCAGCTCACGGCCGGAGCTGTCCACGATGCGCAATTCATGGCCGGGCAAGGGCCTCCCACAGGAAACAAACGACAGTGCAGAGGCTTGGTCGGACACAGCAGGGACCGCACGGCCCGTATGCGTGAAGGAGGCTCGCTGGACACGATCGATGAGGGGGCCGCGGCCGGATGGCGGAAAGGCCAGTCCCACGGAACACTCGGCCAGCCCATAGACCGGGGTGAGCGCTTCGGGGTGGAACCCGTACGGAGCGAACCGGCTGCCAAAACGCGTCAGCGTCTCCGGCCAGACCATCTCCGCGCCATTGAATGCCAGTCGCCACGAACTGAGATCAAGTCCGACGAGCTCCTCGTCGCCGATCTTCTTCACACACAGTTCATAGGCAAAGTTGGGGGCCGCCGAGAGTGTCCCGCGATAGGACTGGATGGCCTGCAGCCAGCGGACGGGCCTGGCGAGAAAGGCAAGGGGCGACATGACGACCAGTGGAATGCCAAAGTAGAGAGTACCCAGCCATGCGCCGATCAATCCCATATCATGGTAGAGAGGCAACCAACTCACAAAGACATCATCGGGACGAAGGCCGATCGCCTGCCCCATGGCACGGACGTTGGCAAGCAAATTGGCATGGGTGAGCACCACACCCTTGGGATCGCCCGTGCTACCGGAGGTGTACTGAATAAAAGCCACATCCTGGGCCACCACCGGCACCGGGGTGAGGGAGTCTCGCGACTGCAGCAGTTCCTGCGCGCTCACCACCGCGCGTAGAGAAGGCACGTGAGCCTGTAGGAGCCATGCCACGGTTCGCGCTTCCGGTATCGTAACCAGCAGGACGGCTTGCGCGTTGCACAAGATGCCGACATGGCGGCGGACGTGTTCTTCCACTTGGGCCAAGTGCGCCGGCGGATAAATGGGCACGGGAATACCGCCGGCACGCAGGATGCCCACATAGACAGGGAAATACTCCGGACAGGTCGGCAACATGATGGCCACTGCTTGTCCCGCTTCAAGCCCACGGTGCTGCAGACCTGCGGCAACCCGTTCAGATGCCTCTGTCAGATCGCGACAGGTGATGGGCTGTTCGCCCTGTTCGCTGAGATGAACGATCTGGACGCGGTCCGGTTGCCGGCGCACATGCCAGTCGATGACTTCGAGTAAGGTGGTGGCCTCGGCTGCTTCCTCTCTCGCCGATTCCAAAGGTGCTACGGACGGTCTCGGCGCCTGACGTGCCGGTCCGCCGGTCCCCTTCTGGATGGCCTCGAGCAAGTCGCGAGGTGTTTCGGCGCGAGCCAGTGTGTCCTGCGGCAGGTCAATACCGAATGCACGCTGGATCCGCAAGATTAGTTCTACCCGAGCCAAACTGTCGAACCCAAGCTCCTGATCGAGCGAGCTGTCCAGCCTGATGGGCCGATCCAGTCCGGTTTGCCGGTGGAGCTCGGCGAACAGGGTGCGAACAATGTCAAGCAACTCGGAAGCAGAGTCGGGAACTGGCGTGGTTTCGGTCTGCCCAGGCACTGTCTTCACGGTTGCCCTCCGGCTGAACAGCCTCTGCCCCGCATCACACCGGGGACAGATGCCCTACGTATAGCTTGAGAATGTGTTCTGCGAAACGATGCTCGATCGCCGGACGCTTCAGTTTGAGCGTGGGCGTGAGCAAGCCGTTGGCAATGGTCCACGGCTCGAGCGTCACCCAGCAGCGACGGACCTGGGCATACTCGGGGAAGCGGGCCAGGGATCGGCGACAGAGGTTCTCGATATGCTGCTGGAAACGCTCATCGGCCAGCGCGGCGGAATCTTCCGCCGACAACGACCATTGCTTGGCGAGGGCACCCCAGGCCTTGGCGTTCAGCACCAAGAGCGCGACCAGATACGATTTGCCTTCCCCAACCACCATCGCCTGGTCGATCAGCGGGTCCTCGGTGAGCGCCATCTCCACATTATCGGGTGTGATCTTCTCGCCGGTGGACAGGACAACGATCTCCTTGAGACGCCCGACGATGAACACATGGCCGTCTTCGATGCGGCCTTGGTCACCCGTGTGCAACCAGCCCTCGGCATCGATCGCCTTAGCCGTATCTTCAGTCCGGTTCCAGTACCCCATCATGACATTGGGGCCACGCACCAGCAATTCATTCTGCTCACCGAGTCTGACCTCAATCCCGGGGAGGGGGATGCCAGCCGACTCGGGCACATTGTCGTTCAGTCGGTTGACGGAGACGACAGGCGCTGCTTCGGTCAGGCCGTAGCCCTGTAACAGAGGCAACCCCATGCTGACCAAACACCGAGAGAGTGTGACCGACAAGGGCGCACCACCGGACACCGCCAGGCGCAGCCGACCGCCGAAACGGGCGAGAAATGGACGGGCGACCAGGTACTGCAGCACGGGTCGCCACAGGCGATCCCCCCTGCCCGGAGCGGTGCCACGATGATAGCGGGCTTGGAACTGCCTCCAACCCAACTCCTGCGTCCAGCGGACCAGTGCACGAATCAGGGCGCCCCGTTCCGCCAGTTGCTGTTGCAGGCGCGCGTAGATACGTTCATAGATGCGTGGCACGGAGACGAGAACGGTCGGGCGCACCATCGCAAGGTCCTCAGCCAGTGTGCTGACCTCGCGTGCATAAGCCACGCAACTGCCCGTCAGCATCGGGAGGTAGCACCCGGCGGTGCGCTCGAATGCGTGGGACAGCGGGAGAAACGACAGAAAGAGATCATCTGGATCAATCGGTTCGTGCCTGACGACGGCATGGATATTTGAAAGGATATTGGCATGCGACAGCATGACGCCTCTGGGGCGGCCCGTGGTCCCCGACGTGTAGACGATGGTTGCTAATGCGTGCGGGTCCTTGGCCATATTGGTCTGGGGAGGGACCTCGCCAGGCAACCACTGCGCGACGAAACTGACCCGGATACCGGTATCCGGGACCTGAGTCACCGGCGTTTCCATGCACAGCACGTGAGCCAGGTGCGGGAATCGTGTGCGCAGCCCGGCCACTGCCATCCATTGATCGAGGTGGCCGACCAGCAAGAGGCGCGCTCCTGAATCGGCAAGGATGTTGGCGGTGTTCTCTGCATGGTCGGCCGTATACAGCGGCACCACGGCGAGTCCCAGCGATTGGGCCGCCAGATCAAAACAGACCCAGTCCACGCAGTTCCTGAGCAGGACCGCGACACGGTCTCCTGAAACAAGATGCTCCCCAGCCAGCGCCGCCTGCCAGCGCGCGACACGCTCTTCGACCTCCCTCCAGGAATATCTGCGCCACACATGAGCCTCATATTGCCGATAGGCCTCGCGCTCCGGCGAACGTTGGCACCGCCGCCGCAGCAATTCCGGCAGAGTCGCCACTTCACCGAGGGGCATGCTATGGGGAAAGGTGTGACCTGCCTGCTGAGCGAGATCTCCGTGCATAGGTTGTGATCTACCGCCTACTGTCGCGTGTATTGATTCTTCACGAAAAGCGGTTATCTAATAATTGAGCGGAGGCCTCGGTGAGAGGAACACCGAAGAGAATCGAGGTCGAGCGCGGGGGTGGTGAGCAGGCCCGCCGGTAGTAAGCGGGAAGCCTAAACCCCTCCAAGACTTCAACCTTTCACAAACAGCTCTCTAGACCCGCTTCCGCTCTCTTTTTTTGTCTTTCTCGTCGCTATCGGTAACCTCTCGCCTAGGGAACCACCCGAATCTGGCTTCGCAAATCCTCTTCACCCTTATGCAGCGGACAGAAGACCTGGTAGGTTTGCGTTTCCGACACATCCGCTTCTGATACACGGCTCAATTCTTCTGTGCTGACCTGGACGTGCACGGTTTCTTCGGGGGCGGCGTAGACCCGCATCGGTTTCACGGTCTTGTTTTCACTCTCTTTCACTATAATGTTCTCGAACAGGCCTGGAGCCTCGAACACATGGGTACGAGGCGTCGGGTTCTCCAGAATAAAGAGCAGTCCCCCCTCCAGGTCGGTGCTCTTGTGAATGACCACCTCGCGCGGAGACCAGGCTGCTGCATCGCCTTCCACATCATGGACAATGAAGTGGAACTCTCCGGCGAGAGCCGTGGACGACACCAGGCAATTCCCCGCGATCAATGTGAGAAACCCGACGAGTATCACCGATGACCTGAGGTGGATTTCCGTCCCGTTCGTCATCGTGCTTCCCCCGCTTCGCATTGCCCAGTCGACGACGCTCATCAATCTCGCCCCCGGACGGGCATCGGTTAGTCCTTATGACGCGATATATTCAGGCCCTTGATCGGGAGCGATCAGCCTCCACCGATCTCCCCTCTGGTTTCGATGACATACAGCTCACCCTTGACTTCGGGGTGGATGTCACACCAGAGCGCATGACGTAAACTCTCGGCACCGCCGAAAGGACCAAATTTCGTCGGTGCAGTTGAAAATCTCAGGGTCATGGTATGTCCCGGATCCACGTGGAACGACCGGAAGTTTTTCCCCTTCACCTCCTTCCCATTTTCCACGCGAACCGGCAAGCCCTTGAACAAGGTCGAGGCAAATCCATGTGTCACGCTGTCCTCGTTCCGGACCACGATCGTCGTGTCCTGAGACGGCATCGTGATCCCCACGGTCTGATACCCATGCTGCCGATCTTTAATGGTGATTTCCACCTTCGATGGCGGCGCACCCATCCCCTCTGCCTGGCCGTACACGGTGCCAGTTCCCGCACTCAACAACATCGTTCCCACCACCGCAACGTGCGCGACTAACCCGAGGTTTGAATACCGGCTGCTCTTCATGATCGACCTCCATATTCGAGACGCAAATCGCTAACTCCTTCTCTTGTCTGAACGTTCCTCTGGATCGGATATCACCTCACTCCAACATCACGCCTGTCACCCCCTTTCGCTCATCCGGCCACCCCCCGTTGCCTCCTGCACTCGTTGACGACGTTTCTCGATTCCCACTAGCTCATACCGTCGCTGCCAGGGCCGCTGGTCAACATGGCAGGTATACGCAACCTACGTACCTCCCCTCGTACAACTCCGGTGAGGGAGAATATCCTCAGAAAATATCCACTTCAGGCGTTCGACTGCCCGGGCGATGGATTACGGCGTGGTGAGTGTTGCTACAGTATCGAGATGGAACATGGGGCAAAAGAGGGCAGCGAGCATTCCTTAGAGGCGAGCTACCCGAGACCTATCCGCTTGTGGGTATTGATTGCTTGCTTGTGAGTTGTCACTTCATGGTGAGAATACACAAAAAACGACCCGCCCTCGTGTGGAACAGCGGGTCTGTCGACTGACCGAAATCAGGTCCAGCAATCCTTCAGTCGCTCGAGGTTGATTGCTCCGCGCTTCAATCTTCGTACCGGCTCAACCAATCTCTTAGGCCGTGCCTTGTGGGTTGTTGAAAAAGGCAACAGGCCTCCTCAATGGCACTGTCCCGTATTGCCGCAGGTTCCTCTCTCGCTCAGGTGAATCCGGTGTCCCACGTTATCTAGAATCGCCCATTTTCTCGTGGATCCTTCAAGTCCTGGATGTTGGCATCGTCAATGCACAAGTTGGCAGTAGGGCATTCGGCCCTTCATCACTCACACAAGGAGGCGACGGTTATGAGCGCATTGCAACGATGGGAACCGACGACGCGATGGAATCCGTTCAAGGAGCTCGAAGAAATGGAGAAACGACTCTCGACCTTATTCGGCCGTACACCGGTTCCGACCGGCGGCGATAAGCAGGAGGCCATCACTGTCTCCGAATGGTCGCCGCTCGTGGATATCTCAGAAGACGAGAAGGAATACGTCATCAAAGCTGAAGTGCCTGATATGAAGAAGGAAGAGATCAAGATCAACGTCCATGACGATGTCCTCTCGATTAGTGGCGAACGGAAATACGAGAAGGAAGAAAAGGGCAAAAAGTATCACCGCGTTGAGCGCGCGTACGGGAGTTTCATGCGGAGCTTTACCCTTCCTGAAGACGCCGACGGGTCCAAAGTCAACGCCGAGTACAAGGATGGCGTATTGAAAGTCCATCTTCCAAAGTCTGAGAAAGCGAAGCCAAAAGCAATTGAAGTCAAAATCGCGTGAGGAGATGGAGGAGATCATGTTCCGGCACCCTCGTTACCTCGAAATTCCCTGGGACATGCACTGGGATAAGCGGGATAAGAAAGAGGGTGGGACGCATCACCACCCCCTACTCACGCTCATCGTGATTCTATTGGCGATGTTTGTGATCGGAGTCGGGGTAACCAGCGGCCTGATGTGAATTGACAGTACGGAAGAGAAGAGCGTTATGTTCAAGAATCGCGAAGAGGCCGGTCGTCGGCTCGTGGAGCGACTGATCCAGTACCGTGATGACCCAACAGCCATCATCTTGGCACTCCCACGCGGTGGGGTCGCCGTCGGCTATCAGCTGAGCCTGGGACTCCATCTTCCGCTGGATGTCTTTATCACCCGAAAGCTGGGAGCGCCGGATAATCCCGAGTATGCACTCGGTGCAGTGGGTGAAACAGGGACGATCTATCTGAACCCTGAGGCAATGGCGGCCTACGGTTTTTCACGAACCGACGTCGAGGGGCTGGTTCATACGCAACAACAAGAGATCGCTCGACGGCAGAGTATGTACCGCCAAGGTCGGCAGATGCCCACGCTTGCCGACCACAGTGTGATTCTAGCGGATGATGGTATCGCCACCGGCTCCACATTTTTCGCAGCTGTCCAATCCATCAGACACCTCAAACCTCGCCGATTGATCGGAGCCATTCCGGTCGGCCCTGTCGACACCATACGAGAAGCACGTGGACAGGTGGATGAGTTGATCGTCCTTGCCACACCGGATCCATTTTGGGCTGTGGGTCATCACTATATCGACTTCGCCGAGGTCAGCGATCACGATGTGGTGGAGTATCTAAACCTGGCGGAAGAGTCGCAGTTGGAATGGAAAGAGCGGACACATTCTTCGACAACGTCTCCGCCACAATAAAGGAGGCTTCCTTGAGTAGACGAGATCGCGCAGCGTCGACGGTTGTCTCACTGGTACTCCTGATCGCATGTGTCATCGGAGTCGGAACAGCAGCGGCGAAAATCGTCGTTCCGTCCGGGTCGGTGATTGAGGTCGACGAGGCCACGGTCAACACCGTTGTCAAAGCCTTTGAGCAGGCGGAACAAGCGATCAAAGCCCATGACCTTGAAAAGGTCATGGCCATATATTCCTCTCAGTACAACTACCATGGGTTTAAGAAGGACGATATTCGCAAGATCTGGAAAGATCTCTTTGATGAGTACGAGGAGATTGCCAGCACCCATCTCTTCACGAAGATGACCAAGCTCGGAGCGGGGAAGGATGCCGTGCTGGAGGTCACGTGCACGGGGCACTTGTGGGCCAGATCGAAGACCACCGGCTTGTATGTCCCCATCGACAGTTGGCATGAAGAAGTGCACTATCTCGTCCCGGAAAACGGTGCGTGGCGTCTTCGCGGCAATCTCGGCGAATCACCGCTCGTACTTCCGTTTGGCACTGCACCACATCCGCTGTTTTAGCATTCGGATGGGAAAGGTCATTGGATGAGAGTCGTTATCGGTGTCGATTGGTCGGATCAGGCGTTCGCGGCAGTCACTCAAACGTTCCAACTCTATCATCCGACGGACGTCACGCTGGTCCACGGCGTCGACCTGGGGATTTGGCAATATCCTGTCGTGGCTCAGGCGGGCAACGTGCACGGATACGAGGATTTCCGTCAGGCGATGGTCGATGCGGGAAAGAAGGTTCTGGATCATGCCGCGACCATGGTGCCGCCAGAGACCCAGTCCATCAGGAAGGTCAACGAAGTCGGGAGTCCCGCACAGCTCCTCCTCGATAGCGCCGATAGCTTTTCAACCGATCTCGTCGTCGTGGGTGCACGTGGACGAAGCCGTCTTTCGGAGGTTGCCCTCGGAAGCGTCTCTCATCGGGTGCTCCTGCATGGCTCCCGTCCCACCTTGATCGTGAGGGGTGCGGCGCGAAAAGTTCAACGGGTGCTCGTCGCCGTCGAAGATCGCGACGACGCCGACCGAATCGCGACATGGCTCACGCAACATCCATTCACCGACCCTGCCGACCTCTGCATCATCCACGCCGTTGTGCCGATCGGAGTGGACGACCCCTATAATGCATTGGGAACCAGCACATGGTGGGAAGGTGCCGAACGCTATTCAGATGAACTGGTCAAGTCAACGGCCGGCAAACTCTTGAGCTCTCGATACACAGTCACCACAAAAGTCGCTACCGGTCATGCCGCTTCGGTGATCGAACAAGAGGCGAAATTCATGGATCTCGTGGTCGTGACCTCCCATGGACGCAAGGGGCTGTCCCGCTTCCTCTTAGGGAGTGTGTCCCATGCCGTTGTTCATCATGTGACCTGTCCGGTGCTCGTGATACGGTGAAAGGAGCGAAGATGAAAACGATGACTCTCATACTGCTATTCGTTGTCTTCTCAACAGCGACGATCTTCGCTCAAGGAATTCGAGGAGATTCGAAAGCCGGACAGGGCGTGTATGAGCGACAGTGTCTCCGTTGCCATGGAGCTCAACTGGACGGGAATGGGCCGGACAGCCAAGACTTGATCGTCCAACCGGCCGATTTTCGATCTCAGATCAGTCGCTCGAAGACGGATTGGGAGTTACTCGTGGCGATTTCAAACGGCGTCTTGTTCAGCCCGATGCACAGCTTTCGCGGCAAGCTGACGGATGAGCAAATGCTGGATGTGTTGTCGTACATCAGATTCATGTCTCCACCGGATATCACCAGTTAGAAGCGGTGTCCTTCCAACGCCCAGCTTGGTTCATACTCTTCCGTCGACTCATCGCCTACCTCTTCGTCATCCTGCTTTCTCTCCAGTGCACCGCCTGGGCTGAAGGAACCAATCCGGACCTCGAGGTTTTTGTTCGAGCCGGCTGTCCCCATTGCGAAGCCGCAAAGACTTTTTTGGATGAGCTCAGACAAGAACAGCCTTCACTTCACATTGTCCTCCACGACATCGCTCAGGACACCACGGCACGACAGCGAATGGAAACCTTGGCGAAGGACCAAGGTATCACCACGCTTGGCGTTCCGACATTTCTCATCGGCACGGAGATCATCGTCGGTTTTCGCTCATCCGACACGACCGGCGCTGAGATTCGCACCAAGCTAGAGCAGAACAGACCAGGCGCCGTCCATCCATCGATTCAGAGCATCGAGACGGGATGGTTCGGCCCGCTCCGTGTCCACGACCTGGGCCTTCCGCTGTTCACTGTCGTTATCGGTTTGCTGGATGGCTTCAATCCTTGCGCGATGTGGGTTCTGCTCTTTCTCCTATCGCTGCTAGTCAATCTACAAGACCGGCGAAAGATGGCCCTCATCGCTGGAACGTTCGTTCTCGTGAGCGGATTGCTCTACTTTGCTTTCATGGCGGCATGGCTTAACGTGTTTCTCGTGATCGGTTTGTCGCGCGCCGTTCAAATCGGGCTCGGCAGTATCGCGCTCTTCATCGGAGTGGTCAATGTGAAAGATTTCTTTGCGCTCCATCATGGCCTGTCTCTGAGCATCCCCGAGTCTGCGAAGCCTGGACTCTACGCCAGAATCCGCCGTATCCTTCAGGCCGACAACCTTGCCGGAGCCCTGGTGAGCGTCATCGTTCTAGCCGGGCTTGTGAACACGATTGAATTGCTCTGCACAGCCGGATTTCCAGCGGTCTATACACAAATCCTGACGATGCAACAGTTGCCGACGTGGAACTACTATGGGTACCTTGCCCTCTATAACCTGGCCTATATTCTTGACGACGGACTCATGGTGACGATCGCGGTGGTCACGCTGAGTCGGAGGAAATTACAAGAAAGGGCCGGACGCTGGCTGAAGCTAGCCAGTGGCCTGGTGATGGCCGGTCTGGGCACCATCTTGCTTCTCGCGCCCGAGTGGCTTATCTGATGGCGGGATTGAACGTGAAGCGGCGGTCAGCGAGAGTTTGATGACCATGTGCTCACAGAAAGACAATGTCGAATCACTGAAGCCGTTTTTCTTCCCGCAAACCATCGCCCTCGTCGGTGCGTCCCGCGAGGAAACCGGTATAGGACACCGCCTTCTCGAGTCGCTACAGAATGGCGGCTTTACCGGCTCGGTCATCCCGGTCAATCCCCATGCCGCTGAGATCGCAGGCCTTCGTACCTTTCGCTCGCTTCGAGACATTCCGTCTCGCGTCGATCTGGCCATCATCACTGTCCCGGCAGCCCTTGTCCTGCCCATCATCGACGACTGTGCGGCCAAACAGGTTCCCGCAGCGATTCTCATCACTGCGGGATTCGCCGAGTCAGGCGGCATCGGAATTTCACTCGAAGAGCAATTGCGCGAAAGAGTTCAGCGATACGGAATTCGTCTGATCGGACCGAACTGTTTCGGCTTGATGAACCTCGACCCCGCCATCCGGCTCAATGCCACCTATACACCGCTACTTCCACTGACCGGTCGTGTGGCTCTCGCCTCCGAAAGCGGTGGACTCGGACTGGCTGTGGTCATGGCAGCCCAGCGGTTGAATCTGGGCATCTCCAGCTTCGTCAGCGTCGGCAATCACGTGGACGTGACCGTGAACGACCTGCTCGAATACTGGGAGCGAGACCCGAACACCGATATGATTTTGTTGTACCTCGAGACGATCGTCGATCCTCAACGGTTCAGACGCATCGCCGAGCGAGTGGGAAAGACCAAACCCATCGTTGTCCTGAAGGCCGGCCGGACCCAAGCTGGCCAATCCGCCGCCGGATCGCACACCGCCGCACTGGCCACGAATGACAAGGCCGTCGATGCCTTGTTCACACAATGCGGTGTGATCCGCGCAAAGACCTTGGAAGAGTTTCTGTCCTTGGCCACGGGCTTATCAAACCAACCATGCCCCCGAGGTAAGCGAATCGGGATCTTGACCAACTCCGGCGGTCCCGGCGTGCTCTGCGCCGATAGTTGTGCAGCGGAAGGACTTACAGTCCCCGAGTTGCCCAAGCCGACACAATCGACGCTCGCCTCCTTCCTCCCACCAATGGCTGCGCTCAGAAACCCAGTCGATGTCATCGGCTTTGCAACGGAAGAGCAACATGCACGAGCGGTCGAGACGATGCTGGCATCTGACGAACTGGATGCCCTGATCATCGTGCATGACTCGGTGCGGGCCAAAGACAATGAGCCGGTAGCTGCGGGAATCATCAAGGGAATCCGTGCGGCGCGACTGGCAAGCTACAAGCAGCCGGTCTATCTCTGCTGGATGGCAGAAGGAGATCGAGATCGCTCGTTCACAGTAGACGGCGAAGCCATTCCGACCTATCGGCACCCTGAAATCCCGGCACGCATCATCAGTCGTGCATTAGCTTATGATTCTTGGCGGCAACAACCGTCTGGGCAAGTACCTACCTATACCGATGTTGAGCTCATAGCAGCGAAGGCAATCTGTGCCAAGGCTCTCACTGATCGTGGTTCAGGTTGGCTCACAATCCAAGAAACCCATGAGCTCCTTGCAGCGATGAAGATCCCTCTTGCGCCAGGTGGCATCGCAACCACTGCAGAGGAGGCAGTGAAGCTGGCGAAGAAGATCGGTTTTCCTGTTGCCGTAAAGCTGGCATCACATCAGATTGTGCACAAGACCGAACTGGGCGGAGTGCAGTTGAACTTGGTCGACGACCAGGCGGTTTACGAAGCATTCAACGCGATTCGAGCCAGACTTGAGCAGGCCGGCCAGTTGGAGGCGATGGACGGCGTACTCGTTCAGCCGATGTTGTCAGGCGGAGTAGAAGTGATGGTCGGGGTGACCCCTGATCCATTGTTCGGTCCCTTGATCGCCTTCGGCCTCGGTGGCATCCATGTTGAAATCCTCGGCGATCTCCAGTTCCGCATCTCGCCGCTGACCGACCATGACGCGGTGGAGATGGTCCGAGGAATCAAAGGCTATCGGCTGCTCACCGGCTACCGCGGCCAACCAGCCATCGATCTCAAGGCGATTGAGGATGTCCTCCTACGTATCTCTTACCTCACCGAAGCAATTCCCGAAATCAGCGAGATTGACCTCAATCCGATCTTCGCGTTACCAGAAGGCCAGGGTTGTCGGATCATGGATGCGAGGATTCGAATCGAGCAGCCCTGAAGCGTTAGGAAACCGTTTTTGCCACCGAGCTCTTCACTTATGCCAGCACTTCGCTAGGTAGTCCGTTAGACGACCTAAAATTGTCCAATGAGATCGTGGACGAAATCCATTGGAATGGCAATAGCATACCCAGAATTGGAAATGTTTGTGTTGTTGTAGCCATGCGTCATGTTACGCCATGTTTCAGCGACCGGAACAAATTGAGACACCACGCCAATGATTTTGAACTTCTTACCAAAACCATCCTCTTCAACTTCGAGCACTGGACCTCCACTATTCCCCCCGTATGCTGGGCAATCGAGAATGATAGTTTGGGCCTGTTCATTAGTGCCAGCAACAATACCTGCGCGCAGCAATGGTCTTAGATAGTCAATCTGTGGAATGGCCTTAAGACCGATCGATGTTGGAAAACCAAAAATATAAACATTATTTGCTGTCATCACCTCTGCGAACCGCTTAATTGTGGATTCTCCGACACCAAGGATCCCCGATGAAGCCGTCTCTTTGATCATAACGCCGTCGAGGGTTTTCAGTGATCGGGCATCAGTGCCCTGAATACGAACACCAATTCTGATAACCGCTACATCGTGAGTTGCGTGCTTCTTAATATTGCCAGCCTGCTTCAGCGCGGAGAGATCAAGCTGGAAGATGTTCTTACCCTTATCGTTCGGGTCCTTGGCGTAAGATCGAAGTTCCGCCTCCTGCGCCAGAAGGTCATCAGTCCCCTCCTTGAAAAACACATGCCGTGCGGTGACGAAGAATGTGGCGGTCTGAAGATTGAGAAAAAAACCAGAACCCTGCCCACCTTCCTTGAGGGTAACAAGCACGGGATAGGCTAGATTGTCATCGGGAACCGCACGCCTTGCCCCAACTTCGCCGCATAGTACTGTGAGCCCAATTATCGTCAGAGCTGAATAGGCGATGATATGCGGAGTGTTTCTAAGTTTCACCACTCTCCTTTCGAATACCCTGTCCAACTGTCAAATCTGCTGGCGACCACTTATACCGTTGTTATCCCCTTTGTGCTTCGCCTGCACGTCGAAAATATGTCAAGGCTTAGCCACCTCCGATCGATAGCTCGAGACCATTAACAGCACGCTTATGTCGCCATCCATTCATCACGTTGCAAACTCAATACGCACTCTCCGACCAATCCGCGCTTTGAGCGTGATGAGCATTTCCAAGCTGAACTTATCTCCCTTGCCACGCACGAGGTCAGACATGCAGGACTGGGGATGCCCACACACTTCGCGGCTTGAGCCTAGGACGCCCACTTCATGTGCAGCTTGCGGTGGCGTATGGCGCAGTCGCGAAGATAGAGGTTGATCAGGCTCTGATAGGGAATACCCATTTCCTCGGCTATGGACTTGAAATAGGCGACCGTATCACGATCAAGTCGCATCGTGACCGACTGTTTCAAATATTTGAGATATGGATTCTTACGCCCTTTCATCTTGGACACATCGTAGTGGTCTCTCATCTTCTTCTCCTCAAATATTCTCGTTCCTCGCCCTTATCAGCCCGCCTGGCGGAGAAAAGCCTCACAACAGTTTCCCTCTCTCCGAAGCTGGGTCGGACTCCTTTACTTGTCCTTTGATCGACTGGACATCTGGCGAGGCCTGGCGAATAAGGCGCGCAGCTCATCCTTCGCAGCCTCAAGCCGAGCGCGCTGTTTCGCATGAAGCTGGCGGCCTGCCCGATTGATATAGAAGGTGAGCATCGACATCGCTGAACGGAACGGATCAGCCTTTCGACGGTCGCTGCACTCTGCGGATCGTTTCAGTGAGCGGGCGATATCAGTCGGGTTATGGAAGGTGAAGACACCCGGCTCCAAATCCAGCGCATTGCTCTCTTCCGTCACGCGCTGTGACCACATTTTACGTTTGGTCGGCGCCACTATACCGTCCTGATCAAGCTCGGATGTCGGCTATCTACCACCGCACCATGGCAACGTGGGGCAGCTTCGCGTTAAGCCCCGAACCCACTACTCCGGATTCGGGTCTTTTCTGATGAGTGCGAGGTAGAGCAAGATGTCGGCGAGGTCTTGATCGGTCATGGTGGTGTCGGGAAACATGCCGGTGCCGGGATGGCCTTCCCTGATGGCACGAGCCCGTTCCTTGTTGGTTTTCAGCCGCAGGACTCCGGGGTTCCGTAAGTCGGTGGGAGGAGGATCCAGCTTCGCGATGAGCCTGGCTGTGTCCGCTTCCAGTCGAGGAATCTTGTGCAGATATCCATCAACACCATGACAGTAGTAACAGACACCTTTCCCATTAAAAACCTCCCGACCCTCCATGATATTGCCTTTGAGCTTTCCTGGCTGCTGGGAGGTTGGGGATTCAGCCCAGGCGTGACCGATTTTCAATATCGAGTCCATTCCCATCCAGCCCATCACAAGTAGGCCGAAGCTGGTCAGCAGGCTGAGACTGACGTTTGAGAAAAATCTTCTTAGCTCGCTACGCCCCACTTTTTGCTCACCCTCAATGCTGACCGCAACAGGCATTGCCCCGGTCCTCCGGAATAGCTTTCATGTCGCTGAAGACTTTTTCGCACTCCTCCGGACTGATAACGTTGTCGATTGCGGGATACAGCGCCCGTTCTTCTTTCCTATTGTGAGAACTCAGGATATTGAGCAAGGCCTGTTCGTCCTGATCGGTATCCAGGTTTTGTGCTTCTACCTTTTGATGGATCGCATCAAGCAGCTGCTTGATCTGGCTGTGCTCGAATCGCATGATGGGTGTCGGCCCATCCTCGATCATGCCGGTTTTCTCTTCCCACATCGGAAACAGCAGTTCTTCTTCCCACACGATATGGCGTTGGAGACCGATTTTAAACTCCTTGAACGCCTCTTTTGCCTTGGGAAAATCCGACCGTTTCAACGTTTGAAAGGTCTTGAACAACTCATCCAGGCGGTCATGATCCTTCTCATAGAATGTCGTGATCGTCTGTGGTTCGCTCATGATACCGTCCTCATAACATGAATTGATGACCGAAGAAGATGGACATTACCCAACGCCCCTAGCCTTCGTATAGCCGAATATACCTTCTATCAAGCGGACAGAAGATAACATACTCGTTATCAGTCGCGGTACTTATCAATTCTCTCTTTCACTGCCTCTCGACCTGCTCTCACGGCTGATTCGACGTCCGCGCGTTTTTCATCCACAAAATGCTTACCTCGTTCAATCACCTCATCAAGGGCCGCTCGTGCTTCCTTGGCTCGTTCGATGAGATCCTCCTCCGTCCTTCGAGCATGGCTTTGTATCACACGCCGGGTTTCCTCACCGGATTTTGGAGCGAGAAGAATGCCGGCGATCATTCCTCCGATTGCCCCGCCGAGAAATGCAAGGAAAACCGTTTCAGGTGAGCTTCTGCCATCCTGATGTGTCATGGTGATCCTCCATCTGTGAAGAATGTTCCTGTCATCCTATCACTCCTACTTCTTCATGACCAAGCAGGCTCTTCCCTCCATTGATAAAACTACCCGATTGGATTGAACGGAGCCACGCTGCGAATGTACCTGAGCACATCTCGAATCTCCTGATCCGACAACCGATCAGCCCAGCCATGCATCGGACTGAAGAGGACCCCTTGTTTGATCGCGATGTACAGTTCCATATCGGTTTTTGTGCGCGATTTCGGCGCCCGAAAATTTGCAGGCGGAACGATCAATTCCTTGATATCAGGCCCCAGCCCATCGCCGGCGGTTCCGTGACAGCCGACACAGTGTTGTTGAAAGATTCTCTCCCCATTCTTCGGATTTCCTGTAAGGCTTTGAGCCATCACCCACGAAGCACTCAAAACAACGACGGCGAAGCTAATTACGATACGCAAATACATAGAAATCCCTCTTCATGACATCAGTATGGCACACACAATCTCTTGGTCTCGCCCACTCCATCGGTAACAGATATCGATGCGTCATGTTCAGTGTTGGTGCTCCTGCCCTCCGCTGGATCCTCCACTCCCGTGATCGCCACCGTCATGTCCGCCCTGCCCACCACCTCCCATCATTCCACCACCCATGCCACCCATTCCACCTCTCCCGCCCATCATTCCACCATGGCCCATCCCCCCTGCTCCAGCCCCATGCTGCCCTCCAGTCTTCATTTGTTCATGATGGGCACGGTCCTTTTCCCGTTGATCGGGTGTCAACAGGGCCATGGCGGTGCGCTTACTTTTGATCGCCTCGAACAGACAGGCTCCTTCCGCTTTCTTCAGTTGTTCGACCTTTGTCTGAATCGCCTTAAGGTCGACCTGCTCATCATCCAACAGCGCGTGCAGTTCGAGTTTTGCCACCTTGGCGTCGGCTTCCAATCTGGCCTCCGTACGTTTGAAGTCCAGCTGGATGGCCTTGAGCTTGCCGATCTGCTCCTGCGTCAGCTCAAACTCCTTGGCATGCTTCAACAGATGTTTCAGGTAGTGCCCACTATGATCGTGCTGTTTTTCCTGATCGTGGCCACCATGCCCCATCTTCCCATGCCCCTCATCGGCGAAGCTCAGGGACACCAGCATTGCGGCGATCACCCCGGCTCCTCCCACTGCAACCATCCATCGCTTTATCCACTTCGTCATAACTGTACCTCCAGGTTTTGGTCCCTTGAATAACTGTTCGCCCGCCTCTTCCACTCACTGAGAGCGTTCTCATCAAGATTGGATTCAGATCAATTGCGAATCTTGCGCCGCCGCTCGGCTTCGTGAAGCCTGAGGAATATATTCAGTGAAACAGTGGTTTAAGCGGGTCAATCACGTACGAGTGGTACAGTGTGATGCAGGAATACTCAAGACCAGGTTGTCAGGTGGGGAAAAACGCTACAAAGGATGCCTGACGGAGCTGCCTAACAACTAAGCAAGAACCCGCCGACGCCAGCCCAGTCAGGAGAAGTTAAGAAAGAGAACACTGAGGAGAGACTCACAGTTTACTCATCTATCTCATGCCCTTTCCCTCCATGCCCCATCCCCTTCATTCCGCCCATACCGCCGCCGGATCCTCTCATCGGTCCCATACCGCCTCTCTGGCCTCTCATTCCTGGTCCCTGCATCCCCGCGAAGGTGTGCTCATACTGAATGAGGGCCCAGATTTCTTCATCCGACAGGACCTGGCCAAACCCAATCATGCCGGTTCCGGGTGAGCCATGTTTGATGGCCCAGAAAATTTCCCCCTCCGTGCGGTGCCGCCAGAACCCATGGTGCTGGAAATTCCGAGGGGAGGGATTCAGCTGGGCGCCCCCTGGTCCTGTGCCGTCTCCGTTTACTCCATGACAGGTGAAGCACGTGCCCTTGCCGTGATAG
This sequence comes from Nitrospira sp., assembly GCA_965223625.1. Lineage (GTDB taxonomy): Bacteria > Nitrospirota > Nitrospiria > Nitrospirales > Nitrospiraceae > Nitrospira_D. The sequence goes on from OZ245008.1 coordinate 3,860,093, forward strand.
AGCGCCTTCCCTCTCTCTACGACGTCTTGAGATGCCGGGAGCGGGCTCCTGAGAGCTCGGGCCTCAGCCAGCTTATTAGCCGGCACGACTGGTTGCATCATATGACGCTCTGCCCCGCTCGTGGAAACTCCGAAAAAAATCATGATAGCTAGTACCGAAAACGTCTTCATCGCCCTGCTCCTTCATCGATGTGATCCACATAGAATCCACGGGACGCCTTGCCGAAGCTGTCACAGATCCAATTCCACCATCTTGCGGTGGAATCGAGTGATGATGTTCGGATCGGGAGTCAGCCTGATCTGCGCTTCTTCCTTCCCCTTGTACGGCAGCAGATTGAGGACGTAGCGCAAGCTTTCCAGACGTGCCGCCTGTTTATCGTTCGCCTTCACGATGATCCAAGGACTGTAGGTCGTATGTGTCTTGCTGAACATTTCTTCCTTGGTGCGGGTGTACGCATCCCACAGTTCCTGCGCCTTCTCATCGACCGGGCTGAGCTTCCACTGTTTCAAAGGATTCTGGCGCCTGGCTTCGAAGCGCCGGGCCTGCTCGTCCTTCGAAATGGAGAACCAGAACTTGATGATGGTCACGCCATCTTCATAGAGCATGTGTTCGAACTCGGGCACCTGCTGCAGGAAACGTTGGTGCTCCTTTTTCGAGCAGAATCCCATCACTGGTTCCACGACTGCGCGGTTGTACCAGCTTCGATCGAAGAAAACGATCTCACCCTTGTTCGGCAGTTGCCGGATATACCGCTGGAAATACCACTGGCCCCGTTCTTCGTCGGTCGGCTTCGGCAGCGCCACGACTCGCATGGCACGAGGGTTCAAGTGTTCCGTGAAGCGGCGGATTGTGCCTCCCTTTCCTGCTGCATCCCGTCCCTCGACCAGAATCGCAATGCGTTCTCCCGAATTTTGGATCCACCGCTGCAACTTCACCAACTCGACTTGTAATTGCCGCAACTCATGCTCGTACAACAGCCGCTTACGGACGTCTTGAAGGTCGACACCTCGCTTCTCCAATAATTGAAAGAGGCCCTTCCTCGTATTGATTCTTTGTAGATCATCCTCGGTCAGCGTGGAGCCTGGGTCCCCGATTTTCTTCAATACCCTATCGATGGCAGCACCCCCCGGCGGTATATATCCATCTCCCTCCACCGGAACCCTTGTAGGGATCGCCTCCAGGTCGTTCTCATCCGTTCCCTGCGTTTGCTTCGTGAGTTCATCGCTCTCCGATACATCGCGATCTTTACGGCCTTTGGACTTCCCGGTCGATTCGCCATCAGCAGCCATGCGGGTCCTCCTCACACTAGATATGGAATCAGAATACAACGCTACGATCTCGCTCAGCCACGGCTTTGATGTAATCCGGCATGCCTTTGATGGAGGCTCCGGCCACTAGATCGGCTGTGCTCACTTGTCGAGCTACCGCGCAGGCACCGCATACCCAGATGGGGACTCCCGCCGCCTGCACGGCGGCAAGCAGCTCCTTGAGCGGGGTCAGGTTCACGCCGGTTACATGTTCCGCCACGCCTTTGCGTCCCAGCGTCACAGCTTCATTCCATAGCCACAGCACCACCTCGTGTCCTTGCTCTTTGGCCGTCTTAGCCGCCATGAACGGCAGGGTCGCCATCGTTGGATCGTCTGTTCCTCGACTACCTGAAATAATGAAGGTCGCCACTTGTGCCTCCTTGGTTCATTCTTCCTATCTCGTCATTTGTATCTCGCGAACAACGCTTCACGAGATACGCTTCACGCATTACTTCGCCAGTGAACGAATATAATGAATCAGCTGCCATACCTGTTCGTCAGGTAGCCCGGGAAACGCCATCATGCCGGTCCCCGGCGACCCATTCTTGATGATCCAGAACAGCTGTCCATCGGGTAAGTCTCTCATCATCGTGCCGCAGGTAAAATTCCGTGGCGGCGGGACAAATGCCGCCCCCATCAACCCCTTCCCATCTCCCAGTTCACCGTGACACATGACGCAGGCGACCGGTTGCACACCTTTCAGGAACAACTCTTTTCCTGCTTTGATCGCTCCGGTCGATGAAGGCAGCGGATTCGTCTTGGTGAGCAAATTTGCCGGTGCTTGGGCCGTCTTGCGCGGCTGTACACAGGCGGCGCCTGACGCACTTTCACCCACAGCGGCTACATCAGGAACCCCCTTGAAGGTGACCTTCATATAGGCAATCACATCCGCGACGCCCTGCTGACCAATGGTTAGTCCCCAGTAGGGCATGTTCGGCGATTTACCGATGGCCGGCCCACCATGGTTGATCACCGTGTAGAGGTACTCCATCGGCAGTTTGTCAAACGGCATGTTGGCATGAATAGCCGGTTTGGGTTCCAAGCCCGAGGCCGCAGGGCCGTCGCCTTTGCCGGTGAAGCCGTGGCACTGGGCGCAGTATTCCTTGTACAGCGTCTTGCCTCGATCCACGTTCGCGTTGGCGAATTCCTGGCTCGTCCAGGGTTCGTAATACATCAAGTCCTTCACGCCCTGCGCGGCGAGAAATCCGATTACCGCCCGTAACTGCGGATCGGTCGCATCGGCCAGAAATTCTCCGGTATGGGTGATGAAGTCCTGCGGATTCTGTCCAAACCGATAGAGCCAGTCCATGTTGTACCGCTGACCGGCATTCTGCAAGGCAGTGCTTTGCGGGCCACCGATGAGCTTGCCGTTCTCCTCGATCGTGTGGCAGCCGAGGCAGGCATGGGCTTTATAGGCCGCCGCACCAAACGTGACATCGAACTTCGTCACTTTTGAAACGTCGAATGCGCCCACGGTCACGCGCGGATCTTGGTTGTGTTCGACAAAATAATCCGCGATTGTATTCGCCTCCGACTCCGTCACCATCGGGTGCTTCGAAGGAACGTCCGTCAGATCCCACCGATAGCCCTTGGTATAGAGCGGAGCTTCCTTTCCTGTGAGCCAACGAATGAGCCACGATCGTTGATATTTGCTGCCGGCCCAGATCAAATCCGGTGCTCGAAGATTGAACCGAGAATCAGCTGTCCCTTCCAACCGGTGACATTGCACACAGGTTTGCTGGATGAGCTCCTTTGCCCGAGACTGGTCGCTCGCGAAGGCCGAACCGACAAACATCAGCAGCCCAACGATCCATGCCCCAATGGCTGAAATCGTTGGCTTCATCCTTCCAAACCTCATCTCGCCCTCCCTCTCCTGATGAGACCTCGACCCAGCTTCTGCGACCTCTCTTCAGTATTTGTTTTTAAGACTGGTATGACTTCTGATACGTGTGAGATGGCCGCAAGTTTGATTGGGGCTCTGCTCGATTGCTCAATACGGGGCATCTGCCGGTTTGCCCCCTTTCGGCCAATCATGGGTCTTGTCAGGAAAGTCGGGACGTGGCTGGGTATTGATGTACGCCGCAACATCAAACGCCTCATCGTCCGTGACGGTCCATCCCCAGCCTCTCGGCATGTTGGCCTTGATAAACGAGGCCGCCACGCTGATCCTCGCCATGTCCCCGCCGATGTTGTATGAACGCGGGCCCCACACCGGCGGCCCCGTCATCGTTCCTTGTCCGTCGGAGCCATGGCAGAACACGCATTTTTGCTCATACACCTTCTTGCCATTGAGGGGATCTGGCTGATGGGTCGACGCAAGACGTGGGATTCCCCGCCACGGCACGGCACTGCCGGCCGGCAAATTCTGGGACAGCCATTCGATGTAGGCAACAATACCCGTCAGTTTGACACTGTCGGGTGGGAGTGCCCTGCCGTTCATACTACGTTCGAAACACTCGTTAATCCGATCGGCGAGGGACACCTGTCGGTCGGCACGCTCCTGATGGTACGGGTAGAGGAGACTGATGCCGACAAATGACGCCGCGTTTGGGTTGAGACCGGCATCTAAATGGCAATTGGTGCAGTTCAGCGCATTCCCGACGTACCGTTTCCCATATACTTGCGTGTCGACCACCATCTTATAACCCAGCCGGATTTGCTCTCCCCTGAGATCGCCCGGAATGGTTTCAGGAGAAGGCGGAGCAAACAACGCATTGACGGTTGCCTCGGTATCGGAAGGGCTACCCGAATTCTCGCTGCCGGTCATTCGTGGAGGTGGAACGCACCCGATCGCCATCGACACGACCACCGCCAGCACGATGCTTGCGACCGAACGTATAGCCATTCTAGGGTCTCACTTCTTCAGGTTGGATGGAGGCGGACAAGTATTAATTCCGAGCAAGGTGAACAGCGGGCAAAAACCAACCGCGCCGGTCAGCAGTAATATTGCACCGATTACCAGAAATGTGCCAGCAATAGTTGAGGATAGCCCGGCAAAGAGACCAACGCCAATCGCCAGCAACCCCGCCCCAATCCTGATCGGTCTTTCTATTCCGCCTACATTACACGTCATGTCAATTCCTCCTTGTCTCCAGTTAGTCTCACTCGCTGACTGGCTCGTATGAAACCACTTTCTCCCTTTGGATTCATCTTTTATGGTTTCCCCTCGGCCTCAACCCTGAATGTACGCACATAGGCCAAGACATCCCAGATTTCTTCATCGGAGAGTGAATGTTTCCACGCCCCCATGGCGGTATTTGGTTTGCCTTCATGAATGCGACGGAACAACGTCCCATCAAGTCGCTTGTGAACATCCGATGCGGTGAGGTCTGCCGGAGGTGGAACGAGCTTGATTCCTAATGCTCCTTTGCCGTCGATGCCATGACAACGGATGCAGGTGTTTACGTAAATCTCCCGGCCACTGACCGGATCGCCACCTTTGGCTGAAGTCACCAGCTCTTCTACTCCGAGACTGCTGAACCCTAGCCCCGACATCCCGGCCAACAGCGCGCAAAAAACCAGCATTCGTCCAGTGATGGGCATTTTTTCTCCCTATAGACGCCTCAAACTTTGCGAGCCGTGTGCCATGTTCCCTAAAACAGGTTGGCAGTCTTCTCGTTATAGAACAATGGTTTACGACGCTTTGTTCGGATGGTGTGCCGAAGCGTGGCCTGAGGATGGTGAAAAATGCCGCAGGACCGCATCGCCCACTGGCGCAGGATGCTACAGAACCTCGCTCTCGCCCAGTTAAAGCCCGGTAGACCTGAAGGCCAAATATCGAGTGGATTGTGACCACTTATCGGGTGGCGTGACCCTCAAGAAAGCTACCTCGGTTCTGGTCGGAAAATAAGAAGTTCTTTGAGCTTTTTCCCAAACCCACTACGCTATTCCTTCAGTAAACCGATAACTCATTGGAGATCTTTCTCCTTGGCATAGCTTCGGATTGGCACCGTACGTAAATGTCACACCTTTCCTCTCCCGATATAGAGGACCTGCCTACACTTTTTCAGTTCGGTTGTCGGAAGAATCCGAATAACCGGGCCTATGCGTTCGTCCGCGAGAACCTCGAAATTGAACATCACGTAACGTTCGGTCAGCTTGAACAGACGGTCTATTCGCTTGCCGACCATCTTGCACGCGAATTCCCACCAGGAACCCGAGCCCTTCTTCTCTACCCACAAGGGCTCGATGTCGTATACGCATTTTGGGCCTGTGTCTGTGCCGGTCTCGTTCCAGTTCCTGCTCCGGCTCCTGACCCTATCAGGCGAAAACACAGTCTGCATCGACTTCGCGCCATCATCGACGATGCTCGTGTATCGCTGATGCTCACGACCTCAAGTACAGAAGGCGTAGCTTCGGAGCTTTCGATCGCCAAGGATGCGAGTCCTGTCAGGTGCATCGCGACGGATCACGCCTATGATGCAGCCGATTCAATTGAGTTGCCTCATCCTAGCAACACCACCCTCGCGTATCTGCAATACACTTCTGGATCGACGGCCACTCCTCGCGGCGTCATGATTAGCCACCAGAACGTGCTTGCGCATTGCAAGGCCCTGAGCCTGGCGGGAAATGTATCGACTGGCAGCCGATCACTCTGCTGGCTGCCCTATTTCCATGACTATGGATTAGTGCATGGAATCATCGCTCCGTTCTATGCCGGTATACCTGCCTATCTCATGTCACCCCTTACGTTTCTCAGACGGCCATTGCGGTGGCTCGAAGCGGTGGCTCGATTTACGATTACCCACAGCGGTGGACCAAACTTTTCGTACGAGTCTTGCGTCCGAGCCGCACAGCAGCAGAAGGAGTGGCAAGCGGACTTGAGTACGTGGGCGGTCGCAAGTTGCGGTGCGGAGCCTATTCACCCTGATACGGTTACGCGGTTCATCGATACCTTTGGTCCACGAGGCTTCCGGTCAACCTCGTTCGCGCCGGCCTATGGGCTCGCAGAGGCGACCCTCTTGGTGACGATGAAGCGGGCTGGTGCGGAGCCGACATTCTTGAACGTCGATGCTGAGGCGCTGGCTCACGCAGTCGTTCAAGAATCTATCGCGGCGGAAGGAACCAGTCGGACATTGATCGGATGCGGGAATCCCCTCGAAGAAACTTGTGTAAGGATTGTAGATCCTACGACTTGTGTCGAGTGTCGGCCCGGCTCTGTCGGAGAGGTGTGGTTGGCCGGATCCGGAATCGCGGCTGGATATTGGGAGAAACTGGAAGAAAGCGAGGTCGCGTTTAAGGCCACTCTCGCTGGATCAGGTGAGGGGCCTTATTTGCGAACAGGCGATCTTGGTTTTCTTCATCGCGGAGAATTGTTCCTGACCGGACGCCTCAAAGACCTGATCATCGTGCGAGGGCGAAACTATTATCCGCATGATTTGGAATGGACAGCCGGACAATCGCATCCGAGTTTGCGGCGAGGAGGTGGAGCGGCCTTCTCGGTTGAGGGAGAAACCGGAGAACGTGTGGTGCTGGTCCATGAAATCGAGAAGCGGGTGCCCGAATCGGGCGTGATGGATGTGATCGGCGGCATTCGTCGGGCCGTAGCGGACGAGTACGAACTGGAAATTCACACGGTGGTGCTGGTTAAGTCCGGCACCATCCCAAGAACCTCCAGTGGGAAAATCCAGCGGCGCGCCTGCCGAGCCGCCTTTGAATCCGGCCATCTCACTGTCGTCGCAGCTCACACGTTGGACCAGGATGTGGAGGCCACCCCCGATGTGTTACCGAGTGAGCCTCCGCAAACCACCATCGAGAAGAAGGTGGCAGAGATCTGGCAAGAGGTGCTGGGAGGAGATCTTCCGCATCGCCATGCGAACTTCTTCGCACTCGGAGGCAATTCACTTCTCGCGGCACAGATTGTCACGCGCATTCTCGAGACGTTCCGCGTCGAACTTCCCCTCAGTACGCTATTTGAATGCCCAATATTGTCCACACTCGCTGCTCGAATCGATGAGCTGAACACAGATCCAAATGTCGCAGGCTCGGACGCACGACAAAGTGAAAGCGCAGATGGTGCCGGGAAAGCAAGGACGCTGCCCGTCCCACGTTCCTCTACATCCACACGACCCGGCAGGATTCCTCTCTGCCCGGCCCAGAAACGACTGTGGTTCTTGGAGCAAGTTCACCCTGGCAGCGCAATCAACCATATTTCCCTGAATGTACGTCTACGGGGGTCCATTAATCCTGAAGTGTTGGAGCGGTCGATACGGGAAATCGTCCGTCGTCACGAGATTCTTCGAACTCGTTTCAGATCGGATCGAGGTGAGGGGTTCGCGGAAATATCTTCTGACGCAACCATCACGATCGGGCGACAAGACTTCCAACAATTGGATGCCGCGGAGCAAGACAGCCAGGTACAGCAATTCATGGAAACGGAGAGGACCCGGCCGTTCGACTTACGACAGGGACCGCTATTCCGAGTAGGCCTGCTGGCGCTTGAATGGGATGTGCATGTCCTGACGTTGACATTCCATCGTCTTGTCGCCGACGGATGGTCTCTCGGTATCTTCTGGAAGGAATTAGCCGTTCTGTGGGACGCCGGTGGTGACGTTCGAAAGACTCGGCTTCCCACAGTGGCAGTTCAGTACGTGGACTATGTCGATTGGCAAAGAGCCAGGCTTGATCAAGGCCTTCGTGAAGTTGATCGATCTTACTGGATCCGGCAGCTGACCGGCGCCCACCCTCTCCCGGAACTCCCGGTCGATCGTCAGCGGCCACGAGTGCGCACGTTTGAGGGAGGCGTACGGTCACGATCGCTTTCTCCGGAACTTTCAGCCAGCCTTGCTCTCTTCTGCCAACAGCAACACGTCACGGCATTCATGGTGCTCTACGCCGTCTTTGCGACATGGCTGCAACGCTATACACACGAGTCAGATCTCGTCATTGGCTCGATCGTGTCTGGCAGGCGTCGGAGAGAGCTCGAAGACGTGATGGGGTATTGCGTTAATACCGTGGCGTTGCGGGTAGAACTTTCAGATGAGCTCACCGGACACGATTTGTTAAAGCAGGTGCGCCGCCTGGTGGTCGATGCCTATGACCATCAAGACCTCCCGTTCGAAGAAGTGATCGAAGCACTGTCGCTACAGCGCGAACGATCCCTATCCCCACTATTCAACGTGATGATCGTAGCAGAAGAGGACCCCTTGTCCACGTTCAGCCCCAAGGACCTTGAGGTCACTCATCTCCCTTGGGAGCCGAGCGCGTCGGAGTTCGACCTCGTGTTGATGGTCGTGAACAAGGTGGACTGCTTGGAGTTGGCGTTTCTCCATGATTCCAGGATTTTTGAAGACTCGACGGTCGACCGCATGTTGGGGCAGCTGGAGATCCTTCTTGATGAATTTCTCAGGAAGCCTGAAGCCCGTCTTAGCCAGCTTTCCTTGCTGACCGCCGAAGAGAGCCGGAACGTTCAACTGACGTGGACCGAGGCACCCCCCACGGCCTCCGGTATCCATACGCTCATCGAGGCGCAAGTCGAGCGGACTCCCGATGCAGTCGCTGTTACCTGTGGAGGCCAATCCATCAGCTACCAAGAGCTGAACCGACGAGCAAATCGAGTCGCTCATGCGCTAATGAAATTAGGGGTCGGCGCAGAGCTCCCGGTAGGTCTCTGTGTTGAGCGCTCGGTTGATGTCCTCGTCGGCCTCTTGGGCATTCTCAAAGCTGGGGGAGGGTACGTTCCCCTGGATCCATCCTTCCCCGATCATCGACTCCAGCTGATGCTGGAGGATGCTCACCTGTCCATCGTAGTGACACAGGCGCACCTTCGTAATCACTTCCAGAACTACGGTGGCCGAATCTTCGACGTGGAGACCTTGTCTACATCCACCGTCGGCGGAGCGGAGGAGGAGCAGAACCTCGCACGAGCCGTTTCGCCTGATCAGCTCGCTTATATTATCTACACCTCTGGCTCGACGGGGAGACCAAAGGGCGTAGCCGTGACACACCGCAGTCTGGTGACCTCCCTCCTTGCCAGACTTCAGTACTATCCTGAACCGGTCTCTCGGTTTCTACTGACCTTTTCTCTGGCCTTTGACGGGTCTGTGACGGGCATCTTTTGGACATTGCTGCAGGGGGGAGAACTGGTCATCCCATCTGAGACCGCCCATCGCGATCCCACGGAGCTTGCAGTACTCATCGAGCATCATCACATCTCGCACGTGGTGTGGGTCCCTTTTTTGTACCATGCTGTGCTCGGTGAAGCATCGAGTACTCAGCTGGAATCCCTTCGTGTCGTCATTACGGCTGGAGAGAACCTGCCCATTGAACTCCTGCGACGGCATTACCAGCTCCTGCCTCATGCCACGCTCTACAACGAATATGGACCGACGGAAGCCACGGTCTGGTGTAGCGTGCATCAAACGACGCGCGAAGAAATGGGAGCTCGAGTCCCGATCGGCAAGCCCATCGCCCATATGCAACTCTATGTGCTGGATGAGCATCTACAGCCAGTACCGATCGGGGTGCCGGGAGAACTCTATATCGCGGGAGAATGTCTGGCCCGCGGCTATGTCAATCAGCCACAGCTGACCCAAGAACGGTTTTTGGCGAATCCCTACGTGGCCGGTACCAGGCTGTATCGGACCGGAGACCTGGCTCGGTATCGAGCCGATGGCAATGTGGAGTTTCTTGGACGAGTAGATCAGCAGGTCAAACTGCGTGGCTACCGGATTGAACTCGGAGAAATCGAACATGCGCTGAGCAATTTCCCCGGGGTCCATCACGCCGCGGTGCTGCTTCGGGAGGATAAACAGGACCAGCACCGGTTGGTCGGCTATCTCGCCGGCGAATCCTCGCTCAGAGAAAAGCTCGAAGAGATCCGCAGTTATCTCACCGCACAATTACCGCATTATATGGTGCCCTCCGTCATTCTCTGGCTCGACACGATGCCGCTTAGCCCCACCGGAAAAGTGAATCGAGAGGCTCTTCCCGCTCCGGAACACACAGCCAGCCAAGCAGCCGCCAGGATGGCTCCTCGAAATCCGGTTGAAGAAGCTTTGGCTGAGCTGTGGAAGACCATACTTGAAGTGCCGGAAGCAGGCATCCATGACCATTTCTTTGAATCGGGAGGCCACTCACTCTTGGCCACCCAAATTATCTCCCGGATACGGGAGCTCTTCGAGGTTGAGATCTCGCTACAGGTACTTTTTGAGCGACCGACGATCTCGGCCTTGGCCGAGGAAGTGACACGATTGCGTCAAAAGGACCGGCTGGCTCCTGCCATGCCATCAATCATTCCGGTGCCCAGAGATCAACCCCTCCCCCTGTCCTATTCTCAGCAACGCATGTGGCTGATGCATCAGCTAGCTCCAGAGAGTACGGCATATAACATGCCGTTTGCCTCACGACAGATGGGACGACTGAACAAGGCGGCACTCCGAAAAACGATCGATGCCATCTGTAACCGGCACGAGGCATTTCGAACGATGTTCATGATGAAAGGCGATGGGCCTGTCCAAATCATTCAGCCCTTTCGCCCTCCTGATTGGACTGAAGTGGACCTCACACACTTCCCATCAGCACAACGCCAAGAGCAGGCGGCTCGGCTCGTCGAGCAGGAAGGGAACAGGCCATTTGATCTCGAGCAAGGTCCGCTCGCACGATTCCTCTTAATTGAGGTCGAGCCTGAGGACCATGTGTTGTTACTCACGATGCATCATATCATCGGAGACCAGTGGTCGTTCGGAGTCATCGGCTATGAGTTCGCGTTCTTCTATAATGCGTTTTGCCGGGGAGAGGTTCCTGTGCTCAAGCCAATCCACCTTCAGTACGCCGACTACGCGGTGTGGCAGCGGCGTTGTCTGACCGACGATTGGCTCAGCGTACAATCGAACTACTGGCAGAAGAAGCTGGCCGGACTTTCGAAGCTCTCGTTGCCGACCGATCATCCACGGCCTGTGACACAGACCTTTAACGGCTCCCATCGCATGCTGGAGTTGCCCACATCGTTAATCGAACGACTAAAACAATTCAGTGCGGAACACAATGCAACGGTGTTCATGACCCTGTTAGCCTGTTTCCAGATTCTCTTAAGTCGCTATTCCGGCCAAGCCGATGTCGCCGTGGGCTCTCCTATCGCCAACCGAACTCAATTCGCGGTGGAGTCGATCATCGGTTCGTTCGTCAATACACTCGTCATGCGTACCGATCTCTCCGGCAATCCGACGTTCATCGAATTCATGGCACGGGTGCGTGAAACGGCGTTAGAGGCCTATGCCAATCAGGACTTCCCATTCGACAAGTTGGTCGAGATGATGCACTCCTCTCGAGACCAGAGCTCTGCTCCGTTGGTGCAGGTCCTCTTCAACGTCCCAAATGCGCCGATCAGGGAGATCCACGTGCAAGGGTTGAGTTGGGTGCCCTTCGAGGTGGAGACGCAAGCCGCACAATTCGACTTGAGCTTGACGATCGAGACAGAGTTCTCACGAAAAGCCTACCTCACGTTCAACACGGATCTCTTCGAACCTCAGACCGCCGAACGGATGTTGGGACAGTACAAGCTTCTGCTCCAGCACGCATTGGCCAATCCCCATTGCAAGCTGTCTGAGCTCCCAACTGTGACGGCGACTGAACGTCAGCAGATACTGAAGGATTGGAACCGTACGCAACGAGACTATCCACAGTCTGAGTGCTTTCCTCAGTTGTTCGAAGCCCAAGTCGAAAGGACGCCCGATGCCGTAGCCGTATCGATCGGACCGAAGACACTACGGTACGGTCAACTCAATGCTCGGGCTAATCAGCTGGCACGCTATCTCCAAACGCTGGGCGCCAAACCCGGTGTGACGGTGGGTATCGGCCTCGAACGATCAATAGAGATGGTCGTTGCGTTGATCGCCGTACTTAAGTCTGGGGCAACCTATGTCCCTCTCGATCCCGAGTTTCCACGAGATCGGCTTCGATTTATGGCCGAGGACGCATCGGTGGCTGCCGTTATTACATCTGCAGACCTATCCGATCGTTTTGACGATCGGGTCTGTCGCTTGCTATGCATTGATCGCGAAGAGGAACGCATCGCGCAAGAAACTGACCACGATCTGAGGCCAGTCGCTACGCCTCCGGACCTCGCCTATATCCTCTATACGTCAGGTTCAACTGGACAACCCAAGGGAGTCGAAATTCTGCACCGAGCACTCGTTAACTTTTTGTGCTCAATTCGACAAGAGCCGGGATGTTCCGCTCAAGATGTCATGCTTTCTGTGACGACCATCTCTTTCGATATCTTCGGCTTGGAACTCTATGTACCGTTGCTGGTTGGGGCCCGTGTCGAGATCGCAAGTCGAGCTGTTGCAATGGACGGACGACAACTACGGAGCCTCTGTGAAACCGTACAACCGACGATGATGCAAGCGACTCCGGCAACATGGCGCATGTTGATCGAGGCAGGATGGTTGGGCGGTAAAAACTTGACGGTTCTCTGTGGTGGAGAGGCTCTTCCTCCTGATCTGGCAACATCGTTGTTAGATCGGAGCCTCGCCTTGTGGAATATGTATGGCCCGACTGAAACGACGATTTGGTCCACAATCGAAAAAATAGAAGGGACCGACCGGGAGATTACCATTGGGAGGCCGATCGCCAATACGGATGTGTATATCTTGGATCAATTCCTCCAGCCCGTTCCAGTGGGAGTCTCCGGTGAACTCTATATCGGGGGCCATGGGTTGGCCCGAGGTTATCGCGGGCGGCCTGAGTTGACGACAGACCGGTTCATCCCCCATCCGTTTTCTCCAGAGCCCGACGCCAGGCTGTATCGAACCGGAGACTTGGCTCGTTATGGAGCGGATGGGCGCATCGTGCATTTGGGTCGAGTAGATCACCAGGTCAAGATCAGAGGGTTCAGAATCGAATTGGGTGAGATCGAGGTTGCGCTGAGCCGCCACCCCTCCATCTGTCAGGCGGCAGTCACCGCGCGTGAGGACCAGCAAGGGATTAAGCAGTTGGTGGCCTATGTCGTCTGCCAGGATGGGCTCGTCACTAGTCAAGCGGAACTGCGCTCGTTTCTGCGATCCGAGATTCCAGAGTATATGGTTCCTTCACTCTTCGTCTTTCTGAAGGCCATGCCCTTGACGGCCAATAACAAGGTCGACCGAAAAGCATTACCATCCCCAGCTCCCTCCTTCTCGGATGAACCGATTCGCAGTAGCCCGCGCAATGGGATGGAAGTTCAATTGACGGCCTTATGGCAGCAGGTGCTAGAAGTCCCAAAGATCGGGATCCACGACAACTTCTTCGATCATGGTGGCCATTCCCTCAAAGCGGCCCATCTCTTCTTTCTTCTCGAACAGGTATATGGAAGACGCCTTCCTCTTGCGACACTGTTTCACGCCCCTACCGTTGCAGAGTTAGCGTCGGTGCTCTCGCAAGAGCACTGGACCCCTCCGTGGCAGTCGCTTGTCGCCATTCAACCGAGCGGAACGGCAATTCCGATCTTCATGGTGCCTGGAGTAGGGGGCAACGTATTGCCTTTTGCTCAGTTGGCAAAGCTACTGGGTCCAAATCAGCCCTGCTACGGATTACAGGCACGAGGACTTGACGGAAAAGAAACGCCGTTCACATCGGTTCCTGAAATGGCGAGCCATTATATTGCACAGATCCGTCGCGTTCGCCCGAACGGGCCGTATATCGTCCTTGGTAACTGTACCGGAGGACTGATTGCTTATGAAATGGCGCAGCAACTGGTCGGGCAGGATCATGCCGTCACCCTGGTGATAATGGAGACCTGGCATCCATCTTCATATCATAGACATCGTTACAGGTGGTCGACGAAGCTGGGGCTGCCTCTGTTCATATTGTGGAGGATCATGAGTAATATTGGGGAGCTCTTCCGTTTACCAGTCAAAGACTGGAATACTTTTATCCAGCATAGACGCAAGAGAGTCCTATCATTATCGCGAACCGTTGCCGGTAATGAAGAGTTGCTTGGCAATTTCCAGATCAGCCAAGTGACCCGTGCCACGCTACAAGCCGTGGCTCGCTACGACGCTCGGAAATATCCTGGACGAATTCTCAATATTGTGGCGTCCAAGCGGCATGTCGCTCAGACGGTGACGGATACCAGACATGTCTGGTCAGAGTTTGGTGGAAGAGGGAGTAAGTCTGTGCAGGTTGGCGCTGTCGCTGCAGGGCATCTCCTTACCACACCACATGTTGAAGAAGTGACTAAGCATATCCAGGCCTTCCTTGCAGAGGATACTCACAATGAGCCACGCCCGTTGGCCGCTTGAGGCATATGTGTAGCTCTCATCTCCTTTCCTGTTTAGTGAGAGGCTAGTCGGCGATGCGGCTTGGACGATTTCTCCACTTCATTGTGCAGCGGTCGAAGTCCGTGGCCTGGCTCATGATCTGTGTCGGTGTCCTGTCGGGTCTTTTGAGCGCCGGGGTCTTGGCGCTCATTAATCACGTACTTCATCATCCCTCCGAACCTTCTCTCTTACTGTTGTTAGGGTTTATTGCCCTTGTCATCGGCAAGCTTCTATCGAATCTCGGCTCCCAAATTTTGCTTGTCCGATTCGCACAAGACACCATCCTGGACCTCTCTTTGTCGCTCTGTGCGAAGATCGTGAGAGCTCCATTGCGTCGTTCCGAGGAACGAGGGGCCGCAAATATCCTTGTCACCTTGACCGATGACGTTAGCTGGGTCACTTGGGCAATCCAGTGTTTCCCCCATTTTATTATGAACATCGCGCTGGTGTTAGGGTGTGGAATCTTCCTCGCGTGGTTGTCGTGGAGTGTCTTCCTAGGGGTGGCAGCAGTCGCAGTTGTGACCATCCTCGGACAACAATGGTTACGCACCAGCACCCGCACCATTATTGCCGCGTCCCGAGAGGCCAGAGCCGAGCTGTTTCAACGCTTTCGCTCACTCACGGATGGGCTGAAGGAACTGATAATGCATCGTGCTCGTCGAGAGGAGTTTGTTAATCAGGAAGTGCGAAGAGCGGCAGAGTTCTATCGAGAGACGAATCTGAAAGCCACTCGTCTACAAGCTATGTTAGGAGTTTGGACTCAGATCTCGCTCTACTCTTTGATCGGCTTCCTCATATTCCTACTTCCATCGTTTGAGGCAATAGCTCCCGAAACTCTGACAGGATATATCGTGGCCATCTTGTATGTGATGGGCCCGATCTCGAGCATCCTTGGTACAGCACCGACACTTGAACGAGGCCAGGTCGCCTTGGAAAATATCGAGCGATTAGGAATATCGCTGAGCGACAGTCTCGAGGACGTCCAGTGGACAGACATAGATCTCTCGCCTCTGACCTCTCCTATCATGCGATGGAACGATGTCATGTTTTCCTACGGAGTGGGAAACGGAGTCGATACACCCTTCACCCTTGGCCCTATCAGTCTAGAGTTGTATCCAGGTGAATTGGTGTTCATCATCGGGGGTAATGGGAGCGGTAAATCAACGTTCGTAAAAGTGCTCGCTGGATTATATCAGCCGATACAGGGAGACATGAGGCTGTCGGGCACAATGATCACCGATGAGAATCGTGAGTGGTACCGCGAGCACTTCTCCGTCATATTCTCAGACTTTCATCTGTTTAAGAAACTCCTCGGCCAGTCTGATTCTGAGGTGGATAAACTCGTACCTGAATACTTGCGAATACTGCACCTGGATCGAAAAATCACCGTACAGGATCGCACCTTCTCCACGCTTGATCTCTCACAGGGACAAAGGAAGCGGCTGGCGCTGGTGACGGCCTATCTGGAGGATCGCCCGATCTATGTGTTTGATGAATGGGCGGCGGACCAAGATCCGCAGTACAAGGAAATCTTTTACAAAACCTTACTGCCGAACCTGCGCGCTCGAGGGAAATCGGTTATCGTCATTACCCACGATGATCGGTATTTTCACCTCGGCAATCAGATCATCAAGTTGGAAAACGGCAGGGTCGTGGAGCATACGAAGGCCGAGGTAGATCGACGCCAATGGTGAGGATGGCAACTTGATATCGAATATGCGTACTCGAGACCACAGTGTTGCGATTTCCTTTCAGTCCATCGTGCATTTCGCCGACACGACACGACAAGATCACTTCCATATCGAACCGAATACGATCCACCTCTGGGGGATTACGCTCGACGGCCCTGCTCGCTGTTTGACACGGTGTCTACAGTGGTTGGATGGACAAGAACGGGAGCGAGCGGATCGCCGGGTTCGGGCAGGCGACCGAGAGCAATTCGTGTTTGCTCACGGGGGGCTCAGAGCCGTGCTCAGTCGATATCTGGGTATCAGCCCGGATCTCGTAGGCTTTGATCACAGCAATTCCGGTAAGCCCATGTTGGTTCAGGAGTTACGCGATCCATCTCCGATTACGTTCAATTTGTCCCATGCCCATGGGCGAGCACTCATCGCGGTTTCCAAAGGGCAAGAGGTTGGAGTCGATCTTGAATCCGTTCGATCGGAGGTCGATGCTGCGGCACTATCTGAGCGCTATTTTACTCGCCCAGAACATACGGCAATCTTGCGGGCTCCTGAGGAACAACGCACGACAAGATTCTTCCGCTATTGGGTTGCGAAAGAAGCATTGCTCAAGGCACAGGGTATTGGTCTCCGGGGGCTATCCGACTGTGAGATCCTCCTTGAGGCGGACGGAGTCGGCACCAACATTCATGCCCACTTGGGTACTCACTTCTCCAATCCGCTCCGAGTTCGTCTTCTCCCTTGTGAAAAGGGATGGGAAGCAGCAGTGGCGGCCCAGGACGTAGACCGAGTGAGGCTGTGCGGGTCACAGCCGGAGTAAGAAGCGCCCTTTTACAATGCTAGCGGATGACCGGCTCCAAGGTCACCACGGCTTTCATCGAGTTGGAAATCAGACAATTCAACTCAGCTTTTTCGATCAACTCCTTGGCCTTCACCGCATCCTCACCTGATTTCAATGTGATGGAAGGCCTGATCGTCATGGCGGTGAACTGAAACTTGCCTTCGACCAGTTCCAGTCGACCTTCCGCCGTACTTTCATATGCGGTGAATGCGAGTCCTGCTCGCTCCGCTACAGCAAGAAACGTTGTCATCAGACAAATGTTGGCGGAGGCCACGAAGAGATCTTCCGGAGACCAAATACCCTCATGCCCCTTGAATTCCGGAGGCGTGGCCACTTGGACCTCCGGTTTTCCTGCACAGGACAGGATCCCCTTGCGCTGTTCTGTCCATTTCACAGCTGTCTGATACAGATAGACCTTACTCTTTTGTTCCATTCATCTTCCTCGTCTTTGGACGTCAAGAGACCTTACCCCATCATTTCACGTCAACAAAGTCCTTCACCCAATCCCCGACCGCATGTGTGATCGCCACCACGCATAGGGCGATGAGGAGATGCTCACCGATCACCTTCCAGGGGGCAATCGCCTGCGCCCGAGCGATGAAGAAACTCAGTACGGTGAGCAAGAACAACCCCCAGGCCACACTGATGACAATCGCCTGATCGAGCGGACCGAAGAGGACAGGAATGATGAAGGTCGCCGACACGAGAAATTTCGCGGCGAATGTGGCGAGCGTCGCTTCCCAGATGTGACTCGCAGGGGCGGTGTTCTTTGATTCCTCGGACACATGGATGCCGAGGGCATCAGACATGGCGTCGGCAATGGCGATCGTCAGAATACCACCGAGCATGATGGCGCGCGAATGTGTGCCGGAATGCAAACCTACCATCAAGCCAAGTGTGGTAATGACCCCCGACGTTAATCCGAAACTGATCCCTGTTCTCCAGGATGTTTTCATGCGGCTTCATCGACTCTTGTCAGCGCGGGAAGGTTAACACATAGGCAAGCACATCGCGGATGGCCTCGTCTGATAATCGAGATGTCCACGTACCCATGGCGGTATTCGGTTTTCCCTCATGGATGCTCTTCAACAGGCGAGAGTCCGGTTTCAGGAGCACGTCGTTCGACGTCAGGTCGGCCACAGGCGGGACAAACTGCGTAGCTCCGTCTCCCCGACCCTTCGGACCATGACAAGCCAGGCAATATTTCTCGTAGAGCCTCTTGCCTCGTTCGAGATTTCGTTCATACTCGGCAAAACCGGGTGTGGAAATCGCGAGCCAGCAGATCAGCGTAACTCCGTACGCAACACGGAAGCCGGTGTTCTTCACTGCTTGCCCTCTCGATTGGGTACAGCAAACACACTATGAGGAGCCACACTCCGGTGAGTGCCGTACGCATTGCTGAAGCCATGATGTGATCTGATCGAGCAAACCAGCGACCGCTCGGTTGGCGGCTAGCACTCCCCCATACGCATTCTCGCTGGGAGCATTCTCTACCGTCTCGAAAGCCCGCGTGCCGAGAATCGTCGATTCCTTCAAGTCGACAAGCTGCAGCTGCGCCGTTATCCGGACTCGACTGGGCAGTTGGATAAACTCATGCTGCAAGAGAAATCCATGCGTATCAAGGCGATAGTCCCCTGGGATCGAGCTCGGAAGTGGGATCACGGCACGAAACGTTCCGCTGTGATTGAGTGCATAGACCATCAACGGAGCAAACATGCGCACCGGTGTATCGGCCCATTCATTCACGGAAAAATATTCGATTTGAAATGGACGTTTGACATACACCATGCGTTGCGTTTCAAACCCGGGCTCCGCTTGAGGGGGACTCACGAGCAATACCGGACCATCGAGCGGTTCACGCCGGACTTCGTTCCGCTGTTCATCAAGGCCCAACTGATACGTATGGATTTCCGGTGAGTCCGATCTGGGTGACAGACAGCCCGGCAGTGCAGAAACCCACAGGGCGCACATGACATGAATGAACCAATACTTCTTCATCGCTTGATCGTTCAGGATCTTATTCCCCAGGACCACGTGGTGGTGCCTTCCGTCCAAACACCAACGAGCTTGGTTCTCGCTCCAACTCCCGCGCCACACGAGTCAACGTACCCGTGAGCTGTCTGAGCTCCGTGACCAATAAGCCGGCTTCGGGCAACGTGCGTTTCGAGAATTGCTGTAGCTCCGGTTTGGATTCGTTGACGACCGTTCCAACGGTCTTACTGGTCCGGGCCAGCTCGTCGGTGGCGGTTCCTAGCGCCGCGACGCTCTTGTTGATGTTCGCGAGTAACATCGGAACTTCTGCATTCAACGACGCCGTCACCTTGACGAGGTTGTCGGCACTCTTTGCTGCTCCGTTCAAACTTTGATCAATCTGGGTCTTGTGGGAAGCGATGGTTTGGGCGACATCCGAGAGATCCTTGATCGTGCGCTTGAGCAACGTTTGGTTCTCTTCATCGAGCATCTTCGCCACACCCACAGCCGCAGAGTCCAGATGAACAATCAACTGGGCCAAACCTTCCTCAGAAAGCAAACGGGAAACCGCTTCATCCAAGCGGAAGAACAGCGACGGGCCGGTCTTGATGACCGGATAATTTTGCCCTTCCAACGCAACTAATGCTGGTGCCTCTCGGCTGCCTCCCGTCAAATTGACCGTCGCCAGACCGGTGAGCCCTTGGGTTTCGAGCACCGCGCGCGTATCCGTCTTGATCGGCGTTCCGCGGGCGATATCAAGTATCAGGAGGACTTCTTCCGGATTATCTGGCCTCAAGGCAATGTCCCTCACTCGGCCCACATCGACACCGCGATATTTAACAGTCGAATTCACACTCAATCCTGCGACCGACTCCTTCATATGGGCTTCGTACCGGTCGTATAAGCCCCGATAGTCGGTCTTCCCAAGCCACAAGATCCCGACCAAGACAGCCGCTCCGAGAAACGCCACAAACGAGCCGACGAGCACATAGTTGACCTTTGGTTCCATTTGTTGCGCCCTCAGTCCTGTTTGTCTCGTTGCTGCGCTCTCACCGGATGAGCCATTCCCTCATCAAAACACGTTTCACGTGCGAGATCGCCCATGGTTCCACGCCGCCTGTTCGCTTGCTGCACGCCCGCGAGGTCCTTGAAAGTATTCACGGATCACAGGATCACCTGATTGGGACAACTCCTGCATCGTGCCGATCCCAAGCACCCTTCCACCACCCAACACGGCAACACGGTTGGCGATGCGCCACAGGGAATCCAGATCGTGTGTCACCATCACAACCGTCAAACCCAGGAGATTCTTCAATGAAAGCACGAGATCGTCGAACCCCGCGGCAATGATCGGGTCGAGCCCGGCCGTCGGTTCGTCAAGAAACAGCAACTCCGGGTCCATGACGATCGCTCGGGCCAGTGCTGCCCGCCGTCGCATACCGCCGCTGAGTTGGTTCGGATACTTCGCGGCACTGTCCGGCGGTAATCCGACCATTGCAATCTTGGTGGTCACAATATCTCGAATCAGGTCGGCACTCAAGGTCGTATGCTCCCGCAGCGGCACCGCCACATTCTCCGCCAGCGTGAACGAGCTGAATAAGGCACCATGCTGGAACATCACCCCGAATCGGCGGTGGACCGGGTGGCCATCCCCCGCTTCCAATCGACGGCTGTCGATACCAAACAACCGTATCGACCCGTCCGATGGTGTAATCAGACCGATAATCTCTCGCAACAACGTGGTTTTGCCGCACCCGTTCCCGCCGGCGATCGCGAAAATTTCTCCCCGTTGGATAGACAGACTAACGTCCTGATGAACCCCCGCCTGTCCAAACCTCGTGGCTACGTGACTCACTTCTATCACTGATGCTTCAAGATTTGTAGCCGAGGACATCAGGAACTACCTCTTACACTCTTACTCGTAGACACGCGAAAAATTCGAGATCCAGGATGTTCAAAAAGACCGGCCAGCAAGGCCGCAGTGAGCAACGGGGTGAGCCGTACACTTCGGTACGTTGAGCCTCTGAGCGATGCGAGAACGCCGCTGGCGGCCTTTTTCAACATCCTGCTACAGATCCCACCAATTGAGTAAAATGCTGCAGAGCGCATCGAACACGATGACGAGAAATATGCCTTGCACGACACTGATGGTGGTATGTCGACCGACGTCGTCGACCCCGCCTCGAATCTGAAACCCTTGGTAACAACCCACGAGAGCGATGATCGCCGCGAAGAACGGCGCTTTTGCCAATCCGATGAGAAAATGTCGCAGTGGAACCGCTTCCTCGAATCGAGCAACAAACTCGGCGAAGCTTACGTTGAGCTCTCCCAAGGCAATCAGCATCCCGCCGAATACACCCACGATATCCGCGTACACCGTCAAGAGGGGAAGCGCGATGACCAGACCAAGCAATCGCGGCAACACGAGTAGGTTCATGGGTGAGACGCCTAATGTTCGTACCGCGTCTAATTCTTCCGTGACCTTCATCGTACCGATTTCGGCCGCATAGGCCGATCCCGAACGACCCGCAATAAGGATCGCCACGATCAACGGCGCAATCTCGCGCAACAGCGAGATCCCGACCAAATCCACGATGAAAATATTCGTGCCGAACTTACGGAGTTGCTCCGCACCCTGATAGGCAATCACGACACCGACAAGAAACGTCAACAGGCCGGTAATGGGCAAGGCCTTCACACCGTCCATCTCTACGATCCGCAAGAGCGCCCGCCATCGGATGGAACCCGGTTGCATAAGTGATCGACCGACTGCGATGGTACTTTCACCCAGGAACGCAAGCCCATGGACCACAGAAGTTTGCCGAGATTGTAGCGCGAGCGAGAGACGTTCGACCCAGCTTGTTCCCCGGACAGCAGGCCCGCCTTCAGCCCGAGGCCGATCGATGTCCACCTTCCGAAGCAGTTCCGCAAATTCCGGCTTCAGCCCTTGGAGGGACGGCTCTTGGCCCTTGCGCCGCAAACCGTCCATGCAGCGCTGCAACACAAGTGCGCCTCCGGTATCCATGGCGGTGACCTCGGCGAGATCGCAGAGGACGTTCGAGGCGTTCGGCCATCGGACCATTCGACCGCTCTTCTCCAACTGGGCTAGGTTCGGAAGGGTCCAAGCGCCGCCGCAGCGGATCATGTTCTCCTCGACCGAAATGGTTGCCTGCTGTTCCATCAGCCTCACTTCGTCGCCCGACCGGGCTCCTTAAAACACGTCGGGTGACCTCCGTCAGATCCTTTGGTTAAGACGGCACTGAGGTCTCCCGCGTTTGTTCTATGCACCTTCCAGAATCGCCTTCAGCTCAGACCCAGTAATCACCTCGCGTTCTATCAGGAGTTTCGCACCCTCATGGAGTGCGGCTTTTCGTTCTTCCAACATCTGCTTGACTCGTCCGTACTGCTCATCGACGATTCGTCGCACTTCGCAATCAATCTCACGAGCGGTCTCTTCCGAGTAGTCCCCTCTTTCGGAAGCGACAGGAAGCTGGAGAAATTGTGGCTGTCGCTCTTGCTCTAAGGTGATGGTGCCGAGCTTGTCGCTCATCCCGTAGGCCTTGACCATGCTTTTCGCGATGTCTGTGGCTTTTACAAGATCGTTCTGTGCACCGGTGGAGGCCTCGCCGAAGATGGTTTCTTCGGCAATTCGCCCGCCCAGTAATACGGCCACTTTATTCTCCAACTCGGATTTCGTCATCAGAAACCGGTCTTCCGTCGGAAGCTGCAATGTATAGCCGAGCGCTGCTACGCCACGAGGAATAATAGAAATCTTCTGCACGTGGTCGGTCCCCGGGATGGACAGGGCGATGAGAGCATGACCGGTTTCATGATAGGCCACCCGTTCTTTCTCCATCTTGTTCAGGACGCGATTCTTTTTTTCCAATCCCGCGATGACTCGCTCCACCGCCTCCTGCAACTCGTCAATGCCCACCTGGTCTTTCCCACGACGAACCGCGAGCAAGGCCGATTCGTTGATCACGTTGGCTAGGTCCGCCCCAGAAAATCCTGGGGTCATAGCCGCGATCTGTTCCAGATCTGCGTCAGGGCGCAACGCCACCTTCTTCGCGTGAACTCGAAGCACATCCAGACGTCCCTTCTTGTCGGGGCGATCCACGGTCACATGACGATCGAATCGCCCGGCGCGGAGCAAGGCCGGATCAAGAATTTCCGGACGGTTGGTCGCGGCCATGAGGATGACCCCGACGCGTGGATCGAATCCATCCATCTCAACCAGCAGTTGATTGAGTGTTTGCTCCCGTTCCTCGTGAGCCATGGGCCCCATACCCCGGGCTTTCCCAAGCGCATCCAACTCATCGATGAAAATGATACAGGGAGCTTTGCCCTTCGCCTGTTCGAATAGGTCACGAACCCGCGCCGCCCCGACTCCCACGAACATCTCCACAAATTCCGATCCACTGATGCTGAAGAACGGCACCGACGCCTCTCCCGCCACGGCACGTGCAAGCAGCGTCTTCCCTGTTCCAGGCGGCCCAACGAGCAAGATCCCCTTGGGAATCTTGCCTCCGAGCTTGGTGAATTTCTCCGGCGTCTTGAGGAATTCGATCACCTCTCGCAGCTCTTCTTTGGCCTCATCCACTCCGGCGACATCCGCGAATGTGACGTTGACGTCCTTCTCCATGTAGATTTTGGCCTTCGACTGGCCGACCTGCATAAAGCCGCCTTGAGCCTGTCCCAATCGCCGAAAGATGAAAAACCAGATGCCGACAAAGAGCGCGACCGGAATGATCCATGAGAGGAGATCGCGCAAGAACGTGGATTCAATGACGCCGGTGAAGGTGACTCCATGTTGATTGAGTTCACGGACGAGGTCCGGATCCTCAACCCGCACGGTCCGAAAAGCTTTCTGTTCTTTTGAGTCCCCATCGGGTTTCAGCTTTCCGGTCAACACATGGCTGGTCACAGAAACCTCAGCAACTTTCCCATCCCCTACCAGCCGCTTGAATTCACTGTACGGAAGTTCTTCGACCTGGTTCAGTGCCAGAATGAAGTCATGCACGATCACCACCGCCATGACGGCGAGCAGC
Organism: Nitrospira sp.; assembly: GCA_965223625.1. Classification (GTDB taxonomy): domain Bacteria; phylum Nitrospirota; class Nitrospiria; order Nitrospirales; family Nitrospiraceae; genus Nitrospira_D. The sequence goes on from OZ245008.1 coordinate 3,884,180, forward strand.
ACATACCAAATCGAAAAGGAGACCTTCTTATTCATCAGCTTACTCCTCGCTGCTGAACGAAACCCCAGCCGGCACTGGCGGATTCAACATTGACCGGCTCTCGCGTCCATCCAACACTCTAGAACATGAAATAGGCACCGGCTCCGAATGATTCGGTCTTCTGCGAATAGAAGAACTGCCCATATGGATTATACCCATGATAGTAGTTGAAGAGAATCCGAAGGCGCTTGAAGGAGCCGTACCGAAACACATCGAAGCCCATTAGCAGATTCGTATTGATGTGCCAATGCTGTTGTTCAACAGACTTAAAGTCCGCCGTCAAGACGGGTGAAAAGAGGAGCGGATTGGAGAGCATACCGAACAGGTAGGATCTCCCAAACGGCCTCGGTGTCCGCGCTTCAAATCCCCATTGCCCCGTCCAGCGATCGATCGTGGATGGTTGACGGTTGACCATCACCGCAGCCCCTCCATAGAACCTCAGCCACTTTTGGAAATCATAGGACAGAATCAGATCGACTTCTTCAAACTGGAGACCGATCGACTGAAAGCCGGGGTTGGCACCCAGGAACTCATCTCCGATATGACTGCTCTGGTGATAGAAGCGCAACCGCGCAGACCAGTTTCCTTGACGCCAGGTGATCGGCACACCGACATTGAAGTCGATATTGATGAGTGCAGAATTGGAGGTATCGAGGTCAAATTGCGCGAAAATGCCGGTCAGCAGGCTGATCTGCCATCCATTGCATCCCTCGCGCTTGGTAAAGAACCCGAAATTCTCTCCAATGCCAATCGACCCGATGTTGGCATTGGTCCGTTCGAGGCGTGATTGCTGAGATTGCCAGAGGGCAAAGAACTGCGGCTGTTTCGGATCGGCCAAGAGAGGACGAAACAGATCGTCCGAGGGAAACCATTCATGGTCGACCGAGCCCTCCTCGACTTGGTGATAGCGGCAATCTAGCCACTCTCGCGATGTTGCGTCTTCCGACTTTTTCTCGCCCAGTTCGTCCGCATAGGCTTGCCCTGTTAGTAAGGTAACCATGACCCATATTCCGACCATCCACCGGTGATTCGACACGCGCCGACCCATCTATCTCCTCCCGTCCGATGTTCTTGACTAATGCCTTCTGGGGGCCCTTTACGAGCCCCTTTCGATAGCATATTTTGGAGAGGAAATTCACGTGGTTTTCTGCGCGAGTTGGAGGAAGGTCGAGCAACGTCGTGGTTAGCCGACACGGGTATGGTTGCAGTGGCTGCGGCGCTTCGCTGCTCGTGCGAGCGGCACCTTCTGAACAGGGTCTTCGTTGAGAATGACCAACGAGGTCGGCTCCCCCACAAGAATCGGCGTAGTCTTGGTGCACATGGCGATCAATCGTGAACGTCAATTTCGATCCGCTGTTCACGACGGACCTTGTCTCCAACACCCCCGTAGCGCGCCAATACACGGTACGACGGCCAATGGCGCGCTGAAATACGCATAGAAGATGAGTCTGTCATCGGACTCTTTTCTTCCTGCCTTTCATCAGCACGATCACACCAACGATACCAATAACGACTGCCAGGCCCCCGAGGAGCAAGAATGGATCCATATCCGTCCTCCTTTTTCACGCCTCCCGCCGCACTTCAATCGTCGTACGCGCTCCTCCTTGTCGATGGGGCCGACCGCCTGCGCCGGTTCCATTGCAACCGCAACCAGGTCTCCACTTCCACAATGACGTACACAGTCACGGCCGCCGCAAGGATCAGTCCCCAGGCGGGCCCGTCGATCGGCGCCGTGTGAAACAACCGATTCATGGCGGGGGTGTACGTCAACAGGAGTTGCAACGCGGTCATCGCGCCCATGCCGCGCCAGATCCAAGGATTGCTGAACAGACCGACATGGAACATGGTGCGCTCCAACGACCGACAGTTGAACAGGTAGAACAGCTCCACCATGACGAACACGTTCACCGCCGCCGTGCGAGCGGCCACCACGGATGTGGTCCGTTCCAGCTCCCAGAGAAACACACCGTAGGCACCCGCCAGCATCAGGAGGGACACGAGCACGATCCGTTCCACCAAGACACCCGTCAGGATCGGCTGACCAGGATCGCGAGGAGACCGCGCCATGATCCCCGGCTCCTTCGGTTCAAACGCCAGCATCAAGCCCAGTACCACCGCCGTCGTCATGTTAATCCAGAGGATTTGCACCGGCAAAATCGGGAGCGTCGCACCGATCGCGATCGCCGTGAGCAGCACAAGCCCTTCGCCCATGTTCGTCGGCAAGGTCCAGACGATGAACTTCGTCAGGTTGTCGAACACGCAGCGGCCTTCCTCTACCGCCGCTTCGATCGAGGCAAAATTGTCATCAGTCAGGACCATGTCGGCGGCTTCTTTTGCCACTTCGGTCCCGCCGCGTCCCATCGCCACACCGATGTTCGCCTGTTTCAGCGCCGGAGCATCGTTCACGCCATCGCCGGTCATGGCGACCACATGCGCTCGCGCCTGCAAGGCTTCCACCAACCGCAACTTCTGCTCTGGAGATACCCGAGCGAAGACCGCCGTGCGATCCGCCGCTTCTGGGAGCCGCTCCTCGGCAGTGGCCGCTAACTCTTGGCCGGTCATCGCGACGAGTTCCCCATTCTCGCGGTGCTTCCGCCCGTCCAACCCGATCTGCGCCGCGATGGCACGCGCCGTGACGGCATGGTCGCCGGTGATCATCTTGACGGCGATCCCCGCCTGCTGACAGGCGCGCACCGCCGCGACGGCCTCTGGTCTTGGCGGATCCATCATGGCTTGGAGCCCCAAAAACGTCAGCCTCCCTTCGATATCGCGCTCCGCCACCGAGACGGTGGCCGTCGGCACCCATTTGCACGCAAAGGCCAGGACCCGCAGCCCTCGCCCGGCAAACTGCTCGACGTGATCCAGCACCAGCGGCGCATCGAACGCCCGTTCCGTCCCGTCCGCAGCCAGCATGCGATCGCAGAGCCGGATCGTCTTCTCCACGGCCCCTTTGAGGTAGATCACTGACGCATGTGCCGTCTTCGCACGATGGAGAGTCGCCATGAACTGCCGCTCCGATTCAAAAGGGATCGCATCCAATCGCGGCCACAATTCGTTGAGCCGCTCCGGATCGATCCCGGCTTTTTTCGCCGCCACCAGCAAGGCACCTTCCGTTGGGTCGCCCACGATGGTCCAGTGGGCGTCGCGCTCCAGATGCTGCGCGTCATTGCAGAGCGCTCCCGCCGTCAGCAGCTCGAGCAGGCCCGGAGGCAGCGCTGAGCGTTCAGTGCCGCTTTCTCGTATCTCCCCCACCGGCTCGTAGCCAGCACCTTCTACCTCAAAGACACAATTCCCAGCGAGAATTGCCTGCACTGTCATTTCGTTCTTCGTCAACGTCCCGGTCTTATCCGAACAGATGACGGTGGTGCTGCCGAGTGTCTCGACTGCCGGCAACTTGCGGATGATGGCGTGTCGCCGCGCCATCCGGCCGACCCCGATCGCGAGTGTGATCGTGACGGCAGCCGGCAATCCTTCGGGGATTGCGCCGACTGCCAGCGCGACGGCTGCCATGAAGATCTCCGTGACCGGTTGGCCGCGCCATAAGCCCAGCGCAAAGGTCACCGCCGCCAATCCTAGGATTGCGACCGTGAGAACCTTGCTGAACGACGCCAGCTTGTTGGTGAGCGGGGTCGCGAGCTGGACTGTTTCGCCCATTAACTGATGGATGCGGCCCAATTCCGTTTCAATTCCTGTTGAGACGACCACACCGGTCCCCTGCCCATACGTGACGAACGTCCCGGAGAACGCCATGTTCTTCCTATCGCCCACAACCGTCTCGGGAGGCAGCACGTGATCGGCCTTCTCTACCGGCAGGGATTCCCCGGTCAGCGCCGACTCATCCACCCGGAGCTCACGGATCCTCGTCAACCGGAGGTCTGCGGGAACCTTATCGCCCGATTCCAGCAACAGGACATCCCCCGGCACGATATCTTCGGAAGAGACACGGATCGTCCGTCCGTCTCGCCACACTCTGGCCTCCGTCTTCATCATGGAGGCGAGGGCGTCCAGTGCCGCCTCCGCGCGAGACTCCTGAATGAACCCCACGACGGCGTTCACGAGGACGACACCAAAGATGACGCCCGCGTCCACCCATTCGCCTAACGCGGCCGTGACAGCCGTCGCAGCAAGCAGCACATAGATGAGCGGATGATGAAACTGGAGCAGGAAGCGGATCAATGGACCATGGCGCCGAAACTTCGGCAGGACGTTGCGCCCGAATCGCTCCAACCGCTGCGCCGCCTCTTCGGAAGTCAAGCCATTCTTCGAATCGGATTCAAGCAGGACCAACACTTCATGCACAGGCAAATGATGGTGGTGCATGGCTTGTCGTTCCTGATCCGCCATCAGCGGCCTCCATTTCGCTTCACACGGCGTCGGCGTTCCACCGAAGGGTTGATCGTCAAGACCGGACAGGGGGCCTTCCGGACAAGCTCGTCGGCCACGCTGCCCAAGAGGGTTCGGGATAACCCGCCGCGACCTTGCGTCCCGACGACCAGCAGATCTGTGTGACGCATCCGGCAGTGCGCAAGGATACGCTCCGCTGGATTCCCTGTAGCGAGATGCGCGTCTGCGCGGACACCCGCTTCCAAAGCGAGCCGCGCCAATCGGCCGAGCTTCAGGAACGCCGCTGTCTTCAGCGACTGGAGCGTCCGCGAGCCCGGGGCCACCTCGGTCTCGGACCAAGCGCCTTTGACGACGTGCACGATACTCACCCTGGCCCCGAGCTTCGACGCCCAGCTTAGGGCCGCATCGAAAGCGTGGCGCGCCGTCGGGGAAAAATCGGTGGCGACGACGATAGTGAACGGTTTGCCTTGTCGAGAGGATTTCATGATCGCCCTTTCATCCATGCGATGAAAACAGATCGCCGGCAATTTTCCGTCCGGCTGTGTCCTCCGCCGCCCTCTCCGCCCCTGGTGCCGGCAGTAGTCGTTCAACCGCCAGGTCGGCGGCATCGAGGTGCGGGCACAGAATCAGATCGGAGCCGGCGCGGCTGAGGCGCGCGGCATCAGAGGGAATCCGAGCCGTCAGCGCTATGCGCCCATGATAACCTTGCCGTCGCAACGCATCCAGCAGGGTCACGTTGGTCTCAGCCAACGGAGAAGTACAGAGGACCCACCGGCACCCCCTCAATGGAAGCGACCGGAGTAGTTCCGGATCTTCGGCGTCGCCGTACCGGGCCGGCCAGCCCCGGCGCTCGGCGTCCTGCACCGCCTGCGGGTCGAAATCGATGCTGAGGACCCTCAAGCCTCGCACGCGAAGCCCCTCACCGATCCGGCTGCCGTACCGGCCTAAGCCGAAAATGATCGTGTCCACCGTGCGGTCCGCCAGCGTCTCATCCCGATCCAGTTCCTGTGCGTGCGCGATGCGCCGTTCGAACAGACCGAGCCAGGGTCCCAACCATTGGTACAGTTGATGGGAATAGAGAATCATATAGGTCGAGACGCCGATCGTGATCAGTCCGACCAGCGTAATGAGCCCGAGCACCGGGGTCTCGATGTGTCCGAGGCTCAGCGCCATGGAGCCAAGGATGAGCGAGAATTCGCTGACCTGCGCGACGGTCAACCCTGCGAGAAAGCCGGTGCGTTTTCGATAGCCCATCCAACCCATAATGATCATCACGATTAACGGATTGCCGACCAGCACGAAGAGGGACAGCACCGCCGCTGGGCCGAGCTGCGTGCCGAGATACCGGAGATCCTGCTGCGCCCCGAGGCTGAGAAAGAAAAACAGGAGGAGGAAATCCCGCAGGCCGACGAGACGTGACGCGATCGCCTCGCGAAAGGGCGAGGACGCCAGCGACACCCCTGCCACGAAGGCGCCGATTTCCTTGCTGAACCCGAGCATGTCGCCCAAGGAAGCCAGCGATATGCCCCAAGCAATGGCGAACAGAACCAGCAATTCTGAGGAGGCCGCAATCCTCGTGAGAAGACCGGGCAACAGATACCGCATCGCCAATCCAACGGTCGTGAGGAACGCGCCGCCTGTGACAAGGACTCCGATGAGGGCCTCCAGGCTTCCGGCGCCGGCTGTGCCCCCAGCGAACGCCGAGAGGACAATCATGGTCATCACGACGACAATGTCTTGAACGATCAGGAACCCGACCGCGATACGGCCATGGAGCGCGTCGATCTCGTGCTTGTCGGAGAGGAGTTTGACGATGATGATGGTACTTGAAAAGGTGAGCGCGATGCCGACGTACAACGCCGGCACCAAATTGAGGCCCAGGACCAGGCACAGTCCGAATCCGGTTGCCGACGTGAAGAGGACCTGCCCGAGTCCGGTGGCCAGCGCGACCCGACCCATACTCCGGATCAGATGCACATCGAGCTTCAGTCCGACGACGAACAGCAACAGCGCAATGCCCAGTTTGGCGAGGAGATCGACTTGATCGGCCGAGTGGACCCAGTTCAGTCCTGCGGGACCGGCCAGGATGCCGACCGCGATGAACGCGACGATCAGCGGCTGACGGAGCAGCAGGGCGATCGCACCGCAACCTGCTGCCAGGAGCAACAGTGCAGCCACTTCGTAGAAGACGCTGTTGAAGACGGGCATGACAGAGTCGTCTGTCCTCTACCAACGAAAAGAGAGGCTCCTACGATTCCGAACCGATTCGCGTGCTCGATCTCGTCAATTCGGTTATGACGAGCGTGGCCGTTTACTCCGCCTCGGTCCCGAAGTCCACCGCCATTGGCTGATCTCCGGCATATCTTCGCCATGTTTCGCAATGTACTGTTTGTGTTCGATGCGCTTGTCCCGAAGGGCCTGTTTCGCATAGTCCGCTTGGGATCCGTGCAGAGGTATGCGGTCGATGACATCCGCAACCAGATGAAACCGGTCGAGGTCGTTCATCACCGCCATGTCGAAGGGGGTCGTGGTCGTCCCTTCCTCCTTGTACCCACGCACATGCAAATTTTTGTGATTGGTCCGCCGGTAGGTGAGCCGATGGATCAACCAGGGGTACCCGTGGAAGACGAAAATGATCGGCTTATCAGTCGTGAACAGGGCATCGAAATCTCTGTCCGACAATCCATTCGGATGTTCCGTGCGTGGCTGCAACTTCATGAGATCGACCACGTTGATGACGCGAACCCTGACAGTCGGCAAATAGGTCCGCATCAAGGACACAGCCGCCAGCGTTTCCATGGTGGGGACATCGCCGCAACAGGCCATCACGACATCAGGCTCACTGTCCTTGTCGTTACTGGCCCACTCCCAGATGCCGATACCGGCCGTGCAATGGATGATGGCTTCCTCCATCGTGAGCCACTGCAGGGCCCGCTGCTTACCCGCCACGATGACGTTCACCTTGTTACGGCTGCGGAGACAATGGTCGGTGACGGACAGGAGCGTATTGGCGTCGGGCGGCAGATAGACGCGGATCACCTCGGCTTTCTTGTTGACTACGTGGTCGATAAACCCAGGATCTTGATGACTGAAGCCATTGTGGTCCTGCCGCCAGACGTGGGACGAGAGCAGATAGTTCAACGAGGCGATCGGTCGCCGCCACGGGATATGGTTGCAGACCTTAAGCCATTTGGCATGTTGATTGAACATCGAGTCGATGATGTGAATGAAGGCCTCGTAGCAGGAGAAGAAGCCATGCCGGCCGGTCAAGAGATACCCCTCCAGCCATCCCTGGCACTGATGTTCACTGAGCATCTCCATGACCCTTCCGTCCGGCGCCAGGTGATCGTCGTACGGAAAGCGGTCCGCCATCCACGCTCGGCTGGTGACTTCCAAGACGTCCTGCCAGCGATTGGAGTTGTTTTCGTCCGGACTAAAGAGGCGGAAATTCCGTTGTTCCATGTTGAGCTTCATCGTATCCCGCAGGAAGGCCCCCATCACGCGGGTGGATTCCGCCTCGAGGACGCCGGGTCCCGGAATCTTGACGGCAAACTCTCGGAAATCAGGCAGACGCAGATCCTTGAGGAGCAGGCCACCGTTCGCATGGGGATTCGCGCTCATGCGACGCGGTCCTTTCGGCGCCAACTCCGCCAGGTCTCGCTGGAACGCGCCCGTCTTGTCGAATAACTCGTGAGGCTTGTAGCTTTTCATCCATCGTTCGAGAATCTTGATATGGGCCGGCTTGTCCATGTCGCCCATCGGCACTTGATGGGACCGCCAGTAGTCTTCGGTTCGCTTCCCATCGATCTGTGGCGGGCAAGTCCAGCCTTTGGGCGTCCGGAGCACGATCATCGGCCAGAGCGGTCGCTGCGTAGAGCCACCCCGGCGTACCGCGGCCTTGATACGTTCGATGTCGCTCACGACCGAATCAAGCGTCGCGGCCATGAGGCGATGCATCTCCCACGGATCACTGCCCTCGACCCAATACGGGACGTAGCCATAGCCGCGCAACAGCTGATCCAACTCGTCGTGACTGATCCGAGCCAGCACGGTCGGATTCGCGATCTTGTAGCCGTTTAGATGAAGAATCGGCAGAACGACGCCGTCGGTGACCGGATTGAGAAACTTGTTGGAGTGCCAGCTTGTCGCGAGCGGACCGGTCTCCGCCTCCCCGTCGCCGATCACGCAAGCCGCAATGAGATCCGGATTGTCGAAGACGGCCCCGTAGGCATGTGAGAGCGCATACCCCAGTTCGCCTCCTTCATGGATGGAGCCAGGCGTTTCCGGCGCCACGTGGCTGGGGATACCGCCGGGGAAGGAGAATTGCTTGAACAGCCGCTTCATTCCTTGTTCGTCCTGCGAGACATTCGTGTAGACTTCGCTATAGGTACCTTCGAGATAGGCATGTGCGACGAGTCCGGGACCGCCGTGGCCGGGCCCGGTGATGTAGATCATATTGAGATCCTGTTCCTTGATGATGCGGTTCAGGTGCACATAGATGAAGTTCAACCCCGGCGTCGTGCCCCAATGGCCGAGCAGGCGCGGTTTGATGTGGGCCCGCGTCAGAGGCTTTTTCAAGAGCGGGTTGTCGTACAGATAGATTTGACCGACGGACAGATAGTTGGCCGCCCGCCAATAGGCATCCATGTTCTTCAGCTGCTCCGGGCTCAACGTCTTTGGCTTTGTGCGTTGCATAATCCCCCTTCCCTTATGTCATCACGACTCGGCACCGATCAGCTCTACCACGGATCGAACGATTTCACTTTCTTCATCCGTATGAATGACCCGCACGGTCACCTTGCTGTCTTCTTTGGAAACCACGGCCCCACCGGCTTCGTTATTCACGGGGTCGATGAAAATGCCGAGAAATTCCAATCCCTCGCAGATGCGTGCACGGATCTCCGGCGAGTGCTCCCCGATGCCGGCACTGAAGATCAGCGTATCCAATCCGCCCATCGCAGCCGCCAGCGCACCGATCCATTTTTTGGCCTGATGGCAGAACAGTGCCACGGCCTCGGCGGCTCGTCGATCGCTGCCCTCGTGCGCGAGGAGATCGCGCATGTCGGAACTCCGTTCCGAGACGCCCAGTAAGCCCGACTCCGTGTTGACCATCGTGTGGAACCGTTCTGCATCCATTCCCTCGGCACGTGCCAAGTACGATACGAGTCCCGGATCGAGATCGCCCGATCGGCGGCTCATCGGCATGCCCGATGCGGGCGTGAAACCCATCGTCGTCTCGACACTCGTGCCTCCCATAACGGCGGTCATACTGGCTCCGTTGCCCAGATGCGCGAGAATGATGCGCCCGGAGGCCTCGCTCTTCTTTCCAATCCTGGCCAATTCCTTCATGAGAAAAGAGCAGGACAGACCGTGAAACCCGTATCGTTGCAGGCCCAGTTTTTCATAGCGCCTCGGGATCGCCAACAGACGTGCGACGCGTGGCATGTCACGGTGGAACGACGTGTCGAAACAAGCCCCTTGAGAGATGGATGGGCACCGCTCACGGAAGGATTCGATGAGGCCGATCTCCGCGGGCAGATGTTCCGGAACATACGGACTGATTCGACGCAACTCGTCCAGCAATTCGGCCGTCACGAGTTCAGGCCGGTGATACCTCATACCGCCGTGCACCACCCGGTGGCCGATCGCGCGGATCTTTCCGAGACCGACCTGTTCTTCAAGCCAGTCGAGCAGCCTGAGGGCGCCGGTCCGATGGTCAGGGGCTTCAATGGACCACTGTTCAGACCGGCCGTCGGCTCCTGTCGTCACGTGCATAACGCTCTCCGGAAGTCCGATCCGTTCGATCATCCCTCGGACGACGGGCATTGACGGCGTGGGAACCGTATAGAGGGCGAACTTGATGCTTGATGAACCTCCGTTGACCGTCAGGATGAAAGGTCCGGATCCCATCTGGTTCATCCCGTCATAATCTTCCTGAAATATTCGTCGAGCGCGGAATAGGCATTGTTCACATACTGCGCCAGCATTCGGTGCGTGTTGAAGAACGACCCGTTGATGGCGATCGTCTGCTGCTGCATCTCGACAAAACGGTCACGATCTTTGTAGAAACACGGTAATACTTTGTGTTCGAGCTTGTCGTACAGCGCGGATGCGTGGCAAGCATCCATCCCGCTGCTTGGCTCGAGGCAGGCTTCAACCCGATCACCGATCGACCATCCGGTAATGCCTTCGATGTGGCCTTCGATCCACCATCCGTCCAGTACGCTGAGGCTCGGTACGCCGTTCATGGCGGCCTTCATACCGCTCGTCCCGGATGCCTCATGCGGCGGCAACGGCGTATTGAGCCAGACATCCACCCCGGCACAGAGCAGTTTGCCCAGCACCATATCGTAGTTGCGGAGATAGACGACCGGCACATGGCCATGAAGGGCCTCGCGGAATCGATGCACCAGGCGGATCAATTCTTTTCCCCCGTGGTCTTTCGGATGGGCCTTGCCGGCAAACACGAGCTGGAACCGGCCGGCCCGTTGCGCAATCGCTTTCAATCGGTCGAGATCATGGAACAACAAGGTGAGGCGTTTGTAGGTGGCGGCCCGCCTGGCGAATCCGATGGTGAACACATTCACATCGAATCCCTCGTTGGTCTCGTGGTTGATGAATTCGATCAGCCGTCGCTTCGCTTCATGATGGGCAGTCCAGATATCGCCGGTCGGAATTCCCACGGCATACCGAAGCGTCAGGGGATCGCGTCGCCAATCCGGCAAATGTTGATCGAACAGGGTCTTGAAGGACGGTGCCGTCCAGGTCGTTGCATGAACTCCGTTGGTGATGGAATGCACCGGATAGCCGGGAAACATACCTTGAGAAACCTCACCATGTTTCATGGCCACACCGTTGACATACCGTGAACAGCTCAACGCGAGGGCAGTCATGTTGAGAGTGTCATTTTGTCCACACAGTTTCAGCCAGTGCCAGTATCGCTTTCCCAACACCCGCTCGGCCATGTCGGATGGAAATTGATCATGGCCTGCCGGCACGGGCGTATGGGTTGTGAACACGCAGCGGGGACGCACGGCCTCGACAACAGCGGCCGTGGGTTCCTTGTCTGCTCCCACGGAAGCCAGTTCTTCTTCCAACAAGCCAAGGACGAGCAAGGCGGCATGACCCTCGTTGAGATGAAAGCGCCCGATGTGTCGGTATCCCAACGCCTGCAACATGCGCACACCGCCGAGGCCGAGCAACGTTTCCTGGCAGAGCCGATACCGTTGGTCGCCTCCATACAGTGTGCCGGTCAAGGAACGATCCCATTCGCTGTTCCCCGGAAGGTCCGTATCGAGAAAGTAAACGGAAACCTGATGTCCGGTTTCACCGTTGAGTACATATCGCCAGACCCCGATGTGGACCGTCCGCCCCTCGATTTCGATCTGCGCTTTCGCATCGAGCGGCTCCAAAAAATCCTCGACGACCCATTTGACCGGTTCTTCCGATTGCGTTCCATGCTCGTCGAGTCGTTGAAAGAAATGTCCGCCTCGATACAAGAGAGTCACTGCGACCAAGGGGAGCCGAATATCGGCTGCGGAACGGATCGTATCTCCCGCCAACACTCCGAGGCCTCCCGCGTAGGTGGGTACGCCGGGATTCAGCCCGATTTCCATGGAGAAATAGGCGACCAGCGGGCTTTTTGCTCCAACCATCTCTCCGATCAGTCCATCAGGCATCTCGATACCTCCCAACCGTTACGATCTCTAATTTAAGGAGACGGCTCCCCTAAGACAATCCAAATGTACAGCCACACCGGACTACACCAGCTGCTGTTCCCGCAACCTCACCACCAACTCTTTCTTCGTCATCAGAATGGCTCCGAGGCCTGTCACGATCGTCACCACCGTGATCAACCCTCCGACAAGCGGCACGAGCGCAAGAATGAAATAGGTGACGAGCCCTGTGACGAACGCCCTTGTAGCGGAAGATGAATCCGAGACCAATCTCAGAAGTCGTTGCCCAAGCCACAACATGACGAACACCCGTCCCAGATAGAGCGTCACGACATACATCGCGCCCAGCATCAGTCCGATCGGAATTCCCAGTACCGAGACCATGCATAAGACGATCAGCATCGGAACGCCGAACAACAATACGCCGCCGACGCCGAGCACAACCCAGGGCTGTTCTTGAATCTTCGACGCGACCCGCGACGTGAAGACAGGGTAGATGCGCAGGAGCAGAAGGCCGAGCAACAAGGTCGAGACGAAGCTGACCATTCCGCCAACAAGCTTCATCCCCACAAGCCCACGTTTGGCATCCTCGCCTTTGAAGACTTCCGGGATGGGGCGTTGTGTGACAGTACCGAGCACGGTCGCTCCCTCATCGATCGACGGTTCGTCGTCGCTCCAATATATGACGTTCTTTCCGACCGAAGCCTTGGACGTGAGACGAATAGCCGGTGCCGCGACGGCGAGATCGCCACCGATCGCCTTTGACAGCGTGACATTGCCTGCACCGACCCGGACATCGCCGTCGATCGATCCCCCAAGCAACAGATTCCCGGCGCCGATCACGGCACTCCCTTTGAGATGCGAGGAATCAGTCAGATGTACGTCTCCGCCGGTGATCGTTGCGTTCCGGTGAACCTTGCCGCTGAGCGTCACCGTCCCTCCGGCCATCCTGATATCCTGTGTGACCTCACCCGATACCCGCACTTCACCACCGGCCACAATCAAATCCCCGTCCACGACTCCGTCCATCAACACCTCACCGCCCGCCGCATAGACATCGCCATGCACGGTCCCTGAAATCTCCACATGCGGGCCAAAGGTAAAGTAATCCCCCTGGACCTCCTGCCCCGCGCTCAATACGACTCGCTTCTTCCACTCGGCATGTTCCGATGAGTCCTCGGCCCATAGGAGGCCAGGTCCCCACAAACAACCAAACACCACGAGAACCAGGCTCATGATTCTCTTAGAGACTCGCAACACGCTGTACGCTCGTGATTCGGGCATCGTTGCACCTCGATCATGGAAAGTGGCCGGTGAGGCCGACAGAACAAAAAGACACAAGACGTTCCCGGTTCGTCGCACTCCACGTCTAGGCAGCTGTGCAAAGACGACACCTTGTCTTCCAGGTACGACTGATGCTCGAAGAGCGCAAGATCACTGAGATTCTTTCGGCTCTGAAGAACGGGGAAACGCAGCGGGGGAATCTTGCTACAGTGCTGTAAACAAGCCCTGTAGCGGAAAACCACATTCATCCAGAGCTACGGGCCGAAGGCCCGAAGACTCTTACCGAACAATCCCGAGATTAGAGAGCCACGTCTAGAGGAAAGGAGCAGGACCCCTCCTTAGACTGAAAGCTTGCACGCGAGCCCTAAAATCTAACGCGTTGCTTGGAGCGGACGGTGAGATGGAATACATGTCATCCGGTCCCAAGAGGGATGACAAGGTCGCGGAGTCCGAGAAAGACGAACTCTGGCACTAAAATACAGCATCGAGTCCGTTCAACAGCGGCCCGGAACTATCAAGACGGGAGATCGCCCGCTCAAAGTAGTTGGGACTGCTCACATCCACCGAGCTGCTCTCCGGTTAGGGTTTAGGTACGTCCGGCCGGGGATCCTGAACGAAACCGTGCCGGTTCGGCATGGAGATGGCTGGCAGTGACTGGGCATTAAGGACGAGATCCTTGGCGATGATGCCGTTCTGGTGCAGCAGCCAGGCTACGATTGCGTAGACCTCGTTCGGTGAGAGACTTTGCGGAACGGAAAAGGGCATGGCGCGATGAATATAGTCATAGAGCGTGGTGGCATAGGGCCAGTAACTGCCGATGGTTTTGATCGGTTGTTGACTCGTTAACGTACCAACGCCACCGACCAAGCGATCCTTCGGGCCTTCCTGCCCCGTGGCACCATGACAGGCTGCACAGCGAGCGGCGAAGAGGGCTGCCCCCTCCTGAACCGTCCCCTGCCCGGGAGGCAATCCCTCCCCCGTCGGCGCTACATCAATGTTCCACGCTTGGATGTCCTGGTCTGTGGCTGCCTGTCCTATCCCATAGCGGTGCGTGCGTTCCTGCCGGTCGGTTGTCTCGCCGGCCAAAAGATTCCCGACCCCCAGGCTCAGGATGGCGGTCAGTCCTACTGACAGGATGTTACGGATGCACATGGTTCACGTGCCCATCTGCGGCAATCTGCCAACTCTGGATCGCATTATAATGGTAGAAGGAGTTCGTCCCCCGTACCGACACCAAGCTGGCGTGATCCGGCTGCCGGTAGCCTGTCTCATCCTGACAGCGGCTTTGCAGAATCACGTCCTCTCCGCTCCACCGCCAGGGCAGATAAAATCGCGTATGGCACTTGGGCAACACAGGATCCTGTAAGGCCGCTCGCTGCCAGGATCTTCCTCCATCCACACTCACCTCGACCTCTGTGATACAGCCCCTGCCGCTCCACGCCAAGCCACGGATCTCGATGAATCCCGGTTGGATACGTTGGCCGCCCGAGGGAGAGGTGATGACGGACTTCGCCTCCATAATCATGGTGAATTGACGCGCCGTGCCGTCCGGCATCAAGTCCGTATAGTGCGAGGTCTCTTCACGAGTCATAAATGGTGCCCAGCCGAGCTTCAATCGTCGTAACCATTTAATACAGGTGTTCCCCTCCCAGCCTGGGATGACCAGGCGAAGTGGATAGCCTTGTTCGGGACGAAGCGGTTCGCCGTTCTGGGCGTAGCACACTAACGCCTCATCCAGGACGGACGACAGCGGAAGGCTGCGCGTCATGGCAGCCGCATCGCTCCCTTCTGCCAACATCCAGGAAGCCTCAGGACTTAGCCCGACTTCGCGCAAGAGGGTCTTCAAGGCCACGCCGGTCCATTCGCTCGTACTCGTCAGCCCATGAGACTCCTGCGCGGTTTTTCCGGTCGGTCCACGCCATTCGGTGCCCGAATTACCGGAACATTCGATGAAGGCCAGCCGTGAGACGGCAGGGAACCGCTTCAGGTCGTCTACAGTGAAGGTCCAGGGTTGGTCCACCAACCCGTGAACAAGGAGCCTGTGGTGCGCCGGGTTGATCGTCGGCACCCCATTATGATGCCGTTCGAAGTGCAACGCCGAGGGAGTCAGAATTCCGTGAAAGTCCTGCAAAGGTGTCAGCGAAGCGGACTGGCCACGAGGGAGACGGGTGGCCGTTTCAAAGGTTGACCTCTGCCCATAGGCTGTGGGAGCCTTGCCCGGCACTCGGGTCGGATCATCCGGGGAACCCTCTGTAGCCGCTAGGCCGGATGCTCCCCTCGCCTCCAGGATCATCGAACTCACTAGGGCAGCGGTCCCTCTCAGCAAGTTTCGACGATTCAACAGCGATGCGCCTTCCGCTTCAGATCGCCTCTCGTCTCCGGCCGGTTCATCCGTTTCAAGGCGTCTTGTCATACCGTGTTCCTGCATGGGCCAGCAGCTACATCACGTAGCCTGACGGCTGACTATGGTTCTCGATGGAGCGACTCATGGATCATTCTAAGAAGTCGTTGAAGAGGTTTCAACCCTACCACCCCCACGCCTTACCCTCTACTGAAACTGCCTCCGGAACCTCCACATACCCAGGCCGAACAAGGTTCCTCCCAGCAGGACCATCACTAAGAGGGAGTCCCACAGCAACTCGAGTCCGACTCCCTTGAGCAGCACGCCATAGGTCACATCGATATAATAACGGAGTGGAGACAGGGCCATGAGGGACTGGACCCATGGAGGCATGGCTTCAAACGGTGTCGTGATCCCCGACAGCAATAACGTGGGTGCAATCACCAGCAAGGCGAGCATGCCGACCTGCGCTTGGTTCTTGGTAACGGTGGCGGCGAACAGGCCGAGCCCGGCGATCGTAAAGCTGTACAGCATCGTCACCAAGAAGAACAGCGCTGCGCTGCCCTTGATCGGCACACCGAAGACCGGCTTGAGCACGGTCACCATCGCAAGCGCCGTGGCGGCCAGTATCACCAGCGTCATGGCAAGCACCTTCGACAGCATGATCTGGAGCGGCGTGACGGGGGAGACGAGCAGCTGCTCAACGGTTCCATGTTCTTTTTCCCGCACGAGCGCCGCCGCCGGCAGGAGAAAGCCGAACAGCGTGATCATGCGGAGGATATGGGAGATGGACTGGAACCACGTTTCATCCTGATCCTGGTTGAACCAGACTCGATGGGCGCTGTTGACCACCGGCATTTGTATGTCGTCGCCCGATGCGGCGCCGAGTCGAGACTGGGTAAGGTCAAAGGAAAATCCCCCAACGATACGGGCGGCATAGGACGCCGCCGACAACCCCTGCGGCGCATTCGTGGTGTCGACCTGCAATTGGACGGCAACCGGTTCTCGCCCAAGGATCGACTCATGAAACCGTGGAGGGATGTCCAGGAGCACCATGGCGGTTCCTTGATCGAGTCGCGCTATCCCCTCCTTCGGGTCCGACACTTCTCCGTCTAATCGAAAATAGGGTTCTCGGAACCGATGGATCAATTCGCGCGAGGATTCGCTGTGATCGCCGTCATGAACCAACAGGCTGGCGTTGTTCAATTGCATCGCGATCCCCGCGCCGCTGACGTATACGGAGAGTGAAAACGAATACAGCAGAAACAAAAGCAACGGAACGTCGCGCCCCAGCTGCAGCAACTCCTTCCTCGTCATCACGAAGAGACGGAGCGCCCATAATCGCACGGTTTCCACACTCGAGCCATCGTTCCTATTCACCCGTTCTCCTCACTTGAACTCCGGGCAGAAACCCTTCATGTCTTGGGTCGTTTGGTGAAGAGACCGTAGGCAACCAGTCGCAACGCGACGGCAAAGACTGCCAGCACGAGCAGGTCCGTCCACATGGCCTTTAGGTCCAGCCCTTTGAGAAAACTTCCGCGCACCACGTCGGTATAGTACATGGCGGGGAACAAATGGGCCTGCACCTGAGCGCCGGGGCTCAATGACGACACCGGGACCAACAGGCCGGAAAAGAGAATGGTCGGAACCATTGCAATGATGATCGTGATGATCAGCGCCGCCATTTGCGTTCGCACCAACAGGGAAATGATAAGCCCGATGCCGGTGGCGCACAGGATAAAGAGCAACGAAGCCACAAAAAAAACCGTGAAGCTCCCTTTGAACGGCACGCGAAAGAGCGAGACGGCAAGCAACCAGAGCACGACAACGTTGATCGTCGAGATGACGAAATACGGAACAAGCTTGCCGATCAAAAATTCCGCCTTGCTGACCGTCGCACTATAGATATTGTAAATCGAGCCGGTTTCCTTCTCTCGAACCACTCCCAAGGCGGTGAGCAGCGGGGACGCGACCATCATCGAGAACATGATGAGGGCCGGTACCATCGACCAAATGCTCCGAACTTCTTGGTTGTACAGGTACCTCGTCTCGATGGACACAGGTTCCGCGAATCGGCGCGCCTCCTCCGGGCCAAGGCCTCTCGTACGCGCCAGAAACTCGGTGAACCGTTCTTGCGTGAATGCACGGTTGACCGCGATCACATAGCCCTTCAAGGTATCGGCGTGCAGCGGGAACGTGCCGTCCAGAAGCGTTTGTACAGTAACGGGCCTTCCTGCCACGAGCCGTTCTTCAAACCGCTCCGGCACGACGATCGCCATCCGAATCGCCGTGTCACCCAGCAACCGATCGATGTCCCGTTCATCGGAGACAGATCCGCGGTAGTCGAAGTAGCGGGATTCCATGAACCGATAGAGATAGTCTCGGCTCATCGACGACTGGTCACGATCCAACACCGCGAATGGGACATGCTCAACGTCCAGCACTAGTCCATGCCCGAACACCACCATCCAGAGTGCCGGTAGCAAGAACGCCATGAGCAAGAACAATCGGTCGCGGACTGTCTCCTTCCATTCCTTGGTCGTCACCGCCATGATTCGCCTCAGATTCATGCCGCTGCCTCTGGCTTGGCCGTCAGGTCCCCCTGTTCTAACGCCATGACTCTGTAGACAAACACGTCTTCCAAGCTCAGCGGCCGCTCATGGATAGAGGTGACCCTTACGCCGCTCCCTTCCAACGCTTGACGCGCGCAGTCCTTGTCGCGAAGCGGGTCACGACAAAAGAAATGGAGTTTGGTCCCGAAGAGCGCCGCCCCATGAAACCCGGCTTGCCGCAGATGCACCACGGCCTGAGCCGGTTGATCGGCAACGACTTCATACAGGCGGCCCGCCTTCTGCTCGACTTGGTTTTTCATATCCGCCGGGGAGCCCTCCGCCACGATCCGTCCCGCATACATGAGGGCCAGGTTGTCGCAGTGCTCGGCCTCGCTCATATAGTGGGTGGTGATCAGAATCGCGACGCCGTCCTCACGCGCAAGTCTGGACAAGATCTCCCAAAAGTGGCGGCGTCCGATCGGGTCGACCCCGGAGGTCGGTTCATCCAGAAACAAGACGCGGGGGTTGTGAACCAAGGCACAGCCGAGCGCCAGCCTTTGACGGACTCCCATCGGTAATCGGCTGGTCAGGCTCGATTCGTACCCAGACAGTTCCGCCATGGCGATGATCCACCGATACCGATCGGCCATGGCGCGCTTGTCGAGTCCGTAAATTCCGGCGAAGAGCCTAATGTTCTCCTCCACGGTCAAATCCAGGTAGAGCGAAAAGGCTTGGGACATGTAGCCGATCCGTTCCTTGATGGAACCGGCCGCCGTCCGCATATCGGCCCCTGCCACGAGTCCTGCACCGCCAGTCGGCAAGAGGATCCCGTTCAGCATCTTGATGACGGTCGTCTTGCCCGCGCCATTGGCGCCCAACAGGCCGAAAATTTCCCCTTGCTTCACCTGAAAACTCACTTGATCGACCGCGCGGAAGGACCCAAAATCTCTGATCAGCCCTTCGGCTTCGATCGCCAGACCGTCACGACCATGCACGACCGCTGAGGTCGGTCGTGCGTCTGATGTTTCCTTGTGCCCAGTCTTTTGAAGGAGTAACGCCACGAACACATCTTCCAACTCCGGCTCGTCCACCCTGACTGCGGTAGGAACCAGATCGCCTAGAGCGGTTTCGATCTGATGTCGAGCTTCTGACTGATCGGCCGTGGGGGTGAACACATGCAACAACGGGCCCAACGACTCAACCTGCCTGAACGACTGTTTCAACCGGGCTATCGCTTCGACCTGGGGCGTGGCTTCGAATGTCACCACCGACCCGGGAACCAGCGCCTGCACGTCCGCGGGAGTCCCGGAGACCAGCACCTTTCCCCCCGAGAGGAATGAGAGACGGTGAAACCGAGCCGCCTCATCCATGTAAGCCGTGGAGAGCAAGGCTGTCATGCCTTTTTCCCGAAGCAGTTCGGCCAAGATCGACCAGAAGTCACGGCGCGAGACTGGATCGACACCGGTCGTCGGTTCGTCGAGAATCGCCAGATCCGGTTCATGGATGAGGGTGCAGATCAATCCGAGCTTCTGCTTCATCCCGCCCGAGAGGTTCTTCATCGGACGGTCCCGGAATCGCTCGAGTCTGGTCATGGCCAGCAATCTAGCCTTGCGTTCAGCCAAGTCCTCGTCAGGAACCAGACGAAGACGTGCGAAGAAGTCGATGTTTTCTTCGATGGACAGTTCGGGATAGAGATTCAGCCCCAGTCCCTGCGGCAGAAAGCCGATGCGTTGCTTCACGCGCTCCGCCGCTCGTTCGCTATCGACCAACGTTTCGAACACTTCGACCGCGCCTTCGTCGTACGTCAACACCCCGGCGATCGCCTTCATCAGACTGCTCTTGCCCGCGCCATCTGGGCCGATCAGGCCGTAGATTTCGCCTTCCCTGATCTCAAGATCGACCCCGTCGACCGCCACGTCTTTCTTGTAGCGCTTCACAAACTTGGACACCTTGACGATCGTGTCCGAATGCTGAGCCTGTAATGCCTCCTTGCTTTCCAACTTCCCACCCCTAACTTTTCACTTTTCATCTTTCACATTTTCGGCTTCGTCCACGCCACATCTTCAATCCAGCGGATGATCGCATCGGCGGGCAGCCCAGGTGTCAGGCTGTGATCCGGGTTCTCGTTGAGATACAGTTTGACCGGAAAGATCAATTTCACTCGCTCATCCGGCGTTTGGACCTCCTTCGGAGTGAACTCGGCTTTCGACGCGATATACCGAACCGTCGCATCAAACGGGCGGTCGGGAAACGCATCCGTATAGATCTTCGCCGGAAGATCCAGCCGCACCTTTCCGATCTGCACCTCCGGCACATACACCTTGAGGTACAATCGATCGAGATTCACTAATTCCAGGAGGGGGACACCGGTTGAGACGACTTCGCCGGCATCGACCATGCGCGTCGTGATCGTGCCGTCGGACGGGGCAGTAATCGTGAGGTCCGTCAAAATACTCTGGGCCTCCTTGAGACCCGCATAGGCCTGGTCGCGCCGACGTTCCAAGGCCGCGACCTCCGCCTCCTTGGCTCTGATGCGTTTCCACCCCAGCTCGGCTTGCGCCGATCCTTTTTGCGCCTGTGCCAATCCCGCGCGGGCGATCGCAATCTCTCTCTTGGCCACGTCCCATCTCATCTCGGCCTGTTCCCACTGTTGTCTTGTCGCCTGATCCTTCTCGGCCAAGTCGCGAAACCGCTGCGCGTCGCTTTTCGCTTCCTTCTCCACGGCGATCGCTTTCGCCACCTTCGCCTTGTACTCGACGACCTCCGCGTCGGCTGATTCGATTGCCAACGGGACGTCCAGGTTCAACAGCGCGAGGTCTGCGTGGGCGGCCTGAACCTCCGCCTCCACGGCTTCGAACGCGCGCCGTGCCTGCTCGACCCGCGTGGTGGTTTGTGCGTCATCCAGTTTGAGAAGGACTTGCCCCTTCGTGACCTGATCCCCTTCACGCACCAGCAACTCTTGAATGCGTCCGGGGTATTTGCCCGCGATCGCGACGTGGTCTCCCTCGATCCTGCCGTTCACTTGGATCAGGCCCTCCGGCAGTCCGCTGTTCCAGACCCAACGGTCCATCGCCACATACCCGACTCCGGCGACAACGACCAGGAACGGAAGGACCATGAGTTGTTGTCTCGTCACTGCCATCGGTCCATGTCCTCAGAAAAGTTTCTCGATTTCACCTTTGGCTCGAGCCAGATTGATCCGCGAAGCGTTGAAACGGAACAAGGCTTCGATCTGATTGTCGCGTGCTCGGGCGACCGATGTCTGGGCATTCGTCACTTCGATGTTGGTCGTCAGACCGGCCGCAAACCGATCCTTCGCAAAGGTCAATTCTTTGAGCGCCAATTCCAACCCCTTCTCTGCGACGGCCACCTGTTGGGTGGATGACTCCATGGTCAGCAGCGCGTTCCGGACTTCCAGGTTGACTTGATCGGATACGTCCTTCATGCGGATCGATTCCTGCCGCACACGACTACGGGTTTCTGAGATCCGACTTTCCCGTTGACCCCCGTCGAAGATCGGGATCGAAAAGGTCAGGCCGATCGAACGTGTGGCCAACGCGTCCTCCGGCTTCAGGCCGATCCAGCCATAGTCGCCGGCGAGCGAGAGGGACGGAATCCGTTCGCTGGTCACGGAACTCAAGCTGAGGGTCGCCAGTTTCTGTCGCTGTTCTTGCGCCCTCAACTCCAACCGCTGCTGGCGCGCGACCGTGAGGACTTCCTCAGGAGGCTGGGCCTGCTCCGGCACAAACTTGAGTTCGTCGGTGAGGACCACCCGCACGTCGAAGTCGATCCCGAGCGCACGGATCAAGCTGAGCCTCGCGCTCTCTTGATCGTTCTGCGCAACCAGCAATTGCTGTCGATGATTCTCAAGCTGGACCTCTTCTCTCGTCACATCGAGCCCTGTTGCGACGCCCGCCGCCCTCCTGTCCTTGGCCAGCTTGACCAATTGTTGGGCCAAGTCGATATCGGCCTGACGCGCCTTGACCGCTTCGTCTGCCCGCAACGCTTCGATGTACTGCAACCCGACGGTTGCCATCACGTCGCGCTTGGTCACTTCTGCCTCCAGACTCGCGACGTCCACCCCGCTTTTCGCCGCCCGCCACCGTTGAATCAGGCTCAGGCTGAAAATGTTCTGCACGAGCGTCGCGCGTGCGTCATACACTTCGAAGGGGTCCGTCACGCTGCGCCTGAGGCCCAGAGCAGTGAGCCGGTCCGACGGCAATCCAAAAGCGCCGAGGTTGACGGTCTGGTTCCGGCCACTGACATAGCCGGACACGTTCGGCAAGAGGGCGCCGAAGCTCGTATTGGCCTGCGCTTGGGCCGCCGCGATACGTTCTTTCAGGAGCCTGACGTTGACGTTGTTGTCGACAGCGGCTTGAATGGCATCGTGCAGGCTTAATTTCAGCTCAGGAGGGCTTGCGTTCGCCTTTTCTGGAAGAGCAATTCCTGCGATTACCCCGGATACCAACATGGTGAGGAGAACGGAACGGACGAGCCTGCCAAGTGGATGGCGTCCTCGTATGCTGATGGAAAGCCTCATGAAGGGAATCTCTACGTACGAGGATCGCTGAGGTGCAAAGAGAGAGCCGGTAAGAGGAGAAATCAGGAACGCTGACTTTCGCTTGGAAAATTCACCAGTTGAACAACTGCGGCAGAGCGGAAGATCAGAGCGCAGGGGAAAGTTGCGACAGGAAGGTTACCCCCACTGTTGCAGAAGGCGACAGATCTCTCCCTGCCATCGCACATGGCGCTCGTGTCTTGTGAAGCTTGGCTCTAGAAAGAGCTCGCTCTTCATAAGTATAGAAAAGGATTGATCGATTGGTCGAGGTACAACACGCCTCCAGCAACCTAGTCACGCCCAGCCACAGGATGACCAGAGAGACCGGCCGCCGTCAGCGGATCCCCATACTTCGCCAAGGACTCCGTCGGCCAGGGCTTCGCCAACACGCCTCGGGCCCACAACATGCCTCCACGGGCGATGGCATAGTCAGCCTGCGCCCGATACAGCTGATAGGCCGTGTCCACCACGTTCCGCTCCCGGAGGTTCACGAAGAGCACGGTGCTGGCGCCCAGGTTATAGCGCTTGCGTTCCCCTTCTTCCAACGTCTTGGCCAAGCGCAGCGCTTCCGTCGCGGCCGTTACCCGGTCCCGCGCCCGCACGATCGCCGAGAGCCAGTTGTCCACATCGACACTGACCTGTTGCTCCGTGTAGAGCTGGCTCAACACCAATTGTTGCTGCTCCGCCTCCGCGGTCATGACTTTGCCTCGCCCTTCCCGCTGGAACAGCGGCATCGCAAACTGCGTTCCAAACCGGTACCCCACCCCCACAATCCAGTCCCCCGGGGTAGTCATCCGGCCCCCATCAAAATTAAACTTGGGGAGCAGATGATTCTTGGCCAGTTTAAGATCGATATTGTTCATCTGGGCTTCGATGTAGTAGTTGCGCACTTCCGGCCGATCTTCCTTCGCCTCCACTTTATAGGCCGCAATCTCCTCCTTCGTCGGCAGCGGGGTCTCCCCCTGGAACTCCGGCGCCCATTCCGCGCGCGGCGTCACCGGCTCGCCCTGCTCCCACAGAAAGAGGGCCAGATTATACTGCTCATACTCCACCTGCCGCTGCGCGGCGAGCGCCGCCTCGCGCCGTTCTTGCACCTCTTGGTTCACCTCAATGACATCGAGCGGCGCCACCTTCCCGCCCTTGGCCAGCCCTTCGACCTGAACCGCGCGCTCTTCGGCCACGGCCAGGGCCCGCTGCACCACTTCGGCCTGCTTGACGGCGGCCTGCCACTCCCAATACTGCACGGCCCCGGCGAGATAGAGATCCTGCCGTTTCTGCGCCACCGTGATCTCCGCCAACGGCCCCGCGAGTTGGGCCTTCTGATACTCCGCATACTCATCGTTGATCATGAAGCCCCGCAGCAGCTTGAACGACCCCCCGACGATGAATTGCTGCTGATTATAGAAGCCCAGGAAATCAGGAATATCCGCAGGAGCTAGCGGTCCAGTAAGAGTAGCGCGATCCCCGAACCCGTTGCGGATCCCGGCATGGACCGTGAAGCCCCAGGGATGCCCGACCTCGAGCTTGGTGTCGTTATAGCCGCTCGTCAGCTGCTCGAAGCTCTGCTGGAAATTATACAGCTGCCACCGATCGACCTCGGTCCAGTTATGGAGCTTCGGTTCCCAGGCCCCGAGGGCCTTCAGGATTTTCGCCCGGGCCTGCATCCGTTCGACCCCGGTCGCCCGCAGCAAGGGATGGGTCAGCTCGATACGAGCCAGGACTTCGTCGATGGTCAGGGG
Source organism: Nitrospira sp. (assembly GCA_965223625.1). Lineage (GTDB taxonomy): Bacteria > Nitrospirota > Nitrospiria > Nitrospirales > Nitrospiraceae > Nitrospira_D. The sequence goes on from OZ245008.1 coordinate 3,908,713, forward strand.
CTCGATGCGCGTCGCTTGCGCCTGGACCACGCTGTGATCGATCACAGGGGCTGCTAGGGTGGCGACTGGAAAGAGAACCATGAGGATCCACAGGAGGGTAATCATGGCGAAAGCTCCCTTGGGAAGATTTTCAAAAAACCCGGCTGACGATGGGGCAGGAATCTACAAACTGTGGGGCGGTCCAACAACTAGGGGTTGGCTCTAATTCCTGCTCTAATGTTATCTGGAATATATTCAGGCAACTTGGTATGCGACCGGGTCGCATCGGCAAGTTCGACCCGTGAAATCCAGCTAGGGGATCCCTTCACGATCCAGGCTGGGGCTACAACAACAGAGCCAAGACCAATGGGGCGTTTGTAGGAGTTTTAGGAGGATTGGGGAGAGGTGGGTTGAGGGTGCTCGGTCGCAAGTCCTTGCACAATGGCGTAGCGTACTAATTCAGCTGTCGTATGAATATCCAGGTCCTTCATCAAGCAGTTCTTATGGAACTCAACGGTTTTCACGGATAGCCTCAGCAATTCGGCAATCTCCTTGGTTGCCTTCCCTTCCCCGATCAATTGCAACACTTCGCGCTGTCGAGGGGTCAAGTGCTCAACGGATCCTCTCACCACCGGCAGTTCTTCGGCCTTCAAGGCTTTTTCTATGACCGGTCTCGCAATAGACGGAGTCAAATAGTACTTCCCGTCCAAGACGGCCTCGATCGCCTGCGGTAATTCCGAGACGGCAGACTGTTTTAACAGGTAGCCGTGGCCTCCAGCTTTGAAGGCTTCAGTGGCATACTGTGGGCTCGCATGCATCGTGAGAAAGAGGATCTTCGTCTCCGGCAGCACTTTCTTGAGTTGGCGGGCTGCCTCAAAACCGTTTAACAGCGGCATAGAGATATCCAATAAGACCAGGTCGGGCACGAGCCGTTCTGCCGCCTCGATCAAGGCCCGACCGTTCTCGACCATTCCGGCCACATCATACTGGTCTTCGAGTAGTTTACGAACTCCGGCCAGTAGAATGGAATGATCATCGGCCATCAGCACGCGGGGTTTTTTCATCGTTACCCTCTCGAAATCATCTCGCTAACCTAAAGACAGGTCCCAATGCCAGGGATAGCAGGTACCGCCTGACCTCAGCGGTCGCTCGTTACCTCCGACATCGGCACCCAGGCATGGACCTCCGTGCCCAAGCCAGCTGTGCTCTCTATACGAAACGTGCCATTGAGGGCCTTCACACGTTCCGCCATGCTGGTCAAACCCAACCTCTTGTGACGTATGCCTTCCTCCGACTGGTCAAACCCGAGCCCGTCGTCCTGGATACATAGTTCCAACCCATCCCTGGTGCGCTGAAGGCGGACAAGGATGTTGGTGGCCTTGGCATGTTTCTTCACGTTCTGGAGACTTTCCTGCAACACGCGATAGAGACAAGTCGCCTGCGCGAGCGAGATTCCGCCCGGCACCTCGCGCACCACAATCTCTGTCGTCAATCCGTTTCGTGTGGAAAATTCATCCACACATTCGCGGATGGCGGCTTCCAGGCCCACGTGCTCGAGCAGGGATGGATGCAGCTGATGGGCTAAGTGTTGCAACTCGGTCGTGAGCTGCTCCGTCTTTTTCCCCATTTGTACAAGGAGACTGACAGGGGGCTTACCCGATTCAGACGCTAGAGCAGCCTGTCTTTGAAGATCGATCGTCAGGGCTGCCAGCTGTTGGGTGAAATCATCGTGGAGGTCGCGGGCGATTCTCTTCCGTTCCTCTTCCTGTGCCGTAAGCAGCTTGCCAGTCAGGTCCTGCAATTGCGCTTGATGATCGAGCAGTTCCTGCTCGACCTTTTTGCGCTCGGTGACATCCTCAGTAAAGATCACGATGCCTCCCACACGTCCCCCGTCCGTTTTCCACGGCCTCACTTCCCAGCACAGCCACCGGTCAGAACCATCGGCTCGCTCGATGCGGTCTTCCTCTTCTCTCAGAGTCGCCCCTGCTAGCCCCTGTTGATGAACGGCCTTCCACCGATCTGTGATCTCGGGGAAGATTTCATAGTGTGAGTGACCGATCACGTCTCTGTCACTCAGACCATAGTCCGTGATCCATCGGCGACTCACGGCGAGATAGTGCATGTCACGGTCGAACATGGCAAGGGCTACTGGGGCGTGCTCGATGAACAGACGCAGCCGTTCTTCGCTTTCATACTTGGCATCCTGCGCCGCTTTAACCTGACGTGCCGACTGTTTTTGCGTGACCAAGATCCAGGCGATGCCGAGCAACAGCCCCGTTGCCATGACCCGATTCGAGCTATCGTGCTGCGCGATCGCGCCAGGAGACAGTTCTGCTCCTGCCCAGGTCAGCGAGACGGTTGCTCCGGCCATGATCATGGTGCTCTGCAGATCCGGCGTCAACCGAGTGATGAGAATCGGTAATACATAGAGCATACATACCGCATAGCCGAGCGGAGACAATAAATCGATCGCAAACAGAGCGCCGGCAATCCCAGCGGAAACGAGCCAGCTACTCAACACCAGATAGTTTTCCTTGTCTAACTTGGTCTCACTTCGAAGCGCTGGAATAGGTGCAGGAGGACCACTAACTGTGGATGAAGTAAACGCTTTGGTCGGGTTATGAAGGGAGGGTAACCCCATTCAACCATTCTAGATGTCGGAGTAAATCCCTCGCAAGAGCGAGGAGCGGGCTGGCACCTCAAGAACTTGTGTCCCGGCCGAACCATTATCGGCCTCTGGGTAAACACGCGCCCCGGTACCGATCGACGGCCTGAGAGATGGTATTGCGCAACCGTTCGGGCGATGTCCCCTTGTCAAGCACCGTGCATGCGCCAGCCTTCAATAGGGCTTCTTGCTGATTTGTTCCCGCCTCAAACGAGAGACCGATGATGCATACAGAGGGATGCGCTCGCAAGATTAGTCCTGTCGCTTCGATGCCGTTCATCCTCGGCATACGAATGTCCATCACAACCACGTCCGGGCTCAATGTGTCGGCCAGCCGGACCGCCTCTTCACCATCAGCTGCCTCGCCCACTAACTCAATATCAGGCCATTGGACAATATGGTTGCGCAGAGCTTGTCGAACCATGCTGTGGTCGTCGACAAGCAACAGACGAATGCACCTCTTCGGGGATCGGCGTCGCGTTGAACTCCGACCCTGGGAGACTGAATATGTCGGCATAGGGATTCCTGTTTAGTTTGGGGTCCAGGCTTGGGTCAATGCACGGCTAATCAGATTGACTTGTCCGTACCGTATAGGTCCCGCCGGCATCCAACATCACCTGGACTTGTCCTTCCTGGCTCAAGTGGTCGATGGCCAGGAAGATCTGACACCAGTTCAACTCGGGACAGAGGTCCACCACCTCTTTCAGTGCGCAGTCAGCATCCAGTTGTTCGAGCGCGTTTCGGACTCGATCAATGGAGGTCGTTCGTGTCTTATCCTGTCTCATCTTCTCGTCCTTTTGCAGATACTTCAATGTAGACAGACGACGAATCGCGTGAAACTAGGGTTTGGCTCTGTTTCTCACGTGAATATTGCCGGCGCCAGACTCAGAGGACGGGATGGTCGGTTGAAGACGGTGTTTTAATTGGGAATGCTGATGGCAACGGCACTACAGGATGAGCAGGGGGCACGAGGCATTGTAGGTTGTAATCTCTAAGCTTGCGATACAAAGTGGTTCGACTCACATCAAGGTCGCGAGCCACTCGCGTCAGATTTCCCTGATGCAAGCTGATCCCCTTGACGATCAGCTCGACTTCAATCCGACGTTGGACAGCTTTTAGGGAATCTAGGGAGTTTCCTCCGCCGTCGATCACCTCACTGGTCAAATCCAGGTCCCGCGTCGTAATCTCCACTCCCTCGGCCATCACGACGGCACGCCGGACTCGGTTGCTCAGCTCCCGCACGTTCCCGGGCCAATGGTAGGAACGAATCGCGTCGAGCGCGTCTGAGGTATAGCCTCGTATCTCCTTGGTATTCACTGCGGCCGCTCGTGTGAGAAAGCGCATAGCCATGAGCAGGATGTCTTCACCCCGCTCGCGAAGCGGTGGGAGGTGAATGTGCAGCACCCCAAGCCGATAGTAGAGATCCTCTCGAAACCGGTTCTGCTCCATCGCAGTCTTGAGATCCACATGGGTCGCGCCAATGACTCGAGCATCCACGTGGAGCGTTTCTTGACCGCCGACCCGTTCGAATGTGCCTTTCTGCAAAAAGCGGAGCAGTTTGACCTGAAGAGACGAAAGCAGATCGCCAATCTCATCCAGAAACAAGGTCCCGCCGGTCGCCGCTTCCACCCTGCCTTTCTTCTGTTGCACCGCACCGGTAAAGGCTCCACGTTCATGCCCAAACAGTTCAGACTCCACCAAGGTTTCTGCGATGGCGCCGCAATTGATCGGCACAAAGGAGCCCTTTTTCCGGAGGCTCTGCTCATGGATCGCTTGCGCGGTTAGTTCCTTGCCCGTGCCCGTTTCACCGGTGATCAGAACAGGCAGGTCCGTCTTCGCCACCTTCATGACTAAGTTACCCACCGCACACATGGCAGAACTCGTTCCAATCATTTCTTCGATCTGGTGCATCCGGTCAGCTCCTAGGAATGCATGCCTCTGGGGACCACGGTTACTGACAGGATACGCAATAAATGCACCACTACGGATGTTTGGCTAAGACGTTGATTTGTTGCATCTCTTGCTTGTGCTGTACTGTTCATACGAGCGTACTGAATCGAATTCGATACGTGCCGGATGAATCGAAATGGATACAGAGACGGAAAGATGCTTTCTGTTGTCCTGCAGGAATGAGACCCCATCGGCTTCGACCCTTCCGCTATTTTGATGTGGTCAAGAGGTACGTTCGTGAGCGGAGCTGGTCAAGGATGAGATCCCCGCTACGGTCATCCGAGCTCCCGAGCCCCAGAGTTCGTCGTATGACCACCACAATGCAAACGGTAGTTTAGAGGAGTGTTGGTCTACTCAGAACTAGGCAACGACCTGGGTTCCGTAGCAATTCATACCAGCCAAATTGCTAGCAAGCCACACCATCACCATTACTGATCAATTCTCTTACGCTAGAAGGAGGATCCGGCGACCAAGATCAGAATACGAAAAGGGTAATGATAGGCCATTTTCTTACCCGTGGAGGAGAGCTTTTACGTTCTGACGACGCAATTAGGCAGGGACTATCCGTGATGGTTCTCGATGAGAAATGGAGTCTCCGTTTCCCGAGACTTCTTGACCATCAGCACGGTTCGGGCCATCCGGTCTCCCCATCATATGATAGTAGAGCACCGGAATGACGACGAGGGTCAGCAAGGTGGAAGCACCGACCCCGAACAGCAACGAGACGGCCAACCCTTGGAAAATCGGGTCGAGAATGATGACAAACGCGCCCACCATCAGCGCCGCGGCGGTCAGTAGGATGGGGCGGGTTCGTATGGCACCCGCTTTGATCACGGCATCTGATAAGCAAACCCCGGCTCGCTCTTGGAGTTGGATGAAATCGACGAGGAGGATCGAGTTCCTCACGATGATACCCGCAAGCGCGATGAATCCGATCATCGAGGTGGCAGTGAAGTACGATCCGGTCAGCCAATGACCCGGTAGAATGCCGATCAGCGTCAACGGGATGGGAGCCATGATGATCAACGGGGTGATGAAGGATTGGAACTGTCCGACGATCAATAGATAGATCAGTAACATGGCCACCGCAAAGGCGATCCCCATGTCACGGAACGTTTCATAGGTAATGTGCCACTCCCCATCCCACTTCATGGCAAGCCTCTCTTCCGACCAGGGTTGAACCGCGTAGTATTCCTCGATCTGATACCCTTCGGCAGGACGAAACTCTTCCAACTTTTTTCCGACTCCGAGCACGCCGTAGACCGGACTCTCGGCTTGTTCAGCTCCAGGCCCACCGACATCGGCAAGCACATAGACTACCGGCTTCTGATTCTTGTGATAAATCGCCTTGTCCTGAACCGTCTTCTCGATGTTGAGCAGTTCGGATAGTTGGACGATGCCGCCGGTACTCGTACGCATCCCGATCTCGCCCAGATGCTCCAGGCCGGTCCGCTCGGCGAGCGGCAAGCGTAACACGATTTGAACCGGGCTCTTCTCTTGAGGAATATGGACCAGCCCAACCTTGGCTCCCTGGAGCGCCATGCGGAGGGTATGCACAATGTCTTGGCTCGGAATCCCGGCGAGGGCGGCCTTTGCCCGATCCACCGTGAAGACATATTTCGTCTGGTCCTCTTCGATATAGTCATCCACATCCACCACTCCCGACGTGGTTTCGAACAAGGTCCGCACCTCACGGGCTACCGCGAGCTGCCTGTTGTAATCAGGCCCGTACACCTCCGCGACCAACACCGATTGCACGGGGGGGCCGGGAGGCACTTCAACGATCTTGACGTTCGCACCAAATCCTCTCGCGATTTGCTGCACGGATGGGCGAATCCGCTGAGCGATTTCATGACTTTGGGCGTCACGCTCGTGTTTCGCAAGTAGATTGATTTGGATATCCGCCTCGTGAGGAAGTTCACGCAAGTAATAGTGGCGGACCAGCCCACTGAAGTTAAAAGGCGACGCCGTGCCGACGTACGCTTGATAGTCCCGCACTTCGGGAACGGTCCTAACATAGCGGGTCAATGCCTGCGTCACCCGTGCGGTCTCCTCGAGCGTCGTCCCCTCCGGCATATCGATCACCAGCTGGATTTCGCTCTTATTGTCGAACGGAAGCATTTTGACGACGACATGACGCGTGTAGAACAGCAAGGTCGATGCAATGAGCAACAATGCCACCATCGCGAGAAAGGCGTAGGCCAGGATCGGATGGACCAGTAAGGGAGACAGGATGCTTCGATAGATGCGGGCGGTGAGTCCTCGTTCATCTCCCTCATGGTCGACACCGGCCACGACGGCTCCTGGGCGATAACAGGTCTGGCAAAACCAGGGAATCACGACGAACGCGACGAGGAGCGAAAAAAACATGGCGATAGAGGCATTGACGGGAATCGGTCTCATGTAGGGGCCCATCAGGCCGGATACAAAGGCCATCGGCAGGAGTGCGGCGATCACGGTGAACGTCGCCAGGATCGTGGGGTTCCCGACTTCATCCACCGCCTTGATGGAGGCTTCGTGATGCGACGCAAGGCGCATTTTCAGATGCCGGTACGTGTTTTCGACGACGACAATCGCGTCATCCACGAGAATACCGATTGAAAAGATCAGCGCAAACAACGTGACACGGTTGATCGTGTACCCGATCACCATCGATGTGAACAACGTGAGTGCCAGGGTCAGGGGAATGGCAATCGACACGACAAGCGCCGGTCGTAGCCCCAACGCGACGCCCAGAAAGAGGACCACCGCCACGACGGCGATGAGCAGATGCCACAACAATTCATTGGCCTTTTCTTGGGCCGTCTCACCATAGTCACGAGTGACGGTCACGCGCACATCCGACGGAATGACAAGGCCTTTCATGTCATCGACCTTGCGGATCACATCGGCGGCGACGGTCACGGCATTCACACCGGCCTGCTTCGCGATGGCCACGGTGATGGCCGGTGACTCGTGAAGCGTGTCTCGTGAAGCGTCGTTCGTAAGCCCCCCTTCACGTTTCACCTCTGACATTTCATGGGCACCTCTGGCGCCCTGCCCAAACCAGACGTAACTCGTCGCTTCCGCGGGGCCGTCGGTCACGTCCGCCACTTGGCGCAGATAGACCGGTCGCCGCTCTCTGACGCCGACCACCAGAGCCTCGAGATCTTCCCGCGATCGGATGAAACGGCCGGTCTCCACGAGCACACTCTGATTGCGGCTGTCGAAGCGACCCGTCGACAAGGCTCGATTCTCCCCACGCACCACGTTCGCGACCTGTAAGGGAGTGAGTCCGTACGCCTTCAGTCGAGTCGGGTCGATTTGAATCCCGAGTTCCCGTGGCCTTCCGCCGACAATAAACCCAGCCGATGTGCCGGACACCTTCTTGACTTCCTCTAAGACCTGTTCGGCGAGGCTATGGAGCTCAACGTCTCCGTAACGCTGGCTGGAGAGGGTGAATGTGACGATCGGAACGTCATTCACATCTTTCGGTTTGACCAGAAACGGTTCGGCGCCCGGCGGTATCAGATCTTGGTTCGACATAAGTTTGTCGTACACATCGACCAGACTCTCCTCCATCGGCTGGCCGACATAGAAGCGGACGATGATCAGCGAACCGCCTGGGCGTGAAATGGAATAGACGTATTCGACGCCTTTGATCTCGGAGATTTTCCGTTCAAACGGCTTGGTGAATTGTTCTTCGACGACCTTGGCCGAGGCACCGGGAAACGGCAGCCAGACATCGGCCATCGGCACCACGATCTGCGGCTCCTCCTCACGAGGAGTACCGATCACCGCAAACAGGCCCAGCACCAGCACGCCGACCATGATGAGCGGCGTGAGCTTACTGTCGATGAAGAGGGCGGCGATGCGGCCACTGAGTCCCGGGCGATAGTTCGTCATGCCTCATTCGTCACAAACCAAGATGGTTCTTCCCTGGGTCTGTCGCCGGCTACCGGTTGACCCGCGACGATCGACGCGTTATTTCGGCGTTGGGGCAGCCACCGTCTCGGTGATCTGGACTGTCGCCCCATCAACTCCCCGGCTGCCGTCAGTCAAGACTCGTTCGCCCTCGTTGAGACCTGAAAGGATCTCCACCTGTTGTTCGAAACGCCGCCCAAGTTTGACCCACCGAAGCCGAGCGACTTGATCCGCTTCCACCGCATAGAGGCTGGTCAGTTCGCCACGCTCGACGACGGCGGCCAACGGAACAAGAATGGTCGGCGTGACACCCTTGTCGAGCTGGAACCGACCGAACATGCCGGTCTTCAGTCCGGACGTGTCGGGCAAATCAACCTTCACCATAAAGGTGTGGGTCCGCGGGTCTCCGGCAGGCAGAATTTGACTGACCTTCCCGGTCAAGACATCTCCTCCTAACGCATCAACGACGACAGGAATTTTGTCCCCGTTGGAAACGGACTTCAGATCACCTTCCGCCACGGTGGCTTCCAGCCGGAGACGCCGAGGATCCTCCATCTTGAGTAACGGCTGACCCGGAGAGGCCAATTCTCCGGCTTCCACGTTCTTTTCGGTGATGACACCGTCGAACGGTGCTCTCACCACCGTGTAGCTGAGCTGCGCCTCCACCGCCTTGCGATTCGCTTCCGCAACTCGGTAGGCCCTGGTCGCATTCTCCATCTCCTGTTTTGACACCGCATCTTGCGAGTACAGCTGGTCCATACGATCGAGGTGAGCCTTCGCATTCTCGACGTCGGCGTTGGCACGAGCCAAGTCTGCCTGAAGGTCGCGGCTATCCAGCTTGATCAGCACCTGACCTTTGGAGACCTTCGTGCCTTCCCGAACGAGGAGTTTGTCGATCGTGCCTTGAATGCGGCTAGAGAGTGTAGCTTGGAAAATCGCAGCGACCTGACCGGTCACTTCAACACGGATCGGCACCGGAGTCGGCTTCACCTCGACAACCGAAGCCTGAATGGTCTTTTCTGGAACGGCCGACACCACTGTTGTGGCCGGTTCCTCCTTCGACCCACAACCGGCCAGAAGCGCTATGGCAACGAGTAGGCGTGTCACGGATCTGACCGTCATCTGCACTGTACCGTACATTCATCCCGGCTCACGATCCACCAGTGGCCGCGCGAGCGTGGTCCTCACAGCGATCCTCCGGTTGTGCATGCGCTTTCTGATCGTCCCATATACCACGCCTGGCCCCCAACTGGCGAAGGAGACATTCAGCCGTCGCCAGCAACTCTTCAAGTTTGCGGTCCGGCTTCGCCCCGTAATGCCCGCGATCGAAAATGGGGATTTGAAGGCAGACCTCCGCACGATACTGTCGTTCCGGAGAATACATGATCCGATGCATCGGCGGCTCGGGATGCTCGCAGGGTTTCAGAAGGTCCAAAGACTGAAAGAACACACGACAGAGGCGGCGCAGCTCCCCGATTAACTCGCGCAGCTCCGGGTCTTCGCCTGACGGCAGATGCTTAGGATCCTGAAAGGCTGAGTAGAGGTTCAGTTGAAACCCGATTTGAACGATCCCCCCTGACCCATCTTTTACATAAAAGGGATTGTGATCGAAACAGACCTTGCGATGCACAATCATCTCGCGCAAGACCTGCTCACTGTCGAATGCACCTTCGAGATTAAGCGGAATCGTCATGGCTGGCCTCTGTTCATCAGACACAAGCTTCCTCGTCTGAATCCCTGTATCCCTTCATTCCTGCACGCCGAGCTTGCGCAACAGCGCCATCATGGGGCACCAGCCAGTAAAGGCTGATTGGATCAGGTTCACTGCCACAAAGGCAGCGAAATAATTCCAGTATGGATGAACCGTTGCGCCCAAGACGACGGCGACAAGCACGAATACACCGGCGATTAATCGGAGCTGTTCATTGAGTTTCATGGTTGCTCCCTCCTTTGCTTCTTGCTCATGAGAGACTGCCCTAAAGCAAAGGATTCACACAGACCCCAAAACGAGCCTCTGCCAGCTGACAAACCCTCCGGTCAGGTTACGAACAGCCGTCACGCCCCCCTGCCGGAGCACTCGCTCGGCAAAATATCCACGCTGCCCGACCGCGCAGTAGGTAACGACTGGCCGATCAGTCGGCAGCTCTCCCACCCGCATGCGCAATTCCGGCAAGGGGATGTTGACGGAACCAGGAATATGGTCCTCGGCGAACTCAGTGGGACTCCGCACATCGACGACCATCGGCGGGGGTGCTGTCTCCAATGCGGCTTGCAACTCGGCCGGAGTGATCGGGATCGTGCCGCCGCGCACCACATTGGCCGCCTGAAATCCCGCGAGATTAATGGCATCCTTCGCGCTGCCATATTGCGGAGAGTAGCACAGCTCGGCCTGCTCCAGATCGAACACAGTGCCTCCCATTTGAATCGCCATGGCAAGCACGTCGATCCGCTTATCGACCGCTTCTTCGCCCACAGCTTGGGCGCCAAGGATTCGCCCTGAAGACGTTTCGAAGATCAGCTTGATCGTGAGCCGCTTCGCCCCAGGGTAATAATGGGCATGGTGATAGGGATGCACATAGATCACCTCGTAATCGCGATGCCGTTCCTTGCCGGCCCGCTGGAGTGCCTTCTCAGACTTCCCGGTGATGGCGGCAGTCAAGTCAAAGACTCGTACGATCGCGCTTCCCTGACTCCCTCGATAAGGCGGGACAGAGTCGCCCCTTCCCTGTACCCTGGCTACGATGTGATCTGCTGCCAACCGGCCCTGGCGATTCGCAGGACCTGCCAGTGGAATGTGGGTCAATCCTCCCAGTATTGGGTCCGGCACCTCGATGACATCGCCGACTGCATAAATATGTGGGTCATTGGTCTGCAGATGTTCGTTAACCTTCACCGCACCGCGATCGTTGGTTTTGAGACCAGCAGCCTGAGCCAATAGGTTTTCCGGCTGCACCCCGATGGCCAGGACGACCACATCGCCTTCCAGGACCCGACCGTCGGTGAGAATGGCTCGTACACCGTGGCCGTCCGGTTCCAGATCGACCACGGCATCGCTTAGATGCAGGGCAACGCCCCGTTCGACCAACGCCTGCTCAAGCGGCACAACCATTTCCGCGTCGAATGGGGGTAACACTTGCGGATTCTTCTCGACCAACGTCGTGGTCACACCTCGGTGGACGAGTTGTTCGGCGACTTCCACCCCGATGAACCCGCCCCCTAGGACAATTGCTTTCTGAACGCCACCGTCCACAATCCCCTTGAGCTGGTCCACATCCTCCAGGTTACGAAGGCTCACGACACGCGGATGTTTCAACCCGACCTTGGCCAGCAGGTTGGTGGGCCGAAGCGGAGCAGCCCCGGATGAAAGGATCAAGAAGTCATACGGCTCACGATACCTCCTATCTGTATTGAGCTCGTGCACTTCGACCTCTTTCGCCACCCGATCAATCGCAACCACCTCCGTCGTTGTTCGAACGTCGAGCGCGAGTGATCCCTTGAGAGTCTCTGGATCAGCCACCAGGAGATCATTGCGATCCGAGATTTCTCCACCCAGATAGTACGGCAGCCCACAGTTGGCAAAACTTGCATGTGCGCCACGCTCGAACAGGACGATCTGGGCCGATTCATCAAGTCGTCGCGCTCTGGCAGCGGCACTTGCGCCGCCTGCCACTCCACCTACAATGACGAGCTTGATCTGTCGAGCAGAGGTCATGGATCTGAATCCCTAGAGAGTCTTTTCGCGCTTGGTAATCCCCATGCCGTGGAGAATCGCCTTTTCGAAGAACGGCTCACTCACGCCCTTCTTCATTTTCATCAGAAAATACTTTTCGAGGGCAATTTTTGCAAGATGCACCCATTTACCCTTCCTGGCCCACGTGACGTTGCGTGGAGCCATCTGCGGCAATGCGACAAAGGCCATCCCCGTATCCCCCATATCGGCGAGACAGATGGCGTTCCAGGTGGCGGTTTCCTTCTTCGGATTATTCTCAATATCCGCTTTGATATTGTGAACGGCTGCCGACACCATCGATTCGATCATGTACCCGGTTTTTGGCGCGCCGGTCGGAACCAGCGTCTGCTCGACCGGTGGAATCGCAACGCACACCCCAACCGAGTAGATATTCCTGTACTTGGGATTCGCCTGGTACGCATCGATATTGACGAAGCCTTTGGGATTGCACAGGCCCGGCGTCCCCGCCACCGCGTCAACTCCGGCGAACGGCGGAATCATCATTGAGTAACGGAAGGGGATCTCCTGGCCATCTTCCAACAGCATCTTCCCAGGCTGGACTTCTTTGATCGCCGCGTTGTGGAGCGGCTTGATTGAATGCTCGGCGAACTCGTCCTCCATCAGCCTCTGAGATTTCCCGACACCAGCCAAGCCCATGTGACCGATATAGGGTTCCGGTGTCACAAAATAGATCGGTACCTTTTTCCGAAGCTTCTTCTTCCGCAAGTCTGCCTCCAGGATGAAGGCCGTTTCATAAGCCGGACCGAAACAAGAGGCACCTTGCGCCGCACCGACGACGATCGGGCCTGGCTCCTTCAAGAAACTCTGGTATGCGCCCCACGCCTGTTCAGCGTGATCGACGGTGCAGACCGACTGCGTATACCCGCTGGGCCCGAGGCCAGGCACAGCGGAAAAGCTCAGCTTTGGACCCGTGGCGATGATGAGATAGTCGTACGGCACTTCTCCCTTCGCCGTAACGACGCGGTTCTGTTCCGGTTCAATCCGATCGGCCGTGGCATGAACGAATTCGATTCCCCTCTTGGCCAGCACTGGACCCAAATCGAAGCTGATGTCCTTGCGCGTGCGCCAGCCAACCGCAACCCAGGGATTTGACGGCACGAAGTGAAACGAGCCGACGTTTGAAATGACGGTTACTGTATGTTTCTTGTCCAACAGCGCCCGTGCTTCATAAGCAGCGGGCAACCCGCCGATTGATGCGCCGATAATCGCCACTCGTGCCATCGTTCACCTCCCATACCGAGTGCTGGGTCGAGCCACCAACTCAGCACACAACGGTCAACACCGTGGTTTCCCTTTACTATCGGCCACGGGTTCCGCCACCCCGCTCAGGCCGTTCCGGACTTTCATGCTGCGGTCTTTCGGGGCGCTCTGTCTGCATATGTTCCCTTACCCGTTCATGCTCACGCGTCCGTTCCTGCTCCTTGAGCTGCTCTTTGTCTTTCGGCTGATCTTTGGTCTGCAGCTTGTCCCTATCTTTTAGTTGCTGCTGTGTCTTGAGTTGATCGCGGTCACGGTCAAGATCCTGTGCCGACCCGATCGCCACAAAACCAACCGGCAACAGCATGGCTGCAGCTAGAGCCGCACTCATGATAATTCTGGATTTCATAAACACCTCCGTGAGGACTTTACCAGAGCGACATTGCTCTCGGTTATGGCGGACTTTGCGCCTTTCGAGGCTTGTGCCATCCGGCCATGACAGGAGCTCTCATCCAGTGTGAGTCACTACGTAGAAAATAGATTCGCTGCGGTTCAGATTCTCTTTCTTCTACTGATTGCTGAATACTGATAGCTATTGACTTGTTCCGAATCTGTACATGTCGTGACAGGCCGTGCAGCGGGCCGTCATGCTCGACAATCGTTGTAAGACTTGTTGCGGTGTCTCATTCTGTCCAATCGCATCAGCCAGCGTATCCATATCCTTGTGGATCGACATGCCAAGCTGTTTAAAGGGGAGCGGCAGCTTGGCCATCATCGCCGGCTCCACGTCTGCGGCCATGTTCATCCCAGCCCCTCGGGCTGCTGCTTCTATTGCGTTCAGATCAGGTTTCGGTTCTCCCAATCCCCTGATGATGCCGTCTACCGCTTTCAAAAGATGCCGCATCTCCGCGAGGATCTGATCCCGCTCAGCCGGCGCCAAGAGGATTTCAGTCCGCCCGTCACTTCCCTCCGCCGTCCAACCCTTCACGAAGAGCCATCCCCCGATAACCACTGTGATGACCCATAAAAAGAACCCGACAATGCATAGGCGACTTTTCATCTGACTCCTTTTGAAAAACGTTCTAGGTACAACGAACCCTTCCCTCCAATGCTGGCAGACGATTGCAAGGAGAGAACCCAGTCCCTTCAGTTGAGAGCCTGAAAGATTTCAGGAAGATACGAAGGATGTGAGGATAGGAAGCGTACGGTGTGTCTGCCTGAAGGGGAGCCTCGCAACAGAGTAGAGAGTATCGCTGTAGCAAAAGGCAACATGCGCATAGTTTTAAGACCGTGCCAGTATCGCCGCTGCAATGACCACGGCCAGCGCGATGAGCAATGAGAATCTCGGCAACAAACGTGCGCTCTTGAAGACGACCCGATCTCCCGCTGTCCGCTGGGATTCAGGTATCGCACTGACTCGGCTGACCTGAGGGCCGAAGACAAGATCATGGAGAAGCGTCAGGACCACCAGCAGGCCAACCAGCGTCAATTTTACCGTCACGATACCCGGCCACGCAGCCGGGCTAGTCACCTGGATTCCCCGTTGAGATAGTAGGAGCGGACCTGTTGTAAGCAAGACCGCAATGGCAACCCAGACAATAGGGCGAAACCGTAGTGCCGCAGACCGAAACAGCGCCATGAATTCCGGCACCGCTTTCCGTCCCCTCACCAAAGGGGCCAGGACCAAGGAAAGGAAAATCATCCCTCCTATCCAGATCACGGCGGCGAGTATGTGAAGAATTACCAGAGTTGAGTACATAGCGTCTCATGATCAATCGCAGGGATCATGTTCATCTCAAGATCGGAGTTTTTATCAAGATTTACGAGACACCCTGGACCTCCGGTCTCCGCCCCTTGACCGCTTCCGACCCACTTATTCATTGGGTGAGAAACTTCGCACTGAGCAGATCACCTGCTCGGCCCGAATGGGAGGCTTGACCAGTCACGCCATCTCCGGACTTGGCGCAGCGGAACCCGGTTAAATAGCTCTTCCGATCGGGAAGACCGGCATTGCGACCGGCAGATCGAGCAACTTCTGGGTCCTCATTCCAGGAGCCGCCACGAAAGACTTTCAGTTCTCCGGTTTTGGGCCCTTGGGGATTCCTGTCTTGAGTATGGCGGTAGTACTCAGGATCGAACCAATCCGACACCCATTCACTGACATTGCCCGCCATTTGATAGACGCCATAGGGACTCGCTCCCTTGTCATAGCGATTGATATTGGCCAGCGGCGGATACTTGAATCCGCGTTTCGATCCAGGATGGGCGATGTTGCTCTTCATCCAACCAGCCGGCTCATTACCCCAGGGAAAGATCCGCCCATCTACCCCTCGAGCCGCCTTCTCCCATTCGGCTTCGGTCGGTAAGCGCTTCCCCGCCCATCGACAGTAGGCATCCGCCTCAAGCCAACTGACATTGATCACAGGATGGAGCACATTCTTTTCTGGAAATGGACTCTCCCGCCAAAACATCGGCCAATCCGCCCCCGTCCCAAGTACGAACCTGAGGTACTCAACGTTTGAGACCTCATAACGATCTATCCAAAATGCATCGAGGTGGACCCGATGTTGTGGCAACTCTTGCGGACCCGCGGCACGATCCTTATGGGGATCGCTCCCCATAAGGAACTCTCCGGCGGACACAAGCACCATCCCACCCGGATTGTCTATCGTGGCCAATCGTTCCGGTTCATCGAGCGGCGTCCAGAGCGGAGGTTGCTTCGAGCTCTCATGGTCCGCCGTTGCCGATGCAGGAATGAACAACATGATTCCCCACAACGCCATGGTGAAGGCAGCTCCCATGACATGCAACCATGAGCACCACGCACGCATCGAAGTCGTTCATCCCTTTCGTGTTGACTCGTGTAGATGCTTCTTTCACCTCACCGTTGCTGCTTTTCGAGCATCGGCTCGATCTCTTTTTGCGCTTCTTCCGTCACGTTGTAACGGATATAGTCGTGCTCCAACACCTCGTTGGCATAGAGCCGCCCCGTCGGAGCCTGAACCGTGATATTCGCTTCAACGGTCTGGTTCTTACCGACAACCACCGTCTGCTCATTGGTGGTCCTCACATAGGGATGCCAGACCACCAACTTATAGGTTCCTGGCGGTACGTCCGTGATGGTAAATCGACCCTCCTCGTCCGCCTTGGCAAAGTAGGGATTCTTCACCGCCACACCCCAACTCTCCATATACGCATGGAAGCCGCACTGCATGACAAAGATCCGACGGTCCTTGCTGAGATTCACCAATTGCTTCATCGGCGCCCCAGCCATGTGTTTGTGGTACATCGCGGCATCGCTGCGATCTTTAAAGTTGCGAGGATGTTGTGGGTTCATCGGCAGCGGAACATTAAACAGCACTCGTGCACCCAGATGAGACGTTTCATAGGCTTGAATATCGTGCATGACCGGATCCATGTTGACGACCGTTACCGATTGGTCGTCCCTCACCACCGTCGTAAAGGGGAGGAACAGGCAATCCTTTGCTTCGATCTGGGGAACACCTCCTTCTTCGAACCGTTTTCCCTTTTCGACCCCTTCCAGATAGACCACAACCTCCCGAAATTCTCCCTTCGGTCCAACGTTGAACGGCTGTAAGATGCGCCATCCCTTTCCGTCTGAAATACGGCCGCAATAGAATGCATCAGGCAATGTCGTCAGATTGTAACCTTTTGGTTTCGGCACTTGACCTTGCAAACTCACGGTACCCATGATGGCTCCACCTTCAGAAACCGTGATTTCCTCATACGCTGCTGCCTGACCGCTCAACGCAACGATGGCCAAGCCAGTCACCAATCGCGTGATCCGTGTAACGTTCATTATTGCCTCCTTCATGAACCTTCTCTATCGAGTATTCACGGTATACACGATAGAGGCGCAACGATCAAAAACACAAGTGGGGGAGTCGTGTGAATCACACGACTCCCCCACCTAGATTTCAACCCCTTCCTGTCCGCTTACTTCATAGCGGTCGGAACGGCTTTCACCGCTGGTTCTTCTTCAGCTCGCTTGCTTCCGGCTGAAGCACTGCCCAACGGTTGGATTCTGTTATCACCCACCGGCAAGACACGGAGGTATCCCCATTGCCCCGACTGCGTGTACGGCAGCCGCTGGTTGGACCAGACGAAGTCCCCAACCTGACGATAGGGCCCACCCGCGCCGCCGCGCAGGAAGACGTCGAGCGTCTCAGAGCCTGCATACTCAACGACGCTGATCATGTCGGCTCCGGGCATATACGGTTCGATTGGCCACTCGTGCCCCTCGACACCGAACATCCCATTTTGCTCGCTGTTGGCCCCGATCAGGTGAATCCGGACTGGATCACCCGCATGGGCCTCGATCAGCGGTGTCACCGGATCTTCGGGCTTGTCCACCACGCAGGGCTGGAAAATCTTGCCCAATGAACAGCCTTGGTCCTCACGGAACAAGTACGGCTCGGCGCGGTAGTTCACCGACGTCAGGCCCGCCACATTCTGCACATACGGCATGAAGGCGGTTCCGATGATGTTATCTTCATCCTGGAAGAACAACGCAACATCGCGATAGTTCCGCTTGCCCACATTCTCAGGCAGGCTCGCGTCCACGATGACATCGGCTCTCCAGGAATTCTTCTGCGAGAGATCCGCACCGGTGATTGGATCGCGATATTGAGATCCTCGCGGACCGACGATGATGGCACCGTACAATCCGTTGCGCGGATTGACCACGATGTTGCCACCGTCCCACACCAGCGACGTCGTCTCCTTATTATCAGGATGCGCGTAGTAGGTGTAGGTGCGTGCCTCACCCGGAGCGACGGTCTGATCGCCGCCGTTCTTGCCAACGTTCAGCCCTTGGCTGTCCTTCGGATCAAAGGCCAAGCCTGGCGCGAAGAAGGATGCCCGGCTCGCCTTCATCTTATTCTTTAGATTCACTTTGATGCAGTCGCCAAGGTTCACACGCAACGTCAATGGATGCGGCGTGGCTCCACTGGCAACCTTCGTCGCTTCCTCTTCGAGCGCGAAGATCTTGCCTTCTGGCATGGTCATTTCGATCTTTCGCTCGAAGTCCACTTCGATCGCGTCCGGTGCCTTTGGATTAAGCTTCATCGGCCGATCGACGGCAACGACGTTGAAGTTCTTCATCGGGGCATCCGCCGGGCAAACAGAACCCGGTGTGGCCGGAATACCCTTGGGATTGGTGCCCTTCGGTAAGGGCTTCAAATCGGGCACCTCTTTATCGAGCACTCGCACGATCCCCCATCCACCCTCGGCGAAGTGTGACGTCCGTCCGTTAAAGTGGATGTAGTCTCCAGGCATCCCCTGGAAGCCGCCGGCCTTGGTCACAAGATCGTACCGCTCGGCGATTCCGACGTGGATCGAGTTCTTCCGGTTGGCATCCGCCGCGTACCGTTCCGTGAGGAAGGTATGCCCGGCGATCGTCCACACGTGCGATTCGTTCATCAGCTGATGCAGCAGACGGAACACCATGGTATCGCCCGTGTACGCCCGTAGGAGAGGCGTGTCTGGGTCTCCGTGGATCGCGCTGCTGAACAGCTTCGACGTATCCGGATTATTCGCCAGCCGTTGCGCAAACGGTTCGGCGCGGAAGTTAAACCCGCTGCCGGTCGTATGCGTTCCCCCGTTGATATAGGGGTTCGGTGACTTAAGGATTTTCTCAGGCATCTGGAAGGACACGGTCTTACCCGCCTCCAGCGCCACCTCCACCGGTTGTCCTGGCGGATTCCCGGCTTCGATCACGTTGACGGTATGTGGCACCGTGTCATGGATGGAGACCATCAGTTCGCGGAAGCTGCCACTGACCCCGGCACCGATCGGCTCGTTGCTGTGAATGTCTGCGATCGGGCCGCTATAGACCAACTTGCCGTTCTTTGGATCATGATAGGTCGAACCATAGGGCTCCACAATCGTCACGCCGAACCCGCCGTGCGGCCAGGTCGTCGCGCCGAACGCATGGTCATGCCAGAAGACGGTCCCCATGTCGACATCTACCCACCACCGGTACCGCACAAATTCCGGCGAGACCAGGTCATTGGCCGGATGATTATGCTTCAGGGGTTTGAAGAACGTGAGTTGATCACCCTTGATTGACTTAATACGGGCGACTTCCGAACAACTCTTGTCCCGCGGAAGGGACGCCGTGGGATCGTTCCCTTTCTGCAAACAGTCCATACCCACCATGACTTCGGTGTTCACATGGAACTTGGTGGCCCCGGGGGCCATCTGAATCTTGATCGATTTCGCACCGGCCTTTGCCCCACCTTTAATCTTGGCGACCATCGGTGCGGGAAGCCCATGCTTGGTCTTCTTGCCCCACATGGTGAACGGCCGCACCGACATCTCATATTCGAACCCGGAAATCACACCGTCCGAGTTCCCGGTATCGAATTGGAAGAAGTGCGGGTGGATATTGATCTTAGACGACTGGAAATTCGTATAGTCATCGTCGTCCCACTCACTGGTCAGCACCACATCGACACAGTCATACACGTTGGCACGAATGACAGCCGGAAGTTTTAGGTCATCATTCGCCCTCGTGAGCCGCTCTTCCTCGTGCAGCAGGTAGATCAAGCCGTCCTTATCCACGATCGGTGGCTCATTCCCCTGTTTTTTCGCCAAGGTAATGGGCAAACGGACAAAGTGAATGTTGAAAAATTTCTGATTGGCATTTTCAGGACAGAGACTCCATCGCCCCTGCTCACCCGGCTTGGCCGGTTCCGAGGTTCGCTCGCCATTTTCATCCTGGTGAATCGGTTCCAGCCAGGGTGCGCCATTGTGGTTGGCTGAGAACGGAACCCGCTTGCCGAAATGCGGTTTGAACAGCGGCCAGGCCATCCGACCTGTCGTGGGGTTGAACAAAATGGCCGGTCTCGTACTGTCGTCCCACTTGGCTGCGGCGGTATACTTCGGATACTTCGCGGTACTTTCCCGCTCACCGACTGCCACGTTGCCGTTCCACTTCCAGTCCCAGACGGTCGCATCATAGGCCATGATCTGGCCCTTTTCGTCGTCGGTGTGGCCCGGTTTACCTTGTGCCGGCACCCACATCTCGACCCAGTCCTTGATGTTCACGACCACCGGATCAGATTTCCAGTTGGTCTTCTGCTTCTTGTCGACAATCTTGAAGGTCTTGCCGAACCAATCAACGGTCGTCCCGATGAGCTTATCGGAGGAAACGCCGAGCTTCATCCGGCCCTGACGATCCGGCAGCTCACGGAGGTCCGGCATCGTATCGGTATGCCCGGCCCCAACTTGGAGCGTGTTGTAGAACCGGCCATATCCCCACATGCCCGCCACATAATGGTGAGCCACGTGGCAATGGAACAGGAACTCGCCCGCCAAATGTTGGCATCCGCCGCCGCCGCACTCCGGCTCCAGGTCTAACGCTTCGGAGGGGCCGATGACTTCCACGTCTACGCGGTCGGACTTGGTCCGGACGATCGGATACTTGACCGGGCCGTCCTGGCCTGCCGCCCAGAGGTTATTCGGCTCCGTGACCGGACTACGCTGCCAGCGGATCGATCCGCTGTGCGGATGGTGAGAATGGAACACTTCCGACCCACCATGGACGATCCGCCACTTGACCGGATCGCCCAAATACCCGCGAGGGATCGTGGTCGGCGTATCTCCGAACGTATAGGAGCTGTACGCAAGTGATTCGTCTTCGAACCCGAAGTATTCGTGCTGGAGATGCATCTGATCGATGCCGAACGGTTCGCTGCGATAATTGATCGCCCGCCCACCTGGACGATAGGCGTCGGTCAACGGATCGCGCTGAGGGAGGAAGTCGCCCTTCTTGTTCAACGGCCGGAACGCTTCGTCACCAATCTCGTGATAGAAAATCACGAACTCGCGGAAGTCCGGTCCGGACCCGTTGTCGATGTTGACCTGCCAGCCGCTCTTCACCTCAGAGGCCGATCCACCACTCCCAAGGGAATCGAGATACTTGGACCCCTTTGGTTCCACGATGAAGGCTCCGAAGAGGCCCAAAACCGTCAATTCACGGTCGTTGCTGTAGGAGTGGAATTGACGCACTCCTTCCTGCATCTGTGGATGGATATACCATTCGAACTCCTGCGCCTTGCCCGGCGCTAGAATGGAATCGGGATTGGTCGTCGTGGCCGGCTTTCCGGTTGCGCTGACGACCATGCTCGAGGCCTGGATAAAGAGGCTGCCGTCTTCACCGTCCATTTGATTGCGCAGGGTCATCTTGACGCAATCGCCCTGGTTCGCCCTGAGGACTAAGGGTTGAATCACGTCGCCCTGGAGGCCTGTGGTCACGGCTCCTGGGTCGAACCCCTCCTTGTCACGGGCTTCCCTATTCTGAGTTTCTTCTGCTCGAGCTTTCTCGACATTTTCCGTCAGCACATACATATACCCGGGATAGAAATCGAGCCAGCGATTCAGTGTGACCTCGATGTTGATCATCGACACATCAAACTGTTTCGTCGGTACACCGGCAGGACACCGACCCCCTGAACTCAAGACCGGCTCGCCTTTGCTGGAATCCGTCATGAGGAGGAAGCTGCTCCCATCCTGCCCCATGTACTGGTGCATCATCGACATGTTGTTAAACATGCCGGAAGTCTGCTGCGCCTGCGCATCCTTTTGAGCCTGCTGACCCAATTTCTCCATCAACCGGTGGTGCTGCATCTCCATCTTTTGCGCGTTGTCGGCGTGGCCCTCGATGGCGTTCTCCAACACCGTCTGGCCCTTCAGCTGCTGGGTCCAACCCGGCATGGCCACAGGTGTGGCATGAGCCCCATGCTGGCCGTCACTGGATTCCGCCGCAAACAATGCAGGCGTGACAACCAGACCGCTGGTCAACACAACGGACTGGATGATCAGCGAGGCCCTACTGAGCCTCCGCCTCATCCGTTCAAAAAGAAAAGTTTTCATAACCTGCCTCCCTCACTTAAGTCCGGCTCAGAGGCCGGACGGTTGTACGGTGTACGCGATACGGACAAATGCCGACATAATGAGATCATGGGAATTGTATGTTCGCTCTCCGCGCCAACTTCTCTGAACGATTATGCGGCCACATGTTCGTCTCGCGATAAAAAACTATCTCGGCCCCGCCGAAGAGGGTACGCCTCGCGAGGAAACAGTATGATGCCTACGTGTGCTTGGCGTAACCGGCCTCCCGTGTGCCCCCGGCCTTTTTCACCCGCGGAACGAAAAGAGCTGGTGAGGGGCTCCTTCTTACGAAGGAATGGGTCATTCGGAGGCCGGTCCAAAATCACCCAAACCCCCACCAGCGAACTAGTCGCAGTGCAATCATCATGCTTTCCCAATTCGAACATTCTCATCAACAGAATTTCTCATGGTTCCTACAGAGGTTAGAAGACTTCGTGCTGTGGATCGCTGCTCGACTGGATATGGAAATTCGTCCAGGTAACAAAGCATGCACGGGAAGCTCTTCCATCCATCTCTTTAGAAATCATATAGTTCGGCTGTCTATCCAATTGGACAGGGTCTATGAAGAAATTGGGGCAGGATGGGACACTTTCGAGTGGCCAAGTTGGAGCAATAACTTACGCCCTCGGCTTTTCATGGAGGGGCTACCAGTTCGAGTGAGCGCGGCAATTACTCGTCGAGTCGGAGTCCGAAACCGAGGGTCCTGCATGGCTAAGTCGGCCAAGCCCTGCATCGCGAAGGTCTTCACGATTCGGCCTTTATCCTCGAGATAGCGCCGAAAAACCGCCACAAGAATCACGCGGTCCCTCCTCGACAATTCCAAGCGCGGAAGTATCTGGGCTAAATGCCATCTCAGCTCCCGCTGTTTCGTACGTTCCGCCAACTTTATGAGCTGAACTCTGAAAGGCCGAAGCCAGTCGGGATTCGTCACGGTGAGTTTTTCTACCGCATCGGCGGCACGCATGCGGACCAGCTCATCCGCATGGTGCATACCGTCTATCAGGACGGGAAACAGTGCCGGCCGTCGGTGCACGATCTTCACCACCTGATTGGAGCGACCGATGGATCGCCGATCACCACCCTTCAGGACATCCAGGATGGTTTCATGATTCATGGACACGTCTCGTGAATGCCGTACGCATGAAGTTCACCTTGACGGCTCACCCGACTGACCCGAGTACGCTTGGCCACTTCGAACGACTACCGGTTACCTTCCGCGCATCGGCACCACGAGAACGTTCACTTCAAGGCTAAAAGCCGATTGCTCCGTAGACACCGGCAGTCCAGAAATTGTTCACGGTGTTGGTTTGATTGGAGGCCAGGTGGAATCGGCTGTCGACGCCCAACCAGAACTCTTTCCACACGCGATACTCGACTCCGCCGCCGAACTGAACGCCAATGTCCAAATAATTGACCTGACTGGATGTCGGGCTGATGACGTGGAAATCCAACCCGGCAGGAATGACCCAAGGCTGGAGATCGGTCCCTTGTCTGAACTTCACTTTGGGAGCCACACTCGCGGTCAACATCGTCATCTGCACCTTGGCCGGGGTAAAATCGCTGACAGGCGTCAAGGCTTCTCCGCTCAGGACGCTGCTGGAACTCCATCGTTTGAACTCCAATCCGATCTCACCCACGAGCGCGACGCCGTTCAGCATGCCCCATAGATCCTCGGTGATCATGAACTCGGCTCCGCCGCCGATGTAATAGCCCCCTGTCCCTTCATTCCGTCCGGTATGGACATCGGTAATAAACTCACCTGCGCGATCGCTCAGCATCTCGCCATAACCACCGCGAAAGAACACGCGATTTCCTTTCGACGTCGTCTCCGTTGTTTCCTCCGCGGAGGCAGACCCTACACCTCCTCCTGCAAGCGCCGCAGCAAGTGAAAGCGCGACGGCCCAAACCCCTACGTTGCGGCGACCATTCCTAGTCTGCATGAAACTCCCCCTTCCTTGTTACGCATCAAGGAGCACGGCCCTCCTCCGAGCAATTAGCTGACGAACTCTCGAGCGACTCGAGTTGTCAGATTGGTGAATAATCCATTCCTCGACGGTCCATCGTTCCATCAATGGACGCAACACACGGCATCGCATCTTTTTGGTCCAGCTCAATCGTTACGTAACGACCGGCGCATCAGGGCGGCCGGACCGAAATACGCAAACGCATCCTTCATGTTCGAAAACAGTTTCTTGACCGGCCCCATCCGCTGATCCGTCACGTATTGCAGCGTCAGGATGACCCGCCGCTCCTTGGCCTCCATTGGGGTGACGGCATGCCACAGCTTGTCTCCGTTGAACACCACCATCGTGCCCGGCTCCATTGGGATGCGGGTTTCACTGATCTCGGTGACATTCTTGCCCTTATGAACCCTGGCCACCAACCGGCAATGCTCGGATTGCTCGATCAGTCCGATGAGCACGGTATAGCGTGCGCCCTTGTAGTATGACCTGTCATAGTGAAAGCCGATGTGATCACCTGGTTTCGTGTAGTAGTACAGCGCGTAGGCATGCGGATCGTTATCGGGACAGAGCATGAGCGGCGAGCCAACGAGCCGGCTGAGGTACGCGCGGAGCGCCGGTGACCGATACAGCACCGCAATGGTCGGCGCTTTTTCACGAATGACGTAGGAGCTGACACTGCCCCCCTGCTTGTGGCCGGGCACGTAATTCCTATGGACATCCGGCTCAACCTGTTCGATCTCGAGCAGACACGGCTCGACCACCGTCGGAGGGATGAATCGTGGGAGCAGGACGAACTCGTTCTGGTTCCAATAGACGCTGTGAATGTCCGGTTCATCCAGTCCTGCGATGGCTTCGCTCAGACCGGCGTCAACACTGGCCACTCGATCCTTCATCTCCCACACAAGCCGTTCCTTCCTCGGTCAATCGCCCGTTACTTCGTGTCTGGACACCCTTCCGCGTTATGTAGAGCAGGTAGTTCCCCATACCGAGATTCGTCAGGGTTTCTGATGGCGCCATCCAGGAACGACGCACATGACCCCTCCTCCTGTATCGCGGCAATTGCTAACGCGCTGCCGAAATAGAAAATGAGGGGACCACCCTCACCTGTGATCCCCTCACCTCTCACACGTGGCGGTCGGGACAACCGCGCACAACTGGGTGGACTACGCTAGACAGTGACAGGGTGAATCACCATCCAGCACTCAGAGAGTTTGAGCTCTCTGTACTGCTTCGCGCATTGAGCAACGTGCATGCCATGATTGCTCACGCTCTCTCCACCGACTCATTCACGCATCTGAAGCAATGAATAGGAATATCTTCGGCACACGAAATTCTGCTGTCGTGCCGAAAGAAATCTATCGACTTGGACAGTCGTAAGGTGGTCGCTCCCGATTGCTTAGATATCATTTGCTTATCCTGTCCAGGCTGATAGACGAGGCATCTCAGACAAAGGGCGAAATGGGGCACCCGAGAGACACCGCCCTTCGCTCGTTCTGTTGATCGAAACCAACAGCCCAAGAGCAGTGACGGACGCGGTGTTTGAAAATATGAGAACGGTCTTTCGAGCGAGCAGCGGACCACTATCGAGAATGGTAACGGGTAGACTCTGTAACCCAGTGGACCATGGGGAAACTAACGAAGGGGTGGAATGGCAAACGAAAGGCTATTCGATGCAATAGGTACGAAGCTTGTTGTAGAGACTCGCACGGCTGATCTTGAGCAATTTAGCTGCTTTCAATCGGTTTCCAGCGGTCTTTTGCAACGCATCCACGATCCGAATGCGCTCGGCCTGAGCCACAGCTTCCCGCGACGCGGACCGTAAACTCTCGTCTTCGTTCTCGATGCCTCCTGAAACAAGATCTTCGCACCCAAGCCATGGCCCGGGGGTTGTCACCACGGCTCGCTCGACATAGTGCTGCAACTCTCGAACATTGCCTGGCCATGGGGCATCGCGCAACGCTCTCATCGTGCTTTCGGCAATTTTTCGTGGTAGCTGATGATGTCGTGCGCACGAAGCCGCGACAAAATGCTGGACCAGCAACGGGATATCCTCACGTCGTTCCCGGAGTGCCGGCAAGTAAAGGGGAAGGACGGCAAGTCGATAGTAGAGATCCTGTCGAAACGTCTTTGCCTTCACGAGCTCGGCTAGATCTTGGTTCGAGGCAGAGATCACCCGTGTACGGATCTTCATCGCTCGCGTGCCACCGACCGGCTTGATCTCGCCCTCCTGCAGCACGCGAAGCAGCTTCGCCTGAAAGGTCGGCGTCGTATCGGCAATTTCATCCAGGAAGATCGTTCCACCGTCAGCTTCCTCGAACAACCCGCGTTTGTTTGTGACCGCTCCAGTGAAGGCTCCTCGCACGTGACCAAAGAGCTCACTCTCAAGAAGCGTTTCAGGAAGCGCGCCACAATCGACAACGACGAACGGTTGATCTCTCCGATTACTCAGTGTGTGCACCGTTCTCGCCAGAAGTTCCTTTCCCGTCCCACTCTCACCTTGGATGAGAACTGTGGATGAGCTGTCCGCCACCAACCGGGTCATGTCAAAGAGCTGTTGCATGATCGGACTTCGGCCGATCAGATCGCCGAGGCGATCTGTGACCGGTCTGGCTGAGGCGTCGGGAGATAGGTTCCTGCGCTTCGTGTTCGAGTCCACGTCGAAGAGTACGAGCATGGATGCCACGGTGCCGTTCTGATCTGCTAAGGGAAAGGCTTGGTGCATCCCGCAGGCGGTCCCGTCGCCATTTCCTGAACATGACACACACTGCACATCAGGTGTCTCGAATACTTTAACGGCTGGACAGGTTCCACAGGGGTCCGTCTGTTGCGCGAAGGCTTCGTAGCACTTGGCATGATGCTGGTGACGGTCTTGTCCCTCATCCACTGCCGCTGCCCATGCCGCTTCGTTCGCATACACGATATTGAACGCTCGATCCATGACTGCCACTCGGTTGGATAGCCCACGAGCCAACTGCTTGATCGCTTCTAAGCGGGCCGTAATGATAGGATCGTCCGGGAGTCGTGCGCTGGGAATTTCTGCGTCAGACAAAGACATCTCGTTTCTCGAGACAAAGACTCAATCCATGGCCGATCGCGTATGGTACGAATACGAAGATACCTTGAGCAATCTTTGCGTTTCTTGGTTCCTGCCGGAAGCCATGAGCTATCAGTTATCAGCACCGGGTCGGTGGTCGAGCAATTGTTGCACACATGCCTTGAGGTCAGCAATACGGACGGGCTTGTTGAAGTAGGCGTTCGCTCCTGCTCGTAACACTCGGGCTTTCAACGCCGCATCGCCGAATCCAGTAATGACAACGATAGGACAGTGAGGTGCCACCGTCCGAAGCCGGCTGACGTAATCGTCTCCACCTGCCGGCATTCGTAAATCGGTAAGGATCAGATCCGGCACAGATTGCAGCACCGACAAAAAGGCTTCATCTCCGTCCCTCGCCTCACGAAGCTGATACCCCGTTCCCCAAAATTCATCGCAGAGCAAACTCCGCATGTCTCGGTCATCTTCGACGATGAGCAAAACAGCAGCCTTTCGATCCGGCAGGGTCATGTTCTACCTCGCCTCTCATTGGCTCTTTCGAACGGTGACAGAGCAACTCAGTGGCAAGGCGCGTGCCTCCGGAAACAAAAGAAAGTGGCCAAATTCCAGAAGAATTAGAGCAGTATCCGAACGAGCGAGACTCGAGTGGCGAGAAAGACCACATCCAGGAGCATGCCGACTGTCGCAAGATGCAACAGCCTTCTGAACCTCCGTCTTGCATCTGACGAGTCATAGCTTGACGAGATCCCTTGGCACCCCGCTGTTAGGTCGTTCGCCTGTCATCCGGTTCACGCAAGCGGCAGGAGCACCCTAAACGTCGTACCCTTCCCTTCTTCACTCTCAACGGCGATGGACCCTTGGTGTTCTTCGATGATGCCCTTGACCACGGTCAATCCCAATCCGGTCCCTTTACCAAACTCTTTGGTGGTAAAGAACGGCTCGAAGACTTTCTTGACCACATCATGGGGAATCCCATGGCCCGTGTCAGCCACCGTGAGCTTCACCATATCCTTTTCCGGCGCGAGGCCTACGCTCAGTGTCCCCCCGTCCGGCATGGCATGAACGGCATTCATGATGAGATTGATCAACACCTGGCTCATCTGATCCGCATCGGCCAGGATCAATGGACAGGCACCCGCCAGGTCCATTTCAACGTGAATCTGATTTCGCGCGAGGCGTTCGCGGAAGATTTCCACACCGTCTTCAATCACCTTTCGAAGATCCAAAGGACGTCGTTCAGGCGTTCTGCGTCGCGCGAATGACAGCAACTGATTCATGACCTTCGTAATGCGCTCGACCTGAGTCACGATGGTCTGAAGCCCCTTTTTGATCGGCTCCTCCGTCACCCGATCCATCAGATATTCGGCGCGGCCAAGAATGACGTTCATCGGCGTCCCGATTTCGTGAGCCATGCCGGATGCGAGCGTCCCAAGTTCGGCGATCCGCTCGGTCCTGCGCAGTTGTTCCTGTAGCCGCTTCCGTTCGCTGACATCTCGGAGCATGACCAAGATGGCCGGTCCCTCTTCGTCTGTGAATCGAGTGGCACTGACCTCGACGTCAATCGACACCCCATCGAGCCTGACAATTTTGTCCTCCGAGACAGGAACCGCTGGCATCCCCTCCAATAGTTCGTGGATCCGCCCACGAAAAACAGCATGATGGTCCGGATGAATGAGGTCTAAGAGCGACTTGGCCAAGATCTCGTTCGCCCTCACGGCGCCGAATAACTTGATGGCTTGGTCGTTCGCAAACACGATCCGGTCGCCCCTGTTAACAAGAATGGCGTAGGGTGAGAACGCGATGAGGCGTCTATAGCCTTCTTCGCTCTGGCGGAGCAGCTGTTCGGCTCGCTTGCGTTCGGTCACGTCGGTGACGAATCCTTCGAGGTAGTTGAGGGAGCCGTCCTGTGAGCAAATCCCTTCGCCTCGTTCCCACACCCACTTGACCTCGCCCAATTTAGTCAGAATGCGGTAGGTCAACTCGAAGGGGCGATGGTGCTCCAGAGTAGTCTGGATCTCCTGCCAGACACGCTCGCGGTCATCGGGATGCGTATTCGCGCCGTATGAGGTGCTCCGTTGAACGAGATACTCATCGACGCTGTACCCGGTCAAATCGGATACCCCGTCACTGACATACTGGAAATTCCAGTCGCGATCATTGTGGCAACGATAGACGAAGCCAGGAAGATTGCCGACCAGTGTGGTCAGTTTCCGCTCACCCTCGCGGATGGCTTCTTCCGCCTGTTTACGTTCAGTGATGTCTCGTAGGATAACGGTATAATATGTTCTGGTCTCCACGGTGATATGAGAAATGGCCGCTTCAATCGGAAACTCTTCCCCGTTTGCGCGGAGCCCCATCACTGTGCCAAGTTTGCCCATCTTTCGACTTGTCACCCCAGATTGTCCGAAAGTGTGAATATGGTGACGGTGGGTTTCGCGGAAGCGCTCGGGTAGAAACCGATCAAGGGGCCGCCCAATTGCTTCTTCTGGAGAACAGCCGAACATCTGCTCGGCTGCTCGATTGAACAACACGACCTTTTGCTCGTCGTCCACGGTGATGATCGCATCCATCGCGGACTCGATGATACCTTCCAGTCTGAGCTGGCTAACGACGAGTTGCTCTTCAGCCTGTTCGCGACCGACGACGGCGCGCACGACATCTTTATCCGCACGCTCACGGGCCTCTTGCGCCACCATCATCAAACCTTCGGCATGCGCTTGCTCGGCACGGGCGGACGCCAACTCCTGCTGAATCCGTCGATATCGCATCATCCCTATCGCAATGCCCCACAACACCATCGTGCCCAATGCGCGATTGGAAACCGCGTAGGAAATCGGGCCGCCAGCCGGTTTTACCAGTAGGTCGATCCAGGTCAGCACGGTGGCGACAACGGAAAAATAGAGAGGGTCACGCTTGCGGGGCGAGAGCAGTGTCAGGAGCATCGGAATGATGTACAGAATCGACACGGCAATGCCGACGGGGGCGAGGAGATCGACGACGAAAATTCCGATCGTGAGAAAGGGAATCATCCACGGCACAGCGCGCACAACACGCCTGTCCACAAGCTTCACGTGATCCATCCCGGCCTCGCTCAGGATTGGCCGAAGCCAATCCTGATGTGATGATCAGAAAGAGATTGTTATTCCTCTAGATGAGACTTGCCTTCGATTTCGGCGAGTTTACGATACAGGGTCTTACGGTCAATGCCAAGGGCATGCGCGGCTTGATATTTGTTGCCGCCTGACTTTTCGAGGATCTTCTTGATGTACTCTTTCTCGAGCTCATGCAAGGGGAGGGCCTTCTCGGCGGCTTCGTCCAACACACGGCGGTCGCCACGAGCCCCTTGTACCGCCGCGGGCAAATCGTCCGGTGAGACTTTCTCACCTCGACTCAATGTGACCGCCCGCTCGATCACATTCTCCAATTCCCGGACATTCCCGGGCCACGCATAGTCCATGAGCATGGCGAGGGCCGCCTCGCTGACGCCCTTGATTTCTTTCCCGCGGGTCTCGCCGCACTTTTTCAAAAAGGCGTCGACCAAGAGCGGAATATCCTCTCGGCGTTCCCGCAGCGGTGGCAACTTCAGCTCGATCACATTCAGCCGATAATAGAGATCCTCTCGGAATCGCTTTCCTTTCACTTCCTCACCGAGGTTCAGATTGGTGGCGGCAATGATCCGCACATCGACGGAAATCGGTTTGGTCGCTCCCACACGCCTGATTTCTTTTTCTTGAATCGCGCGCAGAATCTTAGCCTGGAGCATGAGCGGTAATTCACTAATTTCATCAAGAAACAACGTGCCCTTCTGAGCTTCTTCAAATAATCCGCGCTTGTCCATCTTCGCGTCGGTAAACGCACCACGCATGTGGCCGAACAGTTCGCTCTCCAACAGCTGTTCCGGAATCGCCGCGCAGTTCACAGGAATAAAGGGCGCGTCTTTTCGGTCGCTATTGTAATGAATGGCCTTTGCCACCAATTCCTTCCCGGTTCCACTCTCCCCTGTGATCAGGACGTTGGTTGGACTATCGGCGACTCGCCGAATGAGATCGAAGACCGCCTGGATCGCCTTGCTCTTGCCCAAGATATGATGAAAGCTGTATTCCTTATGGACTTCTTTCCTGAGTCTGCTGACTTCCCGTCTTAGGGATGCTTCCCGAACGACCCGCTCGATGACCCGAACCAACTCATCCTTCTTGACCGGCTTGGTGAGATAATCGCTGGCTCCGTGCTTCATTGCCTCGACGGCTGTTTCCACGGAACCAAAGGCCGTCATGAGGATGACATTGATGTCGGGATAGGTCTGTTTGATTTGGATCAATAATTCCAGACCCTCCATCCCTTTCATCCGAAGATCGGTGAGGACGACAGCGTAATCCTCCTCGGCCAACAATCGCAGAGCTTCCTGACCACTTCCGGCCGTCGTGACTTGGTGCCCACGGTCTTTCAGCATGTCGTAGGCGAGTTCCCGCATGTCGGCATCGTCATCGACAACGAGAATAGCACCCCAATCTTCGG
Source organism: Nitrospira sp. (assembly GCA_965223625.1). GTDB lineage: Bacteria > Nitrospirota > Nitrospiria > Nitrospirales > Nitrospiraceae > Nitrospira_D. The sequence goes on from OZ245008.1 coordinate 3,940,605, forward strand.
TCATCTCCGTCTCTCCTCAAGACTAGGTAACCATAGCCTGCCCCATCATGCAACAGTCGGCACCGCCAACTGGCGCATTATGCACCAGTTTAGACATCGATGGATGTATAGGAATAGCAGGTGTGCAAGGAAGGGACCAGGGGAACTCATAAGGTGCATTAGTCGGTTCTAGCGTCAGAGGGTATGAATGTGACTTCGGAGGTCGTCTTGGATACTACAGGGGGATATTCCCCTTCATACTCGCTCGGAAACACATACAGCCTGTTACCACTCGCAAACAGAAGCTTGTATTCCCTGGTTTGCTCATCGCGTAGGTATACCTTGAACAGATTGGATGATGCTTGTTTATCGACTCGCGCCCAGTTCATGCCAAGCTGCACCGGCGCGATATATAGGCCGACGGCGATCACGGCAAGAGCAAGGTAGACCATCGACAGATCCATGTGCCGGCCGGCTTTGGTGAGCCGCACGACCAGGAGATCAAGCGTCGAGGCAAATAATAGGAGAAGTAGCGCGATCGCTGCGACCGACAGAACAATGGTAGGGATGGTCGAGCCCAATCCACTGAACAGCGGGATCATGGTCAGGAGCCCGACCAGGAGCCATGGGCCATACCGGACTATCACAACGGACACCTTGAAACGTTTGGTCCCTGTGAGATTGCCTTGGCTCTCAATCAAGGCCAGGCTCGTGGTAACCAGATAGCCGAAGAAGAGAATCAAGAGCAGTGGAATCCAGCTTTGGCTGAAGTAGACCGCCGTCGGAACCTCATCCAAGATCCATGAAGCTCCAAACTCGGCGAAATACGACCTCGTATACACCGATCCCGCAAGATACGCCACGCCACTAATGGCAAGCAGTCCCGCCAAGACTTTCGGCGTCTGCTCGATAATTTGGCGAGCGTTGGCGCGAGCGGCTTCTGATTTCTTGTTGTCCTTGGACGGCATGGTTCATGATCCAGAACGTGTGGATGGCCCGCGCCGCTTCTAACGCTGTATTCTAGGAGGGATTCAAGGGACGGCGCAATGTATAAGAAGGGATTCGTGCAGTTCAGTTCAATTTGATGAGATCGGATCGGTGTTCATCCTGCGGATCGGCATGGTGGAATTGGAATCCGCCCGATTCTTTGTAATCCATAGTAACATTGTCCATACGCCCGGCACTCGCCTCCGGGACGGTGACTGTCAATCCGTTGATCGTCTCGGCCCGGTCCTCCGGCTGAACTCGATCTTCCAGCGTGATGCTGAAGACCAGCCGTCGATCGTCCATATCCTTCACCTGTACCCTCACGATGGGATCTTCCGGATGCTCGACGATCAACATCTTCAACCGTTCGACAGCTGGTTGTGTCAACTTCATCGCTTCGCCTCCTCTGTCACAGTTGAGTCCGGCTATCGGACAATGAGTTCAAGATAACATACGACTTCGGTTGTCTGCCGCCTGGAATTCTTTTACGACGAGATAGTCCGCAACTCCAGCATGTCATTCAGCTCAGGGTTCAGCACGAACCCCCCTCTTTCGTAGCAGATATTTTGGGGAATGCGCTCGGCTAGTCTCTACGCTACGCTTTGTCTATCAGGATGGATGGACCAAAGCGGAAGGAGCACCCATGACGAACAGACCGAATCCCGTACGCCGCTATAGTAGGTTTCCGGTGAGGTGGCCCATGCTGTATGGTAGTGATGAGCTGGTCGCAGAAGGGACCGTCTTAGACTTGACTTCTCTCGGCTGGCGACTGGCAGGATCGATGCCTGTCGTCCCCGGCATGCAGTTGACTCTGCAAGTCTCCGTCCCCGAACGGTCAACCCCCCTTCGCATCCAACGGGCGACCGTGCTGTGGGTGAAGGATCATGAATTTGCGATTGAAGCACACGAAATGGCGCCCATCGACCACGCCTGGGTCGTCGAGTTCCTTCGCCAACAACTCGGCCTCATGTGGATGTCACGAACCGCCGACCATGAGATCTCCGTTCATCCACGAGATGAGATGACTTATAGCGAAACCGCCCTGCCACTTTCTCCCATTCCATCCGTTGAGGACCTGAAGCAGCGACTTTCCACCCTTCCCGCCAATCCGTCAGATATGGCTGCCAAAGCATGCTGGAACGACGACCCGGACGTTCAGCAGGGGGACGCCCCCTCGTCTGACGATCCCTTGCCTTCGACAATTTTGTTCGATGCACGTCGCATCATTCGTAGGATACTCGCCCTCAAAGCGGCTCGTGCACGGACCGGTCGGGATCCGATTGCGGACAACTAGACGCCTAGACGCCGCCACATCGAAACTCTTTCAGCTTTCACCTCACCTTTCCGTCTCCGTGAGAGGCGCAACACGACTCGTCTAACAGAGGAGAGCAATGTGCAGAGGCGCGTCTCAGTCAGAGGGCACGAGGCGTATCATTTCTATTCATAAGGACGGACTTCGTATCGTTCGGAACGCCAGAGTAGCTATTTACGCGCTTACCTGATGGGATTATGGCATTCCATAGCGGAAGGCCTCGCATGAAACAATCGTCCAACGCCCTCCCTCTGATATGGTATGCTTGATCACCAAGTGCTATTGCCTCTCTTTTGCGCCTCCCTCCTCAGTTGCCCTGCGCAAACGATGCCGTGCCTCGTCGCAACGCGCACTCTTGCTGTTCTGAAACGAAAGGAATCGCCATGAGCCGCCTCAATTTGGAACCGGTCATGACGTTTTCGGATGGATCGTATTTGGCCATCAGTACGGAGTGTTCAAGGGACGGCGAATTCAGCTGTTCAGTCTACAATGTTATCGAAACGGACGACCAGCTGGCGTTCCGCAGCATCGCGAGGCACGCGCTCTTTTCGTCCAGCTGCTTGACTGCTCAAGAACAGGCCTACCACTATGCCGTGAGGCTTTACCCAGATGCGGCCAAGACGATGAAGAAACCACCCTACTTGATCTGGCATGGGCCACGATCATCAGAACAATCGTAACCCATCACCAGTTGATGATGAGGAACACTTTCATGCCAGACACCCGGTAGCTATTCAGTTAGATACCTGCTAGGATACCCCTGCTTCATCGCGCAGGGCCACGCATGAAACATCAGCACGACGGCCCATCACGGATGTTGTTCCTACCGAGAATCTGATCGGAAGCCTGACCTGAGCCGTTCATCACCTACGTCTTTGGCCCTCTCCTTCCTCGTTGAAGTCCTCTCGCGTCATGGACAATGTCATTCCCACTAGGAGGACCCTCATGGGGACAAAACTGTATGTCGGCGGGTTGCCGTTTGCGGCAACGGAATCGCAACTCACCACCCTGTTTGCCGAGCATGGCACCGTCGAATCAGCTCGCATCATCGCGGACAAATTCACCGGCCAATCTCGAGGTTTTGGCTTTGTCGAAATGTCGACCTCAGCGGAAGCCCAAGCCGCCATCACCGCCTTAAACGGCTCCCAGATGGATGGGCGATCACTCACCGTCAATGAGGCAAGACCGATGGAGTCTCGGTCTGGGGGCGGGGGCCGATCTGGCGGTGGATACGCTCGCAACCCGTATTAAGACACTATCAACGACCTACCGACAGGGCGTTTCAGCTGAAGCGTCCTGTCATGTTGCATTATCCTGAGTCTCGACACCTTCTTGGCTTTAAACATGCTTTCGGACGTCACCCAGGCACGCTGCACGTCGTGTACATGTTCTCGAACTGATCCATTTCCAACGGCGATCAACATCTCGTGAGCAATCTCGATCGCGATGTGTTAGACTGAACGGGTGGATCATTCCGGTCCTCGCGCTTTTCCCTCCCCGTGTCGTTCCTGCGCGATTGCAATCACCAGTCTGCTAAGTCGCGATGACTAGTGGCGGGTCCTGCTGCCCGGAGTGCCAGAACAACTTTGAAGGTGGAGGCGCGATGAATACATCATGGGGGGCCAAAGCCCCACACCGACGGAAGCGGGTCGTACTTCGAACCAAGGTCCGTTGGGAGATACTAGGGCTGCAAGATCCCGCGCAATCGTCCTCGTCACAGTCTATCGAGGACATTCGCCGTCAGATCTCATCCGCCGCCAGTTCGGGATTGAGTTCGGATACACTTTCCCGCTCTGGCCTGAAAGACCTGCGCCCCAAGGCGCGGCCTACGGCAACGGCTCATCGGAAACGTGGAGGCGCCTCGCAGTAGGTCTCTTACATCCGTACGTCGCACCGAAAGGAGGGCATCATCGCAGGAACAGGTAAGACCACCCAGGCCAAGCGGGAGCGTGAGAAATCACGCCAGCAGAAACAACGTGAAAAAGAAGCACGCCGGGAACAGCGGAAGGCCGCTAAGCTCAATCGGCCGACGCAGGAGGGCGAGGACCCTGACCTTGCCGGCTTGCATTGGGGGCCGCAACCTCCGCTTTATTGAAAGACCGCCAAGCACACGACATCAACAGCTTACAAACACGCACGAAAGGGGACATCATGGACACCGATACGCTCACCTTTGCATTTGTGATAGTGGCACTCGGAATTGCGGGCGTCTTCATATACATGAAGGGCAAGTAGCATCCATATTGCCGATTGTCGGGGAATCGCCGGAGGGTCTGGCCCATCGGCCAGAAATCGCACGGTGCTCAGTAGGACCTGCTTCGAATGAAATGAAGAGGTTACTGATGGTATCGATCCCTCGGTTGTCGTCACAACAAAATCATGCATGGACCGGCGGCACGGACGGAAGGCGGTTTGGCGTGGCGCATACGATACGGGTGGTCAATGGATATGGGCTGCTCGCAGGGACGTTCCGTTGCGCCAGGCACCGGACAGGTCCTTGAACGGTCGTGTCAACGCCCTCGGGAAACCAGCCCCTCGTGCTGACGTTCTGCCGGATCGTCCATTGGGCTCTGAGTCAGTGCTGATGAGAGGTTCCAGTTCGGCTGATGAGTCGGAGCGTCTTGCTGGCAAACCAGGCCTTCCAGTCCAGTTTCGCGAAGAGCACGACCAACGCGAGCAGAAAGACTTGCGTCAAGACAAAATACCCTCCGAGGTAGGCAAAGATCGACTCTTGATCGAGGACGGTCTTCTGCGCAACGTCCATCGCGATGACCACCCAAAAACTATAGGTCATAAACCGTCCTATGAAGGCTGCAAGAGCCACCGGAGCCAGAGGTAAAGACGTAAGCCCATAGGCGATAAACAGCGAGTTAGAAGGGAAAGGGCTACAGGTATAGGCAAGGAAGCCTCCGAAAGTCATCGCGCGTTGTGTTGCCAGACGCTCCTTCACGAGATCAATGTTCTCTTTGGTGCGCGTGCTCAACCAGCGTTGCCTGACAATAAGAAATGCGAGCTTCGCGAGGACAAGTCTCCCGGCGGTGGCAGCGATGGCACCAATAAGCGCGGTGAGCCAGGGATTCGCGTCTGGGTTGGACAGCCCAACCGCGGACAACACCATCCACGTCGGTGGTGCGAAGGCAGGCAGGCTATTAAGCACAAAGATGATCACAAAGAGGGCCAGAGTATTCATCCGTAGCGTGAGCACGCAAACCGTTCTGGAGCGTGCACAATTATGACATTGAGGTGAACGCGTCGCCAATGAGGCGAGTCTGTATCTCCCATGAGTTCCATCAAACAAACCGCGACGCCTGCCGATTATTCAACGAGAAGCCGCCTACCTCTTGGGATTCTAGGGTTACCTAGGAGATATGGCAGAGGCCACTTGATGCCGGACGAGCAGGCGTTACCAGAAAAGACTCACGGTACCTTTCACCGGTTCAATCCGATTGATCATTCCCTATTCCGTTTCTTCGCCTCCTTCAATGCATACTTCGCATTGGTCCAATTCCGAAGTGCCATGCTCACTACAGAAGAACCGGCGGCACCGGTTGCATGTCATGAAAGTCATCCTGACTCGATCTTCGGCTTCACATCGATCACACTGGCCGGCACTGCGGGCTTTGGGCATCGCTCTATCTCCACAACATGTTGTATGAGTTCTCGAGACGACATTTCCCTGATCTGGCGATGACGGCAGAAAGGGTCTTCCCGTCCGCCTCACGGGTAGTTCTACACCGGTACCACATCGATGTTCGCCGCTCCAATTCAAAACAGACCTGCGTTAGGCGTACGAATCAGGCTTTCTCTTCGACGGTGACGTCTCCCCATTTCGAAATCTGGATGCGTTTACCGGGATGCTTGAGGACCTTCGGAATCACCTTGTGTTCGACGAAATGCTGTAACTCCCCGCTTGACGTGTGGTCTGCTAAAAACTGTTCGTTAAACACCACCTGCCACGAATGCTTCTCGACGCCGTGACGAAAGCCGAACGTCGGTCTAATAGTCTGATTGAACTTGATGTCTACGAATAGCTTTTCGAGACATTCCCGTATGGCCCGAATTGTATTTGGATGAATACCATTTGTACCACTGTCCATAGAGTTCTCCTTACCTAAGGCAAAAGGAACGTGTGCCTACCTATCTTTCTTACTCCTGGAGGTTGGGGAGACTTCAGCCAAGATGAAGGAAGACTGCCATCTGCGTCGTGGGCGCAGCGTTCGCTAATAGCAATTCGCAAAGACAGAATTTCTCCATGGGGAGGACAGGCAATCCATTTGATGTTGCCTGATTGCTCCATCCGATCTCCGTCTGGCCTCTGGGCGCAAACCGTTCTCCAACGCATCATTGACCAGCGCCTCGATTTCCGCTTCGGGCATCGCCGGATATTCCTGTCGAAACTGTCGCTGAAGGGCGAGCCGGGTGGTCGCGATGTACCGTTCTCGGGCCTGTCTCGCGCCCTCACGGGCTTGCCGATACAGCGCCTCGCGTTCCACGGTCGATAGACTGCGAGTTGGCTCAGAAGTCTTGCCGGGCTTTAGGTCGGCGCACGCGCTTAATTGGGTGAGGAGCAGAGCCAGAGCAAGTCGCATGATAGACCTCCGCGAGCGTGCTGACTGTTCGGAAGGTCAGTGGTCCGACCCAACCGATGAACCGGGAATATGGCCATCCACGATCTGCCGGCCATAGGCAATGCACTGGGCCGTGGCTTCCTCAGGGGTCGCATACCGACCGGTCTTTACGAAATGACGGCTCTCCTCCTCGTCCTCCGTGCCCCAGGAAATGAAGACGTTCAACTCCCACTGGCCGGTATCCACGAGCTGCCGAGGGGCAGGTCGTATCGTGAAGCCTTTATAGGTGACGGCTTGGGTCATCATTGGAGATGATCGGTGAAATCCTTTACATCCTGAGCATCGGGTCTTACCAAGGCTGTATCGCTCAGGGTCCTTCTATCGAGCGCAGCCTGCAATACACACATCGTATAGATGCGCTCACCTGTAGCGCGTAGCTAGTATTCTTGCATCACCGCCTCCGTTAGTCTAGTCCTACGCTCGCAAGGTGAATGAAAAGTTCGAAGGAAGGGGTTTTGACAAGTGTTCTCTCTGTCGATCCCCAATATTCTTAGCAATGCGGTGAGCGCGAACAGTGTCTCCTGCGGCACGTAGTCTGAGCGGCGCTCCTTTGGACGGAACATGAAAAGAAGTCCTGATAGTGCCAGCAGCTCTTCGTCGTGCTAGAATACCTGCGAATTTCTCGGAAAGTGGAGTGGAGAATCCGTGCCAGAATCTGACACGAGGAGCGTCATCCGGCGAGAGGGAACCCCTGGCGATGATCACAAGTCGAGACGAAGTCCTCAAGCTCCTTGAGCAAAATCAGGCGACCCTAAGAAGGCTAGGAGTCCGCCGACTTGGCCTGTTCGGGTCCTATGCCCGGGGCGAAGCCATGCCAGGAAGCGATCTCGATTTTGTGGTTGAGCTGTCGGAGAAGTCCTTCGACGCCTATATGGATACGAAGATCTTCCTCGAGGACCTGTTCCGGTCACGCGTGGACCTGGTCACGATGAGTTCCATCAAGCCACGACTCCTGCCGATTATTCAACGAGAAGTCGTCTATGCCCCGGGATTCTAGAGTCTACCTGGAAGATATTCTTGAGGCCACTCGCAGGATCGCATCCTATACGGCACACCTGTCCAAGGCCTCGTTTCTCGAAGATGAGAAAACCTTCGATGCGGTCGTCCGGAACCTCGAAGTCATCGGTGAGGCGGTCAAGAAGCTTCCAGAGAACCTCCGATCCCAGCATCCGACAGTGGAATGGAGGAAAATGGCCGGGCTTCGTGACATTCTGATTCATGAGTATTTCGGCCTCGATTCGGAAATCGTCTGGGACATCGTGAAGAACAAAGTGCCGTCGCTCAACCAAGCGATTCGAGCGATGTTGAATCAATAGACTGAATTGGACGTTCTCCATCCTCTTATCAGCCTCACAAGATCCCTCTGCTTACAACACATGTGTAAAGCCTAAAGGAAGAGGCTCAACGCTTCAGTGTGGGAGCGGTGCCTTGATGTTCCCATATCGCCGCGTCGTCACCGGTCCGTGCAGATACATGGAGGAAACAGGAGGCAGAGGCCGAAACTGGCGGGCCGGAGAGGATCACGCAGGGGGAGTGACAGGATTACTGGCGCAAGCGATACACATCGCAGATGCTAGCCGGCCGGTGCTCGCCGCTGGCAACCAAAGACAACCCAAGACCGAAAGAGAAGGAGTCGGGTCAAGAAAGATTGCGATTAGATTCTGTCTGGTACGTCACCAATGCATGAGCCTGTCATTCAGATACACAAAACAAAATCTTACCTCCGGTGTTTTGGTGGCGTCTGGCACTCGGCATCTACAACCCACACCAGACGGGTGATGGGCCTTTGACCATGTGGAGTGACCAACGCCCCGTCTACCATGAAAATGGTGCTTGACCGATCGGCTGCGGACGCGTAGAGATGCAGGTAACCAGGAGGGATGCGATGCCACTCAAGAAGAAGACCCCGAGTCCGATGAGACGACGCCGACCCAGCGGGCGTGCGACGAAGGCGGAGTCGAAGCACACTTCGGAATCCGGACTCAGCCGACAGTTAGATGAGTTGACGGAACGGATCGATATTGTCTTGCCGGAGGTGACCGCACGGGTTGCGGCATTGGAACATCTCCTGCTGGAACTAAAACTCTGTACGCACGACGATCTTCGTCGTGCGCGGCAGTTCGTGCGTGAACAGGAGGCGTAAAGAACCAGGAGTGACCGGGTGGAAAACAAAGAATGCGAATCCAAAAGGTGGTGAGCCGGCTGGGACTCGAACCCAGGGCCCTCGCCTTAAAAGGGCGATGCTCTACCGACTGAGCTACCGGCTCACGGCAGGATGTTGAAAATGGTCGCCAACTGCGTTCTCGCATCGCGCCAATCCTGCGACGTACCAACGACTGTACGCCTCAGATTTTCGCTCGCTGCGGCCTTGTTGCCATCCATTTTGAACATCCTGCACTCGAACCACTCACCGTTTTACGTTCTTAACAAATGACGACCAACTCACCGGCCCATCCTAGCATCCCCACCTGGTGAATGACCATCGACTATTTTCGGGAGCGTGTGGGACGTCGGCGGGAACAGTCCAAGGGATTGCGAAGCATGATTGTCTCTGCGCGCTTGGACCCGGTTGAAATCATGTCGATCCGGCATTGCGACAACTCCTCGACGCGCGTCAGGTACCGTTTCGCTTCAGCCGGGAGTTTTCCATAGCTGGTAATCCCTGTTGTGCCGGTCGTCCACCCTTTCATCCGCTGGTAGACCGGCACACAGTTGGTCAACACCTCAAGATCGGCCGGCATAGTCTTATATAGGGTGTTCCCATGTTTATAGCCCGTACAGAGCTTGAGTTCCTTGCAGCCGTCGAGCACATCGAGTTTGGTTAAGGCGAGCGAGCTGAGCCCATTCACCACGGTCGCATGCCGAACCACGACCGCATCAAACCACCCGCATCGCCTCGCCCGTCCAGTCGTCGACCCGAACTCCCGCCCTCGCTCTTGGAGACCACGTCCCTCCTCATCATTCAATTCGGTCGGAAACGGCCCACTGCCCACTCTGGTGGAATAGGCCTTGGCGATGCCCATTACTGCGTCGATCATCGTGGGACCCACGCCGGTGCCGGTACAGGCTCCACCTGCCGCGGCGCTGGATGATGTGACGTATGGATAGGTGCCGAAATCCACATCCAGGTGGGTGCCCTGAGCCCCCTCAAACAACACCGTTTTGTTTTTCTCGATCGCGCGATTGAGCAACGTGGTGGTGTCGACGATATGGCTCTTGAGCCGATCGGCATAGGCCATGTATTGATTGAACACTTTGTCGACTTGAAAGGTCTCGACCTTATGTAGTCGCTCCAAGAACCAGTTCATCTCGACGAGGTTTTCTTCGAGCTTCTTCTTGAACAAGGGCGGATTCAGCAGATCGCCCACCAGAATCCCGATCCGCGCCATCTTGTCGGCATACGACGGGCCGATCCCCCGCCCGGTCGTCCCAATCTTGCGGGATCCCTTGGACTGTTCCGACGCCCGGTCGATGGCCTTATGGTACGGGAGGATCAAGTGCGCCCGCTGACTGATGGCGAAGTTCTTGCCGATGGTGATGCCCTTGGTATGGAGCTGATCCATTTCTTCAATCAGAGACCCAGGGTCCACGACGACGCCGTTTCCGATCACACAGGTCGTGCCTCGATACAGGATGCCCGAGGGGATGAGATGAAAGATATAGGTTCCACGCTCGTTAATGACGGTATGCCCGGCATTGGACCCGCCTTGATACCGCACGACAATATCGGCATCGCGGGCCAAGATATCGACGATCTTGCCCTTGCCTTCATCGCCCCATTGCGCCCCGATGATAACGAGATTACCCATAAATCCTGGATGTTCCCAGCCGGTATCGACACGAAAAAATGGCTCTGACCAGAGGAAGAGATCAGAGCCAAAGGGGGCCTATGGTAGGTGTGACCTCATCTTTTGTCAAGCTGTTCTCTCATGATGTTGTAATGCGAATGATTCGTCTTCCTTGTTTATGGGTCGGCAAGACCTTCTGACGCTTTCTTGACTGGTCCATACCCGCGTGTTAGCATGCACCTCGATTTAACGTCTCAATTTTCCTTATTCATTTCGAGTTGAGAATCTCCCAGAGTGGGGCTGTGGCGCAGTTGGGAGCGCGCGTGAATGGCATTCACGAGGTCGCCGGTTCAATCCCGGCCAGCTCCACCAAACCGCACTTCGTGTGTACCGTCGGCTATTGTAAGGTTTTTGGTAATTGAGCCCACGGATAAAACCCATACCTGCTTCTAGGATCTAGGATGTTCGCCGTGCTCAATTTTCTCACCTTGCCTCGCCTCCCAACCGCCTAGTCATTCCTCTGTTCGAGTTCGTCTCGGGCGTCTCAACTCTTTCATTTCACACGGAAGGTTTGTGTCCATGCTCCAAATTGAATCGATCGACAAACAATATTCGACGAAAGTGCTCCTCACGGGGGCCTCTGCACATCTTCGCCCGAGTTCACGGGTCGGTCTGGTTGGCCCCAATGGTGCCGGAAAGACTACGCTCTTCCGCATGATCCTTGGAGAGGAATCACCGGACAAGGGTTCGATCCGGAAGCGACCGCGGCTTCGGATCGGCTACCTGCCTCAGGAACTCGAAACCATCACCGGCAAAACCGCCCTCGATGCGGCCCATCGCGATGAGTACCCTGAATACGAAGCCAAGCGCATCTTGATGGGGTTGGGTTTCACGGAAGGGGACTTTGATCGCCCGGTGGAGAAACTATCCGGTGGCTATCGAATGCGAGTAGCGCTCGCGCATCTGCTGCTGTCGAATCCCGACGTGCTGATGCTCGACGAGCCGACGAACCATCTGGACAAACCCACTCAGCGTTGGTTCGAACAATTTCTCCTCCAATCCGGCATGACACTCCTGATCATCAGTCACGATACCGCCTTTCTAGATCGAGTGGTGACCCACATCTGGGAACTCCGGCATCACCAGATCGAGGAGTATCGCGGTACCTACTCGCTGTTCTGCGAACTGAAAGCGGAAAAAGATGCCCATCTACAGGCCTCGGCGGCTCGTCAGTCTAAAGAGATCGCGCGGGTTCAGAAGTTTGTCGATCGCTTCCGGTACCAGGCCAACAAGGCCAGCCAGGTGCAATCGCGCCTCAAGCAACTTGAAAAGGTCAAGCGGATTGAAATCCAGCGGGATCCGAAACGCGTCAAGTTCAGGTTTCCGTTGCCTTCGGCCAGCGGTCGTCAGGTCTTGGATCTCGCTGGAGCCAGTAAGCGCTATGGGGAAAAGGTGGTCTACAGGACGCTGGATTTTTCTGTGGAGCGAGGACAACGAATCGCCCTGGTAGGAGAAAATGGGGCGGGAAAAAGTACGCTCCTCAAGATGCTTGCAGGCGTCCTCCCTCCCGATACGGGAACCAGATCCGTCGGGCATGGCGTCACGTTGCACTACTTTGCCCAACATCAGGCGGAAACCTTGAACCCGGAACATTCGATTCTCGAATCGCTCGAAGAAGTCACCAAACATGCCGAGATGAATTTCCTGCGTGGCATCGCCGGCGCCTTCTTGTTTTCGGGCCAGGATCAGAAAAAACCGATCAAGGCCTTGAGTGGGGGTGAGCGGAACCGCGTCGCCTTGGCTCGCATGCTCGTGGAGCCTGCGAATACCTTGCTGCTCGATGAGCCGACCAACCATCTGGATCCAGCCTCAGTGGATGTGCTCACAGACGCCCTGGCCGCGTTTCCCGGGACCATCATTTTCATTTCGCATGATCCGACGTTTTTATCACGCATCGCCAGTAGGGTCGTTGAAATCGAGGAGGGTCAGGCTCGGAACTTCGTCGGCGACTACGAGTACTATCTCTGGAAAAAAGCGCAAGAGTTCGAATCAATCAAGGAGACGAGCGAGGGGCTCGACGGCGCATCGAAAGCCACTGCTTCAGGCCCCACTCGCGCGATGACGCAACAGGTTCAATCGAAAGGGCGAGGAGGCGAGCGTCGTGATTTGACTAAGACGCAGGCGCGATTGGAGAAGCAGGTGTCCCGAGCGGAGGCGGAGGTTACGGAGGCCGAAGCGAAGATTAAGACACGCGAGGTGGAGTTGGCCGATCCGAAACTCTACGAAGCGTTCGACCGATGGAACGTCCTCCATCAAGAACAGGAAGACTGGAGGCGAGATCTTGAGCGACTGACCGCGCGCTGGGAGTCACTCTCGGCAGAACTCGAAAATGTGAAGCAACAGCTCGTGGCTTTGGGATAGCGTCTAGACAGAAGCTTTGAGGGTTTCTTCCAGATAATAGTACAGCCAGCGGTTTTTTTCTTTTGTCACCAAGTCATCCCACACCACACCGATCAAGAACCCCTTCTTGTCCCAGGGTTTGACCCAGGCGACGGTCCCATCGAGCTTCTCCTGCTGCTCAACTCGATCGGAATCCAGGAATGCAAGAGAGACCGTGACTCGCTCGTTCGGCGGAAACCGATCTTTTGTGTGGAGCCCGGCACCGATCTTGTTCACATTGTCGAGGACCGCGGTACAGGCACGCCCGCCGCTCTTCGGCGACATCAAGGCAGAGCCGACCAATGTTGCCCGCACGAACTTTCTTCGTTCGCTCAGGGCAGCTACACCGGCGGATTGCTTCGTTTCTCCTCGCTTCATAACTCTCTAAGTATAACCGATTAGACGAGAATGTAAAATAGGACAATTGGCCCTATTTATAGATGGTTATAGAGGCTTTGGGCGGTAGTATCGGCGATCCTTCAGTTCGGGAGGAAGGTGGGTTTGCTCGACGCGGGCCGACGGATCGTCGTGAACGTAGCGATAGTGCGTTCCGTACCCCATTTCCTTCATCAACGAGGTCACGGCATTCCGGAGATGCAGAGGAACCCCAAGATTGCCGTAGGTTTTCGCGTCTTTGAGTGCCTCCAGGAGGCCGACGTAGGACGCGTTGTCTTTAGGCCGTGAGGCGAGGAAGGTCGTGCCGTGGGCGAGATTGATCTGGGCTTCCGGCAGCCCCACAAATTGCACCGCCTGTGCCACCGACGTCGCAACCACCAGCGCCATCGGGTCGGCATTGCCGATATCTTCCGAGGCGAAGATGACCATTCGGCGGGCAATGAACTTGGGATCTTCCCCGGCATCGAGCATGCGAGCCAGCCAATAGAGGGCCCCGTCCGGATCGGAATCGCGAAGGCTTTTGATGTACGCCGAGATGACGTTGTAGTGCTCCTCACCGGTCTTGTCATAGCGAAGCGCCTTCTTACCCAGTGATGCTTGCAACGTCGCGTTGTCAATCACCCGTACGCCATCAGGCCCAGGCGCCGCCTGCATGATGACAAACTCCAATGACGTGAGGAGCGCTCGCGCATCCCCATTCCCGAAGGCCATCAATCGTCGCTTAGCCTCCGGCGAGACGCGCGTCTTCCATTTCCCCAACCCCTGTTCAACGTCGCTGAGTGCGCGATCCAGAATCTGCCCCAATGCTTGATCAGAAAGCGGCTTGAGCACCACGACCAGCGAACGGGACAGGAGCGGACTAATCACCTCGAACGACGGATTTTCGGTGGTTGCCCCGACGAGAATGATCGTACCGCGTTCGACATGAGGGAGAAACGCATCTTGCTGCGACTTGTTGAAGCGATGAATCTCGTCAACGAAGAGGATGGTCCGTTGCCCGTTCATCGCGCGGCGTTGTTCGGCCACCTTGATGATCGCACGCAGCTCAGGCACCCCGCTGGTCACGGCCGAGAATGGGACAAATTGGGCTTTCGTATGCTGGGCAATCAGGTGAGCCAGCGTGGTTTTCCCACAACCGGGCGGTCCCCAGAAGATCACGGACGAGAGTTGGTCGGCTTCGATCGCCCGTCGGAGCGGCCGATCCGGTGCAGTGATGTCATCTTGCCCGACGAAGTCCGCGAACGCACGCGGCCGCATCCGCTCAGCGAGCGGGGCTAGGACCCTATCCTCGCCACCGGCAGGCGTGAATAAGTCTGGCGTCTGATCGCGAGCTCGTGTCATCTTACTCCTGGAGAATAGAGGGAATTGTATACGCCGTCTCTCCTGATCGCAAACAGCCTCTTGACCATGCCCGCCACCGATGGTACGAACTGGACAACCGACGGAACAGACCGTGCAAGCTAAGATTAACAACATCACCCTCGCGTTCAATGATCAAGGGACAGGCGCCCCTCTCGTCTTTCTCCACGCGTTTCCGCTGAACCGCTGCATGTGGGTCGAGCAAGAACAGGCACTGTCATCCCAATTTCGGGTTTTGACGATTGATTTGCGCGGGCATGGCGAATCCGATGCGCCGCTCTGGCACTATACACTCGACCAAGCCGCCGACGATGTGATCGGATTGCTTGATCACCTCTCGATCCGACAGGCAGTGTTCGTCGGGCTGTCTATGGGTGGGTACATTCTGTTTGCGCTCTATCGACGATATGCAGACCGGG
Source organism: Nitrospira sp. (assembly GCA_965223625.1). Taxonomy (GTDB): domain Bacteria; phylum Nitrospirota; class Nitrospiria; order Nitrospirales; family Nitrospiraceae; genus Nitrospira_D. Next base: position 3,955,912 of record OZ245008.1, read on the forward strand.
TACAGGGCTTGGTGCTCGCGAACACACGAGCGCAGGCTGACACCGAAGAAGGGAAGGAAGGACGGTTTCAGATGGCGCAGATCGCTTACAAGAACGGACCATCGGCCATCGCCGACATCATGATTCCGAAGTTGTTAAGCCCTGCGACTGTTCAGACGAAACCGGAGCTTGTGGGACGCGTGCGGGCGATGATCGAAGGCAATCAAGTCAGCGGTATTGCCGGAGACCTGATGGCAATGGCCGAACGACCCGATTCCATTCCTTTGTTGGAGCAGATCACCTGCCTCACCCAAATCATCGCCGGTGAGTTAGATCTTCCCACACCTCCGGCAGACGCCAAACTGATGGCCGATAGGATTCCCGGCGCCCGCCTAGCCATCATTCCAGGGGCCGCTCATCTCTCCAACCTGGAACAGCCCGATCAGTTCAACGAAGCGGTCCGTGCGTTTGTCTCGAATATGACACGCGACGCGAGCAGATGAGGGGGGAAGGTCCCAGAGAGATCAGTCTGGATCGCCGATGCTGCCTCGCCTGATTAGCTTAAGAAATTCCAGACGAGTTTGAGATTGGCTACGGAAGGCACCTAGCATGGAGCTGGTCACGGCGACGGTGTTCTGCTTCTCCACTCCACGCATCATCATACAGAGATGTCGCGCTTCGACCACCACTCCGACCCCGTGCGCGTTCAACTTCGAGCGTAAAGTTTCAGCAATCTGGACCGTCAGCCGTTCCTGAACTTGAAGCCGCCGGGCAAAGGTATCCACGATCCTTGGAATCTTGCTGAGGCCGACGACTTTCTTGTTCGGCAAATAGCCGACATGAGCCCGTCCGAAGAACGGGAGCATATGGTGCTCGCACATGCTGAAGAAATCGATGTCCTTGACGATCACCATCTCATCGTATTCGATCGGAAAGAGCGCTCCGTTCAACAGATGGTCGATATCGCGCTGGTAGCCCTGCGTCATAAAGGCCAGCGCCTTGGCCACACGCTCGGGGGTTTTGAGCAAACCGTTTCGACTTGGTTTTTCTCCCAGCGCGATCAGCATTTCGGTGACCAGCGATTGAAGAACCGGCAGATCCGCAGGCTTCCCGCTCCCGCTCGTATCCTCTATCGATTCTCCTTTTCGTTCTTTTGTGCGTTGCTTCCCCACTAGAGTCCCTTTCGTCTCTAAACAGCGCCCCCGTATTCGAAGTAGTTGTCCCTCGTCTCGATCACGCCGATCTTTTGCAGACAGTCGGACGGCAGGACCGGCTGTAAGATATCCCAGACCACTTTGACAAGGTTTTCCCCCGTTGTGGTAAGCTCCGCAAAGGCGGGATCACGATTGAGGTCGAGATGATCGAAGCGCTCGACGATCTTCTCATTCACCACCTGATCAAGCCGGTCAAGATCGCACGAACCCTGTGCTGATCCGCTCTTGACCGTGACCAGCACGACATAATTATGCCCATGCCCATTTGGATTATTACATTTGCCGAACGCGGCCCTATTTTCTTCGGGTGAGAGCTGATCAGTGTGGAGCCTATGGGCGGCGCAAAAACGATAGCGCCTGGTCACATGCACCTGTGACATACGAGCTGGTTCTCTGGAGTGAAATAAGGGGCTGGAACCGCTTGTGCTTCAGGCGATTCCAGCCTGGAGGTCCTATGCCGATATTCCTACGGCAACCCTATCGTCACACTTAGGCGCTAAACGAGCTGCCGCAGCCGCACGTCGTTTTGGCTTGAGGATTCTTGATCGAGAAGCCCGAGCCTTGCACGCTGTCCACGTAATCGACTTCCGCGCCCTGGAGTAAAGGAGCGCTCTGTGAATCCATGATCAGCTTCACATCGCCCTTTTCGATGATGGTATCGTCTTCGGCCATTTTGGATTCAAACGCCATCCCGTACTGATAGCCGTGGCAGCCGCCGCCACGCACGTAGACCCGCAACCCGACCACATCTTTTTCTTCGGCCATCAATTCCTTTATCTTCTGTTCCGCCACCTGCGTAATAGTAACCATTGGTGTCCTCCTCTATGGATCGGTCTACCCCGCATGAGCGGGCTAGCTAAGTTGTTAGTCTAACACCTCTCTCTCGAATATCAACCCCACGCCTCGGTTGTCGTTGTCTTCTGGTTCTCCCATTTGGCTTCCGGAACACGCACGATGACATCGCCCAACACACGTGCTTGACAGGCCAGGCGATGCTGGGGATCCGTCAACGCTTCACGATCCAGCAGGTCTTGCTCGTCAAAATCGATTTCCGAAAGATGCTCGTGCCCTGTCTGAACCTCCACCCGGCAAGTCGTGCAGGAGGCATTCCCTCCGCAGTCATGGTTCAATCGAAAACCCACTTCCTTTGCCGCATCAAGCAGGGAAATGTTCTCCTCCACCTCTCCGCTACGCCCGTTTGAATGGAGGAAGGTCACTCGTGGCATGACGTCTCCTACAACTGCGCTGCAACTCCGGCCGGGACTTCCTGATAGGGACAGCGCTGCAGCCGAATATGATCCTCGTATTCATGCCGGAATAACTTCAAACTGCTTTGCACCAAGACCGAGGCCCCGGTAACCAGCGTACAGTACCCGGTTCCTTTCACAAACCCACAGAGCTGAAGCATGCTGTCGAGGTCTTTTTGCGTACCCAATCCCGCCTCAATTTTCGTCATCAGGGCGGCAAGGTTCATTGTTCCCATTCGACAGGGAGGGCACTGACCGCAACTCTCCGTCTTGAAAAAATTGGAATAGTGCAGCGTCTTGGCCACCATGCAGCTCGCATCATCGACGACAATCACCCCAGCGGAACCCAACCCTGTTCCGGCCTTCTTCAACGAATCAAAATCCATGGGCAAATCGAGCTGATCCGCCGTGACCATGGAAAACGCCGGGCCGCCAGGAAAGACCGCCTTGATCTTGCGGCCATTGGGTACACCGCCACCGCATTGTTCGATGAGTTGGCGGATGGTCACACCCATCGGCATCTCATACACCCCGGGACGATTGACCGAACCACTGAGTGAAAACATCATCGTGCCGGGACATTTCTCCGTCCCCACCTGCATGAACCACGAGGCGCCCTTATGGAGAATCCGAGGGATGTTGCAAAGCGTTTCCACGTTGTTGACAAGTGTCGGCTTCCCATAGAGGCCGAAGTCCGTCGGATAGAACGGAGGCTTCTGCCTGGGCATGGCCGGACGGCCCTGCATCGACTCGAGCATCGCCGTCTCTTCGCCCGCCACGTAGCTGCCATGGCCGTCAAAGATTTCCAGATCAATATCGATCCCGCTCCCGAGCACGTTCTTCCCGAGGAGTCCCCGTTCTTTTGCTTGGGCGAGGGCTTTTTTCAGATTCTGCTGTTCCTCATGGTACTCATGATTCACGTAAATGAAGGACGCTTTCGCCTGTACCGTGTAGGACGCGATCAGACAGCCCTCGATCAATTGATGCGGCAAGGTCTTCAACAAATGGCGGTCCTTGAATGTGCCCGGTTCGTGCTCACCTGCATTGCACACGAAATAGCGTTCTTTCACGCGGTGGTTGAGCACCTTGTCCCACTTGATTCCTGTCGGAAACCCTGCACCACCACGACCCCGGAGGCCGGATTTCTTCAGCTCATCAATCACTTGAGCAGCCTTCAGTTCTTTGACACAGCGTTTCCAGGCTTCATAGCCACCCACTTTGAGATACCCCTCGATCTCCCAAGGGGCTCCCTCTATCTGTTGGACAAGGCGTGGTTCGGCGGATGTAGGCATAACTGTCCTGTCGATGGCCTCTCAAGGCTGAAGCCGTACTATACGGCTCCGCCTCTTCCTCAGTCAAGGCAACTCGTTGTAAATGGGCCTGAATCTCAAGCAGTTAGGGCTAGGGGGCCTAGTGATGGGCTGGGTAGAGAGGGCTAGGAATGGTGAGAGCTGCGGGATCTTGACCACAAGAGCCTCGGAATTTGCCGAAGGGTTAGCCGTGGTCGAAACCAGGAGAGGGGTCTTCAACCGCTTCGCGATGGTTGGTTTCGTTGATCTGCGTACTAGTAACGGTGAATTGATGGACGATGTCGGTCTCTACCTCGAAGGAATACAGATGTTGATGTGAGAATATTCAGTCTGCGTTCGCCGAAGGCCATTTCTTTTTCGATGAACATATCGATGTTTTTCTCTTGAACGAATCGGTCTTTATCTTTGTGTCATTTATAAACCGTCGGTGTTCTATGTTCTTTGTTTCGGCACTCAACATGAGGACGGCTTTATCCGCAGAAGGGTTGCACATGAGCGTCAGCGTGCTGATTGCCATCTGAAACGTTCCTATTTCTCCCTTGCGGGCAATGTTTGCGATCTTCGTCACATCGTCTTCGCGGTCAAATACTTCCAAAGTCTGCAATGCAATCAAAACAACTTCGACGTCATCGCTCTCGATCATTCTTACCGCCGAAGCGTGGAATTCGGCTGCATCGAGTTTGATTTTTCCGTTCCGCCACGCTTGAGATAAAATGTCTGCCAATTCTGCCTTCACTATTGGTTTTTGCAGAGTAGACCATTCTAGATTTCTGTATTTCACCTTGTTCGCTTTCCATACATCATGAAGAATTGGCAGCACTTCGCCTTGATAACGCATTGTACGAACCGACCCCAATGTACTGCGAATCTTATCAATATCTTGAGTTGCCAATACCTCAAGAAGCATGGAGGAGGTTACGAACTTCTCTTCTTCAGCCCCTGCAGACGGAGTCACAAGAATCACAGAAATCATCGCGACAGCGATGACAATACTGTACTTTAAGAGTGAACAAGTTAGTGACATGTTACACCACATCACGTGCATGACAGGAGCACCGTACCACGGTCCAAGCCCACGGCGTAGCAAATGCTGGATTACCGAGAAGGCAGAACCGGACTGAGTAGAGTCGGCAGATCCCGAGGTGGGACTCACAGTGGTCGGGGAGCGAAGCTCCCCGACCGCAGGAAAGAAACGTTATCTGAAGTGGCTGCCGGCTCCCATGAAGAACAACATGGGAATCGAGAGCAAGAAATTCACACGTGAGGCCAGCAAGGCTGTGCGCCCCCATTGCGCCATTTCTGGTGGCGCGGGCGTCCCCTCCGCAGCTGCGCTGACGGCGGCAATGATTTTCTTCTGGTTCGGCCAGATGATCCCGTGGACATTGCCCATCATGATGATGCCGAGCAACCCACCGATCGCCAAGGCCACGGCTCCAGTGCCGCCCTTGTGGTACATGTGGCCGTACAAGAACACCCCGGCCACGACGGTCACGGTGGCTCCGTGTCGGAACCAATTGAGCGCGGCCGGCATGAGCTTCGGAATCACGATGTTCTTGGTGGGCCCATCCAGGCTCTTCAAGAACGCGGCATTGATGATGTTGAAGAAGTACAGGAGCCCGATCCACGTGATTCCAGCCAGGAAGTGAATCCAGCGAAGAATCATCTGTCCCCAGTCGGCCTCACCAGCGCTAATGCCCGTTAACCCCAGGTATATCATGATCAACACAACGGTGAGGGCAAATCCCGCCCACATCGTCTGCATCGGATCTTCAAGAAATTTCATAACTCCCCTCTCTTCAAAAACGGTTGACCGCCTACCTTAATGTCTGTACGACAGCGTTTCTCTGAATGTCAAGCGCACATCGGACCTACGCCGATGCGATATCGGTCGCCCATAGGGCATTGGAAAGATGATGGTTGAAGGGGTTTCCTAGGCCATCAGCCGATCGACGGCGCCACAGAGTTCCCGAACCGCGTTGGCCGACTTTTCCAACGCCGATCGTTCGTCGCTGGTCAGCTCATATTCCACGATCTGTTCGGCTCCGCCACGTCCGATTTTCACCGGCACGCCGACGATGACGTTCTTAAGTCCATATTCCCCTTCACACCGCACCGCGCAGGGCATCACGTGCTTCTCGTCCTTATGGATCGCCTCCACCATGGCCACGGCCGAAGCGGACGGCGCATAGAAGGCACTGCCCGTCTTCAAGAGGCCGACGATTTCGGCTCCCCCATCGCGCGTGCGCTTGACGATGGCGTCCAGTTTCTCTTTTGACATGAGTTCCGACACCGGCCGTCCCTTCACAGTCGTATACCGCGGTAACGGCACCATCGTATCGCCATGCCCACCTAAGACCATGGCTTGCACGTCCGTCACCGGCATATTCAGTTCGGCAGCGATGAAGGTCCGCATCCTCGCCGAATCCAGCACACCAGCCATACCGATGATTCTCGACTTGGGAAGGCCGCTGACTGCCCGAGCCACATGGACCATGGCATCAAGGGGATTCGTCACGAGGATGAGGATAATCTCAGGAGATCGAGACACCAGCTCCGTGACGACCGATTTCACGATCTTTGCGTTCGTCGCCAACAACTCGTCGCGACTCATGCCGGGCTTTCTCGGCATGCCGGAGGTAATCACGGCGATGGATGATCCGGCGGTTTCCGCATACCCGTTCGTGCCGACCACTTGCGTGTTGTAGCCGCAGACAGGCCCGGCTTGGGAAATATCGAGCGCCTTCCCCTGCGGGACTCCCTTGGCAATATCGACCAGTATCACGTCGTAGAGATCTTTCTCCGCCAATCGCTGCGCCGTCGTCCCTCCGACATTCCCGGCTCCTACCACTGTAATTTTCGGTCGTGCCATTCTCCTGCCCCTCTCGTCAGCCGTGAAACGGGAGGCATGACGCGCCAGGTCTCCAACGCCTCAGCCCTGATACCCACTCACGTGTGTTCGTGTTCAGTCCAGCCCCCTACTTTGAAGTTGATCGTACAGACGAAGTTCTCCTCGTCATAGAAATTGACCTTGATCTTCTTCTTTCCGAAGGTGTTTGCCAGAAACGCCTCCGGATTGTCGACCAGCCCCTGGTAACCACCTGGTGGATATTCGCCCAGGTCATGGAAGACGACGATCATCCCTTCCTTGACTTCCTGCAACACTTTCACTCGACATCGAGGATAGACCTCCCAGAACTTAGTCTCGATCATCTCCCTTGTCGGTTCAGGGCGGTCTTCACCGGGTCTCACCGTCTGTCCGAACTTGGCTAAGCGGCGGACATAGGGATATTGATGGCCCGTGAACAGCTTATACAACCATGCGGGTACCTGCGGTTTTCCACTCGAGTCCGTCATACTCAATACTTGGTTACGCCGTCAATTGCCTGTAAAGGCGAGGCAACTTGGAGGGAAGGGTTTCAACGCTGCTGACGACGCAGTACTGTGTGTCGGCATACATGCGGCGCAGATAGCTCTCCGCTTCCCGATCAATCGTCACACAAAAAGCCTCTACTCCCCGAACTCGCGCCTCGCGCAGGGCCATCTTTGTGTCTTCCAGCGCATAATCATCTTTGTAGCCATCGTCCAACGGTCGTCCGTCACTCAACAACATGAGGATACGGTTCTTTGCGTCCCGCCTTAGTAACTTGGTTGTGGCGTGCCGGATCGCCGCTCCGTCGCGATTCTGATGACGCGGGGCCAGCCCTCCCAACCGATGAGCGGTCGAGGCGCCAAGTCGATCGTCAAAATCTTTGATCATGAGAAAGTCGACCATGCCACGTCCTTGTCCGGAGTAGGCATACAGTCCATATTGATCGCCTACGGCGTCCAGTGCCTCACAGAGGAGTACCAGTCCTTCTTTTTCAATGTCGACCACTCGCCGCCCATGGCCGAGTTCACGGCTTGTGGATCCGCTCATATCGACAAGAATGGCCACGGCTACCTCACGCTCTCGCTTTTCTCGACGGATGTAGATTCGATCGTGACCTTCCATACCCGCCCGTTGCTCTCCCACTCTTAGGACCACCGCGTCGATATCCACCTCGTCCCCATCGGGTTGCCCCGTGACACGCCGGAAGGCGGGAGGCCGCAACCCTTCAAAAAACCGCCGTAACGACCGCACGGTACTCCGCTGCGCCGCCAACGTCGCCGTGACGAACTCGTCGGATCCAATATCTGCGGGGCGTTCTACGACACGACTCCAATTCATTCGGTAATCGTCAATCCGATGGTCCCACTCGGGATACAGTACGGTCTGTCCTTCGTGCGCCAGGACATCCAGTCTCGATTGAGCACCAGCCTCGACAACCAAGCTCTCTTCGACCAAGGAGGGCAATGATCGCCCCTCGTTCAAGCGCTCGTTGCCGCTGGGCTCCTGCTCACTGCGCCGGGGATCTCCTAGCGAAGAATTCTCGGATGGTGCTTCAGGATCTTGTCTCTGTTCGAGCGGTTCCTGGCTCCATGTGATGAACTCCGGATTCATCGAACCACGATAGGCCACATCGGTCACCGGGCGGTATTGGTCATCTGGTTGCTGAGGTGAGGCCTGTTCCGCTGGCAAATCCTTTGGCTCTTCGTCCCGCTTGACGGAGATCATCTCCCCACGAGCCGCCAAGAGTTCTTCCAGCCGCACATACACGGCGTCGACCACGCGAACGACGTCCTCCGCCGTGGCCGTCGTCTTCAGAACGGCCTGACTCATGTCCCAGAGGATGGAGACCTCCTCCCTCACCGCCTGAGGCACCGCGGCAGCTTCCGGTTCACCTGTCGAGAGCCTCAAGAGGCAATCGATGACCACTTCCCTGACCGTCACCCCATGGGTGGGGTCGCGCGGGGTGATCGATTCTGAAGCCAACTGCGTCAGATCACGCCGAAGACCGGGATACTCAGTTTGCAGCAAGAATTCGATCCGGGCATCCTCCAACACAGTCCAGAGATCTCTCACCAAGAGTGCCTGTGGGTAAAGCTGAAACAATCCGCTCAGTGTCTCGGGTCTTACGTCATTGGATCGACCGTAACGGTTTCGTACGGTGTCGACCAGATCGGCGAGCGAATCGAGCGTGAGTCGATAGGTTCCGAATTCCAAATGCCCGGCTTCGTGCGCCGCCATCACGAGGTAGAGGCGCTCGTTCTCTGCAGCCGTCGGATACCGACGAAGCAGTGCCGGCAAAGAAATAGACGTGCCGTCTGCGCTGATCGTCGCGCGAGTTGGAGACATCACGGAATCTGGAAGCGCTGTCACGGCCACATCGGTTCCGCAGAGTCCCTGGACGAAGAGCTTGATCCTCCGCGCGACCTGTCGAAACGGTACCCCGCTTAGCGCGTGCTCGACCGACACCACCGCTCTCTGAGACTCGATTGAAAAAAAGGCTCGCGCTGCGTCCGGACTGTAGGCGAGCACTTCCATTCCGGTCGTGAACCAGTTCTCAAATTTTGAGACAGCCTCAGCTCCATCCCCGAGCAGCTGGACGAGTTCCGGCGCACGATGTAGATAGCTGATGGTCGCATCCACATGCTTCTCGGCAAGCAAGGCCCCGTACTGCAACAGCTTGATCTTCCACGCCACCGATGGCACTGCACGCAGGAGGTTGGGTGATTCCGCAAGCCAGGCGATGCTGGATTCCGGAGATCGCTCGGCCAACAAGAGGCATAGAGACACGACCTTCACACGAACGGCTGGCTCATCAATGTGCCCGAGAATAGCAGGGCTTCTCCTGAGAAACTCCATGGTCGCCACATAGTCCGGCTTCCCCAGGCTGTTCGGCACAATCAATTTCATGCCCACGGCAGCCCAGTCACGCACACTCTCTAACGGCAGCACGGGGGCAAGCTTGGAGATTTGCCTGATGAACTCGAGACCGACGACTACATTGACTCGCGTGAGTTCAACGCCGATGTCGAGCCAGGGGCGCAGGTGGACCGTGGGGACGTCCGAGAGGATCTGCGGTGCATGTCGAATGTATTCGAGGGCAACGTTGGCATCTTGCTCGGCTAGTTCCAGACCAATCGTCAAGATCTCTGCACGCGCATCAGCCTGTTCGATGAGCCCAAGCACCAGGGGGCTGTCCTTAAAATATTTGAGTGCGGATGCGCCGGACGACTCAGCTAAGGCAACCCCAAGGTCAAGCCACAGAAGGATATCCCCCAGCCTGGCACGCCGGTCCAGTTCAGGGAGTGCTTCGACTGCCGCGCAGGCTGTTTTCCCTGATAATTCATGCAGTTCCTCGAGCAAGGTCAGGACCTGTGCTTCTGCATCCGGCCTGCCCGTGGACTGAGGCATGCGGGTGACAAGCGTCTCCGCAACTGCTGTACCCAATTCGGAAGCCAGCCGTTGGTGCAAGATCTGCTGAATGGACATGTGCATCAGATTAGTTATGAGAGCCGGCCGAAGAGCCGGATTGTAAAGCAGCGAATTCCCCTTGTAAACTAGCGGATCTGCCTTTCGTAGCCCGTAGGAGGAGGTCCATGGCCGAACCGACAGAGGAAAGCCTTGAGAAGATACGGAAATTCGTGGATGGGTTTGCGGAGAAAAGTGGAACCGCCATGCACCCCAACCCTGCCGTGACCGAGGCGGTCGTCAACGGGTTGGCGATGCACGTTGATGAACTGGGGAAGCCCCTCTGTCCGTGCAATTTCTATCAGGACAAACAGGCTGAAGCGAAGCTCCGACGATGGATCTGCGCCTGCGACGAAATGCAGATCTACAAGTACTGTCACTGCCTCCTGTTTGTTCGTGACGATGGGATGCCGATCACGGAATACTTGCCAGAAGGCCACGAAGGTCGTGAGGTCTACGGTGTCGTCACAGATCCGACGCCGGATAAAGGTCGCGCACTCAAACACAAGGCCGTCCCATCCTTCACCGTGCCTGACGAACCGCCAGCGCCCCCAACCTCCACGACATGACTCGGCCTCAGACCAGACTCCCCTGGTGGTTTGCATGCGGTCTGCTGATCGGCACTTTTTCTTGTCCACCGGTACAGGCGGCCGAGCCATCTCCAGCAAATCCTCCTGCACTGAATGAGAAAGAACTCTTCTCCTACAAGCCCAAAGGACGAGGAACGGCAACCGGCCAGGTTTTCCTCAGCTCATCCTCTGGCAAGGCCATCACCCAGGCCGGTGTCCCGGTTCATCTGATTCCAAGGATTCAATACACACGCCATTGGTTCGACAGGAACGTGCGCGCAAATGGTTGCACCTTAAAAAGCGACTCTCCGGCCCCCGACAACCTCGCTGCTCCCGTTTCGTCTGTGGAATGTCTTCGGGGTATCCTGTCCCAACTTCTGACCGAAAAACGCCTGACGCCCTATCTCCGCACAACGCGAGCCAATCCAACTGGTCACTTTTGGTTCACGAAACTTCCCGCTGGACGCTATTATATAGTCAGCCTTCTCGAGGGAGGTTCCGGAGCACATCAGGGTGGCATAGCCTGGGCAACCCTCGATCTGGACACAGACGAGAAAGCCACAAACCTAGTCGTCACTGACTGTAAGAGCGCCCTCTGTTGAGCAGCAGCGTCCCGATTCCCGATTGCGATTTGGTCTCGTTGAGAGTTCATCCCGAAGGAGAGCCATGCGAATTCTCTTAGTTGAAGACGATGCAGATCTCGCTCAGTTCATCCGGAAAGGGCTGAAAGAAGAACAATACGCGGTCGATGTCGCCACCGACGGTGAAGAAGGGTTGGACCTCGCGTTACACAATGCGTACGATCTTCTCATTCTCGATATCGGGCTGCCTAAGCTCGATGGCCTCACCCTTTGCCGCCGGATTCGCGATAGGGGGAACATGATACCGGTGCTGCTCCTGACCGCCCGCAACACGGTGGAGGACAAGGTCTCGGGGTTTGATACCGGTGCGGACCAATTTCTGCCGAAGCCGTTCGCCTTCGTGGAACTGCTGGCCCAGATACGGGCGCTTCTTCGGCGTGGCAGCACACAACAAATCGTCCAACTGCAGGCGGCCGATCTGAGATTAGATCCGGCTTCTCATCGTGTCTGGCGCGCCGGAAAAGAGATTGCTCTCACCAATAAAGAATACGCGCTCCTCGAATTTCTCCTACGGAACAAGAATCGGGTGCTGACGCGTACCGCAATCATTGAGCATGTGTGGGACATCAGCTATGACCCCATGACGAACATCGTTGACGCCCATATTCGAGCCCTCCGGTCAAAGATCGACCGGGACTTTTCTCCGCCTTTGATCGCCACGGTACGCGGCGCCGGGTATATGCTTGAAGAGCCGGACGCTCCTGCATGAAATCATTGCACAACCTGATCAGCTGGTCCGCGTTTGTCTTAATGGCCGGGCTGCTGCTGTTTTCGGCACTCGTGTACGCCGCGAGTGAGGTATTGCTTCAACGTTTTGTGGACGGGCGCCTGCTCGTATTGGGCGAGACCCTGGCCGAATTCGTGGAGCGGAAGCCCGAGCTCTTCGAACACCGAGACCGGGACATTGCCCCAACCAGTGAATTGACTCAAAGCCCCACGGACCAGCACGTGTTGCCCGACGTCACACATGCTCTCCGGGTTTTTTCTTCTGGAGGGTCGCTCGTCTGGAGGAGTCCTCACGCATCGAGGCTGGAGTCGCTTCCCCCGCGAATTCTCGAACAAGTCCGCCTCAAGAACATCCTGTTCGAGACCTTCAAGGCACCCGATGGCATACCCGCGCGTCACTTGTTTCTCTTCTTCGTCGGCAAAGGCGGCGTGCAGTATGTCTTGCACGCAGAAACGTCCCTGCTTCACTACCAGGAAACGCTCAATGGCCTGGTGCTTCTCATGGCACTCGGATCCGGAGCGACTCTTTTTTTCGCCTGGATCGGTAGTCACTGGTTATCCAGGAAGGTCCTCGCCCCGATCGATGCGTTGTGCAGAGGCGCCGAAACGATGTCGGACACCGACCTCGAAAAACGCCTGCCGATGGATTCACCGTACCACGAGTTTCGTCGACTCACACAGGCTGTCAACGCTGTGTTGGATCAATTCCAACGCGGCAGTGAAGTGCAACGAAACTTTTGCGAAATCGCCGCGCACGAGATGAAAACGCCGCTCACCATTCTGCAGGGGAACCTAGAGGTCGCCCTCATGAAAGCACGGACGGTTGAAGAGTATCATGAGGTGCTCCTCAACAATCTCCAGCAAGTCGAACGCCTCATCGCGCTGACTCGCCCCTTGTTGACTCTCGCAAAATTCACCAGTAGCAAACCTCCGGTGAATCTTGTACCTCTTGCGCTGGAGCCTCTCATTCAGGAGATCGTGGATGAGCTGGCGCTGCTGGCTGATGACCGTCAGGTCTCGTTGCGGTTCGAGGCCCAAGCGGTGCCCTCCGTGCTCGGCGACACGCAATGGCTCAAACAAGCGTTGATCAATCTGCTCGATAATGCGCTGCAGTATACCCCGGCGGGCGGTTCTGTCACGGTTCGCCTACAGCTGATCGGTCAAGAAGTCACGATAGCGGTCGAGGACACAGGTCATGGCATCGAACCGGAGCACATTCCCCACCTGTTCGAGCGATTCTACCGGACTGATTGGGCTCGGGCGAAGGATACCGCCGGGACCGGACTTGGACTCCCTATCGTGAAGGAGATCATGGAAGCCCACGGCGGTAGCATCGTGGTCACCAGCGAAGTCAACAAAGGATCCATCTTCACATTGCGTTTACCAGCCCTCACTCAGCCGGCGGTTCCTGCGTAGTCGTCATCGATTTGGTGAACGATTTCCTCCTAGTCCAATACCTACCTATGTTGTCTCTTCTGACCTGTTATTTGGCCATATCTGCATGAAGAACTCTTCATGATCCCCTCATGGCAGCTTCATATTCGAAGCGTATACCTGTAAGAAAGAGAAAGGGGGTGAACAACGATCATGATTACCTTTATCGAAGGGTTCTTATTGTTGTCCATATTCGGCGTTCTGTTCGCCATGATGCAGACCGCAAGTCGGTAACCAATCCGACTCTCTGATAGGGAGGTAAGACCTGCCGCAGAGGGTGCCTGCGTGTGGACGATCGTGTTTGGAGGTGGGGTGGAGGACGACAGGGGATGGGCGCTACGTGGATAGAGGAAGCGACCGATATGGGCTGCTCTATTTTCTCTCTTTCATAGCTCGTTCAACCTCTCGTCCCGCCTCTCGAGCCTTGATCGACGCACGACGATCGTGTTGCTTCTTCCCTTTTGCCAATCCCAGTTCAACCTTGGCACAGCCTCGCGCTGAGAAATAGATGCGGAGAGGAATCAACGTGAGACCTTTCTGCTGAGTTTTGCCCAGGAGCTTGTTGATCTCCTTGCGATGCAGGAGCAACTTGCGGGTTCTGATCGGATCATGGTTCATGACATTGCCGTGGCTATAGGGGCTGATATGGCAATGGTGAAGAAAAACCTCCCCCTCTTTGACGTCGGCATAGCTGTCTTGCAGGTTCACACGTCGCTCGCGCAGCGATTTCACTTCGGTCCCCTTCAGTACCATCCCTGCCTCGAACTTCTCCTCGATAAAGTAGTCGTGATAGGCCTTCCGATTGGTCGCCACGACTTTGTACCGATCTTCTGTCTCTTTTGGCATAGAGGGAACCGGTGACTTGATCTCTTTCTTGGATACCGCCTATGATGCCCTTCATGGGCTCTGGTGCGCTCGACTCCTTCGGCAGTATCCTCTCGGGTGTCTCCAAACGTCTTGGTCTGGAACCCAGGCTCATTGAACTTCGCTTACAGCATCGTTGGCACGATCTTGTCGGCGAACCGATGGCAAGCCATACCTGGCCGTCTCAGATTCGCTTCAAGAAACTGTACCTTATCGTCAGAAATCCTGTCTGGCTGCAACAACTAACGTTCCTGAAACCGGCTCTCCTTACCAAGTTGGAGGCGGAGGCCGGACCAGAGTGCGTGACCGACATCGCCTTTCGCATCGGGGAGATTCCCGACACAACCACGGCCGACACCGACGCCTTCAACGTCTACCTCAAGTCCCCACACCTCGCTGAGCCCTTGCCTGAGGTGGTCTCGCATACCGAGACGATCCAAGACGCCTCGTTGCGCGAACGATTTAGAGAGGTGATATCGAGATACCTGGCTCAGGCTCCGCTTCGATCGGCAAGGGATCCGTCACAAGCCCCTTGAACAGGACACGTGTGTCGTCGGAATTGTTTCCATCTTGAGGGAGAGGGCCAGTGCCGCCTTCTTCATCCTGATCCAACAATCGATAATATCCGCGCATTGATTGTTCATAGTCCTTCGTCACTGCCACGTCACCCGCCAGATACCTGGCCAGCACGTCAGGGTCAGTCTTGAGATGGTCGTCAAACACGTAAATTACGATCTGTCGATACCGTCCGCCAGGGTCGCCCGCGGTGGTGGGATAAATTTTCATCGGACCGAAATCGCGCGTTTCATGGGCAACTTTCCGAAACCGCTTTACCAATTGCTCGATCTGATCATCGTGGGTATCTCGAGGGACATAGGTTGCCACGAAATGATCAGACTGGGAACCTACCGTGTAGGGCGGAATCGAACGGTCGGGACGGCTGAGATACATGCCTCCCCAAATCAGCGCGAAGGATCCTACAAACACCCATAGCGCAAACTTGACGACGATATCCAGTGGCTTCTTGTTAGGATTGGCGGGAGGCATCGGAGAAACGACTCGATTGGATACGGTCTTAGCTTGCCCGGACGCAGTTACGCCTCAGGGGTGGCATCCGCTGGCACATCCTCTCGTTCGACCGCTTCTGCCAGTCTCGCGACACCCACAACACGGTCTCCTTCGCCATCGAGATCGAGAATTCGCACACCTTGGGTATTTCGGCCGATCTCGCGGATATCGTCCACCTTGCACCGGAGCACGTTTCCCTGCGCGGCCATCAACATGATCTCGTCATCGTCTCGGACTTGTAGAAATCCGACGGCGAGGCCGTTGCGCTCCGTCGTCTTCACGCTGATAATGCCCTTTCCCCCACGGCCCTGCACGCGATATTCGCCGACCGGTGTCCGTTTCCCGTAGCCGCCTTCCGTAACGGTCAAGATAGACGTCGTAGAATCAGGCGTAATGGTTTCCATGCCGATGACTTCGTTGCCTTCTTCGAGCGTGATCCCCTTCACGCCGTAAGCGGTCCGACCCATCGGCCGTACTTCGTCTTCCTTGAATCGAATGGTCATACCCTGTCGTGTCCCCAGCAGAACCTCTCGCTGTCCATCGGTCAGCTGCACCCCGATCAGCTTATCGCCGCTCTCCAGCCCGAGGGCGATGATTCCACCCTGGCGTGGATTGCCGAACGCGGAGAGTTCCGTCTTCTTGACGATGCCCTTCTTGGTTCCCATGACGATATAACGGTCTTGCCGGAACTCTTTGACCGGCAGCGTCGCCGTCACCTTTTCATGGCTTGATAAGGCCAAGAGATTGACCAGCGCCTTGCCCTTTGCAGCCCGGCTGGCCTCGGGAATTTCATGGACCTTCAACCAATACACTTTCCCGGCATCTGTAAAAAAGAGAAGCGAATCGTGGGTGGAGGCAGTGAAGAGATCCTCGACGAAGTCTTCCTCCTTGATGCCCATGCCAATCTTGCCCTTCCCCCCTCGTCGTTGGGCGCGGTAGAGGGATACGGCATTTCGTTTGATGTATCCGGTGTGTGAGATGCTCACGATGACTTCTTCTTCCGCGATCAGGTCTTCCAGGCTGATCTCCGCTTCTTCTTTGACGATTTGCGTGCGGCGCTCGTCCTTGTAGTCCTCACGAATTTCGGTCAGCTCGTCTTTGATGATGCTTCGGACCAGTGCCTCGCTCGCGAGGATGGATTTCAGGTATTCGATCTGCTTCAGCACTTCCTGGTACTCCTGGACGAGCTTCGTTCGTTCAAGCTGTGTCAGGCGCTGGAGCCGCATGTCGAGGATCGCGGTAGCTTGGATCTCCGTGAGGCCGAACTGTTGCATCAACCCAGCCCGCGCCTCGTCCGGCGATTGCGATCCGCGAATGAGGGCGATCACGGCATCCAGATTGTCGAGGGCGATCTTGAGTCCTTCGAGGATGTGCGCCCGCTCCTCCGCTTTCCTCAGCTCGAAGGCCGTGCGTCGCACGACGACTTCCCTTCGGTGTTCGAGGAAATAGTGGAGGATCTGCTTGAGAGTCAGGATCTCTGGTCGATTGTTGACGAGCGCCAGCATGATGACGCCGAACGTTGTTTCAAGCGGAGTGTGTTTGTACAGGTTGTTCAGAACCACCAACGGGATTTCTCCCCGTTTCAGCTCGATCACCACCCTTACGCCTTCGCGATCGGAGGACTCGTCCCGTAAGTCCGAGATGCCTCTGATCCGGTCTTCCTGAACCAACTCGGCGATCTTCTTGATTAAGCTCACCTTGTTGACTTGGTACGGAATCTCCGTCACGATCAGGCGTTCACGGTCGGTCCGCTCATCGGTCTCCACCACGACTTTCGCCCGCAAAGTGAGGAGGCCTCGCCCGGTCTCATAGGCTTCCTTAATGCCGCTGACTCCGTAAATAAACCCCGCCGTCGGAAAATCTGGACCGGGTATTTTCTTCATCAACTCGACGATCGTCACCTCAGGATTTTCCAAAAGGAGGAGCAATCCGTCGATGACTTCGGCAATGTTGTGGGTCGGGATGTTGGTGGCATAGCCGACGGCGATACCACCCGCACCGTTGATCAGCAGATTGGGCACCCTGGTCGGCAACACCAGCGGTTCTTGTCTTGATTCGTCATAGTTAGGGCCGAAGTCGACGGTTTCCTTATCGATGTCGGCCAACATTTCTTCAGCCAGCTTCGTCATGCGCGCTTCGGTGTACCGCATGGCCGCCGGCGAATCGCCGTCCATCGAGCCATAGTTTCCCTGGCCATCCACCAGGAGATAGCGCATATTGAAATCCTGCGCCATCCGCACGAGGGTGTCGTAAATGGCCGAATCTCCGTGGGGATGGTAGTTCCCCATGATTTCGCCCACGATCTTGGCCGACTTACGGTAGGCCCGATTGGAAGCAAGGCCCATCTCATTCATGCCGAACAGAATTCGGCGATGGACCGGTTTCAGTCCGTCCCGAACGTCGGGAAGCGCCCGTCCCACGATTACACTCATGGCGTAATCCAGGTACGACGACTTCATCTCGTCTTCGATCGCGATATGGCCTAAACGTTCGTCTGGAGGCATGTCTTTCCTTATGAGGTCTCAGCGATTCGCCATTAAATAGCGGAGAGTTTAGTCCATGATCTTGTGAACCGCCTGGCAGTATTGTGAAAGTCTGACCGCTGTAAGTTGGTTAATTTTGAGGAGTATTTGCAAGTCATCAGCCTTGAGCTGAAGAAGCTTCTCTCTAGCACACTGCCCTGCATCATCGACGAACTCGCTTGCAGCTCCACCACTCCGGTACTCAGCTAGAAAGTCGTACTCCCAGGTATGGGCGCACTTGTTTCTAATGCTGTTAAGAAGCGAAAGATTGGTCAAGAGTGTTTGATCTACAAGCAGCTTTAACTCTCGAACCTTTTCAAGCTTGAGGCTGAACTTCATGTCGGAAACTCTCTTTGTACACAAGCCAGATTTTTCTAGCAAACGATTCAACCAATACTCAGCGTATAAGTGAATAAGCAAGACAATGGCTACTGTGTCCTTCAATTGGCGAAGACGCCTATTGAATTGGAGCATGATTCTGACATTTCGCGAAGGAATCTTATTGATATCTACTTTGTGAAGCATTCTTTATCTTCTCTTGCCTCGAAAATGCCCATGAGGGAGCCAACAGCATTGCTAGACATCCAAATTCCTAACTTCAAGCGCGTGCGTTTGGATGAAATTCCGACGGGGTTCCACCTCGTCACCCATCAGGATCGTAAAGATCTCGTCCACGCCGGTGAGGTCTTCCAGCGTGACTCGCAGGAGGGTGCGCGCGTCCGGATTCATGGTCGTTTCCCACAGCTGCCCGGGGTTCATTTCTCCCAAGCCTTTGTACCGCTGAATGCTGAGTCCCTGCTTCCCCAAGTCCAAGATGGCCTTCACCAACTCATCAGTGGTCCGAAGCTGGTTCTCTTGGTTCTTCGCTTTGAGCCTGTACGGAGGGCGTCCCAATCCGATCGCCGCCGGAGTCAGTTTTTGGAGTTCTCGAAAGTCTGCCGAACCGACGAGTTCGTGTGTGATGGCCACCTCGTGGGCGACGCCGTTCGTATGCACTCGGCAGATGACTTTATTCGACTGATGCTCTTCGTCAAGCAACACATCGAAGACCGGTGTCACTTTCGGAAACACTACGGCAAGCGACCGCTTGATGTTTTCGACCGACTGTTGGAGTGCCGCGCGATCCTTGAGTCGTTCACGATCCAGTCCCGGTTCGTCGACAAACGCCCGCAAGATTGCCGCTTCCTGCGGCTTCTTGTTCAAGCGACTGAGCAACGTTTCGAACGTGATCATCTTCTTGAGAATCGGCAACAGTCGGCGGCCGGTCACATATTCTTGGACGCCTTCCAGGTAGAGTTCGACATCCTCAACGGCTAAGTCTGCTAGATGCTCGTTCAACGACGGCTCGTCCTTGAGATACCGTTCCGCCTTACCCTTCTTCACTTTGAACAGCGGAGGTTGAGCGATGTAGATATAGCCGCGCTCGATCAGTTCGGGCATTTGCCGAAAAAAGAAGGTCAATAGCAGAGTCCGGATGTGACTGCCGTCGACGTCTGCATCGGTCATGAGAATGATTTTGTGATAGCGCGCCTTCGCGATATCGAAGGCATCCTTTTCCGACTTGTCGCCTTCTTCCCGCTTGCGGCCGATCCCTGTCCCCAGCGCCATGATGAGTGTTCTGATTTCATCACTGGAAAGCATCTTGTCGAAACGGGCCTTCTCGACGTTCAGGATCTTGCCTTTCAACGGCAAAATGGCCTGGAATTTTCGGTCTCGCCCTTGTTTCGCCGAGCCACCGGCCGAATCACCCTCGACGATATAGAGTTCGCTCAAGGCCGGGTCTTTCTCCGAACAGTCTGCTAACTTTCCGGGTAATGAGCCCCCATCGAGTGCGCTCTTGCGCCTGATCAAGTCCTTGGCCTTCCGAGCGGCTTCGCGCGCACGCGCCGCATCGATCGCCTTTCCGATGATCTTTCGGGCGACTGGATGATTCTCTTCAAAATAATTGCCCAAGGCCTCGTTGACGGCCGCTTCGACTACGCCTTTCACTTCGCTGTTCCCCAGCTTGGCTTTCGTCTGACCTTCAAACTGCGGGTTGCGCACCTTGACGCTGACCACAGCAGTCAATCCTTCCCTCACGTCGTCGCCTGTCAAAGACTCCATGTCTTTTTTGAGCAGATCGTTCGCGTTCGCAAAGTTGTTGATCGTCCTAGTCAGTGCGGCTTTGAAACCCACCAGGTGCGTGCCGCCTTCTTTCGTGTTGATATTATTCGCGAATGAAAAGAGATTCTCAGAGTAGCTATCGTTGTACTGCAACGCCACCTCGAGAATCATTTCCGGCCTCTCGACCTTCACGTAGATCGGTTTATGCAGAGGGGTCTTCGCTTCGTTCAGGTGTTCAACGAAGGAGACGATGCCACCCTTGTACAAAAAGACCTGCTCTTTTGCCGGTTCTTTCCGCTCATCCCTGAGAGTAATCGCCAGTCCCTTGTTGAGAAAGGCCAACTCGCGAAGCCGTTGGGCCAACACATCGAAGCTGAACTCCAGCGTTTCAAAGACTTGCCCATCCGGTTTGAACCGGACTTTGGTGCCTCGGCGCTTCGTCTTGCCCATGGTTTCAAGGGGTGCGTTGGGCTTCCCGCGCTCATACCGTTGCTCGAACACTTGGGCATCCTGCCAGATCTCCAGCTCGAGCCATTCCGACAGGGCATTGACCACGGAAATGCCCACTCCATGGAGGCCGCCTGAAACCGTGTAGGCTCCTTGCTCGAACTTCCCCCCCGCATGAAGGACCGTGAGTGCCACCTCAGCCGCAGACTTGTTTTGTGTAGGATGCATGCCCGTGGGAATCCCGCGCCCGTTATCGGTGACTGTGACGCTCCCATCGATGTGGATGGTGACCTCGATAGTCTCTCCAAACCCCGCCATGTGCTCGTCGACACTGTTGTCGACGACCTCATACACCAGATGGTGCAGACCGTCGACCCCGGTACTGCCGATATACATCGCAGGTCGCTTCCGGACCGCATCGAGTCCCTCGAGGACTTTGATCTGATCTGCGCGGTAACTATCTGACTTAGTCTGAGACGGTTCTTCTGTGGCCATCTTTTCCTAACAATCTGGTGAGATACTGACCGTATTGGGCTATATCTTGATGGGCATTACCACACACTTGAACCCCGGACTTTCCGGTTCCTGAATCAAACAGGGACTCAAGGGCGTCTCCATCTGAAGCGAGAGTGTGTCCCCGTCCATCACATTGAACACATCCAACAGGTACCGAGCATTGAAGCCGGTGTTCAATGTCTCTCCCTCATACTGAGCTGGCAGCTCTTCTGTTGCTTCCCCATAATCCGGGCTACTGGAATAGAGTGTCATTCTACCGGATGCGAACGACACTTTGACTGCGCTGGATTTATCCTTTGACAAGACCGACACCCGACGGAGCGCGCTCCCCAGTTCAGCCCTGTTCACATGAATGGGTTTGCCGACTTCCTTGGGAAGGACTTGTTGATAGTTCGGATAGTTCCCTTCCATGAGCCGGGACGTCAGGAGGAGCCCGCTTTTCCGAAAGATCATCAGATTCTTCGAGAAGCCGATCAGTGGCTCACCATCTCCCCCCTCCTCCAGCAGATGCCGAATCTCATGGGCCGCTTTTTTGGGAATGATGGCCTTCATCTCCAA
Source organism: Nitrospira sp. (assembly GCA_965223625.1). GTDB lineage: Bacteria > Nitrospirota > Nitrospiria > Nitrospirales > Nitrospiraceae > Nitrospira_D. Next base: position 3,977,444 of record OZ245008.1, read on the forward strand.
CGGCACCCCTTTGGCGCCGGCCGTTCCGACTTCCTGTTCCGCCACGGCGAGGCGATGACCGTCCGTGCCAACCAATCGCAGGGACGTTTTCTTTTCGGACGCCAGCAACGTGACGAGGAGGCCATTCAAGATATATCGGGCATCGTTGTCACCAGCCGCGAATAGCGTTTTCCGAATCAGCTCCAGTAGTCCGTCTCCAGAGAGAGGAGTCAACCCTTCCCGATCAATGGTCGGCAGCGTCGGGTACTCGTTACTGGGAAGACCCACAACTTTGAATTGGCTCTTTCCGGCTTGGATCGTTGTCCAGTTGTTGTCGGCGGCCACCAATTCAATGTCCCCAGGAGGTAATTCCTTCACGATCTCGAACAGTTTTCGAGCAGAGATGGTCACGCCTCCAGTGCTCAGCACGGTCGCCTTGTATAGGCCCCTTACGCCGATCTCAAGGTCGGTTGCGACAATCTCGACCCCGTCTTGTTTTGCCTCTAACAAGATATTCGACAGAATCGGCATCGTGTTCCGTTTTTCCACGACACCCTGTACGCGCTGGAGCCCCGTCAGCAATTCATCTCGCCCGATGCGTACTTTCATAGCGTTCTCTCCCAGCCAAGTCGTTAACTTCTCAGAATCTGCTCTTTTAATGTGTCAATGGTTGTCTGCAAGGCTGTGTCGATTTCTTTGGCTTTCGCCACCTGACGGCAAGCATGAATGATGGTTGTATGATCCTTCCCCCCGAATTGTCGTCCGATCTCTGGATATGATGCATCCGTCAGCTCGCGACAGAGATACATGGCTATCTGTCGAGGATGCACGAGTGTTTTGCTCCGTCTGCGCGATTTCAGTTCCGTCAACTTGACGTGAAACTGGCTGCAAACCGCCTCCTGAATGTCGTCCATAGCGACGATTTTCTTCTTATCGCCGATTATGTCGCGAAGGAGATTCTTCGCGAGCTCAAGGGTGATCACTTGTCCCGTTAACGAGGCATAGGCGCCTAAGCGGACGAGGCTCCCTTCGAGCTCACGGATATTGCTTTTCATTGTAATGGAAAGGAATTGAATGACGTCTTCCGGCAATTTAACGCCCTCATCCTCAGACTTCTTCCGTAAAATTGCGATGCGTGTCTCGACGTCGGGAGGCTGCAAATCTGCGATAAGCCCCCATTCGAAGCGAGATCGGAGGCGTTCCTCGATATCCGGCATATCCTTTGGGAACCGATCGCTGGAAAGCACGATCTGCTTGTGGCCTTCGTATAAGGCATTAAACGTATGGAAGAATTCTTCCTGTGTCCGTTCCTTTCCCATGAGGAATTGAATGTCATCGATCATAAGCATGTCGATATGTCGATAACGCTTCCGAAGGTCCATCATCTTGTCGTACCGGATCGAATTGATGACCTCATTAGTAAATTGCTCGGTGGTTAAATACGCGATACGGAGCTCGCTTTGTTCTGCAACATGATTACCGATGGCATTCAGGAGATGGGTTTTCCCAAGCCCCACTCCCCCATAGATGAACAGCGGGTTGTAGGTTTGTCCAGGTTGTTCCGCAACCGCCATGCATGCCGCATGCGCAAATTGATTCCCCGCGCCAACGACGAAGTTCTTGAAGGTATATTTTGGATTGAGCTGAATTCCTCGACGACTCTTACTTTGGTTTCCTGTTCGCTGCGTACTGGGGGGAGGTGCCACCTCATTCTGCTGCAGCGATACCTTTTCACGAACAGTAAATGCCACCGTTGTTTGCCCTCCACCACGGGCGGTCGAGACTGCCTCTGCCAGCAGCGACGCATAATGTGTATCCAGCCACTCTCCAAAGAATTTATTCGGCACACCAATGTGCGCCGTCGAGTTTTCAATCCGATCAAGGTGCACCGGCATAAACCAGGTATCATATACCTGCTTCGGCACCCGACCTTGAATGTACTGGAGCGCTTCTTCCCAAAGTGTGTCTACACTCATAACCCACTCAAATTTCTATTCACAGGATTATACACACCTGTGGATAACAATATTCTTACTCTTTAAATTCTCTACAAATACAGTGCATAACCGCCTGTCTTACTAGACTATTAAAACAAGACCCAGGAGCGTCACGAGATCCTTACACCGATTCTCCACAGGTTTCACGCCATAAAAACCAACATATCCCCAGACTTATCCATTCTTAATAAGCTAATTTATTCATTTAAATTCAATATTTTATACTATATACTCTATCTTCACGTCATTACTCCTAATCCGACGACTGCGAATTTTCTTTATTAAGGAACCTCGGAGTTATAGAGCGATAACTTTCTCAGCTTTGAGCAATAGAGCCAACACTTGCTCATAAGACAACTTCTCCTCCCGATCCAAAGACACCTCCGCCGTAGTGCTTTCAATCCTTCCCGGATGAGGAGTACTATCCAGGGAAAGCACCACTCCCGAACGTTGCTTCAGACATACGGAACGGGCAATCGATGGCTCAGAAGGCCGAATAACATAGAGAATCGGGGCCATGAGGCACCACCTCGGCTAGAAAACGAGTGTACAATCCACTGATCGGACCAACTCTCCAATGTGCTCATCCGTGTCGTATCGGACCTGAAAGTCACTCCGAACTTCTGGGTGATCTGACACAGGCTTGAGAATGAACGGAATGTTCAGTTGCGCTATGGACGGCAGATATTTTTCAAGGATATCAACGTCGATGATGTCCTCTGTGTCGTCAGTGAGGAGACGAAAGGCCTCACCAAGGAGAACCACAGTCGTGTGATGCGATCCCGCAACAAGGCCAAGTGCAATCCTTAGTGCTTCAACAGGTCTGTGCGTCTTGCGAGGGTCTTCTTGAATGAGAACCGCGATAGTTTTTGCCACAGGAGATTCGTATTCTGTCACGTAAAGGACAAGAATGGCGTACAGGTATCAATAAGTCCTGAAAGCACCACCAGACCACAGAGAGACATGTTCGGATCTACCTCAGTGGTTGGAATATCATGTTGTTGGCAGCCGTAGGCACAGACAAAGATCTTTACCCCTGCATGGGCGAGCTCCCGATATTGAGAGGTCGGCATGTTCTTGACGCCTTCATCAATAAGATAGAGATAGACTTCATGACCAGCTGTAAGAGCGGCTTGAGCTAACCCGTATACTGTCGAAGCGCTCGTATGTGATGGAGGTAGAGCTAAGAGGATCCCTAGTTTGTGAATTTTTTGTGAATCCACAGAAATTTCTATTAAAGATTCAGCATGTTATGAAATTAGAATTATCAACAGGGTAAGTGGTTTGCAGGGGAAAGTCAATGTGAAAAATGGCCTCGTTATGTGGTACTCAGGAGCTCCTGAATCGCAGCTGGAAGCGATGATAGAGAGAGGTTGTATTGACTCTTTGTCACCATATTTCGAAGGATGGCTGTGTCTTTCTGTACCTCGTCATCACCGAGGATGAGGCTGAAACCACAGCCAAGTCGGTCGGCCTGCCGCAAATGAGCCTTTAAAGTGGAAGAGCGAAAATCTGAAAGAGCTGATATCCCGGAGGTGCGAAGGTTCTCAAGTGCAGAGAGGCCAGCCTGTGAGCCCTGCTCACCAAAAGCAGCAACATACACGACCTCGTGAAGAGGCACTGTCCTTAGCGCCGAATCCGGAAGCAACATCGCGATGCGTTCCAACCCGACTGCAAAACCGACGGCCGGTGTCGGAGGCCCTGAGAGGATTTCAACGAGACCATCGTAGCGCCCACCAGCCCCAACAGCGTTCTGGGCTCCAAGATTCGTCGCAGTAACCTCGAAGGTTGTCAGGTTGTAGTAATCCAGCCCACGGACCAGACGATGATTCAAAGAATAAGGAATGTGGATCCGATCGAGTCCGCCCAAGACACCGGCAAAGTACGCCCGAGGAGTTTCGGAGAGTGACTCGGCAAGTCGAGGAGCCTGTTCTGTCAGAGAGTGACACTCTGGGACCTTACAATCAAGAACGCGAAGGGGATTCGTCTCAATCCGCCGCTGGCAGTTTGAGCAAAGGCTGGGTTCATACTGTCGCAGATACGTGACGAGTTCAGGGCGATAGGAATCCCGATCAGCGGGATAACCTAAGTTATTGATCTCTAAGGTGAGGCCCTGGAGGCCAAGGTCACTTAAAAACCGCCACAGAAGAGCGATCACTTCGACATCGGCTCGAGGATCAGCCATCCCAAAGGACTCGACACCAAATTGATGGAACTGTCGTAGCCGCCCAGCTTGAGGCCGCTCATGCCGAAACATCGGCCCGAAGTAGAAGTACTTCTGGGGAACGGGTATAGCAGCTCGATTATGCTCGATATAGGCTCGGACTGTCCCGGCAGTGCCTTCAGGGCGAAGGGTCAACGAGGTCCCATCCCGATCTGGGAACGTGTACATTTCCTTCTCAACAATATCCGTTGATGCACCGATGCTTCGTGCAAACAAGGTTGTCACTTCAAAGATCGGAATGCGAATTTCATGAAACCCATACCGGTCTGCCCACCGTCTGGCAGCTTCTTCAATGAGGTGCCAACGAGGTGTCTCCTCCGGTAACAAATCCTTCACGCCTTTGATGCCCTTGATCATAAAAATGCCCGGTTCCTTTACGCTAGACCGTTCTCATCTGACGATTCGGCGGACTATAACGGCGCTTTCTCCGGCAAGTCAACGGACCCGACCTTGCGCCATATGGACGTGAGAGGTATAGTGCCCGCCTTGCGGTTCAAGAGAACGTATTAGACCCTCTATGAGTCAAGATCAGTCAGGCCGCCGGGTTGTCGCCATCGCTCCTATGCCGCCGGAGAAATCCGCCTATGCACTGGCACGCTATAGTCGATCGCCGGACTCCATTGAAGACAGTATCCGATGGGTTCATGGTCACTCCTCGGAAAAGTTTTGGGAACAGTTTTATTTCGATTATGGCCATGCGTCGATTGCCGACCTCGGCCACGTCATCATCTGTTTTGAAGAAATCTCGGAGTTAGCCGCCATTCGCTTGGAGGATGAGCCGCTCTGGGACGGTCAGGCGAAATCGAGCCGCTATCAGAATTTTGCCTCGAGCCGGTGGTTTGTACCGGGCCAGATTCGAGGGAGCGAAACCGAGGCGGTCTATGAAGGCATTCTCCGAAGTCTGTCGGAAATTTATCGATTGCTGCACGATCCCTTGAGTGCGTACCTTTCTGAACGCGAGCCGTGTCCGGAGGCCATGAAACCGGCCGATTATCAGCGTACGATCGCAGCGCGCGCATTCGACGTTACCCGGTATCTGCTTCCTCTTGCAGCGAAGACCAACGTCGGGCAAGTCGTCAGCATCCGGACATTGGAAAAACAGATTACGCGCCTCTTGTCGTCTCAACTGCCCGAGCTACGATGGATCGGGGAGGATCTGAAAGAGGCCTGCCAGCGCCGACCGGTGAATCTGTGGAGCGAACTCTGCGGTCAGACCTCCGGCGCGAACGACCCCCTGGCACCAACGTTGGCGCGGCACGCAAAGTCGAATGCTTACCAAGAATCGGTCTACTCCGATTTGGCCCGCCATGCGAAAGAGGCGTTACGCGGAACAGGGTTAGACCAGCCCGGTACCTGGGGTGCCGTGGAGGGGGTTGAGTTGATTGACCCGCATCATCCGCTCGACGAAATCGTTGCGACGCTCCTCTATCGCGTGTCGCAAGCCCCGTACCAAAAGATACTCGACGTCGTGCGAGGGTGGTCTGAGAAGGAGAAACACGCGACCATTGAGGTAGCCACAAGGCAGCGTGGCCCCTACGATGATCTCATCAAGGAGTTCAGGAGCGGCTATGCCTTCGTCTTCGATGTCCTGATGGACATCGGTGCCTGGCGGGATATGCATCGTCACCGTCGATGCCAGCAAGTGCAACAGAACTTCACGACCGTTCACGGCTATGATGTGCCACCTCCGTTGGTCGACGCCGGGTTGGACAAGGAGTATCGGCAGGCCATGGATGCAGTACGCAACGATATAGAATTACTGAAGAAAAAAGATCAGGAAGCCTCGCTCTACGCCATTCCCTTTGGCTTCAAGGTGCGCTGTCTGTTCAAGATGGATTATGCCGAAGCGGAGTACATCGCCAAGCTCCGTTCCGGGGTCAAAGGCCACTGGTCCTATCGCACGGTTGCCTGGCAAATGAAGCAGCAGCTGGCCAAGAAATTTCCCTTTCTTGGGGAAGGGATCCAAGCGACGCCGCCTGATGTCCAAGACGCGCTGACTCGATAAGATCCTCGCATCGCTCATGAGCACCCATCAGCAACAATGCGAAGCGGCCATCGTCGCAGGTGCCTGGGACAGCTTGTACGCCGAGTCGATGGCTTGGAGTCGTGACCCCGAGGGGGCGAAGGACCCTCGTCCGCTGTTTGCCCGAAATATCGTCTATCTCTTGCAGGGTCGGTTTGCCGATGCGTGGAAAGCCCATGCGCTCTGTCTTGAGTCCCAGGACCACATCGCAGCGGTGGGGGGATGGGTGCACGATCTGCTCAACCGGCACACAGAGTGTGGCTACGTTCATTTGATCAAGGGCCTGTTTCTTGCGCAGTCTGGACAGTCAGAACAATCCCTGAAACCATACGCGGAGGCTGCGAAGTTACTCCCGCAGTCGGCCTATCCACATTACTTTCAGGCACAAATTCACGAACGGGCCGGCCATCCAGAAATGGCTATTAAAGCGTATCGCGAGGCCGTCCGGATCGCTCCGGATTTTGCCCCAGCGCGAATGAATCTCGGCGTCGCCTACCAGGACCAAGGACGGCTGGAAATGGCGATCAAGGAATACCGTGAGGTGATCAAGCTCACCCCGAACGATTCCGCAGCTCATTCCAACCTGGCCTGCGCGCTGGGTGAGCAGGGGAAGCTGGAACCCGCGGTGCAATCCTACAAGACCGCCTTGAAACTGAATCCGCAAGATGCCGAAGTACATTTCGCCCTTGGCGGCCTGTACGAAACCCGTGGTCGTCTGGACCTGGCGCAAAAGAGCTATCACGATGCGCTCAACGCCGACCCTGACTTCGGCGCCGCCCATTCCGCGCTTGGGTGGATTGCATTGGGCAAACATCGACTGCAGGAAGCGGCGGACACGTTCAGCCGGGCGCTGAAGAGCAACGAAGAAGATGCGCGGGCCTATCACGGAATCGCTGAAATCTATGCCATCCGAGGCAAACGCCAGAGCGCGATGGAGAACTATTCCAAGGCGTTGAAGTACTATCGCGATCCAGAAAAACGAAATCAGATCATGAATCAGCTCTTTCAGGAAGGGCAAGTGGGGGATTAAAGGGCCTGGGCCACAAATCAGCCAGGCGCGAAACGAAGCCCAGTTCTTGACGAGATCGCAATCGCCAGGGTAGCATCCGTAATGGAACCAATATGGATCTATCAAGGAGAAGGCCATGGCAACCTTGACCATCAAGAACATTCCGGAGCCGTTGGTGAAGCGACTCAAACAGCAGGCAGCGGCTCAGCACCGTAGCTTGAATTTTCAAGTCATCTCCTATTTGGAACAGATGACCCAGAGCGTGCCCGTTGATGCCGACACCTTGCTAACAAGGGCGCGGGCCATTCGCCAAGTCCCGAAAGGGCCAACCTTGACGGACCGCCTCCTTAACGAACTAAAGGCCGCTGGTCGGCCATGATCGTGGCCGATACGAATCTGTTGATCTATCTCTATGTCCAGGGCGAAAGAACTGAAGAGAGCGAGGCTGTGCTCAGGCGCGATGCTACCTGGACGGTTCCGTTGCTGTGGCGTTCCGAATTTCGGAATGCCCTGATCGGCCTCGTCCGCAAAGAGTTACTGGCTCTGGATAAAGCACTATCCATGGTCGAGGAAGCAGAGCGATGGTTGGCTGGACGCGAATACAGCGTGCTCTCTCGCCATGTTTTGACGCTTGCCGATCAATCCGGAAGTTCGGCCTATGACTGTGAGTTTGTCGCCCTGGCTCAGGACTTGGGAGTGCCTTTAGTCACCAACGACCAGCAGATCCTGAAAGTGTTCCCCAGTATTGCTGTCTCACCATCGAGGTTTGCGGGCTGAGTGCGATAGAAAGCAATTGCAATTCTGATTCGTCACGCATAACAAAAGGGGAGTGCCTTATCAGGCCCGTGTTGGTGAGTGAAGAAGAAAGACTAAAGGAAGGTCTGATTTATTCCGTTCCTGATTCATGCTAGGGATGGCGAAGCACCAAATGGGAGGCCCGCCATGAAGCAACAGACCTTTGCCGATGCCAGCTTGGAGCCGTATCGGAAACCCACCCGTCGGGAACGGTTTCTCGACGAAATGAACCGCGTTGTGCCGTGGGCGGACCTGGTGGCGGCGATCGAGCCCATGTATCCCAAGGCGGAGGGACCAGGGCGTCCGCCGATCGGGATCGAACGCATGCTGCGCCTGCATTGTCTGCAACAGTGGTTCAACCTGTCGGACCCGGCGGTAGAGGAAGCGCTGTATGACTCACGCGCCATGCGGCAGTTTGTCGGCATTGATCTGGGCCGCGAACCCGTGCCGGATGAGACGACGATCTGTAAATTTCGGCATCTGCTGGAGGCCCACGAGTTGGGGAAGCAGCTCTTTACGAGGATCGGCACGTATCTGGCGGCGCAGGGGGTGACCGTCCGCCGAGGCACCATCGTGGATGCCACCATTATCAGTGCCCCCAGTTCGACGAAGAATCGCCAGAAGGTGCGGGATCCAGAGATGCGCCAGACGAAGAAGGGCAACCAGTGGTACTTCGGCATGAAGGCGCATGTGGGTGTCGACAGCCGGGCCAAGCTGATTCATTCAGTAGCCGCGACCGCGGCGAATGTGCATGACAGCCAAGCGTTACCGGAGCTCCTGCACGGCAATGAGACGCGAGTCTGGGGCGATGCTGCCTACAGTGGACCACGTGAGGTGATCTGGCAACAGGCTCCTGACGCGAAGAGTTTCATCCAAGCAAAAGCCCATCGGCATCGACCGCTGAGTGAGGTGGAGCGGGCTCGGAATCGGACCAAGTCGAAGGTGCGGGCCAAGGTCGAGCATGTGTTTGGGGTGATGAAGCGCGTTTTTGGGTGGACCAAGGTCCGCTACCGAGGGCGTGTGAAGAATACGAATTGGCTCTTTGTCACCTGCGGGTTAACGAATCTGTATCTGGCGCGACGCCGTTTGTTGGCGGGAACATAGCGGGCGTAGCCCCACAGGGCTGCAGTGGGCTAGCGGGGGGGGGGCGCCCTATAAAACGCCTCCCGGCTCAGCGGATTCTTATCGGACAGCCGCTGCACATCACTGGGGGAACAAATTTCTGACTGAAACGGTGAATTAATCAGACCTTCCTAAAGCGAATACAAGGAGAACAATTCCCATCGTTGCGGCGATTCCCGCCCAAAGTCTTGGGAAAACCCATAGTTTTTTGGGCCCACGGTAATTCCGGCATGATGGGTCACAAGAATCTCTCCTCGCTCTAGTTCTGCTCTATGTCGGGAGTCTTGTTTTGCAAATATAGACAGACCCGCGAAAGAGCCCACAATAACAAAGACACTTGGCACTAGCCCCAATGCAAGCCACAGCCAGAAAATTGTCCTCGAAACAGTATCGGAAAGCATAGCTGTACCTCCAGAATTTCTGCAATACCCCTATTGCAAGGGTTCACGAAGACAAAACTAATTCAACTGACAATGTACCGGGCGAGTTTATAACTCTCTGATCGCGCCCTGGAGCACGGTGATCTGCGTGGTGGGATCGCCTGTCGCTTTCAGTTCGTTGCGCATCTGATCCTTGAGGTAGGAGGAATACCCGACACGGTCGAGGAGGAGATCCAAGAATCGCTCAGCCGGCAGGAGGCTCTGCTGCTTGAGCTCCTCGATGGTGTCGTCGCTCACCGGCACGTACGTGCTGCCGATGTGGAAGACCACATTGTAGTGACGCCCAGTGGCGATCCGCTCAAATCGTAAGCCCTTCACGGATTCCCTCCCTGCAAGCCGCTCATTCTAGACAAGATTTAGTCGTGAAGACAAGGGCAACCTCGGCGCTTGTTGGGTGGACAGTGATCGTGATGGCCATTTAAGATCGTAGCACCGTTGAGGGTCGGCTCTGGAGGTAAACTCGGTACTGATGACCGCGCATGAACTCATAGAAGCATGGAGCACCGGCCTTGAAATCGAACGAGTCCGTCTGACGGAATCGGGGCAGGAGGCTCCTATCTTGGCGTCACAAGGGCGGCTGATTCAGACAGTTGGCGGGCTCCATCTGTATGAATTTGTTCTGTCTTCCAACGGTGTGCTCTGTGGCGACCTTCCGGTATCCGTCGTTCCACCCGACGAGGCAGAAACGACAGAGGGTATCCTACTCCACCAGACCGATAACCGCGTCCTAGTTCAACTTGTGGATAACCTTGGAGGCGAGGTTCCTTCTGTCACGCTCGTTCCAGACCAGGCGGGCCTGTTCAGTACATCTGCCGAGCGTCTCAGAGACATGTTGACAAAACCTGACCTGTTTCATTTTGGGCCCACCGAACGACTGGCTTCGCTGCTACAGAGGCAAGGCGTCGACACCCAAGCGGTGCCTGCCGCTTCATCGGTCTTCACGACCATGTGGACGGACGACCGGTCCCAACGTCGGCAGAAGCTTGCGACTCTTGTGGTGGATCTCATTCGCGCAAACAAACGCATCCTCTTCCTCAGTCCAACCCATCACGAGTGCGACGAAGCGGTGGGACAGGTCGCCCGAACGATCAAAGCCGGCGGTCTGAATTACAAGATGTGGGTCACTCGGTATGAACTTTCTCTGGCCACGCAAGTTGGGGGCATCAACCTTCACGAATTGGGATTCGAGGCGCAAATGCACCAGTTCCTTGCGAAGTCACAAGCCGACAAGGCTTCCTTAAAGAGTAAATACGATCGCTTCCGCGCGTTGGTGCCGCTCCTGGCTCAAAAGGAAGCGAAACAGAAGGACTTAGATGAAGTCCGCTCACTCGAATGGCGTCTCGTGACTCAGTTGAGGGAGCTTCAAGTGCGGATGGCTGAAGCTGAGTCCACACTCACGCAATTTGAGACCCTGTCGCTGTTTCAACGCTTGTCGATGCAAGCGCTTGGGAAAAATGCAGAGTCGCTCAAACAGTACTGTGAGCTGTACCAGAGTCAGATAAATCAGCTGGATCAAGAAATTGATGTCGCCAAAACACGCATCCAAGCACTCGTTCCTGAAGCCGCCGTTCCCAGGGGGAAGCGCGCCGAGTTTGAGGAACTAAAAGAGTTCATCACGAAGCTGGGAGGCGCAAAGAAGGTTCGCGAACTGATGGCAGCGGAGGAACATCCGAACCGCCAGGCCTTTCTCCAAAACCGACGACTGGTAGCTGCGACGCCCACCCGGGTCGCGAGCGACCCCTTGTTTAGTCACGTGCGCTTCGACGTCCTGATTGTCGATGAGGCGCCGAGGATCGCGGCGCCCTCGCTGCTCGCGGCGGCGGGCCTGATCCGAGAGCGTATTATCATCAGTGGCGATCCGCAAGAGATCACGAGCGCCGGTCAATGGGCCATCCCTCAGGTGGTGACCCAGAACGCAGAGTGAATGGTCGTACCGGCGCTTGCTTGACGTGAACGAGGAGAATTCAGGATAATCCGATCCTTAGGTCATCAGGAAGGCTTCATGTTTGAGGCTGGTCAAAATGGCTTCGAGCAAGGCCGCAGAGAGCCCAGGCCCCGAGGCGTACGTTGTTGATACGTTGAGGGGAGTGGGCGACTGAGAACGCCGATCGAAGACATTTTCAGCAGCCTCTATGCCGAAGTGGCGGAACTGGCAGACGCACTAGATTCAGGGTCTAGCGCCCGCAAGGGTGTCCGGGTTCAAATCCCGGCTTCGGCACCACCCCTCTTTCCTGCCTAATTATTCAGTGAGTTAGAAAATCGTGCGGAGGCACGTGTTACGGGGGTGTTAAGCCTGACGTCCAGTCGGTCCATTGCAGCATCCAACCGGTCCGCCTTCACTGTGCGATAACGAAGGAACATTTCCACCGAGGAATGACCGACGATCTTCATGATGGTTTCAATTTCTACGCCTTCATCGGCCAGGTTGGTTACAGCACAATGCCGAAGGTCATGGAAGACGAAATCTTCTATCTTCTGTTCACGGCACAGCCGCTGAACCTCTCGATAGGTATGGCTCAGTTTCCGCCCGTCCTTGTGGAACACCAAGCCCTGAATGCGCGTTACTCCGTCCAGGCTCCGAAGACGTTGGAGTTCTCGCCGTAGGGTTGCAGTGATCGGAACAAGGCGCTCCTGCCCCGTCTTCGTCAAGTGACCTGGTAGGAAGATCCGTCCCTTCTCCAGGTCAACCCGATCCCACGTCACCGTCAGAATCTCCTCCAAACGCATGCCAGTATGGTAGCCAGTCAACAGCACGGGCTTGAACCATTTAGGCGCAGCATTGTAGAGCCGTTCCCATTCTTCGGGCTCAAGGACGCGATTCCTCGCGTTCTTCGGTTTAGGTGCAGCGACGAGAGAGGCGACGTTCCGGGCGATCAGGTCCCGTTTCATCGCCAGCTTCAGCATGTGCTTGAGGTAGTTATGATCGACGTTGACGGTCCCAACCATATGCCCCTTGCCCCGTTCCTGCCGGAAGGCCTCAACATCCTTCACGGTCAGGTCTTGAAGGAGGCGATTAGGGCCCAAGAACGGCACAATGAATCGGTCGATGCGTTGACAGCGTTCCTTGTATGAGCGAAGCCGCTGGACTTCCTCTGTCGCCTTATATTCTTCCGCCCACTGTCCCAATGTCATGACCGTTTGCTTGGCCCGGTCACTCTCGACGGCACCCGCTAACAGCTTCGTCTTGATGATGGCCTCCTGTTGCCGGGCAATCGTCTTATTGTCGCAACCGGTCTTCCAGCGCCTCAGCTTGGCCCCTGGCATGCGTTTGGTGAGCCTTAGCCTCTCCCCATCATCCAGGACATGAAACTCCACGTAGTAGCACCAGGACTTCGGGCAAGAGCATTTCAGACCCTTCACCCCATCCGGGCATCCCCGCGTACACTTACCCCTTCGCGTCAGTCCCATGTGAGCGCCCTCCCTTTCCCCGTGGTTCCCCCACGAGTTGATTAAGAGTGATATCAAGCGACCGACACAGCTTGAGCAAGGTCGAGAGTTGCGGGTCCAGCCTTCCGGCTTCCATTTTGATCAGGGACACGTAATGGACACCAGACAAGGCGCCGAGCTTCCGAAGACTCAGTCCCCGTTTCTCTCGCCATTCCTTCAGCCGTGTCTGCATGGGCATAAGGTAGCCTTAAAGCTATCACTCATTCAAGGGGGGGTGAGAATCGAGAGAGCCCGCCGGGCCTTCACTGAGTGTGAGGCAATCCAACGGTCGAGTTCATACGGGTTAAACCTGACCAGCTTTCCGATTTTGATATGAGGAATCCGCTTTTGAGAGACCATTGTGTAGACCGTATGAGTTGAGAACCCGAGGTGCTCAGCCACTTCCTGAACGTTCAGCAAGCGACGGGTCATCGATGACGTTTCGGGTGGCATAGGTGTCTACAAGTCCTGACTATCCTTTGATTGATCCTCGATCACCGCTAGTTCGTTCGACGGACCGAGTGGAGGTGGCATCGGTGGCAGTATTACGTTTACTATCGCATGATCCTCGGAGCGCAGCTCGACAGGAATGAGCCGCGCCGCGATCCGGTAGTATTCGGTGGGGTTTTCTCGTGCCCATTCTAAGAAGGCCTTGTGTCCACCTAGGCCGTTGTAGACGTGAAGGACAGCTTCCCGAAAGGCCCCCGTCAAGCGGTTTGGCGTGCCGAATTTCCTCCCTCCGGTCTTGGGTTTTCCGGGTTGGAACGGCATTCTCTATTCCTCTAGGTTAGAATCGAATCAGCTCCATTCTAGTCTAGGACTTCCGCTTGTTCGAAGAAGGCTTTCCGCGAGCGCAATCGATCATCGCGAATGAATCGGATGTGCCCCTCGAAGGTCACTGAAATCCAATACTCTTCACGATCTCGTAAAAAGAATTCTGGTACCGCTGGGCCTAAGATCCGACCATCTCCAGTTTCCCAGTAGACCGCCGTGGCATTCGGCGCAGCCGGTTCAATTTGAATGCCTTCGAGAGCCGGTGGTGACGCAGAAGGCGCTGCATTTGGTGGTGTCGTCCCGCCAGGGATAAAGGCTGGCCCGGCATCGTGTTTCGGCTGAGCCAGAATTGCCCGCGCTTTGTCCAAAAGACTATGAGGACTCATCGATGATATCCTCTCCAATCTGGACCAAGCGGTCCATCCGGTCCACTGCAGAAGTCATTGAGTATATGGATAAATATCATTGTTTTGCTGTCCCGTGTCCCGGATGGACCGGGTCCTCAGACGTATATCGACGGATCAGATCATCGATCTGTGTCCGCGTGAACTTGTACCCGTGTGGACGTTCTTGGCCTTCCCACCAACGAGTGGATTTCAGGCCCAAGGGATGAAGACGGTTTGCGAGTGCTTTCGTGGTGAGCGAGTCCCACCCCAGACGACGCTTGACCTTTTCCACGAGGGCTTCAGTTCTGACGCTGATTTCCGTTCCCAACCCGAGACATTCATCCAGGACTTCAATGATGATCGGATTTGGGTCATCTGCGGAGCGTGAGGCACGTTCCCCGCCAAGAAATTCGGCAAGTTGAGTCATTCGATTCGTCAAGCTTCCCGTTCCACCGCTCGCATCAATGACCGCGGCAATGGAAAGCAGGGGTTCCCAGAGGTCCACTGCCCGATGGTCGAGGCTGGACAGACCGGGAAATTCTGATCCATCGTAGAGGTCGGCAATGGTTGGAGCCATGGTGAGCGCGAAGATATGGAGGTCGTCCCTGAGAATCTGGGCCTGATGATCGAGCCGACGAAGGCTGAAGCGCTCCGTCTGTTGTCCAGGGAGCAAACGCTGCATCAGGATCATGATCGACCGATCTTCGAGCGTCGATTCAAGGGAGGAAATGGAAGCAATGGCTCTCGGCACATAGGTTTCAAACGTTTCTTTCTGCTGGCCCTGACCGGTTTTTCGGTATCGTGTGACCACCTGCCCTTTGTGAAACCCAGAATTAAAGACACTGGTGACGGCACTCCATCGTTCTTTATCTCCAGTCATGCCTTCCATTTCGTCGTAGATCTGAACCCCGCCATCCTCCCGAGGCTCTCGAAAGATTTGTGCTTCGGTCGGGGAGGCCGTCGGCAGGTGTGCGTTGAAGCTAATCATGGCTATTAGATCCAGAACCCGCGACTTGCCGCAGCGTTTCTCCGGTGACCGCAAGACCAAGTAGGGGAAGTATTCAAAGACCGTGTAGCAGTAGGTCCCGATCAGCCAGAGGGCAAGGAGGCTCAGAAGGTCCTCACCCATCACCACGAATCGACGAAGGAATGATTCGAGTCGTTCTAATAGCTCCGGCCCCGAAATGGTATCACCGCGTAAGAACCGCCTGATCCCTTCTTTGGAAAAACGCACATTCGAGAGTCCGTAATTCTCGGCCCCGAACTCTTCAGCGGAAACAAGTTCACGATTTCCGCGAATGACGTAGGCTTGCCCGTCAAGCAGCACGCCGGTACTCAGGACGCCATTACGAAAGTCTTGAGGTAGCCGAGGGGCCGGAAGCGTTTCAGGCCCATCGAGCAGGTGTGCATAACGTGCCAATGGAGAGAGTTCCCCGCTCAATAAAGGTTGTGTTGCCAGCTCCTCAATTTCCTCAATGCTAGGCGGCATGGCGGTCGGTCCTTTCATGAAAAGCTTTCATCCTGAAGTCGTCGGCTACGGTTTCTAGAAATTTGGCTCGATCTACATCGGCGTAGGCGCGGGCCACCACGTTGATAATCCGGTCTCGGTCTTCGTCGCTCAAGTCATTGCCGTTGAAATCTGCGACAGCCTTGAGTACGGCATCAGCTCGGAGTCTTCGGTCGAGGGCCGCCAATTCAAACCGGAAGACCACGGCTACAAGATCGGGCCTCTGAGATTTTGGGGTAGGCCGTTGTCCTGGATGCACGGGCGTGTCCGTGAAGAGGTCTTTCAGTTCAAGGCCAAGTGCCGCGAGAATCTGCGAGGTCTCGCACGCAGCAAAACACCGCAGGAGTATCTTAGATCCTGCCTCACAAATGGAAAGACTCGGATTTCGGTCAAGGTGGGCCGGACATCGCGCCAACCATCGGCTACTAGCGCGAGTGCGAACGCATTCAAGCCGGTTCAGGAAATTGGCGATGGTCACGGCTTTACCGCATTCTGTGCCAGGGCCTTGAGGGCTTCCCGTACCTCCACAAGATCAAAGCGCCGCCCCCTCAGTCGGGGCCCCGCGGCATAAGATGGGATAAGTCCAGCTTGTGCCAGACGGTAAATACTTGTTTTAGCCTGCCCAAGTTTCGCCGCGACTGTTGCGGCGTCTAGAAGCGTGTTATCCATGTAGAGCCCCTCCTGGTTCCGTCGCTCCGAGGTAGAGCGCACAGCGTCATGCTGTGACAGATAACTCAGGAAGAGATTGTTGAGGAGAGGCAGAATTGAGGGGCCTAACTTGCCCCTACTGCTGCACTCAGGAGAGGTCGGACTTGAGGCGCTTTGACACAGACTTTCTCATGAGGTGGACTCGAAACTCTTTATATGTACGCTTAAGAGTGCCGGGATCAGTGTCCGTGTAGCGGGAGGCCAGGCGTTTTTGGACTTCGGACCACGATTTCCCAGCTTTCCTTAACTCATATATGTCTTTAGCCATCTTGAGTCGCATTTTCGGCCAACCTGGTACGCCCCGTTTTTTTGATAATCCAAAAGCGGCGTCTAGCGTCCGATATTCACCGGTTAGATACTTATCGAACGCATCCGCTGCAAACCTGGCGAGATCGACAGAGATTGGTGAAGTCGGCAACGAGAGCTTGCGCAGTTGTTTCGAAAGCTGTTTGATCTTGTAGCGTGGATGAGGTTCTGTCCGTAGTGGCATATCCCCTCCTGTCGGGTCCCGGAGAAGTGAGCAGCACCCGCCCCAGTAAACGTGGGCCGGTCAAGGGATCAGGTCAACCTTTGCGGCATTTTACAGAGCCAACTACCAAAACTTGGGAAATACTGGACTACAAGGTATCTGCCAATGCCTGTACGGTCAACGGTGCATTCCCCTCTGCCCGGTTGTTGACTAGGACATAGGTCGATTTTGCAAGGTCGATCGATTCTTGAATTAGCATCACGGCGTCTTTCCGCATCGTTGGTAACTAGCCGACGATCTTGTTGTAAGGCGCTGCTCGTTTCTTCGCCTGCTCATAGGACATTTTCAACGGAGTCAACAGACGCAGCATGGTAAAAGGAGCCGTGAAGGTCTTCTCCATGCGCTTATGTTGATCTGTAAGGAAGGGATGCAGGACCAATGATTGTAGATATGAGCCACGCCATCGTTTTCTAAGGTCTTGCAATAGTCAGTACCCAGCAAGCCGGCATTGCGGATCTCAACCGCTTATCTGAAATCCTTCGGGAGCTGGATGAAGAAAGTATCCAGCTTCGAACAGAACTCCTCGATAGAAAAATTGTGCTGTTGGAATTCAAACCTGAACGGGCTGGTGTGGTTGTGGAAATTAGCTTCTCGAAACGGAGTCAACACCACGTCCTTAAAAAGCTGACCGTCGAGAAATCGAGCATTGGGCTTCCCTGCTCGCATACCGTAGCGTGGATGATGGGCATAGGATGCTGCTCACACTCCTGTTACGTCACTTTATCCCATCATCGGTAGCCGACGAAGCCATATCTACCACCGGCCAGACTGCCCGAACTACAGCCAGGTTGCGCCACATAATAGAGTAGCATTATAGCGCTGCAGAGGCAGAGAACGCGAAGTATCGCGTGGAGGGAAATTGTCCTTAAACAGGGCTCTTTCGTTGCACCGTGCTGTGAGAGTAGAATCAATCCCTCTGATTCCCGAGAGTAAAGGGGATCAGTTTCATCTGATATTCTAATGCGAACGTTTCTATAAATTAGACCTACAATGACAGCCGAAATAACCGTAATGAACAAGATGGCGATTGCGATGGCAGCCGATAGCGCCATGACGATTACCCCTGCAAGAGGGGAAAAGAAAATCTACAACACCGTGAATAAACTATTCGCGCTCTCGAAGCACCATCCAGTAGGGATAATGGTGTACGATAACGCCGAAATTATGGGGGTGCCGTGGGAAACCGTGATTAAAACCTATAGGAAGTCTCTCGGCAAGACAGGGTTTGACACAATGGAGGAATATGGGAATCACTTTGTTGAATTCTTTGAAAAGGAAAATATTTGTTTCCACCCGTCGCAGCAGGAAGAATATTTCAGGCGGATGGTCGGGCTTTCTCTCTACCTAATAAGATATGCAATAAAGGATAAACTCAACACTCTTGTCAAAGACAGAGGTGAGGTTTCGGAGAATGAAATCGCAGATGCCACCGCATTAGTTATTAAAACCAGATACGATTCTCTTATGAAAACGGATCGACTGGCTAATTTCCCCGATTCTTTTAGTGCCCAGTTGCTCACCAAGTATAGTGGTGTCATTGGAGATCTAATAGCCGAAATTTTGGAGAAATTGCCTTTAACGACGGAAGCACATGACCAACTTCGTCAAATTAGTGTCGAGATGTTTTCAAGAGATGAATTCGCTCACTCTCTTTCAGGTGTCGTTATTGCTGGCTTTGGAGAAAAGGAAATATTCCCATCTACACGCTCGTATACATTTGAAGGGATAATCGAAAACAAATTGAAACATCGCCTTGATAGACACAAAGCCGTTTCACACGATGTAGACGCATATGTTATTCCCTTTGCACAGACGGACATGGTTTACTCTTTCATCCAGGGTGTTGACCCAAAATATAACGATTTCACAGTTAGAGCAGTGAGCTTCTTGCACCATCGTTTTTGCGAAACGATTCTTGATAAAGCAGAAGGAATTAATGTTGAGATGAAAGCGAAGCTAGACGAATTGCTCAGCACTACAAGAGCCGATCTTGGTAGAACTTTCTCACAAATGCTTAACAAGCATAGGCAAGAGAACTATACTGACGGAGTGATGAATGCCGTTGGTTTGTTGCCCAAAGATGAGCTTGCGGCAATGGCTGAATCTCTCGTAAATCTTACCGTCTTTAAGCACAAGGTTTCCATGTCTGCGGAAACGGTTGGTGGAGCTGTAGATGTGGCCGTTATTACAAAGGGGGATGGTTTCATCTGGATCAAAAGAAAGCATTATTTCAAGCCAGAATTGAATCCTCAGTTCGCCTCAAGCTATTTGCACCTTGGCGAACATTATCAGAAGGGGGAATGAGATGGAGCAGACTGCAAAAACTTACAAATCTCTAGAGGAGATATATAGGTACTTCTTGCCAGTGACAACCGAAAGCCAAAAACAGGATCACAATGATCCTGAGACTATCTGGAAAACAGTTGAAGAAGAAGTAAGAGCTAAGCTCGAAAGCAAGTCCCGCCTTAATAAAAGCTAGAGCGCCAATTTATTTCGAACAATTGCTCACATCGGTATCTTCTTCTCAATCCTCCCTGAGAATGATGTCTGCATAACTCTCAGGCATCGGGACTACCTGTCGCTCGTTGGGTTTAAGCAAAAACCGTTCTCCACAAGGGCGCATAGTCGCAGCGGGGAAATATCTCCGTGCGACTACGAGTTTCGGATGGCTTGTTCCTTCGGCCCACGTCGAACTTATCAGCGGCGTGTGTATGGCTGGCCGTCGGGTTCCCTAAACAGGCTCCCCGCCTGCCGACAAAGGCCCGGGGGTCTTCCTCCAGGTGTTATTAGGGTGTTACACTCGACGACAGCTCGAGCCGAACCGGACCAAAGAGAGACAAAGAGAAACAAGAACGTGGCTCGCACCCAACAAGGGGATAAGAGGGAATCGCAGCTCCCATCAAGGGCTTCAGCGATTCCCACTTTTACTATCCCGGCTTCGGCACCAAACCTCGCTTGGCGTATAGCGCCTACTTTTCAGCGCCTTATCGTGGCTTGCGTCGGCTGATGAACACCTCCATGCTCCACTGCTAGCTCCGTGATTTTGTACGAAAACCGCGAGGGTGGCTTTCACAAATCGATCGGCGGTGGTAAAAAGTTAGGTAAGCTATGAAGACTTTTCTGATCGCGATCACCTTGATCTTGGCCAGCGCGTCCGTCACGGCTGCGGCGGGATCGTTGAGTAGTGATTCGAAAAAAAGTGGTGATTCGAAGAAAACGGTACCATCGTCGGTGCCTCTGTCCGGGGAGGAACCGTACGCAGCCTTACGGCGTGGCGACTTTAGGGTCGCGGCGGCTCTCTTTCTTCCTCTGGCGGAAAAAGGAGATGATCGGGCGCAATATAATCTTGGACTACTCTACGCCAGTGGCCTGGGAGTAGTGCATGACTACAAGGCGGCTATGAAGTGGCATCGCCTGGCGGCGGGGCAGGGACACGCCGGAGCCCAGAACGCACTCGCTCAGATGTATGCTAAGGGGCATGGGGTTCCCCAGGACAATGTTCGGGCGCATGTGTGGTACAGCGTGGCGATTGAGTCCTCTATGGCAGGGTCGAAAGATGAGCTGATGAAGGATCGTGATAACCTCGCTTCACAAATGGCGCCGGCTCAGATCAAGAGGGCTGAAGAGTTGACTAAGCATTGCCTGGACTCGAATTTCAAGAAGTGCGGTGAGAAGTAAGGCATACCGCAATTGTGATGGCACGACCCTTCCCACTCTCACTCCTTGGTGCTTACCGTAAGAGTTCCTTCTTTGCGCCCCTCGACTAAGCCGCAGTCGGGTTAGCTCGAACTTGACGAGAGATGTCTCGATGATGCATATTGATGCATATGCGAACCACACTCAACATTGACGATCAGCTCCTCAAACGCGCTGGCCAACTCACCGGCGTTCACGAAAAGACTCAGCTTGTGCGCTTGGGACTTGAGGCGCTGATCTCACGCGAAGCCGCCAAGCGACTCGCTCGTCTTGGGGGTACGGAGCCCCATCTCAAAGACATACGCCGCCGCCGGTCGGCGTAGTCATGCTGACATTGGTCGATACCTCTGTATGGGTCGATCACTTGCGTTCTGACTCGCCCGCGCTACGACATTTACTGGATCTAGACTTCGTCATCTGCCACCCACTTGTCATTGGAGAGTTAGCCTGTGGCACGATAAAGCGTCGGTCAGAAGTCCTCGGATCCTTGGCCGCGCTACCCATCGCGCCTACCATTGAGTATGAGGAGCTTTTGACATTTCTCGATACCTACAAGCTGTTTGGGCAGGGCTTAGGTTGGATTGATGTTCATCTCCTCGCCTCGGCGGTACTGGAGGGTGTGATGCTGTGGACCCTCGATCAGTCCTTGCGTCAGGCTGCTAGGAAACTTCGCTGTAACTTCGAACCGTCAAACTGATCGATCCATCCCCATCTTTCCGGCCTTGCCTTCATCGGGGAAATGCGTAGAATCTAGCGTCAAGACCTAAGAGTTGGCCGCAAGGACCGGGCATAGGGCTGTGTGACTCATGAGCAAGATCCTGATTTCGTATCGCCGAGAGGATAGCGCCGATGTCACCGGTCGCATCTATGACAGACTCGTCCAGGTGTTTCCCCAATCTGTCTTTCGGGATGTCGATTCGATTCCCCTGGGGGTCGACTTTCGGAGCTATTTGGATGAACAGGTGGCTAAGTGCGATGTCTTCCTTGCCGTGATCGGGAGAGAGTGGTTGAAGGCCAAGGGCCGAAAGGGAAAGTCCAGGCTTGACGACCCTGGCGATTTCGTACGGATTGAGATCGAGTCGGCCCTGAAACGGAAGATTCCGGTCATTCCCGTACTGGTCCAAGGTGCAAAAATTCCAGCGGCGGAGCGTCTTCCTGCCAGCATCCACGCGCTGTCCTACCGGAACGGCATTGTCGTCCGGCCTGACCCGGATTTTCATAAAGACATGGATCGGTTGATTGGGCATCTGAAACCGGTTGAAGGCCTTAGCGAGGTTCAGCCGAAACAGGATACCCACGCTGGGCCTGCTCAAGATCAGACCAAGCCATTAGGTTCTTCCCCACCAGCGGACATGGTGAAAGTGCCTAAAGGGCCGTTCTTGTATGGTAAAGAGAAGACCAAGGTAGTCATCGATTACGACTATTGGATCGACAAGTACCCTGTGACAAACGAGAAGTATCGAGCATTCATTGAAGCAGATGGTTACAAGAAGCAGCAGTACTGATCGCCAGAAGGGTGGAAGTGGAAGACGGAACAGAACATCGAAAGTCCTGAGTTTTGGAATGACAAGCGATGGAACCAGGCGGACCATCCGGTTGTCGGCGTGGGCTACTATGAGGCGGAAGCTTACGCCAAGTGGGCCGGTAAGCGTCTCCCGACGGAGCAGGAATGGGAGAAGGCGGCGCGCGGTGAAGACGGTCGACAGTATCCATGGGGAGAGGAATTCGACAAGGCTCGATGTAATAGTTTCCAGTCCGGTATTAAGTATGTTACCCCCGTGACTCAGTATCCCAATGGAGTCAGCCCTTATGGGTGCTACGACATGGCGGGAAATGTGTGGGAGTGGTGCTCAGGTTGGTATGATGAAAAGCGCGGCCTTCGCGTGATCCGGGGCGGCTCCTGGATAGACAGACCGGAGACCATGCGTGCGTCGTACCGGTCCAAGAACTCTACCGGCCTCCGGCACAGTGGTATCGGCTTCCGTCTTGCCCAGGACATTCCCTAACCCTTTGCACTTTGTTCTTTTACCCTTTGCCTCCGATTCAAGAAGTCTCCTCCTACTTCCCTCTTGCCTCCTTAATCCAAAGAAGTTCAGACTGTAGGCGACGGGTGTCTCATGAAGATCCAGCCCGGCAAGAGATCGATAGGGCGACTGATTGTTCTCGGTACCGTCTCTGCGGTTCTGTTCGGCCTGCAACCAGGCTTGGGTTCCGATGTAGACGATGCTGCGTTAGAGCGCCCCGGATTCTCGCTGATCACTCGGGACGGCTCCGGCGATGCCGGTCAGTACACCTCGGTCGCCATTGGCGCCGACGGCCTCGGCCTCATCAGCTACTATGATGCCACCAATGGCGATCTGAAGGTCGCCCACTGCTCGAATCAGGCTTGCACTTCCGCGACCATCAGTTCGCTGGACCGCATAGGCGATGTCGGCCAGTACACCTCCATCGCCATCGGGAGCGACGATCTGGGCCTGATCAGCTACTACGATACGACGAACGGCGACTTGAAAGTCGCGCACTGCGCCGATATCGCGTGCACCTCGGCTGCGCTCACGACGGTTGACCGCACCGGTATAGTCGGTCAGTACAGTTCCTTGACCATCGGCATCGACAAGCTGCCTCTCATCATCTACTACGATGTCACGAACGGCGATCTGAAAGCAGCTCATTGCGCGGACATCGCCTGTGAGGTCGTGACGATCACCACCCTCACGTTCCTGCAAGCTGAAGGGGACGTTGGTCAGCATACATCCGTTACGATCGCTTTAGGCCAGGGCGTCATCAGCTATTACGATGCGACCGATCACTATCTGAAATCTGCCTTCTGTCAGGATTTGGCTTGTACGGAACCCACCCTCACCACGACGCCCGACAAGAACGACGATGTCGGCCAGTACAGTGCCGTGGCGATCGGCAATGATCAGCGGCCCATCATCAGCTATTACGATGCCACGAACGGGGATCTCATGGTCGTTCACTGCGAGGAGGTGGTGTGCATGTCTGGGACGCGCACCACCCTGGAGAGTGAAGGCAATGTCGGCCAGTACACGGCAGTGACGATCGGTGCCGACGGTCTGCCCGTTATCAGCTACTACGATGTGACCAACGGAGACCTGAAAGTCGCTCACTGTGGCGATATCGCCTGTACATCGGCCACGCTTGCAAGGCCCGATAATACCGGCAACGTCGGCCAACACAGTTCCGTGGCCATCGGCACGGACGGACTTCCCCTCATCAGCTACTACGATGTGACCAACAGCGACCTCAAAGTGGCTCACTGTATCGACGTCGGCTGTACCTCTGCGACCGTCACTCCGCTGGATGGCGCAGCCATTGATGTGGGAGCGCCGTCTTCTCTGATCTTGGGAGCTGACGGCAAGGGGTTTATGAGCTACTACGACGCGACGAACGGCGATCTCAGGGTCGTTCACTGCGCGGATCTTGTCTGCGCCTCGGCCACGGTGACGACCGTTCAAAGTCAGGACGATGTTGGTCAGTACAGTGCCGTGACGATCGGCACGGATGGACTTCCCCTCATCAGCTATTATGATGCGACAAACGGGGACTTGAGAGTCGCACACTGTGCTGATGTCGCCTGCACCACGTCAACGTCCATTGCGTTGGATGAGGTGGGTCAGGTCGGTCAATTCACGTCGATCACCATCGGGACCGACGGCCGGGGCCTCATCAGTTACTATGATGTGACGAACGAGGATCTGAAAGTGGCGCACTGCGACGATCTGGTCTGTAGCTCGGCTCAGACCACCATCCTTGTCAGCCAGGGTAACGTGTGTCAATTCACATCAATCACCATCGGAACCGATGGCCTCGGTCTGATCAGTTACCATGATGCCGCCAACCAGGATCTCATGGTAGCGCATTGTAACGATGTGGAATGTCGGTCCGCGACGCAAAGGGCAATAGACGGTCCCGGTCAGGTAGGTCAGTATAATTCGGTGACGATTGGACCGGACGGCCTCGGCCTGATCAGTTACTACGATGCGACGAACGGGGATCTGAAAGTGGCGCACTGCGATGATCAGGTCTGTGGCACAGCTACTGTCACAACCCTGGTGAGCCAGGACAGCGTCGGCCAATTCACGTCCATCACGATCGGTCCAGATAACCACGCCCTCATCAGCTATTACGACGCGACGAATGGTGACCTGAAGGTCGCCCATTGTGCCGATGTGGAGTGTCGATCGGCCACCCATACGGTCGTCCAAGGTCAGGACAACGTCGGTCAGTTCACGTCGATCATCATCGGGACCGACGGCCGAGGCCTCATCAGTTACTATGATGTGACGAACGGAGACTTGAAGGTCGCACACTGCTCCAACAGTTTCTGTATTCCGTACCACCGCCGTTGAGCCGAGGTTTGTCGGTGCACCCGCCTTGTTCAACCGCCAGTGGTCGAGGATGAGTGCAGATTTCTGATTTCTTCCAGTGTGGTCTCGATCTCTTGAGGCGAGTTGATGAGACTCGGCGCAAGCCTGACATACTTGGTCGCGTAGGGGGTCACGCTCCCGACGATGCCTCTTTTGCGAAGTCTCTCTACCACCTGACGAGGCTCCATGCCGTCCACGTCAAAGCAGACGATTCCAGCCGAGAGATCCTGTGACATCGGTGTATGAAGGGTGACGTGCCGCATGGCTGCCAGCCCCTGTTTCAATTGCTGGTTCAGTTCATAGATGCGCTGCGTCACTCTGGACTTCCCAATGACTTGATGAAATTTGAACGCTTCATCCAGCGCCCAGCGATGTTCAAATGAGTGGAATCCGCCCGGGGTCATGTGAACGGATTGCGGGAGACCCTTCGACGATTTGTTCTCCATCCAGAGGTCATAGGCGTTAGAACTGAAGGTCGGGATCGTGGCCTGGGCGATCGGCCAGGCTTTGGGGTGGCCCCAGACGAGACCAGTCCCGCGCGGACCGAACATCCATTTATGCGTCCCCGCGACCAAGAAGTCACAACCGAGCTCGCTCACGCGGAAATCTTCCACGCCCAAGCCATGGAGTCCGTCCACGCAGAAGATGATCCGGTCCTGTTCATCCCGCGAGCGATTGATGGCCTGAATCGCCAGCGCCATCTCGCGGAGCGGCAGCTTCAATCCCGTGCTGGAATGGACCCAGGTGATAGCTACGATGCGTGTGGCAGCGGTGATCCCTTTGTGCAAAGAATCGACAATTTCGTCACGCGACACCGTGTTAAGTGAACGATACAGGGGGATCTGATTCACCACGGTACCCGTGCGTTCGGCACGAAGGCGCAACGACGTTTCTGTCGAATAGTGGTCGTGTGTTGTGGTCAGGATTTCCAGGCCGCTTCGAAGGTGTAATCCTCCGTAGAGCAGGCCGAGCCCCATCGTCGTGCTGTCGGTCAAGGCGATGTCGGTGGGATGGGCGCCCAAATATTCCGCCGCCGCCTGGAGGACCATCGCCTCCTGTTTCTCCTCATGTTCAACCCAGTAGCCGATGGGATCGGCATCCAGACCCGCGCGATGCCGTTCGATGGCCTCACGCACCGGTGTGGGGTGGGACGCAAGGAAAAACGCCGCGAGATGGATCAGACGAGGAGTGAGTCGAAACTGTGCCCGGAGGTCTTCCCAGTTCCTGAAGGTATTCTGCAGAGCTTGTTGAGAGACCGGTGTGTGAGAGCAGGCCTCTGCCAGGACCGCAGCACTCAAGGTCAAGCCTGTGCGCACCAGAAAGTTTCGACGGCCGACGTTGCTCATATGCACTTCCTCCGGGGATCGACACCTCCACTCTACCGCTTGTCTCCAAAATCAGGCAAGGAGAGATGAGGGCATCGTATGATGCCCAATGGCAAGGCAAGGAGTCGAGGCCAAAGCAGGTCTCGCTAGGGCTGGTAACTTTCGATCGGGGGACAGCTACAGATGAGATGACGGTCGCCGTAGGCTTCGTCGATGCGGCTCACGCTCGGCCAGAACTTGCTGTGTTTCAACCAAGGTGCGGGAAACGCGGCCTGTTCACGGCTATAGGGGCGATTCCACTCCGTCGCCGTGACGACGGGGGCAGCATGCGGTGCATTCTTGAGCAGATTATTCGCCCGAGGCTGACGCCCGTCGACGATGTCTTGAATCTCGGCTCGTATCAAGATGAGTGCCTCGCAGAACCGATCGAGCTCGCTTTTTGTCTCACTTTCCGTCGGCTCGATCATGAGGGTCCCGGCCACCGGGAACGACACGGTCGGCGCGTGGAAACCATAGTCCATCAATCGTTTGGCAACGTCCATCGCCTCAACTCCGGCACTCTCCTTAAACTCACGGAGATCCAGAATGAATTCATGGGCGACCAGACCGGAATCTCCTCGGTACAGGATGGAGTAATGTTTCTCCAGCCGCTTGGCCATGTAGTTGGCATTCAGGATTGCCACCTGCGTGGCTTTGGTCAATCCATCGCGACCCATCAAGGCGATGTATGCCCAGGAAATCGGCAGGATGCTCGGGCTCCCGTACGGGGCGGCCGACACGGGACCAATAGCTTCCGGCCCACCGATCTTGATCACCGGATGTCCTGGCAGAAACGGCACGAGGTGTCGCGCCAGACCGATCGGCCCTACGCCAGGGCCTCCACCTCCATGGGGGATGCAAAACGTCTTGTGGAGATTGAGATGGCACACGTCGGCTCCGATGTCGCCGAGACGGCAGAGGCCGACCATGGCGTTCATGTTGGCCCCATCGATATAGACCTGTCCCCCGTGGGTATGGACGATTTGGCAAATCCGCTTCACACCGACCTCAAAGACTCCGTGGGTGGAGGGATACGTGAGCATCAGGGCAGATAACCGGTCTCGATATTGAGCCGCCTTGGCCTCCAGATCGGCGACATCGACGTTGCCGTGCCGGTCACAGGCCACGACCACGACGGTCATGCCGACCATGGCAGCACTGGCCGGATTTGTCCCGTGGGCCGACACAGGAATCAAACAGACATCCCGGTGTGACTCGCCCTTCGACCGATGGTACGCCCGAATGACCATGAGCCCCGAGTATTCACCTTGAGAGCCCGCATTCGGTTGGAGTGAAAATGCTGCAAACCCGGCAATCTCAGCGAGCCACGTTTCGAGTAGTTGGAACAGGGTTCGATAGCCATGCGTTTGCTCAACCGGGGCAAACGGGTGCAGACGGGCAAACTCGGGCCATGTCACGGGCACCATCTCCGCCGTGGCATTGAGTTTCATCGTACAGGATCCCAATGGAATCATGGAGTGCACGAGGGACAAGTCCTTGGCCTGCAATCTGTGCAGGTAGCGAAGCATCTCATGCTCGGAGTGATATCGATGGAACACCTCGTGGGTCAGGTACGGGCTTGTCCTGGCCAAGGAGGGTGGGTAATCAGGATCGATGGTTGCCGCAAGATCGGAGAGACAGAAAGGTACTTGGTCATGACCGACAAATATTTGTAAGAGGCGAAGAACCTCATCTTGGGAACTGACTTCGTCGAGCGAAATTCCGATCGAGCCGTCGTCATAGTGCCGGAAATTGACGCCCTCTTCATTGGCGCGCTCTGCGATTTGCTCCGCCTGGGCCTTGGAGACCTGAATTCGGATCGTATCAAAAAACACTTTCGTGAGTACGTCGAACCCAAGCCGACGGAGCCCTTCGGCCAAGAGCAACGTGAGGCTGTGCACGCGCGTGGCAATGCGGCGAAGCCCTTCAGGCCCGTGGTAGACCGCAAACATGCCGGCCATCACGGCGAGCAGCACTTGAGCTGTACAGATGTTGCTCGTCGCTTTCTCTCGGCGAATGTGTTGCTCCCGGGTTTGAAGCGAGAGTCGAATGGCCGGTTTACCTGTCACATCTTTCGACACCCCGACCAGGCGACCAGGCACCTGCCGTTTGTATTCCTCCTTTGTGGCCAGGAATGCCGCATGCGGCCCACCGAATCCGATCGGCACACCGAATCGTTGTGTGGAGCCGACGGCGATATCAGCTCCGAATTCTCCCGGTGAGCGAAGTACCGTGAGGGCGAGAAGATCAGTGGCCACCACCACCAGCACCCCGGCCTCATGAGCCCGCGCCACCAATGCGCTGAAGTCGCCCACATACCCGTCGGTAGCGGGATATTGCAGCAACATGCCGCAAAATTGTGGACGTAACCAGTCACCCGACGACGCACTACCGGTTGTAATGATGATTCCGAGCGGTTCCGCTCTCGTCTGTAACACGGCCAAGGTCTGGGGATGGCAGTCGCGTGACACAAAAAACTCTTTCTTTTCCTGACCTGCGTTGCGAGCGATCGTGTAACACATCCCCATCGCTTCCGCTGCAGCGGTTGCCTCATCTAATAGTGAGGCATTCGCGAGTGGCAATCCGGTGAGGTCCGCCACCATAGTCTGAAAGTTGACGAGTGCTTCCAAGCGGCCTTGGGAGATCTCGGCTTGGTATGGGGTGTATTGCGTATACCATGCCGGGTTTTCTAGTATGTTGCGTTGGATCACCCCGGGAGTGACGCAGTCGTAGTAGCCCATGCCGATCAACGACCGGTAGACCTTATTCTGGGACGCGATGTCTTTCAGTCGTGCTAAGACGGCCTGCTCGCCTTCACCTGTCGGGATGTCAAGGGGTTGATCAAGTTGAATATCGTCGGGAACGGCTGCATCGGCCAATGTGTTGAGGCTCTGCAGGCCTAAGGTCGCGAGCATTTCTTGAAGGTCGGCTTCTGAAGGGCCGAGATGTCGGGGGGCAAAGTCATCAGTCGGTTGTAACCAATTCTGGATGGTCATGGGGTTCTCAGCCCTCTCGCTAGATTCGGGACAATAGGTATCAATAAATAAATGGGCCCGTCGATCGGGCAGCGTACCACGGGAGTGACGCATTTCCAAGAGACCGAATATCCCCATCTGGAACGACTTCATGATACCGCATACTGCGGTAATCGCGAGCATAAGGGGCTGTTCAGGACTAGACCGTCCCGATCCGCTGATGCCGAAGGCTCGTTCTTTCGTTGCTTTTGATGGAAATCAGGCTATGGTTGGTCATACTGTGAATCCTCGGAGCAGACCACATGGTGGGTATGAAGCAGGACCATGATCGGCGGACAGAGAAGGAACCCTCGTCGGGTTTCTCAACATGGAAGGCGATGGTCCTTGTTCTTGCCGTCGGTGTCACGGTTGGTATCGGATACCAGATCTTTAAATCCCAAGGGTCGTCGACCGGTTTCTTGGCTCCTCGAACGTCCGTCACCCGGCCCCATGTGATTCCTACCGACTCTCAAGCGAAACCCGTTCCTTCTGACGTGCGGCTGACGCGTGAAGCGATCGAAGGGCTACTCAACGCCCTGGACGAGGCAACCCGTCGAAAGGATGTCGACAGCGTTGTGCGCCACATGACGCCTGATGCCAGTATTACCATTCATATGAAGCAAGGTTCACAACAGCAGATGGCCTTGTTGACTCGGGAGGAGTATCGGAAGACGCTGGCTATGGCCTTCGCCTTCCCGAGCGCCAATGACTTCACCCGCACGAAGACGTCGATCTCGTTGGCCGCAGATGAACGAAGCGCAAAAGTCTCCTTTAAGTCCACGGAGACGCTTCTTCAAGCCAATCGAGAATTCAAGACTGAGGGCGAGGAGACGCTGGTCGTCAATATTCACGATGGAAAACCGATGATTACGTCGTTAGAACAAACCTTCCCCGGCGATTCAACCTAGGCACGCATTCGGCGAATGGGCCATCCTTCATAAGTGCTCTTCACCACACATGTTTTAGTTCTAGCCAAAATGTCCATCTGTACGAAGCGGGCGTCGGAACCGGCCGTGCCAGGTTGCGTTCCAGTAAGTTTGCGCTAGAGTTGAGTCACCCAGGATTGGACAGAGAGAGCCAGATGCCATGACCATTACTTGTCCCGGCTGTTCGCATGTAAACGAGGTTCTTCTCGAACCACCCTCTCTCCAGTGGCACACCGTCGCTTGCTCTGCCTGCGAAGCCAATCTGGTTCTCGTCAAACAGATCGATGTGCGAAGTTCGGGAGCACCTCGGGCTGCAGCTGCACACTGTAGGCCTCGCGGGTAATGTGGGCTGTGTAAGCCTGTCCCGGCACAAAGGATGAGCTGACGGGCAGACAAGGGGGGATCCGATTGTGACAGTGCCTACGCTCAAATATGCCTCGGTGCGACTTTCTTGCGGTCGTTGTACGACGGCCCATCGAGTACGAAACATTCAGGCTCTGAAGCCGGGCATGAGTGCGTCCTGCGCGATGTGCGCAGCGCCGTTTTTCGTCGTGGAGATGCCGGATCTCCTACACGATGAATCGCATGACGCAATGTCAAATCAGCACATCAACCGAGATCGCTCTGCTTACACCGCTGACGAGAAAGTAACAGGCCTGAGTGCCGGCGAAAAGGCGAAGGCTCAGACCTATGCGACCGTATTTCATGGATCAGGAGGCTCTCTGTTCGGCATCCATCTCGTCAACACCCTCCTGACCCTGGTTACGCTCGGTATCTATTATTTCTGGGCAAAGGTCCGTGTACGCTGCTATCTCTTCAGTCAGACCGAGTTCGCTGGTGACCGTTTTTCCTATCATGGCAACGCGCGAGAGCTGATGAACGGTGCGATGAAAGCCACGCTGGTATTCGGAGTGCCCTACTATGCGCTCACGAACATCGGACCGTTTCTCGGCGGCAGTGTGGTGGTCAACGTCGGCCTCCAGGGTGCGGCCTGGTTGCTCGTGCTGTGCTTCATTCCCGTGGCGACCGTCGGTGCGCGGCGGTATCGCCTGACGCGCACGTCCTGGCGAGGCATCCGATTTTCCTTTCAAGGCACGACCTGGGAGTTCATGAAACTTTGGTTTTCCGGGTATGCTCTGACTTACCTAAGCCTTGGCCTTTATTATCCGTATTTTTCAACGAGAAAGCAGGCGTTCCTGATAACGCACAGCTACTTTGGGAGTGAGCCATTCAAATTTACAGGAAGCGGCGGGCGCTTGTTTCGCCCATTCCTCGCCGTATATCTCGTTGCAGCGGTCTGTGCTGGAGTTGTCGACCTGATCATCTATAGTGGAAGTCAGGCTATGCTTGAGGAATTCTTGAATGATGCCGGTGAGTCTGCGAGTGCGATGGCAAGCGGCATTGCCGCGGTGATCGGCCTGATCGCTGGAGTCTTCTTCTTCAGACTGCTCTTGGTTCCATACTCTGTCGTGGAACAGCGGTATTTCTGGGAACAGACCTCGATCGGTTCTGCACGCTTCAAGCTCCCGATCGCCACATGGCCCTACGTCAAGCTGAAATTAGGCAACCTTCTCTTAGCCGTGTGTACGTTGGGCCTGGCCTGGCCGTGGATCACGATTCGGAATCTCCGTTTCATCACCGATCACTTGACCGTCACCGACGTGCAGGACTTCGACACCGTTGTTCAGGCGTATGACACAGCGCCTCCGACGGGAGAGGGACTCGACGGGTTTCTCGATACCGGATTCGATTTGGCCTGAGTCGTCATGCCGAGAAATTGGAATGGGTTCTACTTGGACGGCCTGAGCGCAACCCGCCATCCGATCACGGTCCACCTTACCGAAACCGCTCTTCACTTTTTGGGGCCGGACGGTCGACAAGTGTCTTGGCCGTATCGGAAAATCCGGCAGACGCAAGGTGCGTATGAGGGAGAGCAAGTCCGACTAGAATATGGTGCCCCGCTCGCTCAGACCATCATCGTCCAGAATGTCGAGTTCCTCGCCGACCTGCACCAAGCAGCCGCGACGAAGTTCAGCCACCTACATGATCCCCGCCAAAGAGGTCGCCGTCTTCAATGGACCATACTGGCCTCATTGGCTCTCCTTGCCGTCATTGCCGGAATTTACGTCTGGGGGGTCCCAGCTACGGCCAAATGGTTGGCTCCCTATGTTCCTCTGTCTTGGGAGCGGCAACTCGGCGAATCAACGCTTGGACATCTGGCGCCGGTCAACCGGCGTTGTACCGATCCTGATCGTTTGGCCGCCATTGACCGGGTTCTCGGGCAGCTGACCGCTGCGGTTCCCGACTC
Organism: Nitrospira sp.; assembly: GCA_965223625.1. GTDB lineage: Bacteria > Nitrospirota > Nitrospiria > Nitrospirales > Nitrospiraceae > Nitrospira_D. The sequence continues at coordinate 4,010,062 of OZ245008.1, forward strand.
TCGCTATCACATACAGGTGACAGTTGTTGATAAACCCGTTGTTAACGCGTTTGCCTTGCCTGGTGGGCAGGTTGTTCTCCTGCGCGGTCTTCTCGAAGCCACTGAGACACCGGAACAGCTCGCCGGGATCCTCGCCCATGAACTCCAACACATCTACAAACAGCATTCGATTCGTGCGATCCTCGAACAAGGTTCCACCGGTCTCCTTATCGCCGCGGTGACCGGCGATGTCACCGGGGCACTGGCGTTCGGGATTGAGAGTGCACGATTGTTAGGCGTGCTGCGCTATAGTCGGCTTCACGAGGACGAAGCCGACCGCCAAGGACTTGATCTGCTTAAGGTTGTCGGAGTCGACCCCTTAGAAATGATCGCGTTCTATCGCACGTTAGCGGCAACGCACCCTTCTGAGGGGGAGACTTTTTCGTATCTCTCAACGCATCCCCGCACCGAAGATCGTATCGCGGAATTGACTCGCCTTGCTGGTCCGCCGCCACTCCATCCTGTCTCTCTACTCCCAGGGGCAAATTGGAAGGACATCCGTTCGATGTGCAGTCATCGTCCCGATTCCCCTTCCGTTGAGGGTCAGGCCGATTGAGTTGATTGGGGCGTAAAGGGTTTGCCAGGATCGCTCACCTCACTTTCATGCCGGTCATGGTTACGCCAAGCTTCACGCCGATCTGTTTGGTATAATCACCCGCTGATCAACCTCTGTGGGAGTCTGTATGAGGGTCCTTGTCATCGAAGATGAAACCAAGGTGGGCTGTTTTATCAAGCGGGCGCTCGAAGAAGAGAGCTATGCCGTCGACCTCTGTGAGGATGGCGCTAAAGGGCTGGAAATGGCCTTGGCGACCGACTATGACCTCTTGGTCGTGGACGTGATGTTGCCGTCCATGTCCGGATTGGACGTGTTGAAGAACCTTCGTCGTGAGCGGATCCAAACACCGGTGTTGATCCTCTCTGCGCAGTCTCAGATCGATCAGCGGGTCAAGGGGTTGGACGCAGGAGCCGACGATTACCTGACCAAACCGTTTGCCATCGACGAGCTCCTGGCCCGTGTACGGGCGCTGTTGCGGCGTGGTGCGACCGAAAGTCCAGGAATCCTCCAAGTCGATGACTTGGTGCTCAACCCGGCGACGCGGGATGTCACGCGCGGCGGGCAACGTATCGAGCTCACGCTCAAAGAGTATGCTTTGCTGGAGTATTTGATGCGTCATACGGGACGTGTGCTGACTCGACCCATGATCTCCGAGCACGTGTGGAACCAAGACTTCGATACCTTCACGAACGTCATCGATGTCTATGTGAACTATCTGCGAAACAAGATCGACCGAGGGCGGACCAAGAAATTGATCCATACTATCCGTGGGAGTGGATATATGCTGAAGGCTGACTAGGACGAGACTGCGGCAATCCGGTCGCGTCTTCAGTAAGTAGGAGCTGATCTATGCCGCTACGTGTTCGGCTGACTCTTTGGTACGGGAGCGCTCTCGCCCTAGTCTTGATCATCTTCTCCGTTGTTCTGTACGCGATGACGGCACGGAACCTCCGCGACGCCGTCGATGAATCCCTGGAAGACACAGCCACCATCGCGGTGCGCTCACTGGAACAGCGAGGGTTTCTCCCTCTCCTCAACGAAAGGGAATTGCTCTCGCAATTTCCCGAGCTGGCACGAATCGACAAATTCTTCCAGATTTTTAGCCCTTCCGGCACGATTACCATCAGCTCCCCGAACATCAAACACCATGACGTTCCGCTCAGTCGCACTGCACTGGAGACCGCCTTCTCCGGACACAGCATTTTTGAGTCGGCTAAGTACCCCAACGAGCCGCCGTTACGGGTCATTTCCGTGCCGATCATGTATCGGGGCAATCTGTTGTATATTGTGCAGGTCGGGACGTCGATGGAAACTGTCGGAGAGACCTTGCATCGGTTCTTAATCCTACTGGTCGTTGCCATGCCGATTGCCTTGGCCGTCTCTCTGGCAGGTGGGTGGTTCTTGGCCGGCCGAGCATTGAGGCCAGTTGATGAGATCACCCTTGCCGCACAACGCATTGCTGCGGGCGATCTCACTCAGCGCCTTGGTATGCCTCCCGCTCAAGACGAGATTGGTCGATTGGCAGCCACCTTCAACAACATGATCGGTCGGTTGGATGCGTCGTTTCGCCAGATTCGTCAGTTCACCAGCGATGCGTCACATGAGTTAAGGACTCCCCTAACCGTCATGAAAGGTGAAACGGATTTGATTCTTCGCCGACCTCGTCCGCTGGAAGACTATAAGACGGTGCTGGAAAGCAATCTGGAAGAGATCGATCGGATGACCCGCATCGTCGATGAGCTGCTGTTCCTCTCTCGCGCCGACATGGGTGAGGTGAAGATGGATGCCTTGCCGGTCGCACTGGAAGCGCTTGTGGAAGACGTCCATCGGCAGGCGCGGTTGCTCGGACAAGAGCGAAACATTGAAGTCGTGCTGGGAACCGTCGTGCCTCTCGTCGTACAGGGTGACGACTTGCGCCTACGTGAACTATTGCTCAATCTTGTCGAGAATGCGATGAAGTATTCTCATCCAGGCGGAAAAGTGGAAATTTCGCTGTTACGGGAACGACAGGAAGCACGACTTTCCATTACCGACCATGGAATCGGCATTGCTCCTGACGACCATAAGCGGATCTTCCAACGTTTCTTCCGAACTGATATCGCTCGAGCCCATACAAAGAAGGGTACCGGACTTGGTTTGGCCATCTGCACATGGATAGCAGATTTGCACAAAGGCCGGGTCGAGGTCCAAAGTGAGCTTGGGCAAGGGTCCACCTTCACCGTGGTCCTTCCGCTAGCTCCCCCTGTCTCTTAACGAACTCTAATACCCGATTAATCCTTCTCTCATCCCTGGTTGGTAGGTTTTTTCTGACGGTTCATGCCGTACTTGATCAGGAGGACCTATGTCGGCACATCTCACAAAAAGAAGAATAGGTTTTGTCATCGGGATCGGTCTCATCAGTGGTGTCGTGGGTTGGGGTGGGTATTGGCTGAACCTGTCCCAGGCATCCAGTCCTCCAGCTGCGAATGTTGGGGGCACCACGCTGATGACTCCGGCAAACGGCTTCACCGAAGTCGCCAAGCGTGTGACTCCAGCCGTCGTCAATATCACCACGGTTATTACGGAAAAGGTCTCTGGTCCGGGATCTGGTCAGGAGGATTTACGCAACGGACTAGAAGAATTCTTCGGGCAGCCATTTAACCCTCGACGTCGTGGATCCGAACCCCCATGGGAGCCTCGCGGGTCACGGAGAGGTCAGGGTTCAGGCGTCATCGTCTCGCCGGACGGGGTTATCCTGACGAACAACCATGTGATCGACGGGGCTCGTGACGTGACGGTCACCCTTACGGACAAGCGGGAATTTAAGGGGAAGATCGTCGGGGTTGATCCGAAGAGTGATCTCGCCGTCATCAAAATCAATGCGAAGGAACTTCCGGCGGTCGCGTGGGGGGATGCCACGAAGCTACAAGTCGGGGAATACGTCTTGGCTGTGGGCAATCCCTTCGGGTTGAATTCAACCGTGACGCTGGGGATCGTGAGTGCCGTCGGCCGTGGCCATATGGGCATTACGCAGTATGAAGATTTTATTCAGACCGATGCGGCCATCAACCCTGGGAACTCCGGCGGGGCACTGGTCAATACCAACGGCGAGCTTGTGGGCATTAACACGGCAATCTTCTCACAGACAGGAGGATATCAGGGTGTCGGATTTGCCGTGTCAGCGACGATGGCAAAGCCGATTTCCGAAAGTCTAATCACAACGGGAAAGGTCATTCGAGGATACGTCGGGATCGGCATTCAGGATCTCAATCAGGACCTCGCCATGTCGTTTTCGGTCAAAGATTCCAAGGGTGCGTTGATCAGCGACGTGAAACCGGGCAGTCCAGCGGCCCAGGCTCGTTTGAAACAGGGCGACGTGATCGTCGAGTATAACGGCTTAGCGGTCGAGGACGGCGTGGCCTTGCAGCGAATGGTCACCAGGACGCCTGTCGGAACGAAGGTGCTGGTGCGGGTGATTCGGGATGGTCGCGAGCGTGACGTGACGGTTCGGGTTGGTGAGCAGCCGGATGATTCGAAGATTGCCAAAGCGGGAACGTCAGAAGGTGACCATGCCTTCTCCGGCATTGAATTCGAGGACCTTGATCAGGATACCGCCAGAGTTCTTAGATTCGATGGAAAACGGGGTGTGGTCGTGACGAATGTGAAGCCTGGTAGCGAGGCTGAAAAGGCTGGCCTGCTCGCAGGTGACATCATTCAGGAGATGAATCGGCGACCCATCAAGTCGGTACAGGATTTTAAGAGGGCGTCATCGGATCTGAAGACGGGAGCCAATGTCTTAATGCTGATCAGCCGGCGCGGGAGTGCCCTATTTCTTTCCGTCAAAGTGTAGAGCGTGCGATCTGAGTTGCGGCACAAGCGGCAGGAAAGAACCTGCTACTTGTGCCATGACTTCGGCTTCGATTCCTGAGAAGCGTGTCAATCGAACACCACAGTCTTTCTCCCATACACAAGGACACGTCGTTCGATGTGGCGGCGAACAGCTCGTGCAAGGACAATTTCCTCAAGGTCTCGTCCTTTTCGCACGAGATCCTCCACTGTGTCACGGTGCCCGATTCGAATCACATCTTGCTCGATGATCGGACCCTCGTCCAGATCCTGGGTCGCGTAGTGGGCCGTGGCTCCGATGATTTTCACGCCCCGCTCGTAGGCCTGTCTGTATGGATTGGCACCGATAAAGGCCGGCAAAAATGAATGGTGGATATTGATGACAGGACAGCCGACCTGAGCCAGAAAGTCCGCTGAAAGAATTTGCATGTAGCGAGCCATCACGACCAGTTCCACGCGATGCTCTTTCAACAGGGTGAGGACCTGTTGCTCCTGCTGAGGTTTGGTTTCCTTGGTCACCGGGTAGATAGTAAAGGGGATTTTGAAGAGCTCGGCCCAGCTCGCGCAGGCGTCGTGATTCGAAATGATGGCAGGAATGTCGATCTGAAGTTCATCTCGGCGATGGCGCTGCAACAAATCAGCGAGACAATGATCTTGCTTAGACACCAACATGCCGACGCGCGTGCGTCGGCTGGAGGGATGCACCTCGTAGCGCATGTCGTAGACCCTCGAGATCGGCTTGAAGGCCGCTGGGATCTCCTCAGGAGGGATTTCAAACCCTTCGGTTGCGAATTCCATCCGCATGAGGAAATCATTGGTCTCCTCATCGGTGTGATGGTCGGAATCAAGGATGTTGCCGCCGAAATCATGAATAAATCCGGACACTCGTGCGACGATGCCTGGGCGGTCCTTGCAATGGATCAGGAGCACAATCGAATCTTGTTTTCGCGCCGTCATCGGTTCTCTCTCCTGTTGGTGGTTACCGACCCTCTATCAGGAAGGCTCAGAACTCACACTCACTTAGCAGGATGGGTGACAAGGCGACCGACGAGGTCGAACGATGCCGCATCCGTGATCTTGATCTTGCAGAAGGTTCCAGTCGTGAGAAGAGGAACCGTATGCTTGGATGCTGCCTGCGGCGAAGTGGCGGTCGATTCCTCGTCGATATAGACGACACCGTCTATTTCCGGGGCGAGTCCCTCATGACGCCCTTCTAGGACACCGTCCGATTCTTCGGACCGTCCATCGATGAGTACGTCAAGGACCGAACCGATTCGAGATCTTCCCTTGGCGGCGGCGATAGACTCCTGTAGGGAGAGGAGCGCATTGCGACGCTCAGCCATGACTTCCCGCTCGACTTTTTCCTGAAGCTCTACCGCCGATGTCCCCTCCTCGTCGGAGTAGAGAAATACCGCCACTCGATCGAACTGGGATTGTTCGACATATTCGTACAGCTCGTCGTACGCCGCGTCGGTTTCTCCAGGAAAGCCGACGATGAAGGCCGTCCTGAACGAGACACCGGGAATGCGCGTACGAATCCGATTGACCAGTGATTCAATCGCCGTGCGGTCACCAAGCCGATGCATGCGTTTGAGCATGTGGTCATTGATGTGCTGCAGAGGCATATCAATATACTTGGTGATCTTTTCTTCCCCGGCATACAAATCGAGCAAGTCATCCGTGACCTGCTGAGGGTAGAGGTAGAACGGACGGATCCATCGTAGGCCATCAACCTTCACCAATTCACGGAGGAGCTGAACCAGGCCTTGGCGTAGGCCGAGATCGACGCCATAGTTGATGGTATCTTGTGAAATGAGGTTGATCTCTTTCACCCCTTCATGCGCCAGCCGTCTTGCTTCCGCGACAATGGATTCCACTGGGCGGCTGCGTTGTTTTCCTCGCATCAAAGGAATGGCACAAAAAGCGCAGTTCCGATTACACCCTTCCGCGATCTTCACATAGGTGCTGTGTGGTGTTCCGAGTCTTACGCGGGGAGCCAATTCGTCATACAGATAGGGCGGCTGACTCATCCAGAGCCGACGATGTCGTTTCTTCGGGGTGAGGAGGTCTCGGCAAATCTCGGCAATCTTGCCGAACTCGCCGGTGCCGACCACCGCATCCAATTCCGGCAGTTCCTTGAGCAAATCCCCTTGGTAGCGCTGAGCCAAACAGCCGGCGGCGATCAGAACACGGCAGGCCCCTGCTTTTTTTAGATGACCGTGTTCAAGAATCGTGTTGATGGATTCTTGTTTCGCTTCTTCAATGAAGCCGCAGGTATTGACGATGACCACTTCCGCCGTTTGAGGGTCGTCGGTGAGCTGGAAGCCTTCCGTGACAAGTGTGCCCAGCATGATTTCAGAATCCACCTGGTTCTTTGAACAGCCGAGATTCACAAAGCCGATGGTGGTCGTCGAATGATGCATCTTCGTCGGATTCGTGGACTTGGCACGACGGGGAGTGATCAATGGCTGTGACATGGGGGCAGTCTACGGGAGGGTCAAAAAGACTGTCAATTAGACCCTTGCGGGAGATCGACCATTTCCCCTATTGTGCCTCCATGATTCGCACCTTTCAGGGAATCAAGCCAACGGTTCCACCATCGTGTTTTATCGAAGCGACGGCCGTCGTGATCGGCGATGTTGTGATGGGAGAGGAGTGTAGCGTTTGGTTTAACGCTGTGATCCGTGGCGATGTGCACTATATTAGGATTGGAGACCGAACAAACGTCCAGGACCTCTGCATGCTGCATGTCACACATGACACGCACCCGCTGATCATTGGGAATGGCGTCACGATTGGTCACAGTGTAGTCCTGCACGGCTGTGCCATCCAAGACCGAGTACTGGTCGGTATGGGTGCCATCATCATGGATGGGGCCGTGATCGGTGAAGATTCGGTGGTGGGAGCCGGTGCGTTGGTGACAGAGGGAACGGTGGTCCCACCAAAGAGCCTGATTCTTGGCTCACCAGCGAAGGTCAAGCGCTCAGTCACAGAGCAGGAGCTGAGCTGGATCAAGGAATCGGCTGAGAATTATGTTCGGTATGCCAGCCAGTATATGTCTGATTCAGGAAAGAATGCCGGTTTCAAGGTGTAAGACTCGCTAACCTCGGCACGTTCCAATTCTCATGAAACAGATCGGATCGCCGACCAAGGCTGTGGCGTACTGTTTCCGTTCCACCTGGTAGGGGATTGTGTGCCGGTGGCACCAGTCTGCAATCCAGATGACTTCTTCGCTCGATGTCGTCACCAGTCCTGGTAGCCGGAGTTTTGGCAGACAACGGTTCACGATGGATTGAACGATGCGTCGTTCTTTGGTGAATCCAATCGGATCGAACCTGACCGGATCAGCTCGACCGTATGATAGCGGGGCGAGATGAGGAAACCGCTCTGGATCGTTCAGGACGCTGACGATCCAGAGATGATCGAAGAGGCCTTCTGCGAGAGCGGCGTCGCGCGCTCTGAACTTTACAAGGAGGGGTCGGGTAGCATGATTGAGGACCTTGACCTCCGATCGTCTGAGATTATAGGGCTCAACTCGGCGTTGAAGCTCCAGCAATTCTGCTACTAAGGCCGGCAGCTCCGTCACGCCGGCCCCCACATACAGACTTCTCCCGGCAGGCGGTAATTTCTTCACCAGCGCTTCGGCTACCTTGGTTCCCAATCGTCGGCACGGTTCTCGCTTCGCCTTCCAGAATTCATCGCCGCCTTCGTAACAGTAGACGGACTCAAGCCGCTTGTAATCGAGGGAATCAAATACAGAGGCGATGGCCCGACGAGTTGAATCAGAAAGGTGTTTTCGCATGGCCGCTCACTTATGTCACAGATTCTTGTATGAAATCGACGCAGGATGTATTCCAAAGTCGGGGTTGAGCGAGGTCATTCAGTCAATGGGTAGGAGGCGATTTGCCCCGTATGGATTTCGAACAAGCAGGGAAGGCCGTTATCCGCTAGTCTGAAATTCAACCTTCCGGGTTTCAGTCACGCACTTCATTTCCTGAATGTCCAGCGTATACGACAATCTGAGGAGGTTGAGCAAAGGGAAGCCTACGACAGGTTGATCATGCGGGTTAGACCCTCGGGATGAAACCTAAAGAGCGTTGCCGTACAAAGTTGACGTAACATCGCTCACAAACCCAGGTCTGCTGTGTATTGACGAATCCCTCGGCCTGACCACCAGGCCCGATCGTTTCCCAACAGATAGCGCAATGTTCGTGATCCCAGGCTGCTTTGACTACGTCGGGGCCATTCGTGTTATCTCCGGCATCAGAAGTGCCAGACGGATACAGCCGCGCTCCTCTATCCGCGTACTCACCCGTGTCAGTCAGCGACTTCAGCAGCACGCCAGTAGCTCCATGAACGCGAATCGCGTCGGTCGATTCAAAACGGGTCTTCTCCCATTGTTGTGTTTCGTCGAGAACAATCTTCGCTCGTTCTCCCCAGTATCCATCGAGGACTTCCCACTCCTCACGGGCTGCAATGGCTCCAACGTCATAGCGGTTCTCCGGCGTGAACTGCCATAGGTCGCCTCGTCTACGCCAGCGGCCGGCGATCAACCGAGCGTCAGCCCTCAGAAAACCAATCCACCCTTCGTCGACCCATTTCTCGCGACCATGTGTTGTGCGAGTAACGGAGCCGATGATATTGGTGGCTTCTCCTATGCAGTCTGCTTTGACATGAAACAAGGGGAATGTCATCGTCATGCGGCTAACTCTGGAGTTACTGACCGATATAGTACGCACTAATGCTTGCCGTGCTGGTGCGAGATTCTTGTCATTGCTCGCACCCTTGTCATGAACGATCCTATCACCGCGTAGGTCAAACGCCAATCGAAAGTGGCCAGCTATTCTTGTAATTGATTGTGGGGTTTTTGAACGAGGCGTGGCGGGATACCTTGGAGGGAGAATCTCAGAAATGTGTGCCAGTCGACTTCACGATTTCCCCTTCGACTGAAAGCCGATTCTGCGCTTGGGTGTGTCGGCAGGTTGCAGGAGCGGCAACAGTTTCTCGTACAGATCGACCAGGGCGGTATCGTGCCCGAGCAAGGTTTTGTCGATTTCGGCCAGGCGCTTGAGAATGGTTCGATTGACGGCGATCTGTTCGCGCATCTGGATGAACGCCCGTACGACAAACACACTCATTGAGACAGCTCGCGGACTACTCAGGACGGTGGCAGCCATGATGGCCCCATGTTCGGTAAAGGCCATGGGCTAAGGTGCTGGAAAACTTGAGCCTGGCGAGGTGGTCACAATTTGTGACCACCTCCACCCGCTCTTTCGCCGTGAGTCGAAAGACGAAATCGTGGGGAAACCGATCTTCGTTCCGCTTGACCGCTTGGTTTAAGGCTTTCGTCGGAACTTCATAGAGTGCAGCCAGATCTGCGTCGATCATAACTTTGTGCCCGCGAATCGTCAGAATCATGGATTCCAGGGGTTTCGACCGCTTCATGAAATTGGGCTCCCAATACACCGCGTCTCGCGGCACTTCCGTTCCGCTCGCTCGTCAGCTGAGAGTCTAACGAAGTCAGCCAATGAAAGCTATGTGTCCAGTTGGCTAGCCAAGGCAATAACTGCCGCGGTGACGCCATCTGCAACTGATGCCAAGAAATCAAGATTCAGCGTTTCGATGGTATCGGTGGGTCGATGGTAGTGGGGGTTCCGGAAATTCGCCGTGTCTGTGAGCATGACGGCTGGAAACCCTTGCTCCCAGAAGGAGGTGTGGTCACTCCTTCTCGTATTCGGCAGCTGCTCTCCATTGCCAGGTACGATTAACGGAATGATCGGGAGGTGCGGCTTCATCGCCTGCATGACGGAGACGGTCAAGGCCTGGGATCGTTCATTACCGATCACGCCAAGGAAATCGCCGGTCGTCGGTAAGCTGATCGGTAGTCCTGGCGGCATCTTTTGGGAACCTTGTTGACGGCTGGCATAGCCGACACATTCCAATATGATGGCCCCATGGATAGTCTCGCCGTTCTCCCGGAGAAACGCGGCATAGGCGGAGCTGCCCAGTAAGTTTTCTTCCTCCAAGTTGAAGGCGATGAAACGGATCGGTCTGGTGAGTTTCCTGTTCCGGACCTGGCGAGCCACGTGCAGGAGTACGGCAAGCGCGCTGGCGTTATCGTCCGCGCCTGGAGATCCTGCCACGGTATCGAAATGGGCGCCGAGGATCAATGGTGGCAGGTCTCCATGTGCGGAGCCGGGAGGTCTCGTTGCGATCACGTTATGATAGGTTCGACTCCATGCCTCGAAATCGTGTGCGGTGACGATGAGGCCGGCCTCCGAGAGCTGGTGATGCAGGTACGCTTCTGTCCGTTGTAAGTGCTGTGGTGAGGTGAGAGGGTGGCGTTCTCCCACCAGAGCGTGAAGATCTTCTGCGAGCCGATTACGATCAGTGGGCACGGACCTGGTTTCCGTCTGCTGAGTGGTTAGGTGACGATCTCGGTGCCGATTCCTTTACGCGTGAAGATTTCGAGCAGCACAGCATGAGGAATGCGACCATCGATGATGTGAGCCTTTTCGACTCCTTCAGCCAACGCATCGAGGCAGGCGTGGACCTTCGGGATCATGCCCTCGGTGATCGTCCTCTTCTTCATCATGCGTTGCACATCTTTGCGAGACACCGTGGAAAGGTGGCGCCCATTGGCGTCGCGAATCCCTTTGATGTCGGTCATCATCAGCAGTTTCTCCGCCTGCAAGGCTCCCGCGATCGCCCCGGCCACAAGATCGGCGTTGATATTGTAGGTGTTCCCCTCTCGGTCTGTTCCGATGGGAGCGATGATTGGGATGTAGTGATCCTCCTGAAGATTACGGAGCAAACCAGGATCGACTTTTTCGATATCACCGACCAATCCGAAGTCGCCTTCTCTATCTTCGCCTTCCAAATCACGATCGAGGCTTTCAGCCCAGGCCTTGGCCGTCAACGGCTTGCTGAGAATCAACCCTCCGTCCTTCCCACTCAACCCAACTGCGCTTCCGCCATGTCGATTGATGAGGTCCGTGAGTTCCATGTTGATTTTGCCTGCCAGGACCATTTCCACGATTTCCATGGTGGCGGCGTCGGTGATGCGGACGCCGTGTCGAAACTTCGCTTGGATGCCGAGTCGATCGAGCATTTTGTCGATTTGTGGTCCACCCCCGTGAATGATGACCGGGTTGATCCCTACGTACTTGAGGAGGACCACATCTTGCGCGAACCGTTCTTTGAGAGATGAGTCGGTCATGGCATGGCCGCCGTATTTGACGACCACGGTTTTTCCCCGAAATGTTCGAATGTAGGGGAGAGCCTCGATGAGGACGTTGGCCTTCTTGATCAATTTATTCATGCGCAACTCCCGAGGATCGACCGTTGGAGTCCAGGGTCAGCAGATGCCTGATGATGGATGAAGCCCGTTGAGCTCAGAGGATATACCGACTCAAGTCCTGGTCCTTCACGATGTCTTTCAATCGTTCACGCACATAGGTGGCGCTGATGCTGATCCGCTTGTCCGGCCAGCCTGGTCCCTCGAACGAAATGTCCTCGAGCAATCGCTCCATGATCGTGAACAGCCGCCGCGCGCCGATATTCTCGGTCCGTTCATTCACTTGCACGGCGATCTCCGCGATTTCCTCAGGTCCATCTTGAGTGAACTCGATCGCGAGGCCTTCCGTGGCCAACAACGCCTGATATTGCCGGACCAGCGCCCCTTTCGGTTCCGTCAGAATACGGACAAAGTCGTCCTTGGACAAGGGACTCAGCTCGACACGAATGGGAAAGCGCCCTTGAAGTTCCGGGATCAGGTCTGACGGCTTGGCGACATGGAAAGCGCCCGCCGCGATAAAGAGAATGTGATCGGTCACAACCGGGCCATGTTTCGTGTTGACCGTACAGCCTTCTACGATGGGCAGCAGGTCCCGTTGGACACCCTCTCTGGACACGTCGGGTCCACTGGAGCGTTCGCGCCCGGCAATTTTGTCGATCTCATCGAGGAAGACGATCCCAGTCTGTTCCACCTTGGCGATGGCTTCACGTGTCGTGTCATCCATATCGATCAATTTCTGGGCTTCTTCTTGCGTCAGGTGCTTAAGCGCCTCGGGGACCTTCATCACACGTTTCTTTTTCTTACCTTGAAACATGCCACCCAGCATGTCGCGGAGGTTGCTTTCGAGGTCATCAAGGCCACCGACGTTCGAGATGACACCGACGGGAAGGCCACGTTCTTTCACGTCCATCTCGACCGTGCGTTCATCCAGCTTACCTTCCCGCAACTGGAGACGCAGTTTTGATCGGGTGGTCTCATGCGAATCGGGAGGCGGGTGAGCGGATGTCTCGCTCGTGCTATCCACAAACCCAGGTCGAGGGGGAGGCGGCGGTAAGAGCAGATCCAGCAGGCGCTCCTCTGCCTGTTGCTCAGCCTTTTGCTGAACCGAACCCAGGCGCTGGGTCTTGACCATATTGATGGACAGTTCCGTCAGGTCTCGGATGATCGATTCCACATCCCGCCCGACGTAGCCGACCTCGGTGAACTTCGAGGCTTCGACCTTGATGAAGGGGGCTTCTGCCAACTTGGCCAGTCGTCTGGCGATCTCTGTTTTCCCTACCCCGGTCGGTCCGATCATGATGATGTTCTTCGGCATGACCTCATCGCGGAGATCGGGTGACAACTGCTGACGGCGCCATCGGTTGCGCAGGGCAATCGCGACCATGCGCTTGGCATCCTTTTGTCCGACGACGTAGCGATTCAGTTCCTCGACGATCTGCCTCGGAGAGAGACTGTTGACGTTCAGCGGTGTGGCATCGCTCGCAAACTGTTTCATCATGGTGCCCTATCCTCGAAGCTCTTCAACAATGATCTGTTGATTAGTGTAAATGTCAATAGAACCCGCGATCTGCATCGCTTCCCGAACGATCAGTGAGGCCTCCAATTCAGAATGTTGTAGCAGTCCTCTGGCCGCTGCCAGGGCATAGGGTCCACCCGAGCCGATGGCGAGAATGCCGTCCTCCGGTTCCACCACATCGCCGGTTCCTGAAATGATGAAGGATTGGTCCGTGCCGGCCACGGCAAGCAGTGCCTCTAGCCGTCGCAGCACCCGGTCTGTTCGCCAATCTTTCGCCAACTCGACCGCGGCCCTCGTGAGATTGCCTCGATGCTCCTCCAGCTTACTTTCGAACTTCTCGAACAGGGTAAAGGCATCGGCGGTAGCCCCGGCAAATCCGGCCAGCACCCGGTCATGATGGAGGCGTCGAAGCTTCTTGGCATTGTGCTTCATCACTGTGGTCCCAACGGTCACTTGGCCGTCGCAACCCATGGCAACTCGTCCATCGCGTCTGACACACAGAATGGTGGTCGACCGAATGATCATGACGATTTCCGATCCTTTCCCGAAAGAGTGCCGGTTGTTCGCGCTCGAGGATGGGCCCGATCGTAGACCGCCAGCAGCTGAGCTGTCGCCACATGCGTATATTTTTGGGTGGTGCTCAAGGACGCATGGCCGAGCATCTCCTGTATTGCCCGGAGGTCTGCCCCTTCATCAAGCAAGTGCGTCGCGCAGGAATGTCGCAGGGCATGCGGGCTCACTGAGCCGCCGGCGAGACGGCTGGAGTATCGCGAGACGATGCGAGCGACACTTCGTGTGGTGATCCGACCTCCGCGATGATTGACAAACAAAGGGCTCGATAGCTGGGAACCCTGGTTTGGTGCACGCAGTAACTTCCGATATGCCTGAATCGCCAGGAGTGCCACGTCTCCGATCGGAACGACCCGTTCCTTGCGGCCCTTCCCGCGCAGGCACACGAGCCCATCCATCTCGTTGAGGTCACCTCGATTGAGGCCGACGACTTCACTCACACGAGCTCCAGTCGAGTATAAAGTTTCCAGCAGCGCACGATCGCGTAACGAGAAGGGCGATGGTCCTGTCGGAAACTCCATGAGCGCCGCGGCATCGCCCTTTGTCAGAACTTGGGGAAGCGGCTTCGGCAGCCTAGGACTTCTCAAGTTTTCCGCTGGATTCGTTGGCACCATTCCCTCACGTACGAGAAATCGAAAGAAACTCCGGAGGCACGCGAGCTTTCTTGCTAATGATGATGCCTTGTCACCCTGTTGATCCAGGCTGTGCAGATAGGTACGCACATCGTCGCTGGTGATCTTGTCCACTCGAGTGCGAGAGATGTCTGTACGGCGGAGAAACCTCTTGAGCTGTTGAAGATCAGATCGGTAGTTACGAATGGTTTCCTGTGAGGCATTGCGTTCCACTTGGAGGTACATTATGAAAGTCTTGATCGCATCGTCCATGACTTGAAATCCTCAAGGGCTCGCTGGCTCAAGGCGCGACGCTTCTTGTCTTTGTCCCTCGGCCGGCTTGTTAAGGGAGGAAACAAGCCAAAATTGGTATTCATCGGTTGGAAATGGCGCGGATCCGATGAAGCGATATGAGACACCAGGCAGCCATGGGCTGTCGTGGGCGGTGGTGTGATCAACGGTTCACCGGCCAAGGCCCGCGCGGCATTAATGCCGGCCAAGCCTCCCATGGCAGCCGATTCGGTATAGCCCTCCACGCCGACCAACTGTCCGGCGAAGAAGAGGCTCGCGCGAGCCTTGAACTGCAAGGTGTTCAACAGGAGCTGAGGAGAATTGATGAACGTGTTGCGATGGAGGCTGCCATAGCGGAGAAACTCGGCCTGCTCGAGGCCAGGGATCATGCGAAAGACGCGCTTCTGTTCCCCATAGGTCAGTTTGGTTTGAAAGCCCACCAGGTTGTAACAGGTGCGATGGATATTTTCCGTTCGCAGCTGAACGACCGCAGCCGGTTCGAGTCCCGTTCGTGGATCTTTGAGGCCGACTGGCTTCATGGGGCCGAACTGCATGGTCTGGCGGCCGCGTTCGGCCAAGACTTCAATCGGCACACAGGCCTCAAAATAGGGCGTCTTCTCGAATTCCTTCGGCTGCACCTTTTCGGCTGCCATTAGGGCGTCATAAAAGGCATTGTACTGTTCTGCCGTCATAGGGCAATTCAAATAATCATCCCCGCCCTTGTCGTAGCGCGACGCACGAAAGACGATATCGATGTTAATCGAGTCCGCATCGACGATCGGCGAGATCGCGTCGTAGAAATACAAGTGTTGGGATTTCGTCGCTGCGCGGATGGCTTGCGAGAGCTTATTGGAAGTCAATGGTCCAGTTGCAATGATGCAGAGGCAATCGGTGGGGATCTCGCTGATTTCTTCGTGGAGAATTCTGATATTGGAATGGCCTTTCAGCGTGTGGGTGATGTGCTGCGAAAACTGATCACGATCTACAGCCAGCGCCGACCCCGCCGGTACGCGGGCCTGTTCGGCCGCAGCGATGATCAGCGAATTCAGCAGCCGCATCTCTTCTTTGAGGATGCCGGGGGCATTCAGCGGATCAGCGGAGCCGAGTGAATTCGAGCACACCAGTTCGGCCAAGTTGCCGGTCTTGTGCGCCTTCGTCATCTCTTTCGGGCGCATCTCGTAGAGCGTGACTTTCGCACCACGATTCGCCGCCTGCCAGGCAGCTTCGGACCCAGCCAGACCCCCGCCCACTATGACAATGTCATCACGCATGTGATTGGAAATTCCAGTGAAGAATGGTCATTCTAGGAACGGTCATTTGATGAAGTCAAGGAGACAGACCACGTTGAACCGGCCTGAAATCCCATGCTAGACTCCCTATTAGTTGGGCGATTAGCTCAGTGGCAGAGCGCTTCCTTCACACGGAAGAGGCCACAGGTTCGATACCTGTATCGCCCACCATGTCTTTTCCCTGCCGGTAGACTATCTGCTGAGAAATGTTCACTTTTCATCAACAAGCCAAACCCTCGAATTCTGGACAGAAACGAAGGTGTCGGCTACACTTCTCATTGTCTGTGTGGTGCAGCCAGGTTTGAGATTCCCGTGATGAGTATCGAAACAAGCGAGGTCATTATGATGAAATCGACATCGACGGTGATCGGAATCATGATGCTGGCTCTGGTCGCAACCAGCTGCAGCACGACGCATCAGCAGGGTGTGGCTACTGAGGACAGGGAATACGCCCCTTCGACAAGTATTTATAATATTCTGGACAGCACCGCGTTGGTCTACTCCAATCCGGCGGCAGGATCGGCGATCAATGATCATCCGCTTCGTTGGGCCGGGTTCATTCTGCACCCGATTAGCCATGCGTTTGATTACGGGATTAATCGCCCGATGTATACCCTTGGCGGCAACTCTCCCTATCTCCACGGATACACCGCCGAAGATAGTATGCTGGACGCACAACGTCAGTAGGGATCGTAGGTAGTTTGTCGGCGATCAAGGCCCGCTCTTCTGCGAAGAGCGGGCCTTTTCATTTCCCCTTCGCGAAGACCCCCTCAAATCGTGTATGGTTCCTCCCAGAGGTTTCATGCATGAACATCTCAAGGCTCCTGTTATCCTTCAGCGTGGTGGTCGCGCTCAGCTTACCTGTAGGCTGTGGTCCACGTGCCCCAGTGCGGCCCCCTCTCCCTCCCTCGGCAACCGATCTCATTCTAATGGCCTCAACGGCTCTCTGTGAGCGCAAAGCCGACTTCTTGAAACAACATCCTGTTTCGACACATACGGTGAGCGATTGGGGAAGTGGCCAGGAGCTTGCGATTCCGTCAGAGCGGAGTGCATCGCACGGGGAGGAATCATATTTTTTCGACGAAGACGGAATATTGGTCGGAGCGCTCTTCACGTTTCCCAAAGGGCTGGATCTCCACCCGTATTCCGTGCTTCGGCACACGCTCTCTCAGCTGAGACCGTCCCTCGAGTTCTATTTGAATGTGGCCCAACTGGAAACAAAGGAGAACATGGAGAGCAGTGCTCTGCTGGAAACAGGCGAAGAGAAAACTACGACTCAGTATCTGGTTTCCAATCTTCGGGATCGCCCGATCCTGCTCCAGGCCTCCTTCACCATCGACCCGTATGTGCGGCTGTTTTCTCCTTATCGGCGCGAGTTTCTCGATCGGCTTCGCAATCCCACTGGAGGCAAGAGAGGACAGAACATCGAAAGTCAAGGGACCGATGACAGCGAGCCATTCTCATCATTGCAACAGTTTGCGCGTGGCCAGTCTGCTCAACTCGCCTACTGTGGTGAGAAGAACTACGAGATTGCCGCGGATGCCTATCAGAAATCCATTGCCAGTGGATTTACGAATCCGGTGTGGCTTGCGGAAGCTCACCATAAGCTTGGTGTCGCGTGGCAGGTGAAAGGACAACTTGAGAAAGCCAAAGCCGAGTTGCTTCAGTCGCTTGATCTCAGACCCAACATCCCCGAAGTGCTGAATAACCTCGGCACGATTGAGATCGGCCTTGGAGATAAAGCCACGGGTATAAGCCTATTTGAAAAGGCCATCGTTCTGCGGCCCAACTATGCACTCGCTCGGTACAACCTTGCAGAAGCGTCTGAAACGACGAATCCCAAACGTGCGCTCTCCGAATACGAAACCTACCTCGCCATTGTTGATGGAATTCCCGAAGAAACAGCCAGGATTGCGCATGTAAAGGAGCGCATCAAGGCTTTAAAGCGATAGACCTTATTCCCTCACAAATATCCCGTAGTCTCAAGTCCGCATAAAACGAGTAATTACTGGACCTTTGTCCTCTTTCCGATAGAGTGGCGCTAGTCTCACTCGTCACGGGGGAGGATCATCATGCGTCAAGCATTACTGTGGGGCCTTGCCATCACGTACTTGCTGGTCTTTGCAACACCGGCGGCCGCGGAGCGCAAGTGGGAGTTTTCCATCGGTGGATACGGCGGATGGGCATTTCATGGCGACACAACATTTCAAGCCAATCAATTAATAAACGTTTCCACGGGGATGGTAGAACCGGTCGATGCCAAGGGAACCAATCTTCGTTTTGAAGACGATGGAACATTCGGTGCCAAACTCACCGCTTGGCATTTGCCTAGAAAATACAAATGGCAGCCTCAAATCGGCCTTGAAATTGATTGGACCAGGTTTACCGCGGATGTGCCGGATGGCCAGGTTATCCCAGGATTTGGGACAACTCTAACCACTGGTACGCCGATTGGATTCATTGGCCCATTCGACCGGATCGAATTCGCGGTCGACAATATGGCCGTTAACCTACTGTTCCGGTATCCGATCTGGGCTACAGAAGACATGCCACAGGGACGATGGTATCCCTATGTTGGCATCGGCGGAGGTGTCCAGCGAGCTCGTTTATCAATACAGGGCTACGAAGAGACCAGCTATTCCCCTTCCTTTCAGGCATTGACGGGTATCAAGTTCTTTGTGATCAAGTACCTGGCCCTCTTTGGTGAAGCGAAGTGGACACAGGGCTGGCACACATTTAAATATGAAACGGACTTCTATTGGGAACGTTATAGCATTTCAACGCTTCATTTGGTGGGTGGGGTAGCGCTGCATTTCTGATTCAACGCGAAAGAGGAGGTAGCTCAGCCTCGAGCTTGTTCTTCCTGTTCTTGAAGGGTCTTGCACTCGATGCAGAGGGTGGTGACGGGACGGGCTTTGAGTCGTTTATAAGGAATATCTCCACCACAGTGTTCGCATGTTCCGTATGTGGCGGCATCCATCCGTTCTAGGGCCTCATCGATCTTCTTGAGCAACTTCCGTTCGCGGTCACGAATCCGCATCGAAAAGTTCTGGTCGATCTCGGCAGACGCTTGGTCGCTAACGTCGGGAAATGCTGCGATGTCCCCGCGATGCGTCAGGACTTCCCCCGCTTCATTGAGGATTGCCTCACGTTGGCGTTCAAGATCACGGCGAATATCGGGATATTTTCCATTCTTGGGACTGCTTTTTCGAGCAGTCGCCGAACGTTTTGCACGTACCGAGTTAGGGGGTTTCACGGAAGGGGTTCGTTTTTTAGAGGGACGAGCTTTCATATCCGGGCTCTACGTCCGAGGTCATAAAGGAACTATACCAACCTACCTGAGAGAGGGTCAACGAGCGCAGGATGCCAACCAGCGGCTACAAATCCCGACGCCCCTCAATAGATTTTAACAACGTTACTTCGTCCGCATACTCAATGTCCATGCCCACGGGAATACCATAGGCGATGCGTGACGCACGGACGCCGAAAGGCTTGAGCAATCGTGTGAGGTAGATCGCGGTGGCTTCTCCCTCTATGGTAGGGTTCGTGGCAAGAATAACTTCTTCAACTCCACCTAGTTTGACGCGGTCGATCAGCTCATCTGCTCGAATGTCTCCCGGACCGACGCCGTCGAGCGGGGAAAGCGCACCTAAGAGGACGTGATAGAGGCCACGATAGGCACCTGCCCGCTCAATGGCATACAAGGTGCTCGGTTCTTCCACAACAAAAATCTTGGTCTGATCACGTTTCGGATCTAAACAGAACTCGCACAAGTCCCCTTCGGCGATATTTCGGCATTGTCGGCAAAACGCTAACCCGTCCTTTACCGCACGTATGGCGTCGGCCAGTCGTAATGCGTCTTCCCGTTCAGCCTTCATCAGATGAAAAGCCAACCGTTGCGCACTTTTGTGACCGACGCCAGGGAGACGGACTAACTCCTTGATCAATCTAGCCAGTAAACCTTGTTGATCGACGGCCATCGTTAAAACAAGCCCGGGATTTTCATTCCGCCGGTCAACGCTTTCATTTCACCTTCCATCAATTCCTTGGACTTACGGAGTGCTTCATTCGTCGCTGCCACCACCAGATCCTGAAGCATATCGACATCGCCGCTCTTCACAACTTCAGGATCGATTGCCACGCTGACAATCTGCATCGCACCGTTCGCTGTAACCGTGACAATCCCGCCGCCTGCCGTGCCGCTGGTGGTTTTCGATGCCGCTTGTTCTTGAATTTTGGCCATCTGCTCCTGCATGGCTTGGGCTTGCTTGAGGATGTTGTTCATGTTGCCGAATGGATTTTTCATTCGTTCGCCTCCTGTTGAGCTACGGTACGAACCTCGGTTAACTCAGCCCCGAAGATCTCGAGTGCCTGCTTCACCGTGGGATTCGCTTTTGCACGTTCGAACAACACTAATCGCTGCTCTTCTTCCTTGGCGGCTCGAACTTGGGCCATGGTTGGCCCAGGTGGATGGGTTTCGTCCAGCTCGATAATGCGAACCCGGACGGGGTGCCTCGTTTGTTGTTCACATAGCCGCGCTAAGATAAGCAGATTTTCCTGTTTTTCCAATCTGGCCCTGGCCAAGGTTGCTTGCTTGGGAAATCCGATGGTGACGAGCTCGCCCTCCATCCCAACAAATCGACCAGCCTCGAGGAACGGTGCCATATTGGGGAAGGAGGCATTGACTTCCTCTTGAACCGATTCCCAATGCAACGTTGCCCGTGGGCCGACGGTTGCAGTCGGCACGGTTGCCGATGTCGTTGCCGGCGCATCGCTCAGCGGTTCCCGGACGGGATGGGAGAGGGATTGTCCATCATCGCGTTTCGTCTTTGGGCTGGAACTACTGTGAGGAACTAATTTTGTCTCAGAAGGCATGCCCTGGCGTTGAGAGGAGGGGGGGGCGGCCGGTGGAACAGGTTTATGGGCCTGGGGCCTAGGAGGATCTGGGCTGGGTGGGGGCGTGGCTTGTGCGGGCTGAGCTGTGTCACGGTCTCGCTGGCGGAACAATCGTGTGGCTCGGATGGCGGCAGTTTCTACCACGAAACGAGGGTGGGAACTGAATCGGAGGGAATCTTCAGCCTGAATAAAGATTGCCAATAGTTTCTGAATTTGTTCGGGCGTCAACGCTTTAGCTTCTACCGAAAGCTGGTTCAGATCGTCTTCCACAGTTTCAATCAAACTGCGTAACTCGGTTGTATCCGGAACGACTGCTGCCACGAGCAAATTGCGAAGACGCTCCACCAGTTCCGAACAAAACGCCCGTAAGTCATGCCCTTGATCAAGCAAATGGGCCAGGCTGGTCAGTGCAGCTGGGCTATTTTGGATCAAGATAGCTCTCATAAGTTCCTGGACCAGCTCTTGCGGTACGGCTCCCAAGAGTACTTCAAGGTCCGAATGGCGGATGGTTTTGCCGCCATAGGCGACTACCTGATCAAGCAGACTTAGAGCATCACGCATGCTTCCTTCACTGGCTCGAGCCAGCGCCACGAAGCTTCGATCCTCGAGGGTTAAATGATCTTGGGCTGCGACATGCCGAAGCCGCTCGATGATCTCGGTTCTGGCGATACGCCGAAAATTGTAATGCTGACATCGTGAGAGAATCGTCGCGGGGATCTTGTGAATTTCCGTGGTGGCAAACACGAAGACGACATGTGCCGGCGGTTCTTCAAGCGTCTTTAAGAGGGCATTAAACGCCGAGTTAGAGAGCATGTGAACTTCATCGATGATATAGACGCGAAATTGACCACGAAACGGTGTGAACTTGACGTTTTCTCGAATTTCCCGGACATCGTCCACACTGGTATTGGATGCGCCGTCGATCTCAATGACGTCGACCGAACTTCCCTGTGCGATCTCGCGGCAGTTCTCGCACATATCGCAGGGATGATTTGTCGGTCCTCGTTCACAGTTGAGCGCTTTTGCGAGGATTCGAGCGACGGTCGTCTTACCCACGCCCCGGGTACCAGAAAATAGGTATGCGTGCGCGATCTGTTTCATCGAGACCGCGTTTTTCAGTGTTTGGACGACATGTTGTTGACCGATCACATCATCAAATGTGCCAGGTCGATATTTCCGAGCAGAAACTTGGTAGTCCAACGGTCTCTATCCCTTTCCTGTGGGCGATGATTTCAGGGTGCAGTGGCATATGGGAGAGCGCAGTGCCACGAGAAGATCTCCTCGGTCTATCTCCCCCCCTCCCCCAAATTTTGAAAAGAGAGTGGGGCCAGGTGATCCTGCGGCACACAGAACTGACTGCTTACCGTTGCTTCCTTCCGGACCTGGCGGGGTTCACAGGGTTCCATTGCACAGGGCCCAGCCCCTATTCTCATACGAAGCTCCCCAAATCATAAGTCAACACGAAACGTCTCTATTCACCCGCACGAATATGGCATGGTGAAATGAAGCGGGCGCAACATATCGAAGTGCAAATGTGGCGGAGAGGGTGGGATTCGAACCCACGGTCCCGTTGCCAGGACGCATGCTTTCCAAGCATGTCGATTCGTCCACTCTCGCACCTCTCCGCGTCGAGAAGTACAAGGGTTGGCATCTTAGCATGCGTGTGCATAGCCAGCAAGACGAACGGGTCATGCGGCTGCGTTGGTCATGAGTTCATCTTGAGATCTCCTTTGTGGGTGTGATGATGAGGAATGGATAGGATAAGCTTCCCTCGGTCGTATGGGTTGACACTTACAGGGGTCCAACGGTACAAAGCTATACAACATTGCCTACTTTTGCTGTCTTACGATAAGGGGGTAGCTCCACGGACGTTCTCCACCGTGCGAGAGTGGCGGAACTGGCAGACGCGCGAGACTTAGGATCTCGTGGGTGACCGTGGGGGTTCAAGTCCCCCCTCTCGCACCATTCCCTTTGATCCCCTAGGCTGGGAGCCCGATATTGACGATGAAGATGGAAGTAACGGAGCTGGGACCGATGAAACGTGCCTTGAAAATAGAGGTACCAGCTGATGAAGTGAGCCAGCAGTTTTCACGTGCCTATCTGGAACTCAACCGTCAAATACAGATACCAGGATTTCGTCCTGGAAAAGCTCCGATAGCGATTCTAGAGAAGCGCTATGCCAAGACGGTTGAAGAGGATGTAATTCGAAAACTCGTGCCGGATTTTTATGATCGCGCCATCAAAGAAGCAGGAATCAGTCCAGTGGTAGTAGAAATTCCGCCTCTGGATCGAGTCAAAATCAAGAAAGATTCTCCCTTCACATTTACAGCGACGGTCGAAATCAAGCCTTCAATCGAGCTTCACAATTATAAAGCCCCGAACCCGATTTCGCTTTCAGCTGATCAGCGCACAGTCACCAGTGAACAGGTAGATCGTGCTCTCGACGTGCTACGCGAGCAGCATGCTCAGTTGGACGCCGCACCAGAGGGTACGGCTTTGACCGAAGAAATCTATGCTATCGTTGACCTCGAGGGGTTTTTAGACGACGCACCTCTTGAAGGTACTAAAAAAGAAGGTCAGCTGCATCGGGTCGGGTCAAAGGCGACATTGCTGGGCATTGAAATCGATAGCCATCTTATCGGAAAACACCATGGAGACGTTATAGAAATTCCTCAGACCTATCCTGTGAGCCATCCGGACCAACGGGTCGCGGGAAAAACCATCAAGTTCCGCTTAGAAATCAAGGGAGTCAAACAGAGGAAGCTTCAAGCGCTTGACGACGAGTTCGCCAAGGACTGTGGACCATACGCATCTCTCGAAGAGTTACGAAACAAGCTACGCGGCGAAATGGAAAGGGCTCTCAAGAAAGACGTTGAAGAGTCTTACAAGGATACACTTCTCAAACGTCTGCTCGAAACTCATCAGTTTAACTTACCGGACTCACTCGTCGAACGGGAACTCAGCGCAATCGTGCGTCAGAAACTCCAAGCACGGCATCGGGGTAACGTTACTGAGACGCTTCCCGCACCGGATGCGGAAGAACTGAAGAGGATTCGCGAGGACCATCGTGAGGAGGCCAATCGTCGTGTGAAGGCGGGATTGATTCTCGAGGCCATCGCTGAGAAAGAGGGCCTGTCGGTGAGTCAGGACGATCTCAACAATGAAGTAACCCGACTAGCCTCGGAGCTCAGGGTGCCGATGGCCGACCTTGTGAAAATGATTCAGGCGGGTGGTCAGGATTCCGTTGAGGAATTACGTGTCCGAATCTTAGCCGACAAAGCGTTGGATTTTGTGTATCGTCACGCGGTTATTCAAGGATGAATTCAGCCGTTCGTCGCGCATGATCTCGACCGACGGGGGCTTCTAGAAGAAAGGAACTGAGGAACTATGTTGGTCCCGATCGTCGTGGAACAGACCAATCGAGGCGAACGAGCCTATGACATTTATTCACGCCTTCTCAAGGACCGCATCATTTTCCTTGGTGCCCCGATTGACGATGTGTTTGCCAACCTGGTGATCGCCCAACTGCTTTTTCTCGAGGCGGAAGATCCGGAGAAAGATATCAATCTCTATGTCAATTCGCCCGGGGGTAGTGTGACGGCGGGATTGGGCATCTACGACACGATGCAGTATGTGAAACCCCCGATCAACACCATTTGTCTTGGTCAGGCTGCGAGCATGGGAGCGCTCCTCTTGACCGCCGGAACAAGAGGTAAACGGTTTGCTTTACCCAATGCTCGAGTGATGATCCATCAACCGTTAGGAGGATTCCAAGGTCAGGCGACGGAGATCGATATTCATGCTCGGGAGATCCTAAAGATTCGCGAACGCCTCAATGAGATTCTGGCCAAGCACACCGGGCAACCTATCGAGAAGATAGCGCACGATACTGAACGGGACTATTTCATGTCCGGTGAGGAAGCGAAGCGATACGGGATCATCGACGAGGTTATTACGCGACCACCTAAATTTATGAAAGCAGTGGAGTCCGGCGACGGAGCAAAAGACGGGGCCAAAGGCAAGTAACACGGGAGGATCCATGGCCAAGCAGGAAAAGATGGACCGACACTTGCGATGTTCATTCTGTGGGAAAAGCCGCGATGAAGTGCGAAAACTGATAGCCGGACCGACAGTCTATATCTGCGACGAGTGCGTCAATCTCTGCAATGACATTATTGCTGAGGACTGGGAAGAAGCCAAGGAAGAAATTTCATCGAAGCTCAAGAAGCCTGCGGAAATTAAGCATCATCTCGATCAGTATGTCATCGGACAGGAGCGTGCTAAGCGTATCTTGTCCGTGGCCGTTCATAATCACTACAAGCGCATCTCTTCAAAGGAAAAAGAAGTTGATGATATTGAACTTCAGAAGGGTAACATCCTCATGGTGGGCCCCACCGGCACGGGGAAGACCCTCCTGGCACAAACCTTGGCCAAGTATCTAGATGTTCCGTTTACCCTTGCCGATGCAACAACTCTGACTGAGGCCGGTTATGTAGGGGAAGATGTCGAGAACATCATTCTAAAACTCCTGCAAGCTGCTGATTACGATGTTGAACGAGCTGAACGTGGGATCGTATACATTGATGAAATTGACAAAATCAGCCGGAAGAGTGACAGCCCATCGATAACCCGAGATGTATCCGGTGAGGGGGTACAGCAAGCCCTTTTGAAATTGATTGAAGGCACAACTGCGAATGTCCCCCCGCAAGGAGGGAGAAAGCATCCGCATCAAGAGTTCATTCAGGTGAATACCAGCAACATTCTGTTTATCTGTGGTGGGGCCTTTGTGGGACTAGAGCAAGTCATCGAGCAGCGTCTGAATCGAAAGTCGATGGGATTTGGGGCAGAGATTCGTGGGAGAAGTGACGTACGCTTGGGCGATCTACTTGCGAAGGTGCAGCCTGAAGATTTCTTGAAATATGGACTGATACCTGAATTTGTCGGTCGGTTGCCTGTTGTTGCGACGTTAGAAGAGTTAGATGACCGAGCCCTTATCCGTATCTTGACGGAACCTCGCAATGCATTGACGAAGCAGTACGAAAAGTTGCTTTCCTTCGAAAAAATCAAACTACGGTTCACAGAAGGGGCATTGGGGGCTGTCGCACGAAAAGCGTATTCACAGAAGACTGGTGCCCGTGGCCTTCGAGCCATTCTGGAAGAGGTGATGCTTGACGTAATGTACGACGCACCGTCCCAGAAACAGATCATCGAGGTAGTCATTACGGAGGATGCCATCCAGGGCAAGAACCCACCGATGCGTATCTTTGAACAAGAAAATGATGCCAAGACTGCGTAAATATTAAAGAACTTATCTATTCCCTTGCTGGCCGCTTCGACCTTTTAGAAAGACTAGGCTGATCGGCATTATTGCAGAGACCACTGTCTTTCTTCTCTTCCTCTCGTATTCTCATCCGTTATCTCGACAAGTAGAATCGCTGAGCTATACTTGCCAGGTGTACAGTGGCTGGACGGAGGTCTTGTGAAATACCCAGTTTCTTTGAGTTTCCGCCATAAGGGCAAGATCCTCGAGCTTGATCCAGCCCGTGAAATGGTTGTCCTGGTGGGAGCGAAGGGAGATGTAATCGGCAGTTTATCTTGGGATTTCATCATCGACCAGATTCTCGCCTATCACAAAGTTTCCGTTCAACAAGAGGTTCGCTCTGAGCCACGTATCTCACTCGCGTTTCGAGTGAGGTATAACACCCCGGAAGGTGTGCGATTTGAAAGTCGTGCTGGAGGTATCGGGGGGGGCGGGTTATTTATTGAAAGTCAATCTCCCCTTCCTGTAGGGACGAAGTTAGCCATGGAATTCTCGCTTCCTGAAAAGTCAGAAGAATGGCTGCCGGCTAAAGGGAGCGTTGCATGGGTTTGTCCTAAAGCCGACCAGTATACCTTCAGTCCTGGAATGGGAATACGATTTACCGAAATTGCGGATGAGATACGCGATCGGATCCATGAGTTGGTGAAAATAACACAGAATACGAGTCAGGCAGCCTAGTACCATTCCTCGTGTAGCTTACACCGAAGAGTGTCGGTTTTATGAAACTTCCGGTTGTTTCTACTGCAGGTCATCGAGGTAAGTCTCTCGTTATCGATTCGAGGCTAGAAACGATCACTATCCATGACCCCTCTGGCCAGCTGTTAGGTGCTATGTCATGGGGTGCGGTCATCGAGCGTGTCCTTGCCAGCGGTGAAGATGCTCGGTTTGCTCATTGCCGCACCCAACCGCGTGCACCTCTCGCATTGAAGGTCCGTTATACGACGCCAGAAGGTAAGCAGTTCGATAGTCTGACAGGAGGCATTGGCGGGGGCGGGCTATTTATTGAAAGCGGAGCTCCGTTGAAACCAGGCACAGAGCTGACAGTCGAATTTGCCCTTCCAGATAAACCGTGGGAGAAACTCACAGCGAAGGCGAAGGTCGCTTGGGTCCGCAGCAAACCCGAGCGATACCTTCTATTTCCCGGAATGGGTGTTCAATTCATCGAGCTGGATGAGCAGGTCAAGAGAGAACTAGTTGGGCTGGTCGAAGCACTGAATCGCAGCCGAAACCCATCCTGAAAGCTGAATGGATTCTGTCTGCTTAGCACGTGGTGTTGAGTAGCGCATTCTCCGTGGTTGCCCACTCGTAGACATTTAGGCCGGATCTTTGAAGTTGGAATCCTTGTTTCGGGGCTTGTCGCCACCGAGAAAGAGATCCGTATGTGCCGAACTCCGTAGGCCTCTAGTTTCTACTTAGAGCGTGTGAGGCCGCCCGCCGTACCGATGTATCGTCATCCTGCAGAAGCAGTGTTAGTTTAGAACGCGTTTCAGAATCTACTTCAGCCCAAGCTCCGAGCAGCAGCTTCACGGACTGATGGCTCTGGATCATCCAGCTTTCCCAGGAGCATGGGCTTGGATTGCAGATCACCAATCTTTCCCAAGGCTTCCGCTGTATTCCTTCGAACGAGGGTATCGCGGTCATCTAGCAACGGGATAAGAAGATTCACCGCTTTCTGTGGATCTGGTGAGGGGCTATCTTGGTAGCAACCGACGGTCAAAGAGAAGCATGCTAGAAAAGGGAATGTAAAGAGGGACCATTTGATTCGGCAAGAATCTGACGACAAGATGGAGAACAACGAGAAGTCAATCACGCGGATTTCGAGGACTCGTCTTCTGTTGGTGGGAGTTCCGTCGCTGCTTCTATCGATTGCTGAATTTCTATCTGGGCTGCATCCATTTCAGCTTGAATGGTCTGCATCTGGGGATCCACGCTGTTGCGGACATCCGACACGGCCTGTCGGAATGTTCGTACGACTTCCCCGAGGCCTTCCCCTAGATTTCGCAGGTTGTCGGGCGACATTTCCACGGCTGATGCGGTTGTTTTAGCTTTGAGTGCAGCTTGTTGCGCCTGCACTCGTGCGACTGCATCTTTATTGACGATCGCTGATGGGCGCTTTGCAGTGGCTTTGGCTTGAGGCGAGGCGGGCAATGGAGGGTATGAGGCACGAGCTGTCGGAGGAGGAGCTGCAGCCCGCTCTTCCATGGAAATCACCGGACTGGAGGAAGACGTTGGAGCTGATCTAGGAGGAGTGATCGATGCTTGAGGGGTATGCTGCGAAGTACTGTAAAGCAGCGAAGCGGTAGTGCCCGGTGTTAGCTCAGGCCCTGGCGCGTAGGGGACATTTGCTCTGGCAGTAGTGGAGGACGACTTGCCAGCGGACGATGCCTCAGTCGTTGTAGCTGTAGGAGGAGCTTCAACCGACTGTGGTGGTGCAGGTTCCTGTTGAGCCTCGCTTGGTGGGGACTGGGGAACCTCGTGAACCTCCTTTCGAAACCCTTTCAAAGCCTTACCGACGCCCTCACCGATCTGTGGTAGCCGGCCGGCGCCAAAA
The DNA here is from genome assembly GCA_965223625.1 of Nitrospira sp. Taxonomy (GTDB): domain Bacteria; phylum Nitrospirota; class Nitrospiria; order Nitrospirales; family Nitrospiraceae; genus Nitrospira_D. The sequence continues at coordinate 4,038,823 of OZ245008.1, forward strand.
ATGATCAGGATGATGATCAGAATGATGATGAGCTCAGAGAAACCCATGGTCCCGAACATCTCTGCCCTCGTGTGGAGAACTCGGCAACCAGAAGGACGAGGATTCAATGTAGCCGCTGCAAAGAGACTGTGTCAAGGAAGCAGACCGCTCAGGCGTTCCGAATATCAGAAAAGAGGCACAATCTCGGTCTGAAGAGGTAAGCCATACACCACGGCCTCTCGTTCCGAGATGTGTACGTCGAGCTCGCTCCTAATTCCAAATACTCCGGGAAGATAGATGCCAGGCTCAATGGAGAAGCAGGTATGCGGTATGAGCCGGCGATTATCTCGAGTTTCCAGGTTGTCGATATTGGCCCCGTTGCCGTGGACTTCCTCACCGATAGAGTGGCCGGTTCGATGGATGAAAAAGTCACCATACCCTGTCTCCTGAATGGTTTTGCGGCAGATATCATCCACTTCCCATCCACAGGGGAATCGTCCTTCCGTCACCCGCCCCTGGACAAATGAGAGTGCTGCATCGCGCCCTTGCCGCACGTAATCAAAGATCATGCGGTGCCTGGTTGGCACCTGTTTTGCCGTGTAGCCGGTCCATGTGATGTCACCATAGACGGATCCCGGAATGGTTTGCTTTGCCCAGAGATCGATCAGAATCAAGTTGTCACTGATGATTGAGGCAGATCCGGATTCACTCGGGCAATAATGAGGATCAGCGCTGTGAGCGTCCACCGCCGCGATCGGAGCACTGGATGTCGTCAAACCTGCCTCCCGTATGCGGGAGAGGATGAATTGTTGCAGGTCGTATTCTGTGAGAGGACGTCCATGATTGAGGCGAGAGGCTACATGGGAAAAAGCGTCATCCACGATGTTTCTGAGCCTGTCAACAGCGTATCGATGGGACTCCAGCTGTTGATCCGTCCAAACTGCTTCGAATCGTTGCACGAGATCGGCTGATGTGACCACCTCGAGTCCGAAGCTTCGAATCAACTCGACCGTACCCGCATCGACTCGTGATAGGTATGGGACGGCGTTCAGCGGTGAGTACTGCATGGCGACTTGTCGTCGACCGTGCAAGAGGGATCCCAGGAGCATCTGTTGCTGTTCCCATGACACATAGTGTTGGACCTGGCCGGGTAGCTCATCCAGCACGTGCGGTTCGATCATATGAAGAAGTTTGACGGGCTGTCCCGTGGTCGGTATCCAATAGTACCAACGGCGAGTGACGTGCCGAGTCGGATCAAGGAGCAGCACGCGATAGGCTAGTGGGTCGCTACCGCGGAAATCGTAGAACAGCCATCCATCAACCGTCTGTAGATCTCGAAGTGCTTCTTGGATCGCGAGAATTCGCCTATGATGTTCGGGGCTGTTCATGGGGGCAGATCACCCTTGGGATTAACTATACGGTCAATCTATCGACGGGCTTCGCGCGAACCATGGTATAATGACGCCCTTATGATATCAGAAGTGACGCGAGACCTCTCGGCCTTTCGGGTCACACTTTTCTTCGGGCCCGAGCCAGTAGAGGAGAAGCCCAATGTAGTGGCCTGTGTGTTCAATGTCAAAAAACGGAGCTGGAAAGCAGGGATCCAGGTAGTGGTGGAGATTAGCACGAGTCAGCTCGTGGCACTTCGAAGGATTATGGAACTAAACGATCGGCTTGCAGTAAGTTTGAAAGAGGTTGACCCGGATGAGGTCTCGCACTATCAGGAACGTGCGGACGATATTTTTGCTCAAGCACTCTGTCGGTGCAAACTGGATCTCCGACTGCGGTCTGGTATCGCTCAAGAGAATCAACAAATGGAAGCCGATGGATTGGTGGATGAGTTGAAAGAGGAGGCTTTCGCCCGTAACGAGGAAATCCTCGCTTCCATCTTAGGCGAGCTGGATCTGATCCCAGGTTGGCCGTCCTAATCGCTATCATGATGTATGAAACAGCCAGGGGACTTGCAATCACATCCCAATTTGTTATAAGGCATGTTGGGATCATCGCATGAGTGTTCATGCGGTGGTTCAGCTTGTGCATTTGAGAGGAAGGAGGGCCATCACGTGAGGCTTGCGATGGTAATTCTTGTCGTTGTCATGACCTATTGTTCAATGCTCGTCGCCCCAGCATGGAGTCAGTCCTCGTCCGCTGACCAACAGCAAGGGACGGCTACGGGGGCCGGTATGGGAGCAGCTTCTGCGGCCGCCACCATATTGTATTTTCCCTTTAAGGCTGCCTTTGCCATCGGTGGTGGGATTGTGGGTGGCCTTGCCTACGTGTTTTCAGGTTTCAGCGAGCAAACGGCAATGAATATCTGGGTGCCCAGCGTGTACGGTACCTATCTCATTACCCCCGAGCACTTGACCGGTGATAGGCCGGTTCGTTTCCTCGGCGTTGCCGCTGAAAACGAAGGGATGTCAAACACGCATTCATCACCGTACGAACCACCGTACGAGCCATCGTACGAACCTGTGCAGTGATATGAAGCCTGTCATCGGCGTGACACCAGACTTTCATGCTGGTGACAGGAAGGATATGGGCGGACCGGAACCTACCTACTTCCTGCGGGCCCGATACATTCGCGCTGTTGAAGAACTTGGTGGCATTCCCCTGATCCTACCCCTCGTGGCTGATCCAGCTGCCAGACGACGGCTTCTCGATGGTGTTGATGGACTCCTGCTGACAGGGAGCGGGCCGGATCTTCCGCCAAGGCTCTACGGCGAAAAGAAGCGCTACAAGTTTCCGATGGTCAGCAAGCGTCGCGTAGATTTCGAACTGGAAGTGGTCCGCCAGGCCAGAGTACGTGATCTTCCACTCTTAGGGATCTGTGGAGGCATGCAGACCGTGAATGTCGCCTGTGGAGGGAGTCTTTTTCAGGACATTCCTGCACAGGTCCCAAGCGCGATGGGCCATCGGCAGAAGGCGAAAGCGATCCATGTTTCACATGCGGTGACTGTCGCACCTAAGAGCCTTCTCAGGAGGGTGGTCGCGAGTGATACTCTCATGGTTAATAGCTCGCATCATCAATCGGTCAAGAAGGTCGCGCCGTCACTTATGGCAAGCGCCCTTGCACCAGATGGTGTTGTCGAAGCCATCGAATCCTCAAGCCATCGATTTCTGTTGGCCGTTCAATGGCACCCCGAATTTTTATTCGAACGACATGTCGCTCATCGTCGTTTATTCGCTGCCTTGTTACGAGCGGCTTGTCGGACTCGCGCATGAGCCGTCTTGACCATTCCGTGCCGTTTCCACTCATCCGAATCGCCGTTTCCTTGGCATACATTGAACTAATGAGCAGTTTCCAGTTATTGATCTGGGCAGGCCAAAGTCCAACACTATGGACCTCGAGGCTACGGTGAGCAATCCTCTTCTTCGAACGAAACCCATCGATCAAATTCTGGCCGATGCCGAGCACCCCGAGCACCGGCTTAAAAAAACGCTGACGGCGTGGGACCTGACGGCACTCGGGATCGGTGCGATTATCGGGACCGGCATCTTTGTTTTGGTGGGTACCGCCATAGTCGGCGATGTACACCGCCCTGGAGCCGGGCCTGGAATTGTCCTTTCCTTCGTCCTATCCGGACTCACCTGCGCGTTGGCTGCCCTCTGCTATGCCGAATTTTCGGCGATGATTCCGGTAGCCGGGTCAGCCTACACCTTTTCCTATGCGACGCTGGGAGAGTTTCTTGCCTGGCTGACGGGGTGGAATTTGATTCTGGAATATGGGGTGGCCTGCGTCGCCGTCGCGATCGGTTGGTCTGGTTACTTTAACAACTTGCTCAAGCTCGCAGGCCTAGAACTCCCCTATTGGGCGACCAATCCGCCGCATTGGGCCGGGGGGCCGGAGGGAAGCATCGCCAATTTCCCGGCTGCAATCATCGTGTTGTTAATCACAGGCCTCCTCGTGATGGGGATTAAAGAAAGTGCTCGCGCCGCAGGCGTGATCGTCATCGTGAAGGTTGCGGTGATCTTATTCTTCATCGCCGTTGGGGCCCCCGCGGTAAGCGCGGAGAATTGGACACCCTTCGCGCCGAACGGATTTGAAGGAGTTCGAGCCGCGGCCGCCATCATCTTCTTTGCCTACATCGGGTTTGATGCCGTATCGACCGCCGCAGAGGAGGCACGGAATCCTCAACGAGATGTTCCATTGGGGATCCTCGGCTCGCTGGCTGTGTGCACTGTGCTGTATATCGCCGTCGCCGCTGTTCTTACGGGACTAGTCCCTATGAGCCAAATTGACGTCCATGCCCCGGTCGCCGAAGCTCTGAGTCTTGTCGGTTTCAAATGGGGCGCTGCCATTGTGGCCTTTGGCGCAGTCGCTGGCATTACGAGCGTGTTAGTCGTGATGATGCTTGGACAAATCCGGGTGTTCTTTGCAATGTCACGCGACCGGCTTCTAAGCCCAGGCTTCTCCAAGGTTCATCCAAGATTCGGGACCCCGCATCGTGCGACTATTCTGACAGGCATCGCTGTTGCGATTTTGGCCGCATTCTTCCAAATCGGAGAAGCCGCCGATATGACCAACATCGGGACATTCTTCGCGTTCGTGCTTGTCAGCTTCGGGGTGATGCTGCTCCGATACACCAAACCTGACCAATCACGCCCCTTTCGCCTTCCTTTGATGCCGCTTGTACCGATTTTAAGTATTGCCGCGTGTCTCTACTTGATGGTTGGATTGCCGCAAGTCACCTGGATCCGCTTTGTGGTATGGACCATAATCGGTATTTTAGTCTATGTCGGCTATGGTGTGAAGCATAGCAAATTGGCGGGAAGAGATACGCGTGGTGATGCGTTACCCGGTTGATTCCACTACACTCGTATCGACGGAAAACTAGGCAGGCTTTCCGGACGGCTGTGCCGGGGGAGCAGGAGTTGTAGTATCGGGAGGCTCTGCAGCCGGCGGTGTCGTTGCTCGAACTGCAGTTGTCGCGGAGGCAGTCGGAGCAGGAGATCCCGGAGAGGGAGATGCTGAAGCTGCTGGTGTAGGTGGAGTCGCAGGCTTTGGTGGGGGTACCGCTGGCTTCGGTGGAGCGGGTTTTTCAGGCTTAATGCCTTTTTCCCATGCCGGACCTGAGTACAGATCCGTCGTTAACCCATTGGTTTTCCATTTTTCTTCGAAATCAGCCGCAGCTTTGTTGGGTGTTTCGCCGATTCCCATGACATCGTTCCACGGGTAGACCTTGGGGCCAATCTGGCACTCGGATTCAGTACGTCGCAAATACAACGCGATCGGATTACCTCTGTAGGGTCCAAGAAAAATATGGACGGATCCGACGTATTCGAGCAATGAGGCCATAAGGCCCTCCCAAGGAATGCTCATGATGCCACAAGAGGTGACAAAGGGGCAAGCTGCTGTAGTATGAGGTGATCTCAGATCCTGGCTACTAACAAGAGGTATGCCGTCCCTGATCAGACCTCGGTCCTCGCGATCCGTTCGTGGGTTTGGTAGATAGAACGTAGGAAAGCCTTGTGGCTTCGGCAGCCTACCACGAGCTTCGCGTCAGAAATCGTCACGGGTCGATTGGAACGTAAGAACCGTTCTTTTAATCGGTGGATCCGGGCAAAGGATTGTGCCAGTCGTCCTGCAGAAAGGTCGCCGCCTGCGGCGGCCTTCTCAACAGCGTGATACGCAGCAACGATACCATTACGGTCTTTGCAGATCAACGGCATGTCGCAGCCAGCCTGGATGGCCTGCACGGCCGCATCCCCGATGCCGTAATGGTCGATAATGGCGTGCATCTCCAGGTCGTCCGTCAGGACAACACCGTCGAAATACAACTCTTCACGAAGGAATCGCCCGATAATAGCAGGAGAAAGCGTGGCAGGGCGAGTCTCGTCCAGTGCCCGATACACGACATGGGCGCTCATCAATGTGGCCACTCCATTGGCTACCGCGTGTCGAAAGGGAGGGAACTCGACGTGTTCGAGCCTTGCACGGTCTGCCGTCAGGATGGGCAATTCTTTATGCGAGTCCGAGGTGGTGTCGCCATGTCCAGGAAAGTGTTTTCCACAGGCCACGACGCCATTGTCCTGCAATCCACCTGCAGTGGCCAAGCCTAATTCGGATACGATTCGAGGATCCGCACCGAATGCACGATCGCCGATCACCGGATTCAATGGGTTGCTGTTCACATCCAGGACAGGAGACATATTCATGTTAATGCCGACGGCTTTGAGCTCTTTCGCGGTCGTGGCAGCCGCCGCGTAGGCCAACTCCGATGAGTGACAGTGGCCCAGCACCTCACAGGGGGGGAAAATCGTGAATTCTGCCGGTAATCGTGAAACGCGTCCGCCTTCTTGATCGATCGAGATGAGGAGAGGGATGTGCGGACTGCAACGCTGAAGCTCGTTCGTCAAGTCAACAATTTGTGCCGCCGATTCCAGGTTTCTTGCGAAGAGGATGATCCCACCCGGTTTGTAATCGGTGATAAACGAGGCCAGATCTGGCGAAACGGTTGTCCCGTCGAACCCTATCATAAACAGCTGGCCGATCTGATCGCGAGAAACCGTCATATCGTTAGTTAGCGAGTGAGCGATCAATAAGGAACTGGATCAACAGCCTGGTGCCGATGCCGGTCGGTCCTTTCGGGATATACGCACGCTCCCGCTCACTCCAGTCGGTACTGGCAATGTCCAGATGTACCCACGGGTAATCCCCAACAAACTTGCTGAGAAACAGGGCGGCAGTGATCATGCCCCCCCCTCGCCCGCCGATATTGCGCATATCGGCGACATCACTTCGTAACTGTTCAAAATAGTCTTCCCACAGGGGCATCTCCCATACTCGTTCCCCTGCTCGAAGACCTGACTCACGAATGGCTTCTTTTAATGTTGTATCCGTGCCAAACATCCCGATCGCAAATTGGCCCAACGCAACGACGCAGGCGCCAGTCAGGGTGGCGATGTCTATCAGGGCGGCCGGTTTGAACCTGGTCGCATAGGCGAGACCGTCGGATAGGATGAGACGCCCTTCCGCGTCGGTATTTTGGACTTCTACCGTTTTTCCGGAGAGTGTCTTGACCACGTCACCTGGTCTCATCGCCCGACCCCCAGGCATATTCTCGGCGACGGGAAGAATGCTGATGAGATTCAGTGGGAGCTTCAAGCGAGCGGCCGCACGTATCGTGGCCAGGACTTCTGCCCCGCCGGTCATATCGGCTTTCATATGCTCCATGTTCTCCGACGGCTTGAGCGAGATACCCCCTGTGTCAAAGGTGATGGTCTTACCGACCAGGACGACCGGATGCTCGTCTTTCTTTTTGGCTCCGTGGTACTGGAGGACAATGAACTTCGGTGGTTCATGGCTGCCTTTAGCGACTCCCAGTAAAGCCCCCATGCCCAGGCGTTCCATGTCTTTCTGCTCGAGTATCTTCAGGCTGATGCGAGTCTCCTTGGCCACGGCCTTTGCTTCATGAGCGATCCTCGTCGGGGTCATGACATTGGATGGATGGTTGGAGAGATCTCTCACGAACACCGTGGCTTCAGCAGTGGCCACGCCACGACGAATTCCTTCCGATATCTGACTCAGCTCGCCTTTATGCGAGATCAGGACCGTCATCGTAGTTAATTCGTTGTTGGCGGGCACATCACTCCGGTAAGCGGTGAATTGATAACTCCCAAGGATGGCTCCTTCGGCGATCGCTTGTGCCACATCCAATGGCGAAGAGTCACGAGGAGTGAGGTGTGGGAGCGGGACCACGAAGGCACGGGATTTTGCGCTGCGTACCCGCTTGACGGCATGCCCCATGGCCTGTCGAAACTGATCGAGGCTCAAGGTGGCTTTCTTACCGAGTCCTACAAGAATCAACCGCTTTGCGGGAATCTTTCCGTGTGTATGGAATAGGACCACTTCGTTGGCCTTTCCTTCAAACTCCTTTGAATGGAGGAGTTCGCGGAGTGTCCCTCCAAGTGGTCGATCCAGCACCGAAGCGTCTTCGTTCAAGAGTCCTTCACCTTCACAGTGTAAGAGGACAAGCGTATCCGCAGTCTCTGTATCGACTCGACCCTGTTTGGGTCTGACTCGCATGATGTTCATTCCGTTCTCCTTCATGATGCGTCAACCAATGACTGTGATCCGAGACTCGTCGATGGTCGCCAGAATGGGCCTCCGGACCGAGGGAGTGGTGAGCCTCACACGCCCCTCATATCAGGCGCCCAGATGTACTTGTGCATTTGCAATTGAAGTCGCACCGGCAGGCGATCTGCCAACATCCATTCGGCCAGGTCACGAGGGTCGAGCGTGCCGAACACCGGACTAAACAGGACCGGACAGCGTTCGGTCAGGTGAAAACGATCGAGAAAGCTTTTGGCCCAGTCGTAGTCGATCTGGTCTTGAATAACGAATTTCACCTCGTCCTGTGGCCTCAGCCGCTCAACATTGGGCCAATGCATCCGTTCCGTCATGCCGCTTCCCGGACACTTCACATCCAAGATAATACGGACCGATGGATCAACTGCAGCTGTATCCACTGCACCGCTTGTTTCGAGGAGGACCGTGAACCCCTCTTGGCACAAACGGTGGAGTAAGCTGATGGTCTCTGTTTGGGACAACGGCTCGCCTCCGGTCACCTCGACCAGCGAACACCTGAATGACCGTATCTTACCGAGGATGTCATCGAGGGAATGCTCCGATCCTTCGAAGAAGGCGTAGTCCGTATCACACCAGGTACAGCGAAGGGGGCAGCCGGTGAGTCGCAGAAACACGCAGGGCAGCCCGGAAAAGGTCGATTCACCCTGAACGCTGTGAAAAATTTCCGTCACGCGCATGAGAAACGTATCCTGCTCACGGAGGTGCTGATCGGATGATAGGCTGAGGAAATCGTGTGTCCTGGCTCAGGTCGACGCTTATCGCCATTTGACCACCGGCCATTTTTTGCGTCGGGCAATGGAGGCCATTCCACGAATGGGATTCACCACTGTCGGGTAGCCGACGGCCTGGAGTAAATCGAGATCACCGGGACTGTCTCCGTAGGCATAGCATTGAGACAGATCCAAGGTCAGTTCGTGGGTCAGCCGATCAATCAGTTGGCGTTTCCCTTGTCCATAAGGAAGCGGGGGAATAAGAAAACCGGTGTAGAGGCCGTTCACCTGCTCTAAACGACTGGCAAAGCATCGATTGGCTCGAAGCGCCTCTGCGACGGGAGCGATCAAGAAATCGATGGACCCTGTCACGAAGACGATGGCGTGGCCAGCCCGTCGATGTTCTTCAAGCGCCCGCATGGCAGGGGCCGAAACACGCGGACATAACTCCTCTCGACAGAATTCTTCCCCCAAGGGTTGGATCACTTGCGCAGGCTTTCCAGCTAGGTAAAGCTTCCGTGATCGAAGCGGATGCAGCGAGGGAGTCGGAAAATGCCGCAGCAGCCAAGAGACACTCTCTCGGGCTTCCGGCCACCCCACGATCCCACGGCGCCACAGCCAGCGGAAAAATCGTACTTCGCTCGCTTCTCCAGGCAGAATGGTATTGTCGACATCGAAGAAAGCAACAATGGAGGAGAGCTTCCGTTGATCCGTCCGTATCATAAGCGACTCATGCAGAAAAAAGTCGGTGCCGATTTTACCGGAGCCTCGGTTGATTGACAACAATTTTACCGTGCTCCTATAATGCGGGCTCCCTCAAGCTCGTTCTTCGTGACTCGTCAAGCGTATTTCGTGAAACGCCTTGCGAGACCAACTCCGGACGAACGACGCTTCACGATCGACGTTTCACGCGTTGTTGCCGAAGTGGTGGAATGGCAGACACGCACGTTTGAGGGGCGTGTGGCGAAAGCCGTGCGGGTTCAAGTCCCGCCTTCGGCACCATTTGTTTGAACTCCGGTCAGAAGCCGCTTCCCCAACCATCCAGATTATTTTAGATCTAGACTTTCGGCCCTATCCCATAGGACACTGGTGCCGCCTTGTGCCTATTTCTGCACACCTGAGTGACACGTGATGAGATCATCTCATCCCCAGCCGTTCCCTGCCGTTACTGCGGGGCTCACAACCTTCCCTTTTGTAATCTCAACGATTTCCTCGGTTGCGCTCTTTACCGGGTAAGGAGTCTCACATGATCTCTATCAGTAACGTGTCTGTGTTGGATCTGCTGCGCAGGCGGATTGCCGCTCTCTCGCGTGAACTGGCCGAACGGGACAGTGTGTTACATGAACGCACTCGGCATCTTCGTGTGGCGCAGTCACTGGCTCATCTGGGCAGCTGGGATTGGGAGATCGAGAGCGGCGAGGTTCGATGTTCGAAGGAGTTGTATCATATCTTCGGGTGTGATCCTGGTCTACACCACATGACCTTCGAGGTTTTTCTCTCAGCACTTGTCCCGGACGATTACAATCGAGTTGTCGCCGCCATCAATGAGGCGTTGGGAGGAAAGGCGCCGTACGATGTGGAATATCGAATCGTCCGACCGAATGGCGACGTGCGGGCGATTCATTGCTGCGGCGAGGTCTTGCGAGACGACACGGGCAAGCCCAGTCGGATGTCCGGTTCTGTCCTGGACATCACCGAGCGAAAGCGCACTGAGGCGATGTTACGTTCCTCGCAAGAAAGGCTGAGGCAGGCGCTCCAAGCATCGGGTATCGGACTGTGGGACTGGAATACCGAAACGAGCGATATGGCTCTATCGGAGGAGTGGAAACGTCAGCTTGGGTACGACGAGACGGAGCTCGCCGACACATTCGAGACGTGGGTGACGCTGCTGCACCCAGATGATCATAAACGCGCCATCGCATATGTGCTGGATTATGTGCGGGATCGCCAAGGAGAGTATCGGCAGGAGTTTCGGCTGCGGCATAAAGATGGGACGTACCGATGGATCGAAGCCCGCGCCTCCTTTGTGACGGAAACCGACGGTTCGCAGACCCGCCTTCTTGGTTCGCATACCGACATCACGGAACGCAAACGAATGGAAGAGGCGGGACGTGAGAGCGAGGACCGATACCGAACGTTGGTCGAACTTTCACCATCCGGGGTCTTCGTCTTCTCCGAAGGACGGACGGTTTATGCCAATCACACGGGCGCTATCCTCTTGGGAGCGAATGATCCCAAAGAGATTCTCGATCGCCCGATGTCCGATTTCATCCATCCAGAGTATCACGACGAAGTCCGTGAAAATGTGAAACGGCTGCTCACGGGGAGCGGTTCCATCCATAGTGCGGAACGGATATACGTGAAGATGGATGGCACATCGGTTCCGGTTCACGTTGAAGCCGCACGGATCATGTGGAACGGCAGGCCCGCCGTCTTTGTCCTGTTCTCCGATATCACCGATCGAAAACGTGTGGAAGAGGAGTTACGCGGATCCCATACGTTTTTGCGACAAGTGATCGACGCCGATCCGAACTTTATCTTTGCCAAAGATCACGAGGGACGCTTTACGATGGCCAACAAAGCCGTCGCCGATTGTTACGGAACTACGGTGGAGAACCTCATCGGACAGTCGGATGCTGACTTTAATCCCAACTGGGAAGAGGTTGAGTTTTCCCGTAAGACGGATCTCCAGGTCATGAATTCCTTGCAAGACTATTTTATTGCTGAGGAAAAGATCACGGATTGGTCCGGGAAAACGCGGTGGTTACAAACCGTCAAACGGCCGATTGTTGATGTCCATGGGCGGGCCCATATGGTGCTTGGTGCGGCGACGGACATCACTGAGCGGAAGCAGATGGAAGAGATGCTCGTGCAACGCGAAGAAGACTTGAGTACGGCGCTTCGAGAACGAGAATGCATCAGCCAGGATCTTCACGACGGGATTCTCCAATCGCTCTATGCAGTCGGACTTGGTTTAGTGGCATGTAAGCCATTGATCAAGCAACAACCAGAACACATCGCCGAAACACTCATCACGACACTCGATCAGGCGATCGGGCAACTCAACCAGGTGATGGGAGAGGTTCGTAATTTCATCATGGGTCTGGAGTCTCACCTCGTACCGGGTGGTGACTTCCCGACGGCTCTACGAACCATGGTCCACTCCATGTGTGCTGGCAATTCGGCCACATGTCGGGTGCGGATCGATGACGCAGCCGGGCCTCATATCTCGACCGAGCAAGCGGTCCATATCATGAATATTGCACGGGAAGCATTGAGTAACTCCCTCCGACACAGTCGTGCCACACGCATTACCGTATCATTGCGGCAGTTAACTGGTTCGGTCTGTCTGGCCATTACTGATAACGGCATTGGATTTAATCCGAGCTCGACCCATGGTGTCGGTCGTGGGTTGGAAAATATGGCGGCGCGGGCTCAAAAAATCGGTGGCTTGTTCGCAGTACGATCCGAGCCGTTCAAAGGGACAAGGATTCTGCTCGATCTTCCGAAGGGCACCAATGAAAAAGCCCATTGACACGCGCATTTAGGCCTGTGCGGCGAACGTCTTGCGAGGTCACATCCCGCTCTTGGCACCATTGGTTCACACCCACCCTGCGCAGCCTCATCCTTGAAGGCCCTGGTCCGTTCGGATCTAGACTTTCATCTTCTCTCGTAGGAGACTAGTCCCCTCATTGGGACCTTTTCTTAGGAATCCGTAGCCGACTTTTGGGCGAAGAATTGTTCTCGGCGAGCGCCACCCTCAATCAGTGCTTTGAGACTTGAAGCAGGCCACTCCAAGGGGCCGAGCCATTCTCGCCTTATCGTCGATTTCGTGCAGCAAGGAGCCCCATCATGAGTGCGACAAGCCATCCTCCTGAAATGGAGCTATTGCGAAAGCAGGTTGCCGACTTAGCGCGTGAGTTGACGGAGCGGGACCAGACCATTCGCCATCAAAATCGACAAATGGACGGTGAGCTTCAAAACCTGCGTGAGCAATCTGAAATGCTTCGAGCTATCATGGCCGGTACCGCAGCGGAGACCGGCGAGGACTTTTTCCAGACTCTGGTGCTTCATCTGTGTTCGGTGTTCGGTGTGCAATACGCCCTCGTTGGGGAGGTCCAACCGGCAGCCACCAGGAAAATCCGCACCATTGCGGTCTCCTCAGGAGGCTCACTCGTCGAGAATTTTTCCTATTTCCTTACCGACACACCCTGTGAAATAGCACTCACACATTCTTTCGTCTGTTTCGACCAAGAGGTTCGAGCCTCGTTCCCAGCATTTGAACGATTAGACCAGCTACGCGTCGAGAGCTATTGTGGGGTACCGCTCAGAGCGAAAGACGGGACGGTTATTGGCCTGCTCGTGGTTATGGATACCAAGCCGTTGCATAATGCCCAACGACTGAAATCGCTCATGAGCGTGTTTGCGTCACGTGCCGGAGCCGAACTCCAGCGACGCCAGATTGAAATCGAGCTCCGTCATCGGGAACGTCATCTGGTCGAGTCCCAAACTCTGGCACACCTTGGAAGTTGGGATTGGGAGATATGGAGCGGAAAGGTCTGGTGGTCGGATGAACAATATAGGCTCTTCGGCCACGAACCGGGTACTATTCCGGCCACCCGCGATACCTTCTTACGGGCCATCTATCCGGATGATCGAGGCGACGTGCAGGAGGCGATCGACGCAGCCCTGGCAGGGCAGGTCCGGTTCGATATGGAATGTCGGATCGTCCGACCAAACGGGGAGATTCGCGTCGTCAACTGCAGGGGCGAGGTGTTACGAGACAGCGGCGGCCAGCCTATTTCTATGTCCGGCAGCATGCTCGATATCACAGACCGGAAACGGGTTGAGGAGGCGCTACAGACGTCTCAGGGAAAGCTTCGGCAAGCTCTGCAAGCCTCAGGTACTGGGTTATGGGATTGGAACACGGATACGAACGAGGTGGTGTTTTCCGAGGAGTGGAACCGCCAGCTCGGATACGAGCGAACGGAACTGTCAGGTTCCTTTGAAACCTGGGCAAGCCTTCTCCACCCCCAAGATCGGGATCGAACGATGGCGTATGTGCAGGATTATGTTGCTCATCGGAAGGGCGATTATCGGCAGGAATTTCGACTACGACATAAGAACGGGACTTATCGATGGATCGAAGCGAGAGCCTCCTTTGTCACGGAGGCTGATGGCAGACGAATTCGTATACTTGGCTCTCACACGGACATTACCGATCGCAAGCAGATGGAGGAAGCGGTACGGGAAAGCGAAGAGCGATATCGAACGTTAGTCGAACTGTCCCCTTCCGGTGTGTTCGTCTTCTGTGACGGACGGACGGAGTATATCAATCACGCGGGCGCTGTTCTCCTGGGAGCCAACGATGTGCGGGAAATTCTCGACCGGCCGACTTTTGATTGCATCCATGCCGACTATCATCAGGAAGTGCGCGAGAATGTAAAACGGCTATTAGGCGGGGGAGTCTCCGTCCATAGCGCGGAGCGAACCTATCTGAAGTTGGATGGAACACCGTTTCCGGTTCAGGTCGAGGCGGCACGGATCACATGGAATGGCAAGCCTGCCATTCTTGGTCTGTTTTCCGATATCACCGAGCGCAAGGCGGCACAGGAGGAGGTTGCCTCCCTCAACGCCTCGCTGGAACAACAGGTATCAGAGCGGACGGAGGCATTGCGCCGGAGCGAAGAACGCTTTCGTCAATTTGCCGAGTCGGTCGGTTCTGCGTTTCTGATCGCGGATATTTCGCAGGACGCACTGGACGTCATGTATGTGAACGCGGCGTTCACGTTCATCTGGGGTATTGAACGGGAGGAAATCCGTCGAAATGGGTCGCTGTGGCTCGAATCGGTCCACCCGGAGGACCGGGAGCGGGTCGAGACATATCATGATCGGTTTCTCGCCGGTGGGACGAATGCGATTTTTTATTGTGAGTATCGAATTGTCGGGCGAGATGGCTACATCCGCTGGATCGCTGATCGCAGGGTAAGAATGACCGGGTGGGAGAATCGGATTGCGGGTATTGCGGAGGATATTACAAGTCACAAGCAGCAGCTTGCGCTCATGAAGCAAACGGAAGCGATCGGCAAGATTGGGGGATGGGAGCTGGACATTGTGACCAATCGGCTCCGATGGAGCGAGGAAACATACCGGTTACATGACACGACGCCGGAGTTGTACAGTCCGACGGTTGAAACCGCCTTGAAGTTCTACACACCCGAGAGTCGTCCCCTTATAGCTGAAGCGCTGGGGAAAGGGATCACCCAAGGGGTCTCGTGGGATCTCGAGTTGGAACTCGTCACGGCGATGGGGAGGCAGATTGCCGTGCGGGCCGCCGGCATGGTCGACGTCGTCAACGGACGAGGTGTTCGAGCCTATGGAACGTTCCAGGACATTACACAACGCAAGAGAGCGGAGGAAGCGCTCCAGCAGGCCCATGATGAATTGGAACGCAAAGTGATCGAGCGTACGGCAGAATTGCGGGCTAGTGAGGAACGCTACGCGCGTGCGACGGCCGTCGGCAAGGTTGGGGTGTGGGACTTAGATGTCATCAAAGGCCAATACCACGGAGATGCCAACCTCAAGGCGCTTTTTGGCTATGGCCCAGAAGAACTTTCAACGGATCCTCTTACGTGGCTGAATGTTGTCCATCCGGACGATCAGCCGATCGCCATGAAGAACTGGGAGTTGATGCAAAGTGGAGCAACTGATGAGTCCCACTACGAGCTTCGCATGGTGAGAAAAAACGGACCTATCATATGGACTGATGTACGGTGTCATGCGGCTCGGGACAGCAACGGACGATTGACGCACTTAATTGGTGCGACAGTCGACATCACCGAGCGCAAGGAGGCGGAGCAGGCGCTGCGGGCCAGCGAGGAACTGTTTTCAAAAGCATTCCGCTCCACCCCCGACCCAATGGTCCTAGTGGAACTTGACTCGGGACGGTGGCTCGATGTCAACGACGCCTGTCTCACCGCTCTTGGGTATCACCGAGAGCAGGTGGTCGGGCGAACCGGGGATGACATCGAATATTGGCTGGCGCGGGAGGATCAGATCCGTTTTATTGAGAGATTGCGGCGAGAGGGCTCGATCCGCAATTTCGAGACAGTATTCCAGACAACTTGCGGTGAACGCCGCGATTACCTCGTGTCTGCAGAGCGGATCGAGTACCATGGCAAATCGTGCATGATTACACTCAGTAAAGACATTACCAAGCGTAAGCAGGCGGAACAGGCGCTCCGGAAGAGCCAACAGGCTATTCGGGCGTTGCACGATATCTCGTCGGCCCAAGGCCAGTCCTTCAAAGATCGGGTTGAGGCGTTGCTCCAGCTCGGGTGCCGTATCTTCGAACTTCCGATCGGGATGGAAACCGATGTCAAGGGTGAAGAGCTGGAAGTCAAGCGGGTGAACGCACCAGGCACGGTGTTCCATCAAGGCATGCGGGTGCCTCTGGACCAAACATACTGTGCTGAAACTCTCCGGCGGAACGGGCCGATGAGTTTCGAACATGCCGGAGCGTCGGCTGAATGGCAGCGACATCCCGCCTATGCCGCGCTGAAAGTGGAATCGTACATCGGTACTCCAATCAATGGACTCGAGCGCAGCTACGGAACTCTGTGTTTTGCGGGTTTGGAACCCCGCGCAAAAGGCTTTACCGAATCCGAAAAGGATTTCGTTCAACTCATGGCACGGTGGCTGGGTGGTGAGCTGGACCGTCAAGCGGCGCTGGATGATCTGCGGGAAAGCGAGGGACGGTACCGGACGCTTTATGATGAAACTCCCTCCATGTATTTCACCGTGGATCAATCCGGAGTCATCAAGTCTGTCAACCAGTACGGTGCGCAGTATTTGGGTTATCGCGTCGAAGATCTTGTTGGGAAGTCGGTAACGGATCTCTTCATCGAAGAGGACCGAGAGCGCATCCGTGCTGAAATGGAGGCGTTCTTTCGTGATCCAGCAGGTGTCGCGCAGTGGGAATTCCGTAAAGTGAGAGGCGATGGCACCATATTGTGCGTGCGCGAGCTTGCGCGTGTGGTGCAGAGCCGGCTTGGGGAAGCGCTGGCACTAGTCGTATGCGACGATATCACCGAGCGCAAACTTGCTGAACAGGCCTTGCGAGAAAGCGAGGAACGATTCTCAAAAGCGTTCCGGACAAGTCCTCATCCTATAGGGATCACAGAGGTCGCAACGGGACGTTGCATCGAAGTGAATGACGCCTGTCTGCAAGCATTCGGTTTTCGTCGTGAGGAAGTGATCGGAAACACCACGTTGATGCTCGGGATCTGGCCCAATCTCGAAGATAGAGTGCGGGTCATCGAGCGATTGAAGACTGGGCAGCCTGTGCGCAACATGGAGTTTGCGTTAAGGGCCAAATCGGGTGCGCTGCACTACTTTCTGACCTCCGCTGATCTCGCAGAACTCAACGGAACACCCTGTGTGGTGACTGTTGCGAACGACATCACGGACCGAAGGCACGCAGAGGAGGCATTGCGACTGAGCGAAGAGCGGTTTGCCAAGGCATTCCAGGCCAGCCCCCATCCCCTGGTCATTACCGAGTTGGACACTGGTCGAGTGGTGGATATGAATGATGCTGCCAGCCAGATGTTAGGCTATCGCAAAGAAGAGGTTGTGGAGGAAACGACATTGCAGATAGGGCTCTGGGATTCTGTGGATGAACGCGCCAGATACCTTGATCTGTTGAGGCGACAGGGATCGACCCGCAACGTGGAGGTAAGGCTGCGGAGCAGAAGTGGCGAAGTCCGCCAGTGCCTGCTGTCGTCAGAAGTGATTACGCTGAACGGTAAGCAATGCTCTGTTACCGTCGGGAATGATATCACTGAGCGTAAGCGCATGGAACAAGCCCTACAGTTGACCCAGTTCTCGGTGGACCAAGCCGTGGAAGCGATCTTATGGCTAGATCCGACCGCTCGAATATTCAATGTCAACGATACGGCGTGCCGAATGTTGGGGTACTCACGGACGGAACTGACGTCGATGACGGTGCATGACATCGACCCCAATTTTCCTGTCGACCGATGGTCGGAACACTGGGGTCATTTGAAGGAACGGAGAGCGTTAGCATTCGAGGCGAAATATTGGTCACGCGCCGGCGACGTGTTGGAGATGGAGGTGACCTTCAACTATCTGTCGTATGACGGACAAGAGTACGGCTGCGCGATCTTGAGAGACATCGGAGAACGTAAACGGGCCGAAGCGGAACTTCGCCGGTCGCATACGTTTTTGCGACAGGTCATCGACACAGACCCGGGTCTTATCTTTGCCAAGGATCGGGAAGGACGTTTTGCAATGGCCAACAAGACGGTTGCCGATTGGTACGGAACCACGGTGGATGATCTGGTCGGGAAGTCGGACGCGGACTTCAATGCCAACGCGGAGGAGGTGGAGTTTTTCCGGGAAAACGATCTTGAGGTGATGAATACCGGACGGGATCGGTTCATTCCGGAAGAGAAATTCACCGATACCAAGGGACACACTCGTTGGTTTCAGACCGTCAAGCGGCCGATTTTCGATGACTATGGGCAGGTTCATCTAGTGCTTGGTGCGGCGACCGATATCACCGAGCGCAAGCGAATGGAAGAGATGCTACTGCAACGGGAACGGGATTTGAGTGCCGCACTCCAAGAGCGTGAGCGGATCAGTCAGGATCTCCACGACGGGATTCTCCAGTCATTGTATGCGGTGGGCCTTGGACTGGAGGGCTGTAAACCGATGATCAAGCAACAGCCGGGACCTGTCGCGGCGAAGTTCATGTGCACACTCGATCAGACGATTGGGCAGCTCAATCACGTGATGGGAGAGGTTCGTAATTTTATCGCGGGTCTTGAATCTCACGTTATCCAAGGCGGTGATTTTCCGTCAGCATTGCGGACCATGGTCCAGACGATGTCGAGCTCCTCTCGAGCAAAATGTCTGATACGAATCGACGAGGCCGCGGCACGCCGTCTGTCAACGGAACAGGCACTTCATATTATCAATATCGTTCGCGAAGGACTCAGCAATGCCGTACGCCATAGCCGAGCCACACGGATCGTGGTATCACTCCGAGAACTCGTCCGTACCATTCGTCTTACGATTCGTGACGATGGCATTGGTTTTAACACTCGGTCGGCTCAGGGCGTTGGTCACGGGTTAGGCAACATGGCGGCCCGGGCTCAGAAAGTCCGGGGATCGTTCGCCCTTCAATCGAAACCATGGAAGGGGACGAAAATCTTACTCGATCTTCCAAAGGATGGTCACTATGCTCACAACTAAGACGCTGGTTCAAACCGTTCGTGTGGTGCTGGTCGACGATCACGAAGTGATTCGCGTGGGGCTTCGAACGGTTCTGGCTCAAAACCAGGGTGTCACCGTGGTGGGGGAAGCCGGGACGATGGCCGATGCCATCCTACAGACTCAGAAGCTGAAACCTGACGTCGTGTTGATGGATGTGCGACTTCCGGATGGTTCCGGCATCGATGCCTGCCGAGAGATTCTAGGGATTCTTCCCGCCACCCGCGTCATTTTTCTGACCTCCTACGCAGACGACGATTCAGTCTTAGCCGCGGTGCTCGCCGGCGCCCATGGTTATGTCTTGAAGGAAATCGACTCGCCGGGATTGCTGGAAGCCATCCGTTCGGTCGCCAAGGGGCAATCCATTTTAGACTCGACCGTGACCGAACGGGCCCTGAGGTGGTTGCGAGGAGTGCATGATTTGCCGTCCACTCCAGGTACGGACCAACTCTCGTCTCAGGAAGAACGAGTCGTGGCATTGGTTGCCGAAGGGAAGACCAATAAAGAGATCGCTGTTGCGCTCGGGCTCAGTGACAAGACGGTGAAGAACTATCTCGCCAATGTCTTTCAGAAGCTCCGTATCACACGCCGCGCACAGGCTGCCGCTTTCTTCGTCAAACGGCAAGGCTGATGAGGCAACATTCGGCTCTAGTATTCTAGGGGCAAAATTCTCGTCGCGTTGCGACCTTCATCTCTGGGCACCCTCCCTCGATTCGTATAGGCTCACTCTGGGTAGCTGTAGTTATACGTACACGGTGTGTACCTACCGGGAGGTTGTCCCGCATGACTGCTGGTATCTTCCTCGTGTCGCTCGTGCTCGTGGGTCTTTCACTCTGGATCGCAATCCGACAGCACCGGGAGAGCGTGCTCCAGTCAAGGGTTATCGCGGCGACGAATTGCGGCGTACTTGTAACGGATGCGACTCTCCCACATCATCCTGTCATCTATGCGAACCCCGCGGTCCTGTTGTTGACCGGCTACGCTGAGTATGACGTCGTTGGTCAGACAACGGCGATCTTGAACGGCCCTGGAACAGATCGCGGGGCGATCGAAAAACTCGCGTTGGCTCTCCAAGACGGAAGGGCTTGCCGCGTGTCGCTGCGGCATTACCGCAAGGACGGTACGCCGTTTTGGAATGAGGTGACATTGTCACCCATTGAGGATCGGACGGGACGGGTACGGTCGGTTATCTGGGTCATGAGTGATGTTTCTCACCTTCGACAGGTGGAAGCGGAACATCATAGTCAGATACCTCCCTCGACGTTTCTGTGTGATCTCGCCACAGAAGGTATGTTGGTAACGACCGCATCCGAGATCATGTATATCAACCAGGCTGGTGTGAACATCCTCGGTGCCACTTCGGCCGAGGAAATCATCGGCAGGCAGTGCTTGGATATCGTCTACTATGAGCTGCAGGAGGCTGTACGGCTATGGATTGTGCAGACAGTGGGATCACGTCATTCGCACAGCCGACTGGAAACGAAGTTCGTACGATGTGATGGGCAGGAAGTGGTTGTCGTCCTGTCTGTGGCTCCCATCATGTGGGATGGAAAAGAATCCGTTCTGGTTTGTTTTTCAGACATTTCTGCCCAGCGACCAATTGGAATCGAATCCTCCAGCAGCCGGATTCAGGCCTGGCAAGCCCACGCTATTGCGGACCATGACATATGGGGATGGGCAATCGGCCATGGCGCTGAGATTTGGGCAGAAGAGCACTATCGTGTTCTTGGATACGAGCCCGGTTCGGTGCCGCCAACCTATGAGACTTTCAAGAAGGCTCTCCACCCGGAAGACCGCGAGCGTGTCCTCACCTTGATCGAGGAAACGTTTACCTCGGATCGGCCCTACGATCTCGAATGTCGAATCATTCAGCCTGGCGGCGATATCCGATTTGTCCGTTGTCGTGGCGTGCTGATACGAGGTTCATCCGACCAGCCTATTCGGATGTCTGGAAAGATTGAAGACATTACAGACTTCAAGCTGCTTGCGGCGATGGCGGAAGAACGAGACCTACAATTAAAGACGGTCCTGGAGGCGGCCTCCAGCGGTATGCTCATGGTTCGCCAAGATGGCACTATCTCTCTCGTCAATAGCCATGTCGAACGAATGTTTGGGTATGTTCGTGAAGAGTTGCTCGGTCGACCTGTCGAATGCTTGCTGTCAATGCGATATCACGAGGAGCAGCGCGAAAGGCGTGCCACCTGTTTCTCCTACGTCGGCTCTGGTCCCCTGGACATCAGTCGAGAAGTGCATGGATGTCGCAAGGATGGTGTGGAGTTCCCGGTCGAAATCCGGCTGCATCCTGTTCATCAGTCCAAGGGGAGGATAATTCTTATGACCGTGAATGATCTCGCGGCTCGTCAGCAAGCCGAACAGGCGATCGAGGATATCAAGACTCGATGTGATCTTGCCGTCCTGGCCGGACAGGTAGGGATCTTTGAACATGATCATCAGACGAACACCCACATGTGGTCACCGATCTTGCGTGAGATCTATGGGGTCAGCACGGATGAATCGCCTTCCCTCGATCGTTATCTGGAGCTGGTGCATCCCGGGGATCGAGAGAGGATGCGCTGCGCGATTGTACGGGCCGCCGATCCTGGGAAGGAGGGGCTGTACACGGCTGAACACAGACTAGTCCGGGCAAACGGGGTCATACGGCACATACGTCTTCGAGCCTTGACACAGTTTGAAGGTGAGGGGAGCAAGCGGCGACCCAAACACACGGTCGGGATGGTTGTCGACATCACAGATCAGGTGAATGCCTCTATGGTGATCCAAGTTGTGGATGAGATGGAGACCGTGAGAACCTTGACCGGTGGTATTGCCCATGAGCTTAACAATAGTCTTACCGCAGTATTAGGCTTCAGCGAGTTGGCGCTGGACTTGATTCCAGGTGAGACCAAAGCCCATCGCCATATCAACCAAGTCATCGTCGCCGGGAGAAAAGCTCGTGAGGTGGCTCAGAAGATTCGCCGTGGCTTAGATCACGCTTCGTCCTATCCGGTTCCCCGGGCAGCCTTGATCAATTCCGACCAAGAACCATCCACATTACCCATCGAGGTCTCGGATGCCGTTGGTCCTCGTCGTTGACGATCAGGACCAAGTTCGTCAGCTCATTCGAGAAACTCTGGAGCAAGCGGGCTATGAGGTTGAGGAGGCCCGGGATGGGAACGAAGGGCTTGAGCGGTATCGAACGAAGGCAGCCGATCTGGTGATCATGGATATCCTGATGCCTGATCAAGATGGGTTAGAAGGCATCATGACGCTGAGACGGGAGTTCCCCGATTCCCGTGTGATTGCCATAACCGGAGGATCCGAAGCGATCGGCATCGGCAATGTCTTAGATCTTGCCAAGATGCTTGGAGCCAGACGGACGCTTCACAAACCCTTTGATCTGAAGGTACTCCTTGATACGGTTGCTTCCGAAATGATCGATTAATCGAGCCTGCCCTGCGCACCACCTCTCCCTGTTGACATCACCACGCGGCCTCGTCAGACTCCATCATTTGGAGTGACCTCCACCGGGATCATGAAGCTTCTGAATGTCATACTTGGCACTGCGGTCGCGACGGTCGGATTCTGGCTGATCTGGGGAAGTATTTCACCGTTCATTGTGCTTGGGTGGGCTTTCGTCGTAGGACTATTTCTATGGGTGATGGCGGAGTCGATCTCGAGGGTATGGGCATGGTCGACGCTCTTGCTTGGCCTAGAAAGCTTTGTGTGGCCGATTGTGTTGATGGTGCAACTCAAGGGAATATCGGACACAGTTCCTGATCCTGAAATGGGAACGATGCTCTCCGCTGTCGTTCTGGGTCTCTTTTCATCTGTGTTTTGGGTATCGTTTGCGTACGGACTATTCAATCGATCCCGAAAGGCAACATCGCCACCGCCCAACGAGCGCCCAGCCACATTATCGAAGTCGAAGTTCAGGAAGCAGACGAAAAAAACGGCTTAGCCTTGTCCAGTTTCGACAGGATCTATGTCGATGGCAAACTTGATCCGTCCTTTTTGGTACTGCCGCTCGAATCTCTGTACAGACTCATAGACTCGACGACTCAGTGTCCTGTGTTCAGTTGCTTTGACCAGCATGCGTTGATGGTGGCGTCGAAGCCGTGTACTAATGGCTTGGACGGGCCCCAGCACAATCAGAGGCTCCTGATCAGAAACGATCTGCCCAAGATCCATGGCCCATCGCTTCGCGGCTTCTTCAACCGTCTCACGATTCGTTCCCGTTACCGAGAGCTCCGCCAGGTGGCACATGGGCGGATAGTTAAGTAGCCGGCGTGCCTCAAGCTCTTCCTGGTAGAAACGATCGGGGTTTCCCGATAGCAGAGCTTGGACGGCATGATGGGTGGGAAAGTGCGTCTGGACGATGACTCGACCTCCTACCGACGCTGGGGAGGCCAAATCTGCGGCATCAATCAGGAGCTGATAGGTCCGCTCGGCTGATCGAAAGTCTGAGATGTACAACTCGGAATCTGCTTGAAGAATGCCTACCAATCCATGTTGAGGTAGTGGATCTCGGCGAAACAGTGCTTCAGTCCCAATCAGAATGTCCCAGACCCCTGACCTCGCGGATTCCCACAACTGGTGGACGGCGGCCGATCGACGAAGTGTGTCACCATCGATCCGTGCGATCTTGGCCTGTGGAAACAAGCGACGAGTTTCGGCTTCAATTCGCTCAGTGCCGTCTCCGATGGGAGTCACACGGGACGCTCGGCACACGGGACAGGAATCGGGTACCTCGTCCGAGCTACCACAGTAGCGGCACGTGAGACGGCCGGCCTCCCGATAATAGGTGAAGGGGACGGCGCAAGCGACACAGCGAGGTACCCAGTTACAATCTCCACACACCAAGGTCCTTGCATATCCTTTTCTATTGAGAAAAAGTAGTACTTTCGCCTGCATCTTTAGGGTTTCCTGAATTGCCGAAATCAGTTTCGGGTTGAAGAGGGTTCTCCTCGACTCCTTGCGGAGGTCAACAAGCTCGATTCTTGGTCGAAGCGCTGCACTCTGGAGAACGTCATGATGTTCAGCCGCGGCGTCGAATTTCGACTCAAGGGATGGATGTGCCGAAGCGAGGACGAGTAGCGCTCGCTCGCTCTCAGCCCTCATGCCGGCGACTTCACGGGTGTGATAACGAGGCTCCTGAGGTTCTTTGAGGGCGGTATCCTCCTCCCCTTCCACCCAGATCAGTCCAATGGATTCGATGGGCGCGAAAATGACGGAGCGAGTTCCTACGACAACGGATGGAGTCGAACCATCACGCAGTTTTAATTGGTCTGGTCCCGAAGTCGAGTGTGCGAAGGCAATCTGAAGCCCCGTGAGAGTTGAGAGGAGCTGCTTGAGCCACAACGCTCTCGCGATCTCGCCGGTAATCACGATGGTGGACCGCTTCAGCGAGTGCGCCTGTTGAATGGCGTCTGCAAGCCTTCTGATTCGATCTGACCATGAGGCATGCAGGACGAGCTTCCACATGTGGTTGCTTTGAAGGCATTGGCTGACACGAGCTCTCCAAGATATATCTAAATCCGGAAGGTTCGGATGGAGTAGAACAGTATCCATGCGTGCTCTGTCACCGGGTTCATTCGACATCAGCGTGGCATGCCGTTTCCGTTCATTCACATTTGGGTTGTCTCGAGACACGCGAGCTAGCCACGACTTCTTGACGAGTGTATCGAGCATCCGTAGAGTGCTCGCTCGTTGAGTCGGATGCAGAGTCGATGACAAGACTCCCGTCGTTCGACGGGCAATTCGCTGAAGAGTTGGTCGCAGCTCGTCGGGACAACTGCCGGTCGCCAGTGCGGCACGTCCCTGTGGAGTAATGATATATCGAATGGGGAAAGTCAGGCGCGTTGCAAATGGTGAAGATACAAGGCGAAGACATTGCCCCCAGGGTGCGACGTAATAAGTAGCGATGTCGCGGGATAGTTGGAGCAGCTTGGGGGATAGCGACGGATTCTGTCCGTCCTGTACCAGAGAAGAGATTTCCTTAAGAGAAGCGGCTCTTATCTTGCTCGGAGGCTCATGAGCCAGCGAAACCACCGCTCCTTCCAGCATCACACGTCCAAATGGGACCAGGACGCGGCTTCCAACGCTAATGACTTGAGCCAAGGTGGGGGGGACTAGATAGGTGAAAGACCGTTCGATATGACGTGGAACGATGACATCCGCATAGAGTCTCTCTCTTTGCCTGATGGCGGTCGAATCCACATCGAAACCCATTCTATATTCTATCAGTGGATAACAACGAAGAACACCGGGTAGGCTGGCATACTCAAGGAAGTGGTTCGCTTGATGGTTCTAGCTAAGACAGGGACTCTGCATTCACAGAGTCCCTGGTTTTGGTCGAGGCTAGTCCGCTGGTATCCCGGTCGCTGGTTGTTGAGGCAAATCTTGTTTGTCCGTGTCGGTCGTTGTTGAGCCACTCGGATCAGAGCCGTTCTCAGTGTTTGACCCATCTCTTCCTGAAGTCTGTGAAGAATCGCCCAAGGATAGGGTTCCCCGATGAGCGGAATCGTCTGAATCGGGAAAAGCGGTATTGGTGGGGGCCTGTTGGTCGTTGCTATCACGGGCATTCAGGGTTGAAAGGCTGCCCCCCGGAGATTGCACGTGATGCTCAGCGTCAGGTCTAGGCGCCGAGGTATTGGTGACTGGATTGTACATGAGAATTTCTACACGCCGATTCTTCGTGCGACCTTCCTCGACCGAATTCGTGGCCACTGGCTTAGTGTCTCCAAGTCCCACCGCGCTGAGACGAGATGGCTCGATCCCACCCTTCTCCAGCAGATACCGGAGGACCCCGTTGGCGCGTACCTTGGACAACACCAAATTGTTGGGATACCGGGATTTGAGAGAGGGGCCGATCTCCACATTATCCGTATGACCTTCGATTCGGATCCGCCTCGTATCGCCACTGGTCTGTAGGTATTCGATCAACTGATCCAGGACCGGGTAGTTTTCAGGTTTAATGGCGGCATCTCCAGAGTCGTAGCGCAAGAACTTGGCCGTCTCACCAAGAGTGAGCCGACTCTGACCCGAGTCATCCTTGGTTGCCAGTTTGCTGGATACTGAATCAACCTGTGCAGCCTGTTGTGCTGCAGACAAGTCCTCCTTTGGTTCGACGGACTGTAGGATGGGTTTGGAGGCCTCAAGGAGCTTGAACCGATCTCCTTTCATGACTCGGGTGGTGACCCTAAGGACCTTGGCGGCAGCAGTGTGGGGTTCTGTCGTCAGTACCTTGAGTTGGCCGATATTTCGAGGAGGGAGTCCCGCGCTCTGACGCTGGATATCGAGAAGATCGCCGGACTTCAACCCATCCTCCTTGCCTCGATCCAAGTACACAACATTCGATTGGGCCACCAGCGTCATAGACCGGTCAGCTTGGAGTTCAACAATCATCCCTTCGAGATCGGAAACGTGCTCCACGGGGCTTGGCTCGATATCTGCAGTAGGAGCAACAAATCGCACCACCGGGTCTCCTGGAGCGATAGGTCCATAACTGATGACGGCCTCCGCCGTGGTCAGGGCATGATCGGCAGCTGTAACCTTCACGATTGCTGATCGATTCACAACAAAACCGAGATATTCTCCAGTGACGGGGTGAAACACCTTTCGAACTCGACGATACACGGTAAAAAGATCTCCAACAGCCACGTCAGTTGAGTTGTGTAATTTAAGATAGAGCGAGTCTCGCTTGCCCAACAGCATTCGATTACCCGTGGACTGATTATCGCCGGTTACCAAATTCACGATTCCATCGATTGAGGATGTTTTCTGGATGGAACCGCTGGCGAATGCCAGCGCGCGATCACCTATCCGAACGGATTCGACCTCTGAAACCTGGGCTCGTGCCCCATCGAGTAAGGCGTTCACACTCAGACACAGGATCAAGACAAGGCATGCCACGGTTTTCATAGGTCGTTCCTTTTAGGCTAGAGTCCTTTGGAAAACCATAGCAAAAGGCACTACATTGTCAAGAATTTGAGCATGATTGATCAAGTTTGACCCACGTTTGCTCTTAGTGTTACCTTGAAATCTGCGAGGGCTCACGGGCATTCTCTCAGATTCTTGTCGGAGCGTTGAAGACATGAATGGTCGTAAGAAACCAGTGTCTCTATCTAAGGGGGCCAGCTCGAAGAACCGAATCGAGACGCAGATCCACCGGCGTCGAAAGATCAAGGTCTTTTCTCCTCTGCAAATCGAATGGGATTGTTTCCAGCCATACAGGACAGAGCCTTCGCGAATCGATCCAGACATCCAGCGGGAACCCGCATCAGATGCATGAGTTCATGCCGTACAAGGCCATTGCCCCGCTCTCAACCGTGACACCACTCCCCGTCCTTCATTGCTAGGGCTTTCGGGTCGACCGTAATTAGGTCCTTTGTTCTCTTGCTATCCCGGAGAGCTGGGCACTAAGATTTCAAGCATAGGGTACGGAATACCCTTTCCACGTCAATGCCTTGTGAGAGAATATGGGAATGGACGGAGCTGAAATTTTTCTTGCGTACTTGACCAAGTTCTTCCCGATTCTTCTGTTCATTTTCGTGACCTTGGCTTTTGGAATGGTGACGTTACTCATCAGTTATTTTGTTCAGCCTCGGTACCCGGAGCCCGAAAAATTAACGACGTACGAATGTGGATCCGAACCATTTTCCGATGCTCGCATGCCATTCCCTGTCAGGTATTACATTTTTGCGATGCTGTTTGTCATTTTTGATATTGAGGTCATTTTTCTCTATCCGTGGGCCGTTGTTTTTAAGAAGATCGGGGTCATTGGGCTAGTCGAGATGATGATCTTTATCGGCCTGTTCGTCGTGGCCTACGTCTATGCCTGGCGCAAAGGGGCGCTGGAGTGGGATTGAGGACGATATGGGACTGATTCAGTTGGGACGACATGAAAAAGACGGGACTCCGGACGTTATCACAGGGTCTCTGGAAAAAGCTGTGAACTGGGCGAGAAAGGGCTCCCTCTGGCCTATGACCTTTGGTCTGGCCTGCTGCGCCATTGAAATGATTGCCGCCGTCTCGTCTCGGTACGATATGGATCGATTCGGGGCGGGAGTGTTCCGTGGTTCTCCTCGGCAGTCTGACTTGATGATCGTGGCCGGGACGGTGTGCCGTCGGATGGCGCCGGTGATTAGAAAAATCTATGATCAGATGCCGGAACCCAAGTATGTGATTGCAATGGGTTCTTGTGCCACCTCAGGTAATATTTATGACAGCTATTCCGTTGTGCAGGGAGTCGACCGATTCGTTCCCGTCGATATTTATGTGCCCGGCTGCCCTCCGACTCCGGAGGCCCTGTTGGACGGCATCCTCAAACTACAAGACCGCATCATGCAGAGGCGTGTGTTTGTGACTCAGCCTGATCAGATCAAGGCTAATTTGAAAGTTTGACCGTCGCATGCACTTATTACTCGAGCGTATTCAGCAAGCTTTTTCGTCGGGAATTACCGGCTTGTCGGAGTGGCGAGGCGATGTGGTCGTGACGGTTTTGCGAGACAAGCTTCGTGAAGTCGCCCAGTTCCTGCGGGACGATCCTTGGATGGATTTTGACTACATTGTCCATGTGAGCTCCGTGGATTGGCCGGATGATGAAGAACGATTCGAGGTCGTGTGGGAGTTCTACTCTATTCGAAAACGACATCGTATCAGGCTCAAGACTCGGGTGCCCGAGTCGGATTGCGTGGTTGATTCTTTGACGGACCTTTGGAAAGGCGCCGACTTCATGGAACGCGAAGTCTACGACATGATGGGTATCCGATTCAGAAATCATCCAGATCTCCGTCGAATCCTCATGCCGGATGATTATACTGAAGGGTATCCGCTGCGAAAAGATTTTCCATTGCGTGGCAAAGGTTGGCGAGACACGTTTGAATTTCTGGATGAATTTCCGCGGTAGGATTCTGAAATAGTATGGCGTTCGAAGACCAAAGAACCACCGTCTATAAGATCGATCCAGAGCATCCGGAAAGCGAGAGCCTTCCGACGCTTCGAACCGAGGAGCTTTTGCTCAACATGGGTCCTCAGCACCCAAGCACGCACGGTGTGCTCAAAGTGATTCTCGAGTTGGAGGGGGAGCGGCTGGTGAAATCTACTCCGGTGATGGGCTATCTCCATCGTGGAGTCGAAAAGCTCGCGGAAGACGGAACCTACCATCAGTTCATTCCGCATACGGATCGGCTGGACTATGTCTGTGCGATGTACAATAACTTTGCCTACTGTCGTGCCGTCGAAAAACTCTTAAATCTTCAGGTGCCGGAGCGGGCGGAATATCTCCGAACGATCGTCGCCGAAGTCCAACGTATTATTGGTCACCAATTTTGGCTGGGCGCCCAGGCGCTTGACATCGGGGCCATGACCGTCTTTTTTTATACGTTTCGGGATCGAGAAATATTGCTCGATTGGTTCAACGAACTATGCGGCGCTCGTCTGACGACCAGTTGGTATCGAATCGGCGGAGTGGAGCGTGACTTGACACCGGCGCTGATCGCCAAGCTCAAACAGTTTTTAGAGTATTTCCCACCGAAGATCGATGAGTATCAGGTGTTCCTTGAAAAGAACCGCATTTGGATTGGGCGTACGAAGGGGGTTGCCGTCATTTCTGCCGAAGACGCGGTCAGTTTTGGGTTGAGCGGCCCGGTGCTCCGCGGATCGGGGGTGGACTACGACTTGCGCAAGTATGAACCCTATAGCGCTTATCCAAAGTGTGAGTTCAGTGTGCCGGTCGGGAAAAACGGCGATACGTATGACCGATACTGGATCCGAGTGATGGAACTCTACGAAAGTGTCAAAATCATTCGGCAATGTCTGGAGCAGATGCAGGAAGGGCCCATTATGGCGGATGCTCCGAGCGTGACACTCCCGCCGAAAGAGCGAGTCTTTACCAACTTGGAGGCCATGATCCAACAGTTCAAACTCTTTTCGCAGGGGTTTGATGCTCCGCCAGGCGAAATCTATTGCGGTACCGAGGCCCATAAGGGCGAGCTGGGTTTTTATATCGTCAGTACGGGAGGGGGCAAGCCGTATCGGCTGAAGATTCGCGCCCCATCGTTCGTGCATATGGGCGCCTTCGATCATATGGCTCGAGGGTATATGATCTCGGATGCCTGTACGATTTTCGGCACCTACGATATTGTGATGGGTGAATGTGATCGATAAGAGTGCGTGGTGAAGCATGTGGAAGTGGGTATGCGGAGCTTCGTTGGTTGTAGGCAGGAATAAGGAAAGCCTAGACAGGGTGTAAAGCAATGGGACTCAAACCAGCTACGAACCCCGATGTTGAAGCGACGCCGATCGAGCTGAGCATCGACGGAAAATCGGTTACGGCTAAGGATGGGGTGTCCTTGTACGACGTCATCTCGATGACCGGTAAGATCATCCCAGCGATGTGCTACCACTACACGTTCGATCCGTTCGGCTCCTGCGGGATGTGTCTGGTGATGCAAGAGGGGAAAAAGGCCCCCGTGCGGTCCTGTACCGCCAAGGCAGCGGCGGGGATGGTGATTCGAACGGAAGGAGAGGATCTGTTCCTGGCTCGCAAAAAAGCCGTCGAGAAACATCTCTCGGTGCACCCTCTGGATTGCCCGGTCTGCGATGCGGATGGGCACTGTGAATTACAGGACATGGCCTTTCAACATGGTGTGACAAACCTGGCCAACGCGAAGCAGAAATTCATCCCGGAAGATACGCGTAGTCCTGTCCTCGATTTCAACATGAATCGTTGCATCGCGTGCGCAGAGTGCATCAATGTGTGCAAGGATGTGCTGATGATCGATGCGTTGCAGTTCATGAAGAAGGGTGGCTTCAATCAGGTCGTCCCTAAAGGCGACCTGGCTCTCGATTGTGAATTCTGTGGAGACTGTCTGGCGGTCTGTCCCGTTGGAGCGATCACGAACAAGTTTTCCAAGTACCTGTACAAGCCTTGGCAGATGAAGAAGACGACGACGACCTGCAATTACTGTGGAGACGGCTGTCAAATGTACTTGGAAACGAAAGATACTGAAGTGATCCGTGTCTCGTCCCCGTTGTCTTGGAAAAATAAATGGGGGGATCGCGCTGAAACTGCGAAGGGCCATGGGGGACTCTGTGTACGAGGACGTTTTGGATTCGAGTCTCTAGATAGTCAGCACAGGCTTATACAGCCGTTGGTTCGTGAAGGCGATCGATTGGTCGAAAAGTCGTGGATAGAAACTATGCATGGGTTGGTAGACCGGTTGACGGAGATCAAACGTGCACACGGTGCCGATGCCATCGCTGGTTTGGCGACGGCGCGCTGCTCCAACGAAGAATTGTATTTGTTTCAAAAGCTAATGCGTACCGGTTTTGGTACCAACCAACTCGACAGCAGCGCGCGCTACGGTCATATGAACTTTGTGCTCGCCTCCAAGCATGCCATCGGAGTAGGGAGAACATCGAACGATTGGGAAGATTTGACGAAGGCCAAGGCCATTATTTTGATTGGCTCCAACATTACGGAAACGAACCCGTTAACCGCTGTGCGAATCAAGGAGGCGATCCGGGTCTATAAGGCTCAGGTGGTCACTCTGGACAGTGCCATCACGAATATGGCCAAGCTGGCATCGCATCCCTTTTTGATCAAGCCTGGAACAGAAGGAACGGTGATTGATGGCTTAGTGAAAGCGGCGATCGTCTATGACTTGGTGGACGAAGAAGCCGTCGGGAAACATCCCAGAGCGTTTGATGAGCTCAAGAGTGCGGTGGCGAATCTAAGTCTGGAAGATGTATCTGTCCAAACAGGGCTTGCGGTCGAGACCTTCAAGGAAATCGCGTCGATTTTTGCCGAATCGCCGAGGTCTATCATTCTGTGCGCGGAAGGAATTGTCAGGAGGGCGAACGGCTACCAAAATGTCTTAAAGCTGATGGATCTTGCCTGGATCACCGGGAAGATCGGGCGACCGGGATGTGGCGTGAATACCGTGACCGAGG
Source organism: Nitrospira sp. (assembly GCA_965223625.1). Taxonomy (GTDB): domain Bacteria; phylum Nitrospirota; class Nitrospiria; order Nitrospirales; family Nitrospiraceae; genus Nitrospira_D. The sequence continues at coordinate 4,070,848 of OZ245008.1, forward strand.
AGCCGAACGAGCAGGGGGCGGTGGATATGGGCGTGGCGCCGGAGTTCCTCCCTGGACAGGCCCGGTTTGATGATCCATCCGCTCGAGACCGTTTTGCCAGTGCATGGGATGCATCGCTCCCATCCGTCGGATCAGGAGCACATCTGGTTGAGATTCTAAAAAGGTGTAAGAGTGGCCAGATTAAGGCCCTGTACGTGCTGGGGGAGAATCCTCTGGCGACGTTTCCCGCCTCCATGGAGGTACGGGCTGCACTCGAACGTCTGGAACTGTTAGTCGTGCAGGATCCGTTTTTGACTGAAACGGCGAAGAAAGCTCATTTTGTCCTTCCTGCCTGTACCTATGCGGAAAAGGACGGCACATTTACGAACCTTGAAGGTCGGGTCCTTCGGATTCGCCAGGCGATGGATTCCCTTGGGGAAAGCTTGCCGGACTGGCACATCATGACTGCCCTTGCGAATGCCATGGGTTGTCGATGGGAATACCAATCAGCGAACGATATTCAGAGCGAAATCATGAAGCTCCTTCCTGGGTACTACAATCTCGGTCAGCCTCGGAAATTCGTACCCGCACTCGATCAGTATCTGTCCAACGGTTATGTGGGAGAGGTTAAAGGTCGTTACCATATGACCCAAGCCTCTGCGGAACGCGCGCGCCCCTTTGTGCTGGTTATGGGGCAGTTGTTGATGCATTCAGGAAAGCTGTCTGCGCAAGCACCTGGGCTGATAAAGATTGCTCCCAACACGGGGAAGCTGCGGATGAATCTACGGGATATGGAACGTCTGGGATTGCAGGATGGCATGAAAGTTCGTCTGATCTCTGATCGTGGGTCGCTTCAGCTTGCTGTGCAGCCCGATCAATCCATCGCGCCGGGCACCTGTTTTTTCCCTGAACATTTCAACGAGCCTCCTGTGAAAGATTTGATGACGGTTTCGGTCGATGCCACAACGGGTGTGCCGTCGTTCAAGCAGATGTGGGTCAGTGTTGAACCGGTGTAAGGAGATGTGTACAGTGGCCGGTCGGTGACGAGGAGCTACGATGAGTGTCGCTGGGCTGACAAAGAAAATCCTTCATGCCGCGTTGTTCTATGAGATTTGGGACGCCATGAAAGTCACCTTTCGTCACATGCTTCATAAGCCGATGACGCTTCAGTATCCTCGTGAACAGCGAACGATTCCTGATACACACAGAGGGGCGCTGGGTCTGCTTCGATACGATGACGGACAGGAACGTTGCGTCGGCTGTGATCTGTGCGAAGTCGCGTGCCCATCTCACTGCATCAAGGTGATTAGCGCTGAGGACACGGCCCGCCCACTTCAACGATACGCAAGCGAATTCTATATTGATATCACGAAATGCGTGTTCTGCGGCTATTGTGTCGAGGCCTGTCCGGTAAACGCGCTGGCGATGACCAAGATGTACGAATATTCGACGCATGACAAACGGAGTCTGTTGTTCGACAAAAAGCGGCTCTATGATATCGGCGAGCGCCATCTTGAGGACGGGAAGAAATACCTATACGCCCATAATCAAGAAAAGGATGTGGAGCAGAGCCGGGAGTACCGGTACTACTTTCCTCAGTCGGTACAGAAGGCCACCCAACAACCTCCCAAGCATTTGAGCTGAGTCCAACACATGGCGTTGGTATTTTTCGCGTATTTCGCGTTGGTCAGTATTGTCGCTGGCGTCCTCACGGTGTCCTTACGACACCCGGTTCACTGCGCTCTGGCGCTCCTTGCCTTGCTCTTGCACGTTTCTGGCCTTTTCATCCTTTTGAACGCAGAGTTTTTGTGGGCTGTACAGGTCATCGTCTACGTCGGGGCCATTCTGGTGCTCTACCTCTTCGTGTTGATGCTGATGAATCTTAAAACTGATGAACGCTATTTCCATCCATCGGCTCTGTATTTTGTGGGGCCGGCGGTCCTGGGAGCCGTGTACGTGCTCTTTCTCCTTCTGCAGTCTCCGTTTGACGGCGCGAGGGGCAATGCTCCCGCGAGTGTCGTCCTGCAAGACGGTGATACCTATGCAGTCGGTATCAAGATGTTCAGCGACCACATCCTGCAGTTCGAGATCGTCGGCATATTTCTCCTTGGAGCCATCATCGGTGCCATTGTCCTCGCCAAAACTCCGAAGGATCTGGATCCCAAGGAAGAACGTTCATGATCCCCCTTTCTGCCTACACAGCTGTGAGCGCCGTGCTTTTCATGACAGGGCTTCTCGGTGTGCTGATCAGGCGCAATTTCATCATTGTGCTGATGTCTGTTGAGATGATGTTGAACGCAGCAAATATCAATCTTGTCGCATTTTCTCACTATTTGGAATCTATGGCGGGGCAACTGGTCGCTCTCTTCGTCATTGCCATTGCTGCGGGTGAAGCTGCCGTCGGTTTAGCCATTATCATTGTGGTCTTCCGGGGCAAGATATCGACCAATGTTGACGAGATGAACCTTTTAAAATGGTAGCAGGATGTTGCAAAGGGCAGCGATCGTCATGGGCAGTGTATCTCATGTCCGCACCATCCTCCCTAGTCCGCTGTACGGGGCTTGCCTCCCAGGGGTCGGTTCATGGCCGAAGATGTGGAGAACAGTAGGATACCGTGTCGAACCTCACCGATCTGCTGATTAAGCTTATTCCCATTTTCCCACTGGTGGCGGTCGTCTTGAACGGCCTTCTGGGGAATCGCTATTCCCGTGATATGGCCCATCGATTGGCTTGGGGGTCAGTGGGTCTTTCGTTCCTCTGCACGCTGGCCGTATTTACCGACGTGCTGCGGACCGGAACGACCCATGAAGTCATTGCGTACCAATGGATCTTTGGGGGAGATCTGACGATCAATCTTGCCTATCTCGTGGATCCGTTAACCTGCGCCTGGTTGCTGGTCGTCACCGGTGTGGGCTTCCTAATCCACGTGTATTCCGTCGGCTATATGCATGGAGAAGCCGGGTTTACGCGGTTCTTTACGTATATGAATCTGTTCATGGTCTCCATGCTCCTGCTGGTCATGGGCAACAATTATCTGGTGCTCTTCATCGGGTGGGAAGGGGTGGGGCTCTGTTCCTATCTGCTCATCGGCTATTACTATGACAAGGTATCTGCGGCGAAAGCGGCAACCAAAGCGTTCGTCGTCAACAGGATCGGAGACGCGGGGTTTCTGGTTGCCATCTTTCTCGTCTTCATCAACTTTCGAACTCTCGACTATACCAAGGTCTTCGCACAGGTTGGCCAACTGTCTCCGGAGATGGCCACAGCGATAGCCCTGTGCCTCCTGGTGGGTGCGGTGGGAAAGTCGGCACAATTACCGCTCCACACATGGTTGCCTGACGCCATGGAAGGTCCGACGCCGGTCAGCGCACTCATCCACGCGGCTACGATGGTGACGGCAGGCGTGTACATGATCGTACGCAATCATGTGATTTTTGACCTTTCTCCTTTCGCGATGTCGGTGGTGGCCTTTGTTGGTGGTGGCACCGCCTTGTTTGCCGCCACCATCGGACTCGTTCAAACCGACATCAAGCGCGTGTTGGCCTATTCCACAGTGAGCCAGCTGGGATACATGTTCCTGGGTTGCGGGGTTGGTGCGTACACCGCTGCCGTGTTTCACGTCATGACCCACGCGTTCTTCAAGGCGTTGTTGTTTTTGGCCGCTGGATCGGTCATCCATGCTCTATCCGGGGAGCAGGATATTCGAAAGATGGGCGGACTGAGCAAGCGTATTCCCTGGACTCATCGTCTATTCCTGATTGGTACGATCGCCATTGCTGGGCTGCCTCCCCTGGCTGGGTTCTGGAGCAAGGATGAGATCATGGCCCACGCCTTTCTGAATCATCACTACCTTCTCTACAGCCTGGCCGCGCTCGGTGCCTTGATGACTTCGTTCTACATGTTTCGGCTGACGTATCTCACGTTCTATGGCCCTTCACGCATGGATCACCATACCGAGGAGCATGTGCATGAGTCTCCCATGGTCATGATCGCACCCTTAATGGTTCTGGCTTTTCTATCCGGGGTGGGAGGATTAATCCTTGGGTTCCCCCCGGAACATGGCTGGCTGCATGGGTTTTTGGGCCCGGTTGTCGGAGTTGCAGGGGAACATGAGGTCAGTACAGGGATGGTATTCCTATTGATGGGCATAGCGGTCGTGATTGCCTTGATCGGATGGGGACTCGCACATTTCCTGTATGCGGTCAGTCCGGTCACTGCTGATAATTGGGCTGAGAAGTTTTCCAGGATGTATCGAACGCTCTTGAATAAATATTATATCGACGAGTTGTATGACTTGCTGTTCGTGGAACCGATGAAACGTCTCGGTATGTTCCTGCACTGGTTCGATCGTACGGTCATCGACGGCGTGGTGCGCACGGTAGGTCGGCTCGCCGATTGGGGAGCCTCTGGGTCAACGTGGATTGAGAAGTACATCGTCTATGCTGGCTTAAATGTGATCGGATATGGCAACCATCTGGCAGCTCGTGAAGGGCGAAAAATGCAGAGTGGCATGGTCCATCATTATGCTGCCATCATTGTTGCGGGTCTCTTTCTCCTGGCGGTGGTGGTTCAGCTAGTCGTTCAGATGTAGGTCAGTAGGCAAACAGGCTATCAATATGCTCGAAGAGCTCACGGCTGGGTTTCCAATCTTGTCTTGCATCCTCTTTTTCCCTGTGGTTGGAGCTACCATCTTGTGGATGATCGAGGACGAGGATACGGTCAGGAGCGCCACCCTCACTATCGCACTCGTCGAGCTTGCGCTTTCTATCTTTGTCCTGGTTCGCTTCGTACCGGAATCGGCCGCCATGCAGTTCACGGAACGGGTACCATGGATTCCCGCTCTAGGAATCAGCTACCACCTGGCTGTCGATGGAATCAGCGTCCTGTTCGTCGGTCTCACGGCGTTTCTGACCGTTCTGGTCGTGGCCTACTCGTGGGACACGATTCGCCATCAGGTCAAACTGTACATGATGTGCTTGTTGGCTCTCGAGACGACGACGATGGGTGTGTTCGTGTCGTTGGATTTGATCTTATTCTTCGTGTTCTGGGAACTGATGCTGATCCCCAGCTACTTCTTGATCAAGCTATGGGGAGGCGGAGCCGAACGTCATTACGCCGCGTTGAAGTTCGTCATCTATACGTTGCTGGGCAGTGTCTTTATGCTGGTGGGAATCGCATTGCTGAATATCAACTTCCATCAGTGGGCCATGTTGCATCATGCCGATCAGGTTTATTCATTTGATTTCCTCGACCTTCTGAGCGTTCCCATTCCCATCAGTCAACAGATGGTGATCTTTTGGCTGATGTTTTTGGGCTTTGCGTTCAAGGCACCGGTGTTCCCGTTCCATACCTGGTTGCCTGATGCCCTCTTAGAGGGGCCGATCGGCATGTCCGTGGTGTTAGCAGGGCTTAAGCTGGGGACCTTCGGCTTTATGCGTTTCAGTATCCCACTGCTCCCAGACGCGTCGAAAAATGAAACAGTTGTCTCTGTGCTTGTGGTTCTCGGTCTGTGTGCGATTCTCTATGGAGCCTGGATGGCGTTGGTGCAGGCCGATTTGAGGCGTTTGCTGGCTTATAGCAGCGTGAGTCACTTAGGCTTTGTGGTGGTGGGGTTGTTTGCTTTGAATTATCAAGGCTTGCAGGGCAGTTTGCTGACTATGATTAATTTGGGCTTCAGCACGGCCGGTCTGTTTTTTATTGCGGGGTTCTTGTACTCCCGCCAGCAGACGACTCAGTTGTCGGCGTTCGGTGGAATGGCCAAACAAGTGCCGATGCTCGCCACATTTTTTCTTATTATTGGTCTGGCATCGATTGGGCTTCCCGGTACAAACGGCTTTGTCGGCGAGTTCCTTATTCTGCTCGGGGCTTTTGAGGCCAAATGGTGGTATGGAGCCCTCGCCGTCCTGGGCGTGATCTTCGGCGCCGCGTATTTTCTGTGGTATTACGAGCGATCCATGCTTGGACCGGTTGGGACAGCCGTGCGAGCCACCATGAGCGATCTGCAACTTCGGGAAATGATCATAGCCGTCTCATTGTCTGTCATGATTCTCTGGATCGGGCTTTATCCATCCCCGTTTCTACGAATCATGAACGGATCGGTTCAGGCCCTTGTGGACCGGATTCACCACGATCAGTCGGCAGCGGTTGCTGGCCCACACGTTCAACGGGGGGAGTAGATTCCGGTCATGGGAGAGTACGTCCTGCTCTATATCCTCTTCGCCCCATTCCTGGGAGCGTTAGGGCTGATTTTTGTCTCGAATCGACAACCTCTGCTTGTCCGTAGCATTGCTGCGGGTTCTGCTTTTGTATCGCTGATCGCGTCGATCTATCTCTTCTATGCCTATGACCCGGAGAAGGGTGGATTTCAGTTTATCCAGAAAATCGAGTGGTCTCGACAGCTCGGCATTGCCTTGCATCTGGGTGTCGACGGCATCGGAACTCCACTTGTGTTGGCCTCAACGATCTTGTTGTTTGCCGGGATCTTTGTGTCTTGGCACATCAAAGATCGCACGAAAGAGTTCTATATTTGGTTGCTGATCCTGGCGGCCGCCACGATCGGCGTGTTCATGTCCCTGGATCTGTTTTTCCTCTACTTCTTCTACGAAATGTCTGTGATCCCGATGTACTTGCTGCTGGGTATGTGGGGAAGCCACACGAAGAAGTATCTGGAGATGACGGACTCCGAAGGGATGAAACTGAGGGATTCCGTCGGATTTATTTTTAATTTCGGCTCCAACAGCAAAGAATACGCCGCGATGAAATTGGTCCTCTTTCTGTCCGCCTTCGCGGTCGTGGCGTTGATGGGCATTCTGCTCATCTATAAATATTCCGGGCTGAACACCTTCGACATCCTGGTGCTTCGCGAGCAGGCGAATCTCATGAATATCCCGGTTCTGGGAACGACACTGGACAAGATTATATGGATCTTGGTGTTCTTTGGATTCGCATCGATTGCTCCCCTCTGGCCGATGCACTCGTGGTCCCCCGTCGGCCACGCCGCCGCCCCGGCCGCGACGAGCATGCTGCATGCCGGCGTCCTCATGAAGCTGGGCCATTTTTCCATCATCCGTGTTGCCTTTGAAATTCTTCCGGACACCACCAGAGAACTGATGCCGATCGCCGCCGTGCTTTGCATGTTCAGCATCATCTACGGCGGGTTCGTCGCCTTTTACGCAAAAGACACCAAGTACGTGATCGGCTACTCGAGTTCCAGCCACATGGGCTACGTGTTCCTCGGCATGGCGGCCTTGAACTACATCAGCCTGAGCGGCGCCGTCATCTACATGTTCGCCCATGCTCTGGCGACCGGCATGCTCTTCGCGATGGCGGGATGGGTCTATGACCAAACACATTCCCGCGACATCCCTTCGTTGGGCGGCCTCTCCAACAAAATGCCGTTCATCACGGCCTGCTTTATGGTGGCCTGTATGGCGTCGATCGGGATGCCCGGCACGGTGAATTTTATTGCGGAGATCATGATAGTCGTCGGCAGTTGGAATAAATACCCTTTGCAAGTGATCGTGGCCATGCTGGGCATCGTGCTGACCCTTGCCTACCTGTTCAAAATGATGCGCGGCCTGTTCTATGGTCCGATGAATCAGAAGTACAGCCATGCGCATGATGCGGTGTCGACGGTGGACCGTCTGCCGCTGTTGATCATGATTTCGATCAGTATCGGGTTCGGTATTTTTCCGATGCATCTGTACGAGGTCGTTCGCTCCGGCGTGGAACCGTTGGTCGTGAGAATCACCGAAGTCGTTCCTGTCGCGCAATCCGGAGACGGCCCGGAAGTTGAGAGTGACATGAGTCGTCCTCGGACCGCCTCAACATCGCCGGCCGTTGCGAATCAGGTTCTGAGGACTCCGTTGCAGACTTCAGGAGGAGGGAGCGAATGATCTTTTCGCTGAACCTCTCCTTCTCGGATCTGCTGCTGCTCTTGCCGGAGATCCTCCTCACGTGTTGGCTGTGCCTCATCCTCATCGTGGACTTCGTGTCGCCGCGCCTGCCGAAAGAACAGTTGGCGTATCTCAGCGTGGCGGGTCTTGTCCTGACACTTGGATGTTTGGCGTGGTTTGACGTCAATCAGATTTCCGGCGCACTGTTCAACAACATGTTTGTACTGGATCGCATGGCGATTTTTTTCAAGGTATTTGTTCTGGGCGCCACCATACTGGTGATTCTCTCCTCGGTCGAGTACGTCAATCGGTTCACCTTATTCCGTGGAGAATACTATGTCCTTGTGGTGATGTCTGCGATCGGCATGATGTTCATGGCCTCGGCCAATGATCTTCTGTCGGTCTTCGTCAGTTTGGAATTCTCGACTCTCGGGTTTTACGTGTTGGTGTCGTATTTGCGCGACGATATGGCCTCAAACGAGGCAGGGTTGAAGTTTTTTATCCTGGGCGTCTTTGCTGCCGGGCTGTTCGCCTACGGCATCAGCCTTGTGTACGGCGAGACGGGCCAGCTGGTGTTTTCTGAAATGTCGTCTGCGCAGGCGACCCCCGGTTTAATCATTGGATTTCTCCTGATCTTCGCCGCCTTAGGATTTAAGATCGGTGCCGTTCCCTTCCATTCGTGGATACCGGACACCTACCACGGTGCTCCAACCCCCGTCACTGCCTTTTTGTCCATTGCCCCCAAAGGCGCTGCTTTGGTGATCTTGCTCAGGATTTTCCTCGTCGCGTTGGCATCGTTTAAACCGGTGTGGGTGTACTTATTGGTGGCCGTTTCGATCGTGTCGATGACGTACGGAAATATCGTGGCGATCGCTCAGCGAAATATCAAACGCCTCCTTGCCTACTCCGGGATCGCCCAAATCGGGAATGTCCTGATCGGATTGGCGGCAGGGACGAAGATGGGAAGTGACGCGATACTGTTTTATCTCCTGGCGTACCTCTTCGCGAATATCGGAGCGTTTGCCGTCGTCATTGCAGTCAGCCATGCGATCGGAAAGGACGAGATCGAAGACTATCGAGGCCTCAACAGGCGCTCGCCGTTTTTGGCGTTTGCCATGCTGCTGTTTCTCCTGTCGCTAGCCGGGGTACCGCCACTTGCCGGATTTATCGGAAAGCTCTACATCTTTGTCGCTGCGATCAAGGAAGGGCTCTATACCTTGATCACGGTCGGTCTGATCAACATCGTCATATCGATGTACTATTACTTGATCGTGGTGAAACAAATGTACATCAATGAGCCGACTGATCCATCGCCGATTAGGATTGCCGGCCCGATGAAGGCTGTCATCTATGTCGGTTTGGCGGGGACTTTGGTGATCGGCATTTACCCCCAACCCTTTACAGATTGGGTCGTTGACGCCACGCTGATGTTTTCCAATTTTGTGACTCCTTCTGCGACAGCCGTTCCCTCACCCGTTCCTGTCGGCGGTTAGTTTTCTGCTTTCTCCTCGTTAGAGTTCTGCTACAATTACAGGTGTCGCGACCCCTTGTTTTGTTCGGATCCCGCACGACACTCGCATCGCCGTGATGGCTTGTCATCTAGCCATGGAATCAGCCACCCACCATCAGTCAGAGTCGCCAGACTTAGTGAGTGGCGAAGCGAAACCTCGTTCAGACATCGGCCCAAATTCAACGAGCTCGGGTAATAGCCGTGTGTCATGGTTCGAAAAGTTGACTATTGAGCAAAGGATACTGGCTGGTTTTAGTCTTGTATTTGTCGGGATCCTCGTTATCACCGCCGTCTCATATCATAACACCAGTATTGTGCTGGCCAATAGTCGGCTCGATGGTCGTAGCCATGATTTGCTCCAGCTTCTCAGTAGCATCGATGTTGCGATGAACGAAGCGGAAGACGCCCATCGGCGATATCTCGTCACAGGCGAAACGTCCTATCTTGAGTCCCATAAGAAGGTGGTAGAGCAAAAACCAACATTCGCCACCTACCTTCGTGAACTCACGCGTGGTTCTACGGAACATGAGCAGCGAGTTGGAGTGCTAGATCGGATGATGGATAAACAGCTGAGCGCAGAATTGAAGGCCATTGCCCTGTTCGAGCAAGGTGGATTCAAATCGGTTAAAAAGATGGCGCTTGAAGGAGCGGGTCGGCGAGAATTGGGTGTGATTCACCGACTTATTACGGAAATGGATTCAGACGAACGACAGGCCATGAATCGTCGTATAGCGGATTCCACTGCGGGGACTAGGAATACGATCGTGCTCTTGGGCATGGGGGCGTTTCTCCAGCTGGTCTTGCTGGCGTGGGTGTACTATCTCATTCGCCATGATATTACGGAGCGGAGGCGTGTGGCGGATGAGCTGCAGCACCGTGGAGAGCTCTTGGAGGCTGCAAACAAAGAGCTGGAAGCGTTCAGCTATTCAGTCTCTCATGATTTACGAGCGCCTCTGCGGCATATAGACGGGTATGCGGCTCTTTTGCGAAAAACCGTCGAGCAGTCGCTGAATGAGAAGGGCGCGCGGTATTTGCAGACTATTTCCGATGCCGCCAAGCAGATGGGCCAGTTGATTGATGATTTGTTGGTCTTTTCACGCATGGGCCGCCAAGAAATGCTTCACGCCACGGTCAATCTTGAGCCGTTGATCAACAATATTCTTGCGGATTTGCGCCTGGACTTGCAAGGACGAGAGATATCATGGACAATCGCCCCATTACCTGAGGTTAAGGGCGATCCGGCGATGCTCAGGCAGGTATTCGTGAATTTGCTCACGAACGCGATTAAATTCACCGGTACCAGGCCAATGGCTTCTATTGAAATCGGTGTAGATCATTCAAGCTCCGAAGAAATTATCATTTTTGTGCGTGACAATGGAGTTGGTTTTGATATGGAATATGCGTCCAAGTTGTTCGGGGTCTTCCAGCGGCTCCACCGTGCAGATGAGTTCGAAGGAACCGGAATCGGTCTAGCCAACGTGCGTCGGATCGTTCATCGCCATGGGGGGAGGACCTGGGCGGAAGGAGTTCCAGACAAGGGAGCCACTTTCTTCATTGCGTTGCCAACAAGGAGTCATGAACCATGAATGCGGCGAAACCAATTGTCCTCGCCGAAGATAATCCACGTGATGCCGAACTTGCTCTTGCTGCGATGGAAGAGGAACATTTATCGGACAAAGTCGTTCTCTGTCATGACGGGGCTGAAGTATTGGACTATTTGTATTGTCGAGGGCAGTTCAAGTCACGTTTGGGGGGCAACCCCGCTGTGATTTTTCTTGACCTCAAAATGCCAAAGGTGAATGGACTGGAAGTGTTGCGTACCATCAAGGCGGATATCAATCTGCGGCCGATTCCGGTCGTGATGCTGACTTCGTCACGAGAAGAGCGTGATTTGGCCGAGAGCTATGCGTTGGGAGCGAACGCATATGTGGTCAAGCCTGTTGAGTTTCACAAATTTCTGTCGGCTGTGAAAGAGCTGGGAACGTTCTGGGGAGTCATTAATGAACCCCCTCCTGAAGGTCCCCGGTCCGCTCAACCTCATTCATGACAACTCCGCTACGAGTTCTCCATCTCGAACCGAATCGGCACGAGAGTGACCGGGTTGAGACGATCCTGACGGGTGGAGGTATCCCCTGCGTGATACACCGGGTGGAGAGCCGAGCCGCCTTCGCATCGGCTCTCACGGACGGTCAGGTCGACCTCATCCTGGCGGAATACAATGTGCCTCGATTTAATGTAAAGATGGCGCTGGAGCTTGTTCAACAATTGGCTCCAGGCGTTCCGGTCATCTTGGTCTCGGCAACTCTTCCAGGAAAACAGCGCATTGACCTGCTGTCCGGCGGCGCCACGGATTGTATCTCCAAAGATGAACTTGATCGACTGGTTCCATCGGTACGGCGCGTGTGGCGAGAACAACAGGAGCGTGCAGCGCGAATTCAGGCCGAAGCGGCCTTGTCGGAAAGCCAAGCGCAGTTCCGGCAGGTGCAGAAGCTTGAAGCAGTCGGTCGTCTGGCTGGAGGGTTAGCCCATGATTTCAATAACTTGCTCACTGTCATCATGGGGCAAAGTCAAGTGCTGCTCAGCGAGATGGAGCTAGAGGATCCTCTAAGAGGTAGAGTTGAGGAGATGCACAAGGCTGGTGATCGTGCGAGGATTCTCATTCGCCAGTTGTTAGCGTTCAGCAGAAAACAACCTTCTGAGGCTAAGGTTCTAAACCTGAATAGGCTTCTGGTCGACTTCGAACCCATGCTACGAAGGTTGATCGGGGAGGATATCCAGCTCGTGTTGAGACCCGGTATGGATGATCTCAGGGTCAAGGCCGACCCAGCCCTGCTCGAGCAGGTTGTGATGAATCTAGTGGTCAACGCACGGGATGCCATGCCCAAAGGGGGTAAACTCACGATAGAAACAGCTGCATCAGGTCTCGATCACACGCCCCTGTACCACATCAATCCGATCGCGCCAGGACCCTATGTCAGGCTTTCAGTCGCCGACAGTGGGTGCGGCATGACTCCAGAAGTACAAGCGCATATGTTTGAGCCGTTCTTTACGACCAAGGAGGAAGGAAAAGGAACCGGATTGGGGCTCTCGACGGTCTTTGGCATTGTGACTCAGAGCGGTGGCGGATTGGACGTGACCAGTAAGACCGGGCAAGGAACGCGGTTTGATATCTACCTTCCATACATTGAAACCGAAGTCGAGTTTTCAGCAAGCGAGCAGTCAATCATGCCCTCATCACGAGGTCACGAAACGATCCTTCTCGTAGAGGATGACGAGAATGTTCGCGTACTGATCGGCGAGGAACTGCGCAAGCGTGGGTATCGAATCGTTGAAGCAAGGAATGGTGTGGAGGCCTGCCTTGTGGCCACCCCCTATATAAATAAGCTCCGGCTCCTGCTCACCGATATTGTCATGCCGGGAATGAGCGGGGTAGAACTTGCTCGGAATCTCCGTGTGATTAAACCAGGACTCAAAGTGCTCTTCATCTCAGGCTATACGGATGATATCGGGATCAGCGGCTGTGACCCGGCCAGCATGTATCTGCAAAAGCCATTCACGCCGGAAGTGTTGGCGGAGAAGGTGCGCGAAGTTCTTATTCTTGAGCCTTCCGGTCAGAAGGGGGGTGGCCACATATCAGAGTCACTGCAGTCATCGATCCCAAGTCAATCCTGATACATGGAAAGACAACACTCAGAATCGTTCCGTGGTTGGGTCTCTGTAGGAGCTACGATCAAGGGGCACCATTCGTTTCGATGGAGTATGTCTGGAGCGATGTATCTGCTGCTGGCCGCATGCGTGCTTCCCACTTCTAGCATAGCCGCGGATATCGCGTGGATACAGCTTTCTGATGGTATGAGGGTTTCAGTGTGGAAAGCTCAGGATCAATGCCCTGTCGTGCCGAGAATGCTGGCTGTCGATTTGGATCCTGAACGCATCAAGTTCTCCGTTCATTATTATGCCCATGAAGGACTTTCAGAGCCTCACAAAATTGACCAATGGCAGAAACAAACGGGTCACCACGTGATATTTAATGCGGGGCTATTCCGTGAAAACTTCGCGTATCTCGGGCTTCTCTATAAGGACGGGCGGCCGTTGGGGAGCCGACGACATCCTTCGTGGCGCGGGTTGTTTGTTGCGGAACCGGCTGAATCGGGGTTAAGAAAGGCGCGAGTCCTTGATTTGGATTCGGAGGCCTTCGATGAAGAGCGACCACCCTATAGAGAGGCAGCACAAGCCCTGATGCTCCTTGATCGGGCGGGGAGGATTCGTGTGCGGGAGGCGGGGAAATATGCGTATCAAACGATTGTCGCTGAAACGGTAGCCGGACATATTCTTCTCTTGAAGAGTCTCGGAGCGGCACGGTTATACGACATCGCGCAATGTCTGAAGGACGTACTTCCTACCGTGCGTCAAGCGATGGCCATGGATGGAGGGTCTTCTTCCGATGTTCGGATTCTGGAATCCCTGTGGCGGAAGGACATAGAGACAGAGCCCGGCACTTCATGGAAGAGTCTGTTCGCTGGAAATGCGGGTAGTCATATCCCGCTGCCCACAGTGATTGGGGCAAGTCCTAGATAAGATGCACACGTGGCTGAAAATTACTGGAGTCGTGGTCTGCCTCGCTGTTGGAGGCTGTGCAGACGGCGCAAAGATCGTTCAACAGCACGACACGGGTGGGGTGGTTATTTATCCATTTAAAGAAGGACAGGGGCCCATCCTCTCCTCGTTTCGAAAGGACGCATTCGACCTGATGAAAGAGAAATGCATCGGCAGGTCGTATTCCATCGTTCGTGAAGGAGAAACGCAAGGACGGACCCGTGTGGTGAGTCCGCTTGATGGAGCCCATGAACTTGTGGAGGAGCGACGATGGGGAATTCAGTTTGAGTGCAGGTAAAGTGTAGAGGTCGGCTGGATATGGAGTGATGCTACGGGTGGTTCGCTGTCCGAATGAGATCTTGAATGGTAAGGAGGCTGATCAATCGAACCTTTTCTCTTTCAACACGTGCTCTCCCATCTTGCTCTAGACGGTCCACAATCACCAATGCATGATCCACCCGAAGGCCGGCTTCCCGCGCGACTCCTACCGCTTTGAGCAAGGACCCACCGCTCGTGAGTACGTCATCCACGATAAGTGCTCGGTCGGTTGGACGAAGGCTGCCTTCTATTAACTTTCCCAAGCCATGGTCTTTCGGTTGCTTGCGAACGACGAACGTTCGCCAGAGACGTTGGGGCGAAGCCGCGCAGGCAAAATCAGAAATTGTCAGGGCAATCGGGATTGCTCCGAGTTCGAGCCCGCCCACGCAATCGAATTTAATGTCAGCCAGGGCTTCATAAGCCAGGCGAGCAACCAGACGGCGTGCTTCCGGATGTGCCATAAGGGCTCGACAATCGACATAAAAAGGACTGATTTCCCCGGAGGCGAGCTTGAATCCTTTGTCGCGATCCCATTTAAAAGACTGCGTCTCATGGAATAGTTTCGCCAATTGCTCCTGAACCGTCACGATTCGTCCTCTCGTTGGTAGGGCCCGGTATGGGGCGGCATTCTACACTGCCTGGAGGACGGCTGGTATACCTTTTCACGAATTTTCGTGGAGGCTTACCGTGGAGAAGCGACGGACTTGCTCTGCTAATGTATTGGCGACCAGCTGCAGATCGAACGGCCAGGCATAGCAGAGGTCAACCTCGGGATGTTGCGGCCGGAGGTGCTCGAGGATTTCCGGTATCTCGATTTCAGAATGGGATCCTCCAGGAGTAAACATGGTGGTCGTCACGGTGATATGTGTCGCACCCTGTGCGATGAGTGCTTCAACGGCCTCTTCTAAGGTGGGAGCGCAGAACTCATTATAGGCGATGCCGAACAAGGCACCATCGAGCTGAGAGCGCAATCGCTCAGCGACCGCCTGAAGTCCTGCCTCATAGGGATCGGTTGCAGCCGTCCTCGGCCAACGACGGATCTTCGTATCCAGTTCGATTTCTTCGGGTGATGGAGGTTGCTTGGCTGCACGCCGTTGAGCTTCCAATCGTTTCAGTCGGGTCACCAAGTCCTGTGGGCAGTCCTTCGGGATACCGCCATGACCCACCAAGACAACTCCGTTAATGCGATCTCTCATGGATGTTTCCTCCTTCCGTGAATGCGTCGCTGTCGGGCAGCGTCTCGGTTATGTGTCACGTGGCTGATGGTGGTTTTCTGGTCCGGCAAGGTGGAGTGTAGTTAGGTTTCTCACCATCCTGACCGTGAACAGTACTAGGAGTGCCGCCGTCCTGTGTTACTGGTCAGCGTTCGTCGCACAGTTTAGTCCTCCCGGTCAAGGCCACTTTTGAAATCCATCCGGTTTTGCTCATGATTGATCACGCTAACCCCTGGGCGTGTAATTCTCCTAGATATAACGTGACCCGAATCCCTTCTGAGGCCCCGGGTCACTACCACAAACCCCCACTCATTAAGCCCCACGTCCGGTTGCACGTGTATGGCAATCTCTATGGATGTGAGCGGCGATCCGGTCCAAAATGCTCCCAGATCGACATATATGTTCTCGATGCAGATCGCGAGACCATTCGGCAATGATACTCACAGCTGGGCGTAATCAGCGAGGATTGCCTCAGCTGCTTTCCGGCCCGAGCGCAGCGCCCCGTCCAACGTACCGCTTTCTCGGTAATCGCCACAGAGGTAGAGCCCATCAGCCACCCGGGCGGGGGCTGTCGGGTTGTGGGGCGAGAGCAGAGCTATCGGAGGCAGCGCATGGTGGATATGATCGGTCCGCAGATGACGCCACTCGTCAACCTGCGAGCCGAACCATGATTGAAGAGACAGCCGCACCGCTTCTGGAAAATCATCGTGTGCCTCCAACTGTTCTGTAGCTGTCACTGAGATTAAGGCTCGACCAGCCGGTGCGTACGAAGGCGCCGCTTCACTCAGCACGCAAAGTGTCCGGACTAACCCTTGGCCCTCACCATTCAATATCAACCATGGCCCGCGTTGCGGAGCTACCGGTGCATCGAAATACAGCGTCGTCGAACCACGTGCTGAAAAGTTTGTGGCGTGCTCCCCGCGTAAGCGAGCCGCAGTCACGTCATCTGTCGCGATCACTACCACGTCGCCTGCGAGCTGTTCTCCGGACTCGAGTACTACCTTGGACCCTTGAATGTGGTGAACGGCTTGTTTCAGCTTGATGGATCCCGCGGGCAATGGAGCCGCAAGGTGCTGTGCGATGGCGCTCATCCCGTCTCGTGGCACGGCCGTTGTTCCTCTGCAGAAGGCTCCCCAGACAAGTTCAAAAATCCAGCAGGGAGTGGTCAGAGCTGGCTCCAAAAAGACACTGCTGAGAAAGGGGTAGAAGAATCGCGCCATCATGGCATCTGAAAAGTGATAGGCCTGCAACACATCGCGAGTCGGCTGAGCGGGGTCTCTCATCTTAGAGCAGAGGTGGTGGTGCAATACGTCTCGACGCATACGCCACATCCGCAACTTGTCGGCGAACGAGCCGATAGGACTGAACAGAGTGTGAACCATGTCCTGTGGTCGACGAAAGAGATCACTCATCAAATGAAAGCGGCCGGCGTGGCGAATGAGCGCTCCCGGATGAAATGGCCGGAGATCCAACTCGGCATAGTCCAGCGTCTTGCGTGCCTCCGGATAGCCGTTGAGAAAGACCTGAAATCCGCGATCGAGCTGAAAACCTTCTATGTGGTCTGTGCGGACACGCCCACCAATGCCGTCGGAGGCTTCAAGTACTGTGCAGGTGATTCCTGATTGTATCAGGCGACGTGCACAGGCCAGTCCGGCCAGACCGGCGCCAATAATGAGCCCGTGTGGAGTAGAGGGTTTCGTATAGCGGTCTCGTTTCTGGGGATCGTGGCTGCTACGCATGATTTCGCAACATGAGCTCTTTGGGATGCGGGTTCAAATAGACCTGATCGCGAATGTACCCGACGTCGAAGACCTGGACGTAATGCTTAACCAGGGTGAGAGGGACGATTAAAGGTGTAAGCCCACGATGGTAGTCGTCGATCACCTCCAAGAGCTCAACTTTTTCCTGCCGCTTCAAGAGCGCTTTGAAGTGGCCTACAATGTGATGAAGGACATTGACATGTTTCCGGACCGTCGCCTTCATGGCCAAGGTTTTCATGAAGAGGTCACCGTACTTCAACGCCAATTCCTTGAGCCGATACCGCGATGCTTGGCCGACGAGCCGGCCCATCGCTTCGTAGTGCTGCTGACTATGGGCCAAGAGCAGATATTTGTGAACCGTGTGAAAGCGCACCAGTGTCTGTCGCGTGAGCCCGTTGTGGACCAGATCTTGGAAACGGCGGTAGGAAAATACCCGCTCGATGAAGTTTTCTCGAAGCGACGGGTTACAGAGCCGGCCTTCTTCCTCGACGGGAATCAGCGGAAACTCATCTCGAAAAGCCTTCGCAAAGATTCCGGCGCCGCTATGACTTGGCATCCCCTGTTCGGTGTACACACGCACCCGTTCGATACCGCAACTGGGCGATCCTCTCTTGAAGATAAACCCTGAGAGATCCAGTTTGTGAAGTGAGTCAAGACGCGCGTCGATCAACGTCTTCATTGCAGGGGTGTGATCGTGCTTGTTCGAGATGGTCATCAGTCGTGGGTGCTGCGGATTGCCCACCAATCGCATCGCTTCACGTGGGGTGCCCAGTCCTGCTTCCACCTCGGGGCAGACGGGGACCCATTCGATGTAGCGACCCAAGATATCGGTCAGAAAGGGATCGTGCTTGTGTCCGCCGTCGAAGCGGACCTCGTCCCCGAGGAGACAACGGCTGATGCCGAGGCGGAGTGGTACAGTCGTCATCTCATCACCTGCACTTGCCGATTGCCCATATCCAGGTATTCCTGACGTGCCTGGCGATGATCTACGATAGGGGATGGATAATCGATCCCGATACGACAGCCATATCGACGTTGTTCCTCGAGAATCATTCGATGTGGCTCATGAATCCTGTTCGCCGGCACACGGGTAAGTTCGGGTACATAACGGCGGATGTAGATACCGTCCGGATCGAACTTCTTGCTTTGGAGAGCAGGGTTGAAGATCCGATAACCGCGCATGGCATCGGTGCCGGTTGAGGCACACCACTGCCAATTGCCGTTGTTTGCGGCTGTATCGGCATCGATAAGTTGTTGCATGAAATACCGTTCGCCGCTCTGCCAATCGATCCGGAGATCCTTAATCAGGAATGAGGCCACGACCATCCGAACACGGTTGTGCATCCATCCCGTTTGATTGAGTTGCCTCATGCCTGCATCCACAAGCGGGTAGCCGGTCTTTCCTTCACACCACGCGCGAAACAACCGATCCCGTTCACTTCCAGCCGGGCGGGCTGATGGCACGGAGATCGCTTTGAACGGGCCTTTCGCAACATGTGGGAAAGCCGTGAGGACTTGCTGGAAAAATTCGCGCCAGATCAGCTCATCGACCCAAGCCAGGACATCGGACCGAGAGACCCGACCTCCTTTGGTCAATGTGCCCAAGGCAGCATGGATAGCTGTGCGCGGTGACAGGGTTCCAAATCGGAAGTGGGGTGAAAGCTTGGAACTGCCATCGATCGCCGGGAGGTTCCTGCCTTGTGCATAGGATTGGATAGGCCCTTCCAGAAACCACCGTAAACGCTTCTGGGCATTTTGCTCTCCCGGCGCAAACTCCAAGTCGACGGGATCGTACCCTAGCTCACCAGCTGTGGGGAGAGGAGCAACGACGGACAGGGGTGCAGATTTCTTGTTCGTAAGGGAGGTCGGAATCGACTGAGCAGGGGGTGTCGCATGCCATTTCGTCCACCAGCGCGCTCGGTATGCACTATAGCGCTGCAAAGGCTCTCCGGTCGCACCCCGTATCTCGGTTGCTTCAAATACCACATGATCTTTGAACGTCCGAACCACTATTCCCAGCTGCCCCAAACGCTGTTGTATGAGGCGGTCCCGCTCGATGGCTCCCGGTTCGTAGTCGCGATTCCAATAGACGACGTCGGTTTTCCACTCGCGCGCTGCGCGAACCACTTCTTCGACCGGTTCCCCCCGCCGCCATTGGAGTGGAAGTCCCAATCCGGCCAACGAAGATCCAAGATTGTCTAAACATCCAAGCATGAAGTTCACGCAGGCAGATCCGAACTTATGCGATCGGAGTAATGGCTCATCAAACGCAAACAGCGGTATCACCTCGTCGCATTCTTCGCAGGCCGCTGTTAATGCCTGTTGATCGTGCAATCGTAGATCGCGCCTGAACCAGACAAGTCCTCGCAAAGGCTGCTCCCTTCCACTATGTGCTACGGTGCCGGCTTTCCATGTGATCCGGAAGGCCCCTTGGGAAGCTTGTCACCCGCTACACGCGCGATGGAAAGTTCGTGAAGGCCTTTCTCATCTTTTGCTCCCACCGTTACGACGGAGCCTGCTTCCCCTCGAATCATGGTGACCACTTCCCCATAACTTTTTCCCTTCACTGGCATTCCATCAACAGTGACGAGCTCATCCCCGTGTCGAAGGCCCGCCTTGTAAGCAGGTCCTTCCGGGTGAACCATACCGACATACAGGATGGCCGGATCACCGACCCGCTCAGCTCCAATATGCAGGGAGATACCGATGACACCGTTAGGACGTTTTGCAGTATCACCATGCCCATAGGGAAGCGGGCTCGTGGGTTGGTCGGCTAGTGCCAATCCAGAAACAAGCAGCCCCATCATCAATCCTGTCGTAATGTATGAACGAGAGATTCTCATAGGCACACCTCCTCGTGATTATCCAAGACCTATCAATCCAAGCAAGCACAGTAGTCCAACTGCCAGAAATCCCAGTGCCAATCCCGCTGCAACATAGATGGCGAACGCCCTCATGAGCCCATCTCCTTGTGGGCGACGTCTGGCGACCGCTCCTCGTCCAGCGCTGAAGTCCCGTGAGGGGAGGTCGGCGATCATGCTGTGTGCTCTGCAGGCATTGGTTTCTCAAACACGGCTCGCAAAGCCGGTTCCAGGGTTGGATAGTGAAACGTATAGCCTTCCGCAATCGCTTTCGCCGGGATCACCCGCTGGCCGGTCGTCATCAAAGTCCCCAATTCACCAAGCAGAAGCTTCAATGAAAAGCTTGGAACGGGAAGCCACGATGGTCGGTGAAGCACTCGCCCAAGGACCTCGCAGAACTGGTTCATCGTCACAGGCTCCGGAGCGACGGCGTTGATCGGGCCGGAAACCGTCGGCGTGGTGAGCGCCCATTGAATCAGGCCTACGTGATCACGTCGGTGAACCCAGGACACCCACTGGCTCCCAGGCATGATCGGACCGCCAGCAAAGAATCGAAAGGGCAACATCAGCTTGGGCAGGGCCCCGCCATCTTGTTCGAGCACCATTCCGGTTCTTAAGATGACGACACGCGCACCGAACTCGGCAGCCCGAAGGGCCTCCGCTTCCCATGCGAGACATAAATCGGCTAAGAAGCCGTGGCCGCGAGCCGACCCTTCATCCAGACGGCGATCGTCGCTTGCGCCGTAAAAACCAATACCGGATGCGTTGATCAACGTGGCAGGCTTGGAAGAGCGTTGCGACATGGCTCCGACCAATAAGCGAGTGGTCAGCACTCGGCTGTCAGTAAGGAGTCGCTTGCGTGCGTCTGTCCAGCGTGCTTCGGCGATCGGCGCCCCAGCGAGATTGATGACGGCATCGGCACCCTCAAGAACTTGCTCCCAGGGGCCCTGGTCTCGCCCGTTCCAGAGTACCCAGTTGATCTGTGCGTCGGTTTCACGAACAACCGGTGCTGGGCTTCTCGTCAGGACGCTAACCCTATGCCCTTCACCTACCAGTGAATGACACAATGCACTGCCGATAAATCCTGTCCCTCCTGCCACCACAATATTCATAGACCTATTCTCCCGGCCACGCCACTGTTATACATGGTCAATCACAGAAATCTGCCTCTATCTCTTGATGCGTCGACGTGCCCTGACAATGGTAAGGGCCTCGGTGAGTCCGATCATCACCGCACTCGCCAGGAACCCCATTGTGAGTAAAAGGATTAAGCTCATATCCATGGTCATCCTCCTCTTCAGCGTCAAGATTAGTTAGTAACTGTCTCAAAGAGAACTAGCAATCTACCGAGGAGACAGGCCCCATTTAGACCAGGGGCCTGTCCGCCTAGGCGGGCGACGCCGTGCGGAGTTGCGACGCCGCCTCAAGGAAACCATAACCGGCCTCCGACAGCGCATGTGTGAATCCATTTCATCACCGTCCATCGTGGTTCCCCATCATTGAGAACTCGATCCCTCTCCACCTCGGACACAACGAAATCCTGTGCCATGTGTCTGGAGAGCAAAACCGCCCCTGCCACGGGCTGAGGTTGTGATATCAGAGATCGGACTATGCCAGGATCCGCCCCGAATTGAACGCACGACTCCCTTCCCATCAGGACCTTGTGGGTTTCGAGTCGGCGCCTCCTTGTAATAGTCCACCTCGTACCAGTCGGAAACCCACTCTCTGGCATTCCCGGCCATATCCTTGACTCCATAGGGGGAATCTCCGTCCGGCAATGACCCGACAGTGTGCAGGGTCTTCTCGTCCTCCCACTCTCGATCAAAGTTTGCCCGTTGTGCGGTCGGCGGCTCATTGCCCCACGGATACAATCGACCGTCAGTGCCACGTGCAGCCTTTTCCCACTCCGCCTCAGTCGGTAAACGCTTCTTGGCCCAACGGCAGTAGGCTTTGGCGTCGTACCAGGTCGTCTGCACCACTGGCAGGTGCTCAATGCCCTCGATGGATTGAAGGTTCCCGGCACCATAGGGATTCGGGGGAGGTCGGTGACCCGTTGTCTTGACAAATTGCATGTACCGCTCGTTCGTCACTTCAACTTCATCGATCAGAAACGCATCGAGGTACACGGATCGTTGTGGCCGCTCGTCGACTCTGCCTAGTCCATCAGGAGAACCCATCATGAATTCACCGGCTGGAATGGTCACCATGGGCACTGGGTCCACCTCTCTGGATCCCGGCCATGCATCCACGGTCAGTAATTGCATCATCGCCAGAGCGGCAACCATCGCCTTTGTCATTCTATTGAGCAGCGGCTTGGAGCTGCGCCGTATCTCTGTGCTCATTTCTTGTGCTCCTTGCTACCTTCAACGGCTCGGGTTGTATGAACTTTGACTTGCTCGACAAGGCGCTCCACCTGGGCCCTATCCCCGTGCTCCGCAGCCTCTTGGGCTTGGGTGATGAGGGTTCTCGCCTCGTGTAAATGTTCTTCTATCTCTGACTGCAGGTTTGGCGAGGCCACGGTGCCTCCTAAGGCCGCCCGGTGATAGACCTCCCAGGCATGATCCACCTCATGTTTTGCTTCGTGCACTGCTTGTGCACTTTCCAGGTCGGGGTAACCGGCTGGCTCAATAGGGCCGGCTTGGAGACTCGTGGTTACGAAAAGAACACCGAGCGAAATTCCCAGAATAAGAGTTCCGTACTGTGACATGTATGCCTCCGTTGCAAGCAATGACGCTGACAACTTCAAGGGGTCTTCTTGGATTGATCAATGAACATTTGAAGGTCCAACAATTCACCATTTTTGGGATCTATTAGGAGGCCGCGTGTCACCGCCTGTCGAGCCTCTGCATAACGTTCTCGGCCCATCTCTACGAGAGCAGTGGTATGGGCATTCCTGATCTGCTCTTCGATTTCGGGTGGAGCAGCACGGGCACAGCGAAATCCCAGGCCAACGCCGTAGCTGTTGTTGAGAGGGTGGTTCCAGAACCGATGGGTCGTCCTCAATGTGGCTTCAGGGGCAATCCACGAGCCGCCACGGATGACTCGTTTTTCACCTACCGTTAAACGATCGACATAGGTCCCGGTTCCTCCAAGCCACAAGGGTTTGTCTGGACCACCCGGGTTGACACTCGTCTCAAACCGACTGTAATAGGACGGATCATACCAGTCAGAAACCCATTCAAATGCATTTCCCGCCATGTGATGGACGCCGTAGTAGCTAACCCCGTCCGGGTAAGAGTCCACTGCGGCCGACGTAGCCTCTTTCTTTCCGAAATTCGCTCTGTTGGGGTCGAATGCATTTCCCCAGGGATAGATATGGCCATGAGGCCCACGCGCTGCCTTTTCCCATTCCGCTTCTGTCGGGAGTCGCTTGCCTCGGTATTCACAATAAGCCTTGGCTTCGTGCCAATTGACTCCGACGACGGGTTGCCTCTGGTTGTTCAGGCGAGGATCGTCCCAGTACGCAGGAGCCGGGTGACCTTTGGCCTTGATGAATTCCCCATAATCGTTGTTTGACACCTCATACTTGTCGATCAGATACGAATCCAGGAACACCATGTGGGCCGGTCCTTCGTCGTTGAAGGCCTCGGCGGACCAGGGTGTCATCATGCGCTTATCATAAGCTGTGGGCTTCTTACCTGATTCGGGAGGAGGTTCCTTATCAATCCCCATGACTGACGGTCCATGGCCTACATAGACCATGTCCGTTGGGATCAAGTGCTTCTCCGCCTGTGCCGTGGGGGTTAGTATTGTGTATCCCACTGTTAGTGTTGCGATTATGATCTTCTGGGCTGTCTGCATGATCGTCTCCGATGGCGTTGGCCCTCCGAAGTAGAGGGATGACTGGTTCTTTGGGCGCATGGAGTGATTATTATTTTCCCTTCATGCTTTGTTTAATCAAATCGCGAGTCGCGAGATATTCCTTGTTGTCTGGGTCTGCGGCCAACGCTTTCTCAATCGAGGCTAGTGCGTCCGCATGCTTTTCAGCACCCATCGCCACGAGTGCTTGAATGAACGCATCGCGGCCCTCTTGTAAGGTCTCAGCTGATCCCGTCTCGGCAGACTTGGCGCAACGGAAGCCGAGGCCGACTCCGTAGGAGTTATTTTCCGGTCGGTTCCAGAAGCGGTGGCTGGCGTGTTGGGAGCTTGCCGGCGCAAGCCACGAACCACCACGGAGCACACGCACTTGACCCTGGTTGCCAAAATTGTATCCCTGCTTGGGCCCTTGTGGGTTCAACTTTGGGCTGTCCTTGTAATAGGCCGGTTCGTACCAGTCAGCTACCCACTCGAAGACATTGCCGGCCATGTTATAGACACCGAAGCCACTCGCACCTTGCGGGTAGCTATCGACCGGCATGGTGCGATCATTCTTCATTCCATAGTTGACTTTACGAGGGTCAAGTGCGTTGCCCCAGGGATATGCTTTATCCCCCTCGGGACCTGTTGCTGCGCGTTCCCACTCTGCTTCGGTTGGGAGGCGTTTCCCTTCCCATTTGCAGAAGGCATTCGCGTCTATCCAACTCACCCCGACGACCGGTTGATTGGGCTGATTCAGTTTAGGATTGTCCCAGTAGGCCGGGGCGGGGTGACGAGTGGCTGTTACAAAATCCTTGTATCGTGCGTTGGATGCTTCGTACTTGTCGATCCAATAGGCATCCAGCACGACCTGATGTTTCATTTCATCGCCATGTTGGTAGCTGCCCATGGTGAATTCTCCACCGGGGATCAGCACCATGTCCTTGTCTGCGGAGAATCGGTCGGCCGCGATGACAGAGGACCCTGTGCCTGCGATGAGGACTACGAGCGCGAGGATTGTTGGTATTGCTCTCTGGATCCGCATGGATGGCCTCCTTATTTCTTCTTCATCATGGTTTTCTTGATCAATTCACGAGTGGCCAGGTACTCTTGGTTATTCGGATCGGCGCGTAGCGCTTCATCGATTGAAGCCATCGCATCGGCATGCTTTTCAGAACCCATCGCCACCAAAGCCTGAATGAATGCCTCACGGGCTTTCTGGATGGATATCTCGGAAACGGTCTCTTCCGATTTCGCGCAACGGAAACCTAGGCCAACTCCATATGAGTTATTGTCAGGCTGGTTCCAGAATCGGTGACTTGTGTGGAGCGAGGTGGCAGGGGCGAGCCAGGAGCCTCCCCTTAGGACCTTGACTGGTCCTTGATTAGCAAAGTTGTACCCCTCTTTCGCTCCCTTTGGATTCAGTGCAACGCTCTGTTTGTAGTATGTAGGTTGATACCAATCGTCCACCCATTCGAAGACATTGCCGGCCATGTTATAGATTCCATAGCCGCTCACGCCTTCTGGGTACGAATCAACCGGCATAGTCCGGCCGACATTTTGTCCGTAGTTAGCCTTCGTAGGATTTAGCGTATGCCCCCAGGGATAATGGTTATCTCCAGTCGGTCCTTTAGCGGCCCGCTCCCATTCAGCCTCGGTCGGAAGGCGTTTTCCGTCCCACTTGCAGAAGGCGTTGGCGTCGGTCCAGCTTACTCCGACGACCGGCTGATTCGGCTTGTTCAGGCGTGGATCGTCCCAATAGGCCGGAGCTGGATGGTTTGTTGCTTTCATGAACTCCTTATAGCGAGCGTTGGAGGCTTCGTATTTGTCGATCCAGTAGGGATCGAGTACGACCGAGTGCTTCGGTTCGTCCGTATGCTCGTTGCTCCCCATGGTGAACTCACCCTTAGGAATGAGGACCATGTCCTTGTCCGAGGCACGTTGATCTGCCGCGACCAACGGTGAGATGCCTGCTACCGTGATTGCAATTGCAACGATGAGTTGTAGAAATATGTGACTCCGCATAAGCGCCCCTTTCTTTGAGATACCACCAGGCCCATCCTGGTGGAGTCTTACAACGCGATCCCTTGTTAGTTCGTCATGGTCTCGCCTGATGAGTACGTCGAGCCTCCATGGCCGATACGCTCATTGATTGTCACTCTCGCCTGCACGCCAGTGCAGTTGACCGGATGGTCGGACGTGGGTCGGCTCGAGGAATAGGTCGAGCCGCCTTGGCCGATGCGTTCGATGACATCGATCTTTAGACCCGTTGGATTCGACCGCGTGCAACCGTCCCTTCCGGGTTCCATCCCGTGAGCGGTGTCATAGGTCGAGCCTCCATGGCCGATACGCTCCATCACATCTGTGCCACTTGTAGAAACGGCGATGCTACCTGATGGATGCATCACGCCGGTTACTGCGAGCGTCGTGAGAATTGTTGCTGCAAGGATGATTGTGCGTTTCATGATAGCCCTCCTCATGGTGACTGCTTTATTCCGGTCCCTAGTTGCGAATCGTCAGTGACCCAGCGCGTAGGTATCGATTCCGTAGAATCACGGCATCGATGATGTCGCCACACTGCACACAGCGGTGTGCGGCGCATTCCAACTCACTTGTGCTGTTGAAGAGATCAAGGCAGATTTCCTGCACCATCAGGCCGCCGCACCTGGTGCAGGTTGTTTGGGGCTGCAGTTGGGTGCCAGCTGGTTGCCTGTGAAGTTCTTCCCCGCTTATTTTCTTTTCCGTCATAGGCATGATCATGATTGCCTCCATGTGTCGATATGTCCAATGAATGTATAATGTATGTCTACTGTATAAACCAAAAATGTCTAATGTGTCAATGGTTAGTTTGAAAAAAATAGTACAAACACTAGACAAACTTATTATGAAGCAGTGTATTCATTATAAAATCATAATAATCATTCACTTATGAGATATCAGATTATTGCGAGTGGCGATCCATGTATCGGCCAACCCCTGAATCTAGTGACTATGAGGGGTGCTACTCCTGTGACGAGACTATTGAATGTTAATGGTACTGATGTCCAATGTAATAGGTTAAGAACATATAAATATTTGACAAACACTAGACTGCAGCCTATACTCTGGCTAGCTAAATGAACACTCATAGAATTCATAGAGTTGCCAAACTCACTGGCCTATCGAAGGACGTCATACGGGTGTGGGAACGTCGATTTGGTCTCTTGAAACCGACTAGGGGTGCCAATCGATACCGGAACTATTCAGATGAAGATGTGATGATGCTGAGGTATTTGAAGGAGCAGCTTGATGGAGGGGCTTCCATTGGCGAGTTGGCGAGGCTGGGGCGTGAAGAACTGGTGACACGGGCGCGGGCGAGTGCCCCGCGTGCAGCGGTCGTTGAGAACATGTTCGGCAGGTTGTTGCGGGAGCTCGTTTCTACGTTGAATCCCTTGGATCGAGTGACATTCGAAAAGCGATTAAATGGAGCTGTGGCTGTCGTGCCATTTGATGAAGCGCTCCAGGGCATCTTGCTTCCCCTCCAGGAGCAGGTCGGACAACTCTGGCACGATGGTCATGTGGGTATAGCGGTGGAGCATTACGTCACCAGTCAGATCCAACAGAAGATTTTCTCAGCTATGAACCAACTGCCTGTGGCGGAGTTCGGAGCCTCAGTCGTGGTGGCCTGCCCGCCCGGCGAAGAGCACGACATCGCTGCGTTAGCGGTGGCGTATCAATGCCGAGTTCGAGGTTGCCGGGTCTACTATCTGGGAGCCAACGTACCCATAGCTGCGCTGGTCAAACTCTGCCGCGAGGTCAAGCCCGACCTTACGATCCTGTCTTTTCCTATCGTGCGATCAGAGGACAAAGTCACGGAGCTGATCCAAACACTTGTACAGGATGTGAGCATACTCTCAGATTTGGCCGTGGGTGGGCACGGCGCGCTGGCGCTGCGAGACCGGTTCATAAATTCGGGCATTGAGGTCCTAGAGGACTTCAGCGACCTGGAGACGAAAGTGAATCGATTGACGCGAAAACCCGTGTTGCACCGTTGACGAAAGGAGAGATTCCCAATGACGTGTTATCCACTCACAGTATTTTTCGATGGAGCTTGTCCCATTTGCGCTCGTGAGATTGCGCTCATGAAGCGACTGGATAGAAAACGACGGCTTACATTCAGTGATTTCTCACTGCAGGAATATGATGAGAAGGTGACAGGCTTTCCGCCCTCGCAGTTGGGTCGAGTCATTCATGCTCAATGGGCCGATGGACGGGTGATCATCGGCGTTCCGGTATTTCAGGCTATGTGGGAGGCTGTGGGCCTGGGGTTGCTGACGAAACTCAGTCGTGTATCCCTTCTTGAGCCACTCCTCTATAGGGCCTATGCTTGGTTTGCTCGAAACCGCTTGTGGTTGACTGGGCGTACGGAGAACTGTCCCGAAAGCACGTGCGCAGCAAGCCTAGGTATGAAACGGAAAGAACTCGACAATTTGGGAGCTCACAGGGGGGGCGGGGTAATAGCTAATCGATGACGCGAGTCCTTCCGACTCTAAAAGTCAGGAAATGAAAACCGCGCAGGGGAGTAATGATTTGGCGGTTGCTCCTGAGAACAGCATTTGTTGGAGGATTCGGTACCTAGGTCACCCGCGATCTTGGTCAATTGGTCCACGAACGCACCAAGCCGGAAAGGTGTAGATCTTGACGAAGCTGAGTACGTTGCCTAGGAATGCGTCTACATATTTGGCATACGCTGGCTGGTGACTTTCTGGGACCACTGTCCAGTAAGATGTAGGCTGAATATTCACGAACGGATGTCCCGGTGGGATATTTGGGATAGGAGAATCAACCGCTGGTCCCACAAGGCTGCGCATTTCTATTGGTGCGGGTAGGCGCCAGCCTTTCTGGCCTCCAGTCGCCCTGCTCATGCAAGTGGTACGAGCCTCGTTCCACGTTATCGTTGTCGGCCTAGGGGCAATTTCCCATATCAGTCCGGTATCGGTATCGAGAACAGCCTCATTATTAAAATCGGGAAGAACGACAAAGCGGTTTGTGGCAGGATGCGCGTCTTGCCAGTTTTGGACGATGTCGGCGATCACGACTTCCTTTTGAGTCAATGGGCGCGTTAAGAGTTGGGAGCCTAGAAGGAATGAGAGTGCAATGAGGGCCAGAATGGCTGAGCGAAATAACCATTTATTGGGCATCACATTGCCTGAGACTCTGGGAATGATGAGAGATCGATAAACGTTATCCGTTTGAACCGTTTATCCTACGCCAAGCGCAAGAATTGGATCAACCTAGCTGTGCTGAGGTTGATGAATTAGGGGATGATCGCTTTGATCCGACAGAGTTCCCTGTCTGTGAACATACGTGTGAACGCAAGGTGCTGCGAAGGAGGATCAGCCGCGGGGGTAGAATCTGGCGAAAACTGCGCATGAAAAGACGGGAGAAGCCAATTGGTGTTGAAATGGATTGCTTGGCAGGGGTAAAATTCCCTTGTGTGGGAGGTACCGAGCTAAGGTAGATCTCCGAAGCTGTCGTTGTTTTGAAGTATCTTGGTACGGTAACATTAAGTAACGATCGGGCTTATTCTAGCTAGAGGAGAAGGAGGGATAGACCATGGCCAGTCAAGAGCGCGGGTACGACATTTCACAGTGGTATGACTCGCGACCAGCGAAGATCGGCTGGTTTGCGATGTTGGCGATCGGGGTGTTTTGGGTGGTGTACCAACGGACGTTCGGGTACTCCCACGGGCTCGACTCCATGACGCCGGAGTTCGACACGGTGTGGATGGGGCTGTGGCGGTTTAACATCGTGGCCAACGCCATCTTCTTTGCCGTGTCGGTGGGGTGGATTTGGGTGACGCGGGATCGCAACTTAGCGAACCTGGACCCGAAGCTCGAGCTGAAGCGGTATTTTTATTTCATGGGGTGGTTGGTGTGCTACATCTGGGGCGTGTACTACGCGGGGAGCTACACGCTGGAGCAGGATGCGGCGTGGCACCAAGTGATCATCCGGGATACGAGCTTCACGGCGAGCCACATTGTGGCGTTCTACGGGACGTTCCCGCTGTACATCACGTGCGGCGTGTCGAGCTACCTGTATGCGCAGACGCGGTTGCCGTTGTACAACCAGGCGACGTCGTTTCCGTTGGTGGCGGCGGTGGTGGGGCCGATGTTCATTCTGCCGAACGTGGGGCTCAACGAGTGGGGCCATGCGTTCTGGTTTGTGGATGAGCTGTTTGCGGCGCCGTTGCATTGGGGCTTTGTGACGCTGGGCTGGTGCGGGTTGTTCGGGGCCGGCGGGGGCGTGGCGGCGCAGATCGTGAGCCGCATGTCGAACCTGGCGGACGTGATCTGGAACAATGCGCCGAAGAGCATCCTGGATCCGTTCCCCAGCCAGGTGAACCCCAACGCCAAGGCAGGGTACTGATCGTTAAACGGACGGCGTGAGTGTTGAGAATGGCCCGGGGCTCCAGTGATGGGGCTCCGGGCCGAATTTTTTGAGCACACACATATGATTGATATACGCGTGCCCGAATGCCATTGTGAGCTGGCTGACCGCTCAATGAGCAATGCTTCTGCGGAATACCAAATGAAAGCCTCGGAGGAAGTGTTTAGTCGATTCTGTGAGGAAGGAGGAGCCAGATGAGTGCAGAACGTACGTGTCCCACGTGTAGTACGGAGAATGCACAACGGATCGGTGACATCCTCCGTGAATCAAGCTCCAAGAAAAACGGACTGGGTGAGGTACCAGCCTCGTATCACCCCCCAAGGGCCCCCTGGGCCTATCTTCAGGGTTTTTTACTTGGCATACCTGTCAATGCCGCCGTCATGTTGACCATGGGATCTCCACAGGCATCGGAGTCCGACATGGCCATGGCCGAGATGGCCTCCTCTGCGGCATTCGTAGGGGTATGGGTGGGCTATGGTATCTTGAAGACCAAGAACCACACACAGAAGCTGAACGAGTGGAAGGAGAGGATTGCCTCGAAGTTCTTCTGTCGGAACTGTAGTCATGCCTTTGAGGGATAACTGGTTTCCCGGGGGAAGAACTGGGCAATCGGATAATGGTCGTATCGACCAAGATGGCTGATTCTAGAGTTGGGCCGGCCGAAGTCGACTTTATGGCAGGAAGCTGGTGTCCCCAACGGGATTTGAACCCGTGTTACTGCCTTGAAAGGGCAATGTCCTAGGCCAGGCTAGACGATGGGGACGTGCCGATTCCGGTAAGAGAACAACCGCACTCATACCACACTCTGAGTTGTGCTGTCACTAGGAAGGGTGGAGATTCAGTGAGCCCATGGCCAAGGTCCAGTATAGCTTTGGCCTGATGATGCTCTCATCCTGCCAGACCCGCTAGGTTGCCGATCTATAGATCGGCAGCTCCGAGTCCATGGCACTGAGGGTGCGGAGACTTTGGTCTTTTGGCGAGAGGATCGGTTCCCTGATAGGCCACTGAATCCCCAATGCCGGGTCGTTCCATAGAATTCCACGATCACATTCTGGCGAATAATAGGCGGTGCATTTGTACAGGAACGACGCGGTGGGACTCGTCACGCAGAAGCCATGTGCGCAGCCAGGAGGGATGTACATCTGTCGGAGGTTGTCCCCCGATAGTTCGACTCCGTACCACTTGCCGAATGATGGCGAGCCTTTACGAATATCGACAACCACATCGTACACGGTTCCCTCAAGGGCCATGACGAGTTTTCCTTGGGCCTGCGGCTCTTGGAAATGCAGTCCCCGAAGTGTATTCCTTACCGACCGTGAATAGTTGTCTTGAACGAAGCGTTCGCGGATCCCCGCGTTCCGATAACGATCCTCCTGGTAAGTCTCCAGAAAAGACCCTCGGTAGTCGGAGAGAACCGTGGGTTCAAATAAGAGCACACCAGGAATATCAACTCGAGTCACATGCATAGCATGCTCCACTCAGGGTGTCGGATTTGAGCCACTTGATGGGTGATTAGACGGATCGACGATGTCCGGTCTATCTGGGTACAACTTCCCCAACCGATCGATGAGGGGAAGAGCCTCGGGTGAGCTGTTCATGCTTGGCTCACTGACCGGGTGGTCCCACACCAGCGTCGTAATGTTGGCCTCAAGGAGGAGCGATCGAATCGTGGCAGCGCATGCGTCGAGGGTGAGTTCGGTCCCGCCTCGAAGGTCAAGCACCCTGTCCTTGGGATCGATCGGTGGGGCCTCAGTGTGGAGCAGCGACCAGCATCGGTCAAAAATGGTTTTCCTGAGATCCGGTGGGAGGTTGATCGTCTCCAGATCGGACGTGCACAGAGCCGACACGAACAGGACAAATTGAAGGTCCGGCATGTCGGGGTTCTGAACATTGAGAGAAGGCATAGGGGGATTATTATCAGGGGTGATGCTTGATGAGTCAACTAGAGACCGCTCAGGGGTGGGGGTTTTCGATACATGAGGAGCGTTGAGCAATGGTGACGATCGTTCTGACTGGACAACTTCAGACTGTCGATGGAGAGCGTGATCTGGCCTGTGAGATCGAGCAATCAATGTCCATTCGGCAGCTGATTCAGCGACAAGGAATTCAACTGCGCCATCTCCTTCAGCTGCTTCGAGAAAAGAAGGTCCTGGTGACGATCAACAAGAGAATCGCCAGCGATGACTCGATGGTCCATGATGGGGACACCGTCCGCCTCATCGGGCACGATGGGATGGGAGGCAGTGGACTTGGGCCCTCTCACTCGTAATCGCAGGCGGCAAAAACAGGCGGGGCCGAGAAACCCCGAGGTCCTCGGCCCCGTACATGTTCTGAGGCTATCGAGTGAGTTACCAGCCTTGACGGATCGGTTTGAGCCAGGGTGCTGGAATGCGAATCAGAGCGTTACTTTTTCCCGAGAATTGCATCCTTGGCAGCCTTAGCCACGCGGAACTTCACGACGCGTTTGGCTGGAATCTTAATCTCTTCACCGGTTTGCGGGTTACGGCCGATGCGCGCCTTGCGGTTGGCGAGCTTGAGCTTGCCGATACCAGGTACGGTAAACACGTTCTTTGCCTCTCGATAGGCCAGTGTAGCCAGATCATCAAGAATCTGCACGGCACCTTTCTTCGTGATGCCGGCTTTACCGGCGAGATAGTCTGCAATCTGTGACTTTGTCATTGATTTGGCCATTCGTGAACCTCCTTGAGGGTAAGGAATAAAATACGCCTAGAGTTTTGCCTGACGCACCTGATGTAAGAACATCCTTGTTGGCATTGGGAATCATGAAGCGGCTTCGTGCTCACAAGGTGAAAACCCGCGAGAGTGTAGCCAAGAGTCTGGAGTGTGTCAACGAGAAAAACTGCATCTGGCGTGGCGAAAATGCGTCCAGGGGCCTCTTGCGGTTCAAACAAATGGAAGGGTACAGTAGAGCCGGA
This sequence comes from Nitrospira sp., assembly GCA_965223625.1. GTDB lineage: Bacteria > Nitrospirota > Nitrospiria > Nitrospirales > Nitrospiraceae > Nitrospira_D. The sequence continues at coordinate 4,104,141 of OZ245008.1, forward strand.
TGGTCCTTCGGCGAATTACACAAGACTAAGAATCCTAAGGGTTATCTAATGGGTAAAGACCTGCCAATTTTATCCGTAAGTACATCTCAGCCTGATGCCGAGCAATCGGAAGAGTTTGTCTATGCGCGAGTCTTCTGTCAGAAGGAAAACTCTCCGCCCTTAAAATTATTGATCGAATTCTTACAGTCGCGTGGGCAGAGCCCCATCCTTCCTCCTCAGCTGGATGAAGCGGTGCTCCAGGAGTGGGCATGGGTTCAAGTGGCCTTGGGTTACGATCGTGATCGCAAACCCCTCCAACTCTTTTGCGTCCGTGATCGCGGCAGCTATCGCGATGTCTACGATCAGGAAAAGAAGCAATTCATCGACATCCTTTCCGCTCAAGCGGACGTGGAGGCACAACTGGCGCTTGAATATGTGACACGCTGTCGGTTTATCTTGACGACGCGCATCGCGAAGGATGTGACCGACGAGGGCTACGATTTCAATGGGTGGATCCTCGAGTTCTATCAAGAGCAGTGCGATGGGATCGTCCAAATCGACAACCAAGGATTCTACTCCCCTAAAGGCGACCTCATCGTGGATCTCTCGATATCGGGCGAAAGCTGACCCGTCAGGGGCGACCGTCTTGCCGTCACCTTCTCTCTTTCAAAAGACCGCTCACTGGTTTGATCGCGCCAAAGCCTTCTTGCTTGACAATCTCCCCTGTCGCCAGGGCTGTTCTCATTGCTGTATCGGTCTCTTTCCTGTGACGCTTCTCGACTGGCAGGAACTCCGGCGGGGTCTTGAGTCGCTTCCCGTGGAAGACCGGAAGAGGGTGGAGGATAAAGCAGGGGAGCAGGTCAGCCAGCTACAAGTCGTTGAGCCTCGACTGATGACAAATCCATTCGTTGATCAGTGGTCGGATGACAAGATAGACAGCATCACCGCACGGTTCGATACCCTGCCTTGTCCAGCCCTCGAACCAGACGGACGCTGTAGTGTGTATGAGTTTCGTCCCCTGGTGTGTCGCTCCATGGGGATACCCTCGGATGATGGCCTGACTGTAGCTGGTGCCTGCGCCGTGCAAACGTCGGTCCCCCTTATCCGGTTATCGAAAAGCCTTCGCGAAGAAGAACATGTCCTCGCTGGAGTGGAGGCCCAAGAGCTATCTCATTTGCGCAGGACACTGGATAGTTCAGGGGAAGAGCTGCTCTTACCGTATGCGTTCTTATCTGAGATTGTCACAAGCAGCGGAGGAGACCCGAGCTAGACAGTATCTTTCACGCTATGCTAAGGTGACCTCCCTTGGTTGAGGGAGCGCCTGTAGCTCAGCTGGATAGAGCATCAGCCTCCGGAGCTGAGGGCCACAGGTTCAAATCCTGTCAGGCGCACCAAACTGCTTCTTGTAGTCGGCAGCGACAATTCAATACACGGTGGGGCCGTTAGCTCAGTTGGTAGAGCAGCTGACTCTTAATCAGCGGGCCGTAGGTTCGACCCCTACACGGCCCACCAAACTTTTCAATCACTTACCCGTTTTGTATCGCAGACGACCCTGCCGAGTGGACTAATTTTGTGCCCTGTGCCGCCATCCGATCCAGCATCGCCACCCCATCCCGAAGACTTTCTGGGTAGTGATGCGCATACCGCTGGGTCATGGTGGGCGACTTGTGCCCTAGCAACCGTTGGACCTTATACAGGTCCACACCGGCTTGAATGAGCCGTGTGGCGAACGTATGCCGCAAATCGTGGAAATGAAAATCCTCGATATGGGCTTTTTTCATTGCCAATCGAAACGCGCGTCGCACGTGCCCCGCCTCTAGTGGCGTGAAGACTTGGCTACAATACACCAAGTCCGTTTTCACTGAGCGGATCTTGCTTTTCCGTCGCAACACGGACAGGACCGTGTCGTTAATCGGAATGGTCCGGCGTTCGCCGTTCTTCGAACGCAGGATGGTGACCGTTCGACGGGTGAAATCAACCCCCCGCCAGGTCAAGGCCAAGATCTCCCCCATGCGCATGCCGGTATGGATGGCAAACGTCACGAGATCGCCGAGCCAGGGTGCACAGGCCTGGCGTAATCGTGCTTCGTCTTCCAGGCTCAACCAACGGTCCCGCTGGTTGTGCTCCCGTTCCATTGAGACCCGTGAAACGGGGTTCTCCTGGCACCACTCCCACTCTTTCACGGCGAGATTAAAGGCCTTTTTCATGGTGGCCAGTTCGCGATTGATCGACGCCGGTTTGAGTCCCGCTGCATAGCGGCGGTTCTTGTACGCCACGATGAGCTTGGGCGTAATCTCCACCAACGTTCGGCCTCCGAAAAAGGCGCTCAGGTTCCGGACATAGCCTCGATAATGGCGGGGCTGCGCCTTCTTCGCGGCATGTTCAGTCAGATAGCGTGCCATGAGTTCCTCGAACGTTCGAGTTGCCGCTTCGGTGTCTGCCGCTTCCTTCTCGAACCATTGGCCCTCTACAATTTGCGCCCGAACTTTCCCCAGAATCGCTTCGGCCAACCGTCGGTCACCGGTGCCGGTGGATCGCCGAACCTGCCGACCCTGATAGGTGAACCGCATACACCAATACTTCCCTCGTTTAACGAGCCCCATGAGCGTCCTCCTCTCTGTATGGGCTCGCTAGTGGTCTGGTTTCCCCTCGGGAAGTGTAGACGGCCCGTGTCGCGCGCTCAATCAGGTGATCTACGGGGAGGACGGACACCGTACGCCTGTTGGCAACAGACGGAGCCGCGTGCGTGGTGGGTATCTGACAAGCCTGCAGCCAGCGGTCAATGGCCTGTTCCTCAAAGCGGAGGATCCCATTGATTTTCAGCACGGGAATTTTCCCCTGTGCAGCCCAGGCGTAGACGGTCTTGTCCTTCACCTGCAACCGGATGGCCACGTCTCTGACGTTGAGCAGCCTCATCACGCGCACCCCATAGCTTGAACTCGTCCCACGGTCATCCTCGCAGGACTTCCCTGACACGGGCCTTTCCAGCGTCTGGTTTGTCCCGAGTGACCGGCGGTCTCGATCGACGCGTTCTCTGTGGGCGTCGTGGCTGAGCCGCGGCATAGCTAATGAGCACCCGACGCAAAGACTCCGTGATCCGATCGATGAGAGGTAGTTGTTTGGAATCTTTCTCGAAATGAGTCCAGGCCATCCGGATCGTCAGCATGCGCCGATAGGTGTCTTGGCAATCAGCATGGACGAGCCGATTAGTTGTCACCATGTCATCCAGAACCTTCCGACTCGCGGTGACCCTCTCAGCCATCCGGCTCCAGTGCTGAAGCCCCGATTCCTCAGGCTCGAAGAGGATACTCCCTAACACCTGTTCCACTTTGCGCGCAGATGCCACCTTCAGCGCGCACTGCAGGTGAAGGGTCGTCAGATCTTCAAATGCTCGAAACACCAAACTGAGCACCTCAGAATCACGCAGTACCCACGGTCGTGGAGACCGAGCGTGTATCGCGGATTTCTTTCGCGTCTTCTTCGTCACTGTTGCCTGCTGTGTCATGGGCACTCCTTTCTGTTGTGATGACCTGACGGTCGTGGCGGTGAGCAGATCGCGCTGATCATCGCTTGAATCTCGATCAGTGCTGGGCTTCTGTGAGGCCTTTCTGAATCGGCGCATAGAATCTCCCGAAAACTTGCGCGCTCATGCGCTTCTTTGTACTGTGCCTGGAAGATACGTCACTCCGAAGGAGAGCTGTAGCGCGGTTTCAGGGGGGCCCCTCCGAGCGGGGGACTTTTTCAACGAGGTCGCCCATGGGTCGAAAAAGTCAACGGGAAATCCAGAGCTTATATCTGTTACATCGAGAATGTGTGCGGAGAAACCCCCAGTACGGGCGAGCCTATCGGAAGGTGCATGCCATCAGAGATCCGGAACGGCAGGCCGTGAAGCTGGGGTGGCTCAGTCAACGCTGGGGATTGTCCCCCAGTGAGGACCCGCCCGATCCTGCTGAGTGGCCGGAAGTAGATCCGGAAGCTCTGCTGAGGGCGTATAGAACAAGGACAGCCGCGTCTCTGTCGGCCCTCGCGCAACTGGACCCTGTGGAGTTTGACGCCGCGACGCAGGGATTGGACCTGCTTCGGACCGCACTGCCTCATCTGGCGCAACAGGTGAAGGGCTTTCTCTTCCTGGTCCAGATCCCTGAATGTCCCAACCCGCCCTGGGGCGTCGCAGCGATTGACCTGCGGCGACCCAAGGATGAGGTGCTGGGTGCGCTTCGTGAGTTGGTCGATGAGGCGTGGAAGAACCGATCTCCGAGGGAACAGAAGCGGACGCCCATGCGTGGATCACCGCAGAAAGGCTTTGCCTACTTGCGCGTCTATGACCTGAGAATGAAGGGGCAGCGCCGCCTGAAGGACATCGGGTCCCTGATGTGGCCCAATCTGATCAACCAAGACACGGAGCAGAAAGCGGGGGTGTACCTGGCGAAGGCCAAGGCGATGATTGCGCATCCGCCGTTGCTCCAGGCCCTGACCCAACAACTGCAGCAACGGAGGAAGGGACGTGTACGCTATTGGGATGACCCTGCCGGTTGCCCGCCTTCACCGGTGGGGAGGTACGTGTGGCTCACACCAACTCGCCTTTCCAATGGCCAATGGGTGTAAGTTCAAGAGGCCCCGTTGGCATCCGTGACCGTCGCCACGTCCTCCGTGAAATCGTACGTCTCAGCAGTTGTGCTGAATGCCGTCTGCTGATCGATTGGCGTTGTAACAGGCCGAGGCGAGTGCCGGAGGCACATTGATGCGCGCAAACGCGCCGCCCGTCTTGAGTTGCCCCATCGTACGCATAGGTCAAGGTCCCCAGTGTCGGTGCCCTACTTGTACGCCAGCGTCATGGTTGGTATTAGGATGTGTGACGCTGGTCCGATGGTCGGTGGAGTAGAACCTATCTCAAAATTGTTTGAGGAGCATGGTGATGCAGGCGAGCTGCACAAAGCCGAGGAAATTGGTGGCGGAATACTCCCAGCGTATGAGGAGCCGCCGTTTCCACGGCAACCAGGCAAAGAAGCGTTCGACAAGCCAGCGACGTTCATATCGGCGTAGGTGGCGTCCATCTTGCGTTTTCAGTTTCCGGGTCGAGCGATACGGCGCAATCAGATTCACGCCGTCCTGTTTGAGGTCGTCATCGAGCCCATCACTGTCATAGGCGCGATCGCCAATGAGGTGCTCGGGCTTGGCCTCCAACATGTAGAAGTCGAAACTGAGTTGCACCAACGTGACTGCATGATGATTCGCCGCATGTGTGCTCACAGAAAAAGGCAGTCCGTGCCGATCCACAATCGCGAGGATTTTCACGCCCTTGCCGCGTTTGGTGAGTCCGACGGCCTCACCGCCGCCCTTGGCGGCCGCAAACGTGGCATCGATGAAACTCTCTCGTTCATCGAGCGTCCCTGCCTCACGCAACGTGTTCGCCAACTGGGTCAGCACCTCACGCAGGACCTCCCGTTGACACCACTGTTGAAATCGCCGATGGACAGTTGTGTAGTTGGGATAACACTGCGGCAGCAGGTGCCACTGGGCCCCTGTATTCAGAATCCAGAGCACGGCTTCCAACACGGCACGCGTGGGGACGGGCTTACGTCCTGGCCGGCTGTCCGGGATGTGCTCTTCGGGGAAATGTTCGCGAATCCGCTCCCATTGATCGTCGCGCAGGTCGAAGAATATAAATAAGCGGGGCATGCACAAGCAATGACTGTATGACAGTGTCGTTAAGGGAAAGAAGACGTGGGCCAGTCGGCAACGTAATTGATTTTGATTCCGTACCAATCACCTATCTCTTTGAAGATGTCATCTTTGTTTGGTGAACGGCGAATCATTAAGATGCTCGGCATCAACCCATCGAACCTCGATATTTCGCTTACCCTTAACTCTGAACACTACATCTTCTTCATTGTCACCAGAAAAAGTTCCCTCTGCCTTTCTATGAAGTACTTGGCGAGAGAATGGAGTGGTAGATCCACAGTTTGAATCAAAGACTGCTGCGATGTATTGTGCTTCAGGTGATGTCGCTTCTGTCACGAGCTCATGTTCGCAGTCAAGCGTGCAACCGGTCAACATGATGAGGAGTAAAACGAGAGCACCCATAACGGGCATTCGATTATCTATTGATCGATAAAGCCATTGCAAGGACAGAAACTTATTCCTTGGTTAGGTGAGTGGCCTCAAGGTGGTGGTGCCTTGCTTGTACGTCACGGTCATGAGTTCTTTTCACATGAGGTTCAACTGGTTGCATGACCATGAGAATGGCACAATAGAAAATCACATACCCGTTTCGTTGTTTCCTAGGCTAGGGGGGGAATGGGTTGACACAGTACTCATGATGATTGGTATGGATATCAAAGATGTTCCTATTGCTAATACTACCTCGGCTCCGTTGGGTTGGTAAGATGCTGGTGAAAAGCTTTCCCACGTCGATAAGGCAAGATAAAGTAATGTTGGGACAAGTACGTGAGCGATTACCAGACCAATGCGTGAGTAAATTGCCCCTGACTTATAGAATGCCCAGGCGAAACTTCCTCCTATCGCACCTGCCCATAGGAAAACGACCGGGATTATTTCTTTAATGTCAACCAGAACAAACCCCAGACCAATCAAAGTTAGACCCATATTGACCAAACATAAATCGGACCAGAACTCCTGAGCCATGTCCTTAACAAAAGCCCCCACCAGTTTGATCATATATAGGACCATAACTATGGTACCTAAGATGGGTCCCAGGTAAGCAGCGAGTCCTAGCCCTCCTTTGTAACTTGTGAAAAGACCGAAGACAAGGCACACCCCTGAGAGCACGAGCCCACAAAAGATTATTACCTGACCCCTGTCCTTAAACAAACCAGCTATCATTTATCATGAGCGAGTTTGAGGGCAGAAACCCCAGGGTGGAAATGCGCACCGGAGGAAACAAATGGGATGTACGGGAACATAGTAACCGATCGTGTAAAGCTCTCGAACGAATCTGCTCATCTTCACATTAGGATCAGGATAGTAACCCTGCACACATTTTCGTGTACAATTTGTTGCTGGTCCGCTCGGAAAGTAATCCAGACAGAGATAGGTCAAAAATGAATTATCTGAGTAGATTGCACAGTTCACAGCGCTTGGACTATACGAAGGATCATAGGGATAGGGAACGTTAAAAGGATCAATGTTTAAAATAACGGTGGCAGACTCTAGCCCTAAAGGATCGATCCTTTTTATGGGGTTATTCTGTGCATACCCATAGACGTTCACATCCCCTCCATTAAACCCGATCGGATCCTCGCTGATAAACCGCTGGAATCTTGGCTGATAGTACCGCGCACGGTAGTAATAGAGTCCTGACCCATCATCTTCTCGGCCTGTAAACTTATAGCTGTTTGTGCTGGCAGCTCCCGTCTGTGTCGTCACGCCGAACGGTTCATAGGTGTACTGCGTCTGCAGCACGCCTGTGCCATCACCCAGCGCAATTGTCGAACCAAGCACATCGGGGATCAGAGCACGGACTCCCACGCTATCCGTTCTGGTGAAAAACTCGTCGATGCCAAGCCCGGTGAGGAGATTCGCAGTCACCGTCCCGCCGTCCTTCTCTTGCACAGGATTCAAGCCGTCGTACAGAAAGTTTGTTGTGGTGCCGTTGATGGTCTTACCGGTACGGCGGCCGAACGAGTCATACGTGAACGAGGCAGTGAGACCCGTTCTACTGATGCCCGTGAGCTGATTGCGCGCATTCCACGTAAAGGTGGTGGTCCCGCCGGTATCCGTGACAGTCGCCAGGTTGCCGTTGAGGTCATACGTCTCGGTGGTGGTGCCAAACGCCGTCTGCTGATTATTGGCGTTGTAGCTGGCACTGGCTAAGGCCGGAGGGATATTCGACCGGGCAAAGGTCCCGCCGGTTTTAATGCGATTGCCGGCGGCATCATAGGTATAGGTCAAGGTCCCCAGCGTGGTCGTGCCTTGCTTGTAGGTCACCGTCGTCAGTTCGGAGGCGGCGTTATACGCGTATTCCACCTTGTTGGTGTTGGGATAGGTGACACTGGTGCGTCGATCCGCATCGTCATACCCAATCGTCACCGTACTCGTACTCTGCGCGATGGTCGTCAACCGATCCGCGTTGTCATAGGTATACGTCACTTGCGGCTGGCCCGCGACGGTCATGGTGGTACGGCGCGAGGCAGTGTCATAGGTATAGTCCACCTGCCCCTGCGGCGTGACTTCCTGCGTCAGTCGATCGAGCCCATCATAGGCCCTCGTAATCGTGGCGGTCACCGTGCCACCACTGTTCTTCTCCTGCACCTGCGTGAGCCGATTGCCCCCATCATACGTGTAGTTCGTACTGGTGCCATCCTGGAACGTCGCCTTCGTGCGCCGATTCAACGGATCGTACGTGTACGTGGTGGTTTGACTCTTCCGATCGAGGACTGTCGCCAGATTGCCATTGTTGTCATAGGTGTAGGTCTCGGTATTGAGCAACGGGTCTTTGCGGGTCGTGGTCCGGTTCATATTGTTGTAGGTATACACCGTCTGTTGGCTCTTCGCATCGGTGATGGTGAGGAGATTGCTGTTGGCATCGTACCCGAATTGCGTCACCCCATTGATGGCATCGGTGAGCTGCGTGATGCGATCCAAGGCATCGGGCGTATAGACCGTCTTCTGCCCCAGCGGATTGATGAGGCTGCGGAGCCGCCCCGCCGCATCGAGCATCCGTGTGGTCTCCCGATTCAACGGATCCGTGACCTTGACCAAATCCCCGAGGTCATAGGTGAAGGTGGTGATATTGTTCAGGGGATCCTTGATCGTGAGCGGCTGGCCTTGGCCATTGACCGTGAGCGTCGTGGTCTTGTTGAGGGCGTTGGTGATCGAGGTGAGATCGCCGTTGGTGTCATAGCCGAACGTGGTCGTATGGCTCAAGGGATCGGTGACCGTCGCAACCTGGTTAAAGGTCGAATCATAGGTAAACGTCGTCGTGACCGCATTGGCGGTATCGGCGAGCCGAGTCACGGTGAGCACGTTGCCCTGGCTGTCGTAGGTGTAGGCCGTCTTGCGGCTGAGCTGATCGGTCACACTGAGGAGCAGATTCGTGCCCGCCTGCCAGGCATAGGTCGTCGATTGTGCTTCCGGTTCGCCCAGCGCGTCGATGCTCGTGAGGGTGTAGCCCGCGCTGTTGAACGTGAGCCGCTTCACGTAGCCGCGTGGATCAGTCATGTCGGTTTGGGTAACCTTGCCGCTCCCATCCAGCGTATAGGCGAACTGATAGGTGGTGCTATCGGGGCGGGTCTGGGTTTCCACACGCCCATTGGCGTCGTACGTGTTCGTCACATGGAGATTGCCGTTGGGCTCTTTGGCGGTCAGCAGGCGATGCGAGGCATCGTAGGTATACTCACGCACGCCGCTCAATGGATCGGTCACCTTCCACAAATTCCCGTTGGCATCGTACGTGTAGGTGATCGTCCGCCCCAGAATATCGGTCACCTGGGTGATACGGTTGCTCGTGTCGTAGGTAAAGGTCAGATACCGGCCGTTCGGTGTCGTGATCTGACTCAGGTTTCCGGCTAAGCCGCCCGCTGCCGCCCGGGTCAGGGTGAGCTGATTGCCGTTGCGGTCCACCATCGCGACGAGCGCCCCATAGTCGCTGAAGCGCCATTCCGTCCCATCCTTGAACTTCAGTCGATAGCGTTCGAGGCTTTGATCCCAGGCAATCGTGGCGGCGTAGAACGCCGTTTGCGTGGTCGTATGCTGCAGCGTCGCATCCAAACACGTGGTCCCGCTCGTGCGCAGAAAGGCGCGGTAGCCGCCGTCCGGCAGGATGATCCGCACTTCCGAGCAGAGATCATCACGGAGCATATATTGGTCGTACGGATGACTCGCCCCGATGCCGAAGGCATGCGAGGCCGTATCCTTCGTCCGATAGGTGCGCGTAAGGGTAATGGGCAGGACATCGGGGACCTCGATGTCGGTGTCCTGTTGGTAGTACAGGCCGGTCATCATACTCACCGGATCGGCGTCACAGCCGTCCGGGCAGTTCGGGGTCGTCGCTTCCTCCGGTGGATCAGGGGGGCACACGGCGTCATTGGATTGGCCGGTGTAATGAAAGATCGTGTTGTAAGCGGGATTATTCCCTGCGACGCAGTAGGTGCCCCAGGTGATACTCGTATAGGTGCCGGACAACAGGGGATTAAAGTAGGAGATTTGCCCCGCGTCACCCCCGCCGGGGGCACACTGCGTCATGGAGCCCCCGAAAAAGGGGCCCGCCCAGTTCGAGGGAATGGGATCCGCAGGGCAACAGGTTTTGATCCAGGCCGCCGCATTATAGATGGCCGAGGAGCCCATCGACGTGGTGCCCGTCCGGCCTTGAAAGTACATGCTGCCGCTCTGCCCGGTCGAGAGATACTCCCCCGGGTGGATCGGCGTGCTGCCCACCGTACACGCCTTCACCGGGGTAAAGGCATCGGCGGTGAGCACAGTGAGGCCCAGGACCAGCCCCAGGCTGAGCAGCGAGGTGCACAGGATTCGGGTCAGCGGCGTCGCGTGCGTGCGGTCGTTCATGGGCTTGTCACCTGTAGGTTCAGACTGCCGGTGGCCGTGGCCTGCGGATTGATCGTCACCGTATAGGTCCCCGTGGTCGCCAACGTCACTGTCGGGAGATTAAAGCTCGCGGCAGCACTGCCCATCCCCGTCTGCCAGGCTCCACTGGGGGTATAGAGATTGACGTAGACGGTGCCCAGCGTATTCCCCGTAATCTTGACCGTGGCCTGTTGACTGGCCGTGCCCGCAAACGTGTAGCGGGCATTCTGTCCGGCCCGGCTGATCGTGATCGCGGTGGCCGGATCGTTGATGGTGACCGAGCCCGTGACCTCCGTGGAGAGCGTCAGGGTGATGGTGCCCATGTACTGGACGGCAGGATTCACGGTGACCGTGTAGGTCCCGGTCGTCGGCAGCGCCGTCGGTGGATCGAGACTCCCGCCAGCCGTGCCGATCGTCGTGGAGGCGAACTGCGTCCCGTCCGGTTTCCAGAGCGTGACGGTGGACGAGGTGATCGTCACGCCCGTCAGGCCGAGACTCACCCACTGCCCGGTCGTGCCACTAAACGTATAGCGCGCATTGCGCCCGATCGGCGTGATCGTCGTGGTCGTCGCCGTGCCGTCGAGATTCAAGGTGCCGGAGAGATACGACATCAGCGTGAGCGTGATGGTGCCGGTATTCGTCCCCGACGGATCGACGACAATCGTGTAGGTGCCGGTCGTGGGCAGCGTGCTGGGTGGTTCGAGCCCACCGCCGCTCGTGCCGATGGTCGTGGGCCCAGCCAGCGTGGTCCCGTCAGGCTTGAGCATGGTCACCGTGCTGGAGGGGATCGTGACAGCGGTCAGACCGAGGCTCAGCCACTGGCCGCTCGTGCCGGTGAACGTATAGCGCGCCCGCTGACCCGCCTTCGTGAGACTCAGCGGGACGGAGGCCCCATCGAGCGTGATGGTCCCGGTCACGGGCGACGTGAGCGTCAGCGTCATGCTGCCGGTCGCCAGCCCCGTCGGATCCACGACAATCGTGTAGGTGCCGGTGGTGGGCAAGGCCGTGGTTGGATCGAGACTGCCGCCACCCGTCCCGATCGTGGTGGAGGCCAACGTCGTCCCATCCGGGTTCAGCAGCGAGACGGAACTGGAACTGATCGTGACGGCGGTCAGGCCGAGATTGACCCATTGCCCCGCCGTGCCACTGAACGTGTAGCGGGCCCGCTGCCCCGGCACGGTGAGACTGGGCGTGACGGTGGCCCCATCGATGGTGATGCTCCCAGAGACATCGGGCTGATTGTAGAGCGTGAGGATCACATTGCCGGTGAAGGCCTGGGCCGGATCGACAACGATGGCGTAGGTCCCGGTCGACGACAGAACCTGACTATCGATTGCCCCACCACTGGTACTGAACGTCGTGGGCGCCACCAAGTTCGTCCCGTCTGGGTTGACGATGGACACCGCGAGGGAGGGCATCGTGACGGAGGTCACCCCAAGACTGATGGTGTGCCCCGCCGTGCCACTGAACGTATAGCGGGCATTCTGGCCGACCCGGCTGATCGTGATCGGAACCGCCGCGCCGCCGGGGGTGATCGTGCCCGCCAGCTCGGTCGAGACGGTGACGGTGATGTTGCCGGTATAGATGCTGACGGGATCCAGCACGATCGTATAGGTGCCGGTCAGCGGCAAGGTGCCAAGATCAAGACTCCCGCCGGCGGTGCCGAAGGTCGGCACGGGAACGGTCATGCCGACGCCATCCGGGCGATAGGCGGACGCCGTGAACAGCGGCACGGTCACCGCGTTGAAGCCCACACTGACCCGCTGCCCGGCGGTGCCATTGAACACCATCAATCCGGTCTTGTTGGCCGTCGTGATCGATGCCACGACGGTTGCCCCATCGACCGTGATGCGTCCGGTGTACTGCACATCGGCGGCCACGACCCCCGGTGGAGCGACATACAACTCGGTGCTACTTGTCGCCGTCCCAGTCAACGTCGAGACCGAGAGCGGTCCGGTTTGCGCGGTGCTCGGCACCGGCACGGTGAGGCTGGTGCTCGTGGCGGTCGCGACCGCGCCCATGGCCGCCGTAAAGCCTACCCGGTTATTGAGCGGGGTCGGATCATAGTTCGTGCCGGTGAGGGTCACAGTCGTACCGGAGTTGGCCACGGCCGGTGTAAAACTGGCCAGCGTCGGGGCGCCACTGCCGACGGTAAAGGAGGCGGCGCTGGTCGCCGTGTTGGCCCCCACAGTCACACTGATTGTGCCAGTGGTCGCCCCACTCGGCACCGTCGCAGTCAAGACGGTCGTCGAGGCGGTGAGCACGGTCGCGGTCGTGCCGTTGAACTTTACGGTATTGGAACTCGGCGTGGCACTGAAGCTCGTACCGTAGAGGGTGACGGTGGTTCCAATCGGACTCGTGGAGGGCGTGAACTGCAGCACAGCGAGTGTCGTGGATGGTTGTCGGGTGATGCCGGTCAGATTCCCCACACTGTCGTAGGCGTAGATCGCGGTGTCACTCGCAGGATCGATGACGGCGCGCAGGCGGCCCGCGTCGTCGTAGATATAGCTGATATCCGCTGCCAGCCCGGGAAGGATGAGAAGGAGCGCTAGCGCGACGACGAGGGAGAGGATCGGCATACGGCTTGTGCTCCACCACCGGATAGGAGACAGGGGCACGGTCATCAGAACTCCCGTCTGTCGCTCGTGCGTGTGTTGTACAGAGGCCGAGGTGTGTGCCCTGGGTTCGACTCTGTGCGGGCCGGAGTCTACACAGTTCTGCGCTCGGTGCAATCCCCGAAGATGGCCCTACCTAGAGCCTTGTGGACTATGCCGCTGGCTCTTTGCTAGAGCCACTCGTGATTACATGATCGAGGGGAGGGGGCAAGGTCGGCTTGTTGCAGCGTACTAGAACCATTCTCTCGCGAGCTCTGGCGATGGTTGCAACAGCCGGACGGTTGTCGCCCATGAAGAAGTTTCGTTATCTAGTTGTGACACGCTCACCGAAAAAATACATCTTATCTTAGCTACGGCAGGATCGTTCTTTTCAGAAAATGCGCAGAAGGCCATCCCGGCCACTTGCACCACCACACCCCACACAAGGAATTGCGAGATTCGTAGTTTCGAAACCTTCCCTCTCAGGTGTTGGTCCATCCTCACGCGAATCGTGATCGTCGAGGAGCTCCTATAGCGTATTTCTCTTTGCTTCTACTTCAGTGCCAGGTCAAAGTGCATTGGCACGGCGTATAGCAACTCTATCGCCCGGTATTTCAGGGGGGGTAGCGACGATTTGGGGTAAATGGGTTTTTGAAGCTGGTTTTCCTGCTATTAGTCTGAGAAACCCTCTAAAAAACCCAGTTTAAACCAGGTTTAAAACCTAGTTTTGTAACCTCAAAACCGTATTTTTAGGGGTTATCGTCGGAAGTGAATCAGCAAAGTCTAAGTAATGAGGCCAACTCTAAGAGAATCGATAGAGGCCTCAGAGAGCCTGGCACGCATAACCACTGAGCAGACAGGGAGGCAAAAACCGAAGCAAGAAACCCAACACGTCATCTCGATTTGTCGCGAGGAGACACGTGTTCTTTCACCTGCTCAAAAGCCAATTTATTTGATGCCTCAGAGCCCCAGTACTGTTGTCCTCATTAGTACCTAAACCTCTGCGCGAACAAATCCCAATTTCTTGACGGTCTAAGACCCTAGGGCGATAGTGTCTTATGCGCGTCCTTCCCATCATAATTCTAATGGCCACATTCGTTTTCGCGTCGGGACAAGCGTGTTGCTCCGTGTCGGTCATCCCTTCGGCAGAAGAACTGCAAACGTTGCATGCACAGGCAGACAAGGGCGAGGCGGAGGCGCAGTTCTTCCTTGGGATGATCTACGGCAACGGGCGAGGCGTGCCGCAGGATTATGCCATGGCATTAACATGGTACGAGAAAGCTGCCACTCAAGGGTATGCAATGGCGCAATACAATCTTGGAGCACTGTATTTCTATGGTCATGGGGTGCCGCAGAATGATGTGAAAGCGTATATGTTGTGGAGTCTGGCAACGATACGCTTTACAGACGACTTGCAGAAGCAAGCAGCGGAATATCGAGACAAAGTCGCCACTCGCATGAGTCCTGAGCAGCTTGCCGAAGCCGAGCGACTTGCGCAACAGTGTCAGGCGCAGCAGTTCAAGGGGTGTTGAGTAATCTTAGCGACCACGGGATTGGCAATGAAATTTAGGAGCCTCGGAGTGATCATCGCGAGGAGAACACTTTAATGGCCAGGGGAAAAGGAGAGGAAAATCGTGATACTCATCGGGAAACCACGCCTTTTTTTCCCGAAATCCAAGCGGTTCCCACATCGAGATTACTACTGTCCATATCGGATCGTAAGTGTTGGTGATCAAAAAAAGGAGATGCGCTGGTGGTGTTGATGCAGTTCAAGCCCTCCAATTGGTCTTCACTACTATCGGGATAGACATACAGTTGCTAAATAAACGACGATCCTCCCGGTTGCGGTGGCGTGTAGAAAACCAAGGATTGGAAGGTGACGACATTTTGATAACTGTGGCTTCCTGGAAACCCCTCAAGGAATTAGAGCAGGAACAATATATTGGCGGCTTAAAAAGAAATCATTCTGACCCTCGGACGGAGGTATTCATCAAGGATGAAAGTCAGACAAAATGGGAAGGTATCACGGAACCCCTCTCGATTGGGCAATTCGAAGGAACAAGCTCCCTACGATAACCCTGCTGCTGGATGGCGAGAACTACAAGAGATCATTATTCGCCTTGCATCTGCCTCACTAAGGTGCCTCTCTCAGAAATCTCGAAAATCTGAATCCGCAATGATACCACTCAAGAAGCTGCTGGATAAGGCAGTTTGGGCTTACACAGAGGCACCGGGTAAGTACCGTGGTAATCCGATCTGGAGCACTGACGCTAATAGAAGTTACAAGAAGTGGAATAGTCGGTGCTGGCGAAGTTCTAAGAAAAAGAAGGGCCTAGTGATACCTGGCGATGATCGGCTTGTGCATGAACACGTTGTTCCTCGGAAATTTGTCGTCTCTAAGTTATTGAACATGGCTAACCCCACAGAGCGGGGAGTCGGCAGGTTACTAAGGAAATTCGCACTGGCGGCCGTAGTGACTAGGAAGGAAAACAGAAAGCTTCACCGTCATGGCAACAAGTTTTCAAAAACCTTTGAGCGCGATCCGTGGATCCGTTACAAAAATGCGAAGATAAGAATTGTCAACCACCGCCGGATACCACGGCATGTACGCCTTGCTCTTTCTGAGTTGCTCACTAAAGGATAGAAATAACGAGGTCAAAATCAGTTCATTTTGACCCTTGTACTCTAGCCATCAGAAACCCTTCATTTTCTCCGCTTTTTGATTGTTGAAATGCTAAGGGTTTTGGACCATCATCCGCTGTCTCTCCAAAAGAATGATTCCGACAAGAAAGTACCCAGTCTCGTTATTATCATAGAGGAATCGGTCCTTATCTCATCAGCGTAAAGGTACCCCAGAAACCTGCACTGTTTTTAGGCATACTCCTGAAATGATTGACTGGACAAAGCTAAAACCATACCACCACGATAAGAGAAAGAGTTTTGAGCAATTGTGCTTTCAAGTTGCCAAGAAACTCTATGGGTCCTTGGGCAAATTTACGCCAATTGATGACTCGGGCGGTGGCGATGGAGTTGAATTTTTTCTCACATTACCAGATGGGACTGAATGGGGCTGGCAAGCTAAGTTCTACTTTCCTCAACCAAGACTGAACGGTTCTCGCAAGAGCTCCATAATTAGATCTCTTAAAACCTCTAAAGAGAAACACTCTCGCCTAACGAAGTGGTTTCTATGCACTCCTACGGACTTCACAGCAAAAGGTGATGATAATGAGCTGAAGTGGTTTGAGGACATGCTACGGGCAGAGGCTCGTGATGTTGAGATTGAACATTGGGGCGACTCTGAAATGTCCGAGATGTTAAGCGATCCCCAAATGACAGGGAAGTATAACTACTTCTTCGGGGACTTTGAACTGTCTCCGAATTGGTTCGCCAAGCAGGTGGACAAACAACTCGCAAGAGTCCGAGACAAGTTTTACCCCTCTTTGCATACTGAAACGACCCTTGACCGTCGCATACACTCCTTTCTTGGTGACAAGTCCCTTGAGGGTTCTCTTAATGAAGTGTGCGGCCAGATTGCAGAAGAACTCCGTACCCTATACTCAGTTACCAAGAAGATTCAGAACCACGGAACTAAAGATGGATGGAGCGATATAGCCGGACTTATTCACATCATCAATCAGTTGGATCAAGCTCTAAAGTCTGCTACTTCTGGCATTCTCGAATTTCGACTATTACTCAATGAAGGTCGAGTTGTAGAGGCTCGAAAGAGTGATTTAACTACAGTTCTTGCTACACTGTATTCTCATATCACAGAATACGAAACACGCTATCAATCTCTTTCCGATACAAAGATAAAGTTTGGGGATGACCTTTCCGACGCAGAGAAATCTTCAAACGATTCAGCCCGTCATATTCTTTCCGATCTTCTCCAGCCCTTATATTCCGCACGATCATTGGCAGAACTCACAGCACTAGCATCGACCCAGATAGACGATTTTCGGACTTGCGACCTCCACATCTTTGGGCAAGCCGGAACTGGCAAGACCCACTTAGCCTGTCACATCTGTAATGATAGGGTGAGTTCTGAGTTTCCCGCCATTTTGCTTCATGGTGGTCAGTTTGGAATGGGTCAAACCATTGAAAACAAGATACGCGAAATTTGTGATGTACCAGCTAGCTGCAACTGGAATAGTTTTCTTGGCGCGGTGGAATCATATGCGGAAGCCTGTGGGACCAAAGTGCTCGTCGCAATTGACTCCCTCAACGAGGCTTCAACCATTGAGGTATGGCGACAGGGCATGGCGAGCTTTATTTCAGATCTCACCCGATCTCCTTGGATTGCACTCATCACTACATGCAGGACGACTTACCAAATGCCTGTTTGGAACGAAACACCTCCTCCGAATTCCGCCTACCTTCACGGCTTTGACAGCCATTCTCTTGAAGAGGCTGTAACAAAATACTTCGAATATTTCAAAATAAAGGCTGATCTCACATTTGCTCCACTCGAGCAGTTTCTACATCCGATATATCTGGGAATGTTTTGCCAGATTAACAATCCTAACCGCCTAAACGAGAAAGATGTATTTATAGGACAAGAAACCTTGTTCAAAGTCTTCGAGCGCTATCTGGAAACCATCGATACCAAAGTGTGCTACCGGCTTTCAAAACCCCCATCCGCGCAGATCGTTCGGCACTCGATGAACCATTTTGCACAGGCTCTGTGGACAAATAAAACCCGACAATTGAAGTATGAGGAGGTATTTCTCCTGCTGGACGGAAAGCATCAGAATGAGGTCGAATGGGATAAATCGATTACAAAGGCACTGCTAGACGAGGGCCTCCTGTTAGCACGCGACTGGAATAGTGACAGGGAGACTGTCTCATTCACATATGACTTATTAGGTGGCTACCTTATCAGCGCTGTAATTCTCCAAGGACAAGACGCGTCAACCCTTCAAGCACTTGTTAATTCAGAGTTGTTTAAAGAGAGATTGCTTAGCCGTGACTTTCGAAACTCACATCCTCTCAATGAAGATATATTGCGTTGCCTATGTGCTGCCATGCCAGCCTGCATGGGGAAACACCTCTACATGCTCACCACCGATCCGGTAGCAGTTTCCTATTCTATCGAGGCTTTATTTGAAATGGATTCAGGTCACGTTGGTTTGGAGCAGACGACTCTACTCAGAAACCTTTTCAAGTTCCCCCAAAACAGAACCCTCCTCTTAACTTCTGCTCTAAAGACCGCCTTCACTGCTGGACATCCATTAAATAGCAACTTCTTATTTGAAATGGTGAAAAAATTGACGATCCCGGACCGTGATGTAAGCTGGTCCGAACTTGTTCGACAGAATGCCAGAGATCTCCTAGTACAAATAACAAAATTCGAAAAAACATTTCGAGAGTCCGGGGCTACGTCTGGCCTAGTGGACATACGCTATTACCTCGTTGCTCGATATTTGGCCCTATTGTTAACTTCAACTCATAGATTGCTTCGCGACACCACTACTCGCGCCCTTTATTGGTATGGGCGTAGATATCCTAAGAGACTATTCGATATGACGATCGAGTCACTTACATTTAACGATCCTTATGTTCCTGAGCGCATGTTAGCCGCGTCGTACGGCGTCGCTATGGCATTTCACTTTGATGCTGACAAGGCTCAGTTTAGATCAACTGAACTACCTGAGTATGCTCATAAAATCTATGCGACCATGTTTGCTAAGGAATCCCCTCATTCTACAACCCATGTTTTGATGAGAGATTATGCGAGAAGGGTTATTGATATCGCTGTAACACATCACCCGAATCTTCTCGACAAAGTCGAACTCCTACGAACTAGACCTCCATACAAGGATGGGGGAATACGAATCTGGGGTACTAGTGACGACCGGGACGAAGAAAAATACCGTGATGGGAATGCGCCCCTCATGATGGACTTCGAAAACTATACGGTTGGACATTTAGTACCTGATCGAGGCAATTACGACTTCAATCATCCAGAATACAAGTCGGTTCTTTCAAATATCTTTTGGCGGATCTATGATCTTGGGTACTCACTGGAAACGTTTGGCGAGATTGACAAGTTGATAGCTGCAGGCAGATGGGATCGACACGAGGATAATAAGGGCAGGATTGATCGCTACGGCAAGAAGTATTCATGGATAGCCTGGTATGAGTTATATGGGTTTCGGGAAGACAATGGCCTGGTTCAGGAGCAGCATCCCCAATATTGGGGTCGACCAAGTGATGTTGATGTTGACCCTAGCTTTCCTGAAGAACCAGCCAACTTAAAGGTGGTAACGGCTGACATTCTTGGGGACCGTAAGCAATCACTTAAATCATGGATCGAGCGAGGTAAATTGCCAAACCTGTTACCGTTTCTTGTAAGAGACGAAGTCCATAGTGAGAAAGGGCCATGGGTCTTGATTGACGGATTTGTTAATCAGGAAGAAGAAGCTTCGAAGCGGGAATGCTTCGTCTTTTTAAGAAGTTTTCTGGTTAAGACACTACACGGGGATGAATTCGTAACAAGGCTAGAGAAACAAAATCTGAGCGGAAGATGGCTACCTGAAAAACCAGGTGATTACTATACATTCGCGGGTGAAACAGCTTGGAGTGATACCTTTCCACATAATGGTCTAGACGAACTGCATTTCGACACACACAAAACGCGACTAGTGAAACGTAGAATCCCAGGTTTCGATTTCGTGAATAAAGAGGACGGAACGGTCATCTGGACGAGTAAGTCTCAAACGCAGACAGTTAGAGAAAGAATTACAAGGAATCTTAAGGCCCTGATACCTGTACGAGACAATAACTGGGAGTCATACCACAGCGGTGCAAATGCGGGTAAACGAGGAGTTGTCCTGGCGAAAGAGCTGGCCGGAAAACTCGGATGCTGGATCAAGCTTCCTTCGTGGGACATGTATGATCAGCAGGGCAGACGTGCCACTATTTGCACATGGTGGGGTGAACCATGGCTAACACAGCAACATTGCCTATTTATTAGACTAGATTTATTGGAACTTTATCTAAAAACTTCGCAGATGAGTCTTGTTTGGGCAATATGGGGAGAGCGAAAAGTCAGATACTCCCGCGAAGGTAAGCTGTCAGGAAAGGAGCTTCCCGGTACTCCTGGATTTAAAGTCTTCCAACACATTCTTTCATATCGTCATGGAAAGCCGCTTGCTGGGAAGAAATCGGAGTTCAGTGATCGGGGCCAAACCAAAAGTTATCTTGGAGGCCACAAAATGCGTTCGACGAAAGTGGACGCCAAGGCGTCTACCGCACGCAGTAGCCGAAAGAAGCGATGATGTAATGAGCAGATGCGATGCCATTATCCGGCAAATCTTCTAAATCCATCCCATTTAACGACGCGATGAATTGCGTCTGCATCATGATACCGGAAGAAGCTGTTTTCGTTTGTAACAAAAAGACGATTCCTATCCCTGAGGGTGAGTAACTGCAGAGCATCATAAAGATCATTGGGGTCGATACGTTGTCCGAAATTGACGGTCTTGATTGCAATTAAGGTCGCATGTGAATTAAATAGTTTTCCTGCCCCCCGTGTGAACCCTCCAAAAAAGCTATTACGTTCTTCTATAGTTAGTGTATTAGCTGTCGCTCGCCCTTGACTCGGCCTGAACAAGAGAAAGAAAGTAGCGAGCTTAAGAAACCATTCCCCTAGCGGATCCAAATTATCCCGCTGGATTTCTGGACCAACGAAATCGTACAACTCCGCAATAAGATTACTTGCTGACTGTTCATCTGTTTCTGCCAATCGGTAATAGTGGTTCGGATCTATCATCCACCGTGAGAGTCTCATTGAACGATCGGTTCGAATTCCTTGGCCAGTAATGTCACCAAGAGTTTCGGCATTCGCTATTATTTCAACAGCAAGAGCTACTTGTCCTACATCCGGCACCCAAACGGGGTCAATAAGGTGGAATAAGCCAACTTCCTCAAGATATTCCATTTCCGGCGACGGTAAGACGTAAGTATCACAAAGGTGCTTTATTTTCCTAAAGGCCGCTCTCACTATAGCAAACGGATTGTCCCATCCGGGTGCTGGTCCCCTACCTAACCGGGCAAGCAACTCGACATAGTTCGTGATCGAATATCGATACCGAAAACCTTTATTCCTCCGTAGATTCTCAAGAGCGGTAATATCCTCTCTTGTCATGCTGACCCACACATTTGTATCAAAACAGACATCGGGGGGATGGTTAGGTGGGAAAGAAATAGTAAAGGTAACGAGTCTCGTCTGAGGATCGACAACTCTGCTGACTGTCAGTAATCCAAGATTGTGACTAGTGCTATCTTGTTCCGGCATCATCAAACCCTGCTCTTATTAATACATCGGTACAACGTTGATCAGACACTCTTAAAAGCTGAGTTTATGACACCACTTCCTTTGAACAAGAGGTCCCGGACAATTTGAGATGCAGTTTGGGGAAAAGATTTGAAAATGTACAGCCTTACGGAGATAGGGCAAGTATGCCTGCACAGTTTTCAATCTGTGTTAATAGGTTACGCAATGGAAAACCTAAACAGGCAGGACTATGTCCTCGCTCAGAATAGACGTGACTACTTTTGTGACCATACGTCGCGGGAATAGAATGGAAGGAAGGGGAAGGAAGAGAAACTAGGGAACACTCTAAAATACTGGAATGTGGCATGAATTGGGGAAACCGTTGCAATAGCGAGCTTTATAAAAAATAGCCGTTTGTCCCTCTTAATCAGCGGGCCGTAGGTTCGACCCCTACACGGCCCACCAAACCTCGCGTGCGTATACCGTGCGCTATTCTTCCATTGATGCGCACGGATAAAGCCCTCCAGTAGTCTTTCCCTCTAGGTGGTGGTTCCCGCACGCGCGTGTAGCGCGCCGCCTTTTTAGTGCTAACGAAGTTGCCCCCGGTCCTACACAGAGGATGCGACGGCGGGAACCGTTCTCGGCTGAAGCGTCATCCGAATCCCACCTTTCGGCCGCAACGTGACCATCAAATAAGGTTCGACCTTCTCTTGGACAAGCCGTAGATCATACCGACGACTGATTAGAGCCAGCAGGAGAGGTCTTTCATCAGCCGAAATGCTTCCCTGCATATAAGACATGTTTGTTTGTGTCTCAACCGACCCTTGACTCCCCCTTGAAATGAAGATTAGGGTTTGGAGACTATCCGAATCCCGCATACCTGTTTCCCAAACGACTGTGACATTTAATGAGAGTCAGAGCGCGATCGTACTCCCTCTAGACTCCAAACAAAAATAGGAGGAGAGAAGATGGCGAAGCCAATCATTGCTGTGATGGGGGCGACCGGTACACAAGGCAGCGGCGTCGTGAAAGAACTGCTCACTCGCGGGAGATTTGCCGTGCGAGCGCTCACGCGCAATCCGAAGAGCGAGAAGGCCACGGCGCTAACGGCCCAAGGGTGCGAGGTCGTGCAGGGAGACTTGACGAAGCCGGACACCCTGGAACCGGCCTTCAAGGGCGCCGCTGGTGCGTTTCTGGTGACCAACTTCTGGGATCCCGCCACCACCATGAACGAAACTGCGCAGGGGACGCGCGCGGTGAAGGCGGCCAAGGCGGCGGGCGTGCAACATGTGGTGTGGTCCACGCTTCCCAACTGCAAAGAAATCTCAGGCGGGAAGTACGAAGTGATTCATTTCACGGGCAAAGCCCTGGTGGATCTCGAAGTCCAAGCCGCGGGATTTTCGTATACTACCTTCGTGGAAGCCCCGATGTATTTTCAGAATTTCCTGGGCATGATGGCTCCTCAACCACTCGGGGATGGTCGGAACGGATGGGCTGTGCCGATGAACCCGACGGCCACATGTATCCATGTCGGGGATCCGACCGAACTGGGGCGACTGGTCGCGCGCGCGTTTGAGCAACCAGCAGTTGTGGGCCAGGGGCAGCATCTGGCGCAAGCGTCAGAGCTGACCAGTTGGCAGCAGATGGTCGATACCTTGAACGCCCAGGGGCATCGTCTCGCCGTCACGCAGATCCCCAATGCGGTCTTTGATGCATTCCCCTTCCCGGGAGCCCAGGAGCTGCGGGAAATGTTTAACTACTTCGAGGATTACACCTACTTTGGTCCAGACGCGGAGCGGAAGCTAACGCTGGCTCGGACACTCTGTCCGGAAGGGTTCACATCGTTTGCCCAGTGGTCCTCCCAACACATGAGGCCTGCAGACTGAAGATACGGCATTACCTGTGAACCATCAGGCTCGGTTGATACGGTGTGGAGTACGGTGATGTCTGGATCACAGGCGAGCTGAGCGGCTCCCGTCTTCAGAGACTCGTTCGATCCCAGGTCGCCCCGAGGCAACGCTCATTCGAACGTCCCTCGGATTGGATAATTGTTGGCTTGAATCCACTCCACAGTATCCAGCAGCTCAGCCAAGTCGGCCCGGTTGAAGGGCGTATTGGAGAGTTCGATGAGCTGCAGGGCGCCCTCGGAATTGAGGGCAAAGGTCGCGGGCTCCGCGAAGGGACGATCAGTTTCCTCGGGTGAACGAGGATGGGAAATGTAGAGTCCCAGGCGTCGCATGTCGTCCACGGCGAGCCCGAAGGCCACCGGAAAACTCAACCCGTGCCGTCGGACCATCTCCGTGGCTTTCTCCTCCGGATCAGCAGACATAGCGAGAAGGTCAGCGTTGGCCGCACGAAATCCTTCTTTCAGGGATTCCAGCCTAGCGAGGTACTTGTTACAAATCGGACAATGAAGCCCACGATAGACCAGGACGATGAGCCATCGACCACCTGTGTTGTCTTTCCCCAATGTGACGGTGCCCCCCCCAACGAGCGGCAACGTGATGGGGGGTAGCGTGCCCCCTGAGCTGAGTTTACGCGAGTCCACGGATGACCCTCAGAGTGTGCTGAAGTGACAACTACGGAAAACCGGCATCACAGAGTCCTGTTCATGACTGGGTCAATTCTTTCAAAAACCCTTTCTGCAAGCAAGGAAGACCCTGATTTGTATGTGCCAGGACACTGGTCAGTGAGGTTCAGTAAAAACAACGGATTTTGATTCTCGACCCCAGCCCGAACCCCAATTCCACCTCGATGCTGGCGCGCCATAAGAAGGCACGGTTGATTGCGACGTACAGTATCACGTAAAGGCTACCGGCGCCCGTCAGAATGTCTGGTGCAGCGTCTTATGAGTCCCCTGGGAACTCATGCTCCCTCACCACGAAGGCAGCGGACTTCCCGTGATCGATAAAATGCCGTTCATCCTCAAGCAGCGCGGCACTGAAGCGTTGTCCCTCCGGCGAATTCATGGCCGCCACGAGATCCTCTTCGGAGTCAAACCACACTTCTGCCACGCCATCATACTCAGGCAGCATGCCCCGCGAATTTCTCATGCCCTCATTTAACGGTGTGTCTACAGTATGCGATTGCACATAGTGCTTGGCCCGCATGGCGCCGGCATTTTTCATGAAGAAGGGGCCATGTTTGTTCAGCCAATAGTCGTGAAACTGTTCACGGGTCAGCGCTGGGTGTCTGCATAGGCACATGACTAATTTAATCATTGCTCGACGCTCCTTTTTGGAGAGTGAACAGGGCTGCTGGTCCTACACAGTGGATGCGACAGGAATCTTCCGTGAGTGAAGCCTCATCTTAATCCCACCTTTCGGCCGCAACGTGACCATGAGATAAGGCTCGACTTTTTCTTGGGCAAGCTGGAGATCGTACCGGCGACCGATCAGCGCCAGCAGGAGTGGCCCTTCGACTGACGCAAAATGGAGACCCACGCAGGTACGTGGCCCTGCGCCGAACGGCATGTAGGCATAGCGGTTACTCGGCCGCTCGACATCCAGCCATCGCTCCGGCAAGAACTGTTCGGGGTTGGACCAGAAGGCCGGGTGTCTGTGCAGATTATAGGTGCCGACCAACACGAACGCGTCTTCCGGGAGTGACACACTGCCAACGGTTGTGGGAGTGGCCGCTTTCCGCTGGACAGCTGGGGCGGGTGGATAGAGACGCAATGATTCTTCGAAGAGGGCTCGGGTGTAGGGGAGGTGCTGAAGATCGTCGGCATTCGGCGTCCTTCCCTGGAGTACGCGGTCTACTTCTTCGTGAAAACGGGCTCGTGCTTCCGGGTGTGTAGCGAGGAGGTACCAGGTCCAGGCGAGCGCATTCGCCGTGGTTTCGTGTCCGGCGGCAAAGATGGTTAACGCTTCATCCCGCAGTTCCTGATCGGTCAGCCCCTTGCCGGTCTCTTCGTCGCGGGCCTGAAGAAGCAGGTCTAAAAGATCATCATGGTGCGCTCCACTCTGCCGCCGTTCAGCCAGCAATCCATACATCAGCTCATCCAGGAACTGCATCACCGAATGAAATTCACGGTTACGCGCTGTGGGCACCCATAGCGGAAGAAACAGAGGATTACTGAACGAATCGAAAGCGTGCTTGATGCTTACGCGGAGGGCATGACTGATCTTCTCAATGTGTTGGGTCATGCTGGCGCTGAACATCGTTTGCGAGATCACTTCCAGTGCGAGCTGCATCATCTCTGCCGCGATGTCGATGGTGCCCCCCGCGCGGTCTGCCCAGGCAGCGATGCGTTGTTCGCCGACCTGGGCCATGCGATCGGCCATCGCGGTCATGCGAGAGCGATGAAAAATCGGCTGGATAATGCGCCGGTGCCGCTTCCAGACCTCCCCTGAACTTGTCACTAATCCATTGCCCAGGACGATCGCGAGGCCGGTCGGGCGCTGAGGATCGTAGACCTTTACAAACCGGTCGGATTGTTTAACCAGGACTTCTTCCGCGAGATCGGGATGGCTGAACAGATAGAGTGTCCTTCGGCCCAGGCGAAAGCGGAGCGCATCGCCATGTCGGCGCCACCAGGTCGTCAGCATGTCCAGTGGCTGCTTCCTGAACGCACCCAGATGGCCCAGCAAAGGTACTGCGCCGGGAACATCGACCAGGGTGAAGGAAGGAGCTGGATTCGGCATAAGGTAAGGGACCCTATCACACTGCGCCTCTGCAGGCCACTCACTTTGTCGATGGAGTGTCTAGAGGTATAAGGGCGTTACGTTTTTGGCTTGACTGCTCCATTAACAAATTGATGTCATTCAAGTAGAGTGTGCTGTAGTAGGTGGGAGGTGATCGGGGGTTTCGGTGTGAGGGTGTTGCGGGAGCTTGACATCGGACTTGGGAAGTCAGGCATATATGTAATACACCTTGCTCCGAGCGGTAGGATTCATGGCGAGCTCCACACGCATGTCTCAATTTTCGAAGCAAGACCTCTGGACGAAGGATCTCTCAACTATGTCATGGCCTCAACGGGTAGGTACTCAAGCAATTCGGCTGGCCACGGCAGTGGGGATGGAGTTCCGCCATCGCTTGCTCGATGCCAGAGCAGCTGGACTCGTTTTTACCACGCTGCTTTCCTTGGTGCCTTTCCTAGCAGTAATGTTTTCGGTGCTAAAGGCCTTCGGCGTTCACCATGTCATCGAACCGTCGTTGGCTCACACCCTTGAACCCCTCGGCCCAAAGGGTCAGGAGATTACGGCCACCATCGTTGGTTTCGTGGACAACATCAAGATCGGTGTGCTGGGAGTCGTCGGCATCGGCGGCCTCTTCTATACCACCTACTCCTTGATCGACAAGATCGAACAGGCCTTGAACGCGATCTGGCAGGTGAAGCATGGACGGAGTTGGGGGCGAAAGTTCAGCGACTACTTGAGCGCGGTGCTCGTGGGCCCCGTGCTCGTCTTTAGTGCCTTCGGTCTGTTGGCGTCGCTCCAGAACCATGACTTGGTGCAGCGTCTTGTAGAGATGGAGCCGCTCGGTACGCTCGTTGTGTGGAGCGGTGAACTGATTCCCTTCCTGATGTTATGCGGGGTGTTCACGTTTTTTTACAAGATGATCCCCAACACACAAGTGCAATTGCGTTCGGCCCTGGTCGGTGGCATTTCCGCCGGGATCCTGTGGGTGATTGCGGGGGAAGCCTTTGCGAAATTCGTCGTGTCTTCAGCCAAGTACAGCGCGATCTATTCCGGCTTTGCAGTACTGATTCTGTTCCTGTTATGGCTGTATGTGGGTTGGATGATTGTGCTCATCGGGGCACAGTTCTCGTTCTTCCACCAATATCCAAACGCCTATTTGTCTCGCCTACTGTGGGAGCAGGGTACCTTCGTGTTTCGTGAACAATTGGCTCTCAAAGTATTGCGGGCTTTGGGGCATCACTACCAGAAGGGGGATCGTCCGTTGAGGTTGACGGAGCTGTCGAGCGAAGTGAACATGCCCCTATCTCTGGTGGAGGAAGAGGTGGAGCGTCTCGTTGAAAATGGGTTTGTGGGCCGTCTGCAAGAACCGGAAGGGCTGAGCCTCATCAAATCACCGGACTTGATCTTCGTCAAGGAGGTTCTGGATAGTGTTCGCAACGGGAGCCCGCCATGGATAGCCCCGCACCTAGAGTCCGCCGATCCGGTCACCGCTCTCCTGCGACGACGAGACAAGGCCGTACAGAAGGAGTTGGCAGGAGAGACGATTCAGTCACTCCTACAGAGCCAAGAGCGCCCAGGATCCGTCAGTTCCTGAAACGCTGTCTGTGGGACGAGAGACAGCCGGTCAGGCGGCTAAGGCCGTCCACCTCGTTTGGGTTAGTCTTGAGGCTGGCCAAACGATCGTACATAGCGCAGGACCTGCCAGGCCTCTTCCTCAGAGAGAATGAGTGGAATAAACGGCGCCATTGCAGTGCCCTTGCTTCCGTTCTTCAGTATCCAGAAGAGTTCCCCGTCCGTTCGAGCCGCCTGCCATTCCTTGTCGGTGAAGTTTCTCGGTAGCGGACCTCTGAGTGTGCCCGGTTCAATATCAGCCCCCAATCCTTTCCCGTCCTTTCCGTGGCAAGTCACGCAGAAGGCTTTCCCCTGGAAGAGTCTCTTGCCCTTCTCAATGGTTTCCTCGGTCGCAGGAAGAGGATTTGTCCAGGTCTTAACGGTTTCGATCTGGTCGGGCGGCACTCGCGGTTTGAGCACGGCTTCGTCGGCGCCATAGGATGAGAGATTCCATGAGACGAGCGCCGCTATCGCGAATAACGTCAGGGGTCGCGAGTGACACAGGTCGGGTGATGTCATGGTTCGTCCTGTATTCATTCCCAACTATCGGTGGAGCCCTCCCTGTGCCGTGGGGGAGGACCCCCCCTGGTTGCTCTTTTTGGCTTATTTCTCGGAATAGCCGGGGAATTTATGCCCGAGAGATTGCGGGAAGGTCACCGTGCCATCAGGGAATTCTTGTCCATGCTGCCAGAGCTGATAGATGACGCCGTCCGTCTCCGCTGCAGCCTCCGCGATCTTGGTGGCCTGGTCCGGTGGCACCCCAAGGACTTGGACTCGGCCTGTGGCAATCTCCACTTTATGGTCATGGAAATGTCGGTGCCACTGAATGGCTGGAAGCTTGCGTGTGAGGTCTTTGGCGACAAAATATTCGATGGCGACCAAAGGAGCCTTGGGATCCGTGGATTCGAAGAGGAGGCATTGCAGGATCTTGTCGGAAATCCCCTTGCAATAGTGATGGAATGGGCCGCCTGGGGTTCCATCCGGCATCATGTGCGGTGCCTGGACATGAATATCGTATCCGACGGCTGGACTGGTTGATTCCCCGCTCACGGCTTTTTGAGTAGCCACTCCACTACATCCGACAGCCGCCATCGTGACAATGGTTAATAATCCCTTTCTCATTGCAATAGCCTCCTAAGTTTGAAGAACGCTCACCCAGCCCATCTGGGTCGAGGAACTCCGGTCAGTTGATTGAGCATTAGAGTGAGGTCGAGGGAAAAGGATTCGGCCGTCAAAGGGATCTAAGGTTAGAGGCGGGAACTAAGACTCCCGTTTCGGCATGGAAGAGGAATTGGGCTTGGTTGGTGTGATGAGGTGTTCGGCCTGAGGTGCGATCCTCCCCTGTGCATCCATCATTTCAAACAGTAAACAGCATTTCAGCCTCCCGCAGACCCCCAACAAGCGGGGATCATCGATTGGGAGCTCTAGTTTTTTGGCCTGCTTAGCCGTGATGGGTTTCACATCCGTCAGGAAGCTCGCGCAACACAAGACCAGGCCGCAGGTGTCGATACCGCCAAGCCGTCTAGCTTCTTCCCGTACGCCGACTTGACGCATTTCAATGCGCCCTCCGAAACGACGTGCGAGGTCTCGAACCAGTTCTCTGAAATCGATCCGCTCGTCTGCCGTGTAGACAAAGGTGAGTTGTCGGCGACTCATGGCGCCATAGACTTCGACAAGTTTGAGATGAAGGCCGCGTTCAACGGCCTTGGTACGGCAATAGGCAGATGCTTCTTGGGAAAGCTGTTCGAGTCTGTCGATCAAGGCTCTTTCTTCTGGATCAGGCAATCGTAGGACGGATTTCATGGCTCGCATAGGGGGAAGGAAGGGCGTCGAGTAGGGTTCGGTGTAGACGATGCCGTAGGTGAGCTCACCTTCAACCTCGATCAAGACCGGGTCTCCGGTACGGAGTGGTAGTCCGGCCGCACCGAGCTTCTTCACCTCTCCACGGTTTCTGACCTTCACCCCGGTCAGGCGGACGCAGTGAGGATACGTCGTTAGGTCTTCATGAGGAACAATATCCATAAGCCGATCATACACAAATTCTGTCGTTGGGGGAAAGGGTGAATGGGGGGGAAATGGATCCCGTGCGGCTGGGAGAGAACTGGCATGAAATTACATAAGTGCAAGATATATAAAGATAAAAATACCAACACTCCTCCCCTCTGCTTATGGTAGGCTAAATCGATTGTGAAGCTAGCTGGAGTGAACGATGGCAACAATGCTCAGGGAACGAAGGAAGATGTTGCGCATTCCCAATCAGGTGGTCCTTCCCTTCGGGTACAGGATTTCCGTCCGACAGCTTTCGGATTCGGAGATGGATAAGCGGGATGCGAATGCCGATGGGATTTGGGACGACGACACCAAGACCATTTATGTACGAAAGCGACTTCCCGTGACGCGGCGTAGATATATTCTCGCGCACGAACTTGGCCATGCCTGGCTGGACTGGCAGCACCGCTACATGGACGATGGCAAAGCCAGTACCTAGCATCTGGACTCGGCGTCGAGTTTCTCCAAGTTCATGATGTATTGCCATTCCGGGGGGCTGACAGGCTGAACCGAAAGCCGCGACCCCTTTTGCAAGAGGACCATCCCGCTCAATTTAGCCTCCTTGTGCAATTCATCCAGGGTCAACGGTCGCTGTAGGCGCCGGACATATGTGATGTCGACCATGTCCCATCTAGGTTGAGAGGGCTTGCTTGCAGGGTCGTAGTGTTTGTTTTTCTTATCGAATTGTGTCGGATCAGGGTAAGCGGTTTTCACCACTTTCGCGATGCCCACCACCGCCGGCGGGTTGGCATTACTGTGGTAGAACAGTATGTGATCGCCCACGGTCATTGTGCGCATGAAATTACGAGCTTGATAGTTTCGCACCCCATCCCAACTGGTGGTCCGCTTGGGCGATCGCCGCAAGTCATCAATTGAGAATGTAGAGGGTTCTGACTTCATCAACCAAAATCTCTTGGGGGCCATTCCTGTTTCTCCTTTATGCGTGGCGTCAGAAAAGTCGGTCATGAGAGGATGATCACCCGCACCGGTCCTGTATCATGGTGCTGAAAGACGGTAAATGCCCCCGTTATGATCGAGCACGTACAGTTCACCGGTTGGATCTTCGCCGAAAGACGAAATTTTGAAGGAGGTCTTTATGAGTTGACGAGGGGGGCTGCCGTGGCTGTCTTTCGGGCTTGAAGGCAAAGTGAAAATTTCCCCGGTGCAGTAATCGCCGTACACATAGGTGCCTGTCAGGTTAGGAAGCTCACGCCCGCGGTAGACGTACCCTCCAATAACCGAACAACGTCCTTTTTCATGGGAATATTCAAAGATTGGTGAAGTCACCTGGGGTGTTCTGCAAGAGGTTGGTGGGTTAAAACAATGCATGCCTTCCATCGCTCGCCAACCATAGTTCCCTCCACTGTGATTGGGATAGGGTTGGGGCAGGGTGAGGAGAATCCGTTCTTCTGGGGACGAGGAGGTCGCTGTTGACCCACGGTGGTATTCGGCTACGACGGAAGCTCCGTCGGGTTTGCGCGTATAATGAACGAAGAACCGTCCATTGCGGCTGTACTTGGGATGAAAAGCGAGTCCTAGGAGACCACGCTCACCACCGGCAAGGACTCGTTCCGTAATGTCGAGAAAGGAGCGGGAGAGGAGCGTCCCGTCCTTTAGTATGCGAATGCGACCAGGCTGTTCAACCGCATAGAGCCGCGTCGACCCATCACCGGCATGGGTAAGATAGACCGGTTGTTCGAGGCCTTGTCTCACAACTGGTGTGAGGTCTACCGCATGATGCCCATCAGTCATGTGTGCCGGTTCGCCACAGGCCGTCTGTCCATGCTGGTTGCCAGTATGGACCAGGATGACCGCCACGCACCATCGGAGAAAGGAGGGCCGCATCAGCCTCTTCCCTGTGCGCGGGAATCAATGAACTCTATCAGGGCACGATAGGTGAGCTCCCTTGTTTGAGCTTTGCTAAGGCTCCCTGCGTCGAGGTTTTCTTCTAGCCAGACTCGGTTGGAGACTGGTGCAACTGCCTCGTTACAAAGCGTCCACATATCGTGGAGAAACCCTTCCGGCAATCCTACTTGGACCCCTTCTGATTCGATGCGGTCGTCCAGCAGGGCGAGGAGGTCTGAAATGGCTTGGTCAGGTCGGTATGGCGACGGAGCAAAGCCGAACTGTTCCTCTGATCGTGTTTCTTGCTTGGCCTGATCGACAAGGTCCTGCATGTACTCCTTCAGGAGTCCGATGACGTGGCCAGAGAAGACAACGCGTGGTTCCATATGCCATTATCGGGCTTCTTTACGGCTGGAGCAAGGCCAGGTGTGGGGTAGAAGTGGACAGAATCCCCTGGAGTTTAGGATTTCAGGACCAGGGTTCACAGAGGATCTTATTCGGTCTGTAAACTATTCGGAGGCGCCATTGCGGGGGATAAGGATAGGGCGGGGGTACACCGTGCTGCCAGGCTATGAAGTTGCACCTGCATGGGTTACGTGAAAATAGGCAGGGGCGATGTACCCGCGCACTCTTTAGTGTACACTTTTTTCTGCGTCCTACAACGGCGAAGATGGCCTTAGATGTGAGGCCGTTTGGGGGTATGCAAGAGCAGGAGCAAGTGGAGCCAGCATGTTCTGAAGCCCGAAGGTCTGTGTCGTACCGTATGCTCATGTGCCGTGGGTAGAGAGAGGTGGCTCTTGATGGAGGTGGCACCTGCATATTAGTTTCTAGTCATGGTCAGTGAGTGTGATGACGAACCATTTTCATCTAGTGATGAGAGGAGCCCCCTATTGCAAGAGCGGTTTGAGATAGCCCTGAACACGCCGGCTGGGCAGGTCACGAGTGCCGTGGATGTTCCCACGGGGTTTGTGCCGGTCACTGCCATCGTTCCCTTAATGCGCCGTCTGGGCGAAGAGGTTCAAGGCCTGGAGGTGGCTCGCTCGCTCGAATGGGGTAAGGCCGTCTCCTGCCACAAGGGTTGTGCCGCCTGCTGTCGAATGCTGGTTCCCCTCTCGGTTCCAGAAGCCTTCGCATTGCGGGATTGGGTCCGTTCTCGGCCGACGGATCAACAAGAGCATCTGGACCGTCGTTTTTCTGAAGCGAAGACGCGTCTGCTCATCCACGGTGTGTGGCAACAGCTCGCCGCTTTGTGCGATGTGCCTCTGGCGGCGGACGATGAAGCTTTGGAGGGTGTGAATCGCAGTTATTATGCATTGCGCCTACCATGTCCCTTCCTAGAACAAGAGATATGCTCCATCTACGATGACCGACCAGCTGCTTGCCGAGAGCTGCTCGTAACCTCACCTTCTCAGCTCTGTGATGACCTGGTCGAGAATCCGATTAACCCTGTTTCTGTGCCCATACAGGTGAGTACGGTCTTGGGGTTGGCGTGGCAGGAATTAACGAAGGATCCTACGAGGTTGATTCCGCTCCCGCTCGCGCTGGAATGGGCCGAGCGACACGATGAGCAGAGTCGTCGCACGTGGAAGGGGAGCGAGTTGTTCGATCAAGCGTTGGACAAGACCTGGCGTTTCTTGAGCCAAGCCTTTGTCAGAAACGACCAGGATCCTACCAAATGATGGCTGCAGAGTAAGTTTTCATACATGAGCAAGGAGAGACGAGATGCGTGAGCCGGTGCTGGTGTGTTTGGATCTGGAAGGGGTGCTGGTGCCTGAGATTTGGATCAACGTGGCCTTGAAGACTGGGATCGAAGAGTTGAAGGTCACGACACGTGAGATGCCGGACTACGATAAGCTCATGGGGCAGAGGCTGAAGATACTGGGTCAACACCATCTTAGGATCCATGACATTCAAGACGTCATCACCAAAATGGGACCGTTAGAAGGGGCGGTGGAATTCATCGCGTGGCTCCGCGAGCGGTGCCAAGTCGTAATTTTATCCGATACGTTCTATCAGTTTGCTGAACCACTTATGCGACAATTGGGGTTCCCAACTCTCTTTTGTAATCAGCTGGAGATTGACGGGAGTGGACGGATCACCGCGTATCACATGCGGATGAGTGACCCCAAAAGGCACGCTGTGGCCGCCTTCAAATCGCTAAAGTTCCGCACCATAGCAGCTGGTGATTCGTACAATGATACGGCCATGCTGGCGGAGGCCGATGCTGGGTTTTTCTTCAGGCCGCCCGAGCATTTGCCGAAAGAGTTCCCACAGTTTCCAGTGACCCAGACGTACGGTGAGCTTCAGGGCTGCATTGCAAGCACTTAGGCCTTCATGAATGGGAGGCCTAAAAGTTGATCCAGAGTTGAGCGTAGGCCCAATCTTGACCGACGGCCCGGCGTCCTAGATTGTGGGAAACATAGGAACCAGGCCAAAAATGGCCATAACCGGTTTGAAACGCAACCATGCCTTGCATGAAAAAATGGGTCCAGACAAGATTGATTTCGTCGCCCACATGCGTCTTGGTGTTGTCGGGCCTGGAAAAGACATAGACGCCTTGACTGGCGCGATACCAATTATCCTTCGCATTGGCGAGATGCAGGTTCGTGTACCAAATTTCAATGTGATCACTCTGCGTGGGGCGCGCTTGGAAATTGCCGGAGAAACTCATCATGTTCTTCCAGGCCATGACATCCATGTACCCCATGTGAATGTGGTTGGTCGGGAAGAGATTTTCGAATGTGTTGGCGGTTTTACACGCGCCGTATGCAGCATTTAATGTACAATTCGCTCGACCGTCGCCGGAAGCATAGTCAAAATTGAAGGCGAGGCGTGGTTTTCCCGGTAGGTTGAACGCGGTGTAGCCAATCCAGTTTCTGGTTGCCCAGGCATTGATGTGGAGACATTTCCCCTCGCCTCCGGGGTCGCCACACAAACTGCTGGCACTAGCAGCAGTGTCTCCCATTTGTCCGAATTGATAGACGATTTCGTTGGAAAAATCGAACGCCCCCTTTTTGATAGCGATGCGGTTCCCAATCGAGTGGCGGGTTTGATTGCCATGCTTGGGTGTGCCGAGGCCTTGGACATTATTGCCATCTGCCCCGAGATTGTTCTTGTAATAGATGTAGAAGGGCTCGACCAGAGCCCAGGGGATCGTCTTAATTTGGTTATAGAACACGAGCATATCGACGTCCCCTGCCGCATTTTTTGCCTGTCCTGATTGTGAGAGATTAGGACCTCCGCTCCCAAGCGGCGCGCCTTGCGGAAGATCGGTCTCGGCAAGTCTATACCAGCCGAAAGAAGAGTCGATGATGTCAGTGCTGTAGTTCGTCGTGATTCCGTCGAACGAGAAACCGGTGTTGGCCCAATCGAAGTGGCCGAGTAGGCTTT
Organism: Nitrospira sp.; assembly: GCA_965223625.1. Classification (GTDB taxonomy): domain Bacteria; phylum Nitrospirota; class Nitrospiria; order Nitrospirales; family Nitrospiraceae; genus Nitrospira_D. The sequence goes on from OZ245008.1 coordinate 4,139,066, forward strand.
GATCTCCGAAGACGAGATACTGGCGGCCCGCCTTGAGGCCGAGGCCTTTTATTCCGGCAAAGTTTCGAATGAGCATGTAGCCTGCACGGATTCCGAGGGAGCACGTCGATCTGCCACTGCTGAGCGCGGGTCCGCACGTATGCGTGATTGGGTCTTGGTTACCTCCCCAGGTGCGGGAATCGATCAGTTCGAGATAGAAATTGATGTCTGGAGATAGGTCGTACCCGATGCCAAATCGGGTGAGTTGAAGAACGAATTGATCGTTGGCTTTGCCGAGCAGGCTATTGGGGGTCCCAAGTGGAGCATTGCACTCGCCGGCACCACCAATCCCACCGCCGAAACAGACATTATTTCGGTATTCAGGGCGGACTCGCATGTCGGCGCGAATCCAGAGATTTCGGAGGTCAAAATTTCGGCCGATCCTTGGGTCGAATAGTTCGTAGGCTTCTTTTTGAGGAATGCCGCGGCCGATGACGATTGGATTGGTAATATTTTCACCTTCGGGCAGCTCGAATGCTGCGTCGGCTGTGGTAGCGACGGTCAGGAGAAATGTAAGAGGCGCGAGGCCTTTGAACATCTTGGTCCAACTGCTCGACATGATCTGTTCTCCGATCGAGGTTACGGTGTCAACACCTTCACGTAGGTAACAATCGCCCGAGCCATACCCATGGACAAAGAACAACGCAGCTGAAGCTCGACTCTATCCCCGATCCAATCGAGAGTTGGACCGCCCGATCTCGCGAACAATGGGCTTGAGCTACATGATCGTCGCCGGGGGAGATCCTTGCTAGGCAGAATTTAGTAAAGCAGATCTATCGTCGGTATCCGCGTCATTAGCAGGCAATCATAGTGCGTTCGCTCATCGTGTCAGGCGGACCCCGACTTACTGGCTGGTTCGTTGCCCTCCTCTGCAGATCGGCCTGCGGCGGTAATCTCTTCCTCCGCTTCTTTCATCGAAGCTTGGAAGTCCTGCTCGACCATTTTGACCTCCTGCTGGATAACATCGAGCTCGGGTTCCACCGATTTGCGGAGGTCGTCAGCAGTGTCTTTGAATCCCTTGATCGCCTTTCCAACTTGCCGTCCTACTTCCGGCAGCTGTTTGGGGCCGAACAGAAGGAATGCGATGATCAGGATGATTAAGATCTCGCTTGTGCCCAGTCCGAACATGATTCACAGTAGTACAGTAATGCTGATGGTTTTGTGTGTTCCAGCCGTCACGCCTCAGCTGGACTTCTAACCCTGTTTCATCTGATCCGGTCGTGTCGTTTGGTGACCGGGTGATGGTGTTGACTCCGACTCGGTCGTAGTGTGACCGGATGGAGTGGTTTGGGACTGAGCTTGTTGGGCCTGCTCTTCCCCGGGTGTGACGTCGATCGCGTCGGCCTCATGGACCGACTTCTTAAATCCCTTAATGGCTTTGCCGAGGCCTTCTCCAAGTTGAGGGAGTTTACCGGCGCCGAAAATGATCAATACGATGATCAGGATCAGCAATAATTC